>NZ_UYYD01000021.1 GCF_900625105.1 Agathobaculum sp. Marseille-P7918 | reverse complement strand
AGCGGACATACGAAGCCCAAGGGAGTGAACGTCAGCCAGTTGCTCCTCTTATTGTAGCTTAGGCACGAGATGGAGGGAAAGCCGGACTGGCTGCCCGGCTTTCCTGTCCAAATTTATTGTAATAGGGGGTGGAAGCTGATGTCAACGACGCACATCCAGCCCCTGCCGAACGTCCGTGGGCGCATGTCGTACACGGAACTTGGAGAGGGAAAGAAGCGCACGCGTAATATCCGCGAGGGGACGAACCGCATCGCCGCGCAGATGGGCGACATGGGCACCCGCGAGGACTTCATCCGGTTCTGCTCCGCCATGCGCAGGCAGAGTCAGGGGACGAGGTTAAACGAGGGCTATGAGCTGCGCGTCTCGTGGTCCCCCGAAGAGCTTTCCAAGGACAGCCCCGAGGACATCCAGCGGGCGTGCGAATACGGGTACCTCCTGTGCAAGGAGGTGGCCCCGAACGCTCCCTGCTGGGTCACGGTCCACACCGACGGCGAGGGCGGCTGCGTGCACGTTCATGCGACCATCGCGAACCATGATTTGGTATCCGGCACGGCCATCGCGCACGGCACCGACCATGCGACCGTGAAGCGCAAGAACGACCGGCTGAGCCGCGAGATGGGGTTCACTGTCGTGGGTCCCGAACCTGCCAAGGAGAAGACCACGTGGGCCGAGCGCAAGGAGCAGTTCGGCATCGAATCCTTCGAGCGCCTTCTGGGCAACCGCGTGGAGGACGCCCGCAACCATGCGAGCAACATGGAGGAGTTCCTTGAGGAGCTGAAGATTCGCGACGTCGAGCTGGCCGAGACCCGCAAGGTTGACAAGAAGACCGGCGAGGAGACCGTTGGCTGGAGCTACAAGTCCCACGACCTTTACGGCAAGAGCAAGCGCAAGAGAAGGCGCCGTGCCTCCAACCTCGCCGACGACCTGACCCGCGAGGGCATCGAGGCGTACTTCGAGGAGAAGCAGCGCGGGCTTGAGGCACAGGAGCAGGACGCCCCGGCACCGGAAGTCCTTCCCGACGTGCCTGAGACGGCAGAACCGGAGGAACAGCCCTCTACGGATTCCACTCTCGACGTGTACGACCTCGACCAGTCCGACGTGTCGGAGATGGCGTCCGACCTTCAAAGGGCGCACATCCACCGCTCACGCGAGGAGGGCAAGCCCTTCATGGACGAGCGCTACGAACAGCTCGTGGAGGCGCAGAACCACCCGGATGAACAGCTGGCGAAGCTGCGCGAGGACGTGGACGCCGCAAGGCGCGAGTTTCATGCCTCCAAGGAGGCGCTCGACACCCTGCAAAGCCCGTGTCCGGGACTTCTGGCCGGCATGCACGTGTTCGCCAAGGCGGGGCGCAACGCCAAGGACCCCGTGTCCCGCATGATGGCCGACATGACAGCCATGATGCTGCGCATGATGATTCAGCAGGTGCTCGCAGAGGAACGTCGCAGGCAGCGCGAGGAGGCAGAGAAGCGCGTCTACGAGTCCCGCAAGAACATGTGGGATGCCGAAAAGCGCCTCAAGGCGGCAGAAAAGGCGCTGTCCAACGAGGACGAGCGCGAGAGGCGTCTGAAACGCGAGCGCATGCGGCGCCGCGTCGCGGAAGTCGAGCATCGCGCGGGCGTAAGCACTCCGAGGACGGCGGACAAGGACACGCAGTTCGGCGAGTAGCCAAAAAGATGAGGGAGCAGCGTCAAGCTGCTCCCTTTTTCAATGGATTTCAGGTGCTGGCACGTAGTCCCAGCTGGTCCCGAAGTGCGTGATTCCCCACACGTACAGGTCAAGCTCCTCGTCGTGGAACACCGGCTCGTCGGTGTGCTCCATGAGGAACGACGGGTCCTGCACGATGTACCACTGGAAAATCTCGTCCCACGGTGCCCAGTCCCCGCTCACGGGTTCGAGCGGGCGGCTGGCAATCTCGTTTGCGAGCACCATCCCGCCGCACGTCTCGGCGAGGTCGGCGTAGGTCTTGATGCCGTAGTCACTCATCACTCTCCTCCTCCGCTTCCCTCTCCTCGATTCGCTTGAGGTATTCCGCCACGCAGTAGCGCATGGTGCGCAGGGTCTCGCAGTCGATGCTCTCCGCGAGGATGTCCCCGTCGAGCACGACCTCGCCCAGCGCGTTCACGAATCGCCACTCCATCACGTTGTCGATGCGCTTGAGCACATCCTTCAGGGTGCCGCTGTCGCGCATGGGGGTGTTCCCGTCTACTTTCGCCATGCGCTCAAGCTCCTTGGCCTTCGCCGAGCAGATGCGGGCGGTGCGCCTGAGCACCTGCGCCCTCCACATGGCCTCCTCCTGCGGTCTGTTGGGTTCGAATCGGTCTCTGTCCATATACGGACCTCCTTTCTCTTCGGATAGGCACCCGACGCCACAGGCGTCCTGTATGGGTGCAGTCCGCTCGCGGGCTACGAAGAGACCTTCAGAAGGGCTGTTGATGGACGTACGTGCAAGGGACGGAAAATCGAGGGTTTCGTTGCCCGCTCATTTATGAGCCGGATTCGGAAAACGTGGCAGAACGGGCGGAGCGAAGCGAGGGCGTGAAGCCCGTTTGGAGACCAGCAAAAGCCCAGATAAAGCCCCGAAAGTGGTAGTTGAACACGCATTTGTCGGCTCATATAATTAAATATGGAAATACGTAATTGATTAAATACATAGCGAGGTGAGGATATGAAGACGATTCTGGTATGCAATCAGAAGGGCGGCGTGGGCAAGTCCTTGGTCGCCGACGAGATTGCCTTCTCCTTCGAGCGCTCCGGTATCCCCGTGAGCTTCTACGATTTGGACACGCAGGGCGGCACGTTGCACAAGACGCATGAGGCGGACGGTGCGCAGGTCGCCGTGGTGGACACGCCGGGGGCCTTGCAGGAGGCGCTGGCGGACTGGCTGAAGGAGGCGGACGTGGTGGTCATCCCGACCAGAACCACGTCGAGGGACATCGAGCCGCTGATGCGCATGCGCAAGGCGGTGTTCAAGAACGGTCACGCGAAGATTGTCTACGTGATGAACGGATGGAACCGCTTCAAGGCGTCCCGCGACTTCATGGAGTGGTTCGAGGGTCTGGCTGGCGACCAGACGGTGGCCACGCTGCCCCAGTCCGAGGCGTTCGTTCAGGCGGGAGCCGCTGGCAAGTCCGTGGTCAAGTTCGACCGACGCGGCAAGGCGGCGAAGGCGACTCTTGCTCTGGTGGACACGGTGCGCGAGGCTGCGGGGTTCCCAAAGGAATAACCGCAGGTCAGAGGCGCTATCCATCTGGACAAATGCATCTCTATGATGTATAATTGTACAAATGTGTAAATGATTAAAGGAGGTCGAGCTATGGCGAATATGTTCGAGAAATACGCTGCCGACCGCGAGGCCGAGCAGAAGAAGATAGAGAAGGCCGTCGTTGCCGACACGACGGCGGACGAGAAGCGCACCACCCTCTCGCTGTCGCTCACCGTGAGCGACAAGAAGGCGCTCAAGATGATGGCTGCGGAGCGCGAGACGACGATTGCCGCAATCATCCATGAGTGGGTTCAGGAGCATCTTGAGGAGGTGAACGAGTAAGTGGCAAAGAAAGAGGTCAAGACTGATTTATGGGTTGCCGCACAGCTTGATGAGTGCAAGATTCATTTTGATGCACAGGGCAGCGACGTAAAGGAAATCAACGAAGCACTGAAAACCGCCTCGAAACGTGGAACCGGGAATGCCGGGTATCCCGAATATACGGCTGTCATTGGTGATTTTGTCCTCGTTATTGAGGATAAAGCCGATATGGATAAGCAAGTTAAATTGACCGATTCAGGCATTATCGACACGAGCGTAAAGGCTGTGACCGATTACGCCGTGAACGGTGCGTATTTCTATGCAAAGCATATTGCGCAAAATACGACGTTTAAGAAGGTTTTCGCCGTTGGCGTTTCTGGCGATGCGAAGCATCATATCATCACGCCCCTTTGGGTTGATGACCGCGAAGGGTATAAGCAGTTGCCTGATATTGAATCGTTTGTTTCGTTCTCCGAGCAAAACATTAACGAGTATTACACCCGCTATGTGTTGGAAGAGGCGACCGACATCGAGAAGACCACGGAGCAGATTTTGAAGGATGCGGCCGAGCTGCACGAGTATCTGCGCACGTATGGCACTCTGAAGGACCAAGACAAGCCGCTGGTTGTTGCCGGTATTCTGCTTGCGTTGGATGAAATTGAGTTTGGCGGCTTTTCGATTAACTCGCTGACTGGCGACCAAACGCCGGGAATGCGTGATGGAGACAAGCTGATGAACGCCGTGAGGGGACGTTTGACGCGCTCCAATGTTGGTCCCGATGCGAAGAAGGACAAACTTCTGGCGGAGTTTGCCATCTTGCAGACCAGCTTCCGCCTGAACGAGGTGAACGAGACGCTCAAAAAGACTCCGTTGAAGTATTACACGGAGTTCCTGTATGAGCATGTATTTCGTAACATCAAGTATCAGAAGACCAGCGAGGATTTCATCGGTCGCTTCTACGGCGAGTTCATGAGCTATTCAGGCGGCGATGGACAAACGCTCGGCATCATTCTGACGCCCCGTCATATCTGCGACTTGATGTGCGAGCTGGTGGATGTTCAGCCGAACGATACCGTACTCGACCCGACGTGCGGAACGGCAGGATTTCTGATTTCTGCCATGCATCGTATGTTGATGATGGCTGATACGGATGCGCAGAGGAAGAACATTAAGAAGAAGCAGCTTCACGGCTTTGAGCTTCAGAGCAACATGTTTGCCGTAGCTGCTGCGAACATGATTTTACGTAAGGATGGCAACAGCAATCTCGAATGTTGCGATTTTCTGCGCAAGAATCCCGCTCAGGTACAAATGAAGGGCGCAACGGTCGGTCTGATGAATCCGCCCTACTCGCAGGGCACGAAAGCAGACCCTGAGCAGTATGAGCTTTCGTTCATTGAGCATCTGCTGGATTCCCTGACAGTCGGAGCACGTGCAGCAGTCATTGTTCCGCAGTCTTCCATGACTGGTAAATCGAAAGCTGAGCAGGCGTTCAAAAAGAGCATCATGAAGAATCACACGCTGGAAGGTGTCATCACGTGCAACACGGATACGTTCTACGGCGTGGGAACGAACCCAGTTATTGCTGTGTTTACGGCTCATGAGCCGCACGATGCCGACAAGGTGTGCAAATTCATCGACTTTCGTGATGATGGGTACGAGGTACGAGCACATGTAGGTCTTGTTGAGGGCGATTCTGCAAAGGATAAGAAGCAGCACCTGTTAGATGTGTGGAATGGGCGCGCTGAAGCGCCGTCGAAGTTCTGCGTTGAGTCTACGGTGAAAGCTGAGGATGAGTGGCTGCACTCGTTCTACTACTTCAACGACGAGATTCCCACAGATGCTGATTTTGAAAAGGCTATCGGCGATTATTTGACGTTCGAGTTCTCGATGGTCATGCAGAACCGTGAGTACCTGTTTGAAGACCTGCTAAAAAAAGTCAAGTAAAATTTTCGAGAGAATGAGCAAAAAAACGAGCGCACAAATCTAAGCCGCTGAGCATCTCAAAATCGAAATGGCGGCCGGCCAGATGATATAGTGCAGAAAAAT
>NZ_UYYD01000018.1 GCF_900625105.1 Agathobaculum sp. Marseille-P7918 | reverse complement strand
ACGACCCGTACAAACAGACGAAAATCGAGACCGCATAGGAGGTACATACATGAGCAAGTTGATTTACCGGGAGCCGAACGGAAACTGGGGCGTCAAGGGCGTGTCGTGGGCGGAGATCCCGGACGGCCTGTATGGCGCGCTGTACAAGCTTAAGGATTACGAGGATATATGCAGTTCTCCAAGCGTTTTACAGTCTTACATGGACGATGACCTTGGGCCGGTGCGTTACCGCCTGATCGACGAGGCGCACAGCGTCTGGCAGTGCGAGGCGTGCAGCCACATCGCGCAGTTTGAGGCCAATGGCCCGATCTCGAACGGCTGGGCCGTGTGCCCGTGCTGCGCGCGTATGATCGCGGACGACTCGGAGGCCGTGCTGGATGAGGAGGACGACGATGAATCTACATGAAGTGGTGCGCACGCTGCGTTTTGAGCGCCGCCGCGTGCTGGCGATGAGCCGCGTGTGCGACCCGGCGTTCGCCAAGGACTACGAGCGCACCGCCCGCGCGCTCGGCATTGCAGCTGAAATTGTCGCGCGGCAGGGTGATAAACACCGGAGGAAGGAAAAGGGCAAATGAAAACCATCAGCATTGTGAATTTGAAAGGCGGCGTCGGCAAGACGGTGACGGCGGTCAACCTCGCGGCGATTCTCGCCACCGAGTACGCGGCGCGCGTGCTGCTGATCGACGCTGACCATCAGGGCAACGCCTCGCGGTTTTACCGCATCCCGGCTGAGCCGGGCACGCTCGCCGACCTGTTCGAGGGCATAATTATGTGCTACACCGACCTTGTCCAGCACACGATCTACCGCGGGCTGGACGTCATTCCGGCGGACATGTCGCTCGCGGCGCTCGACCTCGACGGCAGCCTGCCGGGCGACGTGCACGGCGGCACGCCGCGCGACCGTGCGCTGCGCGTGCTGACCGACCTGCGCGATGCGGTGATCGAGGACGACGCCTATGATTATCTCGTGATCGACTGCCCGCCCGCGTTTTCGGTCGCGTCGATCAGCGCGGTCGCGGCGTCGAGCGATATCGTCATTCCGGTAAAGCCGGGCGCGTTCGAGATCGACGGCATGGCCGAGCTGCTGCGCCAGATCGACGGTATCCGGCGCGTCAACGGCGCGGTGCAGGTGGGCGTGCTGCTGACCATGTGGCACAACGCGGACGTGGTCCGGCAGGGCGAGGACTGGCTGCGAGAGCATTGCCCCGTGCCGGTGTTTCAGACCCGCATCCGCCGCACGGACAAGGTGGACGAAAGCACCTTTGCGCGCGAGCCGGTCTGCCAGTGGTCGCCGACTTCGGCCGCCGCGCGCGACTACCGCGCATGGGTGCGCGAGTATGTGGGAGGTGGCACAGATGGCACGCAAAGTTAACGTCGGCGCGATGGTCGCACATGATGTGTTCAAATTGGACACGCCCGACATGCAGGTCGTCCAAATTCCGCTCTCGCAGCTGATCGGAAACGAGCACAACTTTTTCGTGGTCGAGGATGTGCAGGAGCTGGCGGACGACATCGCGATGAACGGGCTGTATAGCCCGCTGACCGCGTGCGCGGCGGGGGACGGCAAGTACCGCATTGTCGCCGGACATCGCCGCCGCAAGGCACTCGAGCTGCTGGGGCGCAAGGACGCGCCCTGCATCGTCAAGACGTACGACGGCGAGGACAGCGAGATGGTCGCGCTGATCCAGTCCAACCTGACCAGCCGCGAGCTGACTTACTACGAAAAGATGGAGGCCGTGATCCGGCTGGAGAAGGCGCTGCGCAGCATGAAGGCGCGCGGCGTGGAGCTACCCGGTCGCCTGCGCGACCACCTCGCCGAGCAGACCAAGGAGAGCGCGTCCGCCGTGCACCGCATGCAGTACATCCATAAGAACCTGTCGCCCGCGCTGCTGGATGCCTTGCGGCGCGAGAAAATAGGCGAGTCGGTCGCGGACGAGTTGGCGCATAGCCCGAAGAAGGTGCAAGAGGAGTTTGAGCAGCGCTTGGCGCGGGGTGAGACCTTCCGCGCGCAGGATGTCAAAGCCGCGCGTGATAAGCCGACCGTGTCGGACGGCGTGGTCGATGCGTTCCTGCTGCGGCATATCGCGTCGCCGTATCAGGCCGCGCTATACCGCGTGCTGCATGACAGCCAGAGATCGGCGGCGATCCAGCTGATTCCGGCGGTCAAGGATGCGCTGCATTATTCCGGATATCAAGGATTAGCGTCGGAGGGCGTGTGGTTTGACCTCAGCGGCAGCGGTCTGGAGGTCAAAAAGCCGTTTTGCGGCAAGCTGTCGTGGTCGCAGATCGTGCAGCGGCTGCGCGGCATGGTGGAGAACGGCAAGATCGCGCCGCCCGCAGACACACCAGAAGAACCCGCGCCCGAGGCACAAACGCTGCGCCGGCTGGATGAGCAGATGCGGCAGGCAGTCATCGAGCCAAAGTCGGAAACACCGCATATCTCAGAAAGCGAGATCGAAGCGCATGACAAGATCATCGTCGCGGGCAAGGAAACGGGTCTGCCGTGTGCGGCGTGGTTTTCGCCTGATGTACAGCCGCCGGTCGGCGCGCGCATCATTGCTCAGGACAAAGATGGATTTGTCGATGAAGGGAAATTCCTTGGCGGTGAAATCGACTATTCGGTAGTATTGTGGGATGAGGTTGTCCGCTGGACAATCCACCCGGACGACGAGGTATACGCCGAGCCGGTGCAGCAGGTAGCCGTCCCGCAGCCCGCGCCGGTCTGGCACCCGTACCCGGATGAGAAGCCGGAGGAGGGGCAGAAGGTGCTGACAATGAGCCACAATATCTACACCCGGAACAATTATGCCCTCTATATCTATCGCGCGGGCAGCTGGTACCTGCCTGAGATGCCGGACGATGGCCTGATGACGCCGGATGTCCGTTGGTGGTCGGCTGCGCTGCCGCCGGAGGAGGTTAAATGAACCTGTCTGACTGTACAAAGGCCGATCTGATTTGGATCATCAAGACGATGTGCAAGTATGACTTGTCCGAACGCAGTCTGCGCCTTGCACTCAGAGATCTGGAATATAAAAAAGAACAGGAGCAGCTTGACCGTGCGGATCAGCTGGTGAAAACCGCACGCGACGCATCCCAGCGGTATATTGAATTGCTCAAACCGTATGAGGGCATGCCGCTCATGGATGTACCGATGGACGTTTTGCAGCAGGCCGACGCTGCACTGGCCGAGTCTCGCGCCGCGAATAAGCAGTGGGCGAAGTTGATGGGAGTGAAAATGAAATGAGCCTAAAGCCGATCCTGTTTTCCACCGAAATGGTGCGCGCGCTGCTGGAAGGACGAAAGACGGTGACGCGGCGGGTGGTGAAGCCGCAGCCGGTACTGGACGGCCATCTTTGGAAGCTGGGTGGCGCAGCGTGGAACGATAGCGTGTTATCCGTTCCTGTGATGTTTGGGCATAGCCTGTATAATCGTGCGCCGTACCAGCCCGGCGATGTGCTGTATGTGCGGGAGACATTTCGAGTTGACTGCTTGTCTGATATTGTCGGGAGCGGTCGAGTCCAGTATAAGGCTGATGGTTCGTATGCAGACATCTATTTTGAAGCCGCCCGCTATGATATGATGCGTCGGGCACAAAGCAAGCCGGGATGGAGACCGAACGAAAACATGCCGCGCGAGGCCGCCCGCCTCTTTCTGCGGGTGACCGGCGTGCGGTGCGAGCGGTTGCAGGCGATCACCGAAGAAGATGCCAAGGCAGAGGGCGCAGAGAAAATGTACCCATATACAGACCCGGATACGGGGAAACCAGCTTTTCTTCTGCATGAAAACGGAACGTACCGCGCCGGGTTCTCCCAAATATGGGATAGCACCATCCCAAAGCGCCCAAACATGTTCGATCGGTATCTGTCCTGTTGGGAGGATAACCCGTGGGTGTGGGTGATCGAGTTCGAGCGAATCAAAAAGGAGGACGTCAAATGAAATATAGTCAGAAAACGTATGAGGGCGCACTTGCATCGCTTGCGGAACTGCGTGAGCAGTCAACGAGCGACAGTGAGCGCACCACCATTGATTTTATCGCGGAGGCGGTTGCGGAAAAGGCTGATCGTGATGTTTTGGGTTTGGAGCCGCAGACCTGCGAGCAGCTGCAGGCCGCCGCACCACGCTGGATCAGCGTGAATGAGGCGCTTCCAGAGTCTCCGTTTACTGTGGTTTTGGCTATTGTATATGCGAGCAATGGGCACTTGACATTTAACGGTGCGTGCCAGCTTGTTACCTACGACCCAACCGATGGTTGGTATTTGGATGATTATCCGGCGGAGTTTGAGCGTATAACGGTAACGCATTGGATGCCGCTGCCGGAGCCGCCGGAGGAGGTGGTTGTTGATGCAAAACCCGAATAAATTCCCACATCGCTGCTGTACGCATTACAACGAGAAAGGCTATGATGACGGCTATATCTTGTTGCCAATATTCCGCGTGCGGATCTGCCGCAACTGCGGCGAGTGTCAGGCCGTGTGGGGCCGGGCGGCGTACGTGCTGTTCAAGCTGGTTTTTCAATGGTTTTGGAATGGAAAAGTACATCTCGTAAAAAAGGACTCTTGACAAATCCGAAAATCCCGGATATTCTGAAAAATCATCAAAACGGGTATGGGAGGCTGCGGCCTCCCTGCACCCGTTTGTGTCCAATTTGAACACGGAGGGACAATGAAACGACGAAAAACCATCCGTGCGGGGCGTTTGGTGTGGGATGTGATCTACACAGTCCCGCGACCGAATGCATCGCAGCGAGAGCGAAAGCGCATCCGCGAGGTGACTGCCGAGCAGATCGCGCAGACCAATTGCAATACTGCGCAGCGCAAGTTGGAGATGTTGATGGCTACGAATTTCGAGCCGGACGATTTGGTGTTCTCGCTAACCTACCGAGACAAAGATCTTCCTGCCAGCCCGGACGTAACCCGGCGGCGGCTCGGCAAGGTGTTCGCCCAGATCCGCGCCTACCGAAAGGCGCGCGGCTTGCCGGAGCTCAAGTACATCTACGTTCTCGAGGGGCGGCACGGTGACCACCGGCCGCATGTGCATCTGATCCTCAACGCCGTCGGCGGAGACCTTGAGCTGATCCAGTCCTTGTGGGTTTGGGGCGATAATGTCCAGCTCAATTATATCGAGGACCGCGGGTATGATGTTTGGGCCGGTTACTTTACCAAGGAGCGGCGGGAGGCCAGCCTCAACGGCAAAAAGCAATTTGTCGGCTCGCGCAACCTCAAGCGCCCAACCGTTACCTATCAATGGGTAGACGATGCGGCGATGATTGATCCGCCGCCCGGCGTGCAGGTGATTGATGACAGCGGTATCAAACGGAATGATTTTGCTTCCTGCCGCTATCTCAAGTACATGATGCCCAAACGAAAACCAAAGCGAGAAAACAATGAAAAGCTACGCGCACGCACGCGCGTAGTTGCTGACTCGAAATGGTCTGTAACATATCACACAGGCATGGAGAAAAGACGCCGACGGCGTAGACAGGAGGCAAAAACGAGTGTACAATAAAAATCAAGAGTATTGGTTAACGTGCCCGCGATGCGGCAACAAGCTCCAGCTGATGCTGCACTCGACCAAGGTCGCAAACCTGCCGTTGCATTGCCGAAAATGCAAACTGGACATCATCGTGAATATCGGCGACGAAATCCTCCGAGCTGAACAGCCAGCAGGAACGCCGCCACGAGAGCGAAAGCCCGAGCTGAACAGCCTGCGCCAGAGCTGATTACCACCGAGAGTGTGTGGTGATCCGTTCTGGCGCTTTTTCTTTTGCCCGGAAGGAGGGCGTGCCATGAAAACCATTGCCGAGATCGCGAACGAGTACGCCGAGAACGTCGAGGCCATGAAGCGCCTGCGCGACGCGCTGTATAAGCGCATGCAGGCCGAGCCGCAGGCGGAGGTGCGCTTCCGGCTGTACCGGTCAATCAACTCGATTTCCAAGGCCATCGGCGACAGCCAGTACGCGATCGCGGTCATGCGAGGCGATATCCGTGGCTAAGCCGTGGGCGAAATCGTTCTACAACTCGGCGGCATGGCAGCAGACGCGGCTCGCCTACATGACGCACCGGCACGGCCTGTGTGAGCGCTGCGGCGCGCCTGGCTTGATCGTGCATCACCGCAAGGCGCTGCGGCCGCAGGACATGGGAAACCCCAAGCGCACGCTCGGCTGGGACAACCTCGAGCTGCTGTGTCACCGCTGTCACGACCTCGAGCACATGACAAAGCATCCGGCGGCGCGCTGCCGCTTCGATGCGGACGGAAACATACTCCCCCCATTCCCGAAAAATCGCTGACCGCCCTCAGACCGCATGCCCCAAGAAGAATTGAGCTGAGTGGAGCATGCGGGAGGGGTGTAGCAGAAAGGAGGCGGCGAAATGCCCAAAATCACGGTCGACACAAGAATCAAACGCGAGCGCGAGCAGCTCGAAAAAATCTTTGCGGGACTGGACGAAAACCGCCGGAATACCGCCGCTTCCCTGATCGAAAATGCAGCTTTCATGGCCGTGACGCTGGCCGATCTGCGCAAAACCATCACGGAAAACGGCTGTGTGTCCGAGTACCAGAACGGCGAAAACCAGTGGGGCACGAAGAAGTCGCCTGAGGTCGAGGTGTACAACACGATGATCAAGAATCAGACCGCGATCATCAAGACGCTGTGCGACATGCTGCCCGCGGGAGACGCCGAGGGTGACGCGCTGCGCGCATGGCAGAAAGCGAACGGGAGGGCGGTGCGATGAACATGTGCAGAGCCTGCCCGATGCTGAACAGCCAGGGCGTGTGCGACACGACGCTGCGCCGTCCCGAGCGCATCCGGCGCTGCCCGCACGACAAGCTGCGGCACGCGATCGCGAAAGCCGAGCGCGAAAAGGAGCGACCGCCGGATGGCTGATCCGCGTCTCTCTCGTGAGCGCCTGCTGCGCCGCATGGAGCGCGAGGCGAAGAAAAATCCCGCGCCGAAAGGCGAGCACTGGCTTGAGCAATACGCTTGCGCGGTGCTGACCGGCGACATCCTTGCCTGCCGCAAGGTGCGTCTGCTGTGCGCGCTGCTGCTGGACAAGATCCGGCGGCCGGAAAAGTACAAGCCGTGGGTGTTCGATTTGGACACCGCAAATGTCCACATCGCGTTTGTCGAGCGGTTCTGCAAGCAGCCGCAGGGACAGCTGGGCGCGCCGCTGGGACTTGAGCTGTTCCAGAAAGCACGCTGGCAGGCGATTTTCGGGTTTGTGCATCGGGACACCGGTCTCAGGCAGTACCAAGAGGTCATGATCGTCGAGGGGCGCAAGAACGGCAAAACCACCGAGTGCGCCGCGCTCGAACTGGACCTGCTGGTCAACGACAACGAGGGCGCGCCCGAGATTTACTCGATCGCGACCAAGCGCGAGCAGGCGGCAAAGTCGTACAACGCCTGCGTCAACATGCGCAAACAGTCTCCCGAGCTGTTTCGCGCCATCCGCAAGCGGCAGGGCGACCTGTATTACCCGGCAAACCTCGGTACCATTTCGGCGCTGGCGTCCGCGGCGAACAGTCTGGACGGCCTGAATGCTCACGGCGTGCTGGTGGACGAGCTGGCCGCCATCAAAAACCGCGCCATCTACGACGACATGAAGCAATCCATGTCCGCCCGCGAGCAGCCGCTGCTGTTCTCGATCTCGACCAACGGCTTTGTGCGCGAGTGCATCTTCGACGCGCAGTATGCCTACGCCGCGGGCGTGCTGGAGGGTACGATCACAGACGACACGTTCCTCGCGTGGATCTACGAGCTGGACGAGCGGGACGAGTACCACGACGAAAAGAACTGGATCAAGGCCAACCCCGGTCTCGGCACCATCAAGAAAATCGAGTACCTGCGGCAGATGGTCAAAAAGGCCGAGGCCGACCCGTCCTTCCTGCCGACCGTGCTGGTCAAGGACTTCAACCTCAAGGAGAACGCCGCGACCGCGTGGCTGACGTGGGCGGAGTGCTCCAACCCCGAGACCTTCGACATCGCCTTCGACTACTGCATCGGCGGCATGGACGCGGCCGACAGCATTGACCTGTGCGCCGCGACGGCGATCTGCCAGCGGCCGGGCGACCCGAAGATCTACCGGCGCAGCATGTACTGGCTGCCGCAAAGCGTTCTGGACGCGGACGCGGCTGCCGGCAATCGCCGCGAGCGCGACAGCGCGCCGTATTCGCTCTGGGTCAAGCGCGGCCTGATGCGCGCCGTGCCGGGCAACAAGGTGGATAAACAGGTGATGCTCGACTGGTTTACCGAGCTGCGCGACGAGGACGACCTGTATGTACGCTACATCGGGTACGACCCGTGGCACATCGACGACAGCCTGCTCGACCGCTTCAAGGCCGAGTTCGGCGCGGAGTGCATGATCCCCGTGCGGCAGGGTACGCTGTCGCTTTCCCAGCCCATGAAAGACCTCAAGGCCGATCTTGCCGCGGGTCTGGTGGTGGATAACAACAACCCGGTCGATAAGTGGTGCCTGGTCAACACCGAAGTGCGCGCCGACATCAACGGCAACATCCAGCCGGTCAAGGTGACCGACGGACGCCGCCGCATCGACGGTACGGTCGCGCTGATCTGCGCCTACAAGGTGCTGCAGGACAAGCGCGACGACTATGTGAACATGAACGAGGAGGCATGACATGGGGCTTTTTGAAAAGCTGTTCCCGCGGCGGCCGCCGGGCGGCGGGAATGCGCGGGCGTTCTTCAAGACGCTCACCGCGTACCAGCCGGTCTACACGACCTACCGCGGCGGGCTGTACGAGATGGAGCTGACGCGCGCAGCGATCGCGACCTTTGCCAGACATTGCAGCAAGCTGCACCTCGAATTGGTAGGCGACGCCAGACCCGAGCTTGCGCGCGTGCTGGGGCAGCAGCCCAACCCGTGGATGGACGCGAGCAAGTTTCTCGCGCGGCTCGCCACCATCTACATGGTGCAGAACAACGCCTTTATCGTGCCGATGGAGGACGCGGTGGGCAGGCTCGTCGGGTATTTTCCCGTGCTGCCGCAGCAGTCCAGCATCCGCGAGGTCGGCGGCGAGCCGTATCTGCTCTACCACTTTTGGGGCGGGCAGAGCGCCGCGATCGAGCTGAGCCGCGCGGGGCTGCTCACCCAGCATCAGTACGAGGACGACTTTTTCGGGTCGGACAACCGGCCGCTCGCCCCGACCTTGCAGGTCATGCACACGCAGGATGAGGGCATTGTAAACGGCATCAAGAACGCGACCACCATCCGCTTTCTCGCGCGGCTTGCGGGCAACCTCAAGAAAAAGGACATCGACGCCGAGCGCGAGCGCTTCGCCGCGGACAACCTCGCGGGCAACGCGACGGGCGTGATGATGTTCGACAGCAAGTACGCGGATGTCAAGCAGATCGAGAGCACGGCGCTCGTAGTCAACCCGCGCCAGCAGGAGCTGATCCGCCAGAGCGTGTTCAGCTACTTCGGCACGAATGAGAAAATCCTCACCAACACCTACACCGAGGACGAGTGGAACGCCTACTATGAGGGCAGCATCGAGCCGTTTGCCATCCAGCTGTCGCTTGTGCTGACCGCGATGACCTTTTCGCCCGCCGAAATCGCGCAGGGCGCGGGCATCATCGCAACGGCCAACCGCCTGCAATACGCGAGCAACAACACAAAACTGAATATCGTGACGCAGCTCTTTGACCGCGGCTTTCTCACCCACAACATGGGTCTGGAGATCTTCAACATGCCGCCGGTCGAGGACGGCGACCGGTATTTCATCCGCAAGGAATATGCAGAGGTGTCGGAGGTGTACAAATTGAACACCGCGCCGACCCAGCCAAAGGAGGGCGACGACAATGGCGATCACGCCGGAGACCCGTGATTACCGCACGTTTGAGGTGCGGGCGCTGCCGCAGGAGGGCGGCGACGGGCAAAAGCAGTGCCGCGTCGAGGGGTACGCTGCGGTTTTCGACGAGGAAACCGTGCTGTACGAGTACGACGGCATCCAGTACAAGGAAGTCATCGACCGGAACGCATTTTCGGGAGCGGAGATGCGCGACGTCGTGATGAATTTCAACCATGGGGGCAAACCCGTGGCGCGAACGAAGAACGGAACGCTTTCCCTGACGGTCGACACCAAGGGTCTGCACATTGCAGCCGATCTCGGCGGCACCGAGGAAGGGCGGAGGCTCTACGAGGAAATCCGGGGCGGCTACATCGACCGGATGTCGTTCGCATTTACCGTGAATAAGCAGGAATACGACCGTGCCAAGCGCCTGCGCCGCATTACCGGTTTCCGGCGTATCTTCGACGTCGCGGCGGTCGACATCCCGGCTTATGACGGAACCAGCATCGCGGCGCGCTCGTGGGCTGCGGCGGAGGCCGCGCACGAGCACGCGGAGGCGGACAAACGCCGCAAGCTGGCACTCAAGCTCAAAATCAACGGAATTACAAAGGAGGAAACGTGATATGCCTACCAATACCAACGCCAACACCGACCGTCTGACCCAGATCGAGCAGCGCCTGGCCGCCATCCAGACCGAGATGGACGCACCCGACGCCGATCTGGACGCGCTTTCCACCGAGGCCGACGGCCTGCTCGCCGAGCGCAAGGGCCTGCTGGATAAGGCCGAACAGCGCCGCCAGCTGCTCGGCCGCATTGCCACCGGCACGGCGGGCACCGAGGTGCGCCGCTTCCCGACGGCGCAGCCGCCCGAGGAGCGCACCTACACCTTTGACAGCCCGGAATACCGCACGGCATGGCTGCACACGATCATGCGCTGCGATCTGACCGAGACCGAACAGCGCGCGTGGTCGACCGCGACCGGCTCGGCAGGCCCGGCCGTGCCGACCCAGACGGCAAACCAGATCATCGAAAAGGTGCACCAGTATGCGCCGCTGCTGGACAAGATCACGCTGCTGCGTGTGCCGGGCAACGTGACCTTTGCGGTCGAAGGCGAGGAGCCGGATGCCGCCTACCACAACCAGAACGACGACATCACCCCGAGCGAGGACGGCCTGACCCAGATCACGCTGTCGGCCTATGAAGTGTGCAAGCTGGTGCAGATCTCCAAGTCGGTGCAGAAAATGGCGATCGACGCGTTCGAGTCGTGGCTTACCGACATGATCGCGAAGAAGATCGCCAAGCAGATCACCGCGACCATCCTGACCGGCACCGGTTCGAGCCAGGGCAAGGGCATCGACAAGGCCAACACTTGGGACGAAACCAACTCGGTGACCGTCGCGAGCGGCGGCACGCTGGCCACCGCAGACGTTTTGAACCTCATCGCGCTGCTGCCCGGCGGCTATGACGCAAATGCGAACTTCGTGATGAGCAAAAAGACGCTGTTCACCGACTTTATGCCGCTGCAGGACAAGAGCAAAAACGACCTTGTGCGCATCGAGGGCGGCAGCTACTACATTTACGGCTATCCGGTGCTGATCGACGAGCGCGTGGCCGACCACGAGGCGTATCTCGTCGACCTGTCCACGGTCATCGGCAACATGCCGGAGGACGTGACGATTACGAGCGATTTTGACCTGACCAAGAACGCGTTCCTGTTCCTCGGCAGCGCGATGTTCGATTGCCAGCCCGCGCAGGCGGACGCGGTGCGCAAGTTGGTCAAGGCGGCGGGCTGAGCCGATGGAGCTGGAGCGGTTCAAAACCTACGCCCGCATTGACCATGCGGACGAGGACGCGCTGATCACCGCCATGCTGACAGCGGCGGACAGTGCGGTGCGCGACATGACGGGCAAAGCCCCGCCCAAAGCGGGCGACGAGCTGTTCGACATGGCGGTTTTGCAGCTGGCCGCGCACTGGTACGAAAACCGCACGCCGGTGACCGACACGGCAGTGAATGAAGTGCCGTTTACGCTGCAAGTGCTGCTCAACCACATCGCCTTATCCAGCCGCTACCCGGAAAAGGAGGCAGCCGATGAGCCTGACCAATGACCTCAAACACCGCCTGACGGTGTTCAACAAGAAGCCGTTCACGAACGACATCGGCGAGACCGATTACGAGTACGCCCCGGACGGCACGATCTGGGGTGCTCTGACGGTCGTGTCCGGCCGCACCGAGACCCTGCCGGGCGAGACCGAGCGGGCGGCGGTGACGCACAAGCTGACCATCCGGCCGCGCTCGTGTCGCCTGACCACCGCGACCTACTTCGAGTATCAGGGGCAGCGGTACGATGTGCAGTATTGGCAGCCGCACTATAAGCGGCGCGACCGGCTCGAGGTGTTTTTAAGGCTGGTGATCGAAGATGGCACGTGACGGCATTGATTTGTCCGAGCTGGACGAGTATGCGGACTGGGTTGCGAAAATGTCTCGCAACTGGCCGAAGAAGGTCAAAAAGACCATGCAGAAATCCGGCACGGAACTCAAGCGGCGCACACTGCGGCAGATCCGGCTGGTAAATCTGGGGACGAAAACCGGCAACTACAAGGCGGGCATCAAGCGCGGCAAGTTCTACACCAAGGACGGCGCGTCGCTGATCCGCGTGTACTCGAATGCACGGCACGCCCACCTGATCGAGGAAGGACACGCGCAGGTGGTCAACCCCGGCAAGGGGAAAGGCAACGGCCACGGCGTGAGGCCCGGCAAGGGCATCGGGCGCAAGGTCGGCTATGTGGCAGGCCGCGAGGTGTTCGCAAAGGCCGAAGAAGCCTATACGGAAAAGTTCCATCGCAACTGCGAGGACTTGCTGGATGAGGTGATCGACGAGATATGCAAATAAGGGATATCCGCGCGGCGCTGACCGCCTTGGTGCGGCCGCTTGTCCAAGATGCTGCGGTGATGCGCCCGGACGAGGACAAGCCGGTCAAGCGCCCGAGCTTCAAAATTGACGTGCTGCCGGTGTCCGGCGGCGCGGCCTGCGACGGCGAGCGCGAGTATGAGGCCGACGTTGACATCTGGTACTACCCGAAGGACGCGCACCGGCCGCGCGACGAGTGCGACGAGGTGGCCGAGCAGCTGCTGGACACGCTGGGCGACGGCTTCGCGGTCGGCGGCATCTGGCTGCCGCTGGATGATGCGGTCGAGGTGGACACCTCGCAGGGCGTGCTGGTAGCACAGCTGGGCGTCTCGTGGGTCGAGAGCGCGGCAGAGACCGGCGAGCCGATGGAGGAGCTTATCTACAATGGGGAGGAGCTGACAACTTAAATGCCTATTACCATGCCGAAAATCGAAATCACGTTCCGGCAGCAGGCGACGACGCTGATCGAGCGCAGCGCGCGCGGCGTCGCGATCCTGATCGTCCGGGACGATACCGACAAAGGCTTTACACATAAACAATACACCGACCTGTCTGCTTTGCAGACAGACAAGGCGCTGTACACCGCAGACAACTACAACGCGATCAGCGATATGCTTTCCTTTGCGCCCTATCAGTCGCATGTGTTCAGATTGGACACCGAGGGCACGCTGGGCGATACGCTTTCTGAAATCAGCCGCACGGTCAAAACCGGCTGGCTTGCCATCGCGGGCCAGTCCGCCGAGGACGGCGCGGCGCTCGCGAGCTGGGTCAAGACGCAGGCCGCCAAGGCAAAGAGCTACAAGTGCATCGTGCACAATATCACGCCGCTGCCGGACGACATGCACGTCGTCCATTTTGTGAACGAAAAGGTGACCTTCACGGACGAGCGCGGCGAGCAGGACGGCGTCGCCTATCTGCCGAGCCTGCTGGCGATCCTCGCAGTGTGTAACGTCGAGCGCGGCTGCACGAACTATCTGTGCAGCAATCTCGCGTCCGTGCAGGAGGTCGAGGACAACGACGCGGCGGTTGGCGCGGGAAAATTCATCCTGTACATCGACGAGGAAGGTGCGGTGCGCATCGGTCAGGGCATCAACTCCCTGACCTCGACCGACGGCAACACCAAGACCGAGGACATGCAGTTTATCGAAACTGTTGAGGCAATGGACATGATGCGCGACGACATCACATCGACGTTCCGCGGCACCTATCTGGGCAACTACCGCAACACGCGCGACAACCAGATGCTGTTCATCGCGGTGATCAATAGCTCGTATTTCCGGCAGCTCACGCAGGAGCTGATCCTCGACCCGGACTACGCAAACGCTGCCAGCATCGATGTGGAAGCGCAGCGCGCGGCGTGGGTCGCGAGCGGCAAGGCCGAGGCCGCCGACTGGGACGACGACACGGTCAAGGCCACGCCCTATAAGCGCAGGGTTTACCTTGCGGGCAACGTGAAGATCCTCGGCAGCATGACCGACCTGATCTTCCCGATCAACCTGTTTTAAGGAGGTGTAACACATGCCGGAATTTGATCCCAATAAAATCATGCACGGCAACGGCGGCGCAGCATGGTTCAACGGCAAAAAGCTGGCCACGCTTCAGAGTGTTGAGGCAAAGGCAACAGGTGACTTTGAACCTGTCAATGTCTGCGGTGATCCCGCGACGTATTCAATTTATAACGGCTATTCTGGAGAGGGCACGCTGGTATGGCTCAAGGTAGATAGCGATGTGTTGAAATTGATCTCTGAGGCGTACCTCAGCGGCGTGATGCCTGAGATCACGATTATCACTGCGCATACCCAGAAGGGCACGAATAAGGTCGAACGCCTAGCGTACAGCAATATTGTCGTAACTGAGATTATGCTAGCCAAATTTGAGAAAAAGACCATGACTGAGATGGAGCTTCCGTTCCAGTTTGGTAACTTCCAAGTACTCGAGACGCTGTAAGGAGGATTTACATGGATAAGAAACTGCTGGATGCGCTCGCGGCGCGGGCGGAGCAGCGCGCGCAGGCGCGCACCGAGGTCAAGCCCTTCGAGATCGGCGGGCAGATGCTGGACTGCGTCAAGTTGACCGGCTCGCAGCAGCTGGAATATTACGGCGCGATCGCCGAGGCGGGTGGCGCGGCCGACACGATCGGCGTATGCACGTCGCTCATCTACGATTCGTGTCCGACATTGCAGGACACCGAGCTGCACAAGACGCTGAACGTCACCGACCCCTATGACGCGGTGCGCCGCCTGATGGACGTGCCCGAGATCGACACGCTGGGCGGTCAGCTGCTGCGGTGGAACGGCCTGCTGCCGGACAAGGCGGACGGTCAGACCGAAGAGGACACGGCAAAAAACTCGTAGCGCGCGACCCATTCCTCGACCTTGCGGCGTTTTATGCGCCGCGCGGCATCACGCCGGACGAACTGCGCTGCATGAGCGTCTTCGACCGGGCGGTGCTGCGGGTCGGTCGGGCGCGCTACTATGAGGAGATGCGCCTGCTGATGTCGGCGGGCGTGGCCACGGCGTTCTCGGGTGAAAAGGAGGGCGGCTGATGGCAAAAAGTAAGGTTATCAACACCGTGCTGCAGCTGCGCGACAACATGTCCGGCGGGCTGCTCAAGGCGGCGCGCAATGCCAAAAAGGCGGGCGCGGATATCGACGACAGCATGCTGTCCGCCACCCGGCAGGTGGTGGCGTTCAAGAATAAGGCGGTCGACGGCATCAAGAGTTTCGCCAAAACCGCCACAGGCGTCGGCGTCGCGGGCGTCACCGCGCTGACAACGGCCTTTCTCGCGCTCGACAGCGCGACCGAGGAGTACCGCATCGCGCAGGGAAAGCTTAATACTGCCTATCAGGCAGCTAACCTATCCGCGACGGCGGCGCGCAAGAGCTACCGCAACTTCTACGCGATCCTCGGTGACACCGACACCGCTACCGAAGCCAGCCAGCTGCTGGCCGAACTGGTCGAGAACGAGAAGGATGTCACGACATGGACGCGGATCGCAGCGGGCGCGCACGGCAAGTGGGGCGACTCGCTGCCGATCGAGGGCCTGATCGAATCCTCCAACGAGACTGCCAAGGTGGGCGAGGTGACCGGCGTGCTTGCCGATGCGCTCAACTGGGTCGGCATCATGGAGGACGACTTTAACGATAAGCTGTCCGCCTGTGGAAGCGAAGCAAAGCGCAACAAGCTCATCATGGACACGCTTTCCAGCGCGTATGAGGGCGCGGCTACGGCGTTCTACGAGAACAACAAGCAGGTCATCAATGCCCGGCGCAATCAGGCGACATTCAGCGAAGTGACGGCCAAGCTGGGCGACACCAGCGCACTGGTCAAAAACCGGTTGTGGGAGATGTTCGGCGCGGCCGAGGACGGCAGCTATCGCGGCGGCTCGGCGCTTGAATGGCTCAATCAAAAAGCGGATGCGTTTTCGTCGTGGGTGTCTGGTTTGGACATGGATACCTTGACCACGCAGTTTGACCAGAAGTTTGCGGGCGCGGTCAGCAAGGCCAAAGATGCGCTGCAATGGTGCAAGGACAACGCGGATGAACTGCAAGGCGCGCTCAAAGGGTTAGCTAAAGCATTTGTCACCGTGCAAGTCGTCAAGTTTACCGCTGACCTGATTTCTGCGGGTTCCACGGTTTGGGAATTTATCAAAACCGTTCGGAAATTGATTTCCGTCAAGTCGCTGGAGGCGTACTGCTGGGTTTACAGCACAGCAGTGGTGACAGCTAACCGGGTGGCGCTGCTTGCCAATAAGGCTGTTGGTGCGGTGCGATGGCTGACTGACCAGACGCTCACACTGATGACCAACGCGGTGCAGTGGTCGGTCGATACGGCGGCGATCGTAGCCAACAAGGCCGCGCTGCTGGCACATAAGATTGTCGGCGGGGCGGTATGGCTCGCCACGCAGGCGGCAGCGCTGGGTGTGGCATCCGCAGCATGGGTGCATAACACCGCGATGATGGCAGTCAACAAAGCTGGACAGCTCGCCAGTGCGGCGGCATCCGGCATCGCGACCGGTGCGACAGCCGCCCTGACCGCTGCGCAGTGGGCGCTGAACGCCGCTTTTGTGGCGACGCCGATCGGCTGGGTCGTGCTCGGCTTGGGCGCGATCGTCGCCGCCGGTGTGGCGCTCTACAAAAACTGGGACACGGTCAAGAATACGGCCACGGCATTGTGGACAAAAGTAAAATCCGTGTTCGGCGGTATCCGGGATAGCATCACCGGCGCGTTTGACAGCGCAAAGAGCAAGGTTTCCGGCTTTTTCTCATGGCTGGATGACAAGATCGAGAGTATCCCGCTGCTGGGCAGCCTGTACTCGGGCGGCAAGTCCGCGCTGTCATGGATCGGCGACCAGCTGACCGGCAAAGCGCTCGGCACGAGTTACTGGCGCGGCGGCCTGACGCGGGTAAACGAGCGCGGCGGCGAGATCCTCAACCTACCGTCGGGCACGCAGATCATCCCGCACGACGTGTCCGCACGCATGGCGGGCGGGCCGCAGGTGACCGTGCAGGTGCAGGTCATGGGCAATGTGATCGGCAACCGGCAGTACGCGGACGAGCTGGGCGAGACCATCGTGGAGAAAATTCTGCGCGCGCTGGACAACATGTAACCGGACGGGGAGCCGAACTGCTCCCCGCGATATCATCCCGCCGCAGGCGCGTGAGCCGGGCGGATGGACAGGAGGTGGCGACGATCGCCTACAAAGTGATTATCAGCGTCAACAACAACGAGGAGGTTTTTACGCTCCCGCATGTGCCGGTGGACTTCCCTCTGCCGCTGCCCGAGCAGCACAACGAGACATACACAGGCCTGAGTTACGACTACCGTCGCATCGGCACGCTCGGGCTGCGGTCGCTCAGCTGGTCGAGTTTTTTCCCAGTCGGCAAGCGGTACAGCTGGATGCCCGCCGAGGCGCTCGAGGACGGCTGGGCGTATGTCAGCTTTATTGAGCGCTGGCGCGACCGCAAAGTGCCGTTCCGCATCATCGTGCTGGACAGTGGCGGCGTGTGCCGTCTCAATATGCCGTGCACGGTGGACAGCTTTGAGCCGTCCGTGCGGCGCAACGGCGACATTGCATACACAATCGCCATCACAGAGTACAGATTTGTCGTATAGGGGGTGCGGGCGTGGCTTACGGATATGTAGACGAGCACCGGCTGTACCTTGAGCGCAGCGGCGCGGCTGCGCGCGACATCACGGCCTTTGTGGGAGACCTGACCGCGACGGACGACATCACCGCGCTGTCGGTCGAGCTGACCGGCACGCAGCTCATCAGCGAATGGGACAAGTACGTCCCCAAGATCGCGCTCGCCCCGGGCGACAAGCTGCGCCTGCGCAATGAGGCGGCGGGCGCGGATGTGTTCGTTGGGCAGCTGGTCAAGGTCGGCTTGGACGGCGCACTGACCGCCTACGACCGCGGCTGGTACCTTGGCCGCAGCGGCATCATTTTGCAGTGCAGCGGCATGGCGGCCGACGAGGCCATCCGCGCGGCGTGCAGCAAGGCGGGCGTGGGCGTGGCCAGCGTCGTGAGCCTTCCGACCAAGATCAGCGAGGTCTGGCTGGGCGATGCGGTGAGCGACATCATCGCGGACATTTTAGAGCGGTGCAGCGCCGAGACCGGCAAGGAATATCAGGCGCGCATGTCGCCCGAGGGCCTGGTCGTGCGCGAGCTGCCGACCGCCGAAATCCGGGCGTTTCACAAGCCCGCCGCGAACCTTGCGGCGTTCAACATCACATGGGCGCTGGGGCAGGTGTCGGGTGAGGACAGCATTGCAGAGCTGTATAACGCGGTGGTGCTCGCGGCCGAGGACAACGGCAAGGTGTACCGCGGCGCACAGGCCAGTAATGCCGCGTCGATCGCGAAATACGGCTTTTTGCAGTACGTCGAAAGCGTCACCGAGAACCCCGGCACGGCGCAGCTCGGCCAGATGGTGCGGACACTCTTGGCCCAGAAGGACCGCGTCGGCCGCACGCGCACGGTCAGCGAAATCTGGGGCTGCGACGAGGTAACGAGCGGCACGGTGCTGGGCTTCAACTCGCCCGCCTTTGGCATCGCGGGCCGCCACCGCGTCACGCGCGTCGTGCATCATTACGGCGGCGCGGGGCACACGATGGAGCTGGAGATTACCGCCCTCGATGAGCCGCGCGCGGCGGACAGCACGGACAAGGTGTCCGTCTGGGGCTTGCCCGACACGATCGGCGCAGGCTCGTCCGGCACTTCCGGCGGGAACGGCAGCGCGGCCAGCTTTGTCTCGGTCGCGCGCAGCCAGCTCGGCTACAAGGAAAGCCCCGGCAACATCAACAAATACGGCGCGTGGGCGGGCAACAATGGCGTCGCGTGGTGCGTGTACTTCGTCTGCTGGTGCGCGGCGCAGTGTGGCGCGCCGATCCCGACAAATTACGGCTATGTCGGCGATATGTCGGCGTATTTTCAGGCGCGCGGCAAGTACCGCACGGTGTCGAGCGGCTACATCCCGCAGGCGGGCGACCTGATGATACAGGGCGACCGGCACATCGGCATCGTGACCGGCGCGACGCGGTCGAGCGTGCAGACCATCGAGGGCAACTGCTCGGACAGCGTGCGCCCCATGACGCGTTACTATTCGGAGATTTCTGGTTTCTGCACGCCGTGGGCGGCGTAAGGAGAATGTATGGCATTTGATTACAAGCTGGCGGAGGCGATTTTGAAACGCGGCGGCACGCGGGCGAAAAAGTCGCCCTATCAGGCGGCATGGTATGAGGCGGTGTGCGAGCAGGAGCGCCCGAAACCACTCGTATTCTCGGTGATCGACGGCAATGTGCGGGCGGTGGAGGGCGTAAACCTCACGCTCACCGCGACGGCCGCCGCGCGGGACTGGCAAACGGGCGAGCGTGCCGCGGCGATCCTGTCTGGCGGCGGTCTGCTGATCCTCGACAAGATTTCATGATAAAAGTCATTACTTTTGTAATGACTTCTGGGAGGTTGACACTATGGCAGATGCTTTATTTTCCTTTTCGCCCACCGAAATACAGGGCATCCCGGCGGCGGAGGTTGGCCGCGTGCCCGCGTTCGACTTCGACGAGCGGGGGCGCGGCGCATTTCAGCTGGTGGACGGTGCGCTGGTCGAGCGGTCGGGCGTGGAGGCGGTCAAACAGTGGTTTGCGCTCATGCTGCGCCAGCCGCCGGACGCGATACCCGTCTACCGCACGGACGCCTCCACCGCGCTGGGCGTGGACCGCACGCTGCTGGGCAAGCGCGCGCCGCTGGGCTTTGTGACCGCCGAGATCGAGCGGCAGGTGCGCGAGACGGCGGCATTCAACCCCGCGGTGCGGTCGGTGGACAGCTTCACGTTCACCCGCCTGCGGCGCGGCTTGCAGGTGGCATTCACCGCGCACTTGCGCACCGGAGAAGATACGGAGGTGACCGCCTATGTCAACGGCGAATGAGATTTTGACCGCGCTGCTGGCCGCGATGCCGGCCAGCTATCAAAAGACGGTCGGCTACCCGACGCACGACCTGCTGGCAGCCGCCGCGCTGCGCATGGAAGGGACGGACGAGGAAGTTGCGGCGATGCGCGCGGCGCTCGACCCGGAGAACCTGACGGGCGGCGACCTCGACCGCTACATTTTCCCGCGCAGCGGCCTTGAGCGGCGGCAGGCGACCTTCGCCACCGGCGTGCTGACCGTGACCGGCACGGGGACAGTGCAGCAGGGCGCGCTGTTTGAGTCCGGCGGCGGCATCCAGTTTGCGGCGAGCGGGACGGTGCAGATCACCGGCGAGGGCACAGTGCCGGTCACCTGCCGGGTGGACGGCGCGGCGGGCAACCTGCCCGCAAACAGCATCACGCAGATGCCGGTGACCTTGCAGGGCATCACGTCCTGCGACAACCCGCAGCCGACGACCGGCGGCTACGACGAGGAGGACGACGCGGACTACTACGCGCGCTACCTGCTCAAAATCCGCACGCCCGCGACCTCGGGCAACATCTACCACTACCAAAGCTGGGCGCTGGAAGTCGCAGGCGTGGGCGCGGTGCGGGTGTTTCCCCTCGGCCACGGCGCGAACACGGTGGACGTGGTGCTGGTGGACAGCACCGGTCAGCCTGCGCCGGAGGATCTGGTCGAGCAGGTGCAGGACTACATCGACCCCGGCAGCACGGGGCGCGGCGAGGGGCAGGCCCCGATCGGCGCGCAGTGCTTCGTTGAGGCGGCGGCGAAAAAGGAAATCGCGATCAACGCCACGGTGTCCAAATTGAACACCGCGGAAGAGGAGACGGTCACGGCAGGCATCCAAGCGGCGGTGGCCGCGTACCTGGCGGAAATCGTCTTTGCCCAGGACTACGTCAGCTTTGCCCGCATCACCGACCGCATGCTGGACGTGGAGGGCGTGCTCGACCTCGAGAACCTGACCATCAACGGCGGCACGGCAAACGTCGCCGTCGGCGAGCGGGAGTGCGCGGTGCTGGGGGAGGTGTCCCTCAGTTATGCGTGAGTTTGACGACATGCTGCATAGCCTGCCGGTGGCCTACCGGCGCGACGCATGGGTGATCGCGCTGCTCGGCGCGGTGCAGGCGGTGGACGAGGGGCAGCGGGACGCCGCACGCGAAGCTGCCGACCAGCTGTTTCTGGATTCGATGACCTACATCCTGCCGGTCGAGGAGCGGATTGCGGGGTTGACGCCGGGCACGGGCGACACGCTCGAGCAGCGGCGCAGCGTTTTGCAGGCCAAGTGGCGCAGTGCGACCGGCGTGTGCAACGTGGATCTCATCCAGCGCGTGTGCGACGCATGGGAGAACGGCGAGGTCGAGGTGGATTACCAGCCGGGCGAGATCATTCTGCGGTTTGTCGGCGCGTATGGCGTGCCGACCGAGCAGGCGCTGGCGGCGCTGCAAAGTGCGGTGCTCGAGGTCATCCCGGCGCACCTTGCCGTGCAGTACCTCTACCGCTATCTGCTGGTGCGCGAGGTGCACGGCATGACGATAAACGAGCTGCAGAGCCACACGCTGCACGATTTTGCGTTCTGAGGAGGCGGACATGAGTAAATTAACGGATATTCTGG
>NZ_UYYD01000011.1 GCF_900625105.1 Agathobaculum sp. Marseille-P7918 | reverse complement strand
TTTCCGCGGCGGCGCGCGCGTTTGCCTGCACCCAGATTTTGCGCGCGGTGACCGCACCCTTCGCGTCCCGCTCGACCTCGATGCAGATATAACCCGTGTCTGCGAGCACACCCACCGTCGCGCTGATGGTGCGCTTGGATTTTCCAAACTGCGTGGCGAAATAGTCATTGGTGGCGTCGCAATAGCCCTTCTTGTTGCACAGCGCCGTGATGTCGCTGTACAGCAGCTTTGCAAAATCGGACAGGCGCTCGTCATAGCGCACGTCCGCGGTCAGGATGGAAAAATAGCTTGGACTTGGCATCAAGCGCCGCCTCCTCTCTTGTCCGGCGCGATCACCTGCGCCACCGCCTTTTCATCGGCTGCACCAGCAGCCTGTCCACCAGCATGCCAAGACCGAGGTAGGCGCAGCCTACCCCCAGCAGGGCGATCACAGCGTAGATCATCGCCGCACCTCCGTGCCCAGATTCGACGCGGTCATGCGAGCGCACGACGCGCAGACCGCCCGGCCATTTGGCAGCTCGAGCAGTACGTCATCGCTGCCACACAGCGTGCAGCCGCGTGTGTACTTGCGCAATATGATGCGGTCCTCTTCCGTGCAAATTTCCAGAGCGCTGCCGGTGTCGATGCCCATTGTGCGGCGCAGTTCCTTGGGAATAACAATGCGCCCCAGCTCGTCCACCTTGCGCACAATACCTGTGTATTTCATGTTTTCTCCTTTCCCCGGCGCAGCCGCTTGACAGCGCCGGGTTTTTCCGGTATCCTTTAAGTACAGTTATTTGATTTGCGCTCAGTTGCGGCCCTCACCGCTCTGGGCGCTTTCCTTTTTCTGTTTTTCCAGTTCCGCACGCACAAAGATGTTCGCGGCAACCTCCTTCATGTGGTCTACGCACTTCTTGTGCTCCTCGATGTTGGACTTGGGCACGGTATCCTCGGTATCGTAGATCTGGCAGACCGCTTTGCGGCCGCTTTTCAGCGTGAACGCCTGCTCCATGACCAGCTTGCGTTTCTTTTCTTCCATCGACGCACCTCCTCTGGGTATTGTATTCATGCGGGCTTGGTCACTTACGAAGCATTTCAACCAGCAGTTCAAACTTTGCCAACGAATATTGCATCTCGCGGAACCGATCACAGATCGCCACAAATTCCGGCATCTCGATCTCGTCCACCCGCCCGTCCCTTGCGATCTCCAGCAGCCGGTCCAAGCGCTTGCCGATTTCCTCCGCGCGGAAATCGCACTGCGCGCCGATGGATGCCTCCCGCAGATCAGCCGGTTCGGTCGGCAGACTGCGGTGACTGCCGATCGGGCATTCCGTGCAGTACAGGTTGCGCAGCCACGGTGCATGGTAGGCGTCGGCCAGCTGCGCGGCGACCTGCGGCGTCATGTGCCGCGCGCCGGATTCGTAGTAGCCGATCGACTTAGCCGACACGTCCACCAGCTCGGCGGCCGCTTCCTGCGTCAAACCGGCCTTTTCGCGGGCAGTTTTCCACGCATTTTGATACTCTGGGTTCATGGTATTCCCTCCTTTCGGGGTGGTATAATGCGGGCATAAGGTTGGTGATGCCCTTTTCTGGTGTTTTCCTGTCCCCTGTGGTAAAATTCAGGGGAAAGGACGTGTGAATTATGCAAATAGCAACTATAATTATTCCTTGGATATTGTCCTTCTTCTCGCTTATTGTTGCTGCTATTACGATACAAAGTAATGCAAAGATGCATTATTTTGATGTCTACTTCCAACAAAAAGTCAATGCCTATCGGAACTTCTTTATTAAGGCATTTGCATTTGCCAATCGCAAAATCTCTGTAAGTCAGCTACTTGCCGCATGCTATGAAGCATCGCTTTTCTGCTCTGATGAGACCGCGTGCTGTATGGACGAGGTTATCCTTTGCCTAAATGACATGCAAAATGACAAAGAACACCAGAACCCATTGGATCTAATCGATAAACTCAACTTATCTATGCGTGCTGACTTAGAAAAAGATCGGCCTCAAAGGAAACTATGGCCGATTACGAATCGCAAAAAGCAAAATTATCAAGGATAATAATGCACACATCCAAGAACCTATTGCGACTGTTAAAGACTGAATTGTCGAATATTCCACTTACCCCGCCTCCTTTTCCGGTTCGTCCGCGTACAACTCGTCGATCGTGCAGCCGAGGAAGGCTGCCAGCTCGGGCATCACCCGGCTGGGCGGGTACGCGCCGTCGCTTTCCCACTTGACTACAGTCGGCTGCGCCACACCGAAGTGTGCTGCCAGCTCGACCTGCTTGATGCCGCGCGCTTCACGGTATCGCTTGATGCTTTTCATGTTTCTCACCCCTTTCTGGCGTTTTCCTGTCCCCTGTGGTAGAATTTATGGGAAAGGAGATAAGGCTATGAATTCTACTTCACTTGCAGTGCTGCGCTGTTTCACAGAGCGCACATCTTTGAGTGTCAGTGACCTTTCTGTGATTTGTAACAAATCCGTACACCTTTTTGTACCCCATTTTAAATACCTACTTCAAAATGGGTTCATAGAACCTGACCCGCAAGCAACTGACCAGAGCACAGAAGTCAAGCTCCGTTCTAAGTTCTGCATTACACTTGCCGGTAAAGATGAACTGGAAAACATCAAACAACGGGAGCATGCTGCAAAACTCAAAGAAATCCGGGCTTGGCTAACGCTCGCTATATCCCTCGCGGCATTTATAAAGTCTTTCATATTCCCCGGTTGAATACCAAACGCGCCACTCTTCTTCTGTTCTGCCAAGCTTAAATATCCACCAGCATCGGTTGGCATTTGCTTGGCCGATCAAGGTTTCGATTGCGCGGATTTTCGGGGCAATGATTTTGTACTTTGTCCGCATTGGTTTTCGAAGCATCCGAAACTTTCTGCAGTCGACATTCGGCAATGCATCAAAGCCAAGCGGTTTCGGCCCTAATAATTCATCCCATTGCCATCCACACAAGCGGCAATATGCAAGCCCCAAGCGGTCGATTGCATTCAGTTTAGATTCATCGAATGGTTTCATTCCCTCTCGCCTCCTTATATCAAGTTTGCTTATATTTTGTGATTCATATTATATATCAACTATCTTGATATGTCAATCTTTTTTTCAAGTTTACGAAATTCGCCTGTTTGTATATCAATTTTTCTGATATTATGTAAATGGTGATAATATGAATCGCATTAAGGAACTACGCAAGGGAAAAGAGCTCAAACAAGTTGAGTTGAGCAAAATACTTGGTGTTAGTCAAGCAGCTCTTTCGGGATATGAAACCGGAAACTATCAGCCGGACAATGATATTCTGATAAAGTTGGCTGATTATTTTGATACCACCGTAGATTACATTCTCGGCAATACGGACATAAAAAAAGCGCCCTCCTATGAGGACGCGGGTTTGAGTGCAGATGAAGCTGAACTATTGGTTGATTTTAGGAAACTGACGGACGATCAGAAGGCATTCGTTCTTCAGGCTGTGAAAGCAGAAGCGATTCGCAGAGCTGACGAGCAAAAGAAATAAGTACCTCTTTATCCTTGCTGGAGCGTATCACTTCTAAAAGTTCTTTTTCGTACTGCATCGCTCGCCCTCCCAAAATCGAACAAGTGTTTGTATTTCCGATAATACACCACATCTTGGATTTTGGCAAGGGTCAATCAATATATTGTATATCACTCACGAAATGCTGGTGTTCAAATTGGACACCCTCCCAGTAAACGAGGTGCTACATGTTTTGCCGAAAATGTGGGAAGCCAATTCCCGACGACAGTTGTTTTTGCCCCGCTTGCGGATCACCAACCAATGACACATCTTTGCCTGCACAGGAAAGCAATCCGACTTTGTACACACTGACAATTGATCGTGCAAGTCAGGTCTTTTTAGCCAGCCCACCCATCAAAGTTACCATCGACAACACAACTTATTTGAGCGTAGAAAATGGACACACAGAATCCGTACAATTGCAGCCCGGAAAACACCGCCTGCTTTTCAAGTGCTCACTGCGTTCTGCCCAGTTGGATATTGATCTTCAGAAAAATACGGTTGTTGAACTGAGTTGGAATCGTATCACCGGCAAAATTGTAACCAACATTTTTGAACATTAAAAAATACCCGCTCCGGTGCGCTACCACCGGAACGGGCAAAAGTGGAGTGTTTCACACAATCCTCCGACATCATTATACAAGATTGGCTAATTTTGTCAATCTGCAAGGGGGATATTTATGGCTCTGGACTATCGTATGTTTACTGGCCCGGCGGAACTGCACAAGGCCATCAATACACTGCGCGGTATCGTCGCGGGCATCGCCACCGACACGACCGTGCAGGCCGACGAGATCGCTGAACTGGCGCACTGGTGCGAGCTGCATGCGCCGCTGCGTGATCGACACCCTTTTTCCGAAATCCTCCCCATTGTTGAAAATGCATGCGCTGATGGCAGGATTACCGATGAAGAAGCCAAGGACATTCTATGGGTGTGCAGCAGCTTTGCCTCCAGTGGCAAATACTATGACGAGATCACCTCGTCGATCCAGTTCCTCGCCGGCATGGTTCACGGCATGATGGCTGACAACGAATTGGGTGACGCAGAGATCAAGGCATTGTATTCATGGATCAACGCCAATGAGTTTCTGACCGGTACATATCCTTTTGATGAAATCAACAGCCTGCTTTCTTCCATTATGGCTGACCATAAAATCACAGAGGACGAACGCAATACACTGCTGGCTTTCCTGAGCACGATCATTGAGTTTAAAGACTCCCTGAACCTTACCGAGCAGGAATATGTCAACCTGCGTGAACAATATTGTGTTGCCGGTATCTGTGCGTCCTGCCCTGAAATCACGTTCCAAGACAAATCCTTCTGCTTTACCGGCGAGTTCAACCGTGGTCAACGAAAAGACCTGCTTGAGAAGGTAACCGAACTTGGCGGAAAGGCAAAAAAATCCGTTTCCAGCAAAACCGATTATCTTGTTGTGGGTAACTCCGGCAATCCTTGCTGGGCGTATGCCTGCTATGGCCGAAAAATCGAAGAAGCAATGAACCTTCGTAAACAGGGTGCCCATGTGATGATCGTCAATGAAAACGACTTCTGGGATGCTGTTGACGACGCAGAAGCCGGTATCGTTTAATCTCCCCGGCAGACCACAACCGAACACTGTTTTGTTGTGGTCTGCTAACTTTTTGTCGATTCTTGTCGAACATTTGTTTCTTTTATTGTAAAATTCAACCAAATATGATATAATTTGCGAAAGATCGATGATATTTTTCACAAGATAGGGGGATCATCATGGGCTTTCGTTTTAGAAAAAGCATCAAAATCGCACCCGGCGTACGGCTCAACCTCGGAAAAAAGAGCGTCGGCATCTCGGCGGGCGTCAAGGGTGCGCGCGTGTCGGTCAACAGTTCCGGCCGCGTCACAAAGTCGGTCGGCATCCCCGGCACCGGAATCAGCTATGTGAAAACCAGCAAGATCGGCGGATCTGGTTCGGGTGGCGGCAAAGAGCCGCCCTCCTCGCAGCCACCGCTGCCGGCATCACAGCCGCAGCCCGAAAAACCCAACAAACCGGGCGGCACGATGACGCTGCTCAAGGTGCTCGGCATCCTGCTGATCGCCTTCGGCCTGCTGCTGTCCGTCGCGACCATTGTCGGCGGATTGGTGTTCACCGCAATCGGCTGTATCATGCTGCAAAAGCGTGCACGGCAGCTTGAAAGTCAAACCGGACAAGCACCTACCGCGCCATTTCGTCGGCGATGGCAGATCGTCATAACCATAGCGTTTGTCATACTGGCTGCCGCTGGCGCATTGACGCCCGACCCGATCAACAAGATCTCGCCGGATGGATTGGTCCCCAGCCAGTTAGAGGTACCTGAACCGACCAGCATCTCGTTCAAGTACGAACCGGCGGACGCATCCACCAGCAGCATCACCTGCGAAAGCTCGGACCCCGCCGTAGCCACTGTCGAGATTACCTCGATCGAGAACGGTATTGTAAATTGCCTGATTACACCGCAGGCAGCGGGTGACGTTTCCATCACCTGTCAGACCAACAACGTGCAGGCGCCCGTGCTTGAAATGAGCGTCACCGATCCGGCGGCGGAAGCGGCCGCGAAGGCCGAAGCCGAGCGCAAGGCTGCCGAAGAGGAAGCGGCACGCAAGGCGGCGGAGGAAGAAGCAGCGCGTAAAGCTGCGGAAGAGGCTGCTGCCGCACAAGCGGAGGCAGAACGTAAAGCCGCCGAACAAGCAGCTGCCGCGCAAGCCGCAGCCGAGCAGCAGGCCGCTGAGCAGGCTGCTGCAGCGCAGACCAATTCTCAGATGGTCTACGTCACGCCCACCGGCAAGCGGTATCATTATTCCGCCAGCTGCGCCGGAAAGAACGCAACCGAAGCCACGCTGCAGGAAGCACAAAACAGAGGTCTGACACCGTGCAAGAAGTGCGCCGGCGGCTGATACATATAAACCCCGCAGACCACAACCGAACACCGTTTTGTTGTGGTCTGCATTTTTACACCCGCGGAAAGCGAACATTTGTTCTGTTTTTAACCACTTCCCCGCCCCATATACTGAAAAAAGGTGATTACATGGCATATCTGATCTATTTGAGAAAATCACGCGCGGACGCCGAGGCCGAAGCCCGCGGCGAGGGCGAAACCCTCGCCCGGCACCGCACCGCGCTGCTCGCGCTTGCGCGCCGCATGGGGCTGGAGATCGGCGGAATCTACGAGGAGATCGTCTCGGGCGAGACCATCGCCGCCCGCCCGCAGATGCAGCGGCTGCTGGCCGAGGTCGAGGCCGGCCAGTGGGACGGCGTGCTAGTCATGGAGATCGAGCGTCTCGCCCGCGGCGACAGCATCGACCAAGGCATTGTCGCGCAGGCGTTCAAATATTCGGGCACGCGCATCATCACCCCGGCCAAGACCTACGACCCCGCCAACGAATTCGACGAGGAATACTTCGAGTTCGGCCTGTTCATGTCGCGCCGTGAGTACAAGACCATCAAACGCCGCATGATCGCCGGGCGCATCGCCTCGGTCAAAGAGGGCAAGTACATGGGCAAAACCGACCCCTACGGCTACTTCCGCGTCAAGGTGCGGGACGGCAAGGGCTACACGCTCGAGCCCAACCCGCCGCAGGCCGCGATCGTGCGCGAGATCTTCGACCTGCGCCTGCAAGGTATCGGCTGTTACGTCATTGCCTGCCGGCTCAACGCGCGCGGCGAGCGCACCACGGCCGGCATCGCGTGGAGCGCCCAGTCGGTGCACAACGTGCTGCGCAACTGCCTGTACGCGGGCTATGTGACGTGGGGCCGCAAGGCCGCGCAGCCCACCGTGCGCGACGGCGTGCTGACCAAGCCGCGCCGCTATGTGGACGACTACGTCAAGGCACGCGGCCTGCATCAGGCGCTCGTCAGCGACGAGGAATTCAACACCGTCCAGCGCCTGCTGGACAACACACCCGGCCTGCCGCTCAAAAAAGGCCACGAGCTGAAAAACCCGTTTGTCGGCCTGCTGTACTGCGCCAAGTGCGGCCATGTGATGACCTACGGCGCACCGGCCGCCGCCCCGCCCTGCACCGGGCGGCTGGACTGCCGTTGGGCGGACTGCCACAACGTCAGCTCGTTCTGCGCGGACGTGGAGGACGCGGTGCTGCACGCGCTGCGGCTGTGGCTCAATGAGTACGAGGTGGACATCGACCACCAGAACTCGGTCGAGCGCGAATTGGACGCGCGCGCCGCGCAGGCGCACGAGGAGATCCGCGCGATCCACGCCGCCCAGCGCAAGCTGCGCGCACAGCTCGACCGCGCCGCCGAGCTGGTCGAGCAGGAGGTCTACACGCCCGAGTACTTCGTCTCGCGCCGCCGCCAACTGGACAGCCAGCTCGCCGAGCTGGACCGCACACTCGCCAAGGCCAGCGCCCGCGCGCTGGCGATCGATCAGGAGCGCCGCGGCGCGCCTGCCATGCGGCCGCGGCTGGAGCATGTGATCGAGGCCTATCCCAGCGCCCCGACCGCCCGCGCGCGCAATGATCTGCTCAAAAGCGTGGTCAGCCGCATCACCTACGAAAAAAACGCCGCCGAGCGCAGCGCCGGCGACGCGACCATCTACATCCAAATCGAGCGGCGGTTCGAGTAGCAAACCATACCCGGTCAAATATATGTATCATAAAATTACCCATTCATACGTCATCAAAAGTACGTCGTCCGCCGCGGCGCCGAGCGCGGCATAGTCGTGCGCCTCGTACAGCAGGCCCGGCTGATCGGCCGAGGTCTTGGGCGCGAGCGCGACCATGACGGTCAGCCCGGACGGCTCAAGCCGCGTGCGCACCGCGCGGACAAAGTCGGCATAAGCCGCCGCATCCTCGGACGGGATGTACTCAAAATCGATGTCCACGCCCGCGAAGCCCTGCGCCGCGATGGTCTGGGCAAGGTTTTCGATCAGCGCACCGCGTGCGACCGGGTCGCGCAGCAGCTGCTGCGCCCGCGCGCTGGAAAACTGGCCGTCCTCGCCGAGCGTGGTCAGCACGAGCAGCGGCAGCACGCCATATTGCCGCGCCAGACGCGTAATCGCCTCCGCGTTCTGCGGCAGGATGCGGCCGAGGCTGTCAAAGCCATAGGAAAATACGGATAAGTACGTCAGATAGGGCAGCGTTTTGCGCAAAACGCGCTGGTCAATGTTGGGATAGGCATAACCGTTGACTGCAAACGTGCCCAGCTTGGGCCCGTAGGAGACCACCAGTGTCTGCCCCGGCCAGATGCGGTCGCCGCCGCCCAGCTGCGGATTGTTTTGCCAGAGCGCCAGCACGGTCGTGTCGTGCTGCGCGGCGATGCCGGACAGCGTTTCCCCCTGCCGCACGGTATGCACCTGCACGGGCTGCGGCACGACGACCGTCTGCCCGGGCGTTAACCGGTACGGCTCGCGCAGCTCATTTTGCTGGATCATCAGCTGCAATGGCGCATGGTAGGTCTGGGCGATACGGTACAGGGAATCCCCCGGCTGAACAACATGAATCACCATAGAAAAACCACCTTTCCCCCCAATCTATGCCGCATGCTGTCCGTCCGTGACCGCGCGCGGACAGACAAAAGCCGCCCGGCGCGTAACGCGCCGGACGGCCGGAATCATGCGTTGTTTATGGTTTGTGCTCTTTGGGAGGCAGGTCGGCATGACAGCCGCAGCTGCCGCTGCACCCGGCGCAGCCGCCGCCGCATCCGCTGCATCCGCCCGACTTGGACTGACGCACCACCGAGCGCACCGCAAAGAACACCAGCAGCGCCACCAACAGGCCTACGATCACGGTTGACATCTGTTTCGCCTCCTTCGGCTTTCATTGTAAATCAGGATTGGATTTGGGGCAAGCCCCCGGCTGCAAAAAATCAGCCGTTTGCCTGCACGCTCATGCGGCGCACCGCGGAAGCGTCGTCCGCCCGCGCCGGCTTGCGCACCAGCAGATAGATCATCAGCGCGAGCACCAGAATGGCTGCGACCGTGCCGATGCCGAACGCAACTTCGCCCGTCAGCAGCCCACCGAACTGGTAGACCATCAGCGCCACGCAGTACGCGAACACGCACATATAGCCGATCGCGAAGCACGTCCAACGCCAGTTGTTCATCTCGCGCTTGATCGCGCCCATCGCCGCGAAACACGGCGCGCACAACAGGTTAAAGCACATGAACGAGAACGCGCTGACCGTGGTGAAGGACGCCGCGAGCAGGCTCCAGATCTCCTTGCCGTTCTCGGCGACCTCGGCAAAGCCGTAGATCTGGCCGAAGGTCGCGACCACGTTCTCCTTGGCGATCAGGCCGGTGACCGACGCGACCGAGTTCTGCCAGTTGCCCCAGCCGAGCGGCGCGAACAGCGGCGCGATGCCGCTGCCGATCGCGGCAAGCACGCTGTTGTTGATATCCGAAACTGCGCCGAACGCGCCCTCTTCCCAGCCGTACGTCTGCAAAAACCACAGTACGATCGTGCTGAGCAGGATGATCGTGCCCGCCTTCTTGATGAACGATCCGCCGCGCTCGGCCATCGACCGCAGCACGTTGCGCGCGGTCGGGGTGTGGTAGCTCGGCAGCTCCATGACGAACGGGGCGGGCTCGCCCGCGAACATGCGGAACTTCTTGAGCATGATGCCCGACGAGATGATCGCCAGCACGCCGATGACATAGGCCGCAAAGGCCACCCAGCCCGCGTTGCCGAAGATCGCGCCCGCAATCAGGGCGATGATCGGCAGCTTGGCGCTGCACGGGATGAAGGTCGTGGTCATGACGGTCATGCGGCGGTCGCGCTCCTGCTCGATCGTGCGCGAGGCCATGATGCCCGGCACACCGCAGCCCGTGCCAATCAGCATCGGGATAAAGCTCTTGCCCGACAGGCCGAACTTGCGGAAAATGCGGTCCATGATGAAGGCCACGCGCGCCATATAGCCGCAGTCCTCCAGAATGGCGAGAAACAAGAACAGCACCAGAATCTGCGGCACAAAGCCGAGCACCGCGCCCACGCCGGCGACGATGCCGTCCATGATCAGGCTGTTCAGCCAGTCCGCAATGTCAAGGCTCTCCAGCGCGCCGCCCAGCAGCACCGGGATGCCCGGCACCCAGACGCCGTATTCCGCCGGATCGGGCTTCTCGGCCGCAAGCGCACCCTCGAAGGCCGCAAAATCGACCGGCTCGGTCGTGGTTTCGCCGGTGTCCTCGTCCTCAAACTCGGCCGTACCCACAACATTCGCCGCTGCTGCGTCGGCCGCAAGCGCCGCACCCGCCTGCTCGACCGCGTCGGCGTCCGGCTCCTCTTCCTTGAGCAGCGCGGTCAGTGCGGAAACGTCCACGCCCTGATCCGCGGCGGCTTCCAGCCACGCGTCGCGGCGGGTCACGTCGTCCTCATAGGCCGCATTGACCTCTTCGTACGCGCTCGCGCCCATGCCGAACAGGTGCCAGCCGTCGCCGAACACGCCGTCGTTTGCCCAGTCGGTCAGCACTTTGCCGACCGAGGTGACCGAAACATAATACACCAAAAACATGACCAGCGCAAAGATCGGCAGCGCCAGAATGCGATTGGTCACAATGCGGTCGATCTTGTCGGACGCGGTCAGACCGCTTTTCTGCTTTTTGACGCAGGGTTTGACCACTTCCGTGATGTACTGATAGCGCGCGTCCGTGATGATGGACTCCGCGTCGTCATCCAGTTCTTCCTCGACCGCGGTGATGATCTGCTCGAGCTTTTCCAGCGTGTCCTTGCCGAAATGGAAGCGCGCGAGCACCTTTTCGTCGCGCTCGAAAAGCTTGACCGCGAACCAGCGGCGCTGCTCCGGCTCGGTCACATCCGCGATGAGCGACGCGATCTTGTCCAGCGCCTGCTCGATCGTGCCCGAAAAAACGGGCTTTTCGGGCGCGGCGCCGGACGCCGCGGCGCGCTTTGCCGCCTCGACCAGCTCCTTGGTGCCCTTGCCCTTGAGCGCGGTGGTTTCCACCACGGGCACGCCCAGCTTTGCCGACAGCTTTGCAGTGTCGATTTTGTCGCCGCGCTTGGCGACGATATCCATCATATTGAGCGCCACGACCACCGGGATGCCCATTTCGAGCAGCTGGGTGGTCAGATACAGGTTGCGCTCGATGTTGGCCGCGTCCACCAGATTGAGGATCGCATCCGGCTTTTCCGCCACCAGATAATCGCGGGTGATGACCTCTTCGAGCGTATAGGGGGAAAGCGAATAGATGCCCGGCAGGTCGGTGATGGTGATTTGCTTATCCGCTTTGTAGCGGCCTTCTTTTTTCTCCACGGTGACGCCCGGCCAGTTGCCGACATACTGCGTCGCGCCGGTCAGGTCGTTGAACATCGTGGTCTTGCCGCTATTCGGGTTGCCCGCAAGCGCCAAACGAATCGACATGTTGTTGCCCCTTTCCCGGAATTAGCGAAGGCTAACTCCTGTGTAAAAAAAATTTGGTTTACTCCACGAGAATTTTTTCCGCATCCGCCTTGCGCAGCGAAAGCTCATAGCCGCGCACGGTCACTTCGATCGGGTCGCCCAGCGGCGCGACCTTGCGCACGAATACCTCAGCGCCGCGCGTGATGCCCATGTCCATGATGCGGCGGCGGGTTGCGCCTTCGCCCTCGACCCGGCGCACGGTCACCGTTGCCCCGCAGGGTGTGTTTCTCAGGTTTCTCATCGTTTTTCCCCCTTTACACCATGATGCGCGAAGCCATCTGCTGCGAGATCGCAACGCGTGTGTCCTTGACCGAAACGATCAGGTTGCCCGCAAGCGAGGAAACGACCGAAACCGACGCCCCCTCGACAAATCCAAGGTTTTGCAGAAACCGTCTGGTCTGATCCTTTCCCCGAATGGCTTTGATCGTGGCTTGGACGCCGGTGTCTGCCATCGTCAGCGGCATGATAACGATCCTCTCCTTTCTCACGCGGTTTACATTCATACAGGCAGGAGTTAGCGGTCACTAACCCCCGTTTCGTTTGCAGTTTACCACTGCTAACTCTTCTTGTCAAGCACAGACTTTCAAGTTTGTCAAAACTAACCAACCCCGAAGGGTTAGCGATGGCTAATTTCATCCTTTTCCCCAAGCAAGGAGGAAGCCCGCGGCTGTTGTTCCGTTCAGCCGCGGGCTCATGTTGCGGGCATACGGGAAGGTATGCCCTTGGGGTTTCCCCCTGGGACAAGAAAGGATATTTGTATCATAACCGCCGCCGCGGCTGTCTTTGTGCAGCCTGCTTTGCGGCGGGTATGACCGAAGGGATGTATCGCGCCACAGGGCGCGGGATTGGGTCAGGGTTTAGTAAGCGGCAAAGGCCTTGCCGAACTCACGGCACTGGTCGAGCATGGCCTCGTCCGGCGTCTCGTGCGCCATCAGGCCCTCATCGGTGTAGACGTTGGCGTTGGCCTCGTCCGCGCGCTGTACCCAGTCGCGCATCCACTGGCCGTCACCCCAGCCGTACGAGCCGAACAGCGCCACCTTGCGGCCGCCCAGCTTGCCTTCCAGTTCGGTGAAGAACGGGTCAAATTCCGCCTCTTCCAGCACTTCGGCGCCCATCGCCGGGCAGCCCAGCGCCAGCTTATCATATTTCGCAGCGTCGGCGGCGCTCACTTCCGCCACGTTCATCAAATCACATTCCAGACCGCCCGCGCGGATGCCGTCCGCGATCGCGCCGGCCATCTGCTCGGTGTTGCCGGTCTGGCTCCAGAAAATGACTGCTGCCTTGCTCATAGGGATCAAACCTCCTGAAAACATATATGTGAAAAAACGCTTTATGCCGCGGCGAACACCTGCAGCAGGGTCTCCCCCTGCTCCACGCGCGTTTTCACCGCCTGGCATACCCGCGAAAAGCGGTCAAACAACCGGGATGCCGCCTGCGCGTCCCCGTAGACCTTCCAGTAGCCGCACAGCTTGCAGCCGCGGCCCTCATACCGGATAAAGCCGATCACATCCTCGATCGGGTAGCCCAGAAACAGGCCGATTTCGTGCGGGAACTCCGCCTGTGCGGCGATACGTCGCCGCAGGCCGTCCAGCAGCGCCGCGAGCGGCGCTCCGGCCGGATAGCCGAACTTCGCCAGCACCCGCTGCACCCGCGCTTCCGTCAAACGCTGTTCCAGCTGCGCCCGGTGATACACCAGCACCAAAAACCGTCCGCGGCAGGCGCAGAGGATCTCGAACCGGATGCCGCGCCGGGCAAACGCCGCTTGATAAGCGCCCAGCTGCTGCGGCAGGTCGGGAAACTGCATGCGGTCGCAGCCAACCAGACTGGCGGGCTTGATACCGGCCAGCGTCGGCGAGCAATGCGCCGCGAGCAAATGGTCCAGCTGATGATTCATGTGCAGACGCTCCTCCCGTGCCCTCCGCCCTGCACTAAATCCGGCCGTCCGGCGCGGCCGCGGTTAGCCGATGGACCGCGCCGGGATTACGGCCTTTTCTGTTCGGATGATGCGCAAATGACAGAGGAAGCTGTGTATGGGTTCACCGAAGCCGCCCCGTTCCGCAGGAACGGCTCCGGCGGGTTGCTCTTTCAGTAAGCCTCGGCTAACCTGTATATAAGTTAGCATACGCTAACCAAAATGTCAAGCACTTTTTCGAAAATTTTTCCCGCGCGTCTGCGGTGCATCGACAAAACAAAAAAACCGGCCAAACGGCCGGTTTTTTTTCCAATATGGGGATCGGGATGCGCTTTATACAAACCGCAGCAGGGTCTCCACGTCCTTGCGCTTGGGGCAGACCGGCTGCTCGGCCGGATGCCCGATGGCGATCAGGGCGGAAACCGCCTGCTCCTCAGGCAGGTCCAACACAGCGCGCACCTTGCCCTCGTCAAAGATGCCCATGATGACCGTACCCAGTCCGAGCGCATGCGCGGCAAGGCAGAAGGTCTGCGCGGCAACGCCCGCGTCGAACGACTGCCAGTGCGTGCCCTGCGAAGTGGAGAACGAGCCGTCCCGCTCGAAGCCCGAGCGGCCGGTGATCGCGGTCACAACGACCAGCGCGGGCGCGTGCGATGCGGTTTTCTGGTTGAACGCGAAATCCATCATGCACTCATCCGCCAGACGCTGCTTTTTCTCCGGGTCGGTGACCACCGTATAGCGGGCGATCTGCGTGTTCTTCCAGCTCGGCGCATAGGCCGCCGCGGCGACGACCTGCTCAAGCAGCTCCCGCTCGACCGGTTGTTCGGTGAATTTGCGGACGCTGCGGCGTGTTTTGATACATTCCAATGCTTCCATATATGAGACTCCTTTGCCATCGGATTACTTTCATTTTAGCAAAAGCGTCTCCCACATGCAACCAAATATTACAAAAACATCACCAAAATATACTCATCACTGGTCGCTGTCTTCCAGCACCTTGATCAGGTACCGGCGCGTGCGCGGACCGTCGAACTCGCAGAAATAGACGCCCTGCCAGGTGCCGAGCAGCGGCTTACCGCCCTCGATGAGCACGGTCTGGCTCGCGCCGACGTAGCTGCACTTGAGGTGCGCGGTCGAGTTGCCCTCCGCGTGGCGGAACTGCGGCCGGTCGGGGAAGGCCGCGGCAAGGCCCAGCAGCAGGTCGTGCTGCACGTCCGGGTCAGCGTTTTCGTTGATCGTGATGCCCGCGGTCGTGTGCAGGCAGCAGATGACCGCGATGCCGCTCTGCACGCCGCTTTCGCGGATGGCCTCGCACAGGCTCGCGGTGATGTTATACATGCCCTCGCGGTCGGTGCGCAGGGTGTATTCCTTGGTTTTCATGCTCATTCACTCCTGTTCTCGTGCAGATAGGTCGCCTCAAGGTCGGACAGGTGCAGCTTGACCGCGAGCGGATACTTTTCAAACGCATGCGCGAGCGCGAAGCTGCCGCCGCGCACGGATTCGTCAAACCCGCCCATGTGCCAGCGCACCGCGATGGCCTCCTCGGTCTTGAGCCGCATGAAGCGCTCGATCAGGTAGACGGATTTTTCGCCGTGGCCATAGGGGAACTGATCGTCGACCGCGTAGACCGGCACCTTTTCCCACTCGCCGCGGTCGTTCTTGCGGTTGCGCAGCTCGGTCTTGTAAAAGCCCGCCTTGCACAGATCGTGCAGCAGGGACACGATGGTAAAGCTCTCGAGGTCGTCGGTCTCCGGGTTATAGTGCTTGGAGATCAGCACGTTATAGACGTTGAGCGAATGGTCGAGCAGGCCGCCCTCATACGCCGCGTGAAAGCGCGTGGACGCGGGCGCGGTGAAAAAGTCGGTCGTCTCCATCCACGCGAGCAGCTTTTCCGCGCCCGGGCGGTGCACATTTTTATGGAAAGTTTCCAGAAAGAGTTCTTTATTGGTCATCGTGTTCCTCCATTCGGGCTTGGGCATGCGCCAGAAGCGCCTGCCGCGTGTTGTCCAGCGTGCCGTCCACCACCGCGTCGAGCAGCGCGTGCAGCATTGCGCCGACCGCGGGGCCGGCAAGGCCGAGCGCCTGCATGTCGTTGCCGTCCACCGCCAGCTGCCGCAGCGACAGGCACGCGTCCTGCGCGAGCACGGCATTCAGCCGCCGCTCGGTTTCGCACAATTCCGCCACGTTGTCCGGATGTGTCCCCTGCCCGACCGCGTCGCCCTTTTTAATCGCCAGCAGGTCGCGGAAGCGCGCTTCCCCGATCTGCGTGAGACGGCGGCGCACCAGCTTGTCGCTGTCGCCCAGCGGGCGGTCGTGCTGCTCGGTCAGCAGCAGGATGCGCTCCGCCTGTTCCTTGGAAAAGTGCAGGCGGCGCGTGATCTGTTCGGCAATTTCGCGGCTGACCTTCGGGTGGCCGTAGAAATGGCCGACGCCGGCGTCGTCCACGGTCTTGCAGGCGGGCTTGCCGCTGTCGTGCAGCAGCATCGCCCAGCGCAAGGCGGGTTCGGCGGGCACCTGCCCGACCGCACGGGCGGTGTGCTCCCAGACGTCGTATAAGTGGTGCGGGTTTTGCTGCGCGCAGCCCACCATCGGGGCAAGCTCGGGCAGCGCCGCGGTGACGATATCCGCATACCCGAGCAGCGCGCGGATCACAAACCGCCCGCACAGCAAGCCGGTCAGCTCCTCGTGCACGCGCTCGGCCGCGACGCAGGACAGGCGCGCCAGCTGCCGCCGCATGGCCGCGGCGGTCTCCGCCTCGACCGCAAAGCCCAGCTGCGCGGCAAACCGCACCCCGCGCAGGATGCGCAGCGCGTCCTCGGTGAAGCGCGCGTCCGGGTCTCCCACCGCGCGCAGCACGCCGTTTTGCAGGTCGTCCTGCCCGCCGAACGGGTCGCACAGGCCGCGCGCCGGGTGCCACGCCATCGCGCCGACCGTGAAGTCCCGCCGGGCAAGGTCGGCCGTCACATCGGTGACAAACCGCACCCCGTCCGGGTGCCGGCCGTCGGTGTAGCCGCCGTCCATGCGGAACGACGTGATCTCAAGCGGGCCGCCGTCGGTCAGCAGCGTCAGCGTGCCGTGTTTGAGGCCGGTTTCGAGCACCCGCTCGCCCGCAAACACCGCCTGCATCTGGTCGGGCCTTGCGGCGGTGCACAAATCCCAGTCGTGCGGCACGCGGCCGAGCAGGCTGTCGCGCACGCAGCCGCCGACCGCCCACGTCTCATATCCCGCCGCCTCGAGCTGCGCGATCGCGCGCGCGGCATGCGCGGGGAGCGAGATCACGACTTGCCCCGCTTCTGATGCAGCTTGAACGATGTGCCGTCCGGGTTGAGCACCACCGTGTTGTCCAGCTGCGCCTTGAGGCTCTTGCGGAAACCCGCGACATATTCCTCGCGCAGTGCCTTCTGCTCGGCCTTTTCCTCGTCGGTCAGCCCTTCGGTTTTTGCTTTTTTCGCCAGCGCGTTGATGCGCGCAATCTTTTCATCGGTCATAACCGGATTCCTCCATCGGATTTTGATCTGTCCTTATTATAGCAAACCGCACGCGCAAAGTCGAGCGAAGGATTGCGCATGCTTGACCGGCTTTTCTCCGCGTGATAAAATACCCTTGTGTCAACAATCCCCCGCAAAGGAGTTTTATCATATGAAAATTGAAACCAAATGTCTGCACGAGGGCTACAAGCCCGCAAACGGCGGCCCGGGCGTGATGCCGATCGTCCAGTCCACCACCTACCGCTTCGATTCGACCGCGCACATCGCCGGCCTGTTCGATATGCCGACCGAGTTCATGTATTCGCGCTTTGCCAACCCGACCTGCGACGCGGTCGAAAAGAAGATCGCGGCTCTTGAGGGCGGCGTCGGCGCGATGCTGACCTCTTCCGGCCAAGCAGCCAACCTGCTGGCCATCCTCAACCTGTGCTCGGCGGGCGACAGCTTCATCGCCGCGACCACCATCTACGGCGGCACGATCAACCTGTTCGGCGTGACGCTCAAAAAGCTCGGCATCGAGTGCATCTGGGCGGACGCGGAAGCGGACGAGGAAGAGATCCAGAAGCTGTTTAAGGAAAACACCAAGGCCGTGTTCGGCGAGACGCTCGCAAACCCGGCGCTGACCGTATTCGACATCGAGAAGTGGGCGAACATCGCGCACAAGAACGGTGTGCCGCTGATCGTGGACAACACCTTCGCCACCCCGATCCTGTGCCGCCCGTTCGAGTGGGGCGCGGACATCGTCACCCATTCGACCACCAAGTACATGGACGGCCACGCGGTACAGGGCGGCGGCGTCATTGTGGACAGTGGCAAGTTCGACTGGTCGGCTTCCGGCAAGTTCCCGGACTTCACCGAGCCGGACGAGAGCTACCACGGCGTCACCTACACCCGCGACTTCGGCAACATGGCGTACATCATCAAGGCGCGCATGCAGCTGATGCGTGACTTCGGCTGCTACCCGGCGGCGCACTCCGCGTTCCTGCTGAACCTCGGCCTGGAAACCCTGCCGGTGCGCATGAAGCAGTACTGCGAGAACGCGCTGACGGTCGCAAAGCACCTGGAGAAGTCGGACAAGATCGCGTCCGTCCGTTATCCTGCCCTGCCCGGCAACGAGCATTACGAGCGCGCGCAGAAGTACCTGCCGCTCGGCAGCTCGGGCGTCATGAGCATCGACATCAAGGGCGGCCGCACCCCGGCGATGAAGTTCATGGACAGCGTAAAGCTCGCCTGCAACGAAGTGCACGTCGCAGACATCCGCACCTGCGTGCTGCATCCGGCCTCGGAGACCCACCGTCAGCTGACCGACGAGCAGCTGGTCGCCGCGGGCATCGAGCCGGGTCTGGTTCGTCTGTCGGTCGGCCTCGAGAACGTCGAGGACATCATCGCGGACATCGATCAGGCGCTCGCGCAGATCTAAGATGGAGATTCGCGAGATCCTGCCGTGGGACAAACCGCACTTCTGCCGCATGGTGCACGCGTTTTACGCGCTGCCCGCGGTCGCGCACCCGATCGACCCGCAAAACGCCGCGCGCACGTTTGACCTTTTGATGGGCGACACGCCCTACGCCCGCTGCTTTGTCGCGGTGGACGAACGCGACGTGCCGCACGCCTACTGCCTATGCGCGATCACCTGGTCGAACGAAGCGGGCGGGCTGTGCGTCTGGCTGGAAGAGCTGATGGTCGAGGACGCCTTGCGCGGACAGGGCATCGGCCAGCAGCTGATCGCCGCCGTGCGCGCGGCCTATCCGGACGCGGCACGCTTCCGGCTGGAAGTCACCGACGAAAATCCCCGCGCCGCGGCGCTCTACCGCGCGCTGGGCTTTGAAGACCTGCCCTACCGGCAGATGGTGATCGACCAATGATCGTTTGCAGCCACAGCCGGGAGCAAAGCGACATAAAATAACAAAATCCGGGGACATGCGCCTCGGATTTTGCCCTCGACCCAGCGGCCTTGGGCCGCGCCCAGGGGTATCAAAAGCGGTTTCTTCGGGAACCGCTTTTGTAGATAGGGGGTATTGGATACCCCCTATCCGACATGGAGGGAACCGGAATGTCTTCAGAAAACAAAATGGGAACGATGCCCGAAGGCAAGTTAATTATAACGATGTCCTTCCCGATCATGCTGTCCATGCTGGTGCAGGCGCTCTACAACATTGTGGACAGCGCGTTCGTCGCGCGCATCAGCGAGGACGCGCTGACCGCGGTGTCACTGGCCTTCCCGGTGCAGCTTTTGATGATCGCGGTCGCGACCGGCACGGGCGTAGGCGTCAACGCGCTGCTCTCGCGGCGGCTCGGGCAGAAAAGGCAGGCGGAGGCCAACGCGGTCGCCGTCAACGGCGTGTTCCTGTCCGTGTGCTTCTGGCTGGTGTTCGCGGTGCTCGGCCTGCTGTTCGGGCGGGCGTTCATCGCGGCGTTCACCGAAGTGCCCGCCGTCATCGAGATGGGCACGAGCTATATCACGGTCGTGACGGTGGCCTCCTGCGGGGTGTTTTTGCTGTTCGTGGCCGAGCGCCTGATGCAGGCGACCGGCAACACGGTTTACCACATGGTCACCCAGCTGATCGGCGCGGTGCTCAACTGCATCCTCGACCCAATCATGATTTTCGGGCTGCTGGGCTTCCCCGCCCTCGGCACAACGGGCGCCGCGCTCGCGACCGTCCTGTCCCAGATCATCGCCATGAGCATCGGCTTTTTCATCAACGTGCGGTTCAACCACGACGTACAGCTGCAAGTGCGCGGGTTCCGCCCGGACGGCGCTATTTTGGGCGAAATCGTGCGCATCGGCCTGCCCGCGACCGTGCAGCAGTCGCTGCTGAGCATCCTGACCGTCGGCCTCAACCGCATCCTGATGCCGTTTTCGCAGACCGCGGTCAGCTTTTACGGCGTGTACTACAAGCTGCAAAACTTCCTCTTTATGCCGGTGTACGGCCTCAATAACGCGCTGATCCCGATGATCGGCTACAACTTCGGCGCAAAAAACCGCCGCCGCATCGAGCGCATCACCCGCTATGCGCTCTATCTCGCCGTCGGCATCATGGCGGCGGGCACCGTGCTGTTTGAAGCGCTGCCCGTGCCGCTTCTGCGCCTGTTTGACGCGTCGGACGCGATGCTCGCGCTCGGCGTGCCCGCCATCCGCATCATTTCCGCGTCCTTCTGCTTTGCCGGCGCGTCGGTCATCCTGTCGGGCTGTATGCAGGGGCTGGGCCGCGGCAGCGAATCGCTCTGGGTCGCGCTGCTCCGCCAGCTGATCGTCATCCTGCCCGCGGCAGTGCTGCTCGCGCGGCTGAGCCTCAATGCCGTCTGGTTCGCCTTCCCGCTTGCCGAAGCGGCCGGTCTTGTGGCCGCCCTGCTGCTGCACCGGCGCGTGACGCGGCGGCTGCTCGCGCCGCTCGGGTAAAATGTCACAATAATGTAACAATTTTCCCATTGTTTTTGTGCAGCCTGCGCACTATAATAAAAGCAGAGCAAAACGAAAGGGGTGAGGTCCAGTGGACAGCGAAATCCAGCAGCTTGTGGGACACATTCTGGAGCATCCACGCTTCCAGCAGCTGCGCCTGTTTCAGCATCACGGCGCCGACAATTCGGTCTATGACCATTCGGTTGCTGTGGCGGAAGCAGCTTATGCCATCGCCCGTCGGATGCGTCTGTCCGAGGACGAGACCGCTTCTGTCGTCCGTGCAGCGCTGCTGCATGACTTTTTCGGCTATGATTGGCGCGGAGACCTTTTCCGCCGCTATCTGCACCGGTATTCCGGCATCCAGCGCGTCATGCGCATGCATGCCTTTGTGCACGGGCATATCGCGGCCGAACGCGCCAAATGCATGTTCGGTCTTTCCGACACGGAATGCGAAGCCATCGCACGGCATATGTTCCCTCTTGCAGCCATGCCGCGCACGCGCATCGCGTGGATCGTCACGCTGGCCGACAAGGTCGTCGCTTCCAGAGAGATGGCCGCCGCCGTCGGCGGTTATCTGTCCCCCGCACGCCGCAAAGCGTTGCCCGAAATTTAAAAAAAGAAAGCCGCCGTCCGGATGCGTCTGTCCGGGACGGCGGTTTTTGTTTATAAATCCTGAATGTTCATTTTATCGAGCTGCTTTTTGCGTTTTTCGCTGTGGCGGCAGATAAAATAGACTGCGAGCAGCACGACCGTGAAAATATTGCACTGCAAAAACACGAGAAAAGCATCCCCAATCAGCGACGCCGTCACCGGCACGGCCCTGCCATACGCCTGATAATAGCCTGCGATCGCGGAAATGATGGCGAAAACAGAATAGGCGATTTCCAGCGCGGGCAGCACCAGTCCGGGCCACCACGCCTTGCGCCGCGACAACCACACCTGCAGCGCCAGCACCGCCGCCACCAGCAGCAGCAAGATCAAAATACGAAACGGGAAAAACATGTTCTACTCTCCTTTCCTACTTACAGATCTTGAATATTCATTTTCTCGATCTGCCTTTTGCGTTTTTCGCTGCGGCGGCACAGCCAATACACCGCCAGCAGCACGAGCGTCGGCAGCAGGCAAAGCGCCGAGCCGAGCACCGACAGCAGCGCCTGTCCCGCGTTTTCGGCCTGCGACAGGGCGTTGAGCAGCACATTGGGCAGCACGAGCAGCACGCCCGGCAGCGTGCACACCGGCAGCACCAGCCCCGGCCACCACGCTTTGCGCCGCGACAGCCACACCTGCAGCGCGATGATCCCCACCAGAATCGCAAGCCACAGACACAGGTTGATCGCAGTCACCCCGATTGCCATCGTATCGAGTTTTGCCATAAAAACGCACCTCCCTATCCCTTCGCTGCGCCATCCGCGCGGCGTTTTTTGTATTCGTGAATCAAAATCTTCGCGGTGTCAAAATCCAGTTTGTCGTTCACCGCCAGCCGCTTGATGAGCGCGACATAGGGGTCCTCGTCCTCCCGCTCGCCCAGCTCGATTTTCTGGATCAGCCGGTCGAGCCGCAGGCGCACGGTCGGATAGGTCACGCCGTATTCGCCCGCGATCTGCTTGAGCGAGCCGGACGCGAGCACAAACCGCTTGATAAACGCCACGTCCTCTTCCTCGAGCTGCGCCATCCAGCCGGGAAGCACCTCGATCGCCATGCTGTCACCCCTTTCGGTATCTTCAGTATATACTTTAATTTTATTAAAGTCAATCTTTCATTTTGTTTTTTACAAAAGAAAAACCACCTCTTTTTCGAGGTGGTTGTTGGGTTACGCTTGTGCCAGCCGTTTCTGGAACGCGAGCCGCTCGCCGCGGCCGTTTTCCAGGTCGATCAGCCCGCAGTAGGTGTAGCCCAGACGCGCGAGCAGCCGCTGCATCGGCTTGTTGTCGCGGTGGGTGTCGATGCGGATGTTGCCGCACTGCTGCAGGCACCACTCCAGGCAGTACGCCGCCGCGCCGTGCCCCTGTTCGGCCGCCGCGATGCGGTGCACCACGCCGTAGGGCGCGTCGTCCAGCCACGCGCCTTCGCGGATGACCCGGTAGGTCGGCTCGCCCGCCGTGGAAAAGCAAAAGGTCGCGACGATGCGGCCGCCGTCCAGGCAGACAAAGCTGTGCCCCGCCGCAATGTCCGCTTCCAGCATCTCGCGCGTCGGGAACCGGTCGCCCCACTGGTGCGGGTTGCCGTTCTGCGCCATAAAGCGGCGCGCGCCCACGAAAATATCGAGCAGCACCGGCAGGTCCGACCGCTGTGTGCGTTGTATTTCCATGGTTATATCTCCTTCAGCCACTCCGCGCACAGCGCCTGCCACCGGGCCACATGCCGGTCCGGGCGGCGGCCGCCTGCGGGGTCATAGGTTTCAAAATCCGCCAGCGCCAAGCCATGCACGCCCCGCGGGAACAGATGCACTTCATGCGGCACGCCCGCTTTCCGCAGCGCGGCCTCGAGCAGCAGCGTATTTTCGACCGGCACGGTCGCGTCGGTCAGCGTATGCCACAAAAACACCGGCGGCGTATTCGCGTCCACCAGCGTTTCCAGCGAAAACGCCTGCTGGCGGTGTTCGTCCTCGCCCGCCAGCTGCACAAAGCTGCCGCGGTGCGCGTACGCCCCCGCGGACACGACCGGATACCACAGCGCCGCGGCATACGGCCGGTGCTGTTCCAGATCGGTGCCCGGTGCAAACCAGTCCGGCTTGTTCCACACGGCCGCGAGCGTGCCCGCCAGATGCCCGCCGGCGGAAAACCCGCCGACCGCGATGCGGTTTGCATCCACGCCGAAGCGCGCGGCATTCTGCCGCACCCATGCGACCGCCGCGGCCAGCGTGCGCACCGGCCGCGTGCCGAGCGGCGCGTCCATACAGTCGTATTCGAGCACAAACGACTCGATCCCGTCGCGCGCGAACGCCCGCGCCACGGGCGCACCCTCGCGGATCGAACAGAATTCATATCCGCCGCCCGGGCAGATCACCAGCGCGGGCTTGCGCTCCCCCGCCGCCGCGCCGAAATGCCGCAGCACACCGTACAGCAGCTGTACCTGTTCCATCATGGATGGCTTCCTCCTTTGCCGCAATCAGACATTATACCGGTTGCGGATATCAATGCGCGCCAGAATCCGGTCGGTTTCCGGTTTTTCGCCCACCAGCAGATAGTCGAGCAGCAGCTTGACCGGACGCACCCCTTGCAGGCGTGCATCCTGGTCGATCAGAAAATCGATCAGCCCCGCGCGGATGTTGGCCGCGTTGATTTCGGACAGGTCATGGCAAATTAGGTGCACCTTCCCTTGCAGACCCAGCTCGCGCAGCGCGTCGCACGCGCCGATCTGCCCGTTGACCGAAACGTACACCCCGCGCAGGTCGGGATGCTCAGCCACCGCACGGCAGATGATATCGTGCGCCAGCTTCTGGTCATCCCCGCAGGTCTCGGGCGGCAGCAGCTGCAAGCCGGGGAAATGCGCCGCCGCTTCGTCACAGAAGCCCTCGACCCTCTGCCGGTGGGACAGGTTGTTTTCCTGACCCGCGACCACGAGCACCTCGCCGTCCCCGGCGAGCAGCAGGTCCATCAGCCCCGCGCAGGCGCGGCCGCAGGCATAATTATCCGATCCAATATAGCAAATACGGCCGCATTCCGGCAGGTCGGTGTTGAAGGTGACGATCGGCATGTCTTCCGACAGCGCACGCAGCCGCGCGCGCACCGCTTCGTCCTCCGCCGGGGTGATGGCAAGGCCGTTCATGCCTTCCGCAACCAGTTCGTCGATCGCCTCCAGCTGACGCGCCGCGTCCACGCCCTCGATCGGGCGCAGCAGCACGTCCGCCCCTTCGCTCTTGAGCCGCGCACAGGCGCGGCTGGTCTCCTCGTACACCATATGCATAAACATGGTTTCCACCGACTGCACGATCACGCCGATCTTGATCGGGTGCTTGGCCAGCGCCAGCATCCGGCCGGCGCGGTTGGGCCGGTAGCCCATTTCCACCGCAATGCGCCGCACCCGCGCGGCCACCTTGGGGTCCACGCGTCCGCGGTTGTTCAGGGCACGGTCCACCGTGCCGCGCGAGACCCCGGCCAGCGCCGCGATCTCTGCCAATGTGACTGCCATTGATTCACTCCTGTTCTATCGTCCCGCCCGGAGGCGAGACTGCCGTAGCCATTGCGGCGTTATGCACGGTTCATGCTGCCGCCCAGCGCCGCCGCGATCTCGTCGCACGCGCGCAGCAGCGGGCCGCGCAGGGCCGCGATGCGCTCATCCGACATGCGGCTGATCGGCGCGGAAACCGAAACCGCATAGGACGCGCGGCCGCGGTAATCCGGGATCGCCGCCGCAATGCAGCGCACGCCAAGCTCATTTTCCTCATCATCCAGCGCGTAGCCCAGACGGCGCACGCGCTCCAGCTCGCGGAAAAACGCATCCTCGGACACGATGGTATGCGCCGTCCACGGTTTGACGTTGCTCTCCTGCCACAGCTCATGCACTTCGCTGTCCGGCCAGGTGGCAAGGATGGCCTTGCCCACACCCGTGCAGTACAGCGGCCGGCGCATGCCGATGCGCGAGAACATACGGATCGCGCCGCGGCTGCTTTCCACCTTATGGATATAGACGATATCGCGCTCTTCCTGCATGACCAGATGGACGGTCTCATTGGTCTCCTGCCCGAGCTGCTCCATCGGCAGGCGCGCGCGCTCCACCACATCCAGATTATCCATAATATAACTGCTCAGTTCGCACAGGCGCATGCCCGCCCGATAGATGCTGGTCGCCGCGTCGCGCTGCACATAGCCGCGCGTGCACATGCTGGACAGCAGGCGGTGCACCGTGCTCTTGTGCAGGCCGGTTTCCGCCGACAACAAACCGATCGTCATCCCGTTTCTGCTCTTGCACAACAGCTCCAGCAGGTCAAAGGCACGGTCGAGCGACTGTACCGAAGAGGATTCTGCCATAACGAGGCCCCTTTCGTTCCACATTATAAAACCTTGTTCCATTTTAATGGATTTTCACCAAAAATACAAGAGAAACTTTGCACAGATTGTTTGCGAAAAACTCTTGCAATCTGACGGTAAAGTTTTATAATAAAATCATCAAGCGGATTTGTGAAACGCCATTCCGCAATATGAAACATGGAGGAAGAATGCAATGAATGAGATCGAGAAAAAGTTTCAGTCCATCGGTGTAGTACCTGTCATCAAGCTCAACAATCCGGAACGTGACGCTATCCCGCTGGCAAAAGCTTTGATTGCCGGTGGTGTCCCGGCTGCCGAGGTCACCTTCCGTGCTGCTGGCGCCGCAACCGCCATCAAGCTGATGCATGACAACTTCCCGGAAATGTGTGTCGGTGCCGGCACGGTTCTGACCACCGCACAGGTTGACGAAGCGATGGCCGCCGGCGCAGAGTTCATCGTCACCCCCGGCATGGATCCCGAAATCGTTGCTTACTGCCAGAAGGTTGGCATCGCAGTATTCCCCGGCTGCAGCTCGCCCACGGATTATCACACCGCCTACAAGTTCGGTCTGGAAGTCGTTAAGTTCTTCCCCGCTGAGCAGTCCGGCGGCATCGCCAAGATCAAGGCCATGAGCGCTCCGTTCCCGATGTTCAAGGTCATGCCGACCGGCGGCATCAACCTCAAGAATCTGGCTGATTACATCAAGAACCCGGTTATCGCTGCCTGCGGCGGCTCCTACATGGTTACCGCTGACCTGATCGACAACGGCAAGTGGGACGAAATCACCGACCTGTGCAAGAAGTCGGTTGAGATCGTGAAAGAGGCGCGCAATGGTTAAGTATTCGCTGGCGCACATCGGCATCAACGCCGCCAACAAGGAAGAGGCGCAGAAGGCCGCCGAGATGTTCCACACCCTGTTCGGCTTTGCGGTCAAGGAAGGCAACAGCTCGTTCTTCTCCGGCGATATCGAACTGATGAAGGAGCCCTACATGGGCAAGAACGGCCACATCGCCATCGGTACGCCGGACGTTGCCGCGGCCAAGGCCGAGCTGGAAGCACGCGGCTTTTCCTTCAACGACGCCACCGCCAAGTTCAAGGCGGACGGCACGCTTAACGCCATCTACCTGACCGACGAGATCTGCGGCTTTGCGATCCATCTGGTCGGCAAGCAGTAATCACCAAATTATTACGGAGGATACAACATGAAAATCGTTACTTTCGGCGAACTGATGGTCCGTCTCCAGCCGTACAACTACGAGCGTTTCGTACAGGCTGACCACCTCGAATTCACCTTCGGCGGCGGCGAAGCTAACGTTGCCGTTTCCCTGGCCAACTACGGCCTGGATGCCGCTTACGTCACAAAGCTGCCGACCCACGCGATCGGCCAGGCGGCGGTCAACTCCCTGCGCCGCTACGGCGTAGACACCAGCATGATCACCCGCGGCGGCGACCGTGTCGGCATCTACTACAACGAGAAGGGCGCTTCTCAGCGCGGCTCGGTCTGCATCTATGACCGTGCGCACTCCGCCATCCAGGAAGCAACCACCGCAGACTTCGACTGGAACAAGATCTTCGAGGGCGTGGACTGGTTCCACTTCACCGGCATCACCCCGGCACTGGGCCCGAACGTGGTTGACATCTGCCGCGAGGCCTGCCAGGCTGCCAAGGCGCACGGCGTCAAAATCTCCTGCGACCTGAACTACCGCGGCAAGCTGTGGACCCGCGAGCAGGCGCGCGAAGCGATGACCGACCTGTGCCAGTATGTTGACGTGTGCATCTCCAACGAGGAGGATGCCAAGGACGTATTCGGCATCGAGGCGGAAGCGACCGACATCTACGCGGGCGAAATCAACCGCGAGGGCTACAAGTCGGTTGCCAAGCAGCTGGCTGACAAGTTCGGCTTCGAGAAGGTTGCCATCACCCTGCGTGAGTCCCACTCCGCGTTCGACAACGGCTGGAGCGCTATGCTGTACGACGTGGCTTCCGGCGAGTACTGCTTCTCCAAGAAGTACGACCTGCACATCATCGACCGTGTCGGCGGCGGCGACTCCTTCGGCGGCGGCCTGATCTACTCCCTGCTGACCGGCAAGTCCACCCAGGAAGCGGTTGAGTTCGCTGTTGCGGCTTCCGCGCTCAAGCACTCCATCGAAGGCGACTACAACATGGTTACGGTTGCCGAGGTCGAGAAGCTCGCCGGCGGCGACGGTTCCGGCCGTATCCAGCGCTGATTTTTTCCCGCAAGCCATTTCCGGTTTTGCCGGAGTTTCTATCATACTGATAACCATCCCTATCCCACAAATGCAAAACGCCCGTGCCGTCTCCAAGCACGGGCGTTTTGCTGTCTGGCGCAGAAATTTTGCAAAAACTTGCGGGATATTGGATTTTTTCCTTGACATACGCCCCTTTGCTGAGTATAATATATTTTGTCGTCAGAACTGCTGACGCATCCTGTGATGGGGGCGTAGCTCAGCTGGGAGCCCGTTACAATCGTGTACCAGCACCCCACACAAAACTGAATAAGAAATACCCAGCGCATCCTCTTATATGGGGGTATAGCTCAGCTGGGAGCCTGCGAAATGAAAAGTATGCCCCCAATGAGCAACCAACAATCGACAACTTCATACCGCGTACCCTATAAACTTCCATTTTTGGAAGAATATGGGGGTATAGCTCAGCTGGGAGAGCGCTTGAATGGCATTCAAGAGGTCAGCGGTTCGATCCCGCTTATCTCCACCAAAGGGTACGCAAAAAGGCTTGTTTTCGTCAGAAAACAAGCCTTTTCCCTTTTCTATGATGAAATCGACATATCTTTGCCATTCAAGACGCAATCCATAGGGACGTTCAAAAACGAACGTCCCTTTTTTTATACCCATACGGAGGTGACAGTGTGGGCGAGAAAGTGAATTTTGACTATTTCTACGGCGGGCAGTCAGATGGGTTTAGCTACTACCGCATCCCCCGTCTACTGATAACCGCCCCGCAATTCAAAAGCCTGTCAACCGATGCCAAACTGCTCTATGGCCTGTTGCTTGACCGAATGGGACTATCTTCCCGAAACGGATGGTATGATGAATTAGGCCGCGTATACATCTACTATTCCTTGGATGAGATACAGCGCGATCTGAACTGCGGCCATGAAAAAGCCGTCAAACTTTTAGCTGAACTGGATGCAGCCAAAGGCATCGGCTTGATAGAACGTATCCGCCAAGGACAAGGCAGACCAGCAAAAATTTATGTCAAGCAATTTACCTCACCAGACCTTCCCAAGCAGCCGGAGGTGTCCCCACCTCCGGCTGCAACAGACCCCAGACTTCCGAATTTCGGAAGTCAAGACTTCGGAATATCAGAAGTCTTGACTTCGGAAAAACAGACTTCAAGACTTCCGGAAATCGGAAGTGCAGACTTCCGAAAATCGGACGGTAATTATAATAATATAATCTATCCTTACGGGAGTTATCTTGATCCATCTATCCATCCATCACAAGGTATTCCGATACGACCGATGGATCGACGCGAGTGCCGTGAGGAAGTGAAAGACAATATCGAGTACAACCAGCTTAGAGAACGGTATGGACTTGATGAGGTAAATGAAATTCTGGATTTAATCACCGATACCCTTTGCAGTACCCGAGCCACAATCCGCATAGGAGGCGAAGAAAGACCCATAGATGCAGTAAAAGATCGGTTTTGGCGCCTGGAGCAATCACACATAGAGTATGTGCTGGAGCGCATGAAGGAAAACACCACAAAAATCCGCAACATCCGAGGGTATCTGCTGACCGCGCTATATAATGCCCCGGCAACCATAGGGCATTACTACCAAGCCGAGGTGCAGCATGACCTATACGGGCAGTAAGACCGCAAGCGCAGGAGGTGAACAACGCAAAATTGCATATTGCCCGCCGTATTGCGTCCCAAGTTGGGACGCATTTCTGATATTTTGGGCCGAAAAGGAGGAATTATATGCCCGATAACAAACACTCTGAATCACCTGCCGCCAATAATCAAACGGCCAAATCACCGACTGGGCCGGACAACACGAAAACAGACGGGGAGCCGGTCGTAAAAATCGAGAGCGAGGTTGAACTATCCAAGCTCAAGATAAACCCACTTTTCAAGCTGGATGAACGCTCCCCCGCTTTTGAGGCGCTGGTGGAAGATGTACGAAAACACGGAATTAAAGAACCGATCAGCGTCCGCCTGTTGGAAGATGGGCAATATGAAGTTCTTGACGGGGCACGGCGAGTTGCCGCAGCAAAAAAAGCTGGCAAGCAGACCATCAAGGCTGTGGCGCTCAACCTTCCAAACAAACTGGCTGATAAAGCCAAAGCCAATGTTAATATGCAATCTTCGCCCTCTCTACCTGACAGCAAACCGGATGCCAAAGCCGTATCTACCACCGAGGTGAAAAAGCCTGACGAGGCGGCCAAGGCACCTGATCCCAAGGCCGCACCGGCTCCCGAGGTCAAAAAGCCAGCCGAGGCGGCCAAGGCACCTGATCCCAAGGCCACGCCTGCTCCCGAGGTCAAAAAACCTGCCAAGGCAGCCAAGGCACCCGACCCCAAGGCCGCGCCTGCCTCCGAGGTCAAGAAACCTGCCGAGGCGGCCAAGGCACCCGATCCCAAGGCCGCGCCTGCCTCCGAGGTCAAGAAACCTGCCGAGGCGGCCAAGGCTCCTGACCCCAAGGCTGCACCTGCCCCCGAGGTCAAGAAACCCGCCGAGGCGGCCAAGGCACCCGATCCCAAGGCCGCGCCTGCTCCCGAGGTCAAGAAACCCGCCGAGGCGGCCAAGGCTCCTGACCCCAAGGCTGCACCTGTCCCCGAGGTCAAGAAACCCGCCGAGGCGGCCAAGGCTCCCGATCCCAAGGCTGCGCCTGCTCCCGAGGTCAAAAAACCCGCCGAGGCAGCCAAGGCACCCGACCCCAAGGCCGCGCCTGCTCCCGAGGTCAAGAAACCCGCCGAGGTGGCCAAGGCTCCTGATACCAAAGCATCACCCGCAAAAGAACCGCCGAAAGGCGTAAAAATTACGCAGGTGTTTTCAGACCGCCTGGATAAGCCGGATGATAAGGCGCTGAAAGCCATCCCTATTCCCAAAGAGGGGGAAGGCTACTCTATGCGTCTGCACCCGGACTATTTCTTTGACTTTCTGGATCATCCCTTTACAATCAACCGGGAAGTGGATGACTACAAAGAACTGTTTGATTCTATCAAGGCAAACGGTATCAACGAGCCGGTTAAGGCCCGTCCCCGCGAGGGCGGTGGACTGGAATTGCTGTCCGGTCATCGACGGCATGACATCGCCAAACAGCTTAATTACCCTGTTCCCGTTGTCATCGTTCAGATGGACGATGACAGCGCCCGCATTGAAGTGGTGGATGGAAACCTGCACCGTCAGGATATTCCCACGTCGGAACTGGCCCGCGCTGCCAAAATGAAGATGGAGGCGCTTGCCCGCAAGGCCGGACGCCGTTCCAAGATGGATATGCTTGCCGGGCCGAGCAAGCGTACCGATCAGATCGTGGCCGAGGATATGGGAATGAGCCGCAACCAGGTCAATCGCCTTGTCCGCATCGACTCCCTTGTGCCCGAACTGAAACAACAGGTAGATGACAAAAAACTACCGTTTAATACAGCCGTAGAACTATCCTACCTCAAACCGGATGAACAATCCAAAGTGGTCAGTTTTATAAAATCCAAGGGAACTGTACCCACTATGGCGCAGGCCACTGAATTAAAAGAGGCCAGCCGCGCTGCTCAGGAGGCGGAAAAAGCCGCGAAAGCAGAACAGGCCAAGGCACCCAACAAAACGCCTTCACCGCCCACACCTGCCAGCAAGCCCGCTGCCGTCAAGCCGCCCCCCGCTCCGGTGGACGAAAAGAAAATCGCTGCTATCATTACCCCTGACAAGCCCAAGGCAGAGCCGGAACAGAAGTATATTTTTACCAGCGGTGAGCTGAAGGAATATTTCCCGAATACCCGCCTGCCGACCATCAGCGAGGTCAAGCGTAAGGTGTTCAATGCGCTGGATTTGCAGAGGAAGATGGAAGAACGCGATAAAGCCAAACAGGCCATCAAAGACGGAATAAAAGGAAGATAAACCGAAACAGCGCCGAGAGGCGCTTTTTTTGTGCCTAAAATCAGAAAAGGAGTGATAAAAGCTGAACGTGTTAGTTGTTGAGCCGGGAATAGCCCCCTATGAAAAGGAAATCAATGGCCTGAAAGAAATGCAGGACGTAGTAGGTGGGCTAATTCAGGCAATCTACCCCTACCAAGAACCAGTTGCCATTGTTTGCAACGAAGAAGGTCTGCTGCTGCAACTTCCGTTTAATCGAAGTGTAGAGGGCGGTTACGGCGGCGTGTTTGGTACATTCTTTGTCTGTGGTTTGGGCGAGGAGAATTTTTGTTCCCTTACGCCGGAACAAGTTAAGACTTTCAAGCAAAAATTCCAACACGCCGAGATCCTCCTTGCCGTCAAAGGCAACGATTTGGAAACACTGAAAGTCCCTGCCCGTCCCAAGGCGCCGCCTCAGCCCAAAGGCCGTGATAAGCCTATGGAGCGTGGCTAAATGCGAAACCCCCTTGTAGATTATCCCACAGCGGCAGAACGGTTGAAAGAAGTCACTGATACGCTGGAACAGGGTATCAAAGACCTGTTTGAAAGCGGGCGCTATGCGGAATATTTGAAAATCATGTCTAAATTCCACAGGTACAGTTACAACAATGCGCTGTTGATTGCGCTGCAATATCCCGGAGCATCCCGGATAGCTGGATTTCAGGCATGGAAAAAGGATTTCGGCAGAACAGTCAAGCGCGGGGAAAAGGGCATCCGCATCCTTGCCCCCTGCCCCTATCAAACGATGGTGGAACGTGAAAAAATAGACCCGACCACCAGACGCCCAGTGTTGGACGAAAATGGCCGTCCAGTCAAGGAAAATGTGATGGTAAAGCGCCAATCGTTCAAAGTTGCCACAGTATTTGATGTGAGCCAGACCGAGGGAAAGGAACTTCCATCCTTGTGTGTCAACGAACTGACTGGCAGCGTGGAGCATTACAATACCCTGATTCCTGCTGTGGAGGCCGTATCACCCGTGCCGGTCTACTTTAACTTCCCGTTTCCGTCGGCGGCCAAAGGCTGCTTTAGCCACATAGAACAATGTGTATACGTCCGTCCGGGCATGAGCGAAGTGCAGACCTTAAAGACCCTGATCCATGAAGTGTCCCATGCCAAATGCCACGCCTTGCCGGTGGAAAATGGGATCGTCACGGGATTGCCGGAAAAAGACCGGCATACCCGTGAGGTGGAGGCGGAGAGTATCGCCTATGTCGTGTGTCACCATTTCGGTGTGGACACATCTGACTACTCTTTCGGCTATATTGCCGGATGGAGCAAAAACCGGGAACTGGAGGAATTGAAAAGCTCCCTTGAGTTTATCCGTGAAACCGCTGCTGAACTGATCGACGGCATAGAACGCCAATGCCCCGAACTATATCCGGTTCTGCCCCGGCAGGAGCAGGCCAAAAAGCATACGTCCCAACAACGCTAAGGAGGACAAGACCATGAATGTTATTAACGCCAGTATCACCAAAATGGAAGAAATCGAGATTTTCGGCATCCCCGCCCTCTATACTCCCTACAAGGTCAGCCGTCAGACTGTCCATCTGGGAATGAACTGCTATGAGGTGCAGGCCGCCCCGGAGGACTGGAGCCAGCCCCGCCGGCTGATGACCGAGGTGGACAGCGGCTTTTACGGCACCATTCTGACCCCAATTCCTGTGGAGGGGGTCGGAGCCGAAGGCCGGATCATTGAGGCCGGTGACTTTCTGGATGAATTGCAGATCGGCTATTACACCCCCGCCGAGTTTGAGGACAAGTACCTGTCCCCGGATTATGACCCGCTGCGGCTGGAGCAGATTTATGGAAAAGCGGATTGACCTGCTGGACTATCTCTCCCGTGCAGTACAAGACAGTCCATATCCTTATGACAGCGCCCGCACGTTCTGCTATGATGTGCGGACTATCACTAACGCCCTTCAGGAAAACGATATGGAAAACAGGGTGTTTTACTGGATGATTTGCACCACAGGAACATGGTGTGTCAAGGAGAGGGATGTGTTTCTGCGGGAAAGTGAGGGACACGCCATTTGGACACACTATGAATCTGTTGCCGATGGAATCCGGGCCTTCCGTATTGTTGTCACCGGCCTGCGGGACGGCATAGTGGTAGGTGATGTGTACCCTCTGAACTACAAGGAGCAAGTGCAGCGCATCAAAAAGGCGGCGCTCCCTATCGCTACTGTCGAAATCACCTATCCCAGCGGCTACACCGCCCACATGACCTTTGCAGAACTGGAAAAGTGCCGGGGCAATCTGTATGACCGCTATGGCAGGCCGCAGCGCATCCGCTATGCACCGGAAAGCGAGGCAGAATTGACCCGAGCCATTATGCTGGAACACCGCTTTGAAAAAGGCTGGAAACGAAAGCCCTATGTCAAGCCACCCGCAGAAACCAGCCGGTAAAGGGGAGCCGCGCCCAGCGTCGCCGTAGGCGGCGCTGGACGAGCAAGTATGGCATTTGTGCCACAAACGCCACTTGTTAGGGGGAGAACCCCCTAAGACCCCGCGCCCCTAATGCGTCCCAAGTTGGGACGCATTTTCCATATCAAGCGAAAGGATGATGCCATGAGAACAAGACCCCGCTGCATCGGCCTGTGGCTCAGTGACGCCGAGCATGAACATCTCATGCGCCAGTGTGCCGCAACCGGCCTCAATGCAAATGCCCATATCCGAAAACTTATCATGGGCGAAAACCTGCGCCCCCGGCCGCCTGACACTTATGCTGCCCTGTTGCGGGAGCTATCCGCCATCGGCAACAACGTCAACCAGCTGGCCCATCAGGCCAATGCCAGAGGCGAGGCCACCCGTGAGGAAATCCGGGCGGCATCCGATCTGGTGCAAAAAGCATGGCGTTTGGTGCGGGAGGCGGTATAGTTGGCCTATGACAAAATCATCCCGGTCAAGTCAAGGCTGGATCACTGTGTCGGCTATGTGCTGAATCACGAAAAAACCGACCTGTCCGCTGTGTTGGACTATATCGGCAGCGCAGATAAAAACATGATGGGAGAAACCATGCTGGAAACCGCTCTCAACTGCCGTCTGGAAACCGCTTATCAGGAAATGATGGACACCAAGCGCCGATGGGGCAAAACCGGGGGCGTACTGGGCTACCACCTGATCCACTCCTATGCGCCCGGCGAAGTAACGCCCATGCAGGCCCATGCGTTGGGTGTGGAATTTGCCAGAGAACTGTTGGGAGAACGATACGAGGCGGTCATTTCCACCCATTTAGACCGTGACCATCTGCATTGTCACATCCTGTTCAATTCCGTTTCCCTGTTGGACGGGAAGAAATACCGGGATAATTTTGCCGCCTACTATGGCGATATCCGAGGGACATCCAATACCGTCAGCACTAAGCACGGCCTGTCCGTTATCCAACCGGAAGGCAAAGGGGAACACTACGCAGAATGGCAGGCCCAGACAAAGGGCAAGGCCACCGTGCGGGGGCTAATCCGTCAAGATATTGATGCCGCCATCGTCCGCGCTTTTACCCATCAATCCTTTTGGGCGCGGTTGGAGCAGCTGGGCTATACCGTAAAGCGAGGCCCGCAGGTCAAATATGCTGCCGTCCGTCCTCCGGGCGGCACGCGCTTTATCCGGCTGTCCAGTCTGGGGGACGGTTACACCGAGGAAGATATCAAGCATCGGCTTGCCGAAAGGCGGAACGGAATGACAGCACCAGAGCCGCCGCGTCCCCAATTACCGCCCCGCCGGTATACTATCCGGCGCGGAACAATTCATCGGCAGTCCAGAAAGAAACTTACAGGTTTTCGTGCATTGTACGTTCATTATCTGTATCTGCTGGGCATCCGAAAACCGCCCCACAAACGTCAATCTATTCCCTTTGCAGTCCGCAAGGAAGTAACACGACTGAACCGCTATGCGTCGCAGTTCCGCTTTTTGCAGGCCAACCGTATTGACACCCAAGGGCAGCTTGCCATGCTGGCCGACGCGCTGCAAGCGGAAATCGACGCCCGCACCGAACTGCGGCGGGGGCTATATCGAGAAAAACGCAGCGGTGCCGACGTGGGGACGGAGATAGATACCATCAATCAGGAATTGCGCGTTCTACGCGGAAAACTGAAAACCTGTACTCAAATCGAGCAGACAATCCCCCATATCCAAGAACAGGAACAGCTTTACCGGGATACGCAAAGAAAGGAGCAAGACCATCAACATCAAAAGACTGATAAAGCAAAACCTCATAAATTTTCTCTATATGATCGGTGAACTCTGTCCGGAGCTGGATCAGGACAGTTTGGCTCTGGATGTGCGGCAGTTGGCACGCCAAGAAAGTGTAGACTATCTGTTTCTGGTACGTCGGGAAAAAAGCTATCTGTTCCCAATCTATCAGGTTTATCAGCCGGAAAGCTACGCCTATCTCTGTTGGACGGCCTATACCATGACCCCATCGCCGGTCTATGCCTTTTATCTCCATGCCACACATAACCACATGGGGCCGACAGGCACAGCTGTCCTGTTAAACTATGCAGAATCCGCGGCGGATGTGGAGAGCGCCGGCAAGCTGCCTCTGCGGAAACGCGCCGAACATCTCTACCACCAGATGCAAACATGGAGAGAGTACGGGCAGGACAGCACTCTGCTGGACTTTATTCGAGCCATGAAAGGAGGTGAATCTGCATGGACGCAAGCGGTGAAGTTGCCGACCTGATGATAAAAGAAGGACTGCAAGCCAGTGAAACGGCGGTAAAGCTGACAGCCAGCGGAATCAAGAATGTGGCAGCCCTGCTGGCTGCGCTGGCACAATCTGACCGTAAAATCACCGGCAGGGCCAGCGCCAAGAAATTGACGAAAGACCCTACCCCAGCGGTTGTCCTTCCGCTAAAAGCGGAGGATGTGCCGCAATTTGAGCGCCTTGCCAAAAAGGACTATGGCATATTGTATGTTATCGCCCGACCCAACGGCAAGACCGGCGGCACCGTGGACATTATCTCCAATGAACGATACGCCGCCAAACTCAACGCATTGTATCAAGCGTTGGGCTATCCGCAGCCGGAAAAATCTGTCCAAGAGGAACCGGCAAAAAAAGCGAAAACCCGCGCTCCACAAGAGAAATCCTTGCCCGAGCGCGGGAATGGCTCCAAACAGCCGACGAAGGCTACGATGGATGACTTCACACCAAAGCCGGAACAGCTGGAACGTCGCCCGTCTGTCCGTGGCCGTTTGGCCGCGCTGGAGGCTGCATCAAAAGGTCTGGAGAAGGCCGCACCCATTAAACAAAAAGAACGTACACGCTGAAAAGGAGGAATATTTATCGCAAATCTTGCTGAAATCATTAACCAAAAGGTGCAGAGTGATGAGCAGTGGAAATTGCAGCGACAGGCAGACCGGGACAACGCTACGGCCATGCAGGACTCTGGCATCGTGGAAATCGCATCCAATCCCGAAATGTACCTGCGATATCTGGAGCTGCAAGGGGATAATCCCCATTACAGCCCCGGCAACATCGCCCTGGCTATGTTCCAGAATCCCAACGTGACCCAATTCGGCACACGGGAAAAATGGAAATCCATCGGACGCAGCATCATGGACGCAGAGGTAAACAAGAGTTTTCAGATTTTCTCCCGCGCCTCGTTCGGAAAAGGTTATACACTGGCCCCGGCCTATGATATCTCCCAGACATACGGGCGGGAGGTCAAAACCGTGCAGCTGGAAAATGGCTCCCCGGAAATGGAGGCCGCGCTACGGACTGTTCTCAATTACACTGTGGCGCAGGTAGTCATTGATGAACACATGGACACGCCTGCATTCTACGATGCGGAGCGGATGGAGCTGGCCGTCAATCCCAACTATCCAGACAATGAGGCATTTGCTGCCATCGCCGCTGAAATCGCACACTGCCGGATGCACGCCAAGGGCGTCAACAACTACTATACCCGCGGCGAATGTGATTTGGACGCGCAGAGCGTTTCCTACATTCTTTGTCGACGGTTCGGCGTGGAGCGCGATGTTCCCGATCTGTCCCGCCTTGCTGAACTATACGGCGACTGGACACCCCAAGAGGTACGGCAGGCTCTGGACAGCGTGCAGGATATGAGCAAAAAAATCGGAAACTCCATTGAGCGCAATATCGCCCCGCCGGAGCATACCCGAGGCAGTCAGGTGAAACGGCCCACACGGTAAGGGTGTTATCTCCCCTGCGGGGAGGGTATTCCGCCGTCCGTCCCCCGTCAAGACCGGGCGGTTGCTGACACAACCGCCCGCGAGCCGCCCAGTCTGCGGACTGGGCGGGTCTTGACTGGGGCCGTCCAGCGGAATATCTGTCACCAAGGGGATAACACCCTCACAGGGCGCGCCATGCGCGCCCTGTGTCTATGCTGGGGAGTGTGGCGTTCTAACCAAAGTGAGTGCTGACCGCCAGCCCCGGTCATTTCCAAACTGTCCCGGACAGGCAGCCTGTTTTGCGTCCCAACTTGGGACGCATTTTTCATCTCAAAATCAAAATAACGGAGGTAATGAATCAATATGACCATGAAAAAACGCGCCCATTCTATGCTGGCTCTGTTGCTGGTTCTGACCATGTGCATTGGTTTGGTGCCGACAGCCTTTGCTGCCCAGCAGAACAGCTACCATGACCCGGCGGAGCATTGGCAGGAGGCCAACAACCGAACCAACGAGCTGGATGCCAACGCCACCGTGACCCATGAAACTTTCACCTGTGTGGAATGTGGTCAAGAAACTTCGTTTTTGACCTTCCGTACCCCAGAGTATACCCGTGACGGCCAAACGGCTATGACCCGAAATGTCCGGTACTCGGATGGAACCATGATCGGCGGCGAAGGTAAAGGAGCCATTCTGGATGGCGTGCCTGGACAGGATGCCTACTACACCGGCTATCACTGGACAAAGGCCGTTTGCGAAACCTGCGGTGGTATTAACACCAACATGGGTAAAACGGATTACTGCTACCAAAACAATGTGTACTGGCTGTACGATTGCGCCAACAATTTCTTTGAGGATTTGCCGGATACGGAAACCATTGAACAGGTGGACAGTACCTACCATCGCGTTATCACCACCAGCGGCAGCTATTGCGGTTTCTGTTATGGCACCTACAAGGAAACGTCCTCTACGCTGGAAAAGCACCACATGGAAACGGCTATCCGCCCGGAACTGGCCCATGACCGCTTTGTGGAGATGGACACCTGCGCTGACTGCGGCTATGTCGAAACCGCCTACACCGCCGCAAAATCCGTAATTGCGGACTACTTCGGCGTGGTGGACGGCCAGCCCCACACCGTTACCGTGTCCGATCTCTCCGAGGCTGGTGTCACCACCGCCATCCGCTACGGCCATACGGCGGACGGCTGCACCCTGACCAGCGCCCCCAACTACACCGAGGCCGGGGACTATGTCGTGTATTATGAGATCACCTACACCTACCATGATACCGACATGGTGGAGGACGGCGTGGCCTATGTTCACCTGCGGGACGAAAGCACCGAGGAAACCGATGGGGACGGCACCTGCGGCGAAGATCACAACTGGGTGCTGCTGGACAGCGTAGACCCCACCTGCCTGACCTTGGGCTATGACCGCTACCTTTGCGTGGATTGCGGCAAGATCGAAAAGCGGGACTATGAGGCCGCCCTGGGCCATGCGTTCCAGAGTGTTGTCATCCGGGACGCCACCTGCGAGGCCCCCGGCAAGGTGCTGGAAATCTGTGAGCGGTGCGGGGAGGTCAAGGAAAGTACCACCCCCAAGGGGGAGCATGAGTTCTCCGTTACCACCATCCCGGCCACCTGCACCAGCCCCGGCTACACCCTGCGGGAGTGTTCCATCTGCGGGGAGCGCCACATCGAGGACATCACGGCGGCCCTGCCCCACAACTATGTTGCCAAAGTAACCCCGGCCACCTGTGAGGGCGGCGGCAAGACCGTTCATATCTGCGAGGGCTGCGGCAGTTCCTTTGTCACCGACTACACCGACCCCCTGGGCCATTCCTGGGACGAGGGCACCGAGATCACCGGCTCCACCTGTACCGGCGAGGGTATGACCGAATACACCTGTATCCGCTGTGGTGCGACCCGGCTGGAGGGCGACGCGGCGGCGGGCCATGTACCCGGCGAGGCGGCCACCTGCACCACGCCCCAGCTCTGTACCAAGTGCGGCGCTGTGATCGTCAACGCCCTGGGCCATGACTACCAGGAGGAAGTCACCGCCCCCACCTGCACGGAGATGGGCTACACCACCTACACCTGCTCCCGCTGCGGCGACACCTACAAGGGCGACTACACCAACGCAGCAGGCCATAAGCCCGGCGACTGGATCATTGACCAGGAACCCACCACCGACAGCGAGGGCAGCAAGCATAAGGAATGTACCGTGTGCGGCGAAACGCTGGAAACTGAAGAAATCGAGAAAATCTACAAGCAGGCCACTACGGACAGCAAGGGTGAGGCCATTGTGGGCGGTTATCTGGTGATCGTCACCGATACGGATACCAAAGACCCTGTTGCCAATGCTACGGTTGCCCTCCATGCGGACAACACCCTTTCCATCCGGCTGCCCTCTGGCCGCCTGCTGGACTATGCCGACCAGACCACCATCACCGTTCTGCTCTCCAAAGACAAGAGTGCCGTGGAAAATATGTTCATCACTGTGACCGACCGGAAGGACAACTATTGCGAGGACAGCACCAACGCCGCCGGTCAGATTACCGTCCCCGGCACCACCGGCAAGACCAACGAGGACGGCAACGCCACCGTTGGCTGGGAGGATGACGATGGCGACCGCTGGACGATCACCGTCAAAGTGGAGAATCACGAAACCGGGCGTCCCATTGAGGATGCGGAAGTATCCATCGGCAAGGGCGGCAACATCACGGTTATTCTGCCGGACGGCACCGATATGGACGAGGACAACCGGATCACCGTCACTGTCACCGACCAGGAGCGTGTCCCGCAGGAGGGCATGACCGTTATTGTCAAAGGCGATCTGGGGCAGCGGGAAACCGGAGAAACCGATGAAGATGGAAAACTGACTGTCCCTGCGGTTACGGAAACCGAATATCATGGAGCCTACATTGTGGGCTATACGGACGGCACTTTCGGGCCGGAGCGCAGTATGAGCCGTAGCGAGGCAGCCGCTATTTTTGCCCGCCTGCTCTCCGACAAACTGGATGAGCGTATCCCCAGCGGGGCTAACGTGAAGTTCAACGATATTGATACAGGCGCCTGGTATGCGGGCTATGTGGAATATCTCACCGGCTACGGCGTGACTGTGGGCTACAACGACCGCACCTATCGGGGCGACGAGGCCATCACCCGCGCCGAGTTTACGGCTATGGCCGCCCGGTTCTTTGATGCCTATGGCGACGGCGACCCGGAAATCATGGAGCAGTACAAGGGCTTTGATGATGTGTCCGTCGGCTATTGGGCCGCAGAGTATATCAAGGACGCCGCCATCCATGGCTGGGTAGTGGGCTATGGCGACGGCACGTTCCGGGCCGACGATCCCATTGACCGGGCGGAAGTCGTTACCATTGTCAACCGCCTGCTGGGCCGTGAGGCTGACGAGGACTACATCGAGAATAACCGCCGCCGTCTGGTGACATTCCCCGATGTGACCGAGAAACACTGGGCCTATCTTGCCGTACTGGAGGCTGCCAACGGTCATACGGCGCTGCTCACCGATCCTGAAACCTGGAGCAAGTAAATGCTTTAATCCATGTGGCCTATTGCGTCCCAACTTGGGACGCAATAGGCCACAGCTTTGAAAGGAGGAACCTATATCGCATATCAGCCGGTGAGAAGTACGAGGGAGATCAGCAAAAGCCTTGCTTTTTATCTGGAAATGTCCGACCCTGCAAACTATCCGCCCAGCGATTTATCCAAAACAGTCCAGACGGTCAACGACATTTTGCAGGGCCGGTCTGAACGGACGATTGACAGCCTGCTGGCCGAGGTGGAATCCAAGGGCGGCGAATACTATGCCGGAGAGATCAAAGGGGTAAAAAAGGACATTCTTGCATTTCAGGCGCAAAAGCAGATGATCGACCAGCCGTACACCAAAACAAGCGCCAAACAGTATCATTTCAGAATGTTTGAACATGGGGACAAACCGCTGAAGATCGTGAACCAACGGCTTTTTGACTGGGCGGCTAAAGGCGGCTTTCCCCCGGAATTTTTTGAAGGCGCGTATTTTGACCGCGTAACCATCTACTGTATGCCGGACTACACCCATTGTTTGGACGCTGTGTTTCAAGGCTGCACTTTCGCGGTTTGCCGGATGAACGGAATCCATTTTGAGGATGCCAGCCTGTACGGCAGCGAATTTCATTCCTGCTGTTTGTCCGGCACTATTTTCAGTGACAGTACGCTGGCAAACACGCATTTCTATGACTGCATCCAGCAACGGGGCGGTTTTATCCGCTCCAGACTGAACCGATGTCATACGCTGGACTGCCAAATGGTAAGGGTGACATTTGCAGAATCCATCCTGGACGGCTGCTCCTTTGACCGTGTGCAAGCCACCCGTATCCGGGGACTCCATACGGCAACCATCACACAGGGAGGAGCCACAGAGGCGGAGTGCCGTCAAAATCGGGAGGCCATTTATAAGGCGCTTGCCCCCACGGAGCCGCACCCCAACAAAACAGCCCTGCTCCACGGACGGTAAGGGGGCGCATCCTTGCATCAGGAAAAAGACTTCAAAAGCAGTCTGCCCCTATGGGGCTTGCTGACGATCCCTGTTCTCTGGCTGGGAGCTGTCGCCGCCTATGCTTTTCAGGACGGCATGACCGTCTTTGACTGGATGGAGCAATTTACCGTTGTAGTCAGCCAGCCGTGGAAAATCGGCTGGACAGCTCATACCCCCAAGTTCCTGCTGGGTGCGCTGATGTTGTATGCTTTTGCGATTACCATGTACTATTCCACCCGGCTCAACCGCCGCCCTGGTGTGGAGCATGGCTCTGCCAAATGGGGCGACCCCCGGGCGCTGAACCGGAAATACCGGGATCACAAAAACCCTGCCAACAATGTCATACTGACCCAGCATTTACAGATGGGAATGGACGGCCGTAAACATCGCCGCAACCTGCTGCAAATCATCGTGGGCGGCAGCGGCGCGGGCAAGACCCGTTTTTTGGTCAAGCCGAATGTCATGCTGGCAAACGCATCCTTTATTGTGACTGACCCAAAAGGAGAGATTGTCCGAGCCACCGGGCCGCTGCTGCTGAAACGTGGCTATGTCCTGCGGGTGTTCGATCTGGTAGACCCGTCCCATTCAGACTGGTATAACCCGTTCTGTTACATCCGGAAAGATGCTGATGTATTCCGGCTCATTGACAACCTTATCAAAAATACGACCCCAAAGAACGCGGCAAACAACGACCCGTTTTGGGAGAGTGCGACTCGTTCGCTGGCGGTAAAAAGTCAGCGGACAAACAACAAATACCGTTGTTTGGATAACTGGTAATTCGACAGGTGGAATGACGGGGTAACGCCCTGAAACGCCTGCCCTCGGTGGGCGTGCGTCGGCTGCAAATCCGGTGTACGAAGCCCCACGACAACGGCTGAGAGCAACCGTAACCGCCGCTAACGGTGGCCGAAAGCGGTCTGGAGGCAGACTGTGTTGCCTATAGGCCAAGGGTCTATAAAATACCCATGGTTAGAATGTTCGCCGTAGCGGGCGGACTGACGAATCCGCGAATGTACGGGTCTATAAGAAGACCATATAGAAATGTATGGGTGCGTTCAAGCGCAGCCGGTGTGGTTTAGTAGAAATTGTCCCTACGAACGACCATGTTGTGTTACAGGCACATCCCAGCCGGCAGGCTCATAGCGGAAACCTAAAGGTATAGATGCACAGATAGAATTACCGGAACGAGGAAAGGCAGCGGCTTTCGTAAGAAAGAACCCGGCGAAGAACAATATGCGGGTGAACCGCTGCTGAAAAGTAGTGATCGAACCGAAGAAGTCCCTGTAATGGGGATGGAGGAATGGTCACAAGTCGAATTGTGGAAACAGGCATTATTCAATCCAATCATAAGGATTCGAGTAAGACCAAAAGGGTCACTTCTCCAAATTGGAGGTGATGCCTTATGCCAAAAGAAAGGAAAAAAGTCCTGTGTATGGACGCCCAGCGGCACGCTGAGTATTACGGTATGCAGCGGACATTTGACGAACTGTACGCCAAAAGCAAAGCCGGAGAAACTTTCACCGGCCTGATGGAACTGGTATTAAGCCCGGACAACATCATGCTGGCCTACAGGAATATCAAGGCCAACACAGGCAGCTACACAGCAGGAACAGATAAGCAGAATATCGGTGCCATTGGGCGGCTTCCACCGGCTGAGGTCATCGGTAAGGTCAGAAAAATCGTCACAGGCAGCGAACACGGCTACCGTCCCAAACCAGTGCGCCGGAAAGACATTCCAAAGCCAAACGGCAAAACCAGGCCGCTGGGTATTCCCTGCATCTGGGACAGATTGGTGCAGCAATGCATCAAACAAATCCTGGAACCCATCTGCGAAGCAAAGTTCAGCAACAACAGCTATGGGTTCCGCCCGAATCGGTCAGTGGAGCACGCAATTTCCCGTACTTACTCCCTGCTGCAACGGGCGCATTTACACTATGTTTTGGAGTTTGACATCAAAGGATTCTTTGACAATGTGAATCACAGCAAACTTATTAAGCAGCTCTGGACGATGGGTATCCAGGACAAACAGCTTCTGTTTGTCATCAAGCGTATCCTAAAGGCTCCCATCCGTATGCCGGACGGCAGCACCGTTTACCCGACAAAGGGAACGCCCCAGGGCGGGATCATTTCCCCGCTGCTGGCCAATGTGGTGCTTAATGAGCTGGATCACTGGATCGACAGCCAATGGACGGAACACCCCGTGGCAAACCGCTACGGAACATGGCGCACCATCCGCACCTCCGAGGTCTTTGACAAGAGCAAGGGCTACCAGAAAATGCGGAACAGCAATCTCAAGGAAATGTTCATTGTGCGCTATGCGGATGACTTCCGTATCTTCTGCCGGAACCGAGAGGACGCGGAGAAGACCATGGAAGCTGTCACAAGGTGGATTACCGAACGGTTGAAGTTGGAGGCCTCCCCGGAGAAAACACGCATTGTCAATGTGCGAAAGCGTTACTCCGAGTTTCTCGGCTTCAAAATCATGGTGTACCGCAAGGGTGGAAAATATGTCGTGAAGTCCCATATCTGTGATAAAAAGCTACAGTTGGAAGAAAGCAAGCTCGTAGAGCAGGCAAAGCGCATTGCAAAGCCAGCCCAAGGGCGAACGCAGTCAGAGGAAATCGGCCTGTTTGACGAAATGGTGTTGGGCATCCAGAACTACTACAGGATTGCTACCTGCATCAGTCTGGACTGCCGGAAAATCCACCGCAGAGTCATGACAGTGCTGACCAACCGTCTGAACACGGAAAGCGGCTGTCAGCTTGTCCGGGAGGGCGGTGCTAGGACGGACAGCGAAAAGGAGCGTTTCGGCACTTCTCAGATGGTGCGGTATGTGTCCGGTATCAACCGGCCAATCTACCCCATTGCGTTTATCAAGTATAAAACCGCAATCGGAATCAGCACCGTCGTCTGCTGCTTCTCTCCCGCGGGACGGAAAAAGATACACGATAATCTGGAGATAGATGCGACCCTGTTCGCGTATCTGCGGGAACATCCGCCGGAGGGCCACAGCCTGGAATATGCCGATTGCAGGCTCTCTTTGTTGTCGGCCCAGAAAGGCAAGTGCGTTGTCAGCGGTGAATGGTTCTTGCAGCCCGACAGCATAGTGTGTCACATGAAAGTTCCAAAGGAGCAGGGCGGCCAAGAGCGATACAGCAATCTGGTGCTGCTCCATAGACGGTATCTGCCCTTGCTGACCGACCAGGATGCTGCTGCCCTCAAGAGTATCTGTAAACAACTGACTGTAACAAGAAAACAACTGACCAAAATCAACAACCTGCGTACTGCCGCAAAATTAGCGGCAATCTGAACAACTTTCTATTGGTGATTGATTAAATGCCTGATAACACAATCGATGGAACGCCGGATGCGGTGAAAGCCGCATGTCCGGTGTGGAGTGGGGGAAAATCTGGCGATAATTTCAAAGGATTACCTATCACTATAGTCCGAGATCGCCCTTGACAGCGCCTTGATGCTCTATCTGCTCCATGAGGCTCCGCCGGAGGAACAGACTTTAGAGATGATCCTGACCATGATAGAGTACGGTGGTGCCAAAGAGGACGATGATGATTACAAATCCCCTCTTGACCTGCTTTTTGAGGCGCTGGAGGAAGAACAGCCTTCCCACATCGCCGTGCGGGAATACAAGATTTTCAAACAGGCCGCCGGCAAGACTGCCAAAAGCATTTTGGTGAGTGCAGCGGTGCGCCTTTCCGTGTTCACCCTGCGGGACGTGCAGCGGATCACTTCTGCTGACACGCTGGAGCTGGGAAAACTCGGAGAGCGAAAACAGGCCATTTTCTGTGTAATCCCGGACAGCAATGATAACAGCCTGAATTTCCTCGTTGGTATGCTCTACACCCAAGCGTTCCAAGAACTTTATTATCAGGCGGACAAGGTACATGGCGGCAGCTTGCCTGTGCCGGTACGGCTGATGTTCGACGAGTTCGCCAACGTGGCTCTGCCGGACGGCTATGCGCGGTTGCAGGCGACCATGCGCTCCCGCAACATCATGTCCACCATCATTCTGCAAAATATCAGTCAGCTAAAGGCCCTATTCAAAGACGATTGGGAGGGACTGGTAGGAAACGCGGACAGTTTTGTGTATTTGGGCGGCAACGAAAAAGAGTCCCACAAGTACATTTCGGAGCTGCTGGGAAAGGAAACCATTGACACGCAGACCTCCAGCCGCAGCCGAGGCCGCAACGGCTCCTACTCGCAAAACTTTCAACAGACTGGGCGTGAATTGATGACCCCGGACGAGGTGCGGATGCTGGACAACGCCAAAGCTATCGTCCTGATCCGAGGCGAAAGGCCGGTCATAGACGACAAGTATGATATTCTGAAACACCCCAACATCAAGGAAACGGAGGACGGCGGAGCCGCCCCCTATATTCACAGCCCCTCCTGCCTGTATGCAGTGGAGGATATCAGTTTCACCTTTACATCTTTGGAGGCCGTCGAAATCGTCGGCACATCCGACATTGAAGAAACGGAGGAATCATATGAACAAACACCCTGACCGACTGACTTCTAACCGCAGCAAAACCCGCCGCATGATGGCCGCATGGGCGGCGCTGGTGCTGGCGATCTGCGTTTTCACTGTTCCCGCGCTGGCTGCGGACGATCCGCTTACTATCGTCAATAACCTTTCGGACTTCATCTTCTCCTGTATCCGAGCCATCGGCATTATCATTCTGGGCTGGGGCGTCGTACAGGTAGGCATGAGCGTGCAGAGCCACGACGCATCCCAGCGCAGCCAGGGCTTTCTCTGCCTTTTTGGCGGGCTGCTGATCGCCTTTGCCAAGGAAATCCTGACCGCTATCGGTGTGGTGTGAAAGGTTGGCCAAAAGAAATGCGTCCCAAGTTGGGACGCAAAACGGGAGGTGTAGACGATCAGTGATAATTGGGTAGTCAGCAATCTGGAAAGTGCGCTGGGAACTTGGAACGATAAACTGGCGGAGATATGGACGCTGCTGACAGAAACGCCCCAGACCTTTAAGGGCGGCGATATCTGGAATGTCATTACAGGCATTAACGGCGCCTTGCAGGGCATCGGCTATGGCCTGCTGGTGTTGTTTTTTGCGATGGGCGTCTTTCAGAGCGCAGCATCCTTCCGTGAAATCCAGCGCCCCGAGTATGCCCTGCGGCATTTCATCCGCTTTGCCGCCGCCAAGGTGGCCGTTGGATACGGCATGGAGCTTATGACCGCCATATTCTCTATCTGTGGCGGTATCGTTCAGACAGTGATGGGGAGCATCGCCGGTTCGGTGAGTACGGCGGCAACGCTGCCATCCGACCTGGTGGATGCCATCGAGAGCATCGGCTTTTTGGAATCCATACCTTTGTGGCTGGTGTCGTTCTTAGGCTCGCTCCTTGTCACCGTCCTGTCTTTTATCCTGATCCTGACGGTGTACGGGCGATTTTTCCGGCTCTATATGTATACGGCTCTGTCACCGCTGCCATTGGCCTCTTTTGCCGGTGAGGGAACTTCCAGTATGGGTAAGGCTTTCATCAAGTCCTATGTGGGCGTGTGTATGGAGGGAGCTGTTATCATTTTGGCCTGCCTGATCTATTCCGCATTTCTCTCCAGCAGCAGCCCATCCGTAGACACCTCATTGCCGGCGGTCACAATGGCCTATCAGTACATCGGCCAAATGGTATTCAATATGCTGGTGCTGACGGCTTTGGTCAAGGGGGCGGAGCGTATTGTGCGTGAGATGTTCGGCTTATGAATCTGTCCCAGGTTGGGACGCATTACAACGGGAAAAGGCGGGCCGCAGCCCGCCTTTTCCTGATATCATGGTTCACTTGTCGGTTCCAGCCCCCGGAATCAATGGCCGCGCTCCGGCCAGCAGTTCCCCCATGGCCGCAATTTCCTCTTGCCGGTGTTTTTGGTATTTCATCCACCAAAAAGCCGCCGGATAGAGCAGGAATAGAACGGCAATCCCGTAGTATGCGAATGGATGCCCCTCTACCCAAACGGGGAAAAGCGTGTTGACACCGATCAGGTACAAGGCCAGCGGAAGAAGTTTTAATTTACCAAGAACCTTTATCGCCAGAAGAAAAAGGAACAACTGAAACAGGCAGCGCAAAATCAGTGTGACGGCACTCATAGGATAACCCCCTTTGAAGTGTGGTAATTTGTTTCAAATAACGTCTTTTTTACACTTATATTATCTCATAATTGCAAAAAGCTGTCAAATTTCCAAAATGCGAACAGAAAGGATGATGTGATTGGAAATCAAAATTCCCAAGGAAGTGCGCCAGCATAAGGAAACCATTTTTTTCGGTCTGTCCGCCCGGCAATTCCTGTGCGCGTTCTTTGCCGTTGGCATCGCTGTGGGCGTCTATCTGGGGCTGGGTACGGTGATCGGCAAGCAGACGGCCAGCTGGGTCTGTATCCTTGCCGCAGCTCCGGTAGCTATCATGGGCTTTTTCAACTATAACGGGATGACGCTGGAACAGTTTTTGTGGGCGTTTCTCCGCTCCGAACTGCTGTGTGCAGGCAACCGCGTGTTCCGTGCTGAAAATATCTACTACAACGCCCTGGGCAGAAAGGAGGGCATCGACTTTGATTAAAACCCTGCTGGCAGCAAACAAGTCAGAGCGTGACAGATTCACAATCCCGCGCAGCGTACAGAAATCCATTCCCATCAAACGCATTTATACCGATGGTATCTGGCAGGTGGGAAACAAGCACAGCAAAACATGGCGCTTTGCTGATATCAACTATGAGGCCGCGTCCGACGAGGATCGCCGGTCTATTTTTTTGTCCTATTGCGGGGTGCTCAATTCCCTGCCTACGGATGCCGCTGCCAAAATCACCATCTGCAACCGCAGGCTCAATCCCGTGGACTTCGAGCGCACGATCCTGATGAAAGAGCGGGGCGATACGCTGGATATGTACCGCAGGGAATCCAATCAAATCCTGCTGGACAAGATGGCGCAGAGCAACAATCTGGTACAGGAGAAATTCATCACTCTCTCCATCGCCCAGCGGAAGATTGAGGACACTCGCGCATATTTCCGCCGGGTAGAGGGCGACTTGACCAAGAGTTTTGGACGGCTGGACTCCGGGGCGCGTGCAATCTCCAACCATGACCGGCTGCGGATTTTCCATGACTTTTTCCGACCCGGCGAGGAACAGTATTTCACCTTTGATAAGACGGAAACCATCCGCAAGGGGATGGACTTCCGTGACCTGATCTGCCCGGACAGTATGGCCTTTAAGGCCGGGCATTTTGAAGTGGGCGATAAAGTGGGCCGGGTGCTGTTCCTCAAAGACTTTGCCTCTTACCTGAAGGATGATATGATCTCCGATCTATGCGACTTCTCTCGCGACCTCATGCTGTCCATCGACATTCTCCCGATCCCTACGGACGAGGCAGTAAAGGAAATCCAGAGCCGCATCCTGGCTGTGGAAACGGACATCACCCGCTGGCAGCAAAAGCAAAACTCCAACAATAATTTCTCTGCAACAGTTCCCTATGAGTTGGAGCAGCTGCGCGGGGAGGCCAAGGAGTTCCTTGACGACCTGACCACCCGCGACCAGCGCATGATGTTCGCTGTTGTCACCATTGTCCATCTGGCCGACGATCTGGAGCAACTGGACGCGGACACTGAAACCCTCATGGCCATCGGCCGGAACCACCTGTGCCAGTTTTCTGTCTTACGATATCAGCAGGAGGACGGCTTGAACACTGTCCTGCCCTATGGCCTGCGGCGCATCAAGGCCATCCGCACCCTGACCACCGAAAGCACCGCCGTTCTGATGCCCTTCCGGGCGCTGGAAATCCAAGACCCCGGCGGGCTGAATTACGGTATCAACGCTGTTTCTAAAAATCCCCTGATTTGCGACCGCAAACGCCTCATTTCTCCTCATGCCTTTGTACTGGGCGTGTCCGGCTCCGGCAAATCCGTCACCATGAAAAGCTGCATCACCAATATCGCGTTGGCTACCGATGACGATATCATCATCATTGATGCAGAACGGGAATACGGCCCCCTTGTCCGGGCGCTGGGCGGAGAGATCATCGAGATATCCCCCCACAGCCACCACCATATCAACCCGCTGGATATCGGGGACGGCTACGGCGACGGGGAAAACCCCATCGCCATGAAATCCGAGGTGCTTATGAGCATCATCGAGCAGCAAATGGGGACTGGGACGCTGGGCGGCGCACAGAAATCCATTATTGACCGCTGCACGTCCAACATCCTGCGCCCATATCTGAAAAACGGCTGCAAGGGGCCTGCCCCGGTGCTGTCCGACTGGCGGCAAGAAGTGCTGAAACAGCCGGAGGAGGCCGCGCAGGAAATTGCGCTGGCCTCTGAAATCATCGTGGAAGGCACCCTCAACGTATTCGCCCATGCGACCAATGTGGACATGGGGAGCCGCATCATTTCCCTTGACCTGTACGAAATGGGTGAACAGCTCCGCCCCACCGGCCTTGTGGTGACGCTGGAGGCCATCCAGAACCGTGTCGCCTCTAACCGACGGCGGGGCAAATATACATGGGTGTTTATTGACGAGGTGTACCTGTTCTTCAAGTATTTCTACTCCGCTCAGTTTCTCTACAAGGCGTGGAAACGGTTTAGAAAGTACGCTGCGCCAATGACGGCAGCGACGCAGAATGTGGAAGAATGCCTGCGCTCCGAAACTGCCCGCCTCATGTTTGCCAACAGCGAGTTTCTGGTGCTGCTGAATCAGGCGGCGACGGATCGCGCAGAGCTATCCAAACTGCTGCATATTTCTGATACGCAAATGGGCTACATCACCAATTCCGCCCCCGGCTCCGGCCTGATCCGTATGGGCGGCACCATCGTCCCCTTTGTCAATACCATTCCCAGAGATACCGCGCTTTACCGCCTCATGTCCACGACCCCCGGTGACGATGTGGCGGAAAAATAAATGCGTCCCAAGTTGGGACAGATTAACGGCAAAGGAGGGACGCCATGCGGGACATTAAGGAGAAAGTCAATAAGCCACGGGAAAAGCCCAGACGGTTAAAAGAGCGGGGCGGCAGCATCAAGCGCGCCGTAGGCGGTCAAATCGGGAAACTGATGAAAGACCGTTATCGCAAGGAGCAGGCCAAAAACCAGCTGGGGCGCGAATCGGATGCAGCCGTTTCCGCTGAAGAACAGGTAGAGCAGTATACCGGGCAATCTTTCACTACGGTTGCGGACTCTGCCAGCCGTGGGATGGATCGGGTGCGGCGCACCGTAAAAGGGCGGCGGACTGCCAAACCGGATGCCGCCATGCCGGAGCAACCGGACAATCCCCGGACACCTACCCCCGGAGAGCGAATGAAACAGGCGGCAATCAAAGAAAAGAAAGAACAGGTCATAAAGGGCAAGGGCGACGTTTCTGCACAAACGCCGCCCTTTTCTGCATCTATCGCCCCTGATGCCAATGCCATATCCCCCGCTGATCCACCCCCGGTATATCATCCCCCAGCGGGTAAGGCTGCTGCTTATAAGACACCGGGGCGGGCAAGTCAGGCTGCCGCCGAGCCTATCGGGCGACAGCGGCCCCTTACAAAGCTGAAGGAGCGTCCCCGCAGTAATGCGCCCGCAATCAAAAGCAAGCAGGCAGCGTCCATCAAACAGCGCACCGCAGCGCAGGCCACCGGCAAGGCGGGAACGTCGGCCAAGGCCACAATACAGACCACCGGAAAGGCCGGAGCATCCACCAAGGCCACGGCAAAGACCATCGGCAAGACTGCCGCACGAAAAGCAGCCGGACAGGCGGCACAGACGCAGGCACGGCAGCTTGCCATCAACCGGGCCAAAAAAGCAGCGCAGACCGCTGCCAATTTGGCCCGGAAAGCGGCACAGGCCGTTGTCCATGCAGTTGCGTCGCTGATAAGCGCCGTAGTTGGAGCCGTAGGGGCTGTTGTACTGATCCCTGCGCTCTGTATCGTGTTTTTGGTTGCCGCTATCGTATCATCACCTTTCGGCATTTTCTTTGCCGACCAGCAAAAAGAGCCGGACGCCATTTCCGTCAATGCTGCCGTGGCGCAAATCAACGTGGAGTATGCGGATAAACTGGCCCAGTTGCAGGAAGGCGACTATGACAGCATCCAGATCAATGGTCAGCCCCCGGACTGGCGGGAGGTTATCGCCGTATTTGCCTGCAAAACTGCGGCGGCGGAGGACGGCGTGGATGTGGCCACCCTCGACCCGGATCGCGTAGAGCGCCTGCGGACGGTCTTTTGGGATATGACCACCATCACGACAGAAGTAAATACTGTTGAGAGTGAGGATGGCGACACGACCGCCTTGACCATCACCATCACCGCCAAGACCGCCGATGAAATGCGGACAGTCTACAATTTCACCGACTACCAGAACGAGGCGCTGGATGCGCTGCTGGAGGAAATGGAAATGCTGGGCGGCCTGTTGGGCGACTTGTCCATCACGCAGGAGGACGCCGTGGCGCTGTTGGAAAACCTGCCAGAAGATCTGTCCCCGGAGCGAAAGGCTGTGATCCAGCACGCCCTGACGTTGGTAGGCAAGGTCAATTACTTCTGGGGCGGCAAAAGCCTCACCCTGGGCTGGGATACCCGCTGGGGCACTACCATGAAAGTTACAGCCCCCGGCAGCTCCAGCAGCGGCACCTACCGTCCCTACGGTATGGACTGTTCGGGCTTTGTGGACTGGGTATTCTATAACGCCAGCGGCGGCGAGTATATTATCGGTCACGGCGGAGGGGCAGCAAGCCAGCATAACTACTGTACTGCGATCTCATGGGGTGAAGCTCAGCCGGGCGATCTGGTATTCTATCCAGAGGACTCCCATGTTGGTATCGTGGGCGGCAGGGACGAGAGCGGCAACCTGCTTATCATCCACTGTGCCAGCGGAGCCAACAATGTGGTCATTACCGGCGCGAGCGGTTTTACTTCCATAGCCAGGCCGACATATTTCACCGAATAAAACAAATCTCACGGTGGGCGCGAAAAACACGCCTACCGTGAGATTATTTAATCTTCAAACAATTTAGACACCGGCACTTCAAGTACCTCTGCGATACGGAACATCGTGTCCATCGACACGCCAAACGGCCTTGTCGGGCTTTCGACCTTTGCTACAAATGACCATGACTTGCCGATCTCGTCGGCAAATGCCTCCTGCGTCAACCCGCGCAGCTTGCGGTAGTATTGTACCTTTAGTCCAAATTTGATGAATTGCTCCCTATATTTCGTTTCCATAGCACACCCCTTTTGTTAAAAGGGTATCACCTATTTTGCATTTTATTTATGGAAATGGATTGTCTTTTATAGCAATACAATGATATAATAAAGCAACTCAAAGACATATTTCGCTTGCAATTCCGCCAGAGGACTGATCTGCGATACCCCGTGAAGAAATGCGTCCCAAGTTGGGACACAAAAAAGCCGATGGATGGGAGTTGTTTTTTCCATCCATCGGTTGACTGCGTTCTATTCATCCGGCAGATATTCCAGAATATCCGCGAGCGTACAATCCAACAGCTTGCATAGTGCCTCAAGCGTATTTGTTGATACCGATTCCCCGGCTTTCATGCGGCGAATGGTAGAACTGCTGATGCCGCCCTTGACCTGTAACGTATAGGTGGTTGCACCACGACGCTCCATCGTTTCCCATAATGGCGCGTAAGAAATCACCCAGCAGCCCTCCTTTCGCTTGCTATATCTCTATTATTGCCTATAATGGAGATAGACCGTTATAGGCAATATTGCCTACACAATGCAAGAAAGGATGTCAGCCATGCAGAAAAAAACTTGTTTCTTTATCGGCCACAGGGAGGCACCGGATTCACTTCTCCCCACATTGATCGACGAAGTGGAGCGGCACATAACGGAATATGGTGTAAATTCTTTTGTCGTAGGTCATTACGGGCAGTTTGACGCTTTGGCAGGTCAGGCAGTTATAGAGGCAAAAAAGCGCCATCCCGAAGTATCGCTTATCATGTTGCTGCCCTATCAGAACTCTGGCCGTCCAACCATCCCGCCGGAAGGATTCGACAACACTTTTTACCCCTTTGGCATGGAGCGCGTACCGCCACGGGCAGCCATTCCCAAAGCCAATCAATATATGGTTGACCACAGCGATTTTCTGATTGCCTATGTGTGGCACACGGGCAGTAATTCACGGAAGATACTGGACGCGGCGCTGAATCGTCAGGCGCGTGGCCTTATCCGTGTGACAAACCTTGTACAGCAAGGAATGGGGGATTTTCGTGGGCCGGATTATTTATGAGAAAGAGTACCCCAAAGAGAGCCTTGAAGAACAGACGACAGAGCCGGAAGAACAGACAATGCCGGACATATCCTTTGAAGAATTGATGCGGAGGGCATTTGAAAACCGATTTTCCATCCCAATTCCAAATCGGGTAAATGGCGCATAAGCATTTATCACGGCGGCGAAGAATGTGTCTGGAATATACCAACTGGATGTGAAGATCACGGAGCATATCGACCATATCTCCGCCGACTTCTATTTCTATGAAGGCGGGAGCCTGCGCTATTTTACAGAGGTGTTGAGGCTGGCGGATGATATTTCATTCTTTGCTAATGTGAGCGGCTATGACATTATCATGTCCTTGGACTACTACACCCACGCTGTATTTGTAGGAGGACGGCAGGTTCACCCATAACGCCCTGTGCATACTGGCGTAACCATCCGGTAAAATCGTGGTATCACCTACCAAGGAGGATACCACCATGAAAAAGCAGGAATTGACTATCACCCCGGCGCTGATCCAGAAATACGCCGCCTACCTGCGGGAGCAGGAGCGCAGCCCGGCCACCATTGAAAAGTATGTCCACGACCTGACCGCCCTCTCCGGTTTCCTGGCCGGACGGCCCGTGACTAAGGGGGCGCTGCTGGAGTGGAAGGAGGATTTGATCGGCCAATACACCCCGGCCAGCGTCAACAACAAGCTGGCCGCCGTCAACGGGTTTCTTGTCTTTTGCGGCATGGGGGAACTGCGGCTGCGGAAACTGAAAATACAAAAGGCCCTCTTTCTCTCCGAGGACAGGGAACTGACCCGCGCCGAGTATGTGCGCCTTGTCCGGGCCGCCCAGCGGAAGGAAAACGAGAGGTTGTCCCTGGTCATCCAGACCATCTGCGCCACCGGCATCCGGGTCAGTGAATTGCGCTTCATCACTGCCGAGGCAGTGCAGTGTGGCCGCGCCGAAGTCAGCAACAAGGGCAAGTGCCGCACCGTTTTCCTGCCGGACAAACTGCGGAAACTGTTGAAATCCTATCTCCAGAAACAAAAAATCACCGCCGGAGCGGTGTTTGTCAGCCGAAACGGAAAACCTCTGAACCGAAGCAATATCTGGCGGGAAATGAAGGCCCTTTGCGAGAGTGCAGGCGTAGCGCCGTCCAAGGTATTCCCCCACAATCTTCGCCATTTGTTTGCCCGGACATTTTACTCCATTGAGAAAGACCTGTCCCGGCTGGCGGACATCCTGGGCCACAGCAGTGTGACCACCACCCGCATTTATACCGCCGAGAGCGGCAGCATCCACGCCCGGCAGATCGGGCGGCTGGGGCTGGTGGTCACATAATTTTCGTTCTGTCATTTTGGCATAAAAAAAGACCACAACAGAATTTTCGTTCTGTTGCGGCACAAGAGATTATACATAGTCAGTATAGCGAATTTTTGACAGATTCGCAAGGCCAATTCCCTCATACCACGCAAAAACCAATCGCATTGCAGGGATTTTGGGCGCACAAAAATAGACGGGCACAAACTTTTATGTTGCCCGTCTGATTTCCTATGTCTTTATACAGTTTTGAAGGGAATGAATTTGTCGTTTTCGCCTACTTCGTGTATAATGGGGTTAAGGTTGGAACGCTGCTCAGCATCAGATTACAACTGAACGAAAATTGTGTACCAAACCATCCTTCCCGGCTCCTAAGAGCAGCCTTCAAAACCACGAAAGGAACTCCGCCATGCAAGCACCAAACTCTTTACAGGTATGGGCCATATCCGCCGACGCCGCAGAGCGGCTTTCCCTGCGTCGGCGCATGGACACCCGCCTGCGGTACGAAGGGCTTTTGGCGCAGGTGTCCGGCCTGTGCCCCGCCCGCTGCCGCAGCGCCATCCGGTGCGGCAGGCCGGTGGACCTGGTGGTGATGCTCTGCCCCGGGGACGATGGGCTGGCTCTGGCCCGGGAGCTCCGCGCGGCCTACCCCCGCTGCGGCATCCTGTGGGGGAGCGACCGGGATGATGCCATTCACGCCTGGCGCGCGGATGTGGATTACTTTTTTCTCCTGTCTGAGCGGGATTTACTCTGGCAGGCAGGACTGCGCCTCTGGGAGACCTGGAGGGCTTTGGAATTACAAGTAAAGGAGAACAGCGTATGAAACGAAGAATGATAAGCATCCTCTGCGTCCTATGCCTGGTGGTGGCCATGCTGCCCCCCGTCACGGCTTCGGCGGCGGCACCCACCACCCTCACCGTGGGCGGCACCAATGTGCTGGACGGCGGCGGCTGCTGGAAAACCAACGCCGACGGCACCCTGACCACCGACGGGGCCAGCGAAAGTGACTACAACGTCAAGTACGACAAGGACAGCAACACCCTGACCCTGAAGGACGCCACCATCAACGGCACGAATACCATCTATCATGTCGGCGCGGGCATCTTTGCCTCGGGCGACCTGACCATCGTGCTGGAGGGCAGCAGCACCGTCACGGGCGTTCAGGATCCAAACGGCGAGACCCAGAGCATCCGTGTAGAGGGAAACCTGACCATCCAAGGCGGCGGCAGCCTGACCGCGCAGGGCGCTGAGACAAGCTCAGGCAGCAGTTATGGTATCTTTGTCTTTGGATCATTCACCCAGCAAGGCGGCAGCGTCACCGCCATCGGCGGCAACATCAACGGAAACTATACTTCGACAGGTCTCTATGTATCCGATGGCACAGTTACGGCGCAGGACGGGACGCTGACCGCCACCGGCGGTACCACCGGTAGCGGCAGTTACGGCATCTCTATGTTTTCGTCTGTCACCGTGAACGATGCCATCGTGACCGCCACCGGCGGCACAGGAAAGTACAGTTATGGCCTTCATATTCAGTCCTCTTCCCCTTCCGTGACCATATCCGGCGGCGGCTCCCTCACCGCCCGGAGCGAATCGGCGGACAGGGCGGGCGGCATTTACGTCCGGAACCTCCTTGGCAGCGCAGGGGCTGTGACCGTCGGGGACAACTCCACCCTGCTGGCCAACAGTGTGATATTGTATGATCAGTCTTACGCTGAAAAACCGCTGGCCCCCACCGGCGACGGCAGCTGGCTGATCTACGGCCAGAGCAACCAGACCAGCGCCGTGGGCGGCAACTATACCCTGGAAGAGAACCTCACCATTGAAAGCGGGAACACCCTCACCATCCCGGCGGGCAGCACCCTGACGGTGCCCCAGGGCAAGACCCTGACCGTGAACGGCACCCTGAACATTGCCAACCAGTCCAGCCTGACGGGCAGCGGAACGCTGGACGGCAGCGGCGCCTTCAACCTGACCAACCCCGACCCGGTCATCTCCGGCAGTGATACTCTGACCTATGACGGCACCGACCAGTTCAACGACTTTAGCCTGACCGCCCCCACCGGCACGGTGACGGTGATGGGGAAGGAGTTTGCCATCTCCGATGACGCCACCACCGAGGGCTGGAGCCTTGTTGAGCAGGAAATCAAAAATGCGGGGACCTACAACCTGACCGCCAAGAATGGCACCAGTACCATCGTGAAAGAGGTCACGGTAAACCCCGCCACCATCAGCATCACCAGCGCCACAGTGCAGGACAAAACCTACGACGGCAACCAGGATGCCACCGTCACCGGCGTGGAATTTACCGGCCTGGTGAACAGCGAGAGCCTGTCCCTCGGCACCGACTACACCGCCACGGCGGTTTTCGGCAGCGCCAATGCGGGCAGTCAAACCGCCACCGTCACCGTGACCCTGAAGGGGGGCAGCAACTATACCTTTGCAGGGAACCAGGACGAGGCCACCTACGACTCCGCCACCGGGACGATCAGCCCCCTGCCCGTGGTGCTGGAGTGGGAGACCACCAGCTTCACCTATGACGGCAACTTAAAGACCGTCACTGCGACAGTGAACAACAGGGTCGGCGAGGACGAAATCACCCTGTCCTACACCGGCAACACCGGCACCGCTGTGAACAGCTATACCGCCACCGTCACCAGCCTCGACAACACCAACTATACTCTGGATAACGCCACCGGCACCACCCAGGCGTGGAGCATTGGCGGCGCGTCCATCGCCGGGGCCACCGTGACCCTGAGCCCGGAGAGCTTCACCTACGACGGCAACAGCCATACCCCCACCGTCACCGTGAAGCTGGGCGACAAGACCCTGACCGAGAATACCGACTACACCGTGACCTATGACGGCGACACCACCAATGCGGGCGAAGTCACCGTCACTGTCACCGGCACGGGCAACTACTCCGGCGAGGCAAATCAGACGCCCAGCTACACCATCAACAAGGCGGATCAGGCTGCCCTGACCATCACCAGTACAAGTGACGCCACATATGGTCAGGACTACACCCTGACCACCAGCGGCGGCTCCGGCAGCGGTGCGGTCACCATCACCGTTTCCAACGGCACCGGCGCGGCCACCGTCAGCGGCTATACCCTGACCCCCACCAAAGCAGGTACCGTCACTGTCACCGCTGTCAAAGCCGGGGACAACAACTACAACGACGGAACCAGCGTGTCCGCAACCATCACCATCAACAAGGGGACCTATGACGGGACCACGACCGCCACCGGCACCGTTCTGGCCAACTGGCCCGGCGAAGTGGAGCTGCCCGGCCTCCCCGACGGGGCCAGCTATGGTGAGCCTTCCAGCAACGATGTGACCGGCATGAGCATCACCGGCGGCGTCCTGCACTACACCGGCGGCAGTGGCATTGTGAAGGATCAGACCTACACCGTCACCGTCCCGGTGGCCGGGGCGACCAATTACAACGACTACCAGATCACCGTCACCCTCACCGGCACGGATAAGAAGGTGCTGACCATCACCGGCGTCACCGCCCAGAACGGCACCTACAACGGCCAGACGCAGGCGGGCTACACCGGCACTCCCAGCGCCCAGGGCTATACCGGCGACTTTACCGTGACCTACAACACCACGGATGGCAAGGCACCCACCAACGCCGGGAACTACGCCGTCACCATCGCCATCCCGGACAGCGATCCCCAGTATGTGGGCAGCATTGTTCTGGAGTTTGCCATCGCCAAAAAGCCGCTGACGGTTTCCGCCCCCAGCGCGTCGGTCTATGTGGGCGACAACGCACCGGAGCTGGCCCTGACCTACACAGGTCTGGTGGACGGCGAGAGTGTGACGCCCTCTGAGGCCCCCGCCTTTACCATCACCAAGTCTGACGACACCGAGATCGCCCTGGCGGACGCAGTCAAGACCGCCGGTACCTATACCATCACCTGGAGCAACGCGGATGGCACTACCTTTACCGGTGCCGACAACTACGACATTACGCTGAAGAACACCGGCACCCTGACGGTCACCGTCCGCTCCAGCGGCGGAGGCGGCAGCTCCTCCGGCTCCGGCAACAAGACGGAGACCACCACCAACCCCGACGGCTCCACGACAACTACGGTGACCAGTTCCAACGGCACCGTCACCGAGACCACCAAGTTCCCCGACGGCTCCAAGGAGGTGGTGGAGACAAAGAAGGACGGCACCGTGACGACGACCACCACCGATACAGCGGGCAACAAGACCCAGGTGGTGGAGAACACCGACGGCTCCAGCAAGACCACCGTGGACAACAAGGATGGCTCCGGCTCCGTCACCGTGGTGGACGAAAACGGCCAGGTGGTCAGCGAGGCCACCCTGTCCCAGTCTGCCGTGGCCGCCGCCCAGGAGAAGGGCGAGGCCGTCACCCTGCCCATGCCGGAGGTGCCTGTCACCACCGACCGGGAAAATGCCCCCACCGTCACCGTGGACCTGCCCAGCGGCACCTCCGCCAAGGTGGAAATCCCTGTGGCGGATGTTACCCCTGGCACCGTGGCCGTCATCGTCAAGGCCGACGGCACTGAGGAGGTCATTAAGACCTCCCTCACCACTGAAAACGGCGTGGCCGTGACCCTCTCCGACGGAGATACCGTCAAGGTCGTGGACAACAGCAAGACCTTTGATGATGTTTCCGACAATTATTGGGGCGCTGAGGCCGTGGCCTTCGCCAGCAGCCGGGAGTTGTTCGCGGGCACCAGCGCCACCACCTTCGCCCCCGACACGGCCATGACCCGCGCCATGATCGTCACCGTCCTGGCCCGCTTTGAGGGCGTGGACACCACCACCGGCAGCACCTGGTACGAGGCCGGACAGCAGTGGGCCGTGCAAAACGGCGTCTCTGACGGCACCAACATGGACCAGGGCCTGTCCCGTGAGCAGCTGGCTACCATGCTGTGGCGCTATGCGGGCAGCCCCAGCGTCTCCAACAGCCTGAGCGGCTATACCGACGCTGGCACGGTCAGTTCCTATGCGCAGCAGGCTATGGCCTGGTGCGTGGAGCAGGGCATCATCGGCGGCACCACGACCACCACCCTCAGTCCCCAGGGCCCGGCTACCAGAGCACAGGTAGCAACTATCCTCATGCGATATATCGAAAACATCGCATAACCAGCCATTTCCGAGAGCGGGGGAGCCATCCCCCCTCTCTCCAAACCCTTCAAGTCGTTGGAGGGCTTGGAGAGGGAATAACATTATGAACGCAAAGGGGGCGGTATTATGTCTGAACGACCCATTACTTTAGTAACTGCACCGCCGACCTCACCATCGACAGCAACCGCCTCTCCCTGGGGATGTACGCAGGCGGCGTGGTGGGCCAGATCAAGGAGGGCACCATCCGGGGCTGCCGCTCCAGCACCCGGTTTGAAAATGTACTGGGTAATTTTCTCTACCTGGGCGGTGTGGCAGGCGCCGCCGAGGACTCCCGTGTGGCCCACTGCACCTTTGACGGCTCGATCCAGGTCCTGGGCGGCCCCGGCTATTATATAGACGCGGGCGGTGTCGTGGGCAATGTCCAGGGTCACTCCACCGTGGTGCGCTGCCTCAATCGTGGCATCGTGGACGCCTATGAGTATGACTTCGATTTTTCTATTATCGGCGGCGTCGTCGGCCATATCGACGGCGATGGTGTCATTCTGGAGAGCGTCAACCGGGGCAGCATGTCCGGCGGGTGCAAAGCGGCTGGCGGCATTGCCGGTTGGATTGCTATGGATTACCAGGGAAAGACTCCCCTCACTGCCGTGGACTGCTGCCTGAACCTGGGGGATGTGATTCAGTCCCCCAAAAGCCCCGGCGGCTCCTGCGGCGGTATTGTGGGTGAGATCTACAACAAGCCCCTGGACACTGCGATCCTGGTGCGGAACTGTGTTTGCCTGGGAAGTCTGATCCTGAGGGACCCCACCGGCAGGGCCCATCCCATTGTCGCCCACGCGGATGGGGCCGTATTTGAACACAACTATTTTGACCAGCGTCTGTCAGTCCAGGGGGAGGGCGTGCCCCAGGAGCAGATGGCCCAGGGCTGTACGGCCTGGCCCGTTGAAAAGCTGCTGGCGGAACTGCCGGAACTGGACAGCCGCTATACCATCGGCCCCGACGGGGCGTTGACGATTCGGAATTTGGAGATCGGAGGCGGAATATGATGCGAACCACGGAAGAACGGGTTGCCGCAGTCAAGCGGCGCATTGGAGAGATCAACCGGCGGAATCGGCGGTGGGCCATTTTCGCTGCCATCGGCGCGGTCCTTGCAGCGGCCGCGGCCATCGCCGCCCTCATCCCTGTGAGAGCCAAGGAGGAAGTGTGAGATGAAAAACCGATTTTTGAGTTTGCTCTGCGTGTTGGCTCTCTGCCTGGGCCTGCTGCCCGTCACGGCGCTGGCGGTAGACACTGCGCCTCAAACACTGTATGTGGGCAGTACAACAATTACTGCCGGATACTGGACATCCAGCGACGATGGGACAAATTGGACCTCACCACAGGAGGAACCAACGGGAGATAGCTATATATACTATGACGGCCAAGGCACCCTGAAACTGCACAATGCGACCATCCAGGGAGGGTCTAATACCGGATCAGCGCCTTTTGGCTCCGGGATCTATGCTCTGTGTAGCAGCAATCAACCAGTTGCCCTGACCATCGAACTGATTGGCACGAATACCATCACAGGCACCTTTGGGATTTTTTTGAATGCAGAGATAGACGCGTCCAGCTATGGTACAAACGCCACCCTGACTATTACGAGTGAAAACAATGGCAGCCTGGAAGTATCTGGTTCTAATCACGGAATATTTGTCAATAGCGGAACAGGCAACGCCTCCCTGAACATCGAGAAAGCCACTGTCACAAGCAGCACCAATGGCAATTATGCCGCCGGCGTCTGTGTGCAGTCCGGCGCAAGCGCCACCGAACCCCCGAATATCTCTCTTGCCGTCGACGGCGGCAGCCTGACCGCCAGCGCCAGCGAGGGCAATGATGGGATACAGTTTTATGTGGGATCGTCTGAAGCCACCGATGCCACTACCAGGCTGACGGTCAGCGAAAATGCGATCGTGGACGCCAGAAATGGCGGGATCAGTGCATCAAGAATTTTGGAAACGCTTCCTACGCCGACACCAACGGGTAATAATAGCAGCGGCATCGTCTTTGACGACAAGAACGGCACCGTGTACGGAACGGTGGAGTTGCAGAATGACCTCACCATCAATGAAGGCGAAACCCTGACCGTCCCGGATGGCTCCAAGCTCGACTGCAATAACAACCTGACCAACAACGGCACCATCCTCGTCAGCGGCGGCACCGTGACAGGCAGCCTGAGCGGCGGCTCAACGACGGTTACGACCCCCAGCATCAGCGTTCAGCCGCAGAACAAGGAAGTGACCGCGGGCGAAACCGCCACCTTTACTGTGGAGGCCAGCGCAGGGAGTGAAACCCCGACCTACCAGTGGCAGCAGAGCACAGACAACGGCGGCAGCTGGGCAAATATCGAAAGCGCAACCAGCGCCAGCTATACCATAAGCAGCACCGCTACCGATATGAGCAACTACCAATACCGCTGTGTGGTGAAGAGCGCCAGCGGCGTCGGCGTCATCAGCCAAGCCGCCACCCTGACGGTCAACAAAGGTGTTTCGCCCACTTCTTACTCCATCTCCGCCAATGTTGCCCCCGCAGGCGCGGGCACCGTGAAGGTGAATGGCAGCGGCACCTCGGCTACCGTAACGGCGGGCGATGAAGTCACCCTTGCCGCCACGGCCAACAGCGGCTACCGCTTTGTGGGCTGGATGGAAGGCGACCAGACCGTGAGTACCGATACCACCTATGCCTTCCAAGCCAGCAGCAACCGCAGCCTTACCGCAAAGTTTGAAAAGGTCTATACGGTTACTGTCAATGCGTCGGGAGGTGGCACAGCCACGGGCGGAGGCTCCTACGCTGAGGGCGAAACCGTCACCCTCAGCGCCCAGGCCAACCAGGGCTACCGCTTTACCGGCTGGACTTCCTCCAATGGTGGCACCTTTGCCGATGCGTCCAGCGAAAGCACCACTTTCACCATGCCTGCCGGTGATGTGACCGTGACTGCCGGATTTACCAGAATTTCCTCCGGCTCCACCACCCCCAGCAAGACCCCCAGCCAGCAGGCCACGGATAAGATTGAGGCTGCCAAGGCCGGAGACACCGTGACCGTCAATCTCACAACCGGCAACACAAAGCTGAACAAGGAAGTATTTGAAAAGTTGTCCGGCAAGGATGTGACCCTGGAGATCAAGCTGCCGGGCGGTGTCATGTGGACAGTGAACGGGCAAGATATTCCGGCGGACGCAGACCTCACCGATCTTGACATGGGTGTGTCCATGAACACCAGCACCATCCCGGTGAACCTTATCAATGCCGTTACCGGTGAGGCAGGCACGGTGCAGCTCACTCTCAAGCACAATGGTGAGTTTGGCTTCAAGATGATGCTGACCGCCCCCGTGGGCGTGAAAAACGCCGGTCTGTGGGCCAACCTCTACCACTATGACGAGGACGCCGGGAAGATGGTCTATCAGGCCGCCGCCCTGGTGGACGAGGACGGCAATGTGGCCCTGCCCTTTGACCATGCCAGCCAGTACGCCCTTGTGCTGGACAGCAAGAGCCACGACCTGCCTTTCACCGATTTGGCAGCGGACGCATGGTACACCGACGCCGTGGCCTATGTCTACCGCCACGATCTCATGGCCGGGTATGGAGAAAACCTCTTTGGCCCCGATGATGACCTGTCCAGGGCACAGCTCTGCCAGATCATTTACAACATGGAGGGCCAGCCCGCGACAAGCGGCAGCAGCGTCTTTACCGATGTAGCGGACAGCGCGTGGTATGCCGATGCCGTGACCTGGGCGGCGTCTCAGGGCATTGTGGGCGGCTACGGCGGCGGCCTGTTCGGGCCGGAGGACAACATCACCCGCGAGCAGCTGGCGTCCATCCTCTACCGCTACGCCCAGGCCAAGGGCTACGATGTGTCCGTGGGCGAGGATACCAACATTCTAAGCTACACTGACGCCCTGGAGATCAGCGAGTACGCCATCCCCGCCATGCAGTGGGCCTGCGGCGCGGGCATCATCCAAGGCAACGGCGGCTACCTCGACCCGCAAGGCAACGCCACCCGCGCTGAGATCGCTACCATGCTCATGCGGTTTTGTGGGTACTACACATGATTTTATAACGAGGAAATGACCGATTGAGATGCAGGACGGCAAAGGCCGTCCTGCTCTTTTTTTACATTTCTGCGCGAAATCTGTCCCAAGTTGGGACGCATTTTTTTGATGTAATTACGCGGGAAATGCCGGGAAGTGCAGCACAAATCATTGTTTTCACTACTTTTGTCTGCTTGTGATGGATTTTTTTCATTTCGTTTCTTTTGCCAGTAGTAATAAGTGCCACAGGAAACAAAGACAATGCAGGAGGCAACACAAATGACAATGGATGAGTTTTTCTGTTATCAAGAGCAGACCTTTGACTCTTTCAGTAAGCGGGTCATCAAGAACATTGGCATTGATCTCCACAACAAGCAAAAGGCGCTTGCCGATATTGAAGTCGCGTTTTCGGCGCTGCCAAAAAGAGAGATGGACTCCCTGTTTACCGAAGATACATACCTGCTGGGATCGGAGGGGACAACCTTTCTTGTTCTGGGAACGCCCGTCACCATTTCCGACCCGTTGGGACAAGCCTTATATTTTCTGCCGCCACAGCGGCGCGAGGTATTGTTGCTGTTTTACTTTGCAGGCAAAAGCGAACCGCAAATCGGCCACATCCTCAATATCACAGCTGCCGCTGTGAACTACCGAAAAAAGAAAGCCCTTGACACGCTGCGCGATATTTTGGAGGCCATGGAAAGCCATGAAACATAACGGACGGATTGCATACCAAACCATTGTAGAGGCAAAACACGGCGATCCTGACGCAATTCAGGAAATCCTCCGCCACTATGAACGATATATTCTGCATTATTGCAGACGGACGGTATACGACGAAAATAACATCCCGCATACCGTGATTGATGAAGAATACCGCAAACAAATCGAATCGGCATATCTGGAGGCTGTCCTGCTCCATTATGACATTCACCGTTTACCGCCGGGAGAAGTGCTGGAGCTGGACTAAAGTTTACCATACATCAAAAACGCACCTTGTCATTTTTGCAAGGCGCGTTTTTGCGGGCTGGTAAACAGCCTTATCTTGATTTTTCACAACTGAATAGGGCAGCCAGATACGTTCTGTATCGTGTTGAGCCGTGCGGAGGGTGCGCCGGGAATGTCCATCGTGAAAGGAGGGCAAAGAAACTATGGGCGGGAGCGATTAACACCATCACCGTAAAGCAGTGGACGGCAACACTGCGGGCCAAAATGCACATACAGGAGAGATACTTGCGTCGGCTATGCGTCACAGCGTAGGACGCCCCGCCATGGGAATGGGGGGAGGCACATTAGACCTATGGAGCGGCCGCCAGCCGCCGTCTGCCTTGCCTTTGAACATACGATGTAAAACCGAGAAATCCGCACTGCTCAACGGTGCGGATTTTGTCGTATCGAGGAGGCATCAGCGTGAAGGGAGCGAGAACAGGTCTTATTGTTTCTTCTGTTGACCGAGAAAACCATACAATCCATCTTGTCGTAAACGGCTGTATGGTAACTGCAATCTGTGCGCCAGACGATAACACGAATATCTATGAAGAACTCAAAACAATTCTTGTCGGCTCAGTTATCAAAACGCCGGAAAAATCCATATAAAATTGGACAAAATGCAAGAAATATGAGATAATATGAATGGGAAAACCCATGTATGTACCTTGAAAACTACATACTCGGATATGTCGATTCATCATCTCATTTTCTTTTGAGAGGACGGATTGACAATGACACAAACAAGCATTATCCCAAATTATATTTTCGACAAAGCTACTGGATGGCGATTGGACTTACCCGCGTATATTGAACCCGGTTCCCGGGTCTTGTCGTTGTATCGGGTATCCACCGACAAGCAGCTATATCATACCGATAGCAACGATGCCGATATTCCCATGCAGCGTATTAGGTGCCGCGAATTTTGTGAACGGATGAATTGGACGCTTGTATGCGAATTACAAGAAGAAGGTGTTTCCGGTCACAAAGTCAGAGCAGAACAGCGCGACAAAATCCAGCTTATAAAGGAATATGCCAAAGAAGGAAAATTTGATATCCTGTTGGTTTTCATGTTTGATCGCATTGGGCGAATTGCTGATGAAACCCCTTTTGTTGTTGAATGGCTGATTTCCAACGGCATCCGTGTTTGGAGCGCTTTAGAGGGTGAACAGCGAATTGAAACGCACACCGATAGGCTGACAAACTATATCCGCTACTGGCAGGCAGATGGCGAGAGCCAGAAAATTTCCGCCCGCACTTCTAACAGCATGGGAGTATTGACTGAAGAAGGACATTTCACCGGCGGCCTTTGTGCTTATGGTTATCGTTACGTTAAACTGGGACGCACCAACCGACGCAAGCAAGAGGTGTACGATCTGGAAATCTGCGAGGACGAGGCATACATTGTGCAAATTATTTTTCGCCTTGCCGCAGACGAGGGATATGGTGCCCAACGGCTTGCCAACTACCTCAACGGCAAAGGACTAAAAAATCGCTCCGGGAAGAACTGGCATCCAGCCTCTATTCAAGGAATGTTAAAAAACATCCTGTATACAGGCATTTTACGCAGCGGCAAAAGCCGTTCCGATGTGCAAGAGCGGTTACGCATCATTGACGATAAGACATTTGAAACTGTGCAGAATATGTTAGAAGTACGTTCCAGAAAGCAACAGGCAATCCGCTCTGCCCCACTGAATACACGGGGAAAATCTCTTTTGGCTGGCAATATTTTTTGCGGCCATTGTGGTGCGCGCTTGTGTATTACTACAAGCGGTAAAGGTCGGAAACGTCAAGATGGAACCAACGATATCCGCATCCGCTACACCTGCCAAACCAAGAGCCGTACACATGGAAATTGCGACGGCCAGACAGGCTATACAGTTGAAAAACTGGATGCAATTATTGATTCCATCATCCGTGGAATTTTCTCGCGGGTTTGCAATCTTAACCGAAATGATGTTTTGGATGTTTGCTACAAGCGAGAACTTTCTGCGAAAAGGACAATCTTCAAGAAATTGGAGAAAGAGCTGAATCGAGCAGAGAACGACTTAGGCCGCTTGAAAACCGAAATCATGAAATCGTTAGCTGGTGAAAGTGCTTTTTCTACGGAACTCCTAAGCGAAGTAATCCAAGAGCAAGAACAACGCTGTTCCGAATTGCGCGGTAAGGTATATGCAGCGCGAAAAGAATTAGAGGACGGAGAAACCGCTATTGCCAGTATGGGTGAACGATATGATGATTTGCTTAAATGGTCTGCCGCTTATGATACTGCCAGTATGTCGGCAAAGAAAATGATTGTTTCCCGCATGATTGACCGGGTAGATGTATACCGCGGCTACCAACTGAAACTCAAACTTAACATTAGTGTGGAGCAGTTTTTGGTCAGTCTGGAAAACACCAAGGCCAGCAAAGGGAAATCGCCAGCATAAAATAGCAGCTGATGAGTGGGGGCGCACATCAAGCGCCCCCATATCAAAACCACATAGAAAATATGGTTTGGGAGAGCGCTTGAATGGCATTCAAGAGGTCAGCGGTTCGATCCCGCTTATCTCCACCATAGGATGCGCTGGGTATTCTTAGATAACTTGTCTTGCTTCAAGGCAAGTTTTTTTGCCTATTCCCTGCCGGGAATGGGCTTTTGTTTTTATGCGGCGATTTCCACAATGTCCAGCCCCAGGCTGAATTGTGCAAAGTCAATGTTGAAATCAATGTGCAGCTTGTAGTCCCGATAGACCTCCACCCGACGGATCAGGCAGTTGACAATCATTTTCTTTGCCTCCAGGCTGGCCGTGTCATATAGATCCGCCCAGGAGATTACATTGTCGTACTGCTCCTCCAGGGAGTGCAGAACGGCCTGCCCTTCCTCATAGGCGGCCTGAGCGTCCTCAAACTGCTTTTGCAGCTCGGCGCATTTGGCCTCGGCCTCGGACACCATAGAGACCAGCAAGTCTTTGGGAAAGGCACTTTCCCCTCGCAGAGCCTTGATGACTTCCGCTTTGAGCATATCCAGTTCATCGGCTGCCTTGGTGTAGTCGGCCCGGACGGAGCGGAGCAGATTTTTTCGTTCCTCCATCTTTTCCCGGTAGCGGGCGTTGACGATCTCACTTTTGGGGATTGCTTTCATGCGCTCAAAGATTTGCCGCACCAGCTTATCAATGATCCCGTCCAGGATATGTGCCGTGTAGCCCGTCTGCCCGTCACAGTCGGTCTGCTTGCGTGTTTTGCCGTAGCAGATGTACCGCACCCGCTTGATGACCCGGTGGGGATCATCCTTGCAGGGGTACGCCTTGCCGCTGGTGGTGAGGTTGAGCCGGGCCCCACAATGGCCGCAGTACACATTCCCGGACAAGAGCGACTGGCCCGCGATATTGCGGGGAACGGTGCGCTCCGTTTCATTGGCCCGGTTAGTACGAATCCGCTGGGCCTCCTCAAACAGTTCCGGCTCGATGATTTGCAGATAGGGCAGCACTGGGGAGCGGCTTTCCCCGCTACGGAGTACACCGGTATAGGTCAGGTTACAGAGGATGCCCCGGATGGTAGCGTGGTGCCACATCTTGCCGCTCCGGGCCCGGTAGCCCTGCTTGTTCAAGTAGGTGGCGATCCGCTGGGCTCCGTAGCCCTCATGCACATACTTGTCAAAGACAATGCGGACAACAGCGGCCTCGGTTTCATTGAGCGCCAGCTCGTAAACCTCATGCTTACGCTTATTCACGCGCCCGCTTTTCACAAGGTCATAGCCATAGGGCGCAACGCCGCCCTTGAAGCCTCCATCCTCCACGAGCTGTCCCAGGGCGGTTTTGGTGCGGATGGAGGTTTTTTCGCTTTCGCCGTCCGCTTGCCAGAACCGGATGTAGTTGGTGAGTTTGTCGGTGTGGTTGTCAAACCGCTGTTCACCCTCCTGGGTGCTCCAGACCCGGACGCCGTTCTTGACGAACCATTCCACCACAAAGGGCGTTTCGTCCGCGATCCGCCCGATGCGGTCAAACATGAACACCAGCAGAATATCAAACTTGCCCTGACGGGCCCGTTCCTTGATAATTTGCAGCTTGTCCCGGTTTTCCGCCCGTACCTTGTGGCCGGAAACGCCGTCCTCCTGTTCCTCATGAACAATCGTCCAGCCCATTTTCTCACAAAAGGCGTGGCAGGCTTTCCGCTGCATGGGAATGTCGGCCTGGTTTTTATCGTTGTGATCCACCTGCTTATCGGTAGACACCCGGTATAAACAATCAACGCGAGTGCCAGTTATCATTTGATTTTCCATATATAAGCCATCCTTTCAAATGTCATTTTGGCAGGTGAAAAGAGGCTTTTCATACGCAGGATTTTTGAACTTGTCAAGGTGCATAGGGACTCCCCCCACCATTATTATCCCTCTGTTCCGAGGGTTTGACAAGGATGACTCCGGGCCGGGTGGATGAGGTCTGCGCCACAAAGGACGAGAGCAAAATCTGCTTGACCTGTCCAATGGCTGCTGTGTTTCGTGACTCCGCAAAGGTGGCGGATATTTCAAACCCATCAATGGCAAAAACGGCATTTGCTTTTGGCATATACGGCCTCCTCTCTCATGGATGGACTGACACGAACAAACTTCCCATTGTCCCGTTGGGAAACGAACAGGGCCAGCACCGTTTCCGATACTGGCCCTGTTCCTTGACTCACTTCTGGACAAAGTGTCCATAGGTCTAAAGATTGGGGCCGCCGCGCTCATTTCCTTGGCCTGTCGTTAGACAGCAATACTCGGCGCGACGGCCCCGCACAAAGGGGCGGCGGCCCGGACGGTCAGGTGGCCAGCCTGACCCGGCGGATCGTGGCCGTGGGATGGCCTGTCCCACTTGCGGTGCTGGTGTCAGACACCCGCCGCTGAGCTCCCCGCGCTATATCGGGGCCCCGGTGTCCCTTTGCGGAGAGGAACTTCCTCTCATATACCACCAGAAAAAAGAGGTCAAATGGAGATAGCAATTAGAAATTTTCCTGCAAATATTTTTTCATCTGCTTGATACCGCTCTCCACAGAGTGCCGGACGGCGCTTTTGTCTACGCCCTCCTCGCGGGCGATCTGACGGTAACTCTTTCCCAGTATCAAATGAGCGTCCACCCGGCGCCCCTGGATTTCCGACAGGGAGTTGAGGGCGTTCCACAGCCGGAAGAACAGTTCCTTGCGATCCATGAGCTCCTGGGGACTGGGCTCGTGCAGGCAGGCGGAGTATTCGATCCCATCGTCACAATCCAGGGAATAATAAGCCTTGTTGTAGCGTACCCGTTCCGCATGGGCGGCTTCGTGCCGCTTGCTGGCTATGAGTTCCTCGGCCACTTCGTCAGAAACCTCTATGTATTCATTGTTGGCGTACCACGGATAAAAGTCTTTCAGATTGATGGTCGTCATTTGTAATTCCTCCGTTCAGATAGTTAGGGGGTGAATGGCGATCTGAACGGAGCCCCGGTGGGGAGCGGCACCCAGGAGAGCCGATCTGTACCTCTGGACAAAGTGTCCAGAAGCAGGACAAACAAAATGCGCCTGCGCGACACAAGGCCACACAAGCGCATGAAATGACAAATTCATTTATGTACTGCCAAATTTCGCATCCGCCGCCAGACTGATCCTGCTGTGCGGGTGGGCTTTTTTTGACAGGTTAGGGGGATGGAAAAGGAAAAAGGACACGGCGATACCTCCTGGACACCGCCGTATCCTTAAAAAAGGGCGACTTTAACACACCCCCCGTATTCTCATTTTTTGAAAAGAAAACGGCGGCTTGAAATTGTTATTTCAAAACCGCCTGCTTCCGGTTTGCAGCCATACTCAAAATAGCAGCGGTTTAGTTTTTCCGCTTAGCCAGCAATCGTACAGCGCAATCAGTTGTCAAAAAGAAAGAGCCGATAACCGCATTTTGATCTGCGTGTTATCGGCTCTGCGTCTGTGCGTCTGGCTCTTTGATAACTGTGGTATTCAGATGTTTTACATTGATTAAAGTCTCTTGTCTACACTTAGGACAGAACAGCGGAAAATATTTTAGTTCTGTATCCCCACGAATTTTCAGCCTTGTCTTATTTCCGCAAACAGGGCAGCGCAACCATTCTGAAATCACATTTTCCATATCAGTTATGCTCCCTCTCGTAATACTGATTTTGGGGGAGTGTCTTTGTGAGAATAAAAGAATAAGCAATAGTAATTGCAAACAGTACCAACTGGAAGATGATACGCTTTTCTATCGTCAATCCTACCACGTTTGCAAAAACACTTGTGATATTAATTGCGGAGTGGGTAATCATACAAGGGAACAAACTACCGCCACGATAATAAAGAATGACAAACAGAAAACCAATCGCAATCGCCCCTGTAACTTGAAATATGTTTTCTACTATTTCCGCACCACTGCCATTCACCAAGTTTAGTAAATGTCCCAAACCAAATGTAACACTTGAAATGATAATCGCCGTTTTTACATTGTCTTTTGCTATCGCTTTGAAAAGCAGTCCTCTAAAAATCACTTCTTCTAAAAACCCAACACAAAACATACAGGCAATATAGCAGACGGTTCCTGTCAAGTTCAAATTAAATGCCGCTCCGTTCCAAAAATTTCTTGTGGCTAAAATTATCAATGGAATATAGAACAGAAAGCGGCTGGCGGGTATGGGAGATTTACAAAGCCCATATCGTTTCAGCAAGTTATTTTTCCTAATAAATGCCAAGAGGACAACAGACTGTAAGATACAGAAAATAGCACTTGCAGAATATTCAATCCCTATTTTTTCATTTAGTGGATTGGCTAAAGATTGCAGAACACAATAAATCACAATCCATACGATTGTAAAGGTCAGCTCGCTTTTTTCATATAGCGTTCTCATTTCGTATCCTCCTGTGCCGCTAATACCGCACCAGTATAAGCTCGCTCTATATGCGTCCTTATGAGTTCTTCATCATACTCTAATGAATTGTTTGCAATAATGCTTGCATAGCCATGAGCAAATAAAAAAACTGTCAAAAAGATTTCTTTTACTTGCTCTATGCTTCCTCCGACTGCTCCTTGCATTGCCAAAAGAACAGGCATAAGTTCTTCGGCATCTATTATTTCAAGTAATGTCCTTCCATTAAAAAAGTTTGATTGAAAAAGGAAGCGGAACAAATGCGGTTCTTCAACTGCAAAATGGATATAGTTCAACCCAATTCCAAGCATAACACCTTCTTGCGGGCTTTTAATATTCATCAGGTATTCAGAATGATAGCCGTCTGCTTTTGCATAAGCAGCTTCTTTCAATTCCTCTATCGTTGCAAAGTGATACATAACTGGCTGAGTAGAGCAGTTTAGTTTTTTTGCGACTGTCCTTGCGTTAATATTTTCTGCACCCACTTCACGAGCAACCTCAAAGGCAGCGTCAATGACCATTTCTTTTGTAATCTTCGCTCTTGGCGGCACGCTTTGTCCCTCCTATAATTGATGTTATATAACATTAATTATATATCAATTTGTAGGAATGTCAATACCTTGATTGGAGATTGGAAATTTCTCAAAAGCACCAACTATGGGAAGAAATATCGGCATAACTTGACAAGTTAAATGTCATGTTTACTTGAAACGAAATTAAATAGTCAGTAGTATGAAATACACCATCGTTCAAATAATAATACCTGAAATGTAAAATTACATTAGGTGATATTATGAAGTTTAAACGAGATGAACGCCGCTTTGATTTTCACGATATAGGGCTTGCCATTAAGCGGGCGCGGGAGGCCGCTGGGATGACGCAGGAGCAACTGGCCTATATTGTTGACCGGGCTCCGCGCACCATCATGTATAACGAGAATGACGGTCAGCACCCCAGCCTAAACACCTTTTATCAGATGGTGACGATGTTCAATATATCGGTTGACCAATACTTCTATCCGTCCAAGAATAAGGGGAGCGAGTGCAGAAAGCGGATTGACGCCATGCTGGGCTCCCTGGACGAAAAAGAGCTGAAAATTGTAGAAGCCACAATCCAAGCGATGAAAGCGGCTAAGGAAACGGAGGATGCGTAAGAAAAGCGTGTACCTCCGTTTTTTCGCGCCATTTTCGGGGGGTTGCACAAAACGGCAAGCAATTCGGGTGTGGCCACACTCCGAAATTTTCACAGGCCGCAGGCCCGTGAAAATGCTTGTTGGGGAGCTCCCCAAACCCGCTGAACTTCTGGACACTTTGTCCAGAAGTCCCGGCGCAAGCGCCTGTTGTCGGCGGCCCGGAGCTAACGCTCCTGGGCCTTATTTTTTTGCTCGTCCGCGTGTCCGATCAGGTGATCGATATTCGCCTTGACTGCCACGGCCTGCCGCATATCCGCCTGGGCCTTGCGGTATTCCGCATAGAGGGCCTTTTTCTTTTCAGAGAGCTCCCGGTGCTGCTTTTTCAGCGTGTCCATTTTGGGGAGCTTTGCTCCGCCCAAAAGCTCACTCATAGCCGTCTTTGCCGCCCGGTAGTCTGCCAGCTCCGCCTCATGCTGGGACAGATATTTTCTGCTATACCGGGCCGCCTTGTAGCCGTCAAACACAGGCCGCGTCTTTGCATACTGCACCACCGCGCCCATGAGCTCGGAGGTTTTGGAAAGGGCGGCCTCCGTGTCCCGCAGCTCCCCGGCCAGCTTGTGAGCCAGATCCACCGCCGCCTCGGTGCTTGTCGCAAGAGCCTCGTAATCGGAAAGCCCATGCTCCCGGAGATACAGAAGCGCGGCGGCCATCTGCTTTATGTTATAGACTTTGGCCCACCGCTCATAGGCCGGGCTCTTGCCCTGGGCCATACGCTCTTGAATGTCGATGATCAGATTGACGCGCCGGGCCGGGGCCGGGCTGTCCTGGGGAAGCTCCGGGATGGGCCGCTCCCCGGCAATCGCCGCCCGGATGTCATCGGGATCGAAACCGGGGCCCAGGGTGGATGCCCGCAGACGGGTGTACTTATCCTGCCCAGGGGCCAGAAACGAGATCGCGCCGCCCCGCCCATGCTTCACTTGAAAGCCGGACTCCTCCATGAGCCGCAGAAACGCCGGGAAGTCGGCGGGCTTTTGCTCCAGAGCCGCCACGATCCCCAGCCGCACCCGCTGCTGGGCCGAGGGGAGCTTTTCCCTGATCCATTGTCCATAGTGAAGAAAGCGGCCCTTGCTGTGCTGCTTCGGATTTTGAATAACAGACAGCTCGTGCTCAATGCACACCCGGTCAGAGAGCCGCCGCACCGCAAAGCTGGAGCCGATGAAGTTATGGAATTTCCGGGAACAGTCCTGGGCGGTGGAGTTGTAATAAATGTGATTGTGAATGTGGCCCTTGTCAATGTGGGTACACACAAAGAACTGATACTTGCCCTTTGTCCAGCGCATGGCCGTTTCATAGCCGATTTTATTTGCTTCCTCCGGCGTGACCTCGCCGGGAGGGAACGCCTGCCGGATCTGAAAGAACAGGGCCCCGCGCTCCAAGGCCCGGCCCGTTTCCGCCTGGTACTGACTTTTCAGCAGCAGGAACTCAGCGGGGGCGGATGCAGGATCACAGAGATAGGCAGACACGGCCCCCAGCTTTTTCGGATTTAGCCCATAGGCAAACCGCTCCTCCATCGTCTGGATGGCCGTTTTCCCATCCGCTACCTTGTAGGGCCGGATGTAGGTTGTAGCGATAGCCGCACCTCCTTTCCCAGCAGAAAAAACGGGCGGCGGTCTGTTCCACCCGCCGCCCGGCAACTCTGGACATTTTGTCCAGAAGTATTAGTAATCAGGTTTTCATAGCAATAACTCTATGAAACAAGGTTTATCTCTGGATTTTGGCTAACTATTCATTTAATATGGCTGAGATTGTTTTTGGTGCATATTTATTGACCTCGTGTCCCGCACCAGGGATGATATGCAAAGTTGCTTGGGGAAGTAACTCATTTAACTTTATTGATGCTTTTAGATTGGCCCTATCTTTTCCCCCGCACAAAACAGTAACAGGACAAGTAATCTTGCTTAATTGTGAAGTAAAATCTAATGACCGCATCGAATGGGACAGCTTAATCGTGTCACTTTTTGATAGTCCCATGTTGTAAAAACTCTTAGCGGGCATACAGCGGAACAAGAGATTTTGAAAATCTATCAGTAATGTTGGTACTTTGTATTGTGCGCCGATCAAGACCAGCGAAGCCACTTTATCCCCATGCCGAATAGTAAAGTCGAGTGCAAGTAGCGCCCCTAACGATAAGCCACAAATATGAAGTGGCTCTGTTGCATTAGAATACTGCCGTTCAAGATTAGCCAAAATCCGGGAGTAGGATATTTCATTCCTCATTGAAGGAAAAAGCTCTGGACACTCAACATTAGAAGTTGAAAGTTGACAGACTACATCTTTCCAGTCTTGTGCTGTTTGTCCTAATCCGTGTAGAAGAACTGTTTTCATTTGTTGTCTGCGGCATCCCCTTTCTTATGATAATGCAAATAATCTATCCCAAAGCATACAAGAGAAAGCGCCAGAGTGATCCCACTGTTGAATATGTCAGATGTAAAATCAAACTGGACTTGTGGCAAAAAGTAAGCTGAAATATGGGTAATCGCAATCGGTACTGGTATCAAAACCAACAGGGTAAAACCAAATGCCCGCCACATATTTTTCCTGCACTTGCGGAAAATCCCGTATATTATCCAGATTGCAGCAATCGCAATCAGCGTTATGCAAATGCCCAATGTGAATATAACTGACTTATTCAATAGCAAGGACAAGACTGCCAGTAGTGGAATAGGAATGGTACTGACTACAACTAAGGTTTTCAAAACGATCTTTGTTCTGGAAATCAGACTTGGAAGCAATATAAGCCATGCAGCTACGATTGAAACAGCGGCAATCAATGACCATGATAACCTTTCCGAAGTAAAGTAGTCACAGATCAGGCATACGCAGCCTGCAATCAATGCTGACGCAGAAACGATTACCAAAACAATACGCTTGCCTCTTTCAGATAAACGATAACTACGCTTCTTATAAGGCAACTCGTCTGGTTCGGTCATTTCATCTTTAATAAGATAATCAGAGGACACGTTGAAAATGTCGCTAAGCTGGGCTATAAAATCCAAATCAGGGGTTGATTGTCCCAATTCCCATTTTGAAATCGTCTGTCGTGTAACTGTTACCTTTTCAGCGAGTGCCTCTTGTGAAAGCCCCCGTTGCTTTCTTAATCTTTGTATTTTCTCTCCGATGGTCATATTGTTGTTTCCTCCAGCCTTGCTGTTTGATTTGAGAAAATCATAACAAATTAGGCACTCTATTTCTACCAACACAAGCGGGAACCGCCGCAATGAACCGTTGCAAAAGTGATTTTTACTTACTCAAATAATATATCATGCTAATTTGAACCTGTCCATGTAACCTCTGGACACCTTGTCCAGAAGTATCAGCTTGCCATAAAATCCATCGCCGCATACTTCACACCATACAGGCGCTCCACCAGCCAGCCTCCCAGGGCCGGGAGCCCAAAGGGGGAAACCAGGAACGCCAGCACAAACATAGCGATGCAGCCTACTGTTTGCCCGGCCAGCAGGCAGAGGATCGCCAGCAGGGACAGGCCCACACAAGCCACAATGCACATCGCCCCCGCCACGCAGGACAGGAACGTAAGCACCGCCACAATAAGGATCAGGGCCAGGACAAAGGGAGCCGCGATGATTTTTAAGATTATCCGCATCGTTCATACCTCCTACAAAAGTTCGTTGTTCGCCTCTATATGTATATTATAACTCTGCGGGAGGGGGCCAACAAGGATGCCTCGGCTATCCCCACCTCTGGACAAAATGTCCAGAAGTCGAGATAGCCGGGGAGCAGCACAAGGCCGCTCCCCGGCAGGTCAGAGCCGCACAATGGCGGAGAGCTTTTCCAGAAGATCGGACAGGGGCCGCCACAGCTTTTCATAGTCCCGCTGCAACGCCTTGATTTCCTCCGGGTAGATACCGCCATAGGTGTTTGCCTGGATCGCCACCTGGTTTAAGTTGTTGGAGCACCGCCGCTGGAGCGACACCAGCTCCTGGACAGGTGACAGGTCAACATGGAGCACATAGCCATTGAGGGCCATTTTCCGCATATAGGCCCCCATGTTGCGGATGCCCGCCTCGGCCATGCGCTCCTGGATCAGCGCCAGCTCCTCCTCGGACACCATCACATGAAGATGAATAGGGCGGCGGCGTTTCTTTGTCACCGCTCCTCCCGTTCCAGGCTCCGGCTGGTACGGGGCGGCTCTTTTACCTTGTCCAGCGCCTTGTCACGCTCCGGGGGCAGCGCGGGGATCGGCGTACCAAATACCCCGCAAAGCCGCTTCACTTCCAGATCGGCAAAATCCTGTTCATGCTTCTTGTCCATAGTCATCCTCCTATCTGTCGCCCCGGTCAGGGGCTTTCTTTTTGGGGGCGTCCGGGGCCCGCTGCTCCTGGGCCTCCCGTTGGGCCGCTTTCAGTTGTTCGGCAATCGGGCGGGGCCTGCCGCCGCTTTCCCGGCGCAGCTCGGAAATAACCGGGGCGGGACGGAGCTCATAGTCCGCCGCTTGCTTTTCTGTCAGCGGTTTGGTGTAGGTCAGATGACCCCAGGCCAGGAACGCGCCGCCCTCCACCGGGATGCGCTGATCGTAGTTGACGATTTCATCCGGGGCATTGTGGGGCGGTTTAGGGAATGTCCCGATGTCCACTGGGCGCTGGGTGGAATAATACTTGTAAAGGCCGGGAGCCTCGACCTGTACGACCTTGACCTTGTAAAGCCGCTGGTAGTCCTGCACCCGGTCTGCAAAGTCCTTTCCCATAGCGTTCAGATCGTTGCCATAGTGCCCCCATTCATATTGCCGCTGGCCCTTTTCGTCATCGTAGCAGGCCCACGTTACATAGGGGGATGGGGCCGTGGGATGATGCCCCAGGGCAAAGCCCCGGCCATTTTCCAGCATAACAGCTTTCAGAATGGAATAGCCTTGATTTTTGTCCATTGTACCTCCTTTCCGGGATCGGGCAACTTCTGGACAAAGCGTCCAGAAGTCCCGCGCTAAAATGTTGACAGCATCCGAGCCAAACAGGGGCAGGCCGTAGAAACATACGGCCTGCCCCAAAAGCGGCCCCGAAAAGCCTTGTAATCAGCGGGTTTCGAGGGCCTAATTGTCAACGCCCCAGCCCCGCTTTTTCCGCATATATTCCCGCTGTTGGCGGCGGTGGGCTTTCTTTGCACAGGCCGCCGAGCAGTAAGCCTGCCGCCGATCCGGGGCAACGGGCCCGCCGCAGATAGGGCAAATCTTAAAATCCGGCCTGGGCCCCTCGGTCAAGAGGGCAGCCT
>NZ_UYYD01000016.1 GCF_900625105.1 Agathobaculum sp. Marseille-P7918 | reverse complement strand
TACACGCTGGGAAATTAGACTGACATCTGGAGAGCCGGATACGCTGAGAGGTGTAAGTCCGGTTCGGAGGGGAGTTCTCGGAAACCTACCATAGCAATATGGCAAGGCGCCGGGTTCTTACCCTACTTGTGACTTCGGTAGCCCCTATTCCTATGGCTACCATGATGAGCAAGGAATCGGGCGGCATGGGCCAAAATTATCTACGCTCCCTCCTTGCTCTGGGCTTCCAGGCATTTCTCATCATCGTCTGTGTGGCGATCTATGCCGTGCTGGTACAGAATATCGCCACTGAATCCGACATCATCATGGCTATCTGGAGCTGTGTGGGCTATACGGTCCTGTTGTGCTTTACGCTCTTTAAGACCGGAAGCCTTGCAAAAGCTGTGTTTAACGCACACTAACCAGAAAGGAGGAAATCCCATTGGCTTATGTACCCGTACCCAAAGATCTGACGAAAGTCAAAACCAAGGTTGCTTTCAACCTGACCAAGAGGCAGCTAATCTGCTTCACCGGCGGGGCGCTGATCGGCGTACCGCTTTTCTTTTTGCTCCGAGGTCCTGTGGGAAGCAGCGCAGCAGCCATGTGTATGATGCTGGTCATGCTGCCCTTCTTCATGCTCGCCATGTACGAGAAACACGGCCAGCCCTTGGAAAAGATCGTGGGGAATATCATCCGTGTCACGGTGATTCGTCCCAAGCAGCGCCCGTATAAGACCAACAATTTCTATGCCGCTCTGGAGCGGCAGGCAAATCTTGACGAGGAGGTGTACGACATTGTTCACGGCAATCAAAAGCTGGCTGCACCGGCTGTTCGGAAAAACCGAGGAAAAAGCTGTGCAGCCGGTCAGGACCAAGAAAAAACTGTCCCGCGCCGACAGAAAGCAGATTGAGGCTGCCATTGCCCGTGCCAATCGCACAGACAAAAAGGAAAAATCGGCTCAGGACAGCATCCCCTATGAACGAATGTGGCCGGATGGTATCTGCCGCGTGGCAGACGGCCACTACACAAAGACCATCCAATTTCAGGACATCAACTATCAGCTCTCGCAGAACGAGGACAAAACAGCGATCTTCGAGGGCTGGTGCGATTTCCTCAACTACTTCGACAGCTCGATCAAATTTGAGCTGTCTTTTTTGAATCTTGCAGCATCTAAAGAGACTTTTGCCCGTGCCATTTCCATTCCTCTCCAGGGGGATGACTTTGACAGTATCCGGGTGGAGTACATGACCATGCTGCAAAACCAGCTGGCAAAGGGCAACAACGGCCTTATCAAGACCAAGTATCTCACCTTCGGCATTGACGCGGACAGCATTAAGTCGGCCAAGCCCCGTTTGGAGCGTATTGAGACTGATATTCTCAATAACTTCAAGCGTCTGGGCGTGGCTGCCGAGACTCTGGACGGTAAGGCAAGACTTGCCCAGCTCCATGGAATCTTCCACATGGATGAGCAGCTGCCGTTCCGCTTTGAGTGGGACTGGCTCCCGTACAGCGGTCTGTCCACCAAGGATTTTATCGCGCCCAGCTCTTTTGAGTTTCGCACTGGCAAGCAGTTCCGTATGGGCAAAAAGTACGGGGCGGTCAGCTTCGTACAGATCCTCGCGCCAGAACTGAACGACCGAATGCTGGCGGAGTTTTTGGACATGGAATCCAATCTGATTGTCAGCCTGCACATCCAGTCGGTAGATCAGATCAAGGCCATCAAGACGGTCAAGCGAAAAATCACCGATCTGGACAAATCCAAAATCGAGGAACAGAAAAAGGCCGTCCGTGCCGGATATGACATGGACATCATTCCCTCCGACCTTGCCACTTATGGTGCCGAGGCTAAAAAGCTCTTGCAGGATTTGCAGAGCCGCAACGAGCGAATGTTCCTTGTGACCTTCCTGGTATTAAACACCGCAGACAATCCCCGTCAGCTGGACAACAATGTATTCCAGGCCAGTTCCATTGCCCAGAAGTACAACTGCCAGCTGACAAGGCTCGACTTCCAGCAGGAAGAAGGGCTGATGAGCTGCCTGCCCCTGGGTCTCAATCAGATTGAGATTCAACGCGGTCTAACCACCAGTTCCACGGCCATCTTCGTGCCGTTTACCACCCAGGAACTTTTCCAGAACGGCAAAGAGGCTCTGTACTATGGCATCAATGCCTTGTCCAGTAACCTTATCATGGTGGACCGCAAGCTGCTGAAAAACCCCAACGGCCTGATTCTCGGTACGCCGGGTTCTGGTAAGTCTTTCAGCGCCAAGCGTGAGATCGCCAACTGTTTCCTGCTAACTTCGGACGAGATCGAAATCCTGGACCCGGAAGCGGAATATGCGCCTCTGGTGGAACGTCTGCATGGGCAGGTTATCAAGATTTCGCCCACTTCCACCAACTACATTAACCCCATGGACCTGAACCTGGACTATTCGGACGATGAAAGTCCGCTGTCTTTGAAGTCCGACTTCATCTTGTCGCTGTGCGAGCTGATCGTGGGAGGCAAGGAGGGGTTGCAGCCGGTGCAGAAAACCATCATCGACCGTTGTGTGCGGCTGGTGTATCAGGACTATCTGAACGACCCGCGCCCGGAGAATATGCCCATTCTGGAGGACCTTTACAACCTGCTGCGGGCGCAGGATGAAAAAGAAGCACAGTACATCGCCACGGCGCTGGAAATCTATGTGACCGGCTCCCTCAATGTGTTCAACCACAGGACCAATGTGGACATCAACAACCGCATTGTCTGTTATGACATCAAGGAACTGGGCAAACAGCTGAAAAAAATCGGTATGCTGGTGGTCCAGGACCAGGTGTGGAACCGTGTCACCATCAACCGCGCCGCCCACAAGTCCACCCGCTACTACATCGACGAGATGCACCTGCTGCTGAAAGAGGAACAGACTGCCGCCTATACCGTCGAGATTTGGAAGCGATTCCGCAAGTGGGGCGGCATTCCCACTGGTATCACGCAGAATGTAAAGGACCTTTTGAGCAGCCGCGAGGTGGAGAACATCTTTGAAAACTCCGACTTCGTGTATATGCTCAACCAGGCGGGCGGCGACCGGCAGATTCTTGCCAAGCAGCTGGGCATTTCCCCACATCAGCTCAGCTATGTGACCCACTCCAGCGAGGGCGAGGGCCTGCTGTTTTACGGCTCCACCATTCTGCCTTTTGTGGATCACTTCCCCAAAAATACCGAGCTGTATCGCATTATGACTACCAAACCCCAGGAACTAAAAAAGGAGGATGAATGACCATGAACCCCAACACTGAACTGGATACCATGATGTTTTTTGACGCTGCCCTGGAGGATGAGCGCGCACAGCTACTCACCAATATGGCCGATGCCATCAGCGAGAGCCGCACGGCGGCAGATCAGGCGGCAGAACTGAATGAGGACGGCGAAGCGGGTCTGCTGCGCCTGACGGAAATCTGGTGTGCCATGAGCGGCGTTCCCGCTGTCATCATCTTTGAGGGCAGCCAGACTGAGCTGCTGGCCAATGTGGTGGCGCAGATCTACGCCTATCTGCTTCAGCATCCCTTCCATGACCCTGTGGGGCTGGCCCTCTATGTAGAACTGCGCTACATGGTTGCTTCTCTGATGATGGGAGAATGGTATGAATAAGGAACCGCGCCTGCGCTTTACAGATGAGGAACGGGCTGACCCGGCGCTGGAAAAGCCCATCCGTAAGGCGGACAAGGCCGCCGCCAAAGCGGATAGGGCGCAGGCCAAAATCCCGAAAAAGCAAGTCCGGCAAAAGACGGTGGACCCGGAGACCGGCAAAGTGACCACCAAGCTGGTGCTGGAGGACAAGAAAAAACCGCCCTCCAAGCTGTCCCATGCAGTGCGGGATACCCCCGCCAATGCTGCAATGGGAAAAATCCACAAGGAAATCCGAGAGACCGAACAGGACAATGTGGGCGTGGAGAGTGCCCACAAGTCCGAGGAGGCCGCAGAGACCGGCACGCGCTTGGTCCGGGAGGGCTACCGCAGCCATAAGCTGAAGCCCTATCGCAAGGCAGCCCAGGCCGAGCAAAAGTTGGAAAAAGCCAATGTGAACGCCCTGTATCAGAAGTCCCTGCGGGAAAATCCCCAGCTTACCAGCAATCCCATCTCCCGCTGGCAGCAAAAGCAGGCCATTAAAAAGGAATACGTTGCTGCCAAACGCGTCGGTCAGACTGCCGGAAATACAGCCAGAACCGTAAAAAAGACCGGCAAGGCTGCCAAGACGGTCAAGGAAAAGGCGCAAGAGGCAGGCGCGTTTGTCATGCGCCATAAAAAAGGAGTCCTTGTGGTGGTTGCCATCTTCTTGATGGTCTGTATGTTGCTCAATACCATGTCCTCCTGTTCTGTATTGAGCCAAGGAATTGGTTCGGTTATTTCCGGTACTACCTATCCTTCAGATGACCCGGAGCTGGTAGCTGTGGAGGCGGATTACGCCGCCAAAGAAGCGGCGCTGCAAGCCGAGATCGACAACATCGAAAGCAGCCATCCAGGGTATGACGAGTACCGCTATGACTTGGATATGATTGGGCATGACCCCCATGAGCTGGCGGCTTATCTGTCTGCTGTATTGCAGGGATATACCCGGCAGAGCGCCCAGACGGAGATGGAGCGTGTGTTAGACGCACAGTATCAACTGACGCTCACCGAGGAAGTGGAAGTGCGTTATCGGACGGAAACCCGAACTGACAGCCAGGGCAATAACTACACCGTTCAGGTTCCCTACAACTACTACATTTTGAATGTAACTCTCACCAGTAAGCCCATTTCGTCTGTTGCCTCGGAACTTTTGACCCCGGAGCAGCTGGAAATGTACCAGGTGTACCGGCAAACGATGGGTAACAAACCGTTAGTTTTCGGCGGCGGTTCCACAAACACCAGTGATTCCGAGAGTTTGACCGGTGTTCAGTTTGTCAATGGCACTCGCCCCGGCAATCAGGCTGTGGTGGATATAGCGAAAAGTCAGGTGGGCAATGTAGGCGGTCAGCCGTTCTGGAGCTGGTATGGCTTTAATTCCCGCGTAGAATGGTGCGCCTGCTTCGTATCCTGGTGTTATGGCCAAATGGGACTGTCCGAACCGCGCTTTGCAGGTTGTCAGTCCCAGGGCGTTCCCTGGTTCCAGTCTCACGGGCAATGGGGCGCACGGGGCTATGAAAACCTTGCCCCTGGAGACGCTATTTTCTTCGATTGGGACCTGGATGGCAGCGCCGACCATGTGGGCCTTGTCATTGGCACGGACGGCAGTCGGGTCTACACCGTGGAAGGCAACAGCGGCGATGCCTGCAAAATCAGAAGCTATGACCTGAATTACGAGTGTATCAAGGGCTATGGCCTCATGAACTGGTAACAGAAATTTTTCAAGAAGGAGTGATTGATTATGGCTAAGAACAAAATCCAGCGCATTGACCAGGAGATTGCCAAGGTCCGCGAGAAGATCGCGGAGTATCAGGACAAGCTGAAAACACTGGAAGCGCAGAAAACCGAGGCGGAGAACCTGGAGATCGTCCAGATGGTGCGCGCCCTGCGTATGACCCCGGCCCAGCTGAACGCCATGCTGTCCGGCAGCGCGGTTCCCGGCATGGCCGCTGCCTCTGCTGACTACACCGAACAGGAGGAGATTGACCATGAAGAATAAGAGAATTTTCAAGACCTTTTCGGCCCTGTGTGCGGCTCTGGTGCTGATGGCCAGCTTCTCCGTTACGGCCTTTGCCCAGGGGACGGAGCAGCCTCCGGCAGAAGATACTACCAATGACAGTAATGTGGTGGTGGAGGAAACCGAGGACAGTCCGGCCCTGACCCCGGATGGCAACGCTGCCCTGGTAGATGATTTCGGCGGCAACAAGCAGCTTATCACCGTCACCACCAAGGCGGGCAACTACTTCTACATCCTCATTGACCGAGCCAACGAGGACAAGGAAACAGCGGTACATTTTCTGAACCAGGTGGATGAAGCCGATTTGAAGGCGCTGATGGAGGACGGTCAGACTACCCAGGAGCAGCCCGCCACCTGTACCTGTACGGAGAAATGTGTGGCCGGTGCGGTGAATACGGCCTGCCCGGTGTGCGCCACCAATATGAGCGCCTGCACGGGCAAGGAGCCGGAACCGGAGACCCCGGAGGAAACCCCGGAGCCGGAGGAACCGGCGCAGAAAACCACGGGGCTGAATCCGGCCCTGCTTTTGGCGGTGCTGGCCCTGATGGGCGGCGGCGGTGCCTTTGCCTACTTCAAATTCATCAAGAATAAGCCCAAGACCAAGGGCAACGACAATTTGGACGATTACGACTACGGCGAGGACGATACCGACCAGGAGGACGAGGACCCCTGGGAGACCGAGGAATCCGACGAGCTGGACGCTGACGGGGGCGGCGACGAGGAAAGCGAGGACAAGACGGTTTGACCCGCTTCACCGACAGCCCCTATGAACGCATGATGACACGCAGGCCGGAGGGCGGGAAGGAAACTTCCCGTCCTCCTTCTTTATCTCCCAGCCACCCCTGTTATGGCTGTGGGAATTACCGTGCCGGTCAGCCCTGTGTGGGATTCTGCCACCGGCAGCTGACCGCATGGCTGCGGGAAAGGAGGATGAAAAACCATGAAGCTGGTGATCGCTGAGAAACCGTCCGTTGCCCAAAGTCTGGCCGCTGTGATTGGGGCCGACATCCGCAAGGACGGCTATTTAGAAGGCAACGGCTGGCGGGTCAGCTGGTGTGTGGGCCACCTGGCTGGGCTGGCCGATGCCGACGCCTATAACCCCGACTACGCCAAGTGGCGCTATGACGACCTGCCCATTCTGCCGGAACCCTGGCAGATGGTGGTGAGCAAGGACAAGAAGAAACAGTTTGATGTGTTAAAACAGCTGATGAACGCCCCGGATGTAACTGAGGTGGTGAACGCCTGCGATGCCGGACGCGAGGGGGAGCTGATCTTCCGCAGCGTCTACGAGCTGGCGGGCTGCCAGAAGCCTATGAAACGGCTCTGGATTTCCTCGATGGAGGATTCCGCCATCCGGGAGGGCTTTGCGAACCTGCGCCCCGGCACGGACTATGACGGTCTGCGAGATGCGGCCCTCTGCCGCGCCAAGGCGGACTGGCTGGTGGGTATCAATGCCACCCGGCTGTTTTCCGTGCTGTATCACCGAACCCTCAACATCGGGCGCGTCATGTCCCCGACGCTGGCCCTTATCGTCCAGCGGGAAGCCGAGATCGACACCTTCAAGCCGGTGCCGTTCTACACGGTCACGCTGGAACTGCCCGGTTTTTCTGTTTCCGGGGAGCGCATGGCGGACAAGGCCGCTGCCGAGCAGCTGAAAACTGCCTGTCAAGGTGCGGCTGTGACGGTGAAAAAGGTGGAGCGTAAGGAAAAATCCGAGAAAGCGCCCGCCCTCTATGACCTGACCACGCTCCAAAGAGATGCCAACCGGCTGCTGGGATTTACCGCCCAGCAAACCCTGGACTACCTCCAAAATCTGTACGAAAAGAAGCTCTGCACCTACCCCCGAACAGACAGCCGCTATCTGACGAGCGATATGGCTGAAAGCCTGCCTGTGCTGGTCAATCTGGTTGCCAAGGCCATGCCGTTTCGGAAAGGGATCGCCATTTCCTGCGATGCGGCCCAGGTCATCAACGACAAGAAAGTAACCGACCACCATGCGGTGATTCCCACCCGCAACATCCAGGGCGCAGACCTGACCGGCCTGCCGGTGGGTGAAAAGGCAGTGCTGGAGCTGGTGGCCCTGCGGCTGCTGTGCGCTGTGGCGGAACCTCATATCTATGCGGAAACCGCCGTTGTTGTGGAGTGCGCCGGAACGGAGTTTACCGCCAAGGGCCGCACAGTGAAAAACTACGGCTGGCGGGCGCTGGACGCTGCCTACCGTGCTGGGCTGAAAAATGCGGAGCCGGACAAGGAAACCGAGGACAAGGCTCTGCCGGAGCTGATGGAGGGCCAGAGCTTGCCCCTTTCCGGCGCTGCCGTTAAGGAGGGCAAAACCAGCCCACCCAAGCACTTCACCGAGGATACGCTGCTTTCCGCAATGGAGACTGCCGGGAAGGACGATATGCCGGACAATGCCGAACGCAAGGGTCTGGGGACCCCGGCCACCCGCGCCGGGATTCTGGAAAAGCTGGTTTCCACCGGCTTCCTGGAGCGCAAAAAGAGCAAGAAAACCGTGCAGCTCATGCCCTCCCATAATGCGGTGTCCCTTATCACGGTGTTGCCGGAACAGCTGCAATCGCCCCTGCTGACCGCTGAATGGGAGTACCGGCTGGGCGAGATCGAGCGTGGCGAGCTTACCCCGGAGGACTTCATGGATGGGATTTCCACCATGCTCAAAGAGCTGGTTGGGACCTATCAAGCTATCAAGGGAACGGAGTATTTGTTCAGCCCTTCCCGCGAAGTGGTGGGCAAATGCCCCCGCTGCGGCGGAGAGGTTGCAGAAATGCAAAAAGGCTTCTTCTGTCAGACAGAATCTTGCAAATTTGCAATTTGGAAAAACAACAAGTGGTGGGAGATGAAGCACAAGCAACCTACCAAAGCCATCGTAACGGCACTGCTCAAAGATGGTCGTGCTCATGTGAGGGGCCTGTACTCCGAGAAAACCGGCAAGACCTACGATGCCACTGTGGTGTTGGCGGATGATGGGCAGTACGCCAACTTCAAGCTGGAGTTTGACCAGCAGAAAGGTGGCAAACGATGAAGCTCTCACGCTATGAACAGGAAACCATCATCCTCTACAACCAGGCCGAAGCCGCCGCCGAGGTCTATACCCATGACCCCCGACTGCTGGAGAAGCTGCGGCGACTGGCAGAGAAATACCCGGACCAGATCGTGAAAAAGGACCGCCAAACCTTTCTCGTTCCCAAACGCTGTGTGTCCGTCCGGGAACCGTACAGCGCCGAGCGCCGTAAGGCAGCCAGTGAACTGGCCAAGGCTGCCGGATACAGGCCGCCCACCCCCAAGAAAGGCAATGAGTAAGCATGGCTGAAAGTGTCTTTGAGGCTGTCAAACAGTCCATCACCGTCCGAGAAGCAGCGCAGATGTACGGAATCGAGGTCAACCGGAGCGGCATGGCCTGTTGTCCCTTCCACGATGACAAAAATCCCAGCATGAAGCTGAACGAGGAATATTTTTACTGCTTTGGCTGCGGAGCCACCGGCGATGTGATCGACTTCACAGCGAGGCTCTACAATCTGTCCCCCAAAGAGGCCGCCGAGAAGCTGGCCCAGGATTTTGGCCTGGCTTATGACAGTCAGGCCCCTCCCCGGCGACGCTATGTCCGGCAGAAATCCGAGGCGCAGAAATTTAAGGAGGACCGAGACCATGCCTTTCGTGTCCTGGCCGACTACTTTCATTTGCTCCGCAAGTGGGAAACGGACTACACACCCAAAACACCGGAGGAAAATCCACATCCCCGATTCATGGAGGCAATCCAGAAAAAGGACTATGTGGGCTATCTGCTGGATTTTTTTCTGGAGGATACTCCCGATGAACAAAGACTGTGGATTGCCGAACATCATTCAGAAATCGCCAAATTGGAAAGGAGAGTGAAATTCATGGCTGATAAGCCCACCAACCGGGAACGGTTGCAGGAGATCACGGCGGGCATTGAACAGGGTATCAAGGAACTGTTTGAGAGCGAAAAGTATATGCGCTACCTGTCCGTTATGTCCAAGTTCCACCGTTACTCCGTCAACAACACCATGCTTATCTATATGCAGCGCCCGGACGCTACCCTAGTGGCCGGGTTCAACAAGTGGAAAAACCAGTTTGAGCGCCATGTGAAAAAGGGCGAGCATGGTATCACCATCATCGCCCCTACGCCCTACAAAAAGAAGATCGAGGAAATGAAGCGAGACCCGGACACCCAGGCTCCTATTCTGGACGCGGATGGCAAGGCGGTCATGGAGGAAAAGGAAATCGAAATCCCCATGTTCCGTCCGGTCAAGGTGTTCGATGTGAGCCAGACGGATGGCAAGCCCCTGCCGGAGCTGGCCTCCAGCCTGTCCGGGACGGTGCCGCACTATGAGGCGTTCCTAGAGGCTCTACGCCGTTCCGCCCCGGTCCCCATCGAGTTTGAGCCTATGGCGGAGAACATGGACGGCTATTTTTCCTCTGACCAGCAGCGGATCGCCATTCGGGAAGGCATGAGCGAGGTGCAGACTGTTTCTGCCGCTGTCCATGAGACCGCGCATAGTAAGCTCCACGACCCCAAAAAGTACGAAGCGGAGTCGACCTGGAAGATCGTGATGGTGAGCGAGGGCGGCACCAAGCATGACTTCCGTCTGGACTTCGCCACCGAAGCAGAGGCGGAACAGGCCGCCGCCGAGGAAGGCTGGCGCTATGTGGACGAGAATCAGTTTGAGTGGCGTCTGGAGGTGGAGGAAGATCTGACGGCGGTGAAACAGGCCGCCAAGAACCGCAACACCGAGGAAGTGGAGGCCGAGAGCATTTCCTATGCGGTCTGTCAGTATTTCGGCATCCAGACCGGCGAGAACAGTTTTGGCTACATCGCTTCCTGGTCGAAGGACAAGGAGCTGAAGGAGCTGCGGGCCAGTCTGGAGACTATCAACAAGACTTCCTGCGAGCTGATTAACGACATCGAGCGCAACTACAAGGAAATCTGCAAGGAGCGCGGCATTGACCTGACTGCCGCCCCGGAGCCGGAGCGGGACCCTATCGAGCAGCTGGCGGCAGACATCGACCAGTTCACTTTCGATTATGACCCTTATGAGTATCGGAACAATGCAGATAGCCGTGAGGACGCACTGCACGAACTGACTGCCACACTCCGAAGCGGAGATGCCAGCGGTGTACGCGAATGGCTCCAGAATATCGTGAACGAGGACGAACCGGATGAAACCACCCAAAAAGCTGCCGAGCTTATGGGACGCCTGGATCAGCTGGTGCCGATGACTGAACCGGAACAGCTGGATGAACCGGAACCTGACCCCAACCTTGTGAAGATGGCCGATGAAGCGATGGCGATGGGCGTGGATACTGACTGGAACTCTGATAAGGAATTTCCGTTGTCTTTCGATACTGAAAGTCCCCAGCCCAGCGCCGAGTACCGGGAGGCCCTGCTGGTGCTGGATGATACCACCTATCTTCATGTTCAACCCTGTGACACCGGCTGGGACTACACGCTCTACGATGTGGCAACCATGAAGCAGATGGACGGCGGCCAGTTGGACGGGCCGGATATGGGCCGTTCCACAGCGGTAAGCCATATCTGCGAGGACCTGGGGATGGGCGGCAAGTCCATCAAGTACGCGCCGCTGTCCATGATCGAGACTTTGCAGGAGGCGGCTTACCACCAGATGCAGGAACAGGTCAGCCAGCAGACCGCAGAAGCAGTCGCCACCCAGCTGCCGGATGCCCAGGAGCAGGCGTTGGACGAGTATCCCATGCCGGACCCGGCACTGACTCAGGATGATCTGGAGAAATGTGGCTACCTGGACGGTGACCTTCTGCCCCTCTCCAAAGAGCGGGCCTATGAGCTGATGGAGCGAGACCTGACCGTTTATATCGTCCAGGAGGGTGAAAACCCAGAAATGGCCTTTGACACCGCCGACCTGGACGCCCATGACGGCATCTTTGCTGTATCCCGCGAGGAATGGGAGGAAAGCCCGGAGTTTGATAAGCTGGTCAAGGACCGCATGGCCCACCAGGAGGAACGGGAGCAGGCGTTTCTCTCCCACAAGGGGGACTGCTTCGCTATTTATCAGGTGAAGCACACCGACGAGCTGCGGGACATCCGCTACGAGGGCCTGGAATGGATCAAGTCCATCGGGCAGACAGTACAGCGGAACAACTATGAGCTGGTTTATACAGCCCCGTTGCAGCCCTCTGATCTGAAAGGCGATACCACCGAACAGCTCTTTTACCGCTTCAACAACGAACATCCCGCCGATTACGGCCACCCGTCCATGAGTGTCAGCGACATCGTTGCCATCAAGCGGGATGGCAAGGTATCCTGTCATTACTGCGATAGCTTCGGCTTTGAGCAGATTCCCGGATTTCTGCCGGACAATCCGCTGAAGAACGCGGAAATGGCGGTGGAAGATGATTACGGCATGATCGACGGAATCATCAACAACGGTCCCAAAGAGCCGACGGTGGCCCAGCTGGAACAGCAGGCCCGCAGCGGCCAGCCGATCTCCCTCATGGATTTGGCTGCCCCCGCCCACCGGGAGGACCGGGAAAAGAAAAAGTCCGTCATGGAGCAGCTGAAAAGCCTGCCTAAGACGGAACCGAAAAAGACAGCGCAAAAAAAGAGCGCGGAAAGGGAGCTTTGATATGAACAACTTCACCTTTGAGGAAACGAACCTTCTTTGCATCTATAACACCGGCAGTCGCACCGGGCTGATCGACGCTCTGACGGAGATGCGCAGCGAGCTTTCGCTGGAGGAAACCGAGTTGCGGAAGTTGACGGACAACGCCCTGGAGAAACTCCAGGCCATGAGCGATGCCGAGTTTGCTGAGCTGGAGCTGTACCCGGATTTTGACGAGTAAAAAACACACATAAAGACCTGATGGGACGGCCTGATATGCCGTCCCATTTCTATTCAACATGAAGGGAGGACAGAAAACCATGCCATCCAAAGCTGAATTTTACCGGCAGATGGCCGAACAGGTATCGACCCAGCTTGTGGGCAGCTGGAAGGAGTGGACGGCTTTTCTCACCACCGCCGCCCGCCTTTATAAGTACCCATTCCACGAGCAAATGATGATATACGCCCAGCGCCCGGACGCTACCGCCTGCGCCGAGTATGACCTGTGGAATGACAAAATGGGCCGGTATGTGCGCCGTGGCTCCAAGGGTATTGCCCTGGTGGACGATTCCGGTGACAAACCCCGCCTGCGCTATGTGTTTGATATTTCCGACACCGGCACCCGCGAACATTCTCGCACACCCTGGTTGTGGCAGCTGGAAGAACAGCATATCGGTCCTGTGTCGGCCATGCTGGAGCAAAACTACGGCGTTGCCGGTGACGATCTCGCCCAGCAGCTCACTGATGTAGCCGGAAAGCTGGCGAGTGAGTATTGGGACGATCATCAGAGAGACTTCCGCTATATCGTTGACGGTTCGTTCCTGGCGGAGTACGATGATTACAACATCGAAGTCCAATTCAAGTCTGCCGCCACCGTCAGCATCGCCTACGCCCTGATGTCCCGATGTGGGCTGGATACGGAGCAATATTTCCAGCATGAGGACTTCATGCCGATTTTCGATTTTAATACCCCGGCCACGGTTGGGGCATTGGGAGCGGCGGTCAGTCAGATGAACCAGCAGGTGCTGCGGCAGATCGGCGTCACCATCCAGAATTATGAGCGCGAACAACTCGCGGAAAGGAGCAACCACCATGAAGAACAACCTGACTTACACGCAGAACGGGGATTACCTGATTCCCGACCTGAGCCTGAGCGAACAGCCGGAGAAGCCCCTGGGCAAGTACGGGCGGCTGCGGAAAGCGTATCTGAAGGAACACCGGCCCCTGATTTACAACCAGCTGCTGCTGACCGAGAAGCTGTACCCGCACCTCATCGAGATCGACGAGACAGCGCAGAGCCGTCTGGAGCAGATGATGCCCCAACTGGCGGCGGCAGCGGGCGTGACGGAGCAGCTGAAAGCCAGCGACCCGATGAAGTGGGTGGGCCTGATGAACACCTGCAAGGCTCAGGCCGAGGAGATTCTGATGACGGAGCTTATTCACAGCTGAGTTTCTTCCTCTCCGAAGCAGAACAAATCAGAATCATAGATGAAGCAGAGAATGTGAAAACATCCTCTGCTTTTTCTTTTGCCCAGGCTGACATCGACCATGTGCTGCGGCTGGGCGGCAACACCTATCGCCAGAGAGAGCGCATTGTCGCGGCTTTCGAGGAGCAGAAGTCCACCGCCGAGATCGCAGACACCCTGAAAAATCTGTACCATGGGGGCAACGGGATCGGCAGCATCACTGCATGGTATGCCGAGGATGGAATCCATCTGTCCCATGGCAGAACAGCCCGTTACGACAAGTCCGCCCAGGTCATTTCCTGGGAGAGTGCCGCCGAGCGTATCGGCCAGCTTTTGCAGGACGGCCAGTTTGCCACCAATGTGGAGCTGGCTGAGGCTGCGGGCTATGAACGCTCCCTCCTCGCGGAAAAGTTCTGGTATCTGTACCACGATTTCAGCGAGGAAGCCAGAGAAGCCGGGTATCTGCCCAGCCTTGCCAACAATCCGGGGCGTGGCTTCCCGGAGGAATCCGCATGGCTCACCGAGCAGCTGAAAAGCCCGGAGTTTCGCCAGAACCTTGCGGAAGAATATGCTGCCTTCTGGACGGCCTACCAGCAGGATCGGGATTTGCTGCGGTTCCACTACCACAAGCCTAAAGAGATTTGGGAAAACCTGCGAGATCTATCCTTGCCTCGCACCACCTTTACCTCTCAGTTAACGGAAGTACCTGCGGTCAAGCAGTTTATCTCCGAGGACGAGATCGACGCCGCCATGACCAGAGGCAGCGGCTTTGAGGGCGGTAAGGGTCGTATTTTCACCTTTTTCCAAGAACCCCATACGGATAAGGAAAAGGTGGATTTTCTCAAACACGAGTATGGTATTGGCGGTAACTCCCATGCCCTGTCCGGTGCAATGAAAAGCGATGAAAGCCACGACGGAAAAGGTCTGCACTACAAAAAAGACGGCTGCCCGGATGTGCATTTCACCTGGGAGAAAGTCGCCAAACGGATTACCGACCTGATCCAGAAGGGACGCTATCTCACCGAACAGGAACAGGAGGAGTACGACAAAATCCAGGCAGAAAAGGCCCTGGCGGAGTCGGAACCGGAAGTGGAAGCCGTGGGCCGGATTGAATACCTGGGAACCAATGGCTTGCCGGGCGAGATTGTAGAATATACGGATACGGAGAAGTTCATCAGAACCATCCAGGAAGATACAGACTATGGGGTTCCTATCGCTGTGGTTTTGTATCGGGACACCCATGGAAACACCATTCCCCAGGATTTCTTGGCAGAATTGGACCCACCTCCAAAGGGTTTCAGGGTGGAAGATGCTCCTGCACCGATGGAGGAACTGGATCAGGAACAGGCCGAGTTCGATAAGAGCCAGGAGGAAAAGGTTCTGGCAGACACGGACACCATGGAAGCCCAACAACCGAACCCGACTGTGTGGGAATATAACGGCGTCAAAGAGCGCCACCCGGATGATATGGTCCTGTATCAGATGGGTGATTTCTTTGAACTATACGGCGAGGACGCCAAAACTGCTGTTGCCGAACTGGACCTCAATCTCACTCTCCGTGCCATTCCCGGAGGTGGCTATGTGGAAATGTGCGGCTTCCCGGCAAACCGGCTGGAGCAGGTTGTGGAACAGCTGCGTGATAAGCATGATGTGACCATTTCTGCTGTCCCGGAAGCCGGCAAGGAGCGGCAAGAATATTCCATGCCCTCCATCGACCATGAGGCGGAGCAGCACATCAATACCCAAGAAGCGGAGTTTGGCGCAGACGGGACCAGAGTATTTCGGGAGACCGAAGCAGCCGCAGCCCCTACGATTCGAGAACTGCATGAGCAATACAAGCCCATTGTACTTGCCGCTGTTATGGGGGATGTGCCATATCGTAATGCCTGCGGTCACAGTGACCATGAGAACGCTGTGATCGAGGGCAATGCCGCCATTCGCCGTGCTGTCCTGGGATCTGGCAACATGGAGCTGCTCCGCCTCTATTCCGACACACCAGAGTTCCGCCAGCGCCTTCATCGAGAAATCATCGACGAGACCTATCCCAAGCTCCATGAGCTACTGCACCCTCTCTCGGACAATGACATCGACAAGGCTATCCAAGACTGGAACGGCAAAATCGAAAGTAAACACGCCGTTGTCCGTTACATGGAGAAACATGGGCGGGAAAAAGATACCGCTGCATGGCTGGCCCATGAGTTTGACGGCGGCGATGGCAAAACCCCGTTTTCGGTTCGCCCGGAAAGCCCCGAAGGAACGGTGCTGCCCTGGTCCAAGGTACAGCGCCGGATCGCTCAGCTTATCAAGGAGGACCGGTTCTACACCGAAGCGGAACAGGACCGGTTCGACAACATCGACCCCATCGCCATTCGGGAGGCTTTGGCCGAGCGCGGCATTGTGAATGGTGAACTGGTGGATGAGGAAAAACTGGATAATGACCCATTCATCCAGCGTGTTATGGCGGATGTGGAGGCCATATCCAGAGAGAGCGTCCCGGCAGATGAGCCGGAACAGCCTTCTCCCCATAATTCGCGTGTTCTGGTTTCAGATGAGGAATACGCTGCGGCTCGTGGCACACTCCGGGAGCGAACCTCCTACGATCCAGCGGTTCCTCCCTACAATGTGGGTGATATTGTCTATCTGGATGACCGGCCCCATCAGATCACAGAGCTGCGGGATGACACGGTGCAGCTGCTGCCCACCGGCATGAGCTATCCCATATACCGGGCTGAGAGCCGGGAACGGTTTGAGCAGCTTTTGCGTGAGGATAACCGCAACGACTTCTATACCGAGTTCCTGCCTGTAAATCTGGATACGGTGGACCAGGACCTGCGGGATGTGCTGGCCCATGGACTGATTGGTGAGGCGGACAAGGCGGAGCTTTCCGAGCTTCTTCGCAACGGCAAGAGCAATCGAGAGATCGCCTTGTGGCTGAGTCGGACCTATCCCAACATCGTGGAAACGATGGAGCTGGAGACCGGCGAGACCGCCGATTACCGCACGATGCCGGAAGGTATCGAGCTGGAAGTGCTGGATGCAGATGAAAAGCGTCTGGCCATGCTGTTCTTCCAGTGGAGCGAGGTTGCGCCTTTGCTGCGCGGGATGTATGCCCGTCAGTTGGGCGGTTTTGAGCAGGAACACCCCGAACCGGCTGCCGAAACCCCGACCTTCCAAGCCGAGACTGTGGCTGTCTATCCGGGCGATAAGAATAATCTGCCCTATGATGTGGTTGTTCAGACCCTGCGAACCAATGAGCCGGAGCCGCCCACGCCTGATGTCGAGCCGGAAAAGACTCTGGATGAGGTACTGGACGAACACCCCGTTTCCATTCAGGTAAACGGCGAGTGGCAGACCTTCCCCAATGTCAAAGCTGCCGAGGAAGCCTCTTATGAGGAATACAAGGCCAATCTGCGTCGCACCGCCGAGAATTTCCGTATCACTGACGATCACCTGGGCGAAGGCGGCCCCAAGGCCAAGTTCCAGGCCAATGTCGAGGCAATCAAGCTGCTGAAATACCTGGAGGAAACCACCGAGCAGGCAACGCCGGAACAGCAGAAAATCCTTTCCCGGTATGTGGGCTGGGGCGGCCTTGCCGATGCCTTTGACCCCGACAAGGAAAGCTGGAGCAAGGAATATGCCCAGCTGAAGGAGCTGCTGACCCCGGAGGAATACGCTGCTGCCAGAGGTTCCACCCTCAACGCGCACTACACCAGCCCTACGGTCATCAAAGCGATTTACGAGGCTGTGGGCCGCATGGGATTTGAGACCGGCAACATCCTGGAGCCGTCCTGTGGTGTAGGCAATTTCTTCGGTATGCTGCCGGAGAAAATGCGAAACAGCCGTCTTTATGGCGTGGAGCTGGATTCCATCAGCGGGCGGATTGCCCAGCAGCTCTACCCCAAGGCCGACATCACCGTGGCCGGTTTTGAAACCACCGACAGGCGGGACTTCTATGATCTTGCCATCGGCAATGTACCTTTCGGCCAGTATCAAGTCCGGGACAAAGCCTACGACAAGCTGAATTTCAGCATTCACAACTACTTTTTTGCCAAGGCGTTGGACCAGGTGCGTCCTGGTGGCGTGGTGGCCTTTGTCACCAGCCGCTATACGATGGACGCCAAAGATTCCACCGTGCGCCGGTATCTTGCCCAGCGCGCCGAGCTGCTGGGGGCTATCCGTCTGCCCAATGACGCTTTCAAAAAGAACGCAGGTGCCGAGGTCGTTTCGGACATCATCTTCCTGCAAAAGCGTGACCGTCCGTTGGACATCGTGCCGGAGTGGACGCAGACCGGGCAGACCGAGGACGGCTTTGCCATCAACCGCTATTTCCTGGACCACCCGGAAATGGTGCTGGGCCGACAGGAACCGGAAAGCACCGCTCACGGCATGGACTACACCGTGAACCCCATCGAGGGGCTGGAGCTTGCCGATCAGCTGCATGATGCCGTGAAGTACATTCGCGGCACCTACCAGGAGGCCGAGCTGCCGGAGCTGGGCGAGGGCGAAGCCATCGACACTTCTATCCCTGCTGACCCCAATGTGAAAAATTACTCCTACACCGTTGTGGACGGCGATGTGTATTACCGTGAAAACAGCCGTATGGTACGGCCTGACCTGAATGCCACCGCCGAAGCCCGTGTGAAAGGACTGGTGGGTCTGCGAGAATGTGTCCAGCAGCTCATTAATCTGCAAATGGACGCCGCCACACCGGACAGCACCATCCAGGACAAACAGGCCGAACTGAACCGGCTCTATGACAGCTTCTCTGCAAAATATGGTCTTATCAATGACCGGGCGAACCGGCTGGCCTTTGCTGATGATTCCAGCTACTATCTGCTCTGCGCGTTGGAAGTCATTGACGAGGACGGCAAGCTGGAGCGCAAGGCGGATATGTTCACCAAGCGCACCATCAAGCCTCACAAGGCGGTGGACACTGTGGATACCGCAAGTGAAGCTCTGGCCGTATCAATTTCCGAAAAAGCCTGTGTCGATATGGCGTATATGGTGGAGCTGACCGGCAAGACCAGCGACGAACTGGCCGCCGAGCTGCAAGGCGTGATCTTCCGTGTACCTGGGCAGTTGGAGAAAGACGGCACTCCCCATTATGTGACCGCCGACGAGTATCTGTCCGGCAATGTGCGGCGCAAGCTGCGTCAGGCACAGCGGGCAGCACAACAGGACCCTTCCTTTGCAGTCAATGTGGAGGCCCTTACCGTTGCCCAGCCCAAAGACCTGGATGCGTCGGAGATTGAGGTGCGCCTAGGCGCAACCTGGATTGACAAAGAGTACATCCAGCAGTTTATGTATGAGACCTTCGACACGCCGTTTTATCTCCAGCGCAATATCGAGGTCAACTATTCTTCTTTCACCGCGGAGTGGCAAATCACCGGCAAAAGCTCTGTAAGCCAGAACAATGTGGCAGCCTATACCACCTACGGAACCAGCCGTGCCAATGCCTACAAGATTCTGGAGGACAGCCTGAACCTGCGGGATGTCCGTATTTACGACACCATAGAGGATGCAGACGGCAAAGAGCGCCGGGTGCTGAATGCCAAAGAGACCACCCTGGCCGCCCAAAAGCAGCAAGCCATCCGGGACGCTTTTAAGGACTGGATTTGGAAAGACCCGGATCGCCGCCAAGCTCTGGTCCGCCAGTACAATGAGGAAATGAACTCCACCCGTCCCCGTGAATACGACGGCGGACACATTACTTTCGGCGGCATGAACCCGGCCATCACCTTGCGGGAACATCAGAAAAACGCTATCGCTCATGTGCTGTACGGCGGCAATACGCTGCTGGCACACGAGGTAGGCGCTGGCAAAACCTTTGAAATGGTGGCTGCTGCCATGGAGAGTAAGCGCCTGGGCTTGTGTCAGAAATCTCTCTTTGTTGTGCCGAACCATCTGACCGAACAATGGGCGTCGGAGTTTCTGCGGCTCTATCCCTCCGCCAACATTCTTGTCACCACCAAAAAGGACTTTGAGACCCACAACCGCAAGAAGTTCTGCGCCCGCATTGCCACCGGCGACTATGATGCCATCATCATGGGGCACAGCCAGTTCGAGAAAATTCCCATCAGCCGGGAGCGTCAGGAGCGGCTTCTCTATGAGCAGATCGACGAGATCACCGAGGGAATTGCGGAAGTGCAGGCCAGCGGCGGCGAGCGTTTCACGGTCAAGCAGCTGGAGCGCACCCGTAAATCCCTGGAAGCCCGACTGGAGAAATTGCAGGCCAAGAGCCGCAAGGACGATGTGGTAACATTCGAGCAGTTGGGTGTGGACCGCCTATTCGTCGATGAGGCGCATAACTATAAAAACCTGTTTTTATACACCAAGATGCGGAATGTGGCAGGTCTCTCCACCAGCGATGCCCAAAAGTCCAGCGATATGTTTGCGAAGTGTCGCTATATGGATGAACTGACCGGAAACCGTGGTGTGATTTTCGCCACCGGCACCCCGGTCAGCAACTCCATGACCGAGCTTTACACCATGCAGCGGTATCTCCAGTATGACCGCTTGCAAGAGCTGAATATGACCCACTTCGACTGCTGGGCCAGCCGCTTCGGAGAAACCGTCACGGCGCTGGAGCTGGCACCGGAAGGCACCGGCTACCGGGCAAGAACGAGATTCAGCAAATTTTTCAACCTCCCGGAACTGATGAACCTGTTCAAAGAGGTGGCGGACATCAAGACCGCCGATCAGCTGAACCTGCCTACCCCGGAGGTGGAATACCACAACATCGTGGCCCAGCCTACTGAACATCAAAAAGAGATGGTGCAGGTTCTCTCCGAGCGCGCCTCCAGAGTACACAGCGGCAGCGTTGACCCCTCAGAGGACAATATGCTCAAGATTACCGGCGATGGCCGTAAGCTGGGCCTGGACCAGCGTATCATCAACCAGCTGCTGCCGGATGAACCCGGCACCAAGGTCAATCAGTGTGTGGACAATATCATGCAGATCTGGCGGGACGGCGAGGCTGACAAGCTGACCCAGCTGGTATTTTGCGACATTTCCACGCCCCAGGCAGCCCCCTCCAAAAAGGCAGCCAAACAGCTGGACAATCCCACACTTCATGCGCTGGAACAGGCTGTGCCGTTGGATGAGCCGGAGCCTGCCTTTACCATCTATGAGGACATCCGGCAAAAGCTCATCGCCCAGGGAATGCCCGCCGAGCAGATTGCTTTTATCCACGAAGCCAAGACCGAAGTGCAGAAGAAAGAACTGTTTTCCAAGGTCCGCACCGGGCAGGTGCGTGTTCTGCTGGGCAGCACCTCCAAAATGGGCGCTGGCACCAATGTGCAGGACCGCCTGGTGGCCCTCCATGACCTGGATTGTCCGTGGCGTCCGGGAGACCTTGCCCAGCGCAAGGGCCGTATTGAGCGCCAGGGCAACCAGAACCCTCTTGTCCATGTGTACCGTTATGTCACCGAGGGAACTTTTGACGCTTATCTCTGGCAGACGGTTGAAAACAAGCAAAAATTCATTTCTCAGATTATGACCTCTAAATCGCCGGTCCGCTCCTGCGATGATGTGGACGAAACGGCGCTGTCCTTTGCCGAGATCAAGGCCCTGTGCGCCGGAGACCCCCGTATCAAGGAGCGCATGGATTTGGATGTGGAGGTTGCGCGTCTGAAGCTGATGAAAGCCGACCACCAGAGCAAGCAGTACCGCCTGGAGGATCAGTTGCTCAAATACTTCCCCCAGGAAATCGAAACCAACAAGGGATTTATCAAAGGCTTTGAAGCGGACCTGGAGATCCTGGCCGCCCATCCTCACCCGGAGGATGGCTTTGCTGGAATGGAGATCCGGGGCGATGTGCTGACCGACAAAGAAAACGCCGGTGCAGCCTTGCTGGACGCCTGTAAGGAGGTCAAAGGCTCCGAACCGGTGCAGATCGGCAGCTATCGGGGCTTTACTATGTCCGTGGAGTTTTCCGCTTGGAAACAGGAATATACGCTCCTGTTGAAAGGCCAGATGACCCATCGGGCAAGCCTCGGCACAGACCCGCGCGGAAACCTCACCCGTATCGACAATGCACTGGCTCAGATGCCTCAGCGTTTGGAAGCCGTGAAAAACCAGCTAGACAACCTTTACCAACAGCAGGCCGCAGCCAAAGAGGAAATCGGAAAGCCGTTTCCCTTTGAGGACGATCTGCGAGTCAAGTCCGCCCGTCTGGTGGAACTGGACACGCTGCTGAACATTGACGGCAAGGGCCACGCTCAGCCGGAAACTGTGGTTGCCAAGAGTGCGCGGCCTTCGGTGCTGGACAGCTTGAAGCGTCCGGTGCCGCCCCGCAGCCCTGAAAAGAAACCGAAACAACATGAGGAGGTGCGATAAACAAAAAGGACGGGCAAGCCGTTTGACTTGCCCGTCCTTTGTACTTTCCAATCAGAGGGGAGGTAATAGGTTTAATTATTCTTATCAAATACTCCCCATACTGCAATCGCTAATCCGATAATCGCAACAATGATAGAAACGGTAAATGGCATAACCAAATCCATTCCTAAAAGGCAACCGTACCATCCGTCAACACCATTGTAAGAGTACGGATTTAACGGAGATAATACTGTCGCAACAATAATAGAAATTGTGCTGATAGCACCGATTGCCATAACTGCTATACCTAAAATAAGTTTTTTCACTTTTCTTCCCCTCTCCAATACTGGTTTTGTCAGTTTTATTATACTCAAGAATTATGAATAATTCAATCACAGAAAGCGAGGTATCAACCATGTACTGCATCCAAAATCAGATAGACCGGGCGAACCAAAGCGCCCCCTGCTGCTCTTTCATATAACAAAAAGGAGGTGCGATAACATGAATGCCAACGATCTGAATACGGCCCTCTATGAAAAGATGGCTGCTGAGCAGGATAAATACCGGGACTGGCTGAAAAGCCAGCCCCCGGAGGAAATCCTACACCATACCTATGAGTACACCGTCCGGGAGGACATCGTGATGGCGATGGAGGAGCTGGAGCTGACCGATGCCCAGGCTCAGGCGCTTTTGGATTCGCCCACACCGCTGGCTGATGTGTACCGTTATTTTGAGAAACTGGAGACCGGATACATGGATGTGATCCGGGACAGCATTGAGAACCGGGCGGATGATGTGTGCAAGGTTTTGGAAGAACAGCGGTCCGTCCCTCTCTATCTCCATTCTGCCACCTATGCGTCCCAGCATGGGGAGATGGCACAATATAACCGCTCTTATCAGGCAAACTTTGACTGTAAAGAGGCCATTGAACACGCCATCAGCGCCCACTATGCGAATAACCGGCTGGATACGGAGTCTGCGGTTAAGACGGTGCTGGAAAAGTTCGGGGCGGAACGAGTACAGTTCATCCTTGCCAACACCATCCAGCATAAGGACAGCGATGGCCGTGTTTCCCGTGACAACAAAGCCTGGTCAAAAACCATTCCCATGCCGGAGGACAGCGGCATTTCGCGCCACTGTGCTTATCTGGTTGTGGATGGGGTCAATCCTGGACTGACCGATCTGTTTACACGGCAGGTGCGTAAAATGTTCCAGGAGCCGGAGAAAGGCTCCGTCTTACAAAAGCTCAAACAGGAGCCGCCCGCCCACAAGCCTGCTTTGTCGAAGAAACAGGAGCCGGAACGGTGAGCGCCCCGAAACGCAAACGGGATGTCCAGGTGAATTTCCGAGTCTCCCAAGAGGAGCTGGCGCTGATCGAGCAGAAAATGTCCCAAGTTGGGACGAAGAACCGAGAAGCCTATCTACGGAAGATGGCCCTGGACGGTTATGTGGTGCAGCTGGACTTGCCGGAGCTGAAGGAGCTGGTGTCTCTGCTGCGCCGGAGCAGCAACAACCTGAACCAGCTTACCCGCCGAGTTCATGAGACCGGGCGTGTCTACGACGCTGACCTGGAAGATATAGCCCAGCGGCAGGAGCAGCTATGGGAGGGCGTGAAGGAAATCCTGGCCCAGCTCTCCAATCTATCGTGACAGGGGTATATATCCCATCTGCGGAGGGAGGAACGGCGTTCTTTTCGCCACGCCTCCCTCCGATTTTTCTTTTTGTCTGTATCCTTGCCTTTTGAGGGGGCTTGCCGGATAATAAAGGCAGATAGCAAAGTGTTCCTATTTCTCATAAAGGAGTTGAGATACCGATGTTGACCTTTGAAAAGGTTTTAGAGATTTTCGAGGACTATCTGGCGCAGGATATGGAGCTAGAAGTCTATAAGAGCCGGTACGGATATGTCTGCGTATCGTTCAACGGCAGCCCCCCAGACCCACCTTATTGCGAGGGCGATGTATGCCGGACTCCGGAGGAACTCTTTGACCATCTGCTGGTTGAGTATGAATCCTTTGCCGCTATTCAGCTGACAAAGGGACGCCGGGAAGAAAATAAAGCTGACGAGGAACAGGTCCGCCATCTGTGCCAGAAGTATTTGGATCGTCGAGAGGAGGCAATGAAATGACTGTATTGAAACTGATTTTGAAGATTGTGATTGCGCCGGTGGTATTGCTTCTCACTCTTGCCATCTGGATTTGTGTGGGGCTGGTCTATGTGTCCGGCTTGGTGCTGGGGCTGCTCAGTACGGTGATTGCCCTGCTGGGCGTGGCCGTCCTGGTAACATACTCCCCGCAGAACGGCCTTATCCTGCTGGTGATCGCGTTTCTCATAAGCCCCTTTGGGCTGCCAAAGCTGGCCTTTTGGTTGCTGGGCAAGGTGCAGGATTTGAAGTTTGCAATACAGGATTTGGTTTACGGCTAAAAAGACACCCTCTCCGTTAAACGGGAGAGGGTGTTCGCTTATTATAAAACCTCCGACGAAGTTCGTCAGAGGTTTTATGGTTCCAGATTATCTTCTTTGAAAAGTGGCGATGCAAAAAAGGTATCTATCCCAATTTCCAACCCCTGGCACATCTCGTGAATGATCCGCAACTTTACGGAATCGTAAGAACAGTTGATGATATTGCCTATGGTGGACTTGGGAACGCCGCTTTTCATATACAGCTGATACTGCGTCATATTTCTTTCATCCAGTAATTCAGAAAGACGTTTGCTCACCGCCTCATTTAGTTTCATTCAATACACCGCCCCTGTAACTGTACTATATTTAGTATATGGGCAATTCTGCTAAAATTAGTCCCTGTACCTGTACTAATAGAGATATTTGCGGTATGATGGTAATAGGGGTGCCATCGTATGAATGTAACATTTTGTGGCCATTCGCAAATCACAAAAGAAGATAAGATTGTGAGTTGGCTTCGCACAGTAACACAAAATCTAATTGAGCAAGGAGCAACAACTTTTTTTCTCGGAGGATATGGAGAGTTTGATAGTTTAGCAGCATCCATTTTGCGGGAACAAAAGAAAAAGTATCCACAGATTGAGTTGGTTCTTGTCTTAGCTTATCTCAACACTGGGAGGAACACTTCCGGCTATGACAGCACTGTGTATCCGCCGCTGGAAACTGTGCCACACCGTTTTGCGATTTCTCATAGAAACCGCTGGATGATAGAAGTCAGCGATGTGGTAGTAGCGTATGTTCTCCATGATTGGGGCGGAGCTGCCACGACGCTGCGGTGCGCCAAGCAGAAAAAGAAGCAGATTATTTCATATCGTGACGAGATGGGCAGCTAAGGCTGCCCTTTTTTTGAAGACCTGCTAAAAAAAGTCAAGTAAAATTTTCGAGAGAATGAGCAAAAAAACGAGCGCACAAATCTAAGCCGCTGAGCATCTCAAAATCGAAATGGCGGCCGGCCAGATGATATAGTGCAGAAAAAT
>NZ_UYYD01000008.1 GCF_900625105.1 Agathobaculum sp. Marseille-P7918 | reverse complement strand
TATCGGCCTCAGCCGTGTACTTGTAGTTAGGGTGCTGCTTCAAATCGTATTTGGACGAGAAGAACGGGGGCAGGCCCCGCAGCTGCAAAATGCACTTATCGCCCGGCATGGTAGCCAGCTCGCTGGGGGTCATCAACTCCCGGCCCAGCCGCTGGGTGTTCTGGTTGTAGCTTTCCGACTGCCCACGGGAGCGGCCTTCGGTCTGCATGGAGATTGTGGCCTTTCCCAGCCAGTTTTCGGATATTTCCTTGATGGTGGAGCTTTCCCGCCCGCCCAGGAAAATCACGCTGTCCATGTTGCCTAAAATCGTTTCCGCGTGTTTGTCATAAATGGCCTTGCACTGTGCCATCTGCTGGTAAAAGAGCGTCAGCGATATTTCACGGGAACGGATCACGGCCACCAGCTTCTCCAGCGAGGGCACCTGGCCCGTGTTGGCCGCCTCGTCCCACAGCACCCGCACATGATGGGGCAGGCGGCCCCCATGCACATTGTCCGCCCGTTCACACAGGAGATTGAACATCTGCGAAAAGGCCAGGGCAACAATGAAGTTATAAGTGGGGGTTGTGTCGGAAATCGTGAAGAAAACCGCCGTTTTCCGATCCCCGATGCGGTCAAGCTCCAGCTCGTCATAGCTCATGATCTCCCGGAGCTGGGGGATGTCAAAGGGGGCCAGCCGGGAGCCGCAGGAAATCAAAATGCTTTTCGCGGTCTTGCCGCTTGCCAGCTTATATTTCTTGTACTGCTTCACGGCAAAACAATCCGGCTTGCGCTTTTCCAGGCCCTTAAACATATAGTCCACCGCGTTCATATAGGACTCGTCATCCTCTTTCACGTCCATGCCGGAAATCATATCCACCAGGGTATTGATGTTCCGATCCTCGGCTGGGGCCTCGAAAATGATATAGGCAATCAGGGCGCAGTACAAAAGCGTTTCCGCTTTCGTCCAAAATGGATCGCCCTCCTTGCCCTCGCCTTTGGTGTTGGCTATGAGGGTGTCCACGAATTTGAGGATGTCCGCCTCGTTGTGGATGTAGGACAGCGGATTATAGTGCATGGATTTTGAAAAAGCTATGCTGTTAAACACTTTGATCTGATACCCCCGGCGTTGCAGAAAAGCCCCCACCTGGGAGAGCACCCCGCCTTTCGGATCGACGCACACATAAGAGCTGTGCGCCTGGAGCAGCTGGGGCGTGAGCCAGAAACGGGTTTTGCCGGAGCCGGACGAGCCGATGATACAGGCGTTGAGGTTGCGGGCGTTGGCAGGATTTTTGGGCCGGGTATTCATGGTGAGAAACTCCGTCTTTGTCAAAATGACGTTGTTCTCAAACTTCGGATCGACAAAGGGCTTGATGTCTTTTTCGGTGCCCCAACGGGCCGACCCGTATTCCTCATCCCGCCGAAATTTCTTTGCGTTCTTGCTTTTGAAGTAGATCAGCAGGCGAAACCCCACCGCGCCAACAATACCGATGAGCCAGTCAAAGGGGGCCAGCCCCGGCGCAAAGTCGGCAAAGGCCGGGCCGATGCTCTGCCCCAGGCCCATGAGCTTGTGAGCAAAGTCTGCTCCAGGGGCCAGGCGGTAGGCCGTCCCCAGCTTTAGGCAGGCCCACAGAATAAACAGGTACGGGATATTGGGTATCACATACTTTTTGACGCTATCTGTCCTCATGCACCGCCTCCCTTGCACGTTTTTTCTTGTGGGACGGCTGGCGGGCCAGTTCAGCGGCAGCCCGTTTGAGCTGTTCCCGGATCGGGACGCGCCAGGACTTGGAACGCTTCATCACGCGCCGGGAATATTCCGAAAAACAAGCGGTGATGGCATCGGCCTGCCCGCTTTTGAAAAACAGCAGGTACTTGTCCGGCCCGGTCTTATAAAAGGCATAGTCCACATTCCATTTCCGGGCCACCCGGTCAAAGTCCTTCGGGGACTCCACCTCGATGCTGTTCGTGGCGGCCCCGTGGCCCATGAGCTGGCGCACCGTCTGTTTGCCGTGGGGTGTCTGGCGGGCCCGGTGAGCTTTCTTAATCTTCCGGCCCACCGCCAGACACGCCTGGGCCAGCACCCGGCCCGTGAGCTTTGTTGCCTTAATGGAAACTGCTATGGTACGTCTGGAAACGTCCTCATCAATCAGCCGTATCCCTCCTTTCCATGAAAAAAGCACCTCTGGACAAAGTGTCCAGAAGTGCCGCTATCGCTCCTCATGCTCCTTTTTGGCAATCTTCCGATAGCCCTCCAAGGAGGAGCCGTCAATAATTTCTTTGTAAGCCGCCATCTGCTCCCGCACCGAGAGCTGCGGGAACGCGAAAACCTTGTGCTCGGCGGGAATGTCCTCGATCCCGTGATAAAATTCCTTGAAGTCACCGCTGGTCTGGACGATATAGCCGCCGGGAGCCAAATGGCCGCCCTCATTGATTAGAAAATCACGTCCGTAAGCCTCATAATCAAAGTAATCTTTTAGCTCCTCCGGGATCGGCAAGTCCTGCGTAAAGTAGCGGCCTAAATCCTCCTCATTTTCAATATCGGGATAAAATTCAAAGCAATCCAGATTTTGTGTGAGGTTGATGAGATCGGCCACACTGGAAGTATGCCCACCGCTGTCAATGACCGCCTCAAACTTCTCCAAGTCGCCTTGATCCAGCTCGGAGAGCAGGCAGGCCAGATGGTTGAGCTCGTCCAGGTTTTCATATTCCGTGAGATAGTCATAGAGCCCCAGCACATCACCGTCAAAGCTGGTGATGAAAAATTCCTCGTACCGCACCCCGTCCACGCCGATGCGTTTCAGAAGTCCCTGCACCTCCTCCGTGGTAGTGGGGAATTTCAAGGTTTCACCGACCAGCTCGCCCTCGTTGTATTTTCCCAGGTTCGTGATGTAGGCTTCAAACAGGGACGCCATATCAGCGGCGGCCCTGGCCCTTGACGGTGAGGATGCCCTCAAGGGTGGTAGCGGTGATCCCCAGCCGCTGGGCCACGGCAATATCATTTTTCATGGACTCGGTGACGGTATGCCCGCACACCACCAGCACACGGGAACGCCGGAGCAGGTCACGGCCCATGTCGATGCCGTTCTTGTGCTCCTCCGGCACTGCGTCATTGAGGAACAACGGCAGATAGAGCATGGGGCAGATGGGGGAATAGCCCGCATCGTAGACCATGCGGCAGAAATGTGCCGCCTGTTCCATGTCCGCCGCAGGATCGCCGCGCCATGCGGCAGTAATATAGGCAAGGGATCGTTTCATCTTCAACACCTCCAATATTTATAATAGGTAGTTCGACCCTATCCCCCCGCCCTTTCCCTATCCAGGGAAAGGGGGCGGCTCTGGAGGATATATGCCCCCGCCGCCCAGCCGGGAATAGCACAGCCGGGGCAGGCCGTCAAGGGCAAGCCGCCGCAAGCGGCGGGCGTTCCGCCCCTTGACCGCCCACCTCCGGCTGTACTAAAAGATACCCGGCGACGGGGGATATATCACCACAGAGCCCATCCCAAGCGCGGGGCGCTTACCTCTGGACAAAGTGTCCAGAAGCGGGGCCCGGTTACTTCTCCAAGTCCTTTTTCTTGTCCGGCTTTGCCAGTTCGGGCGGCTGTTTCTCTTTCCACTCGTCCAGCAGGGCCATGATCTGCTCCTTCATTTTGGCAGGAGTGACCTCCTTACCGAAATACTTAGACAGTTCAGCAGTCGAAATAATCACACCGCGATCCTCCTTTTTCTCTTCACTCAAAATACCGTCAATCACATCGCCGTTGAGCTTACCCTCCTTGTCCAACTCGTGGAGCCGCTTTGCCTGGGCCACCGAGGGGGAGGAAACCTCACCATCAATGGAAACGGCAATCAGCCGCTGGTTTTCCGGCCTGATATACGAGATCTCCACCGCAGGCATAAAGCCCATCTGCTTTGTGTCCACCTTGTCCAGAAGCTCCGGCACCAGGGAGTTCAGGCGGATATACCGCATGACCTTTTTATAGTTCATGTCGTGTTCCTTACCCACGATCTCCACCGAGAGCTTACCCAGGGCCTCGGCCTCTTTCTCCGTTTTCGGGCGGGCCCCCTGGCGTTTGATGGCCTCCACCTCCAAATCCAGGAGCTTTGCCAGCTCGCTGGGGAGGGGATCGCCGCGCTGTTTGTTGCTGTTCCGCATTTCCCGGACGGCTTCAAGGTCAGTCATCTCCCGGACAATACAGGGCATTTCCTCCAGCCCGGCCCGCGCACCACCATGATGGCGGCGGTGGCCCGCGATAATCTCATAGCCCTTGCCGTCCTTTTCCGGGCGGACAGTGGCGGGGGTCATAATGCCGTGTTCCTTGATCGTCCCCACCAGATCGTCCATCGCCTTATCGTCCTGCACCTTGTAGGGGTGTTCCCGGAACGTGTGGAACGGGTGGAGCTCCGCCATCTTCAAATAGACGATTTTTCCCTCTTCCGCCGGGCGGGGCGGCACCTCCGGCGTAGGTGGCAGCTTGATCTCCGGCGGCGGGACTGCCGCCTCCTTGACGGGAGCGGCCTTGCCCGGCTTTACCGTCTTAGCGGATTTAGACGCGGGCGCACCGCCAGAGCCCGTTTCCTTGCCCTTGTCGGTTTTCTTACCTCTGGACACTTTGTCCCGAACAAAGGGCGGAGCCTCCTCACGGGCCGCCTTGTCAACCTTAGACGGGCGGCCTGTGCGGGGCTCCGCCGCTTTCGACTTTTTCTCCACAGTCGGCCCGGCCTGCTCTTTCGGCGGACGGCCCCGGCGCTTCGGCGGCTTATCCGCCTCCGGCGCTTTCTTGTCCGGGGCAGGAGCAGAAGCCTCCTTGCCGCCCTTATCAGCGGCCTGGATGTCCGAGAGGTTGATTACCTTGCCGGACGGCGCGGGAGCGTCCTCACCCATACCGGGGAGAACGGTCTGCTGGGTATGTTCCCCAGCGGCAGGCTCCGCATGAGCCCCACCAGGGACAGCGGGCCCCTCGGTGTGCTCCGGCGCGGGCGGATCGCCCGGCCCGGACGGGGCCGGAGCTTCCGGGGCTTTCTTTTCCTCCGGGCTCACGTTTACTTTTTCATCTGCCATTGGCTAACCTCCTTTTTCGTGAGATGAAAAAAGGCCAGACCTCCCGGCCCGGCCAGCAAAAAATTCCCCCTTTCGTTTTAGTATTAAGTCAGCACCACTCCTTTCCAAAACCGGGCCATGAAAAAACGCCGCCTTTTCCTTGAAAAAAGCGACGTTTTAGTGTAGGCTGGCTCGGTTTTTGTTGTGATTTATGATTATGCCTTTGTAAAGAAACCTAATCCGAAAAAGACTATGAAAATATTTCTAAATTAAACAAACAGTTAAACATTAATATATTTACCCTACTTAATGATGTAGCTTATGATCTTTCGCTTTTGAAGAAATATTCTAATGAAGAATCTCTGCATACATCGTTGTTTAGAGAAGTTACAAAATTCCAGTGTCAAGAACAGTTTCATAGAATTGCAACGGGAGGTTCTGTTCTCACAGACTATCATTTTATTATTGAAATTAATAGTTCTGATTTACCTATTAAGTTGACGTTTGATGTTATTCCATTAACAAAACCATCGTCCAATATACATGTTCTAATCGGTAGAAACGGAATTGGAAAAACTAATCTGATTCGGGAGGTAATTTGCAATATCTGCGGCGAAAATACTGACAGAATTAAAATAAAATATGACAATCAAGCGTCAGATGCAACCTTTGCTAATGCTCTTTGCGTAGCTTTCAGTCCTTTTGACGATTATTCCAAAATTATTAAACTTGAAACTAGTCCCCATAAAGATTGCCCAAGATGCTTTTATATCGGTTTAGACCGAAATAATAATAATTTGCTGAAAAATATTGAACGGCAATTTCTTACTAATTTAAAAGGTTGCTTTTCGAGTGGTGAGAAAACCAAAAGATGGAATAAAACCATGGATATTCTTGAAAGTGATCCGATGTTTGAGGCAATCAATATCGGCAGGCTGACAGATGAATCCTATTTTAAAAAAGATGGTACAGAAGAAAAATCTACATTAGAGAAGGCTGAAGAATTATTTTCGCTTCTAAGTTCCGGGCACAAGTGTGTTTTGTCCATTATTACTAGTTGCGTGAATAAACTTGAGGAAAAAAGCATTATCTTTATTGATGAACCAGAGAATCACCTTCATCCTCCACTACTTGCTTCATTACTCCAAGCACTTTCATTTTTATTAAATGATCGAAATGGTGTGGCTATTATCTCTACGCATTCACCAGTAGTCCTTCAAGAAGTTCCTAAATCTTGTGTGTGGATTTTGAATCGGTTTGGGGATGAATGGAGTGGAAAAAGACCGGAATTTGAAACTTTCGGCGCTGATATTGGTTCTCTAACAAGAGAAGTGTTTGGCCTGGAAATTTTAAAATCTGGATACCACAAAATGATTAAGGATGTCGTTGACCACGCAGAAAGCCTTGAAGAAGTGCTGGAAACATTTGAAGATAATCTTGGAAATGAGGCGTTAGGGCTTGCGCATATTCTATGGACCCAGAATAGAGAGGAAATCTGAATGAATAAGCTTACTATTCCCCTTGCGGATAAATCATCTAGCGAGATATTTGAGCAATGTGTTCGAGGGTATCGTGATACGAAAAAAGTTCGAAAGCTTTTGAGGTATAAGAAAGATGTGGAAAGCAGTGCTAAGAACTATTTAAAATATATTCCTTGTGATATTGAACACTATCCACAAACCCCAGTCAGCAGCGATGATAAAGAAATGCTAGTTAACGTCTACAAAGACAAATTTTCTAAAGCCTCATTTTCCAAAGGCCGTGCATATTACGATAAAATATTGGCAGGTGCAAGTGGAAAATGTGCAATTTGTAGTATTGGTGCAGCCTCAACATTGGATCATTATCTACCTAAGGCTGAATATCCTACTTTATGCGTATTTCCAGCTAATTTAGTTCCAGAATGCCAGTCCTGCAACAAAAACAAAGGGGATTTTATTCAAATAGAAAATGAAAAAATGTTGCTTCATCCCTATTTTGATGATTTGTCAGATGTAATATGGCTTGATGGGAAGTTGGTTTTTTCTTCGGTGATAGGTATTGAATATTATAACAGCTATACTTCTGATCCGGTCATGGCATCACGAATTAGCTTAACGATCGAAAAATACAAGTTGTTCCCATTGTTTGCTATTCAGGCTAATAGTGATATTTCCAACAATATATCAATGTGGAGAAAGCAGTTGCAAAATACAGGGACTAAACAGCTGAGGATATACTTTTCAGCATGTAGACTAAGCCGAGAGGAAAAAGATTTGAATTCATGGTCATCTGCATTGTATAGGGCTCTTGAAAGACAATGCGATGAAGTTATAGATTGGCTTAATAATAATCCATAACGGGCATAAGAACCGTCTATCCGATTAGAATGGTGATATTCAGATAATAAGCTAACAAGTACATTTTGATCTTCTCATTATGCCCATAATATATGGCTCAGGAACTACACTAATCCTAGCTTTATCGCTGAAAAAAGTGTGCTAGCTTTTCGGTTTTATTACCAATCTAATTCTTTTTTTACTTCCCTAATTTGATTTTTATTACGTAACATATTTATATTTTTTTGCATCTTATCATACTCTTTTTCCTTTCGCTGTATCTTCCAAAGTTCTGCTTGTAGGGCGGTCTTGCGGGCGGAGAGTCCGTCTAGTTCCGCTTTCAGCTTTTCGGCAGAAGGAAGTTTGGAGAGTCCAGCCTTCTTGATTTCCCTGGCAGCTGCCTCGAATAAGATGATCTCACTCTCAAAGCCGCGCAGGAATTTTTCCTTGTCCTTTGATGCCTTGTATCGGTCATAGACAGGTTTCAGCTTGCGATAGGTGTCGATCTGCTTTCCCAGAAGGGCAAGGTCGGCAAGCCGCTGTTCCGTATCCCGCAGGCTTTCCCTGGTACGGATGGAGGCGGCGGAAACGGCATCGCACCGTTCCACCAATTCCTCATAGCTGCCGATGCCGTGTTCGGCGAGAAAGTTCATGGTGGCGGCCGCTCGTTTTAGATTTTCAATGGTCGCCCACCGCTGGTATCCGGCGCTCTGCTGGGCCTTGATATTGTTCTGAATGTCAATGAGCAGGCTGACCTTCCCGCTGCGCTGCTGGGGTTGCCTGGAGGGACGGGGACCTCCGGCAATTCGGGAGGTAACGGCTTCTTCTGTGTAATCGGCACCCAGGGTTTTGAGCTGGGTGAACCTCTCCTGGTTCGGAGCCCTGGCGGAGATATACTTTCCCCGCTTGATCTCGTACCCTTCCCGTTGCAACCGGACAAGTAAATCTTCCAGGCTGGAGGACACGGGGATTAGCCGGTCGATGGCGGCTTTCAGCTTTGCCTTGTAGCTGGTGCCGTTCTGTGCGGCCTGATGCTCAATGTAGCTCTTGCCCTTATCCCGGCCGGGGACGATGACGGACAAGCCGTGTTCTCGACACAACCGGTCGCTGGCTCGGCGTATCTCGTGGTAGCTGCGTTTGTTGGAATGGTAGTGCTTGTGGTCGGTGAAACTGACCGCATTGAAAATCAGATGGTGCCCCTTGTCGATATGGGTGGTAAGTACAAACTCGTACTTGCCACCCAATATTTCTTTTGCCAGCTGCATCCCAATTTCGTGGGCTTCCTCGGCGGAGACCTCCCCAGGCTCAAAGGCTTGGATCAAGTGGCGGCCAAGGTGCGTGCCTTTGTCGATGGAATGGCGGCGTGTCCATTCAAATTCAATGTCGGCAGTCTCGGCAGCGCAGCCGAAGGAGGACACCAGCAGCTTTCCATCTGTCTTGTCGGGATTGCAGATATAGTCAATGGCCGCTTTCAGCGTTGACTTAATAGGATGCGTCTTTGTAACTGCCATATCTGATCCAGCCTTTCCCGGATTTCCTCCATGTCGGCCTGATAGGTAGAGCCTCCGGCGTTGACCCTCTTGGCGATTTGGTTAATGTTCCGGCCAATGGCGGACAGGAGCTTGTTCATCTCCTTGATGTCCCTGGTGTCCACATAGATGATATATCCGTCAATAGCCATTTTCCGCAGGTAGGCGCCGATCCGCTTTGTCTGGAGCTGGGCCATCTTCTGCTCCATCAGTTCCTTTTCCTCGGCGGTCACATAGAACTTCACCTGGATATTCCGTTTTCGGTTTGCCATCGTGGTATCTCGCCTCTTTTCGTATCAGGGTTTGGGATGTTCCCAATAAGCATTTTTCGGGTTTAGGGGGAGGGGCCCTAAAGCCAAAAATCGCAAGTGGGTACTCGCTTGCTGTGCTTGCTATCGTTTCTTCTCCCCGTAAATACAATGCCGGAAACCCCTTCATCTGCCCGCAAAATCTCGGATCCTCAAAAAGAAAAGGACAGCAAAGCTGCCTTTATAAAACGAAATGGAGGATGCTTTTACACACCCTCCGTTTTCTTCGTGGATTCTTCGTTTTTCAGCGCTCCGTCAATCGCGCCTTCGATGATCGGTAAGTACTGCTCTGGACAGAGCTTCAGTTTGTGGCTGATACGCTGCCGCTGTGCGCTTTCTTCTCGTATAACCTCAGGATTAAAGTACCGTTCTACGGGAAGTCCGCACACTTTAATAAGCTGTATGATAACCGGCAGGCTGGGGATCGTGCTATCGTTCTCGATATTTGCAAGATACCGGGGGTCGATATTGATGATCTCCGCCATCATTTTGCGCGACAAATGCTTTGCTTTCCGTGCCGCTTTCACATCTGCACCGAAAGATTCAAAGCCGGGGCAGTCTACAATATTCGCCATATAGCATCACCCGCTTACATTTTATATTTCATATCGCGCTCTCGGAATGCTGCTATATGCGTTAAAGATACATTTTATTATTCATATTCAGTTTCTTGCGGTGTAATAAGGAAAATGGTATAATTATATTAAAGAACAGAAAGAAGTGGTGTCGAATGACAAAACTCAACGAAGTGCGGCTCCATGCAAAGCCAGTGGATTGCGACGTTTGCATGGAGTAAAAATCGTCGCATAATCAATATGCTGGCTTTGCTGCTTGACGACTATCTCAAGGAGGAAGCCTGCATGAAATACATCAATGCAAAAAATCTTCTTCCCGATGCGCTGGTCAAGGAATTGCAAAGCTATATTCAAGGGGGCTATCTTTATGTCCCCGCCGATCAAGCGCAGCAAAAACGATGGGGAGAAGCTTCGGGCTACCGGCAGGAATTGCAGCAACGAAACCGCCAAATCGTAGAGGAGTTTCAGAAAGGAACCTCAATGGGGACGTTAGCGGAAAAATATTTCCTGTCCGTATCGGCCATTCGTAAAATCATTTATCAGAAATGAATCGGCAGGGGTTGCAGAAATGCAGCCCCTGCTTTTTGTTTGATACAGATCGATTCTGTATTGTCTGGTGGATGGAAAAGCATTCGTATCAGCGGTACGATAAAAGCAACAAATATATCGCAAGAGAGGAAAAGACCATGTGTACTCGATTTGTCTACCGAGGTGATGATACCATCACCGGCTTCAATTTTGAGATTGACCTTGCCGTATGGGATCACAAAATCATAACAGAAAAAGACCTCTTTTATATCGGCATCCTACGGCCCGATGGGGTGCGTCATTCCTATCATGGCGTGAATCGCAACGGAAATGTTGGAACCTTGTTGTATGTTCACGGAAACCCGGAGGGGGCCTATCAGGATTTCAAAGGTTGCATGACAATTGCAGACCTGATAGAACAGTTTGTGCAGGCAAAAATCAGTTTTGACGATGCACTGCAAATCGTGCAGGAACGGAAGATCGTCTATGCCCCGGATGCCACCATGCAGGCCATGCTGTCCGATCAGCAAGGTCGTACCCTAATCATTGAACCAGGGATTGGCTGGCGAGAAGATGATGGGCGCTACTCGCTGCTTACCAATTACTCTGTCCTTGCTCCCGAAAGCACAATGCCATTTATTGTGCCGGGGGATGATCGGTATGAAAGAGCAGATCAACTTTTAAACACATACGGAAAGCAATTTACGGTCACCGATGCATTGTCTGTGCTTCAAGCTGTCCGACAGGAGGGAATCTGGGCCACCAGAGTTTCTTTCGTTTATTCTGCAACGGAACACGCTGTTTACTATGTGGAGAACAACCATTTTTCACAGATTGAGAGATACGAGTTCTAATAACTTTGAGAGGAGGAAAGAACATGAATCCAGAGCAAATTTATCCTCGCACCAACGACCACGAAACCGTTTATCTGAAAAATGTCATCAAAAATCCCAACATCCTTGTTGGGGACTTTACCATGTATAACGACTTCGTCAATGACCCGCGGCAGTTTGAGAAGAACAATGTACTGTATCACTATCCGATCAACCATGACAAACTTATCATCGGAAAATTTTGTTCCATCGCCTGCGGGGCAAAGTTTTTGTTCACCAGTGCCAATCATACGCAAATGTCGCTGTCCACCTTTCCATTTCCTATCTTTTTTGAGGAATGGGGACTGGATGTCCAGAACATAACGAGCGCATGGGACAATAAAGGCGATATTATTATCGGCAACGATGTGTGGATTGGATATGAGGCGGTGATTCTGTCTGGTGTTACCATTGGAGATGGGGCGATTATCGGCACTCGTGCTGTTGTGACAAAAGATGTGCCGCCCTTCACCATTGTTGGAGGTATTCCAGCTAAGCCGATTCGCAAACGTTTTTCAGATGACGATATAGCCGCATTGTTAAAAATGAAATGGTGGGACTGGCCGGTTGAACAAATACAGAGTCATATTCCTGAAATTCAATCAGGAAGAATTGCGAGCTTAAAAAAGTTGTTTTTCTGACGTCTAGAATTTTTACTTTGATTTTGCTACATCTAGTATATCTGCCTTGACTTTTACTATTGACAATAGTACTATTGATAATAGCAAAAGCTGGAGGTGTCGTTATGTCGTCAATCGATTTAGTCATACTTGGTATCGTATTGGAGAAGCCGCAAAGCGCCTATGACATTCAAAAGGATGTGGAGTATCACCATTTTTCCCGCTGGACCAAAATAAGCGTACCTTCTATTTATCGAAAAGTACTCCAGTTGAGCGAGAAGGGGTATCTCCAAAGCGATATTGTCAAGGGAGATAAGTTTGCGGATAAGGCCATTTATTCTATTACCAATCAGGGAAGAGCGTATTTTAAGGAGTTGATGACCGCTTGTGCAGCTGGCCCGGTACCCTTGCTATTCGATTTCAATGTGGTCATTACCAATTTGAACAAGATAGACAAAGCCGAAGCGTTGGAGCTGGTTTCGGCTTTGCGCCAGAGCATACAGTCCTCGGCTGAATTGAACGAGGGCTATGCGCGGGAATTTGCAGACATTCCTTTGGTTGGGAGAACGATTTTTGAGCAGCAGCAGCTTCTCTATCGAGCCCTTCTGGAATGGCTGGATCATTTTGAAGGGCAGTTCTCAGAAGAATGAGTACAGGCCCCCAAAGCAGTTTGACCATCCTGTTTGAAGCTCCGTTTTGGATCGGTCTATACGAGAGAAGGGATAGCGGTAAGTACGAGGTATGCAAAATCACTTTTGGCCCAGAGCCCAAAGATTACGAGGTATATGAGTTTCTGCTAAAGAACTGGCATAAACTGGAATTCAGTCCCCCGATCCAGGCCGAAGTAGCCATAGAGCGAAAAATCAATCCCAAACGTATGCAGCGCGAAATTCAAAGCCAACTGCAGGATAAAGGCATTGGAACAAGGGCGCAGCAGGCGTTGAAACTCCAGCATGAGCAATGTAAGCTGGAACGGAAAACCAAGAGCCGTGAGCAGAAAGAGGCGGAGAAAGACCGCCAGTTTGCCATACGGCAGGAAAAGAAGAAAGCCAAGCACAGAGGAAGATAACATGAAGATAGAATGGATTTTATGCCCCTTTTGCGGCAGCAAAACACGCTTAAAAGTCCGCGATGATACGGTGCTAGAAAAATTTCCGCTGTATTGTCCCAAATGCAAACACGAGACCTTGATCGAGGTGAGACAACTGAATCTATCCATTATCCAAGAGCCAGACGCCAAGACGCAGAGCCGATAACACGGAGGTAAAACCTCGGATGTTATCGGTTTTGCTTTTTTCTTTCTCGACAAATATTGCAAAAGACAAAATATTAGGCTATTGATTGATACACTGTTTCGATGTGCTTACATCTCGCAAGATTTTGGAATCTTTGTCATATTGATGCCGAAAACTTTTAAAGCCGGAACAGTCCACTATATTCGTTATGTGGCATCACGTGCCGAGTTGTCCATTCCTTGCTTTGTTTCAACAATCGCACTATAATGGGTTCCAAGAAGATACGCTGGTGGTCGGATTGCCAGTGTTGGAAGATGACAACAATTTGGTTAAGGTTATAGATGCTACAGATAACCGCAGGAAGAAACGGGGTGATGACGGTGCTCAAAATTGCAATTTGTGACGATGATGAAGCTGCCGTTGCACTGCATGAAAAAATCGTCAAGAATAGCTTGCAGGCGCAGGGTATCGGCTATGAAATAACGACCTATACCCAAAGCCGCAACCTGCTTTACGACATCACCGATGATGGCTTTTTTTATGACTTGATTTTGCTGGACATTGAAATGCCGGGAATTAGTGGTATGGAAATCCCGCAGCAGGTCAAAGGGTTTCTGCCCAATGTCAGAATTATCTTTGTGACCTCGCATACGGAATATGCGATTGACGCTTTTGAACTGTCTATTTTTCGCTATGTGCCAAAAAGTAACTTGGAAACGAAACTAACTGCAGCTGTAATCGATGCTGCAAAGCTGATTGAACTGGAAGCCGGACAGGAATACACGATCCAGACCGCAAACCGCATGGAGAAGATCCCTTACAAGGATATTTTCTATATTCAGCGGGACGGCAAAAATGCTAGCATCGTGTCCGGTATCGGAACTTCAAAAGTGCGAAAGAGCTTGCAGCAGGTATTTGATGAACTGAACGCACCGGAATTTATCTTCGTTGACCGTGGTTGTATCGTCAATATCGTTCAGATTATGAAGGTTAGCGATGGGGAAGCGGTATTAAAGAACGGGGAGCGGTTACCAATCAGCCGTTCTCATTTGCAGGAAGTCAAGCGACAAATCAATCAGTTTTGGGGGGCGCATATATAATGGGATGGGTTGCGATCTTGGCCTGCTTTCTCACCAATGAACTGCGCCTGCATTTAGGTATTCTTTTATCGGCAAAGGTAATGCGGTTTCGGCCGGGAAGAGGAATGCTGTTTGTTTCTGGTGTCAGCGGTGCGCTGGTTACTGTCTTGCAGGCCGCAGGATTCCCGACACTTGTGGCTTTGGGAACTGAATTGCTGGTCATTGCCGCGGTCACATGGTATTATGTGCGGGACAAGTTGAACCTTTGTCTGTTCTTAGTTTTCTTTTATGAAGTCGGCGTAGGACTGTGGGACTTCCTGCTGAGGGCGGGCTTGGGCATCCTGTTCCGCTCGGGTAATTTTATCAATCCAGCTTCGATGGAATATTGGGCTGGCATTTGTTTGGTGCGCCTGCTGATGGCAGGGGCTGCGATTGCCTTGGCAAAGCAAGGGCGTCAAAGTGCGGGCAATTTTCGGGCTTTGTCCATTCTCGTCATTTTGGGAATGTTTGGCGCAGTAACCTTGTCAGAGCAGACAATTTTGCCGCTGAGCGAAGATCAGGTGGGTACATGGATCATTCTTTCCATGATCTTGCTGTTTGCTGTTTTGTTTTACCGCGTCAACCAACAGCGGGAAATGGAGGCGGAGATCGCAAACCTAAAACAGGAGCAGACCGAAATACTGGAACGGGATTATCAAGGATTGCGCCGCACTTATGAGAGCAATGCCAAGCTGTATCACGATCTGCACAATCACATTGAGGCCATTTATCAATGCCTGAACCAAGGCGATATTCAGGAGGCGGTGCGTTACTGTGAGGATTTGCGAACCCCTGTCCAGGAAATATCTCAAACAGTCTGGATGGGCGACAAGGCTTTGGATTACCTTATCAGTAGCAAAATGGCTCTGGCTGAGCAAGAGCAGATCAAAACAAAGGTCAATATCGAATATCCACACAACACCAATATCCGCAGCGTGGATTTGATTACGATTTTGGGAAACCTGCTGGATAACGCTTTGGAGGCAGCAGAAACGGCCCCGATGGATCTGCGCTTCCTAAGCCTTACGATCCGACGGATCAATGCCATGCTTATCATCAAAGTAGAAAATGGATATGGCAATGAGCCCACAGAGAATGAAGGTAAGTTGGAAACTTCCAAAGACGATAAAGCCTCTCATGGCTGGGGGCTGAAGAGCGTACAGACAGCGGCGGATCGCTACGACGGTACCATCACAACCGATCACAAAGACGGTGTGTTCCAGTCCGTTGTCACCTTGTCTTTCCAGCCAGTCAAAACAGAATAATCTTTGCTTCAACAAGTGGCAGGCGGCCTTATGGCTGCCTGCCTTTTTTCGCGGTCAAAACCGTACCATTCGCGGACATTTCCGCAGACGGATATGCTTTGGTGTATGCTTGCATTGTAAGCAAAAAGTCCAATGTCATACAGAAATATAGGAGGTAATTTGTATGCGTCACTTTTATTTTCGCTTGATCCTCGGCATCGTGTTTGTCTGCTGCATGATTTTTAGCTTTGTTACTATGAACATTCCCTTTGCCATTCTGTATCTTGTTCTCGGCGGTGCGTTCCTGTTCTCCGCCTATTCTCTCTGGAAGAAAGACAAAGACAATCGGAGGTAATGCAGAATGGACAGCAAGGCACTTCTTTCACTGAACAATTTAAGCGTTTGGTACACCGCCGGTCATCCCGTACTCTCTAGCCTTTCACTGGATTTAGGGGAACATGAAGTTGTCGGGCTGATCGGGCTGAACGGTGCCGGGAAAACCACCTTTATCAAAACCGTGTCCGGTTTGCTGCCGGGCTACCGTCTGGACAGCGCGGCATGGGAAGGTCATTTGTTCTCGTTTCGGGACAAAGCATTTAAGCGGAACCGATACATTGTCTTTGCAGAAGATCGGTCATTTCAGTATTTTACATTTCGGGAATATCTGGCGTATGTGGCTGCGTCCTATGGCGTCTCTCTGCCGGATGTGTTTGACCTCATAAGGGGATTTCACTTTGAGGACTATGCCAATGTTTTTCTAAAGGAGCTATCCACCGGCAACCTGAAGAAAGCCTACCTGATTACAGCATTTGCCCTGCGGCCCAAGCTGCTGCTTCTGGACGAACCTGTGAACGGGCTGGACTTCCAAAGCACAGAGTTTTTGTATCAGCTCATGGCTGAGTATAAGCAGTATGGGACACTTCTGTTTTCGTCCCATATCTTAGAAAGCATCTGCCTGACCTCTGACCGTGTTCTGGTTTTGGAGCAAGGCAGGATCAGCCGCACATTCACCGGCGCGGAGATCGCTGCTGGAAACATCCGGGAGGTGCTGGCCGATGATGAACACCACTAAAGCACTTTCCAAACAGTTCTTTGGCGCAAAGTACCAGAGCGCAGGAAAAAGCCTGCTGGCTGCTGTGATCCTGTTCGTTGCGACCCATGCCGCTGAATTTCAAATGGAGGTTGCAACGTTTATTCTCTATCTGACTTCGACCTTTTTTACTGGCGCTGTCATGTGGCAGATATTGACCGGAAAGCGTCATATAGAGGCCATGCAGGGAATGTTCATGCTTCCCTTTGACAACCGCAGTTTTGTCTTTTCCTATGTAATGGTTTTGGGAGCGCACACCCTGATTACCAAGACTCTGCCCATTTGGGCACTGTTCTTCGCTGCCGCTTCATGGTATCCATGGGAAATTGCCATTGCGGTGTTCTGTGGCTGTATGGCCTGTGCGGTAACTGCGGCGGGGTATCGGATGTGCCGGAAAGGTCATATTGTGCTGCCGGTTCTTTGGGCTGCCGGTATTCAGGCTGTGATATTGCTGGTGCGGAACGACGCGGCGGTTCTGACCGCTGGGGCAGTGAGCATTTTGGTTGCGGTGCTGTATTTGGCCTTTGCAGATGCCTATGACTTTTATAGTGTTGTCGCTTCAAAAAGAGCCGTCCAGCATACAGGTCATAGCGGGAGCGTGTTTGTTTACCTGACGCGGTATCTGCTGGCAAATAAGAGCTATCTTATCAATACCGTGGGCCTGTGTGCGATTGCCTGCTTCCTGCCGCTGCTGTTCTGTGAATTTGGGGGACTGAATCTGTTTCCCATCGGTCTTGCAATCCTTTGCCTGAACACTCCGATCTGTACGCTGCTGTCCTGCGACCCAGATTTGGAGCAGGTCATCCGTGTTTTCCCCGGACAGGCAGGCCGGTTTTGCAAGAGATATTGTCTGTTTATCTTTATTGTCAATGAAATTGTTGCCGGTATCTATCTGGGTGGCTGGCAGATGATTCATGGGGGAATCGGACTTGTCCATGTGGGGATGGTGCTTCTGTTTGCCTTACAAAGCGCCATTCTGTCGGTGATTTTGGAATGGAAACACCCGATCCGTGGTTGGAAAACAGAAAGCGATTTGTGGCACCACCCCCGCAAATATCTTGTTCCGCTGGCAATGCTGCTGATGGCAGCCGTTGTCGGCACCTATCCGCTGGTTCTTGGAATATGGTCTGCCGTATTGCTGATGGAGTGCGGCATTTTACTCTATTGGACAAGGAGGCAATGAAGATGAAGAATACAGGATGTTGCCCAAAATGTAATTCGAGGAATATCGTGCGGGTGTCGGACAATGCCCACCGATATTTAGCCCATAGCATCGCTATCACAAAAGTGGTTACTGTGGAACGGGTACCTGTTGCACGTTATGCTTGTTGTGACTGCGGCTATGTAGAAAGTTGGGTGGAGAAACGGCATGAACTGGATGAAATGAAAAAGGCGTTTGGATGAGGTGGCATCCTTTTAAAAAAGTTCTTGAAAATCATTTTAATTGGGTTTACCATCTGTTTAGACATCGATGTACTTTGTAAATTGGAGATTTTCTGTTGAGCTTTTACATTCAGATAAACGAGAAAACGATACCGCCTTATACGGTGGTATATATGAGAAGAACGGGTGCGTATGGGGATGCGAACCGCGAGTTGATGAACACCTTCAAACAATGGCTGGTTGAAAAGCGTTTGTATCATGCCAAAACAATAATCTGGGCGATTCCCTTGGATGACCCCCGGGTCACAGAAAGCCGCTTGTGCAGATATGATGTCTGCGCGAACATTTCTACCAATGAGGATTTTGGTGGGGAAATCTTGAAAAGAGAAATACAAGGCGGTAAGTATTATGTATTTCTGATTCAACATACCGCTGCATCCATTACAGCGGCATGGCAAAAATGTTTTGATGAAACGATTAGGCAAAACCGGATTCTGGACCCGAACAGACCAGTCATGGAATGTTATAGAAAAGAACTGGTGGATCGACATCTCTGCGAATTGTACGTGCCGATCTTATAAACGGAGCAGGAAAGAATTATAATTTGGGGAATTTGGCGAGAAGCAATCAAATATAGATGTTATTGATTCTGTTGTGATTCCATTTCGCAAAGCAAATGTACTCCATATTGCCTCTGCGACTGATTTTAAATCTTTATATTGGCCTTGTTGACAAAAACGACAATGATGTCGTATAATTAAGAGACAATAATGTCGCTTTTGGGAGGTGTCAGTTATGTTGGAGTTTGTTTTGAGAGAATGGAAGCACGATGATGCCGACAGTCTTGCAGCAGCTGCGAATAATCCGAATATTGCAAATAATCTTCGAAATACTTTCCCGTCTCCTTATACGCTAGATGATGCAAAGTGGTTTATCGATGATTGCATTGCGCATGAGGGGGAAAGACAAATCACCAGAGCAATTGTTATTGACGGCAAAGCCGTGGGAAGCATAGGCATTACCCTTCAAGAAGATGTATTTGAAAAATCCGGCGAACTTGGATATTGGCTTGCAGAGGAATATTGGCGTAATGGCATTACGACGGAAGCGGTGCAGCGTATTTGCAAAGAAGCCTTTACTGCATTTGATATTGTCCGTATCTATGCAGAACCGTTTGAATGTAACGCGGGCTCCAGAGGTGTTTTAGAGAAAGCTGGATTTGCCTATGAAGGCACAATGCGAAATGGAGTGTACAAAAACGGGAAAATTCTTTCTTACTGTTTGTATTCCGTATTGCGAGAGGAAGTAGAAGTATAGCATGGGGATGAAGGGGACAAAAACAAAAGAAAAAATTCTGCAAGAGGCATATTTACTTTTTGCGGCAAAAGGTTTTAAAGCTGTGACCATGACGGATATTTGTGAAAAAACAGGATTGAGCCGTGGCGGACTTTATCGTTATTATTCGGGAACGCAACAAATCTTTTCCGATATAATTTCAAAGGAATATGCGATTGATGATCGCATGGAAAACAAAGAAAGTGCCGTAAGTATATTGGAAGATATGCTTGAAACGATGCGGCACGAAATTATGGAAAAAGAGTCTTCGTTAAGTCTGGCGATTTACGAATACGCCAATATGGGAAACGAGGATTTCTTCATTCAAGTCAATGAAAAAGCGAGAAAAAGATGGGTCGGTCTGCTCAATTATGGAATGGATAATGGAGAGTTTAATGACGTTGATGCTGACCAGATCGCGGACTTGATTTTATATTACTATCAAGGCTTGCGGATGTGGTCGCGTGTTATCCCGTTTGAAACGCGACAAGCAGATCACTATGTCAATGTTGTGAAGCAAATTTTGCTCGATAAAGAGCAGCAGCATTAAATGCGCGAGGCATCGCTATGGGAAAAGTTGAATGGGTATTATGCCCCTTTTGCGGTAGCAAAACACGATTGAAAATCCGCGAAGATACAGTTCTTGAAAACTTTCCACTGTATTGCCCGAAATGCAAACATGAAACCTTGATTGCGGTAAGACAACTGAATTTATCCATCATCCAAGAGCCAGACGCTAAGACGCAGAGCCGATAACATCGTGGGAAACCTTCGTGTGTTATCGGCTCTGTTTTTATGTTTTTTAAAAAATAGAATTTGTTGACAAATTCCTTCTGATATGCAACAATAGTTACATAACATATGTTGCGAAACGAGGGAGCAATGATGCCGCCTAAAGCGAAGATTACGAAACAGATGATATTAAATACTGTTTTGGAGATTACGCAGGAATCAGGGTTTGAAACTGTAAATGCGAGAAGTATTGCGAATAGACTGCAATGTTCAACACGGCCTATTTTTACGTGTTATGAAAACATGGAAGAACTAAAAAAGGATTTTCTTAATTTCGCATTTGAATATTACAGCCAATATGTGGATCATTATTGCAAAACTGCGGCGGTTGACGCTCCTTTGTATTTACCGATTTCTTATATAGCCTTTGCTCGTGAACAAACATATCTATTCAAACTGATTTTTATGAGTGATATGGATTTGAATATGGAAACAACGAATGACTTTTATAACGAAATTGGAAATGAGGAAAAAGCAAAAGCATTTTCGAATATGATTGGCGTAACCTTTGAGAAGGGAAAACAAATCTTTTTAGACTTATTTCTCTATGCACATGGGATTGCTGTTTTGACTGCCACTGGAAAGATTTCATTGGACAACAGAACCATCGAAGGTATGTTATCTAATTTCTTGTCAGCCTTCGTGTGAACTACACGACAAAAAGTGCGGGCTGCGTAACAATGACAATACAAGAGGTGTCTGAAATGCAGAAATCCAATCAATATATAATAGACTTCTATAATCATTACGATGAAGACAATCGTCTCGCATTAAAACATGGAATGGTGGAATTTCTCACTACCATGCATTACATTAAGAAATATCTAAAGAAAGGAGATAAAATCCTCGAAATAGGGGCAGGAACAGGAAGATACTCTCATGCACTGGCGCGAGAAGGATATAGTGTTGATGCAGTTGAATTGGTGGAACACAATATAGAGATTTTCAAGCAAAATACCACAAGCGAGGAGCGAGTTTCGGTGATCCGTGGAAATGCTCTGGATTTATCCACCTTTTCAGATAATCAATATGATATTACACTTCTCTTGGGGCCGCTGTATCACCTCTACTGTAAAGAGGATAAGCAGCAGGCTATTCGTGAAGCAATTCGTGTCACAAAACCGAATGGTATTATTTTTGCTGCATATGTGATTTCTGATGGATGTCTGTTAGACGAGGGCTTTAACCGAAACAATTTCAATGTTGCAGACTATATAAGAGATGGCTTGTTGGATGCTCACACATTTGCTTCAAAATCACAGCCAAAGGATTTGTTTGAGCTAGTACGAAAAGAAAACATAGATGATCTCATGTTTCCGTTTGCAACCACAAGGCTTCATTACGTGGCAACAGATGGGTGTTCTTTGCTCATTCGTGAAGCGATTGATGCCATGGATAGCGAAACATTTGAGCTGTATATGCAATATCACCTGACTACTTGCGAGCGTGAAGATATGCTGGGCTTTTCAAGCCATGTAGTTGATGTATTTCAAAAACAGGAAAGCATTTTGAAGTGATAATTTGAAAATGTATAGAGCGATAAAAGTTGAATGGGTTTTGTGCCCCTTTTGCGGCAGCAAAACGCGATTAAAAATCCGCGATGATACAGTTCTTGAAAACTTCCCGCTGTATTGCCCGAAATGCAAACATGAAACCTTGATTGCGGTACGACAACTGAATCTATCCATTATCCAAGAGCCAGACGCTAAGACGCAGAGCCGATAACTCTGAGGTAAAACCTCGAATGTTATCGGCTCTGTTTTTATATTTTTTATGATCTGCCCGGCGGCAGAAAAGAAAAAAACCGCCGCGGGGCAGACGGCTTGTTGCGCGCAAAAGTAGCTTTCACGGCGGTTCAATTCGAGCCGCCGTTTTCTTTTGCCCTGATAGCTTACACGGCGGCATAGAAGGAGGATGTCGCCATGCTGTGCCGGATGTTGTTCCCGCCTGATCGGATAAGGGTTAGCCGATCAAAAAAAGCCCGTTCCATTCGGCAGGCAGCCTCGGTCATGGGTATGAACTATATCGTGTAAATAAACTTCATATCGCTTGCTGTTGCGCACGGTGGGTCTATGACCTGCTGGGTGTTTTTTGTCGTTTTCTGCGGTCGGGATGGCTGACCATTGCTTTTTTCAAATTTTCTTCAAAAAGGAGGCGTTTGGCGGGCAGAACACGCTCCCGCAGGATTGGCAGTAGCGGAAAGGGAGAGAACCACCTGATCCCCCCACGGAAAGGGGGTGAAACTGATGGAATCTAACCCCCGCGACTATGGCGAGCAATGCCGGTTCGATGCTTTTTGCAAAAAGGTATTGCGAAACGAGGCCAGAGCCTATCTGCGGAACATGAAGCGCCAGAGAGAGCGTGAAGCATTCTTTGGTAGTTTACCACAGGCGGAACTGGACAAGCTCTGTGTCGTGGATCGTTATCCCAGCGACAGCATTGTGTTCTCGTCGCACGGCTACGATCTACATATCGACAACGAGCTTGTGGCCGAGGCTTTTGCCGCTTTGCCGCAGATGGAGCAGAGCATTTTGATTTTGCACTGCACTCTGAATCTGGCAGACGGTGAGATCGGCGATCTCGTTGGGATGTCCCGGAGTGCCGTTCAACGGCACCGGACAAAGGCGCTGCAGGAACTGCGCGAAACATTGTCGGCGCTGGTGCCGAAAGGAGGCTGAGGAACATGACAGAACCTATCCATAAAGGAAAAGATTTGCCGCCCGTTTGGGTGATTCGCGCGGCTTCCGGCGGAGACAGCGAAGCCATGGAGCAAGTGCTGCGGCACTATGACGACTACATGAGCCGTCTGTGTACCCGTACTCTCTATGACAAGGACGGAACGCCTCATATGTGCGTGGATACCCATATGAAGCGCTGCCTGGAAATTCGATTGATCCGGGCAGTGATGCGAGCCTGATCCTTCCGACTCTGGCAAAAGATAAACGGATTTCCCTTTCCTCCGTTGCCGATGCCGGGGTCACCCCACCTTGACAAAGAAAGCCCGGCGGGAGGCCTCCGGCGCAGCATAAGGCAGACGGATACGATCTGTCTGTGTGGAGCCGGTCGGCCGATGCGCCATGACCCTGTTGCAAGTCCGCAGGACGGGACCCCTACCAAACAGGTGAGCGACAAAACTGAGCCGAGAAACAGGTATGGCAGCCTGTGGGCAAGGATGCACAGACAGGATAATGAGACTCCCGCGTTGAACGCCCTCAAGGCATTGCGCGGCGTACCCATCAGCATGGGCCGGGGTGAGATTCCCGTGGAGCTGCTTGCCGGCAGACGTCCGTTGTATTGCCATTATTCTTTTTAAATCAATCTTATGTTTTTCGTTTACGGATACTTCGTAAACGTTTGATTAGCAGCAGACAAACTCGAAATAGCGCGTTACAATGAGGGTGGAAGTTATGAATGGAAGCTCTTTTGCGTGCTGTTTCTGACAGGAAGGAGGTCGCTGTGTCAGAGATAAAGAACGGTACGAAGGAGGAAATTCTGGCGTGCAGAACGTATCGCGTCAAGGACATTGCTCACATTCTGGGCATCAGCACCAACGCGGCCTACAACTTCATTCCGGAAAACCTTTTTAAGAGCGTACGAATTGGTAACGCCATACGAATTTCCAAGCAGTCGTTTGACAAATGGCTGGAGTCGCTTGATTTGTAAGAACAGAAAGGAAGGTTCGTTATGGCATCTATCATCAAACGGAAAAAGAACTACTCTATTGTTTACACCTATTACAATGAAAAAGGTGAGAAAAAGCAGAAGTGGGAGACGCGCTCCAGCTATCAGGATGCGCTTAAGCGCAAGGCGGAGATTGAGAACCAGAAGCATACCGGTGCGTTTGTTCCGCCGAGCGATCAGAGCATTGCAAATTTCATGTTGGATTTTGTTTCGCTCTACGGTGAAAAGCGGTGGGGCGTGTCTATGTACGACAGCCAGACCGCATTGATTGGCAACTACATTAATCCGATCATCGGGGATATGAAGGTGCAGGAAATCACGCCGCGTGTGGTGGACAAGTATATTCAAACCTTGCAGAAAACACCTGCGGTCAGCACACGCACCCGTCATGCCAAAACCGAATTGGTGACCAATGCAACAATCGAGAAGATCATTAAGCTGCTGCGCTGCGCTTTCAAACAGGCGGTGCGGTGGGAGCTGATCGTCAAGAATCCATTCGACAATGTGCTCCTGCCGAAAACGGAGCATAAGAAGCGGGACATCTGGACGGCCGAAATGATCCGCACTGCACTCGACCACTGCAAGGACAGCAAGCTCTATGTGGCCATGAATCTGGCCTTTGCCTGCTCGATGCGCATGGGCGAGATTTTGGGATTGACGTGGAACAATGTCCATATTGAGGATGAGGACATCGCGGCAGACAACGCCTACGTCTATATCGACAAGGAACTGGCGCGGGCGTCCAAGCGGGCGATCGAGATGCTGGGGAAGAAGGATGTTTACCACATCTTCGCACCCTTATTGCCCAACACCAGCACTCGCCTGATTTTGAAAAAGCCCAAGACAGATTCCAGTATCCGCAAGGTGTGGCTGCCTAAGACAGTCGCCTATATTCTGCGGGAATGGAAATCGTCGCAGGAGGAGCTGCGTGAGATGCTGGGTGACGACTACCAGGACTACAATCTGGTAGTGGCATTGACCAATGGGCGGCCGTGTGAGGAGCGCGTGATCACAAAGGAGTTTGACAAGCTGCGGCAGACCGCTGGCCTGCCCAAGGTAGTCTTTCACTCTCTGCGTCATTCCAGTACGACCTATAAGCTGAAACTCAACCACGGTGATTTGAAAGCCACACAGGGAGATACAGGACATGCTCAGGTCGATATGATTACGCAGGTCTATGCGCACATTCTGGACGAGGACCGTAAGGTCAATGCTCAGAAGTTTGAGGACGCCTTTTATGCCTGCGCTAATCCCGACCTGCGCTCGGTGCGGCCGCCGGAGCAGCCGAAGGAGCCGGAAAAACCGCGGGAGCCAGAGCGACCGGCAAGTGCTTCACTTGACCTGCTGGGGCTGCTTGAGCAGCTTCAAAAATCGCCGGAGCTGGTCAATACGCTGACCGCGTTGTTGTCGGTAGTTCCGTCCGGAAAATAGGGCGGAAAAGTTGGGTTAGCAACCCCCTTCAATTTGATTAGCAACGCGGTGAAAAAAGTTCGGAGACAGTTAGCAGATATGCAGCGGTGATTGCATAAAATAGACGCAATGCAGTGGCAAAAGCGAAAATGAAAAATGCAATAAAAAACCGCTATAAACCATCAAAAATAGCTTATAGCGGCCAAAATTGGCACCCCTGACCAGACTCTAACTGGTGGCCTACCGCTTAGGAGGCGGTCGCTCTATACAACTGAGCTACAGGGGCATATGAAAAAATATAAAGTTTTGCGGCGTCAGCGGGCGAGAACCTGCCAGATGTTAGGAGGCGGTCGCTCTATCCAACTGCGCTTTGGGGACAAATATGGATGGCAAGCCTTGCGCAAAGCGTATACTATTATTAATTTTACTGTATTCAAACACAAATGTCAATTCGACAGCAGAGGAAATGTAAGACAAAAAATGATAGAAAACTTTGTTAAAAGAAAAACATTGCGTGTCGGTGGAGAACATGCTATGATACAATTATGTAAAATGGGGGAGTAGGTATAGTTTGACGAAATCCCCTGTTTTTCGGTTAGAAGGAGGGCATATTTGTGAAACAAATGCATATCACCGAAACTGTGCTGCGTGACGCACAGCAGTCGTTGATCGCAACCCGTATGCCGTTTGATGACTTTGAAGCCGTGCTGGACGAAATGGACCAAGCCGGTTATCATTCGATCGAATGCTGGGGCGGTGCGACCTTTGACAGCTGCCTGCGTTACCTGAACGAGGATCCGTGGGAGCGCTTGCGCAAGATCAAGTCGCACATGAAGAACACCAAGCTGCAAATGCTGCTGCGCGGACAGAACCTGCTGGGGTATCACCATTATTCGGATGATACCGTGCGCCGGTTCGTACGCAAGAGCGTGGAAAACGGTATGGATATCATCCGTATTTTTGATGCGCTCAACGATCTGCGCAACATCGAGACCGCAGTGGACGAGTGCCTCAAGGCCGGCGGCCATGCACAGGGATGTATCTGCTATACGCTCAGCCCGATTCACAACCTCGAGATGTTTGTTTCCTTGGGCAAGCAGATCGAGCAGATGGGCTGCAATTCGCTGTGCATCAAGGATATGGCAGGCATTATGTCGCCGCAGGAGTGCTTTGATCTGGTAACCGCGCTGCGTCAGAATATCAAGCTGCCGATTTATGTGCATACGCATGCGACGACCGGCCTGGGCTATATGACCTATCTTAAGGCCGCGGAAGCGGGTGCGGCAGGCATCGACTGCGCGACTTCGTGCTTCTCGGGCGGCACCAGCCAGCCTGCGACCGAATCGATCGTTTACGCGCTGACGCAGATGGGTTATGACTGCGGCGTCAATGCCAAGGAGCTCAACCGTATCAATAATTTCTTCCTGCCGGTCAAGGACAAGTTCTCGGAAAACGGCATGTTTGACCCGTATGTGCTGTCCACCAAGACCGATGCGCTGATTTATCAGATCCCGGGCGGTATGCTTTCCAATCTGGTGGCGCAGCTCAAGGCACAGAACGCGATCGACAAACTCGACGCTGTGCTGGACGAAACGCCGCGTGTACGCGCGGATCTGGGTTATCCGCCGCTGGTCACGCCGCTCAGCCAGATGGTCGGCGTGCAGGCCACGGTCAACGTGCTGCTGGGCGAGCGTTATAAGTCCATCGGTAAGGAGATCAAGAGCTATATCAAGGGGGAATACGGCAAGGCGCCCGGCAAGATCGACCCGGAACTGGCGAAAAAGGTGCTGGGGGATGAGCAGCCCATGACCGGCCGTTTTGCAGATACGCTGGAGCCGGAATTCGAAGCGGCAAAGGCGCATCTGGGCAGCCGCGCGCGCTGCGAAGAGGACGTGCTTTCCTATATCGCGTTCCCGCAGCAGGCCGAGCAGTATTTTGAGCGTCGTGAAAGAACCTTCACGGCAAGTTATTCGTTTAAGGAGGTCGGCTGATTATGGTTCACGATCCGCTGAGTCAACTGGATGCACTGGTTGTGGCGCTTTCCGGCTTCGTCATTGTATTTCTGATGCTTGCAGTGTTGTGGGGCATCATTCTGGTCATTTCGCGTTTGGTATCCGGTGTGGAACATCATCATGTGCCCACAATGGCTGCCCCCGCTCCTGCACCCGTTCCGATGCGTGCAGCCGCGCCGGTTGCAGCGCCGCCGCAGGTGGTGCTGGAAGGCATTGATGATACGCAGGCGGCATGCGTCATGGCGATTGTCAGCCATGAAACGGGGATTCCGCTCGATCAGCTCGTATTCAAATCCATCAAGGCGGTTTAAGGGGGAAGTTAACAATGAAATATCTGGTCACGCTCAATGGCAAGCAATATGAAGTGGAAGTGGAAAAAGGTTCGGTCAGTGCGGTAGCGGTCGGCAATGCACCGGCGGCAGCACCGGCACCCGCAGCGCCGGCGGCGGCGCCTGCGCCTGCACCGGCAGCAGCTCCTGCACCCGCTGCGGCACCGGCCGGCGGCGAGGTCGTTTCCGCGCCGATGCCCGGCACGATTCTAGATGTGCGCTGCACGGCCGGACAGGCCGTCAAGGCGGGAGATGTGCTGTTTATTCTGGAAGCGATGAAGATGGAGAACGAAATCTGCGCGCCGCATGACGGTACGGTAGGTTCGGTCAGCGTGCAGAAGGGCGCGACGGTGGAGACCGGCGCGGCACTTTGCACGATGTGACGGGAGGCGCAAAGTTATGCAATTTTCGTTTTTCGGTGCACTGGGAGAGATCCTTGCGGGATCGGGCTTTGCCGCGCTGGCAGACGATCCGCGCAACCTGATCATGATTCTGATCTCCTTCGTGCTGCTTTATTTGGGTATTGGTAAAAAATTCGAGCCGCTGCTGCTCATTCCGATCGCATTCGGTATGCTGCTGGCAAATTTCCCGATCACGGGACTGCTCAATGCGCCGACCGATACGTCAAGCCCAGGCATGCTGTGGGTGTTCTATCAGGGCGTTGAGCACGCGATCTACCCGTCGATCATTTTCCTTGGCATCGGCGCGATGACCGACTTTGGTCCGCTGATCGCCCGCCCGTCCTCGCTGCTGCTGGGTGCGGCGGCGCAGCTGGGCATTTTCGCAGCATTCCTGCTCGCGCTGGCATTGGGCTTCCCGGGCGCGGTGGCTGCTGCGATCGGCATCATCGGCGGCGCGGACGGCCCGACTGCCATTCTGGTGGCGTCGCGTCTGGCGCGTGATTATCTGCCGGCCATTGCCATTGCGGCCTATTCGTATATGGCGCTGATTCCAATGATACAGCCGCCGCTGATGCGTCTGCTGACCACCAAGCAGGAGCGTGAGATCAAGATGGAGCAGCTCCGTCCGGTTTCCAAGACCGAAAAGATCGTGTTCCCGATCGCGGTTGCAACCGTGGTTATCCTGCTGATCCCGGATACGGCGCCGCTGATCGGTATGCTCATGCTGGGCAACCTGCTGCGTGAGTGCGGCGTAACCGAGCGTCTGTCCGATACCGCGCAGAACGCGCTGTGCAACATCGTAACCATTTTCCTGGGCCTGTCGGTCGGCTGCAAGGCGGTTGCCAGCACCTTCCTGACCTGGGACACCATCAAGATCATCATCCTTGGCCTGATCGCGTTTATGTTCTCCACGATCGGCGGCCTGATCTTCGGCAAGATTATGTGCAAGCTGACTGGCGGCAAGGTCAATCCGCTGATCGGCTCGGCGGGCGTTTCCGCAGTGCCGATGGCAGCGCGCGTGTCGCAGGTCGAAGGCCAGAAGGCCAATCCGGCCAACTTCCTGCTGATGCACGCTATGGGCCCGAACGTGGCCGGCGTAATTGGTTCGGCGGTTGCCGCGGGCTTCATGCTCAAGGTTTTCGGTGCATAAATTCATTGTGTTTCGCGTTAAAAGGACGCCGGTCTGACCGGCGTCCTTTTTTTGCCCCTTTCGCAGAAATCATTTATGATCGGACAAAACTGCCCGATTCTTGACAAAGAATGCAAAAATGCTATAATAAAAGAAGAAATGAACGGGTGGTCTTTATTGTGCAGGTATTAAAGGATGAGCTTCGGCATAAGATTTTGCTGGAAGCGGAGCATTTGTTCTTGCAGCGGGGGTATGACCGCACATCTTTGCAAATGATTGCGGATAAGGTCAATATCAGTAAGAGCAACTTGTATCATTACTTCAAAAACAAAGAGGAATTGTTCTATGAGCTGACCGACGGCGCGGCAGATGGTCTGAAAAAGCTGATCCTGCGGTTTAAGGATAAGCGTTTTGATCCGCGCACTGGTCAGCGAGAATATCAGGTGCTGCTGACCGAAGAGGTTTTGTCGCTGCTGCTGGCGGAGAAATACGGCCTGCTGCTCATTATGGAGCAGTCCCATGGCACGCGGTACGAGGACCTTCGAACAAGCCTGATCGACATGCTGGCGGCCAAGACGGCGCCGCTGCTCGCCGATGAGGACAACAGCCTTCTGCTGGCACAAATCATGGCTAGCAACCTGATTGACGGCACGGTGCAGATCCTCAAAAACCGTGTCCGGCCGCGTGAGGTGCGCACCAACCTCAATCGTCTGGTGGAATATCATACCAATGGCATCAATGCGCTGCTCAAGTGAGAGCAGCGCATTTTTGCGTTTTAATAAAGACTATATGTTCACTATTAAATAATTGATACGAAAATCTGACAAAAATTGCGTTCTATCCTGTTCTGCTGCCGCATAAAGTGAGAGTAATGAAAGCGCCAACAGGGCAGGGGGGACGACGGTGAAAGGCTTACCAGAGGAGCGCACGATCCGGCTGGCACAATATATGATCCAAGAGCGGGCCACCGTACGGCAGACCGCAGCGCGGTTTGGCGTATCCAAATCGACGGTACATAAGGATATCACTACACGGCTGAAAAAGCTGAATACCGTGCTCTACGAGCAAGTACAGGCCGTATTACAGACCAACAAGGAAGAGCGCCATATCCGGGGTGGCATGGCGACACGGGCCAAATATCAGGCACAGGCAGCAAGGAACAGGCGGGAGGTGCAGCGGCAATAAAAAAGCCATCTCACGAGGGTGAGATGGCTGTGCAGCATTGGAATCAGAGCAGCTTGAGCTCCTGGGCACAAGAAGCGCACACGTTCTTGCCCTTATAATGAATAATATCCTTTGCGTTGCCGCAGAAGATGCAGGACGGCTCATATTTCTTCAGAACAATCTGGTCGCCGTCTACGTAAATTTCCAAAGCATCCTTGACATCTATGTTCATTGTACGGCGCAATTCAATCGGCAGTACAATGCGGCCAAGTTCATCCACTTTACGGACAATACCGGTAGACTTCATGTGTGAAACACTCCTTCATTTCTTTTCATTCAAATCTTGTATCACCAAATCCCCATCGGGGAGCTTGGACGGAAAGGGGTTGTGCGGATGCTGTCCGCGGTTTGGGTTGTATTCCTGGTTCTGGCACTGGTTTGCGGTGCCGTTACCGGAAGATTGGATGCAGTGACCACGGCAGTAGGCACAGGAGCCGGAGAAGCGATCACATTGATCATCAGTATTGCCGGTCTGATGTGTTTCTGGAGTGGGATTATGGAGCTGATACAGGCCTCCGGGCTGGCGGAAAAACTATCGCAGCTGCTGATGCCGCTGCTGCGTCCGCTGTTTGGGAAGGCATCAGCGGATCGCGAAGCCATGGAAAAGGTAAGCGCCAATGTGGCGGCAAACCTGTTGGGTTTATCCAATGCAGCAACGCCGCTTGGATTGCAGGCAGCGGATCGGCTGTATACGCTGGCAGGCCGACGGGGAGCGCCGGATACCGTGCTGACGCTGATCACGCTCAACACAGCATCCATCCAGTTGATTCCTTCTACGGTTGCGGCGGTTCGCGCCGCCTGCGGGGCGGCATCGCCGTTTGATATCATGGTGCCGGTTTGGGGGGCATCCATTTTTTCTGTGGCGGTAGTGCTGCTCAGCGGAAGGCTGATGCGGCCGTTCTTCCACGAGGGGAAATAGAGGGAAATGTTTGGCTGGATTACAATTTGTATTATTACATACGGCCGACACAAAACATGTCGAATTACCTGTTATTTCCAAAAATATTTTCCAAAATTTGAAATTTGCGTCTAAAATTATGGAAAGGAGCGCACAGAACCGTTTTGCAGGCTACACTCATCCCATTTCTGCTGGCAGCAGTCGGCTTATACGGATTGTATAAACATGTGGATGTGTTCCCGGTCTTTTTGCGCGGTGCGCAAAAGGGATTGCAGACAGCGGTGCGCATTTTGCCCACGCTGGTAGGCATGCTGACCGTGGTGTATATGCTGCGGGCATCCGGTGCAATCGATTTGGCAGCGGCCTGGTTAGCGCCGCTGTTTCGTTTGTTCGGGATTCCGCAGGACTGCGTGGCACTGGCGCTGCTCAAGCCGATCAGCGGCGGCGGAGGCCTTGCACTGGGCAGTGAACTTATCCGGCGGTTTGGGCCGGACAGCTATACAGGCCGGGTGACAGCAGTGATGCTGGGCGCATCGGAAACCAGTTTTTACACGATCAGTATTTATGGCGGCCACCTGGGAATGGGGCGAATGCGCTATGCAATTCCAGCTGCATTATGTGCGGATCTTGCCGCATTTGCTGCTTCGGCCGCTCTGGTGAGATGCTATTTCCCAGATAATTAATATTATATCGTGTTTGTTCGGGAAAAGCCAGAGATTGATGCAAAATTTGTTGATTTTGCCAAACAAAAGTGAGAAAAAATTCACAAATGCAGCTAAACTAACAAAAAGCAGTAAAGAAAAAGAAGGCTACTGTGCGTTTTGCACAGTAGCCTTCTGCTGTGTGAACGGGTTACTTTACAATTTCCTTGCCAAATTCGTCGTATTCGAAGAAGCCCTTGCCGGTCTTGACACCCAGCCAGCCCGCACGGACCATCTTACGCATCAGCGGATGCGGACGGTACTTCGGGTCGCCGGTCTCGCGGTACAGGGTCTCCATGATCGCCAGGTTGACATCATGGCCAACCAGGTCAGCGGTGTGGAGCGGGCCGGACTTCATGCCAGCGCCCAGCTGCATCGCGATATCAACGTCTGCCGGGGAAGCAATGCCGTCGGCAACGATACCCATTGCTTCGTTCATCATCGGAATGAGGATGCGGTTTACTACGAAGCCCGGGCCTTCCTGTACGGCAACCGGGGTCTTGCCCAGAGACTGCATCAGCTCAAACGCGGTCTTGAAGGTCTCGTCCGAAGTCTGGATCGCACGGGTAACCTCAACCAGCTTCATGATCTGTGCCGGGTTGAAGAAGTGGCAGCCGATGACCTTATCCGAACGCTTGACGGAAGCCGCCAGCTCGGTCGGGGACAGAGCGGAGGTGTTGGAAGCGAAGATCGTGTGAGCCGGGCAAATCTCGTCCAGTTCCCCCAGCAGTTCCTTCTTCAGGTCCATGCGCTCGAGGATAACTTCCATCACGAAGTCGGCATCCGCAGCGGACTTGCGGTCGATGGAGGTCTTCAGACCAGCCAGCAGTTCGTTCTTGTGATCCTCCGTGATCTTCTCCTTCTTCACCATGAAGGAAAGGTCGTTGGTGATGGTCTTGACACCGCGATCCAGGAACTCCTGCTTGATGTCGATCATGGTGACATCATGGCCGTGGGTCAGAAAAACTTCCGCGATGCGCGCGCCCATGTTGCCGGCGCCGAATACACAAACTTTCATGTTATTATAACCTCTCTCTCACTCTTAGTGATTCACAGCAACAGATTACTTGTTCTTGAACTCCTTGGCGGGCTTCTCCTTGTTCTTGTCGAGGAAGTAAGCCATGCCGTACTTCTGGTCTTCGGTCGCGAAGCACTGACCGAAGCAGTTGCCCTCGAACTTGAGCGCAGAGTTCAGGTCGGTCTGCATGCCGACGTTGATGGCTTCCTTGCACAGCGCAACAGCGATCGGCGCCTGCGCGGCGATCTCTTCTGCCAGCTTCATGGCTTCGTCCATCAGGTTTTCAAGCGGGTATACGTAGTTGACCAGGCCCATTTCGAGCGCCTGCTGCGCGGTGTAGTTGCCGCGAGCGGTGTAGATCATTTCCTTGGCCTTGCCCGTGCCGACCAGGCGAGCCAGACGCTGGGTGCCGCCGCAGCCCGGGGTGATGCCCAGACCAACTTCCGGCTGGCCGAACAGAGCGTTCTCGGATGCCAGACGGATGTCACAGCTCATTGCCAGCTCGCAGCCGCCGCCGAGGCAGAAGCCATTGATCGCCGCGATAACCGGGCGCTTGAAGTTCTCGATCTTCCAGCAGACACGGTTGGAGTCGTTGCCGAAGAACTTGCCTTCTTCCACCGTCATGGTGGACATCTGGGAAATGTCGGCGCCTGCAACGAAGGAGTTGACCGTCTTGCCCTTCTTGTTGACAGTGGAGGAGCCGGTCAGTACGACGCAGTAAACGTCGTCCATCTTTGCAACTTCGTCAAACGCTTCTTCCAGCTGGGCGTACATGTCGGTGGAAAGCGCGTTCATGGCCTTCATGTGCTCGATCTTGACGACCGCTACATGGCCCTTTTTCTCAACTACTACATCAGTCATTGCTAAAGACTTCCTTTCAAACAGTTTGACGAACCGGTATCCGTCAGAACAGACTTGCCTGACGGATACCCATTCAATTTACAGGAATCAATGCGGAGAGGACGCGAGGAATTACTTGCAGAGTTCGTCGCGCTCAACGATCAGGGCTTCGCCCATGCCGCCGCCGATGCACATGGTGGCAAGGCCGAGGGTCAGGTCGCGCTTGATCATTTCGTAGATCAGGGTGGTGGTGATACGGCAGCCTGCTGCACCGATCGGGTGGCCCAGCGCAATCGCGCCGCCGTTGACGTTGACCTTCTCCATGTCGAAGCCGAGCTCACGGTTAACCGCAGCTGCCTGCGCCGCAAACGCCTCGTTGGACTCAACCAGATCGAGGTCCGCAACGGTAAGGCCGGCGCGCTTCAGCGCCTGACGGGTGGATTCGATCGGGCCGATGCCCATGATCGCCGGATCGCAGCCGACAGAACCGAATGCACGGATCTTAGCCAGCGGCTTGAGGCCGTGTGCCTTGACGAAATCCTCGGACGCGATGATCATCGCAGCGCCGGCGTCGTTGATGCCGGAAGCGTTGCCCGCGGTAACTGTGCCGTCCTTCTTGAAGGCCGGACGCAGCTTTGCCAGACCCTCGAGGGTGGTGTTCGGGCGGCAGTGCTCATCGGTGTCAAAGATTACGGTTTCCTTCTTCTTCTTGACTTCGATCGGAACGATTTCGTCCTTGAAGCGGCCGGAGGAGATCGCCTTGGCAGCCTTCATCTGGGACTCATAGCCGATCTGGTCCTGCATCTCGCGGGTGATGCCGTACTTCTCGGCAACGTTTTCCGCGGTGATGCCCATGTGGTACTGGTTAAATACGTCGAATACGCCGTCATAAACCATCATATCAACGAACTTCACGTCGTTCATGCGGGCGCCCCAACGCATGTTGCGGGAGATGTACGGTGCGCCGGACATGGACTCGCAGCCGCCGACCAGCATCATCTGATCCTCGCCGGAGCGGATGATCTGGGAGCCCAGAGAGATGGCACGCATCGAGGATGCGCAAACCTTGTTGAGGGTCATGGCCGGGGTCTCAAGCGGCATGCCGATGCCGAGCGAAACCTGACGGGCTACGTTCTGACCAACGCCGCCCTGCAGTACCTGACCGAACAGGCATTCGTCGATTGCGGCCTTGTCAACGCCGGCGCGTTCAACGGCAGCGTTTGCAGCAGCAATACCGAGCTGCGCAGCAGGTACGTCGCGAAGGGTGCCGCCATAGGTGCCGATAGCGGTACGGGCAGCGGAACAGATGTAAACGTTCATTTGGCTGTTTCTCCTTTTCTTCTCTGGCACCGGACGCACCGGTGCAGTTTAATGTCTCTTGCGAGTTCGTTAATATTTTATCAAATGTGCGGAGAAATGCAAGGGGTTTTCCGAAAGTTTGTTAAACGATTAACAATATACCCAACATCTGCACAACACACACACATAAGAAAACGGAACTTAATCGTTTGCCAGGCCCATCAGTTCCTCATGGAAGATGCGCTCGTCCATGAGCTTGATCGAGCCGTCCGGCTGGTAAGCGATCTTGGGCACGAATTCCATCTGATCGAGGATCTGGGTCTGCAGATCGATGCCCGGTGCGATCTCGATGAGGGTGACGCCTTCCGGACGCAGCTCGAAGACCGCGCGCTCGGTGATGTACAGAACCGGCTGATGCACTTCGTTTGCGTAATCGCCGGAGAAGGTGATGTGCTCCACCTTGTTGACGAACTTCTTCTTGCCGCCTTCCTGCGTGATGACGAGCTTGCCGTCCTTGCAGGCGGTCTTGAGGCCCTTGGCCGTGAAGGTGCCGCAGTAAACGACCTTCTTGGCGTTCTGGGTGATGTCGATGAATCCGCCCGCGCCGGCCAGACGGGTGCCGAACTTGGAAACGTTCAGGTCGCCGTTGGGAGCGGTTTCGGCCAGACCGAGGAATGCAACATCCAGGCCGCCGCCCTGATAGAAGTCAAACTGCACGTTGTGCGGGATGATGCACATTGCGTTGGCAGCCGCGCCGAACTGAGTGCCGCCATAGGGGACACCGGCGATCGAGCCAGCCTCGACGGTCAGGGTCATCTTGTCCGAGATGCCTTCTTCCGCCGCGACGTTAGCAATCTTCTCCGGTGCGCCGGTGCCGAGGTTGACGATCGCGTCCTGCGGCAGCTCCATAGCAGCGCGGCGGGCGATGATCTTCTTGGCGTCCATCGGGATGGGCGGGATTGCGTCCACCGGGATGCGGAATTCGCCGGTCAGTGCGCCGTCATACGGCATGCCGAGGCACTGCATGTTCTCTTCGTCCGAACCGATGACGACCGAGTCAACATAGATGCCCGGGATCGCAACCAGTTTCGGGTCGAGCGAGCCGCCCTGTACGATCTTTTCGACCTGTACGATGACCTTGCCGCCCGAGTTCTTGCACGCCTGCGCCATTGCGGTGACGTCCAGCGGGCCGATTTCTCTATGTACGGTGCAGTTGCCGTATTCGTCGCAGTAGGATGCGCGCAGGAACACGACGTTGATCGGGAAGCCCTTGTACAGCAGGCGTTCCTTGCCTTCGATGTTGACGATCTTGACCAGATCCTCGGTGGTCTTTTCGTTGAGCTTGCCGCCGCCGTTGCGCGGGTCAACGAAGGTCTTCAGGCCGACATGGGTGATCGTGCCGATGTTGTGCGCGGCGATATCGCGGTACATGTGCGAAATAACGCCCTGCGGCAGGTTGTAGGCTTCGATCTTGTTGTTCAGGGCCAGCTCGCCGAGCTTGGGCGCACGGTCCCAGTGGCCGCCGATGACGCGCTTGACCATGCCTTCATGGCCATAGTGGTCGCCGCCGGTGCCATCTCGGTGGCCCTGGCCGGCTGCAAAGAACAGGGTCAGGTCCTTGGGGTGGCCGGTTTCAAGGAAGCGCTTTTCCAGTGCCTTGGACAGGGTTTCCGGGCAGGCACAGCTTACAAAACCGCCGGTGGCGATGGTGTCGCCATCCTGAACCTTGAGCGCGGCTTCCTCTGCCGAGATAATGCTTACTTTCTTCATGTTCTATCATCCTCCTCTGAATAACGGACGCTTTTCGCGGCCGTTCAATCTACGCGAGTTGCCGGATCGTCCGGATGGCTTCCTCGATACCGTCCGCAGAGTCGATGATGACGCGATGGTCGGCGTCGATCTCCTCATACAGATAGGGGCAGCCGGTGCAGCCGCGGATGATCAGCAGTACGTCGTAATGGACGCCATCCTCCGGGAGGGAAAACCCGGCGACGTCCGCAAGGGAGGTGCGCACGGTTTGATAGGCTTCACCGCGTTCATAGCGCGGATTACAGCCGCCGCAGAATTTGACAGTGCAGCGCAGCATGGTGCGTTGAGCCTCCTTTGGCTTGGTGGAATTGCAAACATAGGCACTCACGGTGCTCCATGAGTGCCTATGGGATGCTCAGAGATTACTGGATACGAGCAATCTTCTTCGCCAGTGCCTTCTTCATTTCAAGGTTGGACTGACGGGCAATCATGATGCGCTGAGCCTGGGGCGAACCTGCGCCGTGCATGGACTCCGGCAGATAGCCGACAGCAGCAGTGCCCATCGTCATATTCTCGATCAAACGCAGTACGCGCATGCGGTCCTCGGTCGGCACGGAAGCGACGCCCTTGAGGTACTTCTCGATGTAGGGCTTGAGGGCCGGGTTGCGGTAGTCTGCCTCGGAGGGCTGGGTGACCATCAGGCCGCCGGCCAGATCCTGTGCCAGACGAGCGATCTCATACGGGAAGCGGGTGACGTTCTGCTTGCAGACGTTGGCGAGCAGCAGGTCGATCAGATAGTTGCCGCTCTTGGTCTTGGTGCCCTGGGAAGAGCACGCGATGCCGCAGCAGTACAGCGTCTCGTTCAGGTGGGTCATTTCGATCAGCTTATCCTTGACGTGGGAAGCCTTGGAGCAGCCCGCCATGTCGGTAGCCAGTGCGGTCGCGCCGATCAGCACATCGCCTACGCCGACCTTGCAGCCGCCGTAGCTCTGGCGATGGTAGCCCGCGAAGCGCTCTACGATCATGCCGGCAAACTTGACTTCACCGTTGAGGAAGATGCGGTCGTTCGGAACGAACACATGGTCGAAGATAACCAGAACTTCATGGCCGCCGTAAACCTTGTTGCCGACGTCGATGTCGTTGTACTCCTCGGTCTTGCGGGTGTCGCAGGACTGACGGCCGTAGATCAGGGTGATGCCTTCGGAGTCGGTCGGGATCGCAAAGGAGATTGCGTAGTCCTCGTCGCCTTCACGCATGGAGATGGTCGGCATAACCAGCACTTCGTGGCTGTTTACAAAGCCGGTCTGGTGTGCCTTTGCGCCGGTGACGTATACGCCGTCTGCGGTGCGCTCTACAACGTGCAGGAACAGGTCGGGATCGGCCTGCTTGGAGGGAGCCAGAGAACGGTCGCCCTTGACGTCGGTCATTGCGCCGTCAACCGCGAGGTCCTCGTCCTGTACGCGGGTGAGGAACTTGACGAAGTTTTCATGATACTTGGTGCCGCAGGCCTCGTCGATCTCATAGGTAGAGGAGTATACGGCGTTCATGGCGTCCATACCGACGCAGCGCTGGAAGCAGGCAGCGGTCTTCTGGCCGAGCAGGCGCTGCATCTTGACCTTCTTGATCAGGTCGTCGGTAGACTGATGCATATGGGTGAAACGGTTGACCTTCTTGCCGGTGATGTGGCTGGTTGCGGTCATCAGATCTTCGTACTGGGGATCTTCAGCCAGCTCATAGGTAGCGGCAAAGGAGTTGAGCGAGGGGCGGATGATCGGGTTATCTACCGGATTCTCCACCTTTTCACCGAACATATACAGGTTGAGCTTGAGCTTGCGCAGGGACTCAATGTACTGGTCTTTGGTCATCATAGCGATCAAGTATCCTTTCTCTTTTCAAACTTTCTGAGGAATTTGCCGGCAGACGGCAAAATAACCTTTTAAGAAAAAACAGGGCGGGGAACGCGGGGTTCCCCGCCCTGTTCAGGCGAAACGCTTACAGAAATCAGAAGCACTCGCGGTATACGCGCTCGCTCAGTTCGATGCTCCACGGACGGTAGGAGTTGGTGATCAGACGCTGCTGGTTCGCCTCTACCGAGATCGGGAAGCTCTTGATGTCCTCTTCCTTGAAGCCGTATTCATGCAGCGGCTTGAGCGGGAGAACCTTCTCGAGGGTTACGTTCAGGGTGCGCAGGGCGTCGTCCTTGGTGCAGCCCAGGCAGCGGGCAACGAGTTCCTTGTACTTGCCCAGCTCGCCGTTCGGCTCGTACTCGTCGTACAGCTCAAGGATCTTGCCGAACAGAGCATAGTTGGATTCGCCGTGCGGGACATGGTAGGTGCCGCCGAGCGGGAAGGACATGCCGTGTACGGTTGCGCAGCCAGCCTTCAGGAACGCAATGCCGGCAAACAGGGAAGCGGTAACGAACTCGCCCAGGTAATCCATGCGAGCGTCCGGGCCTTCCAGCGCGATGCGGCGGAAGCCTTCCAGGATCATCTCAGCAGCCTTGACCGAGTACATCTCAGAGGTAACGGTCTTGCGGTGCGGGGACAGGAAAGACTCGGTTGCGTGGATCAGAGCGTCGATCGCGGAAGCAGCGAACGGCTTGTAGGGCAGGGTCTTGAGCAGATCCGGAACCAGGCAAACCTTGTTCGGGATGATGTCGTCGGAAACCAGGCCGAGCTTGGTCTCGCCGCCGGTCAGCTTGCCGTCCTTCTCGTCCTTGACGATGGCAACCGAGATGTTGGTAACCTCGGAACCGGTGCCGCAAGTGGTCGGGATTGCGATAACTTCCTTCTCATGTACAACGGGCTCGCGCTTGAAGTACAGTTCATGTACAGAAGACGGGCGCTTGCAGCCGAGCAGCTTGCAAAGGTCCATGATGGCGCCGCCGCCAACAGCGATAACGCGGTCATAGGAATCATACGGAATGGCTTCGTACATGGTTTCGATCATAGCCTCGGAAGGCTCGCCTGCACCAAACTTCTCCTGGAAAACAAAGTTGCTCTTCAGGCCAAGCTCTTCCATGAAGGGCTTGTAAATGAATTCGTTGGTCAGGACGACATCGCGCTCGCCCAGCTTGAACTCAGCAGCAAAGTCGCTGAAGTTTGCAAACTTGTAAATAGTCGGGGCGATGATGATCTCTCTCTTGTCCTGCATCAGGGAGGCGCTGAAAGCATCCATAGCCATAGTTGATACATCTCCATTCTTAAAATTTATAAAAGGCCGTGCGGGCTTTTACATCTTTGGCAGGGCAGATTTGTCCTGTGCCTTTATTGTAGCAAATTCATGCCACAACTTCAACACAAACAAACAAAAAAATCATCAAAAAATAACCAAGTGTTCCTGTACAAAAAGACAATAAAAAATCCCGCATTTTTTAATACGGGATTATTTTATCGTATTTAAGAGGGTTTGTAAATGGGAACTTGGTGGAAAGTGCTGAAAAGTTTTTACAGCACCTGACTTTCTTTAGTTGTTTTGTGAAAAACGGCTCAAAAAGGCCTTTGTTCGTTCGTTTTGTGTATTCTCAAACAACTCGGTCGGCGTGCCTTGCTCCACGATCACGCCGCCGTCCATGAACAGGACGTGGTCGGCAACGTCGCGGGCGAAGGCCATTTCGTGCGTGACGATGATCATCGTGGTGTGCTGGTCGGCCAGCGAGCGGATGACCTTGAGCACCTCGCCGGTCAGCTCGGGGTCGAGTGCAGAGGTCGGTTCGTCAAAGCACAGGATGTCCGGATGCAGGGCAAGCGCACGCGCGATCGCCACGCGCTGCTGCTGGCCGCCGGAAAGCTGGTGCGGATAGTGGCTCATGCGGCCTTCCAGGCTCATCTGCGTGAGCAGTTCGATTGCATGGCGTTCGATTTCCTCTTGGATTTCGCGCTTGTTCTGCTTATAGTCCGGCCGCTCCTTGGCGAGCAGCAGGCTTGCCAGCATGACGTTTTCCAGCGCGGTGTACTGCGGGAACAGGTTGAACGACTGGAATACCATGCCGAAGTGCAGGCGGCGCTTGCGGATTTCCTCGTCGCTCTTGGAGGCGTGGTCCTCTGCGTCGAACAGGGTTTCGCCGTTGACGACGATGCGGCCCGCATTCGGAGTTTCCAGAAAGTTCAGGCAGCGCAGCAGGGTGGTTTTACCCGAACCAGACGAGCCAATGATGGCCAGCGCTTTGCCGCGCTCGAGCGAAAAGCTGATGTCGTTCAGCACCTTGGTGGAGCCGAAGCTCTTGTTGATATGTTGTACTTCCAGAATGGGCATTTCGGCACCTCCTTAGCGGAAATAGTCCAGTTTGCGTTCCAGCCAGCCGAAGAACAGGGTGAGCAAACCGTTAAAGATCAGATAGTATACACCGGTGAAAAACAGCGGCCAAACCAGACCGGAATAGCCGTGAGAACCCTTCAGGAAGGCATAGCCGGCCCAGATGATTTCCTGCAGGGAGATGATGCGGGCAAGCGAAGTGTCCTTGACCAGCGTGATAATTTCGTTGGACATCGGCGGCACAATGCGCTTGATCATCTGCAGCAGGGTAACCTTGAAGAAGATTTGGCTTTTGGTCATGCCGAGGACCTGGCCGGCTTCCTGCTGGCCGATCGGGACGCTCTGGATACCGCCGCGGTAGATTTCGGAAAAATAGCAGGAGTAGTTGATGATGAAGGCGATGGCGGAAGCCATGAAGCGGCCGCTTTCGCCGCCCGGCCAGGGGCTGCCGTTGGGCAGGACATAACCGGGGATGTAAAAGATGATGAGCAGCTGCAGCATCAGCGGCGTGCCGCGGATGACCCAGACGACCAGCCGGGTCAGCGCGCGCAGGGGCGTGAAGCGGCTCATTGAACCGAATGAAATGATCAGGCCCAGCGGCAGTGCACCGACCAGCGTGATGATAAATAGGCGGAGCGTCTGCAAAAAGCCCTCATTCAGTGCGCCCAGTACGGTGGGGAATTGTGTAAAGAACTGTTCCATGAAATTCTCCAGTCAAAGCAAGATAGTAATGACAGCACAAAAACAGAGAGCGATAGAACGCCCTCTGTTTTTAAGCTCTGTTGCAACTAGAATCGATTACTGCTCGATGATGGCAGCCTGTACGCCGTAGGTTTCGGCGATCTTCATCATCGTGCCGTCATCATAGCTGGTCTTGAAGAAATCGTTGAGTTTCTCCACCAGATCCGAGCCCTTGCGGAAGCCAACGCCGTATTCCTCGCTGTTGAGGCCGACGGTGTAGGTCAGGTCGGCATAGCTGGTGCCTTCGCCGACCATGGCAGCTGCCATCAGGGAATCGATCACAGCGGCATCCGACGTGCCGGAAGCAACTTCCATCAGAGCGGTGGCCTGATCGGCAACTTCGGTGTAGTTTGCGCCGAGCGCCTGTACCTGCTCCATGCCGGCAGAACCGGACTCAACCGCAAAGGACAAGCCCTTTACGCTGTCAACGTCCTGATACTGGTCGGCAACATCCTTGGGGACGATAACGACCTGCGCGTTGTTGCAGTATGCGTTGGTGCAGTCCATCGCGCTGGTGACCTCATCGGTCAGCGTCATGCCGTTCCAGACCACGTCGATGGTCTTGCCGTCCAGCTCCATGACCTTGTTGTCCCAGTCGATAACCTGGAACTCCGCTTCAACGCCCAGGCTTTCGGCAAACGCCTTGGCCATGTCCGCATCAAAGCCGATCCATTCGCCGTCGGCATTCTGATAGTCCATCGGCTCAAATTCCGTGATGCCGACGACCAGCGTGCCCTTATCCTGTACATAGGCCAGATCACTGGTGGTTTCCGCGCTGGTGTCGCCGGTGTCATCCGTGGTGGTTGTGCTTTCGGTATTGCCGCCGCCGCAGCCGGTCAGCAGGGAAGCACTCATTGCGCCGGCAAGCAGCAGCGCCAGAAGCTTTTTGGTTTTCATAAAGGACCCTCCTAAATTCACTTTAATATAGTGTGCCGTGAAAGTCATTTACCATTGTACCACTTTATTTCAGAAAATCAAGGAAAAGTTTTGGGATGGTCATGGGAATGTTTTGGCGTAATACAAACCCCTGCTTGACCTGTATTTGCGAATATAGTATAATAGATTGAGATTGTTAAAGAATAGACAATACGGAGGTTGTGGCAAAATGGATTACACAGCACTTTATCAGAGTAAACTGACGACCGCGGATGAAGCCGTCAAGGTCGTTAAGTCGGGTGATTGGGTAGATTACGGCTGGTGCGTCGGCACGCCGGACGCACTCGATCAGGCGATGGCAAAGCGCCTGCCCGAGCTGACGGACGTCAATTTCCGCGGCGGCGTTTTGATGCGCGTACCGGAGATTTATAAGATTGAGGACCCTGCAGCGCATATGACATGGAACTCCTGGCACATGTCGGGCGTGGAGCGCAAGTTCGTCGCGACCGGTGCAGGTTTCTATGCGCCGATCCGCTATTCCGAGCTGCCGCGCTACTATCGTGAGAGCATCGGCCATCTGGATGTTGCCATGCTGCAGGTAGCGCCCATGGACAGCCACGGCTTTTTCAGCTTTGGCCCGCAGGCGTCGCATCTGCGCGCGGTCTGCGACGTAGCGGATAAGATTATCGTTGAAGTCAATGAAAACATGCCGCGCTGTCTGGGCGGCATGGAGGATTGCATCCATGTTTCCGAGGTGGATATGATCGTCGAAGGCAATAACGCTCCGATGCCGGAGATGGGCTCTGCCCCCGCAACCGACGTGGATCGCAAGGTGGCCGAGCTGATCGTGCCCGAGATCCCGAACGGCGCGTGCCTGCAGCTGGGTATCGGCGGCATGCCGAACACCATCGGCGCGATGATCGCGGAGTCCGACCTGAAGGATCTGGGCGTACACACCGAAATGTACGTCGACGCCTTTGTGGACATCGCCAAGGCCGGCAAGATCACGGGCCGCAACAAGAACATCGACCGCGGCCGTCAGGCCTATGCGTTCGCCGCCGGCACCAAGAAGCTGTACGACTATCTGGACAACAACCCGGAGTGTGCATCCATGCCGGTCGATTACACCAACGATGTGCATGTAATCGCGGGTATTGACAACTTTATTTCGATCAACAACGCGGTGGATATCGATCTGTACGGTCAGGTTAACGCCGAGTCCGCCGGCACCAAGCAGATCTCGGGCACGGGCGGCCAGCTGGATTTTGTCATGGGCGCGTACCTGTCCAAGGGCGGCAAGAGCTTCATCTGCCTGTCCTCGACCTTTAAGCAGAAGGACGGCACCGTGGCGTCTCGTATCCGTCCGACGCTGGCAAACGGCTCGACCGTGACCGATCCGCGCACGACCACCCATTATGTGGTCACCGAGTACGGCATGGTCAACCTCAAGGGCAAGTCCGCATGGCAGCGTGCCGAAGACTTGATTTCGATCGCGCACCCGGACTTCCGCGAGCAGCTGATCGCTGATGCGGAAAAGATGCACATCTGGAAGCGTTCCAACAAGCGCTGAGTGTCGTTTTCTCAAACAGCAGAGCGGCCGCCCTTTCGGGCGGCCGCTTTTTGCCCAGCCATCTGGCATTGTTAAAAATACAAAAACTGACGCTTTTTGAAATGCCACTGCTGCATTATAATGGGGAACATGAAAGCAAGCAAAACGAAAGAAGGCGTTCCGATATGGCAACCAATAGAACCAAAACCATCATCACAGCCGCGCTGCTGGCGGCCTTGACCACCGTCGCCACCATGGTCATCCGCATCCCCACGCCGACTCTGGGGTATATCCACTTGGGCGACGGCATGGTGCTCGTCTGCGGCATTCTGCTCGGGCCGGGCTTGGGTGCGGTTGCCGCGGGCATCGGTTCGATGCTGGCCGACTTGTTCGGCGGCTATATGGCGTGGGTGCCGGGAACGTTCGCCATCAAGGCGCTGACCGCGCTGGTCGGCGGCTGGCTGTATCATCATATGGTAAAGCGGGAAAAAATGTCCACGCCGCTGCGCGTGGCGCTGTGCGGCATTCCGGCCGAGGTTGTCATGGTTGCGGGGTATTTTGTGTATGAAGTCGGCATGGAATTGCTCGCGGGCAGCGCATTGGGCGCTGCGTCTGCCGCAGTGCTGGCCGGTGTTCCGTTCAATGCAGTGCAGGGCCTGGCAGGCGTGATCGTGTGCGCGGTGCTGCTGCCGGTGCTCAGCCACGCCAGCGCGGAAATGGGGCAGCGTATCCGCACCTAACTTCAGAAGAATCGAAAAAACGAGCCGTTCAAAGCGGCTCGTTTTTTTGTTTGGGTCAGGCGAGAGCAACGTATTGCTGCGGATCGACTTTTTCGTCTCCGACATGGATCTCAAAATGCAGGTGCGGGCCGGTGGAGTTGCCGGTGTTGCCGGAAAGCGCGATCTTGTCGCCTTTGGCGACAATGTCGCCGACCGAAACCAGCAGCTCGGAGTTGTGGCCATACAGCGTCTTGTAGCCGTTCTGATGATCGAGGATGATATAATTGCCGTAGCCGTTGCCTGAGTCTTCGGCCACGATCACCTTGCCGTTGTCCGCGGCGTAGACCGGCGTGCCCTCATCGACCGCCAGATCGACGCCGCTGTGCAGCTTGCCCCAGCGCCATTTGAAGCCCGAGGTGAAGGTGTAGCTGCTGAGCGGCACCATAAACTCACCCGTGCCGATGCCGACATTGCGCGTGCCGACCTCGATGATCTCGTCGGTAGCGTTGCTCAGTACGGTGCGTTCCACAATCGTGCGCCCGTGCTCCTGTCCGTCCACGGTCTGGATCTCGGCGGTCACGACCGCTTCGCCTTCACTGCCCTCCTGAATGGTGGCGCAGTAGGTCTGGTCGAGTTCGTCGTTTTCCCGGGTGATGGTCTCGTAGGGGATGGACTCGGTGTAGGTCACCGCGCGGGTGGACGTCACGTCCAGCTGCGGGGACAGCTGCGCATAAAGTGTGGACAGGTCGGATACCAGATCGGTCTCCGCCACGACTTCGTCCACGCGCACGGTTTGCAGAAAGTCCGTGTTTTCGTCGGCCGCCGTGGTGTATTGGGCTTTGACGCGGTCAAGCAGCGCCTGGGCGTCCTCCGCCGTGCGGCAGACGCCAGCCTGTTCGCCGTTGACCGAGATGACCGCCAGGGTGTCAAGCTCGCCGCTGGCCTCGATTAGGTCGCTTTTGAGCTCGTCTTCGGTCAGGAACTGGGATTCGGATGCGCGCAGCGTGCTGGTTTCGATCGAAACGGGCAGGGTATACGCTCCGTCCGACAGGGTGGAAGCGCTCTGCTCGATTTCCGAAACCGCGGCGGACAGCGTGTCCGGATTTTCCACCAGACCGAGCGGGCGGTCGTTGGCATAAACCATGGTGCCGGTTTGGGTCAGCAGCGCGCCGGGCACAAAGAACAGCGGCACGAATACGGCAAACGCGCAGACGGTGCGCCGCTGTCCGGCAGCGCGCACGGCGCGGCCGAGCGCGGGCCACAGCGGCAGGTCATAGACCAGACCGATCAGGCGGTCCAGCAGCAGTATGGCGCGGACCAGCCCGTACAGCAGGCCGGAAAACAGGCCGAAAAGAAAAGATAACAGGTTTCGCATGACGGTAGTATGGAGAAAAAGCCTTCTCCATATTCCCTCCTTTCGCAATCCAAAGGTTACAGTTTGGTAACAAAGGATAGCTTACGCAACAAGGAGGGCGAAGTCATGCGAAACCTGTCGTTAGATTTCAAAAGTTTATAATTTTTTCACGCTGCCGGTAAAATCTGTGGGGAAAAAGCGCGGATCGAGCGGTTTTTGCTGATAATACCGGTCGAGTACGGCGCGCTGCAGCGAGACGGCGAGCGGCACGGCTGCGTCGAACAGATCGCAGAAGGACTCCGTGCGTTCCTCGCCGTTGGCGGTCCAGGGACGGTGTTCCTGATTGGCGCAGTCGGCGGCGAGCGGCTCTTCCGGACGCATGAGCGCGGAGGCCAGTCCGGTCTTGCCCATCAGGCGTTCCAGATGCAGCAGGCGGCCGCGGATATGGCTGCCGCTGTGCACCAGATGCAGAACGCGGCGCATATCGTGCAGCGAACGGTAGACCGCAGCAGGCGAAATGCGCATGCCGTAGGCGTCGCGCGCCGCGCGCGAGAGGACGCGCGCGAGCACCGTGCATTCCGCGGCGTTCGGGTCGAGCAGGCGGAAGGCTTCGTAGCCTGCGGGTTCGGCTGCGATATAACCCGCGATCATGATACCGTCGATGTCGCTTTCGACCAGCTTCCGGCGGGCTTCGGTCGAGTATCCGGGCACATAGAGCGCGAGCCGGTCGGCCTGCGCCTCAATGAACGACCATGTCACACGGCTGAGCGCATAATGCGTGCAGAAGCCGAAGACGTAGGCGAGCGCTGCGGTGTTGTGTTCCTGCACGGCGGCTTCGCAAAGCGCTTCAAACAGCGGCGCGGGCGCTTCGGTATAGATTCGATGGGACAGGCGGCGCACCGGGCCGGGAAAGGGCGCGTGATAATAGGCAAGCGGGTCGGGACCCTGCGCGCCCCAGCGGTAGGCGGCGGGGCAGGCGTCCGCAATATGCGCCACGGAATCCCCGGTGACGCGCTGCACAGTGGCGGCAAAAATGTGATGGGTGGCAAAAGACGGCATAACGGTTCCCCTTCCACAGACGGCTTTTCAGGCAATACCGCGGTATGCCTGTACAAAACGTTATCCATAGTATACCGCAAACGATTGCAAAATGCCAGCAAAAGCGGTATACTATTTTTATGTCAAAAATGGGAGTATCTTTCCCGGAAAACGTGGAGGAATGTCAATCATGAAACTCGGCATCGTCGGACTTCCGAACGTAGGCAAGTCCACTTTGTTTAATGCGATCACGCAGGCCGGCGCGGAAAGCGCGAACTATCCTTTCTGCACCATCGACCCAAACGTGGGCATGGTTGCCGTGCCGGATGAGCGCCTGCAGCCGCTGACCGACCTGTACCATGCGAAAAAGACTACGCCTGCGGTGGTGGAATTTGTCGATATCGCGGGTCTGGTGCGCGGCGCAAGCAAGGGCGAGGGCCTGGGCAATAAATTCCTGTCCCACATCCGCGAGGTAGACGCGATCGTGCATGTGGTGCGCTGCTTTGAAAACGAGAACATCGTGCATGTGGAAGGCTCGGTCGATCCCGCGCGCGATATCGAAACGATCAACCTTGAGCTGATCCTGGCGGATATCGAGCATTTGGAGCGCCGTCTGGAGCGCACGCGCAAGGCGGCCAAGGCGGACAAGAAGCTGCTGCTGGATGTGGATATTCTGGAAAAGCTCAAGGCGCATCTGGAGGACGGCAAGACCGCCCGCACGTTCGAGGGCTTTGCCGACGACGAGGATGTGCAGCGTGTGATCGGCGAAAGCGACCTGCTTTCCGCGAAAAAGGTGATTTACGCCGCCAACATGGACGAGGCGGGCTTTACCGGCGACAAGACCGAGAACGAACGTCTGGCAGCGGTGCAGAAGATCGCGGACGAGGAAGGCGCGATGGTGCTGCCGATCTGCGCCAAGCTGGAAGAGGATATCGCGGGCATGGAGCCGGAGGAGAAGGAGATGTTCCTGTCCGAGCTTGGTCTGCACGAATCCGGTCTGGATCGTCTGATCAAGGTGTGCTATGATCTGCTCGGCCTGATGAGCTATCTGACCGCGGGCGAGCAGGAAGTGCGCGCATGGACGATCGCCAAGGGCACCAAGGCGCCTCAGGCGGCCGGCAAGATCCATTCGGACTTTGAGCGCGGCTTCATCCGGGCCGAGGTCATTCAGTATAAGGACCTGATCGAACTGGGTTCGCTTGCCGCGGCCCGTGAAAAGGGTCTGGTCCGCTCGGAGGGCAAGGACTATGTTATGCAGGACGGGGACGTTGTCCTGTTCCGTTTCAATGTTTGATCAAAATACCTGGGAAAAGTGAAAGGAAAGCACCGCTTTTGCGGTGCTTTCTGTTGTTTGCAGGGCAAAATGGGCATGCTGTTATTTTACCGAATTGTTATTGCTTCTCCCACTATTGCAGTATATAATAGGTACGGCGAATCCTGTCGAATGACAATGGATATGCTGATTTTTGATTTTTCAGCCAATTGTATGATGTTTTGCGCATCTGCATATATAAGTAGCGGAAAAGAGGCAGATCAAGTTGGGTATCCGGGCAAACAAACGAAAGGAAGGAACGCATGTGGCCAAACACACCGCGCGCGCAGCGGCTCCCCAGACCGGAAAAAAGAAAAAACATGTCCCGCTGGCGGTCAAGATCCTTGTCGGACTGCTGGCAGCGCTGCTGATCGCCCTGTGCGGCTTCACTTACCTTTATCCCAATATTTTTCCCGGCGTCACGGTCGGCTCGATTCCGGTCGGTTCGATGAGCCGCAGCGCTGCGGCAGATACGATCGGGGACAAGAGCAAGCCGCTCTATCAGGATGCGAAGCTGTCGCTGACCATTTATGAAACGACATATGATATCCCGGTGCGGGATGTGCTGGAAAGTGTGGACGAGGAGCAGTCGGTGGAGAATGCTTACGCAGTCGGCCGCACGGGCAACCCGTTTGTCCGCATGTGGGATGTGATCAAAGCCGCCCTCGGCAAAAATGAGGCGCAGATCGCCGCGCAGGTCGATGACGACGGCCTGACCAAGGCGCTGGAAGAGATCGTTTCCGAAGCGCTGACCGAGCCGGTCGAACCGTCGTGGGAGATCGGCACGGACACCATGACGATCCACGCGGGCAAGCCGGGCGTCCAGTTTGACACGGACGCGGTGCGCTCGCTGCTCGAAGAAAAGATCCGGCTGATGGATTTTGCGCCGTATGAGGTTTCGACTGAGCTGACCGATGCGCCGGCCATCGACATCGACAAGATCGCCGAAGAGGTGATCGGCGACCCGGTCAACGCGACGGTCAGCAAGGAAGACGGCAAGACCATCATCCCGGACGAGATCGGCGTGCAGTTTGATGTGGAAGAGGCCAGAAGCATCATCGGGGACGGTTCGAAAGAGAGTTACAGCATCCCGATCACCACGACGCAGGCCAAGGTGACGGCGGAGGATCTGAAGACCAAGCTGTTCAAGGATACGCTCGCGCAGACCTCCACCTCGCTGGACGAAAGTAATACGGCGCGCACCAATAACGTCCGTCTCGCGGCGGCTGCCATCAACGGCACCATCCTCAACCCCGGCGATGAGTTTTCCTATAACGGCGTGGTCGGCGAGCGCACCGAGGCGCGCGGATACAAGCCCGCGGGCGCGTATTCGGGCGGTCAGGTCATTGAGGAATTCGGCGGCGGCGTGTGCCAGCCTTCCTCGACCCTGTATATGGCGGTGCTGCGCGCCGATCTGGAAGTGACCGAGCGGCACAACCACTCCTTCACCGTGGCCTATACGCCGCTGGGCGAGGACGCGACCGTGGACTACGGCACGCTGGATTTCCGGTTTAAGAACAATACGGATTATCCGGTCAAGATTCTGGCGGAGCAGACGGGCGGCAAGATGATCATGACGATCATCGGCACCAAGACCAGCGATAAAACCGTGAAAACCCGCACGGAAGTGCTGGAAACCTATACGCCGCAGACCATCGAGAAAAAGGACGATACCATGATGGTGGGGCAGACCCGTGTGGATACCACGCCGATCACCGGCTATTCCACCCGCACCTATAAGGTGATTACGGAAAACGGCAAAACGACCGAGGTGCTGGCCAACAGCTCCACTTATGTCAAACGCGATAAAGTGGTATATGTCGGCACCAAGCAGCCGGCTTCCTCCAAGACCACGACTTCGACCACCACGCAGTCCGCAGCCGGCCAGACAACGACGGCGGCCACGGACGAAAATTCATAATACCGACAAGGCTCCCGACAGGAGGATGACAAATGAGACAACTGTTCACCGCGCAGACGCGCAAGGAGATCAAGCGGACCTGCAAAGAGCGGGTCATGGACAATTTGGGCCGCTGCATCGGCATTCAGTTTCTGTACAGCCTGCCGTTTGTGCTGCTCGCGCTGATGCTGTATTGGGTGATGTTCGGCAGGGTGTTTTCCATGATAATGTCGGGCAATGCTGATTCTTATCGCCTGGCGATGACGTTGTCGTCGGGCATGAACTCGGTCTGGCTGGTGCTGTTCCTGATGCTGGTCATCGGCGGCCCGCTGTCCCTGGGGTTGATGCGGTTCTATGTCGGCTTGCAGCGCGGCGAAGAGCCGGGCGTGGGCACGCTGCTGACGCCGTTCACCTCGCTTCGTTCGATCTGGGCGGGCATCAAGATGGAGTTTTGTCTGGCATTCCGCAGCTTTCTGTGGATGATCGGGCCGATCATCGTGTATTCGGTGCTGGTGTCTGTCGTGGTGTTCAGCGCCGCCATGCGCGGCAGCACAGAGGTACAGGTGCCGGTGGTAATCCTGTATGTGCTGTTCGTCATTGCGCTCATTCCGATCGAGATCAAGGTGATGACCTATTCCGCCGGCTGGGTTCTGCTGAGCGACGATGAAACGCGCAGCGTGTGGGAAGCAACACGCGAAGCGTCCGTTGCGTTCAAGGGGCAGTTCGGCAAGCTGTTTGTCTTTGTGTTCAGCTTTATCGGTTGGTACATCCTGCTGTTTGGCGTGACATATCTGTGCATCGGCCTGGGTGTGGCCGGATTGCTCGTCGTCAAAGGCGGTATCGGCATTGCCGTTCTGGTCGCGACCAGCATTGCGGCAATCTGCGTGCTGATCGTGCTGGGGGCGTTCTTGAACGCTTATGAGATGACGTCCTTTTTCGGGGTATATGAATACCTGTCCGCGCCTCCGGCAGAGCCGCAGGATACGCCGTTTGACCATTCCTGGTCCGGACAGGATGGCGATGGCGGCGCGCCTCTGTAATACTTTGTTTGCGATCCAAACGGCGGGTTTTCCCGCCGTTTTGCGCGCTTGACAGCGTTGGAGGGCAATGCTATAATGAAACCGTTATATCGGCAACACGGCGATGAAGAGGAAAGTACGCGGCGAGGTACGGCCAAGCGAGTCCCGGACGGTGCGAGCGGGACGCGGAGGGCGCAGCGGAAAATGGCCTCGGAGCACCGCACCGACCGGCGGCAGGTCCGCCATAGGCTGCGGCGGGGGATTCCCGTTATCGGATCGGGGGTATGGCAGTACCCGCTAAGGCGCGCCGCCGCGAGGGACGCGTGAAGCAAGGTGGTAACACGGAAGCGGTTCGCTCTCGTCCTTGGATGGATTCCATTCGGGGAGGAGGGCTTTTTTATTTCTTTGTGCCAATGCGTATGAAATCGGACGAAATTCCGCAAACCTATGGATAAAGGAGAAGAAAAAGATGGACAAGAAACCCTATTATATCTCGACGGCCATTGCCTACACCTCGGCAAAGCCGCACATCGGCAACACCTATGAGATCGTGCTGGCCGATGCCATCGCGCGCTATAAGCGCATGACCGGCTATGATGTTTACTTCCAGACCGGCACGGACGAGCATGGCCAGAAGATTCAGGAAAAGGCAGAGGCCGCCGGCATCACTCCGCAGGAGCATGTGGACAAGGTTGCAGGCGAGGTTAAAGCGATCTGGGATCTGATGAACACCACCTACGACAAGTTTGTGCGCACGACCGACCCGATGCACGAGAAAAAGGTGCAGAAGATCTTCAAAAAGCTGTACGACCAGGGCGATATTTACAAGGGCAGCTACAAGGGCAAGTACTGCAAGCCCTGCGAGTCCTTCTGGACCGAGAGCCAGCTCAAAGACGGCTGCTGCCCGGACTGCGGCCGCCCGGTTGAGGACGCGGAGGAGGAAGCGTACTTCTTCCGCATGAGCAAGTACGCCGACCGCCTGATGAAGCACATCGAGGAGCACCCCGAGTTCATCCAGCCCGAGAGCCGCAAGAACGAAATGATCAACAACTTCTTGAAGCCCGGCCTGCAGGACCTGTGCGTGTCGCGCACCTCGTTCTCGTGGGGCATTCCGGTTGACTTTGATCCCGGCCATGTCGTTTACGTCTGGCTGGATGCGCTGACCAACTATATCACCTTCTGCGGTTACGATCCGGACGGCAACCACGACGAGCACTACAAGCGCTTCTGGCCGGCGGATGTACACCTGATCGGCAAGGACATCATCCGCTTCCACACGATCTACTGGCCGATCTTCCTGATGGCGCTCGGCGAGCCGCTGCCCAAGCAGGTATTCGGCCATCCGTGGCTGCTTGTGGGCGAGGGCAAGATGAGCAAGTCGCTCGGCAACGTGATCTATGCGGACGATCTGGTGCGCCTGTTCGGCGTGGACGCGGTGCGTTACTATGTGCTGCATGAGATGCCGTTTGCCAACGACGGCGTAATCTCTTATGAGCTGATCTGCGAGCGCATCAACTCCGAACTGGCAAATGTACTGGGCAACCTGGTCAACCGTACGATCGCGATGACCAAGAAGTATTTCGGCGGCATTGTGCCCGCCCCGGCGGACACCGAGCCGGTGGACGACGAGCTCAAGGCTGTTGCGCTTGGCCTGCCGGCCGCAGTCGAAAAGCGCATGTCCGACCTGCACGTTGCGGACGCGATCGACGAAGTGTTCACGCTGCTGCGCCGCTCGAACAAGTATATCGACGAGACCATGCCGTGGGCGCTGGCCAAGGACGAGGCCAAGAAGGGCCGCTTGGGCACCGTGCTGTATAATCTGCTGGAGTCCATCCGCTTTGCGGCAACCATGCTGCGTCCGTACCTGCCCGACACTGCGGACAGGATCTTTGCGCAGCTGGGCACCGAGGACAAGGGCATCGAGAGCCTTGCTTCCTTTGACGGCATGACCCCGGGCGCACCGGTGGGCGAGGCGTCCATCCTGTTCGAGCGCATCGATATCCCGAAGAAGCTGGCCGAGATCGAGGAGGAAAAGAAGGCAAAACAGCAGGCGGAAAAGCCGGCCGTCACCTTCCTGCCCGATATTCCGTTTGACGACTTCTGCAAGGTCGATATGACCGTGTGCAAGGTGCTCGCGTGCGAGAACGTCAAGAAGAGCGAAAAGCTGCTGAAATTCCAGCTGGACGATGGCTCGGGCACGCCGCGCCAAATCCTTTCGGGCATTGCGAAGTACTACAAGGCGGAAGACCTTGTCGGCAAGACGGTCGTCGCCGTCACCAACCTGCCGCCGCGCAAGATGATGGGGCAGGAGTCGTGCGGCATGCTGCTGTCCGCCGAAAAGGACGGCAAGCTCAATCTCATCATGCTGGATGACAAGATTGAAGCCGGCTCGAAGCTGTGCTAAAATGAAAGAGCGAAGGGGGCTGCGGTCTGACGCAGCCCCTTTTTGGGATAAGGAGGGCGCGGCTATGATGCAGTACAAGTATGTTCCGGTCAAGTTCGGTCATTCCAACAGCAGCGCGCGGCACCGCGGCATTATTGACGAGCAGGCGGCGGACGGCTGGCGGTATGTCGGCTGGGTTCCGCTGACCAAAACGGTGTTCGGCATGGATATCAAAACCGCCGATCTGGTGTTTGAAAAACCGGTCGAGGATGAAAAATAAATCTTAAGGCGCGACATCTGCGCCGGAAATGAGGAAAACAAATGCGGGCACTGATTCAGCGTGTGTCGCATGCGTCGGTCACGATCGACGGCGCGGTGCACGGACAGATCGGGCAGGGCTTTCTCGTCCTGCTCGGCATTACGGATGGAGATACGGTGGACGACGCGGTTTATCTGGCGGATAAAACGGTCAAACTGCGGGTGTTCACGGATGAAAACGATAAGATGAACCGGTCGCTGTCGGATGTCGGCGGCGGCATCCTGATCGTATCGCAGTTTACGCTGTACGGCGACTGCAAAAAAGGCAACCGCCCGAGCTTCACTGCGGCGGCGCGGCCGGAGACCGCCATCCCGCTGTACGAAGCGTTTATCGCGCGCTGCCGCGAGAGCGGCCTGCCGGTGGAGACCGGCGAGTTCGGCGCGGATATGAAGGTCGATCTGCTCAACGACGGGCCGGTCACATTGTGGATGGACACCGCCCAGATGCGGTGACGGAAAGGAGAACCTGAATTATGAAAATCATGCAGCTTTGCGTCGGCGTGGTCGGCACCAACTGCTATATCGTATATGACGAAACCAGCCGCGAGGCCGCGGTCATCGATCCGGGCGACAACGCGTCCTCGATCCTGCACGCCGTCGCGGAGGAAAAACTGACGGTCAAATATGTGCTGCTGACGCACGCGCATTTTGACCATATCCTCGCCGCGCATGAGGTGCTGGAAAAGACGGGCGCGCAGTATGTCGTGCCGGAGGGCGACCTGTGGCTGCTCAAGCGTGAGAATATGCATCCGTTCCGCGCGCTGGCGCGCGGCTATATCGAGGATACGCCGGATATCGTGGCGACCGAGGGCACGCAGGTCACGTTCGGCGGCATGACCGCAACCTACATGAACACCCCGGGCCATACGCCCGGCTCGTCGGTCATCCAGATCGGGGACTGTCTGTTCACGGGCGACACGTTGTTCCGCCACGAGTGCGGACGCTGCGACCTTGAGGGCGGCGACTTCGGTCAGATGCTGCATTCGCTGGGGCGGCTGTACCAGCTGGACGGCGATTATAAGGTGCTGCCCGGACACGAGGGGACTTCTACGCTGGCCGAGGAGCGTGTGGCCAACCCGTATATGCTGCAGGCGGTTGGCAAACGATGATTTATACCATGGAAGGGCATGCGCTCAAGCATGCAGTGGAGGAAATGCTGTTCCATCTGCTGCCGACGGTCACGCTGACGCATGCGGATGCCATCGGTGCGGGAGAGACGGACGACTGGTGCCGCAGTATCCTGACCGAAGCGGACGGACAGGCACAGGCTAGGGCGGTGGTCCGCTTGGACGGCACGGTGCGCGAAAGCGAGAGCCGTGCGGCGGTCGAGAGCCTCGCGCCGCTGGATTACAAGCGCACGATCACCGAGCTGGTCAAAACGACCGTGTATGACGCGGTCGTGCCCGCGCTGCCCGAGCCGCCCGTGTGGGGCAGCCTGACCGGCGTACGTCCGGCCAAGCTTGCGCGCGGCCTGATCGAGCGCGGCATGAGCCGCGGCGAGGCTGCCGTGCACCTGCGCGAGCATTTTCATGTGTCGCCTGCGCGCACGGCTCTGACCATCCGCGCGGCGGCGACCGCGATGGAGCTGGACAAGGAGATCGGGCCGGACGACATTTCACTCTATGTCGGCATCCCGTTCTGCCCGTCGCGCTGCTACTACTGCTCGTTCGTCTCCTCGACGACCGCGCAGTCCGGCCATCTGATCGAGCCGTATCTGGATACCCTGTGCGGCGAGATCGAACAGACCGCCGCGCTCGTGCGCGAGGCGGGCAAACGCGTGCAGAGTGTGTACATCGGCGGCGGCACGCCGACCACGCTGGACGAAAATCAGCTCGCGCGCCTGCTGTCGGCGCTCGAAAAAAACTTTGATTTTTCCCATCTTCGTGAATATACTGTGGAAGCGGGCCGGCCGGATACGATTACGCCCCAAAAGCTCGCAGCGCTGCGCGCGGCAGGCGTGGGGCGTGTGAGCATCAACCCGCAGTCGATGGAGGACGCGGTGCTTGCCGCCATCGGACGGCGGCACAGCGCCGGGGACGTGCTGCGCGCCTATGACGAGGCGCGGCAGGCGGGCTTTGACGCGATCAACATGGATGTCATCGCGGGCCTGACCGGCGACACGGCGGACAGCTTCGCCCGCACGATCGACACGCTGATCGGTCTTGCGCCCGAGAATATCACCGTGCATACGCTGGCGATCAAGCGCGGCGCCGACCTGACCGATAAGGCGGCGGCCGCGGCGCAGCACGACACGGTTTTCCGCATGCTGGACGGCGCGGCGCACGCGCTGCAAAACGCGGGCTACGGGCCATACTATCTGTACCGGCAGAAGTTCACCGCCGGCGGCTTTGAAAACGTCGGCTGGTGCAAGCCGGATACCGAGTGCTTTTACAATGTGACCATGATGGAGGAACTTCAGACCATTTTGTCGCTGGGTGCGGGCGGCGTGTCCAAGCGCGTTGAGCGCGCGACCGGCTGGATCGAGCGGGCGAACAACCCCAAGTATCCGCTTGAGTACATCCGCGCCGCGGACCGGCTGGCAAACGGCAAGCGAAAACTACTATTTCCCAAGCAGTAAGGAGGGACAGGGGTATGGCGGAATATACGCTCAAATATATCAATCATCGCGCGCGGTATGATGCGATGGCATTCATCCAGGAATGTGAGGAAAAGTATCATGCGCAGGTGCTCGCCGTGGCGGAGGAAGTCGCGGAAAACAGCGCGCAGAAACCGATCGTGTTGCTCAACGGGCCGTCTTCGTCGGGCAAGACCACGACCAATGACCGCCTCGCGCGCGCACTGGAAGCGCATGGCATCCATGCGGAGATGATCTCGATGGATGATTATTACCGCACGGTCGGCACCTATGAAATTCCGCCCGACCCGGAAAACGGCGTGCCCGATCTGGAAAGCCCGGAGTGCATGAACCTGCCGTTACTCAGCCAGCATCTGGCGCAGCTGGTGGCAGGGGAGGAGATCGAGCTGCCGCGGTTCGATTTTGAAACGCGCACTTCGATTCCCGGCGCGCGTACCCTGCGGCTGGACCCGGACGAGGTTGTGCTCATCGAGGGCATCCACTCGTTCAACCCGGTCATCATGGGCGATCTGGCGCACGCGGCGACCGGCGTGTATCTGTCGGTGGCCAGCGCGGTCGTGCCGCAGGAGGGGCCGCGGCTCGAGCCGTATATGCTGCGGTTCCTGCGCCGCGCCATGCGCGACAGCCTGTTCCGCAATTCGCCGGTGGAGGAAACACTGCACCAGTGGAATTCGGTGCGGCGCGGCGAGCGGCTGTATATCGCGCCGCATCGCGGGCAGGCAAACCTGACGGTGGACACGTTTTTGCCGTATGAGCTGTGCATCCTGATGCAGCATCTGACGCCGCGGCTGCGGCAATACAAGCAGGAGCTTGCATCTGCGGATCTCAAGCCGCTCGGCGAGGTGCTGGGACAGGTGGCGCCGATCGACTATGCGGATTTCCTGCCGGAAGACTCCGTTCTGCACGAGTTTATCGGCTGAAACCGGCACAAAACCTTGCTTTTTGGCAGGGTGTGAAGTATAATAAACCAAATATGGCGGTCTTTGGCCGCCCGGAAGGAGCGATGGACGATGGATGCAAAGGTACAATCGTTTCTGGACAAGATCAAAGTGATGGCGGAAAAGACCGGCAAGGCGGCCGGCCGCGCGGCGGACGTCGCCGGCAAAAAGGCAAATGAGCTGGCCAGCGCGACCCGCCTGAATCTGCAAATTTTCGATCTCAACACCGAGTGCGAGGTGCTCTATAAGGAAATCGGCAGAATGGTGTACGACCTGCACCGCGGTGTCGAGGTTTCCAATGACGAAATGGATGAAAAGATCGCCGCGGTAGACGCAAAGCAGGAGAAAATCACGGCTTTGCGCGAGGAATTGGCAGGCATGAAGACCATCGTGGTCTGCCCGCACTGCGGCAAGACGTGCAGCCGGGAGGACGCATATTGCTCGGGCTGCGGCGGCGCGCTGTGAGCGCATATTTCGGAGCGCCCTGCCATACGGTAATATAAGAAAAAGCAAAGGGCGTGTAACGTTTGCAGCGAAAAAAACAGAATTTTATTCAGGGCGCGGTCATTCTGATGATTGCAAGCCTGGTGGTCAAAGTCATCGGCGCATTTTTCCAGATCCCGCTGCAGAACATGATCGGCGGCGAGAGCTCGCCGGCGTTCGGCCTGTTCAGCGCAGCTTACCGGATCTATACGGCGATGCTGGTTATTTCGACGGTCGGCCTGCCGGCGGCGCTGTCCAAAATGGTGGCCGAGGCGACCGCCTGCGGGCGGGAGCGCGAGGTGCGCCGGATCGTGCGCGTCGCGGCGGGCATTTTTGTCCCGGTAGGCGTGTTGGCGACCGTGGTGCTGTTCTTCGGCGCGGATACGTTCGCGGGCTGGATCAAAAACCCGGATGCGCGGCTGGCGGTCATGGCAATCGCGCCGAGCGTTGCAATGGTTGCCATCCTGTCCGTGTTCCGCGGATATTATCAGGGCCGGGCCAACATGGTGCCAACGGCGGTCTCCCAGGTGATCGAGGCGATGGGCAAGCTGTTTGCCGGTCTGGGCCTTGCCTATTACGCCAAGCAGCTGGGGCTGGACGACCCGATGGTCGCGGCGCTGACCGTGCTGGGCGTTACGCTGGGCGAGGTCGTCGCGGCGGGCTATATGCTCGTGCAGGCGGGCATCACGCGCCGGCGGTCCGAACCGGTGCATCTGCTGAGCGACGCGGTGCGGCCGACGCGGGAGCTGGCCAAAACCCTGCTGTCGCTTTCCATTCCGATCACGATCAGCTCGGCGGTCATGAGCCTGACCGACCTGATCGACGTGGCGCTGATCTCCGCGCGGCTGCAAAGCCCTGCGGTCGGCATGACGGCCGAGGCGGCCACGACCGCTTACGGCATTTACACCGGCAACGCGGTCAACTTTTTCAATCTGCCGCAGACGCTGATTACGGCGCTGGCCGTCAGCGTCCTGCCGACGATCGCGAGTGCGCGGGCGGCGCAGAACTTTACCAAGGTATCCAAGACCATGGCGACCGCGATGCGGCTGACCATGATCATAACCTTGCCGGCAGGCGCGGGCTTTTTGCTGCTGTCCGGGCCGATCCTGCGGATGTTCTATTCCGAGGGCACGGTGCTCGGCGGGCAGCTGATGGCGATTCTGGGCTTTGCCGTGCCGGCCGTGGCGCTGGTGGCGATCACCAATGCGGTGTTGCAGGCGTTTGGACGGATTGATCTGCCCCTGATTTCGATGTTCCTCGGCGCGCTGGTGAAGATTTTCGGCGATTATGTCCTGATCGGCATGCCGGAACTCAATATTGCGGGCGCACCGATCAGCACAGCGGTGTGCTATTGGCTGATCGCCCTGATCAACCTGTTCCATATCGGACGGCTGTCGCACGCGCTGCCGCCGCTGGGCAAAACGGCGGGACGGCCGTTTGCGGCGACGGTGGGCATGGGCGCGGCGACCTATCTGTGCCATACCGTGCTGCTGCGGGTGCTGGATGCGGCGCCCGGTACGGTGCTGGATAAGTTGGTCACGCTCGCTTCGATCGCGGTGGCGGTGGTGGTTTATGTTGTGTTATTGCTGCTGCTGCACGCCGTGGAACGCGAGGATGTGCTGCTCTTGCCAAAGGGCGAGAAATTAGCAAATATATTACACTTAAAGTGAGCAGGAAGTGCGAAAAATGGTTGATTTTCAGCAAAAAGAGAAGTATAATTTTGACGATCTGCTGCGGATCATGGAGATTCTGCGCGCGCCGGACGGCTGCATGTGGGATCGGGAACAGGACCACCAGTCCATCCGCCGCAATTTCATTGAGGAGACCTATGAGGTCTGCGAGGCGATCGACGAGCAGGACACCGAGCACCTGAAGGAAGAGCTGGGCGACGTGCTGCTGCAGGTCGTGTTCCACACGCAGATGGAAAAGGAAAAAGGCGTGTTCGACATTGGCGACGTGGCGGACGGTGTGTGCAAAAAGCTGATTTTCCGGCATCCGCACATTTTCGGCTCGGTGGAAGTCAGCTCGTCTGAGGAGATCCTGCAAAACTGGGATGCGCTCAAGCGGGTGGAAAAGCATCAGGAGACCGATACCTCCGCGCTTGACAGCGTGGCGCGCAGCCTGCCCAGCCTGATCCGTGCGGAAAAGCTGCAGAAAAAGGCTGCGAAGGTCGGCTTTGACTGGGAAAATGCGCAGGGCGCGTTTGAAAAGGTCGGCGAGGAGACCGAAGAGCTGCGTCAGGCGATGGACGGCAACGGCGACGCCGAGGAAGAGCTGGGCGATCTGCTGTTTGCGGTGGTCAATGTCGCGCGGCATTTGAAGATCGATCCGGAGCGCGCGCTCGAAAAGACGTGCAACAAGTTTATCAGCCGCTTTGCTTCGATGGAGCGGCAGGCGCGCGGGGAGAACAAGGCGTTGTCCGATTTGTCGCTGGCAGAACTGGATGCGCTTTGGAATAAATCAAAGGAACAGGAATAACGGAGGAACTACGCATGAAGAAAAGCGAATTTGTCACGCTCGTTGCGGACAAAACCGGCCTTTCCAAAAAGGATACGGAAAAGACGATCGATGCGGTATTTACGGCGATCGGCGATGCGCTGGCATCCGGCGATAAGGTGCAGATCAGCGGCTTTGGTTCGTTTGAAACCAAGCAGCGCGCGGCGCGTACGGGCCATAATCCGCGCACGGGTGAGGAAATCCCGATCGCGGCGGCAACCATGCCGGTGTTCAAGCCCAGCAAAACCCTCAAGGATAAGGTGGACGCAGAATAACGTGAGACTGGATAAATACCTCAAGGTTTCGCGCCTGATCAAGCGCCGCACCGTGGCAAACGATGCGTGCGACGCCGCGCGTATCACGGTCAACGGAAAGCCGGCAAAGGCGTCGTATCAGGTGAAAACAGGCGATATCATTGAAATTGCCTTTGGCCAGCGCACCATGAAGGTGGAAGTGCTTGCCATTGCAGAGCATGCGCTCAAGGCGGACGCCGCCGCTATGTACCGCGAAATCTCCTGACCGAGTGCTAAAACATCCCGCCCCTTCATAGGATGAAGGGAGCGGGATGTTTTTTTGCAGGGAGGGAATGGCTGATGGCATCCGAAGATCGCAACAGGGAAATGCCGCATAACATCATTCTGGAGGGGCGGGAGAAGCTGTCGGTTTCCGGCGTTGTGGACGTGCAGAGCTTTGACGAGGAACAGGTGCTGCTGGAGACCGTGCGCGGCATGGTGGTCGTGCGCGGGCAGGGGCTGCATGTGGAGCGGCTGCAGCTGGAGGCCGGGGAGCTGATCGTGGAAGGCGAAATCGGCCTGATCGAATACGACGACAGCGTGCAGCCGCGCGGCAGCTGGTTCAAGCGGTTGTTTGGCGGGTGAAGCGGGATGGAGTTCTTTTCCAATCAGGAGCAGCTGCGCCTGTTCCTGCAAAGCGTGCTTCTGGGCGCAGGCATCGGCGTGGTGTATGACCTGCTGCGCGCCCCGCGGCGGCTGTTTGGGTTCGGATGGGCGGCCACGGCGGTGTGCGATCTGGCATTCTGGCTGGTCCTGCTTGCCGCGTTGTTTGAGTTCAACCTGCTGCTGGCTGCCGGGCAGGACCGTTATTTCGTGCTTGCCGGCGCGGCGGGCGGCGCGGCCCTGTATTTTGGGCTGCTCAGCGGTTTGGTGCTTGCGGTTTTGGAAGGGGTGCTGCGCGGCATCGCGCAGGGCGTTGCGCTGCTGTGCCGCGCGGGACAAAGCATGGCACAGCGCCTGCGGCAGTGCTCTCTTGCGGGCAGAATTGCATTTTTTGCAAAAAAGTTTGCAAAACCCTCTTCCATTTTTCGCGGGAAAGGTATAAAATAAAACTCAAGTCAGTTTGACGCGGACAGACAGTACGAGGTGAGAAACGTGTCGAAGCGGAAAATGCCGGTTGTGGTAAAAATAGCGATGCTGGCGTTTTTGCTTTACGCAGTGGTCACGATCGTCCGACTGCAGTCGCAGATCGCGGATAAGCGGGCTGAGCTTGACTCCCTGACCCAGCAGGTGCAGGAATATCAGGAAGCCAACGAACAGCTGCGGCAGGAAATGCAAAACGGCATTACCGAGGAGGATATCAGCGAGCTGGCACGCACCGAACTGAGCTATGCGGAACCCGGGGAACGTGTTTTTGTGGACACCTCCAGCCGGTAAAAGGGAAAAGAGTAACGGAGGCAAAAAAGCTTATATGGATTTGGCAGTGGGAACGATTGTAGAAGGTAAGGTAACGGGCATTACCAAGTTCGGCGCGTTCGTTGCGTTGCCGGAGGGCAAGTCGGGCATGGTGCATATCTCTGAGGTTGCGTCAAGCTTTGTCAACGATATCAAGGATTTTCTGCAGGAAGGGCAGATGGTCAAGGTCAAGATCATCAATATCGATCAGGCCGGCCGCATCAACCTTTCCATCAAGAAGGCCCAGCCGCAGGAGCATCGGTCGGAACGGACGGGCGGTTATGCGCCCCGTCAGCCGCGTTTCCAGCAGCGCTCCGCCGCACCGCGCGGCCGTGCTGCACAGCAGCCGAAGGATCCCGCAACGATGAGCTTTGAGGATAAACTGAAGGCGTTCATGTCGGACAGCGAGAGCCGTCAGGCCGACGTGCGCCATGCGGCCGACCGTAAAAACGGTTCGCGCCGGCGCAGATAAACACAAAAACCGAGGGTGACCTCGGTTTTGTTTTTATTCGACAATTTCTGCAAAAAGGCGCAAAAAACGCGCTCTTCCTTGCGAAAGAGCGCCAAAAGTAGGATTGTGGGGATAAAGATATGAACGGTGCATGGCAGCTTTTCAACTGCCATGGTTAATATACCATATTTTACCAATTATGTCAATGCTTTTTTCAAAGAGGTTTTGCATGAATAAAATCCTGATCAAAAATGTAACCGTCTGGACGATGGACGAGGCGGACACGCGGTTTTTCGGCTGGGTGCTGCTGGAGGACGGGAAAATCACCGCCACGGGCACGCAGACCCCGCCGGACTGCGAACAGGTTTTCGACGGCGCGGGCGGGATCCTGACCCCCGGCCTGATCGACATTCACTCGCACCTCGGCCTGTATGAGGACGGGCTGGGCTTTGAGGGCGCGGACGGCAACGAGGACACCGACCCCGTCACGCCGCATCTGCGCGCGATCGACGGCATCAATCCGATGGACCGCGGTTTCCGCGAGGCCATCGAGGCCGGCGTGACTGCAACCGCGGTCAGCCCGGGCAGCGCCAACCCGATCGGCGGGCAGATCGCGCTGATCAAAACCGCGGGCCGCCGCGTGGACGATATGGTGCTCAAGGCGCCGCTCGCAATCAAATTTGCGCTGGGCGAAAACCCCAAGTCGGTCTATCACGATAAGGACGAAGCACCGGTCACCCGTATGGCAACCGCCGCGCTCATCCGGGAGCAGCTTTACAAGGCCAAGGAGTATCTGTCGCGGCGGGAACGCGCGGAAAGCGATCCGGATGAGGACGGGCCGGACTACGACGCCAAGCTGGAAGCGCTGCTGCCGCTGCTTTGGGGCAAGATCGAAGCGCATTTCCATGCACACCGCGCGGACGATATTTTCACCGCGCTGCGCATCGCAAAGGAATTTGGCATCAAGCCGGTCATCATTCACGGCACGGAAGCGCATCTGGTGGCCGACCTGCTGGCGGAAGAGGGCGTGCCGGTGGTGAGCGGGCCGTATATGACCGACCGTTCCAAACCCGAGCTGCGCAACCTGACTGACGAAGCGCCGGGCATTTTGGCTCGCGCGGGCATCCCAACTGCGATCACGGTCGATCACCCGGAAATCCCGCTGCGGCTGCTGCCGATGGCGCTGATGCTTGCCGTGCGCGCAGGGATGGACAAAACCGACGCGCTGCGCGCGGTCACGTCGGTGCCGGCGCGGATCGCGGGCATGGCGAACCGCATCGGCAGCTTGCAGGCCGGTATGGACGCGGACTGCGTGCTGTGGAGCGGCGATCCGCTGGAGTTTACAACACAGGTGCAGGCTGTTTGGGTAAACGGCGCACTGGAATACAGGAGGACAACATGAGAGAGATCGACGTTTCGGAAGTGACAAAACTCGTGCGTCAGCTTTGCATTGACGCAAACTATTATCTGCCCGCCGACCTGCGGCAGGCATTTGTGGACGGTCAGAAGGCCGAGCAGTCGCCGCTGGGCAAGGAGATTTTCGGCGAGATGATCGCAAACTGTGATCTGGCGCGTGCAAACGATGTGCCGGTCTGCCAGGACACGGGCATGGCGATCGTATTTGCCGAGGTGGGACAGGATGTGCACCTGACCGGCGGCGCGTTTGAGGACGCGGTCACCGAAGGCGTGCGCCGCGGCTACATTGACGGCTATCTGCGTCTGTCGGTCGTAGGCGATCCGCTGCGCCGCGAAAACACAAACGACAATACGCCCTGCATCCTCTACACTTCGATCGTGCCGGGCGACAAGGTGCGCATCACGGTCGCGCCCAAGGGCTTTGGCTCGGAAAACATGACCGCGATGAAGATGTTCACCCCCGCCGCAACGCGCGAGCAGATCGTGGACTTTATTGCGGACGCCTGCATCCACGCGGGCTCCAATCCCTGCCCGCCGATCGTCATCGGCGTGGGCTTGGGCGGCACGAGCGACAAGGCGGCCTACCTCGCCAAGCGCGCGCTGCTGCGCCCGGTGGGCGAGCACAGCGCCGACCCGCTGTACGCGGAGATGGAGCAGGCCATTCTCGACAAGGTCAATGCTTCGGGCGTCGGCCCGCAGGGTCTGGGCGGCACGGTGACCGCGCTGTCCTGTGCGATCGAGCCGTTCGGCACGCATATTGCGGGCCTGCCGTGCGTGGTCAATATCTCCTGCCATGTCACGCGCCATGCTGAAGGGGAAATCTGAATCGGTCTTGGCAAGATGCTGAACAATTTGTGAACTTGTGCAAAATAGATTGGACATTTTGCCCGAAGACGTGGTATACTGAAGATAGCAAATCCCACTATGCCGCTGCTGTATAAAACAGCCTGCGGCGACAAGTATCTTGGGCCTCCGGCCCGTTAGGAGATGATGTTATGAAGTTTACCATCGTCGAGAGAAAAATGAAAATTGACGACGATCTGCGGCAATACGCGCTGCGCAAGGTCGAAAAGCTGGATCGGTATTTCCATCAGGATTCCGACACCACGCTGACCTTCAGCGAACTGCGCGGCAAACAGACCGTGGAAATCACGGTGCGCCAGACCGGTCTGGTCGTGCGCGCGGAGGAAACCACGACTGATATGTTTGCATCCGTGGACGGCGCAATCAGCAGCATCGAGCGCCAGATCCGCAAGCACAAGACCCGTCTGGAGAAGCGTTTGCGCGAAGGCGCGTTTGATAAGATGGCCGAGCAGCAGGCAGCGCTGGCGGAGGACGATTTCGACGTCGTGCGCCGCAAGAAGTTTGACGTCAAGCCCATGAGCGTGGACGAGGCGATCTTGCAGATGAACCTGCTCGATCATCAGTTCTACTTCTTCCGCAACGCGGATGACGACAACATCCATGCGGTCGTTTACAAGCGTGCGGCAGGCGGATACGGCCTGATCGAAGGCGAAGAATAATCAATTGATAGAAATCCTGCCGGATTTTTCCGGACAGGTATTTGGGATGTGCAACACAAAGGCCGGCGGCGTTTTCCCGCCGGCCTTTTCTGAGGGAAGAAAACGATGAATCTTTGTGATATTGATGTGATCCGTACGGTTTTGGCCAAGCACGGGTTCCATTTTTCCAAATCGCTTGGCCAAAATTTTTTGACTGACAGTTCGGTGCCGCAGCGCATTGCCGCGATGAGCGGCGCGGCGGAGGCGGGTAACGTCGTCGAAGTCGGCCCGGGCATGGGCTGCCTGACGGCCGAACTGTGCCGGCTGGCGGGGCAGGTGGTTGCGGTCGAACTCGACCGCGCGCTGCTGCCCGTATTGGACGAGACGCTCGCGGAATTTGACAACTACGAGGTCGTGCAGGGCGACGTGCTGTCGATCGACCTTGCCGCGCTGTGTCAGGAAAAGTTCGGGGACGGGCACGCGGTCGCGTGCGCCAATCTGCCGTATTATATCACCACGCCCGCGATCACCGCGCTGCTCGAAAGCCGCGCGTTTGACAAGATCACGGTCATGGTGCAGAAGGAGGTCGCTGAGCGCATCTGCGCCGCGCCCGGCACGGCAGCTTACTCGGCGTTTTCCATCTATGTGCAGTATCATGCCGCAGCGGAGATCCTGTTCGATGTGCCGGCGGATTGCTTTGTGCCGCGGCCCAAGGTGGATTCCGCGGTTTTGCAGCTGACCCCGCTGCCGCAGCCCGCGGTCGAGACGCAGGACGAAAAGCTGTTCTTTGCGCTCGTGCGTGCGGCGTTCAATATGCGCCGCAAGACGCTGGTCAACGCGCTTGGCCCGGTGCTGGGCGGCGCGCTGGGCAAGGACGGCATCACGGCGCTGATCGAGTCGGTCGGGCTTGACCCGCGTGTGCGCGGCGAGCGGCTGAGCCTTGCGGAATATGCCAAACTGACGGACGCCGCGGCGGAACGGCTGAAAGCACAGCAGGCGGCGGAGTAACAGCTGCGAAAAAAGGGATCTGACCCATATGTCAGATCCCCAGCACGAGCAGCACCCCGATTAGGATGAGCTGCTCCCAGTCTACCTCGCCGCCGTCGTCCGAGAGCAGGAACCAGACGATGACCAGCGCGATAATGGTGTCCGCGTCCAGCCGGATGTTTTGCAGCCGGCCGGACAGCCCGCGGGACAGTTCCGCCAGCGCGGAAATGGTTGGACTGCTTTGCGGCGGTGGCGGAACCTTTTCGTTATGTAGCGGTGCGCTGGCGGCGGCGTCGGTCAGATAGCGGTTATACAAAACGGTTGCCCTCCTTTCGCATCAGAGCGCACGCGTGCCGCCGTCGGACGGCGTTTCCCTGTCCGCGCGGCTCAGTTGGCCGAACTGGCCGAGCGCTGCGCGCGCCATGCGCGCCATGCTGACCAAACGCATGGCATGATCGAACTGACCGGCGACTTCATCGGTGACGAACGGCTTGAGCGCGCCCAGCAGGGCGCGCTTTTCCTGTTTGACCGCACTCTGTCCGCTCTGCACGATCGCGCCGAATACGGGCAGCGCGCGCTCCATCCATTCGGTGGTGGGGTCGTAGTCGCTTGCGGCAGGGGACGCAGACGTGTCCGCGCCGCCCAGCATGCCGGAGACGGTTTTCATCGCGTTTTGCAGCGCTTCGGGGTCGCTGAGCAGGGAGGACAGCATATCGTTATCCATGCAGGCCCCTCCTTACTTGCCGAAAATTTTCTTGAGCTGGGCGGCAAGGCTTGCGCCTTCCTCGGTCTGCATCAGCTGCCGCGCCAGACGGGCGGCTTCTCCCATGTCGCCGCGCTGGGCGGCCTGTGCCGCGCGTTCCAGATCGGCCGCGTGGCGGTCGGAGATGATCCGTGCGGCTTTCTGACCGTTCGGTGTGCGCAGCGCGGCTTGCAGCTGCGCGAGGGCATCGCCTTTGCCGGCCTGCTCGGCGAGACGGCGGAGAATTTCATCTTGATTGGGCATGATTCCCATCCCTTTCCATGCATCGTTTGTTGCCAGTATATGCGGCGAAAGGGAAAAATGTGAGGGAGAGGGTTTACAAGCGCGCGCCCGCGTTGTAAAATACTGCTGTGTCGCCGAAAGGGGGACGTAGACGTGAAAATCCTGATCTTTGCCGATTCGCATGGCTATAACGTGAGTATGGCCTGCGCCATCGAGCGCGAAGCGCCCGATATGGTGCTGCATTTGGGCGACCATACGGACGATGCGCGCGAAATGCAAACCGTGTTTCCTAACCTGACGGTTTGCGCGGTGCGCGGCAACAACGATTATTTCGACCGCGACGTGCCGGAGCATGCGGTGGTTTCGGCCGGGGGCGTGCGCATCTTTTTGACGCACGGTCATCGCGAGCAGGTCTATTCCCGCGAAGGCGATATGGTTGCCCGCTGTGCGCGTGAGGAGGGCTGCGGCTTTGCCTTTTTTGGGCATACGCACCGCATGTATCTGGAGCGTGAGCACGGCGTGCTGGTCTGCAATCCGGGCAGCATTAGCCTGCCGCGGGGCGGCCCGCCGAGTTACGGCCGCCTGACGGTGGAAAACGGACAGGCACGGCAGCTCAAACTGCTCGATGAGGACGGCGGACTGCTGCGGCAGGAGAAAATCAGTTCATAAGACAAACTAAGGGGAATAGATATGCTTTTGGCAATCGATGTAGGCAACACCAACATGGTGTTCGGATTATATGAGGGGGAAAAACTGCGCGGCTCGTTCCGCATTTCGACCAATGCGGAGCGCACTTCGGATGAGCTGGGCATGCAGATTTCGCAGTATTACCATTTTCACGGCATTGACCGCAACGAGACGCGCGCGGTGATCATCGCGTCGGTCGTGCCGCCGGTGATGTATACGCTGATCAATGCGATCCGCAAATATCTGCGGGTGCGGCCGGTCATCGCGGGACGCGATGTGGATATCGGTATTGAAAATTGCTATGCCAATCCGCGTGAGGTCGGCACGGACCGTCTGGTCAACGCGGTGTCCGCGGTGCGCAAGTATGGCAAGCCGTTGGTCATTGTGGATATCGGCACGGCCACTACGTTTGATGCGATCGACGAGAACGGCGCGTATCAGGGCGGTGCGATCTTCCCGGGCATCAAGGTTGCGATGGAGGCGCTGTTTCTCAAGGCATCCAAGCTGCCGCGCGTGGATATCGAGCGGCCGGAACACGCCATCGGCAAAACCACTGTGCAGTCCATGCAGTCGGGCGCGGTGCGCGGCTATGTCGGCGCGCTGAGCGGCATCATCACGGATATCCGCAAGGAACTCGGCGGCAACGCACGCGTGATCGCCACGGGCGGCATGGGCCGCATGATGGCGGAATATTGCGACCTGATCGACGAGGTCGATCCCAACCTGACGCTCGAGGGACTGCGGTTGATTTATGAAAACAACCGTCCGGTGTTTGAGGGACGCGGGCTGAACAGCGAGACCTGTCTGCTCGAAGCGACCGAGGAAAACGGCTGGGACGCAAAATAACAACACAGGGATGAAAAAACCGCCGCAGGCATGCCTGCGGCGGTTTTGTATGTAACAGCAGTTTATTTTGTGATCGGATAAGACGGACAAACCGCGCCGAGTGGGCAGTCCTGACATTTGGGATTGCGCGCGGTGCAGTGTTCGCGGCCGAACAGCACCAGCCGGTGGCAGAAATCCGAGGACTCCGCCGGGTCGATCAGTTTGCGCAGCGCGTTTTCCACCTTGACGGGGTCCTTTTCGTTTTTGACAAAGCCAAGCCGGTTGGACAGACGGATACAGTGTGTATCGGTGACGATCGCGGGTTTGCCGAAAATGTCCCCGAGGATGAGGTTTGCCGTTTTGCGGCCGACGCCGGGAAGCTTCAGGAGTTCTTCCATCGTGTCCGGCACCTTGCCGCCGTACTGGTCGAGCAGCATGATCGCGCAGGCCTTGAGGTCGCGCGCCTTGGTGCGGAACAGGCCGCAGGTCTTGATCGCTTCCGCGATCTCTTCCTCGGGCGCTTGAGCGAAACTTTCCAGCGTGGGGAATTGCTTGAACAGCGTTTCGGTCACGATGTTGACGCGCGCATCCGTGCATTGCGCGGACAAACGCGTGGCGAACAAAAGTTCATAGTCATGTGTATAATGCAGCGCGCATACCGCCTCGGGATAAACTTCGCGCAGCAGTTCAGTGACCGCGCGGGCGCGTTCTTGTTTGGTCATGGAATATCCTCTCCTGACAGCGTATATGATACTATGATACCATATTTGGAGCAGAAAGCAAGCTGTCATACCAGATTTAACAATTTCAACATAATGTGCAGGCAAGCAGGGGCAAAATCTATCTGTTTGCCAATAGCATCAAAGGGTAAAATGTGGTTTAATAAAATAGAAGTCTAAAGCACATGTGTGATGGAGGTTGAAATATGGTACGCGAGGCAATGGAATTTGTAAAGGCGTATGATCCCGAGCTGGGCCGCATGATTCAGGCGGAGTATGACCGTCAGGCCCGCAATATTGAGCTGATCGCTTCGGAAAACATCGTCAGTGAAGCAGTTTTGGCGGCAATGGGTTCTGTGCTGACCAATAAATATGCAGAAGGTTATCCGGGCAAGCGCTACTACGGCGGCTGCGAATGTGTCGATGAGGTAGAAAACCTGGCCATCAAACGTGTGTGTGAAGTATTTGGCGCGAAGTATGCCAATGTGCAGCCCCATTCGGGTGCGCAGGCCAACATGGCGGTTTATCAGGCGCTGTGCAAGCCGGGCGACACCGTGCTGGGCATGAGCCTGGACAACGGCGGTCACCTGACGCATGGCTCGCCGGTCAACCAGTCCGGCCTGCTGTACCATATCGTATCTTACGGTGTGGACGACAACGGCTATATCGACTATGACGCGGTGCGTGATCTGGCCAAGAAGGAAAAGCCCAAGATGATCATCGCCGGCGCATCTGCGTATCCGCGCGCCATTGATTTTGCCAAGTTTGCAGAGATCGCGCACGAAGTCGGCGCGTACCTGTTTGTGGATATGGCGCATATCGCGGGTCTGGTTGCGGCCGGCCTGCACATGAGCCCGCTGCCCTATGCGGATGTGGTCACCACCACCACGCACAAGACGCTGCGCGGCCCCCGCGGCGGCGTGATCCTGTCCAACAACGAAGAGCTGGGCAAGAAGTTCAACAAGGCGATCTTCCCGGGCACGCAGGGCGGCCCGCTCGAGCATGTGATTGCAGCCAAGGCTGTCTGCTTCGGCGAGGCGCTCAAGCCCGAGTTCAAGGCGTACCAGCAGCAGGTCATCACCAATGCGCGCGTGCTGGCGAAGGCACTGCTCGATCAGGGCTTTGATCTGGTTTCCGGCGGCACGGACAACCACCTCATGCTGATCGATCTGCGCAAGACCGGCATCACCGGCAAGGAACTGCAGCGTCGTCTGGACGAGGTTTATATCACCGCTAACAAGAACGCGATCCCGAACGATCCGGAGAGCCCGTTTGTCACTTCCGGCCAGCGTGTCGGCACGCCGGCGGTCACCTCGCGTGGCTTTGGTGAACCCGAAATGCTGCACATCGCCGAGTTCATCTGGCAGGCAGCGACCGATTTCGACAACAAGGCGGACGAAATCCGTCACAATGTGTGTGATATCTGCTCGAATTTCCCGATTTACCGCTAAAACACAGCCGCTCCCTTTGGGAGCGGCTTTTTTATAGATTGCATAGAAATGCGGTGGGCAATAATGCCGTATTTGCGTGTCGTGAAAGTAAAAGTTTTGTAGAAAGTCAACAAAATCCTTGCGCTTTGCCACAGATATGGTATACTAATAAAAGAATTGCTGTAAGTCAATGAAGTGGCTTTTCACAATATGAATGAAGGGGAAATGCAGTAATGTCGATGGAATTGAAACTGACAGGATTGAAGGGCTTTGTAGCGGAACAAGAGCTGGCCTGCATGGCGCCGCTGGTCAAGGCGGCGCAGGACACCCTGCACGGCAAGAGCGGTGCGGGCAACGATTACCTCGGCTGGGTGGACCTGCCGGAGGCGTATGATAAGGAAGAATTCGCCCGCATCAAGCAGGCGGCCAAGAAGATTCAGCAGACCTGCGACGTGCTGGTCGTCATCGGCATTGGCGGTTCGTATCTGGGTGCCCGCGCCGCGATCGAGTTCGTGGGCGGTCAGATGTATAACGGCGTGCGTCCGGAAGGCATTCCGGAAGTATACTTCGTCGGCAGCAATATCTCGTCGTCCTACCTCAATGACGTGATTAAGATCATCGGCGACCGTGACTTCTGCATCAATGTCATTTCCAAGTCGGGCACGACGACCGAGCCGGCCATCGCGTTTCGCATTTTCAAAAAGCTGATCGAAGAAAAGTACGGCAAGGAAGGCGCGAAGGACCGCATCTTTGCCACGACCGACAAATCGCGCGGCGCGCTCAAAAAGCTCGCGGATGACGAGGGCTACGAGACCTTTGTCGTACCGGACGACGTCGGCGGCCGCTTCTCCGTGCTGACCGCAGTCGGCCTGCTGCCGATGGCGGCGGCCGGTGTGGATATCGACGCGGCGATGGCAGGCGCGGCGGAAGCGCGCAAGGCGTACGCGGAAGGCACGGACCATGACTGCGCCAAGTATGCGGCGCTGCGCACTATTCTGCACCAGAAGGGAAAGGCTATGGAGATCCTGGTCAACTATGAGCCCGCGCTCGTCATGCTCGGCGAGTGGTTCAAGCAGCTGTTTGACGAGTCCGAAGGCAAGGACCACAAGGGCCTGTTTGCTACTTCGGCCAACTTCTCGACCGACCTGCACTCAATCGGTCAGTTCATTCAGGACGGCACCCGCAATATGTTTGAAACCGTTGTCTGGGTTAAGCAGCCGCGTTCGGAGAGCTATATCGAAGAAACCGCCGAGGATATCGACGGCCTGAACTATCTGGCGGGTAAGAGCGTGCAGTTTGTCAACTCCAAGGCGTATCAGGGCACGCTGATCGCGCATATGGACGGCGGCACGCCCAACATCATCATCGAGATCGACAAGACCGATGCATGGCACTTCGGCTATCTGGTTTACTTCTTCGAGAAGGCCTGCGGCATTTCGGGCTATCTGCTCGGCGTCAACCCGTTCAACCAGCCGGGCGTGGAGGCGTACAAAAAGAACATGTTCGCGCTGCTCGGCAAGCCGGGCTATGAGGATCGCCGCAAGGAACTGGAAGCGCGCCTGTAAACCGGGACGACCCGCAAAGGACTGTTACGTTTATGACACAAAAAATGGACGGCACGGCCCCCGCTGCCAAGCGGAAACCGCATGTGCCGTCATGGGATGTGCTCCGCACCGCCGCTTTCGCGGCGGTGGCGGCGCAACACATATTGGGCGCCTATGCGCGCCGACCGGAAATTGGCTTGAACGAAAAACTGGTGATTGCCGTTTTGTTTGAGCCAATTCGTTTTGCCGTACCGATGTTTGTCTTTTTGTTTGGCGCGGCGTTGTTTTATGTACATACCGACCGGCCGCGGTATCTGCCTTATCTGGGTAAGCGGCTGCGGCAGCTGGCGCTGCCATATGTCCTTTGGTCGGTGGTGTATCTCCTCTATACGGAAAAACCGGTCACGCTGCGCACGGTGGTGCGCAGTGTGCTGTACGGAGACGCGGACTACCACCTTTGGTATGTGCCGATGATCTTCCAGTTTGTGCTGGTGATGCCGCTGTTCTTTCTGGTGCGGGATGCGCTGCGCCGCCGATGCGGCACACGACAGCGGGCTGCGCTGGTACTAGTTGGTTTGTTTGCGGTGTGGCTGGTGCTGTTGGCGTGGCATCCGACGGGCAGGATTGCACAGCAGCTGCTCGTCACATGGCGCACCCGGATTTTTGTGCCGTGGCTGGGCTATTTTGCGATGGGCGCGTTGTGCGGCTTGTTTACAGCCGTGTTCACGGCTTGGGCGCGCCGCCTGCTCGTGCTGACCGGTCTGCTGTTCGTCGGTTCGGCCGGGTATGCCGCCTATCTGAGCGTGCGCGCGGTACAGAATACCGGCGCGGTCAATTTCTCCTGCGTCAGCTTTTTGTCCCCGGTTTACGCAGTGATGACGCTGGCGGCCATTTTGTTCCTGTACGGTCTGGCGGAATGGCTGGCACAGGTGCGGCCGATCTGCAAGTTATGCGGCTTTGTCGGGCGGCATTCCTATCAGGCGTATCTGGCGCATGTGCTGGTGCTGACCTCGTGCTCGCTTGAGCTGCTGCAGGCGCAGCCGGAGATCAACCGGTATGTGTTTTACGCGGTGCTGACAGTGTGCACACTCGTGGGGGCGGTGCTGATTGCGTGGGGCGTGGACAGCGCTGCGGCCGCATTGCGGCGCTGCGGCAAGCGCATCTTTGGGCATCCGGCGTCTGTAAAATAAAAAAGCGGTCGCGCTGCGGCCGCTTTTTTTGTGCCATACTTTCCCTCGGCGGCAAAGTATGGTATACTGCTCATACCGATGGATAGGGTTCTTTTGTGGGGGAAAGGAGAAACGCCAATGAAAGGGAAAGAAAAGGCTGCGGCGTGCTTTCAAACATGGTTTTTGTATTTTTGGATATATGCGGTCATCGGCTGGATCTATGAGGTGTTCCTGGAAGTTGTGGTATACCGCTGGGGGTTTTCCAACCGCGGTTTTCTGTTCGGGCCGTATCTGCCGGTGTACGGCTTTGGGGCGCTGCTGATTATTGCCTGCCTGCGGCCGCTGTCGCGTAAGCCATTGCGCATCGGAAAGGTCAGCGTGACACCCGTTGTGGTGTTTGCTGCGATCGTTTTGCTGACGACCGTGGTCGAGTTGATCACCAGCTATCTGCTTGAATGGACGACCGGCGGCTGGCTGTGGGACTATACGCGGTACAGCATCCAGTGGCAGGGGCGCATCTGCCTGTCGGCGAGCCTGCGTTTTGGCGTGGGCGGCATGATTATCCTGTACATCTTGCAGCCGCTGGTGGAAAAAGGTGTGGCGCGGCTGGGCGACCGGCGCAAACCGGTGTTCTGGGTGTTGTTTGTGCTGTTCGTACAGGACTGGGTGATCCGCCTGCTGCGTTGAGAGGTCAGAAGGGAGAACAAAATGAAAAAGATTTATCTTGCAGGTTTTGATGTGTTTGCGCCGGACGCGGTACAGCGCGGCGCCAAAATGAAAATGATGTGCGCGGAAAAGGGTTTTATCGGCCTGTATCCGTTTGACAACGAGGCGGATACCGCACAGGCGATTTTTGCCGGCAACTGCGGTTTGATCGACAGCGCGGATATCGTGATCGCCAACCTCAACGCCTTCCGCGGGGCGGAGCCGGACAGCGGCACCTGCTTTGAGGTCGGTTATGCGTTTGCCAAGGGCAAAACCGTATATGGCTATGTATCGGATGCGCGCAGCCTGCGCGAAAAGCTGGGCGAGCGGGACGAAAACGGTTTTTCGGTCGAGGATTTCGGCTTGCCGCTCAATCTGATGCTGTCGTGCAGCGCGCGGATCGTCGAGGGTGATTTTGCGGCGGCGCTCGCGGTTTGCCGTGCAGAGCAGGCATAAAAAACGGCAAAACAGACAGAATAAGTTCCGGTGATTTGTGATGAAAGGACAAACAGCGGGACTTTTTTTGTTGGGTGCGGGCGGATATTCGCTCATTGAAATCCTTTGGCGCGGCTATACGCACTGGACGATGGCGCTGACGGGCGGCGCGGTGCTGGTCGGGCTGCACCGGCTGCGAGGCCGTGTGCGCGGGGAGAAGCCGCTTGCGCGCTGCCTGTGCGGCGCGGCGTGCATCACAGCGGCGGAATATGTGGTCGGCTGCACGGTCAACCGCGTCTATCATATGGATGTGTGGGATTATTCGCGGGAAAAAGGGAATATTCAGGGGCAGATCTGTCCCAAATATGCGGCACTCTGGACGCTGCTCGCCGCACCGGTCATGCTGCCCAAATAAGTGCTTGCCAAGCGGGCGCCGCGGGCGTATAATATCGGTGGCAATACGCCGGAAAGGAGAAACGCCATGCTGATCGCAGTCAATGCAGGAAACAGCCACGTTTTGCTGGGCGGTTATGAAGAAGACGCGCAGGTTTTTGCCGCTTCCATCGCGACCGAACCCAAGCAGACCGGAGATGATTATGCCTGCAAGCTGCGGCAGGTTTTTGACCTGTATGGCGTGCCGTCCGGATGCATCCGCGGTGCGGTGCTCAGCTCGGTGGTGCCGGGCATGGTGTCCGTGCTGGAAAATGCGCTGCGCCTGCTGGGTGTGACCGACGTGATCGAGGTGTCCAGCGGGGTGAAAACCGGTCTGAACATCCGCTCGGAACAGCCGCGGCAGGTCGGCTCCGACCGCGTGGCGGCCGCTGTGGCCGCGCGCGCCAAGGGCAAGCTGCCCTGTGTGGTGGTGTGCCTGGGCACGGCGACGACGTTTACCGTGCTCGATCAGGCGGGCGCGTTGGTCGGCTCTGCGATCACCGCGGGCGTGCGCTTGAGCGTGGAAGCCCTGCGTCAGCAGGCGGCACAGCTGCCTTCTGTGGCGCTGGAGGCCAAAAACGAGGGCGTTCTGGCGCGCAACACGGTGGACGCGATGCGCGTGGGCGCGGTTTTCGGTGCAGCGGCGATGGTGGACGGTATGGTTGAGCGTTTCGCGGAAGCGCTCGGACAGACGCCGCATATGATCGTCACGGGCGACAGTGCACCGCTGGTGCTGCCGTATCTGCGCGCTGCGTGTGAGTACGACAGGAATCTGCTGCTGGACGGGCTGCACCTGATCTGGAAGCGCAATCGCTCCTGAAGCGTATTGACCAAATAAGCCCTGTACCCGACGAAAAGGGCGGGACGGGAGCAGGAGGAAAACAGAATATGAATCAGAAAAAGACGGACGTAAAGCTGCTGGCGCAGATGGCGCTGCTGGTGGCGCTGGAACTGGTGCTGGCGTTCACGCCGCTGGGCTACATACCGCTCGGCTTTATGAATGCAACGACCATGCACATCCCGGTCATTCTCGGTGCGTGCCTGCTGGGGCCCAAGGCGGGCGCCGTGCTGGGTGCGGAGTTCGGCATCACAAGCGTCATCCGTGCGACGATCACCCCGAACCTGACCTCGTTCGTGTTCACCCCGTTTTACAGCTTCAGCCCGGAGTTTTCGGGCAACTGGACCAGCCTGATCGTGGCGATCGTGCCGCGCGTGCTGATCGGTGTGATCGCGGGTCTGGTGTTCCAGCTGGTGATGCGCATTTCGCATGACAAGCAGGCGCTGGCGCTGCCGGTTGCGGGTTTTGTGGGCTCCATGGTCAACACGATCGGCGTAATGGGCCTGATTTACCTGCTGTTCGGTGAGCAGTACGCGGCGGCGGGCGGCCAGAGCTTTGACCTGCTGCTTAAGGTCATTATGGGCGTAGTGGCGATCAACGGTGTGCCGGAGGCACTGATCGCTGCGGTGCTGACGCTGGCGGTCGGCAAGGTGCTGATCAGCATTTTCGGTCGCCGCGGCGCGAAAGCAACACAGCACGGTACGGTCTGATCCAACACATAGAACGAAAAAAGCTGCGTATCCCGCAGCTTTTTTTTCAAAGGAGGAACAATATGCAGCAGATTGATTTTATGCAGGTCGGCGGGTTTCAGGTCGGCCAGGCGCAGGACGAAAAAGCCGGTACGGGCGTGACCGTGCTTCTGTTTGACGAGTGTGCGCCCGCGGGGGTGGATATCCGCGGCGGCGGTCCGGCTAGCCGCGAAACGCCGCTGCTGGCGCCGGTGGCGGACGCGGCCGGACTGCACGCGCTTGTGCTTTCGGGCGGATCGGCGTTCGGGCTGGACGCGGCGGGCGGCGTGATGCGCTTTCTGGAGGAGCGAGGTATTGGCTTTGATACGGGCATCACGCCCGTGCCGCTGGTCGCGCAGTCGTGCATTTTTGATCTGGCGATCGGTGATAAATCCGTGCGGCCGGACGGCGCGATGGCTTACCGCGCATGCGAGAACGCTTCGCGCACCGAGCTGGCGCTGGGCTGCGTCGGCGGCGGCATGGGCGCAACGGTCGGCAAGTTCTGCGGCGCGCCGTATGCCATGAAGAGCGGCATCGGCGCGTATGCGGTGCAGGCGGGGGAGATCCGCGTGGGCGCGATCGTGGTGGTCAACGCCTTGGGCGATATCTTCGACGTGGACACCGGCCGTCAGATCGCCGGCCTGCGTGCCGAGAACGGACACGGTCTGCGCTCGACCGAGGAGCAGATGTATGCGGGTATTGAAACCGCGCGCAACCCGTTTTCGGCGAACAAAACGGCGACCAACACAACGATCGGCGCGATTGTGACCAATGCGGCATTCAGCAAGGCGGAGCTGACGCGCGTGGCATCCATGGCGCACAACGGCTTTGCGCGCGCGATCCGGCCGGTACATACCACGGCGGACGGCGATTCGATCTATGCGTGCTCGGTCGGTCACGAAAAGGCCGACCTCAACGCGGTCGCGACGCTCGCGTCCTACGTCATGGCGAAAGCGATCGGCTGCGGCGTGCGCGCCGCACGCGACGGCTTCGGCCTGCCCTGTGCGCAGACGCTGGGCACGGTTTGAGCGAAAAAAAGAAAAAGCGGCGGCCTGTCCGACTGGGTTCGGACGGGCCGCCGTTTTGTTTTGGCGTTTTGCTGCTCAGAGCAGACCCATCAGGTGCTGCATGCCGAGGCTGACGCCGGTGATGCCGATCCAGCAGCAGAAGCCCATCAGGATCGGCTTGCCGCCGGTGCGGATCAGTTTGATAATGTTGGTGTGCAGGCCGATGGCCGCCATGGCCATGATGATGAAGAACTTGGAAAGCGATTTGAAGGGATCGAATACCGCGGCATCCACGCCGTTCATCGTGGCAACCGTAGTGATGATCGAGGCGAGCACAAAGAACAGGATGAAGAAGGGGAAAATCTTGCGGAGGGAGAAGCTGCCGCGGCGCGTCTCGTTGCTGCGCTTGGCCTGCCGTACCTGCCAGAAGGCGAGCACGAGCGTGATCGGGATGATGGCCAGCGTGCGGGTCAGTTTGACGATGGTGGCATAGGCCAGCACCGCGCCCTGCGTACCATGCAGAGTATCCCAAGTGGAAGCGGCGGCCGTGACCGAAGAGGTATCATTGATCGCTGTGCCGGCGAACAGGCCGAAGCCGTCGTTGGTCAGGCCGATCGCGCCGCCGAACGAGGGGAAAATCAGCGCGGCCAGCACATTGAACAGGAAGATGACCGAAATCGCCTGCGCGATCTCTTCGTCATCCGCGCCGATGACCGGTGCGGTGGCCGCAATCGCAGAGCCGCCGCAGATGGACGAGCCGACACCGACCAGCGTGGAAATATTGGCCGGGATCTTCATGCAGCGGTACAGGACAAAGGAAATGATCAGCGAGGTGGCGATGGTCGAGCAGATGATGGGCAGCGACAGCGCGCCAACCTTGGCAATTTCAGACAGGTTCAGGCCGAAACCGAGCAGGATGACCGCGTATTGCAGGATCTTCTTGGAGGTGAAGGTGATGCCGCCCGCAAAGCGCGTCTGGTTTTTCCAGAGCAGCGTGATCACCATACCGGCAAGGATGGCGAACACCGGCCCGCCGATCACGGGGAACAGATGACCGAGATACCAGCAGGGAAGCGCGATGATCAGGCAGAGCAGCAGACCGGGACCGTTTTGTTTGATGAATTGCATGTCGTTTTCCTTCTTTTTTCTCTTTTTTTCTTGATTATAATACAGCTTCACGATAAAATAAAATGAAGAATACTAATACTTCCATAAATTGTACTTATAGGTGATTTTATGCTGGACACAAGACTGCATACCTTTCTGGTGTTATGTGAAACCATGAACTATACCCGTGCGGCGGAGCAGCTGTGCATCACACAGCCGGCCGTGACCCATCATGTACACTTTCTGGAAGATCATTACGGCTGTCGGCTGTTTTCCTATGAAGGCAAGACGCTGCGTCTGACCGATGCCGGATTGCGCCTGCGCGAGCTGGCGCGTTCGCTGGCATATAACTGCGATCAGGTCGAGCAGCGCATGGCCGCGCCCGAGGCGGTGTCGCTGCGGGTGGGCGCGACCAAGACCATCGGGGAATATGTGATCGCTCCGCAGGTGCAGCGATTTTTGCAGGCGCATCCCACCGCCCGTTTTTCCCTGCTGGTGGAAAACACCCAGATTTTGCTGCGCGAATTGGAAGGCGGACGGCTGGATTTTGCGCTGGTCGAAGGTTTTTTCGATCAGGAAAAATATGCTGCGAAAATGTACCGGCAGGAGGCATTTCTGGGGGTCTGCGCACCGACGCACCGTTTTGCCGGGCGCGCGGTGCCCTTTGACGAGCTGGTGCGCGAGCGCCTGCTGGTGCGCGAGGCGGGATCGGGCACGCGCGCGGTGTTTGAACAGGCGCTGCGCCGCCGCAGCCGCACGCTGCGCAGTTTTCCCAGTCTGGCCTGCATCAGCGACTTCGCGATGATCAAGACGCTGGTCCGGGACGGCGTCGGCGTTTCCTTTTTGTATGCTGCGGTGGTCGAGCGCGAGCTTGCGGCGGGAACGCTCGCGCAGTTCACGCTCGAAGGGGAACCGCTCAGCGGTGCGTTTCATTTTGTTTGTCTCAAGGATAATCAGTTTGCGGACGCGTGGACGGACTGGATGGAATAGCGCACGGCAAATCATGTTGTAAATATTGTAAAAAACGGCGGTTTTCTCCCACAAGCTGCGGAGAAACCGCCGTTTTTGTGCGTAAGAAAAACTTTCCATCCCAAAGTCTTTTCATGCAGCCAAAAATGCTGCGCGAAAAGCAAAGGGTCACAGGCGTTTTTGCGGGCATCGCGTGGCATAGTAAACGCGGAGGGGAAAAAATGCAGCAAAGACATGCAAAAAAAATCGCAGTTTCCCTGATTTTGACCCTTGCGATGCTGGTTTCCGCGCAGGCGGCGGAGATCTCCTCCCTCATCCCGATCGGCCATACGGTCGGCATTCAGATGAGCGCGGATGGCGTGCTGATCGTGCGGCTGGATGACGTGCAGACGGCGGACGGCGCGGTCTGTCCGGCGCGGGATGCGGGTGTGCAGGAAGGCGACCTGATCGTCGGGGTCAACGGAGCGGAAGTCAGCGCCAACGATGATCTGCAAAAACAGATCGCGCTTTCCGGCGGGCAACCGGTGGAGCTGACGCTCGAAAACGATGGCAGCACACGCACGGTGACCGTGACGCCGTGCGCGGATGAGGACGGTGTGTACCGCATCGGCGTGCTCGCGCGCGACGGCATGGCGGGCATCGGCACGCTGACCTATGTCGATCCGGAAACCGGCGCGTACGGTTCGCTCGGCCACGGCATCTGCGACAGTGAAACCGGCGTGCTCATCCCGCTCAAAGACGGCAGCCTGATCGAGTCCTCGGTCGGGTCGGTGCAGCGCGGTGAAGCCGGCGAGCCGGGCGCGCTGCAAGGCGAGTTTTCCACGGACGGCACGATCGGTACGGTGGATGAGAACACCGAGAGCGGTATTTTCGGCACACTGACCGACAGTTCGGTCTATGAATCGCTGGAATCCGTGCCGGTGGCATCGGCCGATGAGATTCAGGTGGGCGAGGCGGAAATCCTGACCAACGTCGAAGGGGACACGGTCGAAAGGTATTCTGTGCAGGTGGAAAAAATTTATCCGGAGGATGACGAGTATGGCCGCGGCATGATGCTGCGCGTGACCGATCCGGAACTGATCGAGAAAACCGGCGGCATTGTGCAGGGCATGAGCGGCAGTCCGGTGCTGCAAAACGGCAAGCTGATTGGTGCGGTGACGCACGTTCTGGTCAATGACCCGACCTGCGGCTATGCCATCGGCATCGAACGGATGATTGAGGAAATGGAAAATTAAGGCGGATGATGGCGCGGTTTGTCGAAATTTGTCGAATTGTGTCGAGCGAAAAAAGTTCAGAGATTCGAGATTTTCCTTGAATAATTTGGAAGTATATGGTAAATTAATGACAAGAAAGAGAGACGACAAATTTTCGGAAAGCTGGTATTGACAACATGGAACAGAAAATCCGGGTATTGATCGCGGACGACGACAGCGAATTCTGCGCGCGCATGGCAGCGGCGCTGGAACAAGCCGATGATATGGAACTGGCCGGCATTGCGGAAGACGGCGGAAAAGCCCTTGCGGCTGTGCAGGAACTCAAACCTGATCTGCTCATCATCGATCTGGTGCTGCCGGTGATGGACGGTATCATGGTGCTCGATCGCCTGCGGTCGCAGGGACAGCACAAACCTGCGGTAGTGGTGCTTTCTGCGTTTGCCAGTCCTCAGGCCGGGGCGGAATGCACGGCGCTGGGCGTGGATATGTTTCTGCGCAAGCCGATGGAGGCCGAGCGCGTATGCGAACGCATCCGCCTGTGGCGCGCAGGAAAGCAGGAGGAAACCCCGTCGGGGGAAGGGAAAGCGCTCGAGGTGCGCGTGACTGAGGTCATCCATCAGGTCGGCGTACCGGCGCATATCAAGGGCTATCAGTATCTGCGTGAGGCGATCATGATGGCGGTCAATGATATGGACGCGGTGAGCGCGATTACCAAAGTATTGTATCCGTCGATTGCGAAGAAATTCAAAACGACCTCTTCGCGCGTCGAGCGGGCGATCCGCCACGCGATCGAGGTCGCATGGGATCGCGGCGATATCGAAACGCTGCAAAGCTATTTCGGCTATACGGTGTCGGGCGTCAAGGGCAAACCGACCAACTCGGAGTTTATTTCCATGATTGCCGACCGGCTGCGGCTGCAAATGCGGTTCGGGGCGTAAACACAATCGAACAGGGGACGGGGCGGGATGCTCCGTCCCTTATTTTGTCTGGAAATATGTCTGACAATAGGATATAATAATCTCAAGCAGAAATTTGCAGAAAAATGAGGATTGTTTTGATGAAAATCATGGTCATTGACGGCAACAGCATTTTGAACCGCGCGTTTTACGGCGTGCGGCAGCTCTCCAACCACGAGGGCTTGCCGACCAACGCGGTTTACGGTTTCCTTGCCACCCTGTTCAAATTGCAGGACGACGAAAAACCCGACCGCACCGTCGTCTGCTTTGACGTGCGGGAGAAAACCTTCCGTCATCTGAAATTCGATTCCTATAAAGCCACGCGCAAGGGCATGCCGGACGAGCTGGCAGCGCAGCTGCCGGTCGTCAAGGACGTGCTGGACGCAATGGGGCTGGTGCGCTGCGAACTGGCGGGCTACGAGGCCGACGACCTGATCGGCACGATCAGCCGCCGCGCAAACGAGCATGGCGACCAATGCGTCGTCGTCACGGGCGACCGCGACAGCTTGCAGCTGGTCGGCGGCGGCACGACCGTGCGGCTGGTGACGACCAAGATGGGGCAGACCACCTACGAAAGCTATGATACGGAAAAATTCCGTGAAAAATACGGGTTTGATCCGATTTACCTGGTCGATCTCAAGGCGCTGATGGGCGACTCGTCGGACAACATTCCGGGCGTGCCGGGCATCGGGGAAAAGACCGCGATGCAGCTGCTGCACGACTTTGGCTCGCTGGACGGCGTATACCAGCATCTGGACGACCCGCGCATCAAAAAAGGCGCGCGCACCAAGCTGGAAGCGGGCGAGCAGTCGGCCAGGGACAGCTACTGGTTGGCGACGATCGACCGGAACGCGCCGCTCGAGCTGGATGTGGAAAACCTGCCCGAAGCCAAAATGGATGCGCAGGCGCTGTACGACATGCTGACGCGGTTGGAATTCAAAAACTACATCAAGCGGCTGAACTTAAGCGGCGAGCAGGCCGCGCCGCGCCTGCCCGAAACGCAGGTGCAGCGCGTGACGCAGGCGGCGGAAGCCTTTGCGCTCCTCGACGCGCTGACCGCGTCCGACCGCGTGTTTGCCGTGCTTTCCGAAACGCTGCGCGCGGTTTGCCTGCTCGACGGCGAAACGGCATCCGTGCTGTTTGCGGACGATTTCGCCGAAAACGAGTGGGACGACCTGCTGCGCCGCCTGTTCGACGGCTCGATCGAGCTTGTACTGCACGACGCCAAGCCGGTCGCAGCGGCGCTGCTTGCGCGCGGGATTTCGCCCGATGGCATCCGCTTTGACACCTGCATCGCGGCGTACGTCATCGATCCGACACAGTCGGGCTATGACCTGCCGCGTGTGGCGCTGGCGTACTGCAACACCGAGCTGCCCGCCCTCGATCTGGACGATCCGGCGGCGGTTTCTCCGCTCGGCGGGCAGGACGCGACCGCTGCGGCCTGCGCACAGCACGCCGCAGCCATCCGCGCGATCTATACCGAAACCGCCGAGCAGATCGAGCAGCTGGGCATGCGCAAGCTGTATTACGAGATCGAGCTGCCGCTCCTGCGCGTGCTGGCCGAGATGGAAGTGCTCGGCTGCGCGGTCGAGCCGGAAGCGCTGCGTGCCTTCGGCGACAAGCTGGATGCGCGCATCCGCGAGCTGACCCAGCAGATCTATCACGATGCGGACGGCGAGTTCAACATCAACAGCCCCAAGCAGCTGGGCGAGGTGTTGTTTGAAAAACTGCATCTGTCCGCGCCGAAAAAGACCAAAACCGGCTATTCCACCAGCGCCGAGGTGCTCGAGCGCATCGCGGAGGATCATCCGATCGTGCCGCGTATTCTGGAATACCGCCAGCTGAGCAAGCTCAAGAGCACCTATGTCGAGGGGCTTCTGAAGGTTATCAGCCCCAAGGACGGCCGTATCCATACGCACTTCCAGCAGACGGTCACCGCGACCGGCCGCCTGTCCTCGACCGATCCGAATTTGCAGAATATCCCGGTGCGCACCGAGCTGGGTCGCGAGCTGCGCCGTATGTTTGTCGCGCCGGATGACGACCATGTGCTGATCGACGCGGACTATTCGCAGATCGAGCTGCGCGTGCTCGCGCATATCTCGCAGGACGCACATATGATCGAAGCCTTCCGTTCGGGGCAGGACATTCACGCCGCGACCGCGGCCAAGGTCTACCATGTGCCGCTGGAGGAGGTCACGCCGCAGATGCGCTCCTCGTGCAAGGCGGTGAACTTCGGCATTGTATACGGCATTTCGGATTTTTCGCTTGCGCAGGATATCGGCGTAACGCGCAAGGAGGCGGGCGAGTTTATCCGTACCTATCTTGCCACCTATCCGGGTGTTGCCAAATATATGGACGACATCAAGGAAAGCGCGAAGGAAAATGGCTATGTGACGACCTTGTTCGGGCGCCGTCGTGCGCTGCCCGAACTCAAGAGCCGCAACTTCAATATCCGCTCGTTCGGCGAGCGCGTTGCGATGAATACACCCATTCAGGGCACCGCGGCGGACATCATCAAGATCGCGATGGTGCGCGTGCGCGACCGCCTGCTGCGCGAAGGGCTGGAAAGCCGCCTGATTTTGCAGGTGCACGACGAGCTGATCCTCGAGGCGCCCAAAAACGAGCAGGAAACCGCGATGCGGCTGCTGCGCGAGGAGATGGAAGCGGCGTTCCCGATGGATGCGCCGCTGGTGGCGGAAGCCAAGGCGGGACACAGCTGGTATGACACAAAATAATTTGCATGGAACCGTACTGGGAGTGTTTTTCTATGGATAGTATCATTTTTATTTGCACGGGCAACACCTGCCGTTCTCCGATGGCGGAAGGCTTGTTCCGCGCGCATGACGGCGAGGAACAGACCGGCCTTGCGGCCGCGTCGGCGGGTTTGTTCACGCAGGACGGCCTGCCGGCTTCCGAAAACGCGGTGGCGGCGGCAGGGGAGCTGGGCGCGGATATCTCGGCGCACCGCTCGCGGATGCTGACGCCTGAAATGGCCAAAAACGCGCGCTATCTGGTCTGTATGACCGGCGCGCTGTATGACCGCCTGTGCGAGTTGTACCCGGACTGCGCGGACAAGGTGTTCACCCTGCTGCCTGCGGACGTTTCCGACCCGTTCGGCGGCGATCTGGAAACCTATCGCCGCGCGGCGGCCGAGATCGATCAGGGCGTGCGCAGCATCATTGGGAGACTGGGCGCATGACGGTCGTGCCGATGGCGGAGCGCCATTTGGCGGCGCTGGCGGAGATCGAAAAAGCGTGTTTTCACGCGCCGTGGAGCGAAAGCATGCTGCGCGAAGAGCTGGGCAAAGGGCTTTTTCTGGTTGCCGAGCGGGACGGACAGGCGGTCGGCTATGTCGGCTGCCAGACCGTGCTGGACGAAGGGTACATCACCAATGTCGCGGTGTCGCCGGATTGCCGGCGGCAGGGGATCGGCCGCGCGCTGATTGCAGAATTGGTGTCCCGCGCGCGGGTGCAGGACTTGGCTTTTGTCACGCTGGAGGCGCGTGCGTCCAATGCGCCTGCCCTTGCGCTGTATGAAGGCGCGGGCTTTGGGCGCGTCGGCGTGCGCAAAAATTTTTATACCGCGCCGACCGAGGACGCGGTGCTGATGACGCTGTTTCTAAAGGAGTGAAGCACATGGAGATCCGGTTTGTGGACGCGGACAACGCGGACTTTCTGGCGCTGGTGCAGCAGCTGGACGAGTATTATTTCCAGGTCGTGGGCGAGGTACATCGGCGGTATGCCAAATACAACGACCCGCATCTGCTGAACGCCCGCATGGCAGCGTATCAGGGCGGAAAAGCCGCTGGCTGCGGTGCATGGAAGAAAATTGACGACCAGACCGCCGAGATCAAGCGGATTTTTGTCGCGCCGGATTGCCGACGGCAGGGCGTTGCCAGCGCACTGATCCGCGCACTTGAGCAGGACGTCGCAGCGCACGGCTACACGCGCGCGATTCTCGAAACTGCGCGCACGACCGACGATTCCGCGGCGCTGTATCACAAGCTGGGGTATCAGGAAATCGCGTATTACGGCAGCCCGGCGGGCGCGGAAAACTGCCGCTGCTTCGAGAAAATGCTGGCGGTGGAGGAGAGTCGGACATGATCGTGTTTTTGGCGCTTTGCCTGATCGGAACGGTGATGTGCGCCTGCGTGTTCGCCCATGCGCTGTGCGATGCGCTGCGCGCGGTACAGGGCGGCGGCGACCCGAAGGCACAGGTGGTCCGCATGCAGGTCAGCTTGAGCGGCGCGCTGCTGCTGCCGGTGGCGGCGGTGATTCGGGTGCTGATTTTTATGACATATTCTTTTTAACGGGTGGGTATCAACGCATGAGAATTTTGGCTATCGAGTCCTCCTGCGACGAGACGGCGGCAGCCGTGATCGAGGACGGACGGAAAATTTTATCCAGCGTGGTGGATACGCAGATCGCGACGCACGCGCTGTATGGCGGCGTGGTGCCGGAGATCGCCTCGCGCCGGCACATGGAAGCGGTTGTGCGCGTGACCGAGTGTGCGCTCGCGGACGCGAAGATGGACAAGCACGCGGTGGACGCGGTCGCAGCGACCTGTGCACCGGGGTTGATCGGCGCGCTGCTCGTCGGCGCGAATTTCGGAAAGTCGCTTGCCTTTGCACTGGACAAGCCGTTTATCCCGGTGCATCACATCCGGGGACACATCGCGGCGACCTATCTCGCCTATCCTGAACTCAAACCGCCGTTTTTGACGCTAATCGCGTCGGGCGGGCACAGCGAGATCGTCATCGTGCGCGATTACACGCAGTTTGAGATCCTCGGCGGCACGCGGGACGACGCGGCGGGCGAGGCGTTTGATAAGGTCGCGCGCGTTTTGGGCGTCGGCTATCCGGGCGGCCCCAAGATCGACAAAATGGCGCAGGAGGGCGATCCGACGCGGTATAAGCTGCCGGATTCGCATATCAAGGATGCGCCGCTCGACTTTTCCTTTTCCGGCCTCAAGACGGCGGTCATCAATCTGGCGCACAACGCCGAGCAGAAGGGCGAGGAGATCGACAAAAACGACCTTGCCGCTTCGTTCTGTGAGGCGGTGGTGCGCACGCTCGTGCCGCGGCTCGAGCAGGCCGTCCATCAGACACATGCGCGGCGCGTGGTGTGCGCGGGCGGCGTGGCAGCCAATTCCTTCCTGCGGGCCGCGCTTTCCGACATGGCAAAGCGCACGCATACGCAGCTGTATCTGCCGCCGCTGAGTCTGTGTGGCGATAACGCGGCGATGATCGGCAGCCAGGCCTATTTTGAGTATCTTGCAGGTAATACAGGCACGACCCTGCAAAATGCATTCGCGACTGCGGAGATCGGCGAGAATATTTGTGAAAAGCGATAGGCGAAAAGGCCTTTTCAAAAGAACGGAAATGATGTAGAATAGAAGTGGTTTTTGCGCTGCAAAAGCCACTTCTGTTTTGTTTTTGGGCACGGTGCGTTTTGCGCGCCGTGGAGAAGGCTGTGGAAGCCGTAACCACCCGCCTTGCATGGGGCGGGGCGCGGTGCGCACGAAAAGGCGCCGCGTGTGGGACATAAAGGAGCGAAGGAAACACAAAATGGGTATGACAATTGCGCAAAAGATCCTGAAGGCGCATCTGGTGGACGGTGAAATGGTACAGGGGCAGGAAATCGGCCTCAAGATCGACCAGACGCTGACGCAGGATGCCACCGGCACGATGGCCTATCTGCAGTTTGAGGCCATGGGCGTCGATCAGGTCAAGACCGAGCGGTCGGTTGCCTATATCGATCATAATACCCTGCAATCCGGCTTTGAAAATGCGGACGACCACAAATATATCGGCTCGGTCGCGAAAAAGCACGGCATCTACTATTCCAAGGCGGGCAACGGCATCTGCCATCAGGTGCATCTGGAGCGCTTCGGCGCGCCGGGCAAGACCCTGATTGGCTCGGACAGCCACACCCCGACCGGCGGCGGCATCGGCATGCTGGCGTTCGGCGCGGGCGGTCTGGACGTTGCAGTAGCGATGGGTGGCGGCGCGTATTACATCCCGATGCCCAAGATGGTGCGCGTGACCCTGACGGGCAAGCTGTCGCCGTGGGTTTCGGCCAAGGACGTCATCCTTGAGGTGCTGCGCCAGATGACCGTCAAGGGCGGCGTCGGCAAGATTGTCGAGTACGCGGGCGAGGGCGTAAAGACCCTGTCCGTCCCTGAGCGCGCGACCATCACCAACATGGGCGCAGAGCTGGGCGCGACGACTTCGATCTTCCCGTCCGACGAGGAGACGAAAAAGTTCCTCGAGGCGCAGGGCCGCGGCGACGTATGGGTCGAGCTGTCCTCCGACCCGGACGCGACTTACGACGAGGAATATACGGTTGACCTGTCCGCGCTTGAGCCGCTGGCTGCAATGCCGCACATGCCGGACAACGTCAAAAAGGTGTCCGAGATCGGCAACATCAAGATCAACCAGTGCTGCATCGGTTCGTGCACCAACTCTTCTTACTACGATATGATGAAGGTTGCGTCCATTCTCAAGGGCAAGACTGTGCATCCGGACGTTTCGCTGACCATCAGCCCGGGTTCCAAGCAGGTGTTCAACATGCTCGCGCAGAACGGCGCGCTGGCAGATATCATTTCGGCGGGCGCGCGCATTCTGGAATGTGCCTGCGGTCCCTGCATCGGCATGGGCCAGTCGCCGGAGTCTGCGGGTGTATCCCTGCGCACCTTTAACCGCAACTTTGAAGGCCGTTCCGGCACGCAGGACGCGCAGATTTATCTGGTGTCGCCCGAAGTTGCCGCGGCTTCCGCGCTCGCGGGCGTGCTGACCGATCCGCGTACGCTGGGCGAGATGCCCGAAATCGAGATGCCCGAGCACTTTGTTATCAATGACAACATGATCGTCAAGCCCGCGGAGCATCCGGAAGAGGTCGAGGTCGTACGCGGCCCGAACATCAAGCCGTTCCCGCTTGGCAAGGCGCTCGAAGCGAGCTACACCGGAAAGGTCGTTCTCAAGACCGAGGACAACATCACGACCGACCACATCCTGCCCGCCGGCGCCAAGCTGCTGCCGTACCGTTCGAATGTGCCGTACTACTCCAACTACTGCTTCATCAACGTCGATCCGGAGTTCCCGGCGCGCTGCAAGGAGCAGGGCGGCGGCATCATCGTCGGCGGCGCGAACTATGGTCAGGGCTCGTCGCGTGAGCACGCGGCGCTTGTCCCGCTGTATCTGGGCGTCAAGGCTGTGCTGTGCAAGTCGTTTGCACGTATCCACAAGGCAAACCTGGTCAATTCCGGTATTCTGCCGCTGACCTTTGCCGATCCGGCGGATTATGACGCGATCAACCTGCTCGACGAGATCTCTCTGCCGAATGTGCTGGAAGAGATCAAGAACGGCCAGCAGGTCACCGTGGTGTGCGGCGGCAAGACGTTCAAGGCGGATTGCGACGTATCCGACCGTCAGCGCGGCGCGCTGCTGGCCGGCGGCACGCTCAATTACGCCCGTCAGAATGTAAAATAAACTGCTTGTGTCAGAGGGAGCCGGAGGCTCTCTCTGACCTGCTTTTCTTGACAGAACATAGAAGTTTTGTTAAAATAATATCAATTCAATAGGAGGACGTTCCCATGTCTATCGATCAGTCCATTCTGGAAAAGTTTGAAGCAGTCGTCGAGAGCCAGCGCAAGCGCATTGCGGATATGAAGGCGCAGGACGACTTTATTGATTATTCTAAACTCGACAAGCTGATTATCGGCGTGTGCGGCGGCGACGGCATTGGTCCGATGATTACCGGTATGGCCCAGCATGCGCTCGAAGTGCTGTTGGCCGACAAGGTCAAGGCGGGCAAGGTGGAGTTCCGCGTCATCGACGGCCTGACCATCGAGCGCCGCGCCGAGCTCGGCTGCGCGATCCCGCCCGACGTCATGGAGCAGCTCAAGCAGTGCCATGTCATCCTCAAGGGGCCGACCACGACCCCGCGCAAGGGCGATCCGTGGCCGAACGTGGAGTCTGCGAACGTGGCGATGCGCAAGGCGCTCGACCTGTTTGCCAACGTGCGCCCGGTCAAGGTGCCTGAACTCGGCATCGACTGGACCTTCTATCGTGAGAACACCGAAGGCGGCTACGCGGTCGGTTCGCAGGGTGTGCAGATTGACGACGACCTGTTCATCGACTTTACCGTTGCCACTTCGCAGGGCTGCGAGCGTATCGCCCGTCTGGCGTTTGATTATGCGCGCAAGACCGGCAAGAACCGCGTTTCCTGCGTAACTAAGGCGAACATCATCAAGACGACTGACGGCAAGTTCCTCGACACCTGCCAGAAGGTGGCGAAGGAATACCCGGAAGTTGAGTTTGACGACTGGTACATCGATATCATGACCGCGAAGCTGCTCGACGACAAGCGTCGCCGCGACTTCAAGGTGGTCGTACTGCCCAACCTGTACGGTGATATCATCACCGACGAGGCGGCTGAGATTCAGGGCGGCGTCGGCACCGCGGGCTCGGCCAACATCGGCAAGCGCTACGCGATGTTCGAAGCGATCCACGGCTCTGCGCCGCGTATGGTGCAGGAAGGCCGCGCCAAGTACGCCGATCCGTCGAGCGTGCTGCGTGCTTCCGTCATGCTGCTCGAGCATATCGGCGAGATCGAACTGGCGAAAAAACTCGACCGCGCGCTTGACATCTGCATGTTCGAGGAAAAGAAAGTGGTCGTCACCGGCCGCGATACCGGCGCTACCGCGCAGGAATTTACCGATTATGTGCTGGATACGATTGCCGGCCTGTAATCGTTTATCTTAATCAGGAAGAAGGAGAGAGCCTGTGGAACGAAAGCAAGAGGTTTCCAAAGCGGTCATTCAGCGTCTGCCGCGCTATTACCGGAATATCTGCGAACTGAAGGCTGAAGGCGTGCAGCGCATCTCTTCGCGTTCACTGGCGGAGCGCATGGGATTGACGGCTTCGCAGATCCGACAGGACTTTAACTGTTTCGGCGGTTTCGGCCAGCAGGGGTATGGATATAATATCGACAAACTGATGGAGGAATTGGGCTCGATCCTCGGTCTGCGTGCGGGCCGTACGGCGATCCTGCTGGGCGCGGGCAACTTGGGCCGCGCGCTGCTCAATAACTTTGACTTTGCTGCAAGCGGATTCCGTCTGCTGTGCGCGTTTGACGCCAATCCGGAACTGAAGGGCAAAGAGTTCGGCGGTTATCCGGTGCGCAGCAGCGATGATTTGCCGTCGTTCATTGCGGCGCACAAGCCGGATGTGGCGGTGCTGACCATTCCGCGCAGCCATGCGCCGGAAATTGCACGGGAGCTGGTCGATCAGGGTATCCGAGGCCTGTGGAATTTTACGGGCGAGGATTTGCATCTGGGCGGCTTGGGCGTACCGGTGGAGAACGTCCATTTGTCTGACAGTTTGATGACGCTGTGCCATCTGGTCAGCACGACAGAGGAATAAAAAAAGAAACGGTCTTTCGACCGTTTCTTTTTTTGCGTGTTACATTTTGTCCAGATAGTAGGGCGTGGTCTGGTATACATAGTAGTTGACCCAGTTGGTATAAAACAGATGGGCATGTGCCTTCCAAGTGACGAGGATCTCGTCGTCCGGATCGTCGTTGTGAAAATAATGGACGGGGACATCCGGATTCAGGCCCTTCGCCAGATCGCGTTCATATTCTTTCTTGAGCGTATCCGAATCGTATTCTCCGTGGCCGAGCACGAAGATCTGACGCCCGTTCATGGCTTCTACGATGTATACACCTGCTTCGTTGGATTCAGCCAACAGACGCAGCCGGTCATCCCTGCGGATGTCCTCGGCGCGGACTTCGGTATGGCGCGAATGCGGCGCGCAGAAAACATCGTCAAAACCGCGCAGAAGCGGCTCCTTGGGGAACAGCACATGATGCCGGAAGATGCCGGACATCTTTTTCGGCAGCGGATATTTGGGGATGCCATAATGGTGGTATAGACCAGCTTGCGCACCCCAGCAGATGTGCAGGGTGGAGTGAACATGGGTTTTGGTCCAGTCCATGATCTCAACCAGCTCATCCCAATATTCCACTTCTTCAAACGGCATGTTTTCTACCGGTGCGCCGGTGATAATAAAGCCGTCGTACTTTTGGTCGCGGATATCGTCGAAGGTCTTGTAGAAAGTCAGCAGATGGTCTTCGGGGGTATTCTTGGAGTGATAGGTTTTAGTTTGAATGAGATCCACTTCAATCTGGATCGGGGTGTTGGAAAGGCAGCGTAAAATCTGCGTCTCCGTTACGATTTTAAGCGGCATCAGATTGAGCAAAGCGATGCGAAGCGGTCGTATATCCTGTGTGGTCGCGCGGTGCTCAGTCATGACGAATATGTTTTCGCTTTCCAGCACAGCGCGCGCAGGCAGACTGTCGGCTATCTTGATTGGCAAGCCGACCCCTCCTTTTTATGTAAAATAGCGTTATAATACTTTATTATAGCAGAAAGGAAAAGGAACCACAAGTCAGAAAAACATAGATACGGTAAAAAACGGTTGACAAAAGGGTAAAAGAGCGGTATACTGAATAAGTCTCGTAAAGAGATGGTCAAACCGGATACGGATCAAAAAGTTGAAAAAACCTATTGACAAATGCATCTGAGTTTGATATACTAATCAAGCTGCTTCTGAGAAGAGGCGGCGCGGGTCGAAAAAGCTTGAAAAGAAAAGAAAAAACTTCTTGACAAACTGCTTCGAATCTGATATACTAAATAAGCTGTCACCGAGAACGGTAAAGAGCTTCGAAAAGTTCTGAAAATTCTCTGTTTCAGCAGATTGTACCTTGTAAATTAAACAACGAGAAAGCTTAACTTGGTTTTATATCAAGTGTAGTGCGAACCTGAAATTCTAAGAGTTTTTTACTCTTGGTAAATCGCTGGAAGTCGGAACTCCAGTAAAAA
>NZ_UYYD01000029.1 GCF_900625105.1 Agathobaculum sp. Marseille-P7918 | reverse complement strand
GCCGTCCGGGATCTCCGCCCACGACACGCCCTTGACGCCCCAGTTTCCGTTCGGCTCCCGGTAAATCAACTTGCTCATGTATGTACCTCCTATGCGGTCTCGATTTTCGTCTGTTTGTACGGGTCGTCCTCCATCTGGACGACCTGCGCCTCGTCAAAGCCGTCCCACTGCTCGACGAACCGCTGATAGCGTCCCTCGAACCAGAACGGCAGCGTGCGGCGCGAACCGTCGCGGTTTTTCGCAATCTTGATGACGCGCAGCTGATCGGCGTCGCACGCTTTGAACTGTTCCGGCGTTTTGAGTTTCTTCCGATCCGGCGCGCCAATGCGCAGCACCGCGTCCGCGTCCTGCAAGATCTGTCCCGAGCCGCGCAGGTCGCCCGACCGGTTGAGCTGGCTCAGCGCCAGCACCACCCGCCCCGACCGCGTCAGCTGCTGCAGCGTCTTGGTGCTATGCGTGATCGTGGTGTACTCATCCGAGCGCGGGTCGGACGGCTCGATCAGCTGCAGGTAGTCGATGATGGCGACGTCGGTGCGCGTCGCCTTGACGTCGGCCGCGATCTGCTCGGCCGTGCAGCCGCTCGCATGCACGATGCGAAACGGCAGGTTGAGCAGCTTGGCCTTGGCCCGCGCCTGCATTTCCAGCTCGGGCGCGGTGAACCGGTGCGCCTTGATGTGCCCCAGATCGACCAGGGCGGTGCGCGCCATGATGCGCTGCATCAGACGGCGCTTGTCCGTCTCGAGCGTGTAAAACGTCACGCGCGCCTGCCGCGCGAGCGCCACCGCAACCGACAAGGCAAACGCGGTCTTACCGGCCGACGGCTCGGCAGACAGGATGACATACTGCCCGAGGTTCAGCTCGGTTTCGAGCGCCTGCGTGACCGACGGGAAGCCCCAGTCGAGGAACTTCGGCCGCTCGTCCATCTGGGAAAAGTAGTCCAGCAGCAGCGCGTTCATGTCGCTGCCGCGGTCCTCATTGCCGGATGCCAACACGGTCTGCATGCGCTCGACCAGCGCAGCCACCTCAGGCAGCGGCGCAGCGTAGGCGATGCTTGACCGCGTCTCGTGCAGCAGCGTGTCCAGTCGGTAGCGGATCGCGCAGTCGCGCAGCTGACGGATGTAGGCGGCACAGTTGCTGGGGGTCATCATCATATCGGCCAAGTCCTTGACCAGCTGCATGTACTCGGTGCCGCACGCGGCGCGCACGGTGTATGGGTCGATCTGGTCGTTCCGGGCGAACATCGCCCGGCAGGTGTCGAAGATGTACCGACGCTCGCCGTTGAGGAAATCCTCCGAGCGCACCTGCCGGAACACGTCGGCGGCGTTCATCGGCGCGTCCGCAATCAGCGCGCCGAGTACGCTTTGCTCGGCGTCGTTGTACAGTTTGAGCGCCTCGTCTGTCAAAGCCATGTGTACTCGTCCTCCTTGCGCTCGGGCGGCGTCGGCGGCGTGGGGCTGCCGTCCGGCTCGTCCTCCCAGCGGCGACCGTTCAGCCATGTCGCCGGGTTGGGCACATAGCGGCCACCGTCCTTGGTCCACTGCTCGGACTGCGACTGCCACTGCAAAGCCGCCAGCATCTTATCCAGCAGCGCCCGGTCGACTTTCAGCCGGTCGAACGCCCGGCGCGCCGGTTTTTTGGCGACGTGCTTCGGGTAAGCTGCCCAGAATGCATCAAACAGCCCGTCGTCCCCCTTGGGGACTATAGGGGTATTATTCTTACTTGTATTATTCTTCCTATTATATTGGTAGAAGTTTTCTTCCATAGGGTCAGGAAGTTTTTTGCTATACCTATGGAAATTTTCTTCTA
>NZ_UYYD01000019.1 GCF_900625105.1 Agathobaculum sp. Marseille-P7918 | reverse complement strand
ACGACCCGTACAAACAGACGAAAATCGAGACCGCATAGGAGGTACATACATGAGCAAGTTGATTTACCGGGAGCCGAACGGAAACTGGGGCGTCAAGGGCGTGTCGTGGGCGGAGATCCCGGACGGCTTGTATGGCGCGCTGTACAAGCTCAAGGATTACGAGGAAACCGGCATCAGCCCGGCGCAGGTGCGCACGCTTACGGACGACGGTTCGCTTGTCGTCTGGACGCGTGAAGATAAGGAGCACAACGTCTGGCGGTGCACCGGTTGCGGCGCGCTGCACCGCTTCGAGACGGACGGCCCGGAGGAAAACGGCTTTAACTGCTGCCCGTACTGCGGCAAGATCATCGAGGGGACGGACGAGGAGGACGTGCTGGATGAGGAGGCCGACGAGACATGAAAACCATTAGCATTGTGAATTTGAAGGGCGGCGTCGGCAAGACGGTGACGGCCGTCAACCTCGCCGCGATTCTCGCCACCGAGTACGCGGCGCGCGTGCTGCTGATCGACGCCGACCATCAGGGCAACGCCTCGCGGTTCTACCGCATCCCGGCCGAGCCGGGCACGCTGGCCGACCTGTTCGAGGGCATGATCCTGTGCTATTCCGACCTTGTCCAGCACACGATTTACCGCGGGTTGGACGTTATCCCGGCGGACATGTCGCTCGCGGCGCTCGATCTCGACGGCAGCCTGCCGGGCGACGTGCACAGCGGCACGCCGCGCGAGCGTGCGCTGCGCGTCCTGACCGACCTGCGCGACGCGGTCATAGAGGACGACGCCTATGATTATCTCATCATCGACTGCCCGCCCGCGTTTTCGGTCGCGTCGATCAGCGCGGTCGCGGCGTCGAGCGATATTGTTATCCCGGTCAAGCCCGGCGCGTTCGAGATCGACGGCATGGCCGAGCTGCTGCGCCAGATCGACGGCATCCGGCGGGTCAACGGCGCGGTGCAGGTGGGCGTGCTGCTGACCATGTGGCACAACGCGGACGTGGTCCGGCAGGGCGAGGACTGGCTGCGGGAGCACTGCCCCGTGCCGGTGTTCGCCACCCGCATCCGCCGCACCGACAAGGTAGACGAAAGCACCTTTGCGCGCGAGCCGGTCTGCCAGTGGTCGCCGACCTCGGCCGCCGCGCGCGACTACCGCGCGTGGGTGCGCGAGTATCTGGGAGGTGGCGCAGATGGCGCGGAAAGTTAACGTCGGCGCGATGGTCGCGCATGATGTGTTCAAATTGGACACATCGCCGATGCAGGTCGTCCAGATCCCACTCTCGCAGCTGATCGGAAACGAGCACAACTTTTTCGTGGTCGAGGATGTGCAGGAGCTGGCGGACGACATCGCCATGAACGGGCTGTACAGCCCGCTGACCGTGTGCGCGGCAGGGGAGGGCAAGTACCGTATCGTCGCCGGACACCGTCGCCGCAAGGCACTCGAGCTGCTGGGACGCAAGGACGCGCCCTGCATCGTCAAGACCTACGACGGCGAGGATAGCGAAATGGTCGCGCTGATCCAGTCCAACCTGACCAGCCGCGAGCTGACCTATTACGAAAAGATGGAGGCCGTGATCCGGCTGGAGAAGGCGCTGCGCAGCATGAAAGAGCGCGGCGTGGAGCTGCCCGGCCGCCTGCGCGACCACCTCGCCGAGCAGACAAACGAGAGCGCGTCCGCCGTGCACCGCATGCAGTACATTCACAAGAACCTGTCACCCGCGCTGCTGGATGCGCTGCGACGCGAGCAGATTGGTGAGTCGGTCGCGGACGAGCTGGCGCACAGCCCAAGCAAGGTGCAAGAGGAGTTCGAGCAGCGGCTGGCGCGCGGTGAAACCTTCCGCGCGCAGGATGTCAAGGCCGCGCGAGATAAGCCGACAGTGTCGGACGGCGTGGTCGATGCGTTCCTGCTGCGGCATATTGCCCAAGGCCACGAAGCCGCGCTGTACCGCGTTCTGCATGACAGCCAGAGATCGGCAGCGATCCAGCTGATTCCGGCGGTCAAGGATGCGCTGCATTATTCCGGATATCAAGGATTCGCGTCGGAGGGCGTGTGGTTTGACCTCGGCGGCAGCGGTCTGGAAGTGAAAAAGCCGTTTCAGGGCAGGCTGTCGTGGTCGCAGATCGTGCAGCGGCTGCGCGGCATGGTGGAGAACGGCAAGATCGTGTCGCCAGCGGACGTCCCGGCAGACGAACCCGTGCCCGAGGCACAGGCGCTGCGCCGGCTGGATGCGCAGATGCGGCAGGCGGTGGCGGAGCCGCAGCAGCCCGCGCCGGTCTGGCATCCGTACCCGGCCGAGCGGCCGGAGGACGGGCAGAAGGTGCTGACGCTGTGCCACAGCAAATACAACCGGGACAATTATGCCGCCTATATCTATCGCGCGGGTGGCTGGTACCTGCCCGAGATGCCGGACGACGGCCTGATGACGGTGGACGTGCGCTGGTGGTCGGCCGAGCTGCCGCCGGAGGAGTAAAAACAGGTATTATTGCAATTCGCCATGAAACAGAAGCGAGAGGATAGTATCCATTTCATACTCATTTCCTTGCCAATACCAATAAAGATTGTCAAAAGTGTCTCTAAGGCTTTTTTCAAATTGAATAAACAGCCCTAATTGATATCTAAAATTGCCAGTTTGTTCGGTTAGCTTTTTCAGGCGGCCTTTATCGTCTGATATTTCCTTTTTGTTTGTGCACCACCATCCTTTGCATTCTACAATCAGCAGATTATCGGGAGCGTCACGGCGATGAATAATCAAGTCCGGAAGAATGAGCTGATCGTCAAGAATTTTTTGCAGAAATTGCTGCCGATTGTATTCCAAATCTATTTTATAGGGGGGCTGGCTGTTTTTTGCAGCTTCCTCGCTAAAGGTAGATTCGAGTAATGTATTCAAATAATATGCCCATCGAAAAACAATAGAGCGCTCAGCTGCATGCTGGTATGTCTCTCGTTGTTGTGAAGACAGATTGCGGTATGTCTCAAAAGGCAGATCCTTGGCGATGAGAGATGCACCATCCTCCTCATACAACTTCTCGAGGGAATCTGATACACTTATCACAATTTTGTTCATAAGTTCATTATTCATGACAGGAACCTCCTTTTCTTTAGTTTACAAGATTATGGAAGGAAAAGAAACCTTGACAAATCGAATTTTAGCGGATATTCTGATAAATCATCTGTGGGAAGGCAAAGAAAAGCCGTGCGCGTAAGCGCACGGCAGAGCCTTATCGGTAAGTGGCTTCGGAAGGCCTGATTTCGATATAATCCGAATTGTAACCACACGACTCCAGAAAACGTTTGATATCTGTTTCGGAATTCATGCATTTAGGGCCCAGTATGATGTATTCGATAAAATCGTTTTTCACTTTTTTGAAAGAAAGTTCATAATAGGCGGATAACCTGTGTTTGGCAATGCGGAACTTCTTTTCGGAAAGGGAAAAGGCATTTTTGGCGCTGTTTATGATTTCCGGACCAGGAAAACCAAGTGTGCCATTAGGCATATCAAAAATGTTAAATACTTCGGTATCGCTGGTTATGATGCGGTATTCGTCTTCTTCTTTAAATGCGGAGGATTTATAAAAAATGCTTTGTTGGTTTATCGAACTCAGAGCACAAAGCGTGAAAGACGAAACAGCGTCCCACTCTGATCTTTCAGCATCTTTCAAATAATCGCGAGTGGTTTGATCGAGTATTTCCCTGCATTTAGCTTCGGCCATCGCTTTGCTGTATTCGACGGCACAAAAACAGTCTGCGGGTAAATTAATTTGAAAGAGAGATTCACATACACCAATTGAAACGCCGTATCCATCATCTCCGTATCCGCGCCACTGACTGAGCAAATCGCCGTTTCGGGAAAAAGAACAGGAATAAAACGGGGCAAGTTCCTCCTGTGGCACAGCTAAAGTGCAGCGAAGGTGTTCCAGTCCTTGCTGATGCGCTTCGTCGTATTTATTCTGATTCTTCATTTGTGCACTGAGATTCTCGATCGTTTGAGCCATGATGTGGTTGAAATAAACTCGTTCCCCGGAATCGTTACTTTTCTCTACGTCACACAGCCACAGGCATTCGTTTTCGATGATGCTTTTGAACGCCTCGAGACTGCAATAGTGATACACGATCCCGCTGCCAGTGTCCGGCATATATTCACCGCCTTTTCGACTGAATAAGCATATTTTACCATAAACCCGACTGAAAACCAAGGAGGGACAATGAAACGACGAAAAACCATTCGCGCGGGGCGCTTGGTGTGGGACATCGCGTACACGGTGCCGCGGCCAAACGCGACGCCGCAAGAACGCAAACGCATCCGCGAGGTGACCGCCGAGCAGGTCGCGCGGACGCACTGCAACACCGCGCAGCGCAAGCTCGAGCTGCTGATGGCCACGAACTTCGAGCCGGAGGACTTGGTGCTCACCGCGACCTATCGCGACGCCGACCTGCCGGCAAGCGCGGACGTGACCCGGCGGCGGCTCGGCAAGGTGTTCTCCCAGATCCGCGCCTACCGCAAGGCGCGCGGGCTGCCGGAACTCAAGTACATCTACGTCCTCGAGGGGCGGCACGGCGACCACCGGCCGCATGTGCATCTGATCCTCAACGCCGTTGGCGGCGACCTTGAGCTGTTCAAGTCTTTGTGGGTCTGGGGCGATGACATCCAGCTTAACTACATCCGCGAGCGCGGGTACGATGGCTGGGCGGGCTATCTCACCAAGGAGCGGCGGGAGGCCAGTCTCAACGGCAAAAAGCAGTTTGTCGGCAGTCGCAACCTCGAGCGCCCAACTGTCACCTATCAATGGGTGGACGACGGCGCAACCGTGGACGCGCCGCCCGGCGCGCAGCTGCTCGACGAGGGCGGGGGCCGCAACGAAAGCGCGTCCTGCCGGTTCGTCAAGTACCTGCTGCCCAAGAAACCTTGTAAAAGCTACGCGCACGCGCGCGTAGTTGCTGGCTTGGAATGCTCTGCAACATATCACAGGGGCATGGAGAAAAAGCCAAAACCACCTCGACAAAACCGAAAAACCGCGTATACTTAAAGATAAGGAGCTGCCAATGATTAAGAACGGTTGGTACTGCTGCCCCAAGTGTGGGCGCAAGCTGTTCCCGGTCAGCGATAAGACGCTGATCCGCAATCTGGAATATCAGTGCAAGCACTGCAAAGAAAAAATCAACATTGAAATCGAGCCACGAGCCTTGGAGCCAGGAGCCTAACACGATTCGGAAATGTCCGGTCGAGTTAGGCTCTTTTTGTTTGCCCGGAAGGAGGGCGTGCCATGAAAACCATTGCCGAGATCGCGGACGAATATGAGCGCAATCTTGTCCCGCTGCGCCAGCGGCGCGACTCGCTCAAGGCGCAAGCCAAAGCCGAGCCGAGCGCCGAACTGCGCATCCGGCTGTGGAAGCGCGTTGGAATGCTGGAGGGCATGATCTTCGAGGGCACGTCGGCGATTCGCACCATGCGAGGTGACCTGCGTGGCAAGTAAACCCCTGCGGCCATGCCTGCACCCGGGCTGCACGGCGCTGGTGCGCAGCGGCTACTGCGACAAGCACCGCCCGCCGGAGTCGGCGCGGCGCAGCGCAGTGAGCCAGTCATACCGCCATTGGTACAGGCTGAAAATCTGGACGGACGAGCTGCGGCCGCAGCAGCTGGCACGCGAGCCGTTCTGCCGGGACTGCGCCCGGCGTGGCTTGCGGGTCTATGCCACCGACGTTGACCACGTCGTGCCGCACGACGGCGACTGGTCGAAGTTCGTAGACCCAGAAAACCTGCAAAGCCTGTGCCACAGCTGCCACGGGCGCAAAACCATCGCGGAAAGCCGGGCAAAAGTAGCGCGTCGGAAGCGCTGACCGGCTGGACGCTCGGACAGGCGCGGCGCGGGCAGGATGCGCGCGGACTCGGCGGGAAATCCGTGGATTTCCCGAGTATGCCCCCACCCCAAGAAAGTTTCGGGGTGGTCGACAGATGACCCCAAGGCGCCAACCGCGTGGGATTTTTTCCCCACGGCAAGAATGTTTTAGTTTGATAAAGTGAGATTTCAAAGTTAAAGGAGGTGTAGAAAGTGGCTGGACCGAGGCAACCTACGGAGTTGGTGGTGTTGAAAGGGCGTAAGCATCTGACCAAAGCTGAAATTACCCAGCGCCGCAATAGCGAACCTAAGACCGAGAAGGTCAAGCAGGTGCGCGCACCGGTCTGGCTGCCCGAACACCTGCGCGAGGAGTTCAGCAAGCTTGGCCGCGAGCTGAACGACGTCGGCTTGCTGTCCAAGCTGGATTTTGACGTTCTGGCGCGCTATCTGATGAGTCGGGACGCATGGGTCGCGGCGCACCTCAAGGCGCGCGATGCGCTGGACATGGACGACGCCAAGGAGGCGGGCAACTGGTCTCGTGTTGCCCGCATCTACTTTGACCAGTGCCAGCAGTGCGCAAACAGTATGGGCCTGACCATCACCAGCCGCTGCCGTCTGGTGGTGCCCAAACCGCCCGAGGATGAGGCGGCAGGCGACCCGATGACGCAGATGCTGCGCGAGCGGGCGGAAAGGCGGCGCAAGGCATGAGCAAGCAAATCATGTGCAGCCTGTTCTGCCCGATGATCAACCAGTTCGGCGTGTGCGAGAGCACGCTGCGCCGCGTCGAGCGGGTGCAGGAGTGCCCGCATCTCAAGATGCGTGTTCAAATTGAACACCGGGAAAGTAATGACAAAAGTAATGACTTTCCGGCGCTGTGACGGGCGAAGGCCCGATGCATACTGGCATTCTTCCTTTCATGGCGGGCGGCGAGTGCGCAACCTCGCCCGTCCGTCAGAGCGTCGGACAATATGCGTGGTGTAGCTCAGATGGTAGAGCGGCTCCCGATGTGGGAGTGACACATTGGCGATACTGTGTGCGCGGAACCGGAGATTAGCCACCAAAGGGGAAACGCGTGCAGGCGGCGGTTCAAGTCCGTCCACCACGCCCAATCATTTTACCGGAGCGGAAGGAGGTGCGCCGATGTTTGACGCCGAGGCGGCGTCGTTTGTCTGTGAATTTATCGAATACCTGACCTGCTCGAACGGCGCGCCGTTCCGGCTCATGGACTGGCAGCGCTCGGCGGTCACCGAGTTCTACGGCCAGATGGTCGAGGCTGATGGCGAGGAGGCCGACCCCGCGGGCAGTTACATCCGGCGGTATCAGTACCTGTATCTCGAGATTGCCAAGAAAAACGGCAAGAGCGAGCTTGCCGCCGCGCTCGGCGTGTATCACCTGTACGCAGACGGCGAAGTGAACGGCGAGGTGTACGTCGTCGCGGCCGACCGCGACAACGCGGGCATCGTGTATTCGGCCGCCAAGTGGATGGTGGAGCATAGCCCGGCGCTTTTGAAGCGCAGCCGCATCGTGGACAGCATCAAAACCATCTACGACACGGTTTCGGGCAGCAAGCTCAAGGTGTTGTCCTCGGAAGCCTACTCCAAGCACGGCTACAAGCCGTCCTGCGTCATCTTCGACGAGCTGCACGCGCAGCCCAACCGCGACCTGTGGGACGTCATGACGTTCGGCGCGGGCGACGCGCGCGAGATGCCGGTCTGGATCGTGCTGACCACCGCGGGCGACGACCCCGACCGCAAATCCATCGGCTGGGAAGTGCACGAGAAAGCGCTGTCGATTCTGCGCTGCCGCAATGGCTGCGCCCGCGAGGGCGACATGGACGACCCGCGCTGGCTGCCGATCATCTACGGGCTGGGCCTCATCGAGGACGAGGACGAGCTGAAGAAAATCAACATCTACGACGAGGAGTTGTGGAAACGCTGCAACCCGTCCATCGGCAAGACGGTCAAGCTGTCCACCATCCGCGCGGAGGCGCAGGAGGCCAAGCGCAGCGAGGCCGCCGAGCGGCTGTTCCGCTGGCTGCGGCTCAACCAGTGGATTGCCACCCACACGGTCGGCTGGATTCCGGTCACGATCTACGACAAGACGCAGTGGAACCCGGAGGGCTGCAAAGACTGGCGCGAGGCGGTGGGGCTGCTGCGCGGCAAGAAGTGTTTCGGCGGCGGAGACCTTTCGAAGTCCACCGACCTTACCGCCTTCACGCTGCTGTTCCCGCCGCAGGACGGACTGGACAAGTGGGTTGCGCTGTTCACCGGCTGGATTCCGCTGGATGACATCGAAGCGCGTGAGCGCGCCGACCATGCGCCCTACCGCGACTGGATTCGCGCGGGTTTCATCCGTGGCTGTCCGGGGGATGTGATCGACTACGAGGACGTGCTGCAAACCATCGTGCAGGCGGCCGAGGACTACGACCTGCGCATTCTCGGTTTTGACCCGTACCTGTCCGCGACGCTGACCCAGCGCATCGCGGCCGAACTCGCCGGCAAACCGACGCAGGTGGTCGAGATTCCGCAGGGCATCAAATCGATTTCGCCGCCCATGAAGGAGATGGAGACGCTCATCCGCACGCATGAGATGCTGCACGTCCACAACACGGCCGCGCGGCAGTGCTTTGCCAATGTGCGGCTCGTGACCGACGACAACGAAAACATCAAGCCCACCAAAAAGCGCAGCCGCGGCCGCATCGACATCACGGTCAGCTGGATCATCGCCTTTGCGACGAGCAAGCTCGCGGGCGGCCCCAGCATCAACGAAAAAGTGCAATCGGAGGATTGGAGCCTATGCTGAAACAACTGAAAGCCCTGCTCGCCCTGTATCTGGACGACCTGCTGCTGGTCGCGGGCGGGGCATGCGTATCCCGCGCGGCGGCGCTGATCTGGCCGCCGCTGGGCTGGGCCGCGGCGGGCGCGTTCCTGATCTGGTACGGCCTGCTGGTTGCCCGCGCGGGCGCGGGGAGGTGGCGTAAATGATCGCAAGCCAAGCGGCGGCGGCAAGCAGCGTTACCTACACCGAGCTGGACTACGAGGCCATGCTGCGCCGCATCGAGCGCATCTTCTCGCTGGACAACGACGCGCCGGAGATCGCGGTGGCAAACGCCGAGCGGCTTTCCCCGGTCGCGGCGGCGCATCGTATCCTGACCGACTCGATGGCCGTGCTGCCGGTTGCGCTGCGGCGCAAGCAGGGCGGCGAGCGGCAGGAGCTGGACACGCGTTCTGACCTCGATTTTGTGCTGCACAGCCGCATGAACGAGACCATGAGCCCGGCGATGGGCAAGAAAATCCTGATGAGCCAAGCCTTTTGGCACGGTCTGGGCGCGGCTTACATCGAGCGCGACGCGCTCGGGCGCGTGACCGGGCTGTACCCGCTGCAAACGGCGGGCTACCAGTACCTGAAGGACAAGGACACCGGCCAGAGCTGGTATGCGTTCACCGTGGACGACATGACGCGCAAGTTCCAGCCGGGCGATCTGCTGCTGTGCTTCTTTGAGACCTACGACGGCAAGCACGGACGCGGCATGCTCGATCTGGCGCGCGACACGGTCGCGACCGATCGCGCCGCGCAGCGTTACCTGCGCAAGTTCTACGTCAACGGCGGGCGCTTGAGCGGCATTCTGGAAATCGACAGCGACGCTGACCGCGCCACACGCGACAAGGTGCGCGAGGAGTTCACGAATTACGCGACCGGCATGGACAACGCCTTCAAGGTCGCGATCCTCGACAAGGGCTTCAAGTACACCTCGCTCGGCATCAGCCAGAGCGAGGCGCAGTTCATCGAGAGCCGCAGCTTTTCGGTCGAGGAGGTCGCGCGCTTCACCGGCATCCCGGAGTTCATGCTGCAAAGCGGCAAGCAGAGCTACAACTCGAACGAGCAGCAGCAGCTCGTGTTCGTGACAAACGCCCTTGTGCCCCATGTGACCATGTGGGAGCAGGAGTGGGCGTACAAGCTGTTCACGGACGCGGAGCTGCGGGACGGCTGCTACATGCGCTTCAACGTGTCCGCGCTCATGCGCGGCGACGATGCGACGCGCAGCAAATTCTATCAGACGATGGTGTACAGCGGCATTTATAACCTCGACGAGTGCCGCGCGCTGGAGGAAATGAACCCCATGCCGGACGGACTGGGGCAGAACTTCTTCATCACGAAAAATCTGGATACCGTCGGCCATATCGTGCGCGGGGAGGTGAAATGAGTGAGGACACAGATGAACGGCTATGTCGTGCCGGATGACGACGCGGAAACCTACCGCTTTTTCGGCTTCGGCGTGGTGTCGCCGCGGGACGTGCGGCAGGCCATCGCGGACAACCCCGAGGGCGAGACGCTGACGCTCGAGGTCAACTCGGGCGGCGGCAACATGTTCGCCGGGTATGAGATCTACACCATCCTCAAGGCGGCGGCTATCCCGACCGAGGTGGAGATCCAGTCGCTCGCCGGGTCGGCTATGTCGGTCGCCGCGATCGGCGCAGACGTGGTGCGCGCCTCGCCGGTGGCGCAGTTTATGATCCACCTGCCGAGCCTGCGTACCGAGGGCGACAGTACCGAGCACAAGCGCGGTTTGCAGGCGCTGAACAGCTTCAAAGCCAGCGTGCTCAACGCCTACGAACTGAAATGTGCGGGCAAAAAGACGCGTAGCGAGCTGGACGCCATGCTGCGCGCCGAAACGTGGCTGCCGGTGCAGGACGCGGTCGCGGCAGGCTTTGTCGACGAGGTGCTGTACGATGACGAGGGCGTGATCGCCGCGCAGGCGGTCATGTGCGCCCAGACCGGCATCCGCGCGCTGGCGACGGCAGGCGGACTGCCGGATATCGCGGAGCTGCGGGCGCGCCGCGCGGCCATGGAGCCGGGTGAGCCGCCCGAACCAACACCGCAGGACAGCGGCGACGCGCTGGCGCTGGCAAAGGCCAAGCTCGCGCTGCTCAAAAATATGTGATGGGGCGGCTGCCCCGGAGAGGAGACCGAAATGGATTACAGCAAGAAAATCGCGGAACTCAAGGCGCAGAAAGCCGCTCTGGTGACGCAGGCGGACGCCGCGGCCGACGCGGGCAAGCTGGAGGAGCTGACCCAGCTGAATGTCAAGATTTCCGAAGTCAACAACCAGATCAAGGCGGTCGAGCAGCTGCGCGAGGCATCGGGCGATGTCGCGCAGCCCGAAAACACCGGCGCGGCGCAGCCGCAGGACGGCAAGAAGACCACGCCCTTTGCGTCCCTCGGTGAGCAGCTGCGTGCGGTCATGCTGGCGGCCAAGGGCACGCCGGATGGCCGCCTTGCCGCCGTCAACGAGGCACAGGGCGTCAACACCCAGACCGGCGCGGACGGCGCATTTGCCATTCAGGAGGATTTCGCGGGCACGATCATCGAGACCGCCGCGACCACAGGCGATATCCTGTCCCGCGTGGACAGCTACACCTCGGGCGCGGCGTCCAACGCCGTACGCTTTATGACCTGCGACGAGACCGACGTATCCGAGAGCGTGTACGGCGGCGTGCAGGCGTACTGGGCGAGCGAGGCCGCGACGGTCGCCGCCAGCAAGCCCAAGTTTTACGAGACCAAAATCGACCTTGAAAAGCTGATGGCGTTCATCTACATCACCGACGAGGCGCTCGAGGACATGCCGTTCATGTCCGGCCTGCTCAATAACGCGATGGCGACCGCGGCCAACCGTCTGCTCGAGGGCGCAGTGGTGGACGGCGACGGCGTGGGCAAGCCGCTGGGCATTCTGCACGCGCCGAACCTCGTGACCGTGGACAAGGAGAGCGCGCAGACCGAAATTCTGACCTTCAAGAACATCGCTCGTATGTACAGCCGCATCCTGCCGCGCTGCAAGACCAACGCGGTCTGGGTCATGCACCCCGACCTTGCCGAGGAGCTGCCGTTCCTGACGCTGCCGATCGGCACGGGCGGTGTGCCGGTGTACCTGCCGCCCACGGGCGCAACGGGCACGCCGTATGCGACGCTGTACGGCAAGCCGATCATCGAGACCGACCACATGGCGGCGGTCGGCAGCAAGGGCGACATCGGCCTGTTCGACCTCAAACAGTACATGCTGCTGCGCAAGGGTACGGTCAAGCAGGATATGTCCATCCACGTCGAGTTCCTGACCGCGCAGAACTGCTTCCGTTTGCAGCTGCGCGCGGGCGGCGCGCCCAAGGGCAAGCACGCCGTCAAGCTCAAGAATTCCAAGGTGCTGCGCTCGCCGTTTGTCGTGCTGGGCGACCGTTCGTAAGACAAGGAGGGTATGGATATGACGCAGGAAAGACTGATTTCTCAGCTGGTGAGCGCGCCCGCGTCGCTCGCGCAGAGTGGCAGCGTGACGAGCGCTTACGCCGATATGTGCAACCGCCGTGATTTCACGTTTCTGGTCGCGGTTGGCGCACTGGCAGCGGACAAGGGGGTCAAGGTCGAACTGCTCGGCGCGAACGACGCCGAGGGGACTGAGGCCGAGACGATCGCGGAGACGACCTACACCGCGGGCTCGGGCGGCGAGAGCAGCCACCTGATCGCGGTGCGCGGCCGCGTCACGCCCGACTGGCGGTACATGGCGGTCAAGGTGTCCAATTTGAACACCGGCGCGGCCACGATGGCGGCGGTGGTGCTGGTGTCCGACAGCCTGTTTGTGCCGGATGACAGCGGTATGACCGTCCTGTGGGCATGACGGGCGAGGAGCAGGCCGCGCTGGCAAAGGAGCGGCTCGCGGCCTGCAAGAAATACATGAAGGTGGACTATGAAGAGGACGACGAGCTGATTGCGGCTTTGATGGACGCGGCAGACCGTTATCTTGCCGGTGCGGGCGTGACAAGAGAGGTCGCGCCCGCGATGTACGACCTGATTGTGCATGATATGACGCTGCGCACCTACGACGGGCGGGATAATGATGCGGCACAGGCAGCGACCGCGCCGCTGATCCGCTCCATGCTGACGCAGCTCAAACTCCGGTGCCAGTATGGAGAGGAGGCGGCAGACGATGGCAGTACGAGCGGGTGAGCTGCGGGAGCGCGTGGTTATCCTCAGCCTTGTGGAAAACCCGGACGGCACGGGCTGGGAATGGAAGGAGGGCAAGACGACGTGGGCCAAGGTCGAGCAGACCGGCAAGCGCAGCCTGTTCTCGACGGTCGGCATGAGCCGCCCGGAGTGGCGCGTCACGATGCGCCGTCAACCGCTGACGCTCTTTCAGGCACTGCGCTGGCGGGGGCATTTCCTGTTTCTCGCGGAGCTGACGCACCCCGACCGCGGGCTCATCGAGCTGTCGGCCGTGCAGGCCGAGCCGGTGCAATGCACCGTGCAGCGCACCAAGGTCGAGAAGAACGCGCTCAACAACCCGACACTCACGACCGAGCGGGTGCTGTCATTCCCGGCCTGCCTGACCGAGAAGTACGAGGGCTTTGCCCAGGGCGATGTGCACGACACGCTGACGCACACGCTCGTCGCCATCTGCCCCAAGGCTGTGACGCTGCGGGCGGGCGAGGTCGTGACGATCGGCGGCGACCGCTTCCGTGTCCAAATCGAACACACACTGTCCGAGTACAAGAACGAGTACGAGATCACGCGGGAGGTGGACGCCTGATGGCACAGGACGCAAACGGCCTGCGGCAGTTTGCCGACCGCTGCGACGCAGAGGTAAAGCGCAAACGCGCCGATCAGCGCGCGCTCCACGAGCGGCTGGGCGCACGGATGCAGACGGCAGTGCGCGGCCAGATTCGCGGCAAGATCAACGATGCGCACGGCCATGTCGCGGGCTGGCAGACCAAGTACATCGGCACGGGCGGCGGCTATGCTGCCGTCCGTGCAGCTGGCACAGACAGCGGCCCGGACAGCCTGAACGCAATCACAAATTATCTGGAGAACGGCCACACGATTCGCCGCCCGGGCGGACGCAGCCCGCGCTATCGGCCGCGCATCCATGTGCTGTATGTGTCCGGGCGCGGGTTTTACAACGCCGCGCGCCCCTCGCTGCCGCGTATGCTGCAAAGCGAGGTGGATAACTGGGGACGCGAGGTCGCAGGCCGATTGGGAGGACGATAAATGCTTTCTGTACAGCAAATTATGGAAGGGGTCAACGCGATCCTCGTTCGGCTCTACCCCGACCGCACGGTGTACGTCGATGTGATGCCCGAGCAGTTCGAGCGGCCGAGCTTTTTCCTGCGCCCGTCTGGGCGTAAGATCACCAGCCGCACGGTGGCCGTGGTCGAGGTTGAGCAGATGATCTTGGTACAGTGCGCCGATGAGGTGGGCGATCACTACGAAACCCAAACCGCCCGCCTGTACGGCGTGACCGACACGCTGACCGCTGCCTTTTTGCAGCGCGGCGCGCTTCATTGCGGCGACCGCAAGCTGACTGCCGACCGCGTCGATGTGTCGCGCGACCTCGACGTCGCGGACGTCACGATCGTCGTCACCTACGAGGACGACCGCCCGGCCGCGCCCAGCACCCAGCCGCTGGTCACCGACGTGACCCTCGGCGCGCAGCCGACCAATCCAAAGGAGGGATAAGGCAATGGGACTGCCTTCGATTGATATTTCGTTCCAGACCGCCGCGCAGGCCACGATCGCCATGGGCGACAAGGGCTATGTCGGCGTGATCGTGCGCGACACCGCACAGGCGGGCGCGCACTACCTGACCCGCGTGGGCAAGATCCCCGCGGAGCTGACCGAGGACAACCGCGCCTACCTGACGCGCACCTTCCTCGGCTACATCAACCCGCCCAAGGCGGTGTACCTGTACGTCACCGACGCGGAGGATACCAATCTTGCCAAAGCGCTTGCCTATTTCGAGACACAGGAGGTCGACTATCTGGTCGGCCCGCCCGATCTGAGCGAGGACGAAGCGCAGGCGATGGTGATGTGGCTCAAGGAGGTGCGCGCGTCGCACAGCCATATCAAGCTGGTGTTGCCCAAGACGGTGGCGGACTACGACCCGGTCATCGACTTCGACGCGGACGGCATGACCGACGGCGAAACCGTGTTCACGACCTCCGAATACTGCTCGCGCATGGCTGGTCTGTTCGCCGGTACGCCGTGGACGATGAGCGCGACCTACGCGCCGCTGCCCGAGCTGACCGACATCACCCGTCTGGATAAGGAGACGGCGGACGCCGCGATCGACGCGGGCAAGCTGATCCTCATTCACGACGGGCGACAGGTCAAGATCGGCCGCGCGGTCAACTCGCTGACCACGACCACGCTTGACCACGGTGCAATCTTCCAGAAAATCAAGGCACTCGAGGTCATTGACCGCGTAGACGCGGACTTCCGCGCGACGATCGAGGACACCTTCATCGGCAAGGTCGCCAACACCTACGACAACCGCATGCTGCTCGTCACTGCAGGCCGCAACTACTTCCACACGCTCGAGACGGCGGGCCTCCTGATTGAGGACAGCTCGACGCTCGACATCGACACCGAGGCGGTGCGCGACTATCTGGGCGAGGCGGCCGACGAAATGAGCGACGACGAGCTGCGCCACGCGGACACCGGCTCGCAGGTGTTCCTCGTAGGCAAGTTCACGATCGCAGACGCGATCGAGGACGTCACGATCCGCATCACGGTATAAAAGGAGGCGAAACGTATGAGTGCAAGCATGGATTCCGCCGCGCGCGTCATTTCCGGCACGCACGGGCATGCATGGATGGACGACGAGCTGTGCGGCGAAACGCTCGGTATGCAGGCCAAGGTCGCGGGCAACAAAGAGGACGTGCCGATGTGCGGCCAGTTTATGGTCGACACCAAGCTGATGAGCGCCAAGGGCACGGGCACGATCCGCTTCCACAAGGTCAATTCCCGCATGGCGATCAAGGTGAGCGACAACCTCAAGGCGGGCAAGGACACGCGCATTAAGCTGATTTCGCTGCTCGACGACCCGGACGCCTACGGCGCAGAGCGTGTGGTCATCTACGACGCCTCGCTTGACGACTTGACGCTTGCGGACTGGGAAGCCGCCGCCAAGGGGCAGATCGAGTGTCCGTTCACGTTCACCCGCTGGGACTACCTTGACCTGATCCAGCCGAAATAACAGGAGGAAATGAATATGGCAGAGAAAAAGCAGAACCCCACCCCGACCACGGTCGAGAAGCTGCTGGGCGCGTGCAATCGCGCGCCCGGCGAGCAGTGTTTGCAGTTCAAGAGCTGGACGGACGCGGACGGCAATCCGGTCGTGTTCCGCATCCGCGAGCTGAGCTATGACAAGGTGCGCGAGCTGCAGGAGATGAACACCGGCAAGGATCTCCCCGCCGCGATCATCACGGCGGGCGTAATAGAACCTAACCTGCGCGACGAGCGCCTGCAGCAGGCGTGCGGTGCGGCAACGCCCTACGAGGTGGTGCGCTATATGCTGCGCGCAGGCGAGCTCGAGGACTTGCAGGCCGCGATCGAGAAGCTGTCCGGCTATCGCGGCTCCACGCTGCAGATCTTTGCGGATATCGAAAAAAACTGAGAGAGGACGACGAGACGTTTCTGATGTACCTGCTGTTCCGGCAGCATCACGTCTTGCCGTCCGACTATCTGAAACTCCCGCCCGGCGAGAAGCTGGTGCTGCAGGCGTTTGTCATGGCCGAGTGCCTGCCCAAGGCGCTCGAAGGCATCCGCTGGCGGGCAGAGAGCGAGCGAATGAAGCAGGAGGAGGCCGCCGCTTATGCCTGACGTTTCGATTGCGCTGAGTGCGAAGGACAACTACACTACGACGCTCAAAAAGATCGCAGATGCAACGCGCACAGGCGTCAACAGCATCGAGGACTTGCAAAAGAGCCTGACCAAGCTGAACAACACCCGCGCGCAGCTGCGGCTCGACCTGACCAAGGCCAAAAGCGAGCTGAAGGAGGCCGAGAAGCGCTTCCGCGCGACCGGCGACGCGGCTGACGAGCTGGCGCTCAAGGATAAGCAACTGCAATTCGACAACCTGACCAGCCAGCTCAAGGCGGTGTCCTCAAGCGCCAAGGCAGCCGAGAGCGACATGACGCGCCTTGCCGGTACGAATAGCAAGATCGCCAACCGGCAGAGCACAGGCAGTGGCACCGGTTCGATGCTGGGCACGCTCGGCTCGGCACTCGCGACGGCGGGCTTCGGCAATATGCTCAGCGGCAGCGTGTCGGGCGCGGCGGGCGCGTTTTTCAGTTCGTACTACGGTTCGACCGAGGGCGCAGCGGTCGAGTCCTTCCTTGGCAGCGCGATTTCTGGCGCGACCATGGGCGCGGCAGCCGGGTCGGTGATCCCCGGTGTGGGCACCGCGATTGGTGCTGCTGTGGGAACGGCGATCGGTGCGGTGTCCGGTGGCATCGAGGCCGCGACGCAGCAGTTTGAAAGCCGGGACGAGGCGTTCAAAAGCTATGTGCAGGATCAGTACAACGCCGTGCAGGAGCGCCAGGCGGCCGATCTGGAAAGCGGATCGGCGCTCGCCGGACAGCGCGAGACCGATCTTGTGTCGTTTACGACCCTGTTCGGGTCAAAGGACATCGCGCAGCAGTACCTGAGTGAGCTCAAGACCATGGCCAATGTCACGCCGTTCCTGTACAGTGATCTGACGGCCATGAGCAAGACGCTCAAGACCTACGGCTACGCGGCAAATGAGATGATTCCCGCGCTGACCTCGATCGGCGACGCGGGCGCGGCGCTCGGCATGACGGCGGCGGACATGACCAATGTGTCCACCGCGCTCGGCCGCATGCGCTCGAGCAACAAGACCACGCTCGAGGATCTCAACATCCTGCAGGATCGCGGTATCGACGCGATCGGGGCGCTGGCAAACGCCAAGGGCGTGAGCAAGGGCGGCGCGTACGAAATGATTTCGGACGGCGATATCGCGGGCACCGAGGCCGTGCAGATCATCCAGTCCTACATGGAGCAGATATATTCCGGCGCGATGGAGCAGCAGAGCAAGACCTTTGAGGGCCTGTCCTCCACGCTCGAAGGCTGGAATCAGGAACTGCAAAACGCCATGGGCGAGGGCTACAACGAGGGCAAGAAGATCGGCATGTCCGACCAGATCGACTGGCTGGAAGGCGAAGCCGGGCAGAAGATGCAGGAAGTGTACAGCGAAATGGGCACGCTGCAAAGCGATCTTGAGAACATGCAGCAGCAAATGTACCAAGATATCGTCAACGGTATGTTTTCCGGTGATATTGCGGCTGATATGGATGAGCAGATCGCCGCACAGGTGGAGCAGATGCACACCCGGTACATGGAAGCCATGGCGACACTCGACAGCGGTACTGCTTCGGACGAGGAAAAGATCACGGCGCGGGCAGAGCTGGGCGCGCTCATGGGCGAGGCGCAGGCCATGGCCGAGAGCGAGTATTACAATTCCGAAGCGGTGTCCATTTTGACCGACGCCAACATCACCATGGCGAGCAACATCCAGTCATCGGCGGGAAGCGCGTATCAAAATGCAGGCTATTCGCTCGGGCAGCAGCTGACCAAGGGTATCAGCTCGGTTATCAGCAGCTATGTGCCGCCGTCCATTCGTGTTCCGGTTGTGACAAGCTCGGTCAGCACGTCTGCTGGTGCTGCAACCGGCACAACCACCGGCTCGCACCTGACCGGTGCGACATCGCCCTATCGCGCCATCGGCGAGAACCGCGTGCCGCGTGACAACACACTCTACCTGCTCCACGAGGGCGAGCGCGTGCTGACCGCGCGCGAAGCGCGGGCGCAGGATCAGGGCGGCACGGGCGGCGTGGTCATCAACATGGGCGGCAACTACACCGTCCGGCAGGACAGCGACATTTCAGCGATCGCGGAGGCGGTCGCGGCTCGAATCCTGCGTGCCCGCCGCATCGTGCGCACATAACAGGCGAAAGGAGGAACGACCCCATGTCCATTCTGATCGGCGGTGGGATCATCAGCGGCATCGTTGGCAGCATGGTCAGCAATATCGTCGCCCAGCAGCTGCAAGCCTATCGCAGCGGCAAGCGCCGCATCATTTTTGTCAACCTCACGACCGGGCAGGAGGTCGTGCTGCCGGTCACGCCGCGCGAGTATACGATCGACGAGGGCGTGACCGTCGAGACGGTCAATCTCACCGGCTTCGGTGACGTGCACCTCGCGGGCGACCGCACGCTGTTCACCGAGCAGCTCGAGTTCTTCCTGCCTGTGCAGGATTACCCCTTTAACGACGCGACCACCGTGCTCGACCCCTTCCACTACATCGACTTTTTCCAGCAGACCGCCCGAAATAAGCAGGTCTGCCGCTTCATCGTCTCGGACAGCCGCACGCAGTGCGAGGTGCTGCTCGAGAACCTGCAATACCGCCAGCAGGAGGGCGTGGGCGACTACTACTGCGTGCTGACCATGCGCCAGCACCGGCAGCCAAACCCCGTGCGGCTGGTGGGAGACGAGGGCACGTCCGCCGGACAGACGGCGGCCGCGTCCACACCCGCCCGCGCGACCGATACGCCCGCCCAGACCGCCGTGCAGAACCACACGGTGCAGCCGGGCGACACGCTGTCCGGCATTTGCCGCAAGTATTACGGCAACGCAAACCTGTACCCAAAGCTCGCGGCCTACAACAACATCAAAAACCCCGACCTGATCTACGACGGGAGCGTGCTGAAAATCCCGCCCGCGTCGGCACTGTAAGGGGGCGGACGCATGGAGCAATACCAGTACGTCCACCCGTGGGTGCATGTGCGCAACAGCGACGGCGAGTGGGACGTGTCCCACATGTTCCGGCGCATCGAATGGTCGGGCGATGTGGACACCGTGTGCCGGTCGCTCGAGCTGGAGATGATCGTCTCGGCGACCGACCCGCGTTTGCCTTATGTCTACCTGCCGCTGGCGGGTGGCATTTCGATGGGCGTGGGCAGTGAGACGCTGTTTTGCGGGCAGGTGGTGAGCAAGGACAAGTCCACCGACGCGTCCACCATGTCGGTTACCTGCTATGACAACGGTTTTTACCTCAAGAACAGCCGCGCCAGCCGCAAGTACACGGGCGAGACGCCCGAGACCATCACGCGGCAGCTGTGCAGTACCTACGGCGTGCCGGTCGGGTCGCTCGCGCAGACCGGCGTCGCGATCCGACGCAAGTTTTCAGCCACCGAGATCTACCGCATCATTGACACGGCCTATACGCTCGCGAGTCAGCAAACCGGCAAGA
>NZ_UYYD01000023.1 GCF_900625105.1 Agathobaculum sp. Marseille-P7918 | reverse complement strand
TGAAAAGGTGGTGCGGAACGTCCTGCGGGCTAAGTTCCTGCGGCCTGGGGTGAGGCCCTACCAGACGGAAAATATCTATGCCCCGTTTACCCAGCGGGGCGCTGTGCGAAAGGAGGATGCGATTGCAGAAAGCAAAAAGCCCAAAGCGCGGCCCCGGAAAGGCCGCTAACCGGAAAGCTGTTTTGTCCGCCCAGCAGACCATCCCTTATCTGGTGATGCACCCGGACGGCGTGTGCCAGCTCCCCGGCGGGCTCTACACAAAGACGGTGGAATATGAGGACATCAACTACTCCGTGGCAAGCACCGAGGATCAGACGGCGATTTTCAGCGGGTGGAGCTCGTTCCTCAACTACTTCGACAGCTCCCTGCCGTTCCAGCTCTCCTTTATCAACCGCCGCTCCCGTTCCCGGAGCCGCTACAAGGTAAACATTCCCCCGGCCCAGGATGACTTTGACAGCATCCGGGCGGAGTTCACGGGGATGCTGAAAAACCAGATTGCCAAAAGCAACAACGGCATTGAGCGTTCAAAATATATCACCTTTGGCCTGCCCGCCGAGGGGATCGCGGAGGCCCGCCCCCGTCTGGAACGGGTGGAGGCCGATGTGACAGGCAACCTCAAACGGCTGGGCGTTCCCTCTGCTCCGATGAACGGGCAGGAACGGCTGGCGCTGCTCCACAGCCAGATGCACCCCGGCAGCCGGGAGCCGTTCCGCTTCTCCTGGCAGGACATTCCCCGGACGGGCATGGGGACAAAGGACTTTATTGCCCCGGACAGCTTCGACTTCCGGCAATCCCGGACGTTCCGGGTGGGCCAGTATTGGGGCGCTGCGTCCTACTTGCAGATTTTGGCGTCCGAGCTCTCTGACAAGCTCCTGGCGGAGATCCTGGAGCTGGATGCGGAAATGACCGTTACCATGCACATTCAGACGGTGGATCAGCTCAAAGCCATTAAGACCATCAAGGGCAAGCTCTCCGACATCGGCAAAATGAAAGTAGAGGAACAGCGCAAGGCGATGCGGGCCGGGTACGATCCCGACATTCTGCCCCCTGACCTCATCACATTCAGCAAGGACGCGGCGGAGCTCCTGGCCGATCTCCAGTCCCGCAACGAGCGGATGTTTCTGCTCACGTTCACGGTCATCAATATCGCCCCCACCCGGCAGCGGCTGGAAAACGATGTGTTTACCGTGGGCGGCATCGCGCAGAAATACAACTGCGCCTTGAAGCGGCTGGACTGGCAGCAGGAGCAGGCGTTTGTGTCCTCGCTGGCCCTGGGCTATAACGAGGTGGAAATCCAGCGGGGCATGACAACCAGTTCCACGGCCATCTTCATTCCCTTTATGACCAGGGAGCTGCGGATGGCCGGGCCGTCCCTCTACTACGGCATGAACGCCCTTTCCCATAACGTCATCATGGCTGACCGCAAAAAGCTGAAATCGGCCAACGGCCTGTATCTTGGCTCAACCGGATCGGGAAAATCCTTTGCCGCAAAGCGTGAGATCATCAACGTGTTTCTCACTATCCCAAAGGATCGCATTATCATTGTCGATCCGATGGGCGAATATGCCCCGCTGGTGCGGCGGCTGGGCGGCCAGGTGGTGGAGATCGCCCCCGGATCTCCCAGCCATATCAACCCTATGGACATCCAGCTTGACCTGGACGATGACGAAAGCCCGCTTTCCATGAAAGCGGATTTTTTGTTGTCCCTGTGTGAGCTGGTGGTGGGCGGCAAGGACGGCTTGCAGCCCATCGAAAAAACCGTGATTGACCGCTGTGTGCGGCTCATTTACCGGGATATGGCCCTGGGGATCGGGGACGGCAAGCCGCCCTTGCTCCAGGACTTGTACGAGGAGCTTTTGAAGCAGCCGGAGCCGGAGGCCCGCCGTGTGGCAACCGCCCTGGAGCTCTACTGCACCGGCTCCCTTAACCTGTTCAACCACCAGACCAACGTAAAGCTCACGTCCCATATCGTGTGCATCGTTCTCAAAGGGCTGGGAGAAAACCTCCGCAAGATCGCCATGCACGTTACCAACGACTTTGTAACTTCGGCGGTCAATGTGAATTTTCACAACGGCGTTTCTACCTGGTGCTATTTTGACGAGTTCCATATCCTGCTCCGGGACGCGCTTACCGCCAGCTACTTTGTGGCCGTGTGGAAGATGCTGAGAAAGAAAGGCTGCGTCCCCTCGGCCCTGACGCAGAACGTCAAAGACCTTTTGGCCAGCCGGGAGATTGAGGCCATTCTGGACAACACGGATTTTATGATCCTGCTGTCCCAGGCCCAAAGTGACCGGGCAATTCTGGCAAAGCAGCTCGGCATTTCGGAGCACCAGCTCTCCTACATCACCCACAGCAATTCCGGCGAGGGCCTGCTGTTCTATGGGGATGTGACGATCCCCTTTGTGGATCGGTTCCCCCGTGGGGAGATCTATAACCTGCTGACTACCCGCCCGGAGGATTTGAAGAATGAAGCGAAAACCGAATAAGCCCAAACAGGAGCCCAGGGAGCGCCCCGGCTCCTGGGAGAGCGCCGCCGATCCCGGCGGGGCCGCTGGGGGCGGCTCCCCAGGTGGTGCCGGGGCTGCGGACAGCGGCACTTCTGGACAAAGTGTCCACAAGTCGAAGTTCCGTCAGAAAAGCAAACAGGAGCAGGCCGCTGCGTCCAAGCTCCGCATGGAGGAGCGCGGGGAAAAGCTGGAACGGGCAAAGGATAAGCTGGCAAAACAGAAACCGCCCAAAAAGCCCGGCCCGGTGCGGCGGATAGGCCGGGCCGCTGGCGGGGCCGCCCACGGTTTTGTGCATGGCAAGATTTATGAGAATGAACAGGAAAACGTGGGGATCGAGGGGGCCCACCGCTCCGAGCTGGTGGGCGAGTCCGGCCTGCGGCATGGCAAGCGGTTTGTGCAAAAGAAAATCCGGCAGCACCCGGCAAAGGCTGTCCAGCGGGCCGAGTCCAAATATGTCAAGGCCACGGCGGACTATCATTTTCGCATGGCCGCCCAGGAGCACCCGGAAATGTCCGGCAACCCCGTTTCCCGGATGTGGCGCAAGCACCGCTTGAAAAAGCAGTATCAAAAGCGGGCGCGGGAGGCGGCAAAGACGGGCGCGGCAAGCGCGGCCAAAAAGACCGCCGCCGCCACGGAAAAGGCCGGGGCGAAGATCGCGGGCTTTGTGAAGCGGCATCCCGTGGGGGTGCTGCTGGCCCTGGCCTGTGTGCTCCTGCTCTTTATGATGCAGTCCTGTTCTTCTTCCCTGGTGATGCTGGGAAATTCCGGCGCGGGGGCCGTGGGCGCTACCACCTACCCATCGGAGGACGGGGAGATCCTGGCGGCAGAGGCGGCCTATTCCGGTATGGAAGCAGAACTGCAAAATTACCTGGACACCTATACCGCCACCCACAGCTATGACGAATACCATTTTGACCTGGACGAGATCGAGCACGATCCCTATGTGCTGATCTCTATCCTCTGTGTGCTCCATGAGGGGGAATGGACGGCGGACGAGGTGCAGGGCACCCTGGAAAACCTCTTTGACCGCCAGTATATCCTGACGGAGCGCGTGGTGCGGGAAACCCGGTATGACAGCGACGGCGATCCCTACTCCTGGTACATCTGTTATGTCACGCTGGAAAACAAAAACCTTTCCCATCTGCCCCTGGAAATGATGGGCGAGGAACAGATGGCCCGCTATTCCCTCTATATGTCCACCCTGGGGAACAGGCCCGATCTGTTCCCGGAGTCAGCCTATGTGGGGAAATACATCACAAACCCGCCCGCTGACTATGACGTGCCGGAGGAATATCTGGACGATGAAACCTTTGCGGCCATTTTGGGCGAGGCGGAGAAATACCTGGGCTATCCCTATGTGTGGGGCGGCAGCTCTCCGGCCACGTCCTTTGACTGCTCCGGCTTTGTGTCCTGGGTGATCAATCACTCCGGCTGGAATGTGGGCCGCCTGGGAGCCCAGGGGCTCTATAACATCTGCACCCCCACCAGCGCACCCCGCCCCGGCGATCTGGTGTTCTTTGTCGGCACCTATGACACGGCGGGCG
>NZ_UYYD01000015.1 GCF_900625105.1 Agathobaculum sp. Marseille-P7918 | reverse complement strand
TCTCTCAGAAGCAGCTCATCTAGTGTACCAAACCGAAAAGCTTTTGTCAAGAAGTTTTTTCGACTCTTTTCAAACTCTTTTCGATCGCGCCGCCCCTCTCGGAAGCAGCTTGATTAGTATACTACCCCCACCGACCTTTGTCAACAGATTTTTACAAAAAAGTTTGATCTTTTTTGCATGCCGCTTCCCGTATTTTTTCAGATGCACAAACAAGGCAAGTGCTCTGTTTTTCTATGTGAAAACAGAGCGCTTACTAATGCAATATAACTTATGACAGCTTATATGCCTTGCTTTTGCTCGGACTGTGATGATGAATATCAAATACAAAATGCCGATCCAACCAATTGCCTACCATACCGATGACTTTGCCCATGGTCAGCGCCGCGAGCACGGTACCGATGCCGAGTCCCTCCAGATGGCCGAGGAACAGGCAGGTCATGCCCGCTGTCACGATCAGGCAAATGGCATCAAACGAAATTTTGATTTTCGGATAGCTGATTTTGGTGATCTGTTCCAGCTCCCGCGGGAAAAGGTCGGTCGGGACGATCGGCAGCTTGCAGCGATTGGAGAGGGCAATCCCCAGGCAAATCAGCAGATAGCTGATCACAAAGTAAAGCACATACCATCCCAATCCCACCGGCAGAACGTTAATCCACAGTTCGTGCACATCCAGCAGCTCGCTGAACACAAAGCCGACGGCAAAGCTAAACAGGTAGGACACAACAAAGCGGCGACGCATTACCATAAGCGACAGAATCAAACCCGCTTGAAAGATGTAGGTCCATGTTCCCAAAGAGAAAAAGGTAAGCACCTCTGAAAAGGCGTATGGAACGCTCGAAATCGCAGAGATACCTGCCCCCGAATACAGCATCAGTACAACGCCGAAAGAGTTAATGACCACCGCTACCGCCAGTGCCAGCTCACCGCGAAACAGCGGCAGTTTGTGTTCTTCACATTCCACAAGATTTCCTCCCTATCTTTTCATGACCCTGCCTATTATAGTCTTGCAATGTCCATCTGTATAATTTATAATTTCTATCAACCAATAGTTTTCTTTTATTTTATTGGATTGTGCTGCACAGGAGGAGAGCACATGAATCTGGATTATCTGCGTTATTTTGTAAAGCTGGCGGAAGTGCACCACTATACCAAAGCCGCCGAACAACTGTGCATCACTCAGCCCAGTCTGAGCCATGCCATTCGCATACTGGAAACAGAGCTTGGCGTACCTCTGTTCGAAAAAGCCGGACGCAAAACGGTATTGACCCGGTTCGGAAAAGAGTTTCTCGCGTGCGCAAAGCAAACGCTGGACACGCTCGATCAGGGCATGTCCTCTCTTCAGCGAAGCGCCCACGGAGAAGGCCTCATCCGCTTGGGTTTTCTGCGTGTGCTGGGAATTGACTACGTTCCCAAGCTGGCCGCCCGTTTTCTGGCCACCGACGCTGGGAAAAACGTCTGTTTCGAATTTCACTCCGACCGAACACAAGGCTTATTGGACGGACTGATGAAGCAGCAATATGACTTAATTCTGTGTTCAGAGCCGGCACCGGAGCTGCATCTGACATCTGTCGCCGTCACGCAGCAGGATTTGGTGCTGATTGTTCCCAAAGGTCATCCGTTGGCATCGCGACACAGTGTCGATCTGGCAGAGGCGCTTCCCTTTCCGCAGATTTACTTTGCCAAAGGCTCCGGCCTGCGGGAAGTGGTGGATGGCCTGTTCGCTGCTGCCGGCGGCGTGCCTCATATTGCCTATGAAACCGAAGAGGATCAGGTTATTGCCGGTCTGGTCGCACAAGGCTTCGGCATTGCTGTGGTCCCCTATATGGATCTGCTGCTCAAACTGGATCTGGCGGTTCTGGAGATCAGTTCCCCACCTTATAAGCGCAAGTTCTTTCTCGTTCATAACGACGATGTGTATTTATCGCCTGCCGCCCGCAATTTTCGGCAATTTGTGCTGGGCAGTCAAACCGAATAGGAAATCTATGACCGGATAGAAAAAATACATGATTTCTACAGAATTATACCTCCGTGTTTTCTGTCCAGATTTGTTTTTTCAATAGGCTCCTTATTATACCCCATCCAAACCGTCACAGCTGCACCGCCGCGGGATTTTAAGTTTTGCGGAGACAAAAACACCGCCTGCCAAACCGGCAGGCGGTGTGTCATTAGGGTCGTTTTTTTGCCTTTTGACATAGGTTTTGAGAGATAGGGAAAGCGGTAGTGGCGGACGCCGCGAGTACAATTCCCGCTCGGGAAAGACGTTTCGGAGAAGTGAGTTAGAAGCGGGTTAGAAATTCTGTCTCATCCTTCGAAAACTGCAATTATACCTTTTATGTTTTATTGTTAAGTCTTTACAGACAGCCCTTGTCACAACAAAACATCCCGAATTGCACCACAATTAAATTTTCTAATAACTTTAGTCATCTTCGACTTGCAGCCACGAATCCCGTAATAATGAATTAACGCATCTCGTTTGCTCAAATTCAGCCGAGGCTGTTTGGGATCAATTTCACGCGGATGTAAATAAAAGACTGTCGGATGTTTTTCTCGGTTTACCTGCTTTGCAAAAGCATTAATAAACGGATACGGCAATGCCCTGAAATAAAATCCTCCTGAAAACGGAATATTCAACAAAGGCATTTTGACGGTAGATGGCGGTATTTCCAAAAGATCTCCCGCGTCCTTGCAATATTGTGATGCTCGAAACGGAAAACGCGGTGCACCTTTCACGCCATACAAAAAGTTCTTGAACGGAAAAATACTGCTATCGTATCGAAAGCCCAACTCATTCAGTATACCTAACGCCCAAAACGAATCTTCAGTAATCGACCAAGATGGCGCGCGATAACCAATTACCGGTTTCCCAATGAGATCTTCCAGCATACACTTACTACGATACACATCTTGACGAAACACCTCTGGAGTCTGTTTGTAGACCAGTTGATGCCCATACCCATGACTGGCGATCTCGTGCCCTGCATTAGCAATTCGCCTCACCAACTCAGGATGTTGTTCTGCAACGAACCCCAACACAAAAAAGTTGCTGTTGCTTTATTTTCTTCTAATACCTGTAAATAAACTTCCGTGTTCTCTTCAACAGTTGATTTCATCTCGCTGCTATTACTGAACAAGTCATCTTCATAATTAGCATGAAACCAATCTTCTGTGTCTATGGTAAAAATATTCTTCATCAAAAACCTCATATAACATCATAGTCGCCCATTGTAAAAAACCAATTTTGACTATTCACAAGTTCACTTTCTGCAATACTTTCATCAAATCTACGAACCAACAACGGAAAAGGTTGTGGTTCCAATTTCTTTGGACAACGAATAAAACCCAACTTTTTAAGAACTTTATACTCCTGAGTATGTTCCAGCATCAAACAACCCGCAAGACTAGCACCCTGCTTTTTTAATTGCACTAGCATGTGCCGGATCAATGACTTTGCCGCATCTTCAAACCCATCTTGGAAAAGAAAATCAGCCAACATGGCGCACTGCATACCTGCTACTTCCATAATTCGACCGACCGCAAAGCAAACTGGCTTAGCCTGATACATAGCCACATATGGATAATACTGTCTTCTTGGCATTTCCAAATAGCGGAAACGGACATGCGCACTATCTCTGACATTCATAATGCTATATTTTCCGCAGACTGTCTTCCAAAACTCATCCACCAGCTGTAGATTTTCGCTTTTAATTTCACAAAATTGGTATTTAGTCTCCTTTCCAGAAATGCCAAATAAGCAATTGACTGGCTTTAAAATGTTTTTCAATACCGGTCTATTAAAATATTCCGCAGTCATTCGAGACAGACATAGCGGACGAAGCAGCAACGGCAGATCACAGACTTTCTTAAAATGCAGTTTTTTTATAAAGCCCGGATACGAATTTGGATTTGGAACGCCGTAACAAAACTTATCACCTGCACTTGCTGCACGACTATAGGTTTTATTAGCTAGACCAGTAAAAATTCCCTGTCCACGATATTCTCTCTTGGTTAAGGTATTCAGCGAGTTGACACATGGAATATTTTTCCCCTTGCAAAAAAACTTTTGTGGCCAAACAATATATTGCCCTGCCAATGCATTATTTTCTTCATCCCACGCCAGATCAATCAATGCCTCGCCTGCCGGATTTTTAAAATATTGATGTTGTAAAAATTCTGCATTTGCAATATCATTTTCTATCCCATATTGCTCCTGTGCCATCCAAACCATTTCGTTAAAATGATCAGATGAATATGTTATTGCTTTCCACATATATTTATCCCCTTGTTGCAACAAACACTCCAAAAACGATAATAAATACCCCGATCCATTTCATGGGAGAAATCGTCTCTCGAAAAAATACCATTGATGCTAACAAAACAATCGGAAACGCTAGGGCTTGGATCGGATACGCATGGCTCATTGGTGTGCGGCTCAAAATATAAAGCCACAGCCCTGTAGTCGCTGCATACAAACACAATGCTATAAACACCACTGGCGAGAAAAAGAGTTTAATAATATCCAATATACTCGTTATCTCTTTCCCTGATGAACCGAATTTAAAGAGCATCTGTCCTGTCGCCATAAGAAATGTATTGAGCAAACAAAGCACTGTCATTTTCATCTTTCTTTCTCAACACCTTCTTCCAGTTCCCTCACCCGCTTCTCCAACAACGCCAACTGTTGAATCAATCTTTTACTTTTTTCATTCAATTTCGAAACAATTGCTGTCAAAGACATAAGAATAATTATTATACAAAAACAGATAATTGAAAAGAGCGCATTCGTTGGTTCATAAATTCCAACGAGATTCGCAAAATAGTTTAATATTTGCGGAAAGATCGCCAGCACTAACATTATGACTCCGGATAGCAGCCAAAGTAATGTATATTTAAGGTTTAAGCTTTTCCTTTTCAGCAAATAAAAAACGAGAACAAAATAAAGTGCAACTGCTAACAGCATTGCAATTCTAAGAGTGGTCGAAATCATTTTATCGCCTCCTCCTTGTGGTTAGCCGCTCGATGATAAGTGCCAAAGACACTTTGATCATATAATAAACCGATTTAAGTGTATTGATGGAACTAACACCGTTTTGCCGCTCGTGCATGCAAACAGGCACCTCAACAATACGCGCACCCATGAGGCCAGCTGCCAAAATCGCCTCTGGTTCTGGATAATCCTGAGCGTAGTTCTGTGCGAATTCACAGATCATCTTTTTGTTAACAGCTCTCATTCCGCTGGTAACATCCTTTACTTTAACACTGCACAGCAGTTCTATTAGCCCGCTTAGAAAATTGATGCCCATTCGCCGCATAGTAGACGACTGAAAACCTTTTTTCTCAATGAATCTTGACCCTATTACAACATCTGCTTGTCCACTCTCAATAGGGGCAATTAAATCCTTGATGTATAATGCATCATGTTGCCCATCCCCATCAAATTGAATAGCAATATCGTAATCATGCTCCATTGCATACAAGTATCCTGCTTGAACACCTCCGCCTATTCCCAAATTGATAGGAAGATCAAGATATGGAATATTGTTTTCTTTTAAAACAGCCTTTGTTCCATCTTTTGAACAATCATTGATCACAATATAACCAACATTTGGTGCTTTAAATCTTATATCTTGTATTGTATTAAAAATATTTTCCTCTTCATTATAGGCAGGGATTATAATTAATATTTTCACAACATCACCAGCTTTCTCTTCTCATCCACGACATAAATATTCTTTAAACTGCTATTGATAATAAGCGAAATATCGAACTCATTACCATAGTGACACTTTTTCTTTTCATTGTTCAGTATTAAAATACACACGCTTCTGGACTATCTCGTCAGTAAACAAAACATAATCATAGGTCTCTACTACTTGAAGTTGATACCCATGAGCCAATACCGATTCATTTGGTTCATGTGGTCCAAGATATAGAATACCTAACACCGCCCCCTCTGGTGGCGAAATAATATCCGAGGTCGTTCTCAATGACTGACCGCTGTCTAATGAATATACGGAAAGCGAAGTATCAATAAACTGATTATTTTCATCCATCCAATTTATCTGAAAACGCACTAGAGCAGCGCTCTTTCCTGGATTTTCAATTTCTTGGATTACCTGATAGCTTTCTCGAGCTGAAGCATTAAAGGTAACCGTATAAGGTCGATCCACGGATACTTCAATTGGGGCAGAAAATGTATCTTCCAAAATTGTTTTTTTAATAAGCTCTGCGCGTATTTGATAAAGCTCATAATTCCCCTGTTTCTCTATTGGCACAAGAGTCATCTTGTCACTATTTTGGCATTCTTCCAGAAGCTTTTTCTCATTTTCATCAGCTAAATTGCAAAGATAATAATCAAAACTCGAAATATAATCTATCTTAGATATGCCTTCCTTCTCGATAATCTGTTGCCATGCTGAACCATGCCAGTTATTGGGAGCTAAATATCCATTGTAATCTCCTTTAAAGGGTTCCGAACTGAACACGCGCTTCCCCTCAGGAATTTCATTTAATAAGTTCGAATAAACACTGACACTAATTTCATCTGAAACATTTATCAAATTATTATTCCACGGATAACATTCAGATATATAAAGCACACTCGGAACAGCAATTATACCGGATAGTATTATTGCTATCGATTTCCCATTTCTGAAAATGCGATTGCAGATAATACTTAACGCTGCAGCTAACAACATGACAACCATCATAAAAATAGCCATATAATATCTCAAATTATAAGTAAAAAATGTTGAAACACCATAAGCTGCAAAGGACACAATACCCCATACAATCAACGGACATTTTCGATATATCACCCAACTTAACGGAATAGCCGGAACCCCTAGGAGGAAATATCCAATTCCTCCATTTTGCATCTCGATATTGTTGCTGGTTTGAAATACCATAGTTAAAATTGATTGTATCGAAAAACCAAGCGGACTATTATTAAACGGATCAACAAAGTCATAACTTGCAAAATAAGGAGACTGAAACAAGCCATTGAACCACGGGAACACTGGATTACCATATCGATACCATGCCAGTCCAAATGGGATAATAAGAATAAATAAGAAAATGCTCCCTGATAATAGAAATCTTTTTATTATACTGCTAACAGATATATGCTCCTTCAAAGCATAAATAAAAAAAAGAATGATGGCTATAAGTCCGCCAGAAAGAATAGTATAACAAATAGTTAGCTTGGAAATAACTGCACAGCCAAATAGCAACCCCAGACATGGCAAAGAATCCCAAGCTCGTTTAGGTTTTAGTTCTGCATATGTGTAAAAGCCTGAAAAGGTCAAGAAAATTGGTAGCATTTCTACATAGAGAATGGTTGAAAATTCAAAGAACATTGGAACGGAAAAAAACAACAAGGCCAAGATCAAACTGCTACTTCCGCTATATAATTTTCTTGAAAATTGTACCAACACTCCAAAAACCAAAAAGAAAAGCACTACATTAAACATTGTCATTGCCTTATACGCACCAAAAGTCGCAAAAAGTGTAGAAAAGCCGTAAAACAGCATCCCTGTCTGCGAATAAGTAATGCTTTCCGCAATATTTGTATTATAGACACCGTTACGCGCCGCATACATCGTTATGGGAAGATGCCCTGTCAATGCATCGTATTCATCAATAGGTGCACTTGCATAACAGAGCATTATTAACATTAGCAACGCTACGGGTACTAAATATATTTTATTACAACAAATTCTAGGAATATCAAATTGATTGTACTTCTTTGCCCTTAATATCCAAATTGCAATGGGCAGCATCAAAATCAATAGGAACTGTGTCTCTCCGCCTAACCCTACAGTTAATAACACGTATAAAGCAAGCCCAATTAAACACATACCTACTGCGATGCGAATGAACTCTCTCCCAACCCCATCTCCTATTTTAACAGTCACAGAGCCAACGCACCAACAACTTATCAGAAGCAGAGTCAAAGCTACTATATCAAATCCAATTCGATAATAAGCTAAAATTAAAAAGACAGGAATTAGTGATACGCCCCATTTGAATCTCTTCATTGAGGCTCTGCCATCAAAGTAATACTGCATACATTTCACTTCCTATTTTTCCATTATCAATCTATCATATACAATATCCCATAGCCCATGTTCAGTGAAGTTCGCAAGAAGGGTGCCTGTAACAAGAGAAGTTAAGCTGCTGGGCTAAACAAATTTTGGACAGACCGCTCACTGAGGTAAACTTTGGAGGACGCCCAATCCTCGGCATACTCCATGAGATAAGTAGTAACCAATCTGGTATAAGCATCGGGATTGAAAAAATCCCTACCGCATTGGTTCGTCGCCAGATTTCTTAGTTCAGACGCTCCAGCACATTGGTGGAAGATATTTTGGGCATACAACTGAGGGAAGGCATGGAAGGCCAGTGAGTCTTCGCTAGGCCAGCCTCAAGTCAGTGGGTCGCTTTGTGAAAGCGTCGCCCATACTGCTGGCATAGATTCTCTGCCCGACCCGCAAGCTTGCTTTTGGTAGGCGTCAGCCAGATGGCTTTCAGCTGCTGAACAAACTCATTTTTCTCTTTGTGGGGGGTGATGTCAAGAATTTTTGCACTTTAGTTTGCAGCCCTTGGCATGAATAAAGTCAGCCAGCAATGGAGTTATCCTCAAGGGCCACCTCCAGGTGCTTCATTCTTGTTGCCCCACTGGATACCAGCCACACGGCTCAGCCGGGCACAGACCAGCATCAGAGCAGAATTGCCGTCCAGGAGACTGCCCACCACACGAGTGCGGTGACGGATTTCCCGGTTCAGCCGTTCAATGACATTGTTGGTACGGATACGGGTCCAGTGTTCGCTGGGAAAATCGCAGCAGGTCATTGTTTCCTCAATGCCATTCTCCACCTTCTTAGAAGCCTCTTTCAGCTTTATAGGGAGCAGTTGCTTCGCCACGGCTTTGACTTTCTCCCTAGCAGCCTTTTTGCTCTCCTAGGCGTGGATCGCCTTAAGCATCTTAGCTACCAGCTTTACTTTGGAGCGAGGCGTGACTGGGGACACATTCCGGTAAAAGTGGACGGTACATCATTGGTATTTAGCTTCAGGAAACGCTTCGCCTACGGCCTCCAGCATACCAAGGCACTTATCACCAACAATGAGTTTCACGCCATCCAGACCATGGCTGCGTAGCCACTGGAAGAAATCAACCCAACTGGATTTATCTTCTTTCATGCCTTCGGCAGCACCAAGATCCTCACGCTATCCATCCTCATTGACCGTAATTGCTTCCATAATAACTACATTTTCGAACTCTTTGCCCCAGTTACGGCACAGAAAAATTCCATCTACATAGACACACGGATAACGTCCACCTTGCAGAGGACGGTTCCGCCAATCCTCGATATGGACATATGCTTTCTTGTTCAGTTCGCTGATGGTGGAGGGAGATGTCTTGCTGCCCCAAAGGGCCCCGGTGATGTCCTCCACACGCCGAACAGGTACATCTTATATAGGTCTCTTCCACACTGCTTTCCCGGCAACAATACCGCTCAATAATGGCGGTCTCAAAGAAGATTCCTGGAGCTTGGGCACCTTGAGAGGGACATCCCCAGAAATAGGGGTGAGGTTGCGGTTGTTGTAGCCGCTATGGTAGCCCCGACGCTGCTCATTACGCTCGTACCGGACTGCCGGGGTCAACTTCTCTGCTTCGACCTCCAACAGTTCGTTGGTGTGCCTCTACATCACCTCGCACGAGCTCATTTATCTGTAAAATCTTCTATTACAATAAGTTTAGCCAGAAACACTAGGCAGCCAGTCCGATATTCTTTCCGTCTCATGCCTAAGCTACAATAAGAGGAGCAGCTGGCCGACCTCAATCTTTTTAGGGGGTATATCCGTGTCCGAGGCTGTCAGCTATTCTCTTATTGTAGCGTTCGATTTAAGCAGGTTAAGCCACCTAATTTCGGAACGCTTGTGTCACGGGAATAGATTGAATCAGCAATGAGAGAAGATAGTATCCGGTTGTATTTTTGTACAAGAGGGATCTTCATGAACTGCGTTGGCATTGATATTTCCAAAGGTAAGAGCACTATTGCTGTTATACATCCCTTTGGTGAAGTTATCGTTCCACCATTTGAAGTGTAGCACACAACCAGCGAGCTGATGGAGCTGACAAATCTTTTCAAAAATTTAGATAGAGATTCCCGTGTTGTAATGAAATTCACCGGAAATTATCATATTATAATTGCTCAATTTCTCCATAACGCAGGGTTTTATGTATCTCTGTAGTCAGTGCAATGTTGGTGCATGCCTATGGAAACAACGGTTTGAAGCGGACTAGACCGACAAGAAAGACGCTGTAGAACTGGAAAATTATGGCCTTTCCCATTGGATTACGCTGCTCAGATATTTGCCTGAGAAAAATGCCCGATTGCTTTTGAAAAACTATTATCGGCAGTACCAGCAATATTCCAAAATTCAGACTATGTTGAGGAACAATCTGATCTTCCTATCGGACTCTGTGTTTCCAGAGTCTAATCGTTTGTTTAGTAGCCCTGCTAGAGCCGATGGTAGTGAAAAATGGGTGGATTTCGTAACTCTTTTCTGGCATTGTCAATGCGTTTCCGAATTATCTGTAAAAACATTTTCATCCAAATACTCGAAATGGTGTAGAAAACACGGTTACCATTTCAGTGAGCAAAAAACTCTTGAGATTTATTCGAATGCGAGTAAACGCATTGGTCTTATGCCGAAGAACGACACCACCGGACTTTTTATTGAACAGGCTGTTACGCAATTAAAAGCGACTTCTTCCGCACTAGCTGCACTTAAACGAGAAATGCAATCTCTGGCAGCTTCTCTCCCGGAATATCCAGTTGTGATGCAGATGTTTGGTGTCGGACCTGCGTTTAACCCTCAACTTATCGCTGCAGTTGGCGATGTGCGCCGATTCCATTCTAAAAAGGCTTTGGTTGCCTTTGCGGGAATCGATGCTCCGCCATATCAATCTGGCCAAATAAATATGCGTAGCCACAGCATTTTCAAACGCGGATCTGCTGCTCTGCGCAGGACTCTGTTCTTGGTAATGAGTATTTATCTGCAACATGCACCATCCAATGAGCCGGTGTACCAGTTCATGAAGAAAAAAACAGTCTGACGAGAAAGCTCACCGCGTCTATATGATGGCAACTGCGAACAAGTTTTTACGCATCTACTACGCTACCGTAATGACATTTCTAAACGTTCAAGAACAGAGACGATTTTTCATGCAAACATCGTGTGAGTTGGCTACCAACTCGATTGTTGGATCGTTGGATGGCCTGATTTTGCGCGCCCGTTTTTCTGTACAAAAAGTTTTATATTAGGCTTGATTTTTATTAGCAGGCCTCGGACATGGTTTGCTGTCTCCTTTCGAATGGTGTGTCGCAACTTCAATCTATCAGAGATCTGCAAACCATGTCTCCTTTTATTTTTGCGAAACTTATTCTACCTGCCCCTCTCAACCCCCGTACAACATCATGCCTTTCACCTGTTAAAACCTCTGTCTCCATTCCATCAGAAAAGTATCTAACTATCCCTCATTATTTTGGTCTATGCCGTAGTATTACATGATAGCCCATAATCACTTGATCAAAAGCTTTTTGTTCTAAACTGTAACACACAAACTATGAATAGAGTACTATTTCTTGTACTTAGTTCACTGAAACACATGTCAATTGTAATTGGGTCTTCCTTTGTGCCAAACACTAGAATATCTTTCTTCATGGTGTTCTTCATTGTAAAAATACTTGTTTTGAAGAATTAGTATCAAGCATGTACTCTCCTGCGCACCATTAGAAGTATCTGTTTAGTTTCATAATACACCCTCGCGATAAGAAGGCATTTTCCACAAAGTTTTCCATTTTTTCTCAAAGTATTCTTTGTTTGTTTCAAAAATCTTCTTATACTGATCATTTTCCAATTTTTTAAATGAAACTGTGCCATAATGATGAATAAATACATCTTCCGCCATTACCAAAGAATACCCTTTCGACTGTACGGCTATGGAATAATCATCATCTTCAAACATTCCAATACCGTAGTTTTCGTCCAGCGGACCAATTTCTTCGTATATCTTTCGAGAAATCATGACACAGAACATTGCCAAAACTCCTGAATGCGGGAATTCTTCACTCATATGCTCTGTTGTGTACTGATACGCAAAAAGTGGCATTGATTGTATATCAGTATACGGCACATTGATTTTCGCTTCATTTCCAATAGAGTTTGTGATGGGACCCACTATACCAGCCTTTGAATTGTTCATATAGTGTTTTAAAAGACCTGTTAGCCAACCTCGTGTCACAACAGTATCATTATTCAATAGAACAATATAATCTCCATCTGATACAGCAATGCCATCATTATTTCCACCCGCAAAACCTCTATTATCCTGATTTAATACAATCTTGACATTGGCGTTTTCCCTCGCAACTTGTTTTAGGTAGTTTGCCGTTCCATCTGTAGAGTTATTATCAACAATCACTAACTCATAATTAGGATATGCAGTTTGCTCCAGCACGCTTCTCACGCATTCTTTGGTATATTCCAGTTGATTATAGCAAAGAACAATAACACTAATTTTAGGATATATCGACACAGCCGCTTTCATAAACTGCTCTGCTCGCATATCCCAATCATTTTCTTGTGCAAACTTAAAGCATTCCTCAGCATCAGCAAGAGTATCATTGCCACTAAGGCACAACTCTACTTTATCGCAGAAGGCATCCGGATCATTTTCAAGATATACATATTGATCCTTATAAGGGAGCAACTCTGGAATCCCAGTTGCCACCACTTTTTTACCTGCAGATAAATACTCATAGAACTTTACTGGATTTGTTGCTTTTATCAAATCGGTTGATGTATCAAACGGAATAAGACACACGTCAAAACGCTTCAGCCACTCCAACAGCCCAGTATATGGAACCTCTCCAATCAACTGAATATTGGGATATCGCTCTAGCTCACTACGATTCGCAGTCACATTTCCTACCAAAATAATATCACAATCAACAAATCTTTGAGCACAGCGTTTTATCACATCGATATTGAACCATTCTGCAATAGCTCCATAATATCCTATTACCTTTCGACCCGTTGTCGATTTCGCTTTTTCAAAGGCCTGATGGAAGTAAGCATATTCTGTTCCATTCCTTATAATTGCAACATTATCCTTGTACTTAGTCGCAATATCACATAGGAATTGTGAACTTGCAACAACGCCATCGCAGTTATTGAGCAGTTTGTAACAATTCTCCCTTACCAGATTTTCCGCCGGATTTAAAAAGCCAGTGAAATCATCCATATAATCTGTAATCATTCTAAAACCATAGAAATTACGCAAATATTCCGCTACATTAATCCAGTTTGGATAGTCAACAATTACAATAGCATCTCTTATACACCAACCATCAACAAGATTTCGTACATTCTCAACCATTTCAGAAGTTTGATCGGACCAGTCTGCACTGTAAATTGTACTATTTTTCAGATTAGCAAATGTTACTTCCAATAAATCACTATTTAATTGTTTATAATTCGTATTTTCAGAAAAATTTGCATTTACATAAAATACTCTATGCCCATTGGCCGAAAATCTTTCAGCAAAATGCTGCGGACGTTGATGTCTAAATTCATAATCGATTACGCCTAAAATAATAATATCTGCCTTTGTGTTTGGATTTTTTAAAATATCACTTACTCTATTTACATCGAATTTACATAATGTTTTTGCATCATCCCTTTTATTGGGACAGGGTACAACATTATTGCTGCAGTCATTTTCTCCATCTAAAATTCCAATTATCGAAAAGAGTGGATTATATCGATGGTCATTATCCGGCGTATGACTCTTTCTGGAGCATAGCCATCTGCGGAACTTCTTTCTCTCCACCTTATCCGAATGAAATCCTTGTTTGAAAGTACGGTTTATTAAGTGCACAAGCTTAAACATCTTAGAAGCAGCCATCGCATTGACTTGCGCAATAGCTGCTTGCTGCTTTGTTATCAGTGCATTTTTATCGTTTGTTAGCTGCTGAATGCATGCTTCCAAACTTTCAATGTTTTTTGCCAAATCGCAAACTTCTTTATGAGCAGAATCCTGTTGCTTTTTTAGTTGTTCACAAAGTTTCTGATTTTCGGTTTGCAAAGCTAATATCGAACTATTCAAATTTTCCTTATCGTCATTTATCTGTTCCCGAAGCTGATGTAATTCCTCTTTTAAACCTTTTATTCTTTCTACCGCAGAGAGGTAGTCATCCGCGCAATAGATATCAGACAGCCTATGATCACTTGAATAATAAATCTCTTTCTCCGTATACACAAAAAAGAGCTGTTTACCTGGCCAAAAACCATTTTCCATTTCATCGCAATTTATGACAGCAAAGCTAGATAGCACATAATTATCATAAAAAGCAGGGATAAATTCCTCCGCAAAAACGAAAAAATGCTCTTCGATATCCGTGTCATCGTGTAGCGGTATTAAAAAGATCGCATGTCTTTTTGCTGCTTTAATCATATTCTCCAGCACAATACGCGGATGTTTCATGTGCTCAAGTACATTAGAACAAAATATTATATCTGCTTTCTCAATTTCTTTCGTAATATCTCCAACTACAAAATCACAAAACGGATGCTTTGCAATTGCTGTTTCAACAGCAGATTTAGAGAAATCTACACCCGTAAAGTGACAATTGGGAAAATATCGTGCCAATTCTGCTGTGCCCGCACCCTCGGCACAGCCCAGATCATGAACAGACCAACTGGCTTTTGTCAAATCACGTTTCAGCCATTCCGGGAAAACATTCAATGCAATTTTTGAAAAAAATGCCGATTGTCCTTCACCATCATATTTCTCCCAGTCATTGGATCGAAATCTATTCTCCCAATATTCCTCAGAATTTATAATCCCCAACTTCGCAATTTCGTCCTTTCGCTGTTTTTCACATATTCTTTTCCATAGTTCATCATCATCTATCATATCCCTATTAGGATAGTAGTGCGGTGGAATTTCAACGTCAGACATAGATATACCATTATTTCTAAGGTAATCAATATAATCACCTATGTGATCATATCTCATAAAAACTTTACATTCTTTACAATAATCTGGAAGCATATCCCAGTCAAACATAGCTCTTCTTAAATCTTGATAATTCTTACTATTCCAAACCCCTTCTATTTTCTCACAATCAGACAGATTTCCAATAGTTCCAAAAGATGCACAACACGGAGAGATATTTCCATTAGGCATTATACTTATCAGATGCCATGGTGCCGTGCAATATGGCAATTTTGTTTTATTTATAGTGGAACAACTACATTCTTTATGCACACGTCTATTTTCATGAGTGATATCATAGTCCTCATCAAAATCTAAATATGGTTCTTGTTCTCGCAGTTTTTTGAGCTCGTCTACGATTTTTTGATAATCAAGTACAACTCCATCTTCGAATCCGTCAAATGTAGTTACATTCATAACTGTCATTTTTTGATCTGAATTTCTTTTCTCAATTTCTTTCATCTGCTCTTCAAACAAACTACGATCGCTATCTCTCAAACGCAACAATTCAACAACTTTGTCATCTTGTGAGCCATATACGGTATTGAATGTTATATAGTTAAAATTTCTGTCTCGAGCAATAGAATAAATATCGGCAAGTTGTTGTAAATTCAACCTACAAACCACAACTGTAACCTGTAAAACTGTATTAGGCAGTTCTGTACGCAATCTATCCATATTGGATAACACCTGATCGAATTTCGCACCTACTCTTAGTATCTCAAATGTTTCCTTATCTGCTGCGTCGAAAGAAATACTAATAATATTGGTGCCATTTAACTTTCCAAGATCATATCTTTGAATTTGTGTTCCATTGTTTATTAATTGTGTCTTAGATAACACATCGCCTTCACGACAATACTCTATGAATTCATCAAAATGTGAATACAGAAATGGTTCGCCCCTCAACGATGGATTTAAGAATTCTGTTGTCGGAAATAGTTCACTAATTTTTTCCAAGTTTTCTTCTGATATTTCCTGTTTCACGTTTACTTTTTTGGTGCAAACACCGCAATATGGACAAAATACACACTGCAAATTACATACATTTGTTAAACCTATCATAGTTGCTAAAGGTTTCGCAGTCATTCGTACATTTACTTCAGCCATATCTTTTATAAATTGCTGATGATTCTCTTCACGAATTCCCATATTCTATCTCCTCTAAAATTTGCTTTGTCCTATTGCCCCAATTATTGTTTATCAGAAAAGAGTTTATTTCTTCTTCAGAAGAAAATGGTTGTTTTAAATTACTGGTTAACAATATCTTCAGTTGTTCAGAGCTTTCATAAAGTGCAATATTGGGATGTAAAGCTTCTGTTTCTACGCTTTTCACCGCCAAAACCGGCTTATTCTGCGCCAAATACTCATAAATCTTTACTGGATTTATTGTATCAAGGAATTCATTATTTTTAAATGGATATAAGCAAACGTCAAAAGCCGCTATCCAGTTTCCCACTTCGTCTTTTGTCACTCGTCCCACATACTCTAATCTTTTATGTTCAAAGCGAGGAATTTCTGTTGGTCCGACAAGCACTACATAATTATTTATATCTGCATTTAAAATTTCCTTGATTGCACCCATATCAAACCAGTGGCTAATCATACCGACATACCCAAATATACGGTATTGATCAGCCCATTTTTTTGCTGGTGTATTTTTCTTATATTGTATTTCGACCGCATTTGGAATAAGCACAGCTTTCTTACCACTATTTGCAATACGATCCTTGAAGACTTGCGCCGATACAAAGATATGGTCTGCGCGATGAATCAGTTTAGGTTCCACCTCAGCAATCAGCCTTTTTAACATGCTATTTTTTGTAATTTGAATATCATCATCCATTTTATCGTAAATAATCATACCTTTAAAATTGCAAACCAAGTTAAACCACGGGCAGTAGCCTACCCATATAGCATCAGCCCATTGTATCAGCTTTTGTATTTGATATCTTTCCCAAAAAGAAAAACCTTTCCAAACCGACTCCATACAGCGATGCAGCGACAGCATACCATTCATACGCATAACTTCAAGGTGAGCATTTATACGATACCGATATCCAAACGGCTTGTCCCCGCCTTTTAGCAGATATTTCATAACGCTGACCGTTGGATCCACATAGACAATATTGTGCTTTTTTGATAATTCTTCCGCCAAATATTGTGGGCGCTGCTTTAGATTGTCATATGATATAGGTGCCAAATACAAAATCTTCATATCCCAGCCTCATACATTTGACACACATCAACTGCATTGCCTATAGTCACCATTGTTCCCTTGTTTAGCCACAAAGCTTTTTCACATACTTCTGAAATCTGTTTTGTCGAATGGGATACCAACAGAACCGTTGTTCCGCCTCCCATTAGTTCCAGCATTCTCTTCTCGCTCTTTTTTTGAAAGGCTGCATCACCCACTGATAAGATTTCATCAACAATAAGAATATCCGGTTTTACCACTGTCGCAATTGAAAACGCCAGTCTAGTTACCATTCCTGATGAATAACTTCTCAATGGCATTTCTATAAATTCACCTAATTCCGAAAACTCAACTATCTCATCGTATTTCTCCAATAAAAACTGTTCTTGATATCCTAAAATGGCCCCATTTAAAAAAATATTTTCTCTTCCTGTTAATTCAAAGTCAAAACCACTGCCTAATTCCAGCATGGGAACAATGTTTCCCTCAGTTGAAACCGTCCCTTTTGTTGGTTTTAGTATTCCAGAAATCACTTTAAGCAACGTACTTTTTCCTGCTCCATTTGTACCAATGATCCCCAAAACTTCACCGCGGCCCAAAGAGAAAGAAATATCATTTAGTGCCCAAAAATTTTTATATCTCAATTTTCCTCTCGCTGCCGATAAAAGGAACTCTTTCATACCCGAATATTGTTCCACAGGCATTCGATAACAAAGCGAAACATGGCTCACGTCAATCATGTAAACACCTCACAAGAATAAAGCAAAGCGGTCTTGCGTTGTTTTAAATACCAATGCACCCAATAGTAGTGGAACACCCGAGGCAAAAAGGCATAAGATATATGCTTTTGGTTCCGGCGAAACACCATCCATCAACAAAATCCGCATTATTCGAATAATATGGTAAAGGGGGTTTACTTTATATAGAGTCAAAAATTTTAACGGAATAATGTCCACAGCATAAAATATAGGTGTAAAATACATCCACAGCATACTGATGACACCCCATAAAAATTGCGTATCATGGAAGAATACCATTGAAGATGCTAACAACAGCCCAATACCTAAAGAAAATGCAAACAGACAAACAATAGGGAATGGTAATAATAACCAGCGCGGTGAAATTTGAGTTTTTGTAATCAATAAAACAACAAATAGGGGCACTAGTGATAAACTTAAATTCACAGATGCAGATAGCGCCCGTGATACGGGATATATATACTTAGGCACATAAACTTTTGTAATCAACGCTGCGTTACCTGTAATCGATGTCAAACAAGCATTTGTTACTTCGCTAAAATAGTTCCAACAAACAATACCTGTCAATAAGTATACAGGGAAATTGCTAATATTTGATTTAAATAATGTTGAAAAAACAATATACATAACCATCATAGTAAGCAATGGATTCATTAGACTCCATAACACGCCTAAAACACTGCGTTTATATTTTGTCTTAAAATCTCGACTTACTAACTGTTTCAGCAAAAAACGATACTTGATAAAGGCAGTAATAAATCTCAGTACCATTGTATTCTTTTTTACTTTCGTGCAGTGAAGTATCCATCCGCATAATAATAACAATCCGCCAAATAGGATGACTACAAACGCCCAATAATATCTAGCAAGTTTATATATATTTTCACCGGAGACAGATAGACATAGCTGACCCTCCATCTCAGTTCCATTCACAATTATTGGATATTCATTTGCAACCTTAACTTCATACCTCCCAGCACTTTGGGAATCACCATAAAAAAGAGAAACCGCATGGTTATTTAATCCGTTTTCGGAAACAATATTTAATGTAAGAATCTGGTCTCGATAACCAGAGGGCGCATTCGAAAAAGAAACAAACCATTCTTCACAATCCGGTAACCCTACCGTATCCAAACTTGCACTAGCAATCTCATCGCCTTGAGAATTGCACAAAGAAAAGTGCAATGTATCTTCTACTGAATTTCCATATGTAGTGCCAAGCACCGTAACTCCAGTAATTTGATCACACTCAGAGCGAAATGTTTGTGTGACACTTGTTCCTGCAAGCAACTCTCCCACTACAGCTTTTTCTGTTACCATAGTGCTATGAACCGTACCTTGTGAAAACCCCTCTGCTGCAACAAGGCGGAATCCAACCGCCAAGATTATAAAGATTACAATAGCCCAAATGCATATTTTTCTTATGTTTTTCATACGTTTTTAGTCTTCTATCTCCTTAAGGAACCGTTTTAACGCATCCTTCCAATGCGGCAATCTTGTAAACCCCGCTTGCTCCAGTTTATCCTTACTCATACGAGAGTTGAGCGGCCGCATTGCACGAGTCGGATATTCGCTGGTCGGAATATGATGTACCTTGACCTGCTTACCCGCCTGCCGGAAAATCTCTTCTGCAAAATCCGCCCAAGAACAGATGCCCTCATTGGTCGCATGGTAAGTGCCGTATTTCTCAGTCGCGATCATATCACAAAGCAGCGGCGCTAAATCGGCCGTATAGGTCGGGCTACCAATCTGATCGCAGACCACGTTCAGCTCAGCTCTGGTCTCTGCTAAACGCAGCATGGTTTTGACAAAGTTATTACCGTTCTTACCAAACACCCATGAAATGCGCACAATGAAATACCGATCCAACAGTCCTTTCACCGCCAGTTCGCCGCCCAGCTTGGTAGCACCATACACGTCCAGTGGATCGGTCAGATCATCCGGTTCATAGAATTGATCTCCCGTCCCAGGGAACACATAATCGGTCGAAAGATACAGCATTTTCGCACCGATCTCTTTGCACGCCGCTGCAATATTGCGCGGACCATCCGTATTCACTGCGCGCACCTTATCCAATTCATCCTCAGCTTTATCCACTGCGGTCCATGCCGAGCAGTGAATTACTGCATCCGGATGATAAGCAACAATATATTCCCGCGTCGCCTGCGCATCTGTGATATCAAAATCCGCTATATCGACGCCTTTGTTTTCGATGTTTCGTGTGTTCAGCACCTTGCAAACATCATAGCCAAGCTGTCCGCCCACACCTGTAACCAACACTCTCATTTTTTAACCTCGCTATACAAAACTTGAAAACCGCATCTGGCATAAAACGCATTGCGATTTCCAATGAAGCCTCTTTCGGACTGTACTTTCTCCCTTTCCAAATCCCGAACAAATCACCCATCGTCCGTGCCCTTACAAACGCTCGCACGGACGATGGGACGGAATCGCGGTGCGCAAGCCAATCCAGCCGCTCCTGCAATGGTATAACCCTTACTTGATAATAGCTTTTTTTGTTCTGAACACCAAACAAAATTCCGGTCTGATTATTATGGTGCTGCCGGTATTTCACCAGTTTTTGCTCGGTGAATGAAATCGCACCTTTTTTCGCTGCCCATATCGCCAGCCAATGATCTGCAACTGTACGAGGCGGAAACGGGATCGCCATTTTCGCAATATCAGCCTGTATTAGCATGGAGCAACCCGCTGTGCAGTTTCGGAAAAAATATTGCCCAAACAGGTTTTCCCCTTGCAGATACTGCAATCTCGGACGAATATCGCGTAGTGAGGACGCAATCTGATATCCCATCGCATCCATCACCGACATATCACAATAGCTCATTACAGCATGTGTTTGCTGAATTTCTGCATATAGTGTCTCCAGTTTCTCCGGCAGCCACACATCATCCTGATCACAATACGCAATATATTTGCCCCGAGCTTGCTGCGTCAGCTTTTCAAATGTGCCGTTGGAACCCAGATTTTTCTCATTCCGCGATACCTGATAGGGGAATGAATGGATGCTTTGCGCGATATACCGCCGCACCGTTTCCAACGGCACGGTCGGCGAGCAGTCGTCCAACACAAGCAGTTCCAGATTCGGATAGGTCTGCGCCTCGAGCGAATCCAATTGCTCACGGAACCACTGTAAATTCGGCTCATATACCGCCATCACAATGGAAACTAGCGGCTTATCGGTTCCCGTACATCCGTTCATAGTAGTTTTGATACTCTCCCGAAATAATATTCTCCCACCACGGCTTATTGTCCAAATACCACTGAATGGTCTTCTGGATGCCGTCTTCAAATTTTGTCTTCGGCAGCCAGCCCAGCTCATTGTGGATCTTGGTCGGGTCGATCGCATAGCGGCGGTCATGGCCGGCACGATCGCGTACAAACTGGATCTCACCTTTGCCGAGCGTTGCAATAATCAGCTGCACGACCTCAAGATTGGTCTTTTCGTTGTGTCCGCCGACATTATATACCTCACCGACACGCCCATTTCGTATAATCAAGTCGATCGCGGAGCAATGATCCTCAACATACAGCCAGTCGCGGACGTTCTTACCGTCGCCGTAGACCGGCAGCGGCTTGTCATTCAGCACATTGGCGATCATCAGCGGAATCAGCTTCTCCGGGAAGTGATACGGGCCATAGTTGTTCGAGCAGCGTGAGATTGTCACCGGCACACCGAAGGTACGGTGATACGCCTGCACCAGCAGGTCGGCCGACGCCTTGGAAGCCGAATACGGGCTGGATGTATGGATCGGCGTTTCCTCAGTGAAGAACAGGTCGGGCCGGTCGAGCGGCAGGTCACCATAAACCTCGTCGGTCGAAACCTGATGATAGCGCTGAATGCCATACTTGCGGCAAGCATCAAGCAGCACCTGCGTGCCCATCACATTGGTCTGCAAAAAGATAGCAGGGTTTTCGATCGAACGGTCCACATGGCTCTCCGCCGCAAAGTTAACGATGACCTCCGGTTTTTCCTGCTCAAAAATGGCGTAAATTGTCTCACGATCGGCAATATCCGCCTTGATAAACTTGAAATGCGGGTTGTCCATCACAGGCGCAAGCGTTTCCATATTGCCCGCATAGGTCAGCGCATCCACACAAAGAATCTCATCCTCCGGATGCTCTCGCAGCATATAGTGTACAAAATTACCGCCGATAAAGCCAGCGCCGCCAGTCACTAAAATCTTCATCTTACCACTCCTCAAAGCCGGTCACGGCATCCTTCAAAAACGGCGAGCTGCTGTCCTTGGCGGACAGCACAGGATCGGTCACACCCCAGTCAATGCCCAGTTCTGGGTCGTTCCAGCGAATACCGCCATCCGCTTCGGGTGCATAATAATTATCTGCCTTGTAAAGAAACTCCACATGATCAGTCAAGGTTACAAAACCGTGACCAAAACCGCGCGGGATCATCAGCTGTTTTTTGTTTTCCGCCGAAAGCTCGACTGCGACCCACTGCTTATAGGTTGGGCTGAACGGGCGCAGATCGACCGCAACATCAAGCACCGCACCGCTCGTGCAGCGCACCAGTTTGGCCTGTGCCTTGTCGCCGCGCTGGAAATGAATGCCGCGCAATGTACCCTTCACCGTCGAGGACGAGTGATTGTCCTGTACAAAATCATAGTACAGACCCAGTTCTTCCATCTTACGCTTAGACCAGCTCTCCATGAAAAAGCCGCGATGATCACCGAACACATCCGGTTCCAAAACGACTACACCCTCAAGTTTGGTTTTTGTCAGCTTCATTTTCTTCGTGCCCCTTAATACAGAATTTTTCCATCTGCAACATGCCGCAAATGTTCGCCATATGGCGACTTTCCATACGCCTCTGCCGATTGCAGCAATTCTTCCTCTGTGATCCAGCCGTTGCGATACGCAATCTCTTCCGGCGCAGAAATCATGATCCCTTGCCGGTTTTCAATCACCTGCACAAACTGCGCCGCCTCGACCAGCGTGTCCATCGTGCCAGTATCCAGCCATGCATACCCGCGGCCGAGCAGCTGTACATTGAGATCGCCCGCTTCCAGATACATGCGGTTAAGATCGGTGATCTCGAGTTCTCCGCGCGCCGAAGGCTTGACCTGCTTAGCCAATTCCACCACGCGATTATCGTAAAAATACAGGCCGGTAATAGCATAATTTGACTTGGGCTGCTTGGGTTTTTCTTCAACCGAGATCACGCGTCCCTCGTCATCGAACTCCACAATGCCGAACCGCTCTGGATCGTTGACATAATAACCGAACACTGTCGCCTGGCCATTCTCTGCATTGTGCACAGCAGTCTGTAGGCGCTCGCCCAAACCAGCGCCATAAAAGATGTTGTCGCCCAACACCATCGCACACGCATCGCCCGCGATAAATTCCTCGCCCAGCGTAAAAGCCTGCGCCAGTCCGTCCGGAGAGGGCTGCACCTTATAGGACAGATGAAGGCCATAACGGCTGCCATCGCCAAGCAGCCGCTCGAAGTTCGGCAGATCGGTCGGCGTGGAGATAATCAGAATATCACGAATCCCAGCCAACATCAGCGTGGACAGGGGATAATACACCATCGGCTTGTCATAAACCGGCAGCAGCTGCTTGCTGGTCACCATGGTCAGCGGATACAATCTGGTTCCGCTGCCTCCTGCCAATACGATTCCTTTCATCTCATCCGACCTCTCAATCCGAAGATTTTTTCTCCACGCAAATCATCTATGTATGAATTTTAAAAATATTGAAAATACACATTTTGCCCAAAAGTTGACACACATACTCATTGAAATCATACTACAAACCACCCCATTTTGCAACCTTTTCGCCCTACTTTATTCTACAGTATCTTCCAATTTTGTCCTTATCCAAATGCTGTTTTTGCCTCCTGTTCTGACGTCTTTCCAGTCAGCCTTCTCACTACCATTATCACCTCATTTTCCTATTGAAGTTCCAACAACTCCAAAGCAAATGCCCTCAAAATCATTCTAAGCCCCGCATTATTTCTATGTTAGCTCCCTGCAAGGGGCATATTTTTTTACACACCTTCTGACAAGAAAATAAATCCATTTTGTCAGGAGGTTTTTCCTATGGAAAAAAAGACATTGAAGCGTAAAAGGCACAAATCCATCTTGAACCGGACGGTTTTTCCATCCATACGTTCGAATTATCGATCGAGCTGAGCAAATCCGAGTGGAACAAATGTAAAGATCGACTCTACATCGAACAAGAAAAATCAAATAAGATCTGGATCTATTCAGACAAATCCTGTAAAGGCGTGTATATCTGCACGAAATATACAGACACCGGCATTCGTATCCGTTTGGAGTATACATCAGGCAAAAAGGAAAGCAGACACTACTACGTTCGCATGGTGATCAATCCCCGCAAACTGATCTACCCGCAAAGTGGTTATCTTGGTATCCTGCCCCCGGATGAAACCAGCATCGAACTGCTGGAAAAGGCATTCTATTCCGTACTTCGGAAATCACCATTTGAAAGAGAGATTGATCGATACCACCTCACCCGTGTTGATTTATGTACCAATATCCGATGCGACAACAAGAAGGTGTTTCGCGAACTGGTACGCCTGCTGCGAAAAACAGCAACGCCCAAGAAATACGAACGCAGGTTCTATCAACATAAGGACAGAAAGAAGTCCAACCAGTACAACAAGCATTACATCCGCATCGCCTGCGGTTCACAAGAGCTGGTCATCTACGACAAGACCTATCAGATGGACGAAAACGATCTGGTGGTGGACTACGAAAGCCTGCCTTCCGGTGTACTGCGCATCGAAGTTCATTACGGCCGGGACAAGCTGCGCAGTATCGAAAAGAAGCACAACACAGACAGCGTGCTCGATCTGCTCTGGCTTTTGATACAGGAGAGCAAACCGCGCATCTGTAAATTGGTCGAACAGTGCTACCCGGATTGCGAGTACCGCAGCTATACGGCCTGTCTGGATGCAATCGAACATTCTCGCTTCCCAGAACAAACGCAATCAAACATGCGAACGCTGGTGACCTAGATGCAGCGCAAGCAGACGATCGACGCGGCGCTGCGCTGGATGGAAAAACACAACATCCAAACCGACAGGCTGCTCGATAAGTTTCGCAGGCTCGGTACCAATCCCATTCCACTGCGCCAAGGCTATGCCGCCGAACGCATGCCCAGTCTGCCGGAAATTTTGCGCGAGGTCGGAGACAAACCGGTCAATGTCGTGCTCAGTTGGTGGAAGTGGAAGTAGTACCATTATCTTAGCGTTTTTATGCTTATTTTTCGCGCGAAAAAAGGCTCTTTTTAACATGATTTCACCAACATAAAAATAAGATAGCGTGAAATGCGGTGTGATGCATTTTCACCGCGATTCAATCTTATCATACAAGGAGTGTTTCAAAAATGGCAGAAATTCCGTACATTGACTACAACAAACTGGATGAATTTTACACCATCCCTACACTTTGCGACCTGTTCCAAATGGACAAGCAGGCACTTCGAGCCAAGTGCGAGAAATACAAAGTTCGCCCCCGCCGCAACGAAATCGGCGAGCATGGCTTCGTCAAATACGACGTCCGCAAGCTGCATAACCTGCTGTACTACGAAGATCGCGACCGCGCGGGACGCAGCGCAAAGGTAGACGACCCATGGGCATGACCGAGATCCTGACGGTCAAGGAAGCCGCCGCGAGCTCAAAACCACCCGCCAACAAATCCGCAAGATGATCGCAAACGGAGAACTCCCGGCTGTTAAAGTCGGCCGAGAGTGGAGAATTCCGCTGGAAAGCATC
>NZ_UYYD01000022.1:0-2500 GCF_900625105.1 Agathobaculum sp. Marseille-P7918 | reverse complement strand
GCGACGACACAGGGTGATAGTCCCGTAGGTGAAAAGAATGAAGCGCTAGCCGGATCCAGAGTACCAGCGGACACGTGAAACCCGCTGGGAAGATGGGGGGACCATCCTCCAAGCCTAAATACTACTCAGTGACCGATAGTGGAGCAGTACCGTGAGGGAAAGGTGAAAAGTACCCCGGGAGGGGAGTGAAACAGAACCTGAAACCTTGTGCCTACAAGCACCGAGAGCACGTTAATGTGTGATCGGGTACTTTTTGTAGAACGGTCCGGCGAGTTAATATTTGCAGCGAGGTTAAGAAACTGGAGTTTCGGAGCCGCAGCGAGAGCGAGTCTGAATAGGGCGCATGAAGTTGCAAGTATTAGACCCGAAACCGGGTGACCTATCCATGAGCAGGCTGAAGCGGTGGTAAGACACCGTGGAGGGCCGCACCCACGTCTGTTGAAAAAGCCGGGGATGACTTGTGGATAGCGGAGAAATTCCAATCGAACTCGGAGATAGCTGGTTCTCCCCGAAATAGCTTTAGGGCTAGCGTTATTTTAGATTACCGGAGGTAAAGCACTGAATGGGCTAGGGGCCGCGAGGTTACCGAACCCTATCAAACTCTGAATGCCGGATAATTGATGAATAGCAGTCAGACTACGTGAGATAAGTCTCGTGGTCAAAAGGGAAACAGCCCAGATCTACAGCTAAGGTCCCAAATTCATGCTAAGTGGAAAATGATGTGAAACTGCGAAGACAACCAGGATGTTGGCTTAGAAGCAGCCACTCATTCAAAGAGTGCGTAATAGCTCACTGGTCGAGTGGTTTTGCGCAGAAAATGTAACGGGGCTAAGCATGAAACCGAAGCTTAGGCATTGTACTTTGTACATTGGGTAGGGGAGCGTCGTATGCGGGGCGAAGTCAGAGCGGAAGCACTGGTGGACTTCATACGAGTGAGAATGCCGGAATAAGTAGCGAGAATTATGTGAGAATCATAATGGCCGAAAATCTAAGGTTTCTTGGGGAAGGTTCGTCCGCCCAAGGTTAGTCGGGAGCTAAGGCGAGGCCGAGAGGCGTAGTCGATGCACATACGGTAGAAATTCCGTAACCACCGAACTTTAAGCATAAGGGACGCTTTCATTAAGGTTATCCTCGGCGATGGTTGCCCGGGGCGTAAGGGACCGAAATTTAGTAGGGAAGTAACCGGCGTGAGAGACGAGAAAAGCTTATGTGTATACTAAGGTGCCCGTACCGCAAACCGACACAGGTAGATGGGATGAGTATTCTAAGGCCAACGGGAGAAGGGTTGTTAAGGAACTCGGCAAATTGGCCCCGTAACTTCGGGATAAGGGGCGCCTGCGAGAGCAGGCCGCAGTGAAAAGGCCCAAGCGACTGTTTAGCAAAAACACAGCTCTCTGCTAAATCGAAAGATGACGTATAGGGGGTGACGCCTGCCCGGTGCTGGAAGGTTAAGGGGAGTGCTTAGCGCAAGCGAAGGTGCGAACTTAAGCCCCAGTAAACGGCGGCCGTAACTATAACGGTCCTAAGGTAGCGAAATTCCTTGTCAGGTAAGTTCTGACCCGCACGAATGGCGTAACGATTTGGGCACTGTCTCAACAGCCCGCCCGGCGAAATTGTAGTACCGGTGAAGATGCCGGTTTCCCGCAACTAGACGGAAAGACCCCATGGAGCTTCACTGTAGCTTGATATTGGATCTCGGTATTCCATGTACAGGATAGGTGGGAGACTTGGAAGCAAGTGCGCCAGCATTTGTGGAGTCAACCTTGGGATACCACTCTTGGGGTATTGGGATTCTAACCTGCGGCCATGAATCTGGTCGGGGGACACTGTCAGGTGGGCAGTTTGACTGGGGCGGTCGCCTCCTAAAGAGTAACGGAGGCGCTCAAAGGTTCGTTCAGCACGGACGGAAATCGTGCACTGAGTGTAAACGCATAAACGAGCCTAACTGCGAGAATGACGGTTCGAGCAGTAACGAAAGTTGGAGTTAGTGATCCGGCGGTATGTGAATGGAAATGCCGTCGCTCAACGGATAAAAGCTACCCTGGGGATAACAGGCTGATCTCCCCCAAGAGTCCACATCGACGGGGAGGTTTGGCACCTCGATGTCGGCTCATCGCATCCTGGGGCTGAATTCGGTCCCAAGGGTTTGGCTGTTCGCCAATTAAAGCGGTACGCGAGCTGGGTTCAGAACGTCGTGAGACAGTTCGGTCCCTATCTGTTGCGGGCGTAGGAATATTGAGAGGAGCTGTCCTTAGTACGAGAGGACCGGGATGGACGTACCGCTGGTGCACCAGTTGTTCCGCCAGGGGCATAGCTGGGTAGCTAAGTACGGACGAGATAAACGCTGAAGGCATCTAAGCGTGAAACTCCCCTCGAGATAAGTGTTCCCATCCTTCGGGAGTAAGGCCCCTTGTAGACTACAAGGTTGATAGGTCAGGAGTGGAAGTGCAGTAATGCATGCAGCGGACTGATACTAATAGGCCGAGGGCTTGACCTCAAA
>NZ_UYYD01000017.1 GCF_900625105.1 Agathobaculum sp. Marseille-P7918 | reverse complement strand
TACACGCTGGGAAATTAGACTGACATCTGGAGAGCCGGATACGCTGAGAGGTGTAAGTCCGGTTCGGAGGGGAGTTCTCGGAAACCTACCATAGCAATATGGCAAGGCGCCGGGTTCTTACCCTACTGGTCACCTCAATAGGACCCATCCCCTTTGCCACAATGTTCAACCGAAAGTGGGGCTCCACGGGGCAGAACTACCTTCGCTCTTTGCTGGCCCTGGGCTTTCAGGCCTTTCTCATTATGATCTGCGTGGGTATCTATGCGGTGCTGGTGGAGGGTATCTCCACATCCGGCGACAACATATCCGCAGCCATCTGGGGTTGCATGGGCTATACGGTCCTGCTGTGCTACACCCTGTTTAAGACCGGCAGCCTTGCAAAATCCCTGTTTGGGGCGCATTGACCTCTTGCTATACTCTGGGGCTTCCGATAGAATGGATATAAAGCAATCAAGGAGGTGTCAAAATGCCCCAGAAGGACGAACTCCAACAGTTAAAAAACAAACTGGAGCAAGCAGAACAGGCCAGACTCTCCGGCGCTCCAACCTTCACATTGGAGGAATCCAGAAAACGTCTGGATGCACTCATTACAGCAGACAATCAATAGTTATCTGAGAACGTCTTTCCCATCGGAAAGGCGTTTCCTTATTCCGGGAGGTGTTTACGATAGCTTATGTAACGATCCCGAAGGACCTGAGCCGGATACAGAGCAAGGTCCTGTTCGGGCTGACCAAACGGCAAGTGATTTGTTTCGGAGCGGCGGCGCTGGTAGGTGTGCCGCTTTTCTTTTTGGCAAAGGCGAGCCTGGGGACCACCACGGCGGCGCTGTGCATGATCCTGGTGATGCTGCCCTTTTTCCTGTTCGCCATGTACGAGAAGAACGGGCAGCCGCTGGAAGTGTTCCTGGGGCATCTGATCCAGAACAAATTCATTCGCCCGAAGGTGCGCATCTACCAGACCAACAATCTCTATTCCGCCCTGGTGCGGCAATCCCAACTGGAACAGGAGGTGAAGCGGATTGCGAGAAAAGGCAGAAAAACCGGCAAAGCGTAAGCTCACCCGTGCCGAGCGCAAGCAGATCGAGGCGGTGATTCGGCAGGCCAAGGGCAACGGGAAACCCCATACGGTGCAGGACAGCATCCCGTTTCAGAATATATTCCCCGACGGCCTGTGCAGGCTGGAGGGCGGGACTTTCTCCAAAACCATTGCCTTTGAGGATGTGAATTACCGCCTGGCGGGGTCGGAGGACCAGCGGAGCATCTTTGAAAGCCTCTGCGACTTCTATAACGGCTACGATCCCTCCATCGGCGTCCAGGTCACTTTGGACAGCCGCAGCGGAGGTAGTGCCGCCGATGAAATGTTCGGTATCCGCAGGCAGGGCAACGACCTGGACCCCATCCGAGACGAGGCGGTGGACATCCTGCGGATGCAGTACAAACGGGGCAACAACGGCTATGTGAAAACCAAGTATGTGACTCTGACCATCGAGGCGGAGAACCTTCCCGCGGCCCGGGCGCGGTTTGCCCGCATTGAGACCGACACTCTCAACCGCTTCAAGGTCATGGGGGCGGCGGCTCATGTGCTGGACGGAAAGGAACGGCTGGAGCTGCTTTACAACATCCTCCACCCGGAAGGAGGCCAGTTTGCCTTTGAGTGGGACTGGCTCCCGGCCAGCGGCCTTTCGGTGAAGGACTTCATCTCTCCGTCCTCCTTCCACTTTGGGGAGACCCGCACCTTCCGCATTGGCAGGCGGTACGGGGCGGTGTCCTTTCTGCAAATCCTGGCGCCGGAGATGCACGACCGCATCCTTACCGACTTCATGGAGGCGGACGGAAATATCATGGTGACCATGCACATCCGGGGCATCAACCAGAACGAGGCCATCAAAATGGTCAAGCGGAAAATCACCGACCTGGACGCCATGAAGATACAGGAGCAGAAACGGGCGGTGCGCAGCGGCTACGATATGGACATCCTTCCTTCGGACCTCTCCACCTACGGCGGTGCGGCAAAGGACCTTCTCACCGACCTGCAATCCCGCAACGAGAGAATGTTCAACATGACCTTCCTGGTGCTGCACACGGCGGAGACCCGCCAAAAGCTGGAAATCGCCGTATCCCAGGCGGCCAGCGTCGCCCAGACCTACAACTGCCTTCTGACCCGGCTGGACTTCCAGCAGGAGGACGGGCTTATGAGCAGCCTTCCCCTGGGGCTCAACCGTATCAAGATCGAACGGAGCCTGACCACTTCGGCCCTGGCGGTGTTTGTCCCCTTCGTCACCCAGGAGGTGTTCATGGGCGGCGATGCCATGTACTACGGCCTCAACGCCCTCTCCAACAACATGATCCTGTTGGACCGCAAGCAATCCCGTTGTCCCAACGGCCTTGTGTTCGGCACTCCCGGCAGCGGCAAATCCATGAGCTGCAAGCGGGAGATCACCTTTATCATGCTGATGACTCAGGACAACGTCATCATCTGCGACCCGGAGGACGAATATTCGCCCCTGGTGAAGCGGCTGGGCGGTCAGGTGATCCGGCTGTCCCCGTCCAGCACCGATTATGTGAATCCTCTGGACATCAACCTCAACTACTCCGAGGAAGAAAACCCGCTGGCGCTGAAATCCGACTTCGTGCTGTCCTTCTGCGAGCTCATCATGGGCAGCAAGACCGGCCTGGAGGCCATCGAGAAAACCGTCATTGACCGGGCGGTACAGATAATCTACCAGCCATACTTTGCCGACCCCCGGCCGGAGAATATGCCTATTTTGGGCGACCTGATGAACGCCCTTCTGTCCCAGCACATCCCGGAGGCCGACCGGGTGGCTCAGGCGCTGGACCTGTATGTGAACGGTTCGCTGAACTTCTTCAACCACCGCACCACTGTGGACATCTCCAACCGTCTTGTCTGCTTTGATATCAAGGGCCTGGGCAAGAACCTGAAAAAGCCCGGTATGCTCATTGTTCAGGATGCGGTGTGGAACACCGTCACTATCAACCGAGCTATCGGGCGCTCCACCTGGTATTTCGTGGACGAGTTCCACCTACTGCTGAAGGAAGAACAGACCGCGGCATACAGCGCCGAGATTTGGAAGAGGTTCAGAAAATGGGGAGGCATCCCCACCGGGGCGACCCAGAACCCCAAAGACCTGCTTTCCTCTCCAGAGATCGAAAACATCCTGGAGAATAGTGATTTCATCTATATGCTGAACCAGTCCGCGGGCGATCGAAAAATACTGGCGGAGCGGCTGAACATTTCGTCCGAGCAGCTTGCTTATGTGACCAACTCCGAGCCGGGCCACGGGCTGCTGTTCTTCAACAACGTCATCCTGCCCTTTGCGGATGACTTCCCGAAAGACACCGAGCTCTATAAATTGCTTACCACCAAGCCCAGCGAGGTGGAACACGAGGAAAGGATGGGATAAGGATATGGAACAGGAAAAGCTGTATGTCATCGAGGAAAAGACCTACGAGGCGCACATCGACGAGGAAGTGTATCTCTACGGGTTGCTCCACCAGCTTGCTTTCCTTGTCGGGAAGATCAAAGATCAGGAGGATGTGAATAACCTGATTGTCACGGTCAAACGCTATGGCGAGATCGCAGACCGGATGTTCGACCGCTGGCGCATTCCCGGCCGCTATCTGGTGTTCGGCGACAAGGCGGATCTGGCTGGCATTAAGACGGCAGAACTATGCGCGCTGGAGGATTTTCATGTCGCGTTCGATGAGGAGAATGAGCCGTTGGACATCGCTGCCGAGGAGCAGATAGATGCCTGACCGTCTTACCCATGTCAGCCTTTTTTCCGGCATCGGCGGGTTGGACCTTGCGGCAGAGGCGGCGGGCTTTGAAACGGTCTGTCAATGCGAGTGGGCCGACTATCCCTACTCCATCCTGCAAAAGCATTGGCCGGATGTGCCGAAATTCCGGGACATCACCACATTCACGAAGGAGGCGTTTTTTGAAAAAACAGGACTTGAAACCATTACCATCCTCTCCGGCGGATTCCCGTGCCAGCCCTTCTCCACCGCAGGAAAGCGGCGGGGCTTTGCGGATGAACGCTACTTGTGGCCGGAAATGTGCCGCATTATTACCGAACTGCGGCCCCGTTGGGTGCTTGGGGAAAATGTTGCTGGCTTCATCAATATGGGGCTCGACAAAACGATTTTTGACCTGGCAAAAGCGGGATACGCTGTTCTCCCATTCGTATTTCCGGCTTGCGGCGTCGGCGCATGGCATGAGCGCCAGCGAACTTTTATCGTCGCGGCTGATGTTTCCCACACCCCTTGCCTCCGACAAATCCACGGGGCGGGACGCTGCCAACCTGGATGTGTTCCTGTCGGAAAGTGGGACATTCCGCAAGCGGAACAAGGACGGGACGATCTGGAGCCCCAGTCTGTCAGCGGCGGTGTTCTTTATGACCCCGATGGCGGCGGACGGTTTCCTGTCGGATATGAAATCGCAGACACTGATCCGCAAGAAGTGTGCCGGGAGCTTGGCGGCGCAGATGGCGAAGCAGGAGCTTCCGACCTCGGACAAAATGGCGCTCAACCCGGATTGGGTGGAATGGCTCATGGGATTCCCCCCGAAATGGACGGACGCATCCTATGGCGTGCCGAGCCCGAAGGAGTCCCCCGCATGACCGAGGACACCGACAACCGGGCGCTGCGGCTGAAAACCCTGGGAAACGCAGTCTGCCCGCCCCAGGCCTATCCCATTTTTCAGTACATCGCCATGATCGAAACCGGGGCCTGTGTCAACATCTGCCCCTATGGAACAGGAGGTGACGCACCTTGAAAGAATGGAAAGCCCCCGAAAAGGAGGCGCAGAAGATGACCCGTGACGGGGCGGTATCCGTCAATCTGGTCACGGGCGAGACGACCTATCCCTCTGACCGGACGCCGGAGCAGGATCATTCTGTATCCGGCGACACGGCGGGCGCCGCTGGGAAAGTGGTGGACCGTGCGGAACTGCACCGGGAACAGGCAGCAGCCAAGAAGAAGCGCCGGAAACAGCGCAGAGCCTATCGGGAGGGTGAGGCCGCAGCGGGCCGTTCATCCTCCCGATTGCAGTTTTCCGAGACGGATCAGGTCAAGCAAGAGTTGCAAGGAGCTATCCGCAAGTCGGACAAGGCAACGGACCGGCTGGATGCAGCAAAGGCTGCTGTTCCGTCCAAACCGCCATCCCCCCAGCATACCAATCCGCTGTCCCGCCCCATCCAGGAGGCAGGCGCGGCCATCCACGGCAAGGTCCGGGAGGTAGAGCAGGAAAATTCCGGCGTCCAGTCGGGCCACCTGGGGGAACGCAGCTTTGAAAAGGCTGTGGGCTACGGAAACCGCCGTGTCCAGAACTGGCGGGCGGAACGCAAGCTGAAACCCTGGCGGGACGCGGCAAAGGCGGAGCAGGCGGCGGTCAAGGCCAATGCGGATTTCTACTATCGGAAAGCCGTGGCGGAGAACCCCCAGCTTGCATCCAATCCCATCTCCCGCCTGTGGCAGAAACGAAAGCTGCAAAAGCAATATGCGGCGGCATACCGGGCAGGGGGTAAAACCGCTCAGGCCGGGAAAACAGCGGAGGCCACGACAAAGGCGGCCAGGAAAACCGCCCAGAAGTCCAAACGCACCGCTCTTTTTGTAAAGCACCATTGGAAAGGTGTGCTGATCGTAGGCGGTATCGGCCTTCTGATGGTAATGCTGCTGGGCTCTCTGCAATCTTGTTCGTCCATGTTCAGCGGCGGGGCATCTCAATTTATCGCAACTTCCTATCTTTCTGAGGATGCCGATATGCTGGCGGCAGAGCAAGCCTACTGCACCAAAGAGGACGAATTAAAGGAATTTCTGGACATCTACGAGGATACCCACGACTACGACGAGTATCACTTTGATCTGGATGAGATCGAGCATGACCCCTATGTACTGATCTCCATTCTGTCGGCACTCCATGATGGGGTATTTACCATCGATCAGGTACAGGGCGACTTGCAAACCCTCTTTGACAAGCAATACATCTTAACCGAAACCGTGACCACGGAAATCCGTTATGATTCGGATGGAGATCCCTACACATGGACGATTTGCACTGTGACCTTGTAGAATACCGATTTGTCTCATATCCCGGTCGATCTGATGGGGGAGAGGGGGTTTTCGCTGTACGCTACTCATATGTCCACGCTGGGTAATCGTCCTGATTTGTTCCCGTCCTCCGGGTATGTGAACAAGTACATCGAAAACCCGCCGACGGCATGGAAGATTCCCGCTGCATATCTGACAGACGAGCGGTTCAACACCCTGATTACCGAGGCGGAAAAGTATTTGGGCTATCCCTATGTGTGGGGCGGCAGCAGCCCAAGCACTTCTTTTGATTGCAGCGGTTTTATCTGCTATGTGCTCAGCAATTCCGGCTTGTGTCAGACCGGCCGATTGACCGCGCAGGGGCTTTATGACATATCCACGCCGGTGGCGCAGCCGCAGCCCGGCGATCTGGTCTTTTTCAAAGGAACTTACGCGACAAGCGAGATTTCCCACGTGGGATTTTATGTGGGCGACGGGATGATGCTGCACTGCGGCGATCCTATTCAGTATTCCAACCTGAACACAAGCTACTGGCAGTCCCATTTCTACGCATACGGCAGACCGCCGTACAACTGATGGAGGTGACGGAGCATCAATATGGTTTCCTATGGGGGCGGCGCCAACAGCACCGCCCTTTTGATCGGGCTGCACCAGCACCGTATCCCGGTGGACCTGATCCTCTTTGCGGATACGGGGGCAGAGCATCCCCACACCTACGCCTATCTGGAGGTGATAGATTCCTGGCTGAAGGACCACGGGATGCCTCCCATTACCAGAGTGTATAAGACCACCCGTGACGGAAAACGGCTGACACTGGAGGATGAATGTCTGCAAAGTTGCAGCCTTCCGTCCATTGCCTACGGATTCAAACGTTGTTCCCTGAAACACAAGATCGGGCCGCAGGAAAAGTTCTGCAACCATTACCCGCCGTGTCGAAAGGTGTGGGCGGCGGGCAAACGGGTGGTCAAGTTCATCGGCTACGACGCGGGCGAAGGCTACCGCAGCGACAAGGTGCTGCTGGGGGACCTGGCCGACCGAAAATACAGCAAGTGGTATCCCCTGATGGAATGGGGATGGACGCGGGACGATTGCATCCGGCAGATCGAGGCGGCAGGGCTGCCCCAGCCGGGAAAATCGTCCTGTTTTTTCTGCCCCAGTATGAAACCCGACGAGATCACCGCCCTGCGGGAGCAGCATCCCGATTTGTTCCGCCGCGCCCTGGCGCTGGAGGACAACGCCCGGAAAAACCTGAAAACGGTCAAGGGCCTGGGGCGGAACTATTCCTGGAGAGAACGATTTGGAAAGGAGTTTTGCACACATGGCAACGGTTGAGAAAATCCGCAAGGACATTGAAAAGACGAAGGAGAAGATCTCCGCCCAGCAGAAACGCCTTCGGGAGCTGGAGGCGCAGCTCACCGAGGAAGAAAATCTGGAGATCGTCCGCATGGTCAAGGCGGTGTGCATGGACAACAAGGAACTGACCGCCTTCCTGAAGGCTTACGCCAGCGGCCTTATCACCCTGCCCGACGGGATGATGGAGGCGGAGGCTGCGCCGGACCCTGACGACGATATGGAGGACAGCGACCATGAAGCATAAGAAAGTAATCCGGCTGTTTACGGCGATGCTGGCGGTGGTCCTGTGCATGACCGCCTTCTCCGTCACTGCCTTTGCGGGCGGCGGGGATGGAGACTATTACACCGGGGAGCCCGCCGAGACGACGCCGGCACCCACCGAGGAACCCGCTACCGGGGGCATGGAGACGGAGGGCCAGCCCCTTACCCCGGAGGGCAACGCCACGCTGGTGGACGACTATTACGGCGACAAGCAGCTTATTACCGTGACCACGAAAGCGGGCAATTATTTTTACATTCTGATCGACCGGGCCAACGAGGACAAGGAGACCGCCGTTCACTTCTTGAACCAGGTGGACGAAGCCGACTTGATGGCGCTGCTGGAGGACGGGCAGACCGAGGAAAAGCCCGCGGCTTGTATCTGCGCCGAGAAATGCCAGGCCGGTGCGGTGAATACTGCCTGTCCGATTTGCGCGGTGAATATGAGCGAGTGCGCCGGAAAAGCGCCGGAGGTGGAGGTGGAGCCGGAGCCTGAATCGGAACCGGAGAAGGAGTCCGGCAGCGGCGGCGCCCTGGTGCTGATCCTGCTGCTGGCGGCCCTGGGCGGCGGCGGAGTTTTCGCCTACATCAAGTTCATGGGGCCTAAACAGGGCGCAAAGGTCAGCGCCGACCCGGACGACTATGAGTTCGAGGACGAGGAATACGAAAACGAGGACGTTCCTGAACAGGAAGAACAGGAGGACCAGAATTGAGCAAATTGGTGATCTGTGAAAAGCCGAGTGTAGCAAAGAGCATTGCGTCGGCCCTGGGTGTCACATCCAGGGTCGATGGCTATTTTGAGGGGTGCGGGTCGTCGGTGGCGACCTCTAGATGCCAAGGGCATTCAGAAGCACCGACCGAGCCGGCAGGCGAGACACGGTGGCTCATTTCCTGGTGTATCGGGCATCTGGTGGGGCTGGCGGATGCGTCCGCCTACGATGACCGCTACAAGAAGTGGCGGTATGAGGACCTTCCCATCCTGCCCGACCCCTTCCGCTATGTGGTGTCCGAGGAAAAGGCTGCCCAGTTCCACATTCTCCGTTCTCTGATGGAACGACCTGATGTGACAGAGCTGGTCAACGCCTGTGACGCGGGGCGCGAGGGCGAGCTGATCTTCCGGCTGGTCTATGAGGCCGCCGGATGCACAAAGCCCTTCTCCCGTCTCTGGATTTCTTCGATGGAGGACGCGGCGATCCGGGAGGGTTTTTCCGACCTGCGCCCCGGCAAGGACTATGACTCGCTGTATCAGTCGGCGATTTGCCGCCAAAAGGCGGACTGGCTTATTGGGATCAATGCCTCACGGCTGTTTTCGGTGTTGTACCACCGCACCCTGAATGTGGGGCGGGTGCAGACGCCCACCCTGGCGATGCTGGCCGACCGGGACAGCAAGATCGTCCTGTTCCACAAGGAGAAATACCATCATGTGCGGCTGGCGCTGGAGGGAGCCGAGGCGGTCTCTGAAAAAATCCCAGCTATGGAGGACGCCCAGGCCATCCGGGACGCCTGTGACGGGCAGCAAGTCGTGTGTGTATCCGTGGCGCGGGAGAAAAAGACAGAAAAGCCGCCCAAGCTGTACGACCTGACCACCTTGCAGCGGGAGGCAAACCGTGTGTTCGGCTACACGGCCAAGCAAACCCTGGATTACGCCCAGTCGCTCTATGAAAAGAAGCTGCTGACCTATCCCCGCACGGACAGTCGGTATCTGACGGGCGACATGGCGGAGACCGCCTCCGTGGTCCTGCATTTGGCGGCACGGGTGCCGCCCTTCGACGCCTGCCCGGAGTTTTTCCCCGATGTTCTGGCGCTGGTGAACGAGAAGGAGGTATCCGACCACCACGCACTGATTCCCACCCTGGAGCTGGAAAAGGCGGATGTGACTGTGCTGCCTGTGGGTGAGCGCAATATCCTTCTGCTGGTCTGCTGCAAGCTGCTGTGTGCGGCGGCGGAACCTTTCGTGTATGAGGTGGTCACGGCCACCTTTGATTGCGGCGGACATACCTTCACGACCAAAGGAAAACAGGTGCTTTCCCAGGGCTGGCGAGCCATCCAGGAGGTGTTCCGTTCCTCCCTGAAGGAGAAGCCGGAGGATGAAGATGACGAAGGCGTCCTTCCGACCTTGACCGAAGGGCAGGTCTTTGAGCCGGTCTCCGCCTCCGTCACCGAGCACTTCACTTCGCCCCCCAAGCCTTACACGGAGGACACCCTTCTGTCGGCCATGGAGAACGCGGGCAAAGAAGATATACCGGATGATGCGGAACGGCGCGGCCTGGGCACCCCGGCGACCAGGGCGGCTATCATTGAAAAGTTGGTGTCCAGCGGATTCGTGGAGCGCAAGGGCAAGAACCTGACCCACACAAAGGCGGGCGTCAACCTGGTCACGGTGCTGCCGGAACTGCTGACCTCTCCCAAGCTCACAGCGGATTGGGAGCAGCGGTTGAATGAGGTGGCAAAGGGCCAGGCGTCGCCGGAGGACTTCATGGACGGGATCGAGGCGATGGCGGCGGAGCTGGTGTGGAAATACTCCCACATTTCCGAGGATGGGCGAAAGCTGTTCCAGCCGGAGAAGGAGACAGTTGGCCTCTGCCCCCGCTGCGGCAAGCCGGTCTATGAGGGCAAGAAGAACTTCGCCTGTTCGGACCGAGCCTGCCAGTTTGTCATGTGGAAGAATGACCGTTTCTGGACCAGCCGCCGTAAGGAAATGACCCGGAAGATGGCGGCCGACCTTCTGAAAAAGGGCCGTACTTCCGTCAAGGGACTGTGGTCGGAGAAGAAAGGTTCCACCTATGACGCCGTGGTGATCCTGGACGATACCGGCGGCAAGTATGTCAATTTCAAGCTGGAGTTTCCCAAACGAAAGGATGGTGTGTATGGCAAAAAGTAAAACCGAGGTCAACTTCATGGAGCATTTGAAACCGCTGCTCCCCGCAGGCGGTGACGCAAGCGAACTGGAGGCGGCGGCCCAGGCGCTTGCCGGACTTTCTCCGGAGGACCGTGACCTCCTGGCCGCTGTCCAGGAGTCGCCCTATCGTCTGACCACCCTGGAACAGTTCCGGGAGTTTCCCGCCAACACCGAGTATTTTGTCCTGGAGCCCAACATCAGCAAGGTGGAGGATGTGGGTTGGCGCTATCTGGCGCAGCATTTGGACATCCTTCTGCCCCCGGAGCTGCTGGACACCATTGATCCTGTTCCCTTCGGCAATCATGCCATGCGGGAGAAACAGGGGTGCTTCACCAGTAAAGGGTATCTCACTCTCTCCGGCGACGAGTGGGAGCACGAGCGCCCCAGGGAGAAGCAGACGGAGAAAAAGCCCTCCATCAAGGAGCGGCTGGAGCAGAGCCGGAAGGAATGTGCCAATCAGAGCAAGGCGCAGCCCCATCGGGAAAAGCCTGCGCCGGAGCGATAAGGAGGTGTCGCTATGCCCCATTATGACTACGACAAAGATTATCCCTTTGCCGCCTTCATCACCAATCTGGGCAAGTACAACGAAGGCGCCCTTGTAGGTGAATGGGTGAAGTTCCCCACCACGGCGGAGGAACTGAAACAGGTCTTTGAGCGCATCGGGATCGGCGCAAAGGACGACTTCGGGCAGACCTATGAGGAATGGTTTATCACGGACTACGACTGCTATGTGGACGGCCTCTATGACCTGCTGGGCGAGTACGCCAATCTGGACGAACTGAACTACCTGGCCTCCAAGCTGGACGATATGAGCCAGGATGAATATGAGCGGTTCCAGGCGGCTATGGAGATCGGCGATCACACGGGCAGCATCCAGGAGCTCATCAACCTGACGGAAAACCTGGACTGCTACGATGTCTACCCCGACATCCACGACCACGACGATCTGGGCCGGTATTACATCGAGGAACTGGACGCCATGCAGGTGCCGGAGCATCTGCGCAACTACATCGACTATGAGGCCTACGGGCGGGACATTGCCCTGGAGGAAAGTGGCCAGTTCACCGACCTGGGCTATGTGCGGGACACCGGGGACAGCTTCCATGAGTATTACGATGGCGAGCGCGGCAGCATCCCGGAGGAATACCGGGTGATGACCTTCCAGGATGACATCCCCGAAGAAGAAATTTCGGAATGGGCCATGGACCTTGCCTACGATGTGGACGAGTTTTTCCGGCAGCACGACCCGCAGTATGCCGCCGAGCACCCGGAGGAACACGCGGCGAAGGAAGAAATCTACGAGAACCTTTCCGATTGCCGTATCGCCTCTCTGGAAGAAAAGCTGAAGGCGTTGGGCCAGACCCCGGAGGACTACCTTCCCTCCGAGCTGGAGAAGTTCAAGGAGGCTGTGGGCTACGAGGCATATTTGGATGTGGACCCGCAGGTGATCCGGGAGGCCATTGAAAAGCCGGATCAAGCTCATGTGGACGAGATGCTGTCCTTTGCAGAACAAGCAAACCAGGAGTATAAGGCGGAGTTATACGGCCAGCAAGCGGTGCCGGAGAAGGTGACTGTCCTGGTGGTGGAGCCCATGAAGGAACCCTATGTAAAGGAGATTGACCCCGGCCTCCATGCGCTGCAAGCGGAGGTGGGCGGCGATATTGCCGCTTCTTATCCCTTTGAGGATCCGGTGGGGCTGGTGTTGAACGATGAAGGCAAGCTCATCGGTCTGGACCTGAACCGTTCCCTCCGGGACGAGCATGGGGAGATTTACGACATTGTGGCGGGCACCTTCCTGGTGGTGGGCCTGGGGCCGGAGAGTTTTGCGTCCCTACCCCCGGACATGATCCAGAAGTACACCGAGCAATTCAAGCGGCCGGAACTGTTCGCCAGCATCAACGGGCAGATCGTATCCGTTCCCGTGGAGCCGGAAAACCCGCTGCGCACCGCCGAGCTGACCCTGGAGGACGACTATGGGATGATCGACGGGATCATCAACAACGGCCGCCGTGGTGAGGAATTGGAGAAAGCCCGGGACGAGGCGCGCAGGACCACGCCGGAGAAAAAGCCCTCTATCCGGGAGCGGCTGGAGGACGCGAAACGGGAGTGCGAGGAACGGAAGGGCCCGGACAATCCCGCCCCGCAGAAGAAGCCCCCGGAGTTGGGCGACTTATGAGCCGGAGTAAGAAATGGCGTCTGGAATGGTCGTTCTTCCTGGGCGAGAACGGCAGGCGTCAGTATAACAAGCTCTGCAAAAACTGTGTTCATCCCTGTAAGCAGAGTTTCCGGGCGGTGGTAGTGTCCTGCCCGCACTATCTTTCCCGCCGCTCCCAAAAGTGCAGGAATTAGGGTTTAAAATGGGCGAAGAAACAGCCTGTGGTGGCTGTTCTGTGTAGGGGCAATAGGATTTCTTTTGTGGGGCGATAGGGCATTTCTGCATAGGAAATACGCCGAATTTTCACCTTTGGCAAGTAAAACAAAAGCGCCGCCATCGGATATTTTGTCCAGTGGCGGCGCTTCTTTTTTTGTTAGCTGTGAACTACGGTAATGGAAAACCCTATTTTGTTGTGTTAACACAGAAATAATGATACAATATTTTAAATACAAACAAATTTCTTCCAAAAAGTATAATTGCTTACAGCGGTATAGCTATAATAGGGGCGTTAACATTGCGTAAAAAGCAGTTTTTGAATTTTTATAAAATATAAAGCAAGAATATGGATTGCTTTGATGCGGTTAGTCTAAGCGCTAAAAATTTCGAAGTAGTATAATAAAAAACAAGTTTCAACAAGCCCCTAAAAACTGCGCTATTACATAATACTGCGAAGTTTCCGGTTAACTAAATATAGCTTGTAGATTGGGCAGGGGGAAAGAATATGCTTTTTCAAGTAATCAGCCGGGCAACATGGTGTGGAAATGAGAGTGACATAATATACCTTCAACAGGATCGCTGGGATGATTTTAGTTTTAAAACAACATTCCAAGTATTTTATCTTGGAGAAAGGTTAGGGAGCGTGAAGATAAGCTTTAGGGGTATGAAAGAATGTCAAAGTACATATGAAATAATTCCCAAAAGATTTAAGCGCTTAAAAAACGGTTATTTTTCACTTTGGCAAACTATTTTTTACAAGGGCATAATGCCAAGTGAAAAGGTTTTAGATTTTCCAGTGGATTGTAACACTCTCACTGGTAGCGTCAATCTGTGATATGAGTATATCAACCACTTTACGCTTATCGTCAAAGCTCACGGACTCCCAATCATCAAGATAGCCCGTAATGCTATCAATCTGTGAAGCGGAAACAGAATTAGCGGTGAGGTCTGCGACCAGCCGGAGCTGTTTCTGCCGTTCCGCATCCAGTTCCTCAATGCGGGTGTTTGCGTATTGCAGGAGAAGCGGATTAGCGCCGGACAAAGTGTCCAGAAGTTTCTCGATCTCGCTTTCCGTCTTTGCAAGGGCAACACGGGCGGCGGTCAGCTTCGGATTATAGCTTTGTTCCTTGCCGCCTTTCAGCGTGTGGAATTTCCGCATCTTCTTAACCATCTCGCCGTAAACAAACGCCTCCATGCTTTGCGCGGTCAGCGTACCGGCTCCCTCGCAGCTCTTATTGTCTGCCCGTTGTTTGCATCGCAGGTAGGTGACACCATTTCTGGCGTTCAGACTTGCCAGGGCATAGCCGCAACGTCCACACTTGATTTTCCCGGCCAGCCATGTGTTATGGCATTTCCGGCCATTCTGGAATGTGGTGTTTTGTGAGAGCTTGCGCTGAACGGTCAGCCAGAGCTGGGAGGGGATGCGCCCCTGGTGGGGAGCAATCACAAGGATCGGCTCCTCGCCCTCGCGCCCTTGATAGAGATAACAGCTATTGTCCCCTGTGAACATTTCCGGGGGACTTTCAATTTTTACGCCCTGGGCCTTGAAGTATTCGTAGATGTCCATATCGGCCTGGACGTAGACGGGGTTTCTCAGCAGTTGAGCAATAAACCCGCGCTTTAGGGACTTGTCATAAACCTTAATGTCGTTCTCGGCAAAGTACCGGGATATATCGCCGTAGGAGTTGCCCGGCTCCGCATACATTTGATACATCAGTTCGGCAAAATCCATTTCCGCATTTTCCACCAGCTTCTTTGTCTTGATCCCGTCCATGACGATGGGCTCGGTATCAAAACCGTATGGCGTCCGGCCCCGCATATAGTAACCTTTGGTACACCGGGAATAGAAAGCGTCCTGCACACGCATCTGGATGCTTTCGCGTTCAAGCTGGGCAAAGACAATGCAGATATTGAGCATCGCCCGGCCCATCGGCGTGGAAGTGTCAAACTTTTCTGTGCAGGACACAAACTCTACATCGTACTGTTTGAACAGTTCCATGAGCTTTGCGAAGTCCACGATGGAACGGCTAATCCGATCCAGCTTGTAGACGATCACCCGCTTAATCAAGCCCAGCTTGATGTCCTGCAGAAGCCGCTGGAAGTCGGGGCGCTCAATGTTCTTGCCAGAGTAACCCTTGTCTTTGTATTCCTTACCCTCACCGCCTTTAAGCTCATAGCGGCAAAACTCAAATTGACTTTCAATGCTAATACTGTCCTTTTTGTCAATCGACTGCCGCCCGTAAATTGCATCTATTCTACTATCCATAATTAGCTCCCTTCCGTTAAACGGGAGCCAACCTACAATTATATTGTACCTCTGCCGCCCCCTTACCACAAGGATGACTCTGGCCTACCCCCGCCCGGCATATTTGCGGAACACATCGAACAGCCGTCGCTCGACCTCGCGGTTGCGTTTATCCTGTTCCTGCGGGGAAAAAACGGGGGTGAGATTTTTGACGGTGATCATGCGATCTCCGAGAACAGCAGTTTTAACTTCACTTTCGTATTTGACCTGTGCCTGCATAAAATCCCTCCCATACAATCAAAGAATGTTTTGAAACATGGCAAAGGCCAGCACCGCGAAAGTGCTGGCCTTTGGCCGGATATATACCTCTGGACAAAGTGTCCAGAAGTCAGTAGGGACTCCGCTCGTAGTGTTGCTGGGCCTCTTCCAGTCCACGGATGTCAAAGACCTCATAGAGCTCAGCCACCACACGCCGGATGTCCTGGGGCGAAAAACCGCAGTTCTCCATCGCGTAGATTACATAGCCGCGACAGGCATTGTTACTCCACGGCTGGGAGAGCAGGGCCGCCAGTTCTGGATCATAGTTCATAGAGCGTTCCCCTTTCTTGATAAATTAGGGAGTGCCGCGCCCGTTTCCTTGACCTGCCCAAAGACAACCACACTCAGCGCGGCATCCCCACACAACGGAGGAACGGCGGCCCGGAGGGACAAGCGGCCAGCCTGTCCAATGGCGGATCGTGGCCGTGAGCTGGCCCGGCCCACCTGCGACGCTGGTGTTTGTCGCTCGTTCTCCGTGGAGAGAAGTCACCGCGCACCCGTCGCCCGGCTCCCCGCGCTATGCTCAGGGCCGCCGCCGTTCCGTTGCGGAGAGGTTTATATTTCCCTCTCTACTAACCAAGACATTTTTACATCAATTCCAAGTGGGAAAACAGTAAAAATCAAAAAGTTTTTTTCATGCGTTCCAAGCCCCGCTTGATAGACTGGCGGATGGACTCCTCATGCACACCCTCAGCCTCGGCAATCTCTTTGATGCTTTTGCCAAGAATGATGTGAGCATCGATCCGGCGGCCCTGGATCTCCGGCAGGGAGTTGAGGGCGTTCCAGAGCCGGACAAACAGCTCCATGCGCTCCAGAAGCTCCTGGGGCGTGGGCTCATGCAGGCAGGCGGAGTATTCGATCCCATCCTCACAGTCCAAGGAATACTGCGCCTTGTGCCGGGTGAGCCGCCGCTGGTAGGCCGCTTCATAGCGGACGCTGGCCCGAAGCACCCCGGCCACTTCCTCGGAAACCTCAATAAACTGATCCTGTATGTACCAATAATAAAAATCTTTCAGATTGATGGTAGTCATTATAAACCTCCGTTTCGGTGTTGGGTGAACGAGTGACCGAAACGGGGACTGGCGGAGAGCGGCACCCAGGGGAGCCGCTCCGCACCTCTGGACAAAGTGTCCAGAAGTCGGACAAACAAAATGCGCCTGCGCGACACAAGGCCACACAAGCGCACGAAATTATACATTCATTTATGTACTGCCAAATTGCACATCCACCGCCGGACTGATCCTGTTCGGGGGATGAGCTTTTTTTGACAGGTTAGGGGGATGGAAAAGAGAAAAGGACACGGCGATACCTCCCGGACACCGCCGTATCCTTAAAAAAGGGCGACTTTAACACACCCCCCGTATTCTAATTTTTCAAAAAGAAAACGGCGGCTTGAAATTTGTTATTTCAAAACCGCCGTAAGGCTACTGTATTTTGTTTTGGCGCGTGATGATCCAGCCGCCGAAACAACGGTTTTTTTATTATCCCGTTGGGCGGTAAATCTTGTATGAGGTTTAGAAAAGTCAGAAAACTTCTATCTGTCCAGGATAATTCATTCCCTTTTCAATAAGAGGCCCTTTAGCTCCCATTGTAAAAGCGATGTCGCTACTACGAATGGACATTAACCGATCACCGGCTTTAAGATTAAGAAATTTCAGCGTTTTTTGGGGTAGCTGCACTGTTCCTTCTTTGGATAATGGAAGCCATGCATAGCTTCTTCCCTTATATGGAATAAACTGACCCGCACTACTTGAATGTTCCCCTGTCAATCCCGGCAAATCATCTATGATGTGCTTTAATTTTGAAGATGCTAACATCCTTTGATTTGTGACGCAAAAACCGCCAGTTATTTTACTACCAGTGAAAATAATGATTTCCGGTTCACTGGTCAAATTGTATTCAGATAGCGCCATTGTCGGAAAATGTATTGTCCCTTCTGCTCCTATTACCGACCATCCAAATACATATTTCCCGCCTTTGTTTAATTGCGGCATAGTTTTCCTCCTTTACATTCCTTGCTTTTGCTGATATACTAAAGTTAATATGTAATTGTAGTACTCTATATATAGAGTACTACAATTCAAGACTAATGTCAAGGGAGTAAAACTATGCTTACGAAAACGGCAACTATTATTTTAGGGATAATCCAAAAACATCCAGTTAATGCGTATGAACTTATCAAAATGCTATCGCGCTTTCAATTAAAAGATTGGTATGATATTGCAGACTCCACAGTTTATGCAACACTTAAATCCTTAGAAAAAAAACAATATATCACTGGCAGAGTACAAAAAGATGGAAATATGCCTGATAAAACAGTCTATTCGCTAACCGATGCTGGCACGAAAGAATGGAATACAGCTATTAAATTTTTTCTTACTCATTTTGATTACGATCTTATTCCATTTATGATTGCGAGCTTTTTTGCCGAAAGTATTGGAGTAGACGAAGCTATAAAGTGTTTGGAAGAACGCCTTGATTATTTGAAAAAAAATAGCAAAGGGCTTACAAGGCAAATAGAAGAATTGGAGGTGGAAAAGGATATTCCGTATTATGTCATCGGAAATGTGCAGCACAATGCGCTTATTGTTGAAACTGAAATCACAGTTACACAACAAATGATCGCCAAATATAAAAGCAGGCTTTTCGATCAATAATATGAAATAAAATACTACTTCAAGTCAAATTGCATTTCGTTCTCATAGGCTCACCCGAAATGTAGAATAATATAGGGTGATATGAGAATGTACCAATACGACAAACATCTTGATTTTCACGCCCTGGGCCGTGAGATCAAACGAAAACGGGAGGCAAAGGGCTGGACGCAGGAGTACCTGGCCCAGCTTGTGGATCGCACCCCGCGCTCCATCATGTATATGGAGAACCGGGGCCAGAAACCAAGCCTCAATGTTTTTTACCAGCTTGTCACCCTGCTGGAGATTTCCGTGGATCAATTCTTTTTCCCGGACAAGCTCAACGGAGAGAGCACCTGCCGGAAACAGATAGATGTTATGCTCAATTCAATGGACGAAAAAGAACTAACCGTAATGAAATACACAGCAGAGGGATTGCAAAAAGCCCGTGAAACGGAGGATGCGTAAGAAAAGCGTGTACCTCCGTTTTTTTACGCCATTTTGGGGGGTTGCACAAAACGGCAAGCAATTCGAGTGTGGGCACACTCGAAATTTTTGCAGGGCCGAGGGCCCCGCAAAAATGCTTGTTGGGGAGCTCCCCAAACCCGCTGGACTTCTGGACACTTTGTCCAGAAGTCCAGGCGCAAGCGCCTGTTGTCTGCGTCCCGGAGCTATCGCTCCTGGGCCTTATTTTCCCGCCCGTCCGTATGGCCGAGCAGGTGATCGATATTTGCCTTGACCGCCACGGCCTGCCGCATATCCGCCTGGGCCTTGCGGTATTCCGCATAAAGGGCCTTTTTCTTTTCAGAGAGCGCCCGCCGCTCCTTTTTCAGCGTGTCCATTTTCGGGAGCTTTGCGCCGCCTAAGAGATCATTCATGGTAGCTTTTGCCGCCCGGTAGTCAGCCAGCTCCGCCTCGTGCTGGGCCAGATACTTTTTAGAATATCGGGCCGCCTTGTAACCATCGAACACGGGCCGCGTCTTTGCATATTGCACCACCGCGCCCATGAGCTCAGAAGTTTTAGAGAGGGCGGCCTCCGTGTCACGCAACTCCCCGGCCAGCTTGTGGGCGCGATCCACCGCCGCCTCGGTGCTGGCCGCCAGCGCGTCATAATCCATCAGATCATGCTCCCGGAGATACTGGAGCGCGGCGGCCATCTGTTTGAGGTTGTAAACTTTGGCCCACCGTTCATAGGCCGGGCCCTTGCCCTGGGCCATGCGCTCTTGAATGTCGATAATCAAATTGACGCGCCGGGGCTGAGCTGGGCTGTCCTTCGGGAGCTCCGGGATCGGACGCTCCCCGGCAATCACCGCCCGGATGTCATCGGGATCAAAGCCGGGGCCCAGGACAGAAGCCCGCAGGCGGGTGTACTTATCCTGCCCAGGAGCCAGGAACGAGATCACGCCGCCACGCCCATGCTTCACTGAAAAGCCGGACTCCTCCATAAGCCGCAGGAATGCCGGGAAGTCGGCGGGCTTTTTCCCCAGGGCCTCCACGATGGCCAGCCGCACCCGCTGTTGTGCAGAGGGCGGCTTTTCGCCAATCCACTGGCCATAATGGAGAAAGCGACCCTTGCTGTGCTGTTTCGGATTTTGGATAACAGACAGCTCATGCTCGATGCACACCCGGTCAGAGAGCCGCCGCACCGCAAAGCTGGAGCCGATGAAGTTATGAAACTTTCGGGAGCAGTCCTGGGCCGTGGAGTTGTAATAAATGTGATTGTGAATGTGGCCCTTGTCGATGTGGGTACAAACGAAAAACTGGTACTTGCCCTTTGTCCAGCGCATGGCCGTTTCATAGCCGATTTTGTTTGCCTCCTCCGGCGTGACCTCGCCAGGAAGAAACGCCTGCCGGATCTGAAAGAACAGGGCCCCACGCTCCACGGCCCGGCCCGTTTCCGCCTGGTACTGGCTTTTCGTTAGAAGAAACTCAGCGGGGGCGGATGCCGGATCGCAGAGGTAGGCAGACACAGCCCCCAGCTTTTTCGGATTGAGTCCGTAGGCAAACCGATCCTCCATTGTCTGAATAGCAGTTTTTCCAGCCGCTACCTTGTAGGGCCGGATGTAGGTTGTAGCGATAGCCGCACCTCCTTTCCCAGCAGAAAAAGCGGGCGGCGGTCTGTTTCATCCGCCGCCCGGCACCTCTGGACACTTTGTCCATAAGTATCAACTCGCCATAAAGTCCATCGCCGCATACTTCACACCCTGCAGGCGATCCACCAGCCATCCGCCCAGGGCCGGGAGCCCAAAGGGGGAAACCAGGAACGCCAGCACAAACATAGCGATGCAGCCTACTGTCTGCCCGGCCAGCAGGCAGAGGATCGCCAGCAGGGACAGGCCCACACAAGCCACAATGCACACCGCCCCCGCCACGCAGGACAGAAACGTAAGCACCGCCACAATGAGGATCAGGGCCAGGACAAAGGGAGCCGCGATGATTTTTAAGATTGTCCGCATCGTTCATACCTCCTACAAAAGTTCGTTGTTTGCCTCTATATGTATATTATAACTCCGCAGGAGGGGGCCAACAAGGATGCCTCGGCTATCCCCACCTCTGGACAAAATGTCCAGAAGTCGAGATAGCCGGGGAACGGCAAAGCCGCTCCCCGGCAGGTCAGAGCCGCACGATGGCGGAGAGCTTTTCCAGCAGATCGGAAAGGGGCCGCCACAGCTTTTCATAGTCCCGTTGCAGAGCTTTGATCTCCTCCGGGTAAATGCCGCCGTAGGTATTCGCCTGGATCGCCACCTGATTTAGATTGTTGGAGCACCGCCGCTGGAGCGACACCAGCTCCTGGACAGGTGACAGGTCAACATGGAGCACATACCCATTGAGGGCCATTTTCCGCATATAGGCCCCCATGTTGCGGATGCCCGCCTCGGCCATCCGTTCCCGGATCAGCGCCTGCTCCTCCTCGGACACCATCACATGGAGATGGATGGGGCGGCGGCGTTTCTTTGTCACCGTTCCTCCCGTTCCAGGCTCCGGCAGACGCGGGGCGGCTCCTTTACCTTGTCCAGCGCCTTTTCCCGTTCCGGGGGCTGGGCGGGGATCGGCGTATTGAATACCCCGGAGAGCCGCAGGGCCTCCTGGTTGGCAAAATCCTGTTCACGCTTCTTTTCCATAACAGTCCTCCTATCTGTCGCCCCGGTCAGGGGCTTTCTTTTTAAGGCCGTCCGGGGCTCGCTGTTCCTGGGCCTCCTTTTGCGCCGCTTTCAGTTGCTCCGCAATCGGGGGCTGGCGTTTGGCCTCCTTATGAGCCCGCGCCGCTTCCTGGCGTTCAATGCTGCGGACGCGAACGGCCAGTTGCTCCGGGGTGATGTATTCTTTCACCACATAACTGCCGAAGTCAGGGTAAAACCATGTCAGCCGCTTCTGATCCGGGACATGGTGGGCATCCTCCCATTTCCCCACCACCTGGGCCTGGGCATCCATCTGCCGCCGGATGTCCAGATTTTCACGGGAGGGCCGGAGCTCATAATTCTGCATTTCCCGCTCTGTCAGGGGATGGGCATAGATGATGGCTCCCCACGCCTGAAACGCCTCGCCCATCACTTGCTGGCGGGTAAAGTACAAATCCATGTGGACAGGGCGGTTAAAGTAGCTGTTCGGGTAAGTGCCGATGTCAATAGGCCGCTGGGTGGAGTAGTATTTGTAGGTTTCCTTGTCCGGGGCCTGCTCTACTTCAAACACATGATAGCGCCGCTGATAGTCCTCGGCCCGGTTATGCAAATCCCGTTCCGCCATGTCCGGCTCGTTGTGGTAGTGGCCCCAAAAGAAGTCCCGGTGTCCGTCCTGCTCGTTGAATTGCCATGTCACATAGGGGTTAGGGGCCTTGGGGTTTTCGCCCAGCACAAAGCCGCATTTGTTATCAAACAGGATCGTGCGGCGGATCACATAGCCTTGATTTTCTTCCAGAATAACACCTCCTTGATGTTGACAGCATCCGGGCCAAACAGGGGCAGGCCGTAGAAACATACGGCCCACCCCAAAAGCGGCCCCGGAAAGCCTTGTAATCAGCGGGTTTCGAGGGCCTAATTGTCAACGCCCCAGCCCCGCTTTTTCCGCATATATTCCCGCTGTTGTCGGCGGTGGGCTTTCTTTGCACAGGCCGCCGAGCAGTAAGCCTGCCGCCGATCCGGGGCAACGGGCCCGCCGCAGATAGGGCAAATCTTAAAATCCGGCCTGGGCCCCTCGGTCAAGAGGGCAGCCT
>NZ_UYYD01000009.1 GCF_900625105.1 Agathobaculum sp. Marseille-P7918 | reverse complement strand
CCGACCGACACCGTCCGCTGACCTGCCACGGCCTGCGCCATACATACGCGGTCGAGCAATATCTGACCTGCCGCAAGCAAGGGCTGGACGAGCACGCCGCCTGTCGGCAGGTATCCCGCCTGCTGGGACATGAGCGCGAGGATGTGACGCGCATCTATCTCGCGTCCCTGCGAGAAGGAGATGAGCGATATGTCTAAACACTTCTTGCTGGATGATATTGACTGTCCGGATTTGATGACCGTTTCTGACTTGCAGCACATACTCCATATTGGACGTAACACCGCATATCATTTACTTTCCAGCGGCCAAATTCAACATCTGCGCGTTGGTCGTTCGATTCGTATTCCCCGCTGCTACTTGCTTGCGTATTTACAAACCACTTGTTACAATAAGGATACCGTAACACAGCAAGCAGTCGGGAAAGGAGGCAAGGAGGCTAAATCAAATGACTGCTACGATTTATGAAAAATCCGGACACTATTATATTTTGGTGCAATGGAACGAGCATGGCAAACGCTTTCGCAAAAACTGCGCCACAGGTCTTGCTGCCACTGCCAAAAATGAACGAAAAGCAGAAAAACTCCGCCAGCAAACGCTGGCGGAGTGGGAGCAAAAAATCTGTCCAAACTACTCCGATATTTTGTTTTCCGACTATCTCCGGCTTTGGCTCGAAGAAATTGAACCTACGGTATCGCCTTCTACCTTTTATGAATACCGTCTTCAAGTCAACAACCGGATTTGTCCTTGGTTCGATGAGCGCTCCATCAAGCTGGTTGATTTGACTGCACAGGACATAGAAGCGTTTTACCGCAAAAAACTTTTTGAAGAACAGGTGAAAGCTGTAACAATCCATCGGTATCACAGCAATATTCATAAAGCGCTGCGGCGCGCTGTACAGACCGGACGGCTCCGGCAAAATCCTGCCGACAACGTTTTGATGCCGCAAAAGCAGAAATACATTGGCGCTTATTACACAGTCGAGGAACTTCGCTATCTACTCGAGCATGTACGCGGCGAATCCATCGAAGTCCCGGTCACATTAGCGGTTTGGTTGGGATTTCGTCGCGGTGAGGCAATCGGCCTGCGCTGGAGCGACGTTGACTTTGCACGCGGCACGATCTGTGTGCAGGGTTCTATCTCCACACGCTGCGGCCGCAAAACCAAAAGCGCTGATGCCATTTACTACAAAGCGCCGAAAACACCCTCCAGCTATCGTGTACTTGCTCTGCCGCGCGAACTAGCAACCTATTTGCACGATTTACACCGACGGCAGCAAAAGCAGCGGCTGTTGTTAGGCAGCGCCTACCATACGGAATGGAGTGATTATGTCTGCGTCGATTCGGTCGGGCAGCTGATCAAACCTGATTTGGTAACACGGAACTTTCCCCTGCTGCTTGAGCGCATCGGGCTTCGCCACATTCGTTTTCACGATTTGCGCCACTCCTGTGCGACTCTGCTGCTGGAAGAAGGCGCATCGCTCAAAGAAGTACAGGACTGGCTCGGGCACAAGAATTTTACCCTGACTGCCGACACCTATGCACATGTCACCGTACGCGCCCGATCGAAGCTGGCAGCCACCTTATCAAATGCGATCGTCCCAAAGCCGTCTCGCGCTTCCGGAGAGAAATGACAGAAAAATGACAGAAATCTCCCATTTCTTACCTGCACCATTTTCAGCAAAACCTACAAGAAGTTGAAAAAACCGACCTTTTCAAAAGAAAAGGTCGGTTTAGATTCTGGTGGGAGGTGGTGGATTCGAACCACCGAAGTCATAGACGACAGATTTACAGTGTGGGATAAGGCCGCAGGAAGTCTAAGAAAATAGGCGGTTGCGCCAAAAATGACCCAAAATTAAAATTTATTGAGCAATAACAATCGGGTTTTCCTGCATGTAACCTGTCTTACCATAAGCGCATTTTCCCCAACTAAATATGCTTTTTATTGCTTTATTTTGTTTCTTATACTACCCAAAAAGCAACAAGAATATCGCCAGATTACACACAGGCGGTTGAAACCTGATGTCAATGATCTAAACGATACTCTTGTGTTTCATATAAAGCTTTTTTAACCTAACTATTCTCAATGGTACTATGATTACACAAAAAAACATGCTGTTTCTCAACCAAAAAATATCTGGATGCTAAATTATAGAAGTAATTAAATAGTTCCAAAGTTTAAGTGAATAACATTATCCATTTTTTGATTCGTTTGATCAAAAAAGCCTTTCGGCAAAGAACAAATTTCTTCTACATCTTTTGGAGATAAACAAAACCTATCTACAAATGCATTTTTAGTGTAAATTCCTGCTTCAATCAATTTCCTTACAGCAATTCCAAGCATTTGCGGTATCTCAGCTGGAATTTCATCATCCAACGGTTCCACTTTTCTCATATGCTGCGCTGACATTTGCTTTCGCAAGTATAATACTTGGTTTTCTGTAAACAATCCTAAATCACTACATCTATATATGATAGCAGCAATAGAAACTTTCCATCGTTGTTTCAACGTGATCAAATGTCTAAGCGACACTGACATTACTTCGCGTCTAAAGCTTTCTTGTGGCAACAAAAAGCATGACGCAAACCGATCTGCCTGTTTTTCCACTGAATTAAAAAGTTCTTTGTTGGATAATAATTCTTCTTCTGAAATATCTTGGTGTAGAACCAAGTGCCCTAGTTCATGCGCTAGACTGAAGCGAGTTCTACATGTTGACCTTTTATCTCGCACAGAAAAAACAAACGGACGACCATCGATTCGCTGAGAGCAGGCATCTGCTTTTTCCTGTTCTGTATCAGCACCAGAAATTACAAATCCTTTGGTTTCTAATAAAAGAGTTAGATTAGGAATTGGTCCTAGTCCCAATCCCCAATCTTTTCTTAATTGCATAGCAATTTCTTCTATGCATTCATTTGTTATTCCTTTTTCAATCAAATTATCATAATTGGGAATGACTTCTTGTGGCATTGTTAGGTATTTATTGCACTCTTGGAAGACCATAAACGCCCACTTATTCCTTACCCTAATCATATCCCTATTTTTTGCATCGGCAGTCTTTCGACTACGAAAGAAGACAGTCCCTAACTTTTTATACTCATAGTCCTCCATTGTAAAAAAAGAAACCGGTAGATTTAAATATCGTGATAAATCAGCGATCGTTTGACTTTTGGGAGAAAGGTCTCCATTTTCGTATCGTGAAACAGCTTGTCTTGTTACCCCCAAAAGCTTGGCTAGCTCTTGAGCAGAATATCCGCGCGCCTGCCGAGCCTCACGTATTCTTGCTCCCAGCAAACTTACGTCCACATTCCCAAGGCCTATGCGTTTCATTTTTCTCACCTTAATTTAAGCATTTTTAATTGTAGCAATTGCAGTCTCCAACTCAATCTTAAGCGCCGCTTCGGCATCCTTAAGCGAGGAGTCTTCTATAATCAAACCATCATTATCACATGTTGTCAAGTCTAAAAACGCGTTCCATCCATTGCATTCCGCCGTCGGATAGCCAATGCCAATAAAATCCGGCTCCTGCCACAATTCATTTCGCATTGTACCGTGTGTTAAAATGAGATAATGATTTATAACATCATCATCATTTTCTTGAAACTCGTTAAAAATAATCTGATTATTTGATGCCAATGCATTACGATACTTAGCTTCTCTCGGATACGCATACTTGCTATGAACTTGGCTAATCGTCATGACACAGTCTTGTGAAAGTATCTCGACATGCTGATAATTATGTGCACGATTGGGAGCCAATCGATAACTAAGGCCACAATTTGTGGTCTCAATTAACCTTTTAAGCTGAAACTCAACAGCAATATTTCTGAAATATCCCAGAAATTCACGTCCGACTGTCCAGTTGAGTATCTCATTCCCGTCAACCAACTGATCAGCGCAAGAATATGCCAGATTGATACCTGCGCTCATCTGTCTCATCACATCCATCGGGAACGCATTGGTGATTATTTTTTCATGGTTCACAATCTGAAGCATCAAGTAGTCCTCCGGTTAAAATAATTTGATGTAACCATATTACCATTTTTAATTGAATTTGTAAACCTATTCTACCAAATTATTTTTATTTAGAAATATAAAGGGGTCGCTTTACATAATATAAGCGCCGAAACTAACTACAAAGCCATCGAAAACAACGCCAAACGCCAAAAAGCCCGAAGCACAACGCCCCGGGCTTTCCCGTGTCCAAATTGAACACCACTATTCCATTGCCTTTGCCAGCTTGGTCACCAACTCATCGCCGTATTCATACCTGCGCAGATAGTTAATCGTCTTTTCCTCCAAACCGCACTTCTCCTGCAGCGTGTCGATCGCGTCCTGCACTGCTTCATCACCGTCCGGCACGAACGTGCGGCACTGCGGCGCGGTGATCGCGGGCAGCTGGCGTGCGGCGTCGAACACCACCGAATATCCCGCCTGTGAAAGCGACCGCAGCTTGACAAAGTTGTTGCCGCCCTTTTCAATGCACTCGCAGGCATATTCCTTGCCGTCAACCAAAACGTTTTTCGTCTCGATCACTTCGTCGTCCTCCTTCTCTTCGTTCATGTAGTTCTGCGCCTCCGACCACGGGAAGTTCTTGCCCGGGCAGTCGGTACTGTTGACATCTTTGTGTCGGAGCAGCGTCAACTTGCCGTACCGCCCCATGATATCCCGCAGCAGCGCCTTGAGGCTCGCCAACTGCGCCGCCGGCATGGTCTCGGTCATGTACGCGCCCTCGCAGCAGATGCCGATCGAGCGGTCGTTGTGGCCGACCGCATGCGCGCCGAGCGCCCACTCCGGGCGGCCTCGGTACACACTGCCGTCCTTGCGGATGTAATAGTGGTAGCCGATGCCCGTCCAGCCATTATCCAGATGCCAGTCGTTGATATCCCACACGGTCGCGCTAGACGCTTCCGCGTGGTGCAGGATGACCTCGTCGGTCTTACTGCGGCGCGTGAAATTGCCGTTTCGCGGCAGATTGCATTCGATGATTTTCATTCGTCCTTGTCCTCCTCCGTCTGTTCCGGCAGCACCTTGTCCCCTGCCGCATCGACCACGCTGTGCGCTGCGTTCAGTCCGCGCACGAAGATCTCCGGCACGTCGTAACCCAGCACCACCAGATTTTCCACGATGCTTGTCAGCTCATTGAGGATGTACACGCCCAGCGTAAACCAGCCGAGCAGCCGCAGGAAAGAAAGCGGCGCGCCGATCGTCTCACCAAAGTCCACCAGCACCTCGGACACGGCGAACGACAACGCGATCACAACCCAATAGCTGACCTTTTTGCAGATGCCGTTTGCCCCTTTGGCACTCGACAGCGTGTCCGTCCGCTTGGCCTTCAGCATACCATAGATGAAATCGACGACGTTGAGCGCCAGAAACAGCACGAACACCTGCCAGTGCGCGCCGAACGCCCAGCTGAGCACCGCGACCACCGCCGCACCGATGAGGTTTGCCTTGTCCGCAAACGCGGTGAATAACTGATCCATTGTAAGTTCTCCTTTCTATTTTGGCGCCCGGCATGGGCGCTTTTTTACGTCTTTCGGTCAACCCTGTTCAAAGCTTGCGCAGTCTGGTATGCTGGCGAAAAGGAGGTATTGCCATGAACCTGCAACCCGTTTCCGCCCTGTTTGCCGAGCTGTGCGCCATAACCGGCGCGGACAACGCCCTGCGCCGCCGGCTCTGGGTCTGTCTGGACAAATACGAGATCACGCCCCGCGCTGCCCACCTGTCTTTTTCCGCCAGCTGCCGCCAGTTTCTTGACGCTAAGCGCGTGGACGGCCTGTCCGCCCGCACGCTCAAAAACTACGCCGACGTGCTGCGCCTGTTCGGCGGGTACACCCGCCAGAAAGCGCCTGCCCGCGTCACGACCGCGGATATGCGCGGCTTTCTGTCCTATTTGCAGGCCGAGCGCGGCTTGCAGCCCAATAGCGCCGCTACCTATCTCAACAGCCTGCGGTCGTTCTTCTCGTGGCTGGTGCGCGAGGAGCAGATCCCGCGCAACCCCTGCGACAAGATCCGCTCGGCCAAGCCCGACCGTCTGCGCACCCGGCAGCCCCTGTGCGCGGACAGCGTCGAGCGTGCCCGGCAGGCCTGCACCTCGCTGCGCGAGCAGCTGCTGCTGGAGCTGCTGCTATCCACCGGCTGCCGCCTGTCCGAGCTGGCCCACCTGCCGCCGCAAGCGGTCAATCTACAGGCGCGGTCGCTGACCGTGATCGGCAAGGGCAACAAGACCCGCTTTGTCTACTTCTCCACGCGCGCCAAACTGCTGATCGTCGAATACCTGCAGCGCCACCCGCACGCAACCCGCCTGCTGCCCGGCCCGCGCCAGATCGAGAAAACCACGCGCGCGATCGGCTGCCGCGCTGGGCTGGAGCGCCGTCTGGTGCCCCACCAGCTGCGGCACACTTTCGCCACACACGCACTCGAAGCCGGCATGAACATCACGATCATCCAGCAGCTGCTCGGCCACACCAGTCTGGACACCACGCAGATCTACGCGCATGTGTCGCAGGCGGCCGTGCAGCGCGCCTACACGCAGATTATCGCTTAGTGGCACCCCATCGATAAACCAACTTCGCCAACCGATGCAGTGCGTTCTCGAGCCACACGGCCAGCGCCGACAGAAAAAACCACGCGACCGCAAACGGCAGGCACACCTGCCCCCAAAGATTGAGCGGCACGTCGGAATAGTCCCACACATTCCAGCCAAGCCACCGGTTGACGATCAGTCCGGTGATCAGCTCGAGCGCGGTCACAAGCGCCGCGCCCTCCAGCATTTGCAGCCAGAGCGGCGGGTGGTCCTGCCACTCGTCGAGCAAGCCGATCAGGACGAAACACACCCCGCCCAAGATCCCCATTGACCAGTGCGTGTGTCCGCGCCAAAGGATCTCGATACCCATGTACACCAGCCCGCCGATCACGGCGAGCACGCTATGCAGCAGCACCGACGCTGCCGTAGTCGATCTCGATTGCATCCAACTCCTCCTTGCTCTGCGCCATGTAGATGGCTTCCTTGACCGCCTCTTGATACCTAAGATATGGATAAACATACGCTGCAATAGCCAGCGACAATGCCGTAAAATCCTCAACGCTAAACGTGTAGCAGCGCTTTTTCTGCGTGTGCCACTCCAGCACGGCGGGCTGATTGGCCGATACGGCCAGCTGATACTGCATGTAGTTGAGTGCCATTTCATCCTGATCCTCTTTTGTGGTGCCATAGACGTTGCCGTCTGTCCACGTCAGAGGATGAGCGGCGAGCCAGTCCGCGAGGGCCTTTTTATTGGCCGCCTGCTTGGCTTCACGCAGCGTGTCCAGATCGACCACGGGCGCGGGGTGCTCAGCCTCCCATGCGGACAGCTCCTCGGCGGTTGCGCCCTCGACCCATGTTTCCGCGTCCTCATCCCAACAGGGACAAACAAAGCCGGGACTGCCCGCGTGAACTTTGATGATGGGCGGCAGCACGTCGAGCAGGCGTTCGCCCTCGGCGAGCTTGTAGCCCTGCACGGTTTCAGTGGTTTCACCGTCCTCGTCCTGCTCCAGCAGCACAAGAACAAAGGTTTTATATGCGCCGTCCGCACCGACGACGCAGCAGTGTTTGTAGTTCATTTCTTTTTCACTTCCTTTGGTTCGTCTTTGTCAAATAAGGTCATGCAAATAGGTAGTGTCACGCAGAGCCAAGTAGATAAATTAACATATGATCGTACTATGGTAGCTTCATTTCAGCCTCATATTACCGGCTTGCCCAAATCCGGATACGGAATAATAACGCTATATTCGTATGAGGATTTCACTAAACAGAATGGTGCACAAGAGGTGTTTTACACCGATGGGGAGCGTTATTGGCGTAAAGCTGTCAATGATTCGGTATCCCCGTGGTATCGAGTCGCTACCGGTACACCACCGCAGGAATATAATCTACCACTGGTAGATGGAATCTCAGGGACAGCAAAATACTCCAAAGACCAGTTTGGAATTGTCAGAGTTTATATGGCGGCGGTGAAGGATTCGGGAACAATCACAAACAATGAGATTTTAGGGACACTTCCGGAGGGTTTTCGTCCGAAAACAAGCTTTGCGGTAGTTGGCTATGGAAATAGCAATCCTAACTCTATATCGGATCGTCATCCCGTCAATATGTATATTTCATCCAATGGAGACATAACTGCATCTTTCCTTTCTGAAACCGATGCGATGAAGATCGCATCATTATATGGAACAACAGAATTTCTGTCCGAGAGTTAACCAATTGCCAAATATGGTTCAAACGATCCGACGATAAATGTTGCAACTGACGATCCAATTCCCCAATACACCTGTACCGCTCCGGATGGCTGTATTACCAGTCGGCACGCAAACCACGAGGAGCCAGAAACATAACCTGTTGCGTCCGTATCAATGGCTTTCATAGGCCGAAATCCTTCCGGGAGCGTCGCAATTGTTGCACCATTTTGTATAGCGTTAGTTACTGATACAGAGACTCGCACCGAAACTTCATTGAATTGGTTTTTATGATAAACGCTTGTTGCGTAATTAGTGATATCAGCCGCCAGCGGTAGTTCATATTCTTGTGGCGGTGTGGCGGTGGCAAGTTTTATCCAATCTCCAACCGACTGACCGAATGAAAAAAACGTGCGAAAAAAAGGTGCCCGTCCGTTATAGTCAAATACAATTTGTGTTCCCCACACGCCATTTTCCCACCCGGGAATCGTAATGCCAACACCTGACGAACCGCCATACGGATCATCTGGGCATGTGTTGTTAAACCCAAAAAGTGATGCTGTAATCTGCGTTGCAATCGCTATATTGTCCAATGGCGGACCTATATAAGAAACCTTATTTGACAAAGACGCCCTTACGTCCGCCAGCTCCGAGACGACGGTCGTCGCCGTCCAGTGCGCCGCGTTCCACGCCTCACCGCTCTCGATGGGTGTATTGCATTTATACAAGTTTCCGTCATTCGTGCAATAGTCTCCTATTACATATGTTCCGGACGGGTTATAAGCTACGGCCGCCGCAACGGCCAGCAAACTTAACATTGCTCTATCAACAGAATCGTCGATTTCCTGTGCGGTATGGTCGAACTCGGTCACCTCGGTAACCACGCCATTCACAACTATTTCAGTCTGATGTGCCACAAAGACACCTCCTCAGTAATAAATCAGCAGAATACCGTCCGCGCCGTCGCCGCCCTCGCCGCCTTGGCCGGGTGTACCGGATGCGCCGGGCGATGACTCACTGCTACTTTGGCCATGTGTGCCGCCGCCTTCACCGCCGCCACCGCCGCCGTGACCACCATAGCCGCCCTGTCCACGGATCGTCCCGTTGGGCGCCTTGACCGGTGTTGCACCAGCACCGCCGTCACCGCCATTTGCAAAGTAATTCGTTCCGGAAAAGCGGCCGTTTTTGCCGTTTTCACCATTTGCACCGACTGCCGGGCCACCGCCATAGCCACCATAAGCGTCATAGCTTCCGTGATCATCGCTTTCACCCCGCTCGCCGGGCACATAGGTGGCGCCGTTCCACACGACGTTCGTGCCTTCGCCGCTGGACGACTGCCCATGGCCGCCTGCAACGCCCTGTCCACCCGGAACGGCGTACGCCACGCCATTGAGCGCGTCGATGTAACCGTCCTCGCTCGGAAAACCGTCTGCGGATGAATAGCTGCCAAAGGTGGTCGCACCACCCTCTTGTGCCGCGGTGCTTTGGGTTGCACCAATGCCGCCCGTGCCGATCAAAACCGCAAACTGCTGTCCGGGCTGCGCTGCCAAGGTGACGACAAACACGCGTCCGCCTTCGCCCGCCTCACCGGGTTCGCCGCCTGCGGTCGCAGGGTTGATGTTGTCCCAGCTCGATGTGCCCGTCTCGCCCGGATTGCCCAGATAGCCGCCGTGCCCGCCGCCAATCAGCACCGCCCGGATCTTACCCTTACATGCAGCCGGCACCGTGACCGTCTGGCTGCTTGTGATAATCAGCACATGCTCATAGTAGTTGCCGCCCGACGTGGGTGTGTAATTCGCTGCAACCGTACAGGACGCTTTGAGGATACCAGAAACGACAATGTCCATGTCTCGGATATAGCCGTCCTCCGCGTCGCCGAATGGGTCTGTCAGCGCAACATGGTCGCCCGGCGCTTCGCTGTGCATAACAATGTCGCTTGAGATCAAGCGCGCATTCGCGTAATATCCCATCAGGCGATCCGCGACCAGCTCAGAGTTGAGCGAATTGACCAGATAAGCCTCTTTCGCACTCAGTACATTGGGCGTTCCACCAGTCTGTCGGCGGCTGACAATGCGCGTCGTGTGCGTGTAGGCGCTGCCGGTCAGCACGCAGGACGGAGACTGCCCCAATACTGCGTAGTTGACGCCGGATTCCAAAATCGTACCGTTTTCCGCGTGCAGGTCGTGGTACGGTGCGGAAAACGTCACCAGCGCGCCGAATACCGTCCTGCCGCCCGGCGTCGTGATCGTGTCCGCTGCCACTTCACCGTCATACAGGGTTTCGACGCTATCCGACGGCAGCACCAGATAGCTATGTTCGGTCACGTCCACGCCGGTCACGGGCGTGTCCAGATCCACGCTGCCGCCCTCATAGATGTCGTCGTCCGCGATTTGAGACGCAGCTGCCGCCGCGGGGTACACGATACGGATCTCCCCCGCCGTGTCCTTTTGCAGCACCGCGCCGATCGCGAACAGCACTGCGCGCAGGTTGTCACGCCGCACGCCGACCGGCAGCCAGCCAAACAACAGGGTCGCGGCCACATCGGACGCAATCGTATACGGCACGATGCCGCCGATGATGTCCGCGATCACCGCGCCCGCAGTCTCTCCGGCGTACAGGCCGCCGTAGTGGTCGCTATCGAGCAGCAGCCCGACACCGGACACGCAGCTGACCGTGTAAAACACGCTGCCGTCACGCACTGCATTCTTAAAGAAGAACTTGCCGAGCAGTGTGTCGCCGTGGTAGGCATAGACCGGCGCGCCGTAGGCATAGGCCGCAATGCTGTGCCTATCGCCTTTGGCGATCAGCAGCCCGCTGCCCGCAGTTACCAGCATGCCCTCCGCCGCAAGCAGACGGGTCTGCGCACTCTGATCGACGACGTTCGCTGTCAGCGTATCCACGCCCAGCTCATCCGCAACCAGACTGTCGCTGACATAAAGCTGCGCGTCGAGCAGTTTGTCGTTTTCGGTGGAAAACTCCCGTTTTCCGAATAACAGTCTGTTGTTCATACCGGCACCCTGTTCGGCTTTCGCGCCTGAAATGTGATCGTGAGTTCTTCCCAGTGGTTGTAATCCGGCTCGCACAGAATGAGGTCGTCCGAACCTTCCAAAATCTCCGCTTCAAACTGGTAGGTGGTCTGCCCATACGGGAACACCACTACATGGCTTGCCACCGGCTCGCACAGCACCTCATACAGGCTGTCGTATTCGTCCGGCGTGAGCAGTGATGCGTCAATCGTCAGCTCATAGGCAAAATAGGTGCCGGTGATGTCGCGAATGGTCTTGCCCGACTGCGCCGTGCCGCTGTTCTTGCCGTCCCGGATCGCAAAGCTGCGCCGCAGGCTGGAAACCAGCACGCCGTCATATGTTACCCCGTCGATTGAAAACATCAGGTCACCAGCCCCTTTCCGGAAATCATGGATTTGCCGCGCCGGCGGCTCTCCTCCTCCACCAGCGTGAAGATACCGCGCCCGTCCGGCACGACGCGCATCGTACTGGTCGTGTTGCGGTTGATGGTCTGCACAGTGTGCTGGGTGCGCACGCCAAAGCCGCCCGGCTGATCGGTCAGGCTGCGCATGCGTGCCGAGGTCTGCGCCATGGACGCCGCAAAAGCGTTTTTCAGCTTGGCCATCACCGCCGGATAGGCCTTGTCAAACCCGATGCCCACACCCTGCGCGAGCGGTGCACCGACCAAACTGGCCGTCTTGCGAGACGGGCTGTGGATTTCCGCTTCGTCCCGCATAGCGTCCATCGCGCCGGTGATCACGGTGCGTGCCGCCGAAAACAGCACGCCCGCCTGTGACAGCATGCCGTCCATCAGTCCCTGTATGCTTTGCACGCCGATGTCGGCCATTTCCTCCCGGACGCCCTCGAGTTCCTCCGGGATCTTGTCCACGAACTCGCGCCCCAGCGTGTCGATCTCGCTCTGGTAGAACTGCGCGGCCACCTGCTGCGCGGCCTGCTGCTTCTGTTCCCACAGCGCCATATACTCGGCATAGCGGTCGTCGGTCATCGCGAGCAGCTTGTCGGTATAGGCCAGCGCGTCGTCTACGTCCATCGACGTGATCTCGCCCAGCAGACTGTCCGAAATGCCGCGTGCCTTGAGCTGCTCAAGCGCGTCGCCGTACCGGGTGATCGCGTCGATGTCCGCTTCCAAGTCGCCCAGTTCGATCCACTCGCGCGAACCGTCCTTGACCGTCTGGAACAGGTCGCCGTAATCCGCGAGCTTGTCCGACATACTCTGTTGCGACTTCTGAATCTCGCCCAGCGCGTCCTCATACTGCTTTTTGAACTCGCTCAGCGTGTCCAGCTGCGCCTGCAGCTTTTCCTGCTCCGCGTCGCGCTGCGCTTGCAGCTGTTTTTCGTTCCAGTCCGCCTCGAGCTGCGCGATCTCGCTCTCGAGCTTCTGCCGCTCGGCTGTCTCCGCCTTGGCAAGCTCGGCATACTTCTCTTTGATCGTACGCTCGTGGTCAGCAAGCTCCTCTGCTGCACGACGGTCACGCTCCGCCTGTTCCATCGCGGCGATCTGTTCCTGCAAGTCCTGTTCTTCGGCAAGCAGCTTGTCGCTCAGCCAGTCGGCCACATCAAGCACCTGCTGCTCGCCCTTGGTCATACCCAGCGCCATACCGCGCATGATCATCAGACCGACTTGATCGCGGAACACGCGCGACGGCGAATGAATGCCCAAAGCGCTCTTGGCCTTGCTGATCGCGGACGAAACCACGCTGCCGATCGCGCTGACCACGCCGGAAGCGCCCGCCTTGATGCCGTTGACCAAACCCTGAATGATCTGCTTGCCGAGATTCAGCAGCTGGCTTGGAAGCGACTTGACGCCATTTACGATCGCCTTGGCGATGCCGGACATCGCGCTGCCCACCGAGCCGAGCAGCGATTTGATGCCGTTAATCAGGCCCTGTATCCCTTGCTTGCCGAGGTTCAGCAGCGTGGACGGCAGGTTGCGCAGTGCATTATTGATCGCACTCAGTACATTTCCGGCCGCGCCCTGCACCGTACCGACCATTGCCAAAATACCGTTTTTGAGCGCGGTAATGATTGTTTTGCCGAGATCGAGCCAGTTGAACGCCAGAAAGACCGACACGATCGCCTCTATGATCTGCGGGATATTGGCGACCAGCGTCGGGATCGCTTGTATGAGCCCCACTGCCAGCTGACCGATCAGGCTAAGCGCGGTCTGGGCCAGCTTGGGCGCGTTGTCGTTGATGATACCCGCGATGTTGGTGACGATCTCGGGCACACTTTCAATCAGCGCCGGCAGGCTCTGAATGATGCCGCTGCCGATTGCCTGCACAATGGCGAGCGCGCCGTCCACCAGCTGCCCGACGCCCGACCGCAGCCCACCGCTGATCTCGGTCAGCATGGACAGCGCCGCCGGAATCAGGGTCGGCAGATTCGCGGCGATCCCCGATGCAATATTCTGTAAAATCGCCAGCGCAGCAGATAGCAGCTGCGGCGCCGCCGTCAGCAGTGCCATGCCGATGGCCTGCACAATCTGCCCCGCCGCCGTCACGATCTGCGGCAGGTTGGTTTGCAGATAGCTTAAAAAGCCGGTGACCAGTGCCGTCGCAGAGGACAGCAGCAGCGGCAGGTTTTGCACCAGCGCGCCGCCGAACGCGGTCAGCATCGAGCCTGCCGCCTGCGCAAGGCCGGGCAGCACATCGCTCAGCAGCGCCGGGACCGCCTGCGCGATTTTGGGCGCAAGCGCGGCGATCAGATCGCCGATGCCGGAAAAAATCACCTGCAACCGTGGCAGGATATTATCCGCCGCAGTCTCGACACTCGCAACAAAGCCGTCCACCAGCCCGCCGAGGTCGGCATTATCATCTGCAATGCCGGTCAACAGGTTTTTCCACGCGCTGACCATCGCCGCGACGCTGCCCTCGATGGTGGTCGAAGCCTCAAGCGCGGTCGTGCCGGTGATGCCCATTTCGGTCTGCACCGCATGGATCGCGGTGATGATATCCGAGAACTTGCCCGGGTCAAGCGCCTGTCCGGTCAGCTTTTCCGCATCCTCGACCAGCCGCTCCAGCTCGGCCTTGGTGCCGCCGTAGCCCAGCTTGAGGTTGTCGAGCATCTCGTAGTTGCCGCGCGCAAGACTCTGGTAGGTCTCGACGATGCTCTCCATGCTCGTGCCCATCTTGTTGGCGTTGTCCGCCATATCGACGACCGCCTGATTGGCCAGCTGCGCGGCCGCCTGCGTATCCCCGCCGAGGTTTTGCAGCAACGACGCGGAAAACGCCGTGATGGACGACATGTATTCATTGGCGGAAAGGCCAGCGGTCTTGTAGGCGTTCGCCGCATACTGCTGCACCGCTGCGCTGCTCTCTTTGAACAGCGTGTCCACGCCGCCGACCAGCTGCTCATAACTCGCGTAGCTGTCGAGCGCTGCCTTGCCAAGCGCCACAACGCCCGCGGTCGCCGCGGCAGCCCCTGCCGCCAGTCCCTTGACCGCGCCGCTCGCTGCGCTTTTCAGCCCCTTGAGCGTTTTCTCAAATCCGCTGTCGTCGCCGTCAATCTGAATGATAACCGAACCGTCCGCTGCCAATGGTCGCACCTCCTTCGTGCGCAAACCATCGGCAGCTCAGGCTCTACTTGGTTTTTTCCTCGATTTTGATTTCAAATACTCTCTTGCAGTTCCGCCCCTTGCAGCGGATAAAAACGCCCCTGCATACCGCCTTTTCCGCGTATGTCAGGGGCATTTCATACCCGCAGTACGGGCATTTTACCTTGTGCGGCATGTTGTGCCTCCTCAAACCGACGCTGCACGCGCGCCTTCATGGCCGCGTCGCGCTCGGCCGCCGTCATTTTGCGCCGCTCGGGTTGACGCAGTGCGTACAGGCGGCGCATCTTGCGATAGTGCCGCCGCTGCTCCTTGGGCAGTTTGTCAAGGTCCGCCACACGATAATGCACCCGCTGCATGAACGGCGTCTCGGGCGGCAGACCGAACAGCAGCCGCCGGAACTTCCACCAGTGCAGGCTGTCGCGTTCGAGGTCGATGCCGTACGCCTGTTGGAACGATGCCAGCAGCGCGTCCGCGTCCTGCGTAAAATCATACCAGCGCGCCGAGCTACCGCTCGGCGTCTCGTCGTCCTGCCCGGCTTCATCCGTGTGCGCGTAGAACCAGATCATGCGGTCGGCCGCTGCCTCCACGTCCTGTGGCACGCCGTCCGGATAAAAAGCGCGCAATAGCCCGTCCACGTCCGGGGAATCGGTCAGCATCTCGGTCTCGATCGCAACACCGATCCGGAAATCCGGATCAATACGCACCCGCGCGCCGCCGACCTCGACCGTGTCCGGCAGCTGCTCAAACGGGTTCGGCCGCATCGGTCTGCGTGCGTGCCTTTTCCGATGCCGCATGGCGCGCCGCAGCACGGCGCTGCGCCCGTTCGGCCGCGCGTCTCTGCTCACGGTTGCCCGATGCGTTGGACGTGGACGGCACGGCAAAGGCCGTGCGCTGCTTTTGCAGTACATCCTGCGTAAACGCGCGGTATGCCTGCGAAAGGTCGCGGATGTTTACCTTGCCGCCGAACACCTTGCGCGACGTTCCCTCACCGATCACGGTGTCGAAAAAGTCCATGATGTTGTCCGCCTGCTCGCGCAGCACGGCGATGTAATCGCTGTCTGCGGCCCGCTGCGGGTCCAAGCCGCGCACCGCCGCCTCGATGCGGCGCACCTCGCTGTCGAACAATTCCATGTTGGACAGTTCAAAGGTGTCGTACTCAACTTCCTGCCCGTTGATGATGTAGGTTTCCATCGAAATCCCTCCGTTTTAAGTGCCGGAATCGTCGGCATAGGTGTATTCGGTCGGCGCGGAGTTATTGCACATGATGTCGATATCGACCTCGGCGGCCGCGCCTGCGTCGCCCGAACCGTCCGAATTGACGATGATCGCCGCCTGTCCCTGCTCGCCCTTGCCGGTCAGCATGGAGAAGTAGACATAGGGCTTGACGATGGTCTGCCCCTTGCCGAACTTGATCGCGTGGCCGCAGGCGAAATCCTGAAATTCGTCGCCTTCAAAGCGGTCGCCCGTGATGTTGAACGTGCGCTGCGTGGCGGTCTTATTGGTCGACTTGCCGGTGCGCAGATAGGTCTTGTCCTCGGTCTCCGGGTTGAGCTGCGCATCAACCGCGGTCACACCGGTCTGCACCACGACATAGTCCGCGATCTTGCCGGTGGACTCGGCCGCGATGTCCATGGCAAGGACAAAGTCGTCGGTATTGGTGATGCCGGCGTAGTCCGCATTGGGCGTGACGCCGCTCATCAGCTCGGAAAGCTTCATGTTCTCGTTCCCCTTTCGAAATAGGTCAGTTTGAGTTGGATCTGGTAGCGCGCCCGGCCGTCGTCCGAGACCTGAAACGGGTAGCCACTGGTCGTCACCTCGACCGCGCGCGCCATGCGGCCGTCCGCCAGCTGCGGCAGGTGCTTGGGCCTGCGGTTCTGCGCGCGCACCCAGTCGGAAAACGCCTCATACCATTCGAGGTTATCCGTGTTCTGAGCAATCTGGTCACCGTAGAACACGCGCGAGGCGAGCACGAAATCAAGCTGCCGAATCGAAGAGCCGTCCAGATAGCGTGTGACGACCTCCGGCCCCGGTACACTATCGACCGAATAGGTCTGCGCTTCCTCCGGCAGGTAATCCACGCCCATGCGCCCCTCGGCGAGCGGCGGATAGGTGCGCAGCCATGCGCGCACCGCTTCGATGTTGGTCATTTGGGTTTCCCTCCTACATAATTTGCGACTGATTGCGTCAAATCGTCCCGCCGGTCGGCCAGCATGCGTTTGTCCCACGCCGCCCCGCGCATTGGCGCGCCGTGGTAGGTCAAGGGCTTGCCGGTGTAGTGTTTGGGCGCGCGCCCGGCCATCACCTCACCGACATACTGGTAATGCGCGTAAGGATGGGAATAGGTGATCGTGCGGCCGTTGCCCGCGATCTGTTTGGTGTTTTTGAGCGTGCCCTGCTGCATTGGAACGTAGGGGTCGGACAGGCGCGCGACCTCGTTTGCGAGGAACACCCTCGCCCGATCGCTGTCCCCCAGTCCGCGTGCCCGCAGAATAGCAGCCGGACGGATATCAGTCTTAACCTTCATGCGCCGCTCACCGCCCAGTGCTGCAAACGGCCGCGCCGGTTGTCTCCGACCGCCGAGATCAAAAAGTACTCCCGCGCCGCGAAATCCGCGGGCGCGCGCGTGATCTGCGTCACCGTCCCGCGTACCAGATAGTCGCCCGTGCACGGCGTCACACCCGGCGGCATGCTGTCCGCCGGGATGCGCACCTTGTAGGTATTCTGAACGCGCGCGCCGTCCGCAGACGGGACGGTCACCGCCTTGCCATACCAGCTGGCGCCGGTGACCTGCGTGCAGGCATAGGTTTCGCCGTCATCCCCGCGCACCGCATGCACCAGCGTCACGGTCTCATTGCAAAGCAGCACGGCGGCCCTCCTCCCTGATACAGCAGGCCGGTCATGGCCAGATAGTGGGAAACCGCGCCGTACCGGCGCTGCTCGGGCGTTTTACCGCTGACGACATAGGTCTCGCTGTACCCGTCGTTCGTGGCGCTGGCGACCTCGCCGCCCTGCTCCTGCCCGAAATCCACCTCGGCCACCGCGCATACCGCCATCCGGCAGGCATCCCGCAGCGGCTCGGGCAGTCCGTCCGACGCCCGCCCAAAGGTGACCGCCTGCACATAGGCGGCAGCGTTGCGGCTGTACTGCGGCCACGCCTCTGCGGGGATCGGGCCACCGCCATATTCATCGGTATAGAACGCATAGTCCACTTTCAGCATGCGGCAGCCCTCCTTATTACGCCTCGGCCAGCTCGACCGCCACCGGCACTGCGGCGCCCGCCACGGTCACGGTCTGCGTCGCCGGGCGGTATCCGGTCTTGCTGATGCGCGCGCTGTAGCTGCCCGCGCGCAGGTTGAATACGGCAACGCCGCTCTCGTTGGTCTTCAGGCGCGCGCCGTCCACACTTACCGTCGCGTCCGCGACCGCCGTTTCCTCCGCATCCTTTACGGTGAAGGTCACGGCCTGCGTAGTCACGGGCGTTGCCGGCTCAAGATATGCAAACGGCACATAGGTGCGGTTCGGGTCGAGCCGCGTCGCCGGATTGGGCAGCGCCCAGCCCATGCGGAACGTGACGCGCAGCGCGATCATGTCCTGCTGAGCGAGGTTGTAGACGATGTCCTTGGTGCTCGGGTCCTGAATAACGCCCTGATCGAGGATCTTGACCGTGATATCCTGCCGGATCGAGTAGACCGCCTGCGACCAGTCGCCCACAATCAGCTGCGCGACCGAGGTGTCAAATGCGCCGTTCTGCGGGAAGTACATGGGCGCGCCGTCCAGCGCGTACTGCGTTGCGCCCTGCATGTCGGTCTTGAAAATGGGCAGACCATCCGTGGTCTTGATACCGCGCAGCTTGCCGCGCATCGCCATGGAGGCCGCTGCGCCGGTCACCATGCGGCCGCCCAGCTCTACCTTGGAGATCACACCGTTTTCGCCGAGCAGCGCGTCGTACAGGTCGCTGCCGGGCGCGACGTTGTTGCCCGCCTGCCGCGCCGCGGTGATGATATCCGCGCGCCAGCCCGCCGGGCGGTTGATGCCGAAGATCGCCGCCTGATCGACGCACACGCCGATCGCTTCCTGCACGCGCGGCGTGACCTCGCCCATGATGTCAAAAGACGCATCGTCCACGACTGCCTCCGGGATCGGCACGATGACCGCCAGCTCTTCGGCGGTCAGATAGACATTGTCCCACGCCTGCTGGCTCGTGCCCTTGAAGCCGTTGTCGCCGCTGACCCAGTAGGCCATCGGCAGCATATCGAGCACCGGCATGCGGGTCACCTTGCTGGTCATGTTGGGCAAGCGGCGCGCCAGCTGCATAAAGGCAGAGTTCTTGGGCGTGTCCTGCTGAATGGTGCTGACCAGCTGCTCCTGAATCAGCGCCTCCGCCTGCTGTCGGGAAATCATATTGGGCATTGTTTGTTACTCCTTTCCGAATGCGGCTCTGAGCGCCGCGTTTGCCTGTGCGTTTTTGTCTGCGCCGGGGTCGCCGCCACGCTCGTGGCTCAAGCCCGTGCTGGTCTGCGCCTGCTGGAACAGGAAAGCCGTGTCCTCGCCCTTTTTGAGCGCCTCGAGCTGCGTGTCCAGTCCGGTCAGTTCACCGCCCTCGCCTAGCGTCAGCTTGGACACGTCGATCAGGCCGGACAGTGCCTTGGGGTTGCGCGCGCCCGAAGCCGCCAGCCCCTTTTCCAGCGCGAAGTCGAACCGCTTGGCGCGCAGATCCTTTTCCGCATCCTCCGCCTTGCGTTTCCAGTCCGGGTCAAAGCCCTCGAGCTGGCGATTGGCCTCGCCCAGCTGGGTTTTCAGGCCGTCGCGTTCCACCTCGAGCGCGCCGATCGTGCGCATGTGCTTGCCGATGTCCGCGCTGTGCTTGTCGAGGATCTTGTCGACCGTCTCCTTTTCCAGCCCCAGCTCCTCCAAAAACTTTCTGTCCATTGGTTTCTCCTTTCTCCGCTTCGCTTTGGTCTCGAGGGTCGCGTCCCCTGCGGCGCCGTAGTTTTTCGACGTCGGCACGGTCAAAATGGTATAAAAAAGCGCCCTGCCCTGCGGCAAAGCGCGTTTTATCGTTTTTTGTTCCGGTCCTTTGCATGCTCTGCAAGGTCGCGCCGCACTGCTGCGGCCTGCTTTTTGCCAAAGCCCGCGATCTGCTCGCGGCCGCTCTGGCGCTTAAGGCCGGTTTGCAGCAGGAAATCACGCTGCCGCGCCTGCCACTGCGCGATCTTGGCGCTACTCTCGTAAGTATCCAGCCCCGCCGCCTGCATGGCGCTGTATTCCCGCTTCCATCGGCGGATCTGGCGCTCAATGTACCGCTGCTGCTGACTGGCCTCGTACTCGGTCAGCCTCTTGCCGTTGTAGCGGATCGTCTTGTCTTCCATCGCGGCAAGCTGCTTGCCGGTATAAGCACGCGGGCTGCCCTCGAAATACGGGAAAAACGAGTGCCGGCAGTTCCAGCCGCCCAGCCCCGCACCCGTGCCGTAGCCCGTCGCCTTGGCAAAGTCCGGGTATTTCTTCGACTGACCCGACCGGCTATACACCCGCCCCTGCCACGCCGCGTGTTCCGGCCGCGCGCCCGCGTGCGCCGTGACCTCGACAAGGTCGCTGCCCATCTGGTCGGCCAGCGTCCACTGGGCTTTGAGACAGGTCTGGTTGACGCCGGTCACCACCGCACGGCGCACCGCCGCTTCGACCGTGGCCGTCGCGCCTGACTCGTAGCGCACCGCGTCGAGGCCGTGCTCCGCCAACGCCTTGACCGCCCGGCGCACTGCGGTATCCGTGTCGAACGCGCCTGTGGAGATTTGCAGCCACGCGCGGTCAAGCGCATCGCCGAACTGACCTGCGCCCGCAGCCGCCGTTGTGCGTGTCAGGTTGCGGAACAGGCCGTCGGTCTGCCGCAGCCCCGCGTTGCACACGGTCTGCAACTCTGCGGAAGCGTCCAGCGTCGGCGGCGTGAGACCGGCTTCCAGATAGTACGCCCGGTCGCTGTCGAGCGCCTGCGTCGCGGCCTCAAGAAACAGCTGCCGCAGCTCGCCCTCGCGTTTGCCGGTCAACGCGGACAGGCGCGCATAGATGTATTCCGCGGACGCGCCCATCTGCTCGAGCCGCTTTTTCTGGTGCTCGGCCGACGGCACCCAGTAGTCGTATGCTTGCAGCCGGCGTGCCATGTCTGCGAGGATATCCGCCTCGGCCTGTGCGTACAGCTCGACCATGCGGTCGGGCATGCCGTCGAGATAGTCCGGCCGCAGCATTAGGCGCCGCCGAACAGGTTCAGCCCGTCGTCCGCCTGCACGGCGGCACGGGCGGTCTGCTCGTCCTCCCCGAAAAACTGCACACGGTATTCCCACTTCTGTCGCACGCCGTCGCGGATCTCTTGCAGAAAGCGCTGCTTTTCCGCGCCGACGTCCTCAATGATCGAGTCGTCGAAGTTGACCGCGATGTCCGCATCGGTCGGCAGTCCCTCAAGCGTCTCGACCGCCCGAACAACGCCGACCAACGCGTCGCGCAGCAGGATCTCATGCTTTTTCAGGTTCTGGTACAGGTCGGATTTCTCGCTGACGACCTCGGTCGCGGTCTTGACCTGCCCGTCCTGAAAGTTATAGCGGTCTTTGCCCAGCCCGCATTTGTAGGACAGCAGGTTGAGCGCGGTCTGCAAGCCCGCTTCATGTGCCTCGAAGCGCAGCGCCATGTTGTGCTCGGTGATCTTATTTTCCCCGTTCTGGGTCTCTGGTACGGCGAAAAACTCGGTGTCGTTGTCGTCGAACACCGGCCGCACGTCGCCCGCATCCTCCATCTCCATGCGCGCCATGGAGAGCGGCACGGTAATGCGCTTTTTGCCTAGCCGGAACTCATTAACATAGCTGTCAAGCACCAGATCGACCTCCTTGAGCTGGTCGATCGCGTTGGCATAAACCGAAATGCCCATCGGGTTGTCCAGATCGAGGTTGTTGACCAGATTGGGCTTGATGATCTGGAACAGCGGCACCTCGCTGTGCGTATCAAAAGTCGCCAGCACGCCCTTCGGCAGGTCGGTCTCGCCGCCCAGTGTGCCGCCGCTGACGGTGAACATGTGATTTTCGATCACATACCGGCCGCCCTCGTCCAGCCGGTGGATATTCAGATAGAGCAGCTGCCGCTTGGCCTCCGTACGGCGAGACGCGAACGCGCACTCGCGAATCGTGCCGTTCTGCCATGTCAGCGGATAGACCATGCTGCCGCGCACATAGTCGATGCGTGTCTTGCCCTGCTCGCGATACTCCACAAAGGCGCCCGTGCCGAGCGCGAACGCCTTTTCGACCAGCTGATTTGCGCGGGTGCGGAACCGGTTGTCCTCGAGCACGCGCCAGACCGCGGCGTTCACCTGCTCGTCCGCAATCACGATGTCCAGCTTTTCGTTCAGCGCAAGGTTCGCCCAGTCCTCGGCCACGCTTTTCGCCATGCCGAGCGTTGCCCGCTCGCGCGTGATGCGGCCGCGGCCGTTATACTGCCGGTAAGTATGGAACGCGGGCACCTTGCCGCGGTACCAGTCCAGCCAAACCGCGATCCGGCCGTACCAGTTCTCGTCGATGCAATCATATCCCTGCTTGCGCAGGTACGGTATCACGCCCTGCATGCCGTTTCCCTCCCCAAATACAAAATGTCGTCCTGTATGCGCTCGGTCGTGTACTCCGTGCTGTCCAGACTGTCGATGTCGGTCGTGCCGTCGTCCAAACGGATATCACGCACCGGCTCGTCCGGGTCGTACACCGCCTGCGCAAACGCTCGAATATGCGCGGTACAGTGCCGCAGCATGCGGAACCTGTCCTGCGCGATCAGACTGTTGTAGAACGCGATGCGGTCGTTGATCGGCCGCTTGAGCGCGTTTTTGATCTCGACGCCCAGCCGCGCCCGCACCGCCGCGACCGTCAGCCCCTCGATCAGCGTCTGCTCGGCGCTGTCACAGCGCGCCTCATACACGCGCCAGCGCGCCTTTGCCCGGCGCACGAAATCGACAAAGGCGGCCTCCACCTGTGCCGGGGAGAGCCGCCCTTGCTTTGTGTTGTTGTGATAATATTCGTCCAGCACCACGACCTGCCGGAAGCCGCGGGTAAAGCCGGTGAGCGTAAAGCTGTGCGCGGATTTACTGCCGCCGAAGTCCACGCCAATCACCGCGTATTGGATATCCTCGGGCGCCTCGTCCAGCAGAAAGCGCTCGGTCTCGTCCGCAAACTGCGGATAAACCAGACCGTCGGTCGCCGCCCACAAGCCCTCAATGAACCGCTTGTAGAACACGCCGGTGAACATACGCTCGTATTTCTCCCGCGTCGCCTGCGACAGCGTGAGGTTGTCCGCCATCGTGAAATGCAGGTGGCAGATATGTTTTTCGCGCGCCCGATCGATCAGCTCGGTCTTAATGAAATGCCCCGGGCTTTCCGGGTTGCAGTTGAGAAACACCTTGGCGCCGTCCACCGAGCAGCGGCCGAGCATCTGCTCGATGAAGTTGCGCGGAAAAAGCGCGGCTTCGTCCGCGAGCGCCCCGGCGGCCGTCAGACCTTGCAGCTTGTCCTGCGAGCTTTCGTTGTGCGCGTCGTACAGGTAGTAGGTGTTCGTGCCAATCTCGATGCGCTGCTCGCCGCTGCGCACATAGTGATACGGGATGCCCCATGCGGCAAGGATCTGCTGCATCGGGCCGATCACGTTCTTTTTCAGCGCGCCGACCGTCTTGCCCGCCAGAATAAAGTTCTGCCCGGAAAACCGTTCCATCGACCAGATGAGGAACGAACAGATGCAGGCGATCGTTTTGCCCGAACGGATCGAGCCATCCGCAAGCAGAATATCGCAGTCCCGGTACGGACTGCCCTCGCGCCACCAGTAGAGCAGCCGCTTTTGCTGCGCCGAAAACGGCTGAAAGGCAAAGGCGCTATGCGGTGCCGCCATGGTCCTGCTCCTGTGCAAACAGCGCGGCGACCTCGTCCGGAGGGGTGCGCAGCGCCCGGACAAAGGACACGATCGCGCCCGCCGCCGCGCCGCTACCGTCGTCGTCAAACAACCGGTACCGCTTGCCCAGCAGCTCGGCCGCTTTGAGACGGTCCTTGACCGCGGTGTTCTTGTCGGCCAGCTCCTGACAGCCGTCGCCGCACAGCAGCGGCACCTGCTCGGTCATTTCGCCGCGCAAGATCGCGGTCAGCGTTTCGAGCACCTCGGTCGCGTCCGCCGTGCGAGCCGATTTGATCTCCTGCAGGCGGCGGTCGATCTGCTTTTTGATTTCAGGTTTTTTAAGGTTTTCCGAGCCGATCGCGTGCGCAGTTTTGCGGCTGTAACCCGCCCGGATCGCCGCTTGGGTCTCGTTGAGGTCGATGAGATACTCATCGATGAAGCGGCTCTGCTTCTGGGTCAGCTTTGCGATGGCGCTCACCGTCCTTTCGAGCAAAAGAAAACCGCCTACGGAGTAGACGGTTAGTTCATATTTCCCTTAGTCTTTTTGATTCAATTTTTCCTTGAGGAACTCTATTTCATCATATATTGACATTTTTGATCCTAATGATAAAGAGTCATCTTCTAATTGTTTCTCAAGTTTGCGTATCTTTAACCTAATTATCGAATCATCATTCGGATATTGCTGCAACATATGATCTAGATAGTCGTTAATGGCATTATCTTTCTTGATTTTATCTATGTCAATTATGGGAAGCATTTGTACATTTAAGTCATCAGATTTTGTTTTTCCCTTCAGTGATGACGTATTAACGGAAATTCTCATTTGCTTTTGAGAAATCCTTTCAACTTGAGACTCTAAAGAATCCAATTTATCTGCGATATCTCGCAGCATAATTGCATTAAGATCTCCTGTTGCAAAACTCTTTTGTTCATATTTTGCCGCAGAAATAGATAATGCTGTCACAAGCGAATTATATTGAGGATTTTTTTCTGTCTCTTGAATGGCGTTTGCAATCTCATCTTGCGTATCCAACACACTTCTGTAAATTAAAGACGGGTCATAATCTATGCAAGATATCCCATTGATATCGAATATACGTTTCGTTCCCGCTTCCTGCACCAAAACAACCGGTTTATCATATGCCTGTCTGATTCCTAGTTCAAACAGCACATTGGGATTTCGTGTGCTCAGATCACAGATTGCCATGGGTGCGTTTATAAGGTTCTCAATAATCTTTGCTTGGATTAAACCACTGCTGACATCCTCGTCTACACGATGCGGCGTATATCCTGCCTTCTCAATTGCAGGTGCAAAAATATCTTTGTATACGCTTTCAAAATGTCCTTTATCATACCCATCAGGATCGCTAATCGGCATAATCACAAAACACTTTCCCTTTTCGTCAGCCACGCCGCCACCTCCATGCATTTTCCCCTATAATAACATATAAGGGAAATTTTTTCAACAAAAAGCACCCCTATCACGAGAGTACTTTCTGAAGAATCGGAGCAAACTGCAAATGACTATCATGGTTGCAGAGGTCGGATTTGAACCGACGACCTCGAGGTTATGGACCTCGCGAGCTGCCGCTGCTCTACTCTGCCATATCCCTGCCCCGCGATTGCAGGGCGGGTGCGAAAGAGAGGTATATGCAGATCTCGGTTTCACTCTGCATCTTCACAGTGCCATCATACCATAGCAAAACAGGAACTAACAGGGCCTATTGTCCAAGATCTCCTGCACCTGCTCCAACGCACGGACGTGTAAGCGGCGCACCCATCGCCACGAATACTGCATCTGCACAGCAACCTCCTCCCACGTCTTGTCGTTGACGTAATACTCGGTCAGCAGTGTCGCCAGTGTATTGTCCTCGACCTGCCCGATCACCTGCAGGATCTCCGCGCGTGTCTGTTCCAACTTCTCGATCTGCCGGTCGGCCGCGAGGCTTACCTCCGCGTAGGCCGCGAGTTTATCCCCCGGCTCCCCGCCGGAAACGCGCTCGCCCAGTCCTGCCGTGCTGGACACCGCGCGCGCATACGCCCGCTGCTTACTATCCTCCAGCGCACTGAGCCGCAGGCGCAACTTGCGCGCCCGCCCCAGCCATTCTTTTGCTGTCACTGCCATACCTCCATTTCAAATAGCGCACAATCTCAGGTGCATATTCAGTCAAGGGAAATCCCTCCTGTGCATGCCGTATCTCCGCTGCAATTGCATCTTTTTGGTTTTCGCCATAATTTATCTCCTTTTGCCGAACATCATCATTTTTTCATGCGCTGGATATCCCTATGGCTTTCGGGAAGGCTATGGATGAGGTGATCTTCATGTCCTATGTCAGTCCGAAAATCCGCTCGCAGTTTGAATCTCTGTCTGTCGAACTGAAAAATGAAATTTTATCGCGCAATGTGCACATGGAAAACCTGCATGACCTGATTTCTGTATTGGAAACGATTGTCTCCGAGGGCGAGCACGCTGAAAAGCGCAACTGACTAAATTTCCATGTATGCCGCTTTTGTTCCTCACACACGCTAAAGATGAGGTGATTTTTATGGCCAAAGCAGGTATGCGCCGCCCCGATCCAAAGGAGCCGCACGGTACAGAAAGCAATCACAAAACCCATTTCCCGAAAAACGAAGTGCCGACTGTTCCGCTCATTCAGGGTGAAGCCAAACACGGCAACGCGAAGGCACGCCCCATCGTCATGGACGGCACACGCTATCCGCACAAGGTTTTTCATGAACCGCAGGCCGACAGTACGGCCGTAGATCCAAAAGCGAGGTGATCTCAATGCCCAAGGACAGCCAACCGGATAACAAGAAAGCACGCATGGAAAAATGCAACGATCAAACACCGCTCACGCGTGAAAACCAGAACCAAAACCGAAATGCCAAAAAGCATTCCGTCCCACACAACGATGTGTGACTGCCGCCGCCCTTTACCGGGCGGCTTTTTTTGCGTCCTTACGCACTTCCATTCGTCTCAATCCCCTATCGTTCCGGCGCATCAAACGCCTTGTCCGCCTCCGCCACGATCCCCTGCACAATCGGCAAATCGCACCGGCGCAGCAGCTTCATCGCGGTCTGGCAGCGCAGCCATTCGGTTTCCTGTTTCCGGTACTGTGCGAAGTCCTGCTCGAGCCGGCGCTTGAGCGCCACACCCTCCTCGCGAGTGTAGCACCCGGCAAAGTGCAGCTCATAGAGCAGGCAGAGCGCCATGTAGATCATGCGCTCAGCAGGTGTCAGATCGTCCGGCGGAGATTCCCGACGGTACGCCCGCTGGTTCATCTCTTCGAATTCCATGTCACACTTCCTCCACGCGGATCCAGATGCCCGGGATCTCTGCCCAGAACTTTTCGATGATCTCCGAACACACTTGTGCATCATCCCGCCAGAACCCGACTTCGGTCATGCAGTCCTTGAGCAGCTTCTGCAGGTTGTCCGTGTCCGGCTTAGTGGTGCGGTATTCGCCGTCCTTGTGCCGACCCTTCGGAAACAGCCATTTGACCATCAGCCGCACACCGCCAATCATCGGCGCCTCCGGCGCATGCTGCGCCAGATGGGCGGTCAGCTTGCTGCGCGCCGCCTGTACGGCGGGTGGATCATAGAGCACCGGCTTGCCATGCACCACCCGCACCCGCTTCTCCTGATGCGTGCAGGTCGGCGGGCGCATCGGCATAAAAAACTGCATTTCCATTTTGGTGAACGCCGATAAGGAAGTATTAGAAACACACTAACTTGACGGCCGACAAACAGGGATTGCAAATTACAAGCGCTATATTATTTCGCAAGAAAAACAGCCGCACCAATTGATTTCATCAATAGTGCGGCTGTTTTTTCATTCAGCTAAAGCCAATTCGGTTTGCCGAGGCTCTTCCAATACTTCTGAAAGATAGTCTTTGGGACTTAGCTCTTCATATCTTACAGACAGTTTGTTCTTTAAGTTGAACAATCGTTTTCCAGCAGTTTGAACTAGTTGCCTATAAGTATATGCATATACTTCGCCATAGTCTTCTTGAGTTTTTTTCCTACTGATAGAGGGAGAAACCTTATCGCCAACCACAAAAGCCTTAATCTTTGGTTTACAGTTTAGTTTATTGCCGTGATAAATGGCATCTACATACTCATCGGCTTGATTCATTTCATCACGGCCAATGGTAAATCCGCCCTTTTTCAACTCAATAATCAGAATTTTGTCAACTACAAAGATCTCATTTTCATCTACATCTTCTGTACAAACACAGCTCAACGAAAAGTTACTTCCAATGGCTAAGTCGGGACGTTTCAACCAATTAATATCCACATCTTCTTTGCGTTGGCTTTTCAATAGATCACTTAAAACTGTTGTAAGCGTCCTATTAAAAGTGTAATTTGGATTGTCAAACTCTACTCCGAACAGCCACTTTGCTTGACTGATAAGAGGGTGCAAAACATGAAGCTCATCAGTTGTTGGGTCATTACTTAGTTTCTCTATTGCACTAATAACCCTTAACCTTTGATCAATCTCATCTAACACTATTCGTATATCAGAAACAGACCATTGATCAAGAATTTCGTTTAGTGAATCCATATCTTCAATGTCCATTTTTGATAATTTCTCCAGCAAGGACATTCCGTTGCGAGATTGTAATACGGAAATGAGGGCATTAATAATAATATTTAACTCGTCGCCGTCAATTTCAGGACGCTGCTCTAAGTAATTTTCAAAAAAACCTTTTAAATCATACAACGCAGGAATAGAGAGAGTTTCAATCTTATCTATGTTTTTTCGGATAACATCTTTTTTGACTTCGGTTACTTTGCTTTTATAATAGTTAACACGAAATTCTCTGACAAATCGAGTCACAGCGGCATAAGCCTCATTTACGGGTTCTGTATTCTGGAATCCAGACCAATCAAACCGAACATCATCAATTAAACAATCCGCCTGTACAACAATAAGATGTCGCAATGCAAATTTTCGTCTGGCATCTTCAACTCGAGTGCTTCCAATGTTCCACGAAGGATTTCCAACAAGTCTTGCGCCTGCCCAAAAGGCAATACCATTTGTTGCGGTAGTTTTTTCTCCGTCTGGAATCTGATAGATAGATACCTCAATGGATGGTTTTAATTTTAGCGGAATTTTTTGAGTAATAATAGGCGCAATATTCTTTTGAAATTCTATTTTTTCATTGTTGACGAATACCGAAAACTCTGGGTCGAAAAGAAAGCGATAGCCAAGAGTACGCATAACTTCAGATTTAATAGGAGTTTTCTTTACCGCTTTTACGGTAAGGCGAGTTCCACTACCTGTTTTATCACTTGTATAATGCTCCCGGATGGAAAAAGCCGAATCACCGCCATCAACGCTGATTTTATAAGTGTTGCATTTTCCATCTCGCCATGTTTCAACCTGATATTGACTATCAAAGCATAACATTGAATGACGTCCTACACCATTCCGGCCATATGCCAATCTCTTCGCCTTTCCGTTAGAAGAGTTGTATTCTATGTACTGCCCCTGATGAGCAACGCGATTGTAGGCAATAGTCATCCATCTTTGTTGAAACTCTTTATCGGTCATTCCCGAGCCATTATCTTCAATGACAATTGATTGCCCTTTTTTCTCTGGAAGCGTAATTGATACAAGGGTTGCACCAGCATCCCAAGAATTTGCAACTAATTCAGAGAAGGCGATAGACATGTCAGAAACAATACTACTATACGTTCTTTCGATAAAGTCTTTTTCAAACTTGGAACCTTGCAAAACTTCTGCCATAGGATCACCTCCAATAAATTTATTATAGTGCAATGCTGTCACAAATACAAGAATGAAGCGGTACAATACAATATTCTACGCATTTAGAACGGCATTTACAAACATAAGAATGATAAGATATTCTTCGCAATCCAATCACACCAAAAAAGGCCTGTGATATCAGGCTTTTTCGACCTTTAAGTGCGTAGGTTCAGATACCATAATAGCAACGGGTGCAAGCGGATTTCTGCTTGCGCCCGCTTGATTGCCACACAGCAAAGGCGGAGGAAGCCGTCAAGGGCGCGAAGCGTTCATCTTGACCCTTGACAGCTTCCTTTGGTTTTGCTATTTCTTGACTACGATGGCTCCTACCAGCTTTGCCTGCAAGCGTTGCTTCATATACTCGTCCACGCCTATGTACGGCAAACCATCTTTGTCATAAAGCGTTCGCGTACAAATCTTGTTGATGTAACGGTCGTAATACCGCAAGACGCGCTCCAATGCCAACGGATCGCCTGCGCGGGCGGTCTCAATTACGTCCATTGGCAAAAGCACTCTGCCGTTAAAAGTCGGTTGCTTCATGTTGGTTTCTCACTCCTTTGGACTGTAAGTCTTTTCGCAGTTCATTCAGTGTTTTTACTTTGTGGCGCTGGACGGCGCTGCGGGACATTCCCGCAAGACCGCCGATCTCTCCGTCTGCCAGCTCCAAAACACAGTGCAGGATCAAAATGCTTTGCTCCTGTTCCGGCAGACTGGCAAAGGCAGCGGCAACCAGCTCGTCCCGGATATGCAGGGTATAGCCATAGGCCGTGAATAGGATGCTGTCGCTTGGGTATTCGTCCACCGTGAACAGCTTGTCCATTTCATGTTGCGGCAAAGCGCTGAACTGGGTTTCCCGGCCCCGCTGGCGGTCCAAATCCCGCAGATAGGTTTTGGCCTCGTTGCAGAGAACAGTTTTGCAAAAAGCATCAAACCGACAGCGTTCTCCATAATCGTCAGGGATGTATTTCATTTCCTCACCCCCGATCTGCGGGAGAGTGAAAAGTCGGGGCTGGTTGCGCCGCCCCTTGTGTCTATGTTGCTGCGGAAATTTCGTCCCGCACTGAAAGGCCGCAGGAACCGACAAAATTCGCCCGGTAAGTCGTAGACCGACCGAGTGGAAATGAAAGAGATATGAAGTTTTCTTACATGGTATAGTTCATATTTTTGGCCGGAGCTGCCCCCTGTCGGGTATAGGCTTTTTTTGAGACGTTATTCCGTTGAAAAGCAAGTCGTATTAACATGGCGGCTCCCTCCGTGCCGCTGATCCTGCGCCGGGCAAGAGGAAAGCGGCAGCCTTGATTTCTCAAAACCGCCGCTGGAATTTGTAGAATGAGCGCACGAAATCAACCTGCCCCGCAACGGTTTTTTCTTTTCCCCCTCGGGCGGGGCAGGCTGTTATTGTTGGTTATAAAGTAAAACAGAGCCGATAGCATCCGAGGTTTTACCTCAGTGTTATCGGCTCTGCGTCTTAGCGTCTGGCTCTTTAATAACTGAAATATTTTGTTGTCGTACACTGATTAGCGTTTCCTGCTTACATTTCGGACAATACAGCGGAAACCGTTCAAGCACCGTGTCGTATCGAATACGCAGCCGTGTTTTACTGCCACACACGGGACACATAATCCATTGAGTTTCACCCATGCCAAACCCTCAAAACAAATCAATACTTGAAAAGATTTTTTTGGATACAAACATAGAGAAAAGCCAAAGTGCGCCCCCAATCACCCAGAGCACGATATACATTACACCGGGAACGGCAGAGAACGATTGGGTAACTGTTGCCGGTACTACGACAGAATTAGCCACGCTCATAAGTACAGGGCCAGCAACGACCAGCAGCATTGCCAACAGCTTTGTTTTTTCATATCCGAATCGGTATTGAATGGGAAGGAATATGCCCATACAAATAACCTGAATCCAAAAAACAATGACAACAGACCGCACGAAATCAACAGCGGCAAGCTGGGGGATAACTTCCATTTCAATCCGGAATGCCACACAGCAATAAAGATAAATTAAAAAGTAGAGCAGATACTTTTCCTCTACGAGTTTCCCTCTGTTATAAGGAGTGGCACAAAGCAGCGCCGTTGCTTTAGGGTACATATTTTCCTTTTCGGAAACCGCAAGATTGAACGCAACAGAAGAAATAAAGACAGCTCCCGGAAGTGCAAACACTTCAAGCATTTGAGGTTGTTTCCAGACCAAGAGCACCGGCAGGCCCACCCCAATGAGAATAACCGCAGTCACATAGTTCTTTGCAATAATGCAATCCTTCTTCAACAGTTGTAAAATCATACGGGTTTACCCTCCTTCATGTAGGAAAGCATGATGTCCTCGACCGTCACTCGTTCAAGTACAGCATCCGGGAATATCCTCCTTGCTTCTTCCACTTGGTTGGTAACTCCCGTAAAACCGTATTTCGTTTGCTCCACTTTCAAGAACAGCTTTTTGGTTTCGGCGGGCAACAGGCCCTTTCCTTTCACGAGCCGATGGGCTTCCAACAGCATATCTTTATCTTCCTCGAACAGAATTTTGCCGTTGTCGATCATCACCAGCATATCCGCAGCTTTATCCAAATCAGAAGTGTTGTGCGTGGAATAGAATACAGCCTTTCCGCCCTGATCCATGAATTCTTTCAAAATTTCAATGAATTGCTTTCTCACCAGAGGGTCAAGGCCACTTGTGGGTTCGTCCATAATCAGCAGCTCCGCATGGTGGGACAGCGCCAATGCCAATGAGAACTTCATTTTCATGCCACGAGAGAGAGAAGAAATGGTTTGATCGGGTCTAAGAGAAAAAGCATCTAAGTAATGCGTATATGCCCCGTTGTCCCAATGGGAGTAGGAAGAAGCAATCAAGTTCTTCATCTGGGTCAAGGTTAATTCATCATAGAAGAATCCCTCGTCAAAGACAACTCCAATAGAATCCTTGAAAGATTTTTCTGTTTTTGATATGTCTTTACCCTTAAATTTTATGGTGCCAGCCTCATGTGAAATCAGGTGAAGAATGGAGCGTATGGTAGTGGTTTTTCCAGCGCCGTTTGCACCGATAAAACCCGTGATACAATCTTCATAAATTGAAAAGGACACTCCATTCAACTGAAAACCGGGATATGTCTTTTTAAGACCTTCCACCTCTAAAAGTGGTTGCATATTAGACCTCCTCATACAAAATATCCATCATCATGTTCAGTTCTTCTTTTGTGATTTTAAGTGATTTCGCTGTTTGAATCATATCCTGCATCTTCTGTTCAACAAGTCTGCGTTTGGAATCCCGCAACAACTCCAGATTGCTTGTTGATATGAAGGTTCCTATACCAACTTGGCTGGTTACAAATCCCTCTTGCTCCAGTTCTTCGTAAACCCGTCGTATTGTTAGAACGCTTACCGACAGGTCATTTGCAAAGGTGCGGATAGATGGAAGGGGATCGCCTTCTACCAGTTCCTCTTTCAAAATAGCATCTTTAATCTGATCTTTGATTTGCTGGTATAGGGGGGTATCAGAAGTATTTGAGATTACGATCTTCACAGGACTATCACCTCCTGTTCTAGTGTGATGTTCTATAATACACACTATACACTATCATCACAATAAAGTCAATGACCTATATACTGCAAAATCATTTAGTTCGTTGAAAATGCTCATTTAGCGGGTAGTTTTCGCCCTTTCAAGTGTATTATTGGCGAAGCAAAAAACAAGGGTTTGGGAAGCTCCCAACAAGCAAAAATCTCCGCTCCGGCAGCAGGCCGGAAACGGAGATTTTGCGGAAGTGTGGCCACACTTCCTATGCTTGCTCTGTTGTGACTTCCCCGGAAAGGACGGGAACGGGATGGAAAAGAAACGAAGCACCAAAGAGAGCGATTATTTGCCAAAATGGGGAAATCCGCTGCAAGAAACTGTCTGTTACAGGCTCGGTGGAACGGTCTATGAAGTACATACTTCCTGCGGCGGTACAGAACCGCTCTATGACAAAATGGTGCGGCTCATTCGCTCGGAAGCCATTGCTGCATCTGCTGACAAAGAGGACGAACCGCAGTATAATAAAGACAGCAACCTGTTTGTCGGGCGTTCATTACAGGAGGAATGAACCATGACAGCAAACACCAATTATCCCGACAACATTACCGCTTTATACGCCCGCCTGTCCCAAGAGGACGCGCTGGATGGCGAGAGCAACAGCATAGCCAATCAAGATGTAATATGTAGAGGGTGGTTTCTACCGCCTAATACTATTACATGACTGGCGGCTCATTTGTGGTGAATTGGTCTGGCAGTTGTGGGAAAGGAAAAAAATCCGCATAACTGCTGACATTTTAGCACGAAGGGAGCATGAAAATGAAGTCTATTTTTGAAGAAATGGGCGGCACATATACGAAGGTTGGCGATTACTATATCCCCGACCTTGCGCTGCCGGAGACCGAGGAATATCAGATCGGTAAGTATGGCCGTATGCGCCGCCGCTACTTGAAAGAGCATCGTCCCGTCCTTTATGCACACTACCTAACAAGCTGCACCCTGCATGAACATCTTGCAGAGATAGACAAATCCTGCAATCAGCGTATGGAGATCATGTGCGAAGCTATGGCACGACTGGAAGGTGTGACCGAGGCACTTAAAGCTACCGATCAAATGGAATGGGTACGGCGCATGAACAACATTCATAACCGTGCAGAGGAAATTGTTCTGACGGAGCTTGTATATTGCTAAACACATGTTAGCCCCGCATCAGCATGAATGAACGCTGGTGTGGGGCTAATTCTGTATCACTTAGCTCTTTATATTCCAGTAGCCTTTTCGGTCAGACCCGATGCGCTCGATGATTCCTTTTTCCTTCAGCTCCTTCAGACGCTGAGAAACTGTTTTTCTGCTGATAGATAGCTTATCTGCTATGGTGGTAGATGTGTATGCAGGATCTTCGGAAATCAGGGCCAGAATTTGCATGGATTTTTCATCCAAGGTTTCTGTTACCTTTTCTGTTACCTTTTCTGTTACCTTTTCTGTCACCTTGTAGGTGGCAGATCGAATAACCCGATCCTCTGACGCTGTAAACTGAATCATAATATCGCCGGGATGCACGGTGTACGCAGGAAGCGGGCTTCCATCTTCCTTGCAAGCCTGACAGATTTTCTCAATACCACGTCCCCAGCTCTCGATGAAGCCGGCCAAATAATACACATTCGCAATCGCCGTGTTGTAAGGGCGGGATGCGTGTTTGGACATCAGGCTGTCTGCCGTCCAGTTGTCTGGAAGCCTACCACAGTTAGCGATATACAGCTTATCCTCATACACGCTGATCTGAATCGGAACGCCGCTTTCATATTGCTTGTGGCATAGAGCGTTAAGAAGGGCTTCACGCAGGGCAGCGTCGGGAACAAAATAACGCTCAATGCGCTGCATCCCTTCGTAAGTGATTTTCGCTTTCATATATTTCAGATGGATGACTTCAATGATCTTGTCAATCTGTTCCAACAAGGAGCCGTGAATTTCATCCTGATAACGGAGATCGGCATCATTCTCGAAAAAGCCGATTTTTGTGTATGCGCCCAGCTGCCAGCGGTCAGGGTCTTTGCAGAACAGCAGCATCGCTGCGTTGGTATAATACCCGGCATTGGTCAGACGCAGCTTTTCCATTAAATCCGCTTTGTCCTCGTCTAAAACGCTTTGGTCGATCCGGCCCTTCTTGGCGGCAAGGGTCTTGAATCTCTTGACCAACTCATCATCAATATCATCCAACGTAAATCCCGGCAAGGGCATATTATCCCACGAAGCACCACGTTTGCGTAGAATGAAGCTCTCCAGTTCTGGGCCAGAAAGGGTCTGCATGGTGCTGCCGCTTCTATAATAATAGACACCTTTGCAGTTTATGGCAACGGGATATGGTGGAACAACGATTTCCAGATATTCTTTCCCGTCACGCTCCAGCTGATTGACATCCACCACGATGCTCATGGCATTTCGGATTTTGTTTGGAACATCCTCCAGCAGCTTGCGGATATTGGGCAGGCCGATAACTTTTCCATCATCGTCACAGCCAATATAAATCTTGCCGCCCTGTGCATTGGCGAAGCCGCAAATCCATTCCAGATAGTCATCCTTCCACTTAGCTTTCCATTCTATGTTCTGATTTTCAGGCATTATTATCACCATCCTCTGATTTATTCTTTCCCCGGCTCTTATAAACATTATACTGATTTTTACACCTTGCACTGCAAAAAGCGGAGTTAGCCCGGTTACTCAGGAACACTTTCTGACACTGCTTGCACATCCGCAACGGCTTTGTGCTGTCCACCAGCATGAAGCTGAACATCATCTGAATCCCCAACAGCAGGGAATGGAAATCCCAATAGATCGTTGGCCTATCCAACAGCTCTATATGATAGGTGGGTGCAATGCCGCCAAATGCAGCCATAGACTTACGCAGCATATTCCGGCTTTCTTCCTCCATGGAATCATAGTCATTATAATAGAAGAAAGAGGTCAGCATATTAAATGCCCAATCCTTGAGTTGCTGTGCCACCCAATCGTAAGGCTCTGCATACGCCCGCTGGAAGCTCATGGTCTTTGCCATCGGCTCGTCCATAAAGGTCATGGTCAGTGCAATCATTGCCCGGTCGCTGGACACATTCCAACTGGATTCCACACCGTTCTTGACCACATCCAGCTTATCAAAGGGGTAAAACAGGGACAGATACTTCTCCGTCTCCATCGTTTCTTCCTTGATAAAATGGTTCTTTGGCAGATATACCGCCTCATAATCCATAAAGGACGGCGTGGTGGGCAGGGCCGTCATCAGGCCCAGCAGCCCATAGTGGGTAATAAATTCCAAGATTGCCTTTTCTACCTCTGGCTCAGAGCTTTTCTTGCCGTTCATCATCAGCATCCCCACATTCAGAGCATCCAGCACAATGTCCGGGGCTTCCTTGAGTGGGTTATAGACATCCGGCCTGGCATCCTTTGCCGGGGTGATGTATTTCTTCCCGTCCTTGCCTGTTTTGATTTCATAGCGTTCATACCGCACCCAATGGGAACGGGATTGCTCAAAAAATGTATTCATAACGCAAATCCTTCCTTTCGGTCATCTGCTTATCAAATTCAATCAGATCATTCGCTGTCCTTGCTGCTGCCAAGGGCAGCTTTCTTTTTCCTCGGCTTTGATTTGTTCTCCCGGAGGATAACGGCGTCCTTGCCATAGGCTTTCAGCAAAAGCCCATATTCCTCTAAGAACTGCCGTTCCCGCAGCGTTAGGCTTCCACAGTCGTTCTGTTTTTCCAAAAGGTAATCATAAACCGCTCTTTGCAGCTTCTTGTGGATATTCTTTCGGAGCTTTCTAATGTTTCGGTCTGTCTGTCCCCGTATCATACCCACCTGTATGGTGCTGTACTGCCGGATGGACAGGTAATACAGCACTTCCTTCTGATCAATGGTAAGGCTGCGTATCAGCTCAGAAATAAATGAGCTTGCAACCAACTCATGCAGTTCATAGGGGCAAGAAAAAATGATATCCAGAAAATTGCCGCTGGCAAGCTGGCGGTATCGTGGCAGATTCAAATACAGCGGAATCATCTTCGGATTGGGAACTGCCATGTATTCTAACGGAACATCTCCCCGGAGATTTTCATGGTCACGCTCCCGTCGTTCCCGATTCCGATCCAACCTGTCCCATTCGCTGACAACGTATCGAAAGTCGTCCTCTGTTCTTGCAGCATCCTCCAGCCGTGCCAACGCCTCTGCCCGTATCTGGCGCTTTAAGCGTTTTTCGCTGACAGGAGCAGCTTCTTCCTCTTCGTCCTCCAGTTCTACGGTGTAGTCCCTTGGGTTTTCGTCCTGCTCCAGCTCTCTTTCCAGCTCTAAGGCTCGTTCTTCGGAGAGGATTTCCTCTAACTGCTCGTTTTGTATCGTCAGATCGGAGGCTTCATCCCATTCGGTTAGGTCATCACCGTCATCCGGGAACAGGAGAAATGTTCTATTTTCATCTGTCATGACCTCACCTCCGAAAATTTTTTGAATTTCTTTCAAAAACAGTTCCGATTTACACCCCGGATTTCTCCTATTAGTGAGAGGGTAATCTGATAAGCGGTTATTTAGGTTACTTTTTCAACCCGTATCAAGAGAAAGGAGGACGCAAGTTGCGGTAGCTTTATGAAACATGACACAAGATGCCACCGACTTACATCAGTCGGAACCACCATTAGTATATCAAACGAACATGAATTTTTCAAGGAGGAACGCTATGGATAAAAACAAACAGGCACAGTATATGATAAGACGTATTGGCGGCACCACCTACAAGGTGAGAGTCGCTTTCAGTGAAAGTGGGAAAGAGACAATGGAGGATAAAATTTTACGAATGATACGCAACGAAGTAGTTACAAACGACGGAACTTGTGATATAATTGGTGTACCACAAATGAGCCGTCAGTCTGAAAGGAGCGCATCATGAGCATCATTCAGACTGAGGACAAGATCACCGCCTTATACGAACGACTTTCCCGTGACGATGACCAGATTGGGGATAGCAACTCCATTGTGAATCAAAAGAAATACTTGGAGGGCTATTGCGCACAGCAGGGGTACACAAACTTTGCCCATTACACGGACGACGGATTCTCAGGCGGCACATTTGAAAGACCGGCATGGAAAAAGCTGGTGGCAGACATTGAAGCTGGCAAGGTGGCTCGTGTGATCGTAAAGGATATGTCCCGAATCGGACGTGACTACTTGCAGACCGGCTTTTACACGGAGGTTATGTTCCGTCAGCATGGCATTCATTTTATTGCCATCGCCAACAGCGTGGACAGCAACGACCAGAACAGCAATGAATTTGCTCCGTTCCTCAACATCATGAACGAGTGGTACTTGCGTGATCTGAGCCGCAAGCAGAAAACCGCTATCCGTGTGAAGGGGGAATCAGGCAAGCCTACCACCAACAGTGCCATCTACGGCTATAAGAAAGACCCGAACGACAAGCACCATTGGTTGATTGACGAGGAGGCCGCCGCCGTTGTGCGGCGCATCTTCCGTCTGACCATCGAGGGAAAAGGCCCCTATGACATTGCCAGAATCCTTTTTGAAGATAAGGTAGAAGCTCCGGCGGTCTATTTTGCAAGGAAAGGCATTGGCGTTTGGAAAAGTAAGACCGAGTTCGCATATCCTTATAACTGGAGCGGCTATATTGTGGGGCAGATATTGTCTAAGCCTGAGTATATGGGGCATACGGTCAATTTCCGTTCCCACAAGCTGTCATATAAGGACAAGACCTCTATTCCTAATCCCAAGGAGGACTGGCTGATCTTCGAGAACACCCATGAGGCCATTATCGAGCCGGAAACATGGGAGCTTGCTCAGCAACTGCGGAAAACGCCACGGCGTATTGATACCATAGGCGAAGCCAATCCCCTGACCGGGCTTTTATACTGTGCGGACTGCGGCGCAAAGATGTATAATCATCGTTCCAGAGGCGGTACAGAAGGCACTCCGTATCCGTCGGATTTCTTTGACTGCTCCTCTTATACACTGGCACATCAGAAGCATGGAAAGGACTGCTGCGGGCACTATATTACCACTAAGTCGCTGCGTATCCTTATTTTAGAGACAATCCGCACTGTCAGCCAGCTTGCCATAGCAGATCGGGAAAAATTCACCGAGAAGATACGAGCCGCTTCACAGGTCAGGCAGGTGGAGGCGGCCAAAGATGCCAAACGAAAGCTGAACAAAGACCGTAAGCGCCACAGTGAGCTGGATACGATCATTAAAAAGCTCTATGAATCCTTTGCCGTAGGCCGAATTTCTGAGGAACGCTTTGACAGCCTGCTTGCTGAGTACGAAGTCGAACAGAAAAACCTTTCCGCACAGATTGCAGAAACGGAGGAAAGCCTGACGAGCTATGAGGAAGATACTGCCCGTGTAGAGCAGTTCCTTGCTTTGGCAGAAAAGTACACCGATTTCTCCGAGCTGACTACACCGATGATCAATGAATTTATTGATAAAATCATCGTTCATGCCCCGGAGCGCATCGACGGGGACAGAACGCAGGAGGTAGAAATCTTCCTGAAATTCATCGGAAAGTTTGAACTTCCTGCCCCGGAGCTGACAGCAGAGGAAATCAAGCGGCAGGAGCAGCTACGCCAGCATCGCATCAAAAGCCGGGAGCGCTATCAGTTGATTAAGGCCGGGAAGCACACCGTTGGGCAGCCTTTTCAGCTAACCTGTAAGTGCTGCGGTCAGGGATTTGAATCCAAAAGCTCGGCTGCTATGTTCTGCGGACCGAATTGCCGGGCGAAGTTCTACCGGCAGGAAGCGGCAGAAAACAGGCGGCGTGACTGCACTTGTGAAAACTGCGGTAAGACCTTTTCCACCACAAGAAGCAATGTCAAGTATTGCAGTGATGAGTGCCGATATGAGGGGCATATCAAAGGCCAGCGGGTTCGCAATGCAGCGAACAGGAAGGAAAAACTGGCAGCGGAGACAGTTACCTCTCCGGCTTAATATTTCCAATAAAACAATAAATTTTGAGGAAGCGGTTTGCCTTATATCAGGGCAAGCCGCTTTTTCTACGCAAAGGAGGACACATGAATTTATTCGAAACCGTAAAAAACAACGTCAGCCTGCGGGAAGCGGCACAGGCGTATGGCCTTGAGGTCAACCGGCACGGCAAGGCGCTCTGCCCCTTTCACAATGACAGACACCCCAGCTTGTATGTGGCAAACGACCATTATTATTGCTTTACCTGCGGAGAGCATGGAGATGTCATTGACTTCACTGCAAGGTTGTTTGATCTCAAGCCCTACGACGCAGCCATGAAGCTGGTGATAGACTTTCATCTTGACCCGGACAAGCCGCCCAGCGCAGCGGCACTCAATGCAAAGCGTATCCGAACAGAAGCACAGAAGCTCAAAGAAAACGAGCGTCTGTGCTTTTCTGTTTTATCGGACTATTACCGTTGCTTGGAGGAATGGAAAGCATACTATGCGCCGCAAACGCCGGATGAGCCAGTCCATGATTTATTCGTGGAAGCCTGCCACAAGCTCAGTCAGATTGAATATGAACTGAACATTCTCACCTTTGGTGACAGCTATGAGCGTCGGGAAATTGTACAGGACTGGATGACGGATGGTGAAATCATAGCACTAAAGGAGCGTCTGGAACAACTGCGAAAGGAGGAAACCTATGGACGAATTGAATACCCCAATGGTTATGCCGCCTGAAGAAAGCATTCCCGATTGGTATGATGGAAAACGCATCAACGAAGTGCTGTTTTGTCAGCAGTTCTTAAAAAAGCATCCCATGAAATGTGTCAGAGGAAGGCTGTTCACAGTGGATGGACTGATTGAGGACGAGGCGCAAATCGGCAATCTCATTCTGGAGGAGATCTCCGGCTGTCTGACCTCCGGGCTTTCCAAGGTGGTGGCAAATCTGCTGGCCAGTATCAAGCTGCAAGCCTATTCGCCGCCCCTGCCCATCGAGACTGACCGTATCCATGTGGCAAACGGGACACTCTTTCTGGATGGGCGTTTCACCGAGGACAAAAGCTATTGCAACAACCGTCTGAGTGTGGCCTATCTCCCCGATGCACCGCCGCCTGTGCGCTGGCTGCAATTTTTATCCGAGCTGCTTGTCCCGGAGGACATTCCCACCTTGCAGGAGTATATGGGCTACTGCCTATTGCCTACCACAAAGGGGCAGAAAATGCTCCTGATGATTGGTAAGGGCGGCGAAGGAAAGAGTCGAATCGGACTTGTAATGCGCTCCATGCTGGGAGATAACATGAATACCACCAGCATCCAGAAGGTAGAGAACAACCGTTTCAGCCGTGCAGACCTGGAAAACAAGCTGCTGATGGTGGATGACGATATGGATATGAGTGCCCTGCCCAAGACCAACTATATCAAATCCATCGTGACCTCAGAGTGCAAGATGGATATGGAACGCAAGGGTGTTCAAAGCTATCAGAGCCAGCTTTATGTCCGCTTTCTTTGCTTCGGCAACGGCGCTTTAACCGCTTTGCACGACAAGTCAGACGGCTTCTTCCGCAGGCAGATCGTGTTGACCACCAAGGACAGGCCAGCAGGACGAGCCGATGATCCATTTCTGGTGGATAAGCTGACACAGGAGCGTGAGGGCATCTTTTTGTGGTGTCTGGAGGGTCTGCGGCGGTTGATTGGGAACGAGTATCAGTTCACCATCAGCGATAGAGCCAAAGAAAATATGGAGACAGTAAAGCGCAGCAGCAACAATGTGATCGAGTTTTTGCAATCCGAGGGCTATATCCGCTTTAAGGCCGACAGCGAAGCCAGCTCCAAGGCTATCTATGAAGCCTATCTCCGCTGGTGCGAGGACAACGCACAAAAGCCTATGTCAGCAAATCGTATCAGCTCAGAGCTGGCCCAGAATGAACGGCTTTATAATGTGGAGGCTACCAACAATGTGTACGCAGCCGGAAAGCGGGTGCGTGGATTTATCGGAGTGGAGGCGATGAACTTGCTTCCTTATTAAATATGAGAACTGGACTTCAAAACTGCCGTACATGCCGTACACGATGTACGGCAGTTCTCAACTCCGTTTTCAAAAAGCTATTTTACCGCAAAATCAGCGTTCTTTATGTGCAATGTGCTGCGATTACCGCATTTTCTTGCGGTATAAACAGCGATTTGACAAAGCAAACGCAAAATCCAAAGACCAATCGGTGTACAGCGGCGTACAGCACTGGCGTTTACCGTACAGAGCCGTACACAAACAATCTATTTTCAAGGCCGCACAGCGGCAGAAAGGACAAACTATGAACTATATGAACAATAACCCTATAATCATCGGCATCGACCACGGCTATGGGAATATCAAGACTGCACATTGCTGCTTTCCTACGGGCGTGATCATCTCTGACAAGGAGCCGACCTTCAAAAGCAATCTGCTTGTCTACAACGGCAGCTATTACACCGTGGGCGAAGGTCACAAGGAGTTTATCTCTGACAAAATGACAGACGGTGACTACTATATTCTGACCCTTGCTGCCATTGCAAGAGAGCTGAATATCCGCAAGCAGACCTCTGCCCGTGTGCATTTGGCGGCGGGGCTCCCTCTTACTTGGGTCAGCGAACAGAAGGATAGCTTCAAGGCGTACCTGTTGCAGAATGAAATGGCGGATTTCATTTTCCGTGGTGTCAGCTATCATGTGGAGTTTGCCGGAGCGGACATCTTCCCGCAGGGCTTCTCCGCTGTGGCGGACAGACTGCGGGGATTCAAGGGCATCAATATGCTTTGCGACATTGGCAACGGAACGATGAATGTCATGTATATCAACGAGCGCCGTCCGCTATCTCAGAAGTGCTTCACGGAGAAGTACGGGACAAACCAGTGCATGATTGCTGTCCGGGAAAATCTCATGCGGCAGTTTGGCGCATCGGTAGATGATACGATTCTGGAGCGTGTGATTCGCTTTGGGACGGCAGACATCAGCGAACGCTACCTAACTGCTATCCAGAACACAGCGAGGGATTACACCGCAGGCATCTTCCGCAGACTGCGTGAGCATGAGTATGACCCGGAACTGATGAGGCTCTATGTTGTCGGCGGTGGAAGCTGCATGGTGAAGAATTTCGGAGAATATGATGCCAGCCGGGTGATGATCAATGATGACATCTGCGCCACAGCCAAGGGCTATGAGCTGCTGTCTGCACAGAAAATGCAAAAGAAAGGCGATCTTGTATGAAGCAAATCTACACAACAACACTTCGGCTGAATCTGGAGAACGAAGCAGACCGCAGGGCGTGGGAGCATTTGCAGAGCCTTGACAGGCGAGAATATCGTTCAGTCAGCAAGGCAGTCGTTTCGGCGGTCAACGCTTACTTTGACCGTAGCAAGCAGCTTGCCGATGATCCCTATCTGGAAACACGGGAGAAGGAGGACGCTTTCCTCAGCCGGATCGAGGATACCATCTCACGCAGCTTGCAGAGCTGTACGCCGGTAAGCCTTGGCGGTATCCTACAGCTTATGCAGAGCGCACAGCCTGCCGCTGCTCTTGTTTCGGAGGAAACCGAGGAGGACATTTCAGCTGCGCTGGATTTTGCAGACGGCTTTTGAAATTACTTTTCTTGATTTTACTACTATGTTGGTGGCAATACAATCCGTCTTTGCTACCAAATTGGCAATTCTCAGAATGAGGAAAACAATTTACCATCAGTTCTGCAGGGAGTTGGTATCTGTGTGATACCAGTTCCCTGCTTTTTACTATCACGAAGCCGCCCAGCGGCAGAAAGGAGCCAGATATGGCAAATAAAAAGATCATGACCAAGGAAGAATTGCAGGCCAAGCACCGATTGGAGGAGGCACAAATGCGGGATCGGGCGAAAGAGCGAAAGGCCCGTACCAGACGCTTGATTCAGGAGGGCGCTGTTTTGGAGAAAGTATTTCCAGAGGCTCAGCAAATGGAGCTTGAAAAATTAGAGGACTTGTTATATGAGAAGCTACACTAATCTGCGAGGGGCGTTCCGGGCAACCGGGGCGTCCCTTCCTTTTTTATCCCGAAGGGCGCACTTACTCACCACCTGCGAAGCAGGCGGTGGTATCCCTTCCGTTGGTCGGGCTCGTGCGCTCTTCACGAACTGTCCATCGGACACTTCTCCAGAGAGGGCAGGAAATGCCGCAAGTCAGCATTCCCTGTGCAGTCGGCGCTTCTGCTGATGCAGAGATTGCTGCTTGTCGCACCAATCCGGCAGATACTCTGCCCGCCTCCTGCCTGCGAAAACCTGCCACCGGCAGCTTTATCGCAGATATGGGCAGCAATGCAGCCCATTTTCTCTTTGCAAAGAGAAACAGAAACCAAGGGGTGGCGTTTTACCACCCCCTCACAAAATACGAATCGAGGTGAACGCAAATGGCAATTTACCACTTGGAGGCAAAGGTGGTCAGCCGGGGAGCCGGACGCTCCGCCTGTGCAGCCTCCGCTTATCTCAGCTGCTCCCACATCCTCAATGACTATGACGGAGTACAGCACGATTACACCCGAAAGCAGGGGCTTGTGTGGCAGGAGGTATTCCTGCCGGACATGGCCCCACCCGCATGGCAAGACCGAGAGGTTCTCTGGAACGCCGTGGAGGAAAACGAGAAAACCAAGGACAGCCGCTTAGCCCGTGAGTTTGTGGTAGCCCTGCCCATAGAGTTGTCCCTAGAGCAATGGCAGACGCTGTTGACGGACTTCGTACAAAACCAATTTGTCGCAGACGGGATGTGCGCCGATCTGGCAATCCACGATCCTGATCCACCGGGTCATAATCCACATGCCCACATTCTCTTGACGGTGCGCCCGCTTGATGAAAGCGGCAAATGGCAATACAAAACGGAGAAGGAATATCTCTGCAGCCGTGACGGTGAGGAACGGGGCTTTACCGCTGCCGAGTTTAAGGCTGCACAGGCTGACGGATGGGAGAAACAGTACCAGTACAAGGTAGGCAGGAAGAAAGTGTATATGACACCATCCGCAGCTGAGGAACATGGATATGAGCGTGCCAGCAAGTATCCCAAAAGCACCAAATACGGGAGACAGAATCCCATTTCTGAACGCTGGAACAGCGAGGAACAGCTCCTTATCTGGCGCAAAGCATGGGCAGATGTGACAAACAAATATTTGGAGCGATACGGTCATGAGGAGCGCATCGACCACCGCAGCTTTGTCGAGCGAGGCATTGACGAGCAGCCCACCATCCACGAGGGCGTGATTGCCCGTGCTTTGGAACAGAAAGGTATCGTGTCCGACAGGTGCGAACTCAACCGTCAGATCAAGGCGGACAACAGGCTCCTGCGGGAACTGAAGGCGCAGTTCAAGAAAATTACGGAGGCGGTGAAGAACACGCTGCCCGCTATTGCAGAAGCGTTGGAAAAGCTGCGGGAAAATATGCTGATCTTCTGCTATCAGTTAGGGCATATCCGCAGCAGCAAGAAACAGATGACCGGTGCCTTGAATATTCTGAAGCCAAATCTGGCACAGTACCGCTCCCTTGTGCAGCAGATAAAGGAAACAACCAAAGAACGGAAGTCCCTACTGGCTGAAAAGAAATCCCTTCCTGCGATCCACTTTGTCAGGCACCGTGAGCTTGCCTCCAAAATAGCCGAGTTGACGGAAAAGTTAGAGGAGCTAAAAAGCGAAAAGGCTATGCTGCTTCATTCTCTGGAATACCCAGAGGACGCCACAAGCGATATCTTCCAGCGCCAGATTGACCGCTATGAAGATAATCTCAAACGGCTTGAGGCGCAGGAGAATAAGTATGCCGGAGAGCTGGAGGCTGCATTGTCTGAGTATGCCGAGCTGAAAGAGCAAGCTTCCGGCTTTGATTCCTTGCAGCTTTATCTGGAGCGGAAGGCACTTCGACCTGACAGAGAGAAAGCAGCAGCCCAACGCATTGAAGCGGCTTATGGCGACAAGTTCAGTTGGTGGTTGATGGAGAGTGGCCTACGGGATGTGTCTGGCTATCTTGACGAATATGCACAGGAAAAGACAATGGATCGAGAACTGCGGCAAAGGCGGCGATCGGAGCGGCTTGAGCGTAAGATGAAAAACAGAGATATGGAACGTTAAAAGTGCTGGAGGTTGAAACTTCAGGTGAAGTCTGTGACATAGGGGGATGGAGATAATCCCTATACGTCAAGCGTAAAATAAGCACCGGTATGGGTTTTCCATACCGGTGCTTGCAATATTTAATCGAATTCTATCACTTAAAATCAAAAGAGTTTTCCAACAACTTATCAAGTGCTGCCATCAGTTCCGCTCGAACAGCCTCTCTTTCACTTTCTCCGCCTGCATTTTCGATATAGATGGAATAGTTATCAAATGTGATATAGGCGTAATAGATCACAGTCTTAATTCCTTCGCTGTTTGCATTTGTAACGAAGTAGCCAGCTTTAACTGGCGTATCTCCAACCATAGATACATTTCCCTTGCCAATTACGGTAGTATCCATAAGATTGTTCCCAGACAGCGAAACAACAAATTTCATATCGCTGTAATGACCATCAAAGCCAACAAATGCTACATCGTCCAAGGTAAAGAGGGCATCTCCGGAAATCGGAAGATCACCGAAAATAGTCTGAACCTCATCTTTGGTCAATGCTCGTGCTTGCAAGTTCAAACTCAGAGCAGAGGCTACCGTATCTGCTTTAGTGAAAGATATGGTAGTTCCATCACCTAATGTAGCTGTTTCTGTACTTTTGCCGAATAATCCCATACTAAACACTCCCACCACGATTAGACAGAGACACGCAGCAATTGCCCCAAATTTCAGCCAAATGCTTTTTTGTTTCTTTGCCTGATAACTCGCCGTTTCTTCGATATGACGGCTACCAATGCCACCAACGGCGTCAGAGATGTTCTTTCGTGTCATAAATCATACCCCGCTTTCTGTAAATGATTTTTAAGTTTGCTTCTGATTCGGGAAAGGCGAACAGACACATTGTTATTTGTTGTACGAAGCCTCTTTGCAATTTCTGTAATGCTATCTGAGTACCAATACCTTGCTACAAACATAACCCTGCTTTCCTGATCCAAGCTGTCAAGGAAACGATCAATTTCCTGTGACAGCTCCTTTGCATCCACTTCCTGTTCAATAGTAGATGCAGAAGTTAGGCACTCTTCCAACTCATCAAGTGCAACATCATAGTAACTGTTTCGCTTTAGTGCAGTATTTGCGTGGTATTTTGCGGTAGCGATATTGCGGGTAATACGAAAAATATAGGTTCTGAGTGGGTCAGGTCTTTCTGGAGGAATTGCATTCCACGCAGCAAGGTATGTATCATTTACACATTCTTCTGCGTCGGGTTCGCATTTCAAAATGTTGTTTGCAATTCTTTTGCAAGTTGAACCGTATTTTGCAGCAAGTTCAGCTATTGCCTGCTCAGTACGAGCAAAGAACAGTTCAATGATCTTCACATCCTCTAACAAGGTATCCACCTCCTCACCTATGTACTATGGATCTGGCGGACAATCTTACAGAAGCGAGGGAAAATTTCACACCTTTATTATAGTACATTGCAATTCTATTTTCTATCGCCTCAGCAAAATCGTTTGGCACCAGTCGAGGTCGCTCGGCAGTCTGAAAATATGGTCCTTCGGTTTTGGTAGAGTTGCTCGCAGCAGAGGAGGCGTAACAAAAAATTAAAGGTAGCTGCCCGGACAGAATGGGTTGGGTGGAAAAATAAATAATATCCGAAACAGGATGACGGAAATTGTTAGCGCCGAGTTAATTCGTACACAGTTAGTGTTTAAGTGTTTACAAACAGCCCATTGATATTGTTCGTTTGTGCGTATATAATATATATAACTATTTGATGCGGAGGTAAACTATGTTTGAATACATGACAGTACAGGATGCGGCTAAACTTTGGGGAATATCGGTGCGTCGTGTTCAAAAGCTGTGTGAGGAGAATCGCATTGATGGAATTGTTCGGCTACCTCGTGCATGGCTAATTCCCCAAGATGCCCAAAAGCCGGCTGATGGAAGATATAAACAAAATAAAAATGAATTTATAGCTGACAACAAGGAGAACACACGATGAGTAAATTGTTATTAGTGGAGGATGACCAAAGTATCGTATCCTCATTATCAGACTATTTAGGAAATGAAGGGTTCAAAATCGAAAATGCTCCCGGTCAAAAAGAAGCAATAGAAAAATTGGATAGCGACCAATACGATATAGCCTTGGTGGACATTCAATTATCAAACGGAAATGGTTTTTCTGTTTGTTCTGCAATTAAAGAAAGAGGAACTATGCCAGTTATTTTCTTAACGGCTTCTGATGATGAATATAGTGTTGTGGCTGGGTTAGATATGGGGGCTGACGATTATATCAGCAAACCGTTCAGACCAAGAGAACTGCTTTCAAGGATCAACAGCGTATTAAGGAGAACTAAGAACACACAAAACATTATCAGTTACCTCGACTTAGTTGTGGACACAAATCAAGCAACCGTATCAAAGAATGGGAAAGAGATTTTGTTGTCTGCTATGGAATATAAGTTGCTGTTAGTCTTTTTGCGTAACAAAGGTATTGTCCTTTCTCGCAGAAGATTGTTGGAGCTTTTATGGGACACTACTGGGGAGTTTATCAATGATAATACATTGACTGTCTATATGAAAAGGCTACGTGACAAAATTGAAACCAATCCGCAGGAGCCGGAAATCATAATTACCGTTCGTGGGCTTGGCTATAAGGTGGGTTGATATGGACTTTATCAGAAATAAAGAAGTTAAAAGGCAAATTGTTGTCAGCAGTATTCTTATTCTATTTTGGGGCGGCATTGGCATTATCGTTGATAGCAAAGCTGTGTGGATTGTTCTGTCGGCTATCATTTCATCCAGTGCAGTTTCCCTCTTTTTCACATATCAGAGATACAAGAAAATTGCTGATTTTAGTTTGCATATTGATAGGCTGTTACATGGAGATGAAAAAATTTCTTTTGGGCAGTTTCAAGAAGGTGAGTTATCTGTTTTACATGATGAAATATCCAAGATGACAAGACGGCTTATTGAACAGGCAGAAGCTCTGAAAATGGAGAAAGGTAATTTGGCAAATGCTTTAGCCGATATTTCACATCAATTAAAAACACCTTTGACATCGCTGAATATCTTAAATGCTTCTCTGTGTAATGAGGAACTGACTGACGAAGAAAGGTATGAGCTGATCCGCGAACAGACTATGCTCTTATCAAGAATGGAGTGGCTGATAGCCACACTTCTGAAAATATCCAAGCTGGATGCAGGAACGATTACTCTAAAGCCACAGGCGGTATACTTAAAAGATGTGGTAGAAAAAGCAATTCGTCCTCTGGAGATTGCGGCAGAATTAAAAATGCAGACAATCACGCAAGTGATTCCGGCAGAATTAAAACTATCTCTTGATACTGATTGGACTGCTGAAGCCTTGGGGAATGTAATCAAAAACTGTATCGAACATTCACCAGAGGGCAGCACTATCGAAATCAAGGCAATAGAAAGACCTCTTTTGACACAGATCATTATAGAGGATAGCGGAACAGGTTTTCAGGAAAAAGACATCCCCCATTTATTTGACCGATTTTATCAAGGAAGTGGCTCTACAATCGGTAATGCCGGTTTGGGGTTGGCTCTGGCAAAGACGATCATTGTCAATCAGGGTGGTGTCATCCAAGCGAAAAATCGGGAGTCAGGCGGTGCAAAATTTGAAATCTGCTTTTATCGGGGGACTGCTTAATGCAGCCCCTTTTTAAGTGACATTTTTGTAATGAAAAAGTAATGAAGCAGTCACTTGGCTTTGCTATACTGAATTGCAAAAATATATGGAGGAACTTTTTATGGAGATATTAAGAGTAGAGAATATCTGCAAAACCTATGAAATGGACAATGCTCCTGTCCATGCTTTGTCAGATGTTTCTTTTTCCGTCGATAAAGGAGAGTTTGTTGCAATCATTGGAGCATCTGGGTCTGGCAAGTCTACCCTGTTGCACATTTTAGGTGGTGTTGACAGACCGACTTCGGGAAAAGTATTTGTGGATGGACAGGATGTTTATGAGCAAAATGAAGATGAATTGGCTGTATTCAGAAGAAGGCAGGTTGGGCTTGTCTATCAGTTTTATAATCTGATCCCGGTTTTGACTGTCGAGGAAAATATCACGCTGCCGATTCGATTGGATGGGCGTAAAATCAATCAGGAGCGTTTGAAAGAACTGCTATCCACACTCAAACTGGTAAAGCGTAGAAAGCACCTGCCAAGTCAGTTATCCGGCGGTCAACAACAAAGAGTGGCAATCGGACGAGCGTTGATTAACGCACCTGCGATTATCCTTGCGGATGAGCCAACGGGAAATCTGGACACGGAGAACACAAGGGATATTATGAAACTTCTGCGTGAATCCAATGAAGTCTATCGCCAGACAATGATCCTGATTACCCATGACCGTGAAATCGCAATGCAGGCAGACCGTATTCTGGAAATTCAGGATGGCAGACTTGTGAGGGATGAGGTGATACGCTGATGAATATGATTTTCATGCTTACACTCAGGAATCTGTTGTCGAATAAAAAGCGTACCCTACTCACACTTTTAACCATTCTTTTGTCAATCAGTATGATAACCGCTATTCTCTGTGGGGGATGGTCGTTGGTTGATTTTTTGAAAGAGAAAGAAAAAGTGTATGGTGGCGATTATGACTACTACATGGAGGATTTGACTTGGGAGCAGGTTCAAGAGCTATATAGTCAAAACAATGTAGGCGAAGTTTCGCTTCTCCGCTTTGCCGGAAACAGTTTTTACGGGGAGAAATCCAACAGTACAATGCTCTCCGTTGGCGAGATTGACGAGAACTTTACCCAAAGATTTTCGTTAAATCAGTATTTGCTTGCAGGGCGTTTCCCGCAAGATGAAAATGAGATTGTTATTTCAGAATCTTTTTTGAAGAAAAACAACATGAATACAGAGATTGGAGATACGATTTCTTTAACTCTTGGTTCAAGAATTTGGGATGAATATAATGCCCAGCTTTCCGGGCTGACAAATTATAGGGGCGAAGAAGAAAGCTTCGTTCCAACAAAAGAGAAAGCGTATGTAGTTGTTGGTATTCTGTCAGATGTGAATGACTCAAAAATCGCAGCAAACTATAATGCCTTTGCAGGTGTTGACAAAACGGCATCCGATTTTGCTGCGTATGTCAAGGCAAAGAATTTATCCAATTCGATCTATACAGAAGCCGAAGAAGTGGCTGCGGCAGTAGACAGTCATGTAGCAAAGTTTCATTCGGAATTGTTAGTCTATCATGGAATTACCGGGGGTAAAGGAGCTGCAAAACTGATTGCTTTGGTGGTCATGGTCGTTTGTCTTTTGATGGCTGCATCTGCTTCAATGATCAGCAACGCCCTCTCCATTTCCTTACAGGAACGAATTAAGCAGATGGGAATGCTATCCAGTATTGGAGCCACAAAAGGGCAAAAACGCCTTAGCGTATATTTAGAAGCCTTCCTTTTGGGAGTGGTGAGCATACCCTTTGGATTGGTTGTTGGTATCCTGCTATCTGCTCTGTTATTAAGTGTGGTCAGGGCAGCTTTTGGAGAAACATTCACTTTTGGCATCGTAGAACTGTCCTTGAAGGTAAACGGATTGATCCTGCTCGTCAGCGGATTATCCGGCATTGCTTCTTTGTACTTCGGAAGTAGAAAGCCTGTGAAGCAAGCAGCTAAAATTACAGTTATTGAAGCGATCCGCCAGTCTAACAATGCGGTATCAAGAAAGAAATTCCGTGACGGAAAAATCGTTTCTTTGGTTTTTGGCATTTATGGTTCGTTAGCAGCAAAAAATATTAAGCGTAATCCAAAACGCTTCCGAGCGATTACCGGCTCTATTTTCTTGTCGGTGGTAATTGCCCTTTCCTTATATAGTTTCTCTGATTTTATGCTTTATCAGACATCCTTGGATATGAAGGAGGACGGTTCCTGTTATACTGATGTGATTTCGATGATTCAATACAAAGATATTCCTGTCGCAATCGGGGCATTATCGGATGAAAATATCACTGCGGATGTTTCCTATTCTTTTCAGCGATATATGACCGCTGAATTTTCGCAGGAACAAATCAATCCTGATATGCAAGGATATTTTATCAATGGTACGAAAGCAGAGGTATATGTCGTAGGATTGGACGAAGAACATTTTGTCTCTTTTTGCGATGAAAATGGATTCAGTCTGGATGTGACAAATTTCAATCATGGAATTTTGCTCAATCAGACTATGGGATACTATAATTCGGCACAAAATCGGGTAATTGCAGGCTCACCGTTTCTTATTGAACCGGGAACAGAAATCATTCCGCTGGGGGCATCCGAGGATGCCTTGCCGATTATCGTGGAAGAAATCGTTTCAGAAGAAAATGCAAATATCCAATCCATGTTTGTGAGAGATCGAGCTGTCCTCATCGTGCCTTTAAGTTATTTTAACTTGCTGATAGATGATAACGCCTATGTGGAAATGAGAATACAGACAGCACAGCATAAAGAAGCAATGGAATGTCTGGCTGACAGAGGATTTCCGCAAACTGTGGACATTGCAGCCGCAACGAATAATTCCAGACAGGTATATACGATTGCAAAACTGGTAATCTGCCTGTTCTCGATCCTGATGACGGTTATTATCAGCTTGAATGTTTGTAACACTATCTCGAATACGATTCATTTGAGAAGAAGCGAATTTGCTGTTCTGCGTTCTGTTGGTATGACTGCCAAAGGATTAAAATGTACGCTATTGCTCGAAGCTGTTTTGTACGGCGTAAAAGCATTGGTTCTTGCGTTGCCTGTGAGCTTTTTGATTCATTGTGCTATCTACTACTTCATATCGTCGGGTATGACACCATTTGCTTTTTATATGAACGGCGGTATTTATGCTCTTGCAGTTATGGCTGTCGGCGCTATGGTATGTATCGCTATGCTGTTTGCTGTTAGAAGCGTATCAAAGGTGGAAATTGTAGAGGAACTGAAATTGAGCAATATGTAATCATTCAATCTAACAAAGCAACTGAAACAGAGGTAATAGAAATTGCGTAAAAAGAAACTGGTAAAGAGAGTTGCAGGCATTGCTTTGACTGTTGGTGCAGTTATACTTGCCATTGTATGTGTTGGTAAAGTAAATCGCATTCAGAACGAAAAAGATATTATTGGCACATGGAAGGATGCAAATGCTGAGGAGATATTTACCTTTCAAGAAAACGGGGAACTTGCTGTGAGTAAAGATATGCCCGATTCGGGTCTATCCTGCGGTGACGCATATTATAGTTTTTCTTACTCGGATATAATCTGTGTTACACAGGGAAATAGTAGTGTAGAATTTGAGATAGAAGTAGATCAAAACGAATTGAAAATCTTCTTCATGGGACAAGAATATCTGGAATTGGAAAAGTAATGATTACAAATAAAAGAAAACCATTGAGCCGATAATTCGCATCCTCTGCGGACTAACGGCTCTGCATATATTTTGAACGCTATTTTCAGAAACATTGTGTTTTGCAGAAAAGCCCCTTGACAAATTCCATCTCAAAAGAAAATCCTTTTGAAGTACGCAACCGACAATAGTTTCCCTAATCCAACTTTCTTCATTGACGATGGTGTGTCCGGGGTAACATTTGACCGTCCGGGCTGGAATGAGATGATCCGGCTGGCCGAGGCGGGAAAGGTCAGAACCGTCATTGTCAAGGATATGTCCCGCATGGGTCGGGACTATCTGAAAGTGGGCTATTATACCGAGAGCTTTTTTGCTGAGCGTGATATTCGGTATATCGCCATCAATGACGGCGTGGACAGCGACAAAGGGGACAATGATTTCACCCCGTTTCGCAATCTGTTCAACGACTTCTACGCCCGCGATACCAGCAAGAAAATCCGGGCCGTTATGCGGGCAAAAGGAAACGCCGGGGAACACCTCTGCACCAATCCACCCTATGGGTATCAGAAAGACCCGGCGGATAAAAAGAAATGGATTGTGGACGAGGAAGCCGCCGAGATTGTCAAACGGATTTTTGACCTGTGCATTGCGGGGAAAGGCCCCATGCAAATCGCAAAGCTGCTGACTGCCCAACACGTCCTGACTGTCAAGGCCCACTACGCCCAGCGGGACGGAAAGCCGCTGCCGGAGAAGCCTTACAAGTGGAGTCCCAAGTCTGTTGCGGGAATTTTGGAGCGGCCAGAGTACACCGGTTGCACGGTAAACTTCAAGACCTATTCCAAGTCCCACAAGCTGAAAAAACGGCTGCATAACGCCCCAGAGAACCAGCGGATTTTTCCCAATACCCAGCCCGCCATTATCGACGAACAAGTCTTTGAGCGGGTACAGGAGTTACGGGAGAACAAGCGCCGCCCGGCCAAGCAAGCCGAACGGCAAGGGCTGTTTTCTGGCCTGCTGTACTGCGCCGACTGTGGCAGCAAACTGCATTTCGCCACAGGCAAAAACATGACACCGCAACAAGACTGCTATCGGTGTTCCCGGTATAAGAGCAACACGGGTGATTGTACCATGCACTTTATCCGGGAAGAAACACTGAAACTGTTCGTTTTGCAGCGGATTTTCGATGTGACGGCATTGTTCTTTGACGATGCCATGGCATTTGAGGAAGCCGCGAGAAAGCAGCGTTTTCAAGAAGCGGAGAAAGACGCCAAGAAGCGCAGGCGTGAAATCGCCCATGCGGAAAAGCGCATTGCTGAACTTGACCGGATTTTCAAGCGCATCTATGAGGATGACATCAACGGGGCAATCAGCCATGAACGGTTCTTGAAACTCTCCGCCGACTATGAAGCGGAGCAAAAAGAACTGACGGAGCAGGTCAAGGTATGGCGGGAAGCGGTAGAAATCTTCGAGCAGGATCAAGCCGATTTTGCGAGCTTTGCAGCTATTGTGCGGAAGTATGTGGGTATCCGGGAACTGACACCCACCATCGTCAATGAGTTTGTAAAGAAGATAATCGTCCATGCACCGGACAAGTCCAGCGGCCACCGCAGGCAGAAGATCGAACTGGTCTGGAACTTTATCGGAGAAGTCAACCTGCCGAGCGACAATCAGACGGTGGAACGGCAAAGAAAAGGCAGGACGGCATGACCTTTCCGCCATGCCGCCCTGCGACAATCAAATTACTTCCTTATGAGCGGGCCCCTTTTCTGCACGCTCCTTTCCTCGCGCGTTCGATGGTGGCGTGTCAAAAGCGGATGTGTGTCAAAACCCCCTATATATATAGGGGGTTTTGACACCCCGTTTTTTGACACCATCCATGCCGCATTTTATAGGTTATTTCGTACAAGTTGACACCCACTTGACACCCTATTTATTGTCTATTTCGCCGGTGTCAACTCGCCTTTTCTGCGAAATATCACTTTTTTCGTTTCTAAAGGGTGTCAATTTTCGATTTTCGCATTTTTGACACCCTGTTTTCGCGCTCTAAAGGGTGTCAAAAAGGGGTGTCAATTTGATTTTGACAGTCTGACACCCTGCGCACTGTACCGTCTTTTTGCCGTGCAAAACCGGGGTGCTCGTCCACATGCGCCTTGACGGTGTTGCGGCTCAGCCCACAGTATTCGGCCAGATCGGCAATGCTGACTTCGCCCTTGCCTTCCAGATCGCATGCGGCAAATGCACTCTCCAGTTTGTTCAGCCGCTCCTGCCGTTTATCGACCGGCTTGTGATCCTTGCTGCCGCGCTTCCACGCAGGCGCGTCGCTGTCCGGCTTGATATCCGCCAGCAGACCGCTATGATCCGGCCGATGCAGCGGGAACTCGAACCAGAGGTTGACCGGCGGGAACCGCGGGAACTCGCGCAGCGTGCCCTCAATGCGCCATGCCGTGCGCGCCTGTACCTCGCGCCGGGTGTCTGCGACGGCGTCCAGCAACGCGTTATAGGCCGTGCCCGGCAGCAGCCGTTTGCAGGCGTCCAGCGCCTCCCGCTGGCTGCACAGCGTATCCTGCGACACATCATCCGACCGCCCTGCAGCTTCGAGCGCCGCACCGCACACCTTGCAGACCGCGTTGTTTTCCAGCTGTTTGCGCAAGTCGTCGCTGATGTCCAGTTCAATGAGGTCGAGCAGCGCGTCCGGGTCGCGGGCAAACACGCCCGAACCACTCGCACGGTCCATCGAGCGCTTGCCGCCCTGATTGCCCTTGGAATGGTGGTGACAGTAGATCACCGCGCAGCCCAGCTCGGTGCAGACCAGGTCGAACTGGTTGCAGAACGCCGCCATCTGGTCGGCACTGTTCTCGTCGCCCGTGATGATCTTATAGATCGGGTCGATCACGACCGCAATGTACTCCTTCTTGAGCGCGCGGCGGATCAGCTTGGGTGCGAGCTTGTCCATCGGGATCGCCTTGCCGCGCAGGTTCCAGATGTCGATATTGGACAGGTGCCGCGGCGGCCAGCCCAGCTTATCGTATACGTCGCGGAAGCGGTGCAGACAGGACGCGCGGTCGAGTTCCAGATTGACATACAGCACGCGCCCCTGTGCGCAGGAAAAGCCCAGCCAGTCGCGCCCTTCGGCCAGCGCAATGACCAATTCAATCAGGCCGAACGATTTGCCCGCTTTGGACGGTCCGGCAAGCAGCATCTTATGCCCCTGCCGCAGCACGCCTTCGATCAGCGGCGGCGCAAGGTCGGGCAGATGATCCCACACCTCGGACATACTCTCCGGGTCGGGCAGATCGTCGGTCACGCTCTCGATCCAATCCTTCCACTCTACAAAGTTCGCCTTGCCGATATTGACGTCGATCAAGTACTGCTTTTTGCCGCCGCGCATCACGCCCGGCATACGGGACAGGCGCGAGGGGTTGCGGTTCTGCTGGTCGAGTTCCAGCCCGTTGCGGCGGCAGACCGCATACAAGTATTCCACCCGGCTGCGGTACTCGTTGTAGTCCGCAGCGTCGATATGGACAATGGCGTGCAGACTTTTACCGCCCGAGTGCACCAGACACGCCACCGGCAGCTCCAGCTCCCGGATGAGCGCGTTCTGCCGCTCGAGCTCCATGCCGTCGCACTCAACCAGCGCATACCGGAAATCGGTCACGTTCTCGTTGCGCACGCCCTTGCCGTCAAGCGGGTTAAAGCGGATCCACGCGCCGACTGCCGGGTTGTAATCGCCCAGCACCGCGCCCACGTCATCCTTGCAGCGGGACAGCTCTTCGATCAGCCTGCCCGCCGTGCGCGACCAATCGCCCTTGGTCGGCATGTACTTGCCGTCCTTCTCGAAGCTGCGCGTCACATAGCCGACTGTCTCGGTCGAGTCGAACAGCGTCTCCAGATAGGTGATGAGCTGCTGCGCGGGATACCAGTCCTTCGGTTCTGCAAGGTCGCGTCCCTCGACCCAGTGCGGATCAACAACTCGATACGGGTCGTCCTTCGCGCCGATCTCCGCTTCCCAGCCCAGTTCATGCCCGCCGTCTCGTTCCAGCCGCCAGCCTCTGGAAAGCGCCATCTGCACGATCGTACCCGCCGTGATCGGGTTGCCTGTCCCGCGAAAGGTCTCCCATTTGCGGGCACACTCGCCGGCGTGATACCGGCGCGCGTCCCGTCTCGACCATTCGTCCCATACGGAAACCGGAAGTCCTGCTTCCTTCAGTCCCATGCCGACACCGATCCACTCCTGATAAGAAAGGCTCATCGGCTCGATGTAAGCGAGCGCCTGTTTCAGGTCCAGCTCATTTCGTTCCATTTATGCTCCTATATACTCACTCGGATTGATGTCATGCGGGATGCGCCAGCCATTGGCGGCAATGCGGTCGATCAGGTTCTTTGCCGTTTCAAACTGCCATGTGCCGACGTGCTGGAAGCCGCGTCCCTCGAGAAAACGGATCTGTTTCGGGGTGGTCAGCCCTTCCGCTCGGCGTGCGCTGAGCCGATCGAGCAGCTTGGCCGCTTTTCCGGCATTGTCGATCTCATCCGGCAGAATGCCCCACTTTTCGAGCGCGCTGCGCTGCTTGTCGCTTGCGGGCGCCATCTCCCAGCCGAATGCGGGCACATAGCCGGACAAATCCTCGGCCTGAATGGACATCTCGAATTGCAGCGGATCGACCAGACGGCTCTTGCGGCTACGCATTTGGTGCAGCTGCTTGGCGAGCGCCTCCTCGCGCGCTGCGACCACTTCCTCACTGGCGGTCTGTTCCGCTTCCTCAATGTCCACCGGCGCGCCGGCAGCCTCAATATTTTCGGTCATGCGCTGGGCGACCTCTTGGTTTTCGCAGATCAGGTGCGCCGGGTGGCACAGCTCGTGCCGCTCGGTATGCCACAGGAAGTCGAGCAGCAGCAAATGCTCCTTGCCCGGGAACAGGCGTGTGCCGCGGCCGACCATCTGGCTGTACAGGCTGCGCACCTTGGTCGGACGCAGCACAACGATACAGTCCACGCTTGGACAGTCCCAGCCCTCGGTCAGCAGCATTGAATTGCACAGCACGTTATAGTCCCCGCGCTCAAAGGCTGCAAGGGTTTCGGCGCGATCCGGGCTTTCGCCGTTGACCTCGGCCGCACGGAACCCGAAGCCGCACAGAATATCGCGGAACTTCTGCGAGGTCTTAACGAGCGGCAGAAAAACCACAGTTTTGCGATCCATGCAGTGCTTCACCATTTCCTCCGCGATCTGATACAGGTACGGGTCAAGGGCATTGCCGAGGTCGGACGCCTTGAAATCGCCCGACTGCATCCCTACCCCGGACAGATCCAGCCCCAGCGGAATGGTCAGCGCCTGAATGGGCGATAGATAGCCCTCGCGGATTGCCTTGGGCAGTGTGTATTCATAAGCCAGCGATTCGAACACGCTGCCGAGGTTGCGCATATCGCCGCGGTCAGGCGTCGCGGTCACGCCCAGCACGCGGGCATCCCCGAAGTGGTCGAGGATACGCCCGTAGCTGTCCGAAATTGCGTGATGCGCTTCGTCAATGATGATGGTATCAAAGTAATGCGGGTCGAACTGCGCGAGCCGCTGCGGGCGCATGAGTGTCTGCACCGAGCCGACCACCACGCGGAACCAGCTGCCGAGGCAGCTTTCCTCCGCCTTTTCGGTCGCGCAGCCAAGGCCGGTCGCTTTGCCGATCTTGTCGGATGCCTGCTCCAGCAGTTCCCCGCGGTGTGCCAGAATAAGCACACGGTCGCCCGCGCGCACCCGGTCTTCGGTGATTTTGGCGAACACAATCGTCTTGCCGCAGCCCGTGGGCAGCACGAGCAGGGTGCGGTGACGCCCCTGCTCCCACTCCCGCTCGACCGCCTCGCGCGCTTCCAGTTGATACGGTCGAAGCTCCAATTAAAACGCCCCCGGTGTAAAGCCGCTCTGCGGTGCGGACGACACAGCGGGCGCACCCGCCGGGTCGAGGAATTCGTCTACATCATTGGCCTCACGATCAACGCCGTTACGGTCTTTATAAGTACGCTTGGTCACCTTGCAGCGGCCGGTGCGTCCAGTCACCGCCTGCCAGTTCATGCGCAGCTTTTCCCCGTGCTGGCGTAGGCCGAGGCAGGTGAAAAACTGGCACAGCTTCCACTCGAAGCGGGTATGCAGGAACAGATTGACGTTGATGTTCGCCGGACCTTCCGGCGTGTCGATGCGCAGATGCACGATCGCCTGCGGACAGGGCGGCACCTTTTCCGAACCGCCAAAGCGGGCGCGTTCAAAGCTCTCTACGGTAAACGGATATTCTCCCGCTTCCAGCACGCGGCGCGGGCTGCCTTCGTTTTCGATCTCGTCTTCCCAGCCGAGTTCGCGTTCCATTGTGGTGTCATTCATGGGTAAACTCCTCCTTTGTTAAAACGGGATATTTTTGCGCTCCTGCAGGATGACCTGATACAACTGATCCCACGCGCCGATCAGACAGCCGTCAATGAAGTCCTTGGGATAATCCGTGATCTCCATGCCAAGCGGAAAATACCCCTTGGCGGAAACGGCGGTCTGGATGTCGGTTGCGGTAACGTTGTTTGCGCGCATCAGGTCGGCGAGTGCTTGCGGGATGCCGTCCGGAATGTCCAGCACAAGGCCGTCGTCCTGCCGGGGCGCGCAAACACCCTCTACTTTGTGCGGCGGGTTGTCCGGAGAATTGACCGGTTTCGGTTCATTCTGCGCCGTAGGTTCAGAATTCGACGGCATTTCCCCGATGACGGACGCGATCTCTGCATAAGCAAACGGCAGTTCGGGCGCAAGGCCGAAGCGGTTTTTCGCGTCCCAGCAGGGGTGGTGCGCCGTGTACATGCGGCGCTCCCCGCCCTGCCCCTTGACCTTGCCGCCCTCGGTCTTGACGGCATAGGTCTTGTAATTCGCAAACAGCACCATGTCCGCCCACTCCTTGACGAGCGGCGCGGTCTTGGACGAGAGCTTCATCTCCCAGCGGTCGTATGCGCCCAGCTCGTCCGGCTGCTCGAATTTGCGCATCTTGGCGTGCGCGGTGACGACGACGTGCACGCCGCGCTCCACGGCTTCGCTCAACTGGTTGAGCAGCCGCCCGAATTCTTCGGACAGATAGGTATAGCCCTTGCCGTAGCCAAATTCCTCGATGCTCTTCTTCTGGTATTTGTCGCAGACATATTGCGTGCACATCAGTTCGGCCCAGTCCATCGTGTCAACCACCAGCGTGCGGCACAGCGACGGGTCGCGGATCACCTCGCCGACCAGACCGAGCAGAATCGGCCAGCTGGTGGGCTTGGGAGTGCGGGCAACGTCCATGTGCCGCGTGCTGCCCTCGGTGTCGATAAACAGCGGACCCGGGAACTGCGATGCAAAAGTGGATTTTCCGATTCCTTCCGGGCCGTACACGACGACCTTGAGCGCACCCGGCAATTTTCCTCGAATGATCTCCATTAAAATTCACCTGATTTCCAAGTCGTTTTTTGTGCGGGCATCGGTGCGTCCGGCAGCGGACGCTCCGCACCCTTGACATAGCCATCCTCAATGATGATCGAGCACTCGTCACCAGTAGACACGCGGGTGGCGATCGCCTGCAAGCCCTCGGCTTCCAGCCATGCGCAGAAATCGTGCAGCGTGTGCAAATCCATCTGCTCGAGCTTGTCGAGCAGCACGAACCCGCACTGCGGATTGAGACAGCGCACGATCGCGGTCGCAACGCGCAGCTGGTCACTGCCCGACATGTTGTCCCACTTCTGCCCCTGATAAGTAAGCGCGCCATCCTCTACGCTCAGGCCATCCAGCGGCAGCTTGGCGCCGGAAAGCAGGTCGCGTTTGGCCTGCCGTGTCTGCTCCAGATCGTCCGTCAGATGATCGTACTGCTCGCGGTAGCCGAGGGCATCCTCCTCGGCCTTCTCACGGTTCAGGTTGTCGCGCACCTTGGCGTTGATCGTGTCGATCTCGCGGATGCTGCGCTCAAGTTCCTCGGTCGATTCGTCATGCAGCTGCTCCGCCGTCTTGCGCGCGGTCGTAAGATCGGCAGACTTGGCGGCAAGAAGCTCCTGCGCCTGACGCAGCTGTGCGGCAAGGTCAGTTACCTTGTGCTGGAGCGTGTCCACCTGCTGTGCGAGCATGTCCGCCATCGCCCGCTTGTGCTGATTTTCCCCATTGCGTGCGAGGATGTCCTGCTGGCGGGCGATCAAGTCGCTGGCCGAAACCAAATCACGGGGCGCGTCCGGCCAGAAGGTCTGTTCCTTGGCGTATTTCTCTTTCTGGTCTGCGATCTGGCCAATCGCGTGGCGCTGGTTGTACAGCTCGCGTTCCTTCTGTTCGAGCACAGCAAGCTGCTCCCCCACGCCAATGATCTGCAGCAGCGTGTCCGCCTTTTCGCGGTCACTCATCTGCAAAAAGCGCGGCAGATCGAGCGCAAGCTGCTCGACGAACGCATTGAGCAACTGCTGTCCCGCCCGGTTACCAGACGGATCAACAACCGTCAGGCTGCTGTTCTTGCCCTTGCGCTCGACTACGATGCCGTTGGACAGCGTAACCTTGAGATGGGGCGGAACCGCCGAGCCTTCCCGCGCCGCCTGCGACGGACGGAAGCGCTCCCCGCCGAGCGCCCATGCGATCGCGTCCAGCACCGAAGTCTTGCCCTGATTGTTGTCGCCGCCGATGATGGTCAGACCGGTTTCCGCCGGCGCGAGCGCGACCGCGCGGACGCGCTTGATGTTCTCGGTCTCCAGCCGGGCGATTTTGACAGGCTTGTCCATGTCACGCCTCCCCTTTCAGCCCGGCCGCGATCTGATGCGCATACTTCTCGCAGATCGGGCGGTCGAAAAAGTCGAACAGCTCGTCCTCTCCGCCGCAGAACACGCAGCTGCGGCCGTACTTGCGCAGAATGATATCCTCACCGTCCACGAAGATCGCAAGCGGCGTCTTTTCCGGTATTTCCATGGTGTCGCGCAGCTCCTTGGGCAATACGATGCGGCCCAGCTCGTCCACACGACGCACAATTCCAGTCGATTTCATTTGACAAATCCTCTCCTTGTGGTATTCTATCAGTGAAGTATTTTGCTTTGCCGCCTTTGGAATTGCCGTTCCGAGGCGGCTTTTTCATGAGGCATGGTTATCCTCCCATGCTTCGTGGCGCATGTGGCTCAGACGCTGCTGCCGTGCCTGCTCTGCGCGGCGGCGGTACCGCTCGAGCAATGCGAGCGTGCCGATGCACCAGCCCAGCGCGATCCATGCGAGTACAGTGACCGGCGCGCCGCAGTCCGACGCAGCTGCGACCGCAAACGGAATCAGCAGCCAAAGGGCGTAGCGTTTCACGGATTCGCCCCCTCTCCTGCCATAAACCGGTCGAACGCCTCACGCGGAATGATGTAGATGCGCCTGCCGCTCGGCATGCGATGCGTTGCGCCAAACGGCAGCTCTTTGCGGACCATCATGGTGCGCAGCGTCTCCGGCGCAATGCCCATGCGCTTGGCCGCGTCCGTGACTTTATATGTTTCGGACATGAGTGTCCTCCTTTCTATACTCCTAACCGCCTATGCCAATCTGGCAATTTCAATAACGATGCCTATTGCGGTGGCGATAGTAAATATCTTTCTCGCCGCGCGATAGAGTTTGCTACCCGTCTGGTTATACAGGATTTCGTATAGCAAGGCGAGAATTGTCGTGAATGCTACTGTATTTCGTAAATGGTCACCTCCTATCCACTTCAGCAGCTACGGATAAATCTCGTCAAGAGCTTTTTCAGCGTAATAGCATTGCGCATTTTAATATTTTTTGTTGACTTTATGTAAAATTTTTCTTAAAATAGAAACGGCCTTTTATGGCAACGCTTCAATAAGGGGGTCATCAAATTGACCAAAATTTTGAAGTTGCCCGTTCCCGGGATAAGCTGATGGCGGAGATCAGTTTATCGTTGATGCGAAGGGCTTCTTTCGCGGAACCCAAACCGTAAAATGAGACAACGGCCATAGAAACATGGGTGCTTTGCATGTGAAGCAGTTTTCGTGCGTTACTGCGCATGGGGCCAATGCCGACAGTATATGCGAGTAATGAGCGTCACTAATAAAATGACTGTTCAGGAGCGCGAACCAACAGATGCGGGTGCATATTCCGTTTTGCATTTGCATATTTCGCTCTACTGCTTCTGCAACCGAATCCGGGTGAAAAATTAGGGGGCAAAACGTCTGTGTAGCACCACAGGCGTTTTTGTTTATTTATTCCTAATTTCATCTGTGATAGCAAACAAATATTCAATCCGTAGGCCAGGAAAAAATACATTCCGAATTTTAAGGGCTTCTGCGACAGAAAACTCGGTCACACCGTCAATTTTGTTTCTTACAGTTTTATCCGTGCAAGAAAGCAGTTTTTGAATATCTGAATTTTTTACGCCGTATCTGGCCATCTCAGCCGATAGATTTCTGGGTCTTCCAACTTTATGGCTGTTTCTGTCATGTAAAACGGTCATTTTTGTTTCACCTGCCTTCTTCTCGCCACTATCTACTTTAAGTAGATATATTGGAGAAAAAAATATCGTTGATGGAAATTTGGGTAATGTCAGCAATCTGTTTTGCCTGTTTTACCGTAGCGCTTTCCGGATTATCTTCGATTTTTCGATACGTTCCACGTGAAATACCCATCTTCTCGGCCATTTCTGCTTGCGTAAAATCTCTAAGAACGCGCGCTTGTTTGACGGTGTACGGCATTTTATCACCTCCTGCCCCGCAACCTGTGATTATATGTTACTCTACTTTAAGTAGGAAGTCAAGAACTTTATGTAGAATTTCTTGTACATTTTTCTTGTATATTTCTACTCTTTGTGTTACACTATTTTTGTAGAAGGGGGTGCGACTGGTGAGTATCGGAGACAATATAAAGTTTTTGAGAGAAAAAGCTGGATTGTCGCAAGTCGACTTTGCAAAAATGTTTGGAGTAACCGATAAAGCCGTTTCTACATGGGAAAACGAAACACGAATACCGCGCATGGGTGTAATAGAAAAGATTGCGGCGGCGTTTGGAGTGACTAAATCTCAAATTTTGGACGAAGAAATGGATAGGTCGCTTCCAAACAACATTATTTTGTTACCAAAAATGAACAAAGTCCCGCTTGTCGGCCAGATTGCCTGTGGGACACCAATATTGGCGGAGGAAAACATAACAGACTATGTTGACCTCCCCGCTCATATCAGAGCAGACTATGCCCTTACCTGCAAGGGTGACAGTATGATTGGCGCAGGTATACAAGATGGCGATGTCGTCTACATCCGGCAACAGCCAGAGGTTGAGAATGGACAGATTGCTGCTGTGATCGTCAATGACGATAATGAAGCTACACTCAAGCGATTTTACCGGATCGGAGATACTGTAACTTTAAACCCTGAAAACCCAACTATTGCGCCCATGGTATTCGTCGGTGACGAAATAAACAGTGTCCGGATTGTAGGCCGCGCAGTTGCATATACGCATGTGTTAAAATAAAATCCCGCCCCGGTGTTACAACACCAGAGCGGGAACCATCAAGCAACGCATCCATATCGGACGACATACTGCTTCCCTTTATAATTGATTTCTTCCGGATACCCGTGCCGATTCAACCACAGATTGACTTTTGCGACAACGGATTCGGTATATTGTACGTTTGTTCCGGCGTGGCCGCTTGCAATGTTCTGAAAAGGGACAATCTCTTTTTCATCCGGAAGCACATCTACCTGTGCAATAATGGCCGAAACAGCTTGTGCGTGCGGATTGCCGGAGCGAGACAACACACCAAGGCGTTTTGCAATTGCCGTTGCATCAAGTAAGCGCTTGTTTACCGTAATCCCCTCCAGTGGGATTTCTACGCCGACCGGCGCATACAGACTTTTCATAGCCACTGCTACGAACTGCGGCGCCATACCGGCTTCTTTCAAAGTCTGGCGAATGATACGCGCTGCACTGTTGACTTCACCCAGACGTTGCTGCGCCTTCTGCGACGTGACGTACTCGCCGTGCTTGCGGATAGACGGGAGGACTTCGGCAGTGACCCAGTGTTTAAACGCTTTTGCTGTTTCAAGTTTACTGGAGAGGATCAGACTGTACAGACCGGATTCGTTGATGAGCCATCCGCCACGCTGTCCCAAACTCGATAACGAATTGTTATTGAGTTTATCTTCCTTATCAACATGGTCTGCCAGCGCTTTGCTTGGATTGGTATACCCAAGCACTTCTGCAACGTCCTTGCCAACGAACCACGGTACACCGTCCTTCATCAGCACTCTGATCTGCCCAAACTGTTCGTTTTTGAAAATCTGAATTTCTTTGCTCATAGCATTGTCCTTTCGCTGTTGGGTGGAAAGGAGCGGCGGGAGCATACCCCGCCATGCATAACTCCAATGCCATTTCCCCATTTCGGGGCGAGCACTCTTTCAACCGGTGAAACCATGATACGCGGTAGAAAAACACATGTAAATTGGCAAAACGAAGAATTTATTTACAAATAAGCTACGCTATTATCAAGTTTTCGGACTATTTTTCAACTGTTTAAGTTGTGCATTTTGACGCTTCACCGCGCCGTACGAAACCTTGCAAAGCTTTCATACGACTTTCGAAAACCTTATCTGTGCATTTTTCTTTTTATCATTTCGACCAATATCTGAATTTTTAGGCATTGTCAAAATAAACAAAAAAAATCCCGCCTCTGCGCTACCAACACAGAGGCGGGACATGGGGTTGATGACTAAATTTCCACACCTAATCATCAACCCCTATTTTACCATACTTTTTTCCGGTAAGAAAGGGGTTATTTTTTATGGAAGGAACTTTCCGAAAACGTGGTGACAGCTGGGAGTTCCGCGTCATGGCCGAACTGCCGGACGGTACGCGGCTGCGCAAGACCTTCTGCCGCCGCACCAAGACGCTGGCAAAGGCCGCCTACGAAGACTGGATGCAGCACAAGACCGAGCAGATCACAAAGCGGAAAACCGTCGCGGTCTGGGGCGAGGAATGGCTCGAGATCAAACGGGATTCGGTGTCCTACCGCACCTATCAGAATTACGAACTTTACTGGCGCCTCCACATCAAGCCCGCGCTGGGCAAAAAGCAGCTGGATCAGGTCAAGCCGATCGACATCGAAAAGCTGCTGGCCGTCACTTCCCACCTGAGCAAGAGCGCCCGGCACCACATCTACATCACGATCAACCAGATCATGAAAGCAGCCGTGCAGAACGAGCTATGCCGCAAGAACCCATGCGACGCGGTCAACGTGGCCGCGGACGAGCCGCTGCGCGCAATACAGGTGTTTTCTCTGGACGAGATTCAGACCATTCTCCGCCATCTGGAAAAGCCGTTCGGCACCGCGATCGCGCTCATGCTGCTTGCCGGTCTGCGCTCGGAGGAAGTCATGGGGCTGCGCTGGGGCGACATCAACCAGAAGGAACAGGTCATCACCGTGCGCCGGGTTGTCACGCGTGTGGCAAAGGGCGAATATGCGCCCGTAGAGCGCACGAAGAACGGCAAGGTGCGTCATATCCCCTACGGCGATGAACTCGCCGCACGCCTCAAACAGGCGCAAAAGACGAGCATCTATGTCGTGCCGGCTGTCCGCGGCGGATACATGACGCCGGGCAGCTTCCGCCGGCAGTATGAAACTTTCTTTGACGGCCTGCCGGTGCACATGCTTTCCCCGCACAAGCTACGGCACACCTACGCCACCTATCTGGTGCGCGGCGGCGCAGAGCTGCGCGCCGTGCAGACCATTTTGGGTCATCAGTCTATCGGCGTTACCGAACTTTACACCCACATTAACGTGGACGATCAGCGCCGTGCGGCCAGCAAACTCGCCTATTCCGGCACAAAATCCATGACCCAAATTTGACCCATTTTGCCGCGATTTTTCGTGTTTTACGGCGTCTTGTGCAGTCAAAGGTCAAAACGCAAAACATGAACTTTTTTAAACAAAACTACGGCATAAAAGAAGAAAAGCACTCCGTTTGGAGTGCTTTTCGTAACTGGTGGGAGGTGGTGGATTCGAACCACCGAAGTCATAGACGACAGATTTACAGTCTGTTCCCTTTGGCCACTCGGGAAACCTCCCATATGTAATTTTCAAACCTGTGAAAACAGGTGGAGCTGGTGGACGGACTTGAACCCCCGACCTGCTGATTACAAATCAGCTGCTCTACCAACTGAGCTACACCAGCGTTTCAGCGGCTCGCTCGCCCCAGCGACTTGTATATAATATCATATGGTTGCGCCGCTGTCAACACTTTTTTCAAAATTTATTTTCCGATTTTTATATTTTTTCCGAAAGCGTCGATCGAGTCCGAAACCTGCTGCAAAACCGTCAAAAACGCGCCGGAAAGTTCCGGATAACGTTTGCTGATTTCGTTGGGCGAAATCGAACCGCCGTGCAGTTCTTCCTGCTCCAGGCCAAAACCGCCCTCGCCCTTCGCCGCCGTGCGGATGCGCAGCTCATGCTCTTTCATGCGCGCGTCGCACAGGTATTCAAACTGATCCCGCGAGGTGCGGAATACCGCTTCCACGTTCGAAGGGTCTGCCATGTACAAATAGCGGTACACTTTATAGATCACGACCGACAGATACGCCTCCACCTCATGCGGCAGCTGCGTGCTTCCCATTTGCCCCGCCAAATCCATCAGCAGCGACACGGCCCGAACGATCTCGTTCTTCTCCCAGCCGGTATGTACCTGCACGTCCATGCGCTCGGCCGGTACGGCAGAACCGTCCCGCGCCATCGAGCGGCCCAGCAGATAATCACAGGACACGCCGTAATAATCCGCCGCACGCACGACAAAAGACAACCCCGGCTCGCGCAGACCATTCTCATAATGGCTCAGCAACGCTTGCGAGACCCCAAGGTCTGCCGCCGCGGTTCGTTGGCTTATTTTCTTTTCCCGTCGCAACAGCGCGAGCGTGCGAGAAAAATCACTGGTCATATCTCTGCTACCCCATCATAAAACTATGTCTATTATACAGCTTGTAATCGCGCTTGTAAAGAACGAAAAAGTTGCATTTCATCTGATTTTCTTTGCGATTTTGCTTTTTCTGCTGCAATTACATGATTTAGTTGCTGCATTTGAATTTTATGACTATATATGGTATTAGGCCGTTTCGCAATATGAAAAACCGTTTCCCAATCCCATGCAAAAGCGCCCTTGGTTTCCGCTTGACGGCGCTGTCAGCGGCCGATATAATAAAAAGGAAAACAAATCGCATGGTGCGGCCGTTTTTCCTGCCGCACCATGTCTGTTCCAAAGGAGTTTCGTGTATGACAATTGAACAGATTTTGAAAATGCGTCAGGAAGCCAGCGGCCTGAACAAGCTGATGCATATGCACGTGATCACGCTGGATAAAGACGGCGGCGCCACCGTCGAACTCGACCTGACCGAGGAATTGCTCAACCCGCTCGGACTGGCACACGGCGGCACGATCTACACGCTGTGCGACATTGCAGCCGGTTCTGCCGCCGCTTCGCACGGACTGGTCGCTGTCACGCTGGACAGCAACATCCACTATTACCGCCCCGGCCGTCTGGGCAAAAAGCTGACCGCCGTTGCCTACGAACGCAAGCGCGGCAAAAAAACCGCGGTCTATATCGTCGAAGTGCATGACGAGGATTGCCGCCACATCGCGGACGCAATCTTCACCATGTTCTACACCGGCCAGACGTTTGAGGACATGCAGCATTGAGCGGTGTCTCCCCCGCGATCGTTGCGCCGCTGCTGCAATGGTATGACGAAGGCCACCGCGACCTGCCGTGGCGCGCGCAGCCTACGCCCTACCGCGTCTGGGTGAGCGAAATCATGCTCCAGCAGACGCGCGTGCAGGCCGTGCTCGGTTATTTCTCCCGCTGGATGGAAGCGCTGCCCGATGTGCGCGCGCTCGCCAAGGCGGACGAGGCGATCTATCTCAAACTGTGGGAAGGTCTCGGCTATTACAGCCGCGTGCGCAACCTGCACCGCGCCGCTGTCGAGGTCTGCGAAAAATACAGCGGCGAACTGCCCGCCGATTATGACGCGCTGCTCTCGCTGCCCGGCATCGGAGAGTACACCGCCGGGGCGATCGCGTCGATCGCCTGCGGCATTCCCGTGCCCGCCGTGGACGGCAACGTGCTGCGCGTTGCCGCGCGGCTGGATAACGACCTGACGCCGATCACCGACACCGCCTTCAAAAAGCGCACACGCGAACGGTTTGCCGCGCTCATGCCGGCCGACCGGCCCGGCGACCTCAACCAGTCGCTGATGGAGCTGGGCGCGATGGTCTGCCTGCCCAACGGCGCGCCGCTGTGCGGCGACTGCCCGGTGCAGCATCTGTGTCTGGGCTATCACCATGGCAACGCCGCGCTGCTGCCGCTGCGCGCGGCCAAAAAGGCGCGCCGCATCGAAAACCGCACGGTCCTGCTGCTGCGGTATGGTACGCTGGTCGGCCTGACCCGGCGGCCAAAAACCGGCCTGCTGGCCGGGCTGTGGGAACTGCCCGCGCTGGACGGTCATCTGTCGCCGGACGAGACGCGCCAAGCGCTTGCCGCACGCGGCTGGCAAGTGGCAAAGCTGCTCTCCCTGCGGCCGGCCAAGCATGTGTTCACCCACGTCGAATGGCACATGAACGGCTATTACATCGAACTGGCAAACCGGCCGGATGAGCTGACCTTTGTCAGCCCTTCCGCCCTGCGTGCGGAATACGCGCTGCCCAGTGCGTTCCGTGCGTTTCTTTCGGTCATTGAGGAGGAAACATGAATCTCCAAACGGTTGTCCATACCATCCCGCCGCTGTACGACAGCCACTCGCGCGTGCTGCTGCTCGGCTCGATCCCCAGTCCCAAATCGCGCGAAGTCGGCTTTTTCTATGGCCATCCGCAAAACCGCTTCTGGCGTGTGCTGGCGGCCGTTTTAGGCGAGGAAGTGCCGCAGACCATCGAGGCCAAACGCGCGATGTGCCTTACGCACCATATTGCGCTGTGGGACACGATCGCCCGCTGCGATATCGCGGGCGCGTCCGACACCAGCATCCGCAACGCCGTGCCGAACGACATCGGCAAACTCGTGCGCGAAAGCGAGATCACCCGCATTTTCGCCACCGGCGGCAAATCCGCCGAACTCTATCGCAAACTGATCGAACCCACGCTGCACATCCCGATCACGCAGCTGCCGTCCACCAGCCCGGCCAATGCCGCGTGGTCGCTCGAGCGGCTGATCGAAGCCTATCGCGTGATTTTATAGAAAGAGGGCGTATCGCCAACGAGCAAACAACAATCCCCAACCGGCAAGGAGTTATTCCCCAATGCTGCGCTGAAAAAGCTGATCTGGCCGCTGGTACTCGAACAGGTGCTGTCCATCACGGTCGGCCTTGCCGATACCATCATGGTATCCTCCGTGGGCGAAGCGGCTGTCTCGGGCGTGTCGCTGGTTGACATGCTCAATGTGCTGATTATCAACATCTTCGCCGCGCTCGCGACCGGCGGCGCCGTCGTGGTGGCGCAGCTGCTGGGCGCGCGGCAAAACCGCCGCGCCTGCAACGCCGCCCGCCAGCTATATTTGGTCGTGGCTGTGATCGCGGTCGCGCTGAGCGTGCTGGTCATGCTGCTGCGCGAGCCGCTGCTGCGGCTGCTGTTCGGCTCGATCGAGCCGGACGTCATGGACAGTGCGCTGACCTATTTGACCGTCAGCGTGTTCTCCTACCCTGTGCTCGCCATCTATAACGCAGGCGCCGCCCTGTTCCGCGCGCAGGGCAACTCGCACATCTCCATGCTGATCGCGGGACTGATTAACGTGGTCAACCTGATCGGCAACTCCATCCTGATTTTTGTGCTCCAATGGGGCGTTGCCGGCGCGGCGCTTTCTTCGGTCTTTTCGCGCGGCGTGGCCGCGGTTGTCATCACCATCCTGCTGCTCAACCCCGAACATATCGTCAGCCTGCGCCGCGGCGGCCATGTGCGGCCGGACTTCCCGCTCATCCGCCGCATTTTGCAGATCGGCATTCCCAACGGACTGGAAAACAGCCTGTTCCAGCTGGGGCGTATTCTGGTTGTCAGCATGATCGCGCTGTTCGGCACCACGCAGATCGCAGCCAACGCGGTCGCGAACAACCTGGACGCGGTCGCGTGCATCCCGGGTCAGGCGATGAACCTGGCGATCATCACGGTCGTCGGCCAATGCATCGGCGCGGGCGATATCGAGCAGGCGCGCCGCATGGCGAAAAAGCTGCTGAAAATTACTTACCTGATCCTCGCCAGCTGCTGTCTGGCCACCATTCTGGTCACGCCGCTTGTGCTCAAGATTTACAGCCTGTCCCCCGAAGCGCTGTCGCTCGGCCGGACGCTCATCCTGATCCACAACTTCAGTGCTATGCTGATCTGGCCACTGTCCTTCACCATGCCCAACGTGCTGCGCGCCGCCAACGACGTGCGCTATCCCATGATCTGCTCGATCGCGTCCATGATGCTGCTGCGTCTGGGCAGCGGCTATGTGCTGGCCGTGATGTTCCAGATGGGCGCCATCGGCATCTGGATCGCGATGGTGGGCGACTGGCTGTGCCGCGGCATCCTGTTCACCGCGCGCTTTGTCAGCGGCCACTGGCTGCGCTTCGTGCCCGGCTTCCAGCTGGTTGCGCAAGGCGAAAAGCACTGATCTATGAAACCATAACAAAAGGGAGAACCAAACGGTTCTCCCTTTTTTGCATACCGCAGAAAAAATACGGTTACAGAATCCACTCTTCGGTTTTTTCCTCGCCGCAGTAACGGCGCAGCGTCTCGCGGATGGCGCGCGGGCCCTTGTTCAGTTCGTTGAACATGCGCACGACCGTCTCGCCTACGCCGATCTCAAACAGGTTGACGCCGAAGTAATACCGGTTGGACAGCAGCGGATACAGCTGCTCCTCGGAGACCTCGTCGCCCAGCTTGGGATTGCCCATCAGCGAGCGGATATGGTCGAGGTTGGTGTCCGGGCTGAGTTCAAACGGCTCGCCGCGGTCGTTGACGCCGACCAGATAACGCAGCCAGCCCGCCAGTGCCAGCGGGATATACACCAGCTTGGTGGCGCGGTGCGCCGGCAGCGTGGAGTTATAGTAAGCATACAGCGTCACGCCAAAGCGCAGCGGGATCTTTCTCGACGTGTCCGTCGCGGTGCGCTGCGGGGAGTCCTGCAGGAACGGGTTGGGATAACGCTCGCCCAGCACCTCATGCAGGAACGCGACCGGGTCGATGACGCCCGGGTCGGCGACCATCGGCATAGCCTCCTGCTCGCTCATGCGGGTGACGAGGTTGACCAGCTCCTTGTCCTTCATCTCGGCGCTGATCTGGGTATAGCCCAGCATGCAGCCGTAAACGCCCAGCGCGGTATCCATCGGGTTCATGCAGGTGCTGACCTTCATCATCGCCGACTTTTCGACGATATCGCGGCGGGTCAGGATGACGCCGCACTGCTCGAGCGGCGGATGACCGTTCGGGAACGCATCTTCGATGAGCAGGTAATGCGGGCTCTCGGAGTTGACATAGATGGCGGCATAGGTGCCCTTGGCCGTGACGAACGGGCGGGCATTTTCCAGACCGTCCTCCGTGAGCTTGTCCGCGATGCGGGTATCCGGATGCGGCGTGATCTTATCGATCATGGAGAGCGGATAGGTGTTCTTCTTGAGCAGATAGAAGTACTCATCCTCGGTGATAAAGCCCTTCTCCTGCCATGCCTGCGCCATGTAGCGCACCGCGCGCTCCAGACGCACACCGTTGTCCTGGCAGTTATCCAGGGAAACCAGCGCCAGCGGCGGCATGCCCGCGCGGCAGCGCGCCAGACTGAGCGAGGCGAGCTTGCCGAAGAACGAGCGGCAGCCCTCCGGGCCGTTGTCGCGGTCATGCGCGTAATCCGGCAGGAATTCATGCGCATCGTCCTGAATGACATAGCCCTTTTCGGTCAGGGTGAAGCTGACCATCTGCAGGCTCGGCGCCAGGAACACCTCGTTCAGGCGCGCGCCGTCTTCGCTCAGCTTGAGGCTCTCGGTGACCGAAGCCACCACCTCTTTGTTGATCGTGCCGTTGGAATACAGCGTTACCACCAGCGACAGATGGTCGCAGGCGCGGTAGCAGCGGTCGATCAGCTCTTCGTCATAACCGTCGCAGCAGATGATGCCCGTATCGGACAGGCCTGCGGTCAGCATACGCTGTGCCAGCACAGCGGGAAAAGCCCGGAACAGGTTGCCTGCGCCGAAATGCAGCCAGGTAGGCGCGTTGCGGGTGGCTTCCCGCACCGCATCGATATCGTATTGCGGCAAGCGGTAACCCTTCCAGGACGCGTTATGTTTGATGCTTTCTTTTGTCAATTTCATAAAGCAGTCACTTCCTTTCAGTGAACGGAACTTCGCCGTTCATCCCTATCGTATATAGTATACCAAAACTTTGCCGCTTTGCATAGGGAAAATCGGAAAACTCTACAAAAACTAAACACAGAACCTGACAAAAAAGCCGTCCGGCATTGCCGGACGGCCAAACAGCAGTCACAAGGTGTTTTTTTCAGCGGTGCGCGCCGCTTCCACTGTGCCCGGCAGCGCGTGATACAGCCGCAGCACCAGCTTCATCCCAAAATACAGCAGCACAGTCTCCACCGGCAGCAGCAGCAGATTTTTCACCGCGCGCGGCGCCAGCAGCACGCCCATCGCCTCACCGCCCGTGAGCGTCAGCCACAGGGTGTTCAGGCCGATGTTGCAGAACAGGTTGACGCACACCTTGGCGCCCAGCGCACGCCATATCGCCACTTTGCGCGGATACAGCCACAGGCCCCAGAACAGGCCCGCGGTGATCGCGGTGAGCGTATAACCGGGGAAATAAGCGCCCATGGTCAGATTGCCGGCAAAATAGCCGAGCACATCCGTGCACACACCCGCCATCATGCCAACCGCCGGCCCGAACAGCATGCCGACCGCCGCGTTGCACAGAAAGCCGAAGCCGATGCGCAGGTTGGGCGGCAGCTTGATGGTCAGCCCGAGCAGGTCGAGCGCGATGTTGATCGCGATCAGAAGCGCGGTCAGCGCAAGGCAGCGCGTGCTTTTGAGTTCGTTCAGGGAGCGAACGAAGATATTTTCCTTTTTGGACATAGAAAAAGACACCTCCTAAATCGATTCATTCTGTTGCCACAGCGATTTAGGAAATGCCTAAACAGTTGCAGCAGCGGGATGCGACTACAACACCGCAGGGGATTTTCGTCCCTTTCGTCCGCTGAACAACTCCCCGTCTCAGCGGCACTTAACGCATTGCAGTCTACTCTGCTTTTTCCGTTTTCTATTGTATCATGGTTTTACGGCTTGTCAATACCGAATACACGCCGGATGGTCCGGCACACGCCGTCCTCGTCGTTGGACGGGCAGATGTGCTTGGCCACGGCTTTGAGGGTTTCGTGGCCATTTGCCATCGCGTACGACTCCCCCACCGCCTGCAGCAGTTCGAGGTCGTTGAGATAATCGCCGAAGGCCATGCATTCGTCCGGCGTGATATGCAGGCTGTCGCACAGCGCGCCGATCGCCCGCCCCTTGTTCATGCCGGGCCGCATCAAATCCACCCAGTCCGCGCCGGACAGGGCGATCTGCGACGTCCCCTCAAACGAGCGAAACGCGGGCAGCAGCCGCTCTTCCGCGCGCCCCTTGCAGAACAGCGCCACCTTGCACACCGGCTCATGCCGGCAGAACGCCAGCAGATCCGGCACCAAAGTGCGCCGCACGCTGTAATGCGCGATGTTCTCCAGAAAATCCGGATCATCCGCGGTTTCGTAAAACCCACCGTCGCGCGCCGACACGATCGCGTTGGCGCCGGGCACACCGCGCACAGTCTCGACCGCGCGGCAGACCTCCTCGGCCGGCATGGCCGCAAACGACAGCACCCGCGCGCCATCACACACCATCGAACCGTTCTCGCTGATGTAAACCAACTCATCCGCAATCTCGCCGAACTGGTCATAGAGCGTATAATATTGCCGGCCGGACGCGGGCGCGAACCGCACCCCACGCGCCCGTAGCGCATGGATGAGCGGAAACAGACCCGCCGGCAGCTGCTTGCGGCTGTCCAGCAGCGTGCCGTCCATATCCGCGGCAATCAGTTTGATCGACATAACAATCCAATATCCTTTCCATCGATGGACAGGAAACGCGTCTTTTGCCTTACAGGAACAGGCTGCCCACCTGATAGATCACCATAGCGGCAAGGTACGCCAGCACCGTCTGGAATGCCGCCGCGCCGAACGCCCAGCGCCAGCCGCCCATTTCCCGCTTGATCGTGGCAAAGGCGGACATACAGGGCATGTACAGCAGAGTGAACACCAGGAACGAGTAGCCCGCCAGCGGCGTGAATACCGTGCCCAGCATGCCGGACAGCATCGCGCTGTCGCCGCCCGCGCCGTACAGCACGCTCATCGTGGATACCACCGCCTCCTTGGCGACCAGTCCGGTCAGCAGGGACACCGATTCCTGCCACTGGCCGAAGCCGAGCGGCTGAAAGATCGGCGCAATGAACGTGCCGATCACGCCGAGGATGCTGTTCTCCGCGCTTGTGGCGACCGAGAAATCGAGCGTAAAGTTTTGCAGCAGCCAGATGACCACGCTCATCAGGAAAATGAGCGTGCCGGCGCGCGTGATGAAGTCCTTTGCCTTCTGCCACATGTTGAGCACGGTCCCCTTGAAGGACGGCATGCGGTAGGTCGGCAGCTCGAGCACGAAGCCCGAAGAACCTTCCTTGAAAATCGTCTTTTTCAAGATGAAGCCCGCGAGAATGCCCATCAGGATGCCCAGCACATACAGGCTGATGACAACCAGACCCTGATGCGCGCCGAACAGCGCGCCCGCCACCAGCGCATACACCGGCAGCTTGGCGCCGCAGGACATAAAGGGCGTCAGCATGATGGTCATGCGGCGGTCGGCGTCGTTTTCCATCGTGCGCGCGGCCATAACCGCAGGCGTGGTGCAGCCGAAGCCCATCAGCATCGGCACAAACGACTTGCCCGACAGGCCGATGCGGCGCAGCAGCGTGTCCATGATGAACGCAACACGCGCGAGATACCCGGTATCCTCCAAAACCGACAGGAAGAAAAACAGGATGACGATCTGCGGCAAAAAGCTCAGCACGCCGCCCACGCCGCCAATCGCGCCGTCACAGATCAGGCCGATCAGCCAATCCTGCGTATGGGCTGCGGTCAGTCCGCCGCGGATGGCGGGCGAAATGATGCTCTGGATCAGGTATTCCATCCCGTTGCCTAAGAACGAGCCGATCGGACCGAACGTGCACCAGAACATCAAAAACATAAAGAACGCAAAGATCGGCAGCGCCCAAACCCGGTGCAGCACGATCTTGTCGATGCGCTCGGTCAGCGTCGCCTTATGTACTTTGGGCCGCTTGTAAGCCGCGCGCACAACCTCTTCGATATAGTCATACAGCGCGTCCGCCAGCACCATTTCCTTATCGGTCAAGTTGGCATGACTCTGCATGCCGGCCGCGATCGAATTGATTTCGTCCCGCATCTTTTGAGGCATATTGAGCTTGTCCATCTGCTTCCACATGACCGAGTCGCCTTCCAGCAGCTTTGCCGCATAAAACGGCAGGCTGCACTGCCGCAGCGGCAGCGGCGACAGCTGCTCGGCCGCGCGACGGATCGCCGCGCCCACGCCGTGCAGATACGGCGGCTGCTTGTCCGGCGCGCGCATGTGATGGGCCAGCCCATCGAGCAGGTTGTGCATATTTTCGCCCTTTTTGGCCGAGATCGGCACCACTGGCACGCCCAGCCGCTCGGACAGGGCGTCGCAGTCGATTTCGATTCCCTGTGCGCGTACATCGTCCATAAAGCCGAGCGCCACCACCATCGGCAGCCCCAGCGCAATCAGCTGCAGCGTCAGATACAGGTTTCGCTCGATGTTGGCAGCGTCCACGATATTCAAAATACCGTCCAGCTCGTCCGACAGGACGAACTCACGCGCGATGATTTCCTCCTGCGTATAAGGTGACAAAGAATAAATGCCGGGCAGATCGACGATATCGATGCCCACGCCGTCGTGACAGATGTGACCGGTCTTGCGGTCAACCGTCACGCCCGGCCAGTTGCCGACATGCTGGTTGGAGCCAGTGAGCCGGTTGAACAGCGTGGTTTTGCCGCTGTTCGGATTGCCGATGATGGCAATGGTCTTTTTGCTGCTCATGCATGTTCCTCCAGCACAATTTTTTTCGCTTCCGCGCGGCGCAGCGACAGGCTGTACCCGCGCAGACGCACCGCCACGGGATCGCCGAACGGTGCGATGCGTTCCATGGTGATCACCACGCCTTTGGTGATGCCCATATCAAGAAAATGCCGTTTCAGTGCGCCCTCGGCCGTTATGGATTCGACCACGCCGCTCTGCCCCGGCTTGAGATTATTAAGAGTTTTCATAGTTTTCCCCCGATGCCTGATAAAATAGGCCACATCCTGTTTTATTATAAAATGGCGGTTAGCAAATGTCAACCAAGCAGAGGGTCCGTGCCACCCTTCAAATGATACAAAAAGCGCGCCCGTCAGGCGCGCTTTTTCGTCATCGGAAGGTGTGGGCCTCCTCTTCCCGAAACATCAGGGCAAACACCACCAGCAGCGGCGCGCAGGTCAGCAGCAGCGCGCGCTCGCCCAAGGCGTCGGTCAGGAGCGCACCCAGCGCCCCGCCCAGGATAAAGAAAAGGATGATCACATAATAATGCCGCGCTTTGCGCGCCGCGTTCTGATCGCCCGTATGCTGCCAGATCAGCAGCTGTTCGGTGCCCGAACGCAGATTGCCCGTGCACATGGTTGTGGCAAACGCGCTGCCGCGCACCTTGCGGAAGCTCTCCACCTGCATCGCGCAGACAAAGGAGATCACGATGTTGACAACCGCATTCATCCGCTGCGGCTGCAGCGCGACGATCGCCAGCAGAATGATTTCCGCCAACACAATCACCTGCCGCCAGTGCAGCACCGTGTGCTTCTTTTTACGGCTCTTGCCGCGCCGCTTGACGAACTCCGCCGCCACCACGCCGAGCGCAAACGCAAGGATGGGCAGCAGATAGGAAAGCGCGCGCTGCCACTGCTGCTCGGCCAGATTCAGGCCGAACAAGACAATGTTGCCGGTCTGCGCATTGGCGAACACGCCGCCGCGGCACAGATAGGTGTAGGCGTCAAAAAAGCCGCCCGCAATTGCAAGCAGCGCGCCCAAAAGCAGCGATTCGGACATTTGTCCTTTTGTCTGTTGCATTTTTATTCCCCATTTCCTTCATGTGCTTCCCAGTATAGCAAAAAAAACCGTCCGTTTCAACAACGGACGGTTTTTTCCTTTACTTATCCCCCGCAATGCGCATGCGGTTGATTGCCTTTTTCAGTTTGACCTGTGCGATGTCGTGCTCATGGTCGCTCTCCTTCTGCTGCAGGATCGCGCGGGCACGCTCCGCCGCCTCGCGGGCGCGGTTGATGTCAATCTCGTCCGCCCATTCGCAGGTGCGGGCAAGGACGACCGTCTGCTCGCCAGACACGTCCACAAACCCGCCTGCAATCGCGGCCACGCGGGACTGGCCATTCTGGAAAATGGTCAGGCCGCCGATGCCGAGCGCCGCGGTATACGGCACATGATGCGGCAGGATGCCGACGTCGCCCTGCGTGGTGCGGACAACGATCTGATCCACCTCGTCGTCATAGAAGCACCGGTCAACCGTCATCACCTTGAGATGAAAGGTAGCCATATTATGCCCCCTTCTTTGCCTTCTCCACGACCTCGTCGATGGTGCCGGCAAACAGGAACGCCGACTCGGGCAGATCGTCATGCTTGCCGTCGAGGATCTCACGGAAGCCGCGGATGGTCTCCGACACCGGCACATACTTGCCCTGGAAGCCCGTGAACTGCTCCGCAACGTGGAACGGCTGCGACAGGAAGTTCTGGATCTTACGGGCGCGGGCAACCGTCAGCTTATCCTCATCGGACAGCTCGTCCATGCCGAGGATGGCGATGATGTCCTGCAGGTCCTTGTACTTCTGCAGAATGGACTGCACGGCGCGTGCGACCTCGTAATGCTCGATGCCGACAACGTCCGCGGTCAGGATACGCGAGGACGAGTCGAGCGGGTCCACCGCCGGATAAATACCCATCGACGCAATATCACGCGACAAAACGACCTTCGCATCCAGATGCGAGAACGTGGTCGCCGGCGCGGGGTCGGTCAGGTCGTCCGCCGGGACGTAAACCGCCTGTACGGACGTGATCGAGCCCTTCTTGGTCGAGGTGATGCGTTCCTGCAGCGCGCCCATCTCGGTGGCCAGCGTCGGCTGATAGCCTACGGCCGACGGCATACGGCCGAGCAGCGCGGAAACCTCGGAACCCGCCTGCGTGAAGCGGAAGATGTTGTCGATAAACAGCAGCACGTCCTGCCCTTCCACATCGCGGAAGTATTCCGCCATGGTAAGGCCGGAAAGCGCCACGCGCATACGCGCTCCGGGCGGCTCGTTCATCTGGCCGTAAACCAGCGCAGTCTTGTTAATAACGCCGGACTCCTGCATTTCGTTATACAGGTCGTTGCCCTCACGGGTACGCTCGCCGACGCCGGTGAATACCGAAATACCGCCGTGCTGCTTGGCGATATTGTTGATCAGCTCCATGATGATAACCGTCTTACCGACGCCCGCGCCGCCGAACAAGCCGATTTTACCGCCCTTGGCATACGGCGCGATCAGGTCGATGACCTTGATGCCGGTTTCGAGGATCTCGGTCGTGGATTCCTGCTCCTCATAAGACGGAGCGGGACGATGGATGGGCCAGCGCTCCTCGCCCTCAACCGGCGGCTTGTTGTCCACCGGCTGGCCGAGCAGGTTGAAAATACGGCCCAGGTTTTTGTCGCCGACCGGAACCGTGATCGGTCCGCCGGTATCGACCGCCTTCATGCCGCGCACCAGGCCGTCGGTGGACTCCATCGCGATGCAGCGCACGGTATCCTGACCGATATGCTGCGCAACCTCGACCGTTACGATGCGGCCGTTGTTGTCAATCGTGATGGCGCTCAGCAGCTTGGGCAGTGCGTCGGCAGCAAATTTAATGTCCAGCACCGGTCCGATAATCTGGACGACGGTGCCAATATTCTGCTCACTCATTGGCAAAACTCCTAATTCGTATCGTCCTATGCGCCGACCTCGCCCGAACCCGCGACGATCTCGGTGATCTCCTGCGTGATGGCTGCCTGACGTGCACGGTTATAGGACAGATTCAGATTTTCGATCATCTCGCTGGCATTGTCGGACGCTGCCTCCATCGCCATGCGGCGCGCGGACTGTTCGGAGCAGTAGCTCTCGACCACCGCACCGTACAGCACGCCGTACAGGTATTCGGGAATGATCGCGTCGAATACCGCCTCGGGCGAGGGATCGTATTCGGTCAGCACACGCGCGCCCGCCGGCTTGCCGCCCTGCTCCGCGCGCTCAAAGCTCGCCGGCAGCAGCTGGATGCACTTGGGCTCCTGCTGCAGGGGCGAAACAAACTGGGTATAGCAGAGGAATACTTCGTCCACCTTGCCCTCGCGGAACATGCCGAGCATGCGGCTGACGATCGCGTGCGTATCGCTGATTTTCATGGTTTCGGCAATGCCCGGATAATCCGCCGCGACCGGCCAGTCGCGCTTGGCGTAATGCTCCTGCGCCTTTTTGCCGATCGTGACGACCTGCGCGTGCTTGCCCTCCATCGAGGCGGCTGCCAGCTTGAACAGGTTGGCGTTATAGCCGCCTGCCAGACCGCGGTCGCCCGCGATGACGATATACAAACTGTTCTTCACGTCGCGGCGGCGGGTGTAGACCGAATCGCTGTCGCGCGTTTCGGCGGCCAGCCGGGTGATGGTTTCATACATCGTGTTGAAATAGGGCCGCGCGGCCAGCGCGCGCTCCTTAGCGCGGCGCATTTTGGAAGAGGCCACCAGCTCCATTGCCTTGGTGATCTGCATGGTGGACTGCACCGACTTGATGCGGCGCTTGATGTCCTTCATGTTTCCGGAAGCCATTGTTCAGTCCCCCTTCCCGCTTTAATGCTCAGAAAGGAACTTGACTTTGAATTCCTCGATCGCCTTGGTCAGCTTCTCCTTGATATCGTCGTCCATCTGCTTGGTAGCGCGGATGGTTTCCGGAATATCGCCGTAGACGCCGTCGATAAACTCGAACAGCTCTTTCTCGAACTCGGCGACCTGATCGGCCGGAATATCGAGCAGCTGGCCGGAAACAACGGCAAAAATGATGATAACCTGCTTTTCAACCGGGATCGGGCTGTTCTGCGGCTGCTTGAGCACTTCCACGATGCGCTCGCCCTGTGCCAGACGCTTCTTGGTGTCCGCGTCCAGATCCGAGCCGAACTGCGAGAACGCCTGCAATTCACGGTACTGCGAGTACGCCAGCTTGAGCGTGCCTGCAACCTTCTTCATCGCCTTGATCTGCGCGTTGCCGCCGACACGCGATACCGAAATGCCGGGGTTAACGGCCGGACGGATACCCGAGTTAAACAGCTCGGTCTCGAGGAAGATCTGGCCGTCCGTGATCGAAATGACGTTGGTCGGGATATAAGCCGAAACGTCGCCCGCCTGCGTCTCGATGATCGGCAGCGCGGTCAGCGAGCCGCCGTCCGCGATGTTGGCTGCGCGTTCCAGCAGACGGGAATGCAGATAGAATACGTCGCCGGGGTATGCTTCACGTCCAGGCGGACGATGAAGCAGCAAGGAAAGGGCGCGGTAAGCGACCGCGTGCTTGGACAAATCGTCATAAATGACCAGCACATCCTTGCCCTTATGCATGAAGAACTCGCCGATCGAGCAGCCCGCATACGGCGCGATATACTGCAGCGGCGCGGACTCGGATGCGGTCGCGGCGACGATGCAGGTATAGTCCATGGCGCCGTTCTTGACCAGCGTCTCGGCAACCTGTGCAACCGTCGAGCGCTTCTGGCCGATGGCCACATAGATACAGATAACGCCTGTGCCCTTCTGGTTGATGATGGTATCCAGACAGATGGCGGTTTTACCGGTCTGGCGGTCGCCGATGATCAGCTCACGCTGGCCGCGGCCGATCGGGATCATGGAGTCGATCGCCTTGATACCGGTCTGCAGCGGTACGTTAACCGGCGCACGCTCGATGATGCCCGGTGCGGGGCACTCGATCGGGCGCGACTCGGTGGTATGGATCGGGCCCTTGCCGTCGATCGGCTTGCCCAGCGCGTCCACAACGCGGCCGAGCATGGCCTCGCCCACCGGCACCTCTACGATGCGGTTTGTGCGTTTTACCGTGTCGCCTTCACGAATATCCTGATCCGAACCCAGGATTACAGCACCGACCAGATCCTCTTCCAGGTTCTGCGCCATGCCGTATACGCCGCCCGGAAATTCGAGCAGCTCACCGGACATGCAGTTTTCCAGACCGTGGACATGCGCGATGCCGTCGCCGACGGTGACGACCGTGCCGACGTCGGTCAGCTTGATCTGGCTCTGGTAGTGCGTGATCTGCTCTTTGATGATATTGCTAATCTCTTCGGGGCGTAATTCCATAAAGTCACCTACTTCCTTACGCGATAGTATTGGTCAGCCGCGCGGCGATCTCATTGAGACGCGTGCGCAGGCTGGTGTCGAACTGCTCGTTGCCGAGCTTGACGACAATGCCGCCGAGGATGCTTTCATCCACCGACGTTTCGAGCACCACCTGTTTTCCGGTCACGGCGCTCATTTTGGCTTTCAGCTTTTCGGTCAGTGCCTCGCTCATCGGCTTTGCCGTGATCGCGCGCACCTCCACGATGCCGTTTTCAAAGTAGTAATGCTCTTTATATGCCTGATACATATCGTGGATCAGGCCGACGCGGCCCTTTTCCGTAATCAGCATCAGGAAATTGAGCAGAAAGGTCTCAATTCGCCCTTCAAACACCTTGCGCAGGACATTCTGCTTGTCCTCCAGCGCGATGGACGGCGTCAAGAGCATTTTGAGGAAATCCGGCTCGCGCCGGAACACCTCACTGACGGCGGCCAACTCGTCGAGATAGGCTTTTTCCTTTTTCTCGTCCGCAGCGACCTCGTACAGGCTCAGCGCATAGCGCTCGCTTACAATATCAGCCACCTGCGCTCACCCCACCTTGTCGATGAAGTCTTCGATGAAGCGCTCGTGATCGGCTTCCTTGACGTCGCGCTCGACGACCTTGGAGGCGATCATGACAGAAAGGCTGGCGACCTCGTCCTTGAGTTCGTTCATGGCCTTCTTGCGCTCCTGTTCGATGGTGTTTTCAGCCTTCTTCATCATGGCAGCGGCCTGCTGCGAGGACTCCTTGAGGATTTCCTCGCTGCGCACGGTCGCGCGGCGGGTGGCGGAACCGACGATCTCGGCGGCTTCCTCCTTGGCCTTGGCCAGACGCTCGGTGTATTCGCTGCGCATCTGCTCGGCCTCGGTCTGCGCCTTTTCCGCGTTTCCGTACATGGCCTGCACTTCTTCTTCGCGCGCAGCAAGCATCTTGCGCACGGGCTTAAACAGGAACTTCTTAATGATGGCAAACGTAATGAGCGTGTTGCACATCGTCACCAGAATCTCCCACCAGCCGATGCTGACAAAGGATTGGTATATCGCTTCCGACACTGTTTTACCTCCTTCCCAAACGGAAGATAAATCCGTTCATCCTATGCAACCGGAACTGATTAGAACTGGCCGACGAACGGGTTGGCAAACAGCAGGATCAGCGCGATAACCAGCGCGTAAATACCGGTGGACTCGGCCATTGCGATACCAAGGATCATCGTACGGGTGATATCGCCCTGTGCTTCGGGCTGGCGGCCGATGGCGGCGCATGCCTGACCGGCGGTGTAACCTTCGCCGATACCAGGGCCAAGACCTGCGATCATTGCCATACCGGCACCGAGGGCGGACATGCCTGCTACAAATGCTTTGGGATCCATACTTTTTTCCTCCTGAAAAATGTTGTTGTTCAAAATTTGAGAATGGATTCGGTTTTGGATTGCTGTTCCCTGTGCGTCAGCTGCTGCCGCGCGCATCACCTACATAAGCCATGGTCAGCATACTGAAGATGAACGCCTGCATGCAAGCAGTGAAGCAGTCAAAGTACAGCGAAAGGATACCGGGTATGCCGATCTGCAGCAGCGGCACGGGCAAAAAGCCCAGGATCGCGTTTGACAGAACTTCCAGCGCACCCATGATCAGTGTCGAAATGACAAGGCCGCCCGCCATATTACCGAAATGACGGAAGGACATGGAAACCGGGGTGGCCACTTCGCTGAGCACATTGAGCGGCGCCATCACGAAGATCGGCTCCAGGAAGCTCTTGAGATAGCCGCCGATGCCGCCATACTTGATCTTGTTGAACGTGATCAGGATAAACGTGATCAGCGCCCAGCCAAGCGTGGTGTTCAGGTCGGCCGTGACCGGACGCATCCAGAACAGCGACGCGAGCGAACCGAACAGCGAGCTCATCAGCAGCGTTGCGATATAGGGCGAATATGCCCGGCACCCCTGCCCCATGGTGTTATCGACCAGATTGTCAATCATAATGACAGCCTTTTCCGCAAGCGCCTGCTTTCCCTTCGGGATCTTCTGCATGCGGTGCGTGAGGAAAATGCACAGGAACAGGATAAACGCCATCACGATCCATGCGTTGCGCATGGTTTCCGTGATCGGCAGATTGGGATTGCCGAATAGATACCCCAGTACCTGTGGGCCGTTTATTTCAACATTCACCGTCTAACCTCCTTTCCTCTGAACTACATTGCACCAGAGCAAAATCATTTTGGGAAAGAAGAGCGGCAGGACCGCAGCCAGCGGGTGGATAAACGGCGCTTTGATCGCCGCAAACACCGCAAGGCCGGTCAGCACATAGCGGAAAAAGTAACCGCGCCGCACAATGCGGGTGGCCTGTTCCGGCGGGAACAGGGCGGCTTTGGCAACATTGTTGCCGATCATACGGAACAAAACCAGCGAATAGCCTGCGCCCAGCAAAAGGCTGATACCCGCCCGCCACGCTTCACAGCCGGTCAGCACAAAAATGCCGAAGGCAATGAGCGTCAGCGGCGCCATCCCGCGCAGCATACGCGCCGATTCTTCCCGCACGATTTGCTTTCCCGTCACGGCAGCTTCTCCTTTCTTTCGCTTTCTCTGGCTTTTCGCTCGGTAAACCGCAGGAAATCCCGCAGTCCGCAGGCTGCAACCGCAATACCGAGCAGGATTCCGACGATCACGACTCCGTTGCCCCATCCAAACTTGTTGCGCAGCCAAATGGCTCCGAAACAGCATAGCACCGGCGGCGTGACGACCGTGAATCCAACCTGACTGAAATAGATCAGGTAACGCAGCACATTCCAATGATCCTTTTTTTGACTCAACCGCATTCCCCCATAAAGTCGATTTGATATCACGAGCAGAGCCGTGCCAAAAAAGGCCGAACTGCCCCATCCCACATATCAGTTTTTATTATACCTAACCTAATCAAAAAGTGAAACACTTTTTATCATAAATTTCTAAAATATTTTCGCCCTTCGTCGATTCATTATGCATTTCAGACAAAAATTTACCAACATCTTATTCACACCAACCGAATTTCCACCGATAATGTACCATTTTTGTAACAAAAACAGCACCATACTATGCCCATTCCAGACCAGTCTCATCTTGTATACAAAAAGAAAAAAGCAGCGATTGAATCGCTGCTTTTTTATCATGCTGCTATAACCGCTAAGTATCCGCTTACAGGAAGCGCTTCATACCCTCGGTCGCGGCGGACGGTTCCTCGCTCAGGGAAACCGTAAAGTTAACGCTGTGCTTCGAAGAGAACTGGTCGAGCACGTTGAGGAACTCCTCTGCCTTGGCAACGTCCTTGATCCCGGTGATCTTGTACAGGCCGTCGATGAACACACGCGTGATATCATAGTTGCCGGCGTGAATGCCGCACAGGAATCCAAGCAGGCTTGCATAATCCTTGATCGGGTAATCGGTTGCATCGATCAGGCGCGCATCATGCGAGATATCGAAAGTCAGCTTATTGCCGCGCGAAATGCAAACCACGCTTCCCTTTTCTTCTTGTACCGCGGTGTTGACCTGATCGATCAATTCCTTGGTCTTACCAGAGCCAGTACCGCCAATAATCAGTTTTACCATAGTTTATATCCTCCCAACCTTTGAGGTTGCTTTTAGTGTACCATAGTTTACCCGAAACCTCAAGCCTGATTTGTAAACTTTCCGTCATTTTGTCCATATTACGCCGGGCTGCCGCCTGCCAATTTCCCCAAGAATTCCAGCAGCAAATCCGGGATTGTGGTCATTTCGACCGCTTCCGCCGCCGTGATCGGAAGGGTCAGCAGCGTTTCGCCCCCGCTCGACACGGTCAGCTCCCCGATCTGCTGGCCGGCCTCGACCGGCGCCTGCAATGTATCCGGCAGCTCCAGATGGGTTTCCAGCTGCGACGCCTTTTCCTTTTCCACCACAAAGGACTGGCTGTCCTGCAAAACCGGCTGCACACTGTCCGCGTTTCCCAGCTGCACCGGGACCGGCTGCAGCAGATCGGCCGGCGGTGTGTACACCGTGAAGTTGGCAAAGCCGTAATTGAGCAGCGCGGACGCATCCGCCATACGGGTCTCCTTGGTCGGCGCCGCCATCACCACCGCAACCAGGCTCAGGCCGTCCCGCTCGGCGCTGGCCGAAATGCAAAAGCCTGCCTCAGAAATGTATCCTGTTTTGAGGCCGGTCAGGCCGGGATAGCTTTTGAGCATCTTATTGGTGTTGGCCAGCGAAAATTTCCCGCCCCGGATGCTGTCCATCCAAATGCCGGTGTACTCCAAAATTTTGGGATGCTTGAGCAGCTCGCAGGAGATCAGCGCCAGATCGTGCGCCGACGTGAGCGTTTTCTGCCCCATGCCGTCCAGCCCGTTGGCATTGATAAACTGCGTATTGGTGCAGCCCAGTTCCGCGGCGCGCTGGTTCATGCGCTCGACAAAGGCCGCTTCGGTGCCGGCCAGATGCTCCGCCACCGCCACGGCGCAGTCGTTTGCCGACCCCACCGCGATCGCCTTGAGCATATCGTTGAGCGACATCTGTTCCCCCGGTTCCAGCCAGACCTGTGTGCCGCCCATCGAGCAGGCATATTCGCTGCCGGTGATCATGGTATCGAGCGTCACCTCGCCGCGCTCGAGCGCCTCCATGGTCAGCAGCATGGTCATGATTTTGGTCACCGACGCCGGCTGCAGCTGCTCATCGGCGTTATAAGAATACAGTTCCTGCCCGTTTGCCGCATACAGCGCGGCGGATTTGGCGTTCAGCGCCCCCATTTCCGGCAGCGCTGCCGCCTGCACCAGCAGCATGCCGCCCAGCATGGCGGCGCAGATCATTTTTTTCACAGCCAACCACCCTTTCGCTCTATCCTATGCAGGGCGCAGGATAGGCATGCCTTTTTCATTGACAAACACGCGCGGACTGTTTTATGATAATACAGTTGGAAATCGGAGGGGTATTGTTTTGCTGGAAAATATTCAAATTTTGGTCTCACAGATCCTTGTGATGTTTTTGCTGATGGGCGTCGGCTTTGTCTGCTTCCGCCTGCACTATCTCGACAACAACGGTGCGGGACAGCTGTCGCTCGTCCTGACGCGCATTGTCGCACCGAGTGTCATCATTGATTCCTTTCAGCGGGAATTTGATCCCGCGCTCAGCATCGACCTGCTTGTCGCGGCCGGCTGTGCCGCGTTCGCCATGGGGCTGTCCATCGTAGTCAGCCAATTTCTGTTCCGCGCAAACGGGCCGCATGCAAACTTTGCAGACAAGCGCATGTGCGTGGTGTTCACCAACTGCGGGTTCATGGCGCTGCCGCTGCTGGATGCGCTGTACGGGTCTTACGGCCTGTTTCTGGGCTCGGCCTTCATTGCGGTCAACAACGTGCTGCTGTGGAGCTACGGTGTCTCCCAGCTTTGCCGCGACGCCCCGCGCGCGCAGAAAATCCGCAACGCGGTGCTCAACCCCGGCACGGTCTCGCTGGCCATCGGCCTTGTCTTTTTCCTGACGCCGCTCAACCTGCCGCAGATCCCCGCCACCTGTGTCTCCTATCTTGCCTCGCTCAACACGCCGCTCGCGATGATTGTTCTGGGCGCATTCCTCGCCCAGTGCGATCTGCGCTCCTGCTTTCGCGACCGGCAGGTGTATTTTGTCACCGCGCTTCGCCTGCTGATCCTGCCGCTATTGACGCTGGCGGTCTTTCTGCTGCTGCCGCTGGACAGTGTTCTGCGCGACTCCATGGTCATCAGCGCCGCCGCGCCGGTCGCCATGGTCTGCTCCATGTTCGGTCAGGTATATGGCACGGATTACCTGTTCTCCACGCGCGCGGTTGCAGTATCGACTATTTTATCCGCGGTCACCATTCCTTTTCTGATCGCGCTGAGCGGCCTGATCGGCGGCTGATGCATGGAGACAATCAAAAAAACAGACTGCGTTTTTTCGCAGTCTGTTTTTCTTTTTATGCGATCTCGATCAGCACCGGGCAGTGATCCGAACCATAGACGTCGCTTAAAATCCGCGCGTCCTTGACGCGGTCCACAAAGCGGTTGGACACCAGGAAATAGTCGATGCGCCATCCCGCGTTCTTTTCCCGCGCCTTGAAGCGATAGCTCCACCACGAATACGCGCCGGTCACCTCGGGGTAAAAATGGCGGAAGGTATCCGTAAAGCCCGCTGCGAGCAGGTCGGTCATCTTCTGGCGCTCCTCATCGGTAAAGCCCGCGTTGCGGCGGTTGGTCTTGGGGTTTTTCAGGTCGATCTCTTTGTGCGCGACGTTCATATCCCCGCAGACGATAACCGGCTTTTCCGCATCCAGCTTTTGCAGGTACGCACGGAAATCGTCGTCCCACTGCATGCGGTAGTCCAGCCGCTTGAGCTCATCCTGCGAATTGGGCGTGTAGACGGTCACCAGATAAAACTCGCCGTAATCCGCGGTGATGACGCGGCCCTCGTGGTCGTGCTCATCGATGCCAAGGCCAAAGGTCACCGCCTGCGGCTCGTTCTTGCTGAACAGCGCCACGCCCGAATAGCCCTTCTTCTCGGCCGAGTTCCAGTATTCATGATAGCCCTCCACCTGCGGCGCCTGCTCGGGCTGCAGCTTGGTTTCCTGCAAACACATCATGTCCGGCTGCTCGGCGGCCAGAAATTCAAAAAAGCCTTTGCCCACGCAGGCGCGCAGGCCGTTTACATTCCAAGAAATCAGCTTCATCCGGTTATCCTTTCAAAATTCCGCTTGCGTCGATGCGGCGCACCGCTTCTTCCATCCGCTCAGGCGGCACAACCAGCGCAAAACGCACATAGCCCTCGCCGTGCGCGCCGAACGAGCTGCCCGGCACGCAGATCACGCCGGTTTTTTCCATCAGTTCGAGCACAAAATCCACGGACGAAGTAAACCGCGCCGGGATCTTCGCCCAGACGAACATCGTGCCCTGTGCATCCGGCACATCCCAGCCGATGCGGCGCAGGCCGCCGCACAGCGCATCGCGCCGCGCCATATAGCCTTCCCGGTTGCGCTGAACGATATCCTGCGGCCCGGTCAGCGCGGCAACCGCGCCCGCCTGAATCGGGTAAAACATACCATAGTCGATCTGCGAACGGAACGCACGGAAGCGCTCAATCACCTCGCGGTTGCCCACCGCGAACGACACGCGCATGCCGGTCAGGTTATAGGTCTTGCTGAGCGAATTGAACTCAATGCCGACCTCCTTCGCGCCCGGGATGGACAGGAAGGAAAGCCCCTGCTTGCCGTTGAGCATCAGATCGGAATACGCATTGTCATGCAGCACGATGATGTTGTGCTCGCGCGCAAAGAGCACCAGCTTCTCATAAAATGCACGATCCGCAACCGCGGTGGTCGGGTTGTTCGGATAGGAAACCACCATCGCCTTGGCGCGCTCGGCGATATCCTCCGGAATGTCCGCAAAATCCAGCTGCCAGTTGTTTTCCGCGCGCAGCGGATACAGGCCGACGGTCGCGCCGGTCATCATCGGACCGAACGAGAAGATCGGATAGCCCGGATCGGGCGCAAGGATCAGGTCATTGTGTCCGGCGAAGGCAAAACACACATGCGCAATGCCCTCCTGCGAGCCGCAGACCGCCATGATCTCGTCCGCCTCGAGCGCAACGTCATAGCGGCGGCGGTACCAGTCCTGCACCGCTGAGATCAGCGCCGGCGTCTCGGTCAGCGAGTATTTATACTGATCCGGATCGAGCGCGGCACGGCTGACCGCCTGCATCACATGCTCGTCCGGCTGAAAATCCGGCGTGCCGATCGACAGATTGATGACATCCGCGCCGCCGGCAATCAATGCGCGTTTTCTCTCATCCAGCCGGTTAAAAATATTGCTTTCCGCGGCGTCTCCCGCTTTGATAAACTGCATTGTCCTTATCTCCCCAACAAAAATTCTACGACCGTCCGGTTAAAGCGAGACGGCTGTTTGGCCGCGACAAAATGATCGCCATCGCGGAAGGTCTCCACCCGGCAATGCGGGATATGCGCCGCCATTTCCCTAGTCTGGCTGTCGCGCACGATATCGTGTTCGCCGACAATGATGAGCGTCCGCATGGTCAGCTTTTTCAGATCGTCCATCACGACGCCGTACGGGTACACCATCAGCCCGAACACGTCGCGTTTGCGCGCCGCATGGTGACTGAACCGCCCCAGCACGCGCAGCGCACCGTACGCGGCACAGACCGGCAGCTGGAAATGCGGCTTCATGCCGGCAAACATTTCCACGTTGGCGCCGTTCAGGATCAGCCGGTCCACATACGAAGGAAACATCAGCGCAAACTTGATCGCCAGATTGCCTCCGTCCGAAAAGCCCAGAATATGCGCCTTTTTGATGCCGAGCGAATCCAAAACCGTTTTCAGATCCTGCGCCATCAGCTCGAACGACAAGCCGCGCGTGCCGGCTTCCGAAGCGCCGTGGCCGCGGCTGTCCACCGCGATCACACGGAAAAAGCGAGTGAATTCCGGGATCTGCGCTTTCCAATAGGAGCTATCCTCGCCATTGCCATGCAGCAACACCAGCGGCCTGCCGCGACCTGCATCATAATATGCAATGCGCGCATCGCCGCAGTTGACAAACTCCGGCTGAAATTCAAACATAATCTATTCCATACCTTTCCTGCATCGTTCTACAAATTCAATCGGGTGCTGGATCAGCTGCGCCGTCTGCTGGACATCGTACCCTTCCTGCAAAAAGCGGCGCGCCACGACTTCCATCGACTCCCCGACTTCTACCATATGCCAATCCGGGTCATATAACCGCACAACCCGTTGATGCCATTCTTCCACTTTGGGCGGGTGCACCAGCTCCACATCGAGGCAATCGCGCAGTTTCTCCAGAAACGCGTCGAAATCGTCCACCTCGAAATATAATTCCATGTTATTGGACTGGTGCAGAACTGTACACTTCGGGATATCCACCAGCGAATCAAAATCCTCCTGAATGGCAAAGCCTCCGGAAAAAGTGACGTTTTTGCCAAGATCCAACGCAACCGTCTGGTCAAACAAATCATGATAAAACTTTTTTGAAATCTCCACATTCCGTACCGCCAGTACGGGCAACCGATATTGGATCATTGTTTTCCCTCCGTCACAATCCGAATCAACATATATATTTGCCTGTGCGTTCCGGAATCCCGTCCGCAAAAGGCAGATTTATATATATTCATTCATATTTTATCACAGTTGATGCAAACGGTAAAGAATTGACGATTCGCTTTGCACTGTCGAAACCCACAAAAATACTTGGACTTCTTCGCGCAGAATTTGACAAGCTTCTTCTATTCGCCTACGCAGAGCAGCTCAGCCGATCAGCAGGCTCTGCAATGCAGCAAGATCCTGCACAATGTACCGCGCGCCAGCCTGCTGCAATTCCTCATAGCCGCCGAAGCCCATCGTCAGGCCAATACAGTCGATGGAGCACTGCCGCGCGCCTTCCACATCATGAAAGCGATCCCCCACCAAAACCGCGTTACTGCGATCCGGGACCGACAGCATGTTGAGCGCCTGTTCCACTACCTGCGCTTTGGTGCTGATGGTGCCGTCCAGCGTGGCGCCCGAAATGGCGTCAAAATACGGTGCGATTTCAAACCACTGCAAAATTCTGTCCACAAAAACCGTCGGCTTGGAAGAAGCGATCGCGATTTTCCGTCCTGCGGACCGCAAGGCGGCCAGAAGCGCCGGAACGCCATCAAACAGGAGATTTTCTTTCCAGCCAATCCGGTCAAACCGTTCCCGGTAGGCCGCTACCCCCTGTTTTGCCTGCGCATCATCAAAACCATAGCAGCGTCTGAACTCATCATACAGCGGAGGGCCAATAAAGTGCTCCAAGGACGTAAGATCCGGCTCGTCGATGCCGAATTTGCTCAGTGCGTACTGCACGGACTTGGTGATGCCCTCCCGCGGGTCGGTTAATGTGCCGTCCAGATCAAACAGGATATATTGATACATTTTCGAATGTCCTCCGAACAAGAGTGGATTTTCAATAAGATAAGAAAAACGCCGGTTCCAAAGAACCGGCGTTAGTGTGCGCGTCGAGTTATCTTCCCGGGCCGTCGCCAGCCAAGTATTGTCACCGTAAACGAGCTTAACTACTGTGTTCGGAATGGGAACAGGTGTACCCTCGTCACCATTGAC
>NZ_UYYD01000013.1 GCF_900625105.1 Agathobaculum sp. Marseille-P7918 | reverse complement strand
TCCGCGAGACGGTTGCGCCCGCCGTGATCTGCGAGGGCGTGTTTGTCGATACCAAGGCGGATGCTGCGCAGGCCGACACGCTGGCCGAGCAGCAGGCGTTCGGCGTCGCGTACGCCAAGGGTATCCTCGATACGCTCGGCCTGCCCTACGACGAGCCGGAGGAAGACGGGAAGCAGGACGCCTCGGCTGAGCCGGAGCAGCTCGCCAAGGAGCACTGGGCGCAGCCGTATTACGACAGCCTGATCGCCAAGGGCGTGCGCATCGACGAGACAAGGTTTGACGATCCCATCACCCGCGGCGAGGTGTTCGCGCTGCTGGATCGGATTGTGAAATAATCGTAATTTTTGCTATTATATGTGGGGTAAGAGAAGCTTGTGCAGAAAATGCATAGGCTTCTCTTTATTTAAAAGAAGTGTTCGATAGTGGTAAGTGTAAATGATGATTTGAATGAATAGTATAAAAAGACAAAAAACAGAAAAGCAAGAGAAGATACAGATAAGAAAAATACGGATTTTTCGTAAAAGTATTGGAATCTCTGCGAGGGTTGGTTATAATAAGCGGTAGGAGGTATGTGGAATGTTACTTTGGTTTCGATTTAAGAATTACGGCCCGTTTCACGAAGAAGCCTTTTTCGATATGCGGGCAGTAAATGCATATAAGGAACTTCCGGATCACGTGATGCAGGCGGGAAATCAGAATGTTGTGAAAACGGCTGCAATTTATGGTGCAAATGCAAGTGGAAAAAGTAATTTTATAAAGGCGATAGAATGTTTTCGTAACATGATATTATATTCAATGTCAAACACTTCCGAACATGTGAATCCCATAATCGATCTAAAGGAAGACCGTGCACTGAGAAAATATTATACCCCGTTTCAATTTGATCAGAATAGTTCACATGAACCAACTGAATTTGAAGCATGTGTATCACTTTTTGGTGTAGAGTATCAGTATGGTTTTACCTATGATGAATTTTCAATTCAATATGAATGGTTATATATTAATAAAAAAGAAGGCAAACAAGAGGTTGTGTTTGAAAGAGATGTGACCAGTGGTATCGAGTTTGGCGAAAAAGTTGATCATGAATGCAAGAAATATGTTCCAGGTTTGAAAGACCAAGTATTGCTTTTAACATTTTTCTACCAGATAAAATTGCCTGATACCGTTTGGACACATGCTCGGTTGGCGTGCACTTCTCTGTTTGTTTGGGATGTTAGTCGGGCAAATATGAGTCAGGAATGGGTTAGCATTCGTTTAGAAGACGAATTGCAAAAAGAGCGAGCTAAGAAACGACTAATAAGTTATCTAAACCAAATTGATGTTAACATTGTTGATTTTGAGATGTATCAGCAAGATAACCGTGATTTACAGGTATATACAATTCATGTGGATGATAGTGGCAATCGCTATTTAATGCCGTTGGAAAAAGAATCTGCAGGAACAATAAAAGCATTGGCATTATATTTAATTGTTGGGAATGAAATGAGTTATGAGTGCACTTATGTTTTCGATGAAATGAATGCGCATTTGCATCCATTGCTCACAAAATATTTCGTAAATCGGTTTTATGAAAATGGAGCAAATGAACAATTAATTTTTGCAACGCATGATGTGAATTTGTTGGATAAGAAATATATGCGTCGAGATCAGGTTTGGTTTGTTGAGAAAATAGGGAATGAGTCTAAACTGTTTTCGTTAGCTGATTTCAAAGTCAGAAATGATGCCTCTTTGAGGAAAAACTATTTAGCAGGAAATTATGGTGCTATCCCGATTCTGGGGGAGAACGTAGAATGAGCAGAACGTTTTTTGAAAAACGTAAAAGTGGGATACCGAGAGAAAGAGCGCATAACTTTCGATCATCTGCGCCAGATTCGTTTTTGATTCTTACTGAAGGGACAAAAACTGAGCCGGGATATTTTAATGGGATAAAACAGTATATTGAACAAAAATTTAAGCAAGGACAGATCGAAATTCGACCGGCTATTTGTTGTGAGGGAGCCGGCTGCAGTACAGGGAGGCTTCTTGAAGAAGCGGAAAAGTATGTCTCACGAGGAAATAAAGTATACCAGCATGTTTGGTTAGTGTTTGATCGAGATAATTTCGTGGACTTTGATGACGCAATATGCAGGGCTGAAGCAAAGGGATATCGTATTGCTTGGAGTAATGTGTGCTTTGAGTTGTGGCTTTGTTTGCATCATAATTATTATGACGCGGGGGCACTGGCACATGAGTGGTCTTCACGTGTAAACGCTATTACCGGGTTAGATCATGCACATAAGACAGATGAGGCGATTAAACTATTTCCCATGTTGAGTGCAAATGGTGGATTGCAAAAGGCAGTAAAAAATGCACGTAAATTGGATAAACAGTATGATGAATCTTTGCTGCCGTCTCAAAGAAATCCATGCACAAAAGTGTATGAGTTGATATTGGAATTGAAGCCATACTTAGAAGAACTCCTTCCGGACGAGTAGGATGCATCGTACATGTTGTGCGCTGTCTTATGATGCATTCTGTAAAGGATTCTTGGTTAATATTTTGATCTGTGTTATAGCGCTGCTTGTTCATTGCTTCAATGCATTGGAGCTGATGATGGGATTCGAAAGTGTTCTATAGCAATTTGAAAGTAACGGTGTTCAATATGGACACGGGAAAGCCCCGGCTAATAAGCCGGGGCTTTGTCATACACACAGAAGATCAATTATGAACAATGCCTTGACAGGAGTAGTTATAGAGATATATGCTCTATAAATAAATTGTTGATTGCTTTTTGGATTTCCGGAGTCTTAAGTCGCAACTTTTTCAATCTCATGGCGTAAAGAAGCTCTTCGACGATTTTAATATCACAGAGATGTACTGCGTCAAAATGGAGATCCAAACGGCTATGCGCGATGCCATTCCGAACTTCGCCCATTCGAGAGCTCAAATTCGAAATGATTTCCTCGTATTCACCTGCATAGCGTTTTTTGGTGAAAGGCTTCAAGATTTCTTCGCAATCCTTTAGTGCTTTTTTGAGGTTTGTTTCAAAACTGCTGTCTCTGTTATCAACATATTTCCATAATTGTCCAGCATACTTTCGACGTTTCCCACTTGTGGAGTTTCGGTAGTTTTCAATGAGAGCTAAAATATCATTTTTGACTAAAATATAGTCCGCTGAGCGGTCACAATCTTTTCCATAGATGTTGCGAAACTCCCGTTCAAATTCTCCCAGAATCATTATGATTCTACTTGTGGGATAATGGTGTGCATCTTCAATGGAATCGCATAAGTGTTGAAAGCCAATTTCCCCGTTTTTCATACTGGTAATAAGTGCTCCGGTTTTGCTTTTCAAAAGAGAAAACTTGATAATCTTATCCGGAGCAGATTTGTGGGTTTCAACTTCACTGCGAGGCTTGAAAACAAGCAATCCTTGATAATCTCTTTCCTGCTGGTCATTTAGGGAGAAAACGTCTGCTGAACGAATAGCCATGTTAGTTCGGTAAGAAATGTACATGAAGAAAAGAAGAAGATTTCGATACGCAGTAATTAAAGAATTGAGATTTACAGATTTAGAAAAAGTTGTAACAAATATACTTGTAGCGTCAATAGGGTTGATGTGGGTGAAAAAATGCATGGCTGCATATGATTCAACCGTCATATTGGCATCCGTATTTTTTGCTACACGATATTTACCACATGATTCTGTAATCTGATCTTTTGCAGTCACAGACATTTTCCGTAGAGTTTGTTTGTCTTCGTTAAACTCGATTTCTGGTTCTAATGCTTTCTGGGGCGGGAAAAAATAATTTACTTCTTCACCTGCAATCTTAAACCCGTCTATTCGGTTCGGATCCAACTTAGCGGAATAATAAAAGTACCAATTAACTGAAAAAGTATAGAAACCGTTTTGATTTCCTTTGTGCTCTAAAACTTCGAAAATTATGTTATTCCGTTCAGAGGTAACCCCTTGTAGGCGCTGGGTGCCAATCCACTCATGCTTTCGTAGATCAGTATTAAGACCGCTGAAAATATTGGAAATGGTAGAATCTTGGTTCCATATTTCTTCGGTTGGTGGGAATAAGCGGAGAGAAAAAGTATCTTCATCAAATTCAAATGGATAATTAGTTCCTTTGTATTCTACAAAGCCAATCAGCCTTTCTGGCTTTTTCAATAAAATCCCTCCTGACCAGTTGCTTTAGGATGTTCTTCAAAATTGTTGTCATTAAACTTCGGTTTCGTTGAGGTAGTCTATTGGGCACAGATAACAATGGTATTTATGCAGAATAGTATAGCCTGAATTTGTTTAATTTGCAATAAATTTCCTATCAAGAATGTATTTTTTGCATTGTAGAAGAAATCCAGCGACCTCATTTTAATGCGAATTTCGGCTATGTATCCTCCCCACCCTTATGAATGGGGCTATGCCCTTTCCGAGCCGATGGCGGTCGCGCCGATCAACAAGGTTGAGCAGGTGGTGCGCTTTGCAGTTTCGCAGATCCCGCCGGAAAAGATCTTTCTGGGCATCCCCAACTACGGGTATGACTGGACGCTGCCTTACATCAAGGGCCAGAGCCGCGCGCGCAGCCTGGGCAACGTGCAGGCGGTCGAGCAGGCGGTGCAGGTGGGCGCGCCCATCCGCTTTAACGCCGAGGCGCAGTCGCCGCACTACAACTACTGGCGCGAGCGTGCCGAGCACGAGGTCTGGTTTGAGGACGCGCGCTCCATCCGTGCCAAGCTGGCGCTGGCCGGGGAATACCGGCTGCGCGGCGTGAGCGTGTGGAACATCATGCGTTACTTTCCGCAGCTCTGGCTGGTGCTCAGCCAGCTGTACGACATCGAGAAACGGGCATAAAAGACGGAAAACCGACCGAAAAATCCCTTTTTCGGTCGGTTTTTGCTGCATATAGGGGATGCGCGCAGCAATTTCCATTGCAAAACGGTTACAAAACACGCTATACTCTGGCACATGGTGCAAGGGGCACCAGAAACAGCAACCAAACACCAAGGAGGTAGCATATCATGCAGCTGAAGAAAATCGTACCGCTGGCGCTGGCGGCGGTGATGACGACCACCGCGGCGGCGGGGGCGGCAGACCTGCCGCTGGAGGCGGTGAACCGCCCGGCAGGCGTCTATACTTATGTATATGAATCCGGTTTCCGGCAACAGTTGCTGGAAAAGTATTTCGCGCTGATCTGCGGCCAATTCCCGGGAAATAAGCCGGAGCAGACACCAGACGTGGAGCAGCCGGAGCAGACGCCGGACCTCGAGCAGCCGGAGCAGACACCGGACATCGAGCAGCCGGAGGAAATGCCGGACATCGAGCAGCCGGAGGAAATGCCGGATATCGAACAGCCGGAGCAGACGCCGGACGCAGAGCAGCCGGAGGAAGCACCGGACATCGAGCAGCCGGAGCAGATGCCGGACATCGAGCAGCCGGAGCAAACGCCGGATATCGAGCAGCCGGAGCAGACGCCGGACGCAGAGCAGCCCGATCAGGCCCCGGAGCAGCCGGAAGTGACCCCGGAGCAGCCGGAAGTGACCCCGGAGCAGCCGGAAGTGACCCCGGAACAGCCGGAAGTGACCCCGGAACAGCCCGAGCAAACCCCGGAGGAGACGCCCGAGCAGGATAACGGAACCTCGCAGGGCGACTATGCCTCGCAGGTGGTAGCGCTGGTCAATGCGGAGCGCGCCAAGTACGGCTTGTCCGCGCTGAAGGTGGACAGCCTTGTACAGCAGGCGGCGCAGGTGCGCGCGGCCGAGACCGTGCAGTCCTTCTCGCATACGCGTCCGAACGGCTCGTCCTTCTCGACCGCGCTGACCGAGGCGGGTGTGTCCTATACCCGTTCGGGTGAGAACATCGCCTACGGCCAGTCCACGCCGCAGCAGGTGGTGAATGCGTGGATGAACTCGTCCGGCCACCGCGCGAATATCTTAAACGAGAGCTTCACGACCATCGGCGTGGGCTACACGGTGGTAAACGGCACCGCGTACTGGGCGCAGCTGTTCACCGCGTAAGCGATACGGCGCGCAACGAAAAACAGGCCGCCAACGCGGCCTGTTTTGGGTTTGGCTTATTCGGACAGCGGGTATTCCGTGCCGTTGAGCACGATGGCCTGCACATCCGCAAGCTCGAACGAGCGGGCGAGGACGTAGGTCGCGGTGTCGTAGCCGACGTCGCCCTGGCTGTTGCCGAGCGCATAGAGCGTCTGGTCGATGCCGCTTTCGCGGTCGATGATGACCTGCTCGCTGCCGTCCTTCATGTGGAGTGTGACCGTGTCCAGCTCGTCGACCACAGAGTACATCTCAGGGTCGACGATATGCAGCCCGATCTGCGAGAGCGTCACGCGGCCGTCTGCGGTCTGATAATAGGGCATCTGCTCAAATTCCGGCAGCTCGACCGCGAGCGCGGGTGCGCTGCGATAGGATAATCCGTCCGGCATTTGGATTGAGCGGCCAAGCTCGGCGGCTTCCAGCCGCAGCGCACCGCCAGCGTAGTCCTGTGCGATGCCGGGGATAAACGCCCCTTCGATATAATAGTCGTTTTCGGTCGAGCGGGTGGTGTCCAGATAGAATCGGCCGCCGCAAAAGCCAAGATTGCCGTATACGACCTGAAAATCATATTGACCCTCTTGCACAGAAACACATTCGGCAAACTGTCCCCATGCGATTCCTTCTGCCTGGTATTCGGCGATCGGCTTGCTGGTTTCAAACGGCATCACGCCGTCGCCGGTTTTATTTTGCAGGTGCAGGCTGATGAGTCCCGCGCCCGCGCTCTCGTCAAACAGCACGGACTCGACCGACAGGCGGTAGTGGTCGTTTTCGTCCACGAGCGTACCCGGCGCGGGGGTGACGGTGTAGTCCTGCAATAGCTGCGCGTCCTCGCCGTGCAGCAGCAGGGTGAACGTCCGGCCGATGGCCGCGGGCAGGTCGCTGGCGGCAAAAGCCGTGCCGCCGATGCACAGCGCGGCGACCAGGCCGACCGACACGATGCGCCGCAGGGGGACGCGCCGCTTTTGCGGCGGCTGCGCGGGCAGGGCGTCGAGCGTTTCGCGCACGCGGCGGTCAAAGGCGGCGGTCATGGGGGGAAAATCGGTATGGTGCATCATGCAAAGCACGCTCCTTCCAAGTCTTTGCGGAGTTGTTCGCGCGCGGCGCGCAGGCGGCTTTTGACCGTCCCTTCCGGGATGCCGAGCATGCCGGCGATCTCGCGCGTTTTGAAGCCTTCCAGATAATACAGCACCACGGGCAGACGCAGTTTTTCGTCCAGCGCCAGCAGCGCGGCATACAGGTCGCTGTGGTCGGCGGCGGTGGGGGCGGGGATGGCTTCGGCTTGTTCCGGCTCGTAGGGCGCGGTGCGCTGCCGCAGCCGCAGGATGGCGGTGCATTCGTTGATGAGAATGCGGGTCAGCCATGTTTTGAAGTACTGCGGGCGGCGCAGCGTGTCCAGCTGCTCCCACGCGCGCAGGATCGCCTGCTGCGCGGCGTCCGCGCAGTCGTGCTCGCTGCCCAGCATGGATTTTGCCACGCGGTACAGTGTCGGCTCGGCGGCCAGCACGGCGGCGGTAAATTCGGTTTTGTCCATCATGGCGGGTGGTCCTTTCCGAAAGCAGCTGCGGACGGCCGTCCCGGCGGGTTTTGCTTTCATAGATTAGACGAACGGGCGGGCGTTTTGGTTTGCGTGACTGCGATTTTTTTTGCATCCGTTATATATAGAAGGCATAGCAGGATGCCAGTAAAATTCATAGACATTTACTCGAAAATGTGGTATACTGACCCTGTCAGGTAGAGTTAAGTCTGTTACTGGAAAAAGTGGAAAATATTGATACTATTGATAACTGATATCAAATAAAAAAATATATTAAATTTCACGAAATACTATTGACAATTCCTTGGAACAATACTATACTGATGATGTTCCAATTAGAGAAAGGAAGGAACGACTTGAGAATCACACATGAAGCGGATTATGCAATCCGCGTGACCTATTGCCTGGCGCTGGCAGGGGGCAAGCAGTGTGCAAAGGATGTGGCGGAATCGGCGGGCGTAACGCTGCGGTTCGCACTCAAGATTTTGCGCAAGCTGACCCAGTCCGGCATCACCAAGTCTTACAAAGGCGTGGCAGGCGGGTACGAGCTCAACCGGTCGCCTTCTGAAATCTCCCTCGGTGAGATCATTGAATGCATTGACGGGCCTATCGCGATCAACCATTGCCTGGCCAATGAATTTCAGTGCACCCGTGTCGGCAACCGGAAGGAATGCGATTTCCATCGCGTGTTCTCCGAGATCAACCGGTCTCTGCGGGAACAGCTTTGTTCCATTACGATGGATCGTTTTCTTCCGTCCCAAAAATAAAAAACTATAAAAAGGATACCAGGAGGAAAAAATCATGAAGAAGTTCGTTTGTTCCGTATGTGGTTATGTTTATGAAGGCGAAGCGGCTCCGGCTGAGTGCCCGATCTGCCATGCTCCGGCTGAGAAGTTCAAGGAGCAGTCCGGCGAGAAGACCTGGGCGGCTGAGCATGTTGTCGGCGTAGCGCAGGGCGCTCCGGAAGACATCATGAAGGATCTGCGCGCTAACTTCGAGGGCGAGTGCTCCGAGGTTGGCATGTACCTGGCGATGGCGCGCGTTGCACACCGCGAGGGCTATCCGGAGATCGGCCTGTACTGGGAGAAGGCTGCTTACGAAGAGGCTGAGCACGCTGCGAAGTTCGCAGAGCTGCTGGGCGAAGTCGTAACCGACTCCACCAAGAAGAACCTCGAGATGCGTGTTGACGCTGAGAACGGCGCTACCGCTGGCAAGTTCGACCTGGCAAAGCGTGCCAAGGCTCTGAACCTGGATGCGATCCACGACACCGTACATGAGATGGCGCGCGACGAGGCCCGTCATGGCAAGGCTTTCGAGGGCCTGCTGAAGCGCTACTTCGGCTAATCCAAACCGGATAAACAAGCACTTTTCGAGAGGGAATCGGGAAACCGGTTCCCTCTCTTTTTGCACTTACGGCGGCTCATTGTGGATGTTTTTGTGGCATTTCTCTCTTTCCCACGATGGAAAACCTTCCACATGTGGATATTCCGTTTTTTGCCCTATATCAAGCGGTTTTCACCGCTTAACAACAAGTTTTTGAGAAAAACCATCAACTTTTATGAACTTTTGGCCCCATCAGAAGAAAAAGCAGCGACTTTTCATCGGATAGAAGCCAAACGGGATCAAAATTGGCGGTTTTCTTTCCATTTCAGCAGCCCTTCGGGGCTGCTTTTTTCATAGTTTGATTATATCACATGTCACTATTAAAGTACAGGTTTTCTCTTTGCCCATGCTATACTTAAAGCACAAAGAGGGACAGAGAACAAGAGAAAAACAAAATCTCTCAAAACAAAAATAAATGAAATAAAGGAGAATATCACCATGAAAAAGAACGCTATCATCTACATCGACGATACCCACGCCCAGGTCACCAAGGCTTTCGAGAAGCAGGCCCGTATCTTCGGTACTCCCGAATACAGAGAGTGGAGAGCTTACCGCCAGGATTTCCCCAGCGCCCAGATGGTGACCAAGACCATTAAGAAGAACACCAGCAAGCGCACCTACAAGAATCTGACCTACGCCAACATGGAGCGCTTCCTGAACATGCAGCCCAACGGCAAGGCGCTTATCAAGGAGTTCAACGATCAGAAGGAGACCGCCGCCATCCAGCAGAATCCCTATCGTGCGGTGCTGGCCTGGTTCCTTGCCAAGTTCCCCAAGTATGACGAATACAAGGCATTCTTTGCTGACAACGGTGAGGCGGCAGAACCTACCGCCGAGGACGCCGACAACCTTAAGGTCGTTTCCAATTTCTAATGTTGAAGTACACATTTCAAAACGAAGGGAGTTTGATACTATGAAATTTACCCGTACTCGCATGATTGGCTATTTGCTGCTCTTCTGCACCACCGATGGAGAGTACCACAAAGAAAGAGAGCGTTTGACTGGCTTGACCGATGAAGCGCTGAAAGCGGAGTTCACCGACCAGTACAACAGTCTGCGAGGGGCCCACCCCGGCCATCCCCTTTTCGAAGACGATACCCCTGACCTCTACTTGGACTTTTAAGACAACCAACAACTCAGAACTATCAAGGAGGAAAATACCATGAAGAATACTTACAAGATCGACTTTGTGAACAACACCCTGACCATGACCAAGGCTTTTGAGGATGCCGCCAGCAACCCCACTTCTCAGGAGTACAAGCTGTTGCAGCAAATCCGCGCCGACTTTCCCGGCCTGACCATTATCCGCAAGACCCGCCGCGCTCCCAAGAAGGCCCGCCCCACCAAAAACCTGACCTACGCCAATATGGAGAAGTACATGAGCGTGTTCCAGAACGCCGACGAGCTGCTGGCCCAGTTTGAGGTAGTCAAGACCTGTTCCCTGGAGCAGCCCAGCCCGTACAAATTTGTGCGGGATTGGTTTGAGGCCCAGTTCCCCAAGTACAAGGAGCTGCCCGATTTTGGCAACAATGCGCCCAAGGTGATTGATCTTGCTGCCTTTCAGAAGAAGCAGGAAGAGAAGAAGGAGCAGAAGGGCGCTTGAAAACAATGAAATACAAAATGAGAGAGGACGGTACTGCTGGTGTACCGTCCTCTCTTTGCTTTATTGATTGCTGAGTTTTGCGGTGTAGTATGCTATGATTTGTGGGCCGTATGTTTGCATGTTTGCAATGGCAGTGTCGGCCAAGTCACCGGCTTCTCCGCTATCCTGTCCGCCGCTTAGTGCGTCCAAAGCGGTTTGTCCATTGGTCAGCCAAGATGCCAGCGCGTCCTCAAACTCGTCTACCGGCAAATCGGGATGGACGCGTTTTACAGCTTCACGGTCAAAGCGGGGAATATCATCGGGTGCAATGGCGGTTTCCGCGTCTGCCAGCTCTTCAGTAAAGCCCTCTAGCTGTGTAGCGCTGAATACAGCATAATCGTACCAGCCTTTTATGACCGTAATACCGTCCTGATAAGAGGTCAGACCATTACTGCCCAATTTGTTAAACAAAGTGCCTGTCATGGAGTTGTTGCAGATGGTTTTTACACGCTGGAAATAAGCGGCGGCAATCTGATAGTCTGTCGGATTATCTTCAATCTGGAAAACATCGTCAAATCGGGCAATACTGATAATGTCATCCCGATCAAAATTTATTTCACAATCGAATACGTCGCAGCTATCCACCGTAAATGTTGCAGTCATGTTATCTTTTATGTCGTTCGTGTTGATCTTATAAATAGACATGGCCCGGATCGGGTCGCCCCCGGCAAGAACGGTTCCAAGTTCTGGAGGAGCTGCATAGCCGCTGGCCAGCATAAAGTATTGAGCGCGATTGGGAGTAGTGGGGCTGTCAAGGGAATAGCTGGCTGGCGCATACAACGGTTCGTAAGTATTGACCCCGTTCATTGTTATAGAATAGTTGGACTCGAAAACACCCATATCTACATTTTTAGATTCATCTGGCACAATATCGTAGACATGAATCAAATAGGTTTCCTGGGCGGTTAGATCGTCCAATTCATCTCCTTCTGCCCGTTCTATGAGAAATAGCCCTTTACTTTGAATAGAGCCGCTTTGCGCCTCTTGTGTGGCATTAACTTCAGTTTCGGATGCCCCGCCGTTCGGTGTTTCTCCACTGCCGCACGCTGCCAAAGATAGCATCAAGGTTGCTGCAAGTACAAGAGACAGTTGTTTTTTCATTTTACCACTCCTTTTTAACTATAAAAATATAGTATATATTAACTATAATATTATAGTATATAAAAACTAATGCTGTCAAGGTACACTAAAACTATAAGCGGGGTGACAGCATGGAAAAGGAAATCAAAATTACAAAAAAGGCCGCTCGACGGGGCGATGATGGATATAAAGTTGTATCAGTTCGTATGAAAGAGGAAATGATTGATCGTCTGGATGCATTGTCAGCAGAAACAAATCGCTCCAGGAATGAGTTAATCAATCTTTTATTGGATGCAGCAATCGACATTGTAAAAGTGGAAGAATAAACGTGGATGGGAAGTGGAAGAAATTCTGCCTCCCATTTTCTATATCAAAGCACATCTAATCTCACACAATAATCTTAACGGCCCTATGTGGTCAATACAATATCCTGGCTGCATAGTGTTTCGTGAAAATTTTATTTGTACGCTGCCAACTCCCGTGTCTGCCGCAATCGTCCGTGTTCCCCGTCTTTTTTCAGCGGTCGGGAAAAATGCCAAGAAAAGCCGCCGCCGCGAATTACAAATGCGCTATCCCGAAACCATCCCCCGCCCTGGTGTGGCCGGAACATTTATTCACTCTACATGGGGGTATCCCACCCCTTCCCGGTCGCCTTCTTGCGAGGGTAATTCCTTCACCCGCTCGCAATCAGGGTTCCGCTCCAAGTTGAAACTGCACTTTCAAGAAGCAATCTTCACCCGCAAATGCTCAACTTCTGAACAAAACTGACAACTCTGAAAGAACTTTTGAGAAGTGCTGGCAACTTCAAAAGGTAAAGTGACGAATTTTCAAAGAAAGGTAATTACTTTGTTGCAGAATCAGGAAAATGGGAGCGTTATTCCGTTTTTTTGCCCTAAAAAATTTTTTGTGTTATAATATAAATAGAAAGTAGGAAAGAGGTAAAAAGCTAAAAATCGCTCTTTTGTAGGATGAAACAAGCAGCAAGGCAGTAGGTGTATTGGAAGTTTGTGGGTTGCTTCCATCCCGTCTAGGGGATCACCAGTTTCCTTGCTGTTTGTTTTATTCTATAAGAAAGGACTAACCCACATGAACGCTTCAACCTACAACAATTGCTTTGTTTTGGGCGGCAAGTCCAAGAGTGGCAGCGGCGAACAAAGCAAGACGATGAAAGTCCCCATGTATATTGACGGACAAGGACGGCCGAAAAAGCTCTTTGGCGGAAAAGATGGTGAACTCTACCGATACTATGAGCTTTCCTATGAATAGGCAGTTCAAACGCTCAATGAATATTGGCAAAGAGATAAGCGTACCAGCGGTGACGATAGTCTGCGTGTCAGCCTGTATCTGGATTGCGCCAAGTATGGTGACCTCTATATTTTTGTGATCGACTTTGACAAGATCGACGGAGAGATCGACACTGGCAGCAGTTTCTTTCAAGCGGCTTATCAACTGGCCGATAAGGTAACACGGTCACAGGGCGGCGGCTATCACATGTTTTATGGAGTAGACAAAACCGCCGCCACGCCGCTTTTTGACGGCATCAATCTGCTGACGGCAGGCGGAACCCCGAGCTTTGTCTGCAAAATGAGCAATGTCACAACAGACGGCAAGAACAAGGTGGATATGTTCTGTGACGCACGCCATTTCATTTATGAATGGGAGCCATGGGACAATACCGTTGGGCTGACCGATAAGACGCAAGAACTTTATCAGCTTATCAAGGAAAACTTTGACTTGTCGCGTCCCATGAGCAGAGGCAAAGGCAAACACGCAAGCAGTAAAGGCAACAGGAGTTATCCCATGCTGGAAGAGCGTTCCGAAGAAGCGCTATTGCAGCAAATGAGCGCAGAGCAGCGAAGGGTCTTTGCCGATTTGAAAGAGAAAAAATCACCTAACTGGAAACAGAAAAAATGGCTTTCCGTTGGTATTGATATTTTTCATGTGTTCGGCGCTGATTTAGGTGGAAAAGTGTTCCTGTATTGGAGTAAGCCTGGGGAAACATTCCAGCCTCAAAGTTGTGTGAACACATGGGACTATATTTGTGAGATTGGGCCGGATAGTAAACTTTGGGATAGCAATTGGGCCGACATTATGCAGGGGACTCAAAACGAACTTGACGATCTGGAGGAAGAGCCAAACCAAAACGCAGAGTCGCGAGTCCCGCTTCCGCTCGGAGATAATTGGTTCAGTATGCTGGAAGATAGCACCACCGCTGCACCTCTCCCGGACGAGCAATTTCAGTTTGGCGATCTGGTTATCCAGCTTCAAAAGAATTCAGACCGCTTCTTATTGCCCGACAGCGGAAATAAATCGGTAACTGCTTATGATGTAATCGCACTACTATCTGGAAGTGCGTTCAAGTCCTATAAAAAGCAAGTGAAGCCACTTAATGATAAGCTGCAAGTGCTTCCATACAGTGAGAGATACCGGGCAATCTTTTATTTCAGACGCAAGTATAAAATGCCGCCGCCGCTTACTAATGGAAATGAGATTGTAAAGTTCATCCAGTTTGCCTTACATTACACAACAAATGTTGAACTCAGTCAAAATTGGCAGGCGTGTTTAGATGTGTCCAATACAGAGGAAGAAGCCGCCGCGCTGTTGGTCTATTATGGATGGGCACCGAATTTGAAAAAGGAGTTGCCGCGAACCGAAAACGCCTTTTACACGGTAGAGGTGGAAAAAGGAGTGCGGCACTATGAGATTGTAAACGATGATATTACTTTGCGCTTTGAAGCCATCCAGCAATAGGCCCGTGTAAATATGGAAATTCGTCTTGCTATCGGGAGTAAAAAACTTTCATACAAGGAGAAGTACGACCGTTTACAAGCTATCCTAAAGCCGCGCCTTTGGTGGCGTAATGGTGTAAGAATGGGGCTGACAAAACCAGCGTTGGACGAGTGCGATTTAAGAATTGGGAATTACATCAAAGCTTTGCTAGATTACAACGATGTTGACGGTATTCCGCTCGGAGAACATATTTACAAGGTGGAGCTGGATAAAAGTAACCCAGACTTTGCATGGGCCGAGACAAGGTCATTTGATGTGAGTATGTAGGATTTGGCCTTTGAAGATTATCAATACAACATCACCGCCGCTTCAAATAAAGAAAATGCCGCCAAGTTAGGAAAAGCGAGAAGCCGCGCAGCGGCGGAGCGGAACTTTGCAGCGGTCACAGGAGATGAATGGACTGCCGCCGAATTAGCCGCACAAGGGATAAACAAAGACAAAATTTCACGTCTCATCAAAAACGGGTTGATTGAGCGCGTGTGTAGGAACCATTATCGAAGAATTTCAAGTTAAATCTGCCGCTGTTCGCGTGTACCAAGTTTCCCATAATAATTAAATTAAAATAGGATTTTAGGTACACGCGAATTGCCGCTTCCACACTTGAAAGTGTATATTCAAAATTTATTAGAAGGAGGAAACGTTCATGTTTCACGAACTACTTTAGATTTTGCAGGACTTTGAGCGCCAGGACAGCGCGAACCATCTCACCCAGATAGAGGCCGCACTTGCGGCACAAAGCAGGTCCGCCCCAAATGCTTTTGAAAATTACAAGCGGGCGAAGGCGGATTGGCAAGACGAGCAGAGCCGCCGCCAGCGCTTCTATGATTTTCTCATGCAGCGGCGCGATCTGGTGGATGCTGTGGCAAAAAGCGTGATTGACAGCAGCACCAAGAAGATCACTGCCAAGGCCGAGCAGGAGCTTTCCCAGGCGTTCCACGAGAAGCTGGATAAGACGGTCAAGTATTATTTTAAATAAATGCAAAAAGTCGGAGGAAGTTATTGAAACTTCTCTCCGACTTCTCTTTTTGCATCAAAACTTTTTGAAAGTTGTGTCTTTCTGCTGGTTTTCTCCCTCTTCTTCATCCTTTTGACCGGGTTTCTTCTCCCAACCTAAAATCTCTTCCATAATGAGGGCAAGGGGCAGGTCTGTGTCTCCAAACATGGCAGCATCTCCTATTCCTTGACGTACTCGATCAGGTCGCCGGGCTGGCAGTTCAGCAGTTCACAAATAGTTTCAAGTGTGGCCCAAGAAACCATCTGGCCGCTGCGAATTTTTTGCAACATGGCTTCGCCCATGATCTTGTCTTTCCGAATCTTGGTAGTGTTGTACCCTGCTTCTTTCAGGGCTGCAATTACATCAACCTTGTATTTGATGGGCATGGCTTTTCTCCTCTCTGGACGCATAAAAAATTGCGCTCCTCTTCCATTGTCCTCATTTTAGCACAGAATTACACTCTTTTCAAGTGTTAATATTACACATAATTTAGGTGTAATATTTGTGTACTCTGCGGATTGAATTACACTTAAAAAAGGTGTAATATAGAATCAACAAAGGGGAACACCCAATAAAAGAAAAGGAGAGCTGAACATGAGCAAGAATGAACTGGTAGCCAAGATCGAGGCGCTGAACGAGTGGGAGGCTGTTATTGAAGAGGCCAAGGCGGAGGCCGAAGCCATTCGGGACAGCATCAAGGCCGAAATGATGGAGCGCGACACCGAAGAGCTGGCCGCTGGAAAGTACATCGTCCGCTGGACTTCCGTTCTCTCCAACCGCTTCGACACCACCGCTTTCAAAAAGGTGTACGGCGACCTCTACAAAGCCTTCACCAAGCAGAGCCAGAGCCGCCGCTTCACCATCAGCGCATGAAGAAAAGCCCCTTGCCTGAACGCCGACCAAAGCTCACAGGCAAAGGACTTCCACCCAAACCAGAACGGAGAGGGCAAGAACATTATAGCTTGCCCTCTCCCCAAAATCAAGAACAGGAGAGATAAAGACATGAAGGAACTGACAAGCTATAACCGCGTGGCCGGGTATCTCAACAAAGTGTTCGATCTGCTAAACGCTGAATTCTTTGAAGGTACACTTTCAAGACCCACCATCACCATCCAGTCCACGCCCCGCGCCTACGGGCACTTCTCCCTCCGGGAAGATACCTGGGTTTCCAAGCTGGGCGGCACCCATGAAATCAATATCGGGGCCGGGACACTGGCTCGCCCCATTGAGGAAGTGGCGGCGACCCTGCTTCACGAAATGGTTCACTACTACAACTTCGAGAACGGCGTGCAGGATTGCAGCCGGGGCAACACCTACCACAACCGGCGCTTCAAAGCCGCCGCCGAAGCCCATGGCCTGATAGTGGAGCATAGCGACAAATACGGATGGAGCCACACAAGCCCATCTGACGAGCTGCTGGACTTCGTATTGGAGAACGGCTTGACCGACATTCTCATAAACCGCAATGAATTTGCCAGTTTCCAGGTCACCGGCACCGGGACGCACAGCGGCACAGGAACCACCCCGCCGCCGCGTCCGTCCAGCACGAGAAAGTATATCTGCCCCTGCTGCGGGAATTCCGTTCGGGCTACCAAAGCGGTAAATATCGCTTGCTTGGACTGTAATGAGCGGATGGTGCTGGCCGGTTGACAGGGAAGGGCGGGGAGTAATTCCCGCCCACTTCCCGAAGTTCGTATAAGTCCAGAAATACGAACACCAAAACCAAGCAATCACAGGACCTTTCCACCGCCGCCCGAAATACACGAACTTTCCCGCTTGAAAAAACGAACTTTTGACGATGGAGGCCACCATGAACAAGAAAACCAAGGCGCTCACCACCGAGCAATACAAGGAGATTATACAGACCATGCGCGAGGGGTTCAGCGGCTGCCGCCCTAATGAGCGAATAGCCACCGCCCTGGTGCTGGAAGGAAATTTAGGCTTGCGGATCAGCGATATATTGAAGCTGCGGCCCTGCGATATTGTCCGGGACGGGGACAGATACCGCCTGGAGATCACCGAGCAGAAAACCGGCAAGGGCCGGGTGTTCACCGTTCCGCTGGTTATCCAGCAATACATAGAAAACTACTGCCTGCGCAACGGCATAGACCGAAATGCCCGGATATTCCCTATCACCGAGAGGGCTATACAGAAGCAGCTCCATATCGTGTGCAATTACTTGGGCTTTGAGGGGATCAGCACGCACAGCTTTCGCAAGTGGTACGCCACGGAGATATACAAGGCGAATGGCTATGATATTGCCCTGGTACAACGGCTATTACAGCACAGTTCCGCCGCCGTCACACAGCGGTATATTGGAATTGAGCCGCAACGGATCGAAACAGCAATACAGAACCACGCACAGCTTGTTTGACAGCTTGGGGCCGCTCGACACGAGCGGCCCCAATACTCTTTGCTGCTGCCTTTTTCCTGATTTTATGATACACTGGACACAAGACCGGGAAAGCGAGGCGGCACACATGGCAAAGTCAGAAAACCAAAAAGTGAAAACGCTCTATGTTGCCAAATACTTTTTGGAGAACTCCGACGAGAACCACCCTGTTACCGCCGGGGATGTAGTGGACTATCTGAAAAATGAGTGCGGGATTGAAGCGGAGCGCCGCGCCATCTACCGGGATATTGCCGCCCTGCGGGATGTGTTTGGGATGGATATAGAAGGCGGGCAGGGCGGGAAATACCGGCTGCTGTCCCGTCAATTTGAGTTTGATGATCTGCGGTTGCTGGCCGAGTGTGTCCATGCGGCAAAGTTCATATCCGCCCGGCAAGCGAAAGATTTGGTGGACACGCTGGGCGAGTTTTGCAGCACCTATCAGGCGGAGCAGCTTCAACGGGAAGTGTTTTTGTGCGACCGGGTGAAAACAACCCAAAAGGGAACCATGGCGATCATTACAAAGATCAATCAGGCTATGGCTACCAGGCAAGACGGCAAGCCCCACATTCCGCAGAAAATCAGCTTCAAATATTTGAAATATACACTTCAAAACGGAATAATACAGGTGGAGCGCCGCAAAGGGGCCATTTACAAAGTAAGCCCCTACAAGTTGCTGATAAACGAAGGGAATTATTATCTGCTGGGTTATGGGCCTGCTGGTAATAGAAAGGCACCACAAATCGCTACATATCGTGTTGATCGAATGAAGGAAGTAAAACTTCTTAATGAACCGCGAGAGGGAGCAGAAGAGTTTTCCAAAATCGACATCGAAAGTTATACCCGCCGCGTGTTCTCCATGTTTGGCGGGGAGCGGAAGCGCGTCAGTATCCGGTTTATCAATTCCTTGCTTGATACGGCAGTCGAGCGGTTTGGAACAAGTCCCGATGTATTTTATAGGCGGGACGATGAAAAGCATTTTGTTGTGACCGCCGATGTAGAAATCAGCAATCAATTTTTTGCGTGGGTATGTGGGTTCGGAAAGAGAGCAAAAATTTTAAATCCTGTTGATACGATACAAGATATGAAAGCTTTTATTGATGAAATTAGCGGGCTGTATTTTGAATAATGACTGAGAGAGGGAAGTATTGATGAATGATACGAAATTTTCTCGTGAGTTGAAAAACCTTATATACTATATTCGAGAATATGGCATTCGACATATAAACTTTGGTTTCAACAGCCTTGATGATCTGGCGAAGGAGCAAGAACAAGTTGAGGAGTTTATAACTCAAGTTCATAAAGGCTTTTTTGCAGCACAGGATCGTGTAATCTATCTTCTCAGAAAGATATTGTTAGAGCAAAAAAGGTTAAAAACATCTTTGGCAGATGCTAGACGACAACACAATAAAGCATTGTCAGGAGAAGTTAATCAAGCCCTAAATCATGCAATATTTCAGGAGCATGTTTTACGAAAATTAATGGATGCTATTGCTTGGCAAATTTTTCAGTACGATTTATCTACATTGCGACGATTTTATTGTGGGCAAGAGCGGATTGATATTACAGACTCTAACTTAGACTCCGAGATAGTCTTTGCAAAATATTATACACAAGATCACCCTGACGCTTTTGTTTTAATTAGTGATTTGACATCTTTTATTCAAATAGGGGATGTAGTAACCATCAGCAAAGATGAAGGTATCAAAATTGCCGAACTAAAAGAAGGCCCTGTTAATGAGGAGATTTTTGAAATAATAGATGAGGCAATAGATGTTAAATGTCCCAGGTATTTAGAACTAAGACTAAAAGATAAAGATAAGCATTTTATAAAACATTTTGAACGGGCAGTTAAGCAGATCGATAAGTCTAGTAAGGTACAGGAAATAGTTTCAACGGGATATGGAACGGATTTACTAACGGGGCAAAAGATTAGAGTAATTCAAGATGAAATAGAATTAGACACTTTTGTAGATGTATTAAAACAGTTGTCAGAAAGTTGTCATAAGAAAGGATATTCTATATCTGTTATTGAAGGGTGCCTTTTAATAGGAGTTTATGATGTCGAGAAATTTCCAAGCCAGGTATTTGATATGTGGGCCAAGGGATTAAAAATAGAAATGCCAATTTATGATATGCGAGCATCATTTTTTGATCCGCTTTCTTATCCTGTATTTCTGCATCCTTTTTCGGATAGTTTTATAGTAGATCTAGTTTTAGGAAAGAAAATCATTAAAATGACACTAGATTTAAAACAATGGTTAGATACATTTGAAAAAGAAGGATGTACGATTAGATGGATGAGTAAAAAGGAAACTGCTAGAGCTAATTCAAAGATGAAGGGTTCAAATAAAATATTTGATGTTAATGGACAAGGAATTTTGATAGAAAAAGATGATGTATCCATAGAAGTAGGACAAGGAATTTTTTCTAGAATGTTTACCAGTTTTAATACTCCGTCGTCAATTAGGAAACTTCTTTTAACTACTTTTGAATATTCTCAAGATTTAAAAAAGGATGTTGATAATTAAGAATAAACATTTGAAACTTACTCTTTCTTTTGCTATCTTTTTAAAAGTTCTTAATTATAGCTGATTTAGATTATCCCGTAAAATATCAATGCCTGTTCTGGAAAGAGCAATATAATACCGCTGCGTGACCTGGATATTCCCGTGTCCCATCTGATTGCAGAGAAGGTGGGTGGGGGTATTCATTTCTGCCATCATGGTTCCGTAGGTGTGGCGCAGGTAGTGGTATTTGAACATGATGTGATACTTGCTTTTGAGTTCCCGCGAGGGGTATTTCATGGAGTTCACCGTCTGGATTTTTCCATCTGGTAGACAGTTCACAAGCTCCGTGGAAGGAATCTTCTTGCCCCCTAAGTCCTCTATGATACGCTGGTTCTGTTCCCGCAGGGTGGCGTATTGGAGCATATCCTGTTCCCGTCGCTCGGCTAGCTTTTGAAAATACACTTTCAATTTGTCGCACATGTAAATGGTGCGTTTGGCGTTGCGGGTTTTCAGCGACACCAGTTTGATAAGGCCGTTCTGGTATTGCATTTGACGGTCAATCAAGATCGTCCCGTTGACCACATCGACATTTGACCATTTGAGGCCGTAACACTCGTTGATACGAAGGCCGCAATACCGTCCCAGCAAGTACGCCGTTTCCGCATTGGTTCCATGGAAGTAATCATCCAATACGGCAAGTTCTTCCTTGCTGAACGCCACAATATCCAGATCATCGTCCGTTTTCAGTTTAGGCATGTGAATTTTGGTATCTTTGTTGATACAGAGCTTGCTGTAGGAATCCACATCTAGGTAGTTTCGGGAATACGCCTGACCGAAGAGCAAGTAGAACTGTTTTAGAAAGCTCTCCACATAGCGGTAGGAGAGGCCCCGCCCGCAATAAAGCTCCGTCAGATAGTCTACCACCTCCGCCGCGCTGACTTCATCCACGAAGCGGTTGCCGAACCGAGCGGAAAGGTGGTTCTTCCACAAGCTGTCCTGTTTGCGGATGGTGTTGTAGGCCCGATCACTACGGCCCGTGGCACAGTATTCCTGATAGACCTCCTGAATGGTTTTCCGCACCGTAGGTTTGGGCTTGCGGGAATTCTGTTCCCGGTCAATGGCAGCTTGCCGCGCCTTTATTGCTTCCCGTTTTGTTTTGAAGGGCGTACCAAATTCATCTTTGGTTTTCCTGGCCTCCTTGCGGACGCCATTGACCATCACAACATAGCGATAGCCCCAATTCCCATTTTTCAATTTGTAGATCCCTGCGTCATTCTGCTTTGCCATGCCAAATCCTCCTGTGTTGTGGATTTTTTGTGGCAATAAACGGAATCGTCACAAATGAAAAATATCCAATTGTGGCAAGAGGGGAAATGACCAAAAACACCGAAGGAAGCCCAATTCGTGCTGTTGCACGCTGTCCGGCGCCGAACGGCGCAGCCGTTTGGCTACCTGGAGATGCGTGTGGACGCCGAGAACGGCGCTACCCAGGGCAAGACCGACCTGGCCAAGAAGGCCAAGGAGCTGAACCTGGACGCCATCCACGACACCGTCCACGAGATGGCTCGCGACGAAGCCCGTCATGGCAAGGCTTTCGAGGGCCTGCTGCATCGTTACTTCGGCTAATTCAAAAAGCCCATCAGGAAGGAACCGGAACTCCGGTTCCTTCTTTTTTTGGTGCAAAAAAGCGGCCTGCGTTATGCAGACCGCTTTTGATTTCGGGTTATCCGAACAGGATCGAGCCGACCGATACGAGCAGCGCGGTCAGCAGGCCGGCCACGCCGATGGCAAGGCCGCTCATCGCGCCTTCGGTCTCGCCCAGTTCGATCGCACGCGAGGTGCCGACCGCATGGGCCGCTGTGCCGATGGACAGGCCCATCTGCACCGGGTTGCGCACGCCGATGCACTTGAGGAAGGTCGGCAGCAGGATCGCGCCGACGATGCCGGTGAACACCACGGCGATCGCGGTCACGGGCGCGAGGCCGCCCAGCATCTCGGACAGGGCCACGCCGATCGGCGTGGTGACCGATTTCGGGATGAGCGAGCGGGTGGTGGTGCCGGACAGGCCGAACAGATGGCAGAACAGCAGCACGCTCAGGATGGAGGTCAGCGAACCGACCAGCGCGCCGGCGAGGATGGGCACCAGATTTTTCTTGAGCACATCCAGCTTGCGGTAGATCGGCACGGCCAGTGCGACGGTCGCCGGGGTCAGGAAAAACGAGATCAGCTGCCCGGCGCTTTCATAGGTCTGGTAGCTGGTGCCGGTCACGACCAGGACGATACCGACCAGCAGGGCGGAGATCAGCAGCGGGTTGCACAGCGCCGAGCCGGTTTTGCGCTGGATTTTGACGCCCAGCGCGTAGCAGCCGATGGACAGCGCCATCCAGAAGGACGACGAGGAAAGCAAATCAGTCATGGTCGAACGCCTCCTCACTTTCGCGGTTCTGCAGGCGGAATACGATGTGGACGGTCAGCGCGGTGGCCGCCGCAGTGCAGAGCGTGGTCAGCACGCACACCGCGAGGATGGCCAGAATCTCGCTTTTGATCTGCGCGAAGATTTCGAGCACGCCCAGACAGGCGGGCAGGAAGAAAAAGGCCATGTTTTGCAGCAGAAAATCCGCCGTATGCGCCACATGGTGCTCCTGAATGGGGCCAAAGATCAACAGCAGGAGCAGCAGCGTCAGCCCGAGCACATTGCCGGGCAGCGCACCGCGCAGCAGAGTGGAAAGCGCGTCGCCTGCGACGCAGCAGGCGAGCAGTACGCCCAGTTGCTTAATGTAGTTCAAGGGGTTTCGTCTTCTTTCTCGGTTTCGTAATCTGCGGTCATGGCACTCAATAAGGTCTGGTAGATCGCCTCCGCGTTGTTTTTGAAGGTGCGCTCGAGCATCGCGGCCTGTCCGCGGCTGACCACTGCCATCTCCACGGCGAACACCTGCTCCATCTCCATGCGGACGGTCAGGTCGTTTTCGCTGCGCTCGGTCACCGACGTGTGGATGGCCGCGTCCCGCCGGATCTGGCGCACCACGCGCAGCGCGGAGCGCTGTGCGGCTTCGCGCACCGGATAGGGCAGCTGCTTTTCAAACACATGCGTGGCTTCACGGCCCTTGTCCGTAATGCGGTAAGTGGGCTCGGGATCGCCGGGGACCTCCTCGATGTGGCCGGTGGGCACCATCTCATAAAAGGCTTCGCTCAGTTCAAAATAACCGAAGCCCTCATCGCACCAGGTCGTCAGATCCACGACCGTGCTGAAGCTGACCGGAAAGGGCAGCAAATCCATCGCGAACAGAACGAGAAATTTGATATCTTCTTTCGAGTGAATGAAACCATGACGAACCATAATGCGCAAGCCTCCCTTATTGAAAAATCGCTTACAGTAGTATACCCCAAACAACGGGAAAAAGCAATCGGCTGAGCGGACAAGGATGCGCGTTTTACAGCGGTTTCCGTTGTTCGATTTTGCCGGAAAAGCGCACAAAAGAACAGGCGAACGCATGTACGATTTTTGGCGGCAAAAGCGGCAAAAACCGGTTGAACAAGCCAAGCCCGCGCGGTATAATAGAATGACGGAAAATATCGCAACGGGAGAGAAAAACTATGTCGGAAGTTGTTTTGCGCGTCGCAAAGGAAAGCGACGCGGCCGATATGCTGGCGCTGTATGCGCCGTATGTGATCCAGACCACCGTGTCGAGCGAATACGAGCCGCCCACGCTCGAGGAATTCCTCGGGCGCATGCGCACCTATGGCGAGCGCCTGCCGTGGCTCGTGTGCACGATCGACGGTGAAGTCGTCGGCTACGGCTATGCGTCCCCGCACCGCACGCGCGCGGCCTATCAGTGGTCGGTCGAGACGTCGATCTACGTCGCGCAGGAGTGGCACCGCCACGGCATCGCGGGCGCGATCTATGCCGCGCTGTTTGAACTGCTTGCCATGCAGGGATACTATAACATCTATGTCGGCATCACTTCGCCCAACGAGCGCTCGATGAAGTTCCACAAGGCGATGGGCTTTATCATCTCGGGCGCCTATCAGGAGAGTATGTACAAGTTCGGCCAGTGGCGGGACGTATTGTGGATGGGCAAGATCCTGCGCCCGCACGAGGGCGAGCCGCAGCCGACCGTCCCGTTCCCCGAGATTCAGGACAGCCCGCTGGTGGCGCGTGCGCTGCGGCAGGCCGAACAGCGCATCCATCTGTAAACACCAAAGAGGAGGGCGAAGGCATGGCGGAAAAGCTGCATCAGAACCATCGCGAGCGCGTGCTGGAAAAGTTCCGCCGGTTCGGGCTGGACGTGTTCAGCGACCATGAGGCGCTCGAGCTTTTGCTGTTTTTCGCCATCCCGCGCGTGGATACCAACCCGACCGCGCACCGGCTGCTCGCGCGCTTCGGTTCGCTGCACGCGGTGCTGGAAGCGCCGGCTGAGCAGCTCTGCGAGGTGGAGGGCATCGGGCCGCGCGCGGCCACGCTGCTCCGGCTGGCGTATGCGATGTGCGCGCGGTATCAGCAGGACGTCGCCAAAAGCGAGCGGCACAGCGACAGGCTCAACACCATCGAACGCATCGGCGCCTATTTCGTGCCGCAGTTTGCGGGCGAGCAGGACGAGGTGTTGCTGGCCGCTTATCTGGACGGGGCGGGCCGCGTGATCAAGTGCGAGGAGATCGCCCGCGGCGGCCATACGCAGGTGACGGTGGACGCCTACAAGATCGCCCGGACCGCGCTGCTGTGCGACGCATCGGGCGTGGCGCTGGCGCACAACCACCCGAACGGGACGGTCACACCGTCCGAATCCGATCTGCTGGCCACACGCCGGCTGGAGCAGACGCTCGCCGGGCTGGGGCTGGAACTGGTGGACCACTGCGTCGTGGCGCGCGGAAAATATACATCCATCCGCAAGCTGCGCGCCGGCCAGCTGGGACAGAGGAGGTAAAACATGCCGGATTTTCACATTGTAAGCCCATATAAAATGGCGGGCGACCAGCCGGAAGCGGTCGCAAAGCTGGTGGAGGGCATCCAAAACGGCCTGACCGAGCAGACCCTGATGGGCGTGACCGGCTCGGGCAAGACCTTCACCATGGCCAACATCATCGAGCAGACCCAGCGGCCGACGCTGGTGCTCGCGCACAACAAAACGCTCGCCGCGCAGCTGTGTACCGAGCTGCGGGAGTTCTTCCCGGATAACGCGGTCGAGTATTTTGTCTCTTACTATGACTATTATCAGCCCGAGGCCTACATCGCCTCGACCGATACCTATATCGAAAAAGACTCCGCGATCAACGACGAGATCGACCGCCTGCGCCACTCCGCGACCTCGGCGCTTTCCGAGCGGCGGGACGTCATCATCGTCTCGTCGGTGTCGTGCATTTACTCGCTCGGCGACCCGATCGACTATAAGAAGATGGTCATTTCGCTGCGTCCCGGCATGGAGATCAGCCGCGAAACGCTCATCCACCGGCTTATTGATATCCAGTATGAGCGCAACGACATTGCCTTCGAGCGCAACCGCTTCCGCGTGCGCGGCGACACGGTCGAGGTCTGGCCGGTTTACTCGGATGAGGACGTGGTGCGCATCGAGTTTTTCGGCGACGAGGTCGATCGCATCAGCCGCATCAATCCGCTGACCGGCGTGGTGCTGGGCGAGCTGGGGCACACCGCGATCTTCCCGGCGAGCCACTATGTCACGCCCAAGGACAAATTGCAGGCCGCCATCCAAGATTTGGAGGACGAGCTGGAAGAGCGCGTCAAGTATTTCGAGGCCAACGGCAAGCTGATCGAGGCGCAGCGCATCGCGCAGCGCACGCGGTACGACATCGAAATGCTGCAGGAGATCGGCTTTTGCAGCGGCATCGAGAACTATTCGCGCGTGCTGTCCCGCCGCGCGCCGGGGTCGGCGCCCTTTACCCTGATTGACTATTTCCCCAAGGATTTTCTGCTGATCGTGGACGAGAGCCACGTCACGCTCCCGCAGGTGCGCGCCATGTACCACGGCGACCGCGCCCGCAAGGAAAGTCTGGTCGAAAACGGCTTCCGCCTGCCTTCGGCGTATGATAACCGCCCGCTGAACTTCGACGAGTTCAACGAGCGCCTCAATCAAATTGTGTACGTTTCCGCGACGCCCGGCGAGTACGAGCTGTCGCGCTCGGGACAGGTGGTCGAGCAGGTCATCCGCCCGACCGGTCTGCTCGACCCGGAAGTGGTCGTGCGCCCGGTCGAAGGGCAGATCGATGACCTGATCGGCGAGATCAACGCGCGCACGGCCAAGGGCGAGCGCGTGCTGGTGACCACGCTGACCAAAAAGATGGCCGAGGACCTGACCGGCTACCTCGAAACCGCGGGCATCAAGGTGCGCTATATGCATCACGACGTCAAAACCATCGAGCGGCAGGAGCTGGTGCGCGACTTGCGCTTGGGCGTGTTCGACGTGCTGGTCGGCATCAATCTGCTGCGTGAGGGCCTGGATATCCCCGAGGTGTCGCTCGTCGCGATCCTCGACGCGGATAAGGAGGGCTTTTTGCGTTCCGAGACCTCACTCATCCAGACCATCGGCCGCGCCGCGCGCAATGAGCACGGCATGGTCGTGCTGTACGCGGACAGCATCACGCCCTCGATGCGCCGCGCGATGGACGAGACCGAGCGCCGCCGCGCCTTGCAGGAAGCGTTCAACAAGGCGCACGGCATCGTGCCCAAATCGGTGCACAAAAAGGTGCAGGACGTCATCGAAATCACGTCCAACGTGCCGACGAGCAGCAAAAAGAAGCTGCGCACCAAGGGCGAAAAGCAGCAGGAGATCGCCCGCCTGACCAAGCAGATGAAGGAAGCGGCCAAGATGCTGGAATTCGAGATCGCGGCGCAGCTGCGTGACCAGATCCGGGCGCTGGAGGAAGGAAAATGAGGATTTTCACGCTCATGGAGGATACCGCGTGCGCGCCGGACTTTGTCTGCGAGCACGGGCTGAGCTTTTATATCGAGACCGAAAACCGCAGGCTGCTGTTTGACATGGGGCAGACCGATTTGTTTTTGAAAAACGCGGAAGCGCTGGGAATTGACCTGTCCAAAGTGGACACGGCGTTTGTTTCGCACGGCCACTATGACCACGGCGGCGGACTCGCGGCGTTTCTGGGCGTCAATAACCATGCGCCGGTCTATGTGCATACGCAGGCGTTTGAGCCGCACTTTTCGCACAAGCCGGAGGGCATTCGGGATATCGGTCTGGACACGGCGCTGCAAACCAACCCGCGCCTGCGGCGCGTGTCGGGTGTGACGCAGATTGACGCTAAATTGACGCTGTTTTCCGATATCACGGGCGCGGACTGCGTCCCCTCTGGCAACCGCACGCTGTACGAGCGGGAAAACGGGCAGTACGTCCCCGACCGCTTTACCCATGAGCAAAGCCTGCTCGTGCGCGAAGGGGAAAAAGCGGTGCTGTTTACCGGCTGTGCGCATCGGGGCGTCCTGAATATCTGCGCGCGGGCGAAGAAGCTGCTCGGCCGCGACCCGGATGTGGTCGTGGGCGGCATGCACCTGTTCAGCCCGTCTTCTGGCAAGAGCGAGCCGGACGAAAAGATCCGCGCGGTCGCGTCGCGCCTTGCGCAGACGGACAGCCGCTATTACACCTGCCACTGCACCGGCCCGCACGCCTATGACGTGCTGCGCGGGACGCTGGGCGAGCGCATCGCGTTTTTGTCCGCGGGCAGTATCGTTGCGATCTGAACGCGGCATGCTAAGCAAAGAGAGCACAGAGCGTATCAAAACACAAGTGAGGATGAAGCAGAACACATCATGCAGGAATATATTCATGTCAAGGGTGCGCGTGAGCACAACCTGAAAAACATCGATATCAAGATCCCGCGCGACAAGCTGGTCGTGCTGACCGGCCTGTCCGGTTCGGGCAAATCGTCGCTGGCGTTCGACACGATCTATGCCGAGGGCCAGCGCCGCTATGTCGAGTCGCTGTCCAGCTATGCGCGGCAGTTTTTGGGCCAGATGGACAAGCCGGACGTGGACTATATCGACGGCCTGTCGCCGGCCATCTCGATCGACCAGAAAACCACCTCGCAGAACCCGCGTTCGACGGTCGGCACGGTCACCGAGATCTACGACTACATGCGCCTTTTGTGGGCGCGCATCGGCACGCCGCACTGCCCCAAGTGCGGCAAGGAGATCCACCAGCAGACGATCGACCAGATCATCGACCGGCTGATGGCGCTGGAAGAAAAAACGCGCGTGCAGATCCTCGCGCCGGTCATCCGCGGCAAAAAGGGCGAGCACGTCAAGGTGTTTGAGGACGCCCGGCGGCAGGGCTTTGTCCGCGTGCGGGTGGACGGCGAGATGCACGACCTGTCCGAGGAACTCAAGCTGCAAAAGACCAAAAAACACAACATTGAGATCGTTGTGGATCGCATCGCCATCCGTTCGGATGTGCGCAGCCGCCTGACCGACTCGGTCGAGGTTGCCTCGGCGCTGTCGGGCGGTCTGGTCATCGCGGACGTGGTCGGCGGCGAGCCGATTCTGTTTTCGCAGAACTATGCCTGTGAGGACTGCGGCATCTCGATCGAGGAACTGACGCCGCGCATGTTCTCGTTCAACAACCCGTACGGCGCGTGCCCGGTGTGCACCGGCCTCGGCATGCAGATGCGCGTCGATCCCGACCGCATCATCCCAAACAAGAAATTGTCCATCCGGCAGGGCGCGATCCGCGCGTCCGGCTGGGGCAACGCCGACTCGGGCACGATCGCGGCCATGTACTACACCGCGCTCGGCAAAAAGCACGGCTTTACGCTGGACACCCCGATCGAAAAGATGAGCGAAAAGGCGCTGCACGAGCTGCTCTACGGCACGGGGGACGAGCCGCTCGAGCTGTCGGTCAGCCGCGTGTCGGGCGGCATCATGCGTCAGCCGTTTGAGGGCATCGTGTGCAACCTCGAGCGCCGCTACCGGGAGACCTCGAGCGACTACGCCAGAAGCGAGATCGAGGAGTGCATGAGCGAGATCCCCTGTCCCGCGTGCCACGGCCGCCGTCTGCGGCCCGAGGTGCTCGCGGTGACCATCGGCGGGCTGAACATCGCGGAATTTGCGGAAAAGTCGGTCGTCAAGGCGATGGAGTTTTTGCACACCTTGCAGCTGACCGAAATGCAGCACAAGATCGGCGACCGCGTCATCAAGGAGATCATGGACCGGCTGGGCTTTTTGCAGTCGGTCGGCCTGGAATACCTGACGCTTTCGCGCTCGTCCGGCACGCTGTCGGGCGGCGAGAGCCAGCGCATCCGGCTTGCCACGCAGATCGGCTCGTCGCTGATGGGCGTGCTGTATATTCTGGACGAGCCGTCCATCGGCCTGCACCAGCGCGACAACGACAAGCTGCTCGCGACGCTCAAACGTCTGCGCGACCTCGGCAACACGCTGATCGTGGTCGAGCACGATGAGGACACCATGTTCGCGGCCGACCACATCGTGGACATCGGCCCGGGCGCGGGGCGTAACGGCGGCGAAGTCGTGTTCGAGGGCAAGGTCGAGGATCTGCTTAAATGCGAAACCTCGCTGACCGGACAGTACCTCTCCGGCCGCAAGTGCATCCCGGTGCCTGCGGTGCGCCGCAAGGGCAACGGCAAAAAGCTGACCGTCAAGGGCTGCGCGGTCAACAACCTCAAGCACACGGATTTCACCATTCCGCTCGGGACGTTTACCTGCGTTACCGGTGTGTCCGGTTCGGGCAAGTCCTCGTTCGTCAACGAGATCCTGTATAAAAAGCTGGCCGCCGAGCTCAACGGCGCCAAAACGCGCGCGGGCGCATTCGACAAGATCACTGGCCTGTCCTATCTCGACAAGGTCATCGACATCGACCAGTCGCCCATCGGGCGCACGCCGCGCTCCAACCCCGCGACCTACACGGGCGTCTTTAACGACATCCGCGACCTGTTCGCCAAGACGGCGGACGCCAAGGCGCGCGGCTACGGGCCGAGCAGGTTCAGCTTCAACGTCAAGGGCGGCCGGTGCGAGGCCTGCGCGGGCGACGGCCTTTTAAAGATCGAAATGCACTTCCTGCCGGACGTGTATGTGCCCTGCGACGTGTGCAAGGGCCGCCGGTACAACAAGGAGACGCTCGAGGTGCGCTACAAGGGCAAGAACATCTATGAGGTGCTCGACATGACGGTGGACGAGGCGTGCGAGTTTTTCGCCAACGTCCCCAAGATCGCCCGCCGGCTCGAGACCATGCGCGAGGTCGGGCTGGGGTACGTCAAGCTCGGCCAGTCGTCCACGACGCTTTCGGGCGGCGAGGCGCAGCGCGCCAAGCTTGCCACCGAGCTTTCCAAGCGCTCGACCGGCAAGACCATCTATATCCTTGACGAGCCGACCACCGGCCTGCACGTCGCGGACGTGCACCGGCTGGTCGATGTGCTGCAAAAGCTGGTGGACGCGGGCAACACCGTGGTCGTCATCGAGCACAATCTGGACGTCATCAAGACCGCGGATTATATCCTCGACCTCGGCCCTGAGGGCGGCGACGGCGGCGGCCGGCTGGTCGTGGCCGGCACGCCCGAGGAGGTCGCCGCGTGTGAGGGTTCTTATACCGGACAGTACCTGAAACGGGTGCTGGAGCGGCATCCGGCCGCCAAAACCGAGGCGTAACGCGCTTTTCCGAACGAAAAAAGCGGGCATTTCCATGCGGAATGCCCGCTTTTGACAATTTGCATAAAAATGTTGAGCTTTGTGGCGTGTTTTGGTATAATAATGGTAATATAAAATAAATGAGGGAGTCATATGAAAACAAAGCGATGGGTGATCGCCGACCCCGACGAGGCGCGCGTGCGCGCCTTGTCGGAGGAGGGCGGGTATGCCCCGCTGACCGCAGCCGTCCTGGTGGCGCGCGGCATCGACACGCCCGAGGCCGCAGCCGATTACCTGAGCTGCGACTTATCCGGCCTGCACGACCCGTTCCTGCTGGCCGACATGGACAAAGCCGTCGCGGTCATCCGCGGCGCGATCGCACGCGGTGAGCATATCGTGGTCTACGGCGATTATGATGTGGATGGCGTGACCGCCACCTGCACGCTGGTGGATTATCTGCGCAGCCTTGGCGCCGAGTGTGAATATTATATCCCCAACCGCCTGCGGGAGGGGTACGGCCTGTCCCGCGCGGCGATGGAACAGCTCTATGAAAAGGGCACCCGTCTGCTCATCACGGTGGACTCGGGCATCACCGGGGACGAGGAGATCGCGGTCGCGCGCGAGCTGGGTATGCAGGTGGTCATCACCGACCACCACGAGTGCCACGAGACGCTGCCCGCGGCGGACGCCGTGGTCGATTACAAGCGGCCGGATTGCACCTATCCGTTCGACAGCCTCGCGGGCGTGGGCGTCGCGTTCAAGCTGATCTGCGCGCTCGAGGGCAATGCCCGGACCGTGCTTGACCGCTACGCCGATCTGGTGGCGCTGGGCACGGTGGCGGACGTCATGCCCATCACGGGTGAAAACCGCATCATCGTGGCCGCTGGGCTCAAAAAAATGGCCGCGACCGGCAACGTCGGCCTGGAAATGCTGCTGCGCGAGGCGGGCATGAAGCACAAACGCCTGACTTCGTCCACCATCAGCTTCGTGCTGGCGCCGCGCATCAACGCGGCGGGGCGCATGGGCCGCGCGGAACTGGCCGCCGAGCTGTTCCTGACGCACGACCCCGTGCGCGCGCAAAAGCTGGCCGCGCAGCTGTGCGAGCAGAACAAGCTGCGGCAGAACGAAGAAAACAAGATTTTGGAGCAGGCGCTCGCGCGCTTGCGCAAGGAATACAATCCGCTGGAGGATAAAATCATCGTGCTGGCGGAAAAAGGCTGGCACCACGGCGTGATCGGCATCGTCTGTTCCCGCCTGTGCGACCGGTACGGCTGCCCGGTGGTGCTCATCTCGCTCGACGAGGACGGCACGGGCAAGGGCTCGGGCCGCTCGGTGGGCGGGTTTAACCTGTTCGACGCGCTGACCTCGTGCGAGGACCTGCTCGAGCGCTACGGCGGGCACGCGCTGGCCGCCGGCCTGACCGTGGACGCTGACAAGGTGGATGCGCTGCGCGCGCGTCTGCGCGACTATGCCGAAAGCCATGTTTCCATGGCCGAGCTCATCCCGCAGCTGCACATCGACTGCATGGTGCGCCCGGAATGGCTGACCGAAGAGAACATCGAGGCGCTTTCGGTTTTGGAGCCGTACGGCATGCGCAATGCCGAGCCGGTGTTCTGCATGAAGGACATGGTCGTGGAGGATATCACGCCCATTTCCAGCGACCGCCATGTGCGCATGACGCTCATCAAGGACGGCGTGCGCTTTTCCGCCATCTGGTTCGGCACGGGCGCGGGCGGCCTCGGCTTTGTCGAGGGCAACTACGTCGATGCCGCGTTCCATCTGGAGATCAACGAGTTCCGCGGCCGCCGCACGGTGCAGCTGACGCTGAGCGACGCGCAGCTGAGCGATTGCGAGCATCTGGCGGATCAGAAACTGCTCAATGTGTACAATCCTTATATGGCCGATGGGCCGCTGACCGCGGTCCAGGCGCGCATGCTGCTGCCCGACCGCAAGGATCTGGTGGCGGTGTGGCGGCATATCGTGTGCCGCGCGGAGGACGGACGCCTGTCCGTGCCGGACGGCGCGCTTTCGCGCCGCGTGGCGTGGGAGAGCCGCCGCGACATCAACATCGGCAAGCTGTTCGTCTGCCTGGACGTGTTTTCCGAGTCCGGGCTGATCAGCTATCATTTCAAGGAAGGGATGCTCAACATCCTGCTCAAGCCTTACGAGGGTAAGGCGGATATATCTGGTTCGGTCGTCCTTGCCACGCTGCAAAGCATGGCGGGATAACGGAATGGGGGAACGAAGTATGCAGAATAAACTGGATTTTTTGATCGAGCGCGTGCAGAAGCAGAATCCGCAGGCCAACATCCGTAAAATCCGTGCAGCTTATGAGTGCGCGGCCGCCGCGCATGAGGGCCAAAAACGCAAAAACGGCGAGCCGTATATCATCCATCCGGTTTCGGTCGCGGAGATCGTGGTCGAAATGGGTCTGGACACCGACTCGATCTGCGCGGCGCTGCTGCATGACTGTATCGAGGACACCAACTTCGGCTACAAGGAGATCGAGAATAAATTCGGCACGCCGGTCGCGGAACTGGTCGACGGCGTCACGCGTCTGGGCATGCTGCGCTACTCCAAGGAGCAGGAGCAGTTCGAGGACCTGCGCAAAATGTTCTTGGCGATGGCCAAGGACATCCGCGTCATCCTGATCAAGCTGGCCGACCGCCTGCACAACGCGCGCACCTTCCAGTTCCTGCCCGAGCGCAAGCAGCGCGACAAGGCGCTGGAGACCATGGAGATTTACGCGCCGATCGCGCACCGCCTGGGCATGAGCCGCATCAAGTGGGAACTCGAGGACCTGTCGCTCAAAATCCTCGACCCGATCGGCTACAACGAGATCGTCGAGGGCCTGAAAAAGCAGAGCGAGCAGCACGAGGAGTTCCTCAAGGGCATTCAGGAGCGCATCAGCGCAAAGCTCGCCGAGGCGCATATCAAAAACACGATTTCGGCGCGCGTCAAGCACATTTACTCGATTTACCGCAAGATGTACGCGCAGCACAAGACCATCGACGAGATCTACGACATCTGCGCCGTGCGCGTGATCGTGGACACCGTGGCCGACTGCTACAACGTGCTCGGCTATGTGCACGACCTCTACAAGCCCATCCCGGGCCGCTTCAAGGACTATATCTCGACCCCCAAGCCCAACGGTTACCAGTCGCTGCACACGACGGTTATCGGCCGCGCGGGCGTGCCGTTCGAGGTGCAGATCCGCACGACCGAAATGCACAAGATGGCGGAATACGGCGTCGCGGCGCACTGGAAATACAAGCAGGGCCTGACCAAAAAGGGCAACGAGGAAGCCTTCGCGTGGATTCGCCAGCTGCTCGAAGCGCAGCAGGACACCGAGGCCGAGGACTTTATCAAAAACATCAAGGTCGATCTGTTTGCCGACGAGGTGTTTGTCTTTACGCCCAAGGGCGACGTGGTCAACATGCCCGCGGGCGCGACCCCGATCGACCTTGCTTACGCCATCCACTCGGCGGTCGGCAACCGCATGACCGGCTGCAAGATCAACGGCCGCATCGCGCCGATCGACAGCCAGCTGAAAAACGGCGATATCGTCGAGATCCTGACCTCCAAGGAGGCGCACGGCCCGAGCCGTGACTGGGTCAAGATCGTCAAGACCACCGAGGCGCGCAACAAGATCAAGCAGTGGTTCAAAAAGGAGTGCCGCGAAGAGAACATCGTCAACGGCCGCGAGGATCTGGACCGCGAACTGCGCGCCAACCTGCTGTACAACGGCTTTTACGAGAACGAGGAAGTGCGCAAAAATACACTCAACAAGTTCTCGTTCAATACGCTCGATGAGCTGTACGCCGCCATCGGCTACGGCGGCATCACGCTGACCAAGGTCATCAACAAGGTCAAGGACGACGTCGGCAAGCTGCGCCGCCAGCGCGAGCAGGCCGAGCGCGCGGCCCAGCCGCAGCCCAAACGCGTCACCCGGTCGACCACCGGCGTGGTCGTCGAGGGCATCGACAACTGTCTGGTCAAATTCGCGCGCTGCTGCACGCCGATCCCGGGCGACGAGATCGTCGGCTTCGTCACGCGCGGCTATGGTGTGTCCATCCACCGGCGCGACTGCGTCAATGTCCACATGCACGAGGACCCGGACCGCTGGGTACGCGCGTGGTGGGACGAGGATCTGGCCGCGTCCGACCGCTCGAACCGCTTCTCGACCGGCCTGCAGATTTCGACCCGCAGCCGCATCGGTGTGCTGAGCGACGTGACCGCCGTGCTCGCCGCCTGCAAGATCAACGTGCACGAGATCTCGGCGCGTGACCTCAACGACGGCTTCGGCGTCATCAACGCGATGGTGGACGTCGCGGGCGTGCATCAGCTGGATAACCTCATCAGCCGCCTGCGCTCGATTAAGGGCGTGGTGGACGTGACGCGCACGGTGGACACCAACTGAAAATACACAAACAAGGAACAACCATGCAAAGAAAATACTTCTTTTTTGACATCGACGGCACGCTGAGCATCGGGCAGACCATGGTCATGCCCGAAAGCGCGGTGCGCTGTCTGGAACAGCTGCGCCAAAACGGCCATTTTACGGCGCTCGCCACCGGTCGCTTGCAAGCATCGGCGGCAAACTTTGCGGGGCAACACGGTTTTACGAATTTTGTCGCGGACGGCGGCTACAGCCTGACCTTGGACGGCAAGATCGTGGAGATGAAAAGCCTGCCGGTGCCGGACTGCATCGCGCTGATCGATCGCTTGCAAGCCGCGGGCATCCCGTGGGCGGTGACGCCGGTCAACGAACGCATCTGCCTGACGAGCGACGAGCGCTACCTGCCGTTTGCGCCGCCCGAATATTTTCCGACCAAATGCGATCCCGCGTTCGACTACCGCGCGCAGGATGTGCTGTACAAGGTCAACATTGCCTGCACGGCCGAGCAGGAGGGAGAAATCGACTTCGGCGGCCTGCCGACCGTGCGCTACAACCACGATCTGCTGCTGGTCGAGCCGACCGAGAAGCAGAACGGCATCCGCCGCATGACCCAGCGTCTGGGCATCCCGGATGAGGACGTGGTCATCTTCGGGGACGGCACGAACGACGTGTGCATGTTCGGGCAGGGCTGGTTTTCGATCGCCATGGGCAACGCGCGCGACGCGCTCAAGCGCATGGCGGATTATGTGACCGATCCGGTCGATCAGGACGGTCTGTGGAACGCCTGCCGGCATTTCGGCTGGGTCTGAGGTGAGGAAAAAATGCTGTTTGATACCCATGCACATTATGATGAGGAACGCTTTGACGCCGACCGGGATGAGCTGCTTTCGTCCATGCCGGCGCACAATGTCGGCCTGATTCTCAATCCGGGCTGCGATGTCGAGACCTCGCGCAAGGCAGTCAGCTACGCACAAAAATACCCGTTTGTATACGCGGCTGTCGGCATTCACCCGGAAAATATTAACGAAAACTGGAATAATGACCTTGCGGTCATTAAAGAGATGGCCGAGACCGAGCCGCGCGTGCGCGCGATCGGGGAGGTCGGACTGGACTACTATTGGGAGAAGGACGAGCGCGCCCGTGCGCGGCAGCAGGTCGTGTTCGCCAGACAGATGGAGCTGGCGCGCGAGATCGGCAAGCCGGTCATCGTGCACGACCGCGACGCCCATGCGGACAGTCTGGAGATCGCGCGGCGGTATGCCGGCGTGGGCGGTGTGTTCCACTGCTTCGCGGGCAGCGTCGAGATGGCGCGCGAGCTGCTGGGGCTCGGCTATTACCTCTCGTTTACCGGGGTCATCACCTTCAAGAACGCGCGGCGCGCGATCGAAGTCATCCGCGAAGCGCCGATCGACCGGCTGATGGTCGAGACCGACTCGCCCTATATGGCGCCCGAGCCGTTCCGCGGCCGGCGCAACTCCTCGCTGTACGTTTACCGCATGGCCGAGAAGATCGCCGAGATCAAGGGGATGGACGTCGGGGAGGTCGAGCGCATCACGACGGAAAACGGCAAGCGCCTGTTCGGCATCGACTGAAAAAAGCATAACAAAAAGCCCGCCATCGGCGGGCTTTTTTGGTTGGATTTGCGCTTATTGCGCCCGATACAGGAAGGTCACGATCTGGCTGCGGGTGCAGTCGCTGTCCGGGCTGAAGGTCGAAGCACTGGTGCCGGAGGTAACGCCTTCCGCAAGCGCCCACTGGACGGCGTCGGCATAGTATGCGCTGCTGGCCACATCGGTAAACGCGCTGTCACCGGCTACCGCAGGCGCGCCGGCGGCACGGTACAGGAAGGTCATGCTCTGCGCGCGGGTGCAGGCTTCGTCCGAACCGAAGCGGGTGTCCGAAGTGCCGGACGTGATGCCGTTTTCTACCGCCCACAGCACGGCGTCATAGTAATAGTCGCTCGACTTCACATCGGCAAAGGGGTTGCTGCTGCCCTTGGGTGCGGGCGAGCCGGCAGAGCGCCACAGGAAGGTGACGATCTGGGCGCGGGTGCAGGATGCATCCGGGCCGAAGGTGGTGTCCGAAAGGCCGTTGGTGATTTCGTTTTCCACCGCCCACTGGACGGCGTCAAAGTAGTAGTCGGTCGACCGCACGTCTTCAAAGGCGATTACGCCATCGCCCGCCTTGAGCAGAATGCCGCAGATTTTGCAGTAGGTCGACTTGGAGGGATCGGTGTTGCCGTCCGGGGTGTGCTCGCCGGTTGCCGGGATGGTTTCCTGGTTCTGCACGCCGCAGGTCGAGCAGGTGCGGGTGCGCAGGCCGGCACTGCCGCAGGTGGGCTGCTTGGTGATCACCCAGTCGCCCCAGGTGTGGGTGTGCGGAGGCGCACCGTAAACCGCGTACAGGGCATACTCGCCCGAGCCGCTCTGCTTGGCAAATGCATAGTAGCCGCCGTAGACGATGTTTTCGTTCATCTCGATCTCGAGCGCCTGACCGGACTTGTCCTTGAACTGGTTCATGACCGAGCGGACGAGATCCTCTTCCATGCCGTCCACGCGCAGCACGCCCGAATAGGTGTGGGTCTTATCGACGTCATTGACCTCGATGCAGCCGCCGGTGACGTTCCACAGGCCCTTGAGCGAGTGTTCCGTCATGCCGAGCGAGAAGCTGGACGTCTTGAGCATGCCGCTGGCCATGGTCAGGCCCCAGCAGTGGAACGAGGAACCTGCGTCCACGGTCGTGTCCTGAATCGTGACCTTGTCCAGCAAGACACTGCTGCACTGAAGCGTGCCACCGCCTTTGATGGTCACGGCTTTGCGTTGGGAATCGCGCAGCGAGCTGCCGCCGCTATAGATGATGTTCAGGTAGCCGATCTTGTTATCGTCTCCCTTGACCACGAGGGTGAAATCCTTCGAAGGGTTACAGATCTGGAGCTGATCCGACGTTACGCCGTATTCGTTTTTGCCGAAGGTGCTCTGGATGCCGTTCAGCGTCATGGTGTAGTTGCCGTCGTAGCTCCAGCCGTCGCCCGAGGAGGGCTGATCGAAGGAGTACAGGGTCATGCCGATGTAAAATCCGGAATTGCGCGGTCCGTAAGGGTCGTCGGCCAGCGCCGAGGAAAGCATGCATCCGATGCAGAGCACGAATGCAAGGCAGAGGGATAAGATGCGCTTTTTCATGGGGTGGTCTCCTTTCGGAATAGGATATTTTGCATAGAAATACAAAATGTGGTATTTATATTATAGTATAATTGAACAAACATTGCAATATGGATGCAAAAAATTATGTAAGAAAATAACAAAAGCTCCGAACATTCGGAGCTTTTGTTTTGGAGCGGATGATGGGAGTCGAACCCACCTATGCAGCTTGGGAAGCTGCCGTTCTACCGATGAACTACACCCGCGGGTAACAGTTTTATTATACCGACGCGGGAGAGCTTTGTCAAGGACAAGTGAATGTAAACCATAGAATAAATTCGGGTTGACAATGCGGGATGCATCTGCTATACTCATACCGAAAACAATAAAAGGAGCATTCCCATGGAGCAGAACAAGAGACCCAATACCCGCATGCTGGCGCTCAGCGCGCTGTTTACCGCGCTGGTTGCCGTCGGCGCGTTTATCCGCATCCCGATCCCGCTGTGGCCGTTCACGCTGCAAACGCTGTTTACCACCATGGCCGGCTTGCTGCTGGGGCCGCGGTACGGCACGCTGGCCTGCACCGCGTATATGGTGCTGGGGCTGGTGGGGCTGCCCATCTTCACGGGCGGCGGCGGGCCGCAGTATATCTTCCAGCCGACCTTCGGCTGCATCATCGGCTTTGCGCTGGGCGCGTTGGTGGCCGGCTGGATCGTCCAGCGCGCGCCCAAGCGGACGTTTGCCGTGTTCGCTGCGGCGGGCTTGGCAAGCATTGCCGTGGTTTATGTCATCGGTATGGTCTGGTTCTGGGGCGTCAAGGCGTTTTATATGAACGACCCGATCGGCATGTGGACGCTGTTTGTCACCTGCTTTGTGCCGACGATCGGCGTGGATGTGGTCAAGGCGCTGGCAGCAGCCGCGCTCACGGCACGCCTGGTTCCGGTGGTCGGCACCTACCGCGTGCCGGCGGCCTGAGCGCGTCGGCCGGAAGGCTTGATAAAATATTGAAAAGGACGCTGCGGCGTCCTTTTCTTTTGCGGCGCATTATGGTATACTGCATCATAGAAAGATAGAAGCAAAATCGGGAGGGAAGGATATGACGAAAAGAACCAAAGAGAAAGCACCTGCCACCGAACGGAATACGGAAAAGCATCATCGGGTACGCCGCCGACTGACGATTCGCGGCGTCCTTTCCTTTTTTATTGTGCTGACGTTTATCCGTGCCGCGTTCATGCACCGGTATGAGAATATGTTCGTCTGCGTGCTGTCGCTGGTGCTGTTCTGTGTGCCGGTGATGATCGAGCGCAGTCTGGACATCGATATTCCGCCGCTGATGGAAGCGGTGATCTACTGCTTTATTTTTGCAGCGGAAATCCTCGGGGAAATCAACTCGTTTTACACCATCATCCCCGGCTGGGACACCATGCTGCACACGATCAACGGTTTTCTGGTGGCGGCGGTCGGCTTTTCGCTGGTCGATCTGTTTAACCGCAGCGAACGGTTTTCGTTCAAGCTGTCCCCGCTGTTTTTGGCGATTGTGGCGTTTTGTTTTTCCATGACGGTCGGCGTTTTGTGGGAATTTTTCGAGTTCGGCGCGGATCAGGTGCTGGGCACGGATATGCAGAAGGATTTTATCGTGCACAACATCAATTCGGTCTCGCTCAATCCGGACGGCCTGAACACCGTCGTGCATGAGACGATCCAAAGCCTGATCGTCAACGGCGAGGACTGGATGGAGTTCCCGGGCGGCTATCTGGACATCGGCCTGATCGACACGATGAAGGACTTGCAGGTCAATTTCATCGGCGCGGTCGCGTTTTCCATCATTGGATATTTTTATGTAAAAACGCGCGGCAAGGGCAAAATTGCCGCCTCGCTCATCCCGATTGTGCTCGATCCGCAGCAGGAGCAGGACAAGCAAAAAAAGGAAGGGGAAAATGTGCCGGATGGGGAACCAAATGCGGATGCAGCCCGTCCAACCAAACAGAATACGAAAAAGGAGTAATCCCGACATGAAAAAACATATTACCGCGGCGTCGCTGGCCGCGCTGATGGCTGTTTCTGCGCTGCCGGTCGCGGCCTGCGCCGCACCGGTTCTCAAGGATGGCGCGCCGGTGCCGCAGCTCAACACCACGGATCATATGCAATATATGAACGGCTATGAGGACGGCACCTTCCGTCCGGACGCCACCATCACCCGCGCTGAGGCGTGCCAGCTGATCGCGTCGCTGCTGACCGAGCAGGTCAAAAACGAGGATCGGCTGTTCACCGACGTGGATGTTTCCGCCTGGTATGCCGAGGCGGTGCGCCAGATGACCGGTTTCGGTCTGGTCAACGGCTATGCCGACGGCACGTTCCTGCCGAATGCGTCCATCACCCGCGCGGAGTTCGTGACCATCCTGTCGCGTTTCCCGCATGAGGAAGTGGATTCGGATATGCTCTTTATCGATGTGCCGGAGACCCACTGGGCGTTTGACGCGGTGCACACTGCGCTGGCGCAGGGCTGGGTCACGGGCGACCCGTCCGGCCTGTTCCGCCCGAATGACTCGATCACCCGTGCGGAAGCCGTCACCATCCTCAACCGCGTGCTGGGCCGTCAGGGCGATGCAGTGATGGCCGCCACCGGCGAGGGTATCCGCGTGATGCCGGACGTGCCGGACACGCACTGGGCGTATCTGGCGATGCTCGAGGCGACGACCGATCACAAATATGAGATGACCGACGGCATCGAGTCCTGGACCTCGTATGACAAGGAAACCACCACGCTGGCCGAGGGCTGGCACAACATCGGCGGCTTGCTGTTCCACGTCAACGCTGACCGCCAGTTTGACCGCAACACGACCGTGGACGGTCTGGAGCTCGACCGCAACGGTCGGTACACCACCGGCTCGGAGCAGCTGGACAAGCTGCTGACCAGTGCGGTGGCCGGTGTGGTCAACGACAAGATGACGCAGCTGGAAAAGCTGCGCGCCGTGTATGATTACGCCAAAAAGACCTTCGGCTATCTGGGCATCGGCACGGTCGATACCTCCAAGGACGGCTGGCAGATCGAGCAGGCGATCAACATGCTGACCAATAAGCGCGGCAACTGCTATTCATGGTCGAGCGTGTTCACCTATCTGGCCCGTCAGGTCGGCTTTGACGCTAAGGCGGTCGTGGGCACGGGCGTGTCTCCGAAGGGCAGCGAGTCCGTGCACGCCTGGACCGAGATCACGATCGACGGCGTGGCCTACACCTTTGACCCGCAGATCGAAAGCGTGTATGCAGCGCGCTACGGCGAGCACTACGACCTGTTTATGAAGCCGTACGGCGAAGCGGAATGGGGCTACAAGAAGGCGGAAGAGCCTGAGCAGCCCGATACGCCGGAGGCGCCCGAGGCGGATGCGTCGCTGGTCGCGCTGATGGACAAGATTTACGGCGATAAGAAGGATATCATGGTTGCGCAGACCGTGCTGTACAACGGCATGGGCAGCGAGACCGAGCGCGGTCTGGACTGGTATCTCGGCACGACGGACGTGCAGTTCGACGCGGGTCTGGCGTCCGAGGCGATGATCACCTCGCAGGCGCACTCCATTGTGCTGCTGCGCATGCCGCAGGGCGCGGACATGGAGGCAGCCAAGGCAAAGATCGCTGAGAGCATCGACCCGTTCAAGTGGATCTGCGTCGGCGTCAACCCGGATAAGGTGCGCGTGGAGAGCAACGGCGACCTGATCTGCGTGGTGATGGACGAAGAAAACGGCGACTACTATGCGGACAATTTCCTGTCCTTTGCGGTGGCCGAGTGATCCGCCCACGGGAGAAAATCCACACAAAAAAAGCCCCGGAACCCATGGGTTCCGGGGCTTTTTTGCAGCGTCCGGCGGGATTCCGGCCTCAGAAAGCCGAAAAACCAGCTTACTCAATTTTGAGCAAAACTGCGCTGAATTTGTCAAGTTTGATCGAAATTTCGTCCGGATTTTCGATAAATGAACGGGTGTTCTCTTTTTCTACGCCGCCGAAGCGTTCCCAGTCGGTGTGCAGCAGCACGGTGCAGTCCGACGCGGGCAGGGGGAAGGCGCAGGGCTTGTCCGCGAAGTTGCAGACCGCGGCCAGACGCTCGGTTTCGCCGCGGCGCTCCCAAGCGAACACACAGGGCGCGTCCTCGTCCGTGTCCAGCCAGCGGAAAGAGCCTGACTCGTAGTCCGCGTGCAGCGCGGGGTGGTCGCGGTAGGTCTGCGACAGCGCGCGGAAAAAGGTGTGGAACATGCCGTCGGCATAGGTCCAGTCGAGCTCCGCACTTTCGCTCCATTCGACACGCAGGCCGAGCTCGTTGCCCATAAAATTGAGCTTTTTGCCCGGATGCGCGAACATGTACAGATAGAACGCGCGCGCCTGCGCGTATTTGTCGGTCAGGTCGGCGCCCCACATCTTCTGCACGATGGCCGCCTTGCCGTGCACGACCTCGTCGTGCGACAGCGGCAGCAGATAGTGCTCGTTGGAGAAATATTGCATGGAAAACAGCAGCTGTCCGCGCCGCTCGGCGCGCTCGTCCGGCGGGGTCTGCATATAGGTCAGCGTGTCGTGCATCCAGCCGAGATCCCACTTGTAGTCAAAGCCGAGGCCGCCGTCGCGGACCGGCCGTGTCACGCCGGGATAGGCGGTCGAGTCCTCCGCGATCAGCAGGGCAGAGGGGTGGCGGGCTTTGAGCCCGTCGTTCATGCGCTTGAGGAAGTCCAGCGTGTCGCCGTTGACGCCGCGCGCGGGGTCGCCCTGCCAGTAGATCAGGCGGCTGACCGCGTCCATGCGCAGGCCGTCAAAGTGGAACTGGTCGAGCCAGTAATCGGCTGCGGACTGCAAAAAGCAGCGCACTTCGCGGCGCGAATGGATGAAATTGCAGCTGCCCCACTCACTTTCGCCCACATCGGGGTGGGGATATTCGTAAAGCGGCGTGCCGTCGAACAGTACAAGGCCGTAGCTGTCCACGGCGAAGTGCACGGGGACAAAGTCCATGATCGCGCCGATGCCCGCGTGGTGCAGCCGGTTGATCAGCCGTTTCAGCTGCGCGGGCGTGCCGTAGCGCGCGGTGGGCGCGAAAAAGCCGGTGTTCTGGTAGCCCCACGAGCCATCGAACGGGTGCTCGGACAGCGGCAGGAACTCGACATGGGTAAAGCCGTTGTCCAGCAGATAGGGGATGAGCAGGTCGGCGATCTCGTCATAGCGGTACCAGCCGTTTTCGTCCGCGGGATTGCGCTTCCATGAGCCGAGGTGCAGCTCGTAGATGTTCAGCGGCGCGTCGGGCGCGGCCGTGCGCGCGGCCATCCAGTCCGCGTCGGTGAAGGCGTATTCGTCCGGGTCGGTGATGACCGAGCAGCAGCCCGGCCGCAGCTCCATGGCAAAGCCGTAGGGGTCGCAGTGCTCGACCACCGCGCCGCTGCGGGTGTATATACGGTATTTGTAGAACTGTCCGGGCTGCGCATCCGGCACGGTGACCGCCCAGAAACCGCTGCGGCCGTCCTGTGTCAGTTCATCCTCTTTCCAGTCGTTAAATGCCCCGGTGACCGTGATTTTGGCGGCATTTGGCGCAAAAACACGAAAAGTGACCGACTGGTCTTTGATGTGTGCGCCGAACCAGCGCCATGCGTCGAATACGTTGCCCGCAAAGAAATCCTGTTTGTCCATGAGGGATTCCCTCCTCGTCCGGTTTGGAGTATAGTAACAGTATAGGGGAAGGGCGCGCAAAACACAACCGCCAAAGAACGCGGATTTGTTCAATATTTCGTGAACCAAATCGCCCCGTACCGGCTCTTATCATCGGAAGGCTTCCAAACAGGCAAAAAATTTTTGAACCGATCGGACGGTGCGCGGCTCTGATAGACAGGTGCACCGAAAACGCAAAGGAGTAGAGCAATGACCGATGAACAACTCGTCCGGCGAATGCAGCAGGGAGACATGCAGGCGTTCGACGAACTGTATGAACGATATCAAAATGATGCGTACCGCATCGCCTGTCTGATCACCGGCAACCGTGCGGACGGGGAGGATTTGACGCAGGAGGCGTTTGTGACCTGCGTGCGGTCGATCGGGTCGCTGCGGGACGGGTCCAAATTCCGCCCGTGGCTGCTGCGGACGCTGTCGCGCGCGGCGTGGAAATACTGCCGCAAGGCCAAGCGCGAGACGCCGGTCGCGGAATTTTTCGAGACCGGGGAAGGCGAAAGCGCGCTGTCCGCCGTGCTGCGCACCGACGAGCAGCGGCGGCTGTATCAGGCGATGTACGCGCTCGACGAAAAGCGCCGCACCGTGCTGGTGCTGTATTATTTCGACAACCGGCCGGTCAAAGAGATCGCGCGCACGCTCGGCGTGACCGAGGGCACGGTCAAATCCCGCCTGTTTTCCGCCCGCCGCCATCTGCGGCAGGCGCTGACCGAAAAAGAGGGAAAGCCAGAGGAGGCTGTGACACATGGATGAGATGAAGATGGATCGCGAAATGCAGGAGATGCTGCACCAGTGCGCGCAGGAGCTGGAGGCGCCGGAAAAACTCAAAACCCGTATTGATTTTGCGGTCAGGAGCGGCGCAATGCCGCGTAAGGTGCGCCGCCCGTTCGCCAAGCGGCTGGCAGCGGTCGCGCTGGTCGCGGCGGTGGCCGTCACCGGCGCGGTGGCGGCGAACGGCATCGCGGCCTATACGTTCGGCAGCTCGCGGTCGAACGAGCGCATGAGCTATACCGAGACGCAGGCTGAGCTGACCGACGGCGCCAAGATGCCCGAGACGTTCGCGAACGGCTTTGCGTTTGACCGCGGCGTGCATGAGTACGGCGGCGAAAAGGACGAGGATGGCAACACGCTGCGTGAGTGGACGAACATCGACGCGGACTATCAGCGGGATGGCGTGACCCTCCATCTGAGCATCGGTGCAGCAAAGGACGATGGCACGACCGCGGACGCAAATCACTATGACGAGACCCGCACAATCGACGGCGTGACCGTGCAGTATAGCACCTATGATTACAAGGCAGTGCCCGCGGATTATCAGCCGATCGCCGAGGAGCAAGCGGCAATCGACGCAGGCGATTTGCAGATCGGCTATGGCGCAAACGAGATCACGGTGCAGGCGTATCAGTTCCTGCGCTGGCAGCAGGACGGCGTTTCGTACACGCTCAGCGGCTTTGATCTCGGCATGACGGCCGATGAGCTGTTCGATATGGCGCAGGAGATGATCGCCTCTTAAACCGCGAAAAAAGGTAGATACAGAGGAAAAACAGAACAAAAAGCAGAAAAGCGTCCGATTGGACGCTTTTCTGCTTTTTCAGTACCGGTCGCAGTAGCCCTCGCCGCCGTTTGCCAGCGACTTGAGCGCCTGCGCGGCGCGCGTGTCCGGGTCGTCCGCGATGCAGACGGCGTCGGTCAGCGTTTCGCGCGACGCGTGCGGCAGCTCGAAGAAGCGTTCCATCGCGCGCGTGTCGTGTCCCATGGCACTGAGAAAGGAGAAGGGCACGTCGGCCGATACCTGCTTGCGCTTGTCGTGTTTCACGGGCATTCGCTCCTTTCCGATTGCAGTATGTGCCGTGGGCATGATATAATACGGGTAACATCGGAAAAAGGAGCGCCACAAAATGGAGCTTGTCAAAAATAAAATGTATCGCTGTCAGATCGTGGATTACACCGCGGACGGCACCGGCATCGGCAAGGTGGACGGCCGCGCGGTGTTCGTGCCGCGCACGGCGGTGGGCGACCAGTGCGACGTGCGCATCGTCAAGCTGACCAAGAACGTCGCGTACGGGCGGCTGGAAAAGATCGTCGTGCCGTCGGGCGCGCGCATCCGCCCGGCCTGTCCAGTCGCGGATAAGTGCGGCGGCTGCTGCTATCAGCACATCACCTATGAGGAGGAGCTGCGCGCCAAGGAGAAAAAGGTGCGTGACGCGCTCACCCGCATCGGCGGGCAGGACGGTGCGGTGCTTGAGGGCATCACGGGCGCGCCGACGACCGAGCATTACCGCAACAAAGCGCAGTATCCGGTCGGACGGGACGCGGACGGCAGCATTGTGACCGGGTTTTACCGGCCGCGCAGCCATGATATCGTGCCGGTCGAGCGGTGCCTGATCCAGTCCGAGACCGCCGACCGCATCGCGGCCATCGTGCGGCAATGGATGCAGGAATTCGACGTGCCGCCGTATGATTATGCCGCCAAACGCGGCGCCGTGCGGCATATTTACGTCCGCGTGGGCGAAAAAAGCGGCGAAAGCCAGCTGACGCTGATCGCGGCGACGCGCAAAATGCCCGCACTGGATGAATTGGTGCGCCGGCTGCGCGCGGCTGAGCCGTCGCTGACCGGCATTCTGCTCAATCACAACCAGCGCGGCGACAACGTCATCCTCGGTGATCGCACGGACGTGCTGTGGGGCGAGCCGATGCTGGAGGACCGGCTGTGCGGGCACTCGTTTCTGCTCTCGCCCGAGGCGTTTTATCAGGTCAACCACGCGCAGGCCGAGCGGCTGTATGCGTGCGCGGCAGACTTTGCAAACTTGACGGGCGAGGAAACGGTGATCGACCTGTACTGCGGCGCGGGCACCATCACGCTGACGCTGGCGGAGCACGCAAAAACCGTGATCGGTGTGGAAATCGTGCCCGAAGCGGTGGAAAACGCGCGGCAGAACGCGGTGCGCAACCATATGGACAACGTCGAGTTCCTGTGCGCGGACGCGGGGCAGGCGGCGCGGCAACTGGCCGCGCGCGGCGTCCGTCCGGACGTGCTGGTGGTCGATCCGCCGCGCAAGGGGCTGGACGAGCAGGCGCGCGACGCGATCTTGAAGATGCTGCCGCCGCGCGTGGTGTATGTGTCGTGCGACCCGGCAACGCTCGCGCGCGATGTGCGCGAACTGACCGGCGCGGGCTATGTGCTTGCGCGCGCGCAGGCGTTTGACCTGTTCCCGCGCACCGGACACGTCGAGACGGTTGCTCTTCTATCTCGGAAATCTGCATCGAAGTCTTTCATACCGGTTTCCATCAGTCCGAAGGACATGGGGCTGTCCGAGGAGAAGGACCAGCCGACGTATGCGAACATCCGCGATTACGTCCAGAAAACGCACGGCATGAAGGTCAGCTCCTTGTACGTTGCGCAGATGAAGGCCGAGTGCGGACTGGAAACGCAGGCCGACAGGTCAGGCGACAAGAAGCAACCGAAGTGCCCGCCTGAAAAGCGCGAGGCGATTCTTGATGCGTTCCGTCATTTCGGACTCATAGGAGAAGACGAGACGGAGAAATAGAACGCTGTATTTTTCATTCTGAGACGTTTTAAGCCCGTTGGGGTATCGTGTACCCCTCGGGCTTTTTTCGTGCCTTAAAACGCCTCTGAAGCGGTCGGAGGATATTCGAGCGCCCATGTGCATCTCGCGTTCGCTCGATGCAAGGGTGGCCGCCCTGCGGGCGGCAGTTGGATGTGGGTGGATATACAGAAGGGATGCGGCATGGGCCTCGTTCATTAAAGCGTATTAACGTATAGAAGGTTTGTTCCAGTTTTGAAATTCGATTTTATGCTCATTTATGAGGGTTTTTTCCTGAAAATGTTCCATTTGTTCCAGTTGTTCCAATTCGCAAAATCGGAGTTGGAACGTACTTTTTCCCGTAATGATGGGCGTTCCTAGTGAATGTTCCATTTGTTCCAATTATTTTCAAACCTAAAGCGCGGAAAAAAGAATATGGAAATGGGTCTCTATATAGGTGTTTATATATAGAGGACTTGTTGAAAACTGGAACAATTGGAACAAACGCCCCGAGAAGCCGATGAACACGGGAAAAACCCTGTTCTAATTTGAAAAACGGAGTTGGAACAAAATTAGCGAATCGCTCGAAGAAGCCCATGAACACGGAAAAGTCTTGTTCCAACTTTTTTGGAACAAATTGGAACAGACCCTGCAATTCTTGGCGTACCTCCTCTTCCCCCGCCGATGCGTTCGGGGCGCGGGCGGAAGATTATTTGAACCGATTTCTGCCCATATATGAGCGGAAATAGGCTCTGACCTGCGGCGACGGGAAAATTGATATTGCTTTAATTGCCTTAATGGCGTATAATAAAACACGTATAGATGAATGGCTCAGCACCCGTCCCGTCCTTGATGCGGGGTTGCTACCGGGAATAGGAGCCGAGCGCTCGGTCGAATAGGCCGTGCGTCACGGGCGAAATAACGAACACGAAGCTCCCGTGGAAACCGAGATAGACAAGGCTTTGCGCCTCTGTCCTTCTTTGGTTTCCACGGGAGCTTTTTTTGTTTCGCGAAAAGGACTTTGAACATGGAGGTGGCTGGTTATGGCTAAAGGAAAGAAGCAAGTAAAAGAGGTAAATCCCTCTTATATGACGACGCGCGAGGTGGCGGCGTTCCTCGGTTTGAGCGCGGGGACGCTCTGCGTCTGGCGCTGTCAGGGCAAGGGGCCGAGTTACTACAAGGTCGGAAACGCAGTTCGCTACAAGATTGACGACGTTGAGGCGTGGAAGAACGCGAACGTGAAGCACGTTGAGCTGACGAATTAAGGAGGTGAGAACATGGAGGCAAAAGAAAACCGCCCCGACGCCTGCACAGCTTCCGGGACGGCCAAATCTATATATAAATATTTTAGCACAGATGCGACTGATATTCAAGAGGGAAAGGGATGGCTGTGCCTGCCCGAGGATTGTGCCGATATGGTCGCCTTTTGCGAAGAGCAGAGCATCGCGTACGACAATCTTCTCGCGTATGCCGCCCTGTCCTACCTTCAGGACATCGACGCCGAGAATCCGCCCTCTCGCGATACGCTCAAGTTCGAGCTTCTGACGCTGACGAACCACTGCATCGACGCGTACAACTTGGGCAAGCGTGACCCGAACGCGGCTCCCGGCGCGAAGCAGAAGGATGCCTATCCTGACCAGAAGCAGGGCGTCGAACGTTATAAGCGCCTGTCGGGTCTCCATTTCTTGCAGATTGCCATTGTCCTGCGCGAGCTGCATCACGCTATCGGGATACCCTGCAACAGGGCTGACGACGACGGCAACTTCGACATAGGCGTCTATCAGGAGAGCGGTCCGAACAAGGGGTGCTATGACACGACCGAAGAGGCCCTGACGCGCCTGATTCGCAGCTACAACATGGCAATCACCACGAAGGGCGTCGCCGAAACGGTTGCCACCCTTCGCGACATCTGCGAGAAGAAGAGGGCGTGCACGGACAAAGACCTCGTTGCCGTGAACAATGGCATCTATGACTACGGCAACAAGATTCTGATGGATTTTGACCCCGAGCTGGTCTTTCTGGCGAAATCCCATATTGATTTTGTCAACCATGCGCCGAATCCCGTCATCCACAACGACGAGGACGGCACCGATTGGGATGTCGCATCTTGGATGAACGAGCTTTCCGACGACCCGGAAATCGTCAAGCTCCTATGGCAAATCATCGGAGCCGTCATCCGCCCGAACGTGAGCTGGAACAAGAGCGCATGGTTCTATTCGACGCTGGGCAACAACGGCAAGGGCACGTTGTGTGTCCTGCTGCGTAACCTATGCGGGTCGGGTGCTTGGGCATCCATTCCCCTGAAGAACTTCTCGGAGCCGTTCATGTTGGAGCCTCTGACCCGCGTGTCTGCCGTCATTACCGACGAGAACGACACGGGGACGTTCGTGGACGACGCAGCGGCGCTCAAGAGCGTCATCACGGGCGACCCCTTCCAGCTGAATCGCAAGTTCAAGGCACCCCGCAACGTACTCTTTCGCGGGTTCATGATTCAGTGCGTCAACGAGTTGCCGAAGCTCCGCGACAAGTCCGAGTCTATGTACCGCCGCCTGCTGGTGATTCCGTTCGACAAGCGATTTCAGGGATGCGAGCGCAAGTACATCAAGGACGACTACCTGAACCGTCAGGACGTTCTTGAGTACGTGCTCTATCACGTGCTCGCCGAGACCGACTATTACGAGCTGGACGAGCCGGATGCTTGCTCGGCGCTTTTGGATGATTTCCGCGTGGCGAACGACCCCCTGCGTCAGTTCGCCGACGAGATTTTCCCTGCGGCGTCTTGGCATCTGCTTCCCTGCAAGTTCCTGTACGACCTGTACCGCCATTGGTTCCAGCGCAATCAGCCCTCCGGTCGCATGCTCGGCCGAAACGCTTTCTACGAATCAATCGAGGGCCTTGCCGAGGAACAGGGCTGGCAGTTGCAGGAACGCGTTCGAAGCACCGGGCGTATGGATTTCCCCGAGCCGCTGATTCTCGAATACGAGGTCAAGGAGTGGATGAATCCGACGTATCGCGGCTCCGACCCGGACCGCATTTGCACCCCGGACCCGAAGGACAGCTATCGCGGATACGTGCGTATCTCGACCGCCTTCTTCGACGGCGGTTATGACATAGACGATTCGATAAACAAGGAGGAATAAATCATGAGCACTAAGAAGAAGATTGCCGACATCGACAAGGCGATTGAGGAGATGCAGCAGCGCCGTGACGAGTGTTTCAAACACATCGGCAAGGTGATGTACGAGAGCTGCCCCGAGCTGGGCGACATGAGCGTCGCCGACATGCGCAAGGCGGGGCGCTACCTGCACAAGTATCTGTCGGAGAAGTCGCCTTCGCGGGGTGCCTCCCCTGCCCGAAACGGCGCGCCCGTCGCGTCCGATTCGGGTAGCACGCCCGCCCCGGACGGACGCGAGCCTATGCCCGTGACGGGCTATGGCGAGGGCATGTAGCGAGGCAGTCGTGCCTCCTATCCGGCACCCCGCAAGGGGTGTCCGGGGTGCCCCGTTCCGAATGGGATGCTTCGCCGAGTCGTCGGTGAAAGCTGGTTGGGAACAGGGCGCATCTGGGGGTTCGAAGGGGGCAGTGAAAACTGCCCCCTCGCGAGCGGGACGTGTAACGACAAAACGAAGGATTTTTCGACGCAGTAGAAAAATCCGAAGTTTTGTAGGGACAAGTCCCATGCTCGCTCCTTTTTTAGCGTCGAATTTGCTGTCGAAAAATCAACGCGCACGTTGCATTAAAAAAGGAGGTGTTTTACGTGGGTGTGAGTTCAGACATGAGGAGCAGCCGCGTGCGCCGTCAGGCGGCTAAGAAACCGAACAAGGAACGCACGGTTCAGGTTCGGTTTTCGGACGAGGAGCTTGCCGCGCTGGACGCGATTTGCTCCGAGAAAAAGATGACCCGCTCCGCATTTCTCCGCAGTTGCGTGGAGAAGGTACAGAGCGGGGACGCCGAGCCGACATATCTTGTGATGAGGAACGCCGACGCGGAGCGTATGGCATCCGAGGCAAAGCGCATCGGCGTCAACGTGAACCAGATTGCACGAGCGCTGAACGCGGAGTCCAAGTCGCATCGGGGTTCGCTTTCCTCGGGCGTGCTCGGCGAGTGCAAGACGGGTCTCGAAGAGGTTCGCGGCGAGCTGTCGAAGCTGACCGATGAGGTGGACGGCCTGCGCACCGATTTCGGCAAGGATGTGTTCACCGCCATGGCCCTGCTGTGGCGTGACCCGGATGTTCCTGAGCGGATACAGGAGCTGTGCGATTACTGGTACGGCGAGCGTGGCGAGAAGATTCTTTTTGGAGACCTGCTAAAAAAAGTCAAGTAAAATTTTCGAGAGAATGAGCAAAAAAACGAGCGCACAAATCTAAGCCGCTGAGCATCTCAAAATCGAAATGGCGGCCGGCCAGATGATATAGTGCAGAAAAAT
>NZ_UYYD01000003.1 GCF_900625105.1 Agathobaculum sp. Marseille-P7918 | reverse complement strand
TTTCCGCGGCGGCGCGCGCGTTTGCCTGCACCCAGATTTTGCGCGCGGTGACCGCACCCTTCGCGTCCCGCTCGACCTCGATGCAGATATAACCCGTGTCTGCGAGCACACCCACCGTCGCGCTGATCGTGCGCTTGGACTTGCCAAACTGCGTGGCGAAATAGTCATTGGTGGCGTCGCAGTAGCCCTTCTTGTTGCACAGCGCGGTGATGTCGCTGTACAGCAGCTTTGCAAAATCGGACAGGCGCTCGTCATAGCGCACGTCCGCGGTCAGGATGGAAAAATAGCTCGGACTTGGCATCAAGCGCCGCCTCCTCTCTTGTCCGGCGCGATCACCTGCGCCACCGCCTTTCCATCGGCTGCACCAGCAGCTTGTCCACCAGCATGCCGAGGCCGAGGTAGGCGCAGCCCACCCCCAGCAAGGCGATCACAGCGTAGATCACGGCTGCACCTCCGTGTCCAGATTCGACGCGATCATGCGAGCGCACGACGCACAGACCGCCCGGCCATTTGGCAGCTCGAGCAGTACGTCATCGCTGCCGCACAGCGTGCAGCCGCGCGCGTACTTGCGCAGTATGATGCGGTCCTCTTCCGTGCATATTTCCAGAGCGCAGCCGGTGTCGATGCCCATTGTGCGGCGCAGTTCCTTCGGAATGACAATGCGCCCCAGCTCGTCCACCTTGCGCACAATACCTGTGTATTTCATGTTTTCTCCTTCCCCCGGCGCGGCCCTCTTGACAGCGCCGGGCTTTTCCGGTATCCTGTAAGTAGTCTAATTTTCTTTGCGCCTGTCGGTGGTCTCAACACCGGCGGGCGCTTTTTCTTGCAGCAGATCCATGAGACGCACGGTCGCGCTGTTCTGTCCTTCCGAGATGCCAAACGCGGCCTTTTTCTCCGGGTGCTGGGTTACGATCTCGGACACGAGACGCGACAGGTTGCGCGCAATGCCCTGCTGGATCTGCTTCCATTCCTGCGGGTCAATCACCAGATTGCCGTCGTAATCGCGGACCGGGACGACCGTCCCATCCGGCTTTACAAACGCACTGCAGCCGCGCAGGGGCTTGGATTTTGCCGACACCGGCGTCACCTCCTCTTGACAGTGTATTCATGCCAGCTTGGTCACTTACGCAGCATTTCGACCAGCAGCTCAAACTTTGCCAGCGAATACTGCATCTCGCGGAACCGGTCGCAGATCGCCACAAATTCCGGCATCTCGATCTCGTCCACCCGACCGTCCCTTGCGATCTCCATCAGCCGGTCCAAGCGCTTGCCGATCTCCTCCGCGCGGAAATCGCACTGCGCGCCGATGGATGCCTCCCGCAGATCAGCCGGTCCGGTCGGCAGGCTGCGGTGACAGCCGATCGGACATTCCGTGCAGTACAGGTTGCGCAGCCACGGTGCGTGATAGGCGTCGGCCAGCTGCGCGGCGACCTGCGGTGTCATGTGCCGCGCGCCGGATTCATAGTAGCCGATCGACTTGGCTGATACGTCCACCAGCTCAGCGGCGGCTTCCTGCGTCAAACCGGCCTTTTCGCGGGCAGTTTTCCACGCATTTTGATACTCTGGGTTCATGGTGTTCCCTCCTTTCGGGATGGTATAATACGGGCATAACAGGTTACCCAGCTTCCTTTTCCGGATCGGCTGCGTACAGCTCGTCGATCGTGCAGCCAAGGAAGTCCGCCAAATCAGCCATCACCTGACAGGGTGGGTACTCCCCATCCTGCTCCCATCTGACAACAGTCGGCTGAGACACACCAAAATGTGCCGCCAGTTCGATTTGCTTGATGCCGCGCGCTTCGCGGTATCGCTTGATGTTTTTCATGTTTTCACCCCTTTCTGGTGCTCAGGAATCTGAATATACGGTCGAATGCTCAATCAGGTAAGAAGCGACTTGCGTCGGAGATGCCGCAATCGAAAAGACTTTCACATCATTTTGCCGTATTCCGTCGATAATGACTTCCTGCAGCCGCCCCTGCCTAAACCTTAAGATGATTTCATCATGGAATTTCAAGGAGTTGTCCAAACGCTTCACCCCCTTATCGCTCCTTGCCCCTTTCGCTTCCATGTGTTACCATGGAAGCGGAAGGGAGATGCTAAACAATGACCAAACAGCAATACAAGCTGTGTAAAGCTGTGATCCGTTACAAGAATTTAGATAAAATACTTAAAAAGACCAAAATAAGTGGCTACATAAAATTTCAAGAAAATCTCAGTTACAAACTGAATTTCAGTGATAGCAATATGGATAGTAAGACTATCGTTTCCTTGCAAACAGATCTGCAAGAGGCGTACGAGACATATCGTGCTCGTATCATTGACACATGGATAACAAGAGGACTTGCCCTTTCCGCGCTCCTCATCTCAATGCTCGCGTTGCTATCAGAAATAGGGATATTGCGATTGCCACAAGGCTGATAATTCTTGTAAACCAGTCTGGTTTATACTCCACCCCTTCTCACCTCCATTATCCTTTTGTCGAATTCATATCAGTATCTTCGATATTAGTATATATCGGTATTACCGATATGTCAACAAAATTCTTCCTTTCTCTGATATCCGTTTTTCTGATATAGATATTTATGATATGCTAAGAGCGAGGTGGAGCCATGAACAGGATTAAAAAACTTCGCTCGGAAGCAGGCCTATTACAATCCGATCTTGCGAAAAAGCTCAAAATTCGACAAAATACGGTGTCAAACTGGGAGACCGGACGACATGAGCCAGATCAAGATGCCTTGCGTGAAATGTCCAAGATATTCGGCGTTTCCATCGACTACATTCTCGGTAATACCGATATAAAAAACCCGCTCACATCCGAAGATATAAGCGGGCTAACAGAAAAGCAGATTAAGATTTTGGAAATGATGGACAAACTTCCGGAGCAGGATCAGGACGAGTTGATCCAACAGGCCGAGTACCGAATTTGGCTAAAACATCAGAAAGAATCCGGTCAGTGATTTCCGCATCTGACTGCATGAGCAATTCTTTCATGCGCTTTTGTCTTTCTGTCATCTTAGCCCCTCCTCTAAAAATCGAACAAGTGTTTGCTTTATTATAATACAGCCGCATGCTCGATTTGTAAAGGGGTTATGTACGGCTGCGGCCGTCAAATGATAAACAGGGCTTCTACGCTTACGCCCATTGCGCGTGCAAGCATCAGCGCTATGTCCACGCCGGGCGTGCGCTTTCCGTTTTCGATCTCACTGATAGTTGACGCAGGGACACCTGATGCCTGTGACAGCATATCCTGAGACCATCCGAGACGTTTTCTCATTTCTTTTACATTGTTTTTCACATTCTATCCTTTTCTACCGATTTTTGTCGATTTTTCTTTCAAAACTTCTGATATCAGAAGTTTCCCGGATAGTATGTGCATTTGATGTAATATTATGCTAAAATTATATGGTGTTCAAATTGAACACCACAAAAAAGCGCCCGCCCCGGTGGTGACGCACCGGAACGGGCAAAAGCGGAGTGTTTCACAAGTCCTCCAACACCATTATGACAAAAATGTATATTTCTGTCAATATTAAGGGGGACTTAAAATGGAAGAAAAAGCAAAAACCAAAAAGCCGTTTTATAAACGCTGGTGGGTATGGGTTATTGTCGTCATCCTTTTGATTGGCATATTCGGCCCGGAAGGGAATACGGACAACAGTACGGACGATTCGCAGACCACTGCGCAATCGCAAACCACCACAACCGAACCGACTGACACTGAACCGGCAGATACACAGCAGACCGAGCAGACCGCCGCCCCGGTTGAAGAGCCGGAAGAACCCGCCGACACCATGACCATGGGGCAGAAAAACGCATTGGGCACAGCGCTGGACTACTTGGATTATACCGCTTTTTCTCGTAGTGGGTTAATTAGTCAACTTGAATTTGAAGGTTATTCTACTGAAGATGCAACATTTGCAGTAGATAACTGCGGTGCAGACTGGAAAGAACAGGCTGCTTTATGCGCCCAAAACTATTTGGATTATACTTCCTTCTCCCGACAAGGCCTGATCGACCAACTTGTGTTCGAAGGGTTTACACAGGAACAGGCCGAATATGGCGTCACTGCCGTAGGCTATTAAAACCCCGCAGACCACAACCGAACACTGTTTTGTTGTGGTCTGCATTTTTACACCCCCACAAGCCGAACAAATGTTCCATTTTTCGACCAGAAAGGAGGCTACGCCATGTCCGCTACATCAGACCTGCGCATCGGCGCAGCCTATATCCGCGTGTCAACCGACGATCAGGTCGAGTACTCCCCCGCCTCCCAGCTGGTCGAGATCCGCAAGTATGCCCGCGCGCACGATATTCTCGTGCCGGATGATTTTGTCTTTGTGGACGAGGGCATCAGCGGCCGCACAACCGAAAAGCGCCCAGAATTCAACCGCATGATCGGCACGGCCAAAACAAAGCCCAAACCGTTCGACGTCATTCTGCTCTGGAAGTTCAGCCGCTTCGCCCGCTCGCGCGAGGACAGCATCCTATACAAATCCATGCTGCGCCGCGATCTTGGCATCGAGGTCGTGTCGATCTCCGAGCCGGTGGGCGATGACAAAATGTCAATCATCATCGAAGCCATGATCGAGGCCATGGACGAGTATTACTCGATCAACCTCGCCGAGGAGGTGCGGCGCGGCATGACGCAGCGTGCAAAGCAAGGCAGGCCCAATACCTACGCGCCGATCGGTTACCGCATGCAGGACGGCCAATATGTCCCCGACCCGGACACAGCTCCGGTCGTGCGCAAAATCTTCGAGGACTTCGTGGGAGGTCGTGGCCTGCTGCAGATCTCGCACGACCTGACCGCGCTCGGCGTGCGCACGCGCTTCGGCAATCCGATCGACAACCGCGGCGTTAAATATATCCTGCGCAACCCAGTCTATATCGGCAAAGTGCGCTGGACGCCGACCGGCCGCACGCGCCGCGTGTGGGATAACCCAGATACGATGGTCGTGGACGGCGGGCACGAGCCGCTGGTGTCTGCCGCGCTGTACGAGCAGGCCCAGCAGCTGCTTGACGAACGCGAGCGTCGGCATGGGAGGTACAGCCGCGAGGACGGCCAGCCCTTTGCACTCAAAGGGCTGGTGCATTGCTCGTGTTGCGGTGCCACGCTGACGCGCCAGAAAGGCCGCGCAACCGGCAAAGGCGGGCCATCGCTGCAATGCCACAACTACGCGCGCGGCCGCTGCCCGGAGTCGCACAGCATCCAGATCGACAAACTGACCCGCGCCGTGCTCTCGCAGATCGAGGAGGACTTCCGCCAGCTGGATTTCGGCATCCTGTCAGCTGACGGCAGACAGGTGCAGAGCGACAACAGCGCAGCGCTGCTCGCCCGGCAACTCTCCCGCGAGGAACAAAAGCTCGAGCGCATCCGCGAAGCCTACGAGGCAGGCGTGGATACGCTCGAGGAGTACCGCACCCGTAAGGCCGCAATCGAGGCGCGTATCGAAACCCTAAAGCAAAGCGCTCCACCCCCAGAGAAACCAATCAGCCCGGCAGAGTTCGCCATGGCGCACCGCGAAGATCTTCGCCGCCTGCTTGATGACAATACAGATCCAAGCACAAAAAACAATATTTTGCGTGGTTTTGTCCGGCAGATTATTTTTGATCGCAAAAACAGCTCGTTTATGATACAATATTACCAGTAAAAAACAGATAGCCAAGTGCTATCTGTTTTTGCAATTTGGCGGTCCGGACGGCGAAATCGGCGCAGCGATGCGCTATCTCAACCAGCGCTACGCGATGCCGTACAAAGAATGCAAGGCCATTCTGACCGATATCGGCACGGAAGAACTTGCCCACCAGGAGATGATCGCCGCGATCGTCTACCAGCTGACGCGCAACCTGACCCCCGAGCAAATCAAGGAGGGCGGCTTTGACGCTTACTTTGTCGATCACACGACCGGCATCTACCCGCAGTCCGCGGCCGGCATCCCGTTTTCCGCCTCCGCCCTGCAAAGCAAGGGCGACCCGATCACCGACCTGTTTGAAGATCTGGCAGCCGAGCAGAAAGCCCGCACCACCTATGACAACCTGCTGCGCCTGATCGACAATCCGGATGTCCGCGAACCGCTGAAATTCCTGCGCGCACGCGAAATCGTGCATTTCCAGCGCTTCGGCGACGCGCTGCGCACCGTGCAGGACCATCTGGACAGCAAAAACTACTACGCGTTCAATCCCGCGATCGACCTGCGGCCGCAGGCGCGCAAAACCGCGGCGCCGAAAGCCACAGACACCACGACAGCCAACTGACCTGCCGCCCTCTTTCTGCATACCAAAAGAGACGCCTGACGGCGTCTCTTTTCTTTTGCTCAGTTGAGGATTTTGAGGAACAACTCGCGGTTGAACTGCTTGTGGAACTGCTCGATCTGATCGGCAATGCTCTCACAGCACTGCTTGACTTCCGGATTGGCCGTTCCGTTGGCGTTGCGTTCCTTAAAGACATGGCCCCACTCGGTCAGGTCGATCTTGAAAATGAAATTGCTCGGGATGCTGAGCATGTACAAGCCGCGCTTGACATCCGGATTATCCGCCATATCCTCACGGATATAGCCGTTCACCGCCTTGACATACGTCACGCCGTCATGCTCAATCGTCTGCGGGACAGCGAGCCCTAACTCCTGCAACGCCAGATCGGTCGGCAGGATCTTGCCGTTGTACCAATCGGACATCTCATAGGAGAACGACGCCAGACGGGTGCTCGAACGGATGATGCGGTTGTTGAAGCGCTTGGCATGGGCGTCCCAGTCGTCCTGACCGGCGCGGTGCAGGCCTTCCACCGTGATCGACATATCGATAAACCGCAGCATGGTCGTGTGCTTCCAGCCCCACTTGGTCAGCTTATCCAGCCAGTCGGCAAATTCGGAAAACGCATCGTCCAGCGCGCTGTCATATGCTTTCAAACCACCGTCTGCACGCAGTACCTTGCGGCAGATCTCGCGGATATGCAGCTCCTTTTCGCGTGTCCACGAGCGCTTGCTCATAAACATGGAGACAATCGCGTCATCGATACCGGAAATCTGATTGAGATAGGTTTTCATCGGTATCCTCCTTCTCTTTTCTTTGATGATGTTGATTATAGCACGATTCTCCCCATGCTTCAACCGTTTGCCGCCGCCCTGACCGGCAAAGCCGCTTGCATCCATGATACCGCCGCTGACTTTTTTGAAAAAGAGCCCCTCGAAAACGAGGGGCTCTTTCCAACCAGTGTAATATACGCTTATGCCATGCCGAGTTCCTTGACGCGCGCCTGCGCCGCTGCGAGGCGGGCGATCGGCACACGGAAGGGCGAGCAGGATACATAGTTCAGGCCGACATTGTGGCAGAACTCAACCGACGACAGGTCGCCGCCGTGCTCACCGCAGATGCCCAGCTTGATGTCCGGACGGGTGCGGCGGCCTTCCGCAACCGCGAAGCGGATCAGCTTGCCAACGCCGTTCTGGTCCAGACGGGCAAACGGATCGGACTCGAGGATCTTCTTGTCGAAATAGGTCTCCAGGATGCGGCCCACGTCGTCACGCGAGAAGCCGTAGGTCATCTGGGTCAGGTCGTTGGTGCCGAAGGAGAAGAACTCCGCTTCCTCGGCGATCTCGTTTGCGGTGACAGCCGCGCGCGGGGTCTCGATCATCGTACCGATCATATACTTCATCTTCAGGCCGGACGCTTCAATCAGTTCGTCAGCCTTGGCCTTGATGACCTTCTTGACAAAGCGCAGCTCGTTGATCTCGGAAACCAGCGGAACCATGATCTCGGGCGTGATGTGCAGGCCATCTTCCTTCCAGACGTTGATCGCCGCGGAAATGATGGCTTCGGTCTGCATCTCGGCGATTTCCGGATACAGAACGTCCAGACGACAGCCACGGGTGCCGAGCATCGGGTTGAACTCGTGCAGGTCGGCAACCTTAGCCTTGAGCTTCTCGAACGGAACACCCATCTCGTCGGCCAGTTCCTTGATGTCCTCATCCTCCTGCGGCAGGAACTCATGCAGCGGGGGATCGAGCAGACGGATGGTTACCGGCAGACCGCCCATCGCGCGGTAAATCGCTTCGAAGTCGCCGCGCTGCATCGGCAGGATCTTGGCCAGCGCAACCTTGCGCTGCTCCACGGTGTCGGAGATGATCATCTCACGCACTGCCTTGATGCGCTCGGGATCGAAGAACATATGCTCGGTACGGCACAGGCCGATGCCTTCCGCGCCGAACTTGCGCGCCTGCGTTGCATCGCGCGGGGTATCGCCGTTGGTGCGGACCTTGAGCGTGCGGATCTCGTCCGCCCAGCCCATGAAGCGGCCGAAGTCGCCGGTCAGCTCCGCATCCTGCGTATCGATCTTGCCGAGGTATACGTTACCGGTCGAGCCGTCGAGCGAGATGAACTCGCCTTCCTTCACGACCGTGCCGTCGGCAAAGGTCAGGGTCTTGTTTTCTTCGGAAACCTTGATGCCGTTGACGCCGGCAACACAGCAGGTGCCCATGCCGCGCGCAACAACCGCTGCGTGCGAGGTCATACCGCCGCGGGCGGTCATGATGCCTTCGGAAACCGCCATGCCGTCGATGTCCTCCGGGCTGGTCTCCTGACGCACCAGAACGACCTTGAGGCCGGTCTTGTGGGCCGCCGCTGCTTCTTCCGCGGTGAAGTAAACCGCGCCGCAGGCAGCGCCGGGGGATGCCGGCAGGCCGGTGGTGATCGGCTTGGCAGCTGCCAGAGCCGCCGGGACGAACGTCGGGTGCAGCAGCGCATCGAGCTGCTTGGCCTCAACCTTCATCATCGCCTGCTCCTTGGTGCAGACGCCCTCGTCAACCAGATCAACCGCGACCTTCAAAGCAGCCTGCGCGGTGCGCTTGCCGTTACGGGTCTGGAGCATATAGAGCTTGCCGTTTTCAATGGTGAACTCCATATCCTGCATATCGCCGTAGTGCTGCTCGAGGCGGGAGGAAATATCCACAAACTGCTGATACACGTCAGGCATGGTGTCAGCCAGCGCAGAGATCGGCTGCGGGGTGCGGATACCGGCCACGACGTCCTCGCCCTGCGCGTTCATCAGGAATTCGCCGTACAGCTTCTTTTCGCCGGTTGCCGGGTTGCGGGTAAATGCAACGCCCGTGCCGGAGGTGTCGCCCATGTTGCCGAATACCATGGACTGTACGTTTACTGCAGTGCCCCAGGAATGCGGGATATCATTCATGCGGCGGTAGGTGTTCGCACGCGGGTTGTCCCACGAACGGAATACCGCGCGGACAGCCTCCATCAGCTGCTTCTTGGGATCCTGCGGGAATTCCTCGCCGAGGGACTTCTTATAGTGATCCTTGAACAGGACGATCAGTTCGCTCATATCGTCCGCGTCAAGCTCGTTATCCTGCTTTACACCCTTCTTGTCCTTGACCTGATCGATGAAGGTCTCGAAGGTGGACTTGGGCAGCTCCATTACGACGTCCGAGAACATCTGGATGAAGCGGCGGTAAGAGTCACGCGCGAAACGCGGATTATTGGTCAGCTTCGCAACTGCTTCGCAGATCTCATCATTCATGCCGAGGTTGAGGATGGTATCCATCATGCCGGGCATGGAAGCGCGCGCGCCCGAACGAACCGAAACCAGAAGCGGCTTCTCCGGGTCGCCCAGGGTCTTGCCGGTTACCTTCTCCAATTTATCGAGGTACTCAAGGATCTGATCCTGGATATCCGGATAGATCGTCTTGCCGTCCTCATAATACCGGGTGCAGGCTTCGGTGGTAATGGTAAAGCCCTGCGGTACGGGCATGCCGAGTCCGGTCATTTCGGCCAGATTCGCGCCCTTGCCGCCAAGCAGCTCACGCATTTTTCCGTTGCCTTCCGGGAACATGTAAACGTACTTCTTCATTTGGGTCTTTTCCTCCATTTCGTTTGGTGCTCTCTTATAAACACACTTCAATCACGCAAGAATATTATAGCATGCCTGGCACTTTGTGTTCCATTGTAGAATTTCACCGATTTGGCTCCACCTTCTTGTTCAATTTGACGAAGTTTATTGTCTTTCACATCAAAATTATGGTTTCACCGTTGTTTATTTTTTCATTTCTTTCGCATTTTTAAACAAAAAAATTAACAAAATTATCATAATCGTTCGTTTTGCGGCATTTTTTGTGAAATGAAACGAAATGCCGGAACAGATTCACCAAAAACCATGAAATGCAGCAATACCTGCAAACGAAAAATCGGTGGCCTGCAACAGGCCACCGATCGGCAGGGACTGCATACCGGACACAAATACGCCCAGCGCAGGGACTCCCTGATACGTTGTTTCATAGAGTTTTACCGACAGAAGATATCCCGCCGAAGAGGTGAACGCCCCATCGGAGAACTGGTAAAACGTGTTTTCATTGAGCGCTGCATAGTATTGCAGCAGCTGCGTGCTGCCGCCCCCGGCCATGTCCGAGAGACGGTAATAGAAGCAGGTCGTGCCGCGGTCCTTCGTGCTGCCCAGCAGCGAAACGCCGGTCACCTTGCCGAAATCCGGCACCGGGTACAGCTTGGCATAGCAGCGCGAGCTGTCCGGCAGATGCGTGCTGGTGTAAACCGCCGGGCTGACCGCCGTCGTGCTTTCCATGGTTTCCAGCACCGAAATCGGCACGGAGAACGAAGGCGACCCGCTCGAACGACTGCTGACCGTGATGCCGACCAGACGGCCCTGACCGTCCACCAGCGCACCGCCCGAATTGCCGCTGACCACGGAAGCGGTGCTCTCGATCAGCGCAGTCAGATAATCATGGTTTGCCGGATTGGTCACCGTACCGGACGTTACCTTGGCACTGCCGCCGCCCGGATAGCCGAGCGCATACACCGTATCCCCTTTCTGGACATCCAGCGAGGTTTCCAGATATGGCAAATTGCTGCCCACCACGCGGATATGCGACATATCCGCATCTGCGTCGATATCATAAATGCTGACTTCCCGCTTGGTGCCGTCATACATTTCCGCCACCAGACGGGAAACCCCGTTGGCGATGTGTCCACAGGTGACCGCGTCGCCGTTTGCGCTGATGACCACGCCGCTGCCCTTGCTGAGCAGGTTGCCGCGGGCATCATACGAATACAGCTTGAACACCGCAGGCATGCAGCGGGCATAGATCTCATCCGCCGTGAGCACAGCCTGCGTTTCGAGCGTCACCGTGCAGCGCAGACTGGGGTCTGCCATACGCGTGACGATCGCGGCCGCTTCGCTGCGCTTGATCGTACTGCTTGGGCGGAACCGGCCCGCCGTATCCGAACCGGTAAGCACGCCGGCACGGTACAGCAGATAGACCGCATCGGCATAGGACGCCGAGGACGAGACATCCGGGATCGCGCCATCCGCGATCGTGTTGATCGCGGTCAGGGCTTCCGACGGCAGCGCCGCGGCCAGCACGGACGCAAACACCGCACGCGTGGCCGGCTTGGTGTAATCCGAACGCTCCGCGGTCAGAATGCCGTTTTGCAGCGCATAATCCGCATAGGTCCGGTACCACGGGTCAGAGGCCGTGAAATTCGCGCTGCCGGTGTGGTAAATGCTGTGCAGGCAGGCCGCGAGCTTGACGGCTTCGGCAACGGTCAGGGAGCTGTCCGGCGCAAAGCGCGTCGCCGACTGGCCGTTGATCAGTCCGTATTCATACGCCGCGCGCACGTTGTCCGCATACCACGCGTCCTCCGCCACGTCGGTAAACTGGCCGGGGGTATAGACCGCCTGCGCGGCAAAATTCTCAAATCCTGCAAAGGCGCTCGGCACAAGCCCCAACAGGAGCACCGCCGCCAGCAGCAGGCTGCATAATCTTTTCTTCACTGGTTTTTCCTCCGATTCCGGGCTGGGTTGGGCAGCACAATTCCGCTCCGCCGTATTCTGCTTTCAGTATAAGCCCGGAGACTGATCGGTTTGGTGAACAATTTGTGACGTTTTATGATTCCGCGCGATATGCCGCGACGATTTCGCCGATGTACATGGTGTGGTAATCCTTGTCGCCGTACCACTTATCGAGCGTTTCCGCGTGCAGGATATCCTCGGGCGCGATCTCGCTCTTGCATCTCTTGCGGCAGATGAGCACCAGCTCCGCCTCGGCAAACGTCGGCTGGCCGTCCACCATGACCGGCGTCAGGCCGCTGTCGTGCATCTTATCCATGTCGCGGCCGGATTTGCTGCCCAGCAGATTGAGGGCGTCCCGATGGCCGTCCTTGAGGAAGGTCAGCGTGAAATACTCGGACGCATCGACAAATTCCTTGGTATAACGGCTGTGACGGATATAGCAGGTCGCCGAGGGCTTGCCCCAGATGACGCCCACGCCGCCCCAGCTGGCGGTCATGGTGTTCCACTTGTCCTCCGTGCCGGCCGAAATCAGCATCCACTGCTTGCTGATCAGGTCAAACGGGTTAAACGTCTGCTCTGCAATATTGATTTTCTCAAAAGACATGGTTTGTTCCTCCTCAAAATATTATGGAATATCATGCCGCCGCAGCTTCATTTCCTGCCACTCATCCTTGGTGATCAGAATCTGCCGCGGTTTGGATCCTTCAAACGGCCCGATGATGCCGCGCTCCTCGATCTGGTCGATGATGCGCGCGGCGCGCGAATAGCCCAACTTGAGCCGGCGCTGCAGCATGGAAGTAGACGCCTGATGGCAGTCCATGATGACGTCGATCGCCTCTTCGATCATCTCGTCCTCGTCCTCGCCGGGGTCGCCCGAGGCGCCGCCGCCCTTGCCGTCCACCTGCTCGGCCTGCCGCTCGATGTGCTCGAGGATCTCCTCATTATATTCGGCGGTGCTTGTCTGCTTGATATGCGCGATGACCGCTTCAATCTCGTCGGACGAGATAAAGCAGCCCTGCACACGCGTGGGTTTGCCCTCGCCCAGCGGCGCATACAGCATGTCGCCCTTGCCGATCAGCTTTTCCGCGCCGGTCGTGTCCAGAATGATGCGCGACTCGATCTGGCTTGCCACCGCAAACGCGATGCGCGACGGGATGTTCGCCTTCATGATGCCGGTGATGACGTCGGCCGACGGACGCTGGGTCGCAACCACCAGATGCATGCCCGCGGCGCGCGCCTTCTGCGCGATGCGGCAGATCGAGGTTTCGACCTCCTTAGCCGCGACCATCATCAGGTCGGCCAGCTCATCGATGACGATGACGATCTGCGGCAGCACCTGATACTGCTCGGGCGCGGCGCTCTCTTCCTGCTCGGCCTTGGCGCGCTCGGCGCGCATCAGGTCGTTGTAACCGGTCAGGTTGCGCACCTGATGATCGGCAAACAGCTTATAGCGGCGCTCCATCTCGCCCACCGCCCAGTTGAGCGCGCCGGCCGCCTTTTTCGGATCGGTCACGACCGGGATGAGCAGGTGCGGAATGCCGTTGTAATTGCCCAGCTCGACCATCTTGGGGTCCACCATGATCAGACGGACCTCTTCGGGCGTGGACTTGTACAAAAGCGAAATCAGCATCGAGTTGATGCACACAGATTTACCAGAACCCGTGGTACCTGCGATCAGCATATGCGGCATCTTGGCGATGTCGCCGATGACCGGCTTGCCGGTGATATCCTTGCCCACGGCAAAGGACAGGCGGCTGCGCGCATTGGTGAAGGCCGGGGACGAAATGCACTCGCGGATATAGACCGTATTGACCGTCTTGTTCGGCACCTCGATGCCGACCGCGATCTTGTCCGGGATGGGCGCAATACGCACATTTGCCGCGCCGAGCGATAACGCGATATCGTCGGCCAGCGCCGTGATGCGCGAAATCTTGATGCCGCGCGGTATGGTCAGTTCAAACCGCGTGACCGACGGGCCGCGCACGATACCGATGATCTGTGCGTCAATGTTGAACGATTCCAGCGTGTCGATCAGACACTCGGAATTTTCCTTGAGTTCGGCCTCCGCTCCGGCAACCGAGGCATGCTTGCCCTTGCCAAGCAGTTCGATCGGCGGATAGTCGTAAACCGGGGCGGGCGCTTTCTGGCTCTCGTCCATCTGCTCGCTCAGCTCCGCCTGCTCGGACTGGCTGATCTTCTCCGCCTTTTCCGGCTTGGCCGCAGGTTCGGCAGGCGGCTCTTCCTCGCGGTTTTCCACCAGATCGAGGATGCTCACCTGCTCGCCCGTTGTCTCCTCTTTCAGCGAACGCAGATATTCGTCCGGCGCCATCGGCTTGCCGCCGCGCGTGTGGCGCACGGGTGCATTCGGATCGGCGCCAGGCTTGTCCTCGCCGGGCGGCTCGGTATCCAGCGGGATATCGATATCCGCCTTGCGGCGCGCGGCGCGGCGCTCCTCGCGCCGCTGCGCGTGCGCCGCCGCAACCTCATGGACATTGGGCAGCTGGACGGGCGCCTCATACCGCTCGCGCTCTTCTTCGTCCTCATACTCATATTCGGGCGGACGGAGCATCTCAAACAGCGCCTGCGGCGTGATCCGGCAGGCGACCAAAATCGCCGCGACCGTCAGCAGAAGCAGCACCAGCAGCGCGCCGATGGACGACAGTGCCCACTCAAGCACGATATACAGCCCGCCCGCGAGCAGACCGCCCGACTTGCCCGCCGTGCCTGTCTGGAGCAGATCGAACAGGGTTTCCATCGAAAAATCATATTCGTTAGCGCAGGTGAATGCATGGACAATGCTGCCGAGAAATACCGGCAGCAGCGCAATGCTCACGCCGCGCAGGCGCACCGGCCCCTTTTGCCGCGCAAACAGCAAACCCGCCAGCGCCAGCAGCGCAAACGGCAGCACATAGCTGCCCTTGCCGATCAGCGCGCCGATGCCGCGGTGCAGCCAGTCGAGCAGCACGCCGTCGATCGGCAGGATGGCGAGCAGGCACAAAAGCCCGAGCACGCCCCAGACCGCACCCCAAGTGGCGCGGGACAGGATCGGCTCCGGCTCGGGCGCGCGCCGCGCGGTCGATTTGCCGCGCGACGAAGTTTTTTTGGTTGTGGTCTTTTTTGCAGCCAAAGTGTTTTTCCCTCGCTTTATTTGCTTGCCCGTGCGCCGCAACACGCACGGCTATGAATCGGCGGACAGCCGATGCCGGCCGTTTTTCCGCCAGTGCGAAGAAAAGTCCCGTTATCCGGAACTTTTCCCAGTGTTTTCGGCGGATGCGCCCGCAGGCGGCATCACACCATCTTTATCAGGCTCGCCACGATCGTGATCGTGCCGATCAATGTACAATACACAACAAACGGGCGGAAATTGCCGCGTTTGGACACAAAGCGCACCATGCGGATCGCCGCAAGGCCGGACAGCATCGCCGCCAGAACGCCCACGATGCAGCAGGCGACCGACACATCCCCCATCGCCGCAGCCGGGTCTTTGAACACGTCTGCGAGTTCCAAGATGTTCGCGCCCAGAATGACCGGCAGCGACATAATGAACGCGAAGCGCACCGCAAAGTCACGCGAAAAGCCGCGGAACAGGCCGGTGCAGATCGTGGTGCCCGAGCGCGACAGGCCGGGCAGAACGGCAAAGCACTGGCCGATGCCGACGATCAGCGCGTCCAGCCAGGTGGCGTTTTCCTCGGTCTTGTGCTTTTTCGGCGCCTTCTCGGACAGGTACAGCACCGCCGCAGTCACGAGCAGCAGCAGGCCAACCAGCAGCGGCGAGGAGAACGCGTCCTCAAGCGTGCTCTTGACCGGCAGGATCGCGAACATGGGCACAATGGTGAGCAGCAGCATCACGATAAAACGACGGTACGGATGACCGTTGATCTTGAAACCATCGTGAATCCAGCCGAAGAACTCGACAAACAGCTCCTTGATATCCTTCCAAAAAGCCACGATGACGCTCAGCAGCGTACCGAAGTGCAGCAGCACGTTAAACAGCATATAGTTGGTTTCCACGTCCTCGCCGAACAGGGTCTGCACCAGCACCAGATGGCCGGAAGATGATACGGGCAGGAATTCCGTCAGGCCCTGCACCAGACCCTGCAAAATAGCAAACCATAAACTCATGCGATCTGTCTCCTTTTGATGGGGCAAATATTACATACAGATTTATTATAGCATATCTGCATGCCGAATACCACCGTTTTCCGCAAAAATGCTGGGTTTCCCGCCGATTTACCCGTTCTCTTTCAGGATCCGGTCGATTGCCGCGGCCACGCCGTCCTCCGCGTTGGTCAGCGTCTGCCGCTTGCAGATCGCCTTGACCGCGTCATTGGCGTTGCCCATGGCGATCGGCAGCTCAACCGCGCGCAGCATCTCCAGATCGTTTTCGCTGTCACCGATGGCGGCGGCATGCGACAGATCCGTGCCCAGCTCGCGGCACAGCATGCCCAGCGCCGTCCCCTTATCCGCGGCAGGCGTGACCACTTCGATATTATCCGTCGCCGAACTCATCACGCGCACGCCCGGGATCTGCCGGATCTGCTCGCGCACCAGATGCAGCGTCACCGGATCGCTGCTGCGCGCAAAAATCTTATCCACCGACACATGCCCATTTGCAATATATTCCGCAATCGACGGCACAACCTGCTTGACCGCCAGATACCCCTCGTTGGACTTGTATTTGCCAAATTCGATCTCGTCATACGGCGTGATGAGCAGCGCTTCACCCGCATAGACCATCACAGTCAGCCCGATGCGCTCGACCGCGGCCGCCGCACGCACGGCAGGCTCCCACGGCATGGACATGCGCATCATGCACCGCCCGGTCGAAACGCGCGAGATCGACGCGCCGCCCGCGGTCACCATCAGGTCATCCGCGCCCATTTCGCGCGCAAAATCACATGCCTCGCCGCAGATTCGGCCGGTCGAAATGACCACATGCACCCCCGCCTCACGCGCACGACGCACCGCGTCCACCGTCGCCTCGGAAACCGTATTGGCCGGCGTCAGGGCAGTTCCATCCAGGTCAAGCGCGATCAGTTTGATGTTTTGCATGTTTGTTTTTCCCCCTGTTCATTCCCATTTCCTATTCAGGATACCGCAGCGCGGACAAAATTGCAAGCCCGGAAAATATCAAACATTTGTTCTTGTCTTTTTTGCGTTTTGCGGCTATTCTTTGCCTCACGGGAAGACAAGCAAATCCACCCCAAAAGGAGGCGATGCCATCTTGCGAAGTTCAGACGATCCCGGCGCACTCGTGGACATGCTCTACGAGATCGCCGGGGATGCGGACGCACCGGCGAACAGCCGCCTGAGTGCGATCAAAGAGATCCTCGACCGGACGGTCGGCAAGGGCACGATGCTGGGCGGCGCGGAACAGAAACCCGAACCGGTGGAAATCGTGTTCCGGATCGTCGATGCACGATCGGATACGACATAACCCCCCGGCAGGCGGCCTTCGTGCAGTCGGACGCGTTTGAAACGCTGTTCGGCGGCGCGGCAGGCGGCGGCAAAAGCCACGGTCAGCTGCTCGACGCGCTGCGGTTCGCGGTCTGTTATCCCGGCTCGCGGCAGCTCATGCTGCGCCGGACCATGCCCGAACTCGAGCGCTCGCTCGTGCCCGCGTCGCTGCGGCTGTTCCCCCAGTCGATCGCCAGCTACAAGGTCAGCGAACATCTGTGGCAGTTTGCCAATGGCTCGACGCTCGAGTTCGGCTACTGCGATGCGGAAAGCGATGTGACCAAGTACCAAAGCGCGGAATACGACGTGCTGCGGTTCGACGAGCTGACCCACTTCACCGAAAGCCAGTTCACCTATCTGATCTCGCGCGTGCGCGGAGCGAACCCGTTTCCCAAGCAGGTCAAATCCACGACCAACCCGGGCGGCGTGGGACATCAGTGGGTCAAGGCGCGGTACATCGATCCCATGCCGCCCGACAGCGAAACCGAATTTGACGGCGGCTCCCGGCTGTTCCTGCCCGCACGACTGGTTGATAATCCCTTCCTGCACCGCGCGGATGCAGGCTATGAAAAGCGGCTGCGGCTGCTGTCCCCGCGCGACCGGCGCGCGCTGCTTGACGGCGTGTGGGAGCTGGACGAGGGCCGCTACTTCAGCGAGTTCAGCACTGCGCTGCATGTCGTCCAGCCGCACGCCATCCCGAAGGACTGGCGGCGGTATCTGACGATCGACTACGGGCTGGACATGCTGGCGGCGCTCTGGATCGCGCAAAGCCCGGACGGGTACAGCGTAGTATACAGAGAGTTATATCAGTCCGGTTTGATTATCTCCGAGGCTGCTGCGGCGATCCTCGCCTGCGAACCCGCCGGAGAGCATATCGACTGCCGCCTCGCCCCGCCCGACCTGTGGAACAGGCGGCAGGAGACCGGCAAGAGCGCGGTAGAGCTGTTTGCGGACTGCGGGCTGGATTTCGACAAGAGCTGCAACGAGCGTGTTGCCGGATGGCTGGCGCTGCATGAACTGCTCGCGCCGCGCAAGGACGCCTGCGGTGAGATGCGACCGCGGCTGACCATTTTCGACACCTGCCGCAACCTGATCCGCACGCTGCCCGCCTTGCAGCATGACACGCGCAACCCGTCCGATGTGGCGAACACGCCGCACGAGCTAACCCACGCGCCCGACGCGCTGCGCGGCTATGCCGCGACCGTGTACGAGCCGCCCGCACCCGTTTCCCCTACGGCATATGACTGCGAGGTCGGGGAATTTCTCGCGTACTGAAAAGGAGGAACTCAATGACCATTTTACTTTACTGCCTTGGCGCTGCCCTGCTGGTGCTGACCGGCGCGGTCGTGTCCGGCGGACTGCGTCTGCCGCAGCGCCCGGCAAAAAGCGACGGTGCCGGCACCGCGGACGCGGACGACGCGCTCAGCCGCGACCTTGCCGCGCTGATGGCCTACGGAAGGGAGGACAACAGCGATGAAATTTGATCCGTCCCCCGCCGCCATCTGGAAAAAGTATGAGCGCGACCGCGACTACAAGCGTTCGATCGGCCTGTACGACCGCGTACGCCGCAATGAGGCGTTTTACCTCGGCCGTCAGTGGGAGGGGCTGCGCGTGCAGTCACTCGACCCGCTGATCTTCAACGTGCTGCGGCGCTGCGTCAACCTGTTTGTGTCCATGCTGGTGTCGGACGACGTCGCTGTACATGCCCAGCCGTTCGACATGGACGGCGACGGCCGCAAAACCGCCCGCGTGCTCGAGCGCGCCTTTGCGTCCGCGATCGAACGCTCGGGCGTCAAAGCCCTCGGCCGCCCGCTGCTCAAAAACGCCTGTGTCGACGGCGACGCCTGCTTCTACATGCATTTTGACCCCACGCTCGAAACCGGGCAGGCAGTCAAGGGCGACATCGTCGCCGAGCTGATCGACTCGACCAATGTCTGCTTCGGCAACCCGGCCTGCGACGAGGTACAGCGCCAGCCCTATCTGATCCTTGCGATGCGCCGCGACGTGGACGAGGTGCGAAAAGAAGCGCGCGAAAACGGCCTGCCGGCCGCCGAAGCCGAAGCCATCGTGCCGGACGACACTGAGGACTATCTGCGCTATCGCTTAAACGGAGAAAACGACCGTGTGACCGTGCTGCTGCACATGCGCAAGACCGAAACCGGCGTGGCGTTTACCAAAACCACGCGCACCGCGACCGTCATGCGGGAAAAGGAGCTGCCCTACCGCTATTATCCGGTCACGCATCTGTGCTGGAACCGCGTGCGCGGCTCGTGCCACGGCGAAAGCCCGCTGACCGAGGCCATCCCCAACCAGATCGCGATCAACAAGCTGTACTCGATGTATGTGCAGTGCATCAAGCAGGTGGCCTTCCCCAAGATCATCTACGACATGACCCGTTTTCCGAACGGCTGGTCGAACGATGTGGGCAAGGCGGTCGGCATGCGCGGCAACCCGAACGAGGCGATCGCGACTGCGTTCCGTGCGCCCGACATTTCCTCGCAGGTGCTCGGTCTGCTCAAGCAGATGATGACCGACACCATGGAACTGATGGGCGCGAGTGAGGCCGCGCTCGGCACGGTCAAGCCCGACAACACCTCGGCCATCGTCGCGGTGCAGAACGCGACCGCCGCTCCGCTCGAGCTGACAAAGATGGAGTTCTACCGCTTCACCGAGGACTGGGCACGCATCTTCCTCGACCTGATGGGCGCGCACTACGGCGTGCGTACGGTCGTCGTATCCGACGAGATGGGCGAAACGCCCTACCGGCAGAGCTTCGACTTCTCGACCCTTGCCGGGCAGGACCTGCAATTGCAGGTAGACGTCGGCGCGGCCAGCTACTGGTCGGAGACCATGCAGACCACGACCAACGACCATCTGCTCGAGAGCGGCGTCATCACCGACCCGCTTGTGTACCTGGAAAACGTGCCTGATTATCAGGTGCGCGGCAAAAACGACCTGCTGCACGCCTTGCGCATGCAGCGCCAGCAGCAAAAGGAGGAAAACGCAAATGCAAACCAGACGCAAAACGACCAGTAACCCGACCGCCGCCCCGGTGCAGACCGCGCAGAATGTACAGGCTGCGCCGGCTGCCGCCGATCCGTTCGCGCAGAACATGCCCGCGCAGAACATGGGCGACCCGGCCGCGCAGGCCGGCCAGCAGACCTATCCGGTTACGGTGGACGGCGAAATGCGCCAGCTGACGCTGGAAGAGCTGATCGAGGCGGCAAGCCTCGGCCTGTCCAAGCAGAACGCCTACATCCGCCGCAACCGTGCGGCAAACGGCATGCCCAACGGCCAGATCTATGCCGCCTTCGTCGAGGAATATCCGGATGTACGCCCGGAAGAGATCCCGCCGCAGGTGTGGGAATGGGCGCAGCAGGAGGGCTCGCTCGTCTCGGCCTATCGCAAGTGGGAGATCCTGACCCTCAAGGACGAACTGGCCGCACTCGAGATGAACCAGAAAAACCGCCGCGCGGCAGTCGGCCCGGCGCAGTCGGACGGCGAACCGGCGGGCGTCGATCCGGTGACGCTCGCGCTGCTCGGCAGATAAACAACTAGTATAAACAGGAGGTATTATACTTATGGCTATCAATCTTGCAACCAAATATTCCGACCAGATCGCGGAAGTATTCACCCGTGCATCCTTCATCAAGGGCAAGACCGCGGAAACCTTTGACCTGACCGGCGTCAAAACGCTCAAGGTCTACACGCCGATCACGGTCGAGGAGGTCGATTACGACCGCGACGGCGGCCTCAAGCGCTACGGCGATGTGACCGAAATGCAGGACGTCGTGCAGGAACTGACCATGACGCAGGACAAGGCGTTCACGCTGACGATCGACAAGGGCAACAACCTCGATCAGAATCTGGTCAAAAACGCGGCCGACATGCTGCGCCTGCAGCTGAACGAAAAGTCCACCCCGGCGGCCGACAAGTACGCCTTCCGCCGCTTTGTCACCATGGCGGGTACGCTGGCCGAAAGCGAAAAGCCGACCAAGAGCGATATCATCTCCAAGATTGCGGACGCCTCGCAGGCGCTGGACGACGCGCTCGTGCCGGACGACAACCGCTATCTGTACCTGACGAGCGAAATGTACAAGCTGGTCTGCACCTCGGACGAATTCGCAGGCGTGGATGTGCTGGCGCGTCAGTCGATCGCCAAGGGCGTGTGCGGAGAAGTATTCGGCATGAACGTGGTGCGCGTGCCCAAGAGCTACCTGCCGGAAAACGTCTACTTCCTCGTCGCGCACAAGGATGCGGTGCTCATGCCGTACAAGATCGCGGACGCCAAGGTGCACGAGGACCCGGTCGGCGTGTCCGGCGCGCTGATCGAAGGCCGTCATTACTATGACGCCTATGTGCTGGGCGCCAAGTGCGGCGGCGTGTACGCGCTGGTCGCAACCGGCTCGATTTCCGCCGCGCCGACCATCTCCGCAGGTAAGATCACGGCCACCGGCACCACCATCCGCTACACGCTCGACGGCTCCGATCCGCGTTACTCGGACTCCGCCAAGGATTATGTGGCCGAAACCCAGTTGACCGCGGAGGATGGCTGCCAGATCCGCGCTTATGCGGTCGAGGACGGCAAATATCCGTCCCCGGTTGCCGCAGGCTAAACCAAACGGCCGCCCATAGGACGGCATAGACAGGCTCCCAGCCTGACAAACAGGCTGGGAGCAATACTTGAAAAAGGAGGACTTCCATGACCGGAACCGAATGTTATCACGCCGCCCTCAATCTGCTGGGCGAAACGCCCAACACCGGCGTGTACTATGAGCAGTTTGCGCTCGGCGCGCTCAACCAGCTGCTGGCGAACAGCCTGCGCGAGATCAACGCGCAGCGGACGGCGCAGCACGAACCGGAGTTGACCGTCCCGCCGCGCCTTTCTGCGCTGGATGAGGAACTCCCTGCGGACGATTGCCTTGCCGCCGAGTGTTTCCCCTATGGTCTGGCTGCCCTGCTGGTGGCGGACGATGACAAGGCGAAATTCAACTGGGCGGCCTCGGAATACGCCGAGCGCCTGCTGTGCCACTGCCCCGCCCAGCTGACCGCCGTACAGGAGATGATCTGATGCGCGCCTATCAGTTCCCGCAGCCCGAAACCGTGCATGAAACCGTGGTCAGCAGCTTCGGCGGCGTGGATTTCCGCACCCATCCGACCAAGCTGTCGCTCTCCCGCTCGCCCGATATGCAGAACCTGATCTGCGACCAGAATGATTATCTGGTCAAGCGCACGGGCTGGCAGACCCAGCATACCTACGACGCACCGGTCTACGGCCTGTTCCCGCTGCCCGACCGCACCGGCTGTGCCGTGCACGCGGGCAAAAAACTGTACATCCGTCAGCCGGACGGCACCCAGACCGAAGTATGCGCGGACATGCAGGAGGATTTCACCCAGTCATTCGTGATGAGCGGCGTACTCTATCTGCTCGACGGCGCGACCTTCCGCGCGGTGCGCCGCAACGCATCCGGCGACGGCTGGGAAGCCGTGCGTGTGCAGGACATCGCCTATGTGCCGACCACGACCATCTCGGCCCAGCCGACCGGCGGCGGCACCAGCTATGAGGCGGTCAACCTGCTCACCCCCAAGCGCATCAACACCTTTATCGGCAACGGCTCGGCCACCCAATTTCAGGTGGATGCCAAAGAGCTGGATGATGCCGCGGTCACTGCGACGGTCAACGACGAAGCGGTGGAGGTGTCGTCGGTCAACCGCGAAACCGGGCTGGTGACGCTCGCTGCCGCGCCCGCAAACGGCAACGGGCTGGCCAATGTCTCGATCGCCTTTTCCAAAACCGTGGAAGGCTACACCGACAAGATCAACCGCTGCCGTTTTGCCGGTCTGTACGGCGGCAAAAACGACACACGCGTCTTTCTCGCGGGCAATCCGGACGAACCCGCCTGCGACTGGCAGAGCGGCCTGTACGACCCGACCTACTTCCCCGATACGGGCTACACCCGCATGGGTACGGACGCGTCCGCCATTGTTGGCTACCTCAAGCAATACGAAAGCCAGCTGATCGTCAAAGCGGGCGGCGCGCAGGAATCCGCCAGCTACCGGCGCACCTTCACCCTTTCCGACGACGGCACGGCGCTCTATCCGCTGACGCAGGGCGCACAGGGCGAAGGCGCCATCTGTCCGCGCAGCTTTGCCTCCCTGAACGACTTGCCGCTGTTCCTGTCCGCACGCGGCGTGCAGGGCGTGTTCGGCACGACCGTCGCCGAACAGCGCACCATCCGTTCGGTCTCGGACGCGGTTGCGCCCCGTCTGCAAGCCGAACCCGGGCTGGAAAACGCCTGCGCGATCGTGTTCCAAGGCAAATATTATCTGGCGGTGGGCGGGCATGTGTACATTGCCGACGGCACCATTGCCGACACCGACGGTAGTCCGGCCTGGTTTTACTGGACGGATGTGCCCGCGCAATGCTTTGCCGAACTGGACAATGAACTGTGGTTCGGCACAGCGGACGGCAGGCTGTGCCGCTTCAAGCAAGCGGAAGAGGACGGCGCCTACTGCGATGACGATGCCGCCATCGACGCCTACTGGCGTACGCCGACGCTGCCGCTGGGCGACTGGGGCCGCACAAAAACCGTGCGCGATGTCATCCCGACGCTGGTGCCGCATTCCCGTTCGGGTGCAACCGTGCAGTATGAAAGCGAGGACGGCAAAACGCTTGCACTTTCGCGCAACATGGACTTATTCTCGTTCAAAACGCTGGATTTCTCGCGTTTTTCCTTCCGCTGCATCCCTGGCGCGCTCAGCTACCGCACCCGCTACCGCCAGCACCGCATGCCGCTGCTGGCCGTGCGCATCGGCAACGACCGTCCGAACGAGCCGTTCGGCCTGCTTGCGCTGACCATCCGCTGGACGGCCGGGCAGACCATCATTTGAGAAAGGAGGAACCACATGGCTCTCAATTACCGAGAGGATTTCGACTATTCCGAGGCGATCGCCAACACGCAGGACGCCGCCGAGCGCCAGCAGCTGCTGGCGGAACGCCAGAACAAGATCGAGGCAGAAGGGCTGGCGGGCAAAGTCGCTTCCAACGAAGCGGTTTCCACCTGGAACGGCGACTATCGCCCGTACTCGGTGTCCAGCACGCAGAGCGGCGGCACCGCGGTCAGCCAGCTGTACGACGCGGCGGAACAGGCGCGGCTCCAGCGCTTTGACGCCGCACGCGAACGCATCCAGCAGCAGCTGGAAAGCAATCTGTCCTCCATCGAGCGCGACTACACCGCCGGTATGACACAGACCGATATCAACGCGCGCCAGTCCGTGCTGGCGGGTGAAGAGAAGCTCGCCGCGCTCGGTCTGAACATGGGCGCGCGCGGTGCGGCCGCCACTTCCGGCGCGGCCGAAACCAGCCGCATTGCGATCGACAACCAGTACCGCAGTGATCTGAACGCGCTCGGCCAGGCACGGTTGACAGCCCGCGCCGCAGCGCAAGACAGCGCATCCGCCCAGCAAGCTGCCCTGGAAAGCGACTATCTGTCCGCATCGGAGTCCGCATCCCTTCAGCAGGCGCAGGCGGCGCTGACGCAGTTCAACGCCGACCGGGATTATAGTCTGTCCGTCGCAGGACTGACCGGTTTCCTGAACGGTCTGCCGACGCTTGCCTATCGGGACTACGCCTCCGGCCTGACCAGTCAGGCGCAGGCACAAGCCTATGAGCAGGCCTTCAACCGCTGGAAGACCGCCGGTTATGTGCAGGCGGGCGACGCGGCCATCCTCGGTGTGCCTGCCGGTACGCCGACCGCGGACGTCAGCTACAAAAACGCCAGCCTCGCCTTGCAGCAATGGAAGGCCGGATACTGGTATTAACATACATCTCTTTGCATAAAAAGCCGGTCTCTGCATTGATTGCAGAGACCGGCTTTTGAAAGAAATGAAGGTATGGGCTAAGTTATTCAATACCAGAGGTTTATTTTGTCTATTTTTTCCTCTCTTGGTTATATTGACTAATTGAATAAAATAATATTATCACAGTGTAATTCCAAGGTCAATACCCTTTCCTGTCAGATACTTGAATTTTTTCTTATATGTTCCATATCCTTTACATTTTTGCACACTTTTCCGCCCACATAGCAGCCGACATCGTTCTTTTCTCCCCCTTTTTCGACAAGAAAAAGCCGTCCACCTGTGGTGGACGGCTTTTTGTCGCTTGACGCGTAATTCTTACTTGTTCTTCAGGTTGAAGAAAGCGTTCTTGCCGAGGTACTGTGCAACATCCTCGCCCAGCTCTTCCTCGATGCGGAGCAGCTGATTGTACTTCGCAACGCGGTCGGTACGGCTCGGAGCACCGGTCTTGATCTGGCCAGCGTTGAGCGCAACAGCGATGTCCGCGATGGTAGCATCCTCGGTCTCGCCGGAACGGTGAGAAACAACAGCGGTATAGCCCGCGCGGTTTGCCATCTGGATGGCATCCAGGGTCTCGGTCAGAGAACCGATCTGGTTTACCTTGATCAGGATGGAGTTTGCAACACCCAGATCAATGCCCTTCTTCAGACGGGTGGTGTTGGTAACAAACAGGTCGTCGCCAACCAGCTGGATCTTGTCGCCCAGAGCCTTGGTCAGCATCTCCCAGCCTTCCCAATCCTCTTCAGCCATGCCGTCCTCGAGGGAGATAATCGGATACTTCTCAGCGAAGTTCTTCCACATCTTAACCAGCTGCTGCTGAGTCAGCTTCTTGCCGGACTTCGGCTGGATATAGCACTTCTCTTCGTCGTTCCACCACTCGGAGGAAGCAGCGTCGATCGCGATCATGAAGTCCTCGCCCGGCTTGTAGCCAGCTTCTTCGATCGCCTTAACGATCACCTTGAGCGCGTCCTCATCCTTCTTCAGGTTCGGAGCGTAGCCGCCCTCGTCGCCAACGCCCGCAGCCGGGGTGCCGTTTTCCTTAAGGGTGGTCTTGAGCTGATGGAATACTTCTGCACAGCGGCGCAGCGCCTCACGGAAGGACGGAGCGGAAACCGGCATGATCATGAATTCCTGAATCTCAACGTTGTTGGTCGCATGTGCGCCGCCGTTGAGGATGTTCATCATGGGCATCGGCAGGGTCTTGGCATTGCAGCCGCCGATATAGTTGTACAGCGGCAGGCTCAGTGCTTCCGCAGCAGCCTTGGCAACCGCCAGGGATACGCCCAGGATCGCGTTTGCGCCGAACTTGGTCTTGTTCGGGGTGCCGTCCGCCTCGATCATCGCCTTGTCGATGGCCTGCTGGTCGAGCGCGTTCATGCCGATGATGGTCTCAGCGATCTCGCCGTTGACAGCGTCAACCGCCTTCAGAACGCCCTTGCCGTTGTAACGGGACTTGTCGCCGTCGCGCAGCTCGCAAGCCTCGAAGATACCGGTGGAAGCGCCGGACGGAACAGCCGCGCGGCCCATATAAGCGCCGGTGTCGCCCTCAACATAAACCTCAACCTCAACGGTCGGGTTGCCACGGGAGTCCATGACTTCGCGGCCGAGTACATCAACAATTTCAATGTAGCCCTTCATAATTCTTACTCCTTTTTATTTGAAAATTTGGGGATACGCAATCAGTTACTTGACGAGCAGGCTATGGCCGGTCATTTCCTCCGGCTGCGGCAGGCCCATCATTTCCAGCAGCGTCGGCGCCAGATCCGCCAGCACGCCGCCTTCCGCCAGCTTGCCCGCGTGGCCGACCATACAGAGCGGCACGGGGTTGGTGGAATGTGCGGTGAACGGCGTTACGCCGTCCGCGTCAAGCATCTGGTCCACGTTGCCGTGGTCGGCGGTGATCAGGCACTGGCCGCCCATCTTGAGGATGGCGTCCACAACCTTGCCCACGCCGTCATCGGTCGCTTCGATCGCCTTGACGGCAGCCTCGAACACACCGGTGTGGCCAACCATGTCGCAGTTGGCAAAGTTCAGCACGATCATGTCGTACTTGCCGGACAGGATGCGCTTGACGCACTCCTCGGTCACGGCAGGCTCGCTCATCTCCGGCTGGAGGTCATAGGTGGCCACCTTGGGAGACGGGATCAGCGCGCGGTCCTCGCCCGGGTATTCCTTCTCAACGCCGCCGTTGAAGAAGAAGGTGACGTGCGCGTACTTCTCGGTCTCTGCGATGCGCAGCTGGGTCAGACCCTTGTTCGAGATATACTCGCCGAAGGTGTTCTTCAGGCTCTGCGGCTTGAAGGCAACTTCAACGCCGGTGATCGTCGCATCGTACTGCGTCATGCAGACGTAGTGGATGTTACGGCGCTGACGCTTGAAGCCGTCAAACTCGTGGTCAACGAACGCACGGGTAATCTCACGCGCGCGGTCGGGACGGAAGTTTGCGAAGATGATCGCGTCGTCGTCCTTGACGGTCGCGCCCTCGGTCACGATGACCGGAACGACGAACTCATCGGTGACGCCTGCGTCATAGGACTTCTGCATCGCCTCATGCGCAGTGGCGGCATGCTCGCCGATGCCCTCGGCGATCGCCTGATATGCCTTCTCTACGCGGTCCCAGCGCTTGTCGCGGTCCATCGCGTAGTAACGGCCGGAGATCGTGGCAATGCAGCCAAGCTCCAGCGTATCGATCTTGTTCTGCAGGCGGTCGATATACTCGATACCGGACTGCGGCGGGGTGTCACGGCCGTCCATGAAGCAGTGGAAGCATACCTTGCGCAGACCGTTGCGGCGCGCCAGCTCGAGCAGCGCGAACATGTGGTCGATATGCGAGTGTACGCCGCCGTCGGACAGCAGACCGAAGATGTGCAGGGTGGAGTCAAACCACTTGCACTGGTTGATCGCGCTCATGAGCGCTTCGTTCGAGAAGAAATCACCGTCCTGAATGGACTTGGTGATGCGGGTCAGTTCCTGATACACGATGCGGCCCGCGCCGATGTTGGTGTGACCAACCTCGGAGTTGCCCATCTGGCCGTCCGGCAGGCCGACATCCAGACCGGAAGCGCCGATATAAACCAGCGGGTTTTCCTTGAAGATGCGGTCGAGGTTCGGAGTCTTGGCCGCCTTGATGGCGTTGCCCTTGACCTCGTCACGATGGCCGAAACCGTCCATGATGATCAGTGCGGTCGGCTTCTTGGGCTCGTCCGCCTTCTTGGCAGCGGTCTTGCGGGTCGTGGTCTTCTTGGCCGCCGTGGTCTTTTTGGCCGCAGTCTTGCGGGTCGTGGTCTTCTTCGCCGCGGGCTTGGCCGCAGCCTTCTCCGCCGGCTTGGTTTCCGCCTTCACCTCGGTCTTGACTGCTTCCGCCTTGGTCTCTGCCTTGGTTTCCGCCGCCTTGACCTCAGCCTTGACGGCTTCCGCCTTGACTTCCGGCTTGGCTTCCGTCTTGGAGGCCGGCTTTACCGCCGTCTTAACCTCTTCGGGTTCCGCCTTGCTCGGCACATTTTGCTTTTTCATACTATAAATTACTCCTTTTCACAAGCGGACGAAAGGGGACAACGTTCTTTCCGATGTCCCCTCCCGCACGCACGGCGCGGGGAGTAAACCCTCACCGTATTCCTTATCTTATTGATTGGCTGCTTCGACGATGGTCGCGAAGTCAGCGCTCTTCAGGGAGGCGCCGCCGATCAGGCCGCCGTCAACATCCGGCTGAGCCAGCAGCTCGGCTGCGTTCTTGGCGTTCATCGAACCACCGTACTGGATGGTGATGCCGCGGGCCGCACGCGCGCCGTACTTCTCGCGCAGGCAGTCGCGGATCGCGCCGCAGACCTCGCCCGCCTGCTCGGCGGTAGCGGTCTTGCCGGTGCCGATCGCCCAGATCGGCTCATAAGCGATAACGACCTTCTTGATATCCTCCACAGCAACACCCTGCAGGGCGATCTTGATCTGCTTGCGGATAACCTCCATGGTAACGTCCTGCTCGCGCTCGGTCAGGCTCTCGCCGACGCACAGGATCGGACGCAGGCCGTTCTCCAGCGCAACCAGAACCTTCTTGTTGCAGGCCTCATCGGTCTCGTTGAAGTACTGACGGCGCTCGGAATGGCCGATGATAACGTACTTGACGCCCAGTTCCTTGAGCATATCGGCAGAGATCTCGCCCGTGAACGCGCCGGACTTCTCAAAATGCATATTTTCCGCACCGATGGCGATCTTGGAGCCCTTGGCAGCCTTAACAGCAGCCTGAATATCGGTAAACGGCACGCAAAGAACCATCTCGCACCACTTGGTCTTGGAAAGCAGCGGCTTCATCTCTTCGATGAGGGCCTTCGCCTCGCTCGGCGTCTTGTTCATCTTCCAGTTGCCGGCGATGATGGTCTTACGGTATCTGCGATTCATTTTGGTTTTACCCCTTTCAAACATTTGAACGGCCTATCCGTCCTGATCGGTATGTATTATAGCGGGGCAGCGCGTGCCCCGGTATAAAGCACATGATTGCGCGTGACGCGCGGAATTACTTGTCCTGCAGGCAAGCGATGCCCGGCAGTTCCAGACCCTCGAGGAACTCGAGAGAAGCGCCGCCGCCGGTGGAGATGTGGGTCATCTTGTCCGCAAAGCCCAGCTTCTCAACCGCAGCTGCGGAGTCGCCGCCGCCGATGATGGAGACCGCGCCGGAAGCCGCGATCGCCTTGGCAACTTCCTTGGTGCCGACTGCGAAGGTGTCGAACTCGAACACGCCCATCGGGCCGTTCCAAACAACCGTGCCAGCGTTCTTGACCGCGTCAGAGAACAGTGCAACGGTCTTCGGGCCGATGTCCATGCCCATCATGTTGTCCGGCAGCTGACCGGCTTCGTAAACAACCGGCTCTGCGTCCGCGCCGAAGTGGTCGCCGCAAACGGTGTCAACCGGCAGCAGGAGCTTGACGCCCTTGTCCTCTGCCTTCTTGATCAGGCCGAGCGCGAGGTCGAGCTTGTCATCTTCGCACAGCGAGGTGCCGATCTTGCCGCCCTGCGCCTTGGAGAAGGTGTAAGCCATGCCTCCGCCGATAATGACGGTGTCGCACTTGTCGATCAGGTTGTTGATGACGTTGATCTTATCGGAAACCTTCGCGCCGCCCAGGATGGCAACGAACGGACGGGCCGGATCGGAAAGCGCCTTGCCCATGATGGAGATTTCCTTCTTGATCAGGAAGCCGCAGACAGCCGGCAGATAGTCGGCAATGCCGGCGGTGGAAGCATGCGCGCGGTGCGCAGTGCCGAATGCATCGTTGACATAGATCTCGGCCATATCGGCAAATGCCTTCGCCAGCGCCGGATCGTTCTTGGTCTCGCCCTTTTCAAAGCGGACGTTCTCCAGCAGGACAGCCTGACCCGGCTTGACTTCGGCAGCGAGCTTCTTGGCATCCTCGCCGACAACGTCCTTGGCCAGCTTGACTTCCTGGCCGAGCAGCTCGCTCAGGCGCTTTGCAACCGGCGCGAGCGAATACTTCATGTTCACTTCGCCCTTCGGACGGCCGAGGTGCGAGCACAGGATCACAGCCGCATTGTGATCCAGCAGATACTTGATGGTCTCGAGCGACGCGCGGATGCGCTTGTCGTCGGTGATGTTGCCGTTCTCGTCCTGCGGAACGTTGAAGTCGCAGCGGACGATGACCTTCTTGCCATTTACGTCGATGTCCTCGACGCTCTTCTTGTTATACTGCATAAAATATCCCTCTCCTTTAAGATATAAAAGTTAGCGATACGGAGCAAATTTGCGGTCTTCTGATATGAAGAATTCCGCTTCCATTACAAAATTATACTCGTTCCCACGGTGATTCGCAAGCAAAAATGTGAAAAACCTTCGCTTTCCGTTCTCTTTTAGAGGATTTTTGCGTTTTTCGAGAAATAATTGTGAAATATTAAACAATATGCCCAATTGACCTCAGGTGCGGGGCTGTCCATAGAACGCAACGGCCAGCGCCTGCGGGCCGGTATTGGTGAGCACCGACGGCCCGATCGGACTGCGCAGCACCTCCTTAAACCCGATTTCCGTGCGCAGACGCTTTTCCATCTCGTCGATGCGCTCGGCCGGCACATCGCCGTAAAGCAGGAGTGCGGTCTGCTTCTCCGGCTGCACCACGCGGCTGGATACCTTGCGGATCATGCCGCTGACCAGCGCCTTTTCGCCGCGCACTTTATCACACACCTTGACCGCACCGTCGTAAACGTGGCTGATCGGTTTGAGGCCGAGCGCCTCGCCCACGAACGCCGCGCCGCCCGAAATGCGGCCGGACTTTTTCAGATGCTTCAGGCTGTACACCCCGAGGAAGGCTTCCACGCGGTTCAGGCGGCTTTTTACCACCCCGCAGATCGCCTCAAAGCTGTCGCCCTGGTCGCGCAGCTCGGCGGCCATCACCACGATATGCCCATAAACGTAGGTATACGTTGCGGAGTCAAACAGCTCGATCTGCATCGCGTCGCCCGCCTCTTCGCAGAACATATCGCGCGCCATGCACGCCGCCTGATAAGTGCCCGAGCCGTTGGCGTTGATGAGCACGCCCAGATAATGCGTGCAGCCGCGCTCGGCCGCGCGCCGATAGGAATCCAGAAAGGTCGTCGGCGTGATCATCGCGGTCGTCGGAATCTCGCGGCTGGTTTCGAGCAGCTTGCAGTACTCCTCGGGCGTGATGTCGTAGTATTCGCGAATGGTGCGTCCCTCATGCGTCAGCGTGATGGGGATGATTTCAATGCCGTGTTTTTCGACCAGCGCCTGCGGGATATCCGCGGACGAGTCGGTCATAATATGTATTTTTTCCATTTCTCTCTCCTTATCCCTGCGGAAACGGCCCGGCCAGCTTGAGGTTTTCAAAACCGGTCTGCCGCAGCGCCTCAAACACGATCACCGCCACCGAATTGGACAGGTTCAGGCTTCTTGCGCCTTCGCGCATCGGAATGCGCACGCAGCGCTCCGGATGCTCGATCAGCAGGCTTTCGGGCAGGCCGCGGGTTTCCTTGCCGAACATCAGATAGTCGCCATCGCGGTATTCCGCCTCGTGATAGGCGTGCGGCGCCTTAGTGGTCGCGTAAAAATAGCGTCCGTTCGGATTTTTCTCGAAAAATTCGTTTAGGTTTTTGTACATGCGGACATCGAGCAGATGCCAGTAATCCAGCCCCGCGCGTTTCATCCGTTTATCGTCGATCGCAAAGCCGAGCGGCTCGACCAGATGCAGCACGCAGCCCGTCGCCGCACAGGTGCGGGCGATGTTGCCGGTATTCTGCGGGATCTCCGGCTCAACCAGAACAATATGCAGCATATGTCTCTCCTCAAAATCAAAGCTCCCTTTATTTTATGCGATAACAGCACATTTTTCAAGGTATTTACCGCTTTTTCGCAAAAATAAATCCCCCGATCAGAAAAGATCGGGGGAAAATAACGCCCTGTTATGCAATTTCCGCGTAAACGCCGTAAATATAGCCCTGCTCGTCCGCCTGCTCATCGGTGAGCACTTCGCCGGTCAGCTGCGGGCCGCTGCTGTCGTCTGGGTAAGTGACGGCCAGCTTACCCGTGTGCAGCGTGAGCGTCTGCGTCTGCTGCGTGCCGTCCGTGAAGGTGACGGTGACGGTCAGGACCGCGCCGTCAAATTCGTCGATGCGCGCCTGCCACGCATCCTGCAAATCAATGTCCTGTGCCATTTCATCCGGCTTAGGCTCGCCCCAGAAACCATAGCAAGTGTTGGACGCATACGGCTCTACAAAGCCATTTTCCACGTGCCAGCTTGCTTCCACCCACCAATCGCCATCGTCGTATCCATGCACCCGAAGATCATCGGCCCCATGCGTCGGCGGATATGTGCCCTGCAAGACAGCGTCCGCATCGGATTCCTGAATATCCATGCGCAACACGCGATACAATCCGCCCTTGTCAATCGACGCACTGACCGTCTCAATATCTTCACCCGTCACCTTGAACAGGCAACCGCTGAAAAAGCCTTCCATTGAACTTTCCATGCCGCCCGACGCGATGTCGAACACGATCTTGCTGTCCTTGGGTTCCATCGTCTCACCCGTGTCTGCGGCATAGGCCACAATGCCAAACGAGTGCGCGACGGTTTCCGCGACCGCGTCCGCCGCGGGCTGGCCGCTCGTCTGCGACTTCCACACCGCCGTGCCGCCGACCACAACGGCAAACGCACACGCCGCGGCCACGACCCGCTTGGTCATACCGAACCGGCGGCGCGGCGCAACAGGCTGCGGCATATCCTGCTGCGCCTCACGGCGCGCCTGCCGCGCTGCCGCAAGCGTTTTTTGCTTCAGTTCATCGGGCGCTTTGATATCCTTCCATCGAGCCCAGTGGTTCCGGTTGTTCATCATCATTTCCCTCCAGTTCGAGCTTCAGTTTTTTGCGTGCGCGGTGCAGCCGGGTGCGCACGGTCACCGGCCGGCAGCCTACCATCTGCGCGATCTCGTCCGTGCCGTAACCCTCCACATAGTGCAGCCAAACCGCCGTGCGCAGGTCGTCCGGCAGCGCGCGCACCGCCTGCCAGAGTTCATCATGGCCGTCGTCCATGGGCGCGGCGGCATCCGGCGCCGCTTCGAGCGGCGCGGTGCGCTTGAACCACGCCGACCGGCGCAGATCGTTGCAGCAGTTGACCGTCACGCGCAGCAGCCACGCCTTGAGGTGTTCGGCATCGCGAAACCCGGTCGTGTCGCGCAGCAGCCGGAGAAAGACCTCCTGATACACGTCCTCCGCATCCGCGCGGCTGTCCAGCCGGCACAGCGCCAGCCGGTACACGGCGTCGCCGCAGCGCTCCATCGCGTCGCAAAGGAACGCGTCCGATCGCAGGTTGCTTTCCATATGGCTCTCTCCTCCTTTCTGCAAATAACACGTTGGACCGAGGGAAATTGTTCTGGCGGAACAAAAAAGAGACCGAAGTTTTTTTCTTCGGTCTCCTTGTCCTTTATTGCTGGAAAAACTCCCGCGTCTGCCGGATGTTCTCCTCGATCGCGGCGCGCAGCGCCTCGGCCGACTCAAACCGCTTTTCCGGCCGCAGGAACTTGTGCAGCTCAACGTGGATCATCTTGCCGTACAGATCGCCCGCGAAGTCCAGCAGGTGCGGCTCGATGGTCGGTGCGCCGCCGTCCACAAAGGTCGGCTTGATGCCGATGTTGGTCGCGGCGATGTAGCTCTTGTCGCCCACCAGTACGCGCGTCGCGTACACACCGTAAGGCGGCAGCGCCATTTCGGGCGGCAGCGCGAGGTTGACGGTCGGCACCTTGAGCACGCTTGTGCCCACGCGGCGGCCATGCTCGACCACGCCGGTCACGGTGTACGGGTGACCGAGGAAGCGCGCCGCGCCCTCCATGTCGCCCTGGGAGATCAGCTGCCGGATGTAGGTCGAGGAAACCACGATGCCGTCCACCTTGACGTCCTCGATGCAGTCATAGCCGATGCCGGCCTTCTTGCATTCCTCGGCCATGCCGGCGGCATTGCCCTGTCCCTTATAGCCGAAGCGGTTGTTGCGCCCCGAAATGATCCAGCGCGCGCCGAACTGCCCGATCAGCATCTTGTGAATGAAGTCGCGCCAGTCCATGTGCTGCATGTGCTCGTCAAAATGGCCGAAGATGACCTCGTCCACCCCGCCGAGCTGCTTGATCTCATCCCGGCGATAGGCGTTGGCCGTCAGCAGCGGCACCTGCCGCCCCAAAACGACCGAATCCGGGTGCACGTCAAACGTGAACACCGCGCTCGTGCCGCCGATCTGGCGGGCGCGCTCGACTGCGCGCTCCATGAGCGCTTGATGGCCCAGATGCACGCCGTCAAAATAGCCCAGCGCAATGGCACGCGGCTTTTGATATTCCTGCATAGGGTTGCCCCCTTTCCGAAAACCTGCCCACGGGCAGGTCCTGCTCTTTTATCTGAAATTCTTGTAGACGAACAGGCCCAGCCCGCCCTTATCGAGCGTGCGCACCTGTCCGAGCATGAGAAAACGATCCTTGTGATAGACGCGGCATAACGCGCCCTCGGTCTCGGGCAGTCCCGCCGCCTGCCGCGGAAACACCACCGCGCCGCGCGCGATGCGCTCGGCACCCTCGTCGGTGAGTGCCACCGCAGGATGCTCGGCAAACAGGCCGTCCACCGGCAGCAGCAGGTTCTGCACCGTACCGTCCTGCGCCGCCCGCTCGACTTCGTCGAACGTATGGCACTGCGCGAGCGGATACGCGCCCGCGCGCGTGCGCACAAGGCTGTGCATAACCGCGAGCGTGCCGAGCGTCTCGCCCAGATCGTTCACCAGCGTGCGCACATAGGTGCCCTTGCTGACAACGAGCCGCAGCGTGCCCTTCTGCGCGTCCTCGTCGTAATCCATGAGTTCGATCTCGTGCACCACGATATCGCGCGCCGGGCGCTCAACTTCCTTGCCCTTGCGGGCGAGGTCATAGAGCTTTTGCCCGTTGACCTTGACCGCCGAATACATCGGCGGCACCTGCTGCTGCGGACCGAGAAAGCGTTTGACCGCCCGCTCAACCGCATATCGCGCGGCGTAGCGCTCGCTGATTTGCAGCGTCGTTCCGGTCACGTCCTGCGTGTCCGTACTGTAGCCCAGCGTAAAGCCCGCGACGTATTCCTTGTCCTGCGCGGCGGCAAAATCCGCCGCCTTGGTCGCCCCGCCGACGAACACCGGCAGCACGCCGGTCGCGAGCGGGTCAAGCGTGCCGCCGTGGCCGATACGCCGCGTGTGCAGGATGCCGCGCAGCTTGGCCACCACGTCGTGCGAGGTAAACCCCTGCGGCTTGTCCATCAGCAGGATGCCGCAAAGCTCACTTTGCTGCATGGTACTGCTCCTGCGCAGCCGCGAGGATGGCCGCTTTTGCCTCGTCCATGCCGCAGTCAAAGCTGGCGCCGGCCGCGCGGATGTGTCCGCCGCCGCCGCACTTCTTGCAGATGGCCGATGCGTCCATTTCCTTGGTCGTGCGCACCGAAACCTTGACGGTCTTGTCCTTATTTTCGGTCAGCGTGATGCCGATCTGCACGCCCTCGATCTGACGCGTCAGCGACGCAATCGAGTCGAGGTCGTCCATATCCGCGCCCGTGCGGTCGATGTCCGCGCGCCACAGCAGCGCGACCGCGATCGCGCCGTCCTCGTAGAACTCCATCGTCTCGAAGATGATGCGCTCCATCTGGAAGCGCGGCATGGACTTGGTCTCGAACAGCGCGCGGTTGATCTCGCCGCCGTCGATGCCCGCGGTCAGGCAGGCCGCTGCGACCGCATGGGTGTGCGCGGTCGTGTTGGAGAACTTAAAGCAGCCCGTGTCGGTCGATACGCCGATATAGATGCACTCTGCAATGTCGGTCGTAAACCGTGCACCCAGCGCCATGATGACATCATACAGCACTTCGGCGCAGCCGCCCGCGTCCGGACGGATCAGGTTCTTCTTGCCGAAGCCGGGGTTCGAGCGGTGGTGGTCGATCACCAGATCGACCTTGCCTTTGTAACCCTCAGCCGTATCCGGGAACAGCTTTTCCTCCGCGATGTCGGTGGACACCACAAACTCTGGTGTGAAACCCTCCGGCGGATAGCACGGCACGATCAGCGGCATATATCGCTTGGTGATCTCCGGGTTTTCCAAAATATAGGCCGTCTTGCCGATCTGCCGCAGCGCGCGGCACAGCGCGCCCGCGCAGCCCGCGGTGTCGCCGTCCGGGCGGCGGTGGCTCAGGATGAGAATATTGTCCGCGCCTTGCAGCGCAGCAGCGGCGCCCGCAACGTCCACGGTCATTCCTCGTCCTCCCCTCCGAGCTTGCCTTCGTTTTTCAGTTCATGCAGCATTTCCGAAATGTGCGCGCCGTGGGTGATCGAGTTGTCCAGCTCAAACACCAGCTCGGGCGCATAGCGCAGCTGCACCTTATGGCCGACCTCGCGCCGCAGCCAGCCCGCGGCGGATTTCAGCCCCTTCATGACCTCTTTCGCCTGCGTCTCGCTGCCCAGCACCGAGATATAGCACTTGGCGTAGCGCAGATCGTTCGTGACCTCGCAGTGCACAACGGAAACCAGCCCGTTCTGCACGCGCGGGTCCTTGACCGAACGCATGGCCTCAGCCAGCGCCTTCATCACTTCTTCCGAAATGCGGTCGATTCGTGTAGACATTATAATTCCTCCCTTCGGTCCGGGTCCAAGGGGGACCGATCCCCCTTAGATACGAAACAAGTTCCGGGAGAAACTTGTTTCGATAACCCCCTCGCCCTTGTAAAACAAGGGCGGTTCGGGACACGCGTCCCGAAGCAGGGGTACAAAACCGAGGCAGAGCCCCGGTTTTGTGGGGAATTGAAATTGCGGCGCTGCGGCGCCGCAATCCCAAGCCGCTATTATTGTTTTACCTCTTCCATCACGAAGCACTCGATGATATCCTGCTCCTTGATGTCGTTATAGTTCTCGATGCTCATGCCGCACTCGTAGCCGGACGCCACTTCCTTGACGTCGTCCTTGAAGCGCTTAAGGGTGTTGAGGTGGCCTTCGTGGAACACGATGCCGTCACGCACCACGCGCACCTCGGCGTTGCGCTGGATCTTGCCGTCCTGCACATAGCAGCCGGCAACCGCGCCCGCACCCGTGATCTTGAACACCTGACGCACTTCGGCGTGGCCGAGCACGACTTCCTTGAACTTGGGCGCGAGAAGGCCCTTCATAGCCTGCTCCATTTCCTCGATGCAGTCGTAAATGACGCGATACATGCGCATATCGACGCCCTGCTGCTGCGCGGAATCGGTCGCGGTGCGGTCCGGACGGACGTTGAAGCCGACGATGATCGCGCCGGAGGCCGCCGCCAGCATGACGTCGGACTCGTTGATCGCACCAACGGCGCCGTGGATGACCTTGACGCGCACCTCGTCGTTCGAGAGCTTCTCGAGCGAGGAGCGGATCGCCTCGACCGAACCCTGTACGTCGGCCTTGACGATGATGTTCAGTTCCTTCATCTCGCCTTCCTGAATGGAAGCGAACAGGTTATCCAGCGTAACCTTGTGGAACTGCTTGTTGCGTTCTTCCTTTTCCTTGTCCTTGCGCTGCTCAACCAGCTCGCGCGCCATCTTCTCGTCGTCAACCGCATCAAAGATGTCGCCCGCGCCCGGCACTTCGGCAAGGCCGATGATCTCAACCGGCACAGACGGACCGGCCTGCTGAATCTTCTTGCCGTCGTCGTTGGTCATCGCACGCACACGGCCAACCGCCGTGCCCGCAATAACGGTATCGCCGGTATGCAGCGTACCGTTCTGCACGAGCAGGGTTGCCACCGGGCCGCGGCCCTTGTCGAGCTTGGCTTCGATGACCGTACCATGCGCCTTGCGGTTCGGGTTGGCCTTGAGGTCGGCCATTTCCGCGGTCAGCAGCACCATTTCGAGCAGGTTCTCAATGCCCTGACCGAACTTCGCCGAGATCTGGCACACGATCGTGTCGCCGCCCCACTCTTCGGGGACGATCTCGTACTCGGTCAGCTGCTGAAGCACGCGATCCGGGTTTGCGCCCGGCTTGTCGATCTTGTTGACCGCCACAATGATCGGCACCTTGGCCGCCTTGGCGTGGTTGATTGCCTCAATGGTCTGCGGCATAACGCCGTCGTCCGCCGCGACAACCAGAATGGCGATATCGGTGACCTGTGCGCCGCGGGCACGCATGGACGTGAACGCCGCATGGCCCGGGGTGTCGAGGAAGGTGATCTGCTTGTCGCTCACCTTAACGCGGTATGCGCCGATGTGCTGGGTGATGCCGCCGGCCTCGCCCTCGGTCACCTTGGTCTTGCGGATGGCGTCGAGCAGGCTGGTCTTGCCGTGGTCAACGTGACCCATGACAACGACGACCGGATCGCGCGGCTGCAGTTCGTCCTCGCTGTCCTCATGCTCGTCGAACAGGCGCTCTTCGATCGTGACGTGTACTTCCTTCTCGACCTTGCAGCCCATTTCCTCGGCCACGATCGCCGCGGTATCAAAGTCGATGACCTCGGAGATCGACGCCATCACGCCCAGCTTGATCAGGCCCTTGATGACGTCCGCCGCGGTGCGCTTCATGCGGGAAGCGAGTTCGCCGACCGAAATCTCATCCGGGATCATAACCTTGACCGGGATCTTCTTGAGCGCCGCCATCTGCTGCTGGCGCTGCAGGCGCTTCATCTTCTCCTGCTCCTCCTGACGGCGCTTGTTGCCGAAGGGCTTGGAGCGCTGGTCGGACTTCTTGGTCAGTTTCTGCTTTTTCGGGCCGCGGGATTCCATGCGCTCCGCCTTGGCATCGACCAGTTTATCCACATGGTCGTCGTACTTGGCGAGGTTGACGTCGCCGGTGCCGCGGGTATCGATGCGGTGCACCTGCTTGACCTTGGTGTTGGCGGGCTGCGCGGGCTTCTCGCCTTCCGGCTTTGCATCCTTCTGCGCGTTGGGCGCTGCCTGCTCCTTGGCCGGCTTCTCCGCCTTCTCCGCCTTGGCGGACGCGTTATTCGACGCCTGACGGTTCAGCATCTGCTCCAGATCCGCGACCTGATGATGCTGCGTCATATATTCAAAAATGACGCTCAGCTCCTGATCGCCGAGCACCTGCATATGGTTTTTCGGGGTCGTGCAGTACTCGGTCAGGATCTCGGTAATCTCCTTGGTGGATGCGCCGAAATCCTTGGCGACCTCGTGCACCCGATATTTATTCTCTATTGCCATGGGCAACTCCTCCTTATCGAAATTTCGATTGAAACCTCGCTTTCAATCGAGTGAGATGCGCCGCGCATCGCGCGGATGCGTCTTGCACACAGTTTTGCGCGTCGCTGCGCGGCACACAAAGCTGCTTTCTTGTATCAAAACCGTGATACATGCTCCCGGTTTTGATGGCAAACACCGCTCTGCGGGATTTGCCTATTTTGATACGCGCCTTGCGCGTGGGTTTTCGCTCGGTTTGCGCTGCGATACAGCACGGCTGCCCGTTCTGTGCGGGCGTTTGCCGCTTACGCTGCGCGGCGATGTGGGACGGCTGTTTGCACCTGCATGCGGCGGGCGCTTGCCGTTCGGCTTGCGCGAGGGCTTTTCAGCCGATTGCGCTGCTGCGGGCTGCGTCTCGCGGTCGCGGGGTTTCTTCTTGCCCCGGCGCGACTGGATGCGTGCGTTCTTTTCGCCCAGCTGCGCGGCAACCTCAGCATATTCCGGGTGCTGCGCGGAGAGCTTGCCGATCGCGGCCGCCGCCAGCCCGATGTCGCTGACCGCGCAGACGGCGCAGCCGGCTTTGCCGATCGCGGCGCCCAGTTCGTCCTTGCCGTGCGGCAGCGAAACGAAGGGGACATTCGCGCGCGCGGCATACAGCGCGGCTTTCTTTGCGGTGCTCTCGCCCGCGTCACTTGCCACCAGCACACAGCGCGCTTTGTGGTCGGCGCACAGCTGGCGCACCAGCTCGTCGCCGTAAGCCAGCTTGCCGGCGCGCCGCGCCAGCCCCAGCATACCCAGGCAGGGATCATTCGCCATGCGCACCCTCCTGTTCCATCTGCTGCTCGAGCTGGTCATAAACCTCCTCGGGCACGGTGACCGAAAGCGCGCGATCGATCGCGCGGCTCTTGCGCGCCTTTTTCAGGCACTCCGCCTTGCCGCACAGGTACGCACCGCGTCCGGGCGCCTTGCCTTTGAAATCCAGCGTGATCGCGCCCTCGGGCGAGCGCACCACGCGGATCAGTTCCCGTTTGGGAAAATGTTCGCGGCAGCCAAGGCATTGCCGCATGGGGATTTTCTTCTGCACCATATTCTGCCGCACCCCCGGAATGTTATTCGCCCTGCGATGCCGGCGCGATATCGATCTTGCAGCCGGTCAGCTTGGCGGCAAGGCGTGCGTTCTGGCCTTCCTTGCCGATCGCAAGCGACAGCTGGTCGTCCGGCACGATCACGCGGCAGGACTTGTTGTCCGCCTGCATGGTCGCGGAAATGACGTCTGCCGGCGCGAGCGCCGCGGAAACGAACTGCGCGGTGTCCTCGTTCCACTTGATGATGTCGATTTTCTCGCCGTTCAGCTCGCCCGTGATGTTGGCCACACGCGCGCCGCGCGTGCCGACGCATGCGCCGATCGGATCGACGTTTTCGTCGTGCGAAACAACCGCGATCTTGGTGCGGTTGCCCGCCTCACGCGCAATGCTCTTGACCTCGACCACACCGGAATGGATCTCCGGCACCTCAAGCTCAAACAGGCGCTTGACCAGACCCGGATGCGTGCGGGATACAACCACCTGCGGGCCGCGCGTGCCGCGGCGCACTTCGATCAGATAGACCTTAATGCGCTGGCCCTCGGTCAGTTCTTCGCCGCGCACCTGCTCGGATGCGGACAGCACCGCTTCGCTCTTCTCACCGCCGGACACCACGTCCAGATACGCATTGCCCGAACGCGGGTCGATGCGGGCGATCACGCCGGTCAGGATCTCGTGTTCCTTGCTCTCAAACTCGGAGATCACCATGCCGCGCTCCGCCTCGCGGATGCCCTGGATGATGACCTGCTTGGCGGTCTGCGCCGCGATGCGGCCGAACGACTTGGTCGGGATATCGATGTCGATGATATCGCCCACCATGGGGTTCTTCTTGTACTCCGCGGCCTCTTCCAGCGTGATTTCCTCGTACGGCTCGTAGAGGTCCTCCGCCTTGACCACGGTCTTGCGCACATACATGCGGATGGTCTTGGCCTCACGGTCCGGCTCGACAAACACATTATCGGTCATACCGTCGTTATCGCGCTTATAGGCGGTAATGAGTGCCTGGCCGACGCGGTCGAGCATGTAATCGACCGGAATGCCCTTTTCCTTTTCCAGTTGCTCCAGCGCGTCAAAAAATTCTGCGTTCACCATTTTTTCCAATCAAACTCCTTACTCATATCTCGACCGCGAGCCGAACCGCGGCAATGTCTGTGGGTTCATACACCGTGCGCTGTCCGCCGATCTCGAGCGTGACACAGCCGTTGTCGTAAGCGACCAGCGTGCCCTCGACCTGCTTTGCGCCACCGACCGGCTTATAGAAGCCGACCTCGACCGTGTGGCCGAGGAATGCCGCGAAGTGCTCGGGCTTTTTCAGCCGCCGCGACAGACCGGCCGAGGAAACGCACAGCGTATAGGACGGCATGCTGTCAAATTCCTTTTCGTCCAGCATCGGGTCGAGCGCGCGCGAAACCTGCTCGCACTGGTCGATGTTCACGCCGTCCGGATGATCGACAGTGACGGTCAGCATATACTGGCCGCCTTCCTTTTCAAATTCCACGTCCCACAGGGAAACGCCGGCCTGCTCACACAGGGGGCGAACCAGTTCTTCCACGCGGGCGACGATCTGCTTTGCCTGCAAAGCCGTCCCTCCTTCAAAAAAATACTCCAAGCAAAGCGTAAGGAGTGGCTTTCGCCACTCCTTACGGTTACTTTCTTACTGAACGTGCATAGTATATCACGTTTTCCAGCCAAATGCAAGGCATTTTCGCATTTGATCCGGATTTTTTCTAAAATTTGTTTGCTGCAAGCGCCCTTTTCCCGTCCTGCAACAAGAAAAAAGGTTATCCAGTAAGCACGCTACTGGATAACCTTTTTGGAAAAGCAGTCTTTACTTGACCAGCTCGATGATCGCCATTTCGGCAGCGTCGCCGCGGCGGGGACCGGTCTTGATGATGCGGGTGTAGCCACCGTTGCGGTTAGCATACTCCGGCGCGATCTCAGAGAACAGCTTTGCAACAACAGCTTCCTTGGTGATGAAAGCCATCGCCTGACGGCGGGAAGCCAGCGTGTTCTTCTTGCCAAGGGTAATCATCTTTTCAGCCAGCGGGCCGACTTCCTTGGCGCGGGCAACGGTGGTCTCAACCTTGCCGTTCTCCAGCAGGTAGGTCACCATCGCACGCAGCATGGCCATACGGTGATCCGTCGGACGGCCGAGCTTGCGATTGTTAGCCATTCGTGTTTACCTCCAAAATAAAGTAAAAAGGCGGCGGCGCGGCATTTCGTGCCGCCGCGTTCTGGTTCTTGTTATGACCGGTGCGGTTTGATACAAACCGTCCGGATCATTCCTCGGACTTGGCCAGATGCAGGCCCATGGCCTCCAGCTTGCCGATAACCTCTTCGAGCGACTTGCGGCCCAGGTTACGGACCTTCATCATGTCCTCTTCGGAAGTGTTGATCAGATCCTCAACGGTGTTGATGCCTGCGCGCTTGAGGCAGTTAAACGAACGCACGGAGAAGTCCAGCTCCTCGATGGTCATTTCAAGCACCTTATCGTGCTGCGCTTCAGCCTTCTCTACAACCGTGGACTTGGAGCCGATCTCCTCGGACAGGTCGACGAACAGGTCGAGGTGGTCGCGCAGGACCTTCGCGCCGAGCGAAACCGCATCGCGCGCGGTGATCGTGCCGTCGGTCCATACCTCGAGCGTGAGTTTATCATAGTCGGTCAGGTCGCGCACACGGGTGTTTTCCACCGTGTAGTTGACCTTGTAGACCGGCGTGTAGATCGAATCCACCGGAATGACCCCGATGGAGGTCTGATGCTGCTTGTTCTTCTCAGCCGGCACATAGCCGCGGCCGGAAGTCAGCGTGATCTCCATGGACAGACGCGCATCGCTCATCAGGGTCGCGATGTGCATGTCGGGATTGAGAATCTCGACCTCGCCGTCGGCATGGATATCACCGGCCTTGACTTCGCCCTCACCGGCGGCCTCAATATAGACCGTCTTGGGGCCGTCGCAGTGCAGCTTGGCGATGATGCCCTTGATGTTCAGCACGATCTCGGTGACGTCTTCCTTCACGCCCGGGATGGTGGAGAACTCATGCTGCACGCCGGCGATCTTGATGCTCGACGCTGCCGTACCGGGCAGCGAGGAGAGCAGGATGCGGCGCAGGGAGTTACCCAGCGTGGTGCCGTATCCACGTTCCAGCGGCTCTACGACGAACTTACCGTAAGAACCGTCTTCAGCGAGCTGTTCACAGTCAATGCGCGGCTTTTCGATTTCGATCATGTGGTACCCTCCTTCACGTTGGTTGGAAACTTTAGGCGGAGCAGGCATAGCAGACGCCACGCCAGCTCCAAAAGCGAGGGTCTATTATTTCGAGTACAACTCGACGATGAGGTGCTCTGCAACATCATAATCGATGTCATCGCGGGCCGGCATCGCTACGATCTTGCCCTCGAAGGAGTCCTTGGCCTTGTCGATCCACTTCGGGCAGGCCTTCTTGCCGTTCTCCTCCAGCAGGGTCTTGAACTTGGTGGAGGTGCGGGACTTCTCACGAACAGCAACAACGTCGCCCGGCTTTACCTGGAAGGACGGGATGTTGACGCGCTTGCCGTTTACGGTGAAGTGTGCATGGTTTACCAGCTGACGCGCCTCGCGGCGGGTGTTGGCAAAGCCCATGCGGAAAACAACGTTGTCCAGACGGCGCTCGAGCTCCTGCAGCAGGATCTCACCGGTGATGCCCTGCTTGCGCTCAGCCTTCTCGTAGTAAGCATGGAACTGCTTCTCGAGCACGCCGTAGATGAATTTTACCTTCTGCTTTTCAGCCAGCTGCATGCCATACTCGGACTGCTTGCGGCGGGTCTGCTTGGGCTGACGCTTGGTGGACTTGGAGTAGCCCAGAACCGCGGGGGAGAGACCAAGCGTCTTGCAGCGCTTGAGAACGGGCTGTGTATTCTTAGCCATTTATCGGTTTCCTCCTCTATTAGACTCTTCTTCTCTTGGGCGGGCGGCAGCCATTGTGCGGGATCGGGGTTACGTCCTTGATCATGGTAACCTCGAGGCCGGCAGCCTGCAGCGCACGGATCGCAGCCTCACGGCCGGAACCGGGGCCCTTAACGTAAACTTCGACAGTCTTGAGGCCGTGCTCCATCGCAGCGGCAGCAGCGGTCTCAGCCGCGGTCTGCGCAGCGAACGGAGTGGACTTACGCGAGCCGCGGAAGCCCATTTCGCCGGAGGAAGCCCAGGAAATCGCGTTGCCGTTCAGGTCGGTGATGGTAACGATAGTGTTGTTGAAAGAGGAACGGATATGAGCCGCGCCCTTTTCAATGTTCTTGCGCTCACGGCGGCGCGTACGAGTCGCGGCGCCCTTCTTCTGTACCTTAGCCATTTATACGTTCCCCTCCTTACTTCTTCTTGTTCGCAATGGTCTTCTTCGGGCCCTTGCGGGTACGCGCGTTGGTCTTGGTGCGCTGGCCGCGGACCGGCAGGCCGCGACGGTGACGCAGGCCGCGGTAGCAGCCGATTTCAACCAGGCGCTTGATATTCAGGCCAATTTCGCGGCGCAGGTCGCCCTCGACGTTGTAGTCGCGGTCGATCACTTCACGCAGCTTGGCAGCTTCTTCTTCGGTCAGGTCCTTCACGCGGGTGTCCGGATTGATACCGGTCTTCTTCAGGATCTCGTTGGACGTCTTGCGGCCAATGCCGAAGACGTAGGTCAGGCCGATCTCCACGCGCTTCTCGCGGGGAAGGTCAACACCGGCAATACGTGCCATATTTTCTATAACCTCCGATTTGTTACACTGAGGCGTGTTGGCAAACACAGTATAGGGACCGCCTCCGCCCCTGCAGCGCCGCACTCGCCGTGCGTGCTTGTCGTGTTCACGTAAACCATCATCCCGCGCCTTGACGCGCGGCAATTTATCCGAAAACGGGCAAAACCCGGTTTTCGCATTTGTTCGGAAACGGCACAGCCGTCTCCGTAAAAAGTCCCGCTTTGCCGGACTTTTTACACCTCGACTCAGGCGCCTTGGGCGCCGTCATTCGGGTATCGAAACCAAGTTTCACAGGAAGTTGGTTTCGTATATAGGGGACTTTTGAAGTCCCCTATAGGGCCGTTAGGCTCTTAGCCCTGCTTCTGCTTGTGCTTCGGGTTCTGGCAGATAACCATAACCTTGCCCTTGCGGCGGATGATCTTGCACTTCTCGCAGATCGGCTTAACAGACGGTCTTACCTTCATGACATTTTACCTCCATCAAAATTTTTGGTGGGATGGGACACCGGAAAACCGGCGACCACTGGCGCTCGGGTCACATACGCGCCTCCGCCCGCTTTGCTCTTACTTGGAACGCCAAGTAATACGACCGCGGGTCAGGTCGTAGGGCGACATCTGAACGGTGACCTTGTCGCCGGGGAGAATGCGGATAAAGTTCATGCGGAGCTTGCCCGAGATATGCGCCAGAATCTTATGGCCATTGGGCAGTTCCACCTGGAACATCGCGTTAGGCAGCGCCTCTATGACGGTACCTTCGAGTTCGATTACATCATCTTTTGACATTTACGGGAACCCTCCTAGGTCAGTTTGCGTCTTCCGCCCCCGTCCAGAGGGCGAGCGCTTTACGGATATCGCTGTTGGTCAGTCGGCCGTTTTCCAGCAGCTTGCGTTGGGTGCGTTCATCGCACCGGCCTTGGCGGCTGACATGCCGGCGGCGCTTGCGCTTCGGGTTCTCCGCCCGACGGCCGCGCCCATTGGCCAGCAGAAGAAAATCCCCCTCTTCTGCGACAACCAGCATCAGCATGCCTTGATCCCTGCCCGTCAGCGACAGGACAATGTCGGCTGTATGAGACTCTGCCATTACAGCACCTCGCCGTCGATATTGGTCATAATCTCCGGCGCTCCATCCGTGATGGCAATGGTGTTTTCGTAGTGGGCGGACAATTTGCCGTCCCTGGTCTTGACGGTCCAGCCGTCCGGCAGGACCTTGATGTCATACACACCCACGTTGACCATGGGTTCCACCGCAATGGTCATTCCGCGCTGCAAACGGAGCCCGTGGCCCGGGCGGCCGAAGTTCGGCACCTCAGGCGATTCGTGCAGGTTTTCGCCTACGCCGTGACCGACGTATGCACGCACGACCGAAAATCCGTTTTTCTCCACATACCGCTGTACGGCGGCGGAGATATCCGAAACGCGGAAGCCCTCGCGGGCAAATTTGATACCCTCATAGAAGCTCTGCCGGGTCACCTCGATCAAGCGCTTGGCCTCATCGCTGACCTCACCGCAGGGCACGGTGCAGGCACAGTCGCCGTGGAAGCCGTTGATATAAGCACCCACGTCAACCTTCACGATGTCGCCTTCCTTCACCACGCGGGTGTCCGAAGGGATGCCGTGAATGACCTCGTCGTTGATCGATACACAGGCGCTGCCGGGAAAGCCGGCATAACCGAGGAAAGAGGGCTTGCCGCCCGCATCCTCGATCGTTTTGCGGACAATCCGGTCAATTTCGCCCGTAGTGACACCGGGATGGACGGCGTCCGCCGCCGCCTTGCGCGCAATGGCGGTCAGGCGGCAGGCGACGCGCATCTGTTCGAGCTCCTGCTCAGTTTTAATGCGAATCATGGCTTACAGACCCAACGCGGCAACGGCCAGCTTCTCGGTTTCCCGAATGCCCTGCGTGCCGTCGATGCTCTTGAGCTTGCCCTGTGCTTCGTAATAGCCCTTCAGCGGCTCGGTCTGCTCATGATAGGTTTCGTGGCGACGCTTCACAACGTCCGGCTGGTCGTCGCTGCGGATGACGAGCTTGTCACCGCAGATGTCGCACACGCCTTCCACACGCGGCGGATTGGCCTCGATGTGGTAGGTGGCGCCGCAGCGCAGGCACACGCGGCGTCCGGTCATGCGCTTTGCAATCACCTCGTAGGGTACCTCGAGGGAGAGCGCACAATCGATATCGGCAATCTTGTCCAGCGCTTCCGCCTGCGGAATGGTGCGCGGGAAACCGTCGAGGATGAAGCCGCTCTTGCAGTCACGCTGCGCGATGCGCTCCTCGAGCAGGTTGATTACCAGATCGTCCGGCACAAGCTGGCCGGCGTCCATGAAGCCCTTGGCCTTCTGGCCGAGGGGGGTATTGTTCTTGATCGCCTCACGCAGGATATTGCCAGTGGAGATGCTGGGAATGCCCATCTTCTCGATCAGATAGGATGCAAGCGTTCCCTTGCCGGCGCCCGGAGCGCCCAGTAAAATCAATTTCACTTTTCATTCGCCTCCAGCATTATTCCAAGAAGCCCTTGTGATGACGCATGAGCATCTGCGCCTCCAGCTGCTTGACCGTATCAAGCGCAACGCCGACCACGATGATGACTGAGGTGCCGCCCAGCGCCACATTGGACAGCGTGGGAGAAATCGCACCTACGATCAGCGGCAGAACCGCAACGATCGCCAGGAAGATCGCACCGACGAAGGTGACCTTTGCCAGCGCCTTGGTGATGAAGTCCGAAGTCGGCTTGCCCGGACGGAAGCCCGGAATAAAGCCGCCGTTCTTCTTCAGGTTGTTGGCGATCTCGATCGGGTTGAACTGGATGGATGCGTAGAAATACGCAAACGCAAGGATCAGCAGAGCATAAACCACGATATAGAACGGGTTTGCCTGCGAGAACAGATTCATGATGTGATAGCCGACCGTGCCCGTCTCCGGCGTCCAGAACATCGAAACGGTCTGCGGCAGGGACAGGATGGACGACGCGAAGATGATCGGCATAACGCCGGACGCGTTGACCTTGATCGGCAGGTGGGTGGACTGGCCGCCGTACATCTTACGGCCAACCACACGCTTTGCGTACTGCACCGGGATACGGCGCTCCGCATTGGACATGAACACGATGAACACCACGACAGCCAGGCCGATGATGACCATCAGCGCAGCCGACAGGATGCCCTGACCGCCCGTCTGCACGAGGTTCCACAGCGTGCGCAGCAGCGACGGGCCACGGGAAACGATACCTGCGAACAGGATGATCGAGATGCCGTTGCCGATGCCGTTCTGGGTGATGTGCTCGCCCAGCCACATGATCAGCGCGGTGCCCGCGGTGAAGGTCAGGATGATGGCAGCGCCGGCCAGAGCGCCCGTGTTGGACAGGAAGCCCTGGTTGCGCAGCAGTGCGTAGTAAGAGAAGCCCTGAAGAAGGCCCAGGATAACCGCCAGATAGCGGGTCCAGGAAGCGATCTTCTTGCGGCCTTCCTCGCCGCCGTCCTTGACCATGCGCTCGAGAGCGGGGATGGCAACGGTCAGCAGCTGCAGGATGATGGACGCGTTGATATAGGGCGTGATGGACATGGCGAAGATCGTCGCACGCGACAGACCGCCGCCGGTGAACATATCCAGATAACCGAGCATCGAACCGCCGACCGCTGCCTGATTGAAATACTCAGCCAGCAGGGTGGTGTTGATGAACGGGACGGGAATGCACGAACCAAAGCGGAAGATCAGCAGGATAAACAGCGTATACAGGATCTTCTTGCGAAGTTCGGGCATATTCCAGGCGTTTTTAAGGGTTTGAAACACCTTAAATCACCTCGGCCTTTCCGCCTGCGGCTTCGATCTTCTCCTTTGCGGACGCGGAGAACGCTGCGGCCTTGACCGTCAGCTTCTTCGTCAGCGTACCATTGCCAAGGATCTTGACGCCGTCGAGAGCATTCTTGACGATGCCGGCCTCGCGCAGGGACTCTGCGGTGACCTCGGTGCCGTCTTCAAACTTCTCCAGAGCGGAAACATTGACCGGTGCGTAGGTGGTGCCGAAAATATTGTGGAAGCCGCGCTTCGGCAGACGACGTGCCAGAGGCATCTGGCCGCCTTCAAAACCGGGACGGACGCCGCCGCCCGAACGGGCCCACTGGCCCTTGTGACCGCGGCCTGCGGTCTTGCCATTGCCGGAACCAGCGCCACGGCCCTTACGATAGGCCGGCTTGGTGGAACCCGCGGCAGGCGATAATTCGTGAAGCTTCATGGGTTACGCCTCCTCTACAACTTCGAGCAGGTAACCGATCTGCTTTACCTTGCCGCGCGTCTGCGCGTTGTCCGGCTGAACGGTTACGTCGTTAATCTTCTTAAGCCCCAAAGAATGAGCGGTCGCAATGTGCTTATCCAAGCGGCCGACCAGGCTCTTTTTCAGGGTAATCTTCATGTTAGCCATTGTGAGTTACCCCTTTCTTACAGTTCTTCTACGGCTTTGCCGCGAACAGCCGCTACCTGAGCAGCGTCGCGCAGGCTCTTGAGGCCTTCCATCGTTGCGGTAACAACGTTCTGCGGGTTGTTGGAACGCAGGCACTTGGTACGAATGTCCTTGATGCCGGCAGCCTCAACGACCGCACGAACCGCACCGCCGGCGATAACGCCGGTACCGGGAGCGGCGGGCTTGAGCAGAACGCGGCCCGCGCCGAACTCACCGATCACCTCGTGCGGGATGGTGGTGCCCTTCAGCGAAATCTTAACGAGGTTCTTCTTGGCGTCCTCGATGCCCTTACGGATCGCGTCCGGAACTTCGGAAGCCTTACCGAGACCGAAACCGACCGTGCCCTTGCCGTCGCCAACTACGACCAGCGCCGCAAACTTGAAGATGCGGCCGCCCTTAACGGTCTTGGCAACGCGGTTGAGCGCTACTACGTTCTCAGAGAACTCGTCCTCGCGCTTATCGTTTCTGTTAAACTGAGCCATGTTTTACCTCCTCCCGACTTAAAACTGCAGGCCGCCCTCACGGGCGCCTTCCGCGAGTTCCTTCACGCGGCCGTGGTACAGGTAACCGCCGCGGTCAAACACGACAGTTTCGATGCCCTTGGCCTTGCAGCGCTCGGCAACCAGCATGCCAATCTTCTTGGCTGCTTCCTTGTTGCCGCCGTACTCGGTGAAGTCCTTCTCGGCAGTCGAGGCGGAAACGAGGGTAACACCGGCGACATCGTCGATGACCTGTGCATAAATGTTCTTTGCGGAACGGTAAACGTCCAGACGCGGACGCTCGGCAGTACCGCTGATCTTCGCGCGAACGCGCTTGTGGCGCTGCAGACGCGCCTTGTTGGAATCCTTCTTCGATACCATTTAAATTCGCCTCTCCTTTCCTTACTTCTTCTTCGCGCCGGTCTTGCCTTCCTTGCGGCGGACAAACTCGTCAGCGTAGCGAATGCCCTTGCCCTTGTAGGGTTCCGGCGGACGCTTCTCGCGGACTTCCGCAGCAAACTGACCGACCTTCTGCTTGTCAGGACCGGAGATAACGATCGTGTTCGGGTTCGGAACGTCGATCGTGATGCCGTCGATCTCGCTCATGGTAACCTGATGCGAGTAACCGAGGTTCATAACCAGATCCTTGCCCTGCTTTGCAACACGGTAACCAACGCCCTGTACGCTCAGTTCCTTCTTGAAGCCGTCGGTTACACCGACAACCATGTTGTGGATGAGCGAACGGGTCAGGCCGTGCAGGGCACGGTTGTGCTTGTCATCGTTCGGACGAGTGACAAGGATTTCATTTCCCTCCACCGCAACGTTCATGTTCGGATGGATTTCGCGGGTAAGGGTTGCCTTTGCGCCCTTCACCGTTACGACATGGCCGTCAACCTTGACCTCCACACCGGCCGGGATGGCAATCGGCATTCTACCAATTCGAGACATATTTTATACCTCCCCTTACCATACAAATGCGAGGACTTCGCCGCCGACATTCAGCTCGCGGGCCTTCTTGTCGGTCATGATGCCTCTCGACGTGGAAATGATGGCAATACCAAGGCCGCGGAGCACCTTCGGAAGCTCCTGAGCGCCGGCATACACACGCAGGCCGGGCTTGGAAACGCGCTTGAGGCCGGTGATGGCCTTCTGGCGGCCGTCCACATACTTGAGCGTGATGCGGATGATGCCCTGGGTGTTGCCCTCAAGGGTCTCAAAGGACTTGATATAGCCCTCATCGAGCAGGATCTGGGCAATTGCCTTCTTCATTTTGGACGCGGGTACGTCCACGCTGGCATGACGAGCATTGCCGGCGTTGCGGATACGGGTCAGCATATCCGCGATAGGATCAGTGATCTGCATAAATGCTCTCCTTTTTTAAGAAGTTTGGGGGTAGTGCAGCAATCGGAGCGGGGCTGGGTTGGGTCCCCTCTTGATTGACCTGTTTGCCTCCCACTTTTCTTTACACTGCCTGTGGCCCTTCCACGGACAGCGGCTGGGGGTACGCTGTTTTTAAGTTACAGCCGATAAGCCCGCATGGGCGGGCTATCGACTAATTATAGCATGGATTTTTGCAAATTGGCAAGCAACAAAATGCATATTTTTATAAAATATTCTGCTTTCGTTCCCGTCAAAACGCATTAAAACCCCTCCTGCCGACAGCGTTCGGCAGAATCTGCGAAAAGCGGGCGCCAAAGCGCCCGCTCTCCCATTCAAATCGACGCGCCAAAAGCGCAGTCCCAAGCAAGTCTTACCAGGAAGCCTTGCGAACGCCCGGGATCTGGCCCTTGTAAGCCAGCTCACGGAAGCAGATACGGCAGATACCGAAATCACGCAGGTAAGCGTGCGGACGGCCGCAGATCTTGCAGCGGTTGTAAGCGCGGGTAGAGAACTTCGGCTTCGCCTGCTGCTTGAGGATCATTGCCTTCTTAGCCATGTTGTTTCTCCTCCCTTACTTCTCAAACGGAGCGCCCATCAGCGTGAGCAGTTCCTTGGCTTCTTCGTCGGTGTTCGCGGTGGTGCAGATTACGATGTCCATGCCGCGGATCTTATCGATCTGATCGTAGGAAATTTCCGGGAAGATCAGCTGTTCCTTCAGGCCCAGGGCATAGTTGCCGCGGCCGTCGAACGCATCGCCGTTGATGCCGCGGAAGTCGCGGACGCGCGGCAGCGCGACGTTGAACAGACGATCGAGGAATTCCCACATACGGTCGTGGCGCAGGGTGACCTTGACGCCGACCGGCATGCCCTCGCGGAGCTTGAAGTTAGCAACCGACTTACGGGCGTGGGTGACAACCGGCTTCTGGCCGGTGATGGCTGCGATGTCGCGGACAACGGACTCAATGACCTTGGAGTTGCCATTGGCTTCCTTGCCGCAGCCGACGTTGACAACGATCTTGTCGATGGTCGGGATCTGCATCGTGCTCTTGTACTGGAACTTCTTCATCAGAGCAGGCGCAACATCCGCAGTATACTTGGCTTTCATATTCGGAACCATTTATTGCTTGCCTCCTCTTCTTAAAGCGTTTCGCCGCAGTGCTTGCACACCGTCAGCTTTGCACCGTTCTCAGCGAACTTATGCGCGGGGCGGGTCGGCTTGTCGCACTTCGGGCAGACACGCATAACCTTGCACGCACGCAGCGCGCCCTCACGCTCAATGATGCCGCCGGTTTCACCCTGACGGCGGGGCTTGGTGTGGCACTTGATCATGTTCACACCTTCGATAACTACCATGCCCTTCTTCGGGTTTACGGACAGAACCTTGCCGCGCTTGCCCTTTTCCTTGCCGGAAAGAACGACTGCGGTGTCGCCCGTCTTAACATGCAGAGTATTCATATTCTTGGCGACCTCCTTACAGTACTTCCGGAGCAAGCGACAGGATCTTCATATAGTCCTTATCGCGCAGCTCACGAGCGACAGGCCCAAAGATACGGGTGCCGCGGGGGTTTTTATCGTCACGGATGATAACGCCGGCGTTCTCGTCAAAGCGGATGTAGCTGCCATCCGCGCGGCGCAGGCCCTTGACGGTGCGGACGATGACAGCCTTGACTACGTCGCCCTTCTTTACGCCGCCGCCCGGGGTGCACTTGCGCACCGAGCAAACAACGACGTCACCGATGTTGCCATACTTGCGTGCGGAGCCGCCGAGAACACGGATTACCTTCAGTTCCTTTGCGCCGCTGTTGTCAGCTGCACGCAGAAAAGTTTCCTGCTGAACCATGTGCTCTCCTCCTTACTTTGCCTTCTCAATGACTTCGACCAGTCTCCAGCGCTTATCCTTGGACAGCGGGCGGGTCTCCATCACCTTCACCTTGTCGCCGATGCGGCACTCGTTGTTCTCGTCGTGCGCCTTCAGCTTGTAGGTGTGCGGAATAACCTTCTTATACAGAGGATGCGCAACGCGATCCTCGATAGCGACGACAATGGTCTTGTCCATCTTATCGGAAACGACCTTGCCGACACGCGTCTTGCGTAATGCTCTTTCGCTCAATTCGTTTCCCTCCTATTACGCCTTATCCGCGAGCTGCTTCTCACGGATTACGGTGTTGACACGCGCAATGTCGCGCTTGACCTCAGTGATCTTGTTGGTGTTGTCGAGCTGGTTGGTAGCGAGCTGAAGACGGAGGTTGAAGAGGTCCTTCTTCAGGTCGCCCAGCTTTGCAGCCAGTTCCTCGGCCGTCAGTTCTCTGATCTCAGATGCCTTCATCATGCTTCACCGCCATTCTTGGTCTCACGGGCAACGAACTTGGTCTTGCACGGCAGCTTGTGGCTTGCCAGACGCAGGGCCTCGCGGGCGACTTCCTCAGAAACGCCAGCGATTTCGAACAGTACGCGGCCGGGCTTGACGACCGCTACCCAGTATTCGGGCGAGCCCTTACCGGAACCCATTCGGGTCTCGGCCGGCTTCTCGGTTACCGGCTTGTCGGGGAAAATCTTGATCCAAACCTGACCGCCACGCTTGGTATAACGGGTCATGGCGATACGGGCAGCCTCGATCTGGTTCGAGGTGATCCAGCAGGGCTCGGTAGCCTGCAGGCCGTATTCACCGTTGGAAACGAAGTTGCCGCGCAGTGCCTTGCCTTTGAGGCGGCCACGATGCACGCGACGGTATTTAACTCTCTTGGGGAGCAGCATTAGCGGTTGCCTCCTTCCTGGCGGGGTGCACGACGCTCGCCACGGTTGTAGTCGCGACGGCCGCCACGACGGTCATCACGGCCACCGCGACGCTCGCGGCGCTCGAAAGCGGGCTTCGGAGCCTCGATCGAACGGCCCAGACGCGGACCGCCGTGGAGAACCTCACCCTTGTAGATCCAAACCTTAACGCCGATGCGGCCATAGGTGGTCGCGGCCTCGGCAAAGCCATAGTCGATGTCCGCACGCAGGGTCTGCAGCGGAATGGTGCCTTCATGATAGTGCTCGGTGCGAGCGATTTCCGCGCCGCCCAGACGGCCGCCGCAGGAAACCTTGATGCCCTTGGCGCCCATGCGCATTGCACGGCCCATGGACTGCTTCATCGCACGGCGGAAACCGATGCGCTTCTCGAGCTGAGCCGCGATGTTCTCGGCTACCAGGGTAGCGTTGGTATCGGGGTTCTTGATCTCGATGATGGAGCAGCGGACCTTCTTGCCGTACTTCTTGGTCAGCTCTTCTTCGAGCTTCTTGATGTCCTCGCCGCCGCGGCCGACAACCATGCCGGGACGCGCGCACTGGATCATGATCTTGATTTCGTCGTTCTTGCGCTCGATCTCGATCGCCGGAACGCCTGCGTCGTACAGACGCTTCTTCAGTTCCTTACGGATGTTGTAGTCTTCCACGAGGAGGTCGCCGAACACATTGTCCTTCGCGAACCAACGGGAATCCCAATTCTTGATAACGCCGACACGGAGACCGTTCGGATTTACTTTCTGGCCCATTGATTACCCTCCCTTATTCTCTCTCGCCAAGAACCAGCGTGATGTGCGAGGTTCTCTTGAGGATTCTGAATGCACGGCCCTGTGCACGCGGCATAACGCGCTTCATGATCGGGCCGGGACCGACGTGTACTTCCTTGACGTACAGCTTGTCGGTGTTCATGCCGTGATTGTTCTCGGCATTGGCGACTGCGCTCTTGAGGAGCTTCTCCATCGGCTCGCAGGCCGCCTTGGGGGTATTCATGATGATGGCCATCGCTTCGCCCGCATCCTTGCCGCGGATCAGATCGCAGATCAGCTTGATCTTACGCGGAGTCATGCGCACGTTGCGTACGATTGCTCTAGCTTCCATGTTTCCTTAACTCCTCCTTACTTGCCGTTATTGGAGGTCTTGCTGCCCGCGTGACCCTTGTAGGTACGGGTGGGAGCAAACTCGCCCAGCTTGTGACCAACCATGTCCTCAGTGATATACACCGGAACATGCTTGCGGCCGTCGTGCACCGCGAAGGTGTGACCGACGAACTCCGGGAAGATCGTGGAAGCGCGGGACCAGGTCTTGAGGACCTTCTTCTCGCCCTTTTCATTCATTTCAACGACTCTTTTGATAAGCTCAGGAGCCACAAAAGGGCCCTTCTTGACACTTCTGCCCATATTACGTTAACTCCTTTCTTACTTGCCGTTGCGACGACGCACGATCTGCTTATCCGTGCGGTGATTCTTCTTGCGGGTCTTGTAACCCATAGCCGGCTTGCCCCACGGGGTAACCGGAGAGGGACGACCGATCGGGCTCTTGCCTTCGCCGCCGCCGTGCGGGTGATCGCACGGGTTCATAACAGAACCACGGACGGTCGGGCGGATACCCATGTGACGGGTACGGCCAGCCTTACCGATCTGGACGTTGGAGTGGTCGGAGTTGCCGACGACGCCGATGGTCGCCTTGCACTCCAGACGGACGTAACGCAGCTCACCGGAGGGCAGACGAACCATCGCCTTGCCGTTCTCCTTTGCCATCAGCTGAGCGCCGACGCCTGCGGAACGAACCAGCTGCGCGCCCTTGCCGGGGTACAGCTCGATGTTGTGGATCATGGTACCAACCGGGATGAACTCAACCGGCAGGCAGTTGCCCGGCTTGATGTCGGCATCCTTGGAGGATACGACCTTGTCGCCGATCTTGAGGCCTTCCGGCGCGAGGATATAAGCCTTGACGCCGTCCTCATACTGAACCAGCGCGATGTTCGCGGAGCGGTTCGGATCGTACTCGAGCGTCAGGACAGTTGCCGGCATATCCAGCTTCTGGCGCTTGAAATCGATGATACGATACTTTTTCTTGTTGCCGCCGCCAATGTGACGAACGGTGATGCGGCCGTAGCTGTTGCGGCCGGCGGTCTTCTTGACCTTTTCGAGAAGGCTCTTCTCGGGCTTCACCTTAGACAGGCCCTTGTAGGACAGCACAGTCATATTTCTGCGCGAGGGCGTCGTCGGGTTGAAAGTCTTGATAGCCATTTGGATTTTCAACTCCTTAAATTCTGTTTCTTATCGGGGTGACATCCCCATACATAGCCTTGCGGCTGATTACATCATGTTCTCAAAAAGCTCGATGCCCTTGGAATCCGGGGTCAGGGTAACGACCGCCTTCTTGATGTCGGGGCGCTTGCCGACGTGGACGCCCATGCGCTTCCACTTGCCCGGCAGCTTGATGGTGTTGACCTTGGCGACCTTTACGCCGAAGATCTCTTCCACAGCCTTCTTGATCTCGATCTTGCCGGCATCCGCGGCAACTTCGAAGGTGTACTTGTTGTTCTGGGTGCCCATCATGGAACGCTCGGTGATAACCGGCTTCTTGATAATATCGTAAGCGAACTTCATTATGCGTACACCTCCTGCAGCTTCTCAACCGCTGCCTTGTCGATGATGAACTTGTCAGCGTTGAGGATCTCGTAAACATTGAGGGTAGACGCGATCGTCGTGCGCACGCCCGGGATGTTGGCGGCAGACTTGACAACGTTCGTGCGAACCTCAGGGGTAACAACCAGGCTCTTGCCGGTGGCCTCAACAGACTTGAGGAAGCCAGCGAAGGTCTTGGTCTTGATTTCGCCCATATCCAGACCGTCGATCACGATGATCTCGCCGGCGGCTGCCTTAGCGGACAGCGCGGACAGCATCGCGAGACGCTTGGTCTTCTTGGTCAGGGAGTAATTGTAGGAACGGGGCTTCGGGCCGAGGGCAATACCGCCGTGGGTCCACTGCGGAGAACGGATCGAACCCTGGCGGGCACGGCCGGTGCCCTTCTGGCGCCACGGCTTGATGCCGCCGCCACGGACCTCAGCGCGGGTCAGCGTGGACTGGGTGCCCTGACGCTGGTTGGCCAGGTAATTCTTCACTGCGGCGTGAACCACAGCCATGTTGGGCTCGATGCCGAAAACGGCCTCGTTCAGCTCCATCTCGCCGGTCTTCTTGCCGGTCATATCAAAAACTGCTACTGTAGGCATGAGTTGCTCCTCCTTCCCTTACTTTCTTGCGGAAGCCTTCTGCGGGTTCTTGCTGACGCCAGCCTCGCCCTTGGCAACCTTGTTGTTCTTGACGGTGTTCTTCAGCACGACAATGCCGCCCTTCGGGCCCGGAACTGCGCCGCAAACGGCGATCAGGTTGAGCTCAGCGTCAACCTTAACAACGTCCAGGTTCTGAACGGTGACCTGCTCAGCGCCCATGTGGCCCGGCATCATTTTGCCCTTCATGATCTTGGAAGGATCAGAGCAAGCGCCCATGGAGCCCTGATGACGGTGCATCGGGCCGGCGCCGTGGCTCATCGGGGAGCGGCCCGCGTTGAAGCGCTTGATAACGCCCGCGTAGCCCTTGCCCTTCGAGGTGCCGGTTACGTCAACATAGTCGCCGGCGACGAACATGTCGGCCTTGACAACGTCGCCAAGCTGGAAGGTGGAGCAGTCCGCAAAGCGGAACTCCTTGAGGTACTTCTTGAGAGAATCGCCGGCCTTCTTCAGGTGGCCCTTCTCCGGCTTGTTGAGCTTGCGCTCCTTGATGTCTTCAAAACCGAACTGAACCGCGTTGTAGCCGTCCTTCTCTTCGGTCTTGAGCTGGGTGACAACGCAAGGGCCTGCCTCGATAACGGTGCAGGGGATGACCTTGCCGTCAGCGTTGAAGATCTGCGTCATGCCGACCTTCTTGCCGATGATTGCTTTCTGCAGCATACTGTTTTTCCTCCTTAAAGGTTATTGGTTGACGACATTTGGCCGCCAACATGACCTCGCCGCGCGTGTCGCGGCAGGGCTTCAAGCAGCCGGTTGGGTTAGTCCGTCTGCCTGTTGACAGAAATTAGAGCTTGACTTCGAACTCGACGCCTGCCGGCAGGTCGAGGGTGGTCAGTGCCTCGATGGTGGCCTGATTCGGGTTGATGATGTCGATCAGGCGCTTGTGGGTGCGACGCTCAAACTGCTCGCGGGAATCCTTGTACTTGTGTACTGCGCGCAGGATGGTGACGATCTGCTTCTCGGTCGGCAGCGGGATCGGGCCGGAAACCTTTGCGCCGTTGCGCTTCGCGGTCTCGATGATCTTCTCAGCAGACTGGTCGATCAGCTCGTGGTCGTACGCCTTGAGGCGAATGCGAATCTTCTGTGCGTTTGCCATGGTGGTATTTTCCTCCTCGTATGTGTGCCATACATTAAATAATGTTTTGACTCGCTACGGAGAGAAACTGCAACCCCGCCGTGTGTATCACATGCGGGCATGAAAATAACCGGGCACACTGATAGTGTAACGATCCGGTCAAAGAATGAAACGTAAGTGGTTCAGGCTATCGGCTTGGCGGCGCACGCACCGCGAGTCCCGAATTTACGCACGAACATTGCGTTTTTGCCAAAAGGCGCAGAGCCTTTGGCTGATAGCAGTTATCTCAACCGCCCGATTGTCGGACCTACTCCGCCGAAGTTACCTGCACAATGCAGCAATCTCCGGCATCATCGCGTTTTACCCGCTTTCGCAGGTGCCTTTATAGATTACTACAAGCATCCCCCAAAGTCAAGTGTTTACACAAAATTTTTGCAAAATTTTTGTGTAACCCTCCGAAATTTGCGGAACGCAGAAAAGCAGTCCGGAAAACACCGTTTCCGAACCGCTTTTTCCGTTTTGTTATGCCGCTGTCTGTACGATCAGAAGCCAGGAAGTTGCTTTGCTGTCAATCGTCAGGCCCACATCCTCGTATGCCGATACCGTGAAGCCGGCCTCTTCCATCCGTCCCAGCGTGTCCTGCAGGTTGGTCATATTATTGCTCAGCAAAAACCACGACAGGCCATCCGCGGTGGAAACCAGCTCGCCGTCGATATCCGGCACGGTTTCACCGCCATCCGCAAAGTAGCAATGCGCCACGCTCGTGCCGCGCAGCGAATCCGGCAGCGTCAGCGACGGCAATGCATCGGCCAGCGCCGCATTCGGGCGCACGCTCTGCGCATCGGTGCCGCTTTCCGTGCTGGGCTGCAATTCCGCCCAGACCCCGCCGTTCGTGTCGGACGAGCCGCCCGCCTTTGCCGCACCGCCTGTCGTGCTGCCGCCCGCAGACGAAGTGCCTGTGCTGTCGCGCGACTGAACGGCCTGCCCGCCAGTCGCGTCGGTCGCGGCGCCCGCGCTCTGCTCGGCGCCTGCACCGTCATTCTCCGCCAAACCGGCTTGTTCGGCCGCATCGGCGACCGCCTGACCGGCGCCCGTATCGTCATAGGCCGCGCCCTCTGCCGTAGCATTGGACGATGCCCCCGCGTCTCCGCCGCCGACCGTGCTGAACGCGGGCATCAGCCCACCGCCAAGCACCACCAGCACCACAACCGCGGCCGCTGCCACCATCGTGAACACCGGCATGCGACGCGCCGGTTTTTCCGGCTGCACCACCCGCAGTTTGTTCTCCTGTTCCAGCTGCTGCATGATGGATTCATGCAAGCCCTCGGGCAAATCTGCCTCTTCGGCGAACAATGCCCGCATCTGCTCCAGATCTTGTTTCAGCGCGGCGCACGAGGGGCACTCCGCCAGATGCGCTTCCAGCTTTTCGCGTTCGGAATCGGTCAGCGTGCCGTCCAGACTGTTGGAAACCAACTGCTCGAAATATTCTTCATCACTCATGCGTCCCCGCCTCCTTTCGATGGATTAGACGCGGCAGACAGAGAAAGGTTCCCTCTTTGGAGCAAAACCTTGCGCAGCGCGATCCGCGCGCGGGACAAACGGGATTTGACCGTGCCCTCGCTGATTTCCAGCACTTCCGCAATTTCGGTATAACTCAGGCCGGACACATCGCGCAGCAGCACGATCCGGCGGTGTTCTTCGCTGATCTCATCCAGCGCCGCTGCCAGCTCGCGCCCCAGCTCACTGTTTTCCAGATGCTCTTCGGGCGTCGGGCCCGGATCGGGCAGCGGACGCTCGGTTTCCTCCTCGGTCACGATCGGCTGGGTCTGCGGCTGGGTATGCTTGTGCCGCGCATGGTCCACGCACAGATTCATCGTGATGCGGAACAGCCAGGTGGAAAAGCCGCTGTCGCCGCGGAAGGACTCGATCGACCGCCAGGCGCGCAGAAAGACCTCCTGCACGATATCGGCCGCGTCCTCCGGACAGCCGGACGAGCGCAGCGCAACCGCGTACACGCGTTTTTCATACCGGCGCACCAGTTCTTCAAAGGCGTCCAGTTCGCCGTGTCTTGCCCGCGCCAGAATATGTTTTTCGTCCACTGCTTCCGTCCCCCCTTGCGATGTCGTATATGGTTCAGCAGCCGGCGGCGCGTTTGATCTCCTCCGCCAGCGGATAGAGCTGCTCGAGCCGCTCGAGCGCACAGATGCGCATTTTGAATGCTTTCAGCCCGCTCTGGCCCTTGAGATACCAGTTCACATGACGGCGCGCTTCCAGCATCGCCACGCGCTCGCCCTTTTGCGCGGCCGCCAGCTCGATCTGCCGCACCGCGGTGTCGATCCGTTCGGCAAACGGCGGCAGCGGCGGACACACGCCGGTCTCGAGCAGGGCATTTGCCCGCTCAAAGATCCAGGGGTCACCCAGCGCCCCGCGGCCGACCATGACCGCGTCCGCGCCGGTGTGTTCCAGAATGCGCACCGCATCCTCCGGCACGGCAACGTCGCCGTTGGCGATCACCGGGATGGACACCACCTGCTTGACCGCACGGATCGCATCCCAGTCGGCCGTGCCGCTGTACTGCTGCGCGCGGGTGCGTCCGTGCACCGCGATCGCCGCCGCACCGGCCTGCTCGGCCATGCAGGCAAACGCGACGCAATTGACACTTTTCTCGTCCCAGCCTTTGCGGAACTTGACCGTCACCGGCACATCGACCGCGCGGGCGACCGCCTCGATCACGCGCGCAGCAAGTGTTGGGTCGCGCATGAGCGCGGAGCCGTCGCCGTTGTTCGCGATCTTGGGCGCCGGACAGCCCATATTGATATCAATGATGTCGCAGCCGGATACCGCGCGCGCGATCTTCGCGCCCTCGGCCATGGTTTCCGGCTCATGCCCGAAAATCTGCGCCGCGGCCGGATGCTCGTCCTGCGCCAGCGCCAGCAGCCCCGGCGTTTTCTTGTCTCCATAGGTCAGCGCCTTGGCGGAAACCATTTCGGTCACGGTCAGCGCCGCGCCGTGTTCCCGGCAGATCTGCCGGAAGGCGCGGTCGGTCACGCCGGCCATCGGCGCGAGCACCATCCGCCCGGCAAGCGTTACGTTCCCGATTTGCATAAATCTCCCCCACTGCGCATAATTTAACGCAGTATATTTTAACATACAGCCCCACTGATTGCAACTTGCAAAGTGGTGACAAAATCCACGCGTGCCCAAAAGGCGCAAAAAAAGCTCCCCTACGGGAGCTTTTACAGCAGCATCGTCAAAATCTTGGCGCTGAACAGATAGCCGAACGAAATGAGCGCCGTGTTCCACACCGCAATGCCCAGCGCGGACCAGCTGACAAACCATTTGAGCGGCATGCGGATCAGCCCGGCAGGAATGGACACGATCGTGCGCAGCACCGGGATGATCCGGCACAGCGCCAGACCGCGGCCGTGCTGCGCGTCGATATACGCATGACAGCGCGCGACAAAGGAGCGGAATTTTGCGCTTTTGCCGAACACTTTTTCCATGATCGGCTCGCCGCCCCAGTAACACAGGCCGTAAATCACCAGACTGCCCAGAATGCCGAACACCACGCTCAGCGCGATCGTCAGCACAAGCGACAGCTCGCTCTGCGCGATCAGCACGCCGATCGAGGGCATAATCACGCCCGCCGGAAAGCCCGGCAGATTCATATATTCGCAGAAAATCACCGCACAGACCAGAATCAGCCCATACTGATGAAACAGATCAAAAAATACTTCGGCGGTCATACGCCAAGCCACCTCTACCGTGTTACAGGCGCATCCGGTTTGCCGCGCCCGACTGTATTTAGTATAACAATCCGGCCGCATCAAAACAAGGGACAACGCCCGTAATTTGCAATCTGTTCACAAAAAGGGGCCGCTGCATCAGCGACCCCTTTCCCCCTTTGTGATTACGCCGGCTCAAATTCGTCCTTGCCAACGCCGCACAGCGGGCAAACCCAATCCTCCGGCAGGCTCTCAAACGCCGTGCCCGGCGCTACGCCGTTATCCGCATCGCCTTCCGCCGGATCGTAAATATAACCACAAACCTTGCACACATACTTGCTCATGTTGCTATCTCCTTTTATTATTAATATTTGATATTAATATAAACAATTTATCGTTTAATGTCTACTGGAATACTAGACAATAATTTCATGGCTTTTTCGACATTTTTCATAAGAGCAGCCAAAGCGCACCCCAAACGCCGCTTGCCAGCACCGCGCCCGCGGCAAATGCCGCCATCAGCCGCAGCCATGGTGCGCGCCGCCGCGGCTTGCGCCCTGCCAGATAACCGTTCGCAATGCGGCAGGCCTCGCGCACCGCATCGCTGCGCGGCACCGTACAATCGCGCACCAGAAAGATCGCCTGCTCAAACACGCCGTGCTCATCCGGCCGCACGACCACCACGCGCCGGCTGATCCCTTTTACCATCGGAAATCCCTCCCTTTTGCAGCAAGTATTGCCCAAAAAGGAGGGATTTAATCATTCCATTTTCTCGAGGCGCAGGACCAGCGCCGTGCGGTCGTCATCGTGTCCGCGGCCGGCAGCACCCGTGACCAGATGCATCGCCAGTTCCTTGGGGCTGTCCTCCGCATGCGCCAGCAGCATTTCCCGCACCCAGTCGTCGTCCATGCCGTCCGAAATGCCGTCGGACAGCAGGATGCACAGGTCGCCGTGCCCCAGGCGCAGCGGCACCGGCTCGCCGAGCGCGTCCTCCTCGGCCAGACCGATGGGCAGCGCCTTGCCGCGCAACACGGTCCACTGCCCGCCCATGCGCAGATAGGACGGCGCGGCGCCGCACTTGAGGCTTTCCGCCCGGCCGGTGAACAAGTCAACGGTCAGCGCGTCCAGCGTAGTGAACCGCGTGCCGTCCGAGCGCAGCCGCAGCGCGGGCGAAACCGCCTTGAGTGCGTCCGCAATCGTGATGCCCGCGCGCAGAAACCGCTCGAGCGAAGTGATCAGCATGCGGCTGTCCTGCTGCGCGGCCGTGCCTGACCCCATGCCGTCCGCCAGAAGCAGGCAGGCCACCCCCGCATCGGTCAGGAAATAGCATCCGCTGTCCCCGGAGACCGCGGAGTCCTCCTTCTGCTGCCGCCCGATGCCGACAATCGCGCGAAAAGGGGCGCGCTCACGCATTTCCACATGCGGCCCCAGCTCATCCTCCACCCGTTTGGGTGCGGTCAGCGTCACGCCGAGCAGCGCGCTTAAGCCCGCGGAAAAGCCCTCGCCCTGCCGCAGCACATCCTCGATACCCTCGCCGTACAGCTCGACCGCAAGCCGTCCCTGCGCGTCGCGCACCGCGCACACGCGGTCGATCCAGCCGAACGCCGCCGCATACCGCCGGATCTGCCGCTCCATCATGGGCTGGGCGGTCACATCCTGCGTCGCCTCCGCGCCCAGCTGACGAAGAATATCCGTAATGCCCGCATATTGGCGCGCCAGCAGGCTTTGGTTTTCCTCCTGCTGCCGCCGAAGGCTTTGGCGCTCGCGCAGCGCAAACAACGCGCTGTTGATCGCACGCATCAGCTCGGGCAGATGCACGCAGCGCGAGGCAAAATGATACGGAAAGTCGGACAGTTCCGCCCACCCGCGCTTGAGCATGGGCTGGGTCACGTCGTTGAGAGCGGCAAGCGTGGTCACATAATCGCGCTGCCAGCACTGCGAGCACAGCACGCAGTTTTTGCAGACGCGGTCGCTCGCGCGGTCGAACACCGCGCGCACATTCTGGTCGCCCGCCGCCTTGCCTTCGCTCACGCCGTTCAGCATCGCCAGATACAGCTCATAAAACGCCTGCGCCGCCTCGGTCGCGCACTTGCCCGCCGCCTGCCGCACCGTGCGGTGCGCCGCCTCGCCCATGAGCGTATCGGGCAGCAGGCTGCGGCGGATCGCTTCCCACACAAACGGCGGCATGACCGCAAACGCGATCACCGCGCAGATGAGTTCGAGGATCATCGGCACAAACAGCACATGCTCCACACCCAGCATCGCCGCGCACAGGCCGGAAGCCAGCGCGCACAGCGCAAACCAGCCGCGGCCGCTGTCGCGGAACAGGCCCGCGACCAGCGCGCACAGACCGTAACAGCAGGTGAACAGTGCGCCATATCCGCAGGCGATATCCATCGCCGCACCCAGCGCCACACCGGCCGCCGCGCCGGGCGCCGATCCGCCGAGATAAGCCGAGGCCAGCACCAGCAGCAGGGCGGCCACACGCGCGGGCGAGAGCAGATCGAACAGACTCAAATCGGACAGCGACAGCAAAACGGTCGCCACCAGCACGAGCAGCGTCGCAGGCCGCCGCCAGTCGTTTTCGTCCCGCGGCGGAGATAGCGCTGCGCCGTATACCCAGCACGCGCCAAAAGTCAGCCCCTGCACGGCGGCAAACGGCAGCAGCACGGATGCGCGCAGCGCCTCTCCCACCGGCAGAAACACAAAGGTGCACGACGCACCCGCCAGTGCCGCAATCACGGGCGCAAACCACGGCGTGCGCACGATGCGCAGCCCCGCGCAGACGCTCATCACGCACAGCACCAGCAGCGCCGCCGCCACATATACCCCGCTTTTGAGCCCGTCGCCCAGCAGCATGAGTCCGCAGACCATGCCGCCGATCGCGCTCAGTCCGGCGCCGCGCGCCATCAGCGCCGCCGCCATCGCCAGCCCGAACGGTGCATACCCACCGAACACCGTGCCGCGCGCCAGCACAGCACACAGAATAAACCGCTGCACACCGGTGACCAAGATGTGTAGATGTTCCTCGTTCCACAGCCGCGCCAGCCATGCCGCCGCGCGGCCCAACACAAGCGGCGCAGCCCGCTTTGTTTTTTGCTTGTCCATTTTCGTTCTGCCTCCCTTGTTTTCCCAGTATATCCCAAACATTTTGCGGGCTTTGCCGGAAAATAAGAGGGGGAATAGAACTTTTGCATTTTTGTGCCTTACCCTTTTTCAAACGACAAAGGGCGCCGCCATCGGCGACGCCCTCTGCCGCGCGCCCGGAGGCGCAGCAGATATGTGAGAGAGAAAAAAGAGAAATGGTTTTCAGAAGGGGAAGTCCACGCCGTACTTCTCGGACAGCTCGTGGAATTCCTTAAGCACCGGCTCGGAAAGCTCGATGCCTTCCGCACGGTTTTTCTGCGTAGCTTCGTATTCGATCTCGCCCGGAATGAGCACACCGTTCGAGCCTTCCGCCGGCGGGCAAGCCTTGATGCTCTCGAACAGCGCGTCCACGCTTTGCTCGAAGTCCTCGAGCGGCAGGAACTTGCGGATGTCGATCACGCACATCACATAGCCGATGTTGGACGGCTCTTCGAGGTTTTCAAACACGCGCGGGATATGCTGGCTGTCGTTGGCGCCGGCCAAGCTGTGGCACAGCACGTCGATAATGAGCGCAAGCGCATAGCCCTTCGGGCCGCCGAACGGCAGCAGAACGCCCGTGTTCGCCGCAACCGGATCGGTCGTCTTGCGGCCCTCGGCGTCAAGCGCCCAGGTATCCGGGATCGGACGGCCTTCCTTCATCGCCAGCGCGATCTTGCCCTTGGCGACCACGCTGGTCGCCATATCGCACACCAGCATCGGGCGCTTGCCCGCGGGTACGGCAATCGACATCGGATTGGTGCCCAGCAGCGGCTTTGCGCCGCCGAAGGGCGCGACCAGCTTGGGCGAGTTGCAGGCCTCAAAGGCGATCATGCCCTGCTCAGCCGCATGCATGACGTAGTAGCCGCCAAAGCCGTGGTGCGACGCGTTCTTGATGGTCGCAAACGCCACGCCGTTTTCGCGCGCCGTCTCGATGCAGGCCTCCATCGCTTTCCATGCCACCGTAGTGCCCATGCCGTTGTTGCCGTCTACCGCAAGGGTGGACGCCGCCGTCTTGACGATGGTCGGTTCTGCCTTGATGTCGGACACGCCGTGCTCGACGCGGGACAGATAGCCGCGGAACTTGGTGATGCCGTGCGAGCGCACGTTGCGCAGGTCGGCGTTGATCATATTATCAATAAAAATCTTCGCATTTTCGGGCGTCATACCGGCCTTGACCGATACCGCCTCGCCAAATGCGCGAATGGTTTCCACAGGGAATTTCATGGGAAGATACTCCTTTTTCTTATCGTTTTCGCTGTGCCGCACCCGGAATGCCGAGGGATTCCCGGTATTTTGCCACCGTGCGGCGCGCCAGCGCCACACCCTGCTTTTGCAGCCGGTCGGACAGCGCCTGATCGCTCAGCGGACAGGCTTTGTCTTCGCGTGCGATCAGCTCTTTGAGCATTTGCAGCGCCTGCGCCTGACTGACCGTCTCGCCGGTGTCCAGCGAAGTTGTGAACAGCTCGCGCAGCGGCATAGTCGCGCGCGGCGTTTGTATATATTTGTCTTTTACGCCACGGCTGATGGTGGACTCATGCACGCCCATCTCCTCGGCCAATTGGCGAAAGGTGAGCGGACGGAGCGCCCCGCCGTGCAGCAGGTATTCCTCCTGACAGGTGACCACGCGCCGCGCGATATCCAGCAGCGTAGCACGCCGTTTTTCGATGCAGGAGAGCACAAAACGCGCTTTTGCCAACCGTTCGGCATAATATTCCCGCACCACCGGACTGTCGTCCGTGCGCAGCAGGCGATCATACATCGCAGAAATGCCGACCGAACCCATCCAGCGGTCATTGATCTGGATCTGCCATTCTCCATCGGCATGCTCGCAAATCACATCGGGCACGACGTATCCCGCTGTTTCCTCGCGAAAGGCTGCGGCCGGATGCGGGTTCAGTTCCCGGATCGCCTCCATGCACGCCCGCTGCACCAGCCGCGGGATGCCGGTTTGTTTGGTGATCTTTTGAAAATGGCCTGCCGCCAGATCCTCCAGATACCCTTGCAGCAGCCGTTCAAACGCCGCGTTGCTCTTGCCCTGACGCTGCAGCTGCAGCGCCAGGCAGTCGCCCAGATCATGCGCGCCAACCCCCGGCGGATCGAGCGAACGCAGGCGCTCAACGCACCGTATGGCGATCACGGGGTCGATCTGCAGCACGCTTGCAATTTCCTGCGCGCTTGCGTCCAGAAAACCCTGCTCGTCCAACGAATCGATCAGCAGACACATGCAGCGCCGTTCCGCTGCACTCAGGGCGCGCTCATCCAGCTGGCCGCGCAGATGGTCGCGCAGGCTGACCCGCTCGGGCGCGGGGATATCACGATACGCTGCTTCATCCTCGCCCGAGGAACGGGATAGGGAAACCCGATAGCCGCCCGTCTGCGAAACCGGCGCCGCCGTCAGATCCGGCTGCTCGAGCAGCGGATTGTCCTCTACTTCGCGCTGAACAAACCGCTCCAGCTCGTCTCCTGTCATGGCAAGCACATTGAGGGACTGCACCTGTGCCTGCGAAAGCATCTGCTTTTGCGTCAGCTCCTGCTTGGCACCCATCTTCATGCTCGTCCCTCCCCGCTTGCCTTGCTTTTTATTTTCTCGCGATCGCCTTGCGTGCCGCCTGACACAGGGCGTCCACGCCGAGACCGTACTTTTCAATCAGCTCTTCCGGTGTGCCGGACTCGCCGAAGCTGTCCCGCACGCCGATGCGCTCGACCGGAACGCATACGCTTTCCGCAATCGTCTCGCACACCGCGCCGCACAGGCCGCCGTTGATCTGGTGCTCCTCGCAGACGACCACGGCGCCCGTCTCGGATGCATGCCGGATCACGTCTTCGCGATCGAGCGGTTTGACCGTATGTACATCCACGACACGGGCAGAAATTCCTTCTTTTGCCAACTTTTCCGCCGCGCGCATCGCCTGATGCACCAGATAGCCGTTTGCCAAGTATACCACATCCGTGCCGTCCTGCACCAGTCTATTTCTTCCAAGCACAAAGGGCGTGTCGTCGTCGGTCACGACCGGCACCGCTTCGCGGCCAAACCGGATGTAGCACGGACCGGGGGTATCGTACAACGCCAGCGTCGCCTTATAGGTCTCGATCGCGTCACACGGCACGACCACGGTCATGCCGGGCAGCGTGCGCATGAGCGCCACATCCTCGAGCGCCTGATGCGTCGCGCCGTCCGGGCCGACCGAAATGCCGCCGTGCGCACCCGCGAGCTTGACGTTCAGATGGTTGTAGCAAACCGTATTGCGCACCTGATCCCACGCGCGTCCCGCAAGGAACACGCCGTAGGTCGAAACGAATGGGGTCAGCCCGGCCAGCGCCATGCCGGACGCCGTGCCGACCATATCCTGTTCGGAGATGCCGCAGTCGAGAAAGTGCGACGGGTTCTGCTGCTTGACCCACTCGGAACGGGTGGATTTGGCCACGTCCGCGTCCAGCACCATCACGTCCTCGTGCGTTTGGCTCAGCTCAAGAATGGCCTTGCCATAGCCGTCGCGCATTGGGGTATCCTTCATGCCTGCACCTCCAGTTCCGCCATCGCCTGCGCGTATTCTTCGTCATTCGGGGCGGTGCCGTGCCACTTGGCGCTGTTTTCCATATAGGAAACGCCCTTACCCTTGACGCAGCGCGCCAGAATGACGGTGGGCTTGCCCTTGCAGGTGCGTGCCGCCTGATACGCCTCGTACATCTCGCGCACGCTGTGGCCGTCCGCTTGGATCACGTTCCAGCGGAACGCCTCCCACTTTTCACGCAGCGGATAAACGTCCTTGATCTCATCAACCTTGCCGTCCAGCTGCACATTGTTGTAATCCACGATCGCACACATATTGTCCAGACCGTGCTGGGGCGCGAACATCGCCGCCTCCCAGACCTGCCCTTCCTGCAGCTCACCGTCGCCCATCAGACAATAGACACGCGCGTCCGAGCCGCGGCGGCGCAGCGCAAACGCGATGCCGTTGGCAACCGACAGGCCCTGTCCGAGCGAACCGGACGAGCAGTCCAGACCGGGCGTAGCGTCCTTTTTCGGATGGCCTTGCAGACGCGAGCCCAATTTGCGCAGCGTCAGCAGCTCCTCGGGCGGAAAAAAGCCCCGCCGCGCCAGCACGCTGTAAATAACCGGCGCAGTATGCCCCTTGGACAGGATGAAGCGGTCGCGCTCGTCCCAGTCCGGGTTGTGCGGATCACAGCGGAACTGATCGGTGAAATACAGCGCCGCGAGCGCATCGGCCGCAGAGAGCGAACCGCCCGGATGTCCCGAGCCGGCTGCATGCGTCATGGTCACGATATCCCGACGGATCTGCCGGGCAATTTCCTGTATCTTTTGTTCTTCGAACATGAAACCCTCCTCACTTGCCGATTGCCGCACGACGGCGGGTCATCTCCGCGCGCCATTCCATCACCTGATCGGCGGTGACGCGGTGGCCTTCTTCGAGCGCCTGACGGCAGGGCAGCAGCAGCGCTTCCTCCGCGTCCACCGCCTGGCGGCAGGCCGCTGCCAGACGCGGCGCGACTTCATGCGGAATGACGATCGCGCCATGGCAGTCGGCGTGGATCAGGTCGCCCGGCTGCACGGTCATGCCGCACACCTCGACCGTTCCGCCCGCTTCCACCATGTGGATGTACGCATGCGAGATCAGCACTTCTTTGGAAAACAGGTAGAATCCGACCTTTTCCACCTCGGCCACGTCGCGCACACCGCCCGAAGTGACCGTACCGATGCAGCCGAGCGCACGGTGCACGGTCGCCTGCACGTCGCCCCAGAAGGAGCCGACCGGCTGGGGATCAAGATCCTGAATGACCGCGACCTGCGGCAGGTCAAATCCCTCATATTGCCGGTAGTACGCCCGCATCACCTCATTGTGCTCCGGCTTTGCCGGGAACCGAGCGGAAATGATGCCGGTCCGGGCGTAGCCGACCATCGGCTTGTCCTCCATACCGACCCGCAGCCGCAGGCTGGGGTCGGTATAGCCGGTGGTTTTAGCACGCACACCGAAACCTTCGATGGCGTTGCAAATGGTCGGGGTGTCAAATTCACGCAGCGCTTCCAGCTGCGCTGCTGTCAGCAGTTCCATATGTAGCGATGCCTCCTCGGCTTAATATGCCTGACCGAGTGCGTCAAGCGTCTCATGCGTGCCCTTGAGGACGGCCTTACCGCCGTTGACGATGTAGTTGAAATCGAAGTTCATGCACAGCCAGTTGGCGCCGCGACCCAGCCAGTCCTTGACGAACTGTTCGCTGTACGCACCGGATACGCCGAAGGGCTTGCCGGTCTTGCGCAGGATCTCGCCGATCTTGTCGAACTCCGCCTTGGCTTCGGGAGAGGCCGCGGTGTAACGGTGCTCCTGCGTGTTCATGCTCATCGCATAGTCGTTCGGGCCGATGACGAAGCCGGAAATGCCGGGCAGTGCCGCGATCGCTTCGAGGTCCTTGACGACATCGACATGCTCGATCTGCACGATCGTCCAGATGTGCTTGTCCTCATTGGCGGTATACTCCGCCTTGTCCCACATCGAATAGTTGACCGCGCGGCGGGTGCCCATACCACGCACGCCGTTCGGCGGATAATGGGTTGCTGCCGCGGCCGTCTTGGCCTCCTCGAGCGAGCGCACCATCGGAACAATGATGCCGTCCGCGCCCATGTCGAGCACGCTCTTGATGAACACATGGTCGTTCCACGGCACGCGAACGATGCCGGCCACGCCCGCGGCGCGGCACGCGAGCAGGTGGTTCTGGATATCCTTTTTGTCGATCGCGGAATGCTCCGCGTCGATCCAGATGAAATCAAAGCCGCAGCCTGCGAGCGCTTCGGTCAGAAACGGGCTGTCAAAGCCAACATGCGAGCCGACCGGGATCTTGCCCGCGGCGATCTTATCGGTGATTTTTTGCAGGTTAAACATTCAAAGAACCCTCTTTCCAAGATTTTATTGTTAATTGTCAGGTGATAATAATTTCATCGGTCAGGGCGATCATCCGCCGACAACGGACGGCAGGAAGGTGATCAGACCCGGAATATATGCGCAAAGGATACAGATGATGATACAGCATCCAATCATAGGCGCCGCGCCCTTGGTTGCCTGTTCAAACGATACGCCCGATGTGGACGAAATAGTAAACAGGTTCAGGCCGAACGGCGGCGTGATCAGACCGCAGATCATGACGATACACATCAATACGCCCAGATGCAGTTCGCTCAGACCAAACTCCACACCGATCGGAACCAGGATCGGCGCCAGAATCAGCAGTGCCGGCGCGGTATCCATCAATGCGCCCGCAATCAGGAAGATGATGATAACAACCGCCAGATAAATGTATGCATTGCCCAACATCGGAACGACTGCCGCCGTCAGCTTGGACGGGATGCGTTCCTTGGTCAGCAGGAAGGAGAACGCGTTGGAAAGCGCGACGATCAGCATGATAACGCCGGTCGTGCTCGCCGTGCGCTTCATCACTTCCAGATAACGCTTGAGCGTGAAGCGGCCATAGGCGATCATCAGCGCGGTGGTGTATGCAATTGCAACCGCCGCCGCCTCGGTCGGTGTAAACAGACCAGAATAAATACCGCCGAGGATGATGACCGGCAACATCAAAACGCCCAAGCTGTGCCAAGTTGCCTTTAAAATATCCATCAAAGAATATTTCGTCGTGCTGCGCGGCAGCTTGTTCTTGACCGCATACCAGGTGTTGTACAGCAGGAAGGAGCCTGCCATCAGCACACCGGGGATGACGCCGCCGAGGAACATATCCGAAATGGATACACCCATCGCGGAACCGTAAATGATCATCGGAATACTGGGCGGAATGACCGGGCCAAGCACCGCGCCGGATGCGATGATACCAGCGGATGCTTCCCTGCTGTACTGCGCCTTGATCATCAGCGGATACATGATCGCACCGACTGCCGCCGTCGTAGCGGCACCGGAACCGGTCAGCGCAGCGAAAATCGCGCAGGTGATGATAGCAACCGCGCCCATGCTGCCGGGCAGACGGCCGAACACCTTGTTGACCCAGTCAACCAGACGTTCGGTGATATTGCCGGCCTCCATCAGATAACCGGCAAAAGTGAACATCGGAACCGCCAAGAAGATGAATGAGTCATTACCCGTGATCATCTTGGCCGGAATCATAGACAGGTCACAGGTGCCGGTGAAAAACGCCAGGCCACAGCACGCCAGACCAATTGCATACCCCACCGGTACGCACAGCGCAAGCAGCAGGAACAATAAACCAAACAGGATCAAAGCTGATGTCATTGATTCTTTCCTCCTTCCGCTTCCGCTTGCTGTGCGGCAACAATCTGTACTTCTTCGATTTCCGTACTGCGCTTGTCATCACCGCATACGATCAGCTGGATCACGTTGTTGATCGTGTTGCCGGTGATGAAAATGCCGCCCAGCACCGCCGAAGAATAGATGATCGGCATCGGGATACGCCAGGATGTAGAAATCAGTTTGCTGACGCCCATAGCAGCCTGATAACCGCAGACGATAAAGATGACGCCAAACAATCCGATCAATGCATAAACGATCAGATCCAGAACAAACCGGCCCTTTTTCGGCAGCGCATCGCGCAGAAGGGTCAAACCCGGATGCGCATTACTTCCTGTGCCCGCACCCGCTGCAAAAAAGGTCAGAAAAATGAACGAATATCGTGCGATTTCTTCCAAGCCGGTCAAGGTAAAGTTCGGAATAAAACGGGTCAGCACCATCATGATACAGGTGACAACCAAGATGCCAAGAAATACACAGGCAAGAACCATCAGCACCGCATTGATTTTCTGCACACCGCGGTCCAGGCGTTTCGCCCACTGCATACACATTCATCTCCTTTCATGGATTAGGGGGGACTGCCCGGTGCGGCCATCAGCACACACCGGGCAGCAATGCAATTTACTTGCTTGCGCGATAACCGTCTACCAGATCAACGCACATGTTGTAGAAATCTTCGCCGATCTCAGGCTTGAACTGCTCGCGAACGCCGGCGGTCGCTTCCTTGAACGGGGTCAGGTCGGGCTCAAAGAACTCGATACCGGCCTCTTCTTCCATCTCCGTAAAGGAAACTTCCATCTCACGCTGATGGCTGCGCTGCGCCATTGCCGCATCATAACCGGCCTGCGTCAGCCAGCCCTGCTCTTCTTCGGTCAGAGAATTCCAGACATCCATGTTGATCATCGGCCAGCACAGGATCGGGAACGGGTTGACACGCGTGCAGTAATCGGCAACTTCATAGAAACCCATGGTGGCAGCAATCGGAACGCCAACGTCCAGGCCGTCAATAACGCCCTGCTGGAACGCCGTATAGCATTCGTTCCAAGCAATAACCGAAGGAATGGTGCCAAGTGCCTTGTAAGCTGCTTCGTGCACGCGGTTGGTGGTAACACGGACCTTGAGATCCTTCATATCATCCAGGCTCTTGACAGCCTTGCCCTTGGTAAACAGCGTACGCCAGGAAGCATCAAGCACCGGTGCGAACTGATGCATGTTCCAAGTGCTTTCATAGATCGGAGTGATTTCCTTCAGGAAGTCCTCATTATCGACCAGGAACTGATACTCGTCCTCACTATCAAAGAAGTACGGCAGGTCAAGCACCTGCAGCTGCGGAATACTGCCGGAAACAATGTTGTTGGAGATGCAGACTGCATCCAGCGAGCCGTCACTGACCGCCTGGAACATCTCGGTTTCCGTACCGAACTGGCTGTCCGAGAAAATCTCAAACTGAATGGCACCATCACAGATCTCCTGCAGGTTCTTGTTGAGCTGCTCACAGAAATAGTGATACTGGTCATCCGGGTCCGCCGGGTTGGAATGACCGATGGTGAACACCTTTGCCTCGGTGTTGGTCGAAGCGTCGCTGCTGTCATCCTTGGTTTCCACCGTCGTATTCGGCGCGCAGGCTGCAACCGAAAGCAGCAGGCTCGAAGCCAGGAACAATGCACAGATCTTTCTCAGTTTCATTTTCATTCTCCTTTTCTTCTGTTAAGCAAATTTCTGATACTTATCTTCCAGCTGATCGAACAAAATCTCACCGCCGCAAACAGTCATTTTGTTCTCGATCAGCCGATCGCCGTGAACCAGGTTGCCATAGTGATCCCAGAAAGTGACCGGACGTTCCGTAATTTTCAGTACGGCCAAGTCCGCCGCTTCGCCGGGCGCGAGGAAGGGAGTGTTGCGATCCGCAATCAGTTTTGCGGGATTTTCGGTGCAGCAGCGCAGCACCTCTGGGAAGGACATGCCGAGATTGAGATACTCGGACAGCATCATGGTAAAGGGATATCGTGCGGACATCGAAATCTTTGTATAATCCGAACTGATGATATCCGGTGCAAATCCCTGATCTATGGCTTTCTTGGCACAGGACAAGGAAAAGTTATTTGTTTTACCGTGCGCTGCGTCAAACAATACGCCACGCTCCCGTGCGCGCCGAACGCTGTCCCGCACGCGGCCGTTCTCATCCAAGATACCTTCGCCGGTTTCATGATACATATGGCAGTAAATATCACCCGGACGGAACAGGTCGATAAATTCATCCACCGGAACCACAGGATCGGTTGCGTGTGCGGAAACCCGCAGAGCGGTTTGCTCCCCCAGCCGAATCGCTTCGCGCAGCGGCTCAATGCCGTACTGGGCCAGATGATCCTTGTCGATCTTGATCTTGATGCCGACAATCTCCTTGGGATACTTCTGACACAGTTCCACGATACCGTCCCGGTTGATGTGAGCCGGATTCTCATCCTCCACGCATCCCAGTCCGACCTGGCCGCCTGTGCCGACAAAAATGTACGCCTTGATATTGACTAGGCTGCGCGCGGCTACCCCGTTCCAGAATAACGGGAACCCCCCACAGCCTGCCGAACCGGCATCCACCAGCGTCGTTACCCCGTTAGGCAGTGCATAAGCTTCTGCGGAGCAGCTTGCCCAATCACCGCCATGGAATACATGACAGTGATAGTCAATCAATCCGGCGGACACATAGCACCCTTCCGCATTGACGCACATCTTGGCATCGTCTACCGAAATCGTTCCGATGGCGGCAATCTTACCGGAAACAATGGCAATATCAGCTTTTTTCTCAAAGCCGCCGATCGTATCAATCAAAGTGCCGTTTTGAATGACGATATCGTATTTCTTATTCCTGAGCTGATACATCATGTCCTCCTCTCGGAAAATGTTATCTCGGATGCTTGGGCGTGACGCACGGCCAGGTCGGCGTGCCGCCGGAGAGCACCTCATCAATTCCCTGCGCCGCATGCAGACCCATGCGGTCGGTAGTCTCATAGGTCAGGGACGCGTTGTGCGGCGTCACCGTGATGTTGGGCAGCGTAAACAGCGGGTTATCTGCCGCGGGCGGCTCCTGCGCATACACATCCAGGCCCGCGCCGGCGATCCGTCCGCTGTGCAGCGCTTCGTACAGATCGGCTTCGTTGACGATCGAGCCGCGCGCCGCATTGAGCAGATAGGCCGTGGGCTTCATCAGGCTAAGCAGATCCTTGTTGACAAAGCCTGCGTTGTCCTTGGTGGCCGGCACATGAAGGGAAACAAAATCCGCGCGGCGGAAAACCTCTTCCATCGTATCGACATACTCGATCTCGGGCAGCCGCGCTTCCGCCGGAACGAACGGGTCATATCCAACCGCCTTCATATCAAAGCCGTGCACACACTTTTTGGCGACCATGGAGCCGATCTTGCCGCAGCCGATGATGCCGACCGTCTTGCCTTCCACATCCATGCCCTTCATGGTGTTGCGGATGTTGTAATCTCCCGAACGGATCGCCAGATCAAACCGCACCAGCTTTTTCGCACAGGCCAGAAGCAGCATCATGGTGTGCTCCGCCACCGCGATGGCGTTGGACAGCGGGCCGTTGGTGACCCAGATGTTCTGCTCGGCAGCGGCCTCCAGATCGATCTTGTCCAGACCCACGCCGTGTTTGCTGATCACCTTTACCGACGGGATGTTCTCGATGATTCGCCGTGTGATCGGCTCGTTGCGCACCAGCATGGCCTCACAATCCTTTGCATCTGCAATAATGGTATCTTCATCCAGTCCGCGTCCCATTTTCACTTCATACCCGCGATCCCGCAGGTATTTCTTTCCTGCCTCCGAAATATCGGAAGGGATCAGGACTTTCCTCTTCATAAGCAACGCTCCTTCTCTTTTCAATAACGCTTTTCTTTTTTGCGCTCACCCTGTTAAAGAGCATGAACCGTGCCAACTGCATGGTTTGACAAAAAAATTTCTTCCTCGACAAAGACCAACCGCGCCCCTTGTGCAAAATGAACAGAAAAAACTTGAAAAGGAAATCTTTGTATGGTATAGTTGTTGCAAATGCATTGCAACGCATGAAACAGAAACACGCAACGCTGTTGAAACAACAGGCAAAATGGAGGAAATTCTGTGATCCGGATTGTATTTCTTGCCCCTTTTGAAGAACTCAAGGAACTGGCAGAGCAGGTGTTTGCAGAAGGCACCGAAAACGACCGCGCCAGCAAAACCAGCGGCCGCCACTATGAATTCTGCGCCATGCTCGCCCCGACGACCGTGCAGGCCCTTTCGCTCGACCTCAATGCCGACGTGATCATTGCACGCGGCGCGACCGCCTTCGACCTGAAACGCCAGGGTTTCCCCGTCCCCGTGGTGGAGCTGGTCATCTCGGGCGAGGATACGCTCAATGTGCTGTATCTATTAAAGGAACGCTATGGAGAAACACCGGCCGGTATCATCGGTTCGGTCAACATGATCCTCGGCATCGAGGATACGGCGCAGAAAATCGGTGTCAACCTGACGCCGTATTATCTGGAGGAAAACACCGATGAAGAGATCTACCGCGTGGTATCCCGTGCGGTGGAGGACGGCAAAAAAATCATTCTGGGCGGTATGCGCGGCTGCACCTATGCGCACAACCTCGGCGCCGCGCACCTGTTGCTGACCTCCGGGCGCAGCTCCATCTGGAACGCGATCAACGCCGCCAAGCAGCTGGGCGCCAGCAGCCGCGAAGTGCAGGAACACAGCCTGCTGCGCTCCGCCATGGTGGACAACGCCTTTGAAGGGCTGATCGCGCTCGACCCGCAAAACAACATCACCGCCATGAACCGCTCGGCGCAAACCATCCTCGGTCTGGCGCCCGGCAACTGGTTCCTCGGCATGCCGATCCGCGAAGTGCTGCGCTCGCCGCAGATTGTGCGGCTGATCAACCGGCCGGACAATTATATTGATGAGATCATTGAATACCATCAGACCCACCTTTCCTTTAAAAAGATCACCATTTACCTGCGCGATGAAGTGGTCGGCTATGTGCTCACCTTTCTCAACGCCAACCAGATCCAGGAAGCCGAGGGCAAACTGCGCGGCAAGATCTATCACAAGGGGCATACGGCCAAATATACCTTTGATACCATCATCGGGGAAAGCCCCGCCATCCGGGAATGTGTGCGCCGCGCCAACGCCTATGCGCAGACCAACTCCAACATCGTCATCTTCGGCGAAAGCGGCACGGGCAAGGAACTGTTCAGCCAGTCCATCCACAATGCCAGCGCGCGGCGCGAGCAGCCCTTTGTCGCGGTCAACTGCGCGGCGATCCCGGAAAACCTGCTGGAAAGCGAGCTATTCGGCTATGTCGGCGGCGCCTTCACCGGCGCGAGCAAGGAAGGAAAGCCCGGTCTGTTCGAGCTGGCGCACAACGGCACCATTTTCCTCGATGAGATCTCGGAAATGCCGCTGGCGCTGCAAAGCCGCCTGCTGCGTGTCATCCAGGAACGCGAAATCATGCGAATCGGCCACGACAAAGTCATTCCGATCGACGTGCGCGTCATCGCCGCCAGCAACCGCAACCTGTATGAGCAGGTCCGCAAGGGCTTGTTCCGCGAGGACCTGTACTACCGGCTGGACGTGCTCGACCTGACCATCCCGCCGCTGCGGCAACGCGGCCACGACATTTCCCTGCTCGCCCATGCATTTTTGAATGAATTCGGCATTGCCCAAAACCGAACCCCGCTTCGGCTGACCGACGCCGCCGCGCGCTGTCTGGAGCAGCAGCCCTGGCAGGGCAACATCCGCGAACTGCGCAACTTCTGCGAACGGCTGAGCGTGCTTTGCAGCGACCGCGACCTGCTGGACGCGGACGACCTGCCTGCATTTTTGCCCAACCACGCTGCATTTGTCGCGGCACCGGCCGCTGCCCCTGCGCCTGCCGGCGAACTTCTGCCGGACAACGATCTCGACCGCATTCTGGCCGCGCTGGAAGCTGCGGGCGGCAACAAAACTGCCGCCGCGCAGGCGCTCGGCATGAGCCGCGTTACGCTTTGGCGTCAGCTGAAAAAGCTGGAAGAAGAGCAGCCGCCCAAAAGATGAGCCGCCCTGACGAGGCTATTTCCGACCGCCGTTTCAACCGTTGCACCGAAACTGTTTCTCCAATTTGAAACATTTGGATATTCTCCCGCACCTGCGCAATATTTTTCGTCAATTTGCAGAAAATAACCGCTGATTTTTGTAAGGAACGCTCCTTTTGCGCCGTCTCCCCTCTCCTTGGCAAGCATCTTGCTTTTGTATAGGGGTGTAACAACATTGCATCCACGGCTTGAAAGGAGAAATACATATGCTCAACTACAAAACCGGTGTGGTCGGCGCGGGACGCGTCGGCGCAGGCATGGCAACGCTGATGGCGGGACACGGCTGCGAGGTCACGATTGTCGGGCTGGACGAGGACGATCTTCAGCGCTGCCGCGGGATTCTGGAGGGCAATCTGGACGAACTGGTGCAGCAGGGGCTAGCCACGGAGAAAAACCGCGCCGCGATCCTGCGCCGCTTCACCCTGACCACCGACACCACAGCTTTAAAGGGCTGCATGTTCGTGCTCGAAGCGGCATTTGAAAACCTGGATGTCAAAAAAGGTATTTACCGCCAGGTGGAAGCCGTTGTCTCGCCGGACACGCTCATGGCGTCCACCACATCGGCCATCTCGGTCGAACTGCTGACCGCCGACATGGCGCATCCCGAGCGTTTTGCCGTCACCCATCCGTTCCAGCCCGCGCACATGCTGCCGCTGGTCGAGCTGGTCGGCGGCCCGAACACCGCCCCTGAAACGATCGACCGGCTGCACGCCTTCCTTGAGGAACTTGATCGCGAGGTCGTCACGCTGCACAAAAGCGTGCCCGGCTTCATCATCAACCGTCTGGCGCAGGCGCTGTTCCGCGAATCGCTCTATCTGGTGGAACAGGGCGTGGTTTCGGTCGCGGATGTGGATAAAGCTATCAAATATGCCGTCGGCATGCGCTATGCATCCATCGGTTTGCTCGAATACTTTGACGACGTCGGCTTCAGTCTGGAACGCGACATCGCGCAGACCGTGTATCCCGACCTGTGCAGCACCCGCGCCATCCAGCAGATCGTGCTGGACGGACTGGCGTCCGGCAAAACCGGCCGCAGCGTCGGCCTTGGTTTGTACGACTGGTCGAAGAAGGACGACGCCGACTATCTGCGCCGCAAGGCCGCGCCGTACTATGCCTGCTTCCATTGGGATATGCCGGAAGCGTAACAAAAGAAAGAAGGATATGTCATGCGTAAAATCGTCATTTTGGACGGCTATACCGAAAATCCGGGCGATCTGTCCTGGGCGCCGTTGGAAGCGCTGGGCGAAGTGACGGTATACGACCGAACCTCCGCCGAGCAGATCATCCCCCGCATCGGGGACGCGGAAATCGTCATCGTAAACAAAACGCCGCTGCGCGAAGCGACGCTCGACGCCTGTCCCTCGATCCGGTACATCGGCGTGCTGGCGACCGGGTACGATGTGGTCGATGTGCAGGCCGCTCGCGCGCGCGGCATCCCGGTGACCAACGTCCCCTCCTACGGGACGGCCGCGGTCGGGCAGTACGCGATCGCCATGCTGCTCGAGATCTGCCACCATGTCGCCCATCACGCACAGGCCGTGCACGACGGGCGCTGGGCTTCCAATCCGGACTGGTGTTTCTGGGATTATCCGCTCATTGAGCTGGACGGCAAAACGCTGGGCGTGATCGGCTTCGGCCGCATTGGCCGTCAGACCGCGCGCATCGCCAAAGCCATGGGCATGCGCATCCTCGCGCACGACAGCTTCCCCTGCGACGAAGGCCGCGCGATCGGCGAATACGTTTCGCTCGACGAGCTGTACGCGCAGAGCGATGTGATCGCGCTGCACTGCCCGCTGTTTCCCGAAACACGCGGCATGATCTGCAAGGAAAGCATCGCCAAAATGAAGGACGGCGTCATCCTGCTCAACAACTCGCGCGGTCCGCTCATCAACGAACAGGATCTGGCGGACGCGCTTGAAAGCGGCAAGGTATACGCCGCCGGACTGGACGTGGTCTCCGTCGAGCCGATTCGGGACGACAATCCACTGCTGCACGCGAAAAACTGCCTGATTACCCCACACATCAGCTGGGCGCCCAAAGAAAGCCGCGCACGCATCATGGACATGGCAGCGGAAAACCTGTCCCAGTGGCTGGCGGGCACACCGATCCACGTTGTAAACTGACAAAGGAGGAACTGCGATGAGCCTGCGCACCGATGCGGAAACCATTTATCAGACAGCCATCCGCGCGTCCCTGCCCGACCGCGCCGTGCAGGATGCGCTGGCTGACTGGCAGCCGCCCGCGGGACGCACCATCCTGCTTGCAATCGGCAAAGCCGCGTGGCGCATGGCGCGGGCTGTGCAGCAAGTGCTCGGCAGCCGGATCGCTGCCGGTCTGGTTGTCACCAAATATCATCACAGCGAAGGCCCGCTCGGCGATCTGGAGATCATGGAATCCGGCCATCCCGTGCCGGACGAAAACTCGGTGCGCGCAGCACAGCGCGCGCTCGAGATGACGCAAGGCCTGACCACGCAGGACACCGTACTGCTGCTGATCTCGGGCGGCGGCTCGGCGCTGCTCGAACTGCCGCGGATCGGACTGGATGAAATGCAGCACATCACACAGGCGCTGCTCGCCTCGGGCGCGGATATCACGGAAATGAACGCCGTGCGCAAGCGGTTGAGTCTGGTCAAAGGCGGCCGGCTGGCAGAACACTGCGCGCCCGCCCATGTGGAAGCGCTGCTGCTCAGCGACGTGCTGGGCGACCGGCCGGACGCCATCGCCTCGGGCCTGAGCGCGGTGGACCGCAACGCCGCAGGCTCCGCGCTGCCGATTGCCGAGCGGTACGGGCTGCCGCTTTCCGCGCAGGCGCGCAGCTGCCTTGCGCAGCCGCTGCCGCAGGCGCTGCCCCATGTGCACAACCGCGTGATCGGCGGCGTATCCGTCCTGTGCCGCCATGCGGCCGAAGCCTGCGCCGCGCTTGGCTACCGGCCCGTGATTCTGACCGAGTCGCTCTGCTGCACGGCGCGCGACGCGGGCGTATTCCTGTCCAACATCGCGCAGCATTACGCGGGGCGCGGCGAAAAGCGCGCTTTCCTTGCGGGCGGTGAAACCGTGGTGCGTCTGACCGGCCACGGCAAGGGCGGCCGCAACCAAGAACTTGCGCTCGCCGCCGCGGAAGGCCTGCGCGGCCTTGCCGGCGCGGCGGTGTTCTCGGTTGGCTCGGACGGCACCGACGGCCCGACCGACGCCGCCGGCGGCTATACCGACGGAACCACCTACGATACGCTGCGCGCACAAGGCATTTCGATCCCGCAGGTATTGGCGGAAAACGACGCGTATCACGCGCTGGCGGCCTGCGGCGGCCTGATTCAAACCGGCGCCACCGGCACCAATGTCAACGACCTTTCGGTTCTGCTGATAGAAGCATGACACCCCTCATCAAAGCCCCGACGCACCGATCCGGTTTTCGGCGCGCCGGGGCTTTTTCTGTCGCCTGAAAAATTTTGGATTATATGCGCGGATAAATTGTCATCCTTTGTGAAATATCGTATAATAGGGACAAGACGATCGGCTTCCCCGCCGCGTGCGTCGCACGGGTCGGCCTTTGCTTGGAAAATAACAAGGAGGATATCCATGAACACCATCAATCCCCAGAGCTGGAAGGCGGATCTGCCCGCTTTCCGCGAAAAGACCGCGGCGTTTTACGCAGGCGAGATCAAAGTCGGCGAATATAAGGGCTTTTCCGGCTACTACGGCAGCTATGCCCAGAAGGGCGGCAAGGCCAGCATGCTGCGTCTGCGCATGCCCGCCGGCCGCGTCACCCGCGACAAGCTGGCGTTTGTCGCACAGATGATCCGCACCTACGCCGTATCGCGCGTACACTTCACCACCTGCCAGACCATCCAGCTGCACGACCTCGGACAGGACACGGTATGCGCCATCATGGAGCAGGCGCTCGACGCCGGCATCGTGACCATGGGCGGCGGCGGTGACTTCCCGCGCAACGTCATGTGCTCCCCGCTCTCCGGCGTGCAGGCGGACGAGTATTTCGACACCCTGCCGTGGGCGGAAGCCGCTGGCAACTACTTGCTGGGCTTTATCAAGGCGGAGAAGATGCCGCGCAAGCTCAAGGTCTGTTTCTCCAACTCCCCGGCCAACCAGACGCACGCGACCTACCGCGACCTCGGCTTTGTTGCCCGTGCGGACGGCAAGTTTGACGTATACAGCGCCGGCGGTCTGGGCAACAACCCGCGTTTCGGCGTCAAGGTAGCCGAAGCGGTCGAGCCGACCAAGATCCTTTATTATATCAAGGCCATGTGGCTGACCTTCCGCACCTACGGCAACTACGAAAACCGCGGCAAGGCGCGCACCCGCTACATGCAGGAAGCGCTGGGCGGACCGGAAAACTATGCCAAGGCGTATCGCGAAAAGCTGGACGAGGTGTTTGCCTCGGGCGAGGATCTGACGCTGTCGGTCGAGCCGCAGCAAATCACCAAAACCGGCGACGGCACGACGGCCAGCGGCCCGCGCGTCCTCACGCAGAAGCAGCCCGGCCTGTACACGGTGGTCTGGCACCCGCTCGGCGGCCAGCCCGCCCCCGAAACGCTCTGCGCGCTGAGCGATCTGCTGGCCGATATGCAGGACGCGGAACTGCGCCTTGCGCCGGACGAGACCGCTTATATCATCAACCTGACCGGCGCGGAAGCGGAAAAAGTGCTGGCCGCCACCGCGGACGGCGCCCGCACGCTGTTTGAGACCTCGGTCAGCTGTATCGGCGGCACGATCTGTCAGGTCGGCATGCGCGACTCGCACGGTCTGCTCGCCGCGTGCATCAATGCGGTGCGCGAAGCGGATCTGCCGGACGGCGCGCTGCCCCAGATGCATGTTTCCGGCTGCGCGTCCTCGTGCGGCACGCACCAGACCGGCTCGATCGGCTTCCGCGGCGCGTCCAAACTGGTGGACGGCAAGCCGCAGTCCGCGTTCACGCTGTTTGTCGGCGGCTGCGACGCACAGGGCAAGGAAATGATGGGCCGCGAGCTGGGCAACATTCTGGAAAGCAAAGTGCCCGCCTTCCTGGTCGAGCTGGGCAAGACGGTGGCCGCTTCCGGCATGGACTTCGCCGCCTGGCGCGAAGCCAACCCCGACGGCATCGACCAAATCGCCGCGCCCTATCTGGCCTGATTGCAAATAAGACACAAAAAAATGCGTTTCCGTAACGGAAACGCATTTTTTATTGCCCGGTCAGTCTATATTCTGGGAACAGATGATGGAAATGCTGGTGCCGATCTGATCCTCCTGCGGACGGACGCCCTTGTGCAGCAGATCGCGCAGCAGCATCAGCGGCAGATACCCCTGCCGGTACATATCCTGCGTGATGGTGAAATCCAGACTGCCCTCCTGCAGCAGCAGCTTGGTGCGCGCGGACAAATCGTGCGCCACCACGCGGATGCGGTCGGTCATGCCCGCCTGCCGCAGCGCATCGGTGCAGCCGGTCACGCTGCGGTTGACCATGTAGATCGCCGCCAGATCGGGCATATCGTGCAGCGCCTGCCGCACCTTGTCGCAGGTCAGGCGGTAATTGTTATAGGTCTCGGTGATCTCAATCTGCGCAGCGGCAAAACCTAGCTCGTGCATGCGCGCACAAAACCCGTCCAGCCGCGTGCGGTGGCCATGGTATTCCAGATTGCCCACCATCGCCAGAATGTGCGCATCATGCGGCACGCACTTGCTGAGCAGCTCGGCTGCGATTCGGCCGCTCTTGGTGTAATCCTGCCCGACAAAGCACAGCCGACGGCTGGCCGGCAGATCGGAATTGAGCGTGATGCACGGAATCCCGCGATCCGCCAGCTCCCCCACCTTGGTTTCGATCAGGATATCGTTGAGCGCGCACAAGGCAATCCCCTGCGCGCCCCACTCTACCAGCGCGTCCAAATGCTCAATGCACTCGACCGGCAAGTCGGTCTCACACACGCACACGCGGATCTCCACATGGTACGGCGCCAGCTCCCGCCTCGCGTCCGCAATGCCCGCGGATACCTCGGTTTTGAACGGACCGGTCCAGTTCGGCAGCAAAACCCCCAGCCGAAGCGGCGGATAGTCTTTGGATTCCTCCTTCGGCCGCGCCTGCCGCACCGGCACATAGCCGGTTTCCTCGATTGCCTGGAGGATGCGCGCGCGCACCTCCGCGCTGACATAGGAACGATTGTTCAGCACCCGGTCCACCGTACCGCGCGAAACCCCTGCCCGCTCGGCCACGGTCTGTATGGTTGGACGTTTTTCTCTCATACCGTCTCACCTGTCGATAAAAATTTCAGTGGATTCATTATAGCACACACTCTGTGCGTTCTGCAAAGGAAATTGGGCTTTCGCACATCATTTTTACATTGTATGTGCTTTTGCACATATCGGGCATATGAACTTATTTTTCTCATTTCAATCTGTTTTCTCCTGCTATTCGATAATTACAGCATTTTTATAACAGTAATCCCTCGTTTTTCGCTGTGTTTTTGTTGTGAAAAACCAACAACACACCCTTTCAAATCTCTCCACCCCTTGCACTTTTTACATTTTTCCATTTTATCGAAACAAATATTGAGATAATTAACCAAATTCATCACTTTCTCGTGCATTTCTCTCTGCACCATTCATTGCCTCACAAATTGACCATTGACTTTTTTCCCCTTTCTCGATACAATAAGCACGCAAACGGCACAGAGCACATAAATGCACACACCAAAAGAGAAAGGATGAAAGACATGACAAAGAAAAATTGGTTTGCAGCTCTGCTGGCAGGTTCGCTCGCACTGACCCTGACCGCGTGCGGCGGCGACGCCAACGAGGCGGCCAACGGCGATTCCGCGGAAACGCCCTACGAGATCAGCATGATCCTCAAGACCAACGCATCCGAGTTCTGGCAGATCATTCAGGCCGGCGCGGAAGCCTATGAGGAAGAGCATCCCGATCTGGTCAAGCTGTCCATCAAAGGCCCTCCGGGAGAGACCTTCTATGAAGAGCAGCTGAACATGATCACCACCGACATTTCCGTAGACTCCTACGACGGTTATCTGATCGCGCCGCTGCAATCCGAAGCCGTGGCCACCGCCATCGCGGGCACGGATAAGCCGGTCGTCGCTTTTGACACCGATATCAACTCGGACAAATGCCTGAGCTTCATCGGCACCGGCAATAAGGAAGCCGCAAAGGAAGGCGCAAAGGCCGCGGTCGAAGCGGCCAAGGCTGCCGGCTGGGACGAAATCAAGTGCATTGAGATCGCCGGCGTACAGGGCGACGCCACCAACACCGCCCGCATGGAAGGCTACCGCGAAGGCATCACCGAAGCCGGCGGCGAGTTCCTGGACGACGAAGTCCAGTACGCCAACGCGACGGCAGACCTCGCTGTTACCTCGATGGAAGCGATCATGAACAAATTCCCCGAGGGCGTCGCGATCATCTGCTCGAACAACGACGACATGGCGTTGGCCGCCGCGCGCACCGCAGCCGACAATCCGGCTTACGCCAACACCATTTTCCTCGGCTTTGACGGTCAGCAGTCCGCCGTGCAGGCCGTTCTCGACGGCGAGCTGACCATGACCGCCGCGCAGAACAACTACGACATCGGCTACAAGGCTGTTGAGACCATGGTGAAGATCCTGCAGGGCGAGGAGTACGACGAAGTCGTCGATACCGGTACCGAGATCATCACCAAGGAAAACGCACAGGATCGTCTGGACCGCTTCGCGGAATGGATGGCCTGAGCGACAAAGTCCTGAATCCCTGATTGTTTATTCTCCTATTCCCCAATTTCCCTATTCAGATACCTCTCACTCTCTTTCATTTCAGAACGCTCCAACGTTCCAAATCAAATCTCAGCACTCTCAACTTTTTGAAACGCTCCAACGTTTTCATTTTACATTCTTCATGATAACCCAATTGCATTCCCCAAAGGAGGACTCTCCATGAAAGTAGGTATTATCGGCGCGGGCCGCATCGGCAAGGTCCATGCCAAGAACATTTCCATGTTTGTGCCGGAGATGGAAATCAAGACCATCGCCGACCCGTTTATGAACGAGCAGACCGAAGCATTTGCCAAGCAGTGCGGCATCCCGAACTGCACCAAGGATGCAAACGACATCCTGAACGATCCCGAAATCGAGGCCGTTCTGATCTGCTCCTCGACCGACACGCACTCCAAGTACATCATCGAAGCTGCGCACGCCGGCAAGCACATCTTCTGTGAAAAGCCGATCGACTACGATCTGGCCAAGGTGCATGCGGCGATCGACGCAGCCAAGCAGGCCGGCGTCAAGCTGCAGATCGGCTTCTGCCGCCGCTTTGACCACAACCATCGCGCGGTTTACGACATGGTGCGCGAAGGCAAGGTCGGCAAGGTCAACATCGTCAAGATCTCTTCCCGCGATCCCGAGCCCCCGTCCATTGACTATGTCAAGGTTTCCGGCGGCATCTTCTACGACATGATGATCCACGACTTCGATATGGCGCGCTTCCTCGCGGGCAGCGAAGTCACCGAGGTCAATGCCATCGGTTCCGTGCTGGTCGATCCCGGCATCGGCGAGGCGGGCGACGTGGACACCGCGCTGGTCACCCTCAAGTTTGCCAACGGCGCCATCGGCGTGATCGACAACAGCCGCAAGGCGGTTTACGGTTACGACCAGCGCGTCGAGGTTTTCGGCTCGGAAGGCTGCGCCGAGGACCAGAACGACACCCCGAACACCGCAGTCCTGTCCACGGCGGACGGCGCAGTGCACGGCACGGCATACAAGGTCATGTGGGACCGCTACACCGGCGCATTCGTGGCCGAGATGCAGGCATTTGCCGATGCAGTCGTAAATGATAAGGAGACTCCGGTTACCGGCGAAGACGGTCTGTATCCGGTTCTGATGGCGACTGCCGCTACCAAGTCCCTGCACGAGGGCCGTCCGGTCAAGATTTCCGAAATTGAATAATGAAACCGCGGGTGGTATGATGGTATTGACAACACCATCACCACCCGCACACCACCCATCAGGAGGACTGATCACAATGGCACTGAGAAAATGCGCGTGCATCGACACGCTGTACACCGAACTGGACTGGCTGGACCGCTTCCAGGCGGCCAAGGACGACGGTTTTGAAGCCGTAGAATTCTGGGACTGGCGCATCCGCGATCTGGATGCAACCCGTGAAGCAGCGGAAAAGGCCGGCATCGCGATTTCGGGTTTCAACGGCGACGCGGACTATTCTCTCGTCGATCCGACCCACAAGCAAAAATACATCGATTATCTGAAGCAGTCGATCGCCGCCGCGAAAAAGGTCGGCGCTGCCAGCGTGACCATTCACTCCAACGCGCTCGGCGAAGGCGGCATCGTGGTGGATCACTATGACAACCTGTCGCACACGGTCAAGCTGTGCTCGATGTACGACATGCTGCTCGACTGCGCCAAGCTCGCGGAGGCCGAGGGCATCAACCTCAACCTCGAGGCGCTCAACATCACGACCGACCACGTCGGCAACTTCCTCGCGACCACCCAGATGGGCGCGGAAATCGTCCGCCTGATCGGCTCGCCGCGGCTCAAGCTACTGTATGATGTATACCACATGCAGATCAACGAAGGCTGCATCTGCGACACGATCACCAAGTACGGCGACACCTTCGGCCACATCCATGTGGCGGACGCGCCCGGCCGTCACGAGCCGGGCACGGGCGAGATCAACTACAAAAAGGTGATCTCCCACCTCGAAGCCTGCGGCTACACCGGCCGCGTCGGCTACGAGCTGTTCCCGCTGACCGACACCAAAACCGCGGTCAAGGCGATCATGGAAAACTGCTGAAAACGAATCAAAAGGCTCCGCTTTTCGCGGAGCCTTTGCTTTCCCCCTGCCCGGCCTGCGCTGCCGGACGGGAAAAGGCCGGGGCGATTGCCCCGGCCTTTTTTATTGCCGTCTTGCTTACTTTGCCAGAATGCCGGACAGAAGCTGAAAGGCCTCTGCGCGGATGATCAGGTTGTTCAGACGGAGCGTGCTGTCTTCGTAGCCGTTCATCTTGCCCTGCGCAACCAGGCCTGCGATCGAGGACTGTGCCCAGGACGGGATGGTGTCGGCATCCGAGAACTTATCCAGCACGGACAGGTCGTCCGACGAGATCTTTGCCGCGCGGGCAATCATGACCGCTACTTCTGCACGGGTTGCGTTATCGCAGCCGTTCATGTAGCCCTTTTCATCGCCCTGCATGATGCCGGCGTTCTTCGCCGCCTGCAGCACGCCTGCCGCCCATGCGGAAGAATTGTCCGCCGGGTCGAGCTTCGCGTCCGCTACCGGCTGGATATCCAGCGCATTGACCAGCAGGGAGGCAACTTCTTCGCGCGTGATGCGGTCTTCCGGCCGCACGCTGCCGTCGCCGTCGCCCTTGATGATGCCCATGTCGATCAACTTCTGGATGGTCTCCGCCGCCCAGTAACCGGACGGAACGTCCCAACCGAGTGTGCCGCTGGGCTGTACCGGATCGACCGGCTTGCCTTCGTCGGCCGTACCGGAGTAATCGTCAAAGTCCGCGGACAGAGCGCGGTAGACATCCGCAGACTGATGGCCTGCGCCGTCGGTGAAGGTGCCCTTCTTCCAATCCGCCCAGGTGTTCCACGAAGTCTCGTTGCCGGCCTTGAGCGTATAGGTGTTCAGCACAGGCAGATAGCTTGCATCCGTGCCCAGATCCGAGGTGAACTTGGTGACGATGCGCATGTAAGCGCCCTCGCCCGCGCCGGTCAGGTCGATCGTGCCGGTGCCGTTTGCCAGCGCATACTGCTTGGAAGCGGAAGCGGTCTTGCCGTCCTGCGAGAACTCAACCGTGGCTTCGATCTTCGCGTCGCCCTCGATCTTCGCGTCATACGCCAGCGATTCGGGCGCGCCGGATACCTTGACCCATTCGGTGGTGTGCGTGCCGGTCTGCACGATGTTGGACGGGTCGAAATCCAGCCAGAGCACCATCTGGTTGCTCTTCGGGCCGGCTGCCGTCGGATTGTCGTGTACGGATGCAACTTCGCTCTCGGTCAGCTTGGTCTGATACAGGCGGGCCTGCGAGATCTCGCCCGCGAGCATGGTGCGGTCAATGCCGCGGCCGCGGTTGGTCAGCAGTGCGCCGGTGTAAGAGAAGCCAATGTAAGTGGAAGCGCCCGGCCAGTTCTTGATCTCGGAATCGAACGCCGGTGCGTCGATATGGCCGGAGTGATACTTGTTCTGGTACGAGTCGCCGCCGGTCGTGCGGTCAAAGCCGCCGACGTACTGCACCCACTCGCCCTTCTTGATGCCCGCGTTGTCGTCCGCGTCATCGTCGTTCCAGAAGAACTCGCCGTTGTCGTTGTCAAAGCCGATGCCGACCGTGACCTTGCCGGTCGCGCGCACCGCCATGCGGTACAGATAGTTGGTGCCCCAGCCGATCGACACACCCTTGGTCATCAGCGGGTTGTGGTCTCGTCCGGTCGGGGTCAGCGTGTCGATGCCGGTGCCCGGGCAGTTCGGGAGCTTGGCCCAAACCATGCCGGTGATGCCGTCGTCGATCGTGAAGTTGCCGTTATCCGGGATCTCCACATAGTCCTTGTCGCCGTCGAGGATGATCGTGCCCTTGCCGTTTTCATCCGTGCCGAGCGTGGGCGCGCCGTGCAGATAGCCGTTGTTGCCCATGCCGGACTTATCCTTGACCATCGGCATGCCCTGGATCGAGCCTTCGATGGACACGGTCTGCACCGCGGAATCGCCGATGCGGACCTTGAAATCGCCGGCCTTTTCAAACTGATAGGTGAACTCGCAGGTCTTAACGCCGCCTGCCTCGATGCTGTACTGCTTGCTCTCGATCGCCTTGTCGTCGATGTAGAGCGTTGCGGTCGCGGTGCCGGCTTCGTTGCCGATGTTGGTCACGTCCGCCTTGATGTGCAGCACGTCGCTGTTGATATCGCTGATCTCACCGTCGCCCATCTTGGTGCGGACGTTGGTGTACGAGAAGGTCGCGGGGCGGAAATTGACCTGCACGGTCTGGGTCTTGCCGCCGACCTTGAGGGTATGCGTGCCGGTCGTGGTCAGCTTGACCGTGCCGCGCAGTTCAATGGACTCGCCCGGATCGATCGTTTTGACGCCGTTGGACTCCACGCGCACCGGCTCGCCCGAGGTGGACACGCCGCTGTCGCTGACCAGCTCGCCGTAGATATACTTCATGGTGCCGTTGTCGTCCACCGGGATGACCGCTGCCGCAAGGCCCTTGCCGTCGTTCTTGACGGTTGCGGAGATCTCAATGTCGCTGTTGCAGGGCACCGGGCCGGACTGGATGGACACATCCGAGTACGACAGCTGCTGCTTGGCAACCGCAGTGACGGTCGTGCCGACGACCTTGCCCTCGGCCATATTGGACGTGGTCAGCACATCGCCCTTGATGGAGTGGGTCATGTAGCTGCCCTTGGCGCTGACCGCACGGGAATCCTGATGGGTCAGGTAGATCGTGCCTGCGCCTACGGTCGGGTCATCGGATACCGCGCGGGCGTAGCTGTGCGTATGGCCCGCGAGCATCATGTCAACGTGGCCCGCTTCCGCAACCGATGCGATATGCATCTTGGTGTACGGGTCGGAGATCGGGTGATGCATGACCAGAATGCGGAATTTCTTATCCTGATTCTTGGCCAGATCGTCCTTCAGCCACTGCACGGACTTTTCGATCTTGTCCGCGGTCGCGGCGTCCATCTTTCCGCCCGAAGTCTCTGCGTTCATCTGGAACAGCGCCCACGGGTTGCTGTCCATCAGATCGAAATGGATGTCGCCGTAATCAAAGGCGATGTTGCCCTCGACCACCGAACCGTATTCCTCGGTCTGGGTGTCGATGACATACATGTCAAAATAATCGCTGAAGTCGTGGTTGCCGCAGGCGTACACAACCGGATAGTTGTGAATGAACTCGCCGCTGTTGAACCAGAACGCATACTGCTCCTTCTGCGTGCCGGTGCCTTCCACCATGTCGCCGCCATGGATGATGAAGGCCGGATCATAATCGGCAACCGCCTTGTCAAAGGTGCTCTTGGTGTCGAACTTGTGCGTATCCGTGATCGAGATATAGCGCACTTCCTCCGGATTTTCCTCCAGCGTGCGGAAGGTGCCCTTGCAGCTCTCGCCGCCTGCCAGCGCTACCTCGTAGTAATACCGCGCGCCCGGCTTCAAATCGGTGAATTTGTAGCGGAAAATGTTGGTCTGCGCGCCGCCATATGACGGTGCGGACGGATCACGCTCCACCGTGATCGGCTCGCCCAGCGCATTGGCGTCCGTGCCCCAACGGATGGTGGTCGCGTCGCCGGTATCCGTCTCCCACACGGCTACCATGCTGGTCGTCTTGGGCGCGAGCAGATATGGCCCGATGACGAATTTGGCGTCCTCCGCTGCGAATGCGGTCGGCAGCATGGCCGCCACCATCACGATGGCCAGCAGCAAACTGAGCAGCCGCTTGGATTGACTGAGTCGTCGCTTCATAATTCTCTCTCCTTTTCCTTGATTTTCTCCGGAAGCCTTGTCTTCCGGGTCAAATGATTTATCAATAATATCTGAAAAGAAAGGGATTTGCAACTCGATTCTTGTGCACTTTTCCGCCGTGCATTTTCAGAAACACGCGGTATTGCACAGGTTGTTCCACTGGAACGCCTAAGGAATGTTGTGCATTACTGCCAGCGCTTTGTGTCGTTTTTGTGTACTTTACAAGAATTTAACATTTCGCCAAAAATTTTTTCTCATCCCACCTTTCGCGCGCATTCACTTGATGACCGCGAGCAGCTCGCCCGCCTTAACCGCGCCGTTTTCCTTGGCCAGCAGCTTGTCCACACGGCCCGCGATGCGCGCCACGACCGAGGTTTCCATCTTCATCGCCTCAATGATGAGCAGCACCTGATTCTGCTCGACCGTATCGCCCTCGTGTACCAGCACACGGGAAACCATGCCCGGCATGGGTGCGCCGACCTGTCCCTTATCCTGCGGGTCAGCCAACTGCACCAGATCCGCGACCGTATGCGCCTGCGGGTCATGGACCGCGACTTCACGGCGCATGCCGTTGAGCTCAAACAGCACGCTGCGCGTCCCGTCCTCGTTCCGGTCGCCCAGGCCGAGATACTTGACCACCAGCGTCTTGCCGTCCTCGATCGTGATCTGGTTGGTTTCGCCGAGCGCCATGCCGTTGAAGAACACATGGCTGCCCATGCGGGTGATATAGCCGTATTCCTTGCGGTGGCGGCAGAATTCCTCGACCACCTTGGGGTATAGGCACCACGACAGCACCGTGCGGTTGTTCGCATGCGGCTGGAACCGCTCGACCGACCGGCGTGCCTCGTCGAAATCCACGGGCGGCAGCAGCGCGCCCGGACGGCAGGTGATCGGTTCTTCGCCCTTGAGCACCAGCTTTTGCAGCTCAGGTGGGAAACCACCCTCCGGCTGGCCCATCATGCCCTTGAAATAAGAGACAACCGAGTCCGGGAAGGTCAGCGCCTCGCCCTTTTCCAGAATATTTTCCGGTGTCAAGCGGTTCTGCACCATGAAAATCGCCAGATCGCCCACCATTTTGGAGGACGGCGTCACCTTGACGATATCGCCCAGCATGAGGTTGACCCGCTTGTACATCTCGCGCACGTCCTCAAACTGGCTGCCGAGGCCGAGCGCCTCAACCTGCGACTGCAAATTCGTGTACTGCCCGCCGGGCATCTCATAGCGATAAATATCGGTCGAGGGCGCCTTGAGCCCGCCGTCAAACGACGCATAACGCAGGCGCACATCCGCCCAATAATCGCTCAGATACTGCAATTTCTCCGAATCCAGACCGGTGTCGCGCTCCTGTCCGTGCAGCGCGGCAACGACAGCGTTCATGGACGGCTGGCTGGTCATGGAGGACAGCGAGTCGATCGCGGTATCCACGATATCCACGCCCGCTTCGGCCGCGAGCAGCAGCGCCGCGACCTGATTGCCCGAGGTATCGTGCGTATGCAGGTGGATGGGCAGGCCGACCTCGTTTTTGAGCGCCGTGACCAGCTTTTTGGCTGCATAAGGCTTCAAAAGACCGGACATATCCTTGATGCACAGGATATGCGCGCCGCGTTTTTCGATCTCCTTGGCGAGGTTGACATAGTAATTCAGCGTATACTTGTCCCGCTTGGGATCGAGAATATCGCCCGTGTAGCAGATGGCCGCCTCGCACAGCTTGCCCTGCTTTAGAACCTCGTCCATCGCGACTTCCATGCCGGGCAGCCAGTTGAGCGAATCAAACACGCGGAACACGTCGATGCCGCTCTGCGCCGCCTCCTTGACGAACGCGCGCACCAGATTGTCCGGATAGTTCGCGTAGCCGACCAGACTCGAGCCGCGCAGCAGCATCTGAAACGGGATGTTGGGGATGCGCTCTCGCAGCAGCTCGAGCCGCTCCCACGGTGACTCGTGCAGGAAGCGGTAAGCCGTGTCAAACGTCGCGCCGCCCCACATTTCGAGCGAGAAGCAGTCGTTCAGGATCTCCGCCGTGCCGCTCGCCGCGCCCAGCATGTCGCGCGTACGCATGCGGGTCGCCAGCAGCGACTGGTGCGCATCGCGCATGGTCGTATCCGTGATCAGCAGGCGCTTCTGCGTCAGCACATAGTCGCGCACGGCTTCCGGGCCCGCCCGGTCGAGCAGCTGCTTGAGCCCTTCGCACCGGGGCGGCGTGCTTTCATACGGCGGAAAACGCGGCGCGTCATACTGCGCGCGTTCAGCCGAGGGGTTAGCCACCTGAATCTCCGCGATGTAGCGCAGCACCTTGGTGGCGCGGTCCTTGCCCTCTTCAAAATCAAACAGCTCGGGCGTTTCGTCGATGAAGCGCGTGTGGCACTGCCCCGCACGGAACACCGGATGCTGCAAAATGTTGGTGATAAACGGGATGTTGGTTTTGACGCCGCGGATGTGCTCCTCACTGATGGCGCGCAGCGCCTTCTGGCACAGGCCGGAGAACGTCTGATCGCGGCAGGTGATCTTGACCAGCAGCGAATCGTAATACGGCGAGATCACCGTGCCTGCATACACGCCGCTGCCGTCCAGCCGCACACCCGTACCGCCCGACGAGCGATAGGACGTGATTTTGCCGATATCGGGCAAAAAGTTGTTTTTCGGGTCCTCGGTCGTGATGCGGCACTGCATGGCATAGCCGCGCGCCTGCACGTCCGACTGCTTGCGGATGCCGATCGCCTCATCGAAAAGCGGATAGCCTTCCGCAATCAGGATCTGCGAGCGCACCAAATCGACGCCGGTCAGTTCCTCGGTGACCGTATGCTCGACCTGAATGCGCGGGTTCATCTCAATGAAATAGTAGTTTCCGGTCTTGTCCACCAAAAACTCGATCGTGCCCGCGGACACATAGCCGACGTGCCGCGCGATCTTGACCGCGTCCTCGTACAGGCAGCGGCGCACCTCATGCGGCACGCTCCACGCGGGCGCGAACTCGATCACCTTCTGATAGCGCCGCTGCAGCGAGCAGTCGCGCTCATACAGGTGCACAATGTTGCCGTACCGATCGCCCAGGATCTGCACTTCGATATGCTTGGGTTCCACCAGATACTTCTCGATGAAAATATCGTCGTTGCCGAATGCCTTGGCCGCTTCGCTCTTGACCAGTGGGAAGTTGATGCGCAGCTCCTCCGCGCTGTCGCAGCGGCGCATGCCGCGTCCGCCGCCCCCGCCCGCGGCCTTGAGCAGCACCGGATAACCAAACTCCTCCGCCAGCGCGGCCGCGTCCTCCACGTCGCGCAGCGGACGGGACGAACCCGGAATCGTGGGCACGCCGCACGCATGCGCGATGGTCTTGGCTGCGAGCTTGTCGCCCATCTGGTCGAGGATTTCGGGCGACGGGCCGATGAACATGATGCCCGCCTGCCGGCAGGCACGGGCGAATTCCGCGTTTTCCGACAGGAAACCGTAGCCCGGGTGGATTGCGTCCACCTGCCGCCGTTTGGCCAGATCGATGATCGCCGGAATATCCAGATACGCCGCCAGCGGACTTTTGTTCTCGCCAATGAGATAGGCTTCGTCCGCACGGGTGCGGTACAGGCTGTAAGTATCCTCCTGCGAATAAATCGCCACCGTGCGCAGGTTGAGGTCATAGCACGCCCGGAAGATACGCAGTGCGATCTCGCCGCGGTTCGCCACCAGTATCTTCCTGAATTTATGGGTTTCCATAGGCAATCATCCTTTCCAAAACGGCAGCTTTGCGCTGCGGCGCTGTCCTATAATTCGATTATACCGTGTTTGTTTGCTTTTTCCAATAGTCGTTAAAGTATACAAAATATATACTATTGTTTAACCATTCTGTATACATCTATCACAAATCCTTTTCACAACAAAACGCGCCGCAGGCTATGCCTCCTGCGGCGCGTTTCGTTAGGATTTTAGGCTTATCTTGTTGTTTGGAGAGGTTTTATCCGCGCAGGTACTCCTGCAGGGTGGCGCGCACGGCGCCCGGGCCGGCAATCAGCTTGCCGAACATGGTTTCGATCTTGTCGGCAAGGCCGTTTGCCACCAGATCGGCTGCAAAGACCGCCTCATTGGACAGGATCGGACGCAGCTTATCGCCGACAGACGCGGGCTTGCCCAGCTCGATGCCCGCCAGCTGCTGCTGGAGGGTTTCGAGCATCGGGTCGGAGGAAACCTCCATCTTTTCGCCCTTGTCGTCCACGCCGAGCAGATAACGCAGCCAGCCCGCAATCGCCAGCGGGATGAACGTCAGGCTCTTAACGTCCAGCTTGTCGGATGCGATATAGCTCTTGATGGTCTCACCGAAGCGGATCGGGATCTTCTGGGAGGTATCGGTCGCGATGCGCTGCGGCGTGTCCGGGATAAACGGATTCGGGAAGCGCTGGCCCACGACTTCCGCGATGAAGTCGGCCGGCTTGATGATGCCCGGGTCGGTCACGACCGGCATGCCTTCGTCATAGCCGATGCGCTCGATCAGGCCCTTGAGCTCGGTGTCCTGCATCTCGGCGGCGATGCTGGTGTAACCCAGCAGGCAGCCGTAAACCGCCAGCGCGGTGTGCAGCGGGTTTAAGCAGGTGGTGACCTTCATTCGCTCGGTCTTGTTGACCGTGTCGCGGTCGGTCATGTAAACGCCTGCCTTCTCAAGCGCCGGGCGGCCGTTCGGGAAGTTATCCTCGACCACCAGATACTGCGGGATCTCCGCGTTGACAAACGGCGCGATAAAGGTGTTGCGGCTGGTGACGATCGGCTCCATATCCTCGATGCCGTCCGCCAGAAGCGCATTTTCCACTTCCTTGGCCGGACGCGGGGTGATCTTGTCGATCATGCTCCACGGGAACGCAACGCGCGTTTCATCCTGCATATAGGCGGCAAAACCGTCGTCCACCAGACCATTATTCTTCCACGCTTCCACGACTTCGAGCACGCTGCCGCGCAGCTTTTCGCCGTTGTGCGAGCAGTTGTCCATGCTGGCCAGCGCGATCGGATACGCGCCCGCTTTATAGCGCTCGTACATCAGCGCCGCAACCATGCTCATCGCATGGCGCGCGCCGGCCGGGCCCGCCTTCATGTCTTCGACGACCACCGGCATCAGCTCGCCCTTGATGTTGCGCAGCGCATAGCCCTTTTCGGTGATCGTGAAGCTGACCATCTGCAAAGAGGGGTTGACGAAAATCTTTCGCAGCTTTGCCATCTCGGCCGCATCCGAGCTGTCCGCGCACACGCTGTCCGCGATGGACGCGACGATCTCGCGCTCGGTCGTGCCGTCTGGCTTGAGACCGACCATCATGGTCAGTTCGTCATGCGGCTTGTAGATCTTCTTGATGATATCGTAGTCAAAGGTGTCGCCCGCGATGATGCCGCAGGTGGCCTCGCCTGCGTTCAGCAGGCGCTGCTGCAGCATCGCCACAAAGCCGCGGAAGATGTTGCCCGCGCCGAAATGCACCCAAACCGGGGTTTCCGCGGTCTGCGCGCGCATGCTCTGCACGTCAAACTGCGGCAGCTTGACGCCAACCGCCTGCCAGCCCGCCTTGTCCTGCAGTGCTTCCAGACAGAGTTTCACAGGGATCATTCCTTTCTGTTCCAACTGTGTGATGTGTTTCGTTTACTTCGCCAGCGCCTTTTCGCATGCCTCAAACAGGCCGTTGAGGTAAGTCGCGCCCAGCGCGCGGTCGTACAGGCCGTAGCCCGGCTTGCCGGTCTCGCCCCAGATCATGCGGCCGTGGTCGGGACGGACATAGCCGTCAAAGCCGGTCTCGACCAGCGCCTTGACGATCTCATACATATCCAAGCTGCCGCAGCTGGACAGATGCGCACGCTCTTCGAACGAGCCATCCTCCATGATCTTGACGTTGCGGATATGCATAAAGCCGATGCGGTTCATAGCGGAATACTTGCGCACCATCTTGGGGATATCGTTGAACTTCGCGCAGCCCAGCGAGCCGGTGCACAGGCACAGCGCGTTGGACGGAGAATCCACGATCGACAGGTAGCGGTCAAGGTTCTTTTCGCAGGTGATGACGCGCGGCAGGCCGAAGATCGGGTACGGGGGGTCGTCCGGATGCAGCGCCATGACAACGCCGCACTCCTCGGCCACCGGAATGACCTTCTTGAGGAAGATCTCAATGTTCTTCCACAGGCCTTCCTCGCCCAACTCGCCGTAGGCGCGGATCAGATCGCGCACCTGATCCTGCGTGTAGCTGGCGTCCCAGCCGGGCAGGTTGATGTCGTCCTTCAAGGGATCGAGGCCCTTCATCTGATCCCAGTACATGACAAGGCTGGTCGAGCCGTCCGGCGCCTTCTTGTCCAGCTGGGTGCGCGTCCAGTCAAAGACCGGCATGAAGTTATAGGTCACGCACTTGACGCCGTACTTCGCGCAGCGGCGGACGTTCTCGCAATACGCTTCGATGTGCGCGTCGCGCTTGTCGGTGCCGAGCTTGATGTCCTCGGACACCGGGATGGATTCGACCACGTCGAACACCAGTCCATGCGCCTCGCACTGTTCCTTCATCTTGGCAAGGCTTTCCTCCGGCCAAACTTCGCCCGGCTTGACATCGTACACGGCCGAAACGATCGAGTGCATGCCCGGGATCTGGGAAATATACTCCAGAGAAACCGGATCGGACTCGCCATACCAACGGAATGACATTTTCATATAGGGGGTTTCCTCCTTATTATCGGTCTAAACCGATATATTTCCATACATTATTGAAGCAGATATCCTCAATCATGCCGCCAAGCAGGTCATAGTCGGCCGGCGCCATGCCGTCGGCCACCCAGCCGCCCACCAGATTGCACAGGATACGGCGGAAATATTCATGGCGGGGATAGGACAGGAACGAACGGGAATCGGTGAGCATGCCGACAAAACGGCTGAGTACACCGATGTTCGCCAGGCTCTTCATCTGAGCGATCATGCCGTCATAGTGATCGTTGAACCACCATGCAGCGCCGAACTGCACCTTGCCCGCCGCAGTTTCATCCTGGAAGCAGCCCGCCGCCGCGGCCAGCTTGTCGTTATCTGCCGCGTTGAGCGGATACAGCACGGTCTTGGGCAGCTTGTCGCGTACGGCCAGCCGGTCGAGCAGCGCCGCGAGCGAAGCCGCGGTGATCGTGTCGCCGATCGAGTCGCCGCCGGCGTCCGCGCCGAACACGCGGTACAGCTTGGTGTTCAGGTTGCGGATCGCGCCCAGATGCAGCTGCATCGCCCAGCCGTGGTCGGCATACTGTTCGCCGACAAAGTCCATCATCAGCGACTGGTAGGCCGCGGTCTCGTGGTCGTCCGGCGTTTCCCCTGCCAGCGCCTTGCGCATGGCTCTTTCCGCCGCTGCCTCATCCCAGACCGTGAAGTCGGGCGAGCCGAACGAATGGTCGGACAGGCGGCAGCCGGCCTCGGCAAAATAGGCGACGCGCTGCGCCAGCGCCTGCTTCAGATCGTCGATCGTGCGGATGTCCATGCCGCAGACCGCGCCCAGCTTGCTGATATAGCCGGCGTATCCCGGATCGACGATGTTCAGCGCCTTTTCCGGGCGGAAAGTCGGCAGCACGCGCACGTCAAACGTGGCGTCCGCCGCCAGCGCCTTGTGCCAGCGCAGATCGTCCGCCGGATCATCGGTCGTGCACAGGGCGCGCACGTTGCTCTCCTGAATGAGAGAACGGGACGAGCCCGCCGGGCTTTGCAGCTTGGCGTTGGCCTTTTCCCAGATGGCGTCCGCGGTCGTCGGGTCGAGCAGGTCGTCGATGCCGAAAAAGCGGATCAGCTCGAGATGCGACCAGTGATAGATCGGGTTGCCGATCAGCCGCGGCATGATCTCGGCGTAGCGGTCGTACTTTTCGCGGCCGGGCGCGTCGCCCGTGACAAAGCGCTCGGGGATCGCATTGGCGCGCATGACGCGCCACTTGTAGTGGTCGCCGCCCAGCCACGCATGCGCCAGATCGTCAAAACGGACATCCTCATAAATCTCCTGCGGATTGAGATGGCAATGATAGTCGAAAATCGGCATTTTCTTGGCATGCTCATGGTAGAGGATGCGCGCCGCTTCGCTTTGCAGCAAAAAGTCGTCGCCAATAAATGTTTTCATCTTCATTTCTCCTTTTCGGATGCGGATGTACCGAAAAAATATCTCGCTGCCTGCGGCAACTTACAGAACGACGTCCTCGAGTTCCGGACGCGCCGCCTTGCCGTCAAACTGCTCGAGCGAGACGTTCTTGCAGTCCTCGCAGCGCACAGCTTCGCCGAAGTCCTCGAGCTGGTCGCCCGCAAAGCGCACGCGACAGTTTCGCAGCGTCACATCGTCCGCGCGGCGCATGTAGAAGCCCGCACTCGGGATGTGCTCGATCGTCTGGCGGATGCCCGGACGCAGGTCGTACAGGCCGCGCTCCCACTTGCTCTTGGCGCGGATGGTGACCTGCACGTTGTCAAACAGCACGTCCTCGATGTGGTTGCCGTCGCGGCCGGAGAGCAGCACGCCGTTTTCGCTGTCACAGGTGATGTTGCGGAAACGGATGCCGGAAATATGGCCGGAAAGCGTATCGTCATCGCGGTTGTGCGTGGTGATCGTGATCGGCTCGGCGCAGCCCCACCAGCTGTCCGCAAAGCGGCGCGTGCCGATGATGATGTTGGAGAACGACACGTTCTTGACGTTGCCGCCGTCGCGGATCTGGATGGACAGACCGCGGTTGGAATCCGAGATGACGCAGTTATCCACCACGACGTTCTCGAAATCGCCCGTGCCCTCGGTGCCAATCTTGATGGCGGCCGAAGTCGAGGTCAGCGTACAGTTTGCGATCACGATATTGCGGCACGGGCCGTATTCCATGTTGCCCGCCGAACTCTTCAGGCAGATGCAGTCGTCCGCGCAGGTGATATGGCAGCCCAGAATGCGCACATTGGAAGAGTGATCGGGGTCGATGCCGTCCGAATTTGCCACATCCAGATCGTTGAGAATGCGGATTTCGGAGATCAGCACATCGTCGCAGCCGGCGGGGTGCAGCGTCCAGAACGGTGCGTTGCGCATGATGACGCCGGTGAACGAAATGTGGTTGCAGTGCTCGACATAGATCAGCGTCGGACGGGGATAAAAGTCACCCGTCACATAATACTGGCTGACCCGGCCGACAAACGCATAGGCGTTGCCGTCGATCGCGCCCGCGCCCGAAATGGCGATATTGTCCGCGTCCTTGGCGTAGATGAACGCATAGGACGGCTTGAGCGTCACCGGCGTGCCGACGCGATCGACGCCGTCGTCCTTCGCGCCGCCGTTCGGGTGGAAATAGGTTTCCAGATCGCTGTGCGCCTTGAGCACGCTGCCGCGCTCGAGATGCAGGTCTACGCCCGGCTTGAGAATGATCGAGCTGGAATAATAGGTGCGTCCGTTTTCCAGCACTACGCGGCCGCCGCCCGCAGCGGAGCAGGCGTCGATCGCGGCCTGGATGGCCGCCGCGTCATTGGTCACACCATCGGCTTTTGCGCCGAAGTCTTTTACATAGTATTGCATGTTTTCCCTCTTTTCAAAACAGATTGGGAAGATGGATTTGCTTGAAACGGCAAATCCGTTTGTACAGCAAAAGAAGCCGCCGCACATGCGGCGGCTTCCCAAGGAGAGAGAACGTCAGCCTTCCTTCAGTCCGGACGTCATAACGCTTGCAATGATCTGTTTCTGGAACAGGGCAAACACAATCAGCATCGGGACCATCGAGATAACGGATGCACACAGCAGCGTGTTCCAGTCGATGGACAGCTCGCCGACCAGGTTGGCAATGGCCAGCTGCATCGTATACTTGGATTCATCACTGATGACCAGCATCGGCCAGACATAGTCGTTCCAACGCCACATAAACGACAGGATCGTCAGCGTGGAGATGACCGGCTTTGCCAGCGGCACCATCATCGTCGCGAAAATACGCACTTCGCCTGCGCCGTCGATACGGGCGGATTCGAGCAGCGAATCCGGCACGCCCATAAAATACTGGCGCATCAGGAAGATGCCCGTCGGCGTTGCAATCGGCGGAATGATCACGCCCCACAGGGTGTTGTACAGGCCGAGCGCGCTGACCACGGTGAACGTCGGGCGCATGATAACTTCGGTGGGGAGCATCATGGTCGTCAGCAGCGCCATGAAGATGAAGTCGCGGCCCTTGAAACGGTATTTTGCAAACGCAAAACCCGCCATGGTGTTGATCAGCAGCGTGATCAGCGTGGAAGCCACGGCAACGATCATGGAGTTGACGAAATAGTGCAGGAAGTTATTCTGCTGCCAGGTGGTCAGGTACGAAGAAAACGAAGGGTTTTTGGGGAACAGCGTGGGCGGGAGAGAGAACAGTTCGTTGCCCGGCTTAAACGAGCACAGAACAATCCACACCGCCGGGAACAGGAACAACAGCGCAACGACCCACATGATGACGTTGCCTGCTACCATTCCTTTGCTTGTCTTTTTGGGTGTCATTCGTTAGACCCTCCCTTCTGGAGTTTGAACTGGAGGATCGCAATGATGACCAGAATGACAAACATGACCATGGATGCTGCGGACGCATAGCCGATATCCGAACGCTCAAAGCCCATCTTGTAGATATACTGGACAATGTTGGTCGTTGCATCGGCCGGACCGCCGCCCGTCAAGGACAGGATCATCGGGTATTCCTTAAAAGAGTTGATCATGCACAGCAGGATGACCATGAAGTTGGTCGGCTTGAGCAGCGGGAACGTAATGCGGCGGAATACCTGCCACGGCTTTGCGCCGTCCAGATAGGCCGCTTCGTAATAGCTGGTCGGGATCGCTTCGATCGCGCCGACAAAGATGATCATAAAGTAGCCTGCCTTGCTCCAGATGGTGGCAATGACAAGCGTTACCATGGCGAGCGTGCTGTCCGTCAGCCACGGCAGGCCGCTGCCCTTGAGCAGCGAGAGCAAATAGTTGACGATACCGCTGTTTTCACCAAAAATCCAGCGCCAGATCAGACCTACGATAACGGTCGAGATCATGGTCGGCCAGAACACCGAGATACGCATGAAATCGCGTCCGCGGATCCAGACACGGGTCAGGCCCATGGCGATGGCCAGCGCGGCGACGAAAACGGTCGGCACGGTCAGAATGACATATAAAAACGTATGCCAAAGGATCTTGTAGAAGGATGCATCGCTGAACAGCTTAGCGTAGTTGGCAAAGCCGATAAATTCCGGCGAACCAAAGCCGTTATATTCCGTCAGCGAATAGTAGAAGCCCAATACGGCGGGAATGATGAAGAACAACACAAAAATGATGCAGTTCGGCAGAATAAACAGGTAACCTGTCCTGCGCTGTTCCGCGCCGAGCTTGGAGGCTTTTTTCATTTTAACGGTTTTTGTGGGCTCCAACAAAATTCACCTGCTTTCCTATGGATAGGGCGGCTGCCGCAGAGAGGCTTCCCGGCGGCAGCCGACACATCATGTTTACTTTGCAGATTGCTTTAAGAAGCGAGCGGGATGCCCATTTCGGTGGAAACTTCCTGTGCGAACGAATCCATCGCTTCCTGTGCAGACATGTCGCCGTTCAGCGCAGCGCAAACGTCATCCAGCAGCAGGTTGCCAACTACGTCCGCGTAGTCCCAAGCGTTATCGCCCGCGCCGGCATCGCCGGAAGCTGCCAGTTCCTGCTCAAAGATCTCGTACATTTCCGGATGTACCGAGTAATCCGGGGTTACGTTGTTCAGGCCGGACATGTAGTTGCCCTTCTCGCAGTAGGTCTTGAAGTTGTCGTAATCGTAGAACCACTTGAGGAACTCCTTAGCCTGCTCTTCCTTGCCGGAATCCTTGATCGCGCAGAAGAAGTTGCCGCCCAGACGGTTTGCACGCTGAGTGCCGATCGGCATGTAGGTTACGCCCCACTCAAAGTCGCTGATGTTTTCCGAGTAGTCGGAAATCTTCCAGGAACCCTGGATAACGGTTGCCAGCTGGCCGGACTTGAACAGTGCGGACGGGTCCTCGGTGCCGAGGAATACGGACTTGGGCATGATGCCGTCGTCATGCAGCTTGATGAAGTACTCGAGGGCCTTCACGGACTCCGGAGAGTTGGCCACAACCGCGGTGCCGTCGTTGTTGACAACCGAAGCACCGAACTGATACATCAGAACCTGATAACGGCGCTGGGTCTTATCGAACGCAAGGCCGTACTGGCAGTCGGAGTTGGCGACAACCTTCTTGACTGCCTCGGTGAACTCGTCCCAAGTCCAGATGTCGTCTTCGCTCTGCGGAACGGAAACGCCGGCAGCGTCAAATGCGGTCTTGTTGTAGATCATACCGGTAACGGTAACGTCGATCGGCAGCGCGATCAGCTCGCCGTCGTCGTTCTGGATCTTCTCATGCAGGGATTCCGGGAACTCGTCGATGGAGATGACGTCGGACAGGTCCATCAGCTGGTCCTCGTAAGCGCCGTAAATATCGGTACGGATCAGGGCCGGAGCATCCTTGCCCTGGATCATGTTCGCCAGCTTGGTATCGCGGTCATCCTTCGGAACCTCAACGATCTCTACCGGGATGCCGGTCTCTTCGGTGTAGCGCTTGGCTGCGTCCGCCATTGCGCCGCCTTCCGAAGTATCGTCGGAAATCAGAATCTTAAAGCCTTCGCTGTCAGAAGCGTTGCTGTCGGAGGAACCGCCGCATGCGGTCAGGCTTGCCGCCATTGCAGCTGCCAGAAGAGCCGCTAAAAGTCTCTTTTTCATACTGTATTCCTTCTCCTTTTCTCTTTTTTACAGTGTTCTTTTCCTATTTCACTACGTACAAAGTTGCCAAACGTGCTCAAGGTTCAGTGTTACTTTGCCGCGTTCTTCATATTTATATTTTTACAACTTGTATGTTAGTATGTCAATACTTTTTGTGCAGGTTTTATGTTTTGCATAAATTTTCCGGCTGTTTTTGTGCAAAATAAATGGTGCATCCCTTTGGATACACCATTTGCACGCCTTTTTCGTTCTTTTTTCGCCTGAACAAATTTTCAGGCCGTGAAATATTCTTTATACTCGAGCTTGATGCCTTCGTTGTTTTGCAGGTTGCCGTTGAGATGCTGATGCAGCAGCGAACGCAGCTCGCTCTGATCATTGTGCTCCATAAACTGCACCAGCTTGCAGTGATCCTGATAGATCTGCCGATGGGAGTTCCCCTCGACCAGGTCGAGCATACGGAAACGCAGATAGCTGGTATTGACCTCCTGGATGATATCCCACAGGTTTTCCCGGTGGCTGCCGGTGTAGATGGTCTCATGGAACGCATTGTCCAGCGCGGTGAACTCTTCCGGATCGATCGCGTCGCTTTGCAGCAGATCTTTCTGATTTTCCAGACATTTGCGCAGCTCCAGCAGCAGCGCTTTGGGCTGCTGGTCGGCAATCTGGCACATCAACGTGCTTTCCACGCACCAGCGCAGATAAATAATATCCCGGATATAATCATAATCCAGCTTGGTGACAAACGTGCCCCGCTGCGGATCGATCACCACCAGGCTTTCGGATTCCAGTTTTTGCAGCACAGACCGCACCGGCGAACGGGATACCCCGAATTTCTCTGCCAGACTGTATTCGCTCAGCTTTTCCCCCGGCTGATAGCGAAATGTTATAATATCGTGCCGCACGTCCTCATATATTCGGTCTTTGATGAATTCACGACGTTTTTTCGTGCCTTCCATGATAATCCCCGCCTCATCTTTCTGATAAATTTATTATAAACTTATCATCATATATCATCACAAATATTACCATCATACTATCATAATGTACCCTCTTTGTCAAATTGCAAATACAAGTATGTCAGGTCAAGCTTTGTCATTATGTAAAATAGCTAAAAAACGCTTTTTTATTTTGTCCTTTTTTGCTGTTGAGTCTGGCAGTCACGCATGGTATACTAACATACAAGTTGAAGGAAACGTGCTCAAACGTTCTCCCGCGTTCATTCTGACTATTTGGTTGAACAAAGGAGGCTCTTCATTATGGCCGGTATTGTCTTAAAAGACATTAAGAAGGTGTATCCCGGCAATGTGGTCGCCGTCCATGAATGCAATCTGGAGATCAAAGACAAGGAATTTGTGATTTTGGTTGGCCCGTCCGGCTGTGGTAAATCCACAACCCTTCGCATGATTGCAGGTTTGGAAGAAATTTCGGAAGGTGAACTGTACATCGGCGACAAGCTGATGAACGACGTTGCCCCGAAGGATCGCGATATCGCGATGGTATTCCAGAACTATGCGCTTTACCCGCACATGACGGTTTACGATAATATGGCGTTTGGCTTGTCCCTGCGCAAAGTACCCAAGGACGAGATCGACCGCGCCGTTCGCGCCGCTGCGGAAGCACTGAACCTGACCGAATACCTCAACCGCAAGCCCAAGGCACTGTCCGGCGGCCAGCGGCAGCGCGTTGCACTGGGACGTGCAATGGTGCGCAATCCCTCGGTATTCCTGCTCGACGAGCCGCTCTCCAATCTGGATGCCAAGCTGCGCACGCAGATGCGCACCGTGATTTCCAAGCTGCATCAGAAACTGGGGACCACATTCGTATATGTTACGCATGACCAGACCGAAGCCATGACCATGGGCGACCGGATCGTTGTCATGAAGGACGGCTTTATTCAGCAGGTGGATACGCCGCAGTATCTGTATGATTTCCCGTGCAACATCTTTGTTGCCGGCTTCATCGGTTCGCCTCAGATGAACTTTATCGACGCCACGATCTCGCAGAAGGGCGACGATTTCTATCTGGATTTCCTCGGATACAGCGTTGCCATCCCGAAGAACAAGGGCGGCAAGGAACTGTTCGGGCCCTACGTCGGCAAGGAAATCGTCTTCGGCATCCGTCCGGAAGATCTGCATAACCAAGCCAGCTTCATCGCAGAGCATAAAGATGCCGCTATCTCGGCGACCGTCGATCTGGTGGAGCTGATGGGTGCGGAAACCTATGTATATATGGATTGCAAGGGCACTCGCCTGATGTCCCGTTCTCCCGAGCGTTTCACGCAGAAGCACGGAGAAACTGCCGAGTTTGCGATCAACATGGACAAAATCCATCTGTTTGACAAGCAGACCGAGCAGGCAATCTGCCACTAATCCTACGTCTTACAAACCGCAGGCGAACGCCTGCGGTTTTGTTTTTTTCGAAACAGAGGAGCATGTTTATGAAGCTGTTTGACGTACTGTACAACCGTACGCACAAGGAAGAAGGACCGCGTCCGCTGAAAACGGGTATCCTGCGCTTTTTCCAGATCATCTGGATCGAGTTCTGGAACCTGATCCTGCTGAATATCCTGTATGTGTTGTTCTGCCTGCCGGTGGTCACCATTCCGGCGGCCACCGCAGCGTTCACCGCCGAGCTGTGCGATATGGTGCGGGATCGCCCCCGCATGCTTGTGCACCGATTCTGGTCGGTGTTCAAACGGGATTTCCGGCAGGCTACCCTGCTCGGGCTGATCGGTCTGCTCCTGTTCGCGCTGCTGATCGGTCTGCTGATCGCCGTGCTGTTTTTCCTGCCGCCGATCTTCACCTATCTGCTGCTGCCCGCAACGGCCATCGTGCTGTTCCTGTGCTGCATGGCGTGGATCTATGTCTATCCGCTGCTCGCGGTCACCGACCTGCCCCTGCGGCATATTGTAAAAAACGCCTTTTCCCTGTCGCTGATGTGCGCCAAGCATGCTGCGGCAGCGGTCGTTGCCTGCGGCCTGCTCCTCTATTATGCGCTGCTCTATTTCCCGATCTCCATCCCGTTCCTGCTGTTCGGCGTTCTGTCCATACTCGGCCTGATCTGCACGTTTGCTGCCTGGGCCGGCATCCGGGATCATGTGGTCGCGGAAGCGCTGCAAAACGCCAAGACCTCGCTTCTGGATGATGCGGACGAATGGGCCGCGATCTGGAACTCTTAAAAAGGGCATATGAAACGGCCTGACCGGATGATCCGGTCAGGCCGTTTTTTCCTGCTTTTCAGATCAGTCCAACCGCCTGCGGCAAACCCAGACTGACAACCGGCACATAGGTGACCAGCAGCAGGCCGATCAGGATGGCCACATAATACCAGAGCATATACGGCATGACCTTGGACAGGCTGGACCGCCCGACCTTGATCGCGACAAACAGCGTGTTGCCGACCGGCGGCGTGATGTTGCCGATGCACAGATTGTACACCAGAATCAAACCGAACTGCACCGGATCCATGCCGAAGGTCCGGACCACCGGCAGAAACAGCGGCGTGAAGATCAGGATCGCGGGCGTGACGTCCATAAACGTGCCCGCAATCAGCAGAATAACGTTCATAATCAGCAGAATGGCGATCGGGTTCTGCGTCAGGCCGAGCAGCGCTTCCGAAATCGCCTGCGGAATCTGGGTGAACGCCATCACCCAGCCGAGGATGTTGGAAACACCGATCAGAAACACGACCATGCCGCTCATCTTGGCGCTGTCCACCACGATATTCCAGAACGATTCGAGCGTGATATTCCGATAGCAAATGCCCAGAACCAGCGCATAGACGACCGCGATGGCCGAGCCTTCGGTCGCGGTGAAAATACCGCCGATGATGCCGCCGATGACGACCACGATCAGCGACAGGGACGGAATCGCCTTGAGCGTGCACACGCCAAGGTTTTTCCAGTCGAACCGGCCAGGCATCCCCCGATAGCCCTTTCTCGCCGCGATAACCATGGCCACCGCCATGCAGCACAGCGCCCACAGGATGCCCGGAATATAACCGGCCATAAACAGCGCCGCAACCGAGGTGCCGCCGGCGGCGAGCGAATAGGTGATCAGCGCGTTGGACGGCGGGATCAGCAGGCCGGACGGAGCGGACGCGCCATTGGTAGCAGCGCATAGCGCCTTGTCATAGCCCTGCTCCTCTTCCCCTTTTTCCACCATGCTGCCGACCGCCGCGGCCGCCGCCGATGCCGAACCCGAAATCGCGCCGAACAGCGCGTTTGCGCCGATATTGGTCACCAGCAGCGCGCCCGGCAGCTTGCCGAGGATCGCCATGACGAAATCCACCAGGCGTTTTGCAATGCCGCCCTGATTCATCAGGTTGCCCGCGAGGATGAAAAACGGGATCGCGGTCAGGCTGAACTTGCTCATGCCGACGAAAATCCGCTGCGCGCCGGTAATGACCGAAACATCCAGCGAAACCGTCTGCAAAATCGCGATCAGCGAGGAGATGCCGATGGCATACGAGATCGGCACACCGATGACCAGCAGCACAGCCAATACGACCAGGATAATCAGCAGAGACTGGATCGCCATACGTTACATCCCCTCCTTTTCCGCATCCGCAGCGGTACCTTTGCAGAGGTCCGCGATGTTCAGGATGGTATAGATCATGTTGAGCACACCGCACAGCGGCAGGACAACGTAAAACACGCCGACCGCAACGCCCAGCGACGAGGTCATCTGCCCCATCGCCAGCTGCGAGATCTGCACACCGCCATACACGAGGATGATCAGCGAAAACGCAAAGGCAACCAGCTCACCGAAAACCGCGAGCGTCCTGCGCCCCGTAGGTCGCAGCCTTTCTACCACGATCGGGATGTTCATATGGCCGCGCTCGCCGGTGACCAGCGACGCGCCCAAAAGGCTCGCCCAGGCAAACAGGTATGAGACCAGTTCTTCCGACCAGGACGAAGGGTTTTGCAGCACATAGCGCGTAAATACCTGCCAGCAAGTGAGTGCAACCATGGCAAGCAGACTCACGCCGGCTAGCGCGCGCAGCAGCTGGGTCAGCACATTTCTCAGTCGTTTCATTGGGGTACCTCCTCAGGACGCAGCGGACGGGTACTGCTCGTTATACTGCTGGATTGCGTCATAGATCGGCCGCAGATCCGGATACTGGGCGAGCATGTCCTCGTGCATGGGCGCGCAGGCCTCTTGGAAGGGCTTGGTATCGGGATAGAGGAACTGCACGCCCTGCTCGTTTGCCGCGCGGTCCTTGGCGGCCGCCACGGCGTCGGTCCACGCCTCGCGCTGCACCTGATTGACCAGCTCGAAGCCCTCTTCAAAGACCGCGCGTTCCTCCTCGCTCAGGCTGTCGAGGAAAGCCGCGTTGCCGATCAGGATATCCGGGATCATCTGGTGCATGTCATAGGAATAATATTTGCACACGTCGCCGTGACCGTTGTCGGTCAGCGCCAGTTCGTTGTTCTCCGCGCCGTCAATGATCTTGCTTTGCAGCGCGGTGTACACCTCGCCAAAGCCCATCGGTGTGGCCGAACCGCCCAGCAGCTGCATCATCTGCACATTGGTCGGCGACTGCTGCACGCGGATCTTGAGGCCCTTGAGGTCGGCGGGCGTCTCGATCGGCGTGTTGACCGTGTAGAAGTTGCGCGTGCCGGCGTCCAGCCAAGTCACCGCCTCAAAACCGGCATCCTTGGTGGACGCAAAAATCGGGCCGGTGATGGCCGCGTCGTCCATCGCCGCGTGGTACGCCTCCGCGCTGACAAACAGGTACGGCAGGTTGAACAGCGTATAATTGGTGCTGAAGGTCTCGAGCAGCGAATTGGACGCGACGCAGAAATGGATGGCGCCGGTCTGCGTCAGCTGCACCATTTCGTTCTGCGACCCCAGCAACTCGCTCGGAAACACCTCTACGTCATATTTGTCGCCGAGCTTGCTTTCAATCCATGTTTCAAACTCCGACAGCGCAATATGGGTGGGGTGATTGGTGGACTGGTTGTGCCCGATCCGAATGATGGTCCTGCCGCCCGCGCGGCCGCCGCAGCCGGTCAGCACCGCCGTCAGCACCACGGCCGCCAGCACGCATGCCAGCCCTTTTGAGAAGTTTTTCATCGTGCAAACGCTCCTCCTGTCTGTGATCTTGCTGGTATGTATGGTGTATCGCTGCGGCGCGTTCGCTTTGCCACGCTTTATCTTGACCAGAGTTTGCATCCATCATACGGCATCGTTCAGATTTTTTCCCCATCATACAAAAACATCCCGGATCGTACCATCGTACGATCCGGGATGTTCCATTGATTCGTAACGCAATGATTAGGGTTGCTCGGTTGGCCGGACAAAGTGGCCGGACTTGCCGCCCGCTTTTTCCAGCAGACAAATATTCTGGATCACCATACCGCGATCCACCGCTTTGCACATGTCATACACGGTCAGCGCCGCCACGCTGGCCGCCGTCAGCGCTTCCATCTCGATGCCGGTTTTCCAGTTGCACCGCAAGGTTGCCTTGATGCGGACGCAGGCCGGTGCTTCGGTTGTAAAGTCGATGGACACCGCCTCGATCGGCAGCGGATGGCACATGGGGATCAGCTCAAACGTGCGCTTGGCCGCCATGATGCCCGCGATCCGCGCGCAGGAGAACACGTCTCCCTTGGGCATTTCGCCCCGGCAGATCCGCGCCAGCGTCTCCGGCTGCATGACGATCTCGGCCTGCGCCACCGCCATGCGGGCGGTCACCGCCTTGTCGCCGACATCCACCATATGCGCATTTCCCTTGTCATCCAAATGCGAAAGCTGCATGCGGCTCCTCTCCCCCTTCTGCAAATCCGCGGCTTTGGTTTGGCTTCTATTGTACCAAAGGGGACGCGAATGCACAAGAGGCTGCGGCACATTTTCCTCTGCTCACGCCTGCCGGCGTACCTTGCGGATCACTTTGGCCGGCACGCCGCCGACCATGGTTTCCGGCGGCACGTCCTTGGTAACCACCGCGCCCGCGGCAACGATTGCACCGTCGCCCACGGTGACGCCCGAAACAATGGTCACATTCGCGCCGATCCAGACATTTTTGCCGATTACAATGGGCGCCGGATGCAGAATATGCCGCAGCGCCGGGTCCTCGTCGTGGTTGAGCGTCGCCAGCACGACGTTATGGCCGATGAGCGTGCCGTCGCCGATCTCGATGCCGCCCTGATCCTGAAAGTGGCAGCCGGTGTTGATGAACACGTTTTTGCCGACGCGGATATTTTTGCCGTAATCCGTGTGAAAGGGCGGGAACAGGCAGAAGGTTTCGTCCTCCGGCTGGCAGATCAGTTCAAAAAACCGGCGGCGCACCTCTGCCGGCTCATAATACCGGCTGTTCAGCTCCATGGTCAGGCGCAGCGCACGCTGCGACGCCGCCCGCATTGCTTCCGGGTCTTCCAGACCCTGCGCGATTTCCTTGCGATCGATGCTATTCATTTGCTCGCTCCTCTGCAATTTTTTGTTTATCTTCATTGTAAGCCGAAGCGATGTGAATAGCAAATACCTATGCGTTTTTCTTTTGTATGCCTGAAACGCATGAAATTTTTATGCCAGCAGGCGCTCCGCGATCCAGATCACGATCGGAATGGATACGACCGACACAATGGTAGAAAAACAGACCTGCGTGACCGCGCTGCGGTAATCCTGCCCGAATTTCTGCGCAAAGATGCCGGTGCTGGTTGCGACCGGCGTCGCCGCCGCGACCAGCGTGATGAGCGCGACCTCGCCGCGCGCAAAGGGCATCGGCAGAAACGCCAGCGCCGTGAGCAGCGGGATGACAAACAGACGCAGCGCGGCCACCAGATAGAGCTTTGCGCCGCAGAACAGCTCGCGCGGCTTGACCTGCGACAGGTAAAAGCCGAGCACCAGCATGGCAAGCGGCGTGTTGGCGTCCGCAATCAGCCCGATCGTGTTGCCGACAATAGCCGGCAGTGTGAAGCCCGTGAGAAACAGGACCAAACCAACCATCATCGAGATAAACACCGGGTTGATGAACACCTTTTTGACGTTGATTGTCTTGGGGTTGCCTGATATAATGACAATACCATAGGTCCATTGCAGCAGATTGAGCATGGACGAGAACGCCACAACGTAAAACGCCGCTTCCGCGCCGAACACCGAGGTGACCAGCGGAATGCCGATGAACCCGGCGTTGCCGAAGGCCGTGCTGAAGTTTTCGATCCGGTGCCGCATGCCGAACGCGATCCACGCCACCGCGATTGTCACGATAAACGCCACGACGGCAATCACGGCGGAAATGCCAAGCGCATACAGCTTTTGTGTGCTGTATTCGGTGATATAGCTGCGCACGATCACGCACGGGATGACCGCATACAGCAGGATGTTGGCCATGTCCTTGCTGCCCTGCTCGGTGATGGCGCCCAAACGGGACAGCAGCAGGCCGAGCAGCATGAGCAGGAACATGATGATTGTTTGCTGAATTAAAATTTGTGTAACCATAATACTGTCATTCCTGTCAGTCAAAAAAATAAAGGAAAGGGATTTGTTTGGAATTATATCAACTGAAGCAATTTGCGGCCGCCGCGGAACAGGAAAACATGACCCGCGCCGCGGAACAGCTCAACATCGCGCAGCCCGCCATTTCCAAAACGATCCATCGTCTGGAAGGCGAGCTGGGGGTAATCCTGTTCGAGCGCACCGGCAAGGGGCTGCGCCGCACCGAACAGGGTGATATTCTGCTGCGTTATGCCCGGCAGATTTTGCAGGCGGAAGAGGACGCCCGCCGCGAAATCGCGGAAAGCGCGCAGCAGGCCGGCAGCCTGCGCATCTGCGCGCTCTCGCTGAGCGAACAGATCGGCGAGATCCTGTCCGGTTTTACACGCAGCTGCGGCGACATCCGCTTCCGCGTGACCACCACACCCGAGCAGAGCGATCTGCTGCTCGATTCCGCCGTCTCCCGCGAGGATATCCCCGCGGACGCGGAACTGCTCGGCAGCGAGGAGATCTGTCTGGCCGTGCCCGCTTCCCACCGGCTGGCCGAACAGGATTCGGTCGCCTTGTCCGAGCTGACTGGGGACTCGTTCATCGTGCTGCGCAACTCGCACTCATTCCGGCAGGTTTCCGAGCATATCTTCCGCTTAGCCGGACTGGACCCCCGCATCGCCATTGAATGCGACAGTGCGGCCCTGCAAAACCGGCTGATCTCGCTCGGCATGGGGGTCGCACTGGTTGCATCAAATGCTTGGCGGCACGCGGAACAGAACGGCGATATCCGTCTGCTGCACATCCGGGATGCCGACTGCCGCCGCTATCTCTATGTGCGGACGCTCAGCCGGTACCAGACGCGCGGCATGCGGGATTTCAAAGCCTATCTCCGCCGCTTTTTCGCGGATATTCAGGATCAGGCGCAGACTTCAAGCGGCACTTTCTCGCCGTCGTAGAACTGCCGCAGGCTCTCGAGCGAGCACTGCACCATATCGAACACCGCCTGATCGGTGAAGAACGCCATATGCGGCGTGACGATCGTGTTCTGGAAGGACTTGAGGATGATATAGTCGTGGTTGGTGACGCGGCTGTTGTAGCTGTGATCCACGCGGATGACGTCGTTCTCACCCTCGAAGCAGTCTACGCCCACCGCGCCGATGCGGCCGGACTCGATGCCGTCGATCAGCGCACGGGTGTCGATCAGCGCGCCGCGCGCGCAGTTGATGATAACCACGCCGGGCTTCATCTTCTCGATCGCCTGCGCGTCGATCATGTGATGCGTGCTCTCATCGAGGAAGGTATGCAGCGTAATCACGTCCGCACGCGCATACAGCTGATCGAGCGAAACATACTCGACGTTCTTCAGATCGGGAGACGGATACGGATCGTGCGCAATGATGTTGCAGCCGAAGCCGGACAGGTTCTCGATGACCGCCTTGCCGATGCGGCCGGTGCCGATGACGCCGATGGTCAGGTTCTGCATCTCCATGCCGCGCGCCGCGCCCGCAGCGCCGAGCGAATAGTCCGCCGTGTGCGAGCGGAACATGATATAGCCCGCCTTGCGGATGCACATGAGAATGAGCATGACCGTGTAGTTCGCCACCGAGTACGGCGAATAGCCCGCGTGCGACACGCGGATGCCCAGACGGGCCGCCGCTTCCAGATCGACGTTGTCAAAGCCGATCGTGCGCAGCGAAACATAGTGCACGCTGTTCTTCGCCAGCTCTTCCAGCACCGGGGCCGACAGGTTGCAGGTGCCCACGCAGGATACGCCATCATATCCCTTGGTCTGTGCAACGTTCTTCATGCTCAGGCCATCCGGCTGATAGGTCAGATCGATATCCAACGTCTGCGACCAATGTTCAAAAAAGGCGCGCTCGTCCGGACGGGCGCTGAACGCCATTACTTTCATTTTCATTTTGCTCACTCCTTGATCCATTCGTGTGTCAGCTTGCCGAGAATTTCAATGCCGCGGACGATCTGCTCATCCGTCGGGGTGGAATAGTTCAGACGGAAGCCGTTGGATATGCCGCTTTCATCCGCGAGGAACGCCGAACCCGGTACGCACAGTACGCCGCGGTTGATCGCTTCGCGCACGAAGGGCTGTGCGTCCATGCCGTCCGGCAGGAACGCCATGACGAACAGACCGCCCTCCGGCTGGCCAAAGCGCACCGACGGATGGAAGGTGCGGCGCATGGTATCCAGCATCAGCTGGCACTTCGCGCGGTAAACCTTGCGCGACTGCTCGAGATGCGCCTCAAAATCATACTGGGTCATATAGGTGTTGCAGACATACTGGAACAGCACGTTGGAATGCACGTCGGTCGTCTGCTTAGCAACGGTCAGCGGCATGGTCAGGCCCTTGTCAAACACCAGAAAGCCCAGACGGAATGCCGGCGCCATGACCTTGGAAAAGCTGCCCGCGTAAATCACACGGCCCTCGGTGTCCATCGACTTGATGGTCGGCACGGTCTCGCCCGCAAAGCGCAGTTCGCCGTACGGGTTGTCCTCCAAAATGGCAATGTCATACTTGCAGGCCAGCTCGTACACCTTTTTGCGCTTTTCCAGCGTGGTGGTGATGCCGGTCGGGTTCTGGAAGGACGGGATGGTATACAGCAGCTTGGCGTTGGGATGCGCCTTAAGCGCCGCCTCCAGCGCCTCAACATCCATGCCGTCCTCCTGCATCGGAATGCCGACGAGCTTTGCGCCGTACGAACGGAAGGTGTTCAGGCAGCCGACAAAGGCCGGCTCCTCAGTCAGCACGACATCGCCTTCGTTGACCAGCACCTTGGTGGTCAGATCGGCGCACTGCTGTCCGCCGGACACGATGAACAGCTCGTTCTTCTCAAAGTCAAAGCCTTCCTTTTCGGCAAGGTACTTCTTCATGGTTTCGCGCAGCGGCACATAGCCTTCGGACAGGCCATACTGCAGCATGGAAACCGGCGCATTTTTCAGCACATCGCTGACGATCTGCTCGATCTCCGCGCAAGGAAAGGTCTCGGCAGACGGATTGCCGCCGCCGAAGGAAATCATATTCGGGTCTGCACCCAGTTTGAACAGCTCGCGGATCGCAGAGCCGTGCACACCGGACATACGGTTGGAAACTTGATATTGCATCTTCAAACGCTCCTGCCTTTGATAATTTGATAGAATAAAAAAGGGTGCTGAAATCCCCTAGGGATTCCAGCACCTTTGCTGATGCATCTAGTATACAAGCAAACCGCATTTTTGTCCAATAGAAAAGCGCTATGCTGATATAACCAAGAGGAATGTCGCAAAAGACAATGCTTTTCTTTCGCATAAAGCAAAAACGGCATCCGCTTTCGCAGATGCCGTTTTTGTTGGTGGAAGTTAACGGGCTCGAACCGCTGACCCTCTGCTTGTAAGGCAGATGCTCTCCCAGCTGAGCTAAACTTCCAAATGGTGACCCGTGCGGGACTCGAACCCGCGTTACCGCCGTGAAAGGGCGGTGTCTTAACCGCTTGACCAACGGGCCAAAGGAAATGGTAGCGGTAATTGGACTTGAACCAATGACCTTCCGGGTATGAACCGGACGCTCTAGCCAACTAAGCTATACCGCCATTCTCGCTTCCCTGTGTCGCCCGTTCGCCGGCGACGATGTATATTATAACCCATGTCCTATGTGGTGTCAAGGGTTTTTTATAGATTTTATGAATTTTCTTTTTCCATGTTGTCGAGCAGCTGTTCATAGAACGTCCGGTCCCAAGTATGGGTCTTTGCCAGCTCGTCTGCCGTCAGCAGAAAGTACTGCCCGGAAACATATTCGCCGCGGTCCGGCACCGGATCGTCAAATGTACAATCGATGAAATACGTCTGCCCATCCAGCCGCACAGCATTCCAGCCGTGGTTCATCTCTTCCGACGCGACGTAGATGCTGTCCAGCCCCGCCGCTTCACACAGCATCCCGTATGCGCGGCCGTAGCCCGCGCACACGGCACGATGGTCGAGCAGCGCCCCATCTGCCGCGAACGGGGCGGACGCGCCGTCCGGCGCCGTCTGCGCCGCCGTATCGGTATCATACTGGCACAGGCGCACCAACGTATCGTGCAGCGCACGCAGTTTCTGCTCCTCCGTCATGCCGTCCTGGATGCATTCCGCAGCCAGCGCTTTGGCATAGCTCTCTGCCTGCGCCTGCCGCGCCTGCCGCGAAATCTCCACCTGCAATTCGGTGGTCTGATTGGGCCGGACAGTCGCATGCAGTGCAAACGCGTAAGGGAACTGCGCTTCCAGCGCGCGGTACACCTCGTCCGGGTCCACGTCCCCGGTGCGGAACAGCACGCCGTCGCCGCCCGCCCGCGCGTCCTGCTCCAGGATCTCCGCCGCCTGATACGGGTTCTGCACCCGTGTTGCCGAAACCATCGGATACCACCACAACGCCGCGCCGCCGAACAGCAGCAGCACGACCCACACTCCGGCCAGGCGCTTCATGTTTTCCCTCCTTATGAAAAAGCGGACGGCCAAGCCGTCCGCCTGCATTGCAATCTCAAAATCACATCAGCTTTACAGTATAGTATACCGCCGTGATAAACAGATATGCCGCCGCAACACCCATGGCGATCAAAATATGCGTGGGTGCAAACAGCACCGCCGCCACCAGCACCGCCATCAGCACCGGCGTGATCGTCAGCATGGTATACGCATTCCGGCTGAACTGCATATCCTTCTTTTTTCCGCGATACATGATTTTTCCGTTTTTGCCGCGCAGGATGCCGACTGCGATCAGCTGCGCCACCGTCAGAACGATCGCCGCGATCAGCGACGCATAGGCGACCCAGACATAGTTGGTCGTATCCAACGCACGGTGAATCAGCCACATCAGGCCAATCCCCACGCCGGTATCCACCGCGATCAGGAAAAATTCCTTTGCATAAGAATGATAGACCAGATAATACACGGCCAGCACCGGCAAAACCACATACAGCACCTTGATCGGGCCGGTACCCAGATACAGCACAGCTGCCATGGCAAGCACCAGCACAATGCTGGCAATCAGCACATTGCGTCCGCACAGGATGCGGCGAACTGCCTGCCGCTTGCCGGCAATCTCACGCGCCAGCAGCACAACGCCGCAGATCAGGCCCAGCACACCGATGCCGAGCAGGATTCTGGATACCAGCATGCCGGTGGACCAGGTATTGGTGTAATCCAGCAGACGCTGCACGACCATCAGCACCAGTACCCCCAGCAGGCATACGCTGAAAACGGTCAACACCTTGTTGGTGGTATATTCTTCCTCACTGATTGGCTTTTTGCCCACATTGCTTTTAGCCAATGCCTACACTCCCTCTTTTTTGTTCTCACATGTTGCCGCCTGCATACAGCACCGCGGCAAGCGCCGCCACCGGCGCCGTCTCGCATCGCAGAATCCGCGTGCCGAGCGAAACGCTCTTCAGTCCCGCATCGACAGCCAGCGCGGCCTCTTCGGGCGCAAACCCACCTTCCGGGCCGATCAGCAGCGAAACCGTTTCGCCCACACCGTCCGCCAGCGCATCGCGCAGGCCGGTCTGCTTTTCGTGTTCGTAAAAAAACAGCGCGGTTTCGCTCTGCGCCGCCTGCGCCGCCGCCTGTTCGAACGGAATGACCGCCCCGACGGCAGGCAGATATCCTCTGCCGCATTGTTTTGCGGCTTCCAGCGCAATTTTCTGCCAGCGCTCCACTTTTTTCTCGGTTTTATCCGGTCGGGACACGCAGTTTTTCGACAGGTACGGCACAATCTCACGCACCCCGAGCTCGACCGCCTTCTGCACGATAAAATCCATTTTATCGCCCTTCGGCAGCGCCATAAACAGCGTCAAACGCTGTTTCGGCTCGGTCTCCGCCGGATGACTGCTCTGCACCCGGCAAACCACCGCATCCTTTTCGACCGATTCGATCGTACAATCAAAATCCGTGCCTTTGCCGTCGCACAGGGTCACCGACTCGCCCGAGCGCAGCCGCAGCACGCGTCCCGCGTGATGGGCGTTCTCGCCGTGCAGCGTCAGCAGACCGTTTTCCGGCTGTCCGGCCACAAAGAATCTCGGCATAACAATCCTATAACCTTTCCTATTCTACCAAAAAAACAGCACTTTGGCAAGTGAACATTCCGTGAATCATCGCTGCGCGGTAAAAGCGCTCCAATCGTCGCTGTGTGCATGCACCAAATCGGTAAAGCCGTTTTGCTCGAGCGCCGCGCGCACTTCGTCCGCGCGTTCGTTGAGGATGCCCGAGCAGATCAGCCGTCCGCCCGGCACCAGCTTGTCCGCAAACAGCGGCGCCATGCCGATGATGACATCCGCCACGATGTTCGCCACGATGATATCATAACCCGTGCCGATCTCCTCGGCGAGCTGCGGATTGCGCAGCGCGTCGCCGCACAGGCCGCGGCCAATTGCGACATGGTTTTTCTCCGCGTTTTCCTGCGCGGTTTTCAGGCAGTTTTCATCGATGTCCACAACAGTTTTGACGTCCGCGCCCAGCATGGCCGCCGCGATCGCCAGAATGCCCGAGCCGGTGCCCATGTCGAGCAGCTTATCGCCGGGCCGAACCAGTTTTTCCAGCGCGGTCATGCAGAGCTGCGTCGTGTCATGGCTGCCCGTGCCGAACGAGGAAGCCGGATCGATCTCCAGGATCTTTCTCCCCTGCGCATCGTCCACGGTCTCCCACGAGGGCTTGATCAAAAAGGTATCGCCCACCGGGAACGGCTTGAAATACTGTTTCCAGCCCCATTCCCAGTCCTCCTGGCGGGTCAGGGCAGTTTCGGTGCACAGGCGGCCCCAAGCGTGCTCTTCATCGCGCGCCTTGAGGTTTTCCAGCGCCGCGCAGATCGCGGCATACTGCTTTGCACCGTCCTCATCATCCGACAGGTAAATCTTCAGGCAGGTTTCCTGCGCGCGCTTCTCGCGCACCAGATCCTCGTCCACATAGTCCCAATAAATCTCGGTATCCTGCAAAAATTCCTCAAAATCCGCCGCGTCTTCCAGCACATAGCCCTCTACGCCATTGTCCTCCAACAGCGCTTCCACCGGGCCGATGCCGGCCGTGGTCGTGTAAATTGTGACTTCTTTCCAGTCCATTCCTGTCCTCCACGCATGTCTGTGCGCTGCCGTGCAGCGCCCTCGCCCATTCGGCCAAATCTTATAGACGAATCAGACCGTATTTTTGTTCCAGATAATGTACCACTTCTTCCGGCTGCTCCCAAGTGCCGTCATACAGCGCAAGGCCGGGATAGACCCTTAGGCCCTGCTCGAGCAGCTCGGCCGACTCCGCGCACAGGCAAAGCGGCCGCGAGATCATATACCAGTATTCCTCCAGCGCGATCACATCATCCTCGGTTTCCAGCACGAGTTTGAGCGCGCCCGAATCATCCTCGGCCTCGATGAGCGCTTCCTCCAGCCGGGGGCCGCACTCGATCTCGTCCGAAATGTCGATCGTCGGGTCGATGAAATGCGCATTTTTGCCGTCCGGCGCCAGAATGAAGTCGTCATGGTCGCGTTCGACCACGGTGCCGCCCGTATGTGCGTCCAGCGCCTCGAGCAGACGCACGGTGTCATCATGCTCGGCCGCCAGAAAGATCTCGGTATTGTACAGCGTGGTCTGCGCACGCAGCCATGCGGAATGTACGCACACGCCCAGCGACAGCCGCGCATACGGCGCGGTCATATCGAGCGCTTCGGTGATCGACTGCGGATCGGGCGCGATCAGAATGACCGTGGTCACCCCGATGCGCTGCAGCACACCCACCGCCGCGCGCACATCCGTGCCGTCGGCCAAGCGGCCTTCGTCATCCTCGATGAGCAGCTCCGCAATCAGCGTGCGGCCGCACAGATCGCCCAGCGCCAGCACCGCTGCGCGCAGCGCGGCAAAGGTCGGCGCGCCGCGCAGATAGTAAAACGCGGCGTCATCATGCAGCTGCGGCCGGAACACCTGCTTGCACAGTTTGATGTACTGCATGGTGATCGGGCGCTCGCAGGTATCCGCATCCGGCACCGGCGGGCAGTCCAGCATCAGGCCGACCGGCAGCGGGTCCAGGCTTTGCGCCCAGGCCGCGCAGGTCTCCCCATCCGGTGCGATCGCGCCGGCAAAGCGTTCCGGCTGCTGCCGACAAAGCGGCAATGCCGCCGGGTCGGTCAGCAGGATCTGCGGTTTATGTTCGATCGGGCATAAAGGAATATCCAATTTCGTTCTTCCTCCCAAGAAGAATACCGGTTGTTAGTTTTTCTTCCAGCTGCCATCCGGCAGCGCAGTATATTGCTGCGGCTTGGCCGCCGCGAGCTTACAAATTTCCAGCGCTGTGTTCAGCTGTTCGTCCAGCTGGTAGGTCTGACCGTCCAGCGTCTGCATCGCTGCATCCAGCGCCTGCAGCATGGCGGGTGAAGCGTAAAGTTCCTCGTCCATCTCATAGCTTGCCAAGAACGACTGCACCGCAGTCATCACCGTGCTGTCAAAGGTATCGGTCGCCTCATCCAGCAGCCCCAGCAGCGCCAACCGTTCGGTCATCGCATAGACGGCATCCGACTGCTCGCCAAACAGGAGGGACGCCGACGTATCGAGCGGCGTAAGGCTTGCCGCATCGACCGTCACCGTGCGGTTGGACACCTGCAGGTCGGGTGTCAGGCCAACGCCTTCCCAGCAGCCCTGCTGCGGCAGTTCGAGCTCCAGCGTGGTGATGACCAGCTTGTCGCCGTTGACCAGATCGATGTGATACTGGCCCTGCCCCTTGCCGTACGTCTTTTCACCGATGAGCGTCGCCGTTCCGGTGTCCTGCAAGCTGCCGGCCAGCAGCTCCGCCGCCGAAGCCGTGCCGCCGTCCACCAGCACCACGATTTTATTGAGCGGCAGCCCGCCGCCGGTCGAGAAGGTCTGTTCCAGACCGCCCATATCCTGCCGCCACTGCACGCCGGCCAGATAAACGCCCTTGTCCTGCGTCATGGCATCGGCCATTTTGAGCGCCACGTCGATCACGCCGCCGCCGTTGCCGCGCAGGTCCAGAATGACCGCGCGCGTGTTCTTCTCATCCAGCCCATTCCAGATCTCCGAAAAGGCCGTCCAATCGTTTTCCGAACCCATCGCGCTGACCTTAATGTACTCCACGCCGTCGGCTACGGTCTGATTCGAGACATACACCTGATTGACCTGCCGCCGCATGCAGGTGACGGTCACTTCGCGTCCCTGCCGGCGCACGGTCAGGGTCACGCTCGTGCCTTCCTTGCCGCGCAGCTTTTCCGCCACGTCGGTGTTCGACCAGCCGGACGCGTCCTCACCATCGACCGCCACAATCACGTCGCCAATCTGCAAACCGGCTTCCTCCGCCGCCGAAAAGCGCATGACCTCGCTGATCTGCACGCCGCCTGCGGTTTCCTGCAGACCGACGCCGATGCCGACAAAGCCCTCGAGTGTGGCAAAGCCTTCCGAATATTCCTCACTCGACAGATACATGGAGTGCGTATCCAGCAGCGACAGAATGTCGTTGATGACGTTGTACATCTCCTCCGGATGTTCCTGCAAATACTTGTTGATGTAGTTTTGCAGGATGTATGGGTTGTCCTCCGCTTTCAGGCCGAACGCATCGATCAGCGCCCAAACGCCGTCAAACCAGGTTTCGCTCTGCCCGTCCTGTGTGATCGCACCGGCCGGCACGATCATCGCCGCAGACAGCGCCAGCGCTGCCAGTCTTTTTGCAATTTTTTTCATAGAAATCTCCATTTTCAGAGAACCAAACGCGCTTTCGCGCTCTCCAAACAGAAAATTCTTCAAAATAAAGAATTTTCATCAAAAGCATGCGCTTTGCCCATGCTTTTGATACCGCGACCCAGCCGCCTTGGGCGGCGTCCAGGGGGTATCAAAACCGGGTTTCTTCGGAACCCGGTTTTGTATATAGGGGGAATTGGATTCCCCCTATACGTTATCACATCGTTTCCGGTGCCTCCACGCCGATCAGGCCGAGCGCGTTGGCAATGGTCTGCCGCGCGGCAAGGCACAGCGTCAGACGTGCCGCGCACAGCTTTGCGTCGTCGCACTTGATGCGGCAGGCATTGTAGAAATGGTGGAACTGCTGCGCAAGCGCCACAGCATACTTGTTCAGACGCGACGGGTCGCGGCTGACAGCCGCCTGCACGATCTCCTCAGGGAACTGCGCGATCAGCTTGATAAGCTGACGCTCATCCGCGCCGGTCAGGACGGACAGGTCGGTACTCGCCGGGTCGGGCATAGGGATGCCGCCCTCAGTGCAGTTCTTGATGACCGAGCAGATACGCGCGTGCGCGTACTGCACATAGTACAGCGGGTTGTCCGAATCCTGCTTGACCGCAAGGTCGAGGTCGAACTCCATCTGGGTCTCGGCCGCACGGGAGTTGAAGAAAAAGCGCGCCGCATCGACCGGAATTTCGTCGAGCAGGTCGGTCAGGGTCAGACTCTTGCCCGTGCGCTTGGACATACGGACGACTTCGCCGCCCTGCATCATGCGCACCAGCTGCATGAGCACAATCTCGAGGCGGTGCGAGCCGTCCAGACCCAACGCGTCGAGTGCGCACTGCAAACGCTTGACATGGCCATGGTGGTCCGCGCCCCAGATGTTGATGACACGGTCAAAGCCGCGCTTTTCAAACTTGTTGCGGTGATACGCGATATCCGCCGCAAAATAGGTGTAAAAACCGTTGGCGCGGCGCAGAACGTCGTCCTTGTCGCAGCCAAAGGCGGTCGTGCGCAGCCAGAGCGCGCCGTCCTCGGTTTCGTAGGTGGCGCCCTTCTCGGTCAGCAGGTCCATGGTTTCCTTAATATAGCCGCTCTCGTGCAGCTGGCTCTCCGGGAACCAGACGTCATAGTGAATCTTATAGCGCTCCAGATCGCGCTTCATGCGCGCGATGTTGGTCGGCAGGCCGTAGCCTTCGATGATCGCAAAGCGCTCTTCCGGCGTTTTGTCCATCAGGCTGTCGCCGTACTGCTCGACCAGGTCATGCGCGAGCACCTTGATGTCGTCGCCCTGATACCACGAGGGGTCAAACTCGATCGCGTCCTCGCCGCGGATCTCCTGAATATAGCGGCCCTCGACCGAGTGCGCAAACTTATCGACCTGATTGCCCGCGTCGTTGATATAGAACTCACGCGTCACGTCGTTGCCCGACCAGTCCAAAACGGACGACAGGCAGTCGCCCAGCACGCCGCCGCGCGCGTTGCCCATGTGCATCGGACCGGTGGGGTTGGCGGACACAAACTCGACCATCACCTTTTCCGGGGTCTTGGTCTGGGTGCGGCCGTAATTGTCGCCCATCTCAAATACGCCCTTGACGGCCTTTTCATACCAGCTCTGGCCGAGCGTGAAGTTCATAAAACCGGGGCCAGCGATATCGACCGTGTCAAAGCAGCTGTCCGCGAGATCGAGGTTGGCCACGATCGCCTCGGCGATCTTGCGGGGCGCCATGCGCAGGGGCTTGGCGCACTGCATGGCAAAGGTGGAAGCCCAGTCGCCGTTGGAGGCGTCCTTCGGGGTTTCGACCGCAACGGGCGGGATATCGCCCTCGGGCAGCTGGCCCGCCGCCACTGCTTTATGGTAAGCCGCCTCGACCACGCGGGTGGCCTCGGCGCGCGCAAATTCATATGCGTTCATCTGTTCACTCTCCGTTTATTTTTCTCAAACCTGTGCCGGCTGGGTGGATACCACCATTTCAAAATGATGCTCGCCCATGAGCGAATGATCCACTTCCACCGTATAATCAATCACCAGTTCGCCGCCGTTTTCCCCCACGGTGTTGCGCACACGCGAGGTATGGGTGGAAACCGTCATTTCCGCGCCGACCGGTGTCTGATACAATCCAACATGCCGCTCATCCTCGGCAAACAGCATGTGCGAAGGAAATGCGCCCGTGCGGATGAGCGCGACCGTCTTGCCGTCCAGCTTGACCGTGGTCTTGGTGCCTTCCAGACCGGTCAGCTCGCTCTCCTCATAGGCGATGTAATATTTGCCGCCGCGCTCATAGAGCGTCGCCGCGGTCACCAAATCGATCCGCTCCTCATCGCAGTCGGCAAACTGCTGCTTGGAGGAAATCGAAAGCCAAACGTCCTTTTTCATAATACACTCCGTCCATGCCTGATATCAATAACTCGAAATATCGACCAATCCCGCGCCGACGTCCACTTGCTCCTGCAAAAACAGACCGGCCAGCTGGTCAAATCCGTCCGGGTCGTCCGAAACGAAATAGCGCGTCTCGCCCGGGCCTTCCGCCGGGTCAAACTGGGTCGAAGCGAGGTTGGCCGCCTCCGCGCCCGAGTCGATGAGCGTCACGTCCGGGCCCATAAAGTCCCCGATCACGTCCTCCAGCAGCGGATAGTGCGTGCAGCCCAGAATCAGCGTATCCACGCCCGCTTGTTTGAGCGGTGCGAGATACTCAGCCACCACGGTTTCGATCACCACGTCCCCGCGCTGCACGCGGCCGTTTTCCACGAGCGGCACAAACAGCGGGCACGCCTGCGTATACAGCGTCAGGCTGCCGTCCGCATGGTGCAGATAGCGCTCGTATGCGCCCGACCGCACGGTCGCGGCCGTACCGATCACGCCGACTTTGCCGTTCAGGGTCTGGGTCATCGCGCGGCGGCACGCGGGTTCGACCGTGCCGATGATCGGGATGTCGTTTTCCCGACTGAGCAGGTCAAGCGCCACCGACGAGACCGTGTTGCACGCGATGATGATGGCCTTGAGGTCGAACTGCCGCAGAAACGCGACGTCCTGCCGCGCGTATTTGATAATGGTATCCCGTCCGCGCGTACCGTAGGGCACGCGGCCGGTATCGCCGAAGTAAATGATGTCCTCGTCCGGCATGAGCGCGTGTAACCGCCGCACGGCGGTCAGGCCACCCAAACCGGAATCAAAAACGCCGATTGCACGGTTATCCATGATGCTCCTCCAGCGCCAGCTCGATCAGACGGTCGAGCAGGTCGGGATAGCGGATGCCCTCATAATCGAACAGCTTGGGATACATGCTGATCGAAGTGAAGCCCGGAATCGAGTTGAGTTCGTTGAACACCACTTCGCCGTCCTTGTGCGTGACAAAGAAGTCCACGCGGGACAGGCCGCGGCAGCCGAGCGCGGTGTAAACGCGCAGCGCATTCTGCCGCACGGTTTCCAGCTGCTCCTCGGTGATATGCGCCGGGATGTACAGCTTGGAGCTTTCATCCTTATATTTGGCGTCGAATGTATAAAATTCCTGCGTCGGCGCGATCTCGCCCACCGTGGACGCGACCGGACGCTGGTTGCCGAGCACCGCGCACTCGACTTCGTGCCCGTCGATGAATTCCTCGACCAGCACCTTGCTGTCCAGCTTGAACGCCTCGGTCAGACCCGCGGCCAGCTCAAGCAGATCGCCCGCCTTGGCAACGCCGACCGACGAACCCTGCGAGCAGGGCTTGACGAACACCGGGAACGAGCCGAGCGCCTCGGCCGCAGCGCGGACAACGCCTTCCGCGCTGCGCTCAAAGTCATGGCGCAGGGCAAGATAATATCTTGCCTGCCGCACGCCGGACGTCTCCACAATCGCCTTGGTGATCGACTTATCCATCGAGTTGGCGCTGGCCGCGACGCCGCAGCCGACATACGGGATGCCCGCCAGTTCCAAAAGGCCCTGCATCGTGCCGTCCTCGCCGCCGACGCCGTGCAGCACCGGGAACACGCAGTCCATCCGGACCGCTTCGGTTTTCCCCTCGTGCAGCAGAAGCAGCCCATGTACCCCGCGGTCCGGCGACAGCACCGCCGGCACCTTGTCCGCCATGCGCTCCCACGAACCGTTTTCGATGCGGTCCGCGTCGCAGGTCGGACAGTAATACCACTTGCCCTCCTGCGTAATGCCAACCGCGTAGATCTCATACTTGTTTTTGTCCAAATTGCGCAGAATGGACGCAGCGGACAAGCACGAAATATCGTGCTCACTCGAAATGCCGCCGAATAATACAGCCAGTTTCATATTTCCTCATTCGCCCCTTCTTGTGATTGCCTTCTACTCATACGGATAACATTATACGCCATTTGACGCGCAAATACAATGCGGAAACGCGCTTTTCCGCGCACCGTTCCTACAAAATTTACAATTCCTTCACACCTTTTTTTGAAATGCCAGTTGACACGCTATATTATATCTCATATAATATTGTTGCAAACACAAAAGAGAGGTGATTTCCCATGTCATATCCCATCGCCTCCTCCCTGCTCGACGGCATTGTGCTCGCGGTGGTCGAGCGGGAGAGCACCTACGGCTACCGCATCACGCAAGATGTGCAAAAAGTACTGGAAATTTCCGAATCAACGCTGTATCCCGTGCTGCGCCGCCTGCAAAAGGACGGCTGCCTGACTACCTACGACGAAGCCTATGCCGGACGCAACCGGCGATATTACAAAATCACCGAGCACGGCCGCGCCCGGCTGCGGCAGCACCGCATCGACTGGCAGAACTACCGCAACGGCATCGACGCGATCTTTTTTGGAGGGGATAGCCAATGAACAGAAGCGAATATATGGCTGCGCTGCGGCGGGCGCTTTCCGTCCTGCCCGAGGAGGAACGCGCCAGCGCCCTGCGCTATTATGAGGAATATTTTGACGACGCCGGACCGGAAAACGAGCAAAAGGTCATCGCCGATCTGGGCGCGCCCGAGCAGGTCGCCGCGCAGATCCTCGCGGATTACCGGGAGCTGACCGCTGTGCCGTCCGCTGCCGACGGTGCGGCGGCGCAAACGGCCAAACGCCGCTGGCGCGGCGTCAGCCCGTGGCTGCTGCTCGTGCTGGTGCTGCTGGCGATCCCGGTCGGCATCCCGCTCGCGGGCGCGCTGCTCGGCGTGATTGCCGCCGTGCTCGGCGTGCTGCTGTCGATCGTGCTGATCGCCGCGGCGTTCATCATCGTTGTGCCGCTCTGCCTGCTGGCCGCGGGCGTTGTGCTGTGCGGGTTTTCGTTTGTTCTGTGGGCCATGCCTGCCAGCGCGGTGATGACGCTCGGCTGCGGCCTTGCGCTGTTCGCGCTGGGCATTCTGGTGACCCTGCTCATGATCAAGCTGTGCGTCCTGTTTGTGCCGCCGCTGTTCCGTCTTTTGGTCGCGATCCTGCGCTGGCCGATCGACAAAATCCGCGGCCGCACCCGGAAAACCGGAGGTGAAGCGAAATGAAAAAACTGATTCTCGCCTGCTGCGCGGTCGTCGGGATCGGCGGCTGCATGATGCTGGGCGGCTGGGCCGCGGGCGGCCAGCTGTACGGCTCGTATTACAACGGCGCGCTGCATCCGGTCAGCGAAACGCTGCGCGCCGCGACCAACTTTGTGCAGGACCGTGTCTCCTACCATGTTTGGTGGGAAGATGGCGTCCGGCACGCCGGCTGGTTTGATGACGACACATTTTCCGACCAGATCGAGGCCGCAGTGAACGACAAGGTCGATGATGTCCTCAACGAGTTCGACACCGACTGGGTGGACGACTGGCTGGAAAAACGCCATGAGACGATCGCCAGCGATATCACCATCCCGCGCAGTATGGACGCCATCTCCGCGCTGAACTTTGATTTTTCCGGTGTTTCGGATGGCAGCAGCACGATCAACATCGTCAGCGATACCAGAACCTTTGACGTATCCGGCGCGGATATCGAAAGCAGTACAATCGACGGCAGCACCTGGTCGCTGACGCTCACGCCCAACGGCGCGGAGCAATGCGTGATTTATGTGCCGTATACCCTGTCCTATTCCCGCATATTCCTGAATGTGGGCGATCAGACGGTCGATATTTCCGGTTCCGGCGCCTTCGCCGCCGATCATCTGGAAATCCAGATCGCAGACGGCACGCTCAACGCGGAAAAGCTATGCAGCGACAAGTATACTATCACGGTGCAAAACGGAAAGTTCTCCGCGGATCAGCTGAAAATCGGTCAGATGAGCGAGGACGGCACGCTGGATATCTCGCTTGGCGACGGCAGCATCGCCGCGACTCTGGTCGGGGGATATACGGACCCATCCGTGCTGCGTTATCAAGTGGATGCGGCAGGCGGCACGATCCTGCTCAACGGCAAGGCCATCGCCGGCGGCAACGCAGGCGCGACCCACGCGTCCCAGCCCGGCAAGGAACACGGCTGCCCGCAGCTGCGCGCTGAGGTCAGCAGCGGCACGCTCGACCTGCTGCTGGAAGATACCAGCGGAGTGCCCATCGGTTTTTGACCCAACCGTCCCTTTGACCGGCTCCCCCTTGACGAACCTTCAAAAACAACGTATGATAGATGAAAAGGAGTTTTTACTATGAATGGCAAGAAATTGTACCGCAGTGAGTCCGACCGCATGCTGTGCGGCGTATGCGCGGGTATTGCCGAGTATTTCGGCCTTGACCCCACACTCATCCGCCTTGCCTGGGCATTTCTCTGCTGCTTCGGCGGCACCGGCATTTTAGCCTATATTCTCGCCGCCATCATCATCCCGACGCAGAGTTCTGTCCAGTAAAACCCCTCCCAAACGAGAGGATGTGCCCCCTATGAGCGAAAACCAGCAGCCGCTGACCGAAGAACAGGCCGAGCCAGTGCAGTCCGTCCCGGCAGAAGTGGAAACCGTTTTGGAAGAAAACGAAGCATCCGCGCTGACCGCGGAAACCGACGACAGCGAAGCCATCCAAGCCGCGGACGACGATACCGAGGCGCAGCCGGAAGAGACGGAAGAAGAGGAAGAGGACATCGATCCCGCCGACGTCAAGATCTTCGGCATGCCGCGTGTTGTCTTCCACTACACCGCTTTCGGCGTAGCGATCGGCTATATCCTGTCCGGCGTACTCGAAATGGCGCATTTCAATCCGCCGAACGCCACCATTCTGGCCATTGCGTTTGCCGTGGTCGGTTACATTATCGGCAGCCGGCTGTACAAAAAGCGCAAAGCCGAGCGCGACCGCGCGAAGGCCGATGCGGAAAACAATGCAGAATAACTCACAAAAAAGCAGCGGATCATGCGTCCGCTGCTTTTGTTTTGTGATATACTATGATTAACAATATTCTGATTCTCTGACGACAACAAGGAGTGTATGTCCCATGAAAACCGCCGTTGTCTATTTCACGCTCGGCGGCGCGACGCGGTCGTTCGCCCGCGCGGAAGCGAATGCACGCGGCGCCGACCTGCTGCAAGCCGTGCCGGTGAAAAAATATAACATGCTGACCGCCTTCACCCGCGGCTGTCCCGCTGCCATCCGCCAGAAGTGCGTGCCTCTGCAGCATTCCCTCGATCTGTCGGGTTACGACCGCATCGTGCTGATGGCGCCGGTCTGGGCCGGCTTCCCCGCCCCGCCGTTCAATACTGTGGTCCATCTGCTGCCCGCCGGCAAAGAGGTGGAGGTTCTGCTGGTCTCCGCCAGCGGCAGCAGCGACAAAAGCCACGACAAAGTGCGCGCCCTGATCGCCAGCCAAGGCTGCAAGGTCGTCGCCCAGCGGGATATCCGCTCGCACCAATGAACAATTACACCTATATCCTGCGCTGCGCGGATGATACGCTGTACTGCGGTTGGACCAACGACCTGACCGCCCGTCTGGCCGCGCACAACAGTGGAAAGGGCGCAAAATACACCCGCGGGCGCGGCCCGGTCACACTGGTATACAGCGAAACCTTCCCGACGCAAAGCGAAGCCATGCAGCGGGAAGCCGCCATCAAAAAGCTCAGCCGCGTGCAAAAGCAGGCACTGATCAACGCACAGAGCAGCGGCGAGCTGCTCACGGTATATGATGCAGACGGCCGCCCCTGCGGCGAGCGCCCGCGCGCGGTTGTCCATGCCCAGGGGCTGTTTCACCATGTCTGCCACCTGTGGACGGTCGGCGTCCGGGACGGAATCCCTGGTCTGTGGTTACAGCAGCGCCAGTTTGACCGCCCGCTCTACCCCGGCGGTTTTGACCTGTCCGCCACCGGCCACATCGATCCCGGCGAAACACCCGAAACCGCCATGCTGCGCGAAGCGCGCGAGGAAAGCGGCCTGCTTTTGCGGCCGGACGAAATCCTTCCGGCGGGCAGCTATCGCCAGCAGTATGCGCGCGGCGAAGACGGCGGCTTTGACGACGAGCTTGCCTTCGCTTTTCTCGCCCGCATCGACGGCATTCCGCCGTTTGCCCCCGGCAGCGAGGTCGCGGACATGGTGTTTGTCACGCTTTCGGATTTTGCCGCCGCGCACAATGAGGCGCGCGATCTGCCCGCCCGCCGCATGGACGGCAGCGCACGCACCGTCCCGCACGCCAGCTTGTGCTGTCTGCACCAAACCGAATGGGAGGGCGTGCGGTCTCTGCTCACACAGCAATTCGCCTGAGCGCCGATTTTGTCACAAAAATGCCGCCGCACGGTCGTTTCCGACCGCACGGCGGCTGTTTTTTACCTGACAAGCCCAGCTGCTCGTCTTACGGCCGGGTGCGCATGATGGTGAAGTGAAACAGGTCGCTGCGCAGGTAATCCAGAGAATACAGCAACGGATTGCCGCGCGAATCATAGTGATACTGCCGGAAGCCAAACGCTTCGCGGCCCTGCGGCAGCCGCAGCAGCGCCCGCAGCGGATCGTCCTGCGGCGGGATGAACAATTCGGTCAGCGCGCGGCTGATGCGGATGCCATGCGCCCGCTCGAGATACGCGAAAATCGAGGGCGGGATCTGCTCGCGCAGCTCCTGCGCATACTTGAGCGGCAGATAACTCCGGCTGGCCGAAATGATGCCGCAATCCGCGTGGCGCACCCGCTGAAGGATGAAAAATTCCTCATCCACTGGCGCTTCGAAAAAGCGGGTGACGTCCGCCGGCGCGCGGCCGACCGCCCCTTCCACATGCGACTCATTCTCATGGATGCCCGCCGCCGCGATCATTTTGGTCATGCTTTGCAGCTGGGCCAGATCATTGGCAATGCGGCGCGGCCGCTCGAGCAGATAGGTGCCCGAACCGTGCTTGGAAACCAGCAGCCCATCGCTGCGCAGCAGACTCAGCGCCTTGCGCCAGGTTTCCCGGCTCACGCCCAGCCGCTCCGCCATATGGACCTCGGACGGCAGCTTGCCGCCCGGTTCAAATTCCCCCGCTTGATACAAGGCCAAAAAAGCCTCTTTTGCGCGTAAGGCAGAAGATTTTTGCTGCATGTATGGTTCCTCCCCCTGTCGCACGCATTGCCCAGACAAAACCGCGCCGTTTTTTGGATATGTACTATTATATATGATTTTGACAAAAGTGCAAGCCGCCCATTGTGAGCACCCAGTTTTTTACTGTTCATATTGGATAAGTTTGTTCCTCAAAAAACGTCGTTTCGACAAATTTTTATGAGAGGTATTTACAACTTTGTGGGCTTATGCTATAAAGAGAATGTAGGTTGTCTATACCACTTAATGAGGGATGAAAGGAGAAATCTTATGGTATCAGGACAATATGCGGTACTTTTTGTCATAGGCTTTTTTGTATACATCGCACTGATGATACTCATTGCCTATCTGACCAGCAAAAAGGGCAGCACACAAGGCGAAGACTACTTGATGGGCGGCCGAAATGTTGGCCTGCTTCTGCTGATCTGCACTGCGGCGGCAACAGCAGTCGGCACGGGCACTTCGGTCGGCGCCACGGCAAACGGCTTCCGCGACGGCTGGCTGGGCGCGGTGTATCCGCTGGCCAACGCAATCGGTCTGGTGACCGTTGCATTCTGCTTCTCGCACGTTCGCAAGCATAAGTTCCGTACGCTCTGCGAAGAGCTGCAGTTCTACTACGACGGCAGCCCGTACATGCGCAAATTCATGTCGGTCGTCATCTTCATCGTTTCGATCGTATGGGTCGGCAGCGCCATCAACGGCGGCGCCAACTATCTGGCATACCTGATCGGCATGGACATGATCCCGGCAAAAATCATCACCGTTCTGGCCTTCGGCGTTTACGTTTTCGTCGGCGGCTACATGGCCGTTGTCTGGACGGATGCCATTCAGGCAGTGCTGCTGTTCGGCGGCTTCGTTCTGATCGCCATTCTGGCGATTCCGGCCGCAGGCGGCTTCGACAACATCCGTGCTGCGTATGAAGCAGCAGGCAACCCGGGTGCGATGACCGCGTTCGGTCTGGGCTCCAAGGGTGTGCTCGGCGTGCTGGCCGTGGCGCTCGCTTCCTATTACGGCGCAATGGCAGGCCCGACCGCACACATGCGTGTCTACACCGCCAAGACCCCTGCGACGGCCCGTAAGGCCATCCTGATCGCGGCGGCAGTCGTTGGCTGCTTCTCGATCCTGCCGGCCATCGTCGGCATGTCCGGCTTCACCATCGCCACCAACACCGGCGCGGAAAGCGTTCTGGCCAACCCGGACTTCACCTTCGCTTACATGGCGACCACGGTATTCCCGCCCGCCATCGGTCTGGTCTGCCTGATCGCCGGCCTGTCCGCCATCATGTCCTCGGCAGACTCGGACGCCATCGCGGGCGTTACCACCTTCCTGACCGACGTGTATGCCCTGATCTTCAAAAAGCCGGTTGAGGACAAGGATATCCCGAAGTATTCCCGTATCATTCTGGTCATCATGCTGGTTGGCGCGTTCGGCATGACCATCTTCGCCAACGACATCATGAGCTACATCAACAACGTTATCGGCTCGTTCACGCCCGGCATGGCGGTCGCGCTGCTGGTCGGCCGCTTCTGGAAGCGTGCAACCTGGCAGGGCGGCGTTGCCACCATGGCAAGCGGCATCGTATTCGGCGTGATCTATCTGGTTTACCAGCCGTTCAACGCCTGGATCACCGACACCTTCGCCGGCCCGGCGCTTCCGGTAACGATCGTGACCTTTATCTTCTGCATCGTTGTCAGCCTGATCACCCCGCCCTCCACGCACACCGAGGAGGAGCGCGTGGCGCTGGTCATGGCTGAACGCAATCAGGAAAAGACCGCATCGGTCCGCTAATCAAAGAATCACATGGGTGGTCCGGCAACCGGGCCGCCCATGTGTCTGTTTTCCACGGAGGAACATTATGGAACTGTACTTTTTAAGCGTCGGTTACGGCGAGGCGATCGTCCTTCTCGACGGGGCGCACTGTCTGGTCATCGACGGCGGCCCGGGCAGCAGCGATGCGGCCTATGACCAGCCCGGCACCATCCGTCTGGCGGACTTTCTGCATCAGAAGGGCGTGCGACAGATTGACTGCATGATCTGCACCCACCTGCACAACGACCATCTGAGCGGTCTGGTGGAGGCGGCGGAGCAATTCCCCATCGGCGCATTCTGGGTCAACTGCTGGCCGCGAACCAGCGCGGAGCGCGCCATTGCCGCGGCGCTGCCCGAATGCCCGGACGACCTGAGCCTCAGGCTGTTCACCACCGGTTTGCAGCATTTGGAGCAGCTGCGGCAGATCCTTGCCGCGCGCGGCGTGCCCGTGCGCGAACGCGCCGCGACAAACGCTTACGAACCCCTGTGGCCGGGCTGCGAAATCCGCCTGTTCGGCATGGATGCAGCGCAGATCGAGCGTCGCCGCACGGAGTACGAGGCGTTCTGCCGCATGGACGCCCCCGCCGCCCAGCGCGATGCGATGCGCGCGTTTGACAAGGTGGAAAACACCTGCAGTCTCGCGTGCAGCCTGCAATGCGGCGACTGGCGCGCCATGCTGACCGGCGATCTGTGCAGCGGCTGGGATGCGCGCTGCGCCGCCGCGGATTTTCCGCGCGCACAGGTGCTCAAGCTGACCCACCACGGCCAGAAAGACGGCATGCCGCAAAGTCTGGTCGATGCCTGCGACCCGCAGGTGTTCCTCATGTGCGCGGACGAGGCGCGCACCTTTACCAGCGCCTGCGATGAAGTGCAGGCACGCGCAGCGCAATATCTGACCGAGCGCGGCCGACCGGTACAGGTCTACACCACCGGCCTGTTGGCACAGGCGTTCGGCACGCAGGATGGCAAACTGCCCTGCGCGCTGTGCTGCTTTGCCGAAACGCCCGCGCGCTGCACCCCGTATTATGCAAAGGAGGGACCAACCGATGGTACTGTTTGAGCAGGATTACTGCTGGTCGCCGCAGGACGCGCAGCACGATGTGCCGTTTGCCTTCACCTGTCCGGACGGCACAGCGGAAATCCGTCTGTATTTCACCTTTTCCCCCGGCAAGGAAACGGCGGACGAAATCTGCCGTCCGGCGGTTGAAAAAGCGCTTACGCGCTACTATGACTGCTATCCGCGCGAATTGCAGCCCATGCAGGCCGACCGGTTTCTGCCGGTCAAAAACCTGATCACGATCTCGCTGGACAAGGACGGGCAGTATGTCGGAAACGCCCACCGCTGGGACACCGATCAGGAGCACATCCTGACCACCACGTCCGCGTCCCGCGGCTTTACGCCGCCCGACCGGCTGGACGGACCGTGGTCCGGCATGCTGCATTTGCACGAAATTATTTCGCCCGTGTGCCGCGGCACACTGCGCATCGAAGGGAGGCTGCACGATGAAGTGGTATCCGGTTGAACTGCACACCCACACCGAACACAGCGACGGCGATTTCACGGTCTCCGGTCTGGTGCAGGCAGCGCACAACCGCGGGTTTGCCGCCGTGGCGCTGACCGACCACAACACCGCCTCCGGCCTGCGCGAGTTTTATCCCGCGCTCGAGCGTGAGGGGCTTGTCGGCGTGGCCGGCATCGAATGGACGACGTATTTCGGCCATATGCTGGTACTGGGCGAGCAAGGCTACACCGACTGGCGCGGCGTGCGGCCGCCCGAAATTGATGCGGCGATCGCATCCGTTCACAAAAACGGCGGCATCGTCGGCATCGCGCACCCGTTTGCACTGTCCAATCCGGTCAACACCGGCTATCATTGGGAGTTTCAGGTGGCCGACTGGACCGCGGTCGATTACCTCGAAGTCTGGTCGCGCGACGATGCGCCGCGCAAGATCCAAAGTCTGCGCGCCTTCGCGCTGTGGGAGCAGCTGCTCGACCGCGGCTGCCGTCTGACCGCCACCAGCGGCCGCGACTGGCACCGCGAGGACACCTTCGCCTACGCGCACACCTATGTGGGCACGGACGCGCCGCTGTCGCAGCAATCCATCATGGATGCAATCCGCGGCGGCCGGGTCTGCCTTGCGGCCGGCCCGCTGCTGACCATGCGCGGCACGGATGCGGACGGACGCGCATGGGAAATCGGCGACGAAGTGGCATCCGGCGAGCTGGAAATTGAACTGACGGTCGATCCAGACACCCTGCCAAACGACTGGGACCGCAGTCAGGTGCAGATGCAGGAACTCCGTCTGGTGCAAAACGGCCGCGTGCTCGCGGTCTGCCCCGTGCAGCCGCACCAGCGCCTGCACCTGTCCGCCGCGCCGGGCTGGCTGCGTGCCGATCTGATCGGCACCTATTACGGCCGCACCGGCCAACATATCGCGTTTACCAATCCGCTTTTTATCCACAAAAGGGGGTAAACGGCATGGATCATCTTATCCTGCTGGGCAATACCGCGCTTCGACTGTTGCTTGCGCTGTGCATTGGCGGAGGCATCGGCTGGGAGCGCGCCCGCGCACACCATCCCGCCGGCGTGCGCACCCATATGCTGGTCACCATCGGCGCCGCCGTGGTCATGCTGCTGGGCGGACAGACGGTGGGCGAGTTTGTCGGCACAGCAAACTCCGATCCCGCCCGCCTGGGTGCGCAAGTCATTTCCGGCATCGGTTTTCTCGGCGCCGGCACCATTATGAAGGAAGGCCGCTCGGTACGCGGCCTGACCACCGCCGCCACCCTTTGGGTGTCGGCCTGTCTGGGCCTTGCCGTCGGTGCAGGACAATATATCGTATCCCTCAGCGGCTTTGCCGTGGCGATGATCGCACTGCGCATGTTCAAATTCCCGCGCTTTGAGATTTCGTTCCTATACGGCCGCCAAGACGACTGCCTGCAAACCATTTGTCAGGCGCTCGAACTGCAGCAGGCCAACATCAGCAACTTTTCCAGCCGCGCCGTTGACGAAGAACATATCCGCGTGCGCTTCGAGCTGTACCTCGGCGTGCAGCAGCGCAGCATCTCCACTTCAGACATGCTGTTCCGGCTGTCCCAGATTCCCCACGTTTCCTGCATCAACATCGACGCGCTGTGAAACATCTCACATTCCAATAACGACACGATCCCCGTCGAACCGGCGGCACAACCTGCCGGTTCGACGGGGATCGTTTGCTCCTATGCAGTTTTTCAAGCGGATTTTGTGAGATCCGCCGCATCCTTGCGCGAAAAGCGCACCAGTCCGGTGCGGTCCAGCGCGACCATCAGCGCCGGGATGAAAATCAGCTGCAGCACGATACCCGGAATCGCGGTCAGCAGCGCGCCGCTCAGGAACAGCTGCCAGGTGAACGCCTGTCCGGACAGGCCCAGCAAGACGACCTCGGCCACGCCCCAGACGATGCGGCCGAGCACCATCGCCGCGAGCAGCGAACGATACAGCGCGATGATGCACTTCCAGGGCGAGCGCGCATACAGAAAGCCGACGACCAAGCCATAGGTTGCCAGTTCAAATGCCATGGCAACGCCGGTCGGGAAGATCGGCGGCATGCCGAACAGCACATAGCGCAAAAGCGGCAGGACAAAGCCGATGGCCGCACCATACTGCCAGCCGCAGATCAAACCGCAGAGCAGCACCGGAATGTGCATCGGCAGCAGCATGTTGCCGATCTGCGGAATCTGTCCGGTAAAAAACGGGAGAATCAGTCCCAGCGCCAGAAACAGCGCCGCCAGGACCAGTTGATGGATGGATTTTCGCATGATGTAACGCTCCTTACAAAAGTCTTTGCGCGCCGGTTTCTTCTGAAACGGCATAGCCTTCCTGGCTTTTTTCGGAGGTGCCAAGGGAAAAAGCTGTCTTCCTGACAGCAATATCGCATTTATTTGGAAAGCGAATCCGTCGATTCGCAGAAAAAGCAAGTGGTGTCCACAAGGATCGGATGCGTATCCAGCAGACGGCACCGCGCATAATACAGCTCCTCCATCGGGATCCAAACCTGCCGGAACATGTCGTAATGCTCGCCCTCGCGCGCTTGCAGCCGCGCTTGCTGCACCGTGTCCGAGCAGGTCAGAAAAATCCGCATGTCGTATGCGCCGTTCAGAGCAGGGTGCAGCGAATAACTGCCTTCTACGACAGTGAGCGGCGCCGGCGGCACGGTCTGCGGCTCGCCGAGGCGCTGCGCGGCACAGTCAAAGATACGCTGGCGCACGGTCTCGCCCCGCTGCGCAGGCAGCAAAACTTCGGTCCGCAGCCGTTCCAGATCCATATTGCCGGCCGGACGCTGCCGCCAGTCCGCCGGACGCTGCGCGACCGGCAGGTAATAGTGATCGGTATGAAACACACGGCATGGGAACTGTGTTTGCAGCAACGCCGAAAGCTGGGTCTTTCCACTGCCGCAGCGACCGTCGATCGCGATCAGCAGCGGCTGTTTTTGCCGCATTTGCGCTTCGATTTGCAGCAAAAGCGGGCCATATCCGGCAACCTCGCGCCGCCGCAGCGCCTGATCCGCTCCGCTCATTCCGCCACGACCCGCAGCAGCATCTGCACCGCGCGGCGCAGGTATTCCTCCAGCCGGCAATCCTCCGTGCCCGCCACCAGAATGCCGCAGGCCGAGGACGGGATCAGAATTTTTTGCGCCTCCGCGCCCGAAATGGCTTGCGCCATTTTGGGAGACACCTCCCCCAATATCCCGTTGGCCGCGACGATCCCGATCGGCCCGAGAATGACGTCCGCGCGCGCGGCGTTGAACAAAACCGCGTTCTCCCCTGTTGCCCCGCGGCTTGCCCCCGCCTTGAGCATCGCGCTCGTCGCCAGTGAATTGGTGCCGACGCAGATCAGTTCACAATACGCCGGCAGGACCGGCCGCAGCAGTTTGACCAGCTGGCCGCCGATGCCGCCGCCCTGTCCGTCCACCACCAGCACGCGGCAGACATTCGCCTGTTTTTTCATCTTCAAAACCCCTTATGCGCTGTAAAACAGCGAAACCACTTGTCGTCCTGTATGCAGTATACCATATTCCGGCATCAAACCAAAGCGGTATGCCGCCGGGCACCCGCACCGCCTCAAGCAGAAAAAAACGGTGCAATCCCACGATTGCACCGTTTTCACTTGTCGCAGTCCGCTCACCGGCTGAGCATGCCGAGCACGATATTGACGCCCAGACATACCGCCGCCGCGATCGCGCAAATCATCGCGCTTCGCTGACATGCCTTCGCTTTGGGATCGTCTTGTTTGTCCTCTCCCTCCGCGCGGCCGCAAATCATGCCGTACCGCACCTGCTGCAAAATCGTCAGTGCCGCGAGAACCGCAAACACCAGCAGCAGCGCGCGCTGTACCGTTGCCATCTCAGTGAACCAGATTGAGTACGAGCGCAGCGATTACGAACACTACGCCGACAACCGAAGTCAGGCGGGCAAACACCTTATCAGCTGCGGTCGCCTTGCCTGCGCCGAAAAAGGTTTCCGCGCCGCCGGAGATCGCGCCCAGACCCTGCTGTGCACCGCTCTGCAGCAGTACCACAACGATCAGGAACAGGCTGGCAACGATCATGATGATCGAAAGTGCAATTTGTGCGGTAGTCATGATATCGATTCCTCCACTGTTTTTTCATTTCATTATCGTGCCGGTCACGGCACGCTATATTTGCGTACACGATACTATATCACAAAAACGCCGCAATTTCAAGTATTTTTTCACACAATCGGCTGCAAAATATTCTTCAGCGGACCTCCCATGCGATTGGTATACACCTTGTGTGCCCCAAGATCCACCACCGCAATATGTACCGACGACCAGCCGTGCTTGCCGCCTTCAAACTGGCGCTCCGCGCTCAGCCGGCGCAGTTTTTTCTGCACATCCCGCCCGGCTTGCTGCGTGACCAGAATCAGCGACAGGATGGAAAAATCGTGTGCCGTATCCGGCTGCACCAGTTCCTGCTCCGCCCGCTTGGCGTATTCCCACCAGTCCTCCAGCGCCGCTTCGTCCAGTTCCGGCGCGGCAAACAGCAACCGGTATTCATGCGCATGGCTGGAAGCGTTCAGCGACACCAGACCCAGCAGCTTTTTATGGCTGATCGCATCGAACTGGCTGAACGACGCCGCGACCCGCCCGGCCACTTCGGTATTCTGCGTGGTGACAAATGCCTTGTCCAGCGCCTGCACCATGCGGTCGCGCAGCGCAACAAATTCTGCCGAAAAATCCATGGTCTTCCTCCCGCTTACAGGTCTTCCGGATATTCGCCCTGCCGGGTCATCTCCGCGATGGCGGCGCACACGGTCGGCTTATCCTCCCGGTAGGTGACGCCGAACCAGCGCGCGGTCGTCGTCAGCACCTGCGCGGTCGCGCGTCCGGCCTGGATCAGCTCATCGACCGCAAACGGCAGATAATACTCGCCCTTCATCGGGTTCTGAGGCAGTTTTTCCGCGAAAAAGCGGCGCAGGCCGTCCTCCAGCGTGGGCAGGAAGGACGGGGTAAAGCCCCACAGGTTGAGCGACACCGGCGTGCCCGCCGGGATCTCGCCCGCCGGCTCGTCGCCGTCCGCCGCGTACACGATGCGGCCGTCCGCCGCGCGCGAAATCGCGGTGCGCTCGATGATGCCGGTCAGCAGGCCGTTTTCATCCGCAGTGCACACGCCGCGCGACACCGTACCGTTTTCGGTCAGCGTATTTTCCACACGGTAACCGACCATGCAGTAGCGGAACTTTTCGTCGTCCTGTGCGTTTATTAAATAGTCATACATTTTCCGGAACGCATCCGCGCCGTAAAAATCATCCGCATTGATCACGGCGATCGGAGCACCCGCGGTCGCTTCGCTCGCGCACCAGACCGCATGCGCCGTGCCCAGCGGCTTTTCGCGGCCTTCCGGCGCGTGCAGACCCTCGGGCAGGTTGTCCGTCGTCTGGTAAGCATAATCCACCTGCATAAAGCGGCGCGCCTTGCGGCCGATGGCCTGCTCAAACGCCTCGTGCAGTTCGGGCCGGATGATGAAAACCACCCGCTCAAATCCCGCGCGATGCGCGTCATAAATCGAATAGTCCAGAATGATCTGCCCGTTCGGGCCGACCGGGTCAATCTGCTTGAGTCCGCCGTAACGCGAGCCCATACCCGCGGCCATAATCACCAAAAACGGCTTTGCCATTGTGCACTTCTCCTTCTCTGCGGCGGCAGCGCCGCCGAATACATTATTATCCAATCTTTTCTCCATCAAAACAGGCGTTTTTCCATGTTTAATCTGTTCCCCTGTCTGGAATACTTCATTATTATACAAGACCATATCATAAAACACAAGATGTTTGCATCAGGCGCTGTCTTTTTTGTCGAAAAGCATGAAAATATCACCACAACGTGCCCAGCGATTGCAAACAGAACAGAAAACTGCTAAAATAGTGCTGTTAAAAAAATATCAGAGTACAAAACGCGATAATACCAGAGAGGATATGTTTCGATGCGTAAAACGAAAATTATTTGTACGCTCGGCCCTGCGACCGACGCGGTTCTTCCTGAAATGATCAAGGCTGGCATGAATGTCGCCCGTATGAACTTCAGCCACGGCTCGCACGAGGAGCACAAGGCCCGTATGGACGCTGTCAAGGCAGCGCGCAAGGAGCTCGGCCTGCCGGTCGGCATCATGCTCGACACCAAGGGTCCGGAGATCCGCACCAAGACCTATAAGGAAGGCAAGATCGAAATCGTCGAGGGCCAGGAATTCACCCTGACCACCCGCGATGTCGAAGGCGACAACACCATCGTTTCCATCACCTACGAAGGCCTGCCGGCAGACGTACAGCCCGGCACCCGCATCCTGATCGACGACGGTCTGGTTGCGTTCGAAGTCATTGAGATCAAGGACGGCACGGATATCGTCTGCCGCGCCCTCAACGGCGGCCCGCTCTCCAACCGCAAGTCCATCAACGTGCCCGGCATCAAGCTGAACATGCAGTTTGTCTCCGACAAGGACCGCGAGGACATTGAGTTCGGCCTCGAACAGGGTATCGACTTCATCGCCGCTTCCTTCACCCGCTCGGCACAGGACGTGCGCGACATCAAGGCGATCCTCAAGGCGCACGGCAAAGAAGACGTGGAGATCATCTGCAAGATCGAAAATATGGAAGGCGTCAACAACATTCAGGAAATCCTCGACGAGGCCAACGGCGTCATGGTTGCCCGCGGCGACCTCGGCGTAGAGGTTCCGTTCGAAGTACTGCCGGAAATCCAGAAGAACATCATCAAGACCTGCATCTCCCGCGGCAAGCGCGTTGTAACCGCGACCCAGATGCTTGAGTCGATGGCCAAGAACCCGCGCCCGACCCGTGCGGAGGTTTCCGACGTTGCCAACGCGGTTTACGACGGCACCAGCGCCATCATGCTGTCCGGCGAGACCTCGGTCGGCAAGTATCCGGTGGAGACCGTCAAGACCATGAGCATGATCGCGGAGAACGCGGAAAAGACCATCCATTATGACCGCCGCCGCGCGACCCGTCTGGAGTTCCAGAACATGAACGTATCCGGCGACCTCAAGACGCTGGCCATCTCCCACGCGACCTGCTCGACCACCGCAGACCTCGGCGCCAAGTGCATCGTTGCATTCACCGAGTCCGGCTCGACCGCGCGTGCGGTATCGACCTACCGTCCGGGCGCACCGATCATCGCGGCGACCCCGAACGAAAAGACCTTCCACCGTCTGAGCATGTCCTGGGGCGTCAAGCCTGTGATGGTTCCCGACCACCCGACTTCGGGCACCCAGCTGTATGACCTGTCCGAGCAGGCTGCCATCAGCGCTGTCGATCTGCGCGTCGGCGATATCATCACCATCACCGCCGGCATGCCGGTTGGCCACGTCAACTACACCAACACGCTGCGCGTGCATCAGCTGACCGAGCGGTCGTTCGCGCAGTTCGTACAGGATTGATTTTATGTCTTTCAAACGCTTCCAGCGCAGGCTCGTCCGCGTGCTGACCGTTCTGGTCATCTTGTCCATCATCTTCTGTCTGGGCCTGTATGCCTATCGTTCGTTCTTCGGCTACACCTATGACTCTTCGCTGCACGGCAAAGATCTGGCGGCCGGCGTCAAGGCGGACGAAAACATCACCAATATTGCGCTGTTTGGTCTGGATACGCGCGAAGGCGATACCCAGAGCCATTCCGACTGCATGATGATCGTGACCATCGACAACACCCGAGGCAAGATCAAACTGATTAGTCTGATGCGCGACTCGCTCGTCAACATTGACGATCATGGCGAGGACAAGCTCAACGCCGCGTATTTTCTCGGCGGGCCGAGTCTTGCCATCCGCACGATCAACGAGAACTTCGGCACGGATATCACCGAGTATATCGCAGTCAATTTCGAGCAGCTGGTCGAGATCATCGACGCGCTGGACGGCGTGGAGATCGACGTACAATCCAACGAAGTAGACGAGCTCAACCGTGTCATCCGGGACTACGGCATTGAGCAAGGCAAGGAATTTCAGGGCGTGGACGGCGCCGGGCTGCAAACGCTCGACGGCGTACAGGCGCTGTGCTACGGCCGCATCCGCAAGGGCGGCACGGGCGACGACTGGGCGCGCGTGGAGCGGCAGAGCATCGTGCTGGAGGCCATGTTCACCAAGGTGCAGGAAATGAGCGCCAGCGAACTGATCGGACTGATGCAGAAACTGGTTCCCTATGTGACGACTTCGCTTTCGCCCACCGAGATCGCCCCGCTGATTGTCGGCGCGGTCAAGGACGGTGTGCCGACGCTCGAGCACACCCGCGTCCCGCTGGACGGCGAATGGAATTACTACGGTTCTTCCAGCGAGTATATTCTGTATGATCTGGACGTTGCCGCCGACCATATCCATGAATACATCTATAACGACGTGTTCCCGGGAGACACCTCTTCCGCACATGCCACAACCGGCTCGAGTGATACGAATACGTCTTCCGGCCCGCTGGACGGCACGGATTACGACACGCCGCCCACCTCGCCGGCCACCACGAGCGATTCCTCCTCTTCCGACAGCAGCGTCGATCCCGCTTCCCTTGCGGAAGAGGGCGGCTGGTACGATGCGGAAACGGGAGATTATTATGATTCCGACGGAGACCGTTATCATCTGGACGAATCCGGCAATCGGGTGTATTATTAAAACAATATGATCCGTACAGGGGGTATGATACCGCGATCATACCCCCTTCTTTATGCTAACAGAAAGAGGAAAACAGCACTATGTATGTCAAACGTGTTCTTCCCAACGGGGTATGCCTGATCTCGGAAAAACTGGACACCGTGCGGACGGCTTCCGTCGGCATCTGGGTGGGCAACGGCAGCCGGTATGAACCGGCCGCACTGAACGGTATTTCACATTTTATCGAGCACATGATCTTCAAAGGCACGGAAAAGCGTTCCGCGCAGCATATCGCCATCGCAATCGACGCGCTGGGTGGACAGGCCAACGCCTTTACCGACAAGGAATGCACCTGCTATTATATGAAGGTGCTGGACAAGCGCCTCAAAACCGGCATCTCCATTCTGGCGGATATGTTCATGCACTCGCGCTTTGCGCAGGAGGACATCGACCTCGAGCGCGGCGTGGTGATGGAAGAGATCGACATGTACGAGGATTCGCCCGAGGACGTTGCGATCGACAAGCTGTTTGAAAAATGCTATGAGGGCTCCGCGCTCGGCCGTCCGATCCTTGGCACCGCCGAAACCCTGCAAACCATCAATTCAGAAGCGATGCACGACTATATGCATCGCTATTACCGCCCTGCGGACACCGTGGTCGCGGTCTCCGGCCACTTCACCGAGGACGACCTTGACTATATCGCCGATCTGTTCTCCCACATGGAGGGCGAAGGCCGCAACGAGGTTACGCCCGCCGTCTACCAGCCCAGCCTGATGCTGCGCGAAAAGGACATCGAGCAGAATCACCTCTGTCTGTCCTTCCCGGGCGTATCCCTGCTGAGCGAGGACCGCTTTGCCATGAACCTGCTCAGCTCGATTCTCGGCGGCGGCATGTCCTCCCGCCTGTTCCAGGGCGTGCGCGAGCAGAACGGTCTGTGTTACTCGATCTACACCTTCACCACGCCGCATCTGGACACCGGCCTGTTCTCGATCTACACCGGTCTGGGCGCGGAAACCGAGCAGAAGGCGCTCGAGCTGATCGTGCGCGAGCTGCATGAGTTCTGCGAAAACGGTCCGGCAGCCGACGAGCTTTCCCGCTGCCGCGAACAGGTCAAGACCACGCTGCTGATGGGTCTGGAAAGCACGGGCACACGCATGATGACCATCGGCCGCAGCGAACTGCTGCGCGGACAGGTGGCCGCGGTCGAACAGGTGCTCGCCGCGTACGATCGGGTCACCGCAGAGGATATCCTCCAGCTGGCACGCCGCATTTTCGATTTCGAGCAGGTCTCGCTCGCGGTGGTCGGCCAGCCTGACCGCGCGGAAACCTATCGCGCGCTGCTGCAATAATACAGATGATTAAAAAACGCCGAATGTTTTCGGCGTTTTTTGCTGCTCCAAATTGACAACCCCTTGTGTTCTGCTATACTGAGGGTAGGATAGCAAAGCCATCTGACCTGATGCACAAGGGAGGGATCACCATGAAAAAACGGATCATTCTACCGCTTGCGTGCCTATTGCTGTGCGGCATCTTTGCCGGCTGTCAACCGACGGCAGACAGCGGCGCAGTACCGGCTGCGGACATGCAACTTGCGCCGATGCAGTGCAGCGACGAGCAATACCGTGTGCTCTCACTCGCGAATATTAACCCGCAGGAGTTCATTGCCTATGAATATCAGGCCGACGAAAATCTGCGCTGTATCACCACCACCCGTTATATTCTGAACGACGCGCTCGAATGGGAGCCTGCCGACAGCGGCTCAGGACGAATTTACAACGATACGCCGATCTCCCCCACCGGCGCCTTCGCGCTGACCGACAAGGGGGACGGACAGGGATTCACGCATGTACTGCGCGAGAGCGGCGAAAGCAGCTCGGGTTACACTTCCAGCGCCCCCGGCCTACCGGAAGAGATCGCAGCAGGAGGACTTGCAGTCGGCATCGGCACACAGTCCGAGGCCGTGTCCATCGTGTACGGCGAGGAAATCCCGATTTTGGTGCGCACCTTCCGCGACAAAAGCGAGCTGTATGTATATGACGCGGCAAAGGATTTTGCCGATCCATCCCGCTTTAAGGGCGATCTGTTCACCGAAGCGTTTACCGTGACGTTTTCCGACACCATTCCGGAATAACGCAGAACATAGAAAAAGGCTTGTTGTCAGAAAATGCTGACAACAAGCCTTTTTTACGGTTGGGATTCTGCCGCTTCCGATTGCGATGCGGTATCCTCCACCGTCTCGTATTTCATCCGATAGTAAATGCGGTCCTGATACTCTTGGATTGCCCGCGCGGCGTCGCCATCCGGTTCGGACAAATAGCCGTCCTGCGCGTCCACCGCCGTGCCGCGCTGCACGACCGGCAGATCGCGCCGCAATTCGTTGACAAAGGCGAAAAACGCATCGCTCTGTCCGCAGCCCACGGCGTCCAGCACCGCCGCGCCGAGAAAGCTTGCGCTCAGCTTGCCGTCCTCCGGCAAGCCCAGCCGCTCGGCCAGCGTATCGAAATCCAGCATCTCCGCGGCCGCGTCATTTGCCCAGAGCAAAAACGGCGGCGCATAGGCATCCAGCCACGCTTCGCTGCTGCGGTCAGCGGTCATGTCCTTACCAAGCGCTTGGTAGCACAGATAATCCTGCCCCAGACTGGGCATATGATCGCCAAACCAAACGAGCAGCACCGGCTCCTTGCGGCGCTCAAAATAGTACACCAGCCGTCCCAGCATGGTATCCGCATCCCGCACGCCATAGCTGTACACTTGCAGCATGGACGCGGCGTCCTCCGGCAGCTCCTCCGCCAGTTCCAGCGCGGGCAGCGCGCCCTCCTGCTCATATTTCTGCGGGGTGTACGCCATATGGTTCTGGATGGTGGTCACATAAGTAAACTGCGGCACACCCTGCTCCAGCCGCTGCTCAAAATCCGAGATCACATAGTTGGTCAGCGACGCATCCGACACATAACCGCCCTTATACGTCGCCTGCGTGAACGCATCCTCAAAAATGATCTCCTGCGCGCCCAACCACCGATAGGTGTTCTGCCGATTGTAAAACCATGCCTTGCCGGGATGGATGAACGCGGTCTGCCAGCCGTTTTCCTCGGCCACGCGAAAGACCGAGCCGGTCGCCTTATGCATCACGCGGAACGCCGAAACGCTCGCGTCCGACAGCATCGCGGTCTGCATGCCGGTGAGCACGTCAAACTCAGTGTTTGCCGTGCCGCCGCCGTAGTTCGGCACGACCAGATGCCCCGTGATCGCGTTTTCCGACTGCGCCAGCGCATGGAAATGCAGCAGCGGGTCGTTATTGCCCGTCCACGCAAACGCGTCGTCATCCGTGACGTCGCTGAACGCTTCGCTCATCACAAAAATCACGTTGACCGGCTTTGCCTGCGCCGGTTCGGTATCGGTCGCCGCAATGGCGTCCTCGGTTGCGGATTTGGAAAAGCCGTCCGGCTTTTGCAGATGGTTTTGCGTCACCAGATGCAAAAACGTATAGTGAAAGCCGGTTTCCTGACACAGCGTTGTCATATGGAAGCGGTTGCTGCATGGCAGGGCCGACAACACATCGGAAGAGGCATAGACCGTCACGGTCAGGCCGGCCAGCGCCGCCAGACTGCCCACAAACGACGCCGCGCGCCGCACCGCCTCCTTGCGGACGGCCTCCGCGCCCTGCGCCCTGCGCGGACGCAGCAACGCCGCGCCCACGAGCAGCAGCAAAAACGCGATGGCAAACGATGCCACCACGCCTTTGTCCACATGCAGATCATAACTGCCCGCGGCCGTCAGCGCTTCGCGCGCCATGGTCAGGTCCTGCGGCGACACCGGATCGTCCCGCGCCTCAATTTTCAGTTCGTTGGCAAAGTTGAGCACGCCGCATACCGCCAGCGTGATGACCGCCGCGCCGAACACATTGCGCACCGCACCGGCAACCGCAACCAGTACCAGCAGCACGGGCAGCCAATTGAGCAGCAGCAACAGCGGAGACCGGCACAGATACGGCAGCGACTCCGGCAGGATGAGCGCACACATCCAGCAGATAAAAACCGAAAGCACGCCTGTCAAAATCCAGTGGCAGCGCTCGTCATAGTGATACGGCAGGCCCTGCGCCCGCAGCCATACCGTCCATCGTGTTCCAAGGCGACTGTCCTTCGCCCCCTGCGCCGTCAGGCGCGTCTTTTCCCAATACAACATATATTATTTATACAACAATTTTACGCGGATTTTCAATAGTCTTGTCGAAAAAAGTGCCTTTTTGCCATCTTATGGCAGAAAAAAGCCGCTCTGCAAACCGAGCGGCTTTCTTCTCGTTTTATTTGTCCACGACCGGAATTTCCGTTTCGTCCTTTTCGTCCAGATGGTTGAGATAATGCTTGGTCTCGGATGCAATCACACCGCTCAGCAGCAGCACCGCCACGAGGTTCGGGATCGCCATGAGCGCGTTGAGCGTGTTTGCGATCGTCCACGCCAGATCGAGCGAAATGACCGGACCGATCACAATCACCGCGATGAACAGCAGCTTGTACGGCAGCATACCCTTGCGGCCGAACAGGTATTCGCAGCAGCGCTCGCCGTAATACGACCAGCCGAGGATCGTGGAATACGCGAACGTGATGATGCCGACCACCAGAATCAGCGGGCCGACCACCGGGATCTGCGAAAACGCCGCCGTGGTCATCTGGCCGCCGTTTTCGATCATGTCCATATTGATGTTGGGATTTTTCATGATGGTCGTCACCAGCACCAGGCCGGTCATCAGGCACACCACAACCGTATCCCAGAACGTGCCGGTCGAAGAAACCAGCGCCTGACGCACAGGATTGCGCGTCTGCGCCGCGCTTGCGACCAGCGGCGCGGAACCCATACCGGATTCATTGGAGAACAGGCCGCGCGCAACACCATACTGCATCGCGATGCGCAGGCCGCCGCCGACCAGACCGCCCGCGACCGCACCCGGCTGGAACGCCAGCGTGAAGATCGCCTTGAGCGCAGGCAGGATGAAATCCCAGTTGATGCCCAGAATAATCAGGCAGCCCAGCACATAGAACGCCGCCATGAACGGCACCAGCTTTTCGCACACGGTTGCGATCGACTGAATGCCGCCGATGATGACCACGGCCGTGATCGCCGCAAAGACGATGCCAATCGCGATCGGCGGGATGTAAATCGGGCTGTTGCCCTGAATGATCTCGGAAATGGCGTTGATCTGCGTGCCGCAGCCAATGCCGAAGGAGGCGAGCATGGCCAGCGCCGCAAACAGCACGCCCAGCCACTTCATGTGCAGGCCGCGCTCAAGCGCGTACATCGCGCCGCCCTGCATGCGTCCGTCCTTGGTCTGCACGCGGTACTTGACCGCGATCAGGCTCTCCGCGTACTTGGTCGCGATGCCGAACACACCGGTCAGCCAGCACCAGAGCACCGCGCCCGGGCCGCCGAGGAACACCGCCGTGCCGACGCCGACGATATTGCCCGTGCCGATGGTGGAAGCCAGCGCGGTCGTCAGCGCTTGAAACTGGCTGACATCGCCCGGCGAATCCGGGTCCTTGGTCACGGACAGGCGGATGCCGGTGAAGGTTTTGCGCTGGATGAACCCGGTGCGCACCGTCATGAACAGATGCGTGCCAAGCAGCAGCACGATCATCGGCAGGCCCCAGATCCAGTTGTCGATCGCGGTTACAATGTTGGAAAATGTCTCCATGAAATGAACCCCTTCCCCTGTTTTGTGAATGAAAATGCAAAGGGAGCGAAGCCGAAGCTTCGCTCCCTTTCCAGACAGGATGCCGCAAACATCCCGTAAATCCCCGCAAATGGGAGCCGCGAAGCACCGGCACGCCGTTGTGCCGATATCCGCGTTATGCGTATAATTATACCTTATGTCTTGACAAAATGCAAGAGAAACTGCCAAATTCCAGTCGTATAACAACTTTTTCTCACAAATCGCAAAATTATCCCTTATATTTTCTCACTGTTTGCAAAACGGAAGATGGTCATAAACAGGATTTTGATGTCAAACAGCAGCGACCAGTTCTCAATATAATAGATATCGTGCTCGATCCGCCCCTGAATGGATGTATCGCCCCGGAAGCCGTTGACCTGCGCCCAGCCGGTGATGCCCGGACGCACCTGATGCTTGACCATATAAAGCGGCACGCTTTCCTTGAACTGGTTGACGAAAAAGGGCAGTTCGGGCCGCGGTCCGACCAGACTCATGTCCCCTTTGAGGACGTTGAAAAACTGCGGCAGCTCGTCGATCGAGAATTTGCGGATAAACGCGCCGAACTTGGTTTTGCGCGGGTCGCGGTCGGTGCTCCAGCCGGTCGTCTGCCGGTCGTTGACCCGCATCGAACGGAACTTATACATATTAAACGGCTTTTTATTCAGCCCGACCCGCTCCTGCCGGAACAAAATCGGCCCCGGCGAGGACAGCTTGACCCCGATCGCGGCAAACAGCATCAGGGGCGAAGTGAACACGATAAGCAGCAGCGAACCGATGATATCCATTGCCCGCTTGAGGAACGCATTGCCAATATTGTCGAGCGGAATGTGACGGATATTGACCAGCGAGACGCCGCCCACCTCGTCGATCACCGGATGGGACGGCATATATTTGGTATAAAACGGGATGAGGGAAACCTTGACGCCGTTTTTTTCACTGCTGGCAATGATGTCCTTGAGGTACATATACTCGTCCGCTTCCAGCGCAATGACCACTTCGTCCGGATTGATGCGGTCGAGCACTCGGGCGCATGCCTCATAGGTGCCCAGATAGGACAGGCCGGGCAGGCAATCGTGCGGCCCGAGATAATGATCCACACAAAACCCCAGCGTGCGGTCCCGCTGGATCGCGTCATAATAGGCGCGCGCCTGCTCCCCGCAGCCCACCAGCAGCACATGTTTGAGGTTATAGCCCTTTTCACGGAACGCGCGCAGCAGCCGCCGCAGCAGCCATCGCTTGATCGAAACCGCGATCGTCGCCAGCGCGAAAAAGATGAACAGCGTCCAGCGAGACAGATGGAACTCCTTAAAGACAAAGAAGAACGCGAGCAGCAGGCCGAACAGCAGCAAATTGCAGCGCAGCAGCAGGCTGAACTCGGTCAGGAAATTCTTCGCGCGAAAGGATTCATACAACCCCATCAGGCCGTACAGCAGCCAGAACAGCGGCGCCATGCACAGGACGGTATAAAGGTAATATGACAGGCCGATGTGGCCCGGGTCCCCATTGAAAACGAAAAAGCGGATAAAATATGCCAAAAGCATGCAGGGGAATAAGATGAGAACATCGGTCAATCCGTTGATCTGGTTGAGTGTCCTCTGATTTTCCTTAATCAAATGCCGTGCCTCCCGAAACAGCGAATACGAAATTGCGGATAATTACATTTATGATACCATACTTTGCAGGAAATTTCCACCTAATCCGCCCTTTTACTTGACAAAAGATGCCGTTTGGAGTAATATTCCAATAGGAATGTTTCACGCGGGCGGAATGGGTCGCCTGCGTTTTTTATTGAAAGAATGTGATATGGTTCATGCGGGAAAAACGGAAAATTCTGTATATTGCTTCCTCCTTCGGCCATCTTGCGTCGTTCCATCAGCCGTATCTGCGCTGGTTTGTGCAGCAGGGCTGCGAAGTGCATGCCGCTGCCGGCGGTACACCCTGCACGCTCGAAGGCGTCAGCCGTCTGATCCCGCTGCCGCTGGAAAAGCGCATGTCCTCCCCGCGTAACCTGACCGCCGCCCGCACGCTGCGCCGGCTGATCCGGGAGGAGCACTACGACTTCGTCAGCCTGCATACCTCGCTTGCCGCGTTTTTCGCGCGGCTGGCTTTACTGACCATGAAAGACCGCCCGGTTGTGATGAACACCGTGCACGGCTACCTGTTTGACCGCGCAACGCCGCTGCCCAAACGGCTTGTGCTGCTCTCCGCAGAGCGGCTCACCGCACCGGTCACCGACTGGCTGCTGACCATGAACCGGCAGGACGCGGCGATCGCGCAGCAATACAGGCTTGGCAAACACCTGTGCGCAACGCGCGGCATGGGCATCGACACCGCGCACTTCACCCCGCCGGATGGGGCGGGCAAGGCGCAGATGCGGGCGCAGCTCGGGCTGGACGCCGACGCGGTGGTTCTGGTGTATGCGGCGGAGTTCTCCGGGCGCAAAAGCCAGTCCACACTGATTCAGGCGATGCCTAAGCTGCCGGACGACACTGTGCTGCTGCTGCCCGGCCGCGGCGACAAGCTGGAGGAATGCAAGGCCCTTGCCGAACAACTGGGCGTTGCGCCGCGTGTGCGCTTCCCCGGTTTTGTGCAGAATATGAAAGCGTATTATCAGGCTGCGGACCTGTGTGTCTCGTCCAGCCGCAGCGAAGGCCTGCCCTTCAATATTATGGAGGCCATGGCCTGCGGTCTGCCCGTGATCGCCAGCGATGTGAAAGGGCATCAGGATCTGGTTGAACCGGGCGTGACCGGTCTGCTGTACCCCTTCGGGGACGCGGACGCCTTTTCCGGCGCGGTGCACCGGCTCGGCGACCCGCAGCGCCGCCGCACCATGGGACAGGCCGCGCGGCAAGCCGTTTTACCATTTGATATCCAGCCGGTGTTTGCAGAACTGACCGGATTATACCGTCAGGCCGCCGGGCTTTCGGAATAAGCCCACGGCCCACCGGACACAGATCATACCGCCGCGCTGCCGGCGGCGTAGCATGGAGGTTATAGAATGAAACAAAAAGCAGTCCAATCCGCCCCCAAAGTTCGCTGGTGGCTGTATATTTCCGCCGCGATCGTCGTCTTTCTGGCGACCTGTTTCACCAACAACGGCAACTACTTCACCGAAAAGGTGGTCGGCCTGCTCGGCGGCGCCGCCATTGTGTGCATGCTGGTGTTTGCGGACAAGCAGCGCGTCAAGCGGCTGATGACGCCGCCCGCGTTCGCCATCTTCGCCTATATCCTGCTGGCGGGCATTTCCACGTTATACGCAAAATCCGGTAAATTTGCGATCGCAGAATTTTCCTGCCTGCTGATTTCCTTTGCCATCCTGATGGCCATTGTGCTGTATGCCAAGGAAAGCAAGCTCTCCCTGCGGCGGACGGCCGCGGTGCTCGCTTGCGCTGCCGCACCGGTCGGCATCCTGTCCATCGACGCGGCATCCAGCAACATCCTGATGCGCCCGTTCCGCGCGCTGATGGAAGCGGTCGGTCCGGGCTACGGCGAGGTCGGCGCGACCTTCTATTCCCGCCTGAACACCATTTTCGGCAACCCGAACACCTATGCGGGCCTGATGTCCATCGCCTGCCTGCTGTCGCTCTGGCTCGTGCTTTCCTCGGAAACCCGCCGTCAGAAGGTGCTGTGCACGATCCTGCTGATGATCAACGCCGTTTCCTATCTGCTGGCCTTCTCCATGGGCTCGCTCGGCGTGTTCGTCGTCGCCTGCCTGCTGATGCTGGCGCTCAGCCCCAAGGAAAACCGCACCGGCCTGTTCCTTCTGCTGGTGCAGACCGCCGCGGTCGCACTGATCGTCGGCGCGGTTTCGGTCAAGGGCTTCGGCGATACTGTGACCGGCTCCCCCCTGCCCCTAATCATGCTGGTTGTGGGCTGCGCGCTCGCCTGTGTCCTGGAAGTCTATGCACGCGAAAAGGTCACCGCGGCGCTGGCCGGCAAGGGCAAGCTGATGATCGGCATCATCGCGGGCATCATTGTCGTCGGCATCATTTACCTGATTGCCGCACTGAACGTCACCGGCTCCTATACCTTCGGCACTGAGGGTGATTTCCGCCGTACCGCCAATCTCTCCGCCGGCGAATACACGCTGAGCATGCAGACTTCCGCACCGGTGCAGGTGCGCGTGGCCTATAAGAACACCAACAACCTGATCCAGAACAACGAAACCGATCTGGCCAGCGGCTCGTCCGACGCACCGGTCACCTTCACCGTGCCCGAGGACAGCGAGCTTGTGTTCTTCTATTTCTCGTGCAGCGAGCCGGGCGTGACCATGGAAAGCGCCTCGTACACCGGCGCGCAGAACGGCAGCATCAAGCTGGGCTACAAGCTGCTGCCCGCCTTCATCGCCGACCGTATTCAGGACCTGTCCGCCAACGGCAACGTGGTGCAGCGCCGCGTATACTGGCAGGACGCCATCAAGCTCTGGCTGACCTCGCCGGTCTTTGGCCGCGGTTTGGGCGGCTTTGAAAACGGCGTTGTCTCGGTACAGGATTACTACTACGAAACCAAATATGCGCACAACCACTATGTGGAAGCGCTTTGCGATCTGGGTGTGCTGGGTCTGGCTGCATTTCTGGCAATCCTCGGCACTGCGGTCTGGGCGCTCGTCAAGAGCCGCAAGGAAAAGCCGCTGGCCGTGATGCTGCTGGCCGCCTGCGTCCTGCAGATGTTTGGTCAGGCAGTGACCGACGTCATCTGGTCGGTTGGCGCGTGCCTGCCGATGTTCTTTGCCGTGCTGGCGCTGGTGGTATTGTACTGCGGCGACAGCCTGCGGCTCAAGCTGCCGCAGAAAAGCACGGGCGGTGCAGTACGCTGGCCGGTCACCGCGTTCTCCGCGATCTTTATCGTGCTGATCGGCCTCAACCTGATCGCGCAGACCATCTTTACGGGCGACAATCTGACGATCGACGATCTCAAGACCTGCGCCTCCATCGACCTGTTTGAAAAGAACGACTACAAGCTGTCCTACCTGCTCTCCGGCGGCAACGAAGCCGGTGTGGCCGACCAATACGCCGCCGATCTGGCACAGGTCGAGTCCAACTCGATCACCATCCCGCTGGCGCAGTATTATTGCTCCGCAGGCCAGTACGATCAGGCGCTCAATGTGCTCGACCGCGGCATCGCCTATATGCGCGCGGATGCCGACGTCTGGCAGCAAATGTTTGACCTGTATCAGACCATGCTCGACCCGGTTTCCAACATGGACAGCGTTCAGCTTTTGATGGACGACTCCTATATCAACCGCATGGTGACCGGCTATGACCGGCTGCGTCAGGTCAATGACGACCAGCTCGACGACGTCCTGCTGACGACCAAAAACAACGCCTTCCTCAACCATCTGCTGGCGGCGGACGCGCTCGACCCGTATGACACCGTGGAAGCGCTGGACATTTTCTCCGATGTCGGCATGGACACCCGCTTTATGCCCGATGCGGACAGCAACGCCGTGCCGGACTGTGCATCTGTACAGGAGGGTTCGGTAACTTGGGGTGAAAACGGCTCCTTTACCGCGCAAACCGACTGCACCGTGCTGTTTACGACCTTGGTCGGCAACAGCGGCAACTATGCGCTTCAGATCGATGCGGACAACCTCAGCGGCGTTACTGCGGTGACGGTGAACGGCAGCGCGCTGACGCTGGATGCGGCAACCGGTCTCTGCAGCGTATATGACGAATGGGGCACCGGCTCGGAGAGCCAGATCGCGCTGACGATCAAGGCCGGTACCACCATCAATCATCTGACCTATATCAAACAATAACGCTGGACGGCAATCTTTTGCCGGGCAAATCTGACACGCAAAAAGCGCAAGAGCAATCATTTGCTCTTGCGCTTTTTTGATGCCGCGGTATTATGGGGGATGCTTGTTTGACCCGTAAGAAAACATCCAACCGGCAGACGGTTCCGCAGGGCGCGGCAGCGCTTTGCGGACCGCCGCCCCGGCACAAAGGAGGAAAAACATGTCCCTTTCCGATCAGAAACTCACAGGGTTCAGCAAAAAGATCACGCAGCTGGCCGACCAGCCGAGCATGCAGCCGCAGGAGCTCAAAGCTTACTTTGACAGCAGCCCGGAGGAGCTGCGGCAGGCGCACAACGGTCTGTGCGACGCGCTATGCGCGTCGGACGCCGCGGCCGGGCTTGGCTTTGCACGCTCCGCGGGCGTTCCCGCGGACACCGTACAGGCCGCGGTCGAGAATGTGCAGCAGCAGGTGCGCGACGCGGTCGTCGGCAGCATCCCGTCCGGCAGCGTGGACGGCGACAAGCTCGCACAGGATGTGCGCGACCGGTTCGCTGCAATCGAAAACAAGGCGGAGGAGGAAGCCACAATCCGCAGTCAGATGCAGAGCCAGATCAGCACCAACACCACGCAGATCGCAACCAAATGCGAAGTATATGTCGGCACTTATACCGGAGATGACACCGAAACCCGCACGATTTCTCTCGGTTTTATGCCGAAAGCCGTTTTGTTAATGACTTCGCACGGCATTATTACCCACGAAAATGGTGATTCATATCGTTTTTACGGTGGGTTAGCTTTTCAGAACGTCCCTGCGGCCTATCATCACGAGGGCAATATCTACCCAATCCTATCGATTGTGCAAAACGGATTTCAGGTTTATAATAAAATCCTTTCCGGCCTGTATTCCAGTGTATGCACCAATACATCTGATGAAGTGTATCATTATATCGCATTGAAATAAAAAACCGCCCATACCGTTTCCGGTATGGGCGATTTCTTTCCTTATTCAATTCAGCAAATCATCAAGAAATGCTGCATCAAATCAAAGGGAGAACTTAGATAACGTTCTGAATGTCGTTGTTAACGTCAACGAAGACAACCTTCAGTTCGTAAGCGCCGTCGCTGTTCTTGGTGGTCTCAGCCTCGAATGCAACGTTCTTCTCCTTGGTGTTGTCACCGTCGAGATCGTCAGCAACAACCAGAGAACCGCCTTCAACGCCCTCAACATCCTCTACGTTGATGTAGACGATCTGAGTGTCGTCGGTGATAACGTACTCGTTGACAGAGTCGTTGTCGAAGTATACGCTGTCGCCAGCCAGGCCGGTGATAGCAGCAACCTTAGCGGTGGACTTGGTCAGCTTGTCGTTCTCGAACTTCACGAAGTCCTTCTTGGCAGCGCCGAAGTCGTTCGCAGCCTTAACCTTGATGGTCTGCAGGCCGGTGGAGGTCCAAACTTCGTAAGAGTTGTAGGTGGTGTTGTCTTCCTTGGTGGAGCCCAGGGTCTTTACAACATAACCGTAAACAGCGTCAGAAGAAGAGCCCGGGATATCCTGATTGGACTTCATAACAACTGCAGCCAGTTCAACGTAAGCAACGCCATTGGTCTTGTTTGCGAAAGCGTTAACCTTCTCAACAGTTACTGCGTTCCAAGCGGCAACTTCCTTGCCGGTCTTAACGGAAACGTCGCCATCCTTGTCAACTACGAATACAACAGCATCGTCGTTGACGCGCAGGCCGGAGATCTTGTCATCGCCAGCGGTTGCGGTCGTGCCTTCAGCAACTTCGAAGTCATCCTTGTCGGTGCCGGAGGTAATCGCATTCAGGGTGTACTCGTCGTCGTCCAGATCGAACGCATACAGGCCATTGAACTTCTTGCTGGTGTCGTCAGCATCTACTGCATTGTACAGAGCGTCGCCCTTGGTGCCCTCGATGTCAACAACCTTGATTTCAGCAGTGGTGCCGTTAGCGAAGATTGCCTGTGCCTTAACGGTCTTCTTGCCGTAGTTGTTGTCGGTCTTGGTGCCGTTAATGTAAACAACCTCTTCCAGAGAAGCAATGCCGGAAACCTTCTCAGCATTGTAGATGTAGCCGTTCACTACAACAACATCAACCTTGTTGCCCAGCTCGAGGCCGCTGATAGACTTCACGAAGCTATCGTTTGCCTTGGTGTAAACAGTGCCGTCGATGGTGTAGTCATCGCCATTTACAACGTCAACCTTGCCGGAAACAACAGTAGCCTTGGTGAATACGGTGTTGTTGGTGTAGTCGCTTACAGAAACAACAGCCCAGTCATCCTTAGCCATGCCGTCGTACATGTCAACGTCTTCAACATTGTAGCTCTTGCCGCCAACGGTAACGGTCTTGGTGCCAACGAAGGTAACCTTGCCAACCGCAAAATCGGTGTCCTTGGTAATGTCGTAAACGTCGCCGTTCTTATCCAGAACTACGGTAGCCGGCTGTGCAGACTTGCTGTCAGCCCACTCCTTAACAGCCTTGGAAGCATCGTCAGCGATGTCGTACTTGGTGCCGCCAACCTTGATGGTGTCGGTCTTGCTGCGATCAGTGATCTGACCAACGATGGTGTCCATGTAGGTGTTGTCGTCAGCCTTGAACATGCCGTAGATGGTAGCCTTGTCGGTCTTGGTGTCCATCTTGTACAGAACGGTTACAGCCTTGTCAACCAGCTCAGACTTATCAACGGTGTAGTCCTCGAACTTAACGGACTTGTCCTTGGTGTTCGCATTAGCGGTGAAGACAGCCTTCTTATCCTTGTAGCCGTCGAGTACCCACTCGTCCTTAACCAGGCTCATGTACTTCTCGCCGATGGTCGGGTTCTTAGCACCGAGCAGGTTCATGTTGGTGTACTCACCGTCGCGCAGAACAACAGTGTAGGAGAAGATGGAGTTGTAGATCAGCTGAGCAGCGTACTGACGGGGCATACCCTGCGTGGTGCCGCAGTTAACGTCCTTCAGCAGGCCGTTCTCGTCAGCCAGAGCGGTGGTCTTAGCGCCCCAGCCAGTGCCAACCAGGCCAGCCTTGTCTGCATTGTAACCCAGGGTTACGAGCAGCATCTTGGCAGCTTCCTGAGTGGTAACGGTAGCGTCCGGATCAAAGCTGGTCGCGGACTTGCCGGCGATGATACCGAGGGACTGGCAGTACTTGATGTAGCCGCGAGCCCAGTGATCGGTAATGTCGGTGAAAGTGGTAGCGTCGTTGTTGTACGCAGAAGCGTCAGAACGACCGGTGCGGACGACGTAGATCATCTTCGCCATCTCCGCACGAGTTACGGTTGCGTCCGGCTGGAAGGAACCGTCGGTATAACCTTCGATTACGCCCAGTGCAACCAGGGTATCCACGACCTCGGTATCGACTGCAAAGTCGGCCTCGTCCGTGAATGCCGCACCAGCGAACATGGTGAACGCGCAAGCGAACGCCAGTACCAGTGCGAGAACCTTTTTGAGATTCTTCATGGGGTTTTTCCTCCTTAAATTTTTTTGAGCTTTCGCCCTTTATGGTGTTTATGATACCACAGGTTTTTGGACCGGTCAAGCAAAGTGCCGCGAATGTAACATGGGTGTAATATTGTGACATACTGTAATTTTTGTCGTTTTCCATTGTCTTGCAAGGAGATAGAGTACATGCTCCGCCATTGAATTGCCGGGGCCTCTCCTGGCCGTTTTACTGAAAAAACGCCGGTGTATACCTTATTATATTATACTTGCTGTTTCGAACGGGACAGGGTATAATACCACTATCCTGTCTCTTTCCGGGCGGCCACGCAGCCGCCCCGATCCGGCAGGCTGGGAAGGAAGGTTGCTATGTCCATCTTGATTACAGGCGGCGCCGGATATGTCGGCTCGCATACGGCGCATGCACTGGCTGCGGCAGGGTTTGAGATCGCGGTGGCGGATAATCTGTGCACCGGGTTCCGGGCGGCTGTGCCTGCCTGCGCGCGGTTTTATCAGGGTGATATGCGCGACCGCACGTTTTTGGATGAAATTTTTTGCAGAGAATCGGTTTCTGCCGTGATTCATTTTGCTGCGCTCTCCCAAGTGGGGCAAAGCATGACGCAGCCCCTGCAATATTATCATAACAACTTATATGGCACCCAGGTTTTGCTGGAAAGCATGCTGGCGCACGGCGTGCAGACCATTGTCTTTTCCTCCAGCGCCGCGGTATATGGAGAAGCGCAGCACCTTCCGATTCGGGAGAGCGATCCAACCCAGCCCACCAACTGTTACGGCGCCACCAAACTGGCGATGGAACAGATGATGCACTGGGTATCCGGCGCGCATGGCCTTCGGTTTGCCGCGCTGCGGTATTTCAATGCCTGCGGGGCGCAGCCGGACGGGCAGATCGGCGAAGCGCATTGCCCGGAAACACATCTGATTCCGTTGGTATTGCAGGTGGCGCTCGGTCAGCGGTCTGCGATCTCGCTGTTCGGGACGGACTACCCCACCCCGGACGGCACCTGCATCCGGGATTATGTGCATGTGTGCGATCTGGCGCAGGCGCATATCCTTGCCATGCAGCACCTGCTGCGCGGCGGGGACAACCTGATCGTCAATCTGGGCAGCGGGACAGGCTTTTCCGTGCGCGAGATCATTGATGTCGTGCGGCGCATCACCGGCCGCGAAATCCCGGTGTGCGAGCAGCCGCGCCGGGCAGGCGATCCTGCCATGCTGGTCGCGTCCACCCAACTTGCCCAGACGATTTTGGGATGGAAGCCTGCCAACAGCGATTTGAACACAATTATATCCAGTGCATGGGCATGGCATCGTACACACCCAAACGGCTACGCAAAACCAATATGATCCGCGGCATACAGGACAAAGACGGACATGGTGGATTGCATCAAACACAGAGATAACTTTCCAGAGGTAAGGAGCACTGCATGAGGAAACCGGCATATATTGAAAGAAATGGCTGCATTTATGTTGCATTTAATTCCACTTCTTTGGATGCCGCGTTTCCGTCATGCAATACCAGGCCTCCGGAAATTTTTTTGACCGATTTTATGCGGGATTGGCTGCATGTGATGGCCACGCAGATCCGTCATAATACGCTGGACAGCTATTGGCATATGTTCCGCCGGCATATCGAACCTTTTTTCGGGCCGCGCCGGGTGACTGTACAATCGGCTGTCCTGTCGGATTTTCAGGATTTTGTCGATACCAAATATCGGGAAGGGTATTCGCCGACCTCGATTATCAAGGTCTATTCCATCGTGCATAAATGTCTGCGGTATGCTGTGATCCGCGGCATGATCGACCACAATCCGTCCGATCATGTCATGCTGCCCAAAAAAGTAAAATACATCAGCCGCACATTTGACCAGCATCAGCTCCATCAGTTTTTGAAAGCGGCCAAATCATCTCCCGCCGAACCCGCGTTTGTCTTGGCGGCGATGTACGGCCTGCGCCGCAGCGAAGCTGCCGGCCTAAGATGGCAGGCCATCGATTTTGAGAGCAATTCCGTTTTAATCAATCACACCGCCATTTCCAGCAACGGAAAAGTAACTTACAGCGACCGCGTGAAAACCGATTCCAGCTACCGCACCCTGCCGCTGATGCAGGGTATGCGGGAATATCTGCTGCAATTGCGGCAGCATCAGCAGGAAATGCAGCTGCGATACGGCACGGATTACCATCACAGCGACTATGTTTGCCGCCGGGATAACGGAAAACCGCTGCGGCCGGATTATATCTCACAGGAATTTGCCAAGCTGTGCCGGAATGTAGGGCTGCCGCATATTCGCTTCCATGATTTGAGGCATTCTGCGGCAACATTGCTGCTGCGGGAAGGGTTTTCCCTCAAACAGATCCAGGAATGGCTGGGGCACGCCAATATTACAACCACCGCCAACACCTACGCCCATGTGACATACAGCGACAAGATACAGATGGCCACACACTTGGATCAACTATTTGATACGTCAATGGATTGACGTTGACGAATGCATCCGATCTGCTTATTATGGCAGTATGAATCAAAACAGTTTTTTCTTTTTGGCAAAAGTGAATCAGAAAAAGGTTCTCGCGCTGGTACTGGCGTTCGCTTGTGCGTTCACCATGTTTGCTGGCGCAGCATTCACGGATGAGGCCGACTTCGCAGTCGATACCGACGTCGTGGATACTCTGGTTGCTCTGGGCGTAATCAACGGTTATACCGATGGTTCCTTCCAGCCTGACGCAACCGTAACTCGTGCGGAGATGGCGAAGATGATCTACGTTATCCGCACCGGTCGTTCTGACGCTTCTGCGTACAACAACGACGCTACCACTTTCACCGACATTACCGACCACTGGGCTCGTGGCTACATCAAGTACTGCCAGTCCCTCGGCATCATCGCCGGTAAGTCCGCGACCAGCTTTGATCCGGACGCTACCGTTACCACGCAGGAAGCTGCCAAGATGCTGCTCGTAACCCTGGGTTACAATGCGGATAACGCTGGCCTGGTTGGCACTGGCTGGGGCGCCAAGACCACTGCTCTGGCTGACGAGAACGGCCTGCTGGAAGACGTTAACTGCGGCACCACGCAGGGCATGCCCCGTCAGTACGCTGCTCAGCTGATGTACAATGCAATCTTTGCTCCGACCGTAGTTCTGCGCGACGGCGAGTACACCAACCTGAATGTACTCGGTGTTAAGAACCCGACCATCGGCGAGAAGTACATGGATCTGAACTCTGTTGAGACCACCGTTGAGGGCTACACCAATGACGGCGTGATCAAGCTGGGTACTCTGAAGAACACCAACGGCGACACTGTTTCCGTACGTTTCAACGATTACACCGTTGATCGCAGCGAGCTGGTTGGCCGTGAAGTTCGCGTTCTGTACAAGGCTGCTTCCACCGCTAACGGCAAGGCTACCATCTATGGCATCTTCGAGATCGGCGATCTGACCTACATCGACACCATCTTCGGCGATATCACTGATTACAGCGCTTCCAAGAAGGAAATCAAGGTCAACGGCACCACCTATGATGTTGCTAATGGCTGCGATTTTGGCGGCCTCGACATGGATAAGAATCAGTCCGCTCAGCCGGTAACCGTTACTCTGAACGAGGATGGCGACGTATACAAGCTGACTCCGGATTCTGATTTCCGAGTTGCTCAGATTTCCTATGTTGGTTCTTCCCGCGTAACCATCGACACCGGTTATGATATCGACGATATCGAGCTGTACGACGGCTATGCCAAGGACGACTGGGTTGTTAAGTCCGTCAACGACTACAACAACAAGGAATCCTTTGCCAAGGCTGACGTAGTCACCGGCAAGGTCGAAGTTAAGAACGGCGACGACATCACCATCGACGGCACTGTTTACACGCTGGCAAACGACGGTAAGACCTATGGCGAGACCCAGCCTGTTGCTGCTGACGTAACTCTGGGCAGCACTGTAGACGCAGTTGTTGTCAACGGCTACATCTACTACATTGAGGAGTCTGACGGCGCGATCTCCATGGACGACGTTGTTTACCTGAACGGCGTTAAGCTGGATACGAGCTACGGCGACGACACCCTGACCGCTCGTGCAGTATTCGCTGACGGCACTTCCAAGGAAATCGTAATCAGCGACGGCGACGCTAAGGGCGATGCTGACGAAAAGGAAGCCAACACGATCTACAACGCGCTTGTTGCGGCTGTTGCTAAGGATGCCGACGAGGACGCGAAGAAGGCTCAGTACGGCCTGTATGCGTTCGACATGGATGGCGACGAATACATGCTGAGCAATATCTCCGCTAATGGCGATGACACCGACTTTGACGCTTCGAAGCCCGTAGCATCTGGCGATAAGACTGGCGACGATCGCATCGGCGGCGTGCGTGTCAACGACAACGCGGTTGTCTTCGTTAAGGATAGCGATGGCGACATCACTGTTCTGACTGGCGCTCAGGTCAAGGCTTGGAAGGAAGTTGCTGCAACTGGTATCGCTTACTCCAACGAGTCCAGCGGCTATCAGTACGTTGAACTGGCTGCTCTGGAAGTAGCTGACGTTCCGGGCGCATCTTCGGATGACGTTTACGGCTATGTTGTTGCTACGCTGGGCATCACCCGCGAGGACAGCAAGTACTATGCTTCCTACAGCGTATGGACCGGCTCTGACGTTGAAACCGTTAAGGTTGAGAGCCGCACCATGGATGCTGCGAAGGGCGACTTCATCAAGGTTGTTGACGACGAGATCACCGTACTCGATACCCAGTCTGCTGTAAAGGCTTATGACGGCGAGACCGTTACCTTCTATGGCAACAACGGCGAGTACAACATCACCGACGACACCAAGATCATCTACGTGAACACGGAAGATGTTGAGGGCGTTGAAGGCGGCAGCATCCGCGTTGCAACCGATCACAATGTTGAAGGTTCCTACGAGAAGAACGCGGTTTACGTTGCTGACACTCAGAACAACGACGGCACTTACGATCTGCTCGCAATCTTCATCGATGTGAACAACGAGCTGGATGACACTACCCCGATCAAGGGCTAATAGTCTTTCCTGTTCACCACAAAAGAGGCTGTTGCATTGCAACAGCCTCTTTTCTTGTTATTTGAATGCCAAATATACAAATTGGTAGCTATTCAAATTCGATTGAACATAGTTTTTTCCGTCATCGGTCGATCCTTTGAAAACTTGAAATCCGTTATTAACAATTTTCACGACCGTATATATAGAATCTTCATATGAGAATTGAACTGGCACGTTTGCCGTGGCAAAGCCGCCATACATATACTTTGCAAATCCGAACTCGAAAGCAGAATAGCCACATGTAGTCATCAGCAGTACCGCTTTAGGGGTGAATCCAAGCGGAATGGTGCGCTCTTCGCTTCCGTCGCCGGTATAAGTGCCAATATACACCTCACACTTCTGCGCGATCTGGCTGGTATGGGTACTAAGCAGGCTCTGCATCTGGCTGTCTGCACTCGCCCGGGCGCTCGCCTCGTTTGCCGCTGCGCTCTCGATCGCGGCAAACCGGTCGCGCACGTCCTGCGCGAGCTTGTCGCCGTCCACGCTGCCGGACGGGATGCTGCCGACGACCGCGTCGCGCACCTGCTGCTGCACATTCTCGACCGCGGCCTGCACGGTGTCCGCTGGCACGCCTGCGGAGCGCGCAAAGCCCAGTCCGGCCGCAGCGTCCGACGCGCATAGCGCGTCGCACAGGCCGTTGTGCGCCTGCCGCAGCTCCTCCGGACTGCTGTCAAAGTAGGCCTTGAGCTCCTGCGGCTGCATGTTCGGCTGGTCGGCCAGCTGCGTGATCTTTTTGCTGAACCCTGTGAGTTTCTGATCGGAAAGGGACATGTTTTTCCTCCTTTGTGCCGGGGCGATGGCCCCGTAAGGTGTTGCCATGCCCTGCGGGACCATCTGCCGGTTGGATGTTTTCTTACGGGTCAAACAAGCATCCCCCATAATACCGCGGCATCAAAAAAGCGCAAGAGCAAATGATTGCCCGCCGCCTGCACGGCTGCATGATTTGCATACCGCTCTGCATATTTTGTACCACCCATTCGATAGAATTTACGGTAAATATATTGCCATATTCTTGACGAAATATATCAATTTATGTATAATATACAAAAATATGTGTGCCTCACAACCAAGGCAGAAAGGATATTTTTTATGTCTGACCCGGATCCTGCTGGTCGATTACCGTTTAGACCGATCGAAGTTTTTTTGGAATAGCTTGACCCCCACCCCAAAAACACTTTGAAAGGAAAAAACCATGAATACATCAGTAGGTATAGTAATTATTGTCATCTGTCTTATCCTGTCCGCGTTCTTTTCCTCCACGGAAACCGCGTTTTCTTCGCTCAACCGCATCCGCGTGAAGAGTCTGGCGGAAAAAGGCGATAAGCGGGCCGCGCTTGTTCTGAAGCTGTCCGATCAATATGATAAGCTGTTATCCACCATCCTGATCGGCAACAATATCGTCAATATCGCATCCGCGTCCGTTGCCACGGTTTTGTTCATCCGCTGGTTCGACGAGGAAACCGGCCCCACCATATCCACTATTGTCACCACCGTCATCGTTCTGATCTTCGGCGAGATTTCCCCCAAAACGCTGGCCAAGGAATCCCCGGAACTGTTTGCGCGTTTTTCCGCGCCGAACATTCAGATGCTGATTTACATCCTCACCCCGATCAATTTCCTGTTTGTGCAGTGGAAAAAGCTGCTCTCGCTGGTGTTCAAGACCTCGGAGGACACCTCGATCTCCGAAGAAGAGCTGCTGACCATGGTCGATGAGGCCGAAAGCGAAGGCGGTATCGACGAAGAGGAAGGCGACCTCATCCGCAGCGCGATCGAGTTCAGCGACGTGGAAGTGGTGGAAATCTTTACCCCGCGCGTCAACATCGTCGGCATTGCGGAAGATACGGACAACCAGACGATCGCCAAGCTGTTCAAGGAAACCGGTTTCTCCCGTCTGCCGGTGTATCGCGACTCCATCGACAACATCGTGGGCATTATCCACGAAAAGGACTTCTACAACGAGATCGCACCCACAAACCGGTCGATCGACATCATCGTCAAACCGCCCATCTTTGTCGCCAAGACCATGAAGATCGGCGAGCTGCTCAAAATGCTGCAAAAGAACAAGTCTCATATTGCCGTGGTCGCGGATGAATACGGCGGCACGCTGGGCATTGTGACGCTCGAGGACGTGCTGGAAGAGCTGGTCGGCGAAATCTGGGACGAACACGACCGCGTCGTGGAACAGTTCTGGAAAACCGGCAGTCACGAATATCTGGCGCGCGGCGCCGCGGATTTTGAAGACGTCCTTGCCAATTTCGGCTACGAGGACGACGAGATCGCGGATGCCTATACCACGGTCAACGGCTGGATGATAGACCAGCTGGAACACATCCCCAAGCAGGGCGAATCGCTTTGCTACAAAAATCTGGACTTCATTGTTCAGGATGCGGACGACCGTCATGTCACGCTTATCAAAGTGGTCGAGCACGAAAAAGACCAAGCGCCTGCCGACTGACCACAGTTTTTTACAAAAGAAACCCGCCCTTCTGCGCATCGTACGCAGAAGGGCGGGCTTTTGTTTTTCGGCGCGGCAGTTACTTGCCCAGACAGTTGCCGCAGAGCGAATACCCCTGTGACAGCAGGTCCGCATAATCCCCGGTATAGAATTGCTTGTTGGCCTCGCTGATGCTGTCCACACTGGCACAGGTGGGCAGATGGATCTTTTTGGAGTTGGTGTTGAGCACATATTCCGGCTCCTCCGCCGCGTCGGTTTGCTCCGTATCCGCCGCGCGGCTGTCTCCGGTGGCATAATCGATCACAACGCCCGGCTGCACGTTATAGCAGTACACGTTATAGCAGATGCCGTCCCCTTCGTCCTCCACCGAAAGGGCTTCCATCTGCACCCCGGACGCGACCAGATTGTCACCCTCGAACACCGGCGTAACGCGATACAGCACATGGTTGCCGGTCTCCTTGATATAGTCGGCCACCATGTTTTCAAACGGCAGCATGCCCTCGACGTTGAGATACCGTGTGCCGGTGATCAGATTCTCCTTGTTGGCGTTTTCGGCCGTCAGCTGATAGCCGATCAGGTGGCAGCGGTTATACAGGTATTTGCCGTCCACGAAGTCATATTTGACCGTCTGCCAGCCGGACGGCTTGACCTGCCCGATCGAGCCGCGTTCCTCAGTCGGCATCAGGTCGGTGGAAATACAGGCATAGGCCGTGCCGCACCGCCCCAGACTGTCGAGCGGTGCATAGGTTTCAAACGACTCCGCGGCCTGATCTTCCGCCGGGAAATCCGGCTCATTGCCGTCGATCTCGACATACGCCTCCCCGCTGTACGCCGGGATGTCCGCCAGCGAAATGCTGGCCTGCTGCGACTGCGGCACCGCGCAGCCCGAAAGCAGCAAGCCGACCAGCAGCAGCGCCGAACACAGGTTTGTTACGATTTTTTGCATCTTTTATAAACTTCCTTTGCGATTTTGGGATGGGAAAAGCCGGCAAATTCCTCCGTTCGGCAAAGCGTCCAGCCGGAATCCTCGGGCGGCAGAGCAAAATACCGGTCCGCCGGATAGACGCGGTTCCATCGAAACAGGATCAAATCCTCCACCTTCGCCCAGTACGGCGCGATCTCCTGATCTTCGACAAAGCAGAACGCCCCTGCCCCCGCCAGATCCAGAAACCGGGCATCTACGCGCAGCCGCGCGCGCTCTGCCTGCGCAAACTGCCCCGCAGAATAGTCGTTCACCCACAGGGGCTGGGAGCCGCACAGGTGCAGCATGTGTGCGCGCAGCGCACGGTCCCGGCTTTGCCGCCGATGGTGGAACAGCATGCCGTTGTTGTCATCCAGACAGAGCATCACATGCATTTTGGACTTCCCTCTCTCGATTGGATAATTTTACCTGTTTCCCTGAAATAACCGGCCCTTTGCCGCCGATCTATTGCTATTATAACACATTTTCCCGGCAAATGGGACTGGCATCTGCTGCACCGCCCCTCCCGCTCGCACGGCACAACCGCGGGCAATTGAAGCCCGCGGCACGCTCTGGTATAATGGACACAAAGCGTATTTGTCCCGACAAGGAGAAAAAGCAGATGAAACTGTTTCACCTATCCGATTTGCACATCGGCGCGCGGCTGTTCGGCCGCGATTTGCTCGCCGACCAATCCTATGTTTTTGACCAGATCATTGCCTATGCCGCGCAGGAGCAGCCGGACGCCATCGTCATCGCCGGGGACCTGTATGACAAGGCCATCCCCTCCGCCGAAGCAGTAGAAACCTTCGACCGGCTGATCTCCGGCCTGACGCAGGCCGCCCCGCAGGCCGAAATCATGATCATCAGCGGCAACCACGACAGTGCGCCCCGTCTCAACGTGTTCCGCAGCGTCCTGCAGCCGCACAAAATCCATATGATCGGCCTGCCGCCGCAGACGCCCGACGAGACGATCGAGCAGGTGACCCTGCGGGACGCATACGGCGAGGTGCACTTCTATCTGCTGCCCTTTGTCAAGCCGTCCATGGTCAAAGCCATCGTCGGCACGGAGGAAAACGGCAACAACCTATCCTATGACGACACGCTGCACCGCCTGATCGAACGCGCAGCGATCGACCCCGCCGCGCGCAACGTGCTGGTCAGCCACCAGTTCTACCTGCCCGTGGGCGCATCTGCCGACAGCATCGAGCGCATGGACTCCGAGATCGTCACCGTCGGCAACATCGACTCGGTCCGCGGCGACGTGCTGGAGCGCTTTGATTATGCCGCCCTCGGGCACATCCACAAGCCCATGCGGGTGGGCGACGACCGCTTCCGCTACTGCGGCACGCCGCTGGCCTGCTCGGTCAGCGAGGCCGGACAGCAAAAAGGTGTTGTGCAGGTTGAGCTGGGCGAAAAAGGCAGCGTTGCGACCTCGGTTTTGCCGCTCACGCCCCTGCACGAAGTGCGCATCCTGCGCGGCACGCTGTCCGAAGTGCTCGCACAGGCGTGCGCGGACTATGTCACCGTCATCCTGACCGACAGGGTCGATCTGGACGTCATCGACATGCAGGACCGCCTCCGCACCGCCTTCCCCAACCTGCTGGAGATCCGCCGCGAAACGCTGCGCCGCGCCGCGTATCAGGCGCAGTCCGTGGACGCGGCCGCGCTCGACCCCTTCGCCCTGTGCAGCTCTTTTTTAAGCGATCTGGACGCGGACGAGCAGGCGCTGCTGCGCGACGTAATCAATACCGTACAGGAGGTGCAGGCATGAGACCGATGATGCTTACCATGCAGGCGTTTGGCTCCTACGGCCAAAAGACCGTCATCGACTTTACGCGCCCCAACCAGAACCTGTTTTTGATCACCGGCGACACGGGTGCGGGCAAAACCACGATTTTCGACGCGATCGTGTTCGCGCTGTACGGCGAAGCCAGCTCGGGCAGCAACAAAAAGGACGGCGCCGAGCTGCAAAGCCAGTTTGTCGATTACACCACCCCGCCCTTTGTCGAGCTGACGTTTTCCGAGACTGCGGGCGGCGAGGCCACCGTCTACACCGTGCGCCGCGTGCCGCGCCATATCCGGCCGCTCAAAAAAGGCACCGGCACCAAGGAGGAAAAGGAGACCGTCTCGCTGACCCTGCCGGACGGTTCGGAATACTCCCAGAACCAGAGAGAAACCGACGGCAAGCTGGTCGAGATCGTCGGGCTGACCAAAACCCAGTTCATGCAGATCGCCATGATCGCGCAGGGCGAATTCATGGAGCTGCTGCGCGCGGATTCCAACAAGAAAAAAGAGATTTTCCGCAAGCTGTTCCACACCGAGCTATATCAGCAGATCGTGGACGAATGCAAAAAACGGTGCGACGCAAAACGCGGCGAGATCGCCGCGATCCGCACCGCCTGCCAGACCGAGGTGCAGCACATCGTGATGCCGGAAGGCTGCGCGCAGGCGCAAACGCTGACCGCGCTCCGGCAGAGCATCTGCTCCTCCGACCAGCTGCGCGTCACCGAGCTGGAACAGCTGCTGGAAGAGCTGCGCGCGCTGTGTGAGCAGCTGGAAGCCGATCAGGCTGCCGCGCAGGCGGCATACGAGCAGGCAAGCGCCCAGCGCGATCAGGCGCGGGACGCCTGCAACCACGCCAAAACCCTGTCGGACAGCTTTGCGCAGCTGGAAAAAGCCGAGCAGACGCTGCAGGACTGCGCCGCCGCCGAACCCGAACTGCGCAAAAGCGCCCAACTGATGGCGGATATCCGCGCAGCGTACGAAATTCAGGCGGTGCACCAGCGCTATTGGGATGCGGCACGCACCGCACAGGAGACGCAGCAGAAGTGCAGCGCGCAGCAGCAGGCGCTGCCCGCGCTCTGCGACCGCGCCGCCCAAGCCGAACAGGCCGAAGCGGCCGCGAGAATCGCGCAGAACGGCGTGCAGGACGCCTACGTCAAAGTATCCGAGCGGGTGCGCAAAGCGCTCAAAATCCTGCAGGAAATCGCCGCAGCGCAGGCGGACGTCACGGCCAAGAAGGCCGCCCTGCAAACCGCCTCCCAAACCGCACAAGCCGCGCAGCAGGCGCTGACCGATTTTGAAACGCAGGAGGCCGCATGGCGGCGGCAGTCCGAGCAGCTCGCGGACGCAGGAACCCAGCTGGCGCTGTGGCAGGTCAAACAGCAGCAAGCCGCCGATATCGGCGACGCGATCGCGGAAGCGCAGCAGTGCAGCCGCGACGTGACACGGCAAACGCAGCAAGACGCGCAGGCGCAGGAGGCCTACGCCGCGGCGCGCCGTCGCTTCCTCGACGCAAACGCCGACTACACCGCCAAGCAGACCGCGTTTCTGGATGCACAGGCAGGCTTCCTTGCCAAAGAAAAGCTGCGGGACGGCGAGCCATGCCCGGTCTGCGGCTCACGCGAGCATCCCCATCCCTGCACGCTTTCCGAAGCGCACCGCGAACTGACGCGCGACGTCATCGACGCGCTCGCGGAGCAAGTCGCCCAGCTGCAAGCGGAACAGGAGCAGGCATCCACCCGCGCCGCCGCGGCCGCCGATCTGCTGCGCGAAAAGCAGGCGCAATGGACGCAGACGCTGGAACGGCTGCGCGCACGCATGGCGCAAAGCATCCCGGATACGCCCACGGTGCTGACGCTGCCGCAGGCGCAAACCCTGCTTGCCGCATGGACTGCCGCCCTGCAAGAGGACGGCAAAACCATCCAGGCAAACGCCAAAACACTTGCCGAGGTGCAAGCCGCGCTGCAAACCGCCGAAGCGGACAAGCTGCGGCTGCGGCAGGCCGTCGATGCAGCCGCCCGGCAGGAAAGCGACGCCCACGCTGCGCTGGCCGCAAGCCGCCAAGCGCTGGACGGCTGGCTGGCGCAGCAGGAATATCCGGATGCGTCCGCCGCCAAGCAGGACCTTACGCGCGCGGAAAGCGAAAAACAGGCCAAGGACGCCGCCTATACCGCAGCGCATGCGGCAGCGGAGCGCGCCAAAACCGACCGGGAAAACGCCAAAACGCTGATTGCCCGCTATCAGGCAGAGCTGCCCGCCCAGACCGAGGAACGGGACACGCGGCGCACGGTTTACGAGCGCCAGCTCGCCGGGACGGCGTTTACCGAATCCCAGTGGCAGGAAATCACCGTGTCCTACGCCAAAAGCGAGGCGGAAGTGCTGCAAGCCGCCATCGAACGGCACAACACCCGCAAAGCCGCGGCGGAGGCCGCCCGGGACACGGCGCAAAAGGCGATCGGCACCCATTCCAAGCCGCAGCTGCCGCAGCTGGAAGCTGCGCAGGCGGCTGCTGAAGCCGCGCTGCAAGACGCGCAAGCGTGGCTGGAACAGGTGAAAACCGTCTGTCAGGCCGACCGGTCGGTGTATCAGGCGCTCGCACCCAAAATGGAAGAGCGCCGCCGGCTGACGCAGGCGTTTACCCGCATCGACAGCCTGTACAGCCGCCTGTCCGGCAAGGTCAGCGGCGCGCGCATGGACATCGAAACCTTTGTGCAGCGCTACTACCTGCAGCGCATCCTGTACGCGGCCAACACCCGGTTTCAGGAGATGTCCGCCGGGCAGTTCGAGCTGCGCATGACGCAGGCGGAGCAGGCCGGCGAGGGCAGAAACCGCGGGCTCGACCTGATGGTCTATTCTGCCGTGACCGGCAAAGAGCGCGAAGTGCGCACGCTGTCGGGCGGCGAATCCTTTATGGCGGCGCTGTCGCTTGCGCTCGGTATGGCGGACCAGATCCAGCAAAGCGCCGCGTCCATCCATCTGGACATCATGTTCATCGACGAGGGCTTTGGCTCACTCGACGATCACGCCCGCAATCAGGCCGTGCGCGTGCTGCAGCAGATGGCGGGCAGCGACAAGCTGATCGGCATTATCTCGCATGTGACCGAACTCAAGCAGGAGATCGAAAACCAGCTGCTCGTCCGCAAAGGCGAGGACGGCAGCCATGTGCAATGGCTCATCAGCTGAGTTTCGTCCGAATACCGCATCAAAAAAGCCACCTGTTCAAAACAGGTGGCTTTCTTCGGTTTTCAGTCCTGCGGGAAGGCCGGATCGGGCACGCCGTTGGCCTCGAACGCCCGGCGCCGGTCGATGCAGGTGCCGCACACGCCGCACGGGCGGTCCTTGCCCTGATAGCAGCTCCACGTCAGCTCGTACGGCACGCCCAGCCGCAGCCCTTCCGCCACGACCTGCGCTTTGTTCTTGCGGATGAACGGCGCTTCCAGATGCAGTGCCTTGCCGCTGCCCTCGTAAATGGCGCGGTTCATGTTTTCAAAAAAGTCCTCGCTGCAATCCGGATAGGCCGCGCCCGCCGCGTCATCCTGATGCGCGCCATAGTACACGCAGCAGCAGTCGAGCGACAGCGCAAGGCTTGCCGCACTGGACAGAAACAGCCCGTTGCGGAACGGCACATAGGTGGACACCGGTGTGCCGTCCCCGCCCGCCAGCTGCTCGGCATAGGAGGATTCCGGGATCGCCTCGTCCGAATGCGTCAGCAGCGAGCAGTTGCTGTATGCAAAAAGCGGGGACAAGTCGATCTCCATGCCGCGGATGCCGTAGTGCGCGAGGATACGCTCTGCGGCCTCGATCTCCTTGTCATGCTTCTGGCCATAGTGGATGGACAGCGGGATGACGTTTTCCTTGCCGTATTTCTCGATCGCGAGGCCGAGACAGGTCGTGCTGTCCACGCCGCCGCTGAACAGGACCATTGCTTTTTGTGCCATGTTGTCTCTCCCCCTTTACCGGTTATCCACTTTTTCCGGATAGAGGTCGTGATGGGTCAGGCGCTCCCACGCGACCTGCTCCCATTTGGTGCCCTTTTTGCCGTAATTGCAGTAGGGATCGATGGAAATACCGCCGCGCGGGGTGAATTTGCCCCAGACCTCAATGTATTTCGGGTCCATCAGACGGATCAGGTCCTTCATGATGATGTTGACGCAATCCTCATGGAAATCGCCATGGTTGCGGAAGCTGAACAGATACAGCTTGAGCGACTTGCTCTCCACCATGCGCTCCCCCGGCACATAGGAAATATAAATCGTGGCAAAATCCGGCTGACCGGTCATCGGGCACAGGCTGGTGAATTCCGGGCAGTTGAATTTGACAAAATAATCGTTTTCCGGATGCTTGTTCGGGAAGGTCTCCAGCATTTCCGGCGCATAATCTGTGGGGTAGGAAACCTTCTGGTTGCCCAGCAGGGAAACCCCTGCGAGTTCTTCTTTGGCTCTTCCGCTCATGTCATTTTCTCCTTGCTCCAGTTTGCCGGAGAAAGCCGCGCGCCCCCTCCGGCAAATTTTTTCAAATGTCTGTTTTCTGCCGGTCCGCCATCTGCACCGCCGGAACCGGCTGCCAGACGCGCTCGAGCGCTTTGACCAGCACCACGCCCACAATGGACGGGATGAGCTGTCCGATACACAGATTGAGCGCCATCAGCGGATAGGGCATAACGAGGAAATACGACAGATACGTCGCGACCCCCAGCCCGGGCACAAAAATGATCGGCACCGCGATCCAGATGCGGCTCCAGTTTTTCCGGCGGATGAGGACGATGCAGGCCGTGGTGATCATGCCCACGATGCAGCCGCCCAGCATATCCACAATGCCGAAGCCACCGAACAGCATATTCGATATAAAATTTGCGAGACCAAGAGGTACAACCAGGAACGGGAAGAAATAAGCCAGTGCATACAGACTCGTTGCAATGCGGATCTGGTATGCGCCGAAAGAAAAGCTTGACGTGACGGAAAGAATGACGATGTAAAGCGCCATTACCATTGCGGAAAAGGTCATTTTCTGCACACGGTTCATGTTTTCTATCTTCTTCATATTCGTTCACCTCCATAATAGAAAATCTCCGTGTCTTTTCATGAGACCGGAGATGTCAACAACATAATTTTTTGCAGTTTTCGCGTATTGTTGTCCCTAGTTTTGTTTTACGACAGGATGGTCTCGAACTGTCAATTCTATATCTGGAAGCGGTGTCTGTCTGTATCAGACAAATACATATTATACCGGATGCCTGCGCACTTTGCAACCAAAACATACCGGCCGGTTAAAAATTGCTATTTTTGCCCGGTCAGCGGCACAAAACGACTCACAAAAATGAAAAACCGGTATTTCTTACGAAATACCGGTTTTTCGTGGTACGCCAGAAGGGATTCGAACCCCCGACCTTTTGGTTCGTAGCCAAACACTCTATCCAGCTGAGCTACTGGCGCATTCGCAGTTTCGACTGCCTAATTAGAATACCACATCATCCCCTATGTGTCAATCTTTTTTTGAAATTTTTTTAATTTTCTTTTTTCCTGCTTTTGATGCAGGGCGGCCGCCCGCTCGGGCGCCTATAGAAAACCCGCCGGGAGACACGCTCCCGGCGGGCCTGTTCAGGCTTGCGGCAAGGTTTCCGCGGCCTGCTCTTCGTTTTTGATTTCCCAGTGGATGAGCACGGTCAGCGCGGCGCGCAGCACGATGATTGCGCCGACCAACGCGATCTCCCGCAGTTCGCGCACGATCACCGTGCGCAGGATCTCGCTGCCCAGTTTGAATTCCAGCCCCATCGCCAGCCCTTTGGCCAACGTCAGGCGCGTGAGCGGGTCGCGGCGCACATAATGCCAGACGCCCTGTGCACCGGCAACCGCGATCACCGCCACGCCAACATATTCAAATAACAGGATCGCCCAGGAAACGGCAAACGTGAGCACATGCTCCGCCATATCCACGGCAGGCCTCACCTCCGCAGGGAATGGGGTTTATTCCGGCTGAGCCGGCAGCGTATCAAAGCCGATCTGCAATTCCTCGTCGCTCGGCACATGATTCGTCATCGTGCCGTTATGGTATGCTTCGTACGCCGACATATCAAAGTATCCCGTGCCCGTCAAGCCGAACAGAATGGTCTTGGCCTCGCCCGTCTCCTTGCATTTGAGCGCCTCGTCGATCGCGCAGCGGATCGCGTGGCTGGACTCGGGCGCGGGCAGGATGGTCTCGACCTTGGCGAACTGCACCGCCGCATCGAACACGTCGGTCTGCTTGGCGGAAACCGCTTCCATATAGCCGTCGTGATACAGCTTGGAGAGGATCGGGCTCATGCCGTGATACCGCAGGCCGCCCGCATGGTTGGCCGCCGGCATGAATCCGTTGCCCAGCGTGTACATACGCGCCAGCGGGGTCACATGACCGGTGTCGCAGAAGTCGTACGCGTACTTGCCGCGGGTAAACGACGGGCAGGACGCAGGCTCGACCGCGATGATGCGCGGGTCGGCCTTGCCCAGCAGCTTATCCTGCATGAACGGCGCAATCAGGCCGCCCAGATTGGAGCCGCCGCCCGCGCAGCCGATGACGATATCCGGATATTCGTCCAGCATCTCCATCGCCTGCTTGCTCTCCAGACCGATGATGGACTGGTGCAGCAGCACCTGATTGAGCACCGAGCCGAGCACATAGCGGTAACCCTCATGCGTGGTGGCCACTTCGACCGCCTCGGAGATCGCGCAGCCGAGCGAGCCGCCGGTGTTCGGATTTTCCGCGAGGATCGCACGGCCCGCTTCGGTGGTGTTGGACGGCGAAGGCGTGACATTTGCGCCGAAGGTCTGCATGACCGCCTTGCGGTACGGCTTCTGCTCATAGGAAACCTTGACCATGTAGACTTTGAGGTCCAGCCCGAAGTACGCGCACGCTTCGGAGAGCGCCGTGCCCCACTGGCCCGCACCGGTCTCGGTCGTCAGGCCCTTGAGGCCCTGCTCCTTGGCGTAATACGCCTGTGCGATGGCCGAGTTGAGCTTGTGGCTGCCCGAGGTGTTGTTGCCCTCGAACTTGTAGTAGATCTTCGCCGGGGTATCGAGCGCCTTTTCCAGATTGTATGCGCGGCACAGGGGCGACGGACGGTACAGCTTATACATGTCGAGCACAGGCTCGGGGATATCGAAATACCGGGTCGTGCTGTCCAGCTCCTGATGCGCGAGCTTTTCACAGAAGATCGGGTAGAGCGCCTCCTCGGGCAGCGGCTCATGCGTACCGGGGTGCAGGAGTGGATCGGGCTGCTGCTTCATGTCAGCGCGCAGGTTGTACCACTGCTTGGGCATCTGATCTTCGGTTAAATACAATCTGTGCGGAATCTTTGCCATGGTAGGTTCTCTCCTTTATATGAAAATTATGTGGGAAAACAAAATAAAAAGCTCCCGTCCCATGAAAATCCATGGGACAGGAGCTTGAAAAAATACAAACTCTTGCGGTACCACCCAAGTTGACGCAGCAATGCGCCCGCTCTCTTTCACATATCCAACAATATGTGCTCCCCGGATAACGGGTGGAGTCCCCGTCGCAGTTACTTGGGGTCGCCCCCGTTCGCCTTGCCCTGCTAAAGTCCATTCACCGGGTCCTTGCCTGCCGCGATCTCACCGCCCGCGACTCTCTTGGAGGTTCGGTCTCCCTGCTACTCGTCTTCGTCATTGGTTTGTCGGTATGGTCACAGTATATTCGCAGTACACCCGTTTGTCAAGCGGTTTTTGAGAAAAAATATAAATTATTACCATGATATTTTATTATCATAAGAGGTGCCCCTTCGCCGGTCTTTTCCGCGCCTTGCCGCCCCGCCGCGGCTGTGCTATAATCAATCCAGACGAAAATCATCTGAAAAAGGAGGGCCCCGCATGCCGGTGATTCAAGGCGAAAACGATCTTTTGCTGACCTGCGCGCGCGTATCGGGCGGCATCGCGATCCTGCGGTGCGAGACACGCGACGACGCAGTCACGCTGCCCGATGCGATAGACGGCGTGCCGGTTGTGCAGCTTGGCCCCTACGCGCTCAGCGAGCGCACGCCCGATCTGTCCGGCCGCGAGACCTTTTCCGTGCGCGTCAGCTGCGGCGGCCCAGCACCAACGCACGATGCGAACGCGATCCGCTCCGTCACGCTGCCCGCCGCGCTGCAAAGCGTGGGCAGCTACGCGTTTTACAACTGCCGCCGGCTGGAAACTATCACGCTGCCCCAGTCCGTCACCGACTTCGGCGGCGGCGCGCTGATGAACTGCCGCGCGCTGCGCACCATTATACTGCACGCCGATCCCGGCGCCCCCACCTGCCTGCAAAAGCTGCTGGGCGAGCACGCGGGCGAGCTGGATGTGCAGTTTGCAGGCGGCGCGCCCGCGCGCCTGCTGTTTCCCGCCTACACCGAGGAACTCGAGGACCTCTCCCCCGCGCACATCTTCCAGCGCCGCATCCACGGCGCGGGCTACGGCTACCGCCAGTGCTTTGACGCGGGCGTGCTGAGCTTCCGGCAGTACGACCTTGCGCTGTCCGGCCTGCTCGAGCGGCACGACTTTGCGGTCGCGGCGCGGGTCGCCGCGCGGCGGCTGGCCGTGCCCTATGCCCTGTCGGACGCGGCGCGCGACGCCTACCTTGACTGCTTACGCGCGCACGGCGGCGCGCTGCTGCGCGCCTGCGCTGCCGCAGGCGAAAGCGCGGCGATCTCCTTTCTGCTGTCGCTCGGCGTGCTGACCGCCGCCGATGTGGACGCGGCCTGCGATGCCGCCCGCGAAAAGGAACAGACCTCAGCGCTGTCCGTGCTGCTCGCCGCAACGGGAAAAACCGCGGCAAAGGGCCGCGCTAAAACCTTCGACCTGTAAAGGAGGCTTTCCATGCCCCAAAGCGAACGCTGGAACGCCCTCGGGCGCGAGATCTTGTTCTCCGCCCGCACCGAATTATATATGAACCTGCCCTTTCTGGATGCGGCGCTGTCCGCGCTGGCCGTCTCGGACGGGTTTGACACGGCAACCCTTGCGACCGACGCGCGCAGCCTGTATTTCAACGGCGCGTGGCTCGCGCAGCAATTCGAGCGCGGCCGCCCGCGCGTCAATCGCGCGTATCTGCACAGCGTGTTTCACTGCCTGCTGCGTCACCCGGCCAAAACGCGCGGCCGCGACCGCGATCTATGGGATTTGGCCTGTGATGTTGCGGTCGAAAGCATACTGGACACGCTGGATTACCGCTGTTTGCAGGCGGACAAGCCGTCCGTGCGGCGGCAGAACCTGTACCGCTCTCTGCGCGCCGAGATGCCCGTGCTGACCGCTGAGGCGGTCTACCGGCAGTTCCGCCGCGACCGCTTGAACTCTTACGACTGCGCCACACTCGCCCGCGTATTCGCCGTGGACGAGCACACGCTCTGGCCCGAAGAAGGCGACGACGAGCAGGACAGACAGTGGCAGCAGCGCGCCGAGCGCACGCAGACCGCGATGGAGACCGTGTTCTCGAATCAGGCGACCGGCGGCGAAGCCGTGCGCGAGCAGCTGTCCGTCACCACCCAGCAAACCACCGACTACCGCGCCTTCCTGCGGCGGTTCGCCGCGCTGCGCGAGGAGGTCGCGGTGGACGCGGATTCCTTTGACTACGGCTACTATGCCTATGGCCTGCGGCACTTCGGCAACATGCCGCTCATCGAGCCGCTCGAGACGCGCGAGGTGCGCAAGATCGAGGATTTCGTCATCGCGATCGATACTTCGATGTCCACCTCGGGCGAGCTGGTGCGCAGCTTTCTCACGCGCACCTATGAGTTATTGCAGAACAGCGAGAGCTTTTTCCGGCACATCAACCTGCGCATTCTCCAGTGCGACGACCAGATCCGCGCGGACAAGCGCATCACAAACGCCCGCGACCTCGCCGACTACATGGAGCATTTCGAGCTGATCGGCCAATCGGCCACCGACTTTCGACCGGTGTTTGAGTATGTGGACCGACTGGTGAGCGAGGGCGCGTTCCACCACCTGCGCGGGCTGATTTACTTCACCGACGGCTTAGGGATTTACCCCAAAAAGCGCCCCAAATACGACGCGGCCTTCGTCATGCTCGAAGGCGGCGCCTACCCCGAAAACGTCCCGCCGTGGGCAATCCGCGCCGTACTGCGCGAGGACGAGATAGGAGAACCGATATGAACATCAAACGAGCCAAAAACGAAATCAAAAACGCGCTGCGCGCCTATCTCGCGCGCGACGAGTTCGGCGCATACCGCATCCCGCCCATCCGGCAGCGCCCCATCCTGCTGATGGGTCCGCCGGGCATCGGCAAGACGCAGATCATGGAGCAGATCGCGGACGAGACCGGCGTCGGACTGGTGTCCTACACACTGACCCACCACACGCGCCAGTCCGCGCTCGGCCTGCCCTACATCGAACACGAGAAGTTCGGCGGACAGGAATACGCGGTCACGGCCTACACGATGAGCGAGATCATTGCCTCGGTGTATCGCGAGATCGAGCGCACGGGCGTTTCCGAGGGCATCCTGTTCCTCGACGAGATCAACTGCATTTCCGAAACGCTCACGCCCATGATGCTGCAATTTTTGCAGTGTAAGACCTTCGGCAACCAGCAGCTGCCCGCGGGCTGGGTGGTCGTTGCCGCAGGCAACCCGCCCGAATACAACAAATCCGTGCGCGAGTTCGACGTCGTGACGCTCGACCGCGTCAAGCGCATCGACGTGGAGGAGGATTTCGCGGTCTGGAAGGAATACGCCTACCGGCGCGGTATCCATGGCGCGATTTTGTCCTATCTGGAGATCCGGCGCGACCATTTTTACCGCGTGGAAGCCACGGCCGACGGCCTGCAATTTGTCACCGCGCGCGGCTGGGAGGATCTGTCCGAACTGATGCAGGTGTACGAAACGCTTGGCCTTTCGGTCGACCGGCAGGTCGTCGAGCAGTATTTGCAGCTGCCGCGTGTGGCGAGCGATTTCGCCAACTATCTGCAATTATACGACAAATACAAGCGCGTTTACCGCGTCGAGGAGATTTTGGACGGCACCTGGGAGCGCGTGCGGGCCTCCGAACTGTCCGGCGCGCCGTTTGACGAAAAACTGGGCGTTTTGGGCCTGCTGCTGTCCCGGCTCGCGGACACCGCGCGCGAAACCTACCGGCTCGACGGCCTGACTGACGCGTTGCATCAGGATCTCATCCGCATCCGCGAGGGCGAAAAGACGCTCGGCACGCTGCTCGACGACAAGCGTGCGGCGCTGTCCCGCCGTCGGGCCGCCGGCTCGACCGACCGCGACGCACTATTTGTCGCCGCGCGCGAAATCGAACGGCTGGACGCCTTCCGGCAGGGGCTTTCGCTCGAAAAAATCCCCTCCGGCCGCGCGTTCGACTACCTCAAAGAGAAATTCCAAGCCGATGTACAGGCGCGCGCAGACGCGGCCGACCAAACCGACCGCGCGCTCGCCAATGCCTTTGCCTTCCTCGACGAGGCGATCGGCGACAGCCAAGAGATGGTGCTGTTCGCCACCGAGCTGACCGCGAACTACTTTACCTCATGGTTCATCCAGAATTTCGGGTGCGACGCGTACTTTGCGCACAACAAGCGCCTGCTGTTCGACGATACGCAGAAGCATCTGCTGGACGAGATCCAGCAGACCCGCCAAGCCGATCAGCCGCAGGAATAATCATCGCGCCTTGGCGCGCATCCAACAGAAAAGAGCCGCCTCCCGGCGGCTCTTTTCATCAAAATGCCCAGCTCTGCCGGGCATTTTCATACAAGAAAGCGATTTTGCATGCACATTGCCGCGCAAAATCGCGCTCCAGCTGTGTCCGCGCTTTGCGCGGCACAGCCTCGCTCGATCGGAACCGTGGTTCCGATCGAGATCAAGAGAAGCGCCGCAGCGTTCCCGCTGCGGCGCTTCCCGTTCAAAGAAAGTAGAAAAGGAAATTAGGTAGGTATCAAAGCGTTACGCCATCTTTAAAGATCGCGATTTCACGATAGCCGAGCTGCTCGCTCTTGGACTTCTGGCCGCTTGCGACCTGCAGTACCAGATCGAACAGACGCGCAGCAGCGTCCTTGATCGGCTCGCCGTCAGCCACCGGGCCGGCGTCAAAGTCGATCCAGCCGGACTTCTTGGCCGCGAGCTGGCTGTTGCTGGCGATCTTGATGGTCGGTGCGGGCGCGCTGAACGGCGTGCCGCGGCCGGTGGTGAACAGCACGATGTGCGCGCCTGCCGCCGTCATAGCCGTGGCCGAAACAAGGTCGTTGCCCGGGCCGTACAGCATATTCAGGCCGTGCGCCGTCACCGGATCACCATAGCCGATCACGTCCACAATCGGAGCCGTGCCGCCCTTCTGCACGCAGCCGCAGGACTTATCCTCGAGCGTCGTGATGCCGCCCTTCTTGTTGCCGGGCGACGGGTTTTCGTACACGGTTTCGTGATGGCTGATGAAATAATCCTTGAAGTTGTTGAGCATGCTGGCTGCCTTGTCAAATACCGTGCGGTTGACGCAGCGGCTGAGCAGCATCCCCTCGGCGCCGAACATCTCGGGCACCTCGGTCAGCACGGTCGAACCGCCGCGGGCGATCACCATATCGCTGAACGCGCCGACGGTCGGGTTGGCAGTTACGCCGGACAGGCCGTCCGAGCCGCCGCACTTCATGCCGATCACCAGATCGCTGACCGGGATGGGCTGGCGGGTGAACTGCGCCGCATACGCGGCGAGCTGCTCGAGCAGCTCACGGCCGGCTGCAAATTCGTCTTCGACGTCTTGGCAGGTCAGGAACTTGACGCGGTTCTCATCGTAGGGGCCGAGCTCCTCCAGGAACTGGTCATGCTGCAAGTTCTCGCAACCGAGGCTGAGCACGAGTACCGCCGCTGCGTTCGGATGACGCACGAGCGCCGCGAGCAGCTTGCGGGTCTGGGCATGGTCAGCGCCGGTCTGGGAGCAGCCATAGGGGTGCGTAAAGGTATACAGGCCTTCGATCGAGCCGGTGACCAGATCCTGATTGTCCGCAACCATCTTTTTTGCCACGTCGTTGACACAGCCGACGGTCGGGATGATCCAGATCTCGTTGCGGACGGCAGCGCGGCCGTCCTTGCGGCGGAAGCCCATAAAGGTTTCCGGCTCAACTGCCGACACGGTCGGCACATCCGGCGTATAGGTGTATTCCTCTTCGCCGGACAGGTTGGTCTTCATGTTATGGGTATGTACCCACATGCCGGTCTCGACCGCTGCGGTCGTGTGGCCGATCGGGTAACCGTACTTGACGACCGCTGCGCCCTCTGCGATCGGCTCGAGCGCAATCTTATGGCCCTGCGGGATATCCTCGGCCGCGGTGACAGTCACGCTGCCCGCGGTCAGGGTCTCGCCCTTTGCAACGGGATGCAGCGCAACCGCGACATTATCCCGCTCGGTGATGCGAATGAGTTTTGTCATATCAGGTCCTCCCGCTTACAGGCAGGAAGCGAACGCGGCCTCCGCGCCTTCCGTACGGATCTTGGTCAGGTCGGCCAGAACCGCAGCTTCTACGCCGTCGATCTTGGTCAGATCCTGATCCCACATCTGCTCGTTGGTCAGCACAGCGTGTACCAGATCGGCGTCGCTGTCGTCCTTGTGGTTCCAGTAGAACTCGAGCGCCCAGCGATCATCCGAGCAGGTATAGGTGTTGCCCTTCGCGCGCTTGCAGACCAGACCCTTGTCGGTCAGCTCCTGCACATCGGTCGAATAGAACGCGATGTAGGCAGCCAGCGACATGGTCAGGCAAACCGGCAGCTTGCCTTCCTTCTCGATGTACTCGAGGAAGCTGGGCATGTTGCGGGCCTTCCACTTGGAGGTGGAGTTGAGCGAAATACTCATCAGTTCATGGTCAACAAACGGGTTGTTGAAGCGGTCTTCTACCGCTGCCGCGAAGTTCTCCAGATCATTCTTGTCAAGCGGCAGGGTCGGAATGACTTCCTCGTGCAGCATCTTGTTCATAAAGCCCTTGATGTGCTCGTTGTGCATGCAGTCGCGCACGATGTCGAAGCCCGCGAGGTAAGCGCCGAGGACAAAACCGGTGTGCGCACCGTTGAGGATGCGAACCTTGCGCTTCTTGTACGGGGTAACGTCCGGTACAACGATGCAGTTCAGGCCAGCCGCCTTGAAGGGCAGCTTGTCTGCCAGCCATTCCGGACCTTCGATGTTCCAAACGCCGAATACTTCGCCGACATCGATCAGTTCGTCGTGATAGCCGTTCTCCTCGTCCATCTTGGCGGCCTCTGCCGGATCCTTGATGCGGCCCGGAACGATACGGTCAACCAGCGTCGAGCAGAAGGTGCACTCGCCGCACCAAGCCTTGAAGTCCGCTTCCAGACCCCACTGCTCGATGTACTGGCCAACGCACTTCTCGAGTTCCTTGCCGTTGTTGTCGATCAGCTCGCAGGACAGGATAACCAGCGGCTTCTTGCCGGCCTGCCAGCGCTTGTACAGCACCTGGGTCAGCTTGGCCGGGAACGAAGACGGCGGGCAGTCGTCCTTCTGGCAGGCAGGATCGTAAACGATACCGGCCTCGGTGGTGTTGGACACGATGTACTCGAGGTCGTCGGAAACCGCGACTTCCATCATCGCGTCGTAGTCCGCCTTCTCATAGGGGTTGAGGCAGCGGGAAACCGAGGAGATCACGCGCTTGCGGTCTACCTTCTCGCCGTTCTCGCGGCCGCGCAGATACAGGGTGTACAGGCCCTGCTGCTCGTTGATCTGCTTGGCAAGGCCGGGCGCGATCGGCTGCACCAGAACAGCCTTGCCGTTCCAGCCAACCTTTTCATTGGACATATCAAACCAATAGTCCACAAATGCACGCAGGAAGTTGCCCTCGCCGAACTGGAGGATCTTTTCCGGTGCCTTTTCCAGAATATAGCCCGTGTAGCCGGACTTTTTCAGCACTTCATAATTGAGCTTTTCCATCATCATTCTCCTCATTGAATCAACCCGGAAACGGCGGAGAAACCTCCGCCGTACCGGACAAAAACCTTATCGATGAACCGAAAACGATCAGCCGCCGAACAGGGACAGGATACCGGTAGAGAACACCGGTACATAGGTGATCAGAAGCAGGTTGACCAGCAGCAACAGGTAGAACGGGACTGCTTCCTTGATGAACTTGCCCGTCTTACAACCGGTGATGCCGCAGGTAACGAACATCAGAGTGCCCATCGGGGGCGACAGAGCGCCGATAGCGTTGTTGAAGATGTAGGTCATCGCGAACTGGATCTCGTTGATGCCGTACGCCAGAGCGATCGGGTGCAGCAGCGGAACCAGAATGATCATCGAAGCGTTGCCTTCGATGAACATGCCGACGATCAGCAGGAAGATGTTGACGATCAGCAGGAAGATGTACTTGTTGTCGATGGTGGCAACGATCCACTCAGTCAGCTGCTGCGGGATACGTTCCTTGGTCAGTACCCAAGAGAACACGCCGGCAGCGGCCACGATCAGCATGATCGAAGAGGTGGTGCATACGGTTTCCTTGAAGCCACGCTTGAGGTCGTCCCAACGCATCTCGTGGTAGATCAGACCAAGCAGCATGGAGTAAATGATAGCAACCGCACCGGCTTCGGTAGCGGTGAACAGGCCAAGACGGATACCGCCGATGATGATGATCGGCAGGCAGAGCGGCAGGATTGCCGGCTTGAGAGCCGCGCCGAATTCCTTACCGGTAACGCGGGTGGTACGCAGCGGAGCATAGCCACGCGCCTTGGATACGAAACGAACCACGATCATCATGGTGATGCACAGCAGCGCGCCTACGCCCAGACCGGAAATGAACAGGTCGCCGATCGAAACGTTCGCGATGCAGCCGTACAGAATCATCGAGATTCCAGGCGGGATCAGCGGGGTGATCATAGCGGAAGCCGCGGTAACAACCGTGGAGAATTCCTTGGAGAAGCCCTTCTTCTCCATTTCCGGAACCAGCATCTTGGCTTCCATTGCAGCGTCAGCCAGGTTGGAACCGGACAGGCCGCCCATCAGGGTGGACAGCAGAACGTTAACCTGTGCCAGGCCGCCGTACATACGGCCGGTCAGCACTTCACAGAAGCCCATGATTCGGGCGGTAACGCCGGTGTAGTTCATCATGATACCGGCGCATACGAAGAACGGGATTGCCAGAAGCGAAATGCTTTCCGCGCCGGTGATTGCCTGCTGCGCGAATACGATCGCATTTACGCCGGGGTTCAATACAAAATATACGGCTGCGCCGCCGAGCACCGAAATAAAGACCGGCACCTTGAGGAACAGCAGCACGAGCATAATGATAGACGCAAGTGCAAGTACTCCATTCATGACTCAAGCGCCTCCTTTGCCTCGGATTTTACGCCCTTGATCATAGCGTAGAAATAGCTGACGATCATCAATACATAGGATACCGGCGCAATGCCATAGACAAATGCGTACGGGATCTTCAGCATCGGAGTCGAACGGCCGCTCTGAACAAAGATGTTGATAAAGCCGATGCTCTGATAGAACAGGTAAGCCAGAACAACAACGACCACAACGGAAATAAAGATTTCCGCGATCTTCTGCACTTTCTTCGGCATCATATCGACAATCATTTCAATTGCAACCTGGTTGCCGGCACGGAACGCCGCGCCCGCCGCTGCAAATACGATCCATACCATGCAGGACGTCTGCACTTCTTCCAGCCAGGTGAACGGTGCGCCGAGCACATAGCGGAAAATAACGCCCGCAAAGGTCAGAACAATCAGGATCGCCAGCACCACGGAGGCTACAATCGTATCCAGATTGCACACAACCGCGCGCAGCTTACTGCCTTGCTTCATGTGTTTTTACCCTCCTTAGGAAATGAATAACCGGCAGCGGCAGAACATGCATTGCCGCTGCCGGTTGGAAGTCAATTCATCTCTTTATATGTGTGTATAATCGGATTCTTCCAATCAGGCCTGCTTGCCCATTGCTTCGCAAACAGTCTCATACAGGCCGTCGGACCAGCCAAAGGTGTCGCCCATGTCGTAGAACGCCTGTGCCTTGTCCTTGAAGCCCTGGAGAACTTCTTCGGTCGGCTCTACAACGGTAACGCCCTCGTCCTTCATCTGCTGCAGGTAATCAGCTTCCTGCTCGTCCAGAACCTGGTTGTTGTACTGACCAGCTTCGTTACCGGTCTCGATCAGCCAGTTCTGCTGCTCCTCGGTCAGGCTGTTGAACCAGTCAGCGGAGCAAACCCAAGTGGTGAAGTTCAGTACGTGGCCATCCAGGATCAGGTACTTGGCAACCTCGTGCAGCTTGCGGCCGTACAGGGTAGCGATCGGGTTCTCAGCGCCGTCGATGGTCTTGGTCTGCAGAGCCTGGTAAACGTCGCCCAGGTCCATACCGGTGGAAACCGCACCCAGAACGTCAAAGCCGTAGGACTGGATCTGGTTGTTCGGTACGCGGATCTTCATGCCGGCCAGGTCGTCAACCGTGTTGACCGGGGATACGGTCAGGGTGTGACGAGCGCCATACTTCCAGTCGGAGGTCAGGATCTTCAGGCCCTTCTCTTCGAGCTTGGCAGACTGCTCAGCATACCAATCAGACTCGATCAGGGTCCAGCACTGATCCCAGCTGTCGAACAGGAACGGCCCGAATACGATGCCGAAATCCGGTACGCCGTAGTCCGCGTAGAACGCGCCGTCAGCCAGCGTGCAAACCGGCTCGCCCAGCATCATGGAGTCGATCAGCTCGTTCTTGCTGCCCAGCTGGCTGTCCGGGTAAGGAGTGATGGTCATGGTGCCGCCGGAAGCCTCTTCCAGCAGTTCCGCCCACTTCTCAATGCCCTGGCCGATCGGCTCGGAGATCGAGTTCTCAAAACCGATCTGGAGTTCGATCACATCGCCCGAGGCAGAAGAAGCGCTGTCATCCGTCGAGTCCCCGTTGCTCGAACCGCCGCACGCGGTCAGGCTCGCTGCCATCGCGCCGCACAGCAGCATGGCCAGCAGTCTCTTGCTTACGTTTGCTTTCATAGTGATTCTCCTTTTCTCTTGTCTTTTATTTCCCACACCGTCGCCTTGCCGCTCAGGTGAAGTCAATAACAACCTTCAGCATCTTGCCGGCGTTCGCCGCGAATTCCTCAAATGCCTTGGGAGCATCCGTCCACTTGTAGGTGTTGGTGACGATCTTGTCGAGTGCTACACCGCCGCCCTTGACCAGATCGATCAGTTCGAGGAAGTCCTTCTTCATCGCGTTGCGAGAACCGTAGATGTTCAGTTCCTTCTTCTGGATGATGGTAAAGAAGAAATCTTCAATGTTGCGCTTGGAAACGCCAATCAGAACCACGCGCGCGCCGAAGCAGGCAGCGTCGATGCAGTTCTGGAAGGTGTTCGGCAGACCGACCGCTTCGATGGTCACGTCAAAACCGTCGCCGTTTGTCAGCTCCGCAACGCCCTTTTCAAACGCCTCGGGCGACTCGTTGAGCAGCTTGTGATCCAGCTCAAAGGTCTTGTAAGCGTAATCCAGCTTATCCGGTGCTACGTCGCAGATGGTAACCTCAGCGCCCTTTGCCTTGGCCGCAACCGCTGCCAGCACGCCGATGGTGCCCGCGCCGACAACCAGCACGCGCTCGCCCGGCTTGACATCCGCACGGGATACGCCGTGATAGCTGATGCAGAACGGCTCGATCAGAGCCAGCACCTTGGGATCCAGGCCCTTGCCGTCATAGATGCGCTCGATCGGCATGGTGATGTACTCCGCAAAAGCGCCTTCGCGCTGTACGCCCATGGTCTGGTTGTCCGTGCAGGCATTGACCAGGCCGCGCTTGCAGGAATAGCAGCTGCCGCAGTTGAAATACGGGTTGCAGGTGACGATCATGCCAGGCTTGAGGCCCTTGTCGTTGTCATCGATCTCGATGATCTCCGCCGAAAACTCGTGGCCCGGTACACGCGGATAGGATACATAAGCGTTCGCGCCGCGATAGGAACCCAGGTCGCTGCCGCAGATGCCGCCGTACAGCAGCTTGAGCAGTGCTTCGCCCGGCTTGCGGACCGGCATTTCGCGCTCAACGATCTCGACCTTGCCCGGCTCCTTGATGCAAATTGCTTTCATCTTTTGTTTCCCTCCAAACTTTCTTTTTCGGGTTTTACCCCGCCAAAACAGTTCCTCTAGTCTTGTATATCACTTGTATACAAGCTCTCTGTACTTGTAATCTTATCCCCCCGTTTTGGGTTTGTCAATTCCAGTTTCACGTTTTTTCCAAAAATCGTGAGTTTATCCAATCCAGCTCCATGCAATATGTCTAAAATCACGAATCAAGCCGTTCTTTCCCCCTCTTGCAAATTTCCACCAATTCGATATAATAGATTTATTACGGCAGTTCTTGCCCATTCGGAGGTACCGGAACACATGTCATCTGCAAAATCGGCCTCGATGCAGTCGCAGGCTTATGAATTTATCAAACGGAAAATCACCATGTGCGAGTACGCCCCCAATCAATTGCTCAGCGAAGCGTTTCTGCAGGCCGAACTCGGTTTTTCCCGCACGCCCGTGCGCGAAGCAATCGGACGGCTCGAGCAGGAAGGCTTGCTCAAAGTGTTTCCCAAACGCGGCATCGTGGTGTCCGGCTTCACCATCAGCGATATCAGCATGATTTTCGAAGTGCGCCGGCTGGTGGAACCTTATACACTGCGCAACTACGGCAGCCGGCTGGATATGGAAAAGATCGAGCGGTTTTCCAAGATCTTTCACGAGTACGCCGACGCAGAGGAATTCACGGGGTTCTATGAACTGGACGATCAGTTCCATTCCACGCTGATTTCCGTCCTGCCAAATGAATATTTGTTTGATTTGTACTCCCGCATCCAGACGCAGAACATCCGTCTGCGCGTGATGAGCGGCCAGCTGATCGAAAGCCGCCTGCAGCGCACCATGGCGGAGCATGCGGAGATCGCGGACGCCTGTCTGGAGCACAACTGGGAGCGCGCGGCGCGCGCCATGGTGCAGCATCTGCACTTTTCTGAGGAGTCCTCGCTGGCGACCCTTCTCAAGAGTTACAGCAACACCAGCATTGTCTGACTGTTCATTTCATCTTATGGCCGGGCCTGTCCCGCCATGCAGAAAGGATTGCAAAAACATGAAAACCGACAAAGAAGCCTCTTACTTCAGCCGCTATCGCGCGGCTGCCATCCGTTTTGAGATCATCGGCGGCGCACTGCTCCTGATCGGCATTGTGCTCAACCTGATCGCCGGCAACGCACTGCTCACCATCAGCCTGCTGCTGGCCGCGATCGGCGCGTTCCTGCTCATCATCGGCGGTTCCAGTCTGCGTCCGCACAATCTGGTCAAGGCCTTTGCCCAGCAGTGCGCGCGCGAGCCATGCCACGAGATCGCGCAGGGTCTGCTCGAGGCCATCGAGAGCGACCGCAAGATCCGTCTGGTGCAGAAATCCATCGACAGCGTGGACTTCGCCATTGAGGTATATGAATGCTTGGACGATGCGGACCCCGAGCTGATCCGCAAGCTGCGCGAAGCCAAAGAGCAGCACATCGCCAAAAAGGTTTTCTAAGCCATCCACCCAAAACAAAGCGCCCGCCGCGGCCAAGCCGCAGCGGGCGCCTTTTTGTCTTTTTTATCCGAAATGCCCCATCGCACCGTACATCTTCGGCCGGCGGTCGCGGAACACGCCCCAGCTGCGGCGCAGTTCGCGGATCTCGTCCAGATCGAAGGTGTGCGTCAGGATGCCAGTCTCTTCGCGGCCGGCCTGCTCGACCAATCCGCCGGTTTCGTCCGCGATGAAGGACGAACCGTAAAACGTCAGGCTCGAGGACTGATTCTGGTTGTCTGCCGAGGGGGTGACCGTCTCGGTGCCGACGCGGTTAGCCGCGATCAGTGGCATGATATTCGCCGCCGCGTGCCCCTGCATGCAGCGCCGCCAGTGCGGCATGGAATCACAGTCCAGAATGGGCTCTGAACCGATCGCAGTCGGATAGAACAGCAGCTCCGCCCCTTGCAGCGCCATGCAGCGCGCGGACTCCGGGAACCACTGGTCCCAGCAGATGCCCACACCGATTTTGGCATACGCGGTGTCCCACACGCGGAAACCGGTGTCGCCCGGCGTGAAATAGAACTTTTCCTGATAGAAATGGTCGTCCGGGATATGGGTCTTGCGATACTGGCCGAGGATCGTGCCGTCCGCATCAATCACCGCCACCGTGTTGAAGGTGGTGTTGCCCACGCGCTCGTAATAGCTGACCGGCAGCACGACATGGAAGTCATGCGCCAGCTTGCGCAGCTCGTTTACCGCGGGGTTCTCCTCGAGCGTCGTCGCCAGATGGTAGTTTTCATAATTCTTTTCCTGGCAGAAATACCAGTTTTCAAACAGCTCGGGCAGCAGGATGATCTGCGCGCCCTGCGCGGCCGCTTCGCGCACTTTTTCCAGCGCGATTTCCAGCCCGTAGGTCATCTGCACCGCAGCCACGGTCACTTTGCTCATTGTTTCGCACTCCTTTACTCTTTGTCGCCTTGCCTCACGCGCGCGGAATCTGCTGGGTGATGCAGTGAATGTTGCCGCCGCCGATCAGGATATCCCGCGCCGGAATCGCCACGACCTTGCGCGTCGGGAACAGCTCCTGCAAAATCGCCTGCGCTTTTTCGTCCATCGGGTCGCCGAAGGCCGGCATGACGACCGCGTCATTTGCGATATAGAAATTCACATAGCTCGCAGCCAGCCGCTCGCCCGGCGTGCGCGTCGGCTCACCGTCACACAGGTCCAGCCCCTCGCACTCCTCCGCCGTGATGGTCACGGGCGCGGGCAGCGGCAGCTTGTGCACCTTGATGCGGCGCCCCTTGGCGTCCACCGCCGCTTCGAGCGCGGCAAGGCTCGCCGCGGACAGCGCATACTGCGGATCGCTCTCATCCTCCGTCCACGCGAGCACCACTTCGCCCGGCGCGGTAAACGCGCAGACGTTGTCCACATGCTCGTTGGTCTCGTCGTTATAAATGCCGCGCGGCAGCCAAATCACCTTTTGTACGCCCAGATAGTCGCACAGCGTCTGCTCAATTTGCTCGCGCGACAGGTCGGGGTTGCGCCCTGCGGACAGCAGGCACGCCTCGGTCACCAGCGCGGTGCCCTCGCCGTCCACATGGATCGAGCCGCCCTCGCAGATGAAATCCCGCTTGTCATAGCAGTCATTTTCCAGCAGATCACAGAACTTGCGCGCGACGCGGTTGTCGCGCTCCCAGCTCGGATACAGGCCGTCCACCGCGCCGCCCCAGGCGTTAAAGCCCCAGTCGATACCGCGGCGCTCGCCCTTGCCGTTTATCACAAAGGTCGGCCCGACGTCGCGCGCCCACGCGTCGTCGGTCTCCATCACGACCAGCCGCACCCGCTCGGGCAGCTGCGCGCGCGCGTTGTCATACTGCGCTTCCGAGCACAGCACGGTCATCTTTTCGCTCTGCGAAATCGCGTCGATCACCTGTAAAAACGCCTTGCGCGCAGCATACGCGCCGTACTGCCAGGAATCCGCCCGCTCGGGCCAGATCATCAGACAGCCTTCGTGCGGCGCATACTCCGCCGGCATAGAAAACCCGTCCTGCACGGGCGTGGTGTGTAAAATCCTCATACCGTTTCTCTCCGTCTTATTTTCTCCTTAATAGGGTACAACATTTCGATTTAACTTGCAAGATTTTCCCGGATATGTTACACTAAATATACATATACTTCACTGGTTTATCAGGAGGAAATCATGTCCAGCTATCCTTATTCCTATACGCAAACCTATTCTTATACCCCATTTTTCGCCGTTGTGCTGCCGATTATCGCGCTGCTCATCATCATCGCAGGCGGTCTCGCACTGTATTTCCTGTTTGTCCGCAAGCCCAACCATTTTCAGGGCACCGTGGCCAAACTGCATGATGTGCTCAACTTCCGGACGTTTTTCACGGAAAAGCTCATCCGGTTACTGTACTGCATCACGGTCGTCGCCATTGTGGTTTACAGCGTCATCCTGCTGTTTTCGCACTTTTTCACCGCGCTGCTTCTCTTTGTAATCGGCAATCTGGCTGCGCGCATCGTGTATGAATATGCGCTTTTGCTGCTCGTCCTGTGCCGCAATACGCAGGAAATCAACCGCAAGATGGGTCCGCTTCCCGCAGAGCCGCAGGTTCCGCCCACGGCCCCGCAGCAGCAACCCGTTCCCCCGGTGCATCCGCACGCGCCGGCTCCGCAGCAGCCCGCAGCCCCGCAGGCTCCTGTTGCTCCCCAGCCGGAACGGCCCGTTGCTCCGCAGGCTCCCGTTGCTCCCCAGCCGGAGCAGCCCGCAGCACCGCAAACGCCGGTTCCGCCGCAGGAGCAGCCGCCGCAGCCGTAACACAAAATTCCATACTCCCCCTCCGGGGTTTTTCCACCAAGGCGCACAGAAAGTTGATGAACTTCTGTGCGCCCTTGTGTTATAATAGAGGCGAACATTCACCGGCCCTGCGGCCGGCCAAAGAGGGGGATTTTTATGCCGTCCAAACCAGCTTCCGCCGATCACAGCATTCACCCGCAGAATGGTCCGGAAACATCGCTCACCAGCCGTGTCAAGCGTCTGCTGCTGATCGTGCTGGCCTCGGTCGTCATGGCGGCCAACATCAAGAGCTTCGTCGATGCCGGCGGACTGTTCCCCGGCGGCTTCAACGGCCTGACCCTGCTCATCCAGCGCAGCGCGCAGCAATTCGGCGGCGTGGCGCTGCCGTTCACCGCGATCAACCTGCTGCTCAACGCGATTCCGGCGGTGATCAGCTTCCGGCTGATCGGCAAGCGGTTTACGCTCTATTCCTGTCTGATGATCGCGCTGACCAGCGTGCTGACCGATATCATCCCTTCCATGCCGCTGACCAATGACGTGCTGCTCGTCTGTATTTTCGGCGGCATCATCAACGGGTTTGCCATCAGCCTGTGCCTGCTCGGCCGCGCCACCAGCGGCGGCACGGACTTCATCGCGGTCGCTCTGAGCGAGCGCCTGAACGTGGATGCATGGAATTACATTTTTGTCGGCAACTGCCTGATGCTTGCCGTTGCCGGCGTGCTGTTCGGCTGGGATAAGGCGCTGTACTCGATCATCTTCCAGTTTGCTTCCACGCAGATCGTGCACCTGCTCGACCCGCGCTTCAAGCGCACCACGCTATTCATCATCTCCAACCAAGCGCAGGATATCTACGAGCACATCAAAGACACCACCCACCACGGTGCAACGCTGTTCCACGGCACCGGCCTATACAACGGCGAAGAACGCGATCTGATTTATTCGGTCATCGCCAGCGATCAGGTCAAGGAGATCACGCGTGCCGCGCGCGAAATCGACCCGCACGCCTTTATCAATATTCTGAAAACCGATCAGGTCGCGGGCAACTTCTATCGCCGTCCGCACGACTAAAGCGTTTCGATCATAACCACAAAAGCCGTTCTGCTCCCTTCCGGGGCAGAACGGCTTTTTATTTTGGGCAAATATTTTATGCGTTATCGCATTTCTCGAGCAGCTTTTCCCACTGCTCGTCCACATACTGCTGCGCAGCTTCGAGCGTCCACTCGTTGCCGGGCTTAAAGCAATGCTTGAACCGGCCCTGCAATTTCATAAACTCGGTCACGGGCAGCTTTTTCTTGGGCATGTAATTGAGATGCCACTTGCCCTCGACAACCTCATAAAGCGGCCAGACGCAGGTTTCCACTGCCATCTTGCAGATCTCGGGCAGCAATTCGGTCGAATACTGCCAGCCGCGCGGGCAGGGCGACATGACGTTGACAAACGCCGGGCCCTCGGTGTAGATCGCGCGGTGCGCCTTTTCGTGAAAATCCTTAAAGTTGCCGATAAAAGTGGTCTGCGCAACATACGGGATGTTGTGCGCGACCATGATCTCGGTCAGGTTCTTCTTGTTCTGCTTTTTGCCGACCGAAACGGTGCCGGCCGGGGTCGTGGTCGCGCTGGCAAAGCGCGGCGTGGACGACGAGCGCTGGATGCCGGTGTTCATATACGCCTCGTTGTCATAGCAGAAGTACACCATGTCGTGTCCGCGCTCCATCGCGCCGGACAGCGACTGGAAGCCGATGTCGTAGGTGCCGCCGTCGCCGCCGATGGCGAGGAATTTATAGGTACCGTCGATCTTGCCCTTGCGCTTGAGCACGTTGTACGCCGCCTCGACGCCGCCGCAGGTCGCAGCCGCGTTCTCGAACGCAGAGTGGATGTAGGAATCCTCCCATGCGGTATACGGATACAGGAAGGACGAAACCTCGAGGCACGAAGTCGCGTTGCACACGACCGCCTTGTCACCCTCGTCGAGTGCGCGCATCATACCGCGGCACACCAGACCCGCGCCGCAACCCGCACACAGGCGGTGACCGCCGACAAAGCGCTCGGGCTTGGAAAGTTCTTTTTTGTGATTGTACGCCATGTCAGAGCACCTCCTTCTCGCTGCTGCGCTGGCCCATGTGGATGTATTTCGGTCCCTTACCGCCGTTTTCAGCCAGCAGGAACAGGTGGTCGTAAACCCGTGCAATATCCTCGACCGCAACGTCACGGCCGCCCAGGCCGTACACCACGTCGATCAGCACCGGACGGGTGTCCAGATCATAGCAGGCCGCGCAGGTCTCGGCGTAGATCGGGCCGCCGCAGGCGGAAAAACCTTCGCTCTTGTCCATGACGGCGACCGCCTTGACGTGGCTGAGTGCCGCGGCCAGTTCCTCGGCCGGGAACGGGCGGAACACGCGCAGCTTGATGAGACCCACCTTGCGGCCCGCCGCACGCAGCTGGTCGATGCAGGCTTTGGCCGTGCCCGCGGTCGAACCGATCAGCACGAGCGCGACTTCCGCGTCCTCCATCTGATATTCCTCAAAGAAGCCGTATTTGCGTCCAAAGGTCTTTTCAAAGTCGGCAGCAACGTCCAGAATCGCCCGCTTGGCGTTCTTCATCGCCTCGGCCTGCTGCACTTTATGCTCCATGTAGTAGGGCGAAACGTCGTACGGGCCGACGGCCAGCGGAGTCTCCCGGCCGATCAGCGCATGCTCGGGGTGATACTCACCAACGAACGCCTTGACCGCGTCGTCCTCCTCGAGCAGGATGTTCTCAACCGCGTGCGAGGTGATGAAGCCGTCCTGACAGACCATGATCGGCAGGCGCACATCGGGTGTTTCCGAGATGCGCATGGCCTGCAGATAGTTGTCGTAGGCTTCCTGATTGTTTTCGGCATACAGCTGGATCCAACCGGAATCGCGCGTGCCCATCGAATCCGAATGGTCGTTGTTGATGTTGATGGGGCCGGTCAGCGCGCGGTTGACGCACGCGAGCGTGATCGGCAGGCGGGCGGACGCCGCCACATACAGCAGCTCATACATATATGCAAGGCCGCAGGACGAGGTTGCGGTAACCGCGCGCGCGCCGGCCGCCGACGCGCCGATGCAGGTGGACATGGACGAGTGCTCGGACTCGACCGTCACATACTCGGTATCGACCTGACCGTTGGCGACATACTGCGCAAAATACTGCGGAATCTCGGTCGATGGCGTGATGGGGAACGCAGCGAACACGTCCGGATTGATCTGCCGCATGGCATAGGCAACCGCCTCGTTGCCCGAAAGCCGGTCTCGGATGCTCATCACTTTTCCTCCTTCACAAAGTCGATCGCGCCGAAGGGGCACACCTTCCAGCAGATGCCGCAGCCCTTGCAGTGGTCAAAATCAAAGTCCGCGCGCTTGCCGTCACAAACCGGAATGGAAGAATCCGGGCAGAACGGCGCGCAAAGCAGACACTGCTTGCACTTTTCCTCGTGCCAGACCGGGATATTGGCACGCCACTCGCCGGTCATGGTCAGGCGGGCAGTGCCGCCCTCGTAAATCTCGCCGCCCGGGGTCAGATCCTGCCATGGCGACTGTTCGTTGATATCCTTTGCGCTCTTTGCCATTATCCGCGCACCTCCTTGAGAGACTGGGTCAGGCACTCCATATTGCCTGCGATGACCTGCGGCTTAGTCGCGAACTTATGCTTGAACGAAACCTCCATATCCGACTGGAAGCGCCACGGGTCGAGCACGCCGCTGACCTTGACGATTGCGGCCAGCATGGGCGTGTTGGGGAAATACTTGCCGAGCGTGCGCTCGGAAATCGCGCGCGCGTCGATCGTGTAGACACGACCCTCGTAGCCGCGCAGCAGCGGGCGCACCTCGTCGGGCGACTTGTGCGTGTTGATGACAATCGCGCCCTTGGGGTTTAAGCCATGCGTCACATCGACCGACTGCAGCAGTGTTTCATCCACGACCACGACATAGTCCGGCTCGTAAATATTGGAATGCACCGTGCACCGCTCATCCGAAATGCGGTTATACGCCGTGATCGGCGCGCCCATGCGCTCGGGGCCGTATTCCGGGAAGCCCTGCACATATTTGCCCGATGCAAACGCCGCGTCCGCCAGCAGCAGGCAGGCGGTCTTGGCGCCCTGTCCGCCGCGGCCGTGCCAGCGAATCTCCACCATGTTTTTCATGCTGTTTCCTCCTCGTTTTGTCTTTGTCCTGTCCAACCAAAGCGCGATCGCGCGGGTGAAACAAAAAAGGCTTTCGTCCCCGTAAAGGGACGAAAGCCTGTCAAAAGCTTGCGTGTAACCACCCGTTACTGCATACCATCATACGCGCTTCCTGTAACGGGGAAAACCGTCAGCACCTACTCCCCCAAAGGGTTTCGGGCTGCAACTCCGGAGTGATTTTCGGCATCGTCCTACTGGCGCCGGGCTTACACCATGCCCCGGCTCGCTGGAGCGTTCGCAAACGATCCTACTGTCTCCCTCATCATCTTTTGCTGTTTTGTTGTAACTGCACTTTATTATAATAAAGGGGCACAGCAATGTCAATCGTCATTTCGCACAAAAACAAATGTTTTTCCTGCAAAGACACTTTATGCCTTGCCCGAGATCAGCCACGGCGCCGGCTCGGTGACAAAGGTGTGCTTGCTGGTCAGTTTGGACACCGCGAGCTGAATGACCTCGGTCTCGCCGATGCCATAGCGCGCGAACAGATCCGGGATGGACGCGGCGCAGCGGAAATCCAGCGTATAGATGACAAACTCCATATGCGGGTTGATACGCAGCAGGCACTCGATCTCCTGCTCCATGCTCGCGGAGGCGACCAGCATGGTCAGGCTCGGCACGGGCAGATCCTTCATGGTCTCATCGTCCACATGGTCGATGATCTGGATGTTGTTCAGGCCGAACTGCTCGATATTCTCTTCCATCGTGCGGCGGTCGTTCTGGTTGTATTCGACCGCAATGACCGTGCCCTCGCCCGCGATGATGGCGGATTCGACCGCGATCGACTCGCCCGAGATGATGCACACGGTATCATTGTCCGCAATATGCATCTTGTTGAGAATGACCGCGCGGATCTCGCTGCCGACGTAGTGAATCGAGCCGCGCGAGAAGCTCGAGTTGCGCATGCCAATCTTGTAGGTCGAGCGGGCGTTCGGGTTGAGAATCAGCATCGCCGCCGAGGCGTTGATGCCGCGGTTGATCATGTCGCGCAGCTTGTTGTGCTCGATCGGGCCGGAGGGGTCCGAGCCGGTGTTGTACCACACGTCGCACTCGCCCAATCCTGCGTCCCACATGCGGTAAAAGATATCCGCGTGACCGGCCTCGGTGAACACGAGCACGGCATCGTTGGACTCGACGGTCGGGATCAGGTTTTTATTCTTGCGGGTGATGTCAAGAATCTTGACCTTTTCCAGATCGACCTGCGTGTTTTCCGAAAAATATTGCAGCCACGCGAGAATCTGCGTATTATTGAACAGCTGCTTATCCATAGCGGTCACTCCTTTTTTGTCCGCATGGGACGGCCGCATCCACGGCAATACCCTGCTATATGGTTTATTATAGCACAGCGGCAAAGCAAATGAAAACCCCCGCGCATGGGTTTTTCTGCGGCGCCGCCCGCGCGCCGCTGTTGCCAAAAAACACGGGACATGCTACAATAAATACAATGATCCAACAGCAGCAAAGGAGGGCGCTCCCGTGAAAATACAGGAAAGCGCGGAAAACTATCTGGAAGCCATTCTCGTGCTGACGCAGCGCAACGGGCAGGTGCGTTCGATCGACGTTGCCCACTACACCGGTTTTTCCAAGCCGAGCATCAGCCGCGCCGTCGGCCTGCTGCGGGACAACGGCTATGTTTCCATCGACCAGAACGGTCTGCTCGGTCTGACCGAATCCGGTCTGCACATCGCGGAAACCATCTACGAGCGCCATACCGTGCTGACCGAACTGCTGACCATGCTGGGCGTTTCGCCGGAAACGGCGGCCGAGGATGCCTGCCGCATCGAGCATGTCATCAGCGCGGAAACCTTCGACAAACTCAAGGAGCATGCGCGCCGCCACCGCGGCGACGCCGCCCAATAATCCCAGTGCCCACAGGCCGGCCCATCATGGCCGGCCTTTCGTATCGGCCTGCAAGGAGGAAAACCCATGCCGCAAACCGTGGAAACCCTGCCCAATGGGCTGCATTTATGGCAGGATGACCGTTTTTTCAAACTCGGGCAGGACAGCGTGCTGCTCTCCGCCTTTGCCCGGCCGCGCCGGAACGCCAAGGTGCTCGACCTCGGCTGCGGCACGGGCGCGCTTGCGCTGCTGATTTACCGCCCAGACCTGAAAATCACGGGACTGGAATTGCAGGAGGATGCGCTTGCGCTGTTCCTCCGCTCCATTGAGGACAACGGCGTCGATATCGCCGCCGTGCAGGGCGACCTGCGCGCCATCCGCACGATTTTCCCGCACGGCAGCATGGATTATGTGATCTGCAATCCGCCCTATTTTGACCGCACGGCGGGCAAAAGCGCCCCCTCGCCCGAAAAACGCACCGCCCGGCAGGACGGCAGCTGCACGGTGGAGGATGTCGCGGTCGCGACCTCTTTTGTGCTGCACACGGGCGGCAAAGTCGCCTTCGTGTTCCGCCCCGAGCGGCTGTGGGTGCTGCTGCAAGCGCTCGACCGCGTGCGGCTCGTGCCCAAGCGGCTGCGCTTTGTGCATCAAAATGCCGCTGCCGCGCCCAGCGCCGTGCTGGTCGAGTGCCGCAAAGGCGGCAGCGCGGAAGGGCTGATCGTCGAGCCGCCGCTGCTGGTCGAAAGCGAAGAATACCAGAAGATATACGGAAAATAATTTATTGAGGAAATATTACTATGAGTGAACCCATCTTATATTTGGTTGCCACTCCGATCGGCAACCTCGGCGATCTGTCGCCCCGCGCGCGCGAGGTGCTCTCCTCGGTGGATTTTATTGCGGCCGAGGACACGCGCGTCACCCAGAAGCTGCTTTCCGCCTGCGCGCTGCCCAAAAAGCCCATGATCTCCTATTACGAGCACAACCGCCGCGCGCGCGGCGAAGAAGTGCTCGCCAAGCTGCTCGCCGGCGAAAGCTGCGCGCTGGTAACCGACGCGGGCACGCCCGCCGTCTCCGACCCCGGCGAAGATCTGGTCGCGCTGTGCGCCGCGCATGACGTGCCGGTCATCCCGATCCCCGGCTGCTGCGCCGCCGTGTGCGCGCTGGCGGCTTCCGGTTTGCCGACAGGCCGCTGGTGTTTCGAAGGCTTTTTGTCGGTGAACAAAAAGGCGCGGCGCGAACATCTGGACGCGCTCGCGGGCGAAAAGCGCACAATGATCTTTTATGAGGCGCCACACAAGCTGTGCGCCACGCTGCGCGACCTCGCGGACGCCTTCGGCGGCGACCGCCGCATCTCGCTTTCGCGCGAGCTGACCAAGCTGCACGAGGAGACGCTCCGCATGACGCTGTCCGAGGCCGTGCAGTATTTCGACCAGACCCCGCCGCGCGGCGAATTCGTGCTGATCGTCGAGGGCGCACCCGATCTGCCCGACACGCCCGAGGACGAGGACGCGCGGCTGCACGCCGCCGCGGACGAGGTCCGCCGCCGCGTGGCACAGGGCGAAACGCAGAAGGACGCGGTCAAAGCGGTCTCGTCCGAAGCCGGCGTCAAGAAAAACGCGCTGTACCGCTTTGTGCTGGAGCAGGATGCCGCGGGCGACTGACGCCGAATCGCAATCATATTTCAATCAATTCCCGATCCCTTTCCGATTTGTTCACACAAAGGACAAATTCCGCCCGTATACTTTGAATTATATCAACACAGAGGTGGGATATCATGTCTACGATTTTGATCGCCGATGACGAGGCGCGCATCCGCCGTCTGGTCAGCGACTTCTTGAAACGCGACGGCCACAACATTGTGGAAGCCGCGGACGGGCGTGAAGCCCTGCAAATACTGGAAAACCGGCATCCGGGTCTGGATCTTGCGATCCTGGACGTGATGATGCCCGGCATGGACGGTTTTGAAGTGCTGCGCGAGCTGCGCGCACAGGAGCGCGGGGACAAGCACCTGCCCGTCATGCTGCTGACCGCCCGCGCGGAGGATGCCGATCAGGTGCGCGGTCTGGAGGACGGCGCGGACGACTATGTCACCAAGCCGTTTTCCCCGATCGTGCTGGCCGCGCGCGTGCGCACCCTGCTCAAGCGCGAGGGCCGCACCACCGCGCCGGTCGAGCAGTTCGGCGCGCTGTCCATCAACGAACTGCGCCGCGAGGTGCTGGTCAACAACACCCCAATCGACCTGACGCCCAAGGAATACGAGCTGCTCGTCTATTTCAAAAACAACCGCACCATTGCCCTGTCACGCGAAAGCATCCTCAACGCGGTTTGGGGATACGACTATTTCGGCGACCTGCGCACGGTTGATACCCATGTCAAAAAGCTGCGCGCCAAGTTGGGCGACTGCGGCTCGATGATCTCCACCGTCCGTGGCTATGGCTACCGTTTTGAGGGATGAAAATGAAAAGCCGTTCCATCCGGTTCAAATTTTTTGCCGCCATCAGCGCAGTCGCGCTGGTGTTTATCGGCATGCTGCTGCTGCTCAACCTGTTTTTCTACGAGGATTACTATATGATGACGCGGCGCAACGAGCTGTGCGACGCGTATCAGAGCATTCGCAGCAGCTATAACGGCAGCGTGGACGATATCGCCACGGTGCTGGATAACTACGAAAGCCGCAGCGCCATCCGACTGTCCATTGTCGCGTCGGACGGCACGGTGCAATATGCCTCGTTTTTCTCTTCCAGCAAGGGCAATTCCGGCAGCGGGGACTCCAGCTCGCAGGAAACCTTCCAATTGCCGGATTTTGACCTGTTCGACCAGCAGCGCCGCGGCTATGCTATCCTGCAATCCATCGCCCAAAGCGTCAATCTGGACACGCTCACCAAACACAATTATCAGTTCCTGAACGTTTCTCTGTGGGATGGCGACCAATATTTGTGTCTGGCCGGCGCGCTGGACAGTCAGGCGAATAACTGTCTGTTTGCCTATATGCCCTATGCCTACATCGAGCAAAATTCCTCGCTCAACCTGGTGTTCCTGCTCATTGCGGGCGGATGTGCCCTGCTCATCTGTCTGGTTTGGGGCTATTTCATTTCGCGCCAGTTCACGCGGCCGCTCATCGACATGGCCGGCGTCGCCGACCGCATGAGCGAGCTGGACTTCTCGAGCCAATGCCCGGCCGGCAGCAGCGATGAGATCGGTCAGCTCGGCCAGTCGCTCAACCGCCTGTCCGCGTATCTGGAACAGACCATTGGGGAGCTCAAGCAGTCCAATGACCAGCTTGCACAGGAAATCGAGGAAAAAGAACGCATCGACAGCATGCGGCGCGAATTTATCGTCAACGTGTCGCACGAACTGAAAACCCCAATCGCGCTGATTCAGGGCTATGCGGAAGGCCTGACGGCCGGCGTGGCCGACGACCCCGAGGACCGGAAATATTACTGCGATACCATCGCGGATGAGGCCGACCGCATGAACAAGCTGGTCATGCAGCTGCTGAACCTGTCCAAACTCGAGCTCGGCGCGGAACAGACCTTCTATGACGATATCGATGTGCACGCGCTCTGCGCGGAAGCCGTGCAAAAGACCTCGGTGCTCTGTGAGAGCCGTGGATTGACCGTGGATTATGCCGACACCAACGTCTCGGTCCGCACGGACGGCGGCCTGCTCGAGCAGGTACTGATGAATTATCTGTCCAACGCCATCCGCTACACGGTGGACGGCGGACACATTGCCATTTCCGCTGTGCGCACGGATTCCGGCATGCGCTTAACCGTGTTCAACGAGGGCGAGGGCCTGCCCGAAGAGGAACTACCGAAAATCTGGGAGAAGTTCTATCGCACCGACCGCGCACGCACACGCGAAGCCGGCGGCACCGGCATCGGTCTGTCACTGGTGCATGCCATTGCCGATACGCTGCATGGTTCCTGCGGCGCAGAAAATGTGCCGGGCGGTATTTCCTTCTGGTTTGCGCTTCCCGACGCGCCGGAAAACAGCGATCCGACCGAGACCGTATAAATTTTAACTTTTTGCTCAATTTTATCTTGACAACAACCTTATCTCGTGGTATAGTATATAAGCACCTTAAGTGAAGGGGTTATATCGCGGGGTAGAGCAGTTGGTAGCTCGTCGGGCTCATAACCCGGAGGTCGTTGGTTCAAGTCCAGCCCCCGCAACCATTAAAAAGCACTGATTTCGGAAGAAATCAGTGCTTTTTCTTTTTTGCTCATGGGGTATTTCTCATCGTAACGTCGTTAAAATTTGCCGCGGCTGCAATTTGTAAATAAACGAACCGCCCTTGCAGATCGCCGCGAGGATGATGAGCACCTCCAGCCCTGCCAGCAGCATCAGCTGGGCAAACCCAAACGAAAAGTCGATGCTCTCCGGACCGGCGTAACTGCTGCTCTCATACGAGAACAATTCGGACATTTTGCCGTTCATTGCCGCATTGTAGATCTCCTCTTGGGAATACTCTTTTTCCTGCGGCTGTGACGCTGCAATCGTGGATGCCAGCATCTGATTGCCAATCGCGTCGGTGATCGGTGCGCTGACCGGCAATGCAACCGCAAGCGCCAGCGCCGCAACGATCACGGCTTCCAGCACAAACTGCCCAAGGATTTTCACCTTGCTGATGCCGAGCGACAGGTAGATCGCGACTTCCTGCCGGCGGCTGCGCACCCACATGGTGAATACGATCAGCAGCACGATCATGCAGCCTACCGTAATTGCACCCACCAGTCCAGCCACCAGGTTACGGATGGAGTTGAGCGGATCGACGGTCGATTTGTACATGGTGTCGTCCAACGAGATATCAAAAAAGGAGACAGCGCCCTGATCCAGCGATTTCACCTGCGATATGATCTGTTCCAGTTCGGCAGGCTTATCCACAAAGAAGCTGAGATTGTCATAGGCAAAACCATAGCTGAAATCTTGATAATAGCCTTTATTCCATACAGTATCTGCCCAGTATGCCGTATCGATATCTGTGAGCAGCCAGTTATATGTAATTTCGTCTTCACTTATCACATCCCCGGTCGGCTGGAATCCATTCACATGGAAAATGCCCACGATTTCCAACTGTGTTTCACCCAAAATTCTCTTTACATCATCATATCTTCCCAAATGATATTCACGCATGCTGATATCAATGGTATCTCCGATATGCAGATCATTGCACGCAGCCAATTCCTCCGAAATCAGCACTTTCCTCTGATCTTTTTCGGTGATATGCCGACCTTCTACCAGCTCGAACGCACCGGTGCGAAATTTCTGATATAAAGAAGTATCCGTGTTGCCGTACAATTTTGTCGTTCTGCGGCCAGTTTCCAAATAATCCCACCCTCCCATATCCAAATAGTTTACCAAGTGCTCCGGATTATCCGATGTAAGCTTATATATTGCATCGACAAGCCCTTCAACAAGTTCCAAGTTATCCGCACATAAATAACAACTCATTTCGCCATTATATGCCGTCACACCATCCACCTGCATGATGGTATCTACCAATTTCTGGTCTAACATATCGCCCACATATACCTTGGTTACACTGCCATCTTTTCGAAACGCCGGTTCGGTGTATTCGGTATTTTCCGGGTCCAGCGCCGGCATTTTGACAAGAAAGCTCGTCCCCAATCTGTCCTGCACCTCTTTGGTGACCGCGCCGATGCTGCCCCAGACCGTGACACCGACCGCGAGGCTGAACGAGATGACAAACAGGAGCAGGAACAGCAGGATACTGCGCTTGTACTTCCTGCAAAGGTATAACAATGACCGTTTGACCATGGTTCCCCCCTCTTTCTTATCTTCCCGCTGATTCATGCCGTCGATATGCAAAAAGCACCGGTTCGGACGCAACCGGTGCTTTTGTTCTGCTCACGACACCTCGATCTCCCCGTGCGAAAAGCGCAGGATAACGTCGCCCGCTGCGGCAACGTCGGGCGAATGGCTGACGATGATGACGCACTTGTTCAGCGACCGCGCGCGCTCGACCAGCAATTCGGTCACGTCACGCGCCGTATCTTCGTCCAGGTTGCCGGTCGGCTCGTCCGCGAGGATGACCGGCGCGGCCGACGCCAGTGCACGCGCGATCGCGACGCGCTGCTGCTGTCCGCCGGACAATTTCAGCACGTTGCGGTCGATTTCCTCGTCGGTCAGACCGACCTGATGCAGCGTATCCGCCGTGGCGTGCGCGTCCACCAGCTGCACGTTTTCGCGCGGCGTCATGTACTCGATCAGATTATAGTTCTGGAACACAAACGACACGCAGTCGTGCCGGTACTTCTCCAGCCCCATCTCCGCGATATTTTTGCCCTCGAACAGGATTTCGCCTCCCTTTGGCGCGTCCAGCCCGCCGAGCAGGGACAGGAGCGTCGTCTTGCCGCTGCCCGACGCGCCCAGGATCACATACACCTTGCCGCGCTCAAATGACAAATCCAGATTTTCAAAAATGATATGATCGGAAAAGTAATAATATTTCAAGTCTTTGGTCTGCAAAACCGGCATAGTCAACACTCCTTTCAGCTCAGATCCGTCAAAATGTCCTTGGGCTTCTTGCGCATGATCGAAATGGACGCGAGCAGCACGGACACCGCGATCACCAGCGCCGCGCATACCGCAACGATGATGAGCTGCACCGGCCCGATATAGCTTGCCAGCTTGATATCCTGCAATAGCCCGACAATCGCGTTTCCGATCACACCGGATAGGCCGAAGCTGAGCAGTGCGGCGATCAGAAACGCCGGCAGCGCCACATAATAATTCTCCAGTACGATCTGTCCCGTGATCCTTTTGGGCGAAATGCCGAGCGAAATCAGGATGCCGACCTCGGTCATGCGCTCGCGCGTCCACATGAGCAGGATGAGCGCCAGAATGCCCACACTGAGCACTAAAATGACGAGCAGCAGGAAAAAGCTGATGGTCTCGGCCTTCTGGATTGCGCCCGCCGTCTGCTCGTATCGCGCGTTGTTCTCCGAAATGATGAAACTGTCCCAATCCGCGTAAGGCTGGACTTTCAGCTCGGCGACCGTCTGCTCCATCTGCGCCGGGTCATCCAAAAACAGCATAATCCCCGAGCTGTAATCGAACTGTTCGGCCGATCGATCGGGAAACTTGATTTTGTACAGCTCTTTGGCGGTGTTGATGTCGGTGAAAACCACGTTTTCCTGCAATTCGCTCTCGGGCGTGCCCGGACTGGCGGGCTCGCTGCGCGTCACCGCGTAGATGCCCACGATCTCGAAATCCACCTGCGTGCCGACATGCGTCGGCTGCCAGCCCATCACGCCCTCAACTACGCTCGCGTGCAGCGTATCCCCAACCGACAGGCCGTTCAACTCCGCGACCTCCTCGGAGATCATCGCCTTGTGCTCGTCCTCCGCCGTAATCTGCCGCCCGTCCGCCAGTTGGTACGAGACCGCAATGAACCGCTCGTGCAGTTCGGATGCCGTGCAGGCGATGAACTTGGGCACAAACTCGCCGGGCAGTCCCGTGCCGCTGTAGGAACCGGGAACCAGATCAAGCCCATCGCAGTACATGTAGTAAGTATCCACGCCGTTGACCCGGCTGACGTTGTCCAGCGTGCGCACCTGTCCGAGCAGCTGCTCATCGGTTTTCTGCGCGCCCTCAGACGACTGCTGAATGGTGAAATACCCACCGATGCTGCTGCGCAGCGCCTTGACCGCGTCGCCGCTCGCGGAATAGAGCGCGAGTCCCAGCAGCGAAATGGTCATCAGCGCGACGAGCAAAACCAGAAGCAGCACCGTCCGCTTGGGGTTGCGCCTAACGTACAGCCATGCGCGTTTTGTCGTCGGCATCATATATTCCCCCTTTACCGTAACGTGGTTAAGATCTGCCGCGGCTGCAAGCGGAAGATAAACGAGCCGCCCTTGCAGATTGCCGCGATGATAATCAGCAATTCCAGCCCCGCCAGCACCAGCAGCTGGACAAAGCCGAACGAAAAGTCGATGTGCTCCGGGCCGCCATAGCTGCCGCTGTCATATTGGAACAGCTCATATAATTTGCCGCTCATTGTCGCGTTATAGATTTCTTCGTCCGTATATTCCTTTACCTGCGGCTGCGCCGCTTCGATGGTCGAGGCCAGCATCTGATTGCCGATCGCATTGGCGCTCGGCAGGCTGACCGGCAGCGCAACTGCAAGCGCCAGCGCCGCCACGATCGCGGCCTCCACCACGAACTGGCCGAGGATCTTCCCCTTGCTGATGCCGAGCGATAAGTAGATCGCAACCTCCTGCCGGCGGCTGCGCACCCACATGGTGAACACGATCAACAGCACAATCATGCATCCCACAACAATCGCGGCCACCAAACCTGCAACCATGTTGCGGATCGCGTTCAAGGGTTCCACAGTCGATTGGTACATCGTGTCGTCCAGAAAAATACGGAGATACCGTGCGTCGCGCAGATCCAGATTTTCGACCTGCTCCACGATTTCGTTCAGCCGGGCGGGATCATCCACAAAAAACGTCAGGCTGTTGAAGGTGAACGGACAGTCGAAGTCCTCCATATAGTTCCCGTACCAAGCCGTGTGGATCTGAGAAATCGTATCTTCGCTCGTCAGCAGCCAATTGTAGGTAATACTGTATTCCTCCACATGCGCGCCGGTCGGCTGATAACCGTTGACATGGAAGATGCCGACGATCTCGAGCTCCCACGCCGCAAGCACCTGCGCCGGGTCGTATTTACGCAGATCCCACCAGCCCAGATGCCGGTTCCGTATACTGATGGCAACCGTATCCCCGATTGAGAGGCCGTTTTTCTCGGCCAGTTCGTCGGAAATCAGGACTTTCTGCTTGTCCTCCGGCGTGATATGACGGCCGGACACCAGCTCAAACGCGCCGGTGCGGAATTTGTCGTTCAGCGAAGTATCGGTATTGCCATAAATCGCCGTGTTGGTCAGGCTCAGTTCATAGTCCACCAGGCCGCCCCATTCCACATCGGACGCAATGTCCGCCATGCGTTCCGGGTCCGAGGTGTAATACTGATACCGGTTTGCCGCCGCGCCGGGACACAATTGTATATTATCCACACAAACGTGCTCGACCAGCTGGCCGTTGTACGCCACTACCCCGTCCAGCTGCATGACCGGGTCGATCAGTTCGTGATCGAGCACAAGGCCGGAATAAAACCTTTGCGTGGTGCCGTCCCGGGCCTGCTCGGTCTGATAATAGTCCGGGTCCTCTTCGTCCGGTTCCAGCTTGCAAATGAAACTCGTCCCCAGCCGGTCCTGCACATCTTTGGTGACCGCGCCGATGCTGCTCCATACCGTCACGCCGATGGCAAGGCTGCACGAAATGACAAACAGCAGCAGCCATAACAAAATGCTGCGTTTATACTTTCTGCGCAGGTACAACAAGGACCGCTTGATCATAGCCTATCCCCCCATTTCCCAGCCGATCACCCTATGCTGCCAAAGCGCTGTTTTTTCGCCCCTCGCAGCGCAATTCCCTTTGAGATACTACTATCATAACAAGTCGGCGGCCTTGGCGAAACAAGCAAAATTACACAAATTATTTTTTCAATATTCTACACAAAAAGGTGTTGCCTTTCGCGCCATTTCCCGCAACACAAGCGCGCGAAAAAAACGTCCGTTTTTTCTTTTGATTCGCCGAAAATGCGGGCAAAAACCGCTTTACAAGGGTGCAATGCGCCTGTATGATGATAAAGGAAGGAAATACGGCAGCGCGATGCAGGCCGCACGGGAGGGCGAGCGCGTGAAGAAAACCAAAGGATCCACCCCCGCGTCGTCACGGGACGCATTGACAAGCGAAGAAGTGCAGCGCATCGCGCAGCTTTACCGCACCTACTACGGCACGATGAAGCGTGCGGTCTCCGCGCTGGTGACCGGTCCGGACGTCGAGGACCTTATTCAGGAAACCGTGCTGTGCATGATGCGCTCGATCGACCACTGGCGCGGCCTGTCCGAAACGCAGCTGTATGCCTATACCTATCACGCCGCACGCAACCACGCGATCGACTATCTGCGGGCGCAAAAGAAAACGCTGCCCATCCCGTCGGAGGCAGCAGACGAAACCGTTTGGGATAACAGCCCGGACGCCCGGCTGATCCGAAAGGAAAACATTGAAGCGCTCTACCGCACACTGGACCGGCTGAGCGACCGCGACCGCAGCCTGCTGCTGATGAAATATCAGGACCACATGCCCGACTGGGAGATCGCCGCGCTGCTCGGCGTCAAACCGGAATCGGTCAGCAGCCTGGTTTCGCGGGCGCGCAAGCGTGTCCTGAAACTCGCAGAAAAGGAGGGAACGCCTCATGACGAATCCATTTGACCGCGCCGACGCCAAACTGCGGGAGGAATATGAGGACGCCTTTTTTGAAGCGCTGATGGAAGGATACACGGAATATCAGGGCGAACAGCTCCGGCAGCAGGCCTTGCAGGACGCACCGCCCTCCGACGAGCTCTGTGCACAGATGCAGGACAAAATCGCTCAGGAACTGCGGCAGCAGCGCCGCCGGCGCACGACGGCCCGGCTGCTCCGGCTGCGGAAATATGTCGCCGTACTGCTGATCGTCGCATTTGCGGCGTTTACCACCAGTTTTGTCTCGGTTGAAGCGTTCCGCGTGCGCGTGCTCAACCTGTTCGCTGTGGACAACGGCACCGCCACGATATACGGACTGCAGGAAGAGAAGGACGGACCATTGGTTCCCCAGTACATTCCGGAAGATATGTACGTCAGCGTCTATGACGACGATCTGGACCCCACCACGATCCTGCTGCAAAATACAGACGCATCACGCTACGCGCAGATCTGTTTCTATTCCGAGAGCACCCGCTTGTCGGTGGACAACGAGAACCTGTCGGTGCGCAAGCAGGTCGATATCAACGGCACGCAAGCCACTTATACCGAAAAGAGAGGCATCGGCACGCTGGTCTGGATCACGCCGGACCATGCGCACATCGCAGCCGTGTTCTCCAACCTGCCCGAGGAGGAGATCCTTTCCATCGCCCGCAGCATCCCGCTGCCCTCGTGACCCACCATGCAGGACGCATCCGACACACCACAACAGAGATCCGATATGGGTGTACCGCACCAAAATAAAACTTCCAGCCGATCGCAGTTGATCGGCTGGAAGTTTTTTATACCGGAATTTCCTTGCGCAGCTGACACAGCAGTCCGCGGCAGCCCGCTTCGATATCCTTCCATGTGGACTCAAAATTGCCGGTATACCAAGGGTCTGCCACTTCCCGGTCAGGATATCCGGCGTAGGCCATGAGCAGATGCATTTTCTCTTCCTCATCTCCCCCGCAGATGCGCTTCATATTGCGGATATTCGCCGCATCCATCCCAATCAGAAGATCATATTGCTCATAATCGCGGCGGCAAAGCTGTCTGGCGGCATGCCCACCGCAGGCAATGCCATGCTCCGCTAGTTTGCGTCTTGCCGGCGGATACACCGGATTGCCAAGTTCTTCCCGGCTGGTCGCCGCGGACGCGATGACAAACCAGTCCTGCAAGCCCGCTTGCTGCACCAAATCTTTCATCACATATTCAGCCATCGGACTGCGGCAAATGTCGCCGTGGCAAACAAAAAGTATTTTGGTCATCTCTTATACATTCCTTCACAAGCCAGAAATAAATTGATAATACATGCTTCTTGACATCGTCAAACGCCTTGCTGTGCTGAAAAGAACCTTGCTTTAACACTTTGATTGTACCATATTCAGCAGTCTTGCACACTACAAATTTCAGTCGGAAACGGCAGGCCTATCAGGAAAGTCGATGTTCCAAGTCAGAAAGTGCACGGAAGATGATGCGCCGCAGTCACGTTTTCCCCGGTTCGCTCGGAGGCGAGTCGGATTCTGTCGCTTTGGACGGCTCTGACTTTTTGGGTTTCATCCCCCAGAATACCGCATTCATCAAAACGACGATCAGGCAGACCACTGCCATTGCCACCCAAAAGCCCATATCGATCCCACAAAAAGAAGTCGTTCCGAAAAAGTCCATCCAAATCGCGGTCCAATTCATAGAAAGCACCTCCATTTCTTAAAGCAGTTCGCCATAATGTCGCACATAGGCCTTTTTCAAGCTGGTGGCCAATGCCATATAAAGCAGGATGCAGGGAACCAAATAGGCAAAGTAGGCAGCAGGCAGGGCAACAAAGCCCAGTGCCGTCCCCACAGGCGTAAAAGGGATGATTGTCAAGACCACGATCCCGGTCAAGGTAAGCAGGGTAAGAGGGGCCGAGGTGCGGCTTTGAACAAAGGGCAGCTTCGGGGTACGGATCATGTGAATGACAAGGGTCTGGCTCCACATGGACTCCACAAACCAGCCCGCCTGGAACAGCCCGATATACTTTGCCTGCACGGCCGCCAATGCCATACCATGGAAATGGGAGGGCAAATCATTGAACAGCACGCCATGGGACACCACCAACGGACAAAACACGAAATACATGAACAGATAGGTGGTGAAATCGAAAATCGAGCTGGTAGGTCCGATCCATACCATAAAATTGCCTACACTGGAAGCATCCCATTGACGGGGCTTGGCGATAAACTCCTCATCCACATTGTCCCAAGGAATCGCGGTGCAGGAGAGGTCGTAAATCAGGTTGAGAAAGATCAGCTGAACGCTCATCATAGGCAGGAAGGGCAGCAGCGCCGCCGCGGCCAACACCGAGAACATATTGCCGAAGTTGGACGAAGCGGTCATTTTGATGTATTTGATCATGTTGGCATAGGTTTTACGGCCTTCAATGATGCCTTGCTCCAAAACCATCAGGTCTTTTTCGAGCAGGATAATGTCCGCCGATTCCTTGGCGACATCCACCGCCGTGTCCACAGAAATACCGATATCGGCCGCCTTCATGGCAGCGGCGTCATTGATGCCATCCCCCATGAACCCGACGGTATGCCCGTTCTCTCGCAGGACAGAAACCACGCGGGCCTTCTGATCCGGGGTCAGCTTGGCAAAAACATCGGTAGATTCCGCAGCTTTGGCCAATTCGACATCGCTCATGTGTTCGAGGTCAGACCCGAGCAGCATATTCCGCACCTTCAGCCCCACCTGTTTGCAGATGGTACGGGTCACCTTGTCGTTGTCACCGGTCAGAATTTTGGTGATCACGCCATGATCCTTCAGCGCCTTGATCGCATCGGCGGTGGATTCCTTGGGCGGGTCCAGAAAGGCCAGATAGCCGATGAGCACCATTTCGCATTCATCCTGCGCGCCAAAGGTGCCGACTGGGGAAGGATTGCTTTTTTGTGCAACGACAAGCACACGGAACCCTTTATCATTGAGCGCATCCACCGTCTGCAGAATACGCCGGCGCACATCCTCTGTCAGCGGCTGCACATCGCCGTCACACTCTGCGAATGCACAGACGGAAAGCATTTCCTCCACGGCGCCTTTGGTCACCATCTGCGTTTTTCCCGTTTTATCCTGCACAACCGTGGTCAGACGCCGGCGGGTAAAGTCGAAGGGAATCTCGTCCACCTTGATGTAATGCTCCGACAAATCGACCAGCCGGGGATCTTCTGCCTCGGCCTCCTCGGTCTTGCGGATGATTGCCATATCCATCAGGTTTTTATACCCGGTCTGAAAGTAGCTGTTGAGATAGGCGTGGCGCAGGACCCGGGTATCATCCTCCCCGTTGACATTCAGGTGATATTCCAGCACTACCTGATCCTGGGTCAAGGTGCCGGTTTTGTCTGTGCAGAGGATATCCATCGCCCCAAAGTTCTGGATGGAATTCAGGTTCTTGACAATGGTCTGCTTTTTGCTCATGGAAACCGCGCCTTTGGCAAGGCAGGTGGTCACGATCATGGGCAGCATTTCGGGGGTCAGACCCACTGCAATGGAGATGCCGAACAGGAACGCATTCAGCCAGTCGCCTTTTGTGATACCGTTGATGAAAAATACCAGCGGCACCATCACCAGCATAAAGCGGATCAGAACCCGGGAAACTGCGTTTACCCCTTTGGTAAAGCTGGTTTCCGCGGCCTCCCCCGCAACGGCAGAGGCCATGGAGCCAAAGAGGGTGTGATCTCCTACGCACACTGCAACCGCAGTCGCACTGCCGGAAACCACGTTGCTGCCCATAAAAGCGATGTTGGTATACTCGGTTATGCTGTCCTTCGGCTCGTTCACATGAGGGGTTTTCTCCACAGGTGCGCTCTCTCCGGTTAGACCGGCCTGACTGACGAAAAAATCCTTTGCTTCCAGAATGCGCACATCGGCGGGCAGCATATCCCCGGCGGACAGATGCACCAGATCCCCCACCACCAGTTCATCCATCGGAATTTCGGTTTTTTCCTGATTTTTGCGGGTCACCGAACAAGTGGTCGTGATCATGGACAACAGCTTTTCCGCGGCATTTCCGCTTCTGGATTCCTGTACGAACCGAAGGGTGCCGGAAATCATGACCATCGTCACAATGATCAGTACGGTCAGACAGTCAAAATCCTCCGGCAGACTGCCGAACAGGGAAAAGTACGGAAATACCATATCGGTCATGGTGGATACCAACGCCAAAAAGAATAAAATAGACGTAAAGGGATTGATAAATGCATCCGCCAGCCGTCTTGCCAGGCACTTCTTTTTCTCATGGGTCACCCGATTGCTGCCGTATTTGGCCCGGCTGGCACAAACCGATTCTGTGTCAAGGCCGCACAGCGTGGCATGCAGACTTTTCAAAGCGTCCTTGACTGGAATGGTCGCTGCATATTCGAGGCGGCGGTTCTGCTCGTCGCGCATCACGGTTTTGTTCGCAGCCTGACGAACCGACATGCGATTTTCTTTCTTGTTCATGGGCGTTTACCTCCTTGCATAAAATCAAGGCGTTACAGTCCATGCGGACATGGTTCTCCCGCTGTCCGCAGACTGCACCGACCTTTTGGGACAGCCGTCAGAATCCATGCCGTTCACCTCCCGGTTTGTCTGTTTTTTCCGGCCTTTCGTCAGTATAAAAAAATCGCAAGAAAGATCACATGGTCAAAACCTTGCGATTTTCTTGCGATTTCGTAAGAATTGCAAATTACAATCTGTCGTTGAATTTATATCCGATTCCCCAGATCGTCAGTATGTATTTCGGCGCATCCGGATTTGGTTCTATTTTCTTGCGCAGTTTTCGGATAAACGCCATGATATTGCTGTCGTCAAGCAGGTAATCGCTCTCCCAGACCGCCTGATAAATCTGCTCTTTGGTAAACACCTCTCCCCGGTTGCGCGCCAGGAAATATAAGATATCGAACTCTTTGGGCGTCAATGCAATTTCCGTTCCGTCCCGGCTCACTCTGCGCAGCCTCAGATCGATGGAAAGCGCGCCGCAGCAAATGGTATCGTCTGCCGCAGCCAAAGGCTGCTCCGCACCCAGTTCCAACATCAAGGAACCGACCGTGCCGTCCATCAGATCTCCCAGCGCTTCCCGCAATTCCTGTGCAGCCGGGGTATACGGGGCAGCGGTCCGGAGCTGATCCGCAAGCCACCTGGTCAAAGAGGAATCCAGGGAGATAAAACCCACATGTTTTTTCATCGCAGATTCCTCCTTTCTCAAAGCAGTTCATGATACCGCCGGACATACCACTGCTTAGCCAGAGTGACCCAAAGCAGATACAGCAAAACAACGATCGCCAGATAGATGAAATAGGCCAAAGGCAGCGCCGTCAGTCCGATCAGCCCGCCAAACGAGGTGAAGGTCAGGATGGTGAAGAGCAATGTGCCCAGCAGGGTCACCAACATGACCGGGCGTGACGGTCTGCTTTGCAGCAGCGGCAGGTTTTGGGTGCGCAGAAGATGCAGAATCAGGATTTGTGTCCACATAGACTCCAAAAACCACCCGGTTTGAAACAATACAATAAAGCGGGCCTGCCCTGCGCTTGTCAGCGAAGCAAAACCGCCTCCGCAAATGGCAGGGCACAGGACAAAGAAGAGATAAGCAAAGGTAAGAATGTCGAAAACCGAGCTGATCGGTCCAAAAAAGCGCATAAAACGGCCCAATGTCCTGCCGGACCACTCCAACGGCCTGGCGCAGGCCGTCTCATCCACATGATCCCACGGAAGGGCAAGGCACAAAAGATCATACAAAAGATTCAGCAATAAAATCTGTAAGGAAGTCATGGGAAAAAAGGGCAAAAACACGCTTGCAATCACGATGGAGAAGATATTACCGAAGTTGGAGGACGCCGTGATTTTGATATACTTGGACACATTGGCAAAGGCTTTTCTGCCCTCCTTGATCCCCTCTTCCAACACATTCAGATCTTTTTTCAGCAAAACGACATCCGCGCCTTCCTTGACGGCTTCCGCCGCCGTGTCCACGGATATGCCCACATCCGACTCCACAATGGCGGGCAAATCGTTCATGCCATCCCCCAAAAAGCCTACCGTATGTCCGTTTGCCTGAAGCATCTGCACAATCTGGACCTTCTGCCGGGGCGATAGTTCTGAAAACAGCGTTGTATGCTCTATCCGCAACGGGAGTTCATCATCAGTCAATTCCTCCAGCTCTCTGCCTGTCAGCGACTGTGCGGTATCGATTCCCAACCGTCGGCAGATGGAAACCGCCACATCCCGGTTATCGCCTGTCAGCACCCGCACCCCAACATGCAGCCGACGCAGCTGCGCGATCGCAGCGGCGGCACTTTGCTTGGGTGCGTCAAAGAACGCCAGATATCCCAAAAGGATGAATCCCTGCTCGTCTTTCGGGGAAACGCATCCCTGTTCCGTCGGTTTATACGCCACAGCCAAAACCTTCATTCCGTCTTCCAGCATCTCGTCCACCACGGCGTGGATGCTGGCACGGTCCTCCTTGCCGATGCTGCGGCGCTTCCCTTTGTATTCAACATAGCTGCACCTTTGGTATACTTCCGCGAGGCTGCCCTTGATGATGAGCAGATTTTTCTCATCGTACCGTACCAGAACGCTGGCCACCCGTCGCTCATGGTCAAAGGGGAGTTCGTCCAACTTTGGGTGCTGCTTTTCCAGCACGCGATAGTGCATACTGTGTCCCGGCATCTCCCGGTATTTCAAAATGGCATCGTCCAGATGATTTTGAACGCTGGTATGATAGAGGCTGTTCAAATAGGCCAGATCCAGGACCTTTTGGCTCTCGTTGCCCAAAATGTCCATGTAATATTCCAGCGAAATCTTGTCGCCGGTCAGCGTACCCGTTTTATCCACACACAGGATATCCATGCTGCCAAACCCCTGCATGGCATTGATATTTTTGACGATGGTCTGCTTTTGCCCCATGGCTGCGCCTCCCTTGGCCAGGCAGGCATTGATCACCATGGGGAGCATTTCCGGCGTCAGCCCGACCGCCACGGAAAGCGCAAACAAAAACGCGGAAATCCAGTCCCCTTTTGTCAGGCCGCAGGCAAGAAAGACCACCGGGATCAAAACAGCCATGAAACGGATGAGCACCCATGCGATGGAGTTGGCTCCCTGGTCAAACCCATTTTTGAGGCGGGATTCCGGCGTGGCAAATCCGCCATAAACCGTGTCCTTGCCAACGGCAAGCACAATTCCCTCCCCGGTGCCGCCGGTGACCGACGAGCCCATAAAAGCCAGATTGCTATATTCTGAATAAGACCGTGCCTGCCCAGCAGAAAGCGTGCCGGCATTCTTTTCCACAATGGCGCTTTCCCCTGTCAGGACGGATTGAGAGATAAACAGATCCCTTGCCGCCGTCAACCGGATATCCGCCGGGACACGGTCCCCGGCCGCCAGACGCACCTGATCGCCTACCACAAGTTCTTCTGAGGGAACCCTCATCCATGTTCCGTTTCTGCGCACCAATACCGCAGAAGAAACCATTTCCGTGAGGTCATCTGCGACGCGTTTGGCCCGCAGTTCCTGAACGAAGCGCACCACACCGCTGATCAGCAGCATGCACAGAATCGTGACCGACGTTGTCATCTTGCGGCTGAAAGCAGGCACAAAGACCACATCCGTCAGAAAAGAGAGCATTGCCAATATGAATAATATCACAGTAAACGGATTGATAAACGCCCTTCTCAGGCGATAGAAAACAGTATCAGCTGCGCGGCCAGACACCCTGTTTTTTCCGTACCGGGCACGGCTTTCCTCAATCTGCGCTTGCGTATACCCCTGCGCTGAAATACAAAAATCCCGGCACAGCGTATCCGTATCTGCATAGGTGTAATCCAGTATACGCCGATGAATGGTATGATCGCGTTTCATTTCTCTCACCTCCCTTGTGGCTGCTCCTATCATATCATAGAACGTACCGATCCGCGCACATAGAAATCTTGTTTTTTTCTTGTTTCATTTGATAATGAAAAAGAGCGGCGTTACACGATGCGCCGCTCTTCTTGACCGTAAGCCCGAATGACTTTGTACATTTTAAGGTTTCACGGCCCATAGAAATAGGATGCCGTCGCGCCGCCGTCGATGAGAAAGTCCGCGCCGGTGATAAAGTCCCCTTTATGGCTCATCAGCAGCTCCGCTGCATTGGCCACTTCGTCCGCTGTGCCGGGCCGCCCGGCGGGACATTTTGCAAACATGTTCTTGTAGAACTCCCCCCGGGGACCGTTAAACTCGTCGATGGCTAGCGGCGTAACGATGATACCGGGCGAAATGGAGTTGATCCGTGCCCCCTTCGCGCCCCACTTGACAGACTCTGCCATCACACGCTTCTCGTTGCACCGCTTGGCAAGCTGATAAGCGTGCAGGGTATCCCGGATATTCTCCGGCTGGAGCAGCGGCAGGGCTAGCAGTTCCTCGGCAGGTGTGCAGGCCAGCTGTTCATCCTCCTCCGGTGTGAGCTGCTTCATTCGGTGACCGGACTGGCTCGAGATGGTCACGCCCACGCCGCCGGGAGCGATCACCCTGCCCATCTCCTCCAGCAACACTGCCGTGCCGTACAGATCCACCTTCAGGATGGCTTCGATGGGTGCTTGACTGGGTGAAACGCCGGCGGCATTGACCAACATGGTAATAGCACCGTATTTCTGCGCCTCGGCAATCATGCGCCGGATGGATGCCCGATCGGAGAGGTCCATCTCCACCGGCACCACATCAAACCCAGCATCGTTCATGGTTTTGGCGACGGTCTGCGCATTCTCCTGTTTTTTATCGCCAACGATGATTTTCATCCCATACCCCATCCGGCGGGCAATAGCCATACCGATCTGGCCGGCGCCGGTCAAAATCATTACCTTTTGATCCATTGATTATATTTCATCCTTTCCATTGCCTTTAAGCCATTGCGAAACCGCTTCACCGCTTTGGTCTGCGCGGGAACCGGGGATCGCCAGACCTTTTCGGACATCCGCTCCTTTGCAGGCCGCCGCAATCTTGCGCTCGGTCCCGCTCAGGCCGCTGCCTTTTGCCATTTCATGATCTCCTTTTTCCCATCTCATGCGCCGGGTGTTGACAGGCCTCTCCTTTATCCCAAGCGCCGGTCCCCTTTCAACGGTCTACTATGATTATAAAAGTCCCCAGGCGCTCCATCAATTCGAGTTTCGGCCCTGTTTGATAAGTCTATCTTATACGAAAAAACTGCCCTCGCAGAGTGAGAGCAGTCATCCGGCATCGTCCGTTCACGGTTCAAATTTACTTCGCAGAATATCGGAAAATTCCTCCACATAATAGCCGGAATTATCCTTTTTCCAAAACAGGCAATAGTTGCGGGTGATCTGTTCCGCTCCGCGGCAAAGCGGAACACGACGAATGGAAGCGCCAAAGGTCACGGCCTGACTGCTGCCCTCCACCGGCAAAAAGCCCTGTCCGCTGATGACCATCAGGCGGGCCTCCTCCAGATTTTCTGCATAGAGGATTTCCCCCTGTATGCCGATGATCGTGCGGTAAAACTCCTGCTCGGCAGCCTGCTGTTCTTTGGAGGCCACCAGAATGCAGGGAATGTTTTTCAGCTCCTGAACCGTGACCGAAGGAAGGGCGGCCACAGGATTTCGGGCAGGCAGCTCAATATACATCCTGCTGGTTTGCAGAATCAGGTTGATATACTCATCAGAAAAGGCTCTGCGCTGATCGTTCAGCACCAGATCCGCACCGCCGGTACGCAGCAAAGTGAATAATTCTTCGTGGTTGCCGTACAAAAGCTGGACGGAGATGGCGGGATATTTCGCAGAAAATTCCTCCAGCGCCTGGCGGAATTCCGGACTGTTGTAGCTGCGCAGGTAGCCGATCTTTAAGACCGCCGCATCACCGCTGGCAATCTTGGCGGCCTCTCTGCACATTTGCTCGCAGTCCGCAACCAGAATCAAACTTTTCTTGTAGAAATGTTCCCCGGCAGGGGTCAAAACAAACTTTCGGTTTTTCCGCTCCAACAGGGAAAATCCCAGTTCTGTTTCCAATGCCTTGATCTGCTGAGATATGGCCGACTGCGATATGTGGCATTCTTCCGCTGCCTCTGAAAAGCTGTTGTTGCGTACAACGGCTTGAAAATACTTGATCTGCCGCAGCAAAACGCCACCTCCCCTGCAACAAGAGTTTTTATCATTATAGCATAGAAATGCAGGCTTTCCCAACACTTCTGTTTTGCCCATCCTGACACACCGCACGCAGGTTGCATCCGCCACGGCAAAAAATCCCCTCAGGCAATGCCCGAGGGGATTTTCCATGCATTTGACTTCAGTCAGAAATCCATTTCGCCGTCCATCTGCTTTTTCAGCTCGTCCAGATAGGCCTGCGCGGAATCCTTATCGATGATCTGCGTGCCGCAGTCCACGAAGCTCTCCACTTTCTCGCCATTGAGGTAGTTGACTGCCGTTTCTACGGCGCGATAGCCCTGATCGTAGCCGCTCTGCGCGACCGTGATGGTCTCGCCGCCGTCCAGAATGGACTCTGCCGCGGTGATGTTGCCGTCAAAGCCGACAAAAATCGTGTTGGCATAAGCCGGATAGCCGGCCGCGGTGCGTGCCGCCGCGATGGCGCAGTCATCATTGTGGCAGCAAATCACGGCAATGCCTTCCGGATGGTTCTGGATGATCGCTTCCATGCAGTTTGCCGCCTTGTCCGCTACGGCGTCCGCATACTGGATCTCATCGACCAGGAATGTGCCGCCGGCCGCTTCAATACCTTCCTGGAAACCGGTCTTGCGGGCTTCCGCCGTCGAGTCGCCCTGTACGCCGGCGATGTAAGCCGCCTTGATTTCGGTCCAGCCGGCTGCCTTCGCAGCTTCTACGGCCGCCTTGCCGCCGCTTGCCGCCGCATCCGCCTGTCCGATACCGATGAAGGAGATTTTCTCCTTTGCATTGAAATCGGTGTCGATCGCAAAGATCGGCATACTGGTACCGCTTACCATCGTGGATACCATATCGCCCTGCAGCGGCGCGATGATCATGGCGTCATATTTGCCCGAGCTCAGATCGGTTTCGATCATGTTCTGCTGCTCGTCATAGGAGGTTTCCGAAGATGCGCCTTTCATATCCACGGTGACGTTGTATTTCGCAGCCGCTTCTTTGGCGCCTGCCATCATATACTGCGTATACTCGTTGGACGTCGTCTTAAATACGATGGAAATCGTATAGGCATCGGAAGCCTGTTCACCGTTGTCGGAAGTTTCCGCAGTCGTGGAATCGCCGCCGCAGCCCGCCAGCATACCGACAAGCAGCGTGGACGACAGGAACAATGCACCAATTTTTCTCAAATAGCTCACAATAATTCTCCTTTCATCATACCGTTCCGCACGAACAGGGGGTATCCTTGCACAGTTTCACCGGGATGCGTTCCGCCGAGAGAGGTTTTTGCGGGCGGCATCACTCAAAACTGCGCATACTTGGCGACATGCGCTTTGGTCACCTCGGCCGACTTTTTGACGTTCTCTTCCTGCGACATCTCGTAGTATGCCGGGCGGAAGATCTCGATCGTGCAGCAGTCGCCGTCAAAGCCGATCTGCTTGAGGGTATCGGCATAACGCTGATGCGGCAGGCAGTCGCCCTCTGCGTCCGGCCACATGCGCTTTTCGTCGTTGTTGTAATAGCAGCCGCAGGGCAGGTCCTCGGTGCCGTTGAGATGCCAGACAAAAATCTTCTTGCCGTCCGCTTTCTCCAGCGCATCCCAGCCCGAGCCCATGGCGTAGAAATGGTACTGGTCGAGCGTCACGCCAACCATCGGGCTGCCGACCGCCTCAACAATGGCGTATGCATCCTCAAAGCGGTTGATGGTCATAGCCGGCTCGCCGCAGAACTCGAGGCTGAGCTTGATGCCGTGCGGCTCGCACTTTTTCACCATTTCCTTCAGCACCGCAACCGCGTCCTCGCGGATTTCCTTGCGGGTCGGGGTCAGACCGCGTTCCTTCATGTCCTTGCTGGGCACCACCACGATCATCTTGCAGCCGAGGATGTCGCAGCGGCGGATGATCTCATCCAGCTCGGCCATCACGGCGTCCTTTTCTTCCTGCGTCTGCTTCATATTGAAGAAGCACAGCGCGTTATAGGACAGCATCTTGAGGTGATGGTTGCGGAACCATTCGCCCATCTCCTCCAGCGTGATCTTGCCCGCCTCCAAATCGCGGTTGAGGCACTCGGACTGGATATCGATAAAGTCGAAGCCGTACTTTTCACAATACTCCAGATCCTTCATCACCGAATGATCCTTGCAGAAACGGTCATTCGCCTCGTTAAATCCAATTTTCATAATACCAACGCCCTTTCCAAAACTGGTTTTCTCCTCACGGCAATACAAAAAGTCATGTTCCCTGCGGAACATCCTTTGATGCACCCGAATGATCTGCGCGCATTTTTGAACGAAACACGCTTTGCGGAAGTTGGAAAACGTCTCTTTTCCGGTTTTTCCGCCCGATCTTTTCCGGTTGCGGCAACGTACGTTTGACTTGATAAACACAGCATATCACGCTCGTTTATGCAAAACAATATCTCGCCGTCACTATCATTTTTTCGTGCAATATATCGTTATATTGCACAATTTTTATTTCAGAAAAATAGATATATAATACATTTTATTGCAATACAATTGTTTTCCCCAAAAATCTGCACGCAAACCATCGTGCATTTGTTCCATCTACCCAAAGCAATTTTTGTATGATATAATAAAGAAAAACAACATGCCGGAGGGGATGCACCATGGTGACCATGCAGCAAATTGCGGATAAATGCGGCGTTTCCCGCGGTACTGTGGACCGTGCCCTGCACCAAAAAGAGGGCGTCCGGGAAGAAGTGGCGCAGCGCATCCGGGACACCGCCCGCGAAATGGGCTATCTGCCGATCCGCCACGCCATTGCCCCCACCAGACAATGGAAGCTGGGCGTGGTGCTGCATTCCGCACGCTCCGCCTTCGTGCAGATCCTTTGTCAATCCTTCAACAACTTTTCCAAAGCGGAAAACCGTCCCAATGTGACGGTGCTTGTCCGCGCCATGGATGATATCGACGTCTATCATCAGCTCGCCCTGATCGACGAACTGGTCAACACGGAAAACATCGACGGGCTTGCCCTGATGCCGCTGGCCAACACCCTAATCCGGGATAAGATCAACGCGATATCCGAGCAGAAAGGCATTCCCGTGGTCACGTTCAATACGGATATCGAGGACGCCAACCGCATTGCATACGTCGGCGCAGACAATATCGCCTCCGGCCGGGCCGCCGCCGCCCTGATGGGCATGGTCATGCAGGGGCACGGCACGATCCTGCCGATCCTCGGGCAGCGCAGCGGGCATTACGCCGACTCCCAGCGTCTGACCGGCTTTCAGGAAGAGATGTGGCAAAGCTTTCCGCAGATCGAAGTCTTGCAGCCGCAGTTCTCGTTTCTGGACGACCAGCTGGCCGAGCGGATCACGCTGCGCGCCATCCAATCCGACGCCAATCTGGGCGGAATATACATTTCCTCTTCCGGACGAAACGGCGTATACCGGGCGCTTTGCCAGCAGGCACTCTCCCGGCCTATCCATGTGGTCGTGCACGACGTGACGCCGGATAATGTCGAAATGGTCCGCAAGGGCATTGTCGATTTCATCATCGGGCAGGACGGCAAAACCCAAGGCCGTCTGCCGCTCGTGCTGCTCTATGATTATCTGGAGCACAAACATTTCCCCGATCAGCGCATCCACATCACCGATATCACCGTAAAGTTCCGCTGCAACATCGATCACCTTTGACCCGATGCCGCGCAGCAGCGGTTTTTCGCGCAAAAAAGCACGGATTCAGCTGAATCCGTGCTTTTCTTTTGTCCGATTGCAGGCGCGCTGTTTTGCGTCCGGCCTGCCCCGTCAGCCGTTTGTGTCCGGCTGATACCGCACTTCGCCGTCCACACGCGAGAATTTGGAGAAGAACTCCTCCCAGATGCGGAAGGACATCTCGGTCATGGTCGCATGCGGCATGTAATCCACCCAAGTGAAGTTCACCATCGGCGCGCCGTCGTCGCGGCGGTAGGTCAGATCATGCCAGCGGCCGTGCACCGTCCACCCGGTCGAGAAATCGTCCGGCATCTCGGGCGTCATATGGTTGATGCCGCGCCAGATCCGCAGGCTGTCGCCGGTCTCGTTGTCCGCCGTCGGGACTGCCGGCAGCAGCCAAGGCTCCTGCTCGCCGCCGAACATCCAGATCGGGATCTGCGCATCCTTGCGGCCAACGATTTCCGGCAGCGCGCGGATGTTCATATCCGACATCTGGAACAGAATGCCCGAACACGGCGCCGCTGCGGCGAACACATCGGTCATCGCCATGGCCAACACCTGCGTCATCACCGAACCGTGCGAATGTCCGGTCGCATAGACGCGGCTACGGTCGATCGCATGCGCCGCGCAGGTCTTTTCCAGGATTGTGCGGAAAAATTGCAGTTCATCCGGCCCATCCGGCGCATTGTGCATGAAATTCCACGCCGGAAGCGGCACATTATCCGGGTCGCACGCCTGATTGGCCATCAGCATCTGTCCCGGCGTTGCCGACGGATGCACGACGATAAAGCCATAGCGGTCCGCGACCTTGTACCACTCGGAATTGCCCGCGTAGATCTCGCCCGCGCAGGTGTAGCCATGCATGGCAAACACCAGCGGCACCGCTTTTTCCGGCTGCGCCTTGACCTGTTCCGGCACATAGACATACCATTCGCGCATCCAGCCGCCGATCTCTTCATAGTGGTATTCCATACCGAGATCGACCACCGGATCTCGCGTCACGCGCAGGTCGCCGCCCGGGCCGCTCATCCAGCGGCGCTGCCGGTACAGGAACCCCTTCCAGATCCGGCGCAGCAGCGGATTGGCATAATCCGCGGACGCATCCGGAATCGTGCTCGTGCAGACGCGGAAGGCCTGTTTTTCCTGATTGGGCGCGTAGGGCGGCTGCTCCGTGCGGATATATTCCACCACATCCGGCGCGGTCTGATGCCCCGCCTCCGTGATGCCGCAGGCCGTGCGCCAGTACGCTGCCGTACCGTTGTCCGTGCCGCGCGGCGCGGCAGGATCGTCAATGATCCACGCCGGTACGGGGATTTCGCCCTTTTTGAGGCCCAGACGGTGGGTTTCGTCCACAAAGCCGTCCAGATTGGTGCAGAAATCGTCTGCCGCCGCCTTGCGGTAAGCTTCCGCCACCGCCGAACCGCCCACGCTGACCACGCCAGCCCACACGGCGGGGTTGTACATCGCCGCCATGTTGGCCAGCACACCGCCTTCACGGCATCCGGTCAGATAAAACTTGGATTCATGCACGCAGAACCGAAAGCGCTGCGTGCCCGCCAGATAAACCGCGTCGATATACGCCACATCGCCGTCCGGCTTGCCATACGGCTCATCGATCTGCCATTTCCCATTCTCCGGCTCGAGGAAAAACACGATCAGCTTTTCCTTGGTCTCTTCCGTGTCCGCGATCATGCGCCACCAGCTGTCGCGCCACAGATCGTCCACCGTTTTGCCGTCTTCCGGCAGGATGAACACGCCGGCCGTCGAGGGGCGCGCCCCCTCCGGAATATACACCAGATACCGCCGCGTTTTGCCGCCGACCGTCACCGTCTGCTCAAACGTGCCCTGATACAGGGGTTTGAACGGGTCCCGCAGATCGATTTGGTAATGATAATTCTGATACATGTACGATTCCTTCCCTTTTATTCTGCCTGCTTGAGCATGCCTTTGTGCTCCATATCGGCGATCATGCCGTCATACTGCTTATCCAGCTTGTATGCCAGCATCAGCAGAATGATCACGGCCCACGCGATCACGGTGCCCCAGATATACAGGTTTTCGACCATCGCGACCGCAGACGGGATCTCCTGCTCCAGGCCGGTGAAGCCCGAAGCGTCCATCAACCAGCCGATCACCGCGCCGGCAATGCCGCCGCCGAACTTCTGACCGACCGTTGCCGCGCTGAAGATGAGCGCCTGCACACGCACGCCGGTTTTCCAGTGGCCGTAGTTAACCACGTCCGCCATCATCGTGAAGATGCAGCCGAACAGCGGCGCCTTGCCGATGCCGCGGATGGCCGCGATCACGGCCGCGAACGTCGGGTTGGCCGGAACCAGCAGCAGCAGGAGCTGCGCCACCGCCGTGAGCACCGCGCCCCAGAGCACCAGATTGCGCTTGCCGAACTTTTTGATGAACGGCGCAAGGAACATGATGACAATGACCTGCGGGATGTTTTCCGCCAGGTTAAGCACGCTGTAATACTCGTTGTTGCCCAGAATATACTGTGCATAATAGGTGGCGCAAGTGCCGTTGACCGTCTGGTATACCGCAAGGAACAGCGCCGAAATCAGAATCAGGAGGAAATACTTATTGTGGATGAGCGCACCGAAGCGAACACCGACCGGCAGTTTTTCCGCTTCCTGCGCGGCCTGCGTGCGCACGCGCTCCTTGGTGCCGAAGAAGCACCAGAGCAGCAGCAAAATGGCCACCACGGAATAGATGAGCGTGACCTTGATCCACGCCGCCTGATCGCCGCCCATACGGTTGATGATCGGCAGGGTTGCCGCCGAAACGATCATGTTGCCGATCGGGCTCATCGCCATGCGGAACAGGTTGATCTTGGCAAGATCCTGCTCGTTTCGCGTCATCAGCGGCGCCATCGCGCCGTACGGCAGGTTGAGTGCCGTATAAACCACGGTGGTACACAGGTTATAGGTGATGAAGATGTAGATCGCCTGCACCGCCGTTGTCGCGTTGGCCGGCAGGCAGAACAGCGCCACCGCCGTCGCACCGTACGGAATCGCCATCCAAAGCACCCACGCGCGGCCGCGGCCGTGCTTGGAATGCACCTTGTCCATAATCAAACCGATCATGACATCGGACAGGCCGTCAAAAATGCGGGAAAACAGCATGATCATACCGACCATAGCCGCCGAAACGCTCATGACATTGGTGTAAAAATAGGTAACCAGACCGCTGGTCAGTGCAAATACCACGTTACAGGCCACATCGCCCATGCCGTAGGAGATTTTCTCGAAAATACTGGTTCTTACATTGGCTTCGTCCACGGGATTGTGTACGCCTTGCTTTGCTGTTGCCATATGTTTCTCCCCTTTTCCGTTTTTTGTTGGGGGCCACGGACCTGCGCAGGAATGGGTTCCCTCTTTCTGCTTTTAGTGTACCGGTTTTTCGCATGCGAAAATACAGAAATACCGTATTTCGCATTTCTGCATTTTGCGCATTTTTTCAAATTTCTAATTTTTGCCGGTCCACATATGGCAACAAACCGGGAAAGCAAGGTCAAAATTTATATATTTTCTGTATCCGGCATTTCAGCAATCCCGTCTTTGCAGCACGATCATCTCCACCTCATGCGGGCCGAGTTCCGCTTCCAGAACCAAATGCCCGTTCGTGTCGCTTTCACAGACCGTAAAGGACGGCTGCGAGGTTTCGCTCAGATAGCGCAGGTCGTCCGGCCCGATCTTGGCGGGCGCGCCGATCTCCAGCCATTTGTCGTAGGCCGAGCCCGCCTTCCGGCTGATGCGCCGCCGCTCCTGCCGGTAGCCGCCCGGGTGCAGCCCGGTTAAGGTCAGCGAAAGATGCAGATCCCCCTCCTGCCGGAACACCTTGTAGGCGTCGTTCGGGTCGATCAGCTTTTGGTAGCGGTAGCGGTACAGCGCGTCATAATGGCAGTAATGATACAGGAAAATCCGGATCTCGTTGCGGCTTTTGGAGATGAGCCAACCCTTTCCGCGGGCAATCTCCCGCTCGCCGACGCGGGTCAGCAGCCGCAGCGCCTGATAACCCGCCTTGGGGATGCCGTTTGCCGTGAACAGGCCGTAGCCGCCGTGGAACACACCGCCCGGCACCAGCCATTCGTCGATAAAATCGGTCAGCAGCCAATAGCCCAGCATATCCGCGCCGTCGCTGTTTTCCAGCGCGTTCTTGGTCAGCCACGCCGCTTTGTAGCAGGTATCGCTCGACAGATCGCGCTGCCACAGTGTCGAGCTCCATTCCTCGACCACAATCTCCCGATCCTGCAAGCCGCATGCAGCCGCCAAGCGCCGGAAGGACTGCAAAAAGTGCCGGGCGAAGTCCTCATCCTTGCTCAAAACCGAGGGTGCGGACTGCTGATTGGCGGTAAAACGCAGGAATTCTGCGTCCTGCTCAATGTTCTCATGCGGATACATCTGCACGGACAGGAAATCCGGCGGACAGCCGCAGGCGGTCAGATCCCGCAGCAGCCGCTCTCCGCCGTCCTGTGCCAGCGAAATGCTCGGGAAGCTGCCCGGACCGCCCAAACGCAGCCCCGGGTCCAGCTCCTTGAGGATGTGCCAGGTCGTGCAGTACATCTCCACATAGTCCGCGTAGTCCATCGGGATCTCGGGCAGCTGCGAGTAATTGAACGACAGAATGGTGAACCGCCACTGAAGCACTTCCTCCAACCCGTAGCGTTCGATCCAGTGCGCAACCGCCGCCTGCACCAGCGCCTCCCATTTTTCCCGGCTCGCATAGGTGCCGGCCATTGAGCAGCGCTCGAACAGGCGGTACTGTACCTTCGCCATCTTGGAGGGCACAAACCCCAGTTCCACATACGGATGCAGGCCGACCGAGAGGATAAAATCAAACAGCAGGTCGGCATAGGTGAAGTTATACCAAGGGGAACCGTCCTCGTTCTGCTGATAGATATGCATGTCATCATCAAAAATGCCGTGGAACCGCAGATCGGTAAACCCGATCTCGCGCTTGGCGCGCTTGATCTGCTCCTGCACCGTGCCGATCAAGCCGTCGCGCGCATAGCCGATATTCATCAGGCGGCGCCACGGATGCCGCATCGGCCGTCCCTCGCCGGAGACATCCGCCGAAACCGAAACCGTTTTGGCGATCCGCTCGGTCCGTTCCCCCGCCGCGGCGTCCTCATCGTATTGCAGCAGCACCTGCATCCAGTCGGACAGGTCGCCCGGCGACGTCTGCCCAGCCGCCTGCTGTTTTTCCTGCACGGTTTTACGGTATTTGCCCGGTGTGACCCCGTACCGACGTTTAAAATACTCGATAAACGCATTCGTGCTCTTGAAACCGTTCTGATACGCGATCTGCGTGATGGAACGGCCGGATTTGCGCAGATCCGCCTCCGCATGCTCGAGCCGCACGGACACGAGATAGTCCGTGAACGTCATATCCAGGCACTTGTGAAACAGGCGGGACAGATAGCTTTCGGACAAAAACTGCTCGGCCGCCAGCTGCGCCAGCGTGATCGGCTCCGCCCAGTGGGTCTGCACAAAGCGCAGGATCTGCTCGATCCGCGCCATGGGTTCCGCGCTGGCCGAGGCATGCTGCACATCGGCGGCGGCAAAGTCCCGGCAGATGTTGGAAACCAGTGTTTCCGCCCGCGCAGCGGTTTCCGATAAGCGGTTTTCCTCGCGGAACAGGCTGCGGAACAGCGCCGCCATGCCCTGCCGGATGGCATTGTGCGAGGCGTCGCTCGCCTTTTCCGCCGGCAGAAAGCAATCCGCCGCCGTGGTTTCTTCCCAGCCCGCCCGGCGCAGGATCTCCGGCGCGATCATCATCGACAGCAGCGCCGCGCCGTCCCGGCAGCAGACGCGGAACAGCGTCAGCGGGGACGCAATATATACCGCGTTTTCGGGCAGCGCAAAGCGGCCTTGCACGGTATGCAGCGTGCTGCTCCCGTGCAGGCCGAAAAACAACAGCAGGCCGGGCGACATGCTGATCGGCGTTTCCTCGTTATGATATACCCGAAATGTGACAACGGCTTCGCGGTCCATGCCTGATCCCTCTTTTTTCAGCAGTTTGTTTTATCATAACAGACATTTTTGCCCGCAGCAATCCAAAATAGTAGAGGTTGCCTCTTCACAGCGCGCCGTCTGGCGCAAAAAGAGCCCTCTGCTTCCAGAGGGCTTCTCTTATGTATAGCATTGACAGATCCGCTTTTCCCATCCGTTTCCCGCTTTGCCGCCGGACGGCGCCTTACGCTGAAACCGACCGAAGCGCCGCCGATGCATATTGCTCAGCTTGCTCAACCGTCATCTGGCCCGTCATGCACTTGCGGAACGCGTCGCAAAGGATTCCCTGCTGCTCCTGCACATCATTGGTCAAATCCTGCTTTGGCTTTTCCGTCGCCTGCAAAATCGCTTCATCCAGAAAAACGCCTGCGAAATGGTCCAAATAGCATTGCTTGACCGCGTCATCCTGATACGCCGGCTGCATCTGTTCCTCCGCCATGATCGACGCCCCTTCTTTTCCCGACGCAAACTGAATGAACTCCCACGCCAGCGTCTTGTTCTCGCTGTTCCGGCAAATGCTCATCCCGGTCGGGATGCTCGGTTCCTCGTCCAGCTCGCTCTGCGGCCAATAGGGACATTCCATCACGCCCCACCGGAAATCAAATTTGTCGTTTTTCTGATCGGTCGTCAGGTAATTGACATACCAGCTTCCGCCAACATACATCGCATACTCGCCCAGCTCAAAGCTCTGCTGTGCCACATCCTTTGCAATACAGTCCGCATACCGGGGCGCTGCGCCATCCTGCTGCATTTGCAGCAGCAGCTGCATGATCGGTACGATCCGACCAGCAGCCTCATCTGCGTCGTACCGCATCGGCCATACCCCGCCCGAAGCGATCCACTGGATATCCATCGGCAGCACCATCAGCGCATACTGCCCATTCTGCCGCAGCCCGCTTTGCAGCTTTTTCGCCAATTCATACAGCTGCGGCCAGGTCAGACGCTCCTGCGGGTATGGCACGCCGGCGGCATCAAACAAATCGCAGTTGTAAAACAGCACATACCGGTCCTTCCGATAGGGCACGCCGTACAGCTTCCCATCATACCGCATTCCCGTCAGCTGCGGAGAATCCGCCAGATCTAAACCGTATTGCTCAACCATTTCGTCCAGTTCCTGCACCACGCCATGCTCGCACATGCGCTTGAGCGACGCCGTGGTGCGCGACAAAAAGACATCCACGCTTTTGTCTCCCAGCAGAAAAGCCTCCATTTTCTGATCGTAATAGGTATCCGGATAGCTGACCACCTGGATCTCCACATCCGGATGCGTCTGTTCAAACGCCTCCACCAGCCGGCGATCGTAGCTGGTCTTATCATAATCCCACAGCACCAGAGTCAGCGTCTGCTTGGTCTGCTCTCCCTGTGCCGGCGCGCCCGCGGTACAGGCGGTCAGCAGCATGCAGACCACCGCCATACACAGCGCCGTCACACGCCGCGTTCCCATCCGCGCTCACTCCTTCCGGTTCTGGTTTTTGAACTCCCCCGGGCTCATGCCGGTCACCCGCTTGAAAATGCGGTTGAAATAATACTTATCCTCGTATCCCACCATTTGCCCAACGGCATATACCTTTTCATTGGTCAGCAGCAGCAGCTGTTTGGCCTGTTCGATCCGGTATTCCGCGAGCGATTCGGTATAGCTTTTTCCCGTATACTTTTTCAGCAGCGTACTCAGATACGACGGGTTAAAGCCGACCGCGGCCGCCGCCTCCTGCAGGGACGCGTTTTCACGATAGTGCGCCGCGATCCAATCCTGCACCGCCCGGATCACCTTGGGATAGCCTTTTTCGCTCTCCCGCTCAAAAAACGCGGTCAGATCCTGCCGCAGCAGCTCGATCCAGTCGATCACGTCGCGCAGGCTTTCCATATGCACAAACTGTTCATAGGTCCGGTAACTCTGCGGCAGCAGCCGTCTGGTCGGCAGCGCGTTTTTCTCAAAATACTCCTGCACGACATAGAAAAGCTCCAGCGCAATGCCGCAGATCGTCGAACGACTCAGCGAAAGGCGCCGCATGTCCTCCGCGATCCGATCCAGCACGCGCGCCAGCGACTGCGTACTGCCGGACACCAGAATGTCGGACAATTCCGCGCGCACCCCGGACAGGCTGTAAGAGTCCTCGCTGTGCTCCTCCATGGCGCCATCCCAGAACAGCACGCCGTCATGGTCCAGAAAGAACCGCCGCGAAACCAGCGCGTTGGCCTGCCGGAAGGCTTCCTGAATACCCGCGCTGCCGGGCTGCCGGCTGCTGCCGATCAAAACCGTGCAGGACAGATTGAGATAATCCATCAGCATGCGCCGCAGCCGCTGCGCCAGCTTGGTGAGCGCAGCATGATCTTCCACCCCGGCCAGCAGCACGTCAAATTCCCCGGTGCGGCCGGAAAAGCAATACCCGTTTGCCACGTCGTTGACAATCTCGTCCGTGATATTGATGACGGAAAAGCGCAGCGTTTGCAGCTGCTCGGGCGGCGCGTCCTCAAAGCGGTAGGTCTCCCCCGCTTTCAGGATCATGCAGTAGATCGGCCGGGTATCCAGATGGATCTCCAGATGCCGCATGGTCTGTTCCAACTTTTCCTCGCTCAGATAAAACCCGGAAACCACATCCCACAGGAAATTCTGCCGCAGCAGCGCGCGGCTTTTCTCGCTTTCCGGCGCGACGTCGGCAGCGGCCGGCCGGTCGGTCTGCGCGGCGACCATCGTGCGCAGGCAGTGCAGCAGCTCCTCCGGTTCCAGATTGAGCTTGAGGATATAGTCCTTTGCGCCCAGTTTGAGCGCTTTTTTGACCAGTTCAAACTCATCATAACTGCTCAGCACCAGAATATCCGCCGGATTTTTCTGCTCCCGCAGCCGTTCGATCAGCGCAAGGCCGTCCATGCGCGGCATTTTGATGTCCGTGATGATGATATCCGGCTGGTAACGTTCCGCCAGCTCCAGCGCCTGCTGTCCGTCCTGCGCCTCGCCCACCAGCAGAAACCCGTTTTCCTCCCAGTTGATGACGGTTTTCAGGCCGATCCGCACCATGGTATCGTCATCGACGATCAGTATCCGCGTTTTCTTCATGGGCAAAATCCCCCTCTGTGATTTTCATGCGTGCAATGACCCGGGTAAATTCCCCGGGCTTGCTTTCAAAGCGCAGACCGTATGCTTCGCCATAGGTCATGCGCAGACGCTGATCGACGTTATACACGCCGATGCTGCGGCTGGTCAGCCGCTCGCCGTTTTGCAGCCGTGCAAGACGCTCGGGCGGGATGCCGACGCCGTCATCCTCCACCGAAATATACAGGCTTTCCCACTTGCGCCACACGATCAGCGTGATATGTCCGCCGCGGTTGTCCTGCTCGATGCCATGCGTGATCGCATTTTCCAGCAGCGGCTGCAGCAAGCAGCGCTGCATGGGAAAATCCAGCAGGCTTTGATCCCGCACCACGGTTTCGTACTCGATATTGCCCTTATAGCGGATATTCTGAATATAAATGTACTGTTCCAGCAGCGCCAGCTCATCCCGCAGCGTGGTGCGCTCCTCCGCATTGCTCAGGCTGGCCCGCAGGATGCTGCCCAGCGCCTCGATCATGTTCTGGATGCCGCGCGCACCCTGCATCACCGCCATCATCTTGATCGAATTGAGCGTGTTATACAGGAAATGCGGGTTGATCTGCGCTTTGAGCATCTGGATCTCCGCGGTCTTTTTCTCCTGCTCCTGCGCCACACGGCTGTCGAGCAGCTGTTTGAGGTCGGTCTGCATCTTTTCGATGCTGTCCTGCAAGGTATTCAGCTCCACGCGGTTGCTGCGTTCCAGCCGGCGCGAGAAGTTGCCGCGCGCAATATCCTGCACAGCCTCCACCATACGCTCGATCGGCCGCACCAGCTGCCCGGAAAACACGGTTGCCAGCATCAGCGACAGCACCAGCGCCATGCAGGCCGCAACCACAGCAGCCCGCCCCAAAATCCGGGTCTGCTGCGCATATTGGTACATCGGCACCGCTTCCACCAGCTGCCACGGGTACGACGGCACCGGTGTCTGGAAAAAGCGGAACTGCACGCCGCCCAGCCGCACAGTTTCGGCAAATTCCTGCGTTCCGCTGTCGAAAATCGTGCCTTCGCCGCCATATTGTTCGGTCAGCTCGCGCCACCGCGCATTTTGTACGATCATCCCGCCGGTTTCATCCATCAGGCAGAACGCTTCATCCCCCTGTTCGAGAAACGGCTTGCAGGCGTCGATGAGCGCGGTGTCCCGCAGCAGCAGCACCAGATAGCCCAGTGTCTGTCCGGAGGCAGTATCCGTGATGCGCCGGCTGTACGGCACCACGGTGGGATAATCGCTCAGCTTGCAGAAATTTTTCTGCGAGACCCCCCAGCGCATCAAGCTGTCGCCGTAATAGTCCGCCCGGCAGAACGCCTGCCTGATCGCTGCGTCATCCACCAGCGACGCTTCTTTGCCGCAGCGCAGATCCAGCCCGTTTTCCCCCACCAGCAGCAGCGACAGCACTTCCTCGGTGATCGTGACGAACTGGAACTGCTCATTGAGTTCCGCGGCAATGGAAAGCACCTGTGCATCCACCTGCGGCGAGGTGCGCTGCATCACATCGATCACCGCGTCGCTGCGGCAAACCTGATTGGCAAACTCCTCCACACGCAGCGCGGTTTGCTCCGCCTGATCCACGGCATATCCCATGGCGGTCTGGGTTTCCTGCTGTAAGTTGTCGGTGACCAGTTCCTGCTCGGATACATACAGGAACAGCCCCATCACCAGGCAAATGAACACGGACGAGAGGATGAAATACAAAAACAGCTGCTGTTTGAAGGTTTTTCCCTTATTTTTCCTTCTCAAATCCTCATCTCCCCGCCATTTCTGATCCTATTATAGCATCGAGCACGCGTTTTGTCTGCCGTCTTATCCATCCGATACGGAGAAAGGCGGCTCCCCGTTTGGGAAGCCGCCCTGCCGCACCGCTGCGGCTATGAAGCGAAACGGATGGGTTGCTTATTTGTATTGCAGCTGGCCGGCATCATTTCTGCTGAAATGCGCAAACCAGTTGTCCCACACGCGGTCGGAATGCTCCGGCATGGTGGCATGCGGCATATAATCCACAATTTCCACCCGCACCATGGGCACACCGTCCTTCTCACAGGTCATGGTGTACCAACGGCCGTCCACTGTAAACGCACCGCCGCTCTGCCAATCCAAGCTGCCGATCGTTTCGTTCGAACCGCTCAGCTTGTCCCAATCAATCGAGCCGTCGCAGCCGTTGAGTGCAAACCAGGCGGACAGAGTCTGACCGGAGTTGTTAGCCTGGGTCAGCGGAACCGGGCAGATGCTCCATTCCGTGCCGCCCTCGGTTCCCGCCGCCATGTAAACCGGTACGCCACCAGCCGCGGATACGGCTTCCTGCGCATCGTCCGCCTGGTCAAACACATAGTCCTTGAAGATGAATCCCGACAGCGGCGCCACCGCTGCGAACATCTCCGGCTCATTGAGCGCGAGCACATGGCACATCTGCGAACCCCAAGAATGGCCGGTCGCGTACACGCGGCCCAGATCGATATCGTAGGTTGCATCCAGATCCGCCAGCATGTACTTAAAGAACGCGATCTCATCCATGCGGGTCGGGTCAAGCGCAATGTTCCAAGCCGGGAACGGCGCGTTGCCGCTGTCCGAAATATTGCCGTTGATTGCAGACGGGAACACCACGATGAAGTTGTTCTCATCCGCTACCTTGTACCAGTCGGTCTGGCCGGCATACACGCCGCCGTTGAGTGTATAGCCATGGTTTGCGAATACGACCGGCACATCCGGCGTGCCTTCGTTTACGCTATCCGGCACATAGACATACCACTCGCGCATCCAGCCGCCGACCTCTTCATAATGGCGATCCATACCCAGATCCGCGATCGGGTCCTTGGTCACGCGCAGGTCGCCGCCGGGATCGGCCATCCAACGGCGCACGCCGAACAGGAAATCGTTCCAGATCGTGCTCTCCAGATCGCCGGACGGTTTTCCGCTCACCCAAACGCGGTACGCTTCCTTATCGCGGTTGTCGCCGTATTTGGTCTCGTAGTCGCCGGTGCCCGCGTTATCCGCCCACTCCTTGGTGCGGACGTACTTGGTTACCGTGTCAGCCTCGATGGTGTATTCATCCGCACCGATCTTATCGGCATCCAGCCAGTATTGCAGGGTTTCTGCATCGGTTTCCGTGCCGTCGTTGATGATCCAGACGGGCAGCGGCAGCGTGCTCTTCTGAATCTCGCTCTTGCGGGTGCTGTTCGACTGGTCGTTATACCCATTCAGGCTGCTGGCCATCTCTTGGCCGTTGGCCTCGATCCAGCCGCTGTCCACATCGCCCGCGCCGACGGTTACCAGCCCGGCCCAGACAGCAGTCTGGTCCATTGCCGCCATCTGCGCGATCGTACCGCCCTCGCCGTAGCCTACCATGTAGTTCTTGGCTTCGTGGATGCAGTACATGGTGCGTCCGGACGCCGCTGCATAGACCTTATTGACATAATCAATGTCTGCTTCTCTCTCTTCTTCTCTCTCTCCATAGGTCAGGCCGTCCAGATAGACGACGATGAACTTTTCCTGCTGCTTGGTCCACTTTTCGTCGATCGCCTGCGTATCCGTGTTGTCCGCCAGCGTCTTCCACGCGTCAAAGCTGTTCTTGCCCTGATCCGGCAGAACAAAGATGCCCGCGTTGGATTCACGCGCGCCTTCCGGCACATAGGAAGTAAACGTGCGGCTTTCGCCGTTGTCGAGCTTGACGGTTTCCACATGCTCGCCCACATACATCGTCTCATACGGATTCATCGGGTCGATGCAAGTGCGCACCGTCAGCGTATAGGACGCCGTAGTCTTGCCGTCCGGCGCGGTAACGACGATCGGGATTTCCTTATAGCCGTTATTCAGGGTGACCGTTACCTTGCCGCCGCGCGCCGCGGTCTCGCCGCCCACCGTCACCGTCGCCTTGGTTGCCATCGCCGTCGGGTAAACGTCCACAGACTGCGTGCCGTTCGGCACTTCCGCTGCCAGCACGTTGGCGTCGCCCACCGCAGTGCCTGCGAACGCATGGGTCGTGCTGAAACCGGTCATCAGGTTGTCGGTGCCGCCCGCCGCCGTAACCTTGAGGTTCGCCAGCTCGGCAACCGTGGTATAGTCCTCGCCGCTCAGCACGGTGCTCTTCTTGCCGTTCATGCAGATGAAGTGGCCGGTGCCGTCATTGGCATAACGGTCGCCCGCAATGGACGCACCGTCCGAACCGCCGGTGTCGCGTACCGACTTGCGCATCGCAGCATCGGGACCGTAATCGACGATATTCTGCGCCGCTTCGATGACCGTATCCAGATGACCGATCAGATCGTCGATCTCGTAATCGTCATGGCCGGTCCAGGTGACGAGCTTGTCCAGATCGATTTCATTCGCCGTATCCAGTGCCAGCATCTTGTCCTTGAACACCTGCACGCTCGACAGCAGGACGCGCACGTCGTTGGACGCCAGCGTCAGCGAATCCGCCACGCTGCGGCGGTTGCAGCCCACTGCGTCGGACGAATACAGGATGTTGTGCGCCTTATCGAGCAGCAGCATGCTGCCAGAGGTGTGGCCGGGCACATAGTAGTTGTCCAGCGTAACGCCGCCGAGGTCAAACTGATAGCCTTCATCGATCGTGGTGAAGATATTCGCCGTCAGGTTGTTGCCCTCATCCGCGTCCACGTTTTCGTTGATGAAGCCCAGCGCCATCTGGATGTCTTCTTCATGGATGTAAACCTTGCGGCCCGCTTTGACGAAGTCGCCGATCTGGGTCGTGTGGTCGGGGTGACCGTGCGAGATGTAGAGATCGACCTCCGCCGTGCCCGCCAGTGCCTTGGCGTACTCATACAGGCTTTCCGCCGTGCCGGGCGCCATGCCCGCGTCAATCAGCAGCGCGCGGTCCGCGCCCTTGATCAGGTACATCTTATCGCTGTCGTAATCGATGACCTGCCAGACCTTCATATCGCCTTCCTCATACAGCAGGCGGCTCTTGTGCTCGTTCTTGGACATGCGGTCGATCGTATACTCAAAGGTTACAACATCGCTGTCCTCCATGCCTGCCTTGCTGGCATACGCCTTGAGCGTTACCTTGGTCTGCTTGGCGCTGCCGTCCCAATCGTCGCCGGTATCCGCGCCGATCGTAATGAGCGCATCCACCTCCGCGCCGCCGGTGCCGGAAGAGGCCTTGTACTTGGTCTGGTCAAATTCCTTGGCCGTATCCGAGGTCTTGGGGTCGCTGCCGTCCAGCGTATACTGGATGGTTGCGCCCGGCGTATCCGAGAACAGCGCCACATACTGGGTCACGGTAAAGGTGCCCGGAGTGTCCGGATAGAACGGATCGGTGTAGTTGTCATAATCGGTATAGGTGTACGGCGCCGCAACCTTGCCGGCGTCCGCCTTGACCACCTTGACGGTATAGGTCTTGGTCGCCTCGCCGTTCGGGGACGTGCCGACAACGGTAAAGGTCGTCTCATTTCCGGTAAGCTTCGCCGTAAAGGCTTCGCCCGAGACCGCCTTTTCACCGTTGATGGTGACCGTACCGTTGGTCGAAGCCGCCGTCGGCACGATTTCCACCTGCGAAACCGTGCTGTCCACGGTCGCGGTGAAGGTCAGTTCATCCGCATCCTTGCGCACCGGCTGCGTGGCATCCGGGTACTTCCAGTTCAGGTTGACGCCGAAATTCTCGTCCTCCCAGAGCAGGTTGCCCGACACGCCCGGCAGACGCACGGACAGGTTGGACAGTTCCGCGATCGAGGAAGGATCTTCCCGGTAGCCCGCTTCCGACAGGAAGTTGGCCAGGTTCAGGTTGATGCCCGCCCAGTTGATATCGGTCAGGCGGTCGCCCACAAACGAAGTGCGGGTATTGGTCAGATAGGGTTCGCTGTCTAGCGTGCGCAGCGTCGGCGTCAGCGCGTCCTCGCCCTTGTCAACGACCTGCTGCACCGCTGCTTCCAGATTGGCAAAATAGCTGCCCTGACCATCCAGAACCACGTCGTTGTGACCGGTCAGAATGCGCTTTACCTTGCCGTCCAGCTTTTCCAGCGCGATTTGCAGGGTGGACAGATAAACATCCATCGGGTCGGCCGCGCCTTCACCGAACTGCATCCAGAACGAGTCGGTCAGGTGCGCGCGGTTGTTGCCCATCTGATCCGAGGTGTACAGGTTGCCGCTCGCCTTGTCGAACAGCATGATACCGGCGATCTGATGGCCCGGCATCTCAATTACGTCAAACGATACATCGCCCAGCGAGTAAACGTCGCCGTCGGACAGCGTCGCCAGCTGTGCTTCATAGGCGGCGTCCGCCTCATCTTCATCCGCGAATACGCCGGCTGCGATGCCCTTGTCGCGGATGTAGCCGCGCAGCGTCTCGATGCCGCGCTCGTTGACATAAACCTTTGCGCCCAAATCCTTGTTTTCGTCGCACAGGAACTGGAACGCCATCTGTACATGATCGGGATGCGGGTGGCCGATCACCAGATCGATCGGCTTGTCCTCACCGACGATCTCACGCATAGCGCCATACAGGTCCGCCGCAGCATCTGCGTCAAAATAACCTGCGTCCAGCACCATCGCACGCTCAGAACCCTCGACCAGATACATCTTGTCGCTGTCGTAGTCCTGAATGAGCGTGACGTTCTGCACTTCTTCGCCGTTCCAGTCGATCGGCGCGCTGATCTTCAGCTCGCTGCGCGGATTGCTGGTCACGGTGTAGTTCCAGTTTGCAACCTCGCTGGTGCGGGTGCCGCGCACCGCGATCGCCTTGACATTGTAGACCTTTTCCCGGGTCTGGTTTTTCTCTTCGGCGGTCGAGCTGTCGCTTGTCGGCTGCTCGATCATGATCTGCTTATACTGATAGGTCTCAAACTTGTTGCTGTCCGTCGTCGGTTCGGGCGCCGCGTCCTTGCCTTCCGCGATCTCATAATAGATATCCGCGCCGTCTTCCGCCGTCAGCGTCACATAATAGGTCATGTCGTAATCGAACACGCCCAGGCTCTTGGAGTCTTCCTCACCCTTGGGCAGCGGATAAGCATCCGGCGCCGCAACCTTGGAAGAAGAACCGCCCGAGGAACCGCCGCCGCTCGTGGTATCCTCGGTTTTGAGCGTGGACTGCGCGATGCGGACGGTTTTGCCCGAAAGGTCGCAGTTCTTCGCGATGACCGTGCCGGCCAGGCCGCCCAGCACCAGATTGTCCTTCACGTCCACGCCGTCCAGCGTCACGCCGGAAGCCTTGACGATCACAATACCGTCGCCCACCTTGGTGACCGTACCGGACTTGGTGATGTAATCCGAGATCATATTGTCCAGGATCTGTACCACCTCAGCGCGGGTCACGTTATCCTGCGGGGCAAACCGGTTGCCCGGCTGGCCGTTGACATAGCCCTTCTGTGCGAAGGAGACAACATTCGACTTCGCCCAGGAAGAGATGCTCGCGTCATCGGCAAACCCGCTCGAGCCGCTGCTGCCCGCCACCGACATGGCGCGCGCGAGCATGCAGACCGCTTCTTCGCGGGTGATGTACTCTTCCGGACGGACCTTGCCGTCATAGCCCTGCATCACGCCGGCCTGCGCCGCACGCAGCACCGCATCCGTGTAATAAGCCTGTCCCAGATCGGAGAATGTGTTATCCGCTTTGCTCTGATAATCCAGCAGCCGATCGATAATCACGGCCATATCGCCGCGGATGATCGGATCGTCCGGGGAAAATTCGCCGTCATACCCCTCGATCACGCCGTATCCGCTCCACTTATCAATCAAACCCTCCGCCCAATGGCCTTTGGTATCCTGATATGCCGCCGCGCCCGCAAAGGGGAACAGGGTCAGCAGCATCGCGCAGGACAACAACCAGGCGATCAACCGTTTCCGTCTCATAAAATACTCCTTTCCCTTCAAACCGTTTTGCCGAATCAGAAAAGCCGCCGGACCGGTGTTCCCGCTTGTCTGGATAGACACACCGGATTCTCAGCCATCTTATCGTGGTTCCCATTATATTTTCAGGCGGACGGAACGTAAATACACGATTCTTACACTTGTTATCCTTTTTCTATTTGCGCGCAAATTTTCTGGCAAATCCCGCAGGATTTGTTGTCCGATTTTTAGTTTTGTTGTGTTTTCTTTGTGTCGGTCCCCGCAGCGTGCTCTGGCCGAGGACAGCAAAACCGCCCCGCGCCGTTTGCACAGCGCGGGGCGGTTTTCAAAAAGACAACATCAGCGATTTGACGCCGCTTATTCCACGGTCATCACATCGTCGCCTGCGGAAACCGAACCGGTCTTTTGCAGGGTGAAGGTCTGATATGCGTCCGAATTGGTCACAACGACGGGCGTTACCGTGCGGTAGCCCGCCTCGACGATCATTTTTTCGTCAAAGCTGCCGATCTTGTCGCCCTTCTTGAGCTTATCACCCTCCTTGACCACGATCGTGAACGGCGCGCCGTTCATCTGCACGGTGTCGATGCCCAAGTGGATGAGCAGCTCCACGCCGTCCGTTGTGGTCAGGCCGATGGCGTGCTTGGTGCCGAACACGGTCGCGACCTCGCAGTCGGCCGGGGCATATACCTGATTGTCCGTCGGCTCAACGGCGAAGCCGTCGCCGACCATCTTTTCCGAGAACACGCCGTCCGCGACCTGCTCGAGCGGAATGACGTTGCCGGAAAGCGGCGACGCGATCACATGCGCGCCGGACGGCGCCGAAGCACTGTCCGCAGCTGCGGCGGGCGCGGCCTGCGGCGCGGCCTCATTGCTCTCAGGCGAAGCGAGGAAGGCTTCCAGATCGGACTTGATGACCGAGACGCGCGGGCCGTATACCACCTGCACGCCCGTGCCCTTGCAGATGACGCCGGATGCGCCGGTGTCCTTCAAAAGCTGCTGATCGACCTTGGAAGCGTCGTGCACGGTGCAGCGCAGGCGGGTAATGCAGCAGTCTACGTCCGAGATGTTGGCCTTGCCGCCCAGACCCAGCATGATCTGGCGGGACAGCGCGGTATCGCCGCCGCCCTGTGCGGCCGCGGCCTCGCCCTCCTTGCGGGCGTTGACATCCGCGCGGGTGTACAGCTTGATCTCGCTGTCATCGCGGCCCGGCGTCTTGTAATCGAACTTTTTGATCATAAACGAGAACACGAGGTAGTAAACCACGAAATACACCACGCCAACCACCGGAATCCACAGCCAGCTGGTCTTGGCGTTGCCCTGCATGATGCCGAACAGCGTCAGGTCGATCAGGCCGCCCGAGAACGTCAGGCCGACGCCGACATTCAGGATGTGCATGATCATATAGGACGCGCCCGCGAACACGCAGTGCACCACATACATCGCCGGTGCGACAAACAGGAAGGTAAACTCGAGCGGTTCGGTGATGCCGGTCAGCATCGAGGTCAGCGCCGCCGACAGCAGCAGGCCGCCGACCGCCTTGCGTTTTTCCGGCTTGGCGCAGCGGTACAATGCCAGCGCCGCACCCGGCAGGCCGAAGATCATCAGCGGGAACTTGCCGGCCATAAAGCGGGTCGCCTCGACCGAAAAGTGCTGGATGCCCGGCGTTGCCAACTCGGCAAAGAAGATATTCTGCGCGCCTTCGACCAGCACGCCGTTTACCATCGCCGTGCCGCCCAGCGCGGTCTGCCAGAACGGGATATAGAACACATGATGCAGGCCGAAGGGGATGAGTGCGCGCTCAATGAAGCCATACAGCCAAGTGCCGGCGTAGCCGGAGGCCAGCACGAAGCCGCCCAGCGCGTTGATGCCCGTCTGGACCACCGGCCAGATGTAGTACATCGCGATGCCGACCACCAGATACACGGCCGACGAAATAATCGGTACAAAGCGCGTGCCGCTGAAAAAGCTAAGCACCTGCGGCAGCTGGATCTTATAGTATTTGTTGTGCAGCGCAGCGACGCCCAGACCGACGATGATGCCGCCGAACACGCCCATCTGCAGCGAATTGATGCCGAGCACGCTCGCGGTCGCGCCGGACAGGTCGGGCGCACCGAAATCCTTGATCAGCGCGCCGATCGTCGCGTGCATGACGAAAAAGGCGATCGCAGCGGACAGCGCCGCAACTTCCTTTTCCTGCTTGGCCATGCCGATGGCGACGCCCATCGCGAAAATGATCGGCAGGTTGTCAAAGACGATCGAGCCTGCCGCGTTGAGCACCTGCAAAATCGCGTAGATGAACGTACCCGGGCCCATAACACCCATCAGGCCGTAGGTTTCAAGCATGGTTTCGTTGGTAAACGAGCCGCCGATGCCGAGGAACAGGCCGGCTACCGGCAAAATAGCGATCGGCAGCATAAACGAGCGGCCGACGCGCTGTAATACACCAAAAATCTTGTCTTTCATATCCTTTTTACTCCTTTTGTTCGGTCTTTCCCATGGATACTGCCAAGCGATGCAGATGAATGGTCAAAAAGGTCATTTCCTCGGACGGCAGCTGCACGGAAAACGTCTCCCGCAGCTGCTCCCGGATGCGCTCCGCGCACCGGTAATCCTGTTGGTAGCGCCGCACGATCATGTTTTGAAACTCCGAATCGTCATCGGCAACATACCGGTTTTGCGTGATACGCTGGCCGAGGAATTTCAGGTGCGTGAGAAAGCGGCCGTAATCGAGCGACTGCTCATCGAGCGTTACGCCGTAATAGTCCTGCACCACCCCGACGATCTTGCGGATCAGTTCGGTGATGCGCACCATATCCGACATCTTGCCGTCGATCTCCGCGTTGACGATGTGCAGCGCAATGAATCCCGCTTCATCCCGCGGCAGGCGGAAACCCAGCCGCGTGTCGATGATCTCCAATGCCTGCTCGCCGATTGCAAACTCCGCCGGATAGAAATTCGTGATCTCCCACAGCAGATGGTTCGGATACTGTACGCCGCTGCGCAGCCGCTCGACCGCAAAACAGATATGGTCGGTCAGCGTAATATAGATGTTCTCGCTCAGCCGCCGTCCGATCCGGCTTTCCGCCGTCTCGATGATCTCCGTGCTGACGTCGAGGAATTCCGGCGGCACATCCGCCAACAGATCGCGCAGCCGCGAGGATTTTTCCGGATCGCGCAGATCATAAATCTTCTCCACCTGCTGCGCGGGTACCAGATCCCCCGCATGTTTTTTGAACCCAATGCCCAGTCCGCGCAGAATAATCTCTTTGCCGCCTGCATCCACTGTACAAACGAAATTATTCCCGATCACGCGGCTGATGCGATAAACGCCGCCGCTTTGTACTTGGTCCGTCATAACGCCTCCCCCCACATGTTCCGCCGCCTTGCCGCAGCGGTTTTTTCCGCCGGCGCAGCACCGCTGCTTGCCCGGCTGCTTTGTTCACAGGTCCGTTGCTGCATCCCGCCTCTCCTTTCCCGTTTTATTTTTCCCCTGAAAAACAAAAAAGACCAAACATCCGAATATAATCATCCCTATTCGGTCGTTTGGTCTTGCCTGCATTGCAGTCACAAGCCTGTATTTCTTTTTCGCAACTAAAGAATAATGCCTTTTTACACCTTTTGTCAACCATTTTATGCCCAAAAAACGAATTTCGTAGCATCACCCAATATTTTAAAGCACAATTTATACATTCTGACCACTTGTCGTTTCAAAAGAGCACCGTGCGCGGGAACCGCCTTTCTGCCCCGCCAGCCTGCGCCTATCGCAGCATTCAGCTTTCCCGCGTCCATGTGACTTCTCTGACGCATTACCGTGCAAAAGGCGACGCATCCGCCGCTGTTTCCGGATTCGTCAAAGCGCTCAGTTTTTTCCGAGTAAATCGTCTAAACTTTCAGTCATAATGCTTAAATTTTGCACGGCAATTTCATCATGCACTTGCCCTGTTCTCTCTTGACGAAAATGTTTTCATTTTATATAATGATAATGAAAATAGTACCAAGGAGGGATCTTATGCTAGAGCAAATTCGCGGCGGATTGATCGTATCCTGTCAGGCGCTTCCCAACGAGCCGCTTCACTCTTCCTTTATCATGGGCCGCATGGCGCGCGCCGCTGCGGAAGGCGGAGCGGTCGGCATCCGTGCCAACACACCGGAAGACATTGCAGAGATCGCCAAGAATACCACGCTTCCCATTATCGGCATTGTCAAGCGCGATTATGACGACTCCCCGATCTACATCACCCCAACCATGCGGGAAATTCGCGAGCTGGCGCAATCGCCGTGCAGCATGATCGCCTTTGACGCCACCGACCGGCCGCGTCCGCAAGGCGAGTCCCTCGAAGATTTTTTTCATGCCGCCCGTGCGGCAGCCCCCGACAAGCTGCTGATGGCCGACATTGCCACACTGGACGAAGCCATCCGCGCCGCTCAGATGGGCTTTGACTGTGTTTCCACCACGCTGATGGGCTATACGGAGCAATCCGAGGGCCACAACATCGCCGACGACGATTTTGCCCGACTCAAAGCGATCCTGGCTGCGGTATCCATCCCGGTGATTGCGGAAGGCCATGTTGACACCCCTGCCAAGGCGCGGCGCTGCATCGACCTCGGCGCACACGCCGTGGTAACCGGCGGCGCCATCACCCGTCCGCAGCTCATCACCAAAACCTTCACCGACGCCATTTACGCAAAATAAAAGAGCGCAGATGCGCTCTTTCCGCTCAAAAGCTCCGGTGGAACAAGGTTTGCAGCGCGCGGTCCCGGCTTTCACGACATTTGGGGTCTTCCAGCAGCCGATAGGTGATCGTATCGATCAAAAATACCAGCGGCATCTGGGAATTGATAAACTTTTCATCCCCCACTTGCCCGATGTCCCCGGCCAGCAGGATGGTATCCGCCATCTGCCCCAATGTGGACCGCGGGTTCTGCGTCAACAGACAGATCTGCACGCCCGCCGATTTTGCGATCCGGCATGCGCTGACCACTTCGGGCGTTTCACCCGAATTGGACACCGCAATGATCAAATCCCGCGGCGAAAACAGGCTGGACTGCACGCGCATCAGGAAGGTATCCGTCATCACGCTGGAGGTAAAGCCCATCTGTACCAGCCGCATATTGAATTCACTCGCCGTCAGTCCGGAGCTGCCCAGACCAAACACCAGAATCTTCTCCGCCTGATGGATTCGTTCGACAAACGCATCCACGTCCTCCGGCCGCACCAGCTCACAGGCCGCATCCAGCGTGCGCGCATAGTAGTGGCTGATGCGCTGAATGATCTGGTCCGGCGTACGGTCCGGCGTGCGTTCCGCCGCAAGCAGCGTCTGAAATTCAATATAATTCCGGTAGTCCAGTTTTTTGCAGAACCGCGTCAATGTTGAATTGGAAGTTCCAATGGACTGCGCCAATTCCTGACTGGCAACAGAGACCGCCTCTTCCGGATGTGCCACAATATAGGCTGCAATTTTTTGCTCACTCTTGCTGAGATGAGAGCCAAAAAACTGAAGACGGTTTTGAAAACTCAGTTCTGCCATGGTTTTCCCCCTGAATTAGTGGATTCTTTAACAATCATAGTATACCGATCGCCATTTTGCAACAGGCAAAATGAAAAAAAATTACAACTTGCCGTTTGGCAAACACACCATCATCGTTTGGCAACCCTTGCAAAAAAGGCCAACATAGAAAAGGAGAATGCATCATGAACAATCATCTCAACGTAGGCGTTATCGGCTTCGGCCAAATGGGACAAATCCATGCAGGCATTTACAATAAGCTGCCGGGCGTAGATCTGGTTGCGGTTTGTGAATACAACGATGACCGCCGTGCAGAAGCAGAAAAGCTGTATGGCTGCAAAACCTATAAGAGCTACAAAGATCTGCTGGAAAACCCGGAAATCGATGCAGTCTCCATTGTACTGCCCGATAACATGCACCGCGAAGCGGTGGAAATCGCGGTTGCCAACAAAAAGCACATCCTGCTGGAAAAGCCGCTGGCCAAGGAACTTGCCGACGGCGAAGCGATGTATGAAATCCTCAAGGATTATGACAAGGTGTTCTCTCTGGGCTTCCTGCTGCGCTTTGATCCCCGCTTCAACATGATCAAGCAGCGTCTGGACGCCGGCGAGCTGGGCGACATCATCCATATGTACTGCCGCCGCAACAGCCCGATCGTCGGTCCCCGCCGCTATATTGGCGCTTCCGACCTGTCCATGCATGTAATGATCCACGACATCGACTATGTCAACTGGTACATGGGCTGCAAGCCGGTCAAGGTGTTCGCCAAGGCACGCAGCGTCCTGCTCAAGGAATACGGCATGGATGACGTGATCTACGCCATCGTTACTTACGAAAACGGCGCGGTCGCCTGCCTCGAGGCCTGCTGGGTTCTGCCCGAAAATTCCCCCACGATCATCGACGACAAGGTGGAGCTGGTCGGCACCAAGGGCGTTGCCTATGTTGACGCCTGCGACAACGGCGTTCGCTTCGTCACCGGCAACGGCGTGCTTTACCCGGACTCCCGTCACTGGTATAATTGTAACGGCGCACCGTCCGGCGACCTGTCCGAAGAGATCATGGCCTTTGTCGGCAATATCATCAACGGCACCAAGTCGATCATCACCCCGGAGGACGCGCTCAACACTTTGCGCGTCGTAGATGCAATCGAACGCTCGATTGCGGAAGGCAAGGAAGTTTCCCTGTAAACGGTTGAGAGCAACCAGAAAGAAAGAACGGTAGCGATTCATTTCCGGATTTAAGGAGGGCAACACTCAATGTCAGTACGTGTAAAGATTCAGAAATTCGGCAGTAAACTCAGCAGCATGGTCATCCCGAACCTCGGCGCATTCATTGCGTGGGGCCTGCTCACCGCTGTCGGCATTGCAATCGACAACGACATGCTTCGCAGCTTCATCACCCCGATGCTGAACTATCTGCTCCCGCTGCTGATCGCATTTGCAGGCGGCAAAATGGTCTATGACTACCGCGGCGGCGTCATCGGCACGGTGGCAACCATCGGCGTCATCATCGGCTCGAGCGTGACCATGTTCATCGGCGCCATGATCCTAGGCCCGCTGTCCGCATGGATTCTCAAGCAGTTCGACAAGGCGATCGACGGCAAGGTCCCGATGGGATTTGAGCTGCTGGTCAACAACTACTCGGTCGGCATTCTCGGCGCCATCCTGAGCGTGATCGGCTGCGTCTGGCTCGGCCCTGCGATCTCCTCGCTGACCAACGTCTTTGCAGCCGGCGTCAACGTGCTGGTACAGAATAATCTGCTGCCGCTGACGGCGATCCTCATCGAGCCTGCCAAACCGCTGTTCCTCAACAACGCCATCGGTCAGGGCATCCTGACCCCGATGGGCACGCTGCAGCTGGATGAGCTGGGCAAATCGGTTCTGTTCCTGCTCGAATCCAACCCCGGCCCCGGCCTCGGCATCCTGCTGGCCTACATGTTCTTCGGCAAGGGTTCTTCCAAGACCTCTGCATGGGGCGCCTCCGTCATCCACCTGTTCGGCGGCATCCATGAGATCTATTTCCCGTTTGTCCTGATGAACCCCATCCTCATTCTCCCGCTGATCGTCGGCGGCGCGTGCGGCACGCTGGTATTCACCATGCTGAACGTCGGCCTGGTTGGCGTAGCTTCCCCCGGCAGCATCATTTCCATCATGCTCATGTCCTCGCCCGGCGACCAGTTCAAGATCATCCTCGGTATTGCGGCAGCCTGTGTGGTCACCTTTGTGCTGGCCATCCCGCTGATCAAGCGCGCGGGCGGCGGCGACGACGCATCCCTCAAGGAAGCGGCCAAGACCATGAACGAGCTCAAGGGCAAGAAGAGCCGCATCTCCTCGGTATTTGAGAGCATCGAAGATTTTGATTTCTCCAAGGTAACCCGCATTGCTTACGCCTGCGACGCCGGCATCGGCTCGTCCGCAATGGGCGCGACCGTATTGCAGAAAAAGTGCAAGGCGGCCGGTCTGGACGACATCAAGGTGTTCCATATCGCGATCGAGAACCTGCCGACCGACTGTCAGGTTGTTGTCACGCAGGAACTGCTGCTTGACCGCGTCAAGGACGTACAAAAAGATGCCTATTGCATCGCTGTGACCGACTTCATCAACGCACCGCAGTATGATGAACTGATCGAAAAGATCAAGCAGGCCCGCAGCGCAAAGCAGGCTTAACAGCCCGGAAAAAGCGGCGCTGCCGTTCGGAAAAACGGCAGCGCCCTCGTTTTATCACGGAAAAAGAGGTCAGTATGCTGAAAACAATTATTATGGACTTCGACGGTCTGATCGTCGATACCGAGGTGGTCTGGTATCACATCTATGTGGAATGGTTCCGCAAGCAAAAGGGCTATGACCTGTCCGTACAGGAATTTTTGGCCTGTGTTGGCTCAAACGCAGAGGATTTGTTCCGTAAACTGGATGCAAAAGGCATCACGGTCGATCGGGACGCCTTTGCCAAAGACACGTTTGCCCGGTTTATCGAGGAAAGCAGCCGTCTGCCGGCCAAACCCGGCGTGGAGGACTTTTTGAAGCAGGCGCATGCAAGCGGCTTATCCGTTGCGTTGGCGACCTCCTCCGGCCGAAAAAAACCCACGGTCCACTTGGAGCGGCTGGGCCTGCTGTCGTATTTTGATCTGCTGGTCACAGCAGAAGATGTTGAGCGCATCAAACCCCACCCCGATTTGTTCCTCAAAGCGGCGGAAAAGCTCGGCTGTACACCGGACGAATGTCTGGTGGTAGAGGACTCCCTCAACGGGCTTCTGGCCGGTCTGAACGCGCACATGCGTGTGCTGGTGGTGCCCAACGACGTCACAAAATATTGTCAGTTCGAAGGACAATACCAACTGTGTCAATCGCTCACAGAGGTAAACGTTCCCCAGCTGATCGCGAATTTTTAGGAGGAGACACCATCATGCTATTGGAAACGATCACAACCAATGACGTACAAATCGGCCTGCATGCAAGCGATTGGGAGGATGCGATCCGCCAGGCAGCCGCCCCCCTGACTGCATCCGGCGCCATTCAGCCCAGCTATATCGAGGGCATGATTGATTCTGTGCATCAGAACGGCCCTTATTTTGTTCTTGCCAAGGGGCTTGCGCTCGCACATGCCCGTCCGGAGTGCGGCGCGGTACGCCTTGCGCTCAACTTTACAACGTTCGACCCGCCGGTATCCTTCGGTGCAGGGGCGAACGATCCGGTGCGCCTGATCATCACACTGGCTGCAACCGATCCGAACAGTCACATCGATTTACTCGGTGAGCTGGCCGAAGTGCTGATGGACGACAGCCGCATGCAGCAGCTCTTCTCCGCCGCATCGCCGGAAGAATTCTGCGCGCTGCTGGGATAAAACCGTAAGAAAGAGGCGATAACCATGGTTCTGTGTTTTGATATCGGCGGTACGTCGATCAAATATGGTGCAGCGCGGGAAGAAAACAAGCAAATCATTTTTGACGCCCGTTGGGAAACCCCAACGGACGCCAAGAAACTGCGCGGTCCCGGCATTGAGCAAAAAATTCTGGACCTGATCGACAGTCTGCGTGCAGCTTATACACCGGAAGGTGTTGCCATCTCCACCGCAGGTATGGTGGATCACAAAACCGGTGCGATCCTCTATGCGAACGAAAATATCCCCGAGTACACCGGCCGCAATCTCAAGCTGGCCGTGCAGAACCGATTTAATCTGCCATGTGCCGTGGAAAACGATGTCAACTGTGCCGCGCTCGGCGAAACCGCTTACGGCGCCGGACGCGGCGCCGACAGTGTCCTTTGTGTCACTGTCGGCACCGGCATCGGGGGCGCGATTATCCTTGATGGTGCAGTCTGGCATGGACACAGCGGCAGCGCCGGTGAGATCGGATATATGCCAATCAACGGCGGCATGTTCGAGCAGCAAGCCTCCACCACCGCGCTGATCCGCAATGTCGCCACCAAAACCGGTGAAACACTGACCGGCAAAGAGATTTTTGCGCGTGCCCACGCCGGGGATTCGGTTTGCAAGGAGTCCATTGAGGCATTGTGTGCTGCACTTGCCCAGGGACTTGCCGCCGGCATCTGTCTGTTCAATCCCGCTGCCATTGTGCTCGGCGGTGGAATCATGGCACAGGGAGCGTATCTTCGTCCGCTGCTGGAACAACAGCTTGGTCGGTTTGTCAATCCGTTTGTTTTGGAAAAGACGTCGCTCTGCTTTGCAGAACTCGGCAACAGCGCCGGAATGGCCGGTGCCTACCAATGGTTCAAGCAATCCGCACTTACTTAATGCAATTTTCCGTTACAAAACAAAAAGCAGTAGCTTTCGCTACTGCTTTTTTGATGTGCGCGTTGAGTTATCTTCCCGGGCCGTCGCCAGCCAAGTATTGTCACCGTAAACGAGCTTAACTACTGTGTTCGGAATGGGAACAGGTGTACCCTCGTCACCATTAACACGCACTATTGAGAAGATTCACACCTTCAAAACTGAACAATAACTTGGCAAGCTAAGAGTCTTCTGAGATTGCCTCTAATTTTTGAGGTCAAGCCCTCGGCCTATTAGTATCAGTCCGCTGCATGCATTACTGCACTTCCACTCCTGACCTATCAACCTTGTAGTCTACAAGGGGCCTTACTCCCGAAGGATGGGAACACTTATCTCG
>NZ_UYYD01000005.1 GCF_900625105.1 Agathobaculum sp. Marseille-P7918 | reverse complement strand
TAAATCGGATGACGCTAAAGTGACGCTTTTCACGTCTTTGATACTTTTCTTTACCGGCTTGCTAAAGCCGGGTTCCCAAAATGCCCGCACACCGCCTTTGGATGAAAAGCGGCGCTTCTGGACGCGCTATAGACTTCGATCATAATGCATCACTCCTATTTTTCTCTTTAATGGGTAAGAATATATTCAAGGCCCCAAATGCCCGATTTCAAGAGTAAATCAAATTCTTCAGGATGTTCAAGACAATGTTTGCGTGCATCTTCAATGGCACTGGCTGGAGTATCATAATATTTGCTAAAATCAAAAAGTGGATTGTTGAAGTGCGCCTTACAACGCATTAGCTTAAAGAATTCCGGTGTACATGGTTCTATTTCTTCTCCAGAAATAACTCTTTTTGCAAGATGGCCCGCATAAGCAGAAACCGGGTAAAGCTGATAATTTTCAAACCCTATTTTTTGCAAATCCGCATTAAGCTTTTGAAGCGAATCATCAACGGAATCCTCGTTTGAATTATATTCGTCCAACTTATTTAACAAGAAAATGAGCCGACATCTTTTGCGCCCTTTTTCTTTAATATAATTCAGATATTCAAATTCATCGTTAATCCCGGTTGTTCCAGCAGAAAAAACATAAACAAGCGTATCGTACTTTTTCTCAGATACAGCTCGATGGCAAATTTCACCATGAGAGTTGTCCATCGAAAAATTGGCACCCGGAGTATCCACAAAACAGGCCCTTGTTTCAGAAGGCGCGGTTAGCTTAAACGCAGTACCTACTGTAATTCTGTTGGACGTATTCTGGGGATTATCAGTCATCAGGCTTTCATAATCTGCATTGAGATTCAAAAGATAATCGTATTCATAGACATACCCATCTTCAAAAGCTTTGCTGAATATATAATGTAATTTTGCGGTGCAGGCTTGGCTCATTGAGCGGTTAATTTTTTTCCCGATAAGTGCGTTTATTAGAGTTGATTTTCCGGCGTTCATATTGGCAACAAATAGTGTTGTATGCAAAGGGCGTTTTAAATAGTTTCTATTCTCATGCCACAGTGAAATTTGGGGAGAAACCGCTTGGAGCTTTGAGGTGATAGAAAATTTTTCATAGAGCACCTTATAGAGATTATCAAGCGTCTCTCGGTATCTATTATGATATATATTCTTTATCTGGCAGAAAATGGAGTGTCCTTTGCCTGCATCATCAAAAGCACACAAGAAGATAATATCCATGACTAAAATAAAACGGTTAGAGCACAATTTAAAACCTTTGAATCTTGTTCGCGCTACCCGTTTGATACAACTATTAATATCTTTGCAAGTATAGTCGTAGGACTGGAAGTCAACTCCTAAAAGACAGTCCTTATAGTTGTGAAGTGCTGCAGCGGCGTATAAGCTATCGGCAGCATAGGATTTTACAAAATACTCCAATACGTTCAGATACCTAATCTTATAGTCTATGGATTCGCTTTTCACAGGATGTCCATTCAGGTATTGAGACACGGCAAACATATCCTGAAACTCGGCGAACGTATCTTTTTGATTATGTTGATTGAGAACTCCCTGTAATACCTCAATCAGCCTATCTTGTGTGTTGTCCATATAGCCTCCTAATGTTCTGGTTTATCTGATCTGTTCCAATTTTCCTCCTAGCTAATGGTTTCTCCCTGCCCTCTCATCCACATCTCAATCCCTTTCCCGAACACCTCAGCAGTTACGTCCCAACCGCCCTCGGGGTTTTCCTTTGCCACTGCGGTCGGCAAACGATCGAGCACGGCTTCGATGGACGGTCCGGTGTATCGGAACCGGATGGTCTGCAATTTGCCGCCGAACATGAACTGCACTCGTTTGCGGAATTCACCCTCTTCAAACCGGTCAGCATACCACACCTGAAAATGTTCGTCCGTTATTTCGTACTGTTTGATGCGGTCGATGCGGTAAATGGTTGGATAGAGGTCGTCCGCATTCTCAAAGGCCTGCTCCTTGTCAATATCCCGAATGAACGCGGTCAGATAGAAATAATACTCGGAAAACATGATGCCAACCGGCTCGATGGTTCGCTGCACGACCTCATGGTTCTTGAGCTTTTCATAGGTGATTTTCATCACCCGCTGCTCTTGTACCGCCGTACCGATCTCCCACAGACGATCAAGCACCGAAACACCGTGATGCGGTTCGATATAATGCAGCTTTTCATTGCCGATCAGCGCGCTGACCTTCTTTTTGTTCTGCTCCGGCACACAACAGGCGAGCAGTTTGTCCAGCAGTGCGTTCATATCCGCTTTGGGCAGGCTGCGGCTCTCCAGCAGGATCTTGCACACCGCCAGGATCTCGCTGTTGGATAGCTTGCCGGTCTGCGTATCGAGCCGGTAACCGTTCAGGCGTTTGTCATATACCACCGTCTGTCCGGTGTATTCCGAAGCGAGAAAATCCCGCACCGTATCCAGATCGCGTTGGATGCTTTTTTCCGTCACGCCGAATCGCTGCGCTTCCTCGGTTTTGCGGATCACATCCCCTTTTTGCAGGCGGGCATAGAGCGACAGCACGCGGTCGTCCTTCTGCTGTGAACTGGTCATAAAATTTCCCCCTTGTGCTTTTCACGCTCCCCTTCTGTCCCAAAACAATGGATATACTTATTATAAATAAGTATACTATTGCTGTTAAAACGTGTCAATTGCTGTCGGTGTACGGTATGATAGAGCACATAAGAGGTGAGAGCACATGGACAGGCCCTATCAGGACAGATTTCGGCAGCTGGGACTGAAAATCGCTTATTATCGGAAGCTGCGCGGTATGACGCAGGAACAGCTTGCGGAAGCGATCGGCATGAGCGCGGTATTCCTCAGCCATGTGGAAGCGCCGGGGATCGACCGAACCGTATCGCTCGGCACGTTGTTTGCGATTGCCGAAGTGCTCGATGTCCCGGTTTATAAATTCTTCCTGTTCGACGAGGATCTCTGATTTTCTATCTTGAGTATATCGCAGCAGATGGACAGTTTTTGTCCATCTGCTTTTTTGCGCATTTTTCTGCTGCCCAAGCCAGATAGACAAATGCTGTCCATGGAGGACGGTATAATCAAAGCATCAAGATGCCATGATGGCGAGAGGAGTATGCAATATGAAAAAACGAGTGCAGCAGCTGTTGTCTGTCACCCTGATCGGTATTTTCGCGCTGGGATCTGCGTCAGCCGTCAAAGCAGATGACTATTACATCAACGATCTGGGGCAGGAAGGCTATGAAGAGCGGCTCAATGAAGTGAAAAACGAAGGGCCATTCTATGATGTATCGCGCAGCGCATGGTACTGTGATGCTGTCGAGTACTGCAAGACCCGTCTTTTGCTGGTGGGAGACCCGGACGGCAATTTCCGTCCGGAAGATCCGGTATCCCGTGCAGAAGCGGCTACCGTTCTCAAGCGTTTGGCCACCGAGGATACCTTTGTCTATGAAACCTATTTCTCCGATGTGCCAAGTGACGCATGGTACGCATGGGAAGCATCCTCTTACGGCAATTTGCTCGGCGGTTTCTCCAAGCAGAGCAGTTCCTCTTCTCCGTTGGGCTATATCGCCTATTTTTATCCCAACAGCAATGTAGAGCGTGAGGACTTTGCGGTCGGTATTTACAATGTCTTTAATCTGCAAGACGGCAGCTGGAAAGCACATTTTCAGGATCTGGACCAAGTTACATGGTCAGACAACACGGGCTACAATTACCGTCAGGCGGTTTGTGCAATGCGAAACCTCGGCATCATGGTGGGCGACGAAAATGAATATTTCCATCCCAAGCAGTCGCTGACCCGTGCAGAACTCGCGCAGGTGCTGTACAACATCGACACGAATGACAGCGCTTGGCTTCGCTGAGGTGTCGTTCAGAAATAATGAACCCAAGGAAAAACACCCTTGGGTTCATTTTATGTCAGAAAATAGGGGGACACAATGTCAGACTTGCCTAAATATGTCAGTCGAAATTTGGAGGATTTGATACCTTGTTGGCTGATCCATCTGCTGTGGATGCTGTGGGCAGAAATCCCGAAGAAACAGCGAGGGAAGGTGCAATACTTCTATTTAGCGGTTCGGGAAGGGAAACAGCAGGTCAGACTGGAACAGCCCATACCGCTTTATGAGCGCACGATTTGCTTGGCCAGTCCCGAACCTTTAGATGCAGTGGTCGTCATCACCGAAACAGCCACAGGCATCACCATGCACCTGATAAATGAACCGCGTTGAAACCAGCCATAGGCCGGAGCAATTGCATCAACACACATATTATATATCTTTGAAAGGACGGCACTCCGAATAGAAACGAAGCAGTTTCCGGATAATGTGCCAGAGTCGGTGCTTCTCTCTATCGTTCGCGTTCTTCTGCCGGATATGCTGGCAGATCTTGCGCAGCAGCCATCGAATGCAGAGACGGACTCAGCAATGACGGCTGATGCCAGAAGTATAGGCAAGAAAACACCTCGTAACCGGATTTTTTCCGGCTGCGGGGTGTTTTGCTCTTATCGTAACCAATCTTTCAGGCAGATAATCTGATGTTCAATCACTTGCGAAACGCAGTATCCTCATCATCACAAGCGGACTGTTGCATTTCTCCCGTAGTGTGCTCCGTTCATAGTTCATCTGCGGAAAAACGGTCAGGGAATATCGTCCTCTGCACACTTGCGGAGAATATGTTTGGTTTTTTCTATTGGAAATGGTACATCTTCATCCGAAAAATACTCGATCATTACGACTTCTGCCACAGTGGGATGGTTACCCCTACCCACAGGCACGACAACGTGATCGCCGACTTGAATGCTGTCATCATCGGCAATGTAATAATAGCTTTGACTTCCTTGCGCAAACACAACGCTGCAATAGATGTGATCCTGCTTCCGGCGTCTTGCCTTGCCATAAACAGACGGGCTCAGAATTTCACCGTAATCATAAAAGTGGACAAACTGCAAAACCTCGTCCGCAAACACTCCCCAGTGTTTAGGGAGCGCCTTTTTGTCATAGGTTCCGCGGATGATACGCCGGGGTGCTTTTTTGAAATCTACCGTAATACGATACGTCCGTGTTTCCATCGGATCTGTGATCACATCGTCTGGATTTCCTTCGATTTCGCCGAACAACCGCTCCGGATCGATCTCGTCCAGCAGAGCCGCCACGGCCCCATCTACATATACCTTTCTGGAGACAACACAGCCGGTGCCGACATTCTGTGTCTGCTCTATGGTGTCGCTTGCCCGATCCAGTATCAGCTTTTCGGAATAATCCCATGTGACAAATTCGAGTTCGCTCGAAACGGGGTGTTTGGGCTTGATTTGCGTAATGCGATGGTAGTCGACACACAGGCAGGTCACCTTGTCTGGTTTGTTGTTGCCGTCAAACACATATAGGTTTGGCATTTCCAATTCGTCACGGATGAGATCGGACAGATCATTCTCGCTCCAATCAAAATCAGCGCACAGAGCACCCCGTAATCGATACATTTCGCCTTCGGTGTTGGTCAGTTCCATTTTCCAGTCGCCGATATCTGTCGCAAAAACCGCAGTATAACCATTCCCAAAATACGAGGCAATCGCATCAAAAATGTGGCCTATTACAGTTTGGCCGACTGCAAAAGTACGAGCTTTCGCTTTTTTGTAGTTTCCCGTATCCACATCGAACCGATAAGAGGTAAACCACACCCTGCCATCGGTGCGAAGGGTAAGACACTGCTCCACTTCGTCCCCGGGATCGGGAGAAACCCCATAACCAAGGCGGTTGGAAACAATGCGAATCTTACGGAGCATACCCTGAAAGAGAAATGGGCATTCTCCGGTCAGGTGTGCCAGACGAGCAAACGCCAGAACAAACCAAGCCCGATTGCCTGGCTGTGCGATTTCCTCCGGATCATACGCCCAGTGACTGAAATAGCGCCATCGTGCATAGATCGCCGAACCGAGTAACGGAATGTCATCCACCTTGTCGATGATGGCATTCAATGCTTGCGCATCGTGGCTTGCCGCTCCATATTGTACTTCAAACGCATGACCGCAGTCCATAGTAAAGTCGAACGCTTCGCAGTTATCCCCAATCGCAGTGTCGATCAAATCGGTGTATTTGACTCGGGGATTTCGGAATTTGTCGCACCATGCTATTGCAAAGGCAAAGATCGCTTTGCTATCCGCCATGTCGGTTTGCCTCCTTACCGTTGTAAAGGCTTTTGTCTTCTCTCATTCTAAAACAATTCAGTACGGGTCGGCAAGGAATTTTGCGCATAATACCGCGCAATCATTTTGATTTGAGGTTGCTTACGGTCGTACAATTCATTTTACCTATCAAAATTGATATTTCAAATCTATGCTTTTTCGGAAGCAAAGCAGGTTGATTAGAGAAAAAGCGAAGCAGACCGTTCGCTTCATTGTGCATAAACGGTCTGCTTTTCATGTGCTTTTTGAATTCCAAAATGTGTCTGTACGATCTCATCCAGCTGTGATGCGATCTGAGAAAAATCCTGATTCAGATCCAGCGTCCGCACACTGATCTGGTTTCCGCTCATCTGATAAACGTCATCCGGCTGAGTCTCTTCATCGGTACGAGCATAGATCAACATGCCGGAAACCTGCTTTTGTGGCTGATTGGCCTGTTCGTTCTTGACGTAGGTGAAAATCTGATACAGGTTATGCGAATGGATGGTCGGCTTATCGAAGTGCGTCTGCATGGTATGTGCATAATATTTTGCATCGATAATCAAAATCCGGTCGTCATGTGACAACACAACATCGCTTTGCATGTCTGGTAGCCGAGCCAAAGATACACCGCTTGCTGCCCACTGGATTCGAGGTGCGCGAACAGTGAGATTTGAAAATTCTTGATAATAGTATTGGAATATAAACTTTTCATACAGCTTATGCATGTGCTGCTCATCCAGAAAGTCCATCAGGCGGACAAAACCATCCTCGGTCGTTTGCAGCAGCCCTTGCAGTACCATTTGGCAAATCCTGATCAGCATGCGATAGGTTTGATTATTGCGATTGTACTGTATATTCCAGCGGATGCTTCGGATTGGTAGTGTTTGCACACCCTCAAAGAATACCAGCACACGCCGGAGCGCTTTCTTCCGTTCTGTATCAATTTTGCTGCGCAGCAGAAGCAGCATGGTGGTTTTCAGCACACGATTCAGGTCATTATCGGCTGAAAATTCATCGTAGGTACATACCAGCTGCCCACGCATCTTGCTTCTCGTTCGAATGGAATCGGAAAGCTCGATCCGGCCACGCGGGGAGGATAATGCATCGGTTTTGAGCCGATATTCACGATGCAAACCGCGCTTGACCTGTATGGCGACCCCTTTGGACAAAATTGCAGCACATAGATCTGCCACATGATGATAGGATTCAAGCGCCAAATCCCGATAGCCTTGTTCGGATAAAGTCTGAAACGCATAGGACAGCATGTAGTAGATGTTTTGAATCGGTATCACGCGATCGCGCCCCTTAACCGGTCGGTCCAATGCTGCACTTTGGACGGTTCATCAAACCAGTATTCCCGAAGCAGCGGGATCAGTTCAAACTCAACGATTTCCTCCAGCTTTTGCGCAATATCGCCATCCAATGCACAGAAGAAGCTGTGACCAATGCAGAATCCCGCACCAAGTGATTCATTCGACGCAATCGCCTTGTTGAGTTCTTCAACCTGCGCAATCAGCTGGTCAAATTTCTCGTTTGCCAGCTCCGCCTGATAGGCTTGGAAGCCCGCAGTACGGAAACCGGGTTCCAGATCGAAAAACGCAAAGCGACGGCGCAGCGCATAGTCCAGCATGGCAAGACTACGGTCAGCGGTGTTCATTGTGCCGATAATATAGATGTTTTCCGGTACAGAGAATTGATCGTGATTTGGCAGCGTCACTTTCACTTTTCCACGCTTGTCCTTTTCCACCAGCATGAACAGCTCACCGAAAATCTTGCTCAGATTGCCGCGGTTGATTTCGTCGATGATGAAAAAATACGGGTTATCGCTGTCGTCTTCCGCCTGCTTGCAGAAGCTATAAAACACGCCGGGATTGAGTTTAAATCCATTCCCATCCGGACGATACCCCATGATAAAATCCTCATAGGCATAGCTCTGGTGGAATTGCACCATGGCAACACGTTCTGTATCTTTGCAGCCCATGATGGAATAGGCAAGACGGCGGGCAATAAAGGTTTTACCGACGCCGGGAGCACCTTGTAAAACAATGTTCTTTTTATGGTGCAATAGCGATCTGAGCTTTTGGTATTTCGCCGCATCCATATACACTTCTTCGAGGAATTGCGCTGCATTATAGGGCGGATAAAGGATCTCGGGCGGTTCTTCGTCGTTGATCTCATCGCTTTCGAACAGCGCACTGAGCTGTTTTACATAATCTGTATACGGGGTGATGTCGGTCAGCGTTTTCATGGCAGCTTGTCCGGGATGTTGCCATTCGCCCTTGTGAGTCCACTCTACCTTGCGCACATTTTTGTATTGGCTGCGAGCAGAATCGAAGAAATACGCCGACCGGACAATACCGCGCCCGATTACAGTGTGCATGCCTTTTTTGGCAAAGATGATATCACCGGGTTTCATCTCGTTGGCAAACTGCCATGTCGCATGTGCAGCCATCTTATACGAGCGGCTGGGGTCCATCGTCTCCTTCATGCGCTGCTTCATCTCTTCTTTGTTGCCAAACAAGCGCAAATCGCCGATTTCATCCCAACCAATCGCCATAATGCCTTGCTGATAGCATTCATCCCAAATTTTTGCGCCATCCCCCGGTGCATACAACCAATATCGAATGGTGTTTGCATCTTCGTCTGATATGTCCTGCCGAAAAACAGAGGTTGCTACCGAAGCGATATCGGCTGCGGAGGCCTTGTTTTGCTGATTGATCTCTTCGGAATATCGCCATGCCTCTGCACTCAGTTCCATGAAATTGTGATATGGACAGGTGCCGCTCTGCAAATAGGTGCGGATCTTTTCTGTAATCGTAAAATACTTTTCGGCTGGGATTTTTGGCTCGGGGGTGGGCAGCGTGTTGACGATCTCAGCTGGGATTTTTCCGGATTCATAGATGTACCATGTGTTTCGCTGATCCAGATTGAGAAAAATCTGTGGTGCGATCCAGTACAGCCCCATGGTGATCTTGCTGTTGCCGTTCCCTCTTTTTTGAATCGTTCGGTCAAAGTACAAAGAGAGCTCCGCCTGATTGGCTTCCGTTTGATTGTCTGCATACCAGAGTGCTGCGGAAAATAGCTGCCAAAGGTCTTCAATATCATTTTCTCCGCGATAGCCGGTGAAATCATAAAACGTGGCATTCTGATTGTTCAGCACCGGTACGCTGACAAAAGAGGTAGGCAGCGGCGCAGAAATATCAAAAAGCTCTGCCATCGCTGCAATGATCTTTTTGCGGTTATCCTCCCGTTGAGAGCTTTTATTGAACAAGCCAAACACCGTGAAGGGGTCAATGTCCACGATTTTATGATCTCGTTCCAATGTTGGCATTGCAATTCCCGTATTTTGATATACCTCCCGGATGTGATCGACCAAAACCTGTCGATTATTATGAAAATCAAGCAGCTTCCATGCAAACGCCTGATAAAATTCGACCCAGTCAAATTGTTTTTGACCATCCATTTGCATTCCCCTCCACACTTGTTGTATCTTATGGGAAAATTATAATATAAATCACAGAAACGGTCAAACAAATGTCAAGAATCAAGCCCTACACTGCTTTAAGTTTTCCAAATGCAAATCATTTACATTGCACATGGTAAGTACTATATTTGTAGTACAAGGAGGTGCGGCAGATGGACACCAATATGACGTTTCGCATTGACAGCCAGACTAAAGCGCGGATGACGGAGATCTGCAATCAGTTCATCATGACTCCGGCCACTGAGATAACACGGGAGCAGATGCGGGCTGATACAGCCGATATTTTAGACGATTATGCACAGGACTACAAGAAAATGAGCGAATGACTTGGTGCACAGCAAGAGTGATTCCATTTGCGGCAATGCAATCAGGGGCAACACAGCTTGCACGGCGCATACCCCTGTTCGATCAGTGCCTCCCGCGAACCGAAGTAATCCTCCCGGTTGGATGGCTTGATATCCTCCACGCTGGAGCAATTCGGACGATGGAATTTGCGCGTGTTGTGATTGAGTACATAGTTTGGTTCATCCTCAGGAGGTGCTTGCTCGGTCGTCTCAGGAGGGACTGCATCTGCCAATACGCTTTCCCCAGTGGCATAATCAATCTGTACGCCGGGCTGGATGTTATAGGCATAAATACAAAAGCAGATGTTGTTGCCGCTGTCCTCGACCGAATAGCCCTCCATGAGAACACCGCTTGCCAGCAGATTATCGTCCTCGAAAAACGGCGTCACACGATAGAGCACATGATTGCCGGTCTGCAGCACATAGTCCGCGACCTGATTTTCAAATGGCAGCATGCCCTCGATGTTCAGATACCGCGTGCCAGTGATTAGATTGCGCTCATTCGCGTTTTCAGCAGTCAACTGGTATCCGATCAGGTGACAGCGATTGTACAGATATTTGCCGTCCACGCAGTCGTATTTGACCAGATGCCAGCCGCTCGGCTTGACCTGTCCGATGCTGCCGCGCTCTTCGGTCGGCATCAGATCCTGTCCCACGCAGGCAAATGCCACGCCGCAGCGACCGAGCGCATCCAGCGGACTGTATGTCTCAAAGGATTGGTTGGTGATCTCGTCATCTGTGAAAAAGGGAATGTTGTTATGGATCTCGGTATAGGGCGCGCCTGCATACTGCGGAATTTCCCATTGCGGTTGTGGGTTGGCTTCGGGCAGGGTCGCTTCGGATACGTTGCTGATTGACGTTTGCTCGGTTGTTTCGCTGACTGTGTCGGGGCTGCTGCTCGCGAGATCTGCTTTACATCCGGACAAAATGAGAAGTAAACAAACCAGTAATACGCCCCATCGCTTAATTTTCTGCATCATACAACCCCCACCTTCTGCTGATATGACTGCTGTGTTATGTCCATAAATTGATGCAGATCTGAAATAAGAACCGTTCCGGAGGCATTACAACGATCTGCTTTGCAGGTTGCTGGACTGTCATGTTGAAAATATCATGTAATATATAGAAGAAAATGACGAAAAAACACGATAAAGTGGATTTTCGTCATTTTATTGTCTTTCAGCTGATTTTACTCATTCAGATAATAGCGGCCGGAATTGCTTCTGCAACAATGCGTCCCCTATCTTTCTATGGCAGTATTATATCATTGTATTGACATAAAAGGCAGTACAAATCCATAAATATTTTTTGCTTCAGGTGGTACTCTCTTTGTATAGAGAGGTGACCTATGGAAACGAAGTATCACGAGCAGTTTATCCGGTTTGGCTTGAAAGTGCAGTACTACCGTAAACTGCGCGGCATGACCCAAGAGACTTTTGCGGAAGCGATCGGCAAGTCATGGTCGTTTGTTGCCAAAATTGAAAGTCCGACCAGATCATTCGGTGTATCAATGGAAACGATGTTTACCATTGCAGATGTGCTGAATGTACCAGTTTCAAAGCTCTTTGAAGACTAAAATACAATTTTTGTGTACTACCGGCGTTTGCTTTCTTTGCAGATGCCGGATTTTTTATAATAGGTCTCTTTAGTCGGAATCGAGCAGAGAAGAATTCAAAACCAGCTGCCGCACATCCGGCAACACGGTCCGGTAGAACTCTGTCTGGCTCCGCTCACAAATGACGTAGTATTGATTGGGCTTATAATCTGTGTACAGTTTGCAAAGCCAATGCGCATCGGGCAATACCCCTAAAAAGCATGGTGTATCCTGATACTTTACCGGAAAGAGCAAAGTGCCGCACTGTGTATCCAGCCCCTTAATGCTTGCCAGCCGAGCAGTTAACTCCTGTTCCGGATCGGGATGCTCCAAGAGAAAGCGAAGCTGCTGCCGACCAAATGCATCATTGGTCAGCAAATACACGTCGAATGGAGAGGAGAATGCTCTTTCCGGGTGAAACTCTTTGACTTCTTTGCCGGTAATGACAGCTGCGGCTTCCTTGGCATCCGAGACGAGAATCAGGCCGGAGACTGCCTTGTAAAACAAAATCGAATTACAATGCTTCAGATGCTGGCAGGCAAACGTCATAACACGATCGCGTACTGCCTGCTCGACTTTTTGATTCCAGCCCATTCCCATGCCTTTGCGCGGGCGATATACGATCAATCCGCGTCGCACGTTCAGAATAGCACCCAGATAAGTAGAGCTGATGACCGAACTTTCATGACGAAATTCCTGTTCTGCGGAAATGTTCAGAGGCTTGATCTCTGCGGCAGAATAAAAAGCAAACGAGGTATCCGGCAGAAGAAAGTTCTTACGAAATGCGATCAATCCTTGCTCGTAAAGGTTCTCTACCGACGTAATTTTGGCTGATTCTCGTTCACGGCTTCCGTAAATATTGCTGGATTCGGCTGGACGGGGATCGGTAGATACCAGCACGCGGCAGCCGCTACAAAATTGCTCGATCTCCTTGATCCGAAATTGACGGGCTCTTTGTTTGGTTTTCATAGCCGCACAAGGCAAAACCGCATCTGTATATAAATCTTTGGCAGCCTTGAGCGCAGGCATATCGGAACATGCCATTAAATATTGCATACCGATATCTGTCAGTTCAAAATAATGGGTCGTGTATTGATGATCGCTATCGTGAATGCATTGCGTCTTTTTCCGCACAAAACCTTTCCGCTCTATTTGATTCAACAGCTCGTAACAGTAGGTTTTGCTCTTCCCTGAAAACAATGTAATGACATCCTGATTGCGTAGAAACCCTTTAGGCATCATGGCTTGCAGGACGATTTTTTGATTTTTTGATACCGTTTTCGGCATGGTTGTTTTCCTCCCTTCCATATACCGGGTCTGTTATGATTCTGTTCAAAGACCGAAAATACTCTTTACTTTATGCCAATCATAGAACGGCAAATTTGCCTTCTGTGTGACAATCAATAGATAGGTCTGATCGGGCACGGAATCATCGCGGGTGCTGTTGTAAAACAGTGCAAGGTCGTCTCCGGTATCTGTCATGCCCCAAATGCGGCAGACGATATCGATGATCGGCTTGAGCAGATAATTATCGTTATCCGGCAAAGACCGATGCTCCCATCCGGCACTCGGATAGATATGCCAGAATGCAAACACTTTCTGTGCAGCGAAACCATGCGGAAGCGGCATATGGTACAGCACTTGCTCCAATGTGTCTAAAAACGGTGCGCCTGTTTTCTTGATATGATACCGGAGCAATGGATGAGGCATACGAATAAGTATGCATGCATCTTTCTGGATCAGATCAATGTCCGCTGCCTGCGCCTGCTGGGTCTGCTGCTTTTGATAGAGCGATTGGTACAGATCAGGAGCCATCCATGTGCACAGCTCGGACGAGGTCAACTGACTGGACAGCTTGACGCATAGTTCGGTTTGTGCCAGATAGGATTCGGTAACAGCTTTTTGGAACAGTTCATCGGTCTGCATGAAAGGATACTGCTGGAGGACCAACAGGTCATTTTGCCGTTCCTGCACCTTGCCGATGACCGTTTTTGCCTGCTCCAAAAAGCGTTGATTGTATTGGATGGCTAATTTCAAATGCTCGTTTTTCATGGTAAATGCGCCCCCTATACTGGGTTGATTTTGATTACCCCCTCTGTTGCTTGTTCGATGCCTTCAGAAATTCCACGATAAAAATGCAGGAAAACATAGCAAAGTAACAAGTTGGGAGGGCGATATGCGGTGAATAAGTTACGTTCCATGTGTACTATTTAGTTGAAAAACGTGCTTCGCAAAATCACGATGTTTTTCAACTTGTTTTTTCGTACAACTTTTCTAATAAATCGCAACTATTCTACAGATTTGTCCGGCACGAGGAACGAAAATAGACGGCTCCCCGCTGGGTGAATGTGCTTCGCTGGTACCGATGATGCGTGCAATTCCGAGCATAGCAGTATGCATCATCTGCACCGCTTTCTCTTTGCAGAGAAAGCAAGGGAAATGGAAAAAGAGCTTCCCCTTCCCAACAGAACAGCACCATATTTGGCTGTCCTATTGATCCGCTGCAAGCAGTTGTCATCAAGGCATGGCAGCGTTTTATCGGCAATAAAAAAAGCACACCTACTCTGTCATAGAATAAGTGTGCAAGTAAACGGTTATTGATGAGTAGCGCGCATGGTTACCCCAAGGCGAATTACTTATAGCTTGATTATATGATATCATGACATATATGATTTGTCAATAGATTTTGCAATTTTATTATCGAGTTAAAGCTGAAAAATAGAAAGAATCAAATAATAATCGAACAAATTTCTGGTTTTTGTAAGACAGGAAAGCTTCGCCCATTGCCTTATGGATCCTCGTTCGACTGACTATTCGGGAGAGGGAGTATTTTGAGTTCGGTATCGGGTTCGCTGATATATAATTCTTCGCATTCCCGCTGCGCTTGAATCAGCGTATTGATTGCCTGCTCTGTGGCGCGGAACAGCGTCAGGTACATCTTTTTGTAGTCCGGCATAAAATCACCTCTTTATCACCAGAATAGGACATATAGTCCAAAAAGTCAATAGGACGATTTGTCCTTTGATATAGTAATTTTGGTGATAGATATGAATCTAAGAATCCGGGATTTGCGCGAAGATGCAGATTTAACACAGAAGCAGATTTCTGAAATAATACTATGTGATCAATCCCTTTATTCCAAATATGAACGAGGCGAACGTGTGCTGCCACTCGATCTGGCGGTCAAGCTGGCGGAGTATTATGGAGTATCTCTGGACTATTTGGTGGGGCGGACAGACAAACAAAAATAAAGAGAAATGCAGCGGCACAGAAGATTTTCTGTGTCGCTTTTGTTTTCCAGCTGACTACTCAATAGCTGCTATTTTCCCCTGTTTTTTACCGATAAAAAATCAGAAAAATTATAGGTGATTTTTTCATAAAATAAGCGACTCATTTTTTTTATTTTATAATTTTTAATACTTATTTTTTCGATTTTTCAGACGACAATCTTAAAATATACAACTTTTGGGGGCAATAGAGATTGAAATATACAAATATCGATCTGAGATGCAACAAAAAGCCAAAGGTACTTTGATAAAACTCTTCGAGAAAGTCGTAGATCTTAGCAACTTTTGCTTTAGCACTTTAAATAATTTAGCCCGATAAGTCGTAGATCCTGACAACTTTTACTTTAACGCTTTAAACAATTTAGCCTCATAAGTCGTAGATCTCGGCAACTTTTCTTTAGAATGCCAAAATGCTCCACGCTGAAAAGCTGCATGGTGTCTACATACTTTGTCCCGTCAGTAGCATGATCAGATTGTGTAACCCACTCGTTGCATTTGCAGGAATATCAGCGCAAACCGGACTTATGCTCAAGTTGAGCATAAGTGGTTATGGTTTATCTCTTGTCTATCCATTCAGGAGGAATACGATTTTGAGTTCGTTTTCCGGTATACTGAAATCGACCATAATGATTTTGCCGTCGGTCGTCCATTCCGTTGTAACACCAACAAACTATTGAAAGAAATTGATGATTTGCGCTTTGAAAACCGCTATCCAAGCCGTTCTGCCGTAACATTGGAATTGATTCGTCTCGGCATGGAGGCATTGAAAAAAGAGCAGAAAAAGGTGCAAAAAAAGAAGCCTTCTGCCACTGAGGAGGCAGGCAAGTGAGCAACCCTTTGATGGAGAAGATGCTCGGACTGCCTGAATTTGAGGTCACAGATTTCAAGCGGAACGAGTATGATATGGGGTTCTGGGTGCAGACCAAAGAGAAGCCCGACATATGCCCAGCGTGTGGATGCTACCAGACAAACTTAGGCGTTGCAAAGACACGCACCCAGACGATTCGTGACCTGAACAACCAAGGCAAGCGTGTTGCTCTCATGCTTAAACGCCGGTATTACCGATGCGGTGAGTGCGGTCAGATATTTGCAGAGCCTTTGAAATCGGTTGATGGCAGGGGTCGCATCACAAACCGCCTGCGCAAGGAAATAGGTCAGAAAGCCATTTCAACGCCCTTTGTAGACATCGAAAACGAATACAAAATTTCGGATACTACCATCCGAAACACATTTCTGGAGGCCGTTAAATCAATTCCAACGGTATCCGCACAAGAGACTCCATCCATTTTAGGCATTGATGAAATTTGCCTAATGAGGGATGACTACCACCATACTTAGCCCTGGGCAGTTATCGCCAATGGGGATGAAAACACAGTCATGGAACTTCTGAAGAACCGCAGTAAGCAAACTATCGTTGACCTATTGGAGAGCCTACAGCAGCCAAAGAAGGTAAAGGTTGTCACTATGGATATGTGGGCTGGTTACCGTACTGCGGTTCAGGAAGTTCTCCCCCATGCCCTTGTAGTCGTGGATAAGTTCCATGTGGATCGGATGGCAAACGATGAACTGGACTCCATTCGTAGGAGTATCACAAGAACCAGCCCCTACACCTTAAAGCAAAATCGGTCTATCTTCCTTGCACGAGGAGATAACCTGTCTGAGCGTGCCGCCGACATACGAGATGATTGGCTTGAAAAATACCTCTTTTAGAAAGTGCATACAACCTAAAAGAGGATTTTTACCGTATGTACGATTGCAAGAGTCGCTCAGATGCGGAGTATTACTATCGCTGTTGGAAAAGCAGTATCCCAAAGGAACCGCCCGGTTTTAAGCGCATTTGCCGTACTGTGGAGCGGTCATACGACGAGATATTCAATTACTTTGATGCACCTTATACCAACGCCTTTGTGGAGGGGCTAAACAGCGTTATCCGTGCCATTGCCCAGCAGGGCCGAGGCTATGATTTTGAGGTGCTGCGTGGCAAGGTTTTACTTGGCGCTGGATGAAAGCGAGTCTATCCCAAGACAGATTTCGGAACCATGTCGTATATGACTTTCGACAGGTTCATGCCCATGGATTTTGGCGTCCCCTTTGCCAATATCATTGTGAAAATAGATGCGGGTCTGCTTTTCTCTGGAGAACCTAAATAACTATAAAGTTGGAAGACCCGGAGTATGTCAAAGAAGTTTCTTAGCGCAAAGTGGATGTGCGACATGAGATTGAAATTTAAGGTTGAGTTGTGTATAATACAGGCAGGATGCGCGATTGCCGAGCAAACATTAGAGGGACGCATATGATTTTATATCACGGTAGCAATGTGATTGTGGACCGGCCTAAACTAATTCAGCAAAACCGCTATCTGGATTTTGGGTTTGGCTTTTATACCACGACAAACAAGAATCAGGCAATCAGCTTTGCTAATAAGGTTGCAAAGCGCCGGGAAACCGGACAAAACGTGGTAAACATTTACAAGATCGACGAGGCAGCTGCTTTTTCGGAATGTTCGATCCCTCACTTTGTCGAAGCGAACGAAGCGTGGCTGGACTTCGTATCAGACAATCGCTCTGGCAATTATGAGGGGGAATCCTACGATTTCATCTTTGGGCCTGTGGCTAATGATGATGTGTACCGGATATTCACACTCTATACTGCTGGAGTGTTGACGAAAGAGCAGACATTGGAGCAGCTTAAAATCAAAAAGCTATATAGCCAGTTGGTATTGACTTCGGAGAAGGCATTGTCATACCTGCACTTTGTTGGTACAGTACTGGAGGAGGGATTTTGATGGCAGATAAAAAATTTGAAGCCATTCTGACCCTGATTGTCCCGCAAGTCATCAATCTGGTTTGTGAAAATTATCTCTTGAATGAGATAGAAGCGTCCAGAGAGTTTTACAAATCGAAAGTTTATGCTTTGCTGGAACAAGAGGATACAAAAGTGTGGCATTTCAGCCCTCTTACCTTGTTCAACATGTTCGATGAGGAGAAGAGAACAGGGGATTTTCAGATTCCAGAGGAGGCGTAACTATGAGCAGACAAGGCGATTTTCTCATTTATTGCGTCGAAACCTACAAAAATGCAAAACACTTGACCGGCAAGCAGATAGCGGAACTTTTCACCAGTTACGACGTATGGGAGTATGTGTATTCCTGCTTTGAAGCCCTGCATACGACGGGAGCGAACTACATCGTGGAGGACATCGACTTCTATATCGAGGCAAGGCAACCTGCCATTGCTCGACACGACTCGTAATGCACTTTTTCTGTTGAAATGCGTTTGTCATCATCGCGTAGAGATGATATAATGTAAATAAACTATAAGAAACAATTTGTGCTATAATTGCGCAGATTTCTGATTAAATATCAATAATACAAGACAGATTTTAACGATTTAGTTAAAGTCTGTCTTTTTTTATATATAAAATTTTTTGGAAAAGGAGAAATGATCATGAAAAAGCTTCGAGCATGCATATTCCGAAAGTACCTATGATGGCGTTCTATTTTTGTACAAGATGAAAGCAAAAAGAGAGGGAACCGGTTTCCCGATTCCCTCTCAAAAAGTTCAGAGTGGTAAATTGTAAAATCAAATTGAACACATAAAAAGATCCACAGCGGCAAGGAATCTGTTAGAATAAAGTTTCCACACAAAACTCTGACAGAAAGGCCTGACCACTATGGATCAAACTCATTCTACCACAAATCTGATAGAGCGCAAGAGAGGACAGCATCTTGGTGCTGAGGAACGCGGAGCCATTCAAGCGCTCAAGAAGCAGGGATATAGTAATCGTGCGATTGCCCGTACCATCAACTGCAGCCCATCCACAGTTGGATATGAGCTGCAACGCGGCACACCGGAATACTGCGGACGCGGTCGCAAAGCCGAATATTCTGCCAAACGTGGAGCAGCAATATACAAGGCCAATCGCCGTCGCTGCCATCGTCTGCAGAGTATACCCAGAGACTCCCAATTTATCCACTGGATGGTGAAGATGGTTCGTAAGCACAGCTGGTCATTCGATACCTGGGTTGGGCGAGCACGCCGGGAGCAACGGTTTCCTGCCCGTGAAATCCCTTGCACGAAAACTTTATACAACCTGTTGTGGGCGGGTAAATTGCCGATCACGTTATTCGAACTTCCAGAGGTTTTAAGCAGACGTTCTCGCAGAAAACTAAAGATTTCTAAGCGTATTTCAGGACATTCTATTGATGAACGCTCGCCGGAAGTGGCGGACAGAAACACCTTTGGACATTGGGAAGCGGATACTGTGCTGGGCCGGAAAAGAAATGGTGAGCCTGCGGTGTTCACCATTGTAGAGCGACTAACCGGATGTATATTTCTTTACTGACGAAACTATGTATTTTGTATATAATAAAGTAAAGGAGTGGATTGTATGGTTACAACAATTCAAAAGTGGGGGAATAGTCATGGTATTTGTATCCCTAAGTCATTGCTTGATTCGTTGGGTATGCATGAAAATGACTGTGTTGAATTGATTCCATCGGCAGAAGGCTTTACAATCAAAAAAATCAAAGCACCGCAGCATAGAACACTGGAAGAGAGATTGGTGGAGTTCTATGGGAAGCCAGTCGAGAATATTGCGAGTGTCCGTAATGAAAAAGAGGTCGATTGGGGTATTGCTAAAGAACTGAGATATGGTAATGGGGTTGGGATGTAGAGCAGGAAAACAAACTCTGTGAAGTGGAATTGGCACTGTCCTTGGCACTCGGCGGCATTTCGGCAGAGGAGCTCCTGTCTCAAAAAAGAGAGTGCCCCAGACGGATTGGACACCGCATATATAACCGATTGGGCTGAGACTTTGCAGGATTGGCTTCGCAAACGCAACGCACAAATCAATTCTGTCCTTGCCAAATCGGACACAGCCCGTTACAATGACAGCAGAAGGGAGCGGTGACTGATGAATACTTTCCGATGCCCGCACTGCGGAAGCCCTGTCATGATACGCGGCAATTGGTGGGAATGCGGCTGGTGTGGAGACTCCGGTTATTTGGCTTCAAGCAAGAGCGCCAAACAGAACGATCTTCCTACTATTCGTGACGAGGAACTGGAAGAATTGGAACGCGGTGTACTGTCTGTGGTGGAGGGTATGCAAAAGCATTTTGGCGACGGACAAGCCGAGCGCACGAAAGCCCTTCAGCTGGCGATTTACGGGATGAGCCATGCGCTGTGTCCGTCCGGCAATCAGACACCGCATAGTCTCGCACTGCTGCAAGCGTTTTTTCAGCAATATTCTTTCTGCACCGCATCGGAAGTGTTGGGAGCAGCTCGCAGCGGAACCCCTGCTTTTGCCAATCAGTTTGTGCTGGAGCAGGAACAGCTCGGCTCGTTTTGGCGATCCGTGCTCACAGAGTTGCCTTCGTATCATCGTGGTCGTGCGTTGCCGGACTGGCTCGAGCAAACACTGGACGGTTTGATCCGGATCGAAAGCTGCTTTTCCGGACAGGACGCTGCGGATGTATTTGCTTCGCTGCAACAGATCTGGAACGTCCATTGGAATGCCAAATAAATACAATCTGATTGAATAAACGAGTGTGATTGTGTGAATAAAAGCAAGCGATGATCGATTATTATAGTTCTCATTTTGGCTTTAGCCAAGGGTGTTCTTTTGCTTAATCACAGGAACAGAACAAACGGCCGTCTCGATTGAGACGGCCGTTTGTTTGTCTTAATGCGGTGAGGTATCGGCTGCAATTGGTTCAAAACGGACTTCTGCTCAAGTTGAGCATAAGTGGCAGATCCATCGCATTACAGGATTTATCCTGCGATTGAAATTAGCGGTGCAGTATGTTTTGCCCTGATGGCAAACACGACGCCGGAGCTATTCAACGCAATTTACCGTATCACAATCTATTTAATATTGGACTATTACGAGTCAAAACATGAACGTTGCAATTCAGGACAATCTGTAATAAAGTGAAAACATGGATATTTCGGTTGGGTAAATTTAATTAGCTGCCTCTCATCATAATAGAAAGAATGTAAAGCTGAAATGCTTATTAAATGATTTATATGTTTTAGCTTAGATGAAAAACTTGTGTATTTCGTTTTCAGTAGTTGACTTTGGAGGTACTATATGAGTAAGTTTGGTGACGGATTAAATATAGAATTTGCTCGGGCTGTGAAAGCAGGAACTATATCTGAACCGTTTTGTACAAATGATGTTACCTTGTTTGCAAAATCTAATGGTTGGAATCCATCTACTCGGTATATCAATGTCATGTTGTCTAATGGTTCCTCTCAAACGCATAGTCTTACTTATAAAAAGTATTTTGTGCGTGTGGGACAGGGAAAGTATGCTTTATCTGATTTAGCGTGGAAAGAAATTTAAACGCTTACTCAAGCGCTGCAAGCCAGCAGTTTCTTTTCTACATAAAAACAGACTCCACAGATCGATCGGACTGTGGGGTCTGTTATATAATGTGGCAATCTAAAAAACATGGATGATATAATTTGCTGAAAATAAATCACTTCTTATGCAATATACATTGACGAACATTTGTTCTGGTGGTATAATATAAACATAGAATAAAAAATACGGCAGCGTATGGGAGCTGCAACTCCCACACGCCTGCGCAGGTGAATCAGCCACCTACACAACGGATTACTCCGCACCGTAAGACCAGTATACCCTTTTTTGACCTCTTTGACAAGATGGGGACTGTTTTGCGGGGCGTATTTCGCATTCGTTCACATCCTCCCGTACCGTGTAGGCCACAGGTCCTGCACGGTATTTTTTGTTCGATGTATTTGACCATCTGACAAAAGGAGGAACAAACATGAATAGCAAGTTTGAAACCGTATTCCGTACCTATTCCTATCGCTTGTACCCGACCAAAATGCAGCAGCTGGAACTCAAAGCACTCTTTGACTTGCAGGATCATGCGTTCAATGACTGGGCCGATCTTGCCAATCGTGGTGTAGCGCAGGGTAAAAACTTTGAGACCATCCAGAATGAGATCGAAGCCCATGAAATGCAAACCAAACGCCGAGAAGATCATTATGCGCTTAGCGTGACCCGCAAACATGTGTTGGCACTGGCTCGTCGCCTGTATGATCAAAAGATCGAACGTATCCGGTTCCGTTTACCGAATCGTGAGCAGCGGTCATTTACCTACAAGACGGTCGGCATCAGCGAACACCATCTGGTTATCCCCTCGGTCGGTACCATTGCAATGTGTGATCACCGTCCGTTGCCCGTCCATGCAACGCTGTGTTATGCAAAGATTTTGGTCGATTGCTATGGCGCTGTCTATCGTGTCGATTTGTTGCTGTCGGTTGCCATTCCTGTAGCAGAGCCGCAGCCGGTACACTATGAAAATGTAGTTGGTCTGGACTATACACAGGACGGATTGTATGTTACCAACACTGGAGAAAACGCTGGTTACCCCGGTTATCGTAAATTGGCACAAGATAAGCTTCGCCGGTATCATCGTGCAGCAGCTCGGTTTCGTCCAGGCAGTCGTCGCTGGTACAAACAGAAACAGCGTGCCGCCAAGCTGGAACGTCATGTCGTACAGCAACGTCGCAATTGGCAGTATCAGCAGGCACATAAGCTCTGTAAAGAACATGATGCAATCTGTGTAGAAACGCTGGATCTGGTTGGTATGAAACAGACGAATCCTTCGCTGGCGCCCAAGCTCAACGACAATGCTTGTGCAGCCTTTTTCCGCAAACTGGAACAGATTTTGCATCAGAACGGCAAGAAGCTGATCCGCGTCGATGCGCAGTTCCCGTCCTCGCAGATTTGTTCCTGCTGTGGCGCGTATCTGGGCAAGCAGCCGCTCAGTGTAAAATCAATCACCTGTCCGCACTGTGGTGTGACCATCCGCCGTGATCACAATGCAGCCCGTAACATCCGTGATGAAGGCTTCCGTCATCTGGAGTAAAATCGTGTTGATCGCCCTCGGACGTCTGGGTGTGATACGCACGCGCGCGAGCCTCGTGAATGGCGTCACGAAGATTGTTTTCTGCTCGCAGGATTCCCCGTGGCGGACGCGCTGCGGGGAGTCCACTCTATATATCACAAACAAAAACGCTGATATAAGATTGTAAACCCTTTTGTCTACAAATATATCAGCGTTTTTTAATATTATTTTTCATTTACTTGGACGGAAAACTGCTCAGCAAGGGATTTACCTCGTAATCCATCTTGCGTTTTCTACCCAAAGCATTTTGATTCGGCTTGATAGGACGAATCCAACCTGTATTCACTAATCGTGCGATTACCTGATCGCGCTGTTCTGTGCTCAAAGATTGCATCAAACGCCCAAGATCCCTTGCTGAAATAATCTTCTGCTGGCTTGCCTTCAAGCGCTTCAACAAATTGACCGCATGCTGTGTTTCACTATCTGCACCGATACTTTCCATCATAGCAATAAAGCTATCACGGAAATACCAACCCATTTCAATCGCATGCTCCATGTTTTCTTTTGAAATCATATCATTTGCAGATGGATATTCACTTACATGCAAAATTAAAGCCAATCGACAGACATGACCACACAACTTTGCATCAAAGGCCCGTAAAGATTCATTGTCATCTTCTCCCAACTTTGTTTCCAGAGCTTCATAAAATTCACTAATCTTGCCTTTTGCTTCCTGAGAAAGTTTGCATATAATTTTACAATCAGATTCATCTATATTACGCAATAAATTAAAACATAAATTAGCCCACTCTTTGCTTAATTTAGAATCCATAGGCGGTACATCAAACGAGCGATTACCAATCGTACTCTGAGGACAACATAATAAAAAACGAGCCAGCAATCCACGTCGAATAAAAAGTTCATTTGCATACAGTTCTTTTGCCACATAAGGCTGTGTAGCAACACAAATTGTTAGAAAAGCATGATCTAAATGATCAGATTCTCGTGTTTGACGATCAACACTAACCATTTCTACACTATAACCCTTGAGTAAAATATCAATGTTGGGTTGATTGCTATAACGTCCAAGAGCAGTTGATAAAAAGCTATTCTCCGATGAAACAATCATCAGTTTTTCATTATTCTGCTTCATAATAGTCACTGCTTTTTCGACCGTAACATCATCAGCAACCAATTGTTTATTGTGAAGCTCTTTATGCTTTTCAAACGAACGAAGTGCTTCATCGTATGCTGCCTGACTTGTTTCATCCAATAAAGACTTCTTTTTTAATTCAGCAAGTGCTTTTTCCATATTTTTATGTTCAATGCGACTCCGTAAAATTTCGCCCTCATGTTCCTTATTCCACTGGCTTTCATACTGAAGTAAGGGACGAACTACTTTACTCATCACTGCACTTTTTCGTTCTCCAGATTCCGCAGCAATAATCGTAAATATATTTGATGGCTCATACCATCCATCACGTACCAAGATTACATAGTGTTTGGACGCAATAAAAGAAACAACAGATAACGCAATACATGCAACCATCTCAACAGAAACTTGAACAGATGCTGCAAGAGACTCTGAAAAATTGCGAATGATATCCGGCAACCACTTTGATTGAAACTCCGGAATCGCAACAGAGCCAATTAAGGGATTTGGATGATACCAAAGATTCGGATATACATCTACACCCTCTTGATCTTTCGGCGAATCGATAATTGCATCCAACCAAGAACGTACAGCATCTTTACCTACTGCTTGAACTAAATCAGAAATGTCCCCATTCGCCGGTAATTTCTCTCCATATGCGACAATATCGATACATATCACACACTGTGCAACCTTATTGAGATGAGAAATAACATCCTGTGCCAACTCACGACCCTTTTCATCAATATCTGATACGATTGCTACAGTGGCATTGGTAAAAATAGAATCATACTCATCGCGCCATTTACCGCTGCCACCACCATCAAAATTACAAGTGGCAGTGAAACCCATAGACCTTAATGTATCTACATCTTTTTCACCCTCTGTTATAAAGATAATTCTATGTTCTTTTAATCCCTGTAACAATTCGGGGTAACGATATAAAACCTTTGGACAATTATCCAGTTTTTTATCGAAACGGAAGGATTTTTCTCCTTCTTTAACTTCTTTTATTTTTTCGTACAGTACCTTACTATTTTCATCTCTATATTTATAGATGAACGTTTCCATGTTAACTCACCATCTTTCACAGTGAAACAGATCGGTATATGTCAAGCCAACTGTATCCAAAATATCTGCTGTACGGCAACCTGCAAAACAATGCAACAATACCTTTCCATCATCCGCAAAGTAGATTGACAAACTTGGATGTTTGTCATCATGAACCGGACAACAGGCTGTATACCGGTTTCCACCATGGGTTTTGACTTTACGAAACCTTGCCAACATATCAGTCCGTGTCATTTTGATTTCCCTCCAGATAATTCATTACATCATCCATCGAGATCAAAGTACAACGTCCTGTGCTTTTTGTCCTCACAACGCCTTTCTTTGCCAACTTTTTGATAAAGCCAACCGAGATTGATGTTTCTGGATCATTCTTTTTAATCTCTGCTAAAATCTGTGCAGCATAACGCATGCGAATCATAAGATTATCTCCTTTTTTGCTCATACTTTTTTTAAAGTGTTTTTACTGAAATCAGTATAATACTATTCCATAAATTCTGTCAAGTAATTTGTTTATATTTTTTTCTATATTCGATTGCAAAAAAATGTAGGTCATGATATAATGATTAAAAATAAATAGATTGCAGGTGATTCTATGTATTTCTCTGCGCTTCTCAATGTTGATAAACGCGCTGCAACTTATAATAATGAAATAATTGCTTCATTTTTACCACTAACTGAGAAAAATCGATTTCTCGCCTCTCATCGCATAGGTGAGAAAGTAGATTTCACAAAAGTAGATTATCCTGGTTCATCCTTGGAAAAATTGTTGTATTTCTTACCCAAACAACCAAACCTTCCGGGTATTGATGATAAACCAATTGTGATTCAACAACAAACTTTTTCAGATGCAGCTCCTTCCACTATACTGCTTGAACCTCTACAAGAGCGTCCTACATTTTCATTACTTGCAGATTTTTTAAATTGTGATCTAACTGCTCTAATTGAAGCAATTATGCAATACGTGAAAAATGAAGAGAAGCATACCGTTCAAAGTTTTCTGAATGTGTTTACTCCTTTTGATCGTTACCTTGCATATACACCCGATTTTCTCAATGAAGCTTACTCTATTTATATGGGACTGGATAAAGAGAGTGGTTTTATCATATTTGACAATATAGAAAGTGATTCAGCTTCTCTTAAAAGTCAACTCATAACGATCCTGAGACCATTTTTTGCACTTCAATGCTATGCACAATCTTATTTTGAATGTCCAAACGAGTTCGAATCTGTTGAAAAATTCGATCTATTCTGTAATCGAATGTCATTACCTCAATCTACTCAGCATGCTTCTCATACAGCAAATACAAATCAAACAGAATTCGAAAAACTTTTATACTGCTATAGCTTAGATCCCTCAAATAAAGAATTGAGGCAAGCATTTATCTCATCTATATTGAATGAGGATAATACCTTGGAGCAAAATGAGTACTTTTTTTACTGTTTCTCGTATTGCGATCTGCTATATTCTATCTTTCGAATGATGTTGGCACAGAAAATGCGCTTAAAACGCTGTCTGAACTGTGGACGTATTTTCGTGGCTTTGAAACGTCCAAATATCGAATACTGTTCGTTTCCAAGTCCACAAGACCCTACGGTAGATTGTCGGACGATCGGGCCCATCCAACAATATCAGCAGCGTGTTACATCGAATGAAACATTGAAGCTGGAAAGAAAAATATATAATTTATTACTAAGCCGACGAAAACTTCATCCGGAAAATCCGGAAAATCAACGGAATTTTGAGTCATTCACATCCGAAAAGTCAAATTGGAAAAAAATAGTGAAAAAGGATAACACAAAACAAGCAGCTTACGAAGCTTGGTTAAAAGAAGAAAACGAAAAATACCGACATAAATGACCTATCTGGTATTGCTTTGTCATTTTGTCATTTTGTCATTTTGTCTAAGAGAAAATTTGGAGGGGGAATGTATATAGGAGGATAATACTATGGCGAGATACCGTAAACATGGAAAAGGTTATCAATTGATTGCTTACAACGGTTATGATAAAAATGGAAAGCAAATTATCAAAACCAAACAGTGGAATCCACCGGAAACAATGAAACAGCGTGAAATCAATCGCCAGCTTCCGATTTTGGCGGCAGAGTTTGAAAAAGAATTCTTAAATGAAGCTCAGAAGGCCAAACAGACGTCAGATAATGCAGAATCTAATGCTAAAGAACTTACTTTACATGATTTTCTTCAAATATGGATTACAGATTATGTAAAAATATATCTTCGATTCGATACGACTTCAAGCTACTTGCAGTCGTTAGATTACATTGATATGATTCTGGGTGAAAAGCGTTTACAAGACATTACGGTAAAGGATATAAAAGAATTTCAGAACAAACTGAAAAGCCGTAAGACTTATGCCAGTACATCCACATCTTTATTTTCAATTGATCTTCGCACAGAACTGCAAAAGCAGGGATACTCCATGACTGCTTTATGCAACATCATTGGTATTTCTCGTTCGACTTTCAGGAATGCGTGTATTGGTATTCCGATTCGTAATGAAAATGCTCAATCAATCTGTGAAGCTTTATCTCTTGATCCACAGCAATCTTTTCATCCTGCAAGGGAAGCTCAGCCGATTTCCTCCGGAACTGTTACTAAAACTATGTCTATATTACACGAACTGCTTCAGGAAGCAGTTTCGGAGGAGCTGATTGATCGCAATCCATGTGATGCAGTGAAAAAAACAAAGAACGTGAAGAAAGAAGTCAAACACTATCCAATGGAGTCTTTGAATAAGTTATTGGATTTGCTTCGCGACGAAGCACCTTATACAATGTATCTCTTGACATTATTGATTGCAGAGAGTGGTTTACGTCGTTCTGAAGCACTTGGTCTACAGTGGGATAGTCTTAATACCGATCTTCAAACGATTCATATTAAGCAGGGACTGCATGCTGTACGTGTTGCACCAAATCAAAAAAGAAAGCTCATACTTAGTGATACAAAAACAGTGTGCTCGAATCGCATCATTGGTATTGGATACAAAATCAATCAGCTTCTTATGTCGTATCATAAACAACAGCAAGAGGATGCACTTCAAATGGGTGATCAGTGGATGGGAGACGTTATCCCAAATCTGATGTTCACTCGTGCAAATGGATTGCCGATCAATCCGGAGTCCTATAGTAAGTGGTTAAGCAATTTTGCTGAGAAGCATGAGCTGCCACATGTCACACCTCATATGCTTCGTCATTCGAAGGCTTCTTATGAGATTATGTGTGGTGTACCGATTACCGAAGTTGCCAATATGCTTGGACATGCGAGTAGCTCTACAACGCTTAATATTTACGCGCATTTCATTCCGAATCAACAAAAAAAACATGCAAATCAGTTTGAGGCTATGCTGATGAATGAGATTTCTCTTGAACTTCTCACTCAGACAAAATAAAGGCCAAAATAAAGGCCAAAGAATTTTAGTGTAAAATAAAAAGCTCCAAAAAGTACAAAAAACCCGCTATTTCTTTCGAAATAACGGGTTTCATGGAGCTTGCGGCCGGACTCGAACCGGCGACCTGCGCATTACGAATGCGCTGCTCTACCAACTGAGCCACGCAAGCAGATATCAAATTGTCTGGTTTGTGCTGCACACCTGCGTTCTGCGGGCGCGGCGCTGCTCGTCTCCGGCCTAAGTGCCGCCCTTCGGGCGGTTGGCCTCCGACACGCTCGTCTGCGGACGAGTGTACCAACTGAGCCACGCAAGCAATTTCACCAAACTGACTACGCTTTCGTATGTCAGCCTTGATAGTATATCATGTTTTTTTCGTTTCGTCAATCTTTTTTTCAAATTTTCCTTGACTTTTTCGCTCCATTGGATATAATAGTAAGGTATCCTTGCTCACATCAAAGGATGTGGGCCAAAAGTCCAAAAGGAGGTGCTAAGAAAATGGCAAAGATTTCTGGCAAGTACGAGACGATCTTCATTGTCAACCCCAAGCTGGAAGAGGCAGCGGCTACCGCTGTTGTGGACAAGTTCAAGTCTCTCGTCGAGGCGAACGGCACGAACGTAGAGGTTGAAGATTGGGGCAAGCGCCGTCTGGCGTACCCGATCGAGGACCAGACGGAAGGTGCTTACACCCTGATCCGTTTCGAGTCCAAGCCGGAGTTCCCGGCTGAGCTGGACCGTATCTACAAGATCACGGACGGCGTGATGCGTTCGATCATCGTCTGCCTGGACGACTAAGGCGGTGAACGACCAATGCTCAACAAGGCTATTCTGATGGGTCGTTTGACCCGCGATCCCGAGCTGCGCCACACGCAATCCAATATGGCTGTGTGCTCGTTCCGCCTTGCGATCGACCGCGACCGTAAGGGCCCGAACGGCGAACGCCAGACCGACTTCATCGACTGCGTCGCATGGGGCCGTCAGGCGGAGTTTGTTGCACAGTGGTTTGCAAAGGGCGTTATGGCGATTGTCGTCGGCCGTGTCCAGTCCCGCCAGTGGCAGGACCAGAACGGCAACAACCGCACCGCGATTGAAATCAACTGCGACGAAGTTTCCTTCGGCGAGACCAAAAAGTCCCGCGAAGCAAACGCCGGTTACGCAGGCGGCGGTTACGGCGGCTATGATAACGGATCGCAGATGCGGCCCGAGCCTGCCGCGTCCCAGGTGACTCCGGCATTCGATCTGCCCGCGGGCAATTCGGATTTTCAGGAGCTGGCTGACGACGACGGCGATGTCCCATTCTAAACTGAAGGAGGTTACGCGACAATGGAAGAAACCAAGAAGGAATTCACGCCCCGTCCGGAGCGTGCAGAGCGCCCGCAGCGCGGCCGTCGCCGCCGCAAGGTTTGCGCTTTCTGTGTTGATAAAGTCGAGCACGTTGACTACAAGGATGCTGGCAAGCTCCGCAAGTATATGTCTGAGCGCGGCAAGATCCTGCCCCGCCGTATGACCGGTACCTGCGCGCATCATCAGCGTCAGCTGACCGAGGCGATCAAGCGCGCCCGTCACATCGCTCTGCTGCCCTACACCGCAGAGTAATCACTGTTTTTTCATTACAAGGATACAACAAGACCGTTTTCCATTGGAAAACGGTCTTTTCTTTTGCTTTTCTTTGCTCAATCCTCGGTAAAGCTGAATATTTCTTCGACCGTCAGGCCGAACACCTTCGCGATGTCCATCGCGAGCTTGAGCGAGGGGTTATACTGCCCGTTTTCCAGCCGGCCGATGGTCTCGCGCCGCACGCCGACCAGCGCCGCCAGCTGCGCCTGGTCCATGCCGCGTGCCGCGCGCAGCTCTTTGATGTGTGTTTTCAGCATGGCGGTCACTCTGCGCGGCGCTCGTAATACAGAAACGCCAGATCCTGAAAGAGATTGATGAGCGCCATGAGCAGCAGCGCGTATTCATAGGGGATGGTGAGCGGCATCTCCTTGCCGAGGACAATATAGAGCACCAGCGCGCCGTTGAGCAGGTTGAACAGCAGGGAATTGGCCTTATAGCCGTTGGCAGTAGCGCGCTCGTCCGGCTTTTCCACGCCCAGACCGCTTTCCAGCAGCAGCAGCCCGATGAGCAGCGCCACACACAGCGCGATGGCAATGCCCTGCCACGGCTGCGCTTTAATCGGACCGAAGTTCTTGGCGAACACCCACAGGACAACAAGCACGCCCCACGCGGCGGCATGGAGTTTTTTTGCACGGGTCAGCGTCATCGTAGATCCCTCCCATATGTGATCTATTTGTCTTTTTGTGTGATAAATATATCACATGATATACGGACTGTCAATCGCTTTTTTCTTTTTCCACACCTCTGTGGAAAAATTGTAAGCGCCTGCCGCACCGCGCAAAAAAAGGACGCACCTTGGTGCGTCCTTTTTATCTTTTATTCTTCGGTGGTCTCTACCGTCTCCGCGGATTCGGATTGTTCGCCGTCTTCGGCGGAATCCTCTTCCTCCTTGCTGGTGCGGGCGATCGAAATGACCTTGACGTCCTCGCTCGTGCGCATCACGATAACGCCCTGGCTGCCTCTACCGCATTCGCGGATCTCTTCGCAGCCCGTGCGGATGATGACGCCGTCGTCCGTGATGATCATCACGTCGTTATCGCTGTCCACAACCGCAATGCCGGCCACCAGACCGGTCTTAGCGGTCAGGTTATGCAGCATCATGCCGCCGCCGCCGCGGTGATGGATGGTGAATTCCTCGACCGGGGTGCGCTTGCCGTATCCGTTCTCGGTGATCGACAGCACATACGCGCCCTTGCGCGCACGCGCCGCGCCGACGACAAAGTCGCCCTCGCTCAGGCGGATGCCGCGCACGCCGGTGGCCGTGCGGCCCATCGCGCGCACTTCGTTTTCGTCGAAGCAGATCGCGCGGCCTTCGTGGGTCGCGATCAGGATGTTCTGCTCGCCGTCGGTCAGGCGCACATCAACCAGCGCGTCGTCCTCGTTGAGGTTGAGGGCGCGCAGGCCCGCGCGGCGGATATTCTGCAGGTCGGACAGCACCACGCGCTTGGCAATGCCCTGCCGGGTGACAAAGAACAGGAACTTATCGTCTGCAAATTCCTTGATCGGGAACATCGCGGTGATCTTTTCGTCGCTTTCCAGCTCGAGCAGATTGACAATGTTCATGCCCTTGGCCGAGCGGCCGGTCTCCGGGATCTGGTAGCCCTTGAGCTTGTAGACCTTGCCGCGGTTGGAGAAGAACAGGATCGTGTCATGCGTCGAGGCGGTGAAAATGTCCTTGGCGAAGTCCTCTTCGCGCGTGCTCATCGCGGAAATGCCGCGGCCGCCGCGCCGCTGTGCACGGTAAACCGAGGTCGGCTGACGCTTGATGTAGCCGAAGTGGGTCAGCGTATACGCGCATTCCTGCTCTTCGATCAGATCTTCAATGTCGATCTCGTCCGCAACGTTCGCGATCTCGGTATGGCGCTCGTCGCCGTACTTCTGCTTGATATCCTGCAATTCGGTCTTGACGACCGCGAGGATGTTGGTGTCGCACGACAGAATCTCCTCGAAGTTTGCGATCTTGCTTTCGAGTTCCTTGTATTCGTCGTTGATTTTCTCCTGCTCCAGACCGGACAGACGGCCCAGACGCATATCGACAATCGCCTGCGCCTGCGGCTCGTCGAGGTGGAACTCGAAGTGCTCCGAGCCATCCACGATGCCGAGCAGCGCGATCTGGTCGATCCAGAACGGCTCTGCCATCAGGTTGACCTTGGCTTCCGCCTCGTTCTTGGACGCGCGGATGATCGCGATGATTCGATCGATGTTGTCGGTCGCGACCTTGAGGCCCTCGAGGATGTGCGCACGGTCGCGCGCTTTCTTGAGGTCAAAGCGCGTGCGGCGGGCGACAACGTCCTTTTGGAACGCGACGTATTGGTCGATGATCTGGCGCAGCGTCAACACGCGCGGCTGCAATTTGCCGTTCGCGCCCGGCACGAGCGCGATGTGGATCATCGAAATGGTGTCCTCCAGCTGGGTATAGGTGAACAGCTGGTTCAAAATGACCTGCGCGTTGGCGTCGCGGCGGATATCGACCACGATCTGCATGCCCTCACGCGAGGAATGGTCCTGAATGTTGGTGATGCCGTCCACGCGCTTGTCCTTGACGAGGTTCGCCATGGACTCCACGAGACGCGCCTTGTTGACCATGTACGGGATCTCGGTGATCAGGATCTGGCTCTTACCGTTGGGCAGATCGACGATCTCGGTCTTGGCGCGCACCTTGATCTTGCCGCGGCCGGTCGCATACGCTGCGCGGATGCCGCTGCGGCCCATGATGACGCCGCCGGTCGGGAAGTCCGGGCCCTTGATGAACTGGCAGATCTCGTCCATCTCGGCTTCCGGATGGTCGATCACATAGCAGATACCGTCCACGACCTCGGTCAGGTTGTGCGGCGGGATGTTGGTCGCCATGCCGACCGCGATGCCCGACGAGCCGTTGACCAGCAGGTTGGGGAAGCGGGAGGGCAGCACGACCGGCTCCTTGAGCTCCTCATCGAAGTTCGGCTGGAAATCGACCGTGTCCTTCTTGATGTCGGCCAGCATGTAGTTTGCGATCTTGGCCATGCGGGCCTCGGTGTAACGGTAAGCCGCCGGGGGATCGCCGTCGACCGAACCGAAGTTGCCGTGGCCGTCGATCAGCGGATAGTGCAGCGAAAACGGCTGCGCCAGACGGACGAGGGCATCGTATACCGATGCGTCGCCGTGCGGGTGGTACCGGCCTAGCACATTACCGACGGTCGTTGCGGACTTGCGGTAAGGCTTATCCGAGGTCAGGCCGTCCTCGTACATGGCGTACAGGATGCGGCGGTGTACCGGCTTGAGGCCGTCGCGCACATCGGGCAGCGCACGGCCGACAATGACGCTCATGGCATAGTCGATATAGCTCTTTTTCATCTCTTTTTCGAGATCGACCTGCATGATTTTCTGCTGTTCGTATTCTTGACTCATTCTTTGCCTCCGGAATTGTTGGCGTTATTTATGCATACCGTACGCGCATCAGACGTCCAGATTCATAACGTATTTGGCGTTTTTCTCGATAAATTCGCGTCGCGGCTCGACCTTTTCGCCCATCAGCAGCGCAAAGGTCTCGTCGGCCGCCGCCGCGTCGTCCATCGTCACCTGCAGCAGGGTGCGGTGCGTCGGGTCCATGGTGGTCTCCCACAGCTGCTGCGGGTCCATCTCGCCCAAACCTTTGTAACGCTGCACGCGCACGCCCTCACCCATCTCGGCGAGGCATTCGCGCTGCTGCTCATCGGTGTAGGTATAGCGCACGTCCTTGCCCTTTTCGTTCTTGAACAGCGGCGGCTGCGCGATATAGACATGTCCGTGCTCGATGAGCGGCCGCATGAAGCGGAAGAAGAAGGTCAGCAACAGCGTGCGGATATGGCTGCCGTCGACGTCGGCATCGGCCATCAGGATGATCTTGCCGTAGCGCAGCTTGGAAAGATCAAAGTCGTCGCCGAAGCCCGCGCCGAACGCGGTGATCATCGGGGTCAGCTTATCGTTGCCGTAAACGCGGTCGAGGCGCGCCTTTTCGACGTTGAGCATCTTGCCCCAGAGCGGCAGGATGGCCTGATGGCGGCGGTCGCGGCCTTCCTTGGCCGAGCCGCCGGCGGAATCACCCTCGACGATGTAAATTTCGGTGTAAGTCGGGTCTTTTTCAATGCAGTCGGCCAGCTTGCCGGGAAGAGACGCCGAGTCGAGCGCGGACTTGCGCCGCGTCATTTCGCGCGCCTTTTTGGCGGCCTCGCGGGCGCGGGCGGCGGTCTGCGCTTTTTCGATGATGGCGCGCGCAACAGCCGGATTTTCCTCAAAGAAGGTCATCAGCTTTTCGGACACCATCGCGTCCACCAGCGTGCGCATGTCGCTGTTGCCCAGCTTGGTCTTGGTCTGGCCCTCGAACTGCGCTTCCTGCAACTTGACCGAGATGATGGCGGTCAAACCCTCGCGCGCGTCCTCGCCCTTGAAAGACTCGTCGTCCTTTAAGAGCTTGTATTTCTTGCCGTATTCGTTGAGCACGCGGGTGAGCGCGGCCTTGAAGCCGGTCTCGTGCGTGCCGCCCTCGGTCGTGTTGATGTTGTTGGCAAAGGACAGGATCAGCTCGCTGTAACTGTCGGTATACTGCATCGCGACCTCGGCCATCGAGGTATCGCGGCTGCCTTCCATGTAGATGACGTCCTCGTGCAGCGGGTTCTTGGTGCGATTTAAGTGCTGCACAAATTGACGGATGCCGCCCTCGTAGTGCATGACTTCCTCGACCGGCTCGTCGTCGCGCTCATCGCGCAGCGTGATTTTGAGGCCGGCGTTGAGGAATGCCTGCTCGCGCAGGCGCTTTTCCAGCACGTCGAAGTCATACACCGTCGTCTCAAAGATCTCAGGGTCGGCGTGGAAGCGGATGGTCGTGCCGGTTTCGCTCTCGCACGGCGTATCGCGCATCTTGATCACGGTCACGCCGCGTTCAAAGCGCATGTAGTGCTTCACATGCCCGTCGCGCACCTCGGCTTCCAGCCAGTCGGACAGGGCATTGACGACCGACGAGCCAACGCCGTGCAGGCCGCCGGAGACCTTGTAGCCCGCGCCGTCGAACTTGCCGCCCGCATGCAGCACGGTCAATACGACTTCCAGCGACGGGATGCCCATCTGCGGGTGGATGCCGCAGGGGATGCCGCGGCCGTTATCCGTGACGCGGATGACATCGCCCTTTTCGATCGTCACCTCGATATGGGTGCAGTAGCCCGCCAGCGCCTCGTCGATCGAGTTATCGACGATTTCGTACACCAGATGGTGCAGGCCGCGCGCGGAAGTCGAGCCGATATACATGCCCGGACGCTTGCGCACAGCTTCCAGACCTTCGAGCACCTGGATCTGACTTTCGTCGTATGTCTCGGTGACCTTGAGGTCGAGCACTTCGTCCTTGATTTCCATTTCTTCACTCATATGATTAATTCCCTTTCCAGAAATTGCGGTAACGATGATGATGCGCCTATATCGCATAGGCCTTTTCCGCGCGGCGCTGCAGCGCCTGCGGAGACAGACTGGTCAAATACAGTGTTTCGCCGAGCGCCGTGTCGCACAACACGCCCGCGCGCGGCAGGTCCTCATACAGCTCGATGATGCGGCCCTCGTCCTGCAGCCGCTCAATTAACCGGGCGGTGCGTTTGGAGGCGGTGGCGGTGTCCATATCGAACACGGCGACCACGCTTTGCAGCGACACGATATAGTCCTGTCCCAAATGCAGATACATGGAAAAAATCCTCCTGTTTTCCCACAAAATGGACAAAATAACAGACCGTGGAACGGCCGCGCGCGGGTTTTTTCAGCCGCCGCGCGGAGGATCGTCCGCCGGTCTGTCCCTCGGGCTGTATTCTATTGTAATTATACCACTTTTTTCAGGTTTTGTGTACCGAAAAGCCGGAAAAACTCAAATGATTTTGCCGTTTTTTATTTGGAAAACCGCGCCCGTGCGCAGCTTGTCCGAAATGCCGTCCTCGCAGCAGGTAATCATGACCTGACCGGCCGAAATGCGGTTCAACACAAAGTCCTGCCGCCGGCGGTCGAGCTCGGAAAGCACGTCGTCGAGCAGCAGCACGGGATACTCGCCGTCCTCGTGGAAGAACAGCTCGCGCTCGGCAAGTTTGAGCGACAGCGTGCAGGTGCGCACCTGCCCCTGCGAGCCGTAGGACGCAGCGCTGCGCCCGTCGAGCAGCAGCACAAGGTCGTCCTTATGCGGGCCGGACAGGCAGCTGCGCGCCGCGATCTCGGCCTGCTTGTGGCTCAGGACGTGGTCGACCAGCTCCTGTTCGATCTGCGCCGCCGAGGCAAACGGGTCGGTCACGCTCGACACGGTCTGATACTCGCCCGAAAGCACCTCCTGCGGCGCGATGTCGGCATAGACGGCCGCTGCCGCTTGGAGCAGCTTTTTGCAGTAATATGCGCGGTAACGGATGATCTGCGCGCCAATATGCGCCATGCGCAGCGAAAAATCCTCCCACATAGACAAAAGTGAGGGCTTTTCCTCGCTGTCGCGCAGGATGCGGGTCTTGTGGTCGTGCAGGCGGTTGTATTCCTCGAGATAGCGCGCATAGTACGGTCGCAGCTGACACAGCGCGGTGTCCAGGAAGCGGCGGCGTGCACCGGCGCCCTGCCGCACGAGCATCAGGTCCTCCGGACAAAATAAAACAGTTTTTAAAAGTCCTTGCACATCCGACTGCCGCTTCTGACGCACGCCGTTTTTGTAAATTTCCATGGATTTTAAGCGCGAAAGGCGCAGTTCGAGCGCGAAATCGCGCCCCTGCGCCTGAAAATCCGCTAAAATCCGTGCATGGTCCTGTCCAAAGCGCAGACCCTCTTTTTTCTGCGCCGTGCGGAACAGCCGCATGGTCGAACAGGCCGCGGCGGCCTCGAGCAGGTTGGTTTTGCCCTGCCCGTTCTCGCCGCAGATCAGGTTGACCGCGGGATCAAAGTCAAAATGCGCCTGCTCGTAGTTGCGGAACTGCTCGAGCGTGAGCGAGCGGATGTTCATACGATCCGGACGCTTTCGCCGTCCAGCGTCACGGTGTCGCCCGGGCGCAGCTTTTTGCCGCGCATCGTGCAGGGTTCGCCGTTCACTGCAACCTCGCCCTCGGCGATGCGGATCTTGGCCTCGCCGCCCGAGGACACGAGGTTTGCAAACTTGAGCAGTGCATCCAGCTTGATAAATTCGGTGTCAATTTTGATCTCAGTCATTGGCTTTCAACCTCACGGGCAGCACAAGATAGGTGTATTTGTCGCCTTCGAGCGGCGAAATGACGATCGGGTTGAGCGAGCCCTTGAGCTGCAATTTGACCGTATCGTCGCCCGCGGCGCGCAGCGCGTCCAGAATGTAGCGGTTGTTGAAACCGATCTCCAGATCTTCGATATTGCCGTCGAACGCACATTCGTCATAGCTCTTGCCGACGGCCGTGATGCAGGACATCTGCACATACGAGCCGTCAAAATGGAAGCGTACCGGGTTTTTCAGCTTTTCCGATACGATCAGCGACACGCGCTCGATGCAGGTGATGAATTCGTGGCGGTCGGCTTTGACGACATATTCAAATTCCGCGGGGATTGCGGCGCGGTAGTTGAGGAACTCGCCGTCGATCAGGCGGGTGATCAGCGTGGTGCCGCCGATGCGGAACAGGATGTTCTTGCGGTCGGGGAAAATCTCGACGTCGCCGTCCTCTTCAGTCAAAATGCGCTCGATTTCGCGCAGCGACGAGCCGGGAACGACGAATTTCATGTCCCCGGAAATGCCTTCCACGGTTTCGCGGCGCACGGACAGGCGATAGCCGTCCACGGCGACGACGTTCAGGCGGCTGCCTTCCAGCTCAAACAGGCAGCCGGTGTGGATCGGCTTGCTCTCGTTGTCGGACACCGAGAAAATGGTCTGCGCAATCATGCTTTTCAGCATGGACTGCGGCAGAGAAAAGCCGGTGTCGGCCGAAACCTCGGCCAGCGCCGGATATTCGTCGGCTTCGGTCGCGATCAGGTTGAACACTGCGCGGCCGCACTTGATGGTGGTCAGCAGCTTGTCGTCGGTTTCCAGATAGACGACGTCCTGCGGCAGCTTGCGGACAATGTCGTAAAACAGCTTGGCGTTCAAAACGATGCTACCGGGTTCGACAATATCGGCTTCGGCCGTGGTGCGGATGCCCATGGAAAGATCGTAGCCGGTCAAGGTCAGTGAATCGGCATCGGCAGTGACGAGCAGACCTTCGAGCAGCGGCATGGCGCTTTTTCCGGTCACTGCACGGGAGGCTGTGCCGATCAGGCTGAGCAGAGTTTCTTTTTCACAGGAGAATTTCATCGGTCGTTCCTCTTTCTTTGGAAATCGTAAGAAAAAACAGGATAGGTTTTTATCGTAGTAGTAGGGGTTGGGGAAATTGGGGAAAAACCGTGCAAACCCAGACGTGGTGCGGGAAATGTCGTACACAGCGGGATGTGGATGAATTCTGTCCGCTCCACAGCTTCCACAGTTTGCTTTTTTATCCACAGGACAACCCTTGTGGAATCCACAGGCTTCTGTGGATAGTTTTTCATTCCCCGCGGATGTTGTTGTGCAGCTTTTTGATGACCTCTTCGGTCTCTCGGGAGTTCTTGCGTTCCTCCTCGATTTTGTTGCAGGCGTGCATGACGGTCGTGTGATCGCGCTTGAAAATCTTGGCGATATCCGGGAAGGAATATTCGAGTTCCTGACGGATCATGTACATGGCCATCTGACGCGGATAGGCAACGTCCTTGGAGCGGTTCTGCGAAATCATCTGCTCGACCGGGATGTAGAAATAGTTGGCGACCGCTTCCATGATGCGTTCGGGCGTCGGGTTGAGGCCGGGGTTTTCGATGCGCAGGGCGTCGATCGCGTTTTCCGCCAGCGGAACGGTGATGCGTTCGCCCATCAGCTCGTGCATGGCCTTGATCTTTTTGACCGCGCCTTCAAGCTGCCGGATGTTGGACTGGATGTTCTCCGCGATGTAGGTGGAGACGTCGTCGGGCAGGTCTACGCCCATCTTGACTGCCTTGTCGCGGATGATCGCGATGCGGGTTTCAAAGTCCGGCGGCTGGATATCGGCCAGCAGGCCCCACTCGAAACGGGTTTTCATGCGGTCCTCGAGCGTATTGATTTCCTTGGGCGGCCGGTCGGATGTGAGCACGATCTGCTTTTTCGCTTCGTACAGCGCGTTGAAGGTATGGAAAAATTCCTCCTGCGTGCGCTCTTTGCCCGCGATGAACTGCACGTCGTCCAGCAGCAGCAGATCGACCATGCGGTATTTGTTGCGGAACGCCTGTACGTTGCCTTCCTGGATGGCGGTGATCAGCTCGTTGGTGAAATCCTCGCCCTTGACGTAGATGATGCGAAATTCCGGGTGCGTCCGGCGCAGCACGTTCGCGATCGCGTACATCAGGTGGGTTTTGCCCAGACCCGAGTTGCCGTAGATGAACAGCGGGTTGTTTTCCGCCGCCGGCCGCTGGGCCACCGCGAGCGCCGCCGCGTGCGCGAACTTGTTGGATGAGCCGACGATGAACCGTTCGAAGGTGTAGTCATCGTAGGGGGAAGAGCTGGTCGTGGGCGCGGTGTACTCGCCGGTGACGACGACGACCGTGATCGGGTCGCCGGTCAGCTCATACAGCGCGTTTTGCAGCGGCTCGATGAACTTCTGATCGATAAATTCTTTTTTGAACTGGACCGGGGAATGCAAAATCAAACGGTTGTCCGTAAAAGAAACAACCGTTGCATCGTCGAACCAGGCGGAAAGGCTGGACGGCGGGAAATCGCGTTCAAGGCGTTCGAGCGCCATTTCCAATATATTGTTAGCCATGGGGCGCCTCCTGTCGATATAAGTACATAGATAATATAATAATAGCACAAGATTCCGACAGATTCAACTGAAAGGGTTTTCCCCAGCTGGGGAGAAAATTGTGTATGGTTTTCGGAATTTTTGCCAACACAGACGCAAGTTATGGTAGGATTTTTTGACCCGTCCCCAAGATGTTGAAAACGCAAAAAAACCTTGACATTTGGGTGCTTTTATAGGATAATAATTATTGTCTCATATTCTGCGGACAGGCAGCGGCATGTGCCCGCGTCTCGCGCCGGACCTATGCCGGTGCCCATCCGTAAATCCATGAACAGGGAGGTGCACGAAGAAATGAAGAGAACTTATCAGCCCAAGAAGCGTCAGCGCTCCAAGGAGCATGGTTTCCGCAAGCGTATGCGTACGTCGAACGGCCGCAAGGTACTGGCCCGTCGCCGTGCCAAGGGCCGCGCACGCCTGACGCACTAAGCGAAAAACCGATTTTTCAATACGCGCCGGCGGCGCGAAGGGAAAACGAAGCGAGCCGCTTTATTCTGCGGCTCGTTTTTTTCGTTTGTCCGGGTGAAAACACGCAGACCACTGCGTTTTGCCCGGCAAAGGAAAATCCGGCGAACAGGTTTCGGGCCGTATCCGCCGGACGGCAAAAGCGATACGGTCGGCTTTGCAAACATACTTAGCTGCAAAGAAATTTGAGATAACGTCCCCAAAAATGTGTGGGCGTTACCTTCCGTTTTTTCCCGGGCATCGGAAAAACGAGGAGAAAAAGATGAAGCACACCATATCCTTGAAGGAAAACCACGAGTTCCGGCGGCTGTATCACCGGGGTGTTTCTTCGGCGGGCAGGCATCTGGTCCTGTATTGCCGGAAAAACCGGTTGGGATATAACCGGCTGGGGCTGACGGTCAGCGCCAAGCTGGCCGGTGCGGTGCAGAGAAACCGCATCAAGCGCCTGTTCCGCGAGGCATATCGTCTGCATGAGGACGAATTTGCGGTGGGCGTGGATCTGATACTCGTCGCGCGCAGCCGCGCGGTGGGTGCAACCTATTTGGAAATTGAAAAATCGCTGCTGCGGGCTTTGCAGGAGAATAAAGTCGCGGCAGCTCGGTCATGAAGCGTTTTATGCTGGCGGCAATCCGGTTTTACCGCCGGCATATTTCCCCGGCGAGACCACCCTGCTGCCGGTATATCCCGACGTGTTCGCAATATGCGATCGAGGCGATCGAGAAATACGGCGCGCTCAAGGGCGGCTGGCTGGCATTCAAACGCATCTGCCGGTGCCACCCCTTTTCCAAACGCGGGCCGTATGATCCCGTGCCGTAACGCGTTAGAAAGAGGGAAAGCACCGGAACACATTTCGTTTCACAAAGGAAAAACAACCCTACGGAGGTTTATATGGGAGAAATTTTCGGACTTGTCATCGTCAGACCGCTTGGTTTGATCCTGCTGGCGATCTTCAAGACGGTAGGTTCCTACGGTCTTGCGGTGATCCTGTTTGCGCTGCTGGTCAAGCTGATCTGCATTCCGCTGGCCATCAAGGGCAAAAAGAGCATGCTCGCCATGACCGCACTCAACGCGGAGATGCAGCAGCTGCAGAAAAAGTATGCCAACAACCGCGTCAAGCTCAACGAAGAGACGCAGAAACTGTACGACAAACACGGCGTCAACCCGATGACGGGCTGCCTGCCGCAGTTCATCCCGCTGCCGATCATGATGGGTCTGTACTATGCCGTGCAGCAGCCGCTCAAGTTCATGATGGGCTTTTCGGATGATGTCATCAATCAGCTGGGCACGCTGGTCGGCGTCAATATGGAGTCCGCGGGTTATTACGGCCAGATCACGATCGCGGAAAAGCTCGGCCAGCTGTTCACCGATAACGGCGGCGTTTGGCCGGACAGCGTGACGGCGATCACCAATGGCGCGGGCGAGCTGCTCAACATTGATTTCCACTTCCTCGGCCTGAACCTGGCGCAGACGCCGTCCATCACGCATCCGAGCATCATCTGGATCATCCCGATCCTGTCGGGCGTCACCGCGTTCCTGTCCAGCTATGTCATGCAGAAAATGCAGGGCACGCAGAACAGCGCGGCTGCCGGCCAGATGAAGATGATGAATGTCATCATGCCGCTCATGTCGCTGTATTTTGCATTCATCCTGCCGGGCGCCATCGGCATTTACTGGATTTTCAACAACCTGTTTGCCTGCGTGCAGGAGCTGACGCTGACCAGATACCTGCGCGGTAAGAAGGAAAAGAAGGACGCCGAGGAATCGGCCCGCATCGAGGCGGAAAAGGAAGCAAAGCGCGCGGCGCACAGAGCTGCGCAGCAGGAACAGTCCCAGAACGCGAAGAAAAAGAAGGGGGACAAGTAAGTTATGGAGAAATTTATCGAAACCACGGGCGACACCCGTGACGCTGCCATCCAGGCGGCGCTCGATCAGCTCGGCATGGACCGGGATGACGTGTCGGTCGAGGTACTGGATAACGGCAAGAAGGGCTTTCTCGGCATCGGCGCAACGCCGGCACGCGTGCGCGTGACCTATCAGGTGCCGGATGAGCCGGTCAAAAAGGCGGAACCTGTCCACACCCCTGTGGAAAAGCCGTCCAAGCCGCGCCATGCGGACAAGCCCGCTGCGGCAAAGGAGGAAAAGCCTGCCGCCAAGCCGCAGAAGCTCTCCATCACGGATGAGGACGATACGCCGCGCCTGGTCAAGGCCGCGCCGGCGGATTTCGTACCGGAAAAGCTCGAGATCGAGCGCCCGCCGCGCCGCGAGCGTCCGCGCCGCGAACGCAGCGGACGTCGTGACCGCCGTCCGCGCGAGGAACGCCCGATCACCCCGTCCGTTCCCAAGGAGCGCGAGCTGATCCCGGTTTCCGAGGAATGCATGAAAAAGGCAGAGCAGTTGGCGACCGATTTCGTCACCGGCCTGCTGGAAAAGATGGGCGTGGAAGGCACGGTTGCCACCCTGCCGCAGGTCGAGTGCGACCAGCTGCGCCTGGAGATCTCCGGCCCGGATATGGGCCCGATTATCGGCCGCCGCGGCGACACGCTGGATGCGATTCAGTATCTTGGTTCGCTGGTGCTCAATAACGCGCTGGACGAGCATGTGCGCCTGTCGGTCAACACGGAAAATTACCGCGAGAAGCGCGCGGAGAGTCTGGAGCGTCTCGCCCGCAAGATGGCGATGAAGGTGGTCAAGTCCCACCGTTCGATGACGCTCGAGCCGATGAATCCGTATGAGCGCCGCATCATCCATGCCGCTTTGCAGGATTTCAACGGTGTCACGACGTATTCGACCGGCACCGAGCCGGGCCGCCGCGTGGTGATCGCACCGGATAACAGCTATCGCTCCCGTTCCTGATAAGAGGAAAAGCCTATGAACGATACGATTGCCGCCATTTCTTCTGCCGGCGGGCCGATCGGTCTGATTCGGGTGTCGGGTGAGCAGGCGATTGCAGCAGTGGACGCGGTTTTTCGTGCGAAAAACGGCAAGCGTATGCTGGATGCGCCCACGCAAAAGCTGGTTTACGGTACATTGCAGGATAAAAACGGCAAGGTGATCGACTGCTGCTATGCAGTGGTGTTCCGTGCGCCGCATACCTATACCGGCGAGCCGATGGCGGAACTGCAATGCCACGGTTCGACCGCGGTGCTGCAGCAGGGGCTGGACGCGCTGTTCGCGCAGGGCGTGCGGCAGGCCGAGGCGGGCGAGTTCACCCGCCGGGCCTTCCTCAACGGCAAGCTGGGGCTTTCCGAAGCGGAAGCCGTGCACGATCTGATCACCGCCCGCACCGCGGAAGCCGCGCAGAACGCGGCGGCCCAGGTGATGGGCGCGGTCGGCTCGCCCGTGCAGCAGATGCGCGAGGAGCTGATCGGCATGGTGGCGCATTTTCATGCGGTCGTCGATTTTCCGGATGAGGACATCGACCCCGTGCTGTTTGACGACGCTGCCGCTTTGCTGCACCGCACGACCAGCCGTCTGTACGCGATGGCCGAAAGCTATGAGCGCGGCCGCATCCTGCGCGAAGGCGTGCCGTGCGTCATCCTCGGCCGTCCGAATGCGGGCAAAAGTACGCTGCTCAATGCGCTGCTCGGCCGCGAGCGCGCGATTGTCACCGATATTCCCGGCACGACCCGCGACCTGATCGAGGAAAACGTCAAGGTCGGCCAGCTGCTGCTGCGCATCACGGATACCGCCGGTCTGCGCGACACGACCGACCCGATCGAACAGGCCGGAATCGACCGTGCGATGGCGGAAGCTTCGGCTTCCTCGCTCATCCTTGCGGTGTTCGACGGCTCGCAGCCGATCGGGGATGAGGACATGCTGGTGCTCGCCCGTGCGGCGGGCCACCGCGCGATCGCTGTGGTCAACAAGGTCGATCTGCCGCAGCAGCTGGATGAAAAGCTGCTGAAAAAACACTTCCTGCACATTGTCCCGCTGTCGGCCAAGACCGGCGCGGGCATGGATAAACTGCTTGCGCTCATTCCGCGCACGATCGGACTGGGGGACGGCGCGTTTGACGGCGCGCTGATCACCAACGCCCGTCAGGCTGCGGCGCTGGCCCGCGCGGCCGAGCGCTGCGAAGCGGCGCTGTATGCCGCACAGTCGGGCATGACGCCGGACGCGGTCGTGATGGACGCCGAAGGCGCGATTGCCGCGCTGGGCGAGATCACCGGCGAGACCGTGACCGAAGCGGTCGTTTCCCGGATCTTCAGCGATTTCTGTGTGGGAAAATAAGGAAAGATGCCGCAATGGAAAGGGCCGCCTGCCGCGCGCAGCGGCCCTTTTCTGTGGAAAAAGTCATATACTATTTGTAATATCATTCTGCAATAATACTAAAACAGAATCAAACTTTTGCCCAAAAGTGCAAGTTATCCAAAGTTTACACAGAGTTATCAACAGGTATGCACAAAGGTGCACTTGTCAAGCCCATGTTTTGTGGGATACTCTGTCATCAGCAAAAAGGAGGAGGATCCATGACGGTTTTTCCAGCCGAAGCATTTGACGTGGTGGTCGTCGGCGCGGGACACGCGGGCATCGAGGCCGCGCTTGCCGCCGCGCGTCTCGGGATGAAAACCGCGTGTTTTACGATCAATCTGGATGCCGTCGGCAACATGCCGTGCAACCCGGCCATCGGCGGCACGGCCAAAGGCCATCTGGTGCGCGAGATCGACGCGCTGGGCGGCGAGATGGCGCGTGCGGCCGACGCGGCCTGCATCCAGTACCGCATGCTTAACCGCGGCAAAGGCCCGGCCGTGCATTCGCTGCGCGCGCAGGCCGACCGCGTCAAATACCGGACGTATATGAAGCACGCGCTCGAGCGGCAGGACAACCTGTATCTGATGCAGGATGAGATCGTTTCGGTCGAGACCGAAAACGGCGCGGTCAGCGCGGTCGTGACCGCGATCGGCGCACGCCATCCGGCGAAAGCCGTCATCATCGCCTCGGGCACCTTTCTCGGCGGCCGCATCATCATCGGCGAATACACGCGCGAGAGCGGGCCGGACGGCATGGCGGCGGCAAAGCCGCTGACCGAGTCGCTGCGCGCGCTCGGGCTGCGCTTGCAGCGCTTCAAAACCGGCACACCGCCGCGCATCCATCGCCGCTCGATCGACTTTGCCGGGCTGGAGCTGCAGCAGGGCGAAGAGGAGATCATCCCGTTCTCGTTCGAGACCGACCGGCCGCCCGAAAACCGCGCGGTCTGCTATCTGACCTACACGACTGCCAAGACGCATGAGCTGATCCGCGCCAACCTCGACCGTTCGCCGCTGTACGGCGGCCAGATCGAGGGCGTCGGCCCGCGCTATTGCCCGTCGATCGAGGATAAGGTCGTGCGCTTCGCGGACAAGCCGCGGCATCAGCTGTTCCTCGAGCCGATGGGGCTGGACACTGAGGAAATCTATGTGCAGGGTTTCTCGTCCTCCATGCCGTTTGATGTGCAGCGCGATATGCTGCATACGGTCAAGGGTTTGGAGCACGCCGAGATCATGCGCCCGGCTTACGCGATCGAGTACGACTGCGTCGATCCGCTCGAACTGCGCCCGACGCTCGAGACCAAAAAGGTCAAGGGCTTGTACGGCGCGGGGCAGTTCTGCGGCTCGTCCGGCTATGAAGAAGCGGCCGCACAGGGACTGGTCGCGGGCGTCAACGCGGCGCTCGCCCTCAAGGGGGAGGAGCCGCTCATCCTCGACCGTGCGGACGGCTACATCGGCACGCTGATCGACGATCTCGTGACGCGCGGCACCAACGAGCCGTACCGCATGATGACCTCGCGTTCGGAATACCGTCTGCTGCTGCGGCAGGACAATGCGGACGAACGGCTGGTGCCGATCGGCGTGCGCATCGGTCTCAACCCGCCCGAGCGCGGCGAAAAAGTCCGCCGCAAGTACGAGCAGGTGCAGCAGGAGATCGACCGCATCGCGGCGGTCGGCATCGCACCGTCGGACGCGCTGAACGGGTTCCTTGCGGGCAAGAACAGCGCACCGGTCAAGGATGGCTGCAAGCTGATCGACCTGCTGCGCCGTCCCGAGTTGAGCTATGCCGATCTCGCGCACTTCGACCCCGACCGTCCGGCGCTGCCCGCGGTCATCCGCGAGCAGGTCGAGATCCGCGTCAAGTACGCGGGCTACATCGACCGCCAGCAGAAGGACGTCGAGCAGTACCGCAAATTGCAGTCGCGGCCGCTGCCGACCGATTTGGATTATGAGCAGGTGGATTCGCTGCGGCTGGAAGCGCGGCAGAAGCTCAACCAGGTCAAGCCGCTGAACTTCGGGCAGGCCGCGCGCATTTCGGGCGTGTCGCCCGCAGATATCACCGCGCTGATGATTTATATCGAGACGCGCTGGAAGGAGGACAAGGCATGACGGCATATGAGCTTTTGGTGACCGGCTTGCAGCAGATCATCCACGCGGATTGTCCCCAAGCTGTGGATAAATTGCTGCGGTACTGCGATCTGTTGCTCGAGAAAAACAAAGTGATGAACCTGACCGCAGTCACCGAGCCGAGCGAGGTGGTCACGCGGCATTTTCTCGACTGTGCGTCGCTTGCGCCGTATATCCGGGAAGGGCAGACCGTGCTGGACGTCGGCACGGGTGCGGGTTTTCCCGGTTTGCCGCTGGCGATCCTGTGTCCGGGCGCGCAGTTCACGCTGCTGGACGCGCAGCGCAAGCGCATCGACTTTTTGCGCGAGGTCGCGGAAGCGCTGGACATTGCCAACGTCATGCCGGTGCACGCGCGCGCCGAGGAATTTGCGTCGCTGCATCGCGCGTCGTTTGACGTTGCGGTGTCGCGCGCGGTCGCGGATCTGCGCATGCTGAGCGAGCTGACCATCCCGATGGTCAAGACGGGCGGCGTGTTCTATGCGATGAAGGCGGCCGACTGCATGGATGAAGTCCGCGCGGCGTCGCATGCGTTTTCCGTGCTGGGCGCGCCTTCGGCCGAGCTGCTGCGCTACACCGTGCCGCATGACGGGGTGGAGCGTGTGCTGGTGCGTCTGCAAAAGACCGCGGACACGCCGGCGCAGTATCCGCGCCGCTTCAAAAAAATTCAGACCGATCCGCTTTGAGTCGAAAACAATACAATCTGTTTACCCTCTGTATGGAAATTACAGAGGGTTATTTTTTGTCCGAAAATGCATGGAAATGTGTGATTTCTGGAAGGAAATGACAAATGCGTGTCGAAACAGGCAGGTTTTGCGGTCGATTTTGCTTGCCAAACTGTAATAATATGGTAATCTATTACCGAAGGACGAACCGACACGGTGTTCCGGCGGTTTGACAGCACAAGGAGGAGATGACATGATGTCGGTTTTGACGTTGGTGACAGGAAAAGAGGACCGGACGCTACGGCGGGTACGGGTGAGTGATATTGTGCGCAATCCCAACCAGCCGCGCAAGTATTTCGACCCGGAGGCGATCGCGCAGCTGGCGGAGAGTATCCGGCAGTACGGTGTGCTCAACCCGTTGACCGTGCGGCGCGCACCGGGCGGCGGGTATGAGCTGGTCGCGGGGGAGCGGCGGCTGCGTGCGGCACGCGTGGCAGGGCTGAACGATGTGCCCTGTCTGGTGATTGCGGCGGACAATGAGGACTCGTCCGCGATCGCGCTGGTGGAAAATTTGCAGCGCCGCGATCTGGACTTCTTTGAGGAAGCGGAGGGCTTCAAGCGGCTGATCGACCAGTACGGCCTGACGCAGGAGGAAGCCGCGCGCAAGGTCGGCAAGACACAGTCGGCGGTCGCGAACAAGCTGCGCCTGCTGCGCCTGTCGCCGCAGAACATGGAGATGATCCGCAGCGCAAATCTGACCGAGCGGCATGCGCGCTGTCTGCTACGGCTGGACAATGAGGTTGACCGCATCAATGCGACCAAGTACATCATTGAGCATGATCTGAATGTCAGCCGGTCGGAGCAGTACATCGACGCGCTGCTCAAGGAGGAGGAAGCGCCGCCGACCGGTGAGCGCAAGGTCGTGCGTTTGATTAAGGATGTGCGCTTTTTCCTCAACACGCTCAACCGCGCGGTTGGCGTGATGGTGGATGCCGGCATTGGCGCGACGGTCGATCAGACCGAGGACGACGATTGTCTGACACTGACCATCCAGATTCCGCATGCACGCGCATAGTGCATTTTTATATACAGCAGGGCAATGTTTCACGTGAAACATAAGGCCCGGCAAGGGGAGCTGCCGCAAGGCAGCTCTTTTTGATGTTTCACGTGAAACAAACCAGAAAATTTAAGCGATTTGCTTTGCATTCCAACAAGGGTGTGATATAATGAAACCCGTAGGAAAATAACCAAAGATAAGAGGGAACCAGATATGGGGAAAATTATCGCGTTCGCCAACCAAAAAGGCGGCGTAGGGAAAACCACCACAGCCATCAATCTGGCGGCAGCGCTCTATGAACGCGGCAAACGCATGCTGCTGTGTGATTTCGATCCGCAGGGCAATGCCACCTCGGGCTTCGGCGTAGACCCGCGCTCGCTCGAAACCTCGATCTATGATCTGATCGTGGCGGACGAACCGGACGTGAAAAGCGCCATCGTATCCACCAAATGGGTGGATCTGATCGGTGCCAATGTCAATCTGGCGGGCGCCGAACTCGATCTGATCGCCATGGACAACCGCGAAAACCGTCTCAAAGGCGTGCTCGACCGCGTGCGCGACGACTATGACTACATCTTCATCGATTGTCCGCCGTCGCTCGGTCTGCTGACGCTCAACTGCCTGTGCGCGGCCGACAGCTTTCTGGTGCCGCTCCAGTGCGAATACTACGCGCTGGAAGGCCTGAGCCAGCTGATGACGACCGTTCGCATGGTGAAAAAGTCCATGAATCCGTCGCTCGAGCTGGAAGGCGTGCTGCTGACCATGTTTGACGGCCGCACCAACCTGTCCATTCAGGTGGTCGAGGAAGTCAAAAAGCACTTCCCGGGCGAAGTGTTCTCGTCGGTCGTGCCGCGCAATGTGCGCCTGAGCGAAGCGCCCAGCCACGGCAAGCCGATTACGGATTACGACCGGATGTGCCGCGGTGCGGAGGCATATTTGTCTCTCGCGGATGAAATACTGAGAAAGTCAGAGAGAAAGGGGAGAGGCTGATGGCGTCAAGCAAAAAAGGGCTGGGCGGCGGCCTGTCCAACCTGTTCGGCGCGGATGCGACCGATTTGAGTGCTGCGGGGGCAACCGACAGCGTTTCGCAGATCGCACTGTCCAAAATCGAGCCGAACCCCAATCAGCCCCGTAAAAAATTTGACCAGGAAGCGCTGGAAGAGCTGGCAGAAAGCATCCGTTTGCACGGCGTGATCACACCGATCACCGTGCGGCCGGGTGACAAGGCGGGTTATTACCAGATCATTGCAGGCGAGCGCCGATGGCGCGCCGCGCGTCTGGCAGGACTCAAGGAGATTCCCGCCATGGTGCTGGAAGCCAAGGAAAACGAGGTCATGGAGCTGGCGCTGATCGAGAATTTGCAGCGACAGGACCTCAACCCGATCGAAGAAGCCGAGGGCTATGACCTGTTGATGCGCCAGTTCGGCATGACGCAGGAAGAAGTCGCCCATCGCGTGGTCAAATCCCGCCCGGCGGTGGCAAACGCCTTGCGTTTGCTCGCGCTGCCCGACGAGGTGCGCACCATGGTTGCAGAAGGCAAGCTGTCCGGCGGTCATGCACGCGCCGTGCTTTCGGTAGCGGAAGAGGACAAGCGCGTGGACGCGGCCAAGCAGATGGTCGGCATGAGCGTGCGGCAGGCGGAATCGCTTGCCAAGCGCCTGAACAAAAAGCCGGCACCCAAGCCGCAGCCCGAAGGATTTTCCGTGGATTATGTCGCGGAGGTCGAAAAAGAGCTGGAAAGCGTGCTCGGCCGTAAAATCAGCATCGAACAGGGCAAAAACAGCGGTACGCTTTCGCTGGAATACTACGGCGCAGACGATCTGGAACGCCTGATCGAAGCGCTGCGCGGCCTGCGCGTATAAGGAGGAACCGCCATGGAGGAAAAGAAAAAGCCCGAGCCCAAGCCGGAGAAAAAACTCAGCCGCACCACGTTGACGTTTTATATCGTCGGCCTGTTTTCAGTGGCGATCGCACTTATTTTGATCAGCTATGTAGCGCAGGCGCGCGCCGACCGGCAGCTCGACACGCTGACCGACCAGCTCAACGAGCAGCAGACGGTCGCGCAGGGCGCCACCCAAAAAGTGGAAGATTTGCAGGCACAGTTCGATGCGCAGAGCGCCGCGCTTAATAAGGTGCGCGAAGTGCTGGATACCGAGCTGGCGGAAACCGACGTTGTCGGCGCCACCGAGCAGCGCATGGAAGAGCGCGATGTCTACGCGCTTCTGGCGCGCATCAACGCGCAGCTGCTGGCGGACAATCTGTCGGACGCCAAGCAGGCGTATGACGAACTGGTGCAGAAATACGGCAAAGATCGTCTGCTCGGCAACACCGAGGACAGCTTTGATGCGGATATCAACAAGCTGTTCGAGGCCGTGCAGCAGCAGATGGATAGCCAGGATAGCGAAGAAAAATAATATAAGGATATAGAAGGAGAAGAAAAACATGCTGGATATCAAATTTGTCCGTCAGAACCCGGACGCGGTCAAGGAAAACATCAAGAAAAAGTTCCAGGACGAAAAGCTGCCGATGGTCGATGAGGTCATCGAGTTTGACGCCAAGTACCGTGCAGCCAAGACCCGCTGCGACGAGCTGCGCGCGCAGCGCAACAAGAAGTCCAAGGAGATCGGCGGCCTGATGGCCAAGGGTCAGAAGGACGAGGCCGAGAAGATCAAGGCCGAGGTCAAGGCCATGGCCGACGAGATGGAGCAGCTGGAAGCGGACGAAAAGACCTACGCAGAAGAGGTCAAGAGCCGCATGATGGTCATTCCGAACATCATCGACCCCTCGGTTCCGATCGGCAAGGACGATTCCGAGAACGTCGAGCTGGAGAAGTTCGGCGATCCGTACGTTCCGGATTATGAAATTCCGTATCACGTTGACATCATGGAGTCGTTTGACGGCATCGATCTGGACGCTGCGCGCCGCACCTCGGGCAACGGCTTCTACTACCTCAAGGGCGACATCGCACGCCTGCATTCGTCCATCCTGTCCTATGCGCGTGACTTCATGATCGACCGTGGCTTCACCTACTATATCCCGCCGTTCATGATCCATGGCGATGTGGTTAAGGGCGTTATGTCCTTCAAGGAAATGGAGAACATGATGTACAAGATCGAGGGCGAGGACCTGTACCTGATCGGCACCTCCGAGCACTCGATGATCGGCAAGTTCATCGACACCATCAACGATGAGGACACCCTGCCGCAGACCCTGACCAGCTATTCGCCCTGCTTCCGCAAGGAAGTCGGCGCGCATGGCATTGAGGAGCGCGGCGTGTACCGCATCCATCAGTTCGAGAAGCAGGAGATGGTTGTCGTCTGCAAGCCGGAAGATTCCAAGATGTGGTATGATAAACTCTGGAACAACACGGTTGATTTCTTCCGCACGCTGGATATTCCGGTGCGCACGCTCGAGTGCTGCTCGGGCGATCTGGCTGACCTGAAGGTCAAGTCCTGCGACGTAGAGGCATGGTCGCCGCGCCAGAAGAAGTACTTCGAGGTCGGCTCGTGCTCCAACCTGGGCGACGCACAGGCGCGCCGTCTGGGCATCCGCGTGCGCAGCAAGGAAAACCCGAAGGAACTGTACTTCGCGCACACGCTGAACAACACGGTCGTTGCGCCCCCGCGCATGCTGATCGCCTTCCTGGAAAACAACCTGCGTGAGGACGGCTCGGTTGCCATCCCGAAGGTGCTCCAGCCGTACATGGGCGGCATGACCGAGATCCGCAGAAAGGAAAAGTAAAAATATGGAAATTGGTATCAAGGGCGAGCAGAAGTTCGTCGTAACAAACGATAAGCTGGCCTGCAACGTCGGCAGCGGTCTGGTGTCGGTTTTCGCCACGCCCATGATGATCGCAGCAATCGAAAACACCGCAGCGGGCAGCGTTGCGCCCTATCTGGAAGAGGGTAAGACCACGGTCGGCACGCTGGTCAACGTCAGCCATGTCGCCGCCACGCCCGAAGGCATGGAAGTGCGCGTCGAGACCGAGCTGACCGAGATTGCGCCGAACGGCAAGATGCTGACCTTCAAGGTCGCGGCCTACGACGAAGCTGGCCTGATCGGCGAGGGCACGCATCAGCGCGCCATCGTCAGCAAGGAGCGTTTTGAGCAGAAGGCACAGGCCAAGAAGAACGCGTAAACACTCGATCGAAACCACGCTTTCGATCGAATCAGACGTATCGAAAAGTCGGGCAGAGCTCGACTTTCCGATGCCGCTCACAGAGCGGCTGAACAATACGCGCTGCCGCGCGTGAATCATTACATCGTCTGAAGAAAATTTTATAAACTTAGGGCGGGATACAATCCCGCCCTTTTTTGTGAGGTGTTTCACATGAAACAGCAATTTTTCTGGTACGGATCGACTGAGACCGATTATCTGGCGGCGCGCGACCCGGTGCTGGGCGATGCGATCGCGCGCATCGGGCACATCGACCGCGTCGTGATCCCCGACCTGTTTGCCGCGCTCATCAACTCGATCGCCGGGCAGCAGATCTCGGGCAAGGCGCTTGCGACCGTGTGGGCGCGGCTGTGCGACCGGCTGGGCGAAATCACGCCTGCGGCCGTGCTGGCGGCAGGGGAAGATGACCTGCGCGCCTGCGGCTTATCCGGACGAAAGGCAGGTTATATGCTGGCAGCGGCGCGCGCCGTGCAGGACGGAACGCTGCCTATCCACAGCCTTGTGGAAAAATCCGACGAAGAGATCATCCGCACTCTGACCGCGCTGCCCGGCGTCGGCCGCTGGACGGCCGAAATGCTGCTGATCTTCTCGCTCGAGCGGCCGGACGTGCTCGCGTTTGACGATTTCGGCATCCGCAAGGGCATCTGCCGCCTGTACGGGTTGGACGAGCTGACGCGCGAACAGTTTGCGGTTTATCGCGCACGGTATGCGCCTTATGCGACGGTCGCCGGACTGTATCTGTGGGAAATTGCGGCGCAGGACAACTAAAAAAAGACGGCGAAAGCCGTCCTTTTTTTATGCGCCAAAGGCTTGTGTAAAAGCTGCCTGCGCCTGCGCCGCAAACCGCCGGTGCCCCTCTTCGGTGAAGTGCACGCCGTCAAAACAGAGCAGAATGTCCCATGCGCCCGCGTCGGCAAACGCAAGGCCGCGGTCGGCGGCGAGCGTGCGGTAATAACCGGCTAGCTGCGCCGAAGCGTCGATCAGACGCGCATCCTGCACCCAATCGCCGGGCGCAAAGCGCGGCGGCGCAAGCAGCAATACAGGAACACGGAAATCCGCCAGCCGGTCCAGCAGGCGCTCCATGCGCGCCGCCGCCTGCGTGGGCGCTGCGCCGCACAGCAGGTCGTTTGCGCCAAGCAGCACGCAAATGCCGTCGATTGGCCGCAGCGCGTCGATCTGGCGCGCGATCAGGTCGAGCGCGAAGGGCGTGAGCGGGATTTCCCGCCCGTTTTCCCCAAGGTTGTGGATAACCCACGCGCCGGACTGCGCAAGCCGCGCCGTCCAGCGCACGTCCGCCGGATAGCGGCCGCCGAATGCGCCGCGCGGGTCATAGCCCCAGGTGTTGGAGTCGCCCAGACACAGGATGGTTTTCGGCATGGCGAAACCCCTTTCTCAGCGCAGGCTGTCGCCCGCGAGGGCGCGCAGCCGGTCGGGGTCGGTCAGCGTCACGCTGCCGCGCTCGAGCCGCACCAGCCCTTCGCTCTGGAAATACTTGAGCATGCGCGTGACCACCTCACGCGCGCTGCCGAGGTGGGACGCGATGCGCTCATGCGTCAGCGAGATCGTGTCCGTGCCTTCGAGCGTGCGCTCTTCCAGCAGAAAGGCCGCAAGCCGGCTGTCCAGCTTGTGGTTGAGCAGCTGGTCCATCAGCCACATCACGTCGGAAAACCGCGCGGCCATCAGCTCGTTGGTGAAGCCCGCGACCGCAGCGGACTGCTGCATCACGCTCTGGTATGCCTCCGCCGGGATGACCAGCACGTCGCAGTCGGTCTCGGCGGTCAGCGTAACGTCAAAATCCAGTCCGCGCATGATGCAGGACGCGGACAGCAGGCAGATATCGCGTTCGAGCAGACGGTACAGCGTCAGCTCCTTGCCCTCGGCGGACAGGGTATAGGCGCGGATGCGGCCGCGCACGACAATGATCAGGCCGGTGCACACGCCGCCCTCATGCAGCGTTTCGCCGCGCGCAAAATGTGCGGGCAGAGCGGCCTGCTGCAAGCGCGCGCGCTGTTCTTCACTGATCTCATCCCAAAAGGGAAAATATTCCCGTAATTCCATGGCTGTTTCCTCCCGGACGGACAGGGCGGCCGGGCCGCCGCTGCCGGTAGTGCTTTCAGTATAGCGTATTCCGCGCAAAAAAACAAATCCGGACCCATCAAAACGATGCATCCGGACCGGAAAAAACAGTATGAAAGCCCGGCCGAAAGCCGGGCTTTGTAAAGGGAGCGCCGTCCGCTCCAACGTGGTACGGGTAGTGGGGGTCGAACCCACACGCCTTGCGGCACAGGAACCTAAATCCTGCACGTCTGCCAATTCCGCCATACCCGCATAGAAAATAGAAAGATGAAACAAAGGTATCCTCAGTATACCCACTTTACGCGGATTTGTCAATCCGCAGAACAGGCTGCCGGGACTCCTCCTTTTGCCGCAAAAGAAAAGCAATACGCTTAAAAATTATGCAATTCCCAGTACCAAAGCAAACCGTTTTGTGCTATACTGAATTTGTATATCTGTTGCAGTAGAATGAATGGGAGAAATCCATGAAACCGATTCGTATGCTTTCCGTACTGCTGGCTTTTCTGGTGCTCAGCGGCTGTACGTTCCCGTCTGGCGACGATCTTCTGGCGGCGCCCAAGCCGTCAACCAACTATCAAACATTGCAGGCTGAACTGGAAGAGCTGATCGCTTCCGGCATCTCCTACACCGCGCCGGTGGAAGGGGAAAACCGCTCTTCCATCCAGCTGATCGATCTGGATAACGACGGCGTGGAGGAAGCCATCTCCTTTTTCCGCGGTTCGTCCTCGGCAACCAGCAATGAGTTCAAGGTATATGTTTACCGCAAGCAGGACGACCGCTACGTCTGCACCGGCTCGATCGAGGGCACGGGCACGGCCATCCAGTCGGTCGATTATCCGGTCATCACGCCCGACGGACGGCGCGGCATGGTGATTTCCTGGCGGCTGTCCGCGGACGGCACGGGTGCACTGACCATGTGCGATTTTTCCAATGACTGCGCGCCCGGCGTGCTGCTCGAGACCGAGTATTCCGCCATGGATCTGGTCGATATGACCGGCGACGGCGCGAAGGATCTGCTGCTGATGACCACCGCGCCCGAAGGCAAGCGCGTGGCGCGGCTGTACCAGTATCGCAGCGGCAGCCTGACCATGGTGGGCGAAGCGGCCACGAGTGCGGAAACGGTTTCGGTGGAACGCATGCAGACCGGTCATGTGCTGAATGATTATACGGCGGTGTTCGCCGAGGAAAAAATGGCAAGCGGCGTGGGTCTGACGACCGATATCTTTGTGTTTGCCGATCAGACGCTGGTCAATCTGGCGCTTGACGGCGAGGATTCCATTTCGCGCAGCACCTATCGCCCGGTGTCGGTCTATGCGTCCGACGTCAACGGCGACGGCGTGACCGAATTGCCGCGTGCTGTGCTCATGGCGGGCTATACCGACGCCGCGTCGTCCGATGCGGTGTTCATGCTCGACTGGTACGCGTACAGCGTAAACGAGCCGCCCACATTGGTGATGACGACCTATCAGAATATCTCGGATGCGTGGAGCCTGGTCATCGACCCGACCTGGCACGATCGCATCACCGCGACCAAATCGGCCGACAGCGGCCTGAGCGCGGTCACGTTTTCCGAATATGTCGGCAGAGGCGGCCATATCCCGCTGTTCACCATCTATTGCGCCACCGGCTCCAACCGGGATTACTATGCCGGCCGCACCGACCTGCTGCAGCTCGGTCAGACGGCGCAGGCGGTGTATTTTGCCCGCGTCGCGGACGAGGCGGAGGACAGCTCGCTGCAAATCAGCGGCGAGGAGATCAAAAACCGCTTCTCGCTCGTCAAACAGGATTGGAATAACTGATTGTTTGGAATAAAAGGAGGACTATCCATGAAGCGTAAGATACTGGTATTGGAAGATGAAGAGAATATCCGCTCGTTTTTGGTGCTCAACCTCAAGCGCAGCGGTTATGAAGTGATAGAGGCGGAAACCGGCGAACAGGCGCTGGAAAAATACCATGCCAATCAGGATATCGCGGTCGCGGTGCTGGACGTCATGCTGCCCGGCATTGACGGCTATGAGGTCTGCCGCGCGATGCGCGCCGCGGGCTATGCCGCGGGTGTCATCATGCTGACCGCCCGCACGCAGGAAGCGGACAAGGTCACCGGTCTGATGAACGGCGCGGACGATTATGTCACCAAGCCGTTCTCGGTCATTGAGCTGGCCGCGCGCGTGGACGCCCTGTATCGCCGCGTGTCCGGTTCGCCCTTCTCGGAGGAGGACGTCATCAAGTCCGGCCCGTTCAAGCTCAACCTGCGCGCGCGCGAGGTGCTCAAGAACGGCATCAAGATCGAGCTGACGCAGATCGAATACGGCCTCTTGAAGGCGTTTATGGAGAACATCGGCAAGGCGCTTTCGCGCGACGAACTGCTCGAGATGGTGTGGGGCCATCACTATGTGGGCGAGCTCAAGATCGTGGACGTCAACATCCGCCGTCTGCGCATCAAGATTGAGGACGATCCGGCCGACCCGACGCACATCGTCACCGTGCGCGGCTACGGCTACATGTGGGAAGGCTGATTTGGCCTTCCCGCGGCTTTTTGCCGCGTTGAAACCGGCATTTTGCAGAAAGGCCCCCGAATATGAACTATCACAGACAAAAGAAAAAGCCTGAAGTGCCGCCGCAGCCGGCCGTGCCCAAGGTGCTGCACTCTCCGGGCGGCATCAAAGGCCGCTGGATGATGAACTCGCTCTCGTTCGTGCTGGTCATCCTTGCGGTCGTGATGATCCTGATCTCGGTCGGCATATCGGGCTATTATTATGCAACCGTGCGCGACAATCTGGTCTCGCGCGCCACCACGGCGGCGGATACCTTCCGCAAGTACTTTACCGAGACCTACGACCAGTTTTACACGCAGGCGGAATCGACCGTCGCGACCTTCCAGGAGCAGGACAAGCTCGAAGAGCAGTTCCTCGACTCGACCGGCCGCATCCTGCTGTCCACCTCCGGCCTGTCGGGCGGCGGCATGGCCTCGACCGAGGACGCCACGCAGGCGCTTTCCACGCAGAAAACGTCGATCTACACCGGCCGCGATCCGCTCTCGGGCGAGCGCGTGATGAGCGTGACCGCGCCGCTGCTGTCCTCGCGCGGCGATTTGATCGGCGGCGTGCGGTTTATCACCTCGCTGCGCATCGTCGAGCGGCAGATCTGGATCATCATCGGCATCGGCCTGCTGGCCTGCCTGATCTTCCTCGTGCTGGTCGTCGCGTCCAACAGCTATTTTGTCAAGTCGATCGTCGATCCCGTGCTCAAGATCAACTCGATTGCCAAGGAAATTGCGGCGGGCCGTTACGGCGTGCGGCTGCAAAAGACCTATGACGACGAGATCGGCGAGCTGTGCGACACGATCAACTATATGTCGGATGAGATCAGCCGCGCCGAGCGTATGAAGAACGACTTTATTTCCTCGGTGTCGCACGAGCTGCGTACCCCGCTGACCGCGATCGGCGGCTGGAGCGAAACACTGCTCGCCGGCGGCGGCGAGGACCCGGAAGAGGTCATGCAGGGCCTGACCATCATCCAGAAGGAGTCCAACCGCCTGACCCGTATGGTCGAGGAGCTGCTGGACTTTGCCCGCATCGAATCCGGCCGCATGAAGCTCGAGGTCGAGCTGTTCGACCTGTCGATCGAGCTGTACGAAGCGGTTTACATGTATGAAAACCTGCTGCACAAAAGCGGCATCAAACTGAATTATGACGAGGACGTGGACGCCAACTATTACATTAACGGCGACCGGCACCGCATGAAGCAGGTGTTCCTCAACATCCTCGACAACGCCGCGAAATACGGCGGCGACGGCAAGAAAATCGACATCACTCTGCGGCGCGACGGCGGCAAGGTGGTAGCAAGTGTGCGTGACTACGGCCAGGGCATTCCCGAGGCCGAGCTGCCGTTCGTCAAAGAGAAATTTTACAAGGGTTCGTCCAAGCAGCGCGGCAGCGGCATCGGCCTTGCCGTGACCGACGAGATCGTATCCCTGCACGGCGGCACGCTGGATATCGCGTCCACGCTGGGCGCGGGCACGACCGTGACCGTCACGCTGCCGGCCGCCGAGGCCGAGGAAGCGCTCGGCATCACGGGCGCGATCCCCAAAATCCCGGACAATCCCTATACCCCCGAAGGAGATAACCCATGACAACGCAAAAGAAAACCACCATCGGCGGGCAGGCCATCATTGAGGGCATCGTCATGAAAGGCCCCAAAAAGACCTGCACCGTCGTGCGCAAGGCCGGCGGTGAGCTGGTCGTCAAGGAGGAGGACGCGCACCAGCCGTCCGCTCTCTGGAAAAAACCCATCTTCCGCGGCGCCTACGGCCTGTTTATGGCGCTCAAGGACGGTATTCAGGCCATCAACTACTCGGCGTCCTTTTTTGAGGATGAGGAAGCCGACGTGCCGCCCTCCAAGTTCGAGCTGTGGGTGGAGAAAAAGTTCGGCTCGGAAGGGCTGGACAAATTCATCCTCGGCATCTCGACCGTGATCGGCATCGCGCTGCCGGTGGCGCTGTTCCTGCTGCTGCCGAGCTTTCTCGGCGGCTTCGTGCCGAAAAGCTGGGGCGTGCTGGCGCGCAACGTGCTCGAAGGCGTCGTGCGCGTCATCATCTTCCTGCTGTTCATGTGGTCGGTGTCGCATATGAAGGACATCCGCCGCACGTTTGAATACCACGGCGCGGAACACAAGACCATTTTCTGCTATGAGGCAGGGGAGGAGCTGACGGTGGAAAACGTGCGCCGTCAGAAAAAGTATCACCCCCGCTGCGGCACCAGCTTTATGTTTGTGCTCATCATCATTGCGACGATCGTCTCGTCGATCGTGTTTTCCATCATCGATATCACCAACCCGTTTCTGCGCATGCTGGCGCATCTGATCCTGCTGCCGCTCGTCGTCGGCATCAGCTATGAGTTCAACCGCTATGCGGGGCGGTCGGAAAGCCTGATCTCGCGCGCGCTGCGCTGGCCGGGCCTGATGATCCAGCACCTGACCGTGTTTGAGCCGGACGACTCGATGATCGAAGTGGCGATCACCGGCATGAAGGCGGTCATCCCGGACGACGGTTCGGACAACTGGTAAAACACGCTTTTCCAAAGCGGCGGAAACATTGCGGCTGCACGACGTAGGGCGTGCGGTTTCCGCCGGTGCTTTGGCAAAGCAAGAGAAACGATGCGGCTGCGCGCCGCAGGCGCACAAGAGGGGAGACACCACAGGTTTCTCCCCTCTTGCGAATCACCCCGCTTCCTTTCAGGGCGCGCTGCGCGCGCAGAACAGGGTTCTGGCTTCCGGCTGCCGCCCGTTTCGCAGAATCAGAACAACCGGAACGGTTGCCACCCCAGGGGGGAGGGCGATCTTACGGACGCGTGCTCATTTCACAAAAAGAGGTGGTCCTATTTGACCAAGACGATCAACGATGTCTATATGGAGCTGTTTCACCGCTTCAAGGAAGCGGACGACCCGCAACCGTCGCTCGCCGCGCGCGAGCTGACCGCGTACGCCTGCAAGGCGGACAAAAACCGCACGGGCGACTGGGGCCACGTTTATCTGGACGACGCGACCGTCGATTATGCGAACCTGCTGTGCGACAAGTGTCTGGACGGCGAGCCGTTGGCCTACATTCTGGGGGAATGGGATTTTTACGGCCTGACCTTTCAGGTGGACAAAAATGTGCTTATTCCGCGCTCGGACACCGAGCGGCTGTGCGAACTGGTGATCGAGCAGGCGAAACAAAAGGTGTCGCCCCGCATCCTTGACCTGTGCTGCGGTTCGGGCTGCATCGGCATCGCGGCGGCGCACTATGTGGACGATGCGCACGTTGCCGCGGTGGACAATTCCGAGGGCGCGCTGCGCATCACGCGCGAAAACGCGCGGCGGCTGGGCGTGCAGAGCCGTTTCGTGGCGGTGAACGCCGATGTGTGTCTGCGCCCGCCCGGCAACATGGGCCAGTTCGACATCATCGTTTCCAACCCGCCCTATGTGACCCGCGCGGAAATGCGCCAGCTCGACCGGAGTGTTTCCGATTTCGAGCCGCACGAAGCGCTGTATGGCGGGGTAGACGGGCTGGACTTTTACCGCTCGATCTGCTCCAAATGGGGTTCACTGCTGGTCACCGGCGGCATGATCCTGTTTGAGTGCGGTTGGAAGCAGGCAAACGACGTCGCCGCCATTCTGGAGGAAAACCGCTTTGGCGGCATCGGCATCACGGAAGATCTGGCCGGCGTGCCGCGCATCGTTTATGGCTACAACACGGATATCAGCGATCCGCTGGCATAAGCAAAACACATGCCCACCGACTTGGTGGGCATTTTTTATCGAAAAAGAATACGAACAAATTTTCGATTTTTCTTGCTTTTGTTTTTTGGCACTGCTATAATAAGAGCAGGAATTTTCAAAACGTGCAGGAGGCTTTTCATGGCTACCAAGAAACAGCTGGAACCGGTCGCGCCTGCGGCCGATAAAAAGAAAGCGCTCGAGGCCGCGCTCGGGCAGATCGAAAAGCAGTTCGGCAAGGGCTCGGTCATGCGTCTGGGCGAAAACGCCAGCATGAACATAGACCACATCCCGACCGGTTCGATCGGTCTGGATCTCGCGCTGGGCATCGGCGGCTTGCCGCGCGGCCGTATCGTCGAGATCTACGGGCCGGAATCCTCCGGTAAGACCACGGTTGCGCTGCACTGCGTGGCCGAGGCGCAGAAGCTGGGCGGCACCGCCGCGTTCATCGACGCGGAGCATGCGCTCGACCCGGTGTACGCGCAGGCGCTGGGCGTGGATATCGACAGCCTGCTGGTCTCCCAGCCGGACACCGGTGAGCAGGGCCTGGACATCGCGGAAGCGCTCGTGCGTTCGGGCGCGATCGACATCGTGGTCATCGACTCGGTCGCCGCGCTGACCCCGCGCGCCGAGATCGAGGGCGAAATGGGCGACTCGTTCGTCGGCCTGCACGCCCGCATGATGAGCCAGGCGATGCGCAAGCTGGCCGGCTCGATCTCCAAGTCCAACTGCGTGGCGATCTTCATCAACCAGCTGCGCGAAAAGGTCGGCGTCATCTACGGCAGCCCGGAAGTCACGACCGGCGGCCGCGCGCTCAAGTTCTATGCGTCCGTGCGTCTGGACGTGCGCCGCATGGAGCACCTCAAAAACGGCACCGAGATGATCGGCAGCCACACGCGCGTCAAGGTGGTCAAGAACAAGGTCGCGCCGCCGTTCAAGGAGGCCGAGTTCGACATCATGTACGGCGAGGGCATCTCGCGCACGAGCGAGCTGGTCGATCTGGGCGTCAAATACGGCATCGTCAACAAGTCGGGCGCGTGGTTCTCGATGGGCGAGACCCGTCTGGGACAGGGCCGCGACGCTGCCAAGCAGTATTTCAAGGACCATCCGGACATCGCGGACGACGTGCAGAAGCAGATCATGGACAAGGTCGAGGAAGAGCGCCGCAATGAGCACCAGAAGAAGGCGGCAAAGCCCGGCACACCGGCCGCAGCGCCTGCGGCCAAGACCGCCGCGCCCAAGGCCAGCTCGTCCAAGGCAGTTTCGATCGACGCGGACGATTTTGACGACCTCGACGACGAATGAGCGAGGATAAATACCGCGCGGCGCTGGATGCGGCTGCCAAGCAGCTGTCTTACCGCGCGCTGAGCGCGAAAGCCCTGCGCGACAAGCTGCTGGATAAGGGCCATGATGAGGAGGCCGCGGACTATGCGCTCGCATGGCTGACCGAACGGCATCTGCTGGACGACACGGCGTATGCGGAAAGCGTGGTGCGTTCGTGTGCCCGCAAGGGCTATGGCGAAATGCGCATCCGGCAGGAGCTGACGCGCCGCGGCGTGGACCGGGAGACGGCCGAAGCCGCGCTTGCGGGCTTTTCGCCCGACCGCGCGCAGCTCGTCGCGTTGCTGGACAAGCGCCTGCGCGGAGACGTGTCCGACTGCAAGGAGATCGACAAGGCGGTTGCCTTTTTGCAGCGGCGCGGCTTTTCGTGGCAGGATATCCGCGACGCGCTCGCGGCGTACGGACAGAGTATCCCGGATACGTTTGAATAAAAAAAGCGTGCTTGGCACGCTTTTTTGTGTTTTTCGGAAAATCCGCCGATTTTACCGCGCCTTGCTTGCATGTTTACCGCGCTTGGGGTATCATAATAGGGTATTGAAATTCATACCGGAAAGGAAGTATTTCCATGGAAACCATGCAGATTCCCGCCCGCGCGGAGGTTGCCGCGCAGGACAAGTGGGCGATCCACGATCTGTTTGCAACCGACGATGATTGGCGCGCGGCGCTGGCCGCGGCGAAGGAATATGTGCCGCGGGTGCAGGCGTTCCGCGGCCGTCTGGGCGAGAGCGCCCAGACCCTGCTGGACTACCTGCGGCTGGACGATGAGATCAGCCTTGCCTTTGACGCACTGGTGCACTACGCGCAGCGAAAGAGCGACGAGGACACCCGCGTCGCCGCGTATCAGGAGATGGTCAGCCAGGTGATGCGGCTCGCGGTCGAACTCCAGTCCGCCGCAGCGTTCCAGACGCCCGAGCTGCTCGCCATTCCGGACGACACGCTCGAAGGCTTCTATCAGGCCGAGCCTGACCTTACGCTGTACCGCCTGAACATCGACCGCGTGCGCCGCCGCCGGGAGCATGTCCTGAGCGACAAGGAGGAAGCGCTGCTTGCGGCCGCGGGCGAAATGGCCGCGGCGCCCGACGATGTGTTCTCCATGCTGAACGACGCCGACCTCAAATTCCCGGACGCCACGGACAAGGACGGCGTAATGCACCCCGTGACCCATGGCACCTATATCCCGCTCATGCAGTCCTATGACCGCGTGCTGCGCAAGTCCGCGTTCGACTCGCTCTACTCGGTCTACGGCCAGTTCCGCAACACGGCGGCGTCCATCCTGTCCGCGCAGGTGAAGCAGCTGCTGTTCTTCGCGAACGCGCGCAAGTACCCCTCGACGCTCGCCGCCGCGCTGGACGGCACCGAGGTCGATCCCGCGATCTACCACAACCTGATCGACGCGGTGCACCGTTCCTTCCAGCCGATGTACCGCTATGTCGCGCTGCGTCGCCGCGCGCTCGGGCTGGACGAGCTGCACATGTACGACCTGTATGTCCCGGTCGTCGAGGGCGTCGAGATGAAGTTCACCTTTGAGGAAGCCAAGGAGATCGCTCTGAAGGCACTCGCGCCGCTTGGTGAGGATTATTTGAACCTGCTGCGCGAAGGTTTTTCCAATGGCTGGATCGATGTTTATGAAAATCAGGGCAAGCGTTCGGGCGCATACTCGGCGGGCGCGCGCGTACACCCCTTTGTGCTGTTAAACTTCAAGGGCACGCTGGACGATGTATTCACGCTCGTGCACGAGATGGGTCACGCGGTTCACTCCTATCTGTCCAACCAGCACCAGCCGACCGCGTATCAGGACTATGTGATTTTCGTGGCCGAGGTCGCCTCGACCTGCAACGAAGCGCTGCTGATGGAGTATCTGCTGTCGGTCACGACCGATAAGAAACAGCGCGCGTATCTCATCAACCATTTCCTCGAGCAGTTCCGCGGCACGCTGTACCGCCAGACGATGTTCGCGGAGTTCGAGCTGCGCGTCAACGAAATGACCCAGCGCGGCGAAGGAACGACCGCCGAGGCGCTCTGCGCGCTGTACAAGGACCTGAATGTGCAGTATTTTGGGCCGGACATGGTGGTCGATGACGAGATCGCGCTCGAGTGGGCGCGCATCCCGCACTTCTACTACGATTATTACGTCTATCAGTATGCCACGGGCTACGCTGCGGCGATCGCGCTGTCGCGCCGCATCCTGCGCGAGGGTAAAAGCGCCGTGCGCGACTATATCGGGTTCCTGACGGGCGGTTGCTCGGCCGATCCGGTAACGCTTTTGCGCGGCGCGGGCGTTGATATGGCGAGCCCCGCCCCGGTCGAGGACGCGACAAAGCTGTTTGACGAGCTGATCGGTGAAATGGAAGCGCTTCTGGCGTGACAAATGCGCGCAAATCCTGTATAATAAGGTGAACTATCAGAGAGGAGAGATCGAATGCCGAAAATCGGATTGATCTCGCTCGGCTGCGCCAAAAATCTGGTGGACAGCGAGCACATGCTGGCCCTGCTGCGCGCGGCGGGCTGGGAGATTACGGAGGATATGGCCGAAGCGGACGTGGGTGTGGTCAACACCTGCGGTTTCATCGAAGCGGCCAAGAGCGAGGCCATCGAGACCATTCTCGAGACCGCGCAGTATAAGCAGACCGGCAAGATGAAGGGTCTGGTCGTGACCGGCTGCCTTGTGCAGCGCTATGCGGACGAAATGCAGAAGGAACTGCCCGAGATCGACGCGATCTGCGGCACGGGCAGCTATGAAAGCATCGTGGACGCGGCTTCTGCCGCGCTCGGCGGCCACAAGGCCGCGTACATGGCGGATATGGCGTCGGCGGCGCTTGAGGGCGACCGCGACCGCCTGACCCCGTCCTACACCGCGTACTTCAAGATCGCGGAGGGTTGTTCCAACCGCTGCGGCTACTGCATCATCCCCAAGCTGCGCGGGCCGTACCGCTCGCGCGAGATGGACGCGCTCATGCAAGAAGCGAAAGCACTGTCCGACGCGGGCGTCAAAGAGCTGATCGTCATTGCCCAGGACATCACCAAGTACGGTATGGACTTGCCCGAGCACAAGCGCCTGCTGCCCGAACTGCTGCGGCGGCTGTGCGAGCTGGACTTCACTTGGGTGCGCCTGCATTATCTGTACCCCGACCAGATCACAGACGAGCTGATCGACGTGATCGCAAGCGAGCCCAAGATCGTCAAGTACCTCGATATCCCGCTCCAGCATGTGTCGAAGCGCATCCTGCGCGCGATGCACCGCCCGGGCGACGGCGCGGAGTTTGCTTCGCTCATTCAGAATCTGCGCGAGCGCATTCCGGGCCTCGTGCTGCGCACCAGCCTGATCGTCGGCCTGCCGGGCGAGACCGAAGAGGAATTTGCCGAGCTGTGCAGCTTTTTGCAGGAGACGCAGATCGAGCGCGTCGGCGTGTTCGAGTTTTCGCCCGAAGAGGGGACGGAAGCCGCCGAACTGCCCGACCAGATCGACGCGGAGACCAAGGCCAACCGCCGCCTGATCGTGGAGGAACTGCAGTCGGGCGTACTCGACGACTACAACACGTCCCGCCACGGCGAAGTGATGGACGTGCTGTGCGAGGGCTTTGACGACGAGCAGCAGCTCTGGTACGGCCGCACCTACGCCGACTCGGTCGAGGTGGACGGGCATGTATATTTTGCAGCCGACGAGGCGCCCGAAGAGGGCACGTTTGTGCCGGTGTTGATCACCGAAAGCCTCGGGCCCGATCTGCTCGGCGTCCGGCAAAAGGGGGATAAAAAATGACAACAGCCAATAAAATCACGCTCACGCGTATCTGTATGATCCCGTTTTTCCTGTATTTCGCGTCGCAGCCCATGTTTTTGATTGACGCGGAGCACTATCGCGCGGCTTTCCCGACAAACGTGATCATTGCGCTCGTGCTGTTCTGCGTGGCGAGCTTCACCGATTTTCTCGACGGTTACGTCGCCCGCAAGTACAATCAGGTGACCGACTTCGGCAAGTTTGTCGATCCGCTGGCGGACAAGCTGCTGGTGTCGTCCGCGCTCATCCTGCTGGCCGAACAGGGTGCGATCGCGGGCTGGATGGTGTGCGTCATCCTTGCGCGCGAGCTCATCATCACCTCGCTGCGCGTGGTTGCGGCCAACAAGGGCCGCGTGCTTGCCGCAACATGGACGGGCAAGGTCAAGACCTGCGTGCAGATCGGCGGCATTATTGTGATTTATCTGTATTACATTCTGCTGGGTGCTTCGGCCAACGGCGTTTGGGATGTGAGCGCCATTGTGCAGGCGGCCTCAGGCGGTTCGTTTGCAGTGACCGGTATGACGGTGGTCAGCGATGGTGTAACCGGACGTAACCTTCTGCTGACCGTGGTCGGCTGGGTCGTGACGCTGGTGACGGTCTATTCGGGTTATGACTACCTGCGCAAGAACTGGGACCTCATCAAGGACGGCGCAGTCAAGCAAAAGTAACGCAGCAAAAAGGACAGGCTTGCCTGTCCTTTTTTTGTTCCCTTTTGCGCAAAATTCCTGTACAATAGAAGCAGCAATGACTGAAAGGGGAAAGAGGTATGTCGATTCAGGAAATCTGCCGGGTCGCGGAGTGTGCGCGGCTGGGCGAAGGCTTATATTCGATCACGATGCACGCGCCTGCGATCTGCGAAAAGACGCAGGTCGGCCAGTTTGTGCACATTGCGTGCGGCGAGGGCAATCTGCTGCGCCGCCCGATCTCGATCTGCGACTGGCAGGACGGAAACCTGCGTATCGTGTTTCAGGTCAAGGGCGAGGGCACGAAGTGGCTCGCCGCCCGCAAGGAAGGGGACGAGTTGGATGTGCTCGGGCCGCTCGGCCACGGGTTTGACACTAAGGCCCTCGGCGCAAAGCCCGTTTTCATCGGCGGCGGCATCGGCGTGCCGCCCATGCTCGCGTGCGTCAAAAAGGCGGCGGGCGAGGGCGCGCAGCCGCGCGCGATCCTCGGCTTCCGGAATAAGGACGCTGTGATTTTGGAGAACGACTTTAAGGCGGTCTGCGAGGTGTTCGTCACGACCGATGACGGCTCCTATGCCCGTCATGGCTTTGTCACCGATGTGCTGAAAGAAATCGTTGCGGACGCGACCGGCGTGGCCGCCTGCGGCCCCAAGCCGATGCTCAAGGCGATTGCCGCCATCGCGGACGAAGCCGGCCTGCCGTGTCAGGTCTCGATGGAAGAGCGCATGGGCTGCGGCATCGGCGCGTGTCTGGTGTGCGCGTGCGCGCTCAAGGCGGAAAACGGTGAAACCCGGTATGGCCACGTCTGCAAGGACGGCCCGGTGTTTGATACAAAGGAGGTCGAGTGGTAATGGCGGATTTGAGAGTCAATTTCTGCGGCGTGGAGCTGAAAAACCCGATTACGACCGCGTCCGGCACGTTCGGCTTCGGCCATGAGTACGGCGAGTTCTTCGACCTGTCCCTGCTCGGCGGCATCGGCGTCAAGGGCCTGACCCCGACCGAGCGGCTGGGCAATCCCGCGCCCCGTATCGCGGAGACCCCGGCGGGCATTCTCAACTGCGTCGGCCTGCAAAACCCGGGCATCGACCGGTTTATCGAGGAACAGATCCCGTTCCTGCGGCAGTACGACACCGCGATCATCGCGAACGTGTCGGGCAACACGGTCGAGGAATACGAGGGCATGGTCGAGAAGATCTCGGACGCGGACGTCGATCTGATTGAAATGAACATCTCCTGCCCGAACGTCAAGTGCGGCGGCATGGCCTTTGGCACGCGGCCGGATATGGTCGAGGAGGTCGTATCGGCGGCGAAGAAAAAGGCGAAAAAGCCGCTGATCGTCAAATTAAGCCCGAACGTCACCGACATCACCGAGATCGCGCGCGCCGCGGAAGCTGCGGGCGCGGATGCGCTCTCGCTCATCAACACGCTGCTCGGCATGCGCATCAATATCGAGACGAGAAAGCCCATCCTGTCCAACATCATGGGCGGCCTGTCCGGTCCTGCCGTGTTCCCGGTCGCGGTGCGCATGGTCTATCAGGTGCGCAAGGCGGTTTCCGTGCCGATCCTCGGCATGGGCGGCATCCGCACCGGCAAGGACATCGTCGAAATGCTGCTTGCGGGCGCGGACGCGATCGCAATGGGCACCGTGATGTTCGCCGACCCGATGGCGCCGGTCAAGGCGCTGCGCGAGCTCGAGGAGTGGATGGACGCGCACGGCGTGAAGTCGGTTTCCGAGCTGTCCGGCGCGGTGGAGGTCTGACAGCATGACCACGGTTTACCTCATCCGCCACGCGGAGGCCGAGGGCAACGTCTATCGCCGCTGCCACGGGCAGTACGACAGCCTGCTCACGCCCCGCGCGTACCAGCAGCTGCCGTATCTGGCAAAACGGTTTGAGAATGTGCCGCTCGACGCGGTTTATGCGTCCAACCTGTTCCGCGCACGCACGACGGCAAAGGCGGTCGCCGCGCCGCACGGCTTGAACGTCGAAATCCGCCCGGTGCTGCGTGAGATCGACATGGGCGACTGGGAAGACCTGCCGTGGGCCGAGCTGCCGCGCATCTGGCCGGAGGAATACGCGGTCTGGCGCGCGCGCCCGTGGGACGCGGTGCCGCCGCACGGCGAGAGCGTCATGCAGGCCGGCCGGCGCATGCTGGACGGCGTAAGGCGGCTGGCTGCGGAGAACGAGGGCAAAACGATCGCGGTTGTGACCCACGGCTCGGCCATTCGCGGCGCGCTGACCATCGCGCACGGCTTTGCGCCCGAGCAGATGGGCGAAATCGGCTGGGGCGACAACACCTGCGTGGCCAAATTCGAGTTTGACGAGGCAGGACACATCGACGTCGTATACGAAAACGACGCGTCGCACCTGCCGCAGGAGCTGTCCACCTTTGCGTCCATCGGCTGGACGGACAACAAGGGCGTGCCGAACACGCCGCAGCTGTATTTCCGCCGTGCCGACCCGATGGATGAGGGCGACGCCGCTAAAATCGTCGCGTTCATGCGTGAGCTGCACCGCAATGCCTACGGCACAGACGCGGGACTCGACCCCGCGGCGCTGCTCGCGGACGTGATGCGCGCGCAGCGCGTCAGCCCGCGCTCGTGCTGCTTCGGTTGTCTGGAAGACGAAACGCCGGTCGCGCTTGTCTACCTCAAAACGTGGTACGACGACGAGCCGGGCGTGGGACTGGTCGGCGGGTTCTGCATCGACAAAGATTACCGCGGCCACGGCCTGAGCGGGCAGATCTTGGGGCAGGCGATCAGCGTGTACCGCATGCTGGGGAAGGATTACTTATGCGCGCATGTTGCGTCGGAGAACGCCCGCGCGCAGGGCTTCTACCACAAATTCGCGTTCGAGCAGCGCGGTGAATATCGGGACGAAAACGGCCTGCATTACCGCATGTTCAAGAGAATCTGCATCGACTGACGCACTTTGGAAGGGCATTCTACCGCTGGTAGAGCGCCCTTCTTCCGTCTGTCGGTTGCCGCAGGGGCGGCTTTCTGCTATGCTGAAAGCACACAAAGGAGGTGGGGAACATGGATGCAAGGAATACGGGCGCGCTCATCGCGCAGAGGCGCAAAGCGTTGGGGCTGACACAGAAGCAGCTGGCCGAACGGCTGCTCGTGTCGGATAAGGCGGTCAGCAAATGGGAGGTCGGCGCAAGCTACCCCGAGGTGACGCTGCTGCCGGCGCTCGCGCAGATCCTCGGCCTGACGGTGGATGAATTGCTCGCGGGCGCGGCGCGCGGCGAAGAACCACCGCCGGAGGACAGCGCCGCGCCGGACGACACACCGCCGGACGGCGGCAGCCCGCAGGGCAAGACCGGCGCACCGTCGCTCGAAGCGTTCCTGCCGCCGCAGGACTATCTGGCTGACCGGCTGGGCAGCACGGACGACAGAATGCTGCTCGCGGCGGTGGTGTGCTTGCTCGCCACGATGTACGCCGGCCGCCTGTTCGGGCAGGCCAATATACTGCGCAATCTGGTGATCGTGGTGATTGTCTATATCGCGTTCCGTGTGTGGCACAACAAGCAGTGCGACCGCTTTACTGCGCTTGGGATGGAAACGACGGTCAGCCGCTGCCGCGCGTACATAACCGACCGGCTATTCGGCGTGATATGGGTATTTCAGCTGCTGATGTGGGGGTTGGTCAACCGGTTTGGATGGATGCTCAACGGCTATGAAGTGACAAAAATCGACCGCTACCGCATCGCACTTGACATGATGGATGTGAATATTAACAGTTTGCATCAATGGCTGCCGCTCTACGCGATGGTAGCTGCGCCGCTGGCCTTCGTGTTGGTTGCGGTGTTCGCGCTGGCCTACCGCCGCATGACAATGGAAACCCGCTTCCGGCTGCTGCCGCTGGTGCTGCCCGCGCTGCCGTGCCTCATCGGCGCGGGCGTCATTGGCTGGCAGCGTGCACAGACCGCGCTGGCGCGCATGCCGCAGTTCGGCGACCCGCAGCCGACTATCAGCGAGGTTGACGAGATGGGGCTGGCGATCGAAGCGGCGGGCTATCACGCCATGCTGTACGCCGCGGCCGCGGCGGCAGTGCTGCTGTTGGTGCTGCTGGTGCTGTGGCGCGTGACGCATGGACGCGTGCCGTTCGTCAGTGCAGTTATGCTGGCGGTGGATGCCGTGATTTGGCTGCCCAGCACCGCGATATGGCTGGACATCGACTATGAGATATTTGCGCAGCAGCCATACGCAGTGGGGGATATCACCATCCAGCTCGGCGGGTTGATCGTCCTGCTGATTCTGACCGCACTGTGCGCCGGTATCGCGCTGTTTGCCGGCAGCCTGCGGCGCAAAAAAACGTAAATGGACAGAAAAAAGGCTTGGAACCGAAGTTCCAAGCCTTTTTGTTTGTGTTTAGAAAATTGCAACGGTTGTGCCGACCGGGATGTTGTTGTAAATCCACTTGACATCGCTCTTGTACATGCGCACGCAGCCGTGCGAAACCGGATAGCCTGCGCTGAAGTCATACTCGGTGTCCGTGCCCGGATAGCACAGACGCGAGTGGAACGCGTAGCCCGTGCCGGGGTAGAAGCCGACGACCGGCCGCACGGTGTAGGTGCTGGTCGTCCAGCCGCCCGCGGACTTGTAGGAAACCGTCGTCAGGCCGGTCGGCGTGGGCGTGGAGGCCGCGCCCGTGCCCACGAGGAAGGACTTGATGAGCTTCCAGTTGCCCTTGGAGCCCTGGAATACGTTGACGTGCTGGTATGCACGGTTGATCCAGATGAGGTACTGGGTGCGGCTCGAATAGCCCTTGGCGTTGACCCAGACTTCCTTTTCATAGGTCTTGTAGTCGTTGTTGACCGCATAAGACGTGGTATAGTTGCCGCGATAGGTCGAGGAAACCAGATTCAGGATGCGGTTGACGTCGCGCTGGTAGTACCACTCGTCCGAGTAATTCTCGATCGGGACGGTCTTTTCGACGTACAGCTCTTCGGTCTCGCCGGTCGAGGGGTTCTCATAGGTCAGCTTAAAGCCCATGGTCACGCTGGTGTCCATGTCCTTGGTGAAGGTGAAATAGGTCGTGATGCGGGAAACCGCGTCCGAAGTCAGCTCAAAGTCGTCGTTTTTGTAGTTGGCCATGGCCTTGCCGTTCTTGTACCACTGCGCCGAGCAGATCTTGGGCTCGGTCACGCCCTGGAACGTGACCTGCGTCACCAGCGAGCCGCCGGCCTTGACCTTGGTCGGCACGCCCATCGAGAGCGTCACGCCGGACAGGCCGGAGTCGATGTTTTCAACCTTGGAATCCGCGGTGATAGATACGTCGCAGTCCACCGCGCGGATGTCCACCGTGCCGGCCTTGCCACGGCCGTTCACCTTGGTGCCGACGCCCGCGACCAGCAGGGTATCGACCGCTTTGTTGAGCGTCAGCGTATTGTTCTTGGCGCCGCCGTTGACCGCCGCCGCGCCGACCGAGCCGTTCATTACGATCGTGTTGCTGCTGCCGGTGACGGTGATCATCTCAGCATCCATGTCGGACAGGTCGATTTCGCGGCCGGACGCGGTGATTTCGATGTTGGTCGCCTGGCCGGAGAAGGAAACTTTGCCGCCCTTGCCGGCGATGACCAGCGTCTGCACGCCGGAGTTATCCGACAGGGTGATATCGGCGGTGCCGGCGGGATCGACCGCAAGCGTGGAAATGGTGCAGGCGTTGCGCGCGTTCAGTTCGGTCTGCTCCGCGCCCTTGAGCGCGATGCGGTCATGCGCGGTGACCGCGTCCAGCGTGATCTTCTGCGTTGCCGCGCCGTAGATCACGTCGCCGGTGATCTCCACATCCGAGACTGTGTCCTCGGACAGGGCGACGATGGCATTGCCGGACAGCACAGCCGCCGGCGTCTGGGCATCATCCTCGGTTTGCTCTTCTTCGGTCGCCTCCTGCGGGGCGATGATCTGATCCGCGATGCGCGTAATCATGGTGACAAACTGCGCACGGGTCAGGCTGGTCTGCGGAGAAAGCGTGGTGTCGGTCACGCCGTTGACCACGCCCGCCGCGACCAGTGCGGCGGCCGCCCGCTGCTGCGCGGCGGTCATGGAGGCGGTGTCGGTGAACACGCTCAGTTCATCCGCGCCGGTTTCCGCGCGGTCAAAGACAAAGGCGCGGGCGAGCCATTCGAACGCCTCCGCGCGGGTGGCGGCGGTGTCGAAGTTGCGGCTGTCGTTGGCGTCGATCATGCCTAGATGGATGGCCTTGCCGAGGTCCTCCACATACCATGCGTTGGCCGGCGTGCCGGAAAGGCCGCTCGTGTCATCCGTGACGGTCGCGCCGAGCGCGCGGTTAAGCATAACGATGGCTTCCGAGCGCTTGACTGCGGCATCCGGCAGCATTTTGCCGTCTACACCCTTGATCAGGCCCATGCCGACGGCCTTGTTGAGTGCTTTTTCCGCCCAGTGGCCCGCGATGTCCGGGAAAGCGGGTTCGACCGGCTCTTCCGGCTGTTCGGTCTGGGCGTCGTCGGACAGCGTCAGCGTGACAGGCAGCGTGCCCGCCGTGATGCGCACGACGTACAGCTTGGCGGTGTCCAGATCCAAGCCGCCGGTCACGGTCAGCGCGGCGTCGTCCGCGTCATAGGTCGCGGTTTTGCCGATGGCCGCGCCGTCCAGTGTGACGGACAGCGTGTCGTCCTCGGTCAGCTCGGCCAGCGCCGCCTGCGCGTCGTCGGACGGGGTCAGCTGTATGTAAGCCGCGCCGCCGTCGCCTTCGGCCATCTGGCCGGCTTCCGCGGCGGTGATGTCCGCGCTCGTCAGGCTGATTTTGTCTTCCGTGTCCGTGACGGACAGCGCGTTCGGCTGCGTCAGGAAGGCGGCCAGATCGTCCGGCACGTCCGCATCCGCGGGCAAAGTGACGGTGATCGAGGCGTTGTCCTCCGCGAGGGTGACCGTCGCGGTTTCGAGCGCCAGCTGCTCGAGCCGGCGGCTGAGCACGGTTTGCAGCTGGTCAGCCAGCTCGCTTGTCATGGCCTCCGTGCCCTCGGGCAGCGTGACCGCAAAGGTCAAAACCGTATCGGACGCGGCCTTCGGCTGCGTGCCGGTAACGTCACCGCCCGCGGCAAACGCGGTGGTCAGTAACATGACAGCAGCCAAAAGGCTGCTGAAAAGACGTTTTTTCAAGGTTTACTCCCCCTTGTTCGATAGTAATTCTATTGTACGGTCGGGGCTATGGCTTGTCAAGCCAAAGCGCGGTTTCAGTTTCGATACAAATCCTGTTTTTTCCATGGTTTCCCGCCTGTCTGTAAAAACGGAAAAGCGGGCTGTTTGGTTCCCGTCACAAAGGTTTACAACCGCTTTTCCGCATGTTATACTATTATCGGATTGTTATATTGTATTTTTCAGAGGAGGAACCATCCATGCTTTGCAAGAACTGCGGCAGGGAGCTGCCCATCGCGGGCAAGTTCTGCCCATTCTGCGGCGCGGTCGTTGAGCAGGAAGGCGTCAACGATGAAACCGCCGTCTTTACCTCGCTGCCGGACGAACTGAAAGGACCGATCGATCTTTCGGCCTTTGACGCGGTCATGAAAGAAGACCATCACGCGGACGGCCTGACGGACGATGGCGTGACCACGGGCGACCCGTTCGCCGCGACCGATCCGCATATCCCGACGGCGGAGGAGCTGCCGCCCATCGATGTGCCGCCTGTGCGCCGTGCCTCGGGCACGCCGAGCGCGCCGCGCACCACCTATTTTTCCGAACCCGATCCGGACGATAAGCCGTACCGCAAGCCCTCCAAGGGCAAAAAGGGCGCGGTGATCGCCGTGGTCGTGATCCTGATCATCGCGCTGATCGGCGGCGGTGTGTGGTTCTTTATGAGCCGCCAGCCGGACGAAAACCTGACGCTGGCCGAGAAGTACTTAAACCGCGGCGATTTCGACAAGGCGCTCGAGTATTACCTCGCCGCGCAGGCCGAGGCCAAGGACCCGTCCTCGCTCGACTCGACCATCCAGATGCTGCAGGATTACCAGACCGCACAGCAGTATGTGGATAACGGCCAGTACACCGAAGCGATCGCGCTGCTCAAGCAGCTGCAAAACCGCGTGACCGACCCGGATTCTGCGCTGTACGACGCGGTCGAGGACCTGCTCGAGCAGGCGCAGACCGCGCAGTCGGACGACGAGTTTGCCTCGGATCTTGCGGAAGTGCAGAGCTATCTGGCGGATAAGAAGTATGACGCGGCCGCGGGCAAGCTGGATTCGCTGGATGCGGACGATACGCTGACCGCCGACCAGAAAAAGCAGCTCTCCGATCTGCGCGACCAGCTGTCGCAGGCGCAGCAGGACGAGCAGAAGCAGCAGGAAACCCAGCAGCAGCAGAGTCAGCAGAAGCAGGACTTCAGCAGCCAGATGGATGCGCTCGAGCAGAACGATCTGCAAATCGCGTCCGCCGCAACGCAGGAGGATGAGCTGGCGCTGACGGCAAGCTCGTTCGAGTCGTGGGATAACCTGCTGGTCGAGATGTACGACTATCTGGCGACCGTGCTCAACGCGGACCAGTATGCCGCCGAGGAAGAGAGCTACAAGCAGTGGGTGCAGGAACGCGACTCGGGCGCGGCCAACGCAGCCAAGGAAAGCTCGGACGAGACGGCCGGCCAGCTGGCGTCTTACAGCTTCAAGCAGAGCTACACCAAGGCGCGCTGCTACAAGCTGCTCGATCTGATGTAACAGCAAACCGGAATCAAAAAAATCACGGCTTAGGGCCGTGATTTTTTTTGTTTTGCTGTCCCGCCGTCGCTTTTGCAAGGCAAATTGGGAAACCATTTGCACAGCGAGAAGAAAAATCTTGCGTACAGGCAGAGTGAACAACGGAAAAAAGTGCTAAAAACCCGTTTTTGTAGGGTTTTACCAGCAACAAAATTTGACATAGATGCAGGATAGGAGTACAATATTATTCATAAAGATATGGTAAGGAAGGAAAGGGGATAGCCGGATGACGATTCAGCCGAATTATGTAAAAGAGGAGCTCCTGCATGAACTCAGTGAGAGCTTTCGTCTGAACAGCCAGATCCCGCCGGAGCTGTACTCCCGCTACCGCATCAAGCGCGGCCTGCGCAATGCGGACGGCACGGGCGTACTGGTCGGCGCGAGCCGGTTGGGCAACGTACACGGTTACATACTCAACGAAGGCGAGCGCGAGCCGATCGAAGGCCGGCTGACCTATCGCGGTTATAATGTATACGACCTGATCCACGGTCTGGAAAAGGAGGACCGCTTCGGGTTCGAGGAGGTCGGCTATCTGCTGATGTGCGGCCAGCTGCCGACCCGCCGCCAGCTGGCGGAGTTCCAGCACACGATCGGCTTGGAGCGTGCGCTGCCGGATAACTTCACCGAGGATATGATCATGCGCGCGCCCAGCCGCGACATTATGAACAAGCTCGCGGGCGCGACGCTTGCGCTTTACTCCTACGACGCCAACCCGGATGAAACCACGGTTGAGAACATCATGCGGCAGGGCATCAGCCTGATGGCCAAGTTCCCGGTCATCATTTCGCATGCCTATCAGGCCAAGCGCCGCTATTTTGACGGCGACTCCATGTTCCTGCATGTGCCCGACCCGGACCGCTCGACCGCGGAGAACATCCTGCATCTGGTGCGCCCGAACGGCAAGTATAACGACGACGAGGCCAAGCTGCTCGACCGCTGCCTGATCCTGCATGCCGAGCATGGCGGCGGCAACAACTCCTCATTTACCGTGCGCGTGACCTCCTCTTCGGGCACGGACACCTATTCCGCGATCGCCGCGGCGGTTTCCGCGCTCAAGGGCCCGCGTCACGGCGGCGCGAACCTGCGCGTCGTCAAGCAGTTTGACGAGATGAAGGAAAATCTGCACAACTGGAAGGACGAGGGCGAGGTCGCCGATTACCTGCGCAAGATCCTGGACGGTGAGGCGGGCGACGGTTCCGGCCTGATCTACGGCATGGGCCACGCCATTTACACCAAGAGCGACCCGCGTGCGGTGGCGCTCAAGCGGGCGGCGCGTCCGCTGGCGGAAAAGACTGGCTTTTCCGAGGAAATGGACCTGATCGAGCTGGTCGAAAAGCTGACGCCCGCGATCTTTGCCGAGAAGAAGGGCAGCGACAAGCCGATGTGCGCCAATGTGGATATGTATTCCGGCTTTGTTTATAAAATGCTCGGCCTGCCCCGGTCGCTGTATACGCCGCTGTTTGCCACGGCGCGTATCGTCGGCTGGATGGCCCACCGGCTCGAGGAAGTCACGACCGGCGGCAAGATCATCCGCCCGGCCTACAAGCCGCTGGCCAAATCGGTCGAATACGTCAATCTGGACGACCGCGGCTGACAAACCGAATAAAAAAAGCGTGTTTCCAATCGGAAACACGCTTTTTTGTTTGTGCAGGGAAAACTTACAGCGTCGCCTTCCACAGGCCGTGCAGGTTGCAGAATTCGTAAACCGCTTCGGCCTTTTCGCCGTCCGCCAGACGGAACGTCGCCTCGGGTGCGCCCGTGTGGTCGAGTACCGCGCGGTGTACGCCCTTGTCGGTCACCAGCCAGATGAACGCGATGTGATGCTCCTCGGTCATCGGGTGCGCGACTTCGCCGACCTTGGCACGGACAACGTCGCCCTCAACCGTTACAACCGGCACATGCTTCTCCGACGCGCCGTCGGTCTCGCCGGCCTTGAATTCCTTCATCTTCTCGCCGCAGCACATCACCGGTACATGGTGATCGTCGATCATTTCAATGATATTGCCGCAATGCATGCATTTGTAGATTTTCAGTTCCATGGGAATATCCTCCTTTTGTTATGTAGGAAAACGGCTTAGTATCCCGTTTGTCCATCCAGAATATCATCATGGGCGACCCAGTCGGATACATCGATCGTGTCATATGTATCCTGATCGCGCCGGATGACCACTTTTGCAATGCCCGCGTTGATAATCATGCGCTTGCACATGGTGCAGGAGTTGGCGTCCGGCATGATTTCGCCCGTGGACATGTCGCGTCCGACCAGATAGAGTGTCGCGCCCAGCATTTGGTCGCGCGGGGCGGCGATGATGGCGTTGGCTTCCGCGTGCACCGAGCGGCAGAATTCATACCGTTCGCCGCGCGGGATGCCCATTTTCTGCCGAATGCAGGTGCCGATGTCGATGCAGTTCGCTCGGCCGCGCGGTGCGCCGGTGTAGCCGGTGGATACGATCACGTCGTTTTTGACGATCACCGCGCCGAAGTTGCGCCGCAGGCAGGTGCCGCGCTCGAGCGCCACCTGTGCCATATCCAGATAATAGTTTGTCTTATCCCGTCGGTTCATAATCCGCCTCCCTGAATGTTTTTATCCGCCGGAAAGCACGCCGCTTTCCAGATAGAGCCGCCGTGCCGCGCGTGCCGCTGCGGCGCGGTCGTGTGTGATCAGAACAATGGTGTGGCCCGCCTGATGCAGGCCGTCGAGCAGGCGCAGGACGTCCTCCGCCGCGGCGGGGTCGAGGCCCGCGGTCGGTTCGTCCGCCAGCACGACGCTCGGCCGGGTGACCACGGCGCGGGCGATCGCCACACGCTGCTGCTGGCCGCCGGAAAGCTGGTCGGGCCGGTGGGACACGCGGTCGGACAGGCCGACGCGCGCCAGCGCCTCTTCGGCGCGTTCCAGCCGCTCTGTCCGCGGCACCCCTTGCAGGGCGAGCGGGAGCGCGACGTTCTCGAGCGCGTTCATGCCGGGCAGCAGGCGGAAGCCCTGAAAGACAAAGCCGATCTGCTCTCGGCGCAGCCGCGCAAGCGTGCGCGGGGGCAGGCAGGACACGTCCGCCCCGCCGAGCAGGTACTGTCCCTCGGAGAGCGTGTCGAGCAGGCCGAGGATGTGCATGAGTGTACTCTTGCCCGAACCGGACGCGCCGGTGATGGACACATAGTCGCCGCGCGCGACATGCAGGTTGACATCCCGCAGCGCGGTCACGCCGCTGTCATGATATATTTTACTCGCATGGATGAGCTTTAGCAAGGGCTTTCCCTTCCTTCCCACCCTTATTTTGCAGGGAAAGGCGCGGTTTTATACAAAAAAACAGGGCCTCCCAACGGGAAGCCCTGTTTGCCTTACAGCACAGGCAGATTTTTGCGCCAAGCGCCGCTTTTGTAGAACCAGGCGGAAAGGCCGGAACCGAGGAACCAGCCGATCGGCCAGGACAGCCAGATGCCCAGTTCGTTGCCCAGCAGGTGGAACAGCACAATGGACAGCACCACGCGGATGATCAGGTCGGAGAAGGTGGTGATCATGAACGGCCGCATCGCGCCCGCGCCGCGCAGCACGCTGTCGCACACGAACTTGATGCACACGATCAGGTAGAACGGGGTGACGACGAACAGATACTGCCGGCCGACGTCGATGACGCCCGACGAGCTGCCCGCCGGGACGAACAGGCCGACCAGCGTGTTGGCAAACAGCAGGTAGATCGCGGTGAACACGACCGAGAGCGACAGCGAGAAGGTCGCGCCCGCCTTGAGGCCCTGACTGACGCGGTCGAGCTTGCGCGCGCCGATGTTCTGCGCGACAAAGCTGGACAGGCCGGAGGCGAACGACATGCAGCAGGTCAGCGCGAAGGTGTTGATCTTGGTCGCGGCCGAGAAGCCCGCGATGACGGTTGCGCCGCACAGGTTGATGTAATACTGGATGATGACATTGCCGACCGAGACAAAGCTCTGCTGCGCGATCGACGGGATGGCGTAGTTGGTCAGGCGGCGCAGCATTTCGGGCGAAAACAGCAGGAAGTGTCCGCCGGTGTCAAAGGTGCGCACGCGGCGCATCAGCAGCACAAAGGCCAGCGCGCCCGCGCCGCCCTGCGCGATGAAGGTTGCCCATGCAACGCCCGCAACACCCCACTGGAACGCGGCTACGAAGATCAGGTCGAGCACGACGTTGACCACCGAGGACAGGATCAGCAGGATCAGCGGGGTGCGGCTGTCGCCCATCGCGTTGAAGATACCAGTGCAGACGTTATAGATGAACAGGAACAGCAGGCCGAACACATACACCCGCAGATAGAGCGAGCCGTCGGCAAAGATATTGTCCGGCGTTTGCAGCGCGCGCATGATGCTGCCCGTGGCGAGCGCGCCGATCAGCGTCAGGATGAGCGCGATGACGGTCGTAGTCAGCAGCGCGGTCGAGATCGCGGTTTTCATGCGCAGATAGCGCTTGGCGCCGAACAGCTGGGACACGAGCACGCTCGTACCGATGTTGACGCCGGTCGCGACCGCGACGAACAGCTGGGTGATCGGGTAGCTTGCGCCGACGGCGGCGAGCGCCAGTTCGCCCGCGGCAGGCGTCGCCGCAAAGCGGCCGACGATCATGGAGTCGGCCATCTGGTAGAGCTGCTGGAATGCCACGCTCAGCAGCAGCGGCAGCGAGAACCAGAACAGTTTGGATGAGGGTTTTCCTTCGGTCAGGTCGGTGGTCAACGGAGTTCTTCCTTTCTTTTGGTGCGTTGGGGTGGGATTGGGTATTTTTTGGCGCGGTTTGGCGCGCCAAAGGCACAGAACAGGCTCCCCCAAAACGGGGGAGCCGTCAGGTGATGCGGTTGTCAAAAACGTGCAGGTTTTTTTATGCTTTGGACTTTTTGTGCCGCGCCATGATCCACAGCGCAACGATGACCAGCAGTACGATGCCGACAAGCAGCGCGACGATGCCGTTGCCGACAACGCCGCCCACCAAAAAGCCGATAAAGCTGATCGCAGCGATCATCAGCGCGTAGGGCATCTGGGTGGAAACGTGGTCAATGTGGTTGCACTGCGCGCCCGCGGACGCGAGGATGGTGGTATCCGAGATCGGCGAGATATGGTCGCCGCAGACCGCGCCGGACAGGCAGGCCGCGACGGTCATGATCAGCATGGTGCTCGGCGCGTCGCCGAATACCGCGACCGCGATCGGGATCAGGATGCCGAACGTGCCCCAGGAGGTGCCGGTGGCGAAGGCCAGGCCGAGCGCGATCAGGAAGAAGATCGCGGGCATCAGCATGGACACCATCGAGTCGCCGCTGACGACCGAGGAGACAAAGCCGCCGATGTTGAGGTAATCCTCCGAGCAGACGCCGGACAGCGTCCACGCGAGCGTCAGGATCAGGATGGCGGGCACCATGGACTTGAAGCCCTCGGTGAACGCCTCGCAGAACTGACCGAAGGACAGCACCTTGCGCGGGATATACAGGATAAAGGTAAAGACCAGCGTAAAGAACGAGCCGAGTACGAGCGAGGTCGAGGAATCGCAGTTGGCGAACGCATCCACAACGCCGACGCCCTCGAGGATGCCGCCGGTGTACAGCATGCCGGCCACGCACAGCACGATCAGCACGCAGATCGGCAGGATCAGGTCGTACACCTTGCCCGCGCCGCCGACAACGTAATTCTCTTCCTGATGGGAGAGGTCGTCATCGCGGTGCGTGCGCTCGTACTTCTCCATCGGGCCGAAGTCGAAATCGACCGCCATCAGCCAGATCAGGAACAGGATGGTCAGCAGGGCGTACAGGTTCATCGGGATGGTCTGCAAAAACAGCGAGAAGCCGTCCATCGAGCTGGACTCGGGCAGGGACGAGCCGACGGCGGCCGCCCAGCTGGAGATCGGCGCGATGATGCACACGGGTGCGGCGGTCGCGTCGATGATGTACGCGAGCTTGGCGCGCGTGATGCTGTACTTATCGGTGACCGGACGCATGACCGTGCCGACGGTCAGGCAGTTGAAATAGTCATCGACAAAAATGAACATGCCGAGGAACGAAGTTGCAAACGAAGCGCCGCGGCGGGTGCGGATGGTTTTGACCGCCCAGTCGCCGTAGGCGCGCGATGCGCCCGATTTGGTGACCAGCGACACCAGAATGCCGAGCAGCACCAGAAAGATACAGATGTTGATGTTGTCTCCGAGCTTGCCGCCCATGACCGTGAAGGTCGTTTCGACCGCATGCAGCGGGTTGAAGCCCGTGTAAAGCAGTGCGCCTGCCAGAATGCCGATGAGCAGGGAGGAGTAAACCTCCTTGGTGATCAGCGCCAATGCGATCGCGATGATCGGCGGCAGCAGCGTCCACAGGGTTGCCGTTAAATCCATTCCATTTTCCCCCTTCATTTTGCAGGATGTTTGTTTCATTCCTGCAATGCTCTTATATTTTATATGGATTGCGCCCGATTGACAAGGTCAAAAACGTTTTTTGGATGCAAAAAACGTAATTTTGTGCAATCTGTGAGGGAAAGGGGTGAGAAAATAGAAGGAATTGTCAAATAATATGACGGGTGCGGCGATAGCGCCGCCATTCGCCCAACACATCGCGCCGCAGCGCGAGCACACCGGCAAGGTTGGGCAGTGCCATCAGGCCGTTGAAGGTGTCGGACAGCGCCCATGCGAGATCCAGCCGCATGACGCAGCCCGCGGCCGCCGCCGCGACAAACAGTACCTTATAAAAAGGTACGGCGCGCGCGCCGAACAGGTATTCCGCGGCGCGCTGGCCGTAGTACGACCAGCCGAGCAGGGTGGAAAAGGCAAACAGCGCGAGCGACACCGCGACGAACGCGCCGCCCGGCGCGCCGAACACCGAGGAAAACGCGTGCGCGGTCAGCGCCGCGCCGGTTTCGAGCCGCATCAGCAGCGGTGTGCCCGCCGCAAGGCCGTACTGCGTAGCGTTGTAAACACCGCTCGACAGGATGACCAGCGCGGTGACCGTGCACATGACGATCGTGTCGAAAAACACCTCGAACACCGCCCACATGCCCTGTTCGCACGGCTCTTTTGCATCCGCCGCCGTGTGCACCATGACCGATGAGCCGAGCCCGGCCTCGTTGGAGAACACGCCGCGCGAAATGCCGATACGGATGGCCTGCGCGATGCCGAACCCGGCCGCGCCGCCGCCAGCTGCCCGCAGGTCAAAGGCACAGGCGAGGATTTGTCCACAAGCCTGTGGAACAAATTCGCGGCGGCACCACAGCACGACCGCCGCGCCGCCCATGTAAAACAGCGCCATGGCGGGCACGAGCGCGGTCGTCACGCGCGAAATGCGTTTGAGTCCGCCCAGCATGACCGCGCCCAAAAGCGCAGCGGTGACCAGACCGGTCGCGAGCGGCGGCACGCCGAACACGCTGCGCAGCCCGCCCGCGATCGAGTTGCACTGGCTCATGTTGCCGATGCCGAACGAGGCGAGCGCGCAGAACAACGCAAACGCTCCGGCGAGCAGAGGCGCATGCAGCCCTTTTTTCAGATAATACATCGGCCCGCCGCGCCATGCGCCGTCCGGCCCTTTCTCGCGGTACAGCATGCCCAGCGTATTCTCCGCAAAGGCGGTCATCATGCCGAAAAAGGCCGCGACCCACATCCAGAACACCGCGCCCGGGCCGCCGATGGTCAGCGCAGTGGCGACGCCCGCAATGTTGCCCGTGCCGACCGTCGCGGCAAGTGCGGTGCACACGGTGGCAAAGGGGGAGATGCCGCCCGCGCGCCGCGTTTGGCCGGAAAAGCAGGACAGGATCGTGCGCCCCAGCCAAAGCCGCAGGTACCGCAGCTGGAACAGGCCGGTGCGCAGCGTGAAATAGACGCCCGTACCGGTGAGCAGAATCAGCATGGGCGCGCCCCAGATGACGCCGCGCAAGGCGTCGTTGACCCGCGCGATGGTGTCCCATGGCATACGCATCCCTCCATTCGGGAAAGTATATGCCGCAGCCCCGCGCGAAATATGCTTGACTTTCGGCGCAGATCCGATATAATGGGAGGGAAATTGCAGAACAGACAGTTCGGAACCATCCTGTCTTTAAACAAAACTACGGGAAAGACTTCGATGAAAAATGCTTTTTATCGAAGGCTGTACCGCGCCGGACGGCGCGGGTCGAGGGATGGTGTACCGTTTTTGAGGGTACGCCTTATTTTTTTTTGCAAAAAGAGAGGGGAAAACCGGTGGAGATGACGCGTTATTCGGTGATCGAGGACAAAAACCCGCGCGAGATCGTGCTGCTGCGCGGGCGGGGCTGCGCATGGAAGCGCTGCCGCTTCTGCGACTATCATCTGGATGCGTCGCGCGACGAGCAGGCCAATCTCGCCCTCAACCGCGGTGTGCTCGCGCAGGTGACCGGCGTATATGGCCGCCTGGAGGCGATCAACTCCGGCTCGTTCGCCGAGCTGGACGAGTCCACCATCCGCGAGGTTGAACGCGTGTGCCGCGAAAAGGGCATTCACGACCTGCACATCGAAAGCCACTGGATCTTCCGCAAAACGCTGCCCGCGCTGCGCGCGCGGTTTGCGGGGCAGGGGGTCACGCTGCATGTCAAGATCGGCGTGGAGACCTTTGACGCGGACTGGCGCGAGCGGGTGCTCGACAAGGGCATCGATGAGAGCGACCCCGCGAAGATCGCCGCGGACTTTGATGACTGCTGCCTGCTGTTCGGCCTTGCCGGGCAGACGGCGGACAGCATGCAGCGCGACATCGAGACCGGGCTTGCGCATTTTGACCGCGTCTGCGTCAACATCATGGTGCCGAACACCACACCCGTCCGTCCGGACGACGCTGTGCGCGCGGATTTTGTGCGCGAGGTGTATCCGCTGTATAAAGACAACCCGCGGGTGGATATTCTGCTGGAAAACACAGATTTTGGCGTAGGAGATGTGAAATGATAAACGAAATTCTGTTGATCGGCACGCTCATCGTGCTGTACGGCGCGGTACTGCTGTGGTTTTACCTGTTCGGCACCGGCGGCCTGATGGCGTTCACCGTGTTTGCGACCATTGCGGCCAACATCGAAGTGATGATTTTGGTGGATGCGTTCGGCATGGAGATGACGCTGGGCAACATCCTGTTTGCGACCACCTTCCTCGTGACCGATATTTTGAGCGAGGTCGCGGGCAAGCGCGCCGCGCAGCAGGCGGTCTGGGCGGGTATCGCCGCGAATGTGCTGTTTATTGTGGTTTCGCAGTCGTGGCTGCTGTATGTCCCGTCGGTAAATGACTGGGTGCGTCCGTCGATCGAGGCGGTGTTCTCCAACACCCCGCGCATGATGCTGTCGTCACTGGCGGGGTACGCGGTCGCGCAGGGGTTCGACGTGTGGCTGTACCACAAGTGGGGGGAAATCACCGAGCGCAAGACCGGCGACCACCGCGCGTTCCTCTGGCTGCGCAACAACGGTTCGACGCTGGTCTCGCAGCTGGTCAACACCGTGCTGTTCACCGCGCTCGCGTTCTGGGGCACCTACGATATTCCAACACTGATTTCGGTCGCGCTGTCGAGCTATGTGATCTTCATTTTCACTTCGCTGCTCGACACACCGGTCGTGTACGCCGCGCGCCGGCTGCACGATCAGAAAAAGGGACATACCGCGGACGCGGCGTAATTTGCAAAAAAAAGAGAAGCAGGCTTGCCTGCTTCTCTTTTTTTGCGTCCGGGCGTCGTCAGCCCAGCATATGGCCGACGTTCGTCGCCGCCTTGTGCATGGCGTGTTCCGCCTTGTTTGCCGCGTGCTGCGCGCTGCGCCGCACCGAGGGGTTCATCATCGCGCCCGCCGCCATCATGGAGACGACTGCGCCCGCGACCGCACCGGTCGCAATGCCTGAAACAAAGGGAGATATCCGCATAGTCCTGTCCGCCGCCTTTCAAAAAAAGATTTGGGTGCCGCCGGATATAGTATGCCCGCTTTGCATCCGGTCTTACACGCTGTGCGGCGGCAACAAAATTTGTATAAAAAAACAAAATTGTTTTGTGGTATCGTCTGTTTACAAAACCCGTTTCATACGATATAATAAATGAAACAATCCGCCTTTAAGGCGCGGCCCGTGAGCCGCCAAGGCAGAAAACAGTGCATACGCCGTCAGCCGGAGAAAATGGGGGACAGGTGTAATTTTGAGGTACGGCTTTCTGCTTTCGGCGCAGGAGGCTGTTTTTTTGCAAATTTTTCAGGTGGGGAGGTGGCAGGATGGCCGAACAAAAGGCCGTGATTATGGATGCGGACGGCGTGCGCCGCGCGCTGACCCGCATTGCGTTTGAAATCATCGAAAAAAACAAGGGTGCGGAAAACCTGCTGCTGGCCGGGATCAAGACGCGCGGCGTATTTCTGGCGCAGCGCATCGCCAAAAAGCTCGGCGAGGTCGAAGGCCGCACGCCGCCGGTGATCGAACTGGACGTGACCCCGTGGCGGGACGACAAGCCGCGCGAGGGCGCGCCTCAATCATCGTCCGATCCGCGCATCGAGGGCGCGACGGTCGTGCTGGTGGACGATGTGCTCTATACCGGGCGCACGGTGCGCGCCGCGATCGAAGCGGTGTCGTATCAGGGCCGCGCGGGGCGCATCCAGCTGGCGGTGCTGATCGACCGGGGCCATCGCGAGGTGCCGATCCGGCCGGACTATATCGGCAAAAACCTGCCCACCGCGCGCGATGAGCGCGTCTGCGTCCGGCTATGCGAGGTGGACGGCGCGGACAACGTTGTTATTTTGAGCAGTGAAACGTAGGATAACCGCTTGCAGCTGAGAAAGGAAGAATATCTATGTCGATCCAAACACTGGTAGAAAAGATCAAGGAAAAGGGCAACCCGACCGTCGCAGGTCTGGATGCGCGGCTGGAGTACATCCCCCAGCACATTTCGGGACGCAACATGATGCTGCACGGCGAGACGCTGCGCGCGGCGGCCGAGAGCGTGGTCGCGTTCAACTGCGGCCTGATCGATGCGCTGTGCGACATCGTGCCCGCGGTCAAGCCGCAGGCGGCGTACTATGAGCTGCTTGGCTCGTACGGCGCGATGGCGCTCAAGGAGACCATCGACTACGCGCACGCCAAGGGCATGTACGTCATCGGCGACATCAAGCGCAACGACATCGGCGCAACCGCGACCGCTTACGCGGAAGCGTATCTGGGCAAGACCCGCGTGGGCGACACCGAGATCGCGCCTTACGGCTGCGACAGCGTGACGGTCAACGGCTATCTGGGCACGGACGGCGTTGAGCCGTTTTTGAAGGAGTGCCGCAACCGCGACAAGAGCCTGTTCATGCTGGTCAAGACCTCCAACCCGTCCTCCGGCGAGCTGCAGAACCGCGACATGGAGGGCAAGCCGCTGTACGCGCGCATGGCCGAGATGGTCGCGAAATGGGGCGAGGGTCTGGATACGCCGTGCGGCTACAACCAGATCGGCGCGGTCGTCGGCGCGACCTATCCGGAAGAGCAGAAGATCGTGCGCGAGCTGCTGCCGAAGTCCTACTTCCTCGTGCCGGGCTACGGCGCGCAGGGCGCAACCGCCAAGGACATTGCCAATGCCTTCAACGACGACGGCCTCGGCGCGATCGTCAATTCCTCGCGCGGTATCATGTGCGCGTGGAAGAAAACCGGCAACAACGGCGAGGACTACAAGGAAGCCGCGCGCGCGGAAGCGATCCGCATGCGCGATGAAATCGTCGCGGCGATCAAGTGACTTATAGGGGGTACCCGGTACCCCCTATATACAAAAATCAGTTCCGAAGAAACTGATTTTTGATACCCCCGGACGCGGCCCGAAGCCGCTGGGTCGGGGTATCCAAAGTCAGGCGCATGTCCTGACTTTGGATGACACAAGCATGGCTTGTGTCTGGACTGAATGGAAATTCTGCGAATTTCAAAATGGGAGCGTGGAGATACAAGAATGAAAAAAGCGTATTTACTGCTCGCGGATGGCACCCGGTTTGAGGGTCAGGCCGTCGGCTACGAAGGGCAGAGCATCGGCGAGGTCGTGTTCAACACGGGCATGGCCGGCTATCAGGAGGTTTTGACCGACCCGTCTTATTACGGACAGATCGTCACCATGACCTATCCGCTGATCGGCAACTACGGCATCAACTTTGACGACTATGAATCCCGCAAGAGCTGGGTTTCCGGCTTTATCATGCGCGAGATCGCGGAGTATCCGTCCAACTGGCGCTGCAAGATGACGCTGGACGAATACCTCAAGGAGCAGAAGGTCGTCGGCCTGGCGGGCATCGACACCCGCGCGCTCACCCGCAAGCTGCGCGGCGAGGGCGTCATGAACGGCGTGATCTACACCGAGGGCTTCGAGCCGGACGAGCAGACCATCGAGGCCATGCACGCGTACGTCGTCAAGGACGCGGTCAAATCGGTCACCTGCGCGGAAAGCACGGTCTACCCGGCGGAGGGCGAGCAGAAATACCGCATCGCGCTGTATGACTACGGCGTCAAGTACAACATCGAGCGCGAGCTGCAAAAGCGCGGCTGCGAGGTCGTCACCATCCCGGCGCTCACCCCGCCGGAGGACGTCATCGGCAAGTTTGACGGCGTCATGCTGTCGAACGGCCCCGGCGACCCGGCGGAAAACGTCGAGATTGTCGAGAACCTCAAAAAGCTGCTCGCGAGCAATATCCCGATCTTCGGCATCTGCCTCGGCCATCAGCTTTTGAGCCTCGCCATCGGCGCCAAGACCACCAAGCTCAAGTACGGCCACCGCGGCGTCAACCATCCGGTCAAGGATCTGGATGTGGACCGCACCTATATCACCAGCCAGAACCACGGCTATGCGGTCGTCGGCGAGTCGGTTGATTCCAAGATCGCGCGCGTGCGCTATGTCAACCTGAACGACGGCACGGTTGAGGGCATCGAGCACATCGGCCGCCCGGTGTTCACCGTGCAGTACCACCCGGAGGTTTGCCCCGGCCCGATGGATACGTCGTATCTGTTTGATAAATTTATGGACAACATTGCAAAAGCAAAGGGAGGTGCTCAGTAATGCCGCTGCGCAAGGATATTCATAAGGTTATGGTACTGGGCTCCGGCCCGATCGTCATCGGCCAGGCGGCCGAGTTCGACTACGCGGGCACGCAGGCCTGCCGCGCGTTGCGCGAGGAAGGCCTGGAGGTCGTGCTGGTCAACTCCAACCCCGCCACCATCATGACCGATAAGGCCATGGCCGACAAGGTCTATATCGAACCCCTGACCGTTGAAGCGGTGCAGGAGATCATCAAGAAAGAGCATCCGGACTCGCTGCTGCCCAACCTCGGCGGCCAGACCGGTCTGAACCTCGCCATGGAGCTGTGCGAGAGCGGCTTCCTCGACAAGATGGGCGTCAAGCTCCTCGGCGCAAACCCTGAGACCATCGCCAAGGCGGAGGACCGCCAGATGTTCAAGGACACGATGGAGAAGATCGGCGAGCCGGTCATCGCGTCCAAGGTCGTGCACTCGGTCGAGGATGCGGTCGAGTTTACCCGGGAAATCGGCCTGCCGGTCATCATCCGTCCGGCGTACACGCTCGGCGGCACGGGCGGCGGCATCGCCTACACCTGGGACCAGCTGCGCGAGATCGCCGCGACCGGCATCATGTACTCGCGCGTGGACGAGATCCTGGTCGAGAAGTGCATCGCGGGCTGGAAGGAAATCGAATACGAGGTCATGCGCGACCACAAGGGCAACGCGATCACGATCTGTAATATGGAAAACGTCGATCCGGTCGGCGTACACACCGGCGACTCGGTCGTTGTCGCGCCCAGCCAGACGCTGTGCGACAAGGAATACCAGATGCTGCGCACCTCGGCGCTCAACATCATCACCGAGCTGGGCATCGAGGGCGGCTGCAACGTGCAGTATGCGCTCAACCCGGATTCGTTCGAGTACGCGGTCATCGAGGTAAACCCCCGCGTTTCGCGTTCGTCCGCGCTGGCGTCCAAGGCGACCGGCTACCCGATCGCCAAGGTGACCGCCAAGATCGCGGTCGGCTACGGCCTGGACGAGATCGAAAACGCCGTCACCAAAAAGACCAAGGCCTGCTTCGAGCCGACGCTCGACTACTGCGTGGTCAAGTTCCCGCGCTGGCCGTTTGACAAGTTCGTGTACGCGGACAACACGCTCGGCACGCAGATGAAGGCGACGGGCGAGGTCATGGCGATCGACAACACGTTTGAAGGCGCGCTGATGAAGGCGGTCCGCGGCTGCGAGATCAAGCTCGACAGCATGATCGCTCCGCGCATCCAGCAGCAGTCGGATGCGGAGATCCGCAAGGGCGTGGCCCGCGTGGACGACCAGCGTCTGTTCCACATCTGCGAGGCGCTGCGCCGCGGCCTGATGACCATTGAGGAGATCCACGAGGTCACCACGATGGACACCTTCTTCCTGCATAAGTTCCAGAACATCGTGGATATGGAGAAGGAGCTGGCGTCGGCGGAAAAGATCGACAAGGATCTGTACCTGCGCGCCAAGAAGATGGGCTTCCTCGACAAGACGATCGAGCAGCTGTCCGGCAAGGATATTTCGGATGTCAAGCGTCTGCCGGTTTACAAGATGGTTGATACCTGTGCTGCCGAGTTCGAGGCCGAAACCCCGTATTACTACTCGACCTACGACGAGGAGACCGAGGTCAAGCCCGCTTCCGGCAAAAAGAAGGTGCTGGTACTCGGTTCCGGCCCGATCCGCATCGGTCAGGGTATCGAGTTCGACTATTGCTCGGTACACGCGGTCTGGGCGCTGCAGCGCCTCGGCTGTGAGACCGTCATCATCAACAACAACCCGGAGACCGTCTCGACCGACTTCGACACGGCTGACCGTCTGTATTTCGAGCCGCTGACGCCGGAGGATGTGACCGGCGTGGTCAACGCGGAAAAGCCGGACTTTGCCATCGTGCAGTTTGGCGGCCAGACCGCGATCAACCTCGCTGCGCACATCGAAAAGCTGGGCGTCCCGATCCTCGGCACCCCGGCGTGGTCGATTGACGCCGCGGAGGACCGCGAAAAGTTCGACGTTATCCTCGAGAAGTGCGGTATCCCGCGTCCGGCGGGCCACACGGTTATGACCGAGGAAGAAGCCGTTGCCGCGGCCGACCAGCTCGGCTATCCGGTGCTTGTCCGTCCGTCTTATGTACTCGGCGGTCAGGGCATGGAGATCGCGCACAAGGAAGAGGACGTGCGCGAGTTCATGAAGGTCATCACCCGCAACAAGGTGGAAAACCCGGTGCTGGTCGATAAGTATATGATGGGCCGCGAGATCGAGGTTGACGCCATCTGCGACGGCGACGACATCCTCATCCCGGGCATCATGGAGCACTTCGAGCGCGCGGGCGTCCACTCGGGCGACTCGATCTCGATTTATCCGTCCATCAACATTGAGCAGAAGCACAAGGATACCATCATCCGCTACACCGAGGCGCTTGCGAAGAACCTCGCGGTACTCGGTCTGGTCAACATCCAGTTCGTGCTGTATAACGATCAGGTTTACGTCATTGAGGTCAACCCGCGTTCGTCGCGCACCGTGCCGTATATCTCCAAGGTAACGGGCGTGCCGATGGTCGATCTCGCGACCCGCTGCATGTTCGGCGAAAAGCTGCGCGACATGGGCTGCGGCACCGGCCTGCATCCGGAAGGCGATCACTACGCGGTCAAGGTGCCGGTGTTCTCGTTCCAGAAGCTGCGCGACCTCGACACCCAGCTGGGGCCGGAAATGAAATCGACCGGCGAGGTGCTGGGCGTGGCGACCACGTTCCGCGAAGCGCTGCTCAAGGGTCTGATCGGCGCGGGCTTCAAGATGAAGAAGAAGGGCGCGGTGCTGATCTCCGTGCGCGATTCGGACAAGCAGGAAGCCATCCGCATCGGCGAGCGGTTTGAAGCGCTCGGCTTCGATATCTATGCGACGAGCGGCACGGCGAACGTGCTCAACCGCCACATGGTCGCGACCAACGCGATCCGCAACGTGGACGAGCCGAGCCCGAACATCATCGACCTGATCGAGTCCGGCAAGATCGACTATGTCGTGGCGACTTCGGTCAAGGGCCGCCACCCCGAGCTGGGCTCGGTGCACATCCGCCGCACGGCGGTCGAGCGTGCGATCCCGTGCCTGACCTCGATCGACACGGCGTCGGCGCTGCTGCGCTGCCTCGAGGGCGACATCCGGATCGAAAACTGCGAACCGGTGGATATCAATACAATCTAAAATTTCGATGAAAAGAACCGCCTTTTGGCGGTTCTTTTCTGTTGCATGCGTGCCTTGCGGCGCGAAAAAAGGACGCCAAACGGCGTCCTTTTTGTTTGGTGGAGAATTCTGCGTTCTTCCACAGGGCTGTGGATGGATTCAAGCCTCCTGCGCTTTGTGGCCGGAGAACACAAGCCCCAGCAGCAGACCTGCCAGCGCCGGCAGCACCCAGCCGAAGCCCGCGCCGGTCAGCGGCAGGGCGGCGACCGCATCGGTCCAGAGCGGGATGACCGCGCCGCTTTGCGCGAGCGCTTCGGTCACGCTCTGCACGCAGGTCAGGCCAACGGCGAGCGGGTAGACCAGCCGGTACGCGGTCAGATGCGGCACGAACGACAGCACGATCAGCACGATCGCGGCCGGATAAATGGCGTTCAGAACCGGCGTGGACAGGCGGATAATGCCCGCGAGGCCGATGTTGGAGATAACCATGCTGGCCGCCGAGAAAAACGCCGCGAACATGCGGTAGGAGATGCGCGGGCACAGGCCGTGAAAGTATTCGCTGACGCAGGAGATCAGGCCGATGCAGGTATTCAGGCAGGCGATCAGGAAGATCGCGGCCAGCAGCACGCGGCCGGGCGTGCCGAACAGGGCATAGGCGAGCGAGGACAGCGTATCCGCGCCGGATGCGCCGAGCGGGAACGCGCCGCCCGCAATGGCGCCCGCGTGCGTCAGCATCGCGTAGATCACGAGCAGCAGCGCGCCCGCGATCCAGCCCGCGCGGATCGTGCCGCGCACGACCTGCTTGTCCTCTTCAATGCCTTTGGCACGGATGTTGAGCGCGATCACCGCGCCGAAGTTGAGCGCCGCGATCGTGTCCATGGTCTGATAGCCGCCGAGAAAGCCGACCGCGGCCGGCAGGGAAGCGTAGGCCGGCTGCACCACGCCGTAGTGCGCTGCAACCGGGTCGATCAGGCAGCCCGCGAACAGCACGACGATCAGCACAATCAGCGTCGGGCACAGGATTTTGCCCAGGCGGTCGGTCAGCTTGTCCGGCCGCAGGGCGATCAGGAACGCGACCGCGAAAAACAGCACGGAATACGCGGCCTGCTTGGCCGTACCGCCGCCGATGATCGGCGCAAACATCTCGAACGAGGTGCTCGCCGTACGCGGGATGGCAAGGCACGGGCCGATCGACAGATAGATCAGCAGCGTGAACACCGCGGCAAAGCGCGGGTGCACGCGCCCGGCAAGGGCGGACAGCCCGCCCGACCGCGCCACCGCGATCACGCCCAGTACGGGCAGGCCGATCGCGCTCATCGCGAAGCCGATAAAAGCCGGCCACGCGGCCGTGCCGGCCTCCGCGCCGAGATAGGGCGGGAAGATCAGATTGCCCGCCCCGAAGAACATGGAAAACAGCGTAAACCCGACCAGCAGCAGGTTTTTGCCGTGCAGTTTTTGCATAGAAAAGTCCCCCCTCATGTGACTCAACCTTATTATACCCGATGGGTGGGTTTTGTCAAACCAAAAACCGGCAAAATACAAAAAAGACCGCAAAAAGCGGCCTTTTTTGCATAGGAATTGTTATTTTTTCATGATGTCCTCATCATGCGCGGCGCGCGCGACGATGCCGGACAGGAACAACAGCGCAATCAGGTTGGGGAATACCATCAGGCCGTTAAACAGGTCGGACAGGTTCCACACCAGATCGACCTTGAGCGCCGAGCCGATCACGATGCACACGACGACGATCGCGGCGTACAGCTTGGTCGCCTTCTGGCCGAACAGCGCCTTGACGTTGGTTTCGCCGAAGAAGTACCAGCCGATGATGGTCGAGAACGCGAAGAACAGCATGCAGATCGCGACAAAGGCGTTGCCGAACGAGCCGAGCGCGAAGTTGAACGCGGCCTGCGCCAGCGCGGTGCCCTCCAGCCCGCCGGGCACGCCTGCTTGCAGCTGGCCCGAGGTCAGGATGACCAGCGCGGTCAGCGTCAGTACGATGAAGGTGTCGATAAACACGGAAACGATGGCGATTTCGCCCTGATCCTGCGGCTTTTCGACCTTGGCCAGCGCGTGCGCGTGCGGGGTCGAGCCCATGCCGGCCTCGTTGGAAAACAGGCCGCGCGCCACGCCGTAGCGCATCGCTTCGCGCACCGTGATGCCGACCGCGCCGCCGAGGATGGCCTGCGGGTCAAACGCCGCGACAAAGATCGAGCGGAACGCCGGGATGATGGCGGCATGGTTGATGCAAAGGATGATGACGCAGCCGACGATGTAGAAGCCCGCCATGACCGGAACGACCTTTTCGGTGAAGGCCGCGATGCGGCTGACGCCGCCAAGGAAGATGAACGCCGCGATGATCGCGCAGATCACGCCGATGATGCGCTTATCCACGCCGAAGGCGTTCTGGAACGCTTCGCTGATCGAGTTGGCCTGCACCATGTTGCCGGTGAAGCCCAGCGCGAAGATGATCGCGATCGAGAAGAAGCCCGCGAGGAACTTGCCGAACTTGCCGGTGAAGCGCGCGCGAATGTAGTAGATCGGGCCGCCGGTGACGTGACCGTTCTGATCGACCGTCTTATACTTCTGCGCGAGCACGGCCTCGCCGTAGATGGTGGACATGCCGAAGAAGGCAGAAAGCCACATCCAGAAGATCGCGCCCGGGCCGCCGGAATACAGTGCGGTGGCCGCGCCCGCGATGTTGCCTGTGCCGACCTGCGCCGCGATTGCGGTGGTCAGCGCCTGGAACGGGCTCATGCCGTCCTTGCCGGCCTTTTCGCCGTGCAGCGAGAAGTTGCCGAACAGCCGCTTCCAGCCCGCGCCGAACTTGCGCACCTGCACAAAGCGCGTGCGGATGGTGAAGATGATACCCGTGCCCACTAGCAGATACAGCAGCACGCTGTTCCACACGATGTCGCTGATCTGCTTGACCAGCGCCGCCAGTTGATCCATAGACATTTTACCTACATACCCCTTTTTCTTTTTTTGCGGCAAACAAAAAGAGCCAGCACCCCCTTTGGGGGCCTGACTCTGAAAGAACGGGCCGTTCAGCGCGGCAGGAAACACAAAAAAAGCGCCTGTCCTGCGCTGAGGTTCGCACTCTGTCCTTTTGCCTGAGAGATTGGCATGCGGTTCCCCGCCGCACGCGTTGCACCTTCGGCAGCTCCCTGCGGAGCGTTCTCCAGAGTCACATCCATTTACAGTCCCCATCCGGCAATCCGGACGCCTGAGAGTTTTGCTCCTTCGGCAAGCCTTGCGGCTTTTTCCTGCAAACTTCGTTTGTCGCTTGTATGGTCTTGGAATACCAGTGTAACATCCTATGCGAATACTGTCAAGTGGTATCCGGTTTTGTCATTTACTGTCCGTTCATTTGTTCCTTGACAAGCTGTGCTATAATATATAGGTTAAAGAATCCGATTTTTGAAAGGAGGAACATCAACATGAACGATGCCTTGCAGGGGCCGCTCGATGCGTTGACCGCCTTTTTGGCGGAAAATCCGCTCGTCGGCGCATGGTACACGACCGTGGTGCGGTTCGTGTTCCCGATTCTGGCGCTGATGATTCTGGTCGGCGCGATCCGCTCGCTCTGGAAGGTCAAACACCCGGACGAGGTCTGGGGCTATCTGGGCATGGCAAACGGGGTGCGCCTGCCCATCACACACTGGGAAAACATCATCGGCCGTGCGCCCTCGTGCGACGTGCAGATCGAATATCCCTCGGTTTCCCGGCAGCACGCCGCCCTCATCCGCGAGGACGACGGCTCCTGGACGGTCTATGACCTCGGCTCCAAGGGGGGCGTCAAGGTCAACGACCTGCCGGTGGACGAGTACGCCGTTGTCGAGGACGGGGACACCGTGTCCTTCGGCGGCATCCCGACCATGCTGGTGCCCATCTCGGCCGAGGAAAAGCGCGAGCAGATGGCCGAGCGCCGCATCGAAGGCCGTCCGGCCGGCATGTGGGGTTCGCTCGTGCTGCTGACGCTGTTTCAGGTGCTGACCGCCTTGCAGCTGATCGTGGCCGCGGGGGAGGAGGCAACCGTCACCATCCCGCTGACCTTTTTGGTGCTGACGCTGGTTTGCTGGGGCTATTTCATCATCCTGCGCTCGTTCCGGCGCATCGGCTTTGAGATGGAGACGATCGCGTTTTTCCTGTGCACGCTGTCGCTGGCCGTGACCGGCTCCAAGGTGCCCGAGGAGATGCCCAAGCAGCTGATCGCGATCCTGATGGGCCTTGCGATCTTCCTGATCCTCGGCTTTTTCCTGCGCGACCTGACGCGCGCGCAAAAGGTGCGCTGGTTCATGGGCGCGGCGGCGGTCGGTTTGCTGGTCATCACGCTGCTGATCGGCTCGAGTCAGGGCGGCGCGAAGGCGTGGCTGCGCCTCGGCCCGCTGTCGCTGCAAACCTCGGAGATCGCTAAGATCTGTTACATCTTCGCGGGCGCGGCAACGCTCGACCGTCTGTTCAACAAGCGCAACCTGTGGATGTTCATCGGCCTGACCGGCGTGTGCGGCGCGTGCCTTGCGCTGCAAAACGACTTCGGTACGGCGCTGGTGTTCTTTGTCACCTTCCTCGTCATCGCATATCTGCGCTCGGGCGACTTTGCGGTGCTCGGCCTGATCTGCGCGGCCTGCTTCGGCGGCGGCATGGTCATGCTGACCATTAAGCCCCATGTTGCGGCGCGCTTTGCCTCGTGGGGCCACATCTGGGAGGACGTGTATGACGCGGGCTTCCAGCAGACCCATACGCTGACCGCGGCCGCATCCGGCGGCATGATCGGCGTGGGCGCGGGCAAGGGTTGGCTGAGCGGCCTGCCCGCGGCGGATACCGATATCGTATTCGGCATGCTGTGCGAGGAATGGGGTCTGGTGATCGCGGTGCTGACCATCCTGTGCATCATCACGCTGGCCGTGTTCGCGGTGCGCGCGTGCCGCGCGGGCCGGTCGAGCTTCTATACGATCGCGGCCTGCGCCGCCACCAGCCTGCTGGTGTTCCAGACCTGCCTGAACGTATTCGGCGCGGTCGATATCCTGCCGTTCACCGGCGTTACCCTGCCGTTTGTCTCGAACGGCGGCTCTTCCATGCTGTCGGCATGGGGCATGCTGGCCTTCCTCAAGGCGACCGACACGCGGCAGAACGCGTCCTTTGCGGTCAAGCTGCCTTCGCGGCGCGAACTGCGCGGGGAGGTGGACTAAATGCGGAAAATCGAAAAGCGCGGCGTGTTCTGCCTGATCCTGGCGGCGCTGCTCGGTCTGGGACTGGCCTTTTTCTGCTTCCAGTTCGTCGTGGACGGCGGCGACTGGGCGTCCTATCCCTATAACCGCCATCTGTACAGCAATTCCGGCCAGCTCAAGGGCGGCACCATCCTCGACCGGGACGGCGACGTGCTCTCCACGCTGGACGAAAACGGCAACCGCGTCTATTATCCGGACGGCGACATCCGCCGCGCGACGCTGCACGCGGTGGGCGACCCCGCGGGCAACATCGGCGCGGGCGCGCTGACCGCCTTTGCCGACAAGCTGTCGGGCTACAACCTGCTGACCGGCGTGTATTCGCCGCTCGGCACGGGCAACAACCTGTATCTGACCATCGACGCGTATCTCAACAATGTGGCCTATCAGGCACTGGGCGGCATGAGCGGCACGGTGGGCGTGTACAACTACAAGACGGGCGAGATCCTGTGCATGGTCTCCACCCCGACCTTTGACCCCGCCGACCCGCCGAACATCGACCCGGACGATCCGGCGTGGGAAGGCGTGTACGTCAACCGCCTGCTGTCGGCAAACTCGATCCCCGGCTCGATCTTTAAGGTCGTCACGCTCAATGCGGCGATCGAAAACATCCCCGACCTGTTTACCCGCACTTGGAACTGCACCGGCTCGGTCGAGATCGGCGGCGACGTGGTCACCTGTCCGTATGCGCATGGCCAGCAGGACATCGAGGATGCGCTTGCCAACTCCTGCAACGGCGTGTTCGGCCAGCTCGCGGTCGAGCTGGGCGGCGACACCATGCAGAAATACGCGGATTCCGCCGGCCTGACCGAGGCGATCAAGGTGGACGGCATCAACACCTCGGAGGGTCACTTCAACTTCGACGGCAACGACAACCAGCTCGCATGGGCGGGCGTCGGCCAGGGCGAGGACACGATGTGCCCGATCAACATGATGCTGTATATGGGCGCGATCGCCAACGGCGGCAAGGCCGCCATGCCGCGCCTGATTGAGAAGACCACCACGGATTACGGCCTGCCGACCGGCCTGTACTTCGCGCACAAGTCCTCCAAGCTGATCGAAGAGGACACGGCCTCGACGATCGCGGACATGATGCACAACAACGTCATCGAGACCTACGGCCAGGACCGTTTTCCGGGCATGGACATCTGCGCCAAGTCGGGTACGGCCGAGGTCGGCGCGGATCAGACGCCGAACGCGTGGTTCACCGGCTTTTTGCGCGACGAGGCAACGCCTTACGCCTTCATCGTGCTGGTCGAGAACGGCGGCGGCGGCTCGTCGGTCGCGGGCACAGTAGCGTCCAAGGTGCTGACCGCGGCGGTCGAAAAGGGCTATTGACAAACGAGAAACAACCGGACAAGGCACAGCGGGACCCGCGCTCAAAGCGCGGGTCCCGCTTTTTTGCGTCCGGCGGCGGCAAACGGGCGGTTGCAAAATCTTAACGGATTCTTTATACTATTGGTATCAGGGGGAACGGCGGCACACCGTTCCCTTGCACATCTTTACGGCAGAGGGGAGGGCTTGCCATGTCCGATGGCATTGCACGCGGCTGGCGGACGTTTTGGGCCGCGCTGCGGCGCGCCCTCCCGATCATTTTGTTTTTCCTCAGCTCGTTTGCCATTGTCAGCGCGCTGGCCGGCTTACAGTATGTGATCGTCGTGTCGGTCGTCACGGTGTTTTTCCAGACGCGCTACAAGCGGCAGGACAACACCGCGATCAGGTATCTGCGCCTGCTGCTCGTCGGCAGCGCGCTGATGGTGCTCGGCTTTATCGCGGCGGGCAGTCTGGCCGCGTGCATCGTGCTCAACCTCTGCGTGCCCTTTGTGCTCGTGCTGACGCAGAGCTCGCAGTTCAAGCCCAAGGGGTATTTCACCTATGCGATGCTGTTCGTGTTTCTGTCGCTCATCCCGCCCGCGAACACGACCGAAATGTTCATCGAGCTGGTCGTATTCTGGCTGGGCGTATGCTATCTCGCGGGCGCGATCGCGCTGTATGGCCGCCTGTTCCGCCGTCCGGTCGATGTGCCGCTCACGCTCGAGCGCGCGCTGGTCGAAATGAGCGAGCTGCTGCTGCTTCTGATCGAGCCCGACCGCCAGAAGGAGCTCAATGAGCGCTTCCGCGCGCTGCTGCATACGCTGCACCAGATGTCCTATCACCAGCACTTTTTCTCGCGGCAGACGCCGGACAATCAGCTGTACGACATGGTTTCCACGCTGGCGCAGCGGTTTTCCTATCTGATCACCGATCACGAGTGGCGCACCGAGCTGGATGAGGCGCGTGTCCGCATGCTGCGGCAGCTGGCGGCGTTCTTGCGCGATGTGTCCGCGTCGCTGGCAAACGGGACGGAAGACGAGCAGATCGACCGTGCGCGCACCATGCTCGACTGCATGGATATCCCGGAGGGCCGCGTGCGCATTTTCAGCCGCAGCCTGCTGCACATGCTGGTGCTCCTGCTGCGCACACATGGCCAGCCGGTGACGGCTGCGGTCTATCCGGTCAGCTGGGGCGGGCTGCTCCAGCAGCTGCGCCTGCGCCTGACGACCGAGTCGTTCGAGCTGCGGTTCGCCATGCGCCTGGCCACCGTGCTGACGGTCAGCAACGTCATCAGCTTTGTGCTGCCGGTCACGCATTCGTACTGGATTCCGCTCAACGCGTTTCTGCTGCTCCAGCCCAGCTGCGAGGACAGCAGCTACCGCATGAAGACCCGTCCGATCGGCACGCTGATCGGCTGCGTGATCGAGTTTATCCTGCATCCGCTGCTGCCCGGACTGGGCGGCCAGCTGGTGTTTGCGCTGGTGATGATCTCGCTGATGTACTGCGCAACGCCCGGCACTTGGTACCACCCGATCTTCTCCACCTGCTACGCGCTCACGCTCGCCACCATGACGCTCAACGAGGCGACCGCCGTCACACTGCGGCTGGTCTATCTGGGCGCGGCGGTCGCGATCGTGTTTGTGGTCAACCGGTTTTTCTTCCCGATCCGCAAGGAAGCCATGTTCCGCTACAACATCAAGGCGCTGTTCCGGCTGCACAACAGCTATTGGGAGTTCATTCGCCGCGGGCTGGCCGGGGATACCGACCTTTCGGTTTCGTGCGAGATCCTGACCTGCTTCCACATGCTGTATGAGGAGTGCGTGGGGTATGTGACCCAGCATCCCGCGCTGCCGCATCGGGAGGACTTGCAGACCGTGCTGCTGACGCTGTGGCACATGTTTTCCGAGTTGGAGCAGATGCACTATCTGATCCGCACGCAGAGCGTGCGGCCGGAGGAGGCGGACGCGCTGCTCGAAATGATCGACGCGATCGAGGAGGAGCTCTACCCGATCATCGACGGCCGCAATTTCCCGGCGCTGCGCCGCCGCCTGCACTACCGCGAGAGCGGCGTCAACTATGTGGTCACGCAGTATCTGCGCCATGCGGAATCGCTGCTGCAATACAAGGCCTGCATCCCGTTCTGAGCGCGCTCAGACCCGTCCCGGGTCGCCCGCCATGCGCCGGCGCGGCGCGGTACGGGGGAGGGCGCTGCGCAGCGGCAGGCGGATGGGGTGCCGCATGCGGCGGCGATGGAGCACACGCTGTCCGGCGCAGACCAGCAGCGCCGCTGCCAGCAGGCCGAGCGCCAGCACCCCGGCGGAAATGTGTCCCATGTCGGACGCGCCCGCGAGCAGCAGTGTGAGCAGACCGCCCGTGGTCTGCAAGGCATGTCCCAGTTTCTTTTGCATGAAAAATCCCTCCGCTTCCCTGTTTGATGGTTCCATTGTAAAACAGAGGGTGTCCCATAAACGGGACGAACGGCGCGGGTGCAAAAAATGGCTCCCTTCAGGAACAACCGGAGGGGAGCCGTTTTGCGTTTTATGCCGGGCGGAACCAGCCGGGAACGACGTCGTCCCGCACCGCAAGGTCGCGGAAAATGGCCGCCGCCGCGTCCTCGTAGGCGCGCGGACTGGTGGCTTTTTTGAGCTGTTTGCCGTGCTTTTCGCTGTTTTGGAACAGGTTCAGGTGATAGAACCAAATCTCCTTCATGCGCAGCATGGCGATGCGCGCGTCGCCGAAGGCCTCGCAGTAGCCCGCGTACAGCGCGTCGTGGAAGGCGCGCAGCGTGTCGCGGTCCGCGCGTGGGCCGCCGCGCAACCGCGTGACGAGTGAAGGGTCGCCGATCAGCCCGCGGCCGATCATCAGGGCGGGCAGATCGGGATAACGCGCCTCGACCGCCTGTGCGTCCGCCTCGGTGACGACGTCGCCGTTGTAGCACACCGGCATGCGGCAGTTTGGCAGCGCGGCGGCAAAGTCCGCCTCGCGCACCTTGCCTTTATAGAAATCCTGCCGCACGCGCGGGTGGATGGTGAGCTCGGCGACCGGGTAGCGGTTGTAGATCGCGAGCAGGCGGTCAAATTCCGCCGGATTATGCATGCCAAGTCGCGTTTTGATCGAAATGCGCGCGTGCGTTGCGGAAAACACCGCGTCCAGAAAGCGGTCGAGCGCGTCCGGGTCGGCCAGAAAGCCCGCGCCCTTGCCCTTGGCCGTCACCGTGCCCGACGGGCAGCCGAGGTTGAGGTTGACCTCCGCGTAGCCCATGTCGGCCAAGGCGTCCGCCGCCCAGATGCAGTCCGCGGCCGATTTGGTCAGCAGCTGCGGCACGGCGGGCACGCCTGCGTTCACTTCGGGCGCAATGTCCCGCTTTTGGCGCGGGGTGAAGCGTTCGGTGGTCGTCGGCGTGATGAATGGCATATAATATTTGTTGATGCCGGGGAAAAATGCGTGGTGCGTGCGGCGGTAGACCGCACCAGTCACGCCCTCCATCGGGGCAAAATAGTAGCGCATGGGCAAACCTCGCTTTTTTGTTCTGCTGTCTATTATACCGGGGTTTGCCCGCGTTCGCAAGGGTGGGTCAGGAGCGCGATTTGGGCTTTGCCAGCAGCGCAAACAGGCAGCCGAACACGATCGCCGCCGCGATGCCGCCCGCAGCGCCCGTCACGCCGCCGGTGAACGCACCCAGCAGGCCGTCCTCCGCGACCGCCTTGGCCACGCCTTTGGCCAGCGAGTAGCCGAAGCCGAGGAGCGGCACGGTCGCGCCCGCGCCCGCATAGTCCACGACCGGCTGATACAACCCGAAGGCTTGCAGCGCCACGCCCAGCACCACCAGACTGACCAGAATGCGCGCGGGGGTCAGCTTGGTTTTGTCGATGAACACTTGGCAGACCGCGCAGATCGCGCCGCCCACCCAGAAGGCGTTCACATATTCCATCCAGTTCATGCGTCGCTCCTTTCGATCACGGCCGCGTGGCAGATGCCCGCGATCGGCTGGCCCTGCTGCACCGAAGTCGGGCTCATCATCGCGCCCGTGCCCGCAAACACCAGCCGGCGGATCTTGCCGGCCTGCATATCGCGCAGCAGCGGCCCGCACAGCACCGCTGCCGAGCAGCCGCAGCCCGAGCCGCCCGCGTGTGCGTCCTGTTCGTCGCCGAACAGCAGGCTGCCGCAGTCCGAATAGACGGGCGACAGGTCGATGCCGTCCGTGCGCAGCAGCGTCAGCAGCAGATCCGCGCCGACGTGGCCGAGGTCGCCGGTCACGATGCAGTCGAAGTCGGTCGGCTGCGCGCCGAGGTCGTGCAGCAGGGTGGAGAGGGTGTCGTAGGCCGCGGGCGCCATCGCCGCGCCCATGTTGTTCGCGTCCTTGACGCCCATCTCGATCATCTTGCCGAACAGCACATGGGTCAGTCGCAGGCGGCTGTGCCCCGCGGCGCTCAGCACGGCCGCGCCCGCGGCCGTCGCTGTCCACTGGGCGGTCGGTGTGCGCTGGCCGCCGTAGGCGAGCGGGAAGCGGTACTGCCGCTCGGCCGAGCAGAAATGCGAGGAGGCCGCCGCGAGCAGGCGGCGGGCCGCCCCGCCCTCGACCAGACAGCCGCCCAGCGCCAGTCCCTGCGCCATGGTCGAGCACGCGCCGTACTGTCCGAGATAGGGCGTGTCCGAATCGACCGAGGCGAGAAACGAACCGGTGCACTGGTTGAGCAGGTCGCCCGCGAGGATGACGTCCAGATCGCCCTTTTGCAGCCCGGCTTTGTGCAGGGCAAGGTGGATCGCGGTCTTTTGCAGCGCACTTTCCGCCAGCTCCCACGATTTCTGGTGCATGCGGTCGTCCTCGGTGACAAAATCAAAATACGCGCCGAGCGGGCCTTCGCCCTCCTTTTTGCCGACGGCCGATGCGTGCGCGATCAGATAGGGGCGGTTTGTCAGGCGCAGCGTGCGGGTGCCAACGCGTTCGATCATGCGCCGCCGCCCCCTCCCAGCAGCAAAAGGACCAGCCCGTACACCACGCTGGCTGCGATGCCGTAGGTCAGCACCGGCCCGGCAATGACGAACAGCTTGGCGCCCATGCCGAGGATCAGGCCCTCGCTTTTGAATTCCATCGCGGGCGAGACGATCGAGTTGGCAAAGCCGGTGATCGGCACGATCGTGCCCGCGCCCGCGTGCTTTGCCAGCTTTTCATACAGGTGCAGGCAGGTCAGCAGCGCGCCGAGAAATACCATGGTGATCGAGGTCGCGGCGGCGGCGTCCGAGGTGTCCAGTCCGCGCCACTGCCAGAAATTGCTCACCGCTTCGCCCACCGTGCAGATCGCTCCGCCGAACAAAAACGCCTTCAGGCAGTCGAGCGGCAGCGGGGAAGGCGGGCTTTTCTGTTCGAGCAGGCGCTGATAGCTCTGCTTATCCAGCTTCATATGCATGCTCCTTCCGGGTTTTTCTGCTATTTTGCGCAGCAGACGAAAAACTATCCATTGCATGCAAAAAGATTGTGCGCGGGCATGATTTCGCCGCAGCTGCGCATACTGAAACCATCTCAGCAAACGCAAAGGAGGGAAGGACAATGGTAGAGCAGGATACCATCAAACTGCTGCGCGAGTGCGATGCGGGCATCAAAATGGGCGTGTCCTCGATCGACGAGGTGTTGCAGTATATCAAAAGCGACACGCTGCGGCAGGATTTGAAAAAGTGTAGAAACGAGCATGTGAAATTGCAGGACGAAATCCAGGTGCTGCTGGACGAATATCACGACGACGGCAAGGAACCCAACCCGATCGCCAAGGGCATGTCGTGGATGAAAACCAACGTCAAGCTCGGCATGGACGAATCCGATCATACCGTCGCCGATCTGATGACCGACGGCTGCAACATGGGCGTCAAGTCGCTCAGCCGGTACCTCAACCAGTACAAGGCCGCGAGCGAGAAAACCAAGGACATCACCAAGCGGCTGATCTATGTGGAAGAGCAGCTGGCCGACCAAATGCGCGCGTTCCTGTAAAGTCCGCAGCGAACCAAAAAAACCGCCCCGAAGGGCGGTTTTTTGCGTTATCCCAGCGCTTCCTTGCGCTCGCGGCCGTCGCGCAGCAGTGCGGTGAGCGTCTCGCGGTCGCCCGCGCGGATCGCGCGGCGGTATTCGTCCAGATGCTGGATGATTTCGTCGATTTCCTCGGCGAGCGGTTCGGCGTTGCACAGGAACAGCTCGCTCCACATGGTTTCGTTCAGCTTTGCCACGCGGGTCAGATCCTTATAGCTGCCCGCCGAATAGCCGTTGTGGCGCTCGGCCTCCGGGCTTTTGATGTAGGACGAGGACACGATGTGCGCCAGCTGCGAGGTGAACGCGATCATCTTGTCGTGCTGCGCGGCCGTGCAGCGCACGGTCTGTCCGAAGCCGAGCGACATAAAGTACGCTTCCAGCTGCTCGAGCACGCGCTCGGTGCTGCTTTTCGTGGGCACGAAGATCATGCTCGCGCCGTCGAACAGCGTCGGCAGCGAGTAGTCCAGACCGGAGAACTCGCGGCCCGCCATCGGGTGTCCGCCGACATAGTGGACGCCCGCGTCCAGCGCGGCCTGCTCGAGATGATCGACCATAAACTGCTTGACGCCGACCATATCCACCACAACGCAGCCCTTTTTGAGCTTGGGCATGTTCTCCAGCAGCCAGTCCACGGTCGCCTGCGGATACAGGCCGATGATGACGAGATCGGCTTCCTTGAACAGGGCGTCGGTGGCGATCGCGTCGATCGCGCCGTCCGCCAGCGCCTGTTCGGCGGTGCGGCGGGTGCGGTTCCAGCCGAGCACGCGGCTGAGTGTGCGCGCCTTGATGGTTTTGCCCATCGAGCCGCCCATCAGGCCGAGGCCGGCAATGAGTACGGTGTCAAACATGGTTTTTCACGCTTCTTTCCTGGGGTTTACGCGGCAGATGTGCCGCCAGATCGGGGTGATGCGGCAGAAAACGAACACGATCAGCGCGCCGGCGAGGTTGAGGATGAGGTCATCCACGTCGCACGAGCCTGCGCCCGTGTACACCTGCGCGACTTCGACCGTTGTGATGCCGAGGGTGAGCGTTGCCGCGAAGAAAAAGATGCTGCGCTGCCAGCGGAACAGGGCGGGCAGGAACACGCCCATCGGCGCGAACGCAATCAGGTTGCCCAGCAGGTTGAGAATCACCAGCCGCAGCGAGATGTTGCCGTAGCCGTAGGCGATCAGGTAGTTTTTGATCGTGCGCAGCGGTTCGAGGTTGACCGCGTCCAGCTGCGCGTGCATCGAGATGCCGCGGCCGAAGGCGTTGTCGAAAAACAAAACGTTTGCCAGCACCCAAAGATAGTACCAGAACAGCAGCAGCATATAGTCATGCCGCCGTTTACTGCGCGCGCCTTTCGGCACGCCGTAAAACAGCGCGATGCCCAGCAGCACGACAAACGCCGCGGCAAAGGCAAATTTCTGTTCCGGTCCGACGATATAGTCGGGTGCCAGCTCATAATACAGGTTAAAACAGAGCAGGGCGGCGGTCGCAACGACCGCCAGCCTGCGGATCAGGGTTTTCAAAGGCGAGGTCTCCTTTGTGGAGGGATGGGCTTACAGGGCTTCCGCCTGCTGGAGCCAGAGCGCGGCGCACGCGTCCGACGGCATACGCCAGTCGCCGCGGGGCGACAGCGTGATCGTACCGACCTTGGGGCCGTCCGGCAGGCAGGAGCGCTTGAACTGCTGCGAGAAGAAGCGGCGCAGGAAGGTCACGAGCCATTTTTTGATCGTCGCGTCGTCATAGGCGCCTGCGAAGGTCTTGCGCGCGATGCGGTAGATCTTGCGCGGCGCGTAGCCGAAGCGCAGCATATAATACAGGAAAAAGTCGTGCAGCTCGTACGGGCCGACCAGATCCTCGGTTTTCTGGCTGATTTCGCCGTCCTTGGGCGGCAGCAGCTCGGGAGAGACCGGCGTGTCCAGCACGTCGCACAGCACGTCCGACAGCTCACCCAGCGTGCGGTCGGCCTCGTACGCCACCAGATAGCGCACCAGCGTCTTGGGGATGGACGCATTGACGCCGTACATCGACATATGGTCGCCGTTGTAGGTCGCCCAGCCGAGCGCCAGTTCGGACAGGTCGCCCGTGCCGACCACCATGCCGCCATGCTTGTTGGCAAGGTTCATCAGCACAAGCGTGCGCATGCGCGCCTGCCCGTTTTCAAAGGTCACCGACAGGTCGTCCTTGCTCTGGCCGATGTCGGCAAAGTGCTGATCGACCGCGGCCTTGATGTCCACGGTCTGCAAGGTGACGCCGTAGGCGTCCGCCAGCTTTTCCGCGTTGCCGCGCGTGCGCGCAGTCGTGCCGAAGCAGGGCATGGTCACCGTGAGGATGCCCTTGCGGTCGAGTCCCAGCATATCGAAGGCGTGTACGGCGACGATGAGCGCGAGCGTCGAGTCCAGTCCGCCCGACAGGCCGATGACCGCGGTTTTCGCGTGCGTGTGGCGCAGGCGGGTGGCAAGGCCGGTGGCCTGCAGGGTGAGGATCTCCTCGCAGCGCTCGTCGCGCAGCGCCTTGTTTGCGGGCACGAACGGGGTGCGCGGGAAGCTGCGGTCGGTGAGATCGCAGCTCGCCATGGGCAGGCGGAAGGAAAATTCGCCCGCCGGCACGCTCTGGAAGGTGTTCATGCGCTGGCGCTCGTGCGCCAGACGCTGCAAATCAATATCGGCATAGACGATGCCGTGGGTGAACATGCGGCTTTCGGCCAGCAGCGCACCGTTTTCCGCGATCAGGTCGTGCCCGGCGAACACAAGATCCTGCGTGGACTCGCCGAAGCCCGCGTCCGCGTACACATAAGCGCACAGTAGGCGGCCGGACTGCTGCCGCACCAGATCGCGGCGATAGACGGCCTTGCCGATGATCTCGTCCGAGGCGGACAGGTTGGCGATGATATACGCGCCGCCCTGGGCCAGCGCGGTCGAAGGGGGATTGGGCACCCACAGGTCTTCGCAGATCTCCACGCCAAAGGTGAACAGCGGCGCGTCCTCGCAGGTGAACACCTGACCCGTCACGACCGGCACGCAGACGGGTTCGCCGCGGCCGTCCCGGACGATGACGGCCTCCAAGCCGTCCAGCGCCTCGCCCGAAACGAAGTGGCGCTGCTCGTAAAACTCGGAGTAGTTGGGCAGATGCTGCTTGGGCACAAAGGCCAGCACATCACCGCCGCACAGGACGGCGGCGCAGTTGTACAGCTTGCCGCGCACGCGCAGCGGCAGGCCGACCAGCACGACGGCCTCCAACCCCGCGGTTTCGCGGCAGACGGTCTCAAGCGCGTCCAGCGCGCCGTGCAGCAGGGTTTCCTGCAAAAACAGGTCCCCGCAGGTGTAGCCGGTCAGGCAAAGCTCGGGGAATATGATCAGCTTTGCGCCCTTGCGGGCGGCCTGCTTGGCCTGTTCTATGATTTCGGAAGCGTTATAGGCGCAGTCCGCCACGCGCAGATCGGGCGTTGCGGCAGCGATTTTGACAAATCCATCCTGCATTCCAGTGTTCCTCCAAATAATTCAGATATGGTTAGTATACCCTTTTTTCGTTTGCTACGCAAGACTTTCGACATGGCCGTACAGGTCGGATCAAGGAAGGCGCACCGCGCAATCAGCGCGGATGCGTCCAAAAGTCCGGCAGAGCGGCAGAGGGAATGAAAAAAACCGCTGAAAAGCGGTTTTTTCTATTCGATTTACGCCGAACGGCGCCACTGAGTCAGCCGATGCAGCCAAACAGGTAGGCAGCGGCGGACAGCAGGATCAGCCCCGCGATATTGGCCAGTGTGAACACCAGCAGATAGCGCGGCAGCGAGGCGCCTTCCGCGCGTAAGTACAGCTTGAGCGAGATCAGGCTCGCCAGCGATGCGATCGGCGTTCCCAGACCGCCGACGTCTACGCCGGCCAGCAGCGCGCGCCAGTTGTCGGTAAAGCCGGAGAGCAGCACCGCCGCCGGCACATTGCTGATGACCTGGCTGGCCAGCACGCTGGTCCAGTAGGTGCTGCGCTCGAGCAGCATCTCAAGCGCGCTTCGCACCGCGTCGATGCGGCCGATGTTGCCCGCAAAGATGAAAAAGCAGACAAAGGTCAGCAGCAGCATGTAATCCACACGGGCGAACAGTTCGCGGGCGAACAGCGCAAGGCAGACAATGACGATCGCGGTCAGGATGCCGTAATGCAGCACATGCACGACCGACAGCAGGCACAGCACAAACAGGACGCACAGCAGGGCGAACAGCCGCGGCTGGGCGATGTGCTCGCGCCGGGGGAAGGAGATCTCGATCGTCTCGCCGCGCGTCCACAGCGCAGCGACCGACAGCGCGACCAGGCTGACCAGCGTCAGCGGCAGCACGACGCGCACGAACGAGCCGATATCCAGCCCGTAATACGAGCACAAAAACAGGTTCTGCGGGTTGCCGACCGGCGTGGCCATGCTGCCGAGGTTGGCGGCCAGCGTTTGCAGCACCACCACGCGGATGAGTGCGTCCATCCGGCCGACATGGCCGAGCACCAGCACGGTGAACGGCACAAAGGTGATGAGCGCGACGTCGTTGGTGATCAGCATGGAGCAGAAAAACGGCAGCAGCACCAGCGCAAGATACAGCAGGCGCAGCTGTTTGCGCCCGGTCAGCAGGCGCTGGGCCAGCACGGTGAACAGACCGCACTGCTGCAGCCCCGCGACCACCGCCATCAGGCAGAACAGCAGGCACAGCACGCGCAGGTCGATATAGCCGGCGTAAGCCGCGTCGGGCGGCACCGCCAGCATGGACAGCAAAGCGCACACAAACGAGATGACCAGAACGGCCTCACGCCGGACAAAGTTTCCCAATTTAGTCAGAAAGGGATGCATGACAGGCCTCATTTCCAAAAACGTTCGTATCCAAATACACGAATCGGCAAAAGAAACGGCAGGTATTGCCTAAAGCAATACCTGCCGGGTTTCAGACAGCTTGCAGCCCTGAAAGGGCCGGCCGAGCGATCAGAAAATTACTTGAGCTCAACCTTAGCGCCAGCAGCCTCGAGCTTCTCCTTGATCTCGTTAGCCTCAGCTTCCGGAGCAGCTTCCTTGATGGTCTGCGGAGCGGAGTCAACCTTCTCCTTGGCTTCCTTCAGGCCCAGGCCGGTGATCTCACGAACAACCTTGATAACGTTGATCTTGGAGGAGCCAGCCTCAACCAGAACAACGTCGAAGTCGGTCTTCGCGTCAGCAGCAGCAGCCTCGCCAGCGCCAGCAGCAGCACCTGCAACGGCAACCGGGGTAGCGGATACGCCAAATTCTTCTTCCAGAGCCTTTACCAGCTCAGAGAGCTCCATAACCTTGAGCTCTTTTACAGCTTCCATAATCTCAGCAACAGTCATGGGATTAAACCTCCGTTTAAGTTATTTTTTAAAATTTGTTTGATTACTCCGCAGCGGGAGCCTCTTCAGCGGGAGCTTCCTCCGCAGCCGGAACCTTTGCAGCAACCAAATCGGCTACCTTCATTTCCTCGTTGCCCTCAGCCTTCTTAACGATAGCATCGCAGGCAATAGCAAGCTGCATAATGGGGAAGTTGAAGCTGTACAGTACCTGAGCGATAAGGACTTCCTTGCTCGGCATGCTTGCCAGCTTCTTGACCTCGGCCTCGTCGATTACCTTGCCTTCCAGGTAACCAGCCTTGATCGTAAAGTTCTCGTGGGTCTTGGCGAACTCACCCAGGATCTTAGCGGGTGCGATCACGTCGTCGGTGGTCGAAATCGCCAGAGCGGAAGTGCCGTTCAGGTGCTCTTCCAGAGCGTCAAAGCCCAGTTCCTTCGCCGCAAAGCGGATCAGGGTGTTCTTGATGACCATATACTCAACGCCTGCTTCACGCAGCTGACGGCGGAGCTTGGTATCATCCTCAACGTTGATGCCCTTGTAATCGACCAGCACGCCGGCCGGAGAATTCTTGATCTTCTCTACCAGAGACGCAACCAGAGCCTTCTTCTCTTCCAGAACCTTTGCATTCGGCATCTTTTTCACCTCCTAAAAAATAAAAGTACCCTCCCGGTGCAAAGACACAGGGAGGGTACACAGAAAACCTCATAAAGATGTGTGTTTCATTTCCGTGTTGACCTCGGCGGGCGGCGGAAACGCCTTTAAAGCCATGCGGCTGCCTGCTGTCTTTGACCAAGCTCTTATATTATACAGATGTTATTTTGCTTTGTCAAGCACTTTTTTGTAATTCTTGAGAAAAAGTTTGACCGAACAAAAACGCCCGAAGAAAAATCCTCGGGCGTTTTGTATTGCTCATTGATACCGGTCAAAAACCGGGTTTCCGCAGAGCGGAAACTTACGCCATCAGCTTGGCAGCGTTGACCTTGACGCCGGGGCCCATGGTGGAAGCCACGACGCAGGAGCGGATATACTGACCCTTGGCAGCCGCCGGCTTTGCCTTGACGATCGCGCCCATCAGCGCATCGAAGTTGTCCTGCAGCTTCTCTGCACCGAAGGAAGCCTTGCCGATCGGGCAGTGGATGATGTTGGTCTTGTCCAGACGGTACTCGATCTTACCAGCCTTGGATTCCTGAACTGCCTTGGCAACGTCCATGGAAACCGTACCAGCCTTCGGGTTCGGCATCAGGCCCTTAGGACCGAGCACGCGGCCCAGACGGCCAACCAGGCCCATCATGTCCGGGGTAGCGATAACAACGTCGAACTCAAAGAAGTTTTCCTTCTGGATGCGCTCCATCAGGTCCTCAGCGCCGACGATATCAGCGCCGGCAGCCAGCGCCTCGTCCGCCTTCGCGCCCTTGGCGAAAACAGCAACACGGACATTCTTGCCGGTGCCGTGGGGCAGAACGATCGCGCCGCGAACCTGCTGGTCTGCGTGACGGGAGTCAACGCCCAGCTTGACGTGCAGCTCGATGGTCTCGTCAAACTTGGCCTTCGCGGTGGAAACAACGGTGGAAAGCGCTTCTGCCGGATCGTACAGCTTGGAGCGGTCGATGGTCTTTGCGCTGTCTACATACTTTTTACCTTTATGCACAATAAATCCTCCTTAAGTGGTAATGCGGGAATAGGCTAAACCTAACCCTCCCACTTTGACCGGCGCCTGCAAAAAGCGCGGTCAAAATCCATTCAGCTTAACTTAAAACTTATTCCTCGACAGTGATACCCATCGAACGGGCAGTGCCGGCGATCATGCTCATCGCAGCTTCCAGGGAAGCAGCGTTCAGGTCGGGCATCTTGGTCTCCGCGATCTTCTGGCAGTCCGCCTTGGAGAGCTTGGCAACCTTGGTCTTGTTCGGAACGGCCGAACCGGACTCGATGCCGCAAGCCTTCTTGATCAGGACCGGCGCCGGGGGAGTCTTGGTGATGAAGCTGAACGAACGGTCGGCATAGACCGTGATAACAACCGGGATGATCATACCGGCTTCGTTCTTGGTGCGCTCGTTGAATTCCTTGGTGAACGCCATGATGTTGACGCCGTGCTGGCCGAGGGCCGGACCTACCGGGGGAGCCGGGGTTGCCTTGCCTGCGGGAATCTGGAGCTTAATATAACCTACTACTTTCTGTGCCATGTTGAAAGGTTCCTCCTTCAAAAAATGTGGTATCTGGCGGACAATATGGCTGTCCTCCCACTTGCCGCGCTCCATCAGGAGCGAAGCGACGTTCTATTCCAAAATCCGGGGACACGCGCCTCGGATTTTGACCCCGACCCGCCGCCCGTGCGGCGAAACCGGGGGTATCGAAAACAAGTTTCTTCGGAACTTGTTTTCGTATATAGGGGGGTATCGGATACCCCCTATATGCAGAAGCTCGGCTTCTGCAAATTACTCGTCGAGCGTCTCGACCTGGTCGAGTTCCAGCTCAACGGGGGTTTCGCGGCCGAACATGGAAACCGTGACGTTTACCTTGTTCTTATCCGCTTCCACCGACGACACCACGCCGATAAAGCCGGCCAGTGCACCGTCGATGACGCGCACGCTGTCGCCAGGTGCGTAATTAACCTCGATCTCGCGCTTCTCCACGCCCATCGCGGCGATCTCGTCATCGGTCAGCGGGATGGGTTTGGAGCCGCCGGACTTGTCTTGTCCAACAAAACCGGTGCAGCCGCGGGTGTTGCGAACCAGATACCAGGTTTCATCGGTCATAACCATTTTGACAAGCACATAGCCGGGGAAGAGCTTGCGCTCGACCTCGCGGCTTTTGCCGTCCTTGACTTCCGTGACCGTTTCGGTCGGGATGTTGACGGCTTGGATCAGGTCATGCAGCTTGCGGTTTTCGACCGCTTTTTCGATCGAAGAGGCCACTTTGTTTTCGTAGCCGGAGTATGTGTGCACCACATACCATTTTGCAGCGTCTGACATAAATGCCTCCTTTTAGGCGGCGAAAGCTTTGAGCAGCGTCTGGACGCCGAGACCGAATACGATATCGAGGACCCAGATGAAAATACCGATCAGGATGACGCAGGCAATCACAACCAGCGTGTTGTTCACCGTCTGCTGGCGGGTGGGCCACACAATCTTGCGGCACTCGCTCTTCAGCTCGCGGAACCACTTGCCGATACGCGCAAAGAGACCGGGCTTTTTCGCCTTGGTTTCTTCAGCCATGAAGCTACTTCCTTTCTCTTACTTCGTTTCGCGGTGCAGCGTGTGCTTCCGGCAGAAACGGCAGTACTTGTTCATTTCCATACGGTCCGGGTTGTTCTTCTTGTTCTTCATCGTGTCATAGTTTCTTTGCTTGCACTCGGTGCAGGCCAGCGTAATCTTCACGCGCATAAATAACGGCACCTCCTTTTAATATTCGTCCCTTCCCATGCCCCTGTGGCACGGCGCGGGATCTTTTGCCTCCCTTTGCCAGTGTTCCGGGCCCAAATTCCGAGACACGCGAAAAATGGGCGCAAAAAAAGAACCTGCATAGGTTCTTAAAGTATAGCATGCGGGAAACCGGCGGTCAAGGGTTTTTCGGAAAAAGGTGCTGGTTTTTTTGCGTTTTTGTGATATACTTAGCTTAATCCACAAGATATAGGAGTATTCACATGCGTATTTTGGGTATTGATTACGGGGATGCGCGCACGGGGCTGTCGATTTCCGATGCGTCGGGGTTTCTGGCCGGTTCGCCGAGCGTCATCCACGAATGGAATTACGACAAGCTGCTCGATAAGCTGACCGCCTTCATCGCGGAAAACAAGATCGAGGAGATCGTGCTGGGCTGGCCGAAGAACATGGACGGCACCGCGGGCGAGCGCGCATACAAGTGCGAAGCGCTGGCCGAAACGCTGAGAGAGCGCACGGGCCTGAACGTCACGCTGTGGGACGAGCGGCGCACGACGGTTGCGGCGCACGACATCCTGCATCAGACGGGCAAAAAGGCGAAAAAGCATCGCCAGACCGTGGACGCGGTCGCGGCGAGCCTGATTTTGCAGGGCTATCTGGATTTCAAACGCCGGCAAAAATGACAGACAAGGGGAAAAGAGGGAAACCCGCGCGGGTTTCCCTCTTTGCTTTTTATTTGTACGGGTTATCCGCCTTGAGATAGCAGCATTTTTTGTACTTTTTGCCGCTGCCGCACGGGCACGGATCGTTCGGGCCGATCTTTTTGCCCACGCGCTTAGGTTCGGCCTTGACCGAACCGTCGTCCGCGCCGGCCGCCGCGGTCTCCTTGGCGACCTGCTCGCGCTTGGGCTCCTCGCGGGTGCGCACCTGCGCAAGGAAGATCATGCGCACGGTGTCCTCGCGGATGGCGTCGATCATCGCGTCGAACATGTCGAAGCCTTCGCGCTTGTACTCGACCACCGGGTCATGCTGGCCGTATGCGCGCAGGCCGATGCCGTTGCGCAGCTCGGTCATCGCGTCGATGTGGTCCATCCACTTGGTATCGACGTTCTTGAGCAGCACCACGCGCTCGAGTTCACGCATGATCGGCGCGCCGAGCATCTGCTCCTTGGCATCGTAAACCTTGTGCGCCTGATCGCTCAGCACATTGGTCAGCTGCTCAGCAGTCAGGTCGTCGCACTCTTCGGGCGTGAAGGTGCAGTCCTCGGGACGCAGGAACACGCCGATGAACGGACGGCGGGCCTGTTCGACCATTTCGGGGCTGATCAGGTGATTTTCGCCAATCGCGGCGTGTACCGCGCGGGCGATCGTGTCGTCGATCATGGACATGATGTTGTCCTTGACGTCCTTGCCCTCGAGCACCTGCAAGCGCTGGCTGTAGATGGTCTGGCGCTGGGTGTTGAGCACATCGTCGTACTCGAGGACGTGCTTACGGACGGCAAAGTTGCGGGATTCGATCTTCTTCTGCGCGTTTTCGATCGCGCCGGACAGAATCTTCTGGTCGATCGGCTCGTTTTCGTCGATGCCGAGCGAATCCATCATGTTCTGGATGCGTTCCGAACCGAACAGGCGCATCAGATCGTCCTCGAGCGAGATATAGAAACTGGACTCGCCGGGGTCGCCCTGACGGCCGGCACGGCCGCGCAGCTGGTTGTCGATACGGCGGGATTCGTGCCGCTCGGTGCCCAGAATATACAGGCCGCCCGCCGCGCGCACCTTTTCGGCGTCCGCGTCGGTTTCCTTCTTATACTTCTGGTACAGCTCCTGGAACTTCTCGCGGATGGCGAGCACTTCCGGGTCGTCGGTCTCGGCGTGGCCGTTGGCCTCGTAGAGCAGTTCGGGCGTGTAGTCGCCCTTCTTCAGCTCGTCAAGCGCCATGGTCTCCGCGTTGCCGCCGAGCATGATATCCGTACCACGGCCGGCCATGTTGGTCGCGATCGTGACCGCGCCCGACTTGCCCGCCTGTGCGACGATGTCGGCTTCCTTTTCGTGGTACTTGGCGTTCAGGACGGTGTGCTTGATGCCCTTGCGCTTGAGGATGGCGGACAGCTCTTCGGACTTTTCGATCGACACCGTGCCGACCAGAATCGGCTGGCCCTTGGCGTGGCAGGCTTCGATGCGCGCGATGGTCGCATTGATCTTGCCGCGCTCGTTCTTGTAGACCGCGTCCGGGTTGTCCTTACGGGCGATCGGCTTGTTGGTCGGGATTTCGATAACGTCCAGCTTGTAGGTGTGGCGGAACTCTTCCTCCTCGGTCAGCGCAGTACCGGTCATGCCGGACAGCTTGCCGTACAGGCGGAAGTAGTTCTGGAAAGTGATGGTCGCGAGGGTCTTGCTCTCGTGCTCAACCTTGACGCCTTCCTTGGCCTCGATGGCCTGATGCAGGCCCTCGTTATAGCGGCGGCCGAACATCAGACGGCCGGTGAACTCGTCAACGATGATGACCTGACCGTCGCGCACGACGTAGTCCACGTCGCGCTGCATGACGCCGCGCGCCTTGATCGCCTGGTTGATGTGGTGCTGGAGCGTGGTGTTGGCCGGGTCGGACAGGTTTTCCACATGGAAATACTGCTCCGCATGCGCCTGACCGTGCGGGGTGAGGGTTGCGGTGCGGGCCTTTTCGTCCACAATGTAGTCCGCATCGATGTCGTCCTGCTCCTCCTTGGCGTCCACTTCCTTGACGCGCAGACACTTGAGGCCCGCGGCGAAGCGGTCGGCCATTTCATAGAGCTGGGAGGACTTTTCGCCCTGACCCGAGATGATCAGCGGGGTACGCGCCTCATCGATCAGGATGGAGTCCACCTCGTCGACGATGGCGAACGCGTGGCCGCGCTGCACCATGGCCTTCTTATAGATCGCCATGTTGTCGCGCAGGTAGTCAAAGCCGAACTCGTTGTTCGTGCCGTAGGTGATATCCGCTTCGTACATCGCCTTGCGCTGGCTGGGCTCGACGGCATGGATGACCAGACCGACAGTCAGCCCGAGGAAGCGGTAGACCTTGCCCATCCATTCGCTGTCGCGCTTGGCCAGATAGTCGTTGACCGTGACGATGTGCACGCCCTTGCCGGTCAGCGCGTTGAGGTACGCGGGCAGGGTGGCGACCAGCGTTTTGCCTTCGCCGGTCTTCATCTCCGCGATGCGGCCCTGATGCAGCACGATGCCGCCGATGACCTGCACGCGGTAATGCCGCATGCCCAGCACGCGCCACGCGGCCTCGCGGCAGGTGGCAAATGCCTCGGGCAGCAGATCGTCCAGCGTTTCGCCGTTCTGATAACGGGCCTTGAACTCATCGGTCTTGGCACGCAGCTCGGCGTCGGTCAGCTTTTTGTACTGCTCTTCGAGCGCGTCAACCTTGTCCGCGATGGGATAGATCTTTTTCAGTTCATGCGAGGAATGGGTTCCAAAAATTTTGGTGAGAAGGTTAGCCATTCTTGATTCAGCCTTTCAAAAAGGGGCGAAAAAGCCCCATTCGTTCATACAGAACCTATTATAGCACACAATGCACGGGAAACAAACAAATTTTTTGTAAACGAACGCGGACCAAACAAAAAAGACGCCCGCAGGCGTCTTTTTTTCGGATTATCTCATAATCAAATAAGCGGTATAGACCACATAGGTCAGCGCCATGATCGCACCGGGCGCGCGGCCGAGCTTGCCGCGGCGAGCCGGGAGATAGAACACGATGCTGATGCCGATGAGCACGAGCGCGTCGATGATCGAGGTGGCCTGCACCGGGATGGGCGTGATGGTGGCGGATACGCCGAGAATGAGCAGCAGGTTAAAGATGTTCGAGCCGATGACGTTGCCCATCGCAATCTCGTTCTGTCCCTTGCGGGCGGCAACGAGCGAGGTGACCAGCTCGGGCAGGCTGGTGCCGATGGCGACGATGGTCAGACCGATCAGCGTTTCGGACAGGCCGAACATGCGCGCGATGCCGGTCGCGCCGTTGACGGCCAGCTGGCCGCCAATGATGATGCACGCGAGGCCGAGCACGATGTTGACGCCGATCATCACGGGCGGCATCTTGACCTCGTCCTCTTCCTCATCCGCTGCACTGCGGTTTTTGAGCGCCGCACGGATCTGAATGCCGAGCACCAGCGCGAACACTACCAGCAGGATGATGCCCTCGATGCGCGAAATGGTAAGGTCGGGCGCGATGAAAATCAGCAGCAGGATGGCTGCGCCGACCGAAAGCGGCCAGTCGCGCCGCAGCAGCGTGCGGTCCATCACGAGCGGGCAGACCACCGCGGACAGGCCCGCGACGACCAGCAGATTAAAGATGTTCGAGCCGAGGACGTTGCCGACCGCGATCTCGTTTGCGCCCTGCAAGGCGGCGGTCAGGCTGACGGCCAGCTCGGGCGCCGAGGTGCCGAAGGCGACGATGGTCAGGCCGACGAGCAGGGGCGATACGCCCAGCCGCCGCGCCAGCGCGGACGCACCCGCGACAAATTTGTCCGCGCCCCAGACCAGAAGGACGAAGCCGAACACCAGCATGATGAATGATAGCATGAAGAAAACCCCCTATAACGTAAACGATAGCACATCTGCGCGCAAAAAAAGAGACTTTTATTGCGCTTTCTGCAATAAAAGTCTCGCTGCTTCCGGTAGGCACGGGCCGCAGGTCCCAGCGGCCGTGATTGACGATGCCGACCACGCCCGCAGGCGTGAGCTACTCCCTTTCGTTGTACATAAAAATATAGCGAACAGACAAGGGTTAGTCAAGCCAAACTTAGAAAAATCTTTACAAGTTCGGCGTAAAACGGTATACTATATACTACTGAAAAATACGTGAAGGAGCATTTTCATGCTTGAGTTTGAAGAATACAAGGTCAAACTGAACAATTTGAAGCCCGAGCTCGAGGCGCTGTACGAGTCGCTCGGACTCGAGCGGGCAAAGCGCGAGGTGGAGGAACTCGAGATCAAGTCCTCCCAGCCCGGCTTCTGGGACAACCCGGAGGAAAGCCAGAAGATCGTCTCCCGCATGGGTTCGCTCAAGGGAAAGATCGAGGCGTATAACCATCTGCACGGCCTGTGCGACGATCTGCTGACCATCTGTGAGATGGCGATCGAGGAAAACGACGAGTCCATGCTCGAGGAGCTGGAGCACGGCTACAAGGAGCTGGAGGACGGCGTTGCCGAGCAGAAGCTGTCCACGCTGCTGACCGGCGAATATGACAAGAACAACGCGCTGGTGTCCTTCCACGCGGGCGCTGGCGGCACCGAGGCGCAGGACTGGTGCGAGATGCTGTACCGCATGTACACCCGCTGGGCCGAGCGTCATGGCTTCACCTACAAGATCATGGACTATCAGGACGGCGAAGAAGCGGGCCTGAAATCCGCGGATATCCTCATCGAGGGCGAAAACGCGTACGGCTTCCTCAAGGGCGAGTCGGGCGTGCACCGTCTGGTGCGCATTTCCCCGTTTGACGCCTCCGGCCGCCGTCACACCTCGTTCTCCGCGGTTGAGGTCATCCCGGATATCCCGGATGACTCGGCGGACTTCGAGATCAAGCCCGAGGATTACGAAATGCAGGTGTACCGTTCCTCCGGCGCGGGCGGCCAGCACATCAACAAGACCTCGTCCGCGGTGCGACTGATCCATAAGGCGACCGGCATCGTGGTTTCCTGCCAGACCGAGCGCAGCCAGTTCCAGAACAAGGACAACTGCTTGCGCATGCTGCGTTCCAAGCTGGTCGAGATCAAGGAGCGCGAGCATCTGGAGAAGATTTCGGACATCAAGGGCGATCAGAAGAAGATCGAATGGGGCAGCCAGATTCGCTCCTACGTCTTTATGCCCTATACGCTGGCCAAGGACACGCGCACCGGCTTTGAAAACGCCAACATCGGCGCGGTCATGGACGGCGACATCGACGGGTTCATCAACGCGTACCTGTCCGCCCTGGCAACCGGCACATTAAAGAAATAAACATGTGAATTTACCGCGCCGTGAGGCGCGCATCAAACAGAAAAGAGCCGCCTAAAAAGGCGGTTCTTTTCATCCAAAGCCCAGCTTTGCCGGGCTTTTGATACCAGTGCGGAGCAAAGTTTCGCGTGTCGGAACTTTGCGCAGATTTGGACGCATCCGCGGCATTGCCGCGGTGCGGCCTGCTCGATCGAATCTGTACGATTTGATCGAATAAAACTTGGCCCTTCGACGCAAACTGCGTCCGGAGGGCTGTTTTTATGAAGCAAAACGGGAAATACGCCGTGACCGGCGCGCTCGCGGGCGCGGCCAACGGCTTTTTTGGCGCGGGCGGCGGGCTGTTCCTCGTGCCGCTGCTCGTGTATTGGTGCCGCGTGGAGGAGCGGCGCGCGTTTGCGACCTCGGTCGCGGTCATTTTTCCGCTCAGCGCGCTGTCCGCTGCGGTTTACTGGATGCAGGGCGGGCTGGACCTTGCCGCGGCGTGGCCGTATCTGCTGGGCGGCGCGGCGGGCGGCTGGGTGGCGGGCCGCGTGTTCCGCCGGATCGACATGGCCTGGCTGCAGCGCGCGTTCGGCCTGCTGCTCGTGTACGGCGGTGTGCGCGCCGTGCTGCTGCTGTGAGCGCGGTGTGGGCGGCGGCGGTCGGTCTTGCGACCGGCATCCTGTCCGGCTGCGGGGTTGGCGGCGGTTCGCTGCTGATGCTGTATCTGACGCTGTTTGCCGGCGTGGCGCAGTACACGGCCGCGGGCATCAACCTGCTGTACTTTCTCGCCTGCGCGCCCGCGGCGCTCTGGGCGCATTACAAAAACGGCCTGATCGAGCGGCGTGCCGCCCTTTGGTGCATTGCCGCGGGGGTGCCGGCCGCGATTGCGGCTTCGCTGCTGGCCGCGCATCTGGACACCGGTCTGCTGCGGCGCGCGTTCGGGGTATTTCTGTTGGTGATCGGCGCAAAAGAACTGTTTACAAAGCGGAAACAAGTGGGAACGGATGGAAAATAAACCCGTCTAACAGGATAACCAAAACCGGAAAGGGGTGTCCTGTGATGAAAAGACGAGGCTTATGTATGCTGTTGGCGCTGCTTTTGCTGCTGTCCCTTGCCGCGTGTGGGGGCGCGGGCGGCGCATCGAGCGATGCCGCGGGAGCGGAAAACGGCGCTGCCGCATCGACCGGGGACGCGGTCGCGATGGACAGCGGGACCACGGAAAGCACGGCGGACTTTTCCGCGGTGCGGCAGAACGCCAAACTGATCCTTTCCGCCGACCTGTCGCTGGAAACGCAGGACTATGAGGCGTCCTGCGCGGCGATCGAGCAGATGGCCGCCAAGGCGGGCGGGTACATCCAGTCGAGCGGCAGCTACGGCGAAAAGGGCAGCCGCACGGCAAACTACACGCTGCGCGTGCCGCAGGAGAAATTCGAGACCTTCTTCACCCAGCTCGGGGAGACCTGCCATGTGGTGTCCTCCAACCGCTGGAGCGAGGACGTGACCGAGCAGTACACCGATATCGAGACGCGGCTTGCCACCTTGCAGACCAAGCACGAGCGTCTGCTCGCGCTGCTTGATCAGGCGGCCAAGATGGAGGACATTATCTCGCTTGAGAATGCGCTGGCCGACTGCGAATACGAGATCGACAGCCTGACGGGCGAAAAGCGGCATTACGACGATCTGGTCGGCTTCTCGACCTTCAACGTCACGCTCAGCGAGGTGCAGACGCTGACCGCAGTTTCCGAAGGATCGGGCTTCGGCGCGCAGGTCGCGCACGCGGCGCAGAGCGGACTTGGCGGACTGACGACGGCGGTGCGCGGGCTGATCCTGATTGTAGTCACGCTCTGGCCGGTGCTGGTGCTGTTGGGTATTGCGGGCGTCGTGTTCTGGCGCGTGCGTATATACCGCAAAACCAAAGCGCAAAAGCAGATCCAAAACGACCCGCCGCAGGACAAAACCGAATAGTACCCGCGCCGCAAGACGCCATAAAACAGAAAAAAGGCCGCAAATGCGGCCTTTTTTCATCAAACGCCCGGCTTTGCCGGGCGCTTTGATACAAGGGAGAGAAAAAGTTTCGCTTGTCGGAACTTTTTCTCGCTTCGGACGCATCCGCAGCTTTGCCGCGGTGCGTCCCCTTCGACCAAACCTGTACGGTTTGGTCGAGTATTTTATTTTGCGTAGTCGATCGCGCGGGTCTCGCGAACCATGTTGACCTTGATCTGTCCGGGGTAATCGAGTTCGTCCTCGATCTTCTTGGCCACATCGCGGGCCAGCAAGACCATCGCATCGTCCGAGATCTTGTCGGGGTTTACGATGATGCGGATCTCGCGGCCGGCCTGGATCGCATACGAGCTGGCAACGCCGGGCGTCTCGTTGGCGATACTCTCGAGCTTTTCCAGACGCTTGATATAGTTTTCCAGATTCTCGCGGCGTGCGCCCGGCCGTGCGGCCGAGATCGCGTCCGCTGCCTGCACGAGGCAGGCCACCGTGGTCTTGGCTTCCACGTCGCCGTGGTGGGCTTCGATCGCGTGGATGATCGGCTGCGCTTCCTTGTACTTCTTGGCAAGGTCTACGCCGATCTGGACATGGCTGCCTTCGACCTCGTGGTCGATCGCCTTGCCGATATCATGCAGCAGGCCGGCGCGGCGCGCGGGCAGCGGGTCGAGGCCCAGCTCGCTGGCCATCATGCCGGCGATGTGCGCAACCTCGATCGAGTGCTGGAGTACGTTCTGGCCGTAGCTGGTGCGGTAACGCAGACGGCCGAGGATCTTGACCAGTTCGGGATGGATGCCGTGGATGCCGGTCTCGAAGGTGGCGCGCTCGCCCTCGCTCTTGATGATCTGCTCGACCTCGCGGCGGGACTTTTCGACCATCTCTTCGATGCGGGCGGGATGGATGCGGCCGTCCACGATCAGCTTTTCGAGCGCCAGGCGCGCGATCTCGCGGCGCACCGGATCGAACGAGGAAAGCGTGATCGCTTCAGGCGTGTCGTCGATGATCAGATCGACGCCGGTCAGCGTTTCGAGCGTGCGGATGTTGCGGCCCTCGCGGCCGATGATGCGGCCCTTCATCTCATCGTTGGGCAGCGGCACGACCGATACGGTCGCTTCGGAAACATGGTCGGCGGCGCAGCGCTGGATCGCGGTCGAGATGATCTCGCGCGCGGTCTGCTCGCTTTCGTCCTTGAGCTTCTGCTGGATCTCGCGCAGCTTGACGGCGGCGTCATGCGTGGCCTCGGATTCGATCGAGCGGACCAGCATTTCGCGCGCTTCGTCGCGGGTCATGCTGGCGATCTGCTCGAGCTTCTCGAGCTGCTCGGCCTTGACGCGGGCCAGCTCTTCCTTTTCCTTCTGGGTCGCTTCGAGCTGACGGGTCAGCTCTTCGTTCTTGCGGTCGAGCGTGTCGCTCTTTTTGTCGAGCGCTTCTTCGCGTTGGATCAGGCGGCGCTCGAGCTGCTGGGTCTCGTTGCGGCGCTCCTTGAGCTCACGGTCGGCTTCGGTGCGCTGCTTGTGGATTTCGTCCTTGGCTTCGAGAATGGATTCGCGTTTCTTGGTTTCACCGGCTTTGATGGCTTCGTTGATGATGCGTGTCGCTTCGGTTTCGGCGGAACCGATCTCCTTTTCCGCAACGCTTTTGCGGTAGAGGAAACCGATGACGACGCCCACAACGAGACACACGATACCGGCTATGATCGGTATGATGATGTCGGTCATGTTTTTGGTGTGTCCTCCTGTTTTGTGAATTTGAGGCAGCACCGGTTTGGGCAAAAAACGGCTTGCGCGGCATCTTTCGGCAAAATGGGACGCAGATTTGCCGCAAACACGCAAAAAGGCGTTCTATCTGGCAAAACATGCGGAAAATAATGACAAAAAACAGCGCAGCAGGCCGGTGATCGCGGACAAACAGGCGCGGCCCTGCGTAGCAAATGGCGTTCTGCGGGAACGCCGGGTTATAATGCCTTTGAAAAAAGCCCTGCGCGGGTCCGCGCAGGCTATATTACAGCAGGTATTATACTACAATTTATTGTAAAGCCTGTTGGTCAAACTGTCAAGAAAAACCCATGCCATACCGTACAGATTTTGGCGTATTTTGAGAACAGGCCGGGCGCGCCCTTGTGAAACGGGCGCTCATTTGCTATAATAAAACGAATATATCGGGAGGAACGCTTATGCACCAGTCCATGTGCCGCATCCAGCGCGGCCCGTTTGTTTATTATACCTGCCGCCGCCTGCCGGTGCGCCATGCTTTCACCACCAAATTCGGCGGCGTGAGCACGGGCCACTGCGAAAGCCTCAATCTGGGCTTTAACCGCGGGGATACCGAGGAGAACGTCCGCGAAAATTACCGTCGCCTGGCCGAGGCGCTGGGCGTCCCCGACGCGCGCTGGACGCTGACAAAGCAGATCCACGAGACCGGGGTCTCGGTGGTGGAGGAAGAGCAGGCAGGCATGGGCCTGCACCAGCCGATGGCGTGGCAGTCGGACGCGATCGTGACCGCTCTGCCGGACACGCCGCTGATCGGCTTTTACGCGGACTGCGTGGTCACGCTCCTGTATGACCCTGCGACCCACACTGCGGGCGTGTGCCATTCGGGCTGGCGCGGCATGGCCGCGGGCATCCTGCCCAAGACCGTGGCGGTGATGGAGCAAAAGCTGGGCACCAAACGCGACAGCCTGATCGCGGTGCTCGGGCCGTCCATCCGGCAGGAGTGCTTTGAGACCGACGCGGATGTGCCCGAGGCGATGGAGCGGCAGCTCGGCGCGCTGGTGCAACCTTATATTATGGAGAAAGGCCCCAAGTTCCATGTGGACTTGCAGGGCATCGGCGTCAAACTGCTGCAGGACGCGGGCCTTGCACCGGAAAACGTGATCGACAGCGGCATCTGCACCATGTGCCACGCCGACGAATTCTGGTCGCACCGCGCGACCCACGGCCTGCGCGGCGTGCAGGGCGGTGTGATTTGCCTGTAACCGAAAGGAAGTCGGTTTTATGAAATGGAAAAAACGCGTGTGTGCCGGGGTGCTCGCGGCGCTGTGCCTGCTGGGCGGCTGCGGCCCGTTCGGCGGGGACGGCGAGGACGCGCCGGTGGACAACGTCAAGGTGTCGGACGCGTATTTCGGCCTTGCCTGGTACCAGAACGGCACGCTCAACCCGGTGCTGGACAACACCAGCATCAATCGCGTGCTGTGCGAAGCACTGTACGAGGGCCTGTTTGAAGTCACCTCGAATTTCACGGCGGAAAACGTGCTGTGCGACTCCTATACGGGCGACGGCACGACCTTTACCTTCACCCTGCGGGACGACGTGACCTTCTGGTCGGGTCAGCAGCTGACCGCGCGCGACGTGGTCGCGAGCCTGCAGGCGGCGCAGTACAACGAAACCTCGCCCTACCACAACCGGCTGACCGAGGTCTCTTCGATCGAGGCGATCAGCGACCGCGAGGTGCGCATCACGCTCACGTCCCCCAACATCAACTTCCCGCGCCTGCTGGATATCCCGGTCTATCGGGAGGGTTCGGAGAACGACAACGGCTTTGTTGACGGCACCGGCCCGTTCCAGCCGGTCGAGAATGAACGCCAGTGGACGCTGGAGGCCAACGAGAACTGGCACGGCGGCTTCCTCGGCTCGATCCGCAAGATCACGCTCGTGGCGATGACGCGCGCGGACGCGGCCATGTCCAGCTTCCAGACGGGCGACGTGTCGCTCATGCGCGCGGCGCGCATCGCGCCCAACCCGCCGTCGGTCGGCGGCTCGGTGGACACCGTGCAGACGTCCAGCGCGTCGCTGCACTATCTGGGCATCAACTATGCCAACAGCCAGCTGGCAAACGCCAAGGTGCGCCAGGCGCTTTCCGCCGCGCTGGGCCGCCAGAGCCTGTGCGATACCCAGCTGCAAACCTTTGCCGACCCGGCGGTGCTGCCGGTCAACCCGCAGCCCACGGACGGCAATCTGTCGCTCAACATGTCGGCGGATGCGACGAGAGCCGCCCAGCTGCTGAGCGAGGGCCTGACCGGCGGATCGGATACGGATGCGTCTGACGATACGGCCGTATCGGACGAGGATACAGACGAGACGGTCTCCGACGAGGACAACGGGGACAACGTTGACACCGACGGTGAGGACGCCGACACGACGGAGGAAGAGGACGGCCTGTCGGACGACGCGGAGGACGATCTGAGCACGGCGGCGCTCGGCACCGGCGGCGAGACCGTGTCCATCCGGCTGCTGGTCAACTCGGACAACGCGTTCAAGGTGGCGGCGGCCGAGCAGATCGCCGCGTCGTGGAATGCGCTAGAAGGCGTAAAGGTGACGGTGGACAAAGAGCCGTACGATACATTTCTTTCCATGCTGCAATCCGGCTCGTTTGACGTATACTATGGAGAGACGCAGCTGACCGCGGACTTCGACCTGCGCCCGCTGCTTTCCTCGGGCGGCAGCCTGAATTACGGCGGCTATTCGAGCGAACAGATGACGGCTGCGATTGCGGCTGCGCGCAGCGGCGAGGATGTTTCCGGTTTTTACAGCCTGTTCCTCGAGCAGATGCCGATTATCCCGATCGCGTTTGAGCGCGGGCAGATCATCATCCGCAAGGGCTTGATCGACAACTACGCGCCCTCGCCGTATAACGCGTTTGCTGCGTTGGAGACGTGGACGAGTACCGAATAGGGGGCTTCAAAAGCCCCCTATATACGGGCGCTGGTTCCCAAAGAAACCAGCGCCCGATACCCGAATGACGGCGCACAATGCGCCTAAGTCAGGGGATCGCAAAGTCGGGCAAAGCTCGACTTTGCGATGCCGCTCACAGAGCGGCGGATCAATGCCGCGCAATGCGCGGAAAAGCATGGATTGGAGTTTTTCATGGCAGAAAAGGTAGTATTGGGACTTTCCGGCGGGGTGGACTCCGCCGTGGCGGCGGCGCGTCTGCGCGACATGGGCTATGACGTGCACGGCCTGTTCCTCGAAGTCGGTCTGGGCGGCGAGGAAGCCGCGCAGCACACGGCGGACGATCTGGGCATCCCGCTGTATATTGCGCACCGGCGCGAGGCGTTCGAGCAGCAGATCTGCGCGTACTTTGCCGATTCCTTCCGCAATGCGCGCACGCCCAACCCGTGCGTGGTGTGCAACCCGCTCATCAAATTCCGCGCCCTGACCGATTACGCCGACGAGATCGGCGCGCCCTATATCGCGACCGGGCACTATGCGCGCACGGGACGCGACGCCGAAGGCCGTGCGCTGCTGCGGCGCGCCCGCGCGGAAAAGGATCAGAGCTATATGCTGTACCGCCTGCCGCGGGGAACGGTCGCGCGCTGCGTGTTCCCGCTGGGCGAGGCGGAAAACAAGGCCGAGGTGCGCGAAAACGCGCGCGAAATCGGGCTTGCCGTATCGGAAAAGCCGGACAGCATGGATGTGTGCTTTATCCCGGACGGCGACACGCAGGGCTGGCTGGAGCGCCACGGCGCGGCCTGCCCGCCGGGCAACTTTGTGGACGAGAACGGCAAGGTGCTCGGGCAGCACAAGGGCATCCACTGCTATACGGTTGGTCAGCGCAAGGGGCTGGGCGTCGCGGCGGAGGGACGGCTGTTCGTGCACGAGCTGCGGCCCGAGACCAACGAGGTCGTTTTGTCGCTCGAGGATGTGTACCGCCGGGAGATCACCGTGCGCGATATGCACCTGATCGCGCCCGAATACGCGGAAAACGGGCCGTTTGCCTGCGAGGTGCGCGTGCGCTTTTCGCGCCGCAGCGACCGCGCGACCGTCTATCCGGACGGCACGGGCGCCCGGATCGTGTTTGAGGATGCGGTGCGTGCACCGGCCGCGGGGCAGAGCGCAGTGCTGTACGACGGCGATATCGTCATCGGCGGCGGATTTATCGAATAAAAAATGGCGGCTTGCCGCCATTTTCTTTTGAGGCTGCGCGGGGGGCGCGCGGAAGGAGAAAACAATGCGGGAAAATCATCATTTGCAGGGGCACCTGCTGGGCGCGTTCACCGTGCTGGTCTGGGGCACGACCTTTGTGTCCACCAAGGTGCTGCTGCGCACCTTTTCACCGGTCGAGATCATGGTCACGCGCTTTGCGCTTGGGTTTGTGGCACTGCTGATCGCCTCGCGCGGCTGGATGCGCGCCAAGGAAAGAAAGCATGAGGTGCTGTTCGCCTTGGCCGGGCTGACCGGCGTGACGCTGTATTTCCTGATGGAAAACATCGCGCTGACCTACATATCCGCGTCGCTCGTCGGCATCATCGTGGCGGCGGCACCGCTGTTCACCGCGCTGTTTGCCGCGCTTTTGCTGCATGAAAAGCTGGGGCACTGGTTTTTCTGCGGCTTTGTCTGCGCGATGGCGGGCATCGCGCTGGTGTCGCTGGCGGGCGTGAGCGAGCTGCACTTCAGCCCGCTGGGCGCGCTGCTCGGCGTGGGCGCGGCGCTCGTGTGGGGCGTGTATTCGGTCATCATCCGGTATCTCGGTTCGGCGGGCTACGCCACCGTGCCGCTGACCTGCCGGGTGTTCGGTTACGGGCTGCTGTTTTTGCTCATCCCCGCGTTTCTCGAGGGCTTTCCGGCAGGGCCAGGGGCATGGCTCGAGCCGGTGCATCTGGCAAACCTGCTGTTCCTCGGGCTGGGGGCGTCCGCGACCTGTTTTGTGACGTGGAACCGCGCGGTATTCCTGCTCGGGCCGGTGCGCACGAGCGCGTACATTTACGCGACCCCGATCGTGACCATTGTCAGCTCAGCGCTCATCCTGCATGAGACCATGACTCCGTCCATGTGGCTGGGCACGGTGTTGGCGCTCGGCGGACTGGTGCTCTCCGAACGCGACGGCTCGGGCAAAAAGACCGAAGAATAAAAAAGGGAGAAACCATTTCGGTTTCTCCCTTTTTTCAGTTGAATGCCTCGTCGTCCCGCTCCTCGAACATGCGATGCACACGCGCGCGCAGTTCGGGATAGCCCGCAAGCGTCGGGTCGGCCAAGAGGATGGCTTCGGCTTCCTCGCGCGCCTTCTGCATGAGCGCAAGGTCGGCGATCGGGTCGGCGACGTGCAGCGCGGGCAGGCCGTGCTGCCGCCGGCCGAAAAAGTCGCCCGGGCCGCGCTGCGCAAGGTCGGCGCGCGCGACCTCAAAGCCGTCGTTCGTTTTGCACAGGATTTTCAGCCGTTCGCGCGCGGTTTGCCCCTTGTCCGCGCCGAAAAAGATGCAGTAGGACTGCCGCGTGCCGCGTCCGACGCGGCCGCGCAGCTGGTGCAGCTGGGACAGGCCGAAGCGGTCGGCGTCCTCGACGACCATCAGGTTGGCGTTCGGTACGTCCACGCCGACCTCGATGACGGTCGTGGCGACCAGAATATCGTATTCCCCGGCGGCGAACGCCTGCATCACGCGCTCCTTTTCCGCGCTTTTCATGCGGCCGTGCAGTACCGCGACGCGCCGCTGCGGCAGCGCCTTTTGCAGGTCGAGCGCGTGCTGCTCGGCGCTTTTGAGGTGCATTTCGCCCTCTTCGACCAGCGGGCAGACGACATAGACCTGTCCGCCGTCTGCGATCTGCTTGTCGATGAAGGCGGTGATGCGGCGCCGCATGTTTTCGCCCACGGCGTAGGTCTCGACCGGCTGCCGGCCGGGCGGGACTTCGTCCAGCACGGACACGTCCAGATCGCCGTACAGGATGAGCGCGAGCGTGCGCGGGATGGGCGTTGCCGACATGACCAGCACATGGGGCGTCTGTCCCTTGGCGGACAGCGCCGCGCGCTGCGCCACGCCGAAGCGGTGCTGCTCGTCGGCCACGACCGCGCCCAGCCGGTGGAAGGTGACGCCCTGCTGGATGAGCGCGTGCGTGCCGATGACGACCTGCGCCGCGCCGCTTTCGATCGCGGCGAGCGCCGCGCGCTTCTGGGGCGCACTCATCGAGCCGGTCAGCAGCGTGCACGAGATGCCGAGCCGTTCCAGCAGCGGTGCGAGCGTTTCCGCGTGCTGCGCCGCAAGGATCTCGGTCGGCGCCATAAAGGCGGCCTGACAGCCGCTTTTGGCCGCCAGCGCGCACAGGGCGGCGGCGACAATGGTCTTGCCCGAGCCGACGTCGCCCTGTACCAGCCGGTTCATCGGTTTGCCGGAGACGCAGTCCGCCGCGATCTCATCGATCGCGCGGCGCTGCGCGCCTGTGGGCGAAAAGGGGAGCGCCGCGAAAAAATCCGGCAGGGCGGCGTCGGAAAACACCAGTCCCGCGTCCGCCTTGCGGCGTTCCTTGAGCTGCTGCAAGCCGCAGCACAGCAGGAACAGCTCTTCAAACACCATGCGGCGGCGCGCTTCGGTCACGTCCTGCGCAGTCTGCGGCCGGTGGATGGCGGCGAGCGCGTCCGCCGCATCCGGCAGGTCATACCGCGCGCGCAGCACCTCGGGCAGCGGGTCGGGCCAGTCGCCCGGCACCGCGTCCAGCGCCGCTTCGGTCACGCGCGCCATGTCGCGCTGGGTCAGCCCGGCGGACAGCGGGTACACCGGCACGATGCGGCCGGGGTGGTCTGCGTCGGGCGACACCTTTTCCGACTGCGGCGAGATCAGCATGCGCATGCGGCCGTTCGTCTGCACGCGGCCGTAAAACAGGTATTCCTGCCCGACGCGCAGCAGCGCCGCGGCGTAGGGGTTGTTGAAGTAGGTCACATGCAGCGAGCCGGATTCGTCGAAGATCGTGCATTTGACCAGCGTCATGCCCTTGCGGATGTGCGTGGTTTTGGGCTCGCTGCCGACAATGGCGCGGATGGCGTATTTGCCGTCCTCGTCCAGATCCGCGATACGGGTGATGCGCGTGCGGTCCTCGTAGTCGCGCGGATAGGTTTCGAGCGCGTCGCGCAGCGTGCGGATATGCAGTTTTTCAAACAAAGCCGCCTTTTTCGGGCCGATGCCTTTGACAAAGCGGATGCTGTCCTCGAGTGCGGGCATAACTCCTCCTTACCGCGCGGTGGGTCTCCGCGCCGCAGCGCACATAAAACAGAACCTTGCGACAGAGCGCAAGGTTCATAAAAACCGGGAGCACAAGGTGAATTGGCCGCAGGCCAAGAGAGGGCGGCCTGGGCCGTGTATCACGGTTTTCTCTCATTGAACCAGCCGCAAATGCGGCAAAAGGATAGAGGCCTACGGGCTATACAAACCGATGGCAAGTGTGCCCGAAGGGCGCGCGCCGCCATCGGCAAAACTCGATGGAAACTGTAGTTTCCATCGAAGATATTTTAGTATTCGCGGTAAACCGCCTTGACCACGCCGAGGATCTGGCAGCCCGTGCCGTCGATGGGCGGGTAGGCGGAGTTTTCCGGCATCAGCCACACGCCGTCCGGCGTGATATTGAGCGTTTTGCAGGTCGCCTCGTCCTCCAAAAGGGCGATGACGATATCGCCGTTGCGGGCCTGCACGTCCTGCCGGACGATGACCAGGTCGTCGTCCATGATGCCCACGCCGACCATCGAGTCGCCGCGGATGCGCAGGGCGTAGTATTCGCCGCCATTGGCCGCCGGCTCAAACGGGACATAGCCGACGTGCTCTTCGACCGCGAGGATTGGCATACCGGCGGTGACGCGGCCGAGGATAGGCACGCGCGTGACCATGGACGGGCCGGAAACCGGCGTCAGCGCGCGGGATTTGTGCTCGCTCGGCTCAAGGTAGCCCGCTTCCTGCAATTTCTTCAGATGCGCGTGCACGGTCGAGGGCGAGCGTAGGTTCATCTCGGCGCAGATCTCGCGCACCGAGGGGGGATAGCCGTGTTCAAGGGAAAATTCACTGATATAATCCAAAATCCGTTGCTGTTTGGCGGAGATTTTTTTCATAGGGACGCACTCCTTGCTGCTGCCTTTTGGAACATACGTTCGTATTTTTCTTTATTATACCCTAAATTGGGCAATAAGGCAAACATTTGTTTGTGAAAATACGGGCAAAAACGGAAATTTCGGAAATGGTGTACATTTTCCTGTCGATTCTTCGGCGAATTGTTGAACCATTCGCAAAAAAATTACCGGTTTGCTTGTATTTGGGACGGTTTTGTTATATCATATAGGAAGAAAAACGATTCGGACCGAGGGGTTCGCGGCGTTTTTCCTCCAAACAGTATCAAACGATCGCAGGGAGGGTTTTTCTATGACGATCAAGACCGATCTCGGATATATCGAAATCACAAACGAGGTGATGGCCGGCATTGCGGGCTATGCGGCGTCTTCGTGCTTCGGCGTCAAGGGCATGACCATCCGCTCCATGTCGGACGGACTCGCGCATCTGCTCGGACGCGAAAACCAGTCGCGCGGCGTCAAAGTGACCGAAGCGCCGGACGGCGGCGTCAATATCGACCTGCACATCGCGGTCGAGCACGGCGTCAATATCGCGACCGTGTGCCGTTCGATCATCAGCGAGGTGCGCTATCATGTTGAGCGCCTGACCGGCGTGGACGTGAAGAACGTGGATATTTATGTAGAGAGCATCCGTGCGGACTGAACGCGCGGCCAAAAAAGAATTCGGGGAGAGTTAATAAATGGCAGATCAGAGAATTGACGGCGCGCTGTTCCAGTCCATGGTGATCGAGGGCGCGCTCGCCATTGCCGAAAAGAAGGAACAGGTCAACGAACTGAACGTTTTTCCTGTGCCGGACGGCGATACGGGCACGAATATGTCCATGACCATGGCCTCGGCCATGACCGAGATGGAAAAACTGACCGAGCCGACGCTCGCCAAGGCCGCCGATACGACGGCTTCCGCCCTGCTGCGCGGTGCGCGCGGCAACTCGGGCGTCATCCTGTCGCTGCTGTTCCGCGGCGTGGCGAAAAAGCTGCGTGAGACCGAACAGGCGGGCGGCCGGGAACTGGCGCTGGCGCTGCGCGAAGGCGTGGAGACCGCGTACAAGGCGGTCATGAAGCCGGCGGAAGGCACGATCCTGACCGTGTCGCGCGTATCCGCGCAGCACGCGGTCGAGGCCTGCCAGGCCGAGCCCGAGCTTTCGGCCGAGCAGGTGCTGGAAGCGGTGCTGGAATGCGGCCGCAAGGCGCTGGAGGAAACCGTGCACCAGAACCCCGTGCTGGAAAAGGCGGGCGTGGTGGACGCGGGCGGCTTCGGCTACCTGACCATCCTCGAAGGCATGCTGGACGCGCTGCGCGGCATCCATAAGGAACGCAAGGCGGCCGAGCCGACCAAGGCGGCCGCGGATTTCGCCGCGATCGCGGATGAGGATATCACCTTCACCTACTGCACCGAGTTCATCGCCGAGCGCAAGGACAAGGCCCGCAATGTCGGCCGTCTGCGCGCGATTCTGAACGAGATCGGCGACAGCCTAGTCGTCGTCGAGGACGACGATATTGTCAAGGTGCATGTACACACCGACCAGCCCAACAAGGCGCTCGAAGAGGGCCTCAAGTTCGGCCCGCTGCTGACCGTCAAGATCGAGAACATGCGCGAGCAGCACACCGCCAAGGTGATCGAGGGCACGGCGGACGCACCGGCCGAGCGCGTGATCGTGCCGGCGGAAAAGAAGTTCGGCTTTGTCGCGGTCGCCGCGGGTGAGGGCCTGAAGAACGTGTTCACCGATCTGGGTGTGGACGTGGTCGTGCAGGGCGGCCAGACCATGAACCCCTCGACCGATGAGATCGTGCGCGCGGTGGACGCCGTCCCGGCGGAGATCGTGTTCGTGCTGCCCAACAACAAGAACATCATCATGGCGGCCGAGCAGGCCGTGCACCTGTCCGAGGAAAAGAAGATCGTGGTCGTGCCGACCAAGACGCTGCCGCAGGGCATTTCCGCGATGCTGGCGGTCGATCCGGACTGCGAGGACGAAAAACTGGTCGCCGAAGCGATGCGCGATGCGGCGGCCCATGTGCGCAGCGGTCAGGTGACCTATGCTGCGCGTGACAGCGAGTTTGACGGCAAGAAGATCAAGCAGGGCGAGTATCTGTCGCTGCGCGAAGGCAAGCTGTGCGCGAGCGGGCGCGAGACTTCGGTCATCAAAAAGCTCGTGCGCGAGATGGTGACCGACGACAGTGCGTTTGCCACCGTCATCTACGGCGAGGGCGTCTCCGCGGAGCAGGCGGCCGAGGTGGAAGCGCTGCTGCGCAAGGAGAACAAGGAGCTGGAGATCTCGGTGATCGACGGCGGACAGCCGGTTTACTATTATATCCTCTCCGTGGAATAAACAACGAGAAAAAGCGCCTCCCTGCGGGGGAGGCGCTTTGTTTTGGAGTGAAATCATGTCAGTATTCGATATTTTCAAAAAGCTGGACGAGCAAAAGGCCGCCGCGGCCGCGCAGTCGGCGCAGCCGATCGAGTGGCTGGTCGTCGGGCTGGGCAATCCGGGCAGCAAATACGACAACACCCGCCACAACGCGGGCTTCCGCGCGCTGGAAAGCTATTGCGCGCGCAGCGGCTGCCGGATCGACAAAATGAAGTTCAAGGCGCTCGTCGGGGAGACGACGCTCGGCGGTGCGCGCGTGCTGTTGATGAAGCCGCAGACCTTTATGAATCTGTCGGGCGAGGCCGTGCGCGACGCGGCGGCCTTTTACAAGATTCCGCCCGCGCGCATCATCGTGCTGTCGGACGACGTTTCGCTCGACGTGGGCACGCTGCGCGTGCGCGCGAAAGGCTCGGCGGGCGGGCAGAACGGCCTGAAAAACATCATCTATCACCTCGGCAGCGAGGACTTTCCGCGGGTCAAGATCGGCGTGGGCAAAAAGCCGCACCCGGATTACGACCTTGCGGCGTGGGTGCTGAGCAAGTTCACCGCCGACGAGCAAAAGGGCATCGACAAGGCCTGCGCGGATGCGGTGGACGCCGCGGCTTGCATCATCGCCGAGGGCTGTCCCGCGGCGGCGCAGAAATTCAACGGCAGACGCCTGTAAGGGCAATAAAAAAAGACGTGCTTTGCACGTCTTTTTTTATTCGGTGTTCAGCACAAACAAGGGGTTTTCCGCTGCCGCACCGGCCAGCACGCGCAGCAGCAGCTCGCCGTAGTTGCCGAGGTTGACCACCAGCATTTCCGCATGCCGCAGCGTCAGCCGCGTGGGCGGACAGACGCAAAGCCGGTCGTACAGCGCGTCCAGCGTGCCGCCGTAATCCGCTCCAAAGCCGAAGGCGCGCGCCAGCGCGTCGTGCACCTGCGATCGCGTGTAATACGATTCTGCATCCAGCAGCAGTTGACGCATGTTGTTTTCTCCCCCTAAAACCATATGCTTCCGGCCGCGTCAGGAAGCGTTCGGATAGAACAGAACATACAGCTTGTGATAAAATTCCTGTCCGCGGCTGCCTTCGATATCGCGTAGGTCGCCGTTTACAAAGACATATCCGTCCGCGTTGACGCCGATGGAGCTGCCGTTTTCAAAGGTCACGGTCAGCAGGTTGCCGGTCAGCTCTTCCTTGCCGGGTTTGAAAAAGTGCGGATATTGGGTGTAGGTGTAGCTTTTGAGCAGGTTTGTAATGCTTTCCAGCTGTGCAGGGTCGGTGACGGTCTGCACGACGGTCTGGTTTTCCGTGAGTGTGATTGAGGTCTGCGTGGTTTTATCGGTGATGTCCGCATAGGACTGATGATACAGTTTGATATACAGCATACGTCCTGCGATAAACAGCAGGATGAGCAGCAGCGTGCTGCAAATGGCGAATCCGAGCGCCATGGATTTTCGCATAGGTTCCGGCTCCTTTGTCGGTAGGGGGTTCGGTGATTTTACACTATAAGCATAGCGCAGAACAGTGCCATTTGTCAATTTTCAAAGTGTAAACAAAGTATGACTTGACAATGAATTTCTACCATTGTAGAATGTAAGCACAGAAAGGATTTTACATTTGTAGAAAAGGAGGGAACAACATGGAGAAAAGCAAACGGCTGCCGGACGCCGAACTCGAGGTGATGCAGGCGGTCTGGGCGCTGGAGGCGCCGGTGACCGCTGCGGAAGTGCAGCGCAAGGTGCCGAGCGACTGGAAGGCGACAAGCGTGCTGACCTTCCTGTCACGCCTGTGCGACAAGGGGTTCCTTTCGTGCGAGAAAGAGGGACGGCAGAACCAGTACACGCCGTGCGTGACGCGTGAGGAATATTTGCAGCGCGAAAGCTGCAGCTTTGTCAAACGCGTGTGCGGCGGGTCGGTGAAAAACCTCGTGGCAAGCCTGTCGGATGCGGGCGCGCTGACCGCGCACGACATCGACGAACTGCGCGCTTTCCTCGACGCGCAGGGACGGTAGGAAGGGAGGGGTAGGATATGTTACGCTTTGAATGGACGGATCTGCTCAACAATCTTCTGCAGATCGGACTGACCGTATCGGCGGCGGCGCTGGTGCTGTTTTTGCTGCGCAAGACGCTCAAAAAACGCTATCCGGCGCGCGCGATGTGCATTGTGTGGGCGGTGCTCGCGCTGCGGCTGCTGATTCCCGTGCAGCTGACGCTGCCCGACCCGCCGGTGCAGGTGACGCCGGTGAAATATGTGTCGCTGCAGACGAGTGCCCGGACGGGCGCGGCGCCGGCAGCGTCCGACGAGGCGGATTTCTCGCCTGTGGCCGAGCAAACGGACAGCACCGTACAGGATCAGACGCAGGATGCGCCTGCGCGTGTGACGGCTGATGCCGAGAACGCAAGTTGGGACGATTCGCTGACAAGCGATACCTTGGTGCCGGTGGCAAAAATCCTGTTCGTGTTGTGGGGCGCGGGCATGCTGGCGTTTGCGATCTGGCAGATCTATGGCTATGTATCCTTCTGCTATCTGGTGCGGCAGACCGGCGAATCCGCCCAGCGCGACACGCTGCGTGCGGTGTTCGAGGAGCAGAAGCGCGCACTCGGCATCCGGCGGGACATCCCGCTGCGGGTGACGCGGGCGGCGGACTGCCCGATGCTGGCGGGATTTGTCAGCCCTACGCTGTATTTGCCGGATGAAGCGCTGTCCGCTGAGGACGCGGCGTTCATCTTCCGGCATGAGCTGACGCACTACAAGCGGGGCGACCTGTGGCTCAAGCTGGCGCTGGTCGCGGCGCGGGCGGTGCACTGGTTCAATCCGCTTGTGCATCTGCTGGCACGGTTCGCGCAGGAGGACATCGAGCTCGCGTGCGACGACGCAGTCGTGCGCGGCATGGACGTGGCCGCGCGCCGCGCTTACGGCGAAACCATTCTGCGCTCGGTGGAGGCGCAGGTCAAGCGCCGCGCGCTGGTGTCGTGCTTCACGGGCGACAAAAAGACGCTGATGCGGCGGTTTGAGGGGCTGTTCGACAAAAAAGCCAAAAAGCGCGGCATCGCATTGGTGGTTGCGGCGGCGGTGCTGGTCGGCACGCTCGGCTGCACATTTTCGGTAGGGGAGAGTAAGAAGAAGCTCACGGAGGAAGACCGCGTTGCGCTGGCACAGCAGTGGGCGCAGCAGACGGAAAACCTCGGCTATGCGGTCAAATTAGACGGCGAGGATACCTATGTGCTGTACGATGTGCAGTTCGACAACCTGCCGGACGAGGTTGTGCCCTATCGCACGGGCGAAAAGCTGGTCTTTGAGCGGGGGGCGGACGGCTGGCAGGTCGCAAAGGCCGAGCCGGTCGCACCGGATGGCGTGACCTCGCTGGATGAGTTCCGCATCCTGTATGAAAACGACCTCGGTCTGCCCGATCCGCTGGAGGTCGGCAAGGACTCGTTTACGCAGCTGGATCCGGATACGTGGGGCGATCCAACCGAAGCGGCTGTGTATCTGCTGCACCTCAAGACCATCGGTACGAGCGGCGGCTCGTCCCTCGACCGCACGATGGGTGACGATATTATGGATCTGACGGTCGGGTTTGCCGACGGCAGCGAAGTGACTCTCACCATGGTAAACCAATTCGGCGACGGTTGGCTGCCGCAGGACTTCACCTATGACGGCGGCAAGAATAACCGTACCGCCGCCGACCTTGCGGGGCAGTACGCGCGCGGCGTGACGCACAAGAGCGGGCAGTATATTTACCCCATTCTGACCGCGCAGAAGCAGCAGGATTACCGCACCGCACAGCAGCTGCCGGACGGCGGTTTCAGCTGGAAGTACGGCGGTTCGTCCCCGTCTTACCGGAATTATACGCTTGTGCCGACGAGCGGCGGTGAGTATATTGCCGTGTTCCAGATGTACGGCGGCGGCGTGGATGATACGCGCAGCGCGTATCTGGTCACCACGGCGCGCGCGGACGGCCGTCGGGTGATCAACAGCGTGACCGAGGTTGCAGCAAGTAATTATACAAAGAGTGATCTTTTCAAACTTTATTACGATTCCGGCCTGCCGTGGCCGACCGTCTCGGAGGGCGCGCAGAGCTTTAACGGTGCATCGCTCGACACGCTGACGCGCGTGCAGGACGCCGTGGAAACCGTGTTCGGCTATTTTGGCGAGAATGTCGAGCACATCGAGGGCAACCAGCATCAGATCACAACAGAACGCTGGTTCACCAGCGAAGTGGTCTCCGAGGACGAGAGCGAAGCCACGGTGCGGCTGAACTTTGTCGATAACAGTCCGTCGGTCGATGTGCAGATGCGCAAAACCGGCGATTACTGGCTGCCGGTCGGGCTGGTCACGCAGTTTGACGAAGGATTCGGCGCGTATCTGGTCGAGGGAGACAGCCCGGTCAGCTATGTGCAGCTGCCGGTCGGCGCGACCATCCAGCAGGCGATCGAGAACGCAAACGGCGAAATCCCGCTGCTGGAAGCCGGACAGACCATTAAACTGGAACCTTTGTACGGCAAGCTGACCGCAACGGATGCCGTGCTGACCGACGCGGTCATCCACGCGGACGGCACGCTGCAATACACCGACAAGGAGACGCAGCAGACCAATATTCGCTTTACCGATGTTTATGACCGCGGCAGCGCGGTATACCTGTACAAGGTGGAGCATCTGGCGGCCGAGGCGCTGTCCTCGACGCCTACCGCGGTGGTCTATCGCGGCGTGACGGTGACCTATCGCACCAGCGCGTATACCGGCACGGAACAGGAATACACCGCGGCGTTCGTCTACCGGCTGTCAAACGAAGGCGTGCCAAATACGGATTACACCATCCATTCGACCGAATATCACAATGCCACCTACGGCTACACCCTGACGCTGCCCGACTGCTTTGTTGAGCAGGGTTACGCGGTCGAGAGCGACGGCATCGTGCAGTTCGGCCTGCAAAATGCGCTGCCGGGCTATTCGGACGACCCGACAGATGGCGGCGGGGTGATGACGCTGCAGGTCGAGGCGACCGCTTATCTGCGGGAGCTCTATGGCGAGGACTGGCAAGCGGAATATGTGATACCATGCAAGGAACTGGCCGAGCGAGATGGGCTGACCTGGTATCTGGCGTTTGCGTCTGATGTGCAGTATGACCCGACGGACGAGGAGATCACCGCGGCCTATACCGAAATGTATCAGGCGGCGCAGGCGCTGGGCGCGGAGGCACTCTCATTTGACGGGCAGACGGCGGAGCAGCGCACCAACGAACAGGCGCTGCTGCTGCGCGCGCTGGCGCGCGTTTACGCGGCGCAGAACGACTCCACCGCTGAATTGATCCGCGACGAAGTGACGATCCAGCCGGAGGTTGCGGACAATGCCGCACTGGTCGTTATCCGATTCGTCGTACCGACTAGGGACTATTTCTTCACCACGGTCGAGCGCGTGTGGTATGACCGCACGGATACCACCACGCCCTCGCGCACCGAAGCGCTGGTCAACACCTCGGATGGTGTGCGTTCGCTCGAAGAGTTTTGGTATGCGTTTCCGCTCGAGCAGGGCTTCCCGGTGTTTGATACGACCGGGCTGGAAAGCTTAAGCGAGATGGCGGCAAAGCCTGCCTCGCTCGAGAATCCAGACCTGTCAAGTCCCGAAGCCTGCGCGGAATATGTGCTGCATTTTGTGGGCGGCAAGTGGGTCGGCAAAACCGGCAGCGAGGACGATACCGAGATGGGTCTGACCTACCGCTGGGACGACGGCGAGATGACCATCCGCGTGCAGCGCGTGCAGCTGACCGACAGCAGCCCGGTGCTGTGGCTGCCGTTCGGCTATGACGGCTCTATTCCGCAGTATCCGCCGTATCTCCGCGTAGTCGCGAACATGATGGAGTACTACCCCTACCGCACGACGGTTGAACTGCTGCAAGCGCTCGAGATGGGCTGGGTCGATGGTGCGTATGCCGAGGCTGTGTTTGCCGAGCTGGACAAACGCTGGCAGCAGGACGAGGACGCGGTCGAGGACGCGGTCGCAGGCTTCGGCGCAGAGGTGCAGACCATGTGGCAGCAGCACAAGACGGCCAATCCGGACATCTTTGGTGCGCGGTTCTCGGATGAGGAGATCGAAGCGGCCTATGCGGCGGTGCGCAGCTATGCGCGATGGCACGGTTTTTCGGTCGAAAACCTGCACTATGATGCAAGTCACGATTTCAGCTTCTCGCAGGGGATTATGAAAGGCGGCGTTTTGCAGGACAACGTGCTGTATGACGGCCTGACAATCGACAACGTGATTACCGTCATGGGCGACGCGCAGTTCAGCGAGGACGCGTGGCGCGAGCAGGCCGAAGGCTGGTCGTTTACGCTGTATCGCGGCGCGGACGGCAAATGGGTGCTTGAGAACGGCGCATATGGTTATTGAGTGCACAATTTGACGAAAACTTAACAGCAATATAGCCTTGACACCGCCCCTTTCCCATGATAAGATGATGCCAAACAAAGGGGAGTAGTCGGCGCGGCTTGTCCGCGCGGCATCGCCAACAAGCATGACGGGGCGTATGATCCCGTTCTGGCTGTTGCCTGAAATGACCAGACCTGCGTTTTCCTTTTTTTGAGGAAAACGCAGGTCATTTTTTTATCGAAAGGGGCGGTAAAATGGAATTTTTATACGAAGGACTGCTGTCGGTGACGTGGCAGCAGGTTGTGATGTACTGTGTCGGCGGTCTGCTGATCTGGCTGGCGATCCAAAAGCAGTATGAGCCGGCGCTGCTGCTGCCGATGGGCTTCGGCGCGATTCTGGTCAACCTGCCGATGTCGGGCGTGATCGATCAGATCACGCAGGGCGTGGGCGAAACCAACGGCATCATCCAATGGCTGTTTGAAAGCGGCATTGAGGCGAGCGAGGCGTTCCCGCTGCTGCTGTTCATCGGTATCGGCGCGATGATCGACTTCGGTCCGCTGCTGGCCAATCCCAAGCTGTTCCTGTTCGGCGCAGCGGCGCAAGTCGGCATTTTCCTGACCATCATCGCGGCGGCGGCCTTCGGCTTCGACATCGTTGACGCGGCGTCCATCGGCATCATCGGCGCGGCGGACGGCCCGACTTCGCTGCTGGTCTCGCAGGTGCTCGGCTCGAAATACATTGGCGCGATCGCGGTCGCGGCGTATAGCTATATGGCGCTCGTGCCGATCATCCAGCCGTTCGCGATCAAACTGGTGACGACCAAAAAAGAGCGCGCGATGAAGATGCCGTATGCCGCGAACAAGGTCAGCCGCCGCACGCGTATCCTGTTCCCGATCGTCGTGTCGATCGTGGCCGGACTGGTCGCGCCCGCGTCGGTGTCGCTCGTCGGTTTCCTGATGTTCGGCAACCTCATCCGCGAGTGCGGCGTGCTCGAGAGCCTGTCCAAAACTGCGCAGCATGAACTGGCCAACCTGATCACGCTGCTGCTCGGCATCACGATCTCGTTCTCCATGCGCGCCGAGCAGTTCGTCACTCCGGATACGCTGCTCATCCTGTGCCTTGGCCTGATCGCATTTGTGCTGGACTCGATCGGCGGCGTGGTGTTTGCCAAGATCCTCAACCTGTTCTGCAAGAACAAGGTCAACCCCATGATCGGTGCGGCGGGCATCTCGGCCTTCCCGATGAGCGCGCGCGTGATCGAAAAGCTGGGTGTGGAAGCGGATAAGACCAACCACCTGCTCATGCACGCGGTCGGCGCGAATGTTGCCGGTCAGATTGCATCAGTCGTGGCAGGCGGCGTGATCCTCGGGTTCTTTATGTGAGAAAGGGGCGTATGACAGATGACTGAATCGGTACGAATGGCGATTATGCTGCTCGGACAGGGCATGGCGGGCATCTTTACGGTGCTGGCCGTGATCGCGCTGATCGTGGCGCTGCTCGGACGGTTGGATAAAAACGGCCAGCCGTGAAAAAAGGCTTGCAAACCCCGTTTGTTTCTGGTATAGTAATAAGGTAAACCGAACAAACGGGGTTGTAGCTCAGCTGGTCAGAGCGTTCGCCTCACACGCGAGAGGTCGTGGGTTCGAGCCCCGCCAACCCCACCAGCAAAAGCCGTCACGAAAGTGACGGCTTTTTTGTGTTTTCGGGAACTTTTCAAGGCGCTCACCTTTTGATGTTTTGAAATTCCGGTATTCGCAATTTTTGATAAAACAGATAAAACGGATGCGAACGCAGGCAAATGCAAAAAGGCGTTGCAAATGTGTTGCAAAATATCACGTCTCTTTTGGTGCTTCATGCAAGCTGAGCTGGGCGATGTCGTCCATATCGACGTGGTCATAGATGTTCGCTGTAGTGGTGATGCTGGCATGTCCCAAGAGGTATTGCGCGGTTTTCAGATCAATGCCCTGACGGCGTAAGTTGGTGCAATAGGTGTGCCGGAGATAGTGGGGTGTGATTGCCGGGTCGAAAGCGTGCTCTATGATTTTGTTGCGGTACAGCTTGGCACCGGCCTCCCGGTCGCATGCGCGGTGGAAGCTGCCCCACATGCGGCGCAGGTGGGTGAGCGTGAGCATCCTGCCGTTTTGCCCATGGAAGAAGTACCGGCCGGAGGTGTCCAGCTGTGCAAGCAGCGCGGGCGGCATAGGGACAAACCGCTCCCCGGCGGCAGTCTTGGTGCTTTTACGCTTAGCCTGATTCCCTTCGGCGTAGGTGACGGCGCTGCTGATCCGCAGCATCGTGCCGTCCTTGCACAGGTCGGCCTTGCCGATCGGCACGGTTTCGCCGCGCCGTAGGCCGCAGTCCAGCATGAGAAGCACCCACGGACCTGCCCAGTGGCGGGCAGCTACCTTGCGGACGAGCGCTTCCTCCTCACGGGTCAATGCACGTCGAGCGGTTTTGCCGGTCGCGGTGTTCTCGATGCGGCGGCAGGGCGTGACCTCGATCAGACCGTTGATCTCGGCCTGTTCGAAGATCTGCCGCAGTGTGTACAGGATCTGCCGCACCGTGCCTTGCGCCAGCGGCTGGCCGTCCTCACGCCGGGCATCATTGACGAGCTGCTGCAGGTGGTACGGCCGCACGGCATTGACAGCCATGAACCCGATCACCGGCAGGATATGGCGTCGCAGGTTGGTTTCGTAATTGATGCGCTGGCTCGCGCCGATCTTCGGCTCTTTGTAGGTGTGGTACCACTGCCACGCCCATTGTTCGACTGTAAGCGACCGGCCGACGATCTGCACGCCGCGAGAGTTGAGATTCTGGTAGTAGCGCACCTTTTGTTCAAAGATCGCTTTATTGTTCTCGCGGATATACTTGCGGATCGGCTTGCCGTCCGGCTTGTGCCCGACCGTGATCGCCTTGACGTATTTGTAGGTGTATTTTTTCTTGGTTTGCTCGGGCATGAAGCGGCCTCCTTGCATAGAATTAGAACATTTGTTCGGTTTGTAGGGGCGTAAAAATGCAGACCACAAGAGAACGGTGTTCGGTTGTGGTCTGCGGTTGACAAAATTACCCAATCATGTATAATAATTTCGGAGAATCGTGAAACACTCCATCTTTGCCCGTTCCGGTAGTAGAGCCCCGGGACGGGTGCTTTTTATGTGTTCAATTTGAACACTGAATTAAATTGCAGTAAGCAGCGTGTGGGCGATTATTGAGCTAAGACATTTAACATCGTAAATTTATTTTGTGTTGTATAAGAATAGGAAGCAGTGTCACTTTCGGCGGTCATATTGGTATCGGCATAAGCGTCACCCATGGAGAGTAGACCGAGTTCAGAAGCAATGTCCTCAGCTTTTGCATTGTCTTGCTCCGCTGTGAGAATTAGAATTGCCATATATCCGCTGATTAAATCAATGCTGTTATTCCATGTATTTACTTCACTCCAGTTAACTGAAAGTGAAAGTTGGTAACATAGCTCAGTGTTTTTGTTTTCATAGAGTAGAGCATAAACACCGTCGCAAACAGGATAACTGTAGCATAAGATTGTTCCGAAGGTTTCGTTTTCCTCTTCAGTTATTGTAGGCTCTTCTGAAAAAGCATTATATGTGCCGCCGCCTTCAAGTGAAGTGCCCATTGCATCTGCACAACGTTCGGCGCTTGCTCCAAATGTAGGATAATCGGAAGTCCTTGAAGTGGTACAAGCGCATAGAGTTAACGAGAAAAGTAGAACAGATAAAATGATGGATTTTTTCATTTGTAATCCCCCATTTGAGGTGTTCAATTTGAACACCATATAATTTTAGCATAATATTACATCAAATGCACATACTATCCGTAAAACTTCTGATATCAGAAGTTTTGAAAGAAAAATCGACAAAAATCGGTAGAAAAGGATAGAATGTGAAAAACAATGTAAAAGAAATGAGAAAACTTCTCGGATGGTCTCAGGATATGCTGTCACAGGCTTCAGGTGTCCCTGCATCAACTATCAGTGAGATCGAAAGCGGAAAGCGCACGCCCGGCGTGGACATAGCGCTGATGCTGGCCCAAGCAATGAGCGTAAGTGTTGAGGATCTGTTCTATATTTGACGGCCGCAGCCGTACATAATCCCTTTGACAAATCGAGCATGCGGCTGTATTATAATAAAGCAAACACTTGTTCGATTTTTTGGAGGGGTGCAAATGAACGCGTTAGCTGAATTAAAAAAAATTGCAAATGAGACATCGCGGCCAGCTGATGCCGCTGCGTTCATTTTGTGTGTTCTTGAGGACTTAATAAAGCCCGAACAACTCGAACAGCGTCCTCGGCTTTATCCGGAGGAGCACTCTCTAAAAGACTTCTGATTTCGTCCCATGCGGTTTCGGTTTCGGCACCTGCTTCTTGATGAGCGGGTGCTTTTTTTGCGCCCGGACGCCCCATTAAATACTCGACCGATACGTCAAAAAAGTCTGATAGACGGCAAATCGTTTCAAAATTAGGTTCGCTGTCGCCAGTTTCATATTTGTTATAGGTGCTGCGATCTACACCAAGGAAAAGTGCGACATCTTTTTGGGTCAATTTTCGCGGATCAGTAGTCCGCACAGTTCTTAGATTGTTCAAGGTATCACCCCAATTGTATTTTAAGGGAAGAAACTTCACATTTCAATAAAGGTGCGGAAATTTCATATAATACACTTGACAAGAGAAGAAGCGTCACCTATAATATAGGCACAAAGGTGAAGAAACTTCATCCGCATGAAGATAAAGAAAAGGAGGCGAGAGGGGATGCAAGCTTTTAGAAAAGTTATCGTCGAGGACGGGAAGATCGTTAGCATTGACGATAAGCTGTTTCAGGATTATGAAGTGGAGCGGGCTGCCGCAATTCTCAAAGCGTTGGACGGCATGAAAATTGTGACAGCCCAGTTGCTGCTCGATCACGTTAAAGAGGCATTGCTGCAAATGAAGGTGAGCAATTAGAGTGACCACTTTCCGTTTTGCACGTCTTTACTGAGTTTGTCCCCGTAATATTGATCAATTTGATGATATGCCTGCTCGTACATTTCAGCAATTTCAACGGGGGATTTTTGGCTCAAATCCTGCGATTGAACATAGAGCATGGCGAGGACTTCATTCTTCTTAGACGGAAAACTGCTGTTATCAGCCATCATTGGCACCTCCTTTCCCATTTCATGGTAACACATGGAGTGGGAAAGGGCAAGCAACCACAAGAAAGGGGTGAAAACGATGAAATCTATCCAGACCAAACGCGAAGCGATTGGCGCGACCCAGCAGGCTATGGCCGATGCGCTGGGTGTAGATCGCAGCACGGTCACCAAATGGGAAGCAGAGGGCACATATCCGCGCCCGCGCTTTTTCCCGAAGATCGCAGACTTCCTTGGCTGCACCATCGACGAGCTGTACGCGGACGATCCGGGAAAGGAGGCGGGGTAACCGCCAGTGTGAAGAAACTGAAAGGAGAGAACAATAATCATGGGAGCAATGAAGAATTACGCGATAGGTGTTTGTGATGCGCACCCGAAGGAAATGTATGACCTGTATGATCTGCTGTGCGGCAGTGAGGACGCTGCAACTGCGGTAGCCGTCGCGCTGATCGATCGAAACGGTGAGGATGTCTCAGCGGCTCGAGCTGTGTGGGAACTTATTTTTGAGATGGATGAAATTCTCGAAAACGTGCCTCAAGAGGACAGCCTTATCATGTTAACGATGATTTCCAATATAGCAGACAATTCCGCTGCTATGGAGGCGGAGCTGCCTTACTGGAGAGAAAGGTGGGCGCAGCATGAAGCTCGAGCTGTCGCATGCTGAACGGAACGCGCTGCTGGACGCTGCAGGCCGCGAGAGAATCGCGCCGATTGCGCAGTCTTTGCTGGAACAAGCGAAGCGTGCGGGGTTTACCTATCTGCAAACGATCGCACTGGTGGACTATATACGGCGTCTTTTGGAGTCTGGGCCGTCGTTCGGCGGTTTTGAACCAAACGATAAGGGGAAGGAAGTGACGTAATGGCCGGAAAGTACATGACCATCGACGAGATCGCAGAACGCTGGCTCTGCTCCAAGGATTATGTCCGCAAGTTGATTATCAGCGGCCAGCTGTCTGGTGCGAAGCTCGGCGGCTGGAAGGTGCGGCAGGATGAGCTGCTGCGCTTTGAAAAAGCCAAAGAGAAAGCCGATATGGAGCGCCTGCGGCAGCAGCGTGTCGGTTTTATCCCCGGTGCGTGAGCATTATACCATGAAAAAAGGAGGGAAACCAGTGTGCAAAAGCAGGGAAATATTTATCAAAGTCCGCGTGAAATGAAGGGTTTGACGCAGGAAGCCGCCGCCGAGCGACTGGACATATCGGTCGACACCCTAGGCGCGTATGAGCAGAACCGTCGGCGGCCGCCTGATAAGGTCGTTTTGCGCATGGCGCGATTGTATGACTATCCATATCTGTGCTATCAGCATCTTGCGACGGGCGAGCTGGGAGACCTGCTGCCGGACGTGCGGCAGAAGTCGCTTGAGCAAGCAACGATGCGTTTTGTGCGGCTGTTCGGCGAGTTTGCCAAGAGCGGCCGTCTGGATCAGCTGATGGAGATCAATGAGGACGGCGTTATCACCGCCGAAGAGCGTCCGCTCCACGACGCAATCATGGCGGAGCTGCAAGAGCTCACAACGACATATTACGAACTGGACTGCGCCGCGCAAAAGGAAAGCGCCCAGTGCGGCGGCAACCGCGACTGAGCGCAAATCAAATAACTGTACTTACAAGGATACCGGAAAAGCCCGGCGCTGTCAAGAGGGCCGCGCCGGGGGAAGGAGAAAACATGAAATACACAGGTATTGTGCGCAAGGTGGATGAGTTGGGGCGCATTGTCATTCCGAAGGAACTGCGCCGCACAATGGGCATCGACACCGGCTGCGCTATGGAAATATGCACGGAAGAGGACGGCATCATACTGCGCAAGTACGCGCGCGGCTGCGCGCTGTGCGGCAGCGACGACTTGCTGCTTGAGCTGCCGAATGGGCGGGCAGTCTGCAGGGCATGCGCCCGAGCGATTGCGGTATATCTTAAACCGGAGGTGCAGCCATGATCTACGCTGTGATCGCCCTGCTGGGGGTAGGCTGCGCCTACCTCGGCCTCGGCATGCTGGTGGACAGGCTGCTGGTGCAGCCGATGGAAAGGCGGTGGCGCAGGTGAGAACGCCGGGCAAGAAGGGAGGCGGCGCTTGATGCCAAGTCCGAGTTATTTTTCCATCTTGACCGCGGACGTGCGCTATGATGAGCGCCTGTCCGATTTTGCAAAGCTGCTGTACAGCGACATCACGGCGCTGTGCAACAAGAAGGGCTACTGCGACGCCACCAATGACTATTTCGCCACGCAGTTTGGCAAGTCCAAGCGCACGATCAGCGCGACGGTGGGTGTGCTCGCAGACACGGGTTATATCTGCATCGAGGTCGAGCGGGACGCGAAGGGTGCGGTCACCGCGCGCAAAATCTGGGTGCAGGCAAACGCGCGCGCCGCCGCGGAAAAGGTGCAGACCCCTATAGAAGAAAATTTCCATAGGTATAGCAAAAAACTTCCTGACCCTATGGAAGAAAACTTCTACCAATATAATAGGAAGAATAATACAAGTAAGAATAATACCCCTATAGTCCCCAATGGGGACGACGGACTGTTTGATGCATTCTGGGCAGCTTACCCGAAGCACGTCGCCAAAAAACCGGCGCGCCGGGCGTTCGACCGGCTGAAAGTCGACCGGGCGCTGCTGGACAAGATGCTGGCGGCTTTGCAGTGGCAGTCGCAGTCTGAGCAGTGGACCAAGGACGGTGGCCGCTATGTGCCCAACCCGGCGACATGGCTGAACGGTCGCCGCTGGGAGGACGAGCCGGACGGCATCCCCACGCCGTCGACGCCGCCCGAGCGCAAGGAGGACGAGTACACATGGCTTTGACAGACGAGGCGCTCAAACTGTACAACGACGCTGAGCAAAGCGTGCTCGGCGCGCTGATCGCAGACGCGCCGATGAACGCCGCCGACGTGTTCCGGCAGGTGCGCTCGGAGGATTTCCTCAACGGTGAGCGGCGCTACATCTTCGACACCTGCCGGGCGATGTTCGCCCGGAATGACCAGATCGACCCATACACCGTGCGCGCCGCGTGCGGCACCGAGTACATGCAGCTGGTCAAGGACTTGGCCGACATGATGATGACGCCCAGCAACTGCGCCGCTTACATCCGCCAGCTGCGGGACTGCGCGATCCGCTACCGGCTGGACACGCTGCTGCACGAGACGCGGTCAAGCATCGCCTACGCCGTGCCGCTGCCCGAGGTGGCCGCGCTGGTCGAGCGCATGCAGACCGTGCTGGCATCCGGAAATGAGGACCGCGGCAGCGACATGAACGCGCTGCTGCTGGACTACTTTTCCACAATGGACGAGCGGCCGAAGTTCCTCGATTGGGGCTTCCCGTCGGTGACGCAGGCGCTCGAAACCGAGCTGAACCTCGGCCAGTATGTCATCCTGTCCGCCGAGCCGTCGGCCGGCAAGACCGCGTTTGCGCTGTCTGTCGCGGTGGCGCTCGCGCGGCAGGCGCGCGTGACGTTCTACACGCTCGAGACGGACAAGCGCCGCCTGATGCAGCGCATCATGGCGCGCACGGCGCTGGTCGATCTGGGGCACATCAAGGCGCACCGGTTCACGGCGCCCGAGCTGGAAATGCAGGCGCGGGCCAAAGCAAAGCTGCTCAACCTGCCGTTTCGCATCGTGCATGCGAGCGGCTGCACGGCCGAGCAGATCGCGGCCGACGTCAAGGCGACGCGCACCGACGTGGCCATCATCGACTATTTGCAGCTGATCGAGCCGTCCGACCCGCGGGCGGACGAGTACACCACGATCACGCACAGCACCAAGACGCTGCAGCAGCTGACGCGGTCGGGGCGGGTGGTGCTGGCGCTCAGCCAGCTTAACCGGTCGGGCGACCTGCGCGGCTCGGGACAGATTTTGCAGGACGCGGACGCGGTGCTGCGCATCGGCGCGCCGGATCGGAAGAAACTCAAAACGCCGGAACAGTTTAAGGCGTGCGACGCCGACCAGCTGCGCGTCATCAAGATCGCGAAAAACCGCGACGGTTCGCGCCGCACGCTGCCGTTCTGGTTCGAGGGACGGTATCAGCGGTTCGTCGAGCAGTGGGACGGCTTTGACGAGGCGCAGGTCGTCCAGATGGAGGACGACCCGTACAAACAGACGAAAATCGAAACCGCATAGGAGGTACATACATGAGCAAGTTGATTTACCGGGAGCCGAACGGAAACTGGGGCGTCAAGGGCGTGTCGTGGGCGGAGATCCCGGACGGCCTGTATGGCGCGCTGTACAAGCTCAAGGATTACGAGGAGACCGGTCTAAACCCGGCGCATGTGAAAGAACTGGCGGGCTGTTGTCGCCTTATCGACTGGACGTATCAGGACGTGGAGCACAACGTCTGGCAATGCGGACACTGCGGCGCGCTGCACCGTTTTGAGGCAGACGGCCCAGAGGAAAACGGCTTTTCATTCTGCCCGTACTGCGGCATGAACATCGACTGGGGCGAAGAGGAGGACGACGATGAACCTGCGTGAAGTGGTGCGCACGCTGCGCTTTGAGCGCCGCCGTGTGCTGGCGATGAGCCGGGTCTGCGACCCGGCCTTTGCCAAGGACTACGAACATACCGCCCGCGCGCTCGGCATTGCAGCCGACATCGTCTCGCGGGAGGGTGACAAGCACAGGAGGAAGGAAAAGGGCAAATGAAAAAGAAAATCCGCATCTGCCTTGAGGTGCAAGGCTTGGGCGAGGACGAACTTGGCTCGCCGTGCCCGGCGGGCGTCTGCCTGACACTGGGCGACGAGGACGCCGAGGAGATGACCGGCGCAGAGTATGACGAATTTATCCGGAAGCTCAACATCGAAGATGTGCTGCAGCTGCTCATTCTGGATAAAGAGTACACCCCGGCTGACTGCCGTCTGATAACGCCGGAGGAATACGACCGGGAATATGGGGAGGACGAACCATGCTGAAAGCAGAAGTAAACGGTCCGTATGCGTCCCTTCATGTGGACGCCAAAACGGAAATAGAGTTTGAGGCTGACATGATCGAGCTGCTCGCCGCGCTCTATAACGCCTATGGGCGTATTGGGGACGGGGACGCGCTGCTGTCGTGGGTTGGCCGGGTTTGTGCCGACGGCACGGTGCTCGAAACGGCGAAACGGCAGGAAGGCGGTGAAGCCCAATGAAAACCATCTCGATCGTGAATCTCAAGGGTGGCGTAGGAAAGACCTCGACAGCGATCTCGGTCGCGGCGGCGCTGGCCGAGCGCGGCAAACGGGTGCTGCTGCTGGACGCAGACCATCAGTGCAATCTGTCGTTGCACCTGCGCGCGGACATGGATGCCCCGGACGTTTGCACGATCTTGGACGGCGAAGAGCCGTACTACGAGAACCTGCTGCAGCACACCTATCTGCGCGGCGTGGACATCGTGCCCGGCTCGCTCGACCTGATGGCCTATGATCTGGGCGTACTTAACGGAAACCCGCAGCGGCGCGCTGCGATCCGCGACTTTGCGGCGGCGCTGGCCGAGGACGATGTGTATGATTACATGCTGGTCGATTGCCCGCCTGCGTTTTCGGCAAGCTGCGCCGCGACGCTGTACGCGGCGGACGAGGTCATTATCCCGACCAGCATCGGTCAGTACGAGGAGTGGGGCGTGGAAAACCTGACCCGACAGATCGACGGCATGTTATCCGTCAACCCGCAGCTGCACCTCGGCGGCCTGCTGGTCACCATGTGGCACAATGCGCCGCTGGTCGTGCAAGGCGAGGCACGCATGCGCGAGGCGTTTCCCGGGCGCGTGTTCCGCACCGTGATCCGGCGCACCGACAAGGTCGGCGAGAGCGCCTACTACCGCGAGAGCGTGCTCGACTATTCGCCCACCAGCGCGGCGGCGCGGGATTACCGGAAGTTCGTGGACGAGTATTTCGGAGGCGAAGCAAATGGCGAAGTCAAAGTTTAATCTGGCCGAGGTGCTGGGCGATACGGTGTCCAAATTGAACACCATGCAGGTGCGCGAGATCCCACTGGATCAGCTCGAGGAAAACCCGGACAACTCCTACGCGCAGACCGACATTGACGAGCTGGCCGAGTCGATCACAGTGATCGGTTTGCAGCAGCCGCTCGTGGTCGTGCCGGTGGAGGACGGCCGCTTCCGTATCCTTGCCGGTCACCGGCGGCGCAGCGCGCTGGAAAAGCTGGAACACAAAACCGCGCCGTGCGTCGTGCTGGATGCTGACCTCGACCCGTCGCTGCGCGTGCTGATCCTGCATTGGACGAACACCATGGCGCGCGGAGGCGCTGGCCTGACGGCTGAAAACACCTTTGCAGCCGCCAAGGAGATCAAGGAGGCGCTGCTCGATCTCAAGCAGCGCGGCGTGATCGAGCTGCCGGGAAAGCTGCGCGCCTACGTCGCGGACGTGCTCAAGGTGAGCGAAGCCGCGATCGCGCGGGCGGACGCGATCAATGCGCACCTGTCGAAGTCGTGGAAGGGCGACTACAAAAAAGCCAATATCAATGATTCGGTCGCCTACGAGCTGAGCCAGTGCAGCGACGACCTGCAGCGCGAGCTGCATGACTTGTACAAGGGCCAGATGTGGCAACTGGATGCCAAGGACGTGAAAACTCATAAAAAAGCCGCGGCTGCGGGCTTTGCGCCGCTGCAATGCCCGGCGGAGCAGCCCGGCATCGAGCCGTGCGTCGGCACGGACAAGCGCGCCGCGGCGGTCAAGCGCGGAGAGTGTCCCGGCTGCTGCCATGACTGCGACAAGGCAGACGGCTGCGAGTGGGTGTGCGGGCGCGTCAGCAAGGAAAACCGCGCCCACGCGGAGGCCGAGGACCGGGAAGCCAAGCGCAAGCAGGCAAATGAGGAGTTTGAGGCATCGCCGCTCGGCAAGCTGCGCCGCCACCTGCGGGAGACGCTGGAAACGTATGGCGTACATGGGTATCGTGATCTTTCGCATGCTGTGTATGGCGATTGGATATGGACAGATAACCCAGCCGCGTATCATAGCATTTCCTTGTCTGACTTGCTCAAAATCACAGAGCAAGTGGGTATCGACCTGTCGGAACTGCTGTTCGGCAATCCGGAGGGCGCACCGCTGCGCCAGCTGGACGAGCAGATGCGGCAGGCGACCGCAGATCTGCCGCAGGTGAACGGTAACGGCCATGTATGTGTGACCGGGCTGAACCCATACGGCGTGTGCGGTTCGGCGCAGTGCTGCAATCAGCCGTATGCGTGCTGCATCGCCTGTTCAGAGCCGTGCAGCATCCGCTGCGGATACCTACCGAAAGCCCTGCAGCCCGCGCCGGTCTGGCACCCGTACCCGGATGAGCGCCCGGAGGAGGGGCAGACTGTGCTGACGCTGTGCCACAGCAAATACAACCGGGATAATTACGCCGCCTATATCTATCGCGCGGGCAGCTGGTACCTGCCCGAGATGCCGGACGACGGCCTGATGACAGTAGACGTCCGTTGGTGGTCGGCCGAGCTGCCGCCGGAGAGAAGGTGATTGTATGTCCTATAATGTTTATTTCTCCTGCGATCATTGCGGCAGTGTTGGGCTATTCTGGACAACACATACCGTGTCGTTGAGCCGTTGCGAGAGGCTTGCAAGAGCAAACGGGTGGAAGGTCGGCAAACATGGCTGGATCTGCACGGATTGCCAAAGGAAGATGCGCGAAAGGAGAAAAGAAAAATGAACGTTGCACCCGAAGATTTGATCGCCGAGCTGCCGCCGGAGGGAATCAAATGAAACTGTCCGACTGCACAAAGGCCGACTTGCTCTGGATCATCAAGACGATGTGCAAGTATGACTTGTCTGACCGCAATCTGCGCCTTGCACTCAATGATTTGGAATATGCAAAAGAACAGGAGCGGCTTGACCGTGCAGAACGATTGGCAAAATCTGCGTTTGCTGCATCTCAGCGGTATGCCGAATTGCTCAAACCGTATGAGGGTAAGCCGATCTTAGAGGTGCCGCTGGACGTTTTGAAGCAGGCTGATGCTGCACTTGCCGCGTCGCGTGCCGCAAATAGGCAGTGGGCAAAGTTGATGGGAGTGAAAATGAAATGAACACTACAACCGAAGATTTGATCGCCGCGCTGCCGCCGGAGGAATCAAATGAAGTTTGAGTTGAAAGATCGGTTTTTCTGCAGGAAGAACGCGGTTTGCATGGAAGCCTGCTCGGCCTGCGAGTCAAATGGTGTATGCGATATTTGCGCCTCCTTCGGCGAGCCAGATGTTTGCGCGTTGTGTGATCGGCATTACAGCGCCGAGCAGCTTCCGCTCCTGCGCACCATGTGCGATGCAACCAAGCGCTGCGTCGAACTGTTAAGCCCCTATGAGATCGTGGATTATAGCAACATTCCGGCAGATGTGAAAGCGCAGGCTGACGCCGCAAGTGACGAGTTCTTCGAGGCACTCGCGGCGTATGGAAAACTGATGGGAGTGGAAATAGAATGAAATACAGCCAGAAAGTGTATGAAGGAGCACTTGCATCGCTTGCGAAACTGCGTGAGCAGTCAACGAGCGACAGTGAACGCGCCACCATTGATTTTATCGCGGAAGCGGTTTCGGAAAAGGCCGATCGTGATGTTTTAGGTTCGGAGCCGCTGACCCGGGACCCGCTGCAGGCCGCCATCCCACGCTGGATCAGCGTGGAAGAAGATCTGCCGGGAGACCCTTTCACTGCAGTGATGGCGATTGTCTATGCGAGCAATGGGCACATAACGTTTATCGGTGCGTACCAATTTGCAACTTACAATCAAACCGACGGGTGGTGTTTGGAGGATTGTTCGGAAGAGTTTGACAAGGTGACGGTAACGCATTGGATGCCGCTGCCGGAGCCGCCGGAGGGGGTAGTTGTTGATGCAAAATCCGAATAAATTCCCGTATCGCTGCTGCACGCATTATAACGAAAAAGGCTATGATGACGGTTATATCTTGTTGCCCATCTTCTGCGTGCGGATCTGCTGCAACTGCGGTGAGTGTCAGGCCGTATGGGGGCGGGCGGCGGACGTGCTGTTCCGGCTGGTGTTCCAGTGGTTCTGGAATGGAAAAGTACATCTTTTGAAGAATGCGAAAGGGAAAAAGACGAAATGAAAAAGTTTATCGCGGTGTTGTTGATTGTTGCAAGCATCTTCACTTTGGCGGGCTGCCGGGAGGCAAGCCGGGTGAAATACAATGTCTCCAAGGAAGCGGATAATTTCAATGTCGAGCGGCGGTTGTCCGTCATCAATGCCCGCACAGACAAGCCGCTTTTAGAGCTGACAGGGTTCTTTTCGATTTCGAACAATTCGGACAGCGAGCTTGTCGTGACGTGCCAGACCGGGGAAAATGAGTTCAAAGTCAATTATGTGTATCTCAACGAGTGGACGCTGTACGTCGTCGAGGATGTGAGCGGCGCAAGCGTCGACCCGTATCACTATGAGATCAATTTCTTGCCGGAGATGATCCAGCCGGTCACGATCACGAGCAGCAGATAAAAGCGATAGGCTCTTGACAAATCGAAAAATCCCGGATATTCTGAAAAATCATCAAAACGGGTATGGGAGGCTGCGGCCTCCCTGCACCCGTTTGTGTCCAATTTGAACACGGAGGGACAATGAAACGACGAAAAACCATCCGTGCGGGGCGTTTGGTGTGGGATGTGATCTACACTGTACCGCGACCGAATGCATCGCAGCGAGAGCGAAAGCGTATCCGCGAGGTGACTGCCGAGCAGATCGCGCAGACCAATTGCAATACTGCGCAGCGCAAGTTGGAGATGTTGATTGCTACGAATTTCGAACCGGACGATTTGGTGTTCTCGCTAACCTACCGAGACAAAGATCTTCCTGCCAGTCCGGACGTAACCCGGCGGCGGCTCGGCAAGGTGTTCGCCCAGATCCGCGCCTACCGCAAAGCGCGCGGGCTGCCGGACCTCAAATACATCTACGTCCTCGAGGGGCGGCACGGTGACCACCGACCGCATGTGCATCTGATCCTCAACGCCGTCGGCGGAGACCTCGAGTTGATCCAGTCCTTGTGGGTCTGGGGCGATAATATCCAGCTCAATTATATCGAGGATCGCGGGTATGATGTTTGGGCCGGTTACTTTACCAAGGAGCGGCGGGAGGCGTCGCTCAACGGAAAAAAGCAATTTGTCGGTTCGCGCAACCTCAAGCGCCCAACCGTTACCTATCAATGGGTAGATGATGCGGCGATGATTGATCCGCCGCCCGGCGTGCAGGTGATAGATGACAGTGGTATCAAACGGAATGATTTTGCTTCCTGCCGCTATCTCAAGTACATGATGCCCAAACGAAAACCAAGGCGAGAAAACAATGAAAAGCTACGCGCACGCACGCGCGTAGTTGCTGACTCGAAATGGTCTGTAACATATCACACAGGCATGGAGAAAAAACCAAAACCACCTCGACAAAATCGAAAAACCGCGTATACTTAAAGATAAGGAGCTGCCAATGATTAAAAACGGTTGGTACTGCTGCCCGTATTGTGGCAAGAAGCTTTTCCCGGTTGAACCGGACACCACGGCGCACAATTTGCCGCACAAGTGCAGAGCGTGCAAGCACGAGCTGAAAGTGAATATTCCACCAGAGCCAAGCGCCATTGAGCCAAGAGCCGATTGACCAAACCCAAGAGTGGGTTCGGTCGGTCGGCTTTTTCTTTTGCCCGGAAGGAGGGCACGCCATGAAAACCATTGCTGAGATCGCAGACGAATACGCAGCGAACGTCGAGAGCATGAAGCGCCAGCGCGACGCGCTGTACGAGCGCATGCAGGCCGAGCCGAAGGCGGAAGTGCGTTTCCGGCTATACCGGTCGATCAACTCGATCAGCAAGGCGATCGGCGACAGCCAGTATGCGATCGCGGTCATGCGAGGCGATATCCGTGGCTAACAAACCCCTGCGGCCTTGTCTGCATCCGGGCTGCACGGCGCTGGTGCGCAGCGGCTACTGCGACAAGCATCGCCCGCCGGACACGGCGCGGCGCAGCGCAGCAAGCCAAAGCTACCGTCACTGGTACAGGCTGAAGATCTGGACGGACGAGCTGCGGCCGCAGCAGCTGGCGCGTGAGCCGTTCTGCCGGGACTGTGCCCGGCGTGGCCTGCGGGTCTACGCCACCGACGTTGACCACGTTCAGCCGCACGACGGCGACTGGTCGAAGTTTATCGACCCAAACAATCTGCAAAGCCTGTGTCACAGCTGCCACGGGCGCAAAACCATCGCGGAAAGCCGGGCAAAGGCAGCTCGCCGGAAGCGTTGACCGGCCGGACGCTCGGACGGGCGCGGCGCGGGCAGGATGCGCGCGGACTCGGCGGGAAATCCGTGGATTTCCCGAGCACACCCCCACCCGGAAAAAGTTTCGGGGCAGGGGGCGGAAGACCGCAGGCCTCCCTCCGCGCAGGATTTTTTCCGAATGCGGGGATTTTTTGGAGAGGAGGAAAGACGATGCCGGCAAAGCTGCCGCAAAACGTGATCGAAATGCGCGACCGGTCGCACCAGACCAAGGCCGAAAAGGCCGCACGCCGCGCCAGCGAACCGCAGACCGAAAAGGTCAAGCAGGTGCGTGCGCCGGTCTGGCTGCCCGAGCATTTGCGCGACGAGTTTGCAAAGCTCGGCCGCGAGCTGAACGAGGTCGGCTTGCTGTCTAAGCTGGATTTTGACATCCTGGCGCGCTATCTGATGAGCCGGGACGCATGGGTCGCGGCGCACCTCAAGGCGCGCGATGCGCTGGATATGGACGATGCCAAAGAGGCGGGCACCTGGTCTCGTGTTGCTCGCACTTACTTTGACCAGTGCCAGCAGTGTGCCAGCAGCATGGGGCTGACCATCACCAGCCGCTGTCGTCTGGTGGTACCTAAACCGCCCGAGGACGAGGCGGCGGGTGATCCGATGATGCAGATGCTGCGCGAGCGGGCGGAAAGGCGGCGCAAGGCATGAAGAAAATCATGTGCAGCCTGTTCTGCCCGATGCTCAACAAGTTCGGCGTGTGCGAGAGTACAATGCGCAAAGTCGAGCGGGTGCAGGAGTGCCCGCATCTCAAGATGCGCAAAGCGGTGTCCAATTTGAACACGGGAGGGAAAGCATATGCAAACGATAAATGAGTGCATTTTTGTAAAAGCAAAGACGGCATTAAAAATTCGCAATGGGTTCGGTGAGGAGTTAGCCGAAATCCTCGAAGGCATGTTGTACGTAGGTGTGCTCGACAGAGAAACCGATGAGTATTTTGCGCGAGATGGGCTGGGGCGCTCTTTTTTGGTGGCAGAACTGAACGCCAGCGATGAGTTAGTGATCGAACCGGATTTTGAACAGGTCTTTTTCTGAAGATGCGTATCCGGCGCTGTGACGGGCGAAGGCCCGATGCATACTGGCATTCTTCCTTTCATGGCGGGCGGCGAGTGCGCAACCTCGCCCGTCCGTCAGAGCGCCGGACAATATGCGTGGTGTAGCTCAGATGGCAGAGCGGCTCCCGATGTGGGAGTGACACATTGGCGATACTGTGTGCGCGGAACCGGAGATTAGCCATCAAAGGGGAAACGCGTGCAGGCGGCGGTTCAAGTCCGTCCACCACGCCCAATCATTTTACCGGAGCGGAAGGAGGTGCGCCGATGTTTGACGCCGAGGCGGCGTCGTTTGTCTGTGAATTTATCGAATACCTGACCTGCTCGAACGGCGCGCCGTTCCGGCTCATGGACTGGCAGCGCGACGCCGTCACCGAGTTCTACGGCCAGATGATCGAGGCTGAGGGCGACGAGGCCGATCCTACGGGGCAGTATATCCGCCGCTACCAGTACCTGTACCTCGAGATCGCGAAGAAAAACGGCAAGAGTGAGCTTGCCGCCGCGCTCGGTGTGTACCACTTGTTCGCGGATGGCGAAATCAGATGAGCAAGCAAATCATGTGCAGCCTGCTTTGCCCGATGATTAACAAGTACGGCTTTTGCGAGAGCGCCATGCGGCGCGTCGAGCGGGTGCAGGAGTGCCCGCATGATAAGCTGCGGGCAGAGGTGTCCAAATTGAACACGGGAGGGGAAAAGCATGGTACTCGAAATTGATTATGAGCCGAAGACCCGTCCGCTCAGGATTGGTGTCTACACGGAATGTTTGCCCGACACCAAAAGAAGATTTCACGAGTTGTGCTGGCGGTCAGGTGCGGAGATCGCTATGGAAACGCCGAATCGGATGCTGTTAAGAGATGGGACGGATTTCATCTTTCTTACGAGGAGTGCACCGTTCTGCTATCCCGAAGGTCTGCTTTTTGACCAGTGGCTGGTTGACAGCGAGTGTCTGTCAGGCGCGGTGCCGTACCACATATGGGACGAGATGGTCTGGTCGTTGCGACTATCCAGTGTACCGGAGGATTATCGAATCCGTTACACCAAGATGTAATTCTTAATCTTTCCGGCGCTGTGACGGGCGGTTTTGCGCACCGTCCGAGATTTCATGTTTTTGTCCTTTGGCGGCAGGCGGGGCACGGAACCCCCGCCCGTCCGTCAGAGCGCCGGAGCGGAAGGAGGTGCGCCGATGTTTGACGCCGAGGCGGCGTCGTTTGTCTGTGAATTTATCGAATACCTGACCTGCTCGAACGGCGCGCCGTTCCGGCTCATGGACTGGCAGCGCGACGCCGTCACCGAGTTCTACGGCCAGATGGTCGCGGCCGAGGGCGAGGAGGCCGACCCCGCGGGGCGGTACNGGCGGGGCACGGAACCCCCGCCCGTCCGTCAGAGCGCCGGAGCGGAAGGAGGTGCGCCGATGTTTGACGCCGAGGCGGCGTCGTTTGTCTGTGAATTTATCGAATACCTGACCTGCTCGAACGGCGCGCCGTTCCGGCTCATGGACTGGCAGCGCGACGCCGTCACCGAGTTCTACGGCCAGATGGTCGCGGCCGAGGGCGAGGAGGCCGACCCCGCGGGGCGGTACATTCGGCGGTATCAATACCTGTACCTCGAGATCGCCAAGAAAAACGGCAAGTCCGAACTGGCCGCGGCGCTCGGCGTGTACCACCTGTTCGCGGACGGCGAAATCAACGGCGAGGTGTACGTCGTTGCTGCCGACCGCGACAACGCGGGCATCGTGTATTCGGCCGCCAAGTGGATGGTGGAGCACAGTCCCGCGCTGATGAAGCGCAGCCGCATCGTGGACAGCATCAAAACCATCTACGACACGGTTTCGGGCAGCAAGCTCAAGGTGCTGTCCTCGGAAGCCTACTCCAAGCACGGTTACAAGCCCAGCTGCGTCATCTTCGACGAGCTGCACGCGCAGCCGAACCGCGACCTGTGGGATGTCATGACCTTCGGCGCAGGCGACGCGCGCGAGATGCCGGTCTGGATCGTGCTGACAACGGCGGGCGACGACCCCGACCGCAAGTCGATCGGCTGGGAAGTGCACGAAAAGGCGCTGTCGATCCTGCGCTGCCGCAATGGCTGCGCGCGCGAGGGCGACATGGACGACCCGCGCTGGCTGCCCATCATCTACGGGCTGGGCCTCATCGAGGACGAAGATGAGCTGAAGCAAATCAACATCTACGACGAGGACTTGTGGAAACGCTGCAACCCGTCCATCGGCAAAACGGTCAAGCTGTCTACCATCCGCGCCGAGGCGCAGGAAGCCAAGCGCAGCGAGGCCGCCGAGCGGCTGTTCCGCTGGCTGCGGCTCAACCAGTGGATTGCCACCCATACGGTCGGCTGGATTCCGGTCACGATCTACGACAAGACGCAGTGGAACCCGGAGGGGTGCAAGGACTGGCGCGAGGCGGTGCGGCTGCTGCGCGGCAAGAAGTGTTTCGGCGGCGGCGACTTGTCCAAGAGCACCGACCTTACCGCCTTCACGCTGCTGTTCCCGCCGCAGGACGGGCTGGAGCACTGGGTCGCGCTGTTTACCGGCTGGATACCTCTCGACGATATCGAGGCACGCGAGCGCGCCGACCACGCGCCCTACCGCGACTGGATTCGCGCGGGCTTTCTCCGCGGCTGTCCGGGCGACGTCATCGACTACGAGGATGTAATTGACACTATCTTGCAGGCCGTGGAGACCTATGATCTGCGGATTATCGGCTTTGACCCGTGGCTTTCCACCACCATCACCCAGCGCTTGGCGTCGCTGATCTCGGGAGCGGGCAAGTCTACGCAGATCGTGGAAATCCCGCAGGGCATGAAAAGCATCAGCCCGCCCATGAAGGAGATGGAACACCTGATCCGCACGCACGAGATGCTGCACGTCCATAACACGGCCGCGCGGCAGTGCTTTGCGAACGTCCGGTGCGACACGGACAGCAACGAGAACATCCACCCGAACAAAAAGCGCAGCCGCGGCCGCATTGATATCACGGTCAGCTGGATCATCGCCTTTGCGGCGAGCAAGCTCGAACCTAAGCCGACGCTGGCCGACGCGGTCACCGGCGGCAAATGGCATTTGTAATTCAAAAGAAGGAGGTTTCGCACTATGGCAGAACCCAACACCAACCCGCAGACTATCCCTGAGACGCAGTCCCCGCCTGCAAAGCCCGCACCTGACTACATCGCGGCGCTCGAGGACATCCGCGCGATTGCGCAGGGCGTCAACGACCAGCACCGCACGATGACCTGGCGCGAGGCGGTCGATGTGTGGGAGCAGGCGCAGGGCGCGTCGGACGAGCGGGCGCGCGCCGCGTTTTTCGTCCACATCGGCATCGCCACGACCGGCGAGTGCCTGCTGCTGGACGGCGTGGAGGATGACGCAAGCGTATAGGGGGTATCCATACCCCCTATATACGGCGGGCAAGCCGCCGATACCCCCGGACGCGCCCCAAGGGCGCTGGGTCGGGGTATTACAAAGTCCGGCAAAGCTGGACTTTGCAATGCGGCTCACAGAGCCGCGGATGAGATACCGCGCAGATGCGCGGGAAAACGTGCAGAAAGGGGTTTCGCATGAAAAGCATTTTGAAATTCCTGCCCGATGCCCTTGCCGCGTGCGGCGCGGTGTGCATCGTGGTGGCGCTGTGGATGGTGTCGCCGGTCATCGGCCTGATTGCCACCGGCGTTATGCTCATCGGCGCGGGCTGGCTGCTGGCGCGGTACGGAGGTGAGGACGCATGATCCTTGACCGCATGGTGCGGCGCGTGACCGACTCTGCGCGCCTGACGCTGGACAGCCCGCTGGGCTGGGACACGGGCGGCAGCCTATACGACGGCAAGACGCTGGGCGCGATGAAGCTGCCCGCGGTGAATGCCTGCATCGAGATCATCTCGGACAGCGTCGCCAAAATGCCCATCTACCTGATGGACAGCGCGACGCGCGAGCGGCAGGCCGACCACCCGGCGCTGCGGCTGCTGACCGGCCGCCCGACCGAGGCGCTGACGGCGTTCGACTACCACAAGCTGATGGAGTCGCGCCGCATCGCGCACGGCAACGCCTACGCGCTCATCCTGCGCGACCGCTGGGGCGCACCGGCTGAGCTGCTGCCGATCGCGCCCGGCTACATGCAGCCGTTTCTGGATGACAACGGGCGCTTGTGGTACATCGGCACCAACCCCAGAACGGGCGAGTTCCGCAAGTTCTGGCCCGCCGATGTGTTGCATTATAAGGCGTTTTCTGTGGACGGGCTGGAGGGCGTGAGTTACCTCCGGCGCGGCGCGGAAACCATCGAGGCCGCGCTGCAAGCGCAGAAATACGAGGTCGGGTTTTATAAGAACGGCGCAAAGCTCGCGGGCGTTTTATCGGCCGAAACCGACCTCACCAACCAGCAGGACATCACGCTGGAGGACGGCACAAAGATTTCGGTCAAGGACGCGATTCGCCGCGAGTGGGAGCACCTGTACACCGGCGCGGACAACGCCTACCGCACGGCGGTGCTCGATTTCGGCATGAAGTACACGCCGATCACAGCCAGCAATCGCGACGCGCAGTTCATCGAGAACAAGTCCGCCAGCATCGAGGACGTCGCGCGGCTGTTCAACATCCCGCTCTATAAGCTGGGCGTTGGCAAGCAGACCTACGCGAGCAACGTGCAGGCGGCGATCGAGTACATGCAGCGAACGCTGTCCCCGATCGTGTCCGAGCACGAGCAGGAGGACACCTACAAGCTGCTGACCACGAGCGAGCAGGCCGCGGGCCTGCAGCTGCGCCGCAACATGATGGGCGAGCTGCGCGGCGACTGGGCGGCGCGTGCCGCATGGTTTAAGAGTATGCGCGAAATCGGTGCGTACAGCATCAACGATATTTTGGCGCTGGAGGATTTGCCGGACGTGCCGGGTGGCGATGAACGCTATGCGTCGCTCAATTATATTCCGGCCGACCTGTTCCGGGAGCTGTCAGTCAACCGTAATGCACCGGCAAACAATGGGGGAGGTGATGAGGGTGCGCCATAAAATGCCGCAGAGCGGCGCGCACCCGAATTCGCGCGGCGGTGAGCGATTTTCGAGCGAACCGCAAAAACGATTCGGTGAATCGTTTTTAGCGTGCGGGGAACCCAACGGGCTTGCACTAATGAAATACAAGCAAAACCTTTACGTCGCAGCAGGAGGTGAAATATGAGATACAACCTGAAAGGCGTGATTTCCTCGGACGAGGACGCGCCGATCTACCGTTTTTTCGGCATGGCGGCGGTCAGCCCGGCGGACATCCGGCAGGCAATCGCGGACAACCCCGCGGGCGAGGACTTCGTGCTCGAGATTAACTCGGGCGGCGGCTCGGTTTACGCAGGTTTTGAGATGTACTCCATCCTGCGCGCGGCGGGCGTCCACACCCGCGCCGAGGTGCAGAGCCTTGCCGGTTCGGCGGCGTCGGTCGTGATGGCGGGTGCGGACACCGTGGCGGCAAGCCCGGTCGGGCAGGTGATGATCCACCTGCCGAGCACCTATACCGAGGGCAACCAGATCGTGCACCGCGAGAGCGTGCAGATGCTCGAGGCGGTCACCGGCTCGATCCTCGCGGCCTACGAGCACAAGTGCGGCGGCAAGACCAGCCGAGATGCGCTGCGCCGCATGATGGACCGGGAGACCTTCCTGACCGCCCGCGAGGCGCTGGACGCCGGGCTGGTGGATGAAATCCTCGGCGAGACCGGCAGCGCGAACCCGATGAACGTCTGGAACGCCGTGGGCGGCGCGCCGGACATCGAAAAGCTGCGCGCGGCGTACCGCGAAGCGCAGCAGGGCAACCCGCCCGAGAAAGATGTGTCCAATTTGAACACCAAACAGGCTCGTGCCCGCGCGATCGCGCTGGCCGAGGCGGAACTGTATTGATAAGGAGGAAAACGATATGAAGAAGCGACTGCTGGATCTGCAGGCCAAGGCAAAGCCGATCGTAGAGCGCATGAAGGCGGCCGACGCGGCGGGCGACCAAGCCGCCTTTGATGCGGCGCAGGCCGAACTTGCGCCGATCAGCGCGGAGATCGCGCGTGTGAAGGCACTGATGCAGGCCGAGGAAAACGCGACGCCCGAACCGCAGAACGCTGCCACGGCGCAGGGTGCAACCGGTGCGCTGGTGAATTCGAGCGAGTGCATCCACGCCTTTTGCGAGTGCGTGCGCGCGGGCGCGGCAGGCGACCGCACGCGCTACCTGCAGAACGCCGACATCGTGCACCGCGCGGTGAAAAACGAGGGCATGACCGAGGGCACGCCCGCCGACGGCGGCCTGATCGTGCCGTCCGACATCCAGACCATGATCCGCGAGCAGATGCGCGCGCTGAACCCGCTGAGCGAGCTGTTCTCGGTCGAGAACGTCAGCGCCAATACCGGTTCGCGCGTGCGTGACACCGCGCCGACGAGCGGCTTCACCAAGGTTTCCGAGATGGGCACGATCAGCAAGGACGACAAGCCCGCGTTTGCCAAGGTTGAGTACGCGGTCGAGGACTACGCGCTCATCGTGCCGGTGTCCAATGACCTGCTGAAAGACACCGACCAGAACCTGCTCGCGTACCTGTCCCGCTGGCTGGGCAAAAAGGCCGTCATCACCGAGAACAAGCTGCTGCTGACGCTGCTCACCGCGCTGGATGGCTCTGCGACTTCGATCGCTGAGGCAAGCGCGCTCAAGACCATCAAAAAGCTGGTCAACGTCACGCTCGACCCGATTTTTGGCGTCTCGGCATCGTTCCTGACCAACCAGTCGGGCTTTAACTTCCTCGATTCGCTCGAGGACGGCAACGGCCGCCCGCTGCTGCAGGTCAACCCGGCCGACCGCACGCAGTACATGGTCGGCGGCCGCGCGGTGCACGTCGTGAGCGACGCTGTGCTGCCGAACAACACGACCGCGCCGCTGTATGTTGGCGATTTTATGAGCTTCGGCACGCTGTTCCGCCGTCAGGCGATGGAGATCGCGTCCACCAATGTCGGCGGCAACGCGTGGAACACCAACTCGACCGAGGTGCGCGCGATCACCCGTCTGGATGCGAAGCAGTTTGACGCTGCCGCCGTCGCTGCGGGCAAGATCACGCTGCCGGGTGCGGGTTGATGACCACCGAGGAAAAGGCCGCGCAGGATGAGCGGCTCGCAGCCTGTAAGCGCTACATGCGCGTGGACTACGATGAGGACGATGAGCTGATTGCCGGGCTGATGCAGGCGAGCGACGCATACCTCATCGGCGCGGGCATCCGGCGCGAGGTCAACGAAGCGCAGCATGACCTGATCGTGCAGGCGATGACCTTGCAGATGTACGACGCGCGCGGCGCGGACACGCCCCAGCAGGCGCTCGAGACCGTGCCGCCGCTCGTGCGGTCGATGTTCAACCAGCTCAAAATCCGGTGTAATTACGGAGGTGCGGCCGATGGTACAGGCGGGTGAGCTGCGGGAGCGCGTGGTTATCCTCAGCCTTGTGGATAACCCGGACGGCACGGGCTGGGATTGGCAGGAGGGCAAGACGACGTGGGCCAAGGTCGAGCAGACCGGCAAGCGCAGCCTGTTCTCGACGGTCGGCATGAGCCGTCCGGAGTGGCGCGTCACCATGCGCCGCCAGAAGCTTACGCTCTTTCAGGCGCTGCGCTGGCGGGGGCATTTCCTGTTTCTCGCGGAGCTGACGCATCCCGACCGCGGTCACATCGAGCTGTCGGTCGTGCAGGCCGAGCCGGTGCAATGCACCGTGCAGCGCACCAAGGTCGAGAAGAACGCGCTCAACAACCCGACGCTCGCGACCGAGCGGGTGCTCTCGTTCCCGGCCTGCCTGACCGAGAAGTACGAGGGTTTTGCGCAGGGCGACGTGCACGACACCCTCACGCACACGCTCGTCGCCATCTGCCCCAAGGCGGTGACGCTGCGGGCGGGTGAGGTCGTGACGATCGGTGACGCCCGCTATCGTGTCCAAATCGAACACACGCTGTCCGAGTACAAGAACGAGTACGAGATCACGCGGGAGGTGGACGCCTGATGGCACAGGGCGTGAACGGCCTGCGGCAGTTTGCCGATCGCTGTGACGCCGAGGTGAAACGCAAACGCGCCGACCAGCGCGCGCTCCACGAGCGGCTGGGTGCACGGATGCAGACCGAGGTGCATGGGAAAATCGCCGGAATGATGAATAACGCTCACGGAGGCCGGGATAAGGTCGCAAGCTGGCAAAAGACCTATATCGGTTCGGGCGGCGGCTACGCCGCTGTCCGTCCGGTCAGTCCACCGACCGGAAAAGGCAGTCCGGGTGCGATCACCAATGCGATTGTCAGTGGGCATGCGATCCGCCGACCCAGCGGCAGGGCAAAACGCGGGTATAAACCAGATATCCATGTCCTGCGTGTGAATGGAATCAACTTCTACGATGCGGTACGCTCTGAGCTACCGGATATGCTGCAAGCCGAAGTCGAGCGCTGGGGCGACGAAATGGCTGCCAGACTGGAGGGCCGATAAATGCTTTCTGTTCAGCAGATTATGGAGGGGGTCAACGCGATCCTCGTCCGGCTCTACCCTGACCGCACGGTGTACGTCGATGTGATGCCCGAGCAGTTCGAGCGGCCGAGCTTTTTCCTGCGCCCAGCGGGGCGCAAGATCACCAGCCGCACGGTGGCGGTGGTCGAGGTTGAGCAGATGATCTTGGTACAGTGCGCCGATGAGGTGGGCGATCACTACGAAACCCAAACTGCCCGCCTGTACGGCGTGACCGACACGCTGACCGCGGCGTTTTTGCAGCGCGGCGCGCTTCATTGCGGCGACCGGCATCTGACCGCCGACCGCGTCGATGTGTCGCGCTCGCTTGACATCGCGGATGTAACGATCGTCGTCACCTACGAGGACGACCGCCCGGCCGCGCCCATCACCCAGCCGCTGGTCACCGACGTGACCCTCGGCGCGCAGCCGACCAATCCAAAGGAGGGATAAGGCAATGGGACTGCCTTCGATTGATATTTCGTTCCAGACCGCCGCGCAGGCCACGATCGCCATGGGCGACAAGGGCTATGTCGGCGTGATCGTGCGCGACACCGCACAGGCGGGCGCGCACTACCTGCCCCGCGTGGGCAAGATCCCCGCGGAGCTGACCGAGGACAACCGCGCCTACCTGACGCGCACCTTCCTCGGCTACATCAACCCGCCCAAGGCGGTGTATCTGTACGTCACCGACGCGGAGGATACCAACCTCGCCAAAGCGCTCGCCTATTTCGAGACGCAGGAGGTTGATTACCTCGTTGGCCCGCCCGATCTGAGCGAGGACGAGGCCGAGGCAATGGTCATGTGGCTCAAGGAAGTGCGCGCGGCGCACAGCCACATCAAGCTGGTGCTGCCGGGGACGGTGGCGGACTATGACCCGGTCATCGACTTCGACGCGGACGGCATGACCGACGGCGAAACCGTGTTCACCACCGCCGAATACTGCTCGCGCATGGCTGGTCTGTTTGCCGGTACGCCGTGGACGATGAGCGCGACCTACGCGCCGCTGCCCGAGCTGACCGACATCACCCGTCTGGACAAGGAGACGGCGGACGCCGCCATTGACGCGGGCAAGCTGATCCTCATTCACGACGGTCGGCAGGTCAAGATCGGCCGCGCGGTCAACTCGTTGACCACGACCACCCTTGACCACGGCGCGATCTTCCAGAAGATCAAGGCGCTCGAGGTCATCGACCGCGTGGACGCGGACTTCCGCGCGACGATCGAGGACACCTTCATCGGCAAGGTGGCGAACACCTACGATAACCGCATGCTGCTCGTCACCGCGGGCCGGAATTACTTCCATACGCTCGAGACGGCGGGTCTGCTGATCGAGGGCAGCTCGACGCTTGACATCGATACCGAGGCGGTGCGCGACTATCTGGGCGAGGCGGCCGACGAAATGAGCGACGACGAGCTGCGCCACGCGGACACCGGCTCGCAGGTGTTCCTCGTGGGCAAGTTCACGATCGCGGATGCGATTGAGGACGTCACGATCCGCATCACGGTATAAAAGGAGGCGAAACGTATGAGTGCAAGCATGGATTCTGCCGCGCGCGTCATTTCGGGCACGCACGGGCAGGCTTGGATGGACGACGAGCTGTGCGGCGAAACGCTCGGCCTGCAGGCCAAGGTCGCGGGCAACAAAGAGGACGTGCCGATGTGCGGCCAGTTTATGGTCGACACCAAGCTGATGAGCGCCAAGGGAACGGGTACGATTCGCTTCCACAAGGTAAACAGCCGCATGGCGAAAAAGATCAGCGACAACCTCAAGGCGGGCAAGGATACGCGTGTCAAGCTGATTTCGCTGCTCGACGACCCGGACGCCTACGGCGCGGAGCGCGTGGTCATCTACGACGCATCTTTCGACGACCTGACGCTTGCGGACTGGGAAGCCGCCACCAAGGGGCAGATCGAGTGTCCGTTCACGTTTACGCGCTGGGACTACCTTGACCTGATCCAGCCGAAATAACAGGAGGAAATGAACATGGCAGAGAAAAAGAAGAATCCCACCCCGACCACGGTCGAGAAGCTGCTGGGCGCGTGCAACCGCGCGCCCGGCGAGCAGTGTTTGCAGTTCAAGAGCTGGACGGACGCGGACGGCAATCCCGTCGTGTTCCGCATCCGCGAGCTGAGCTATGACAAGGTGCGCGAGCTGCAGGAGATGAACACCGGCAAGGATCTCCCCGCGGCGATCATCACGGCGGGCGTGGTCGAACCCAACCTGCGCGACGAGCGCTTGCAGCAGGCGTGCGGCGCGGCGACGCCCTACGAGGTTGTGCGCAAGATGCTGCGCGCAGGCGAACTTGAGGACTTGCAGGCCGCGATCGAGAAGCTGTCCGGCTACCGCGGCTCCACGCTGCAGATCTTTGCGGATATCGAAAAAAACTGAGAGAGGACGACGAGACGTTTCTGATGTATCTGCTCTTTCGGCAGCATCACGTCTTGCCGTCCGACTATGTAAAGCTCCCGCCCGGCGAGAAGCTGGTGCTGCAGGCGTTTGTCATGGCCGAGTGCCTGCCCAAGGCGCTCGAAGGCATCCGCTGGCGGGCGGAGAGCGAGCGAATGAAGCAAGAGGAGGCCGCCGCGTATGCCTGACGTTTCGATTGCGCTGAGCGCGAAGGACAAGGTTTCGTCCATTCTGAAAAAGGTCGGTCAGGTGTCTGGCCAGACGGCCGATGAGATCGATAAGCTGCAGGACAGTCTGGATACACTTTCTGCCGCAAAAGTAAACCTAAAAACCAATCTGGACAAAGTACGCCAGCAGGTGAGCGAAGCGCGCAAGGAGTTCCGCAAGCTGGGTGATTCGGTCAGCGAGCAGAACTACAAGGATAAGCTGTCCGAGCTGGAAAAGCTCGAGCAGCAGTATTATGCGGTATCGAAAAGTATCCGCATGGTAGAAAACGAGGAAACTTCGCTGGCAGGCACGCGCAGCAAACTGGCCAACCGCGAAGCTGGCGGCAGCACCGGATCGATGTTCGGTTCGCTCGGCTCGGCGCTGGCGACGGCGGGCTTCGGCAATATGCTCAGCGGCAGCCTGTCAGGTGCAGCGGGCGCGTTCTTCAGCTCGTACTACGGTTCGACCGAGGGCGCAGCGGTCGAGTCCTTCCTTGGCAGCGCGATCTCGGGCGCGTCCATGGGCGCGTCTGCGGGCATGATGGTAGGCGGCCCCGCGGCAGCTGGGATTGGTGCGGCAGTCGGCGGCCTGATCGGTGCGGTGTCCGGCGGCATCGAGGCCGCGACGCAGCAGTTTGAAAGCCGGGACAAGGCGTTCAAAAGCTATGTGCAGGATCAGTACAACGCCGTGCAGGAGCGCCAAGCGGCCGATCTGGAAAGCGGCTCGGCGCTGGCGTCCCAGCGAGAGACCGATCTGGTGTCGTTTACGACCCTGTTCGGCTCAAAGGACACAGCACAGCAGTACCTGAACCAGCTCAAGACCATGGCCAACGTCACGCCGTTCCTGTACAGCGATCTGACGGCCATGAGCAAGACACTCAAGACCTACGGCTACGCGGCAAATGAGATGATTCCCGCGCTGACCTCGATCGGCGACGCAGGCGCGGCGCTCGGCATGACGGCGGCGGACATGACCAATGTGTCCACCGCGCTCGGCCGCATGCGCTCGAGCAACAAGACCACGCTCGAGGATCTCAACATCCTGCAGGATCGTGGTATCGACGCGGTCGGGGCGCTGGCAAACGCCAAGGGCGTGAGCAAGGGCGGTGCGTACGAAATGATTTCGGACGGCGATATCGCGGGCACCGAGGCCGCGCAGATCATCCAGTCCTACATGGAGCAGATGTATGCCGGCGCGATGGAGCAGCAGAGCAAGACCTTTGAGGGCCTGTCCTCTACGCTCGAGGGTTGGAATCAGGAACTGCAAAACGCCATGGGCGAGGGCTACAACGAGGGCAAGAAGATCGGCATGTCCGACCAGATCGACTGGCTGGAAGGCGAGTCTGGACAGAAAATGATGGAGATGAATGAGCAGCTCGGCCGCTTTAAGGCCGACGCGGAAAATCTCCAGCAGGACATCTATCAGGACGTGTTCAACGGCATGTTCAACGGCGAGATACCCGCGGACATGGATGCCAAGATCGCGGCGCAGGTGGAGGATCTGCACCAGCGGTACATGAATGCGATGGCGACCATTGAAAGTTCTGCATCGTCGGAGGAAGAGGTATTTGCAGCAGGCGAAGAATTAGCCATGCTCAAGGGTGCGGCAGAGGAGCTTGCTTACAATACTTATATGACTTCCGATGCAGCTGACACGATGACAGCCGCCAATATCGCTTTAGCAGATAGTATCGCCGCTGGTGCTGGGGATGCATATGAAAATGCGGGCTATTCGGTTAGCGAAAAGCTGACGCAAGGCATCACCCGTCATATCAACAGCTATACACCACCGCCGATTAAGGTGCCGGTGCTGTATGAGAGTGTATCTACCAGCGGTGGTATTGCTGCCGGGGTGTCTGTTCGCACATCTGTCGGCACAACCACCGGCTCGCACCTGACCGGCGCGACCTCGCCCTATCGCGCGATCGGCGAGAACCGCGTACCGCGCGACAATACGCTCTATCTGCTCCACGAGGGCGAGCGCGTGCTGACCGCGCGCGAAGCGCGGGCGCAGGACCAGGGCGGCACAGGCGGCGTTGTCATCAACATGGGCGGCAACTACACCGTCCGGCAGGACAGCGACATTTCAGCGATCGCGGAGGCGGTCGCGGCGCGTATCCTGCGTGCCCGCCGCATCGTGCGCACATAACAGGTGAAAGGAGGAACGACCCCATGTCCATTCTGATCGGCGGTGGGATCATCAGCGGCATCGTCGGCAACATGGTCAGCACCATCGTGTCCCAGCAGCTGAAAACCTATCGCACCGGCAAACGCCGTATTATCTTTGTCAACCTGACCACCGGGCAGGAGGTCGTGCTGCCGGTGACGCCCAAGGAATATATGATCGACCGCGGCGTCAACATCGAGACCGTGAACCTGACCGGCTTCGGTGACGTACATCTCGCGGGCGACCGCACGCTGTTTACCGAGCAGCTGGAGTTCATGCTGCCTGTGCAGGACTACCCCTTTAACGACGCGACCACCGTGCTCGACCCGTTTCACTACATCGACTTTTTTGAGATGACGAGCGACAACAAGCAGGTGTGCCGCTTCATCGTTTCGGACAGCCGCACGCAATGCGAGGTGCTGCTGGAAAACCTGCAATACCGCCAGCAGGAAGGCGTGGGCGACTACTACTGTGTGCTGACCATGCGGCGGCACCGGCAGCCCAACCCCGTGCGGCTGGTGGGCGATGAGGGCACGTCCTCCGGACAGACCTCCGCCGTGACTACGCCCGCCCGCGCAACCGCTACACCCGCCCAGACCGCCGTGCAGAACCACACGGTGCAGCCGGGCGACACGCTTTCCGGCATCTGCCGCAAGTATTACGGCAACGCAAACCTGTACCCCAAACTCGCGGCATACAACAACATCAAAAACCCCGACCTGATCTACGACGGGAGCGTTATCAAAATCCCGCCCGCGTCGGCGCTGTAAGGGGGCGGACGCATGGAGCAATACCAGTACGTCCACCCGTGGGTGCATGTGCGCAACAGCGACGGCGAGTGGGATGTGTCTCACATGTTCCGTCGCATCGAATGGTCGGGCGACGTGGACACCGTGTGCCGGTCGCTCGAGCTGGAGATGATCGTCTCGGCGACCGATCCGCGTTTGCCCTACGTTTACCTGCCGCTGGCGGGTGGCATTTCGATGGGCGTGGGCAGTGAGACGCTGTTCTGCGGGCAGGTGGTGAGCAAGGACAAGTCCACCGACGCGTCCACCATGTCGGTCACCTGCTATGACAACGGTTTTTACCTCAAAAACAGCCGCGCCAGCCGCAAGTACACGGGCGAGACACCCGAAACCATCACGCGGCAGCTGTGCAGCACCTACGGCGTGCCGGTCGGGTCGCTCGCGCAGACCGGCGTCGCGATCCGACGCAAGTTTTCAGCCACCGAGATCTACCGCATCATTGACACGGCCTATACGCTCGCGAGTCAGCAAACCGGCAAGAAGTACCTGCTGCGCTTTTCCGGACGCAAGCTGGACGTCATTGAACGCACGGTGACGCCGCAGTCGGTAATTTTGCAGCGCGGCACGAATTTGCAGACCGCGACCTACGGCGAGAGCATCGAGAACATGAAAAACCGCGTCATCATCGTCGACAGCGAGGGCAACACCCTGCGCGCGATCTCGGACGACGATGCGGTGCGCAGATACGGCCTGCTGGCCGATGTGCTGACGCAGTCGGACGGCGAGGACGCGACCGCCGAGGCAAAAGAGATCCTTGCGGATAACGGCGTCGAGCGGCGCGCCAGCGTGACCTGCCTTGGGCACTTAAAGCTCATCACCGGCAACACGATCTACATCGCCGAGCCGTACACCGGTCTGGCCAACACCTGCTGGATTGATGAAGACACGCACGTCTGGCAGAACGGGGTGTACACCTGCCGCCTGACGCTGAATTTCAAAAATGAGATGCGCGAGAGCGAGAGCGGAAGCGAGGTGGAGACATGAGCCAAGTGGTTGAGTTGGCGCGCTGCCTGCCTGATCCGGAGGCGGCGCAGTCCGTAGGCACGGGCGCGGCGCTGCTGTTCGGGAGCGTGACCAAGGACATCGAACACGACGGCGAGGTCGCGGTGCAGGCAGACGGCCTGCCGCTGACCGAGGACGATCTGGGCTTTGCGTCCGGCCTGCGGC
>NZ_UYYD01000012.1 GCF_900625105.1 Agathobaculum sp. Marseille-P7918 | reverse complement strand
TAAATCGGATGACGCTAAAGTGACGCTTTTCACGTCTTTGATACTTTTCTTTACCGGCTTGCTAAAGCCGGGTTCCCAAAATGCCCGCACACCGCCTTTGGATGAAAAGCGGCGCTTCTGGACGCGCAATACACCTCAATCATTCTGCCGTAGATCACCAGGAAGATGCAGATGGAAAGTATCTGCGTACACAGCCCCACGAACACGCTCTGGAACCACAGCCCCAGCAGGGCACCCACGCTCCAGTCGGCAAGCTGGGTCTCCAGATCGCCCACCACGCCGGAAATGTCAATGCCCGCGTCCGAGATGATGACCCCCGCCGACTGGCTGACCACATTCTGCGCCACATCAAACACCGCCATGACGATGTTCCAGGTATTGGTGACGATCAGCACCGCGCAGAAGGTCTTGAAAATCCACTTGAAGAAAATCCAGGTGTCGAAGTCGTGGAGGTTGTTCTTCTCGATAATGAGCTGGATCAGCTCGTAGCACATGACGAAGGTGAGGATGATGCCTGCAATGGGGACGATCACCGTTTCCGAGAGATTGCGGATCATGTTGAAGATGCTGCTGTTCCAGGCGGCGGGCGTCATGCCGACCTCCCCGGCGATCTCGCCCACCTTTGTGTTCAGGGTATCAAACATTCCGGTCAGGTTTGAAATGGTACCGTCAATGAGCAGTTCCTTGAACCACTCCTGTATCATATCCAATATCAAGGGAGATCACCTCCTTTGCAGAGAAGTGAGCTGAGCCTTCTCCCCCGCTTTGTTTCTCGCCCCATCAGGGTGCGGTCAGAAGGCCGGACAGCAGCGGCACCAGAATCATGCCGATGAGGGCAACGCCGCCGCCTGCCATGAGTTGCTTGATGCCCTGGCTCTTGGATGCCGGGTTGTCCTGTCCGTAACCTTCCAGAAGGTTGATGCCGCCCCACACGCACAGGCCGCCGCCCAGCGCGATCACCAAAGTCTGCAAAACCTCAATCGACTTTGCGAAGAAATCCATAGGTCAATTCTCCTTTCGCTCGTTTGAATTGTCGGGTTGAAGATCGGTTGCTTTGAGTTCGTACAGATCGAAAGGCTCGTCCGGCTTCACAATGGCCGGTCTGCGTTTCATGTACCGTTCAATGTCAAAGGTGTTTTTCTTGTCGGCGTCGGCAAGGTACTTATAGCGGGGATGGCGGGTTATATCAAACTTGTCGCTGAAAAACGGCCGCACCCCTCGAAGCTGCAAGATGCACTTGCCTCCGTCCATCACTGCAATCTCGTCCTGAGTCATCAGCTCTTTGCCATAATGTCAAGTGATGAATTCAAAAAACAGAAAAAAGGCCAATCCGCGCAAGGCAGATTGACCTTCGGACGGCAAGGTATAGCCACCTCGCCTTATCGTCTATTTACTTTATATCTTCACAGCGACCACAATCTGAACAACCGTTACAGATTAGCCAACTCCCGCATTTTTCACAATTCTTCCGATAATGCGGCACATACAGATTTTCTTTCGGAATATCCATCCCAAAACCATCTGTCAGCTTCCATTTGATCGGCTTTCCGACATAGCCCATGCCGGATTTACATGCCATCTCACTTTGAATCTGTTTTTTAGGCAAATGATACCTTTTCCCGTCTTTGATAAACACGCTCCCCGTTTCAATAAAGCAAAACATAATATTGTACGCAACGCACTCTGAACGCAGACTTTTTACCCAGTCAAAGTCACATGGCCTTGCACCGTCATAATTTTCGCCGCCGCAGATTACCTGCTCGATCTGACCGGCACTAAGATATTTTTCAATGCTGACCGGCCCGATGAACGGAGCACACATAATTCCTTTATGCTTGAACGGCAGAGAAAGTAAAACCGGGATGCGCTCATCCGCTCTCCGTTGGTTCTCGCAGGTAACGTTAAGCATGATATTTTCCCAGCCTTCGCCCCAGTCCTGCGGTAGACAATTTTTTACTCTCTGGGGCCTTTTCGTCAGCAGAAAAAATTTTACATCCGGGCGCTGGCGCATAATCTCCCATGCTTCCTCACGCCACCCGTCAGCTTCTTCCAAAAAGAAATCGGAAGTCATGCAGACGCGGATCAACTCGCCACTTTGAATTTTATAAGATCCATTCCTGTTCTTTTGCAGGGGATAATAAAACCCTGATTTCGTTCGGTAAATATCAGCACCGTTACGATTCCGCATACGGTCAAGGAAATACATATAACAGTGCTGACAACCTTCACTGCATTTTACACAGCCGTGCCAGGGGTTCCATATATCATGCACAGGATACCTCCTGTACGCAAAGCTGACATAGTACATTCCCTATATCGCCATTGATGCAAATTGACCGGCGCTCTATTTCACGGGGACAGAGTGCCTCTCCATAGTTGATGCAGGTATATACTGCTTGCGGATTATCTGCCGTCATTCTCCAAAACGGATATTTGATGATTACCGGGGTGTTATATCCCACGCCAAGCTCCAGGAACAACACCCGCATATTCTGGTGTCTGCGGAGAAAAAGCTGATACCGCTCTGCCGCTTCATGCCAGCCATCATCCTCCACAAATTTATCGTCCGAGCGCAGGTTCATGGTCAACGGTTTCCCACAATGCGGACAAACAGGCAGAAGTTCTGTGGGAATCCGCATTCCTTTTTGCTGTTCCACCATGCTGCGGATTATTTCTTCATTCTCAAAGGTTTCCTGGCAGCAGGGTTCGCTGCATTGGAACAGGCCATAGTCCCCCTGTGTGTAAAACAGCCGCTTTTTATCAAATCCGGCTTTCTGGAAGCAGTGATCCACATTGGTTGTGATAACAAAATAGTCTTTGCTTTTTACAAGCTCAAACAGGTTGTCATACACCGGCTTCGGCGCGTCCATATACCGGTTGATATAGATATACCGGCTCCAGTAGGCCCAGTGTTCCTCCGGCGTAGCATATGGATAAAAGCCGCCGGAATACATATCATGGAATCCGTATTTTGCTTCAAAATCGGAAAAGTACTGTCTGAACCGTTCTCCACTATAAACAAAACCTGCGGATGTCGAAAGACCTGCCCCGGCCCCAATCACCACCGCATCCGTCTGTGCCAGCTCCTTCTTCAGCTGTTCAATCTGCCCCGAGGAGTCTGCGGTAGATTTTGTAATCCTCATCCTTGAAAACATTGAATATTACCTCCATATTGGTATGCGTTTCCTGCCGGTATTCCTTTACGGTCTGAACGGCAATCTCCGCTGCTTTATCATTCGGAAAATGAAATTCCCCGGTCGAGATGCAGCAAAACGCAATATTTCTCAGATTATTTTTCTCCGCCAATGCCAAACAGGAACGGTAGCAGGACGCAAGAAGTTCTTTGTCTTTCTTTGTAAGCCCTCCCTGAACAATAGGCCCAACCGTATGCAGAACATAGCGGCAGGGCAGGTTAAAGGCCGGTGTAATTTTTGCTTTGCCGGTCTCTTCTTCGTGGCCTTGCTGTTCCATCAGTTCGGCGCAGGCGAGGCGAAGCTGAACGCCTGCATAGGTGTGGATCGCATTGTCGATGCAACCGTGACAAGGGCAGAAGCAGCCCAGCATCTGGCTGTTCGCCGCATTGACAATCGCATCACAGGCAAGTGTGGTAATATCCCCTTGCCAGAGATAAATACCTTCCTGCACAGGAGATAGGTTGGAAAGCTCCGTAATTTTTTTGCACCGGAGTTCTTCCTGCAAATAGGCATCCTGTACCGCTAAAAATTCATCACTGACCGGCTCTGGCATACGAATATTCAGGAGAGAACGCAGCAGTCTCTTTTGTTCCGGTTCCTCTTCTGGTATTCCCATGTCGTGATACCTCGACTGCTCTGAGAGCAGCTTTTTGATTAAAAATAATCTTCGTTCTGTCTGATTCATGCGGCTGCCTCCTTACTGCACAGGAACCTCATGAAAAAAGCAGGTTTCTTCTAACGGCTTCCTTTGGCATCCCAGTTTGGTGTTGGGGACAAAATCCACTGCCGGATAACCGATGTAGAGCATACAGACCGGCTGCCAATTTTCCGGCAGACAGAGCAATTCTCTGGCCTTGTCCTTGTCGAAGTAGCTGATCCAAACGGTCCCCAGATCCAGACTGGCCGCTTCCAGCATCATATGGGTGGCCACAATCGTGGCATCCGTCTGGCCGCTACTTTCTCCGCTGTGCGGGTTTGTCCAGCAGGCCGTTTTGTCATAGGTCACAAACAGAACCAGCGGTGCGCCGTAGTAGAAGTTAAGTTTGCCCTGGGATTTATCGTTACATTCCTCTGCCAAATCCACATATTTCTGATCGTAACCAAAGGAACAAAATTCCCGAACCTTTTCCAAACTCTCCGGGGTATTCAGCACAAGGATTCGCTGGGGCTGGCCATTGACCGCTGTGGGAGACCAGCGTCCTGCCTCCAGTATCTTCTGTATCTTTTCTTTTTCCACAGGCGTTTGTGCGAATTTACGCACGGTGACCCGCTTTTTGGATATTTCCATAAAGTCCATAGAGTATCCCCTCCTATCTGCTCTCTGTATACCGGTGGATTTTACGTCCCCGATCCTTTTGGACACCTCTTGCATAAGGAATCTCCGGATAACCAAATCCAACCATCAGTTTCATATAGTGGTTTTGGGGGATATTCAGCAGCTCTCTGGCCTTTGGAGCGAGTTCCTCCAACACCTCCGCCGGATAACTCATAATCACAGTTCCCAGGCCAAACGCATTTGCAAGAAGTTCAAAATATGCCGTTGCAATGTTGCAGTTCACCTTAGAATCCTCGGCCCATTTTCCCGCACACTTTTCATGAGCGATGAACAGATGCGGTGCGCCGCAGAACAGCAGATCGTTTTTCCTCACGGTTCTTTCTGACTGCTTCATCTTCCCATAATAAAAATCACTGAAGCTACGGGTGTAAATATGCTGCTTTGCATCCGATTCCATTTTGGAGTAAGCAAGCCGCCAGATTTCCTTGACACGCTCCTTATCGTCAATGACCGTGTATTCCACATTGCAGGAATTCCCCCCGGTCGGGGCAGCCGACATTGCCTCTAAAACTCTACTGATAACCTGCGGGTCTACATTTTTGTCCAGATACCGGCGGCAGGAACGGCGGTTTACAATGAGGCGCTCCATATAGTTTCCCATTTCGGACGGAGGGGGAAGCAGAGAATCTTCCGCTCTTTTATCAAAAATGGAGATTGCCCCCTGGGGACATACCGCAAGACAGTGCTGACATTTCCAGCAGCCACGCCATCCGAAGCGTTCAAATTCTTTCATTTCCGGGTGTCCATCTTTGCCAAAGGCAAGCACCATGCCAGTACAAGTGTTAATACATTTTCCGCACTGAATACATTTTGATTTATCAACCTTAAAATGAGCTTTTTGTTCTGCTCCCATCGTACATTTCTCCCTTAGCCAATAATTTTATATCGTCCTTTTTTTCTGGCTTTCACTTGAGGATATTCACCATTACAGTAACCAAGCAGCACAAAACATCTGGCAATATAGTTTTTTGGAATTTCCCATCTTTCTAAAAGTTGGCTGCCGATTTCGTTATCAAAGGTTTCCTCACCCCTTGCAATAATACAAGAAGAAATACCAAGTGCAGTTGCTTCCAGCACCATATTTTCAGCACAGCAAAAAGCGTCGGGAATACTATATAAAAAATTCTTCGGAGCAAAAATTGCGCAAACCGTAGGGGCACCGTAAAAACCGCTCTTAATAGCAGGGTTATCAATAATGCTGGGCTGATCCTCTGAGACATAGGAACCTGCCAGCTTTGATCTATCAAACCGGATGATATTGAGTTTTCCGATTTTTTCACACAGGTCTTTATCGTGAATGGCACAGATGAATGTTCTCTGTCCACCTCCAGCGTTCGGAGCATATAGCCCTGCTTCAATGATTTTTTGTAAGCTCTCCCGGTCAATCTGTCTGTTCTGATACTTGCGGATTGATCGACGGTATTTCATGAGTTCAAATAACTCCATCATTAGACCTCCTTCCAGCACTGCGGATCAGCCGCATAGAAATTGCCGTCCTTGCCGCTGGCAACCGCAGGACAACCCCGGCAGAAGGCCAGCAGTTCGCATTTGGAGCATTTTTCAAATTTCGAGTAATCCCGGTATGCCTCCATCTGACAGATCCAGACATCAGCCAGACGATCTTCAAATACGTTGCCCACCTTGCTGTTCTGAACCCGGCGGCAGGCGTAAATATCACCGGTGGGCAGAATGGTCAGATGGCAGTTGCCACAGTTGCAGCCACCGTAAATCATCCCTTTTCCCACCGCTTCCGGGATTTTGAACGCACCGGTTTCGTATTCGTACAGCGTCCAGAGATGATCCTTCTTGTTAAAGTAAGTCTGGCAGCCCGCCGCCTCATACGCCTTGAACTTTTTGTCGCAGTCCGCTAGCAGTTGGCGGTAACGCTGGGGCGTGATCCCCACGTCCTTTTCCTCGCTGGTGGGGCAATAGCGGGCAAAGGCAAAGACATTGGCTCCGGCCTCGACCGCCGCATCAATGATGTCGGGTACCTGGTCGATGTTGGTGCCGGAGACGGTGGTCATAATTACACTACGGATGCCCGCCCGGTTGATGCAGCCGACCTTCTCCAGCGTGATGTCAAAGCTGCCCGGCTTGCGGAACCAGTCATGAGTTTCCCGCATACCGTCCAGGGACAGCTGATATTTCTCACAGCCGTATTCTTTCAGCCTGCGGCAGACCTCATCGTTCAGGTGGAAGGGGTTGCCCAGGATGGTGAAGGGAATGTCATGCTCTTTCATGAGAGCCAGCAGCTTCCAAAAATCGGGATGCAGGATGGGATCGCCGCCGGTGATGTAGAAGTAGGGCAGCCGATCATACACCTGGCAGAAATCCAGGCAGTTATAGAAAGTGTCCCGCATCTGCTCCCATGTCATGGAGTCCAGATGTTTACAGGTGTCTTCGGAAAAAATGTAGCAGTGCTTGCAACGCTGGTCACATTCATCTGTAATGTGCCACTGAAAAGAAAAATACTGTTTCATCTGTGATAACCTCACTTTATATCAAATCGGATTTACCGAGAAAGTATTCAAGAATTCCCGGCGGGAACACGTCCGCCGGGAATGGTTTTGGGGGATGGAAAAGATTACTTGTCGCCAGCACCGCAAGCAGAACCACAGGCGCTGGGCTTCTCGTCCGGCTTATCAGCCGCACCGCAGGCAGCGGGCTTTTCTTCCGGCTTATCGGCTGCACCGCAAGCAGAACCACAGGCGCTGGGCTTCTCGTCCGGCTTATCAGCCGCACCGCAGGCAGCGGGCTTTTCTTCCGGCTTATCGGCTGCACCGCAAGCAGAGCCACAGGCAGAGGCAGGAGCCGCTTCAGCCTTTTTGCTCCATCCGGACAGATTAGAAAGTGCCATTGTTATTACCTCCATTTTAGATTTTAGAACCTTTTCGGTTCTTGATTTTTATTGTATTGGATAAAGAAAGTAAAAAAAAGTACGCACAAATCTATTACTTAGTCACCTTTTTGTGACCACTTGAAAACAATCGCATACTACATTATAATTTAAATATAACATTTGATTTTGAACTATAGGAATGAGGTGAAAATATGCTGACAAAAGAAGAAATGCCTGCCTGCCCGGTAGCTACGACCGTTTCAATCATTGGGAGTAAATGGAAACTTCTGATTCTGCGAAATCTGCTCCTGCGCCCCTGGAGATTTAACGAATTGAAAAAGGACTTAGCAGGTATCAGCCAAAAGGTATTGACGGACAGCCTACGGTCTATGGAAGCAGATGGTATTATCACCCGGACAGTTTATCCAGAAGTGCCTCCACGAGTCGAATACGCTTTGAGTGAATTGGGAGAATCCATGCGTCCCATCATCATTGCAATGGAGCAGTGGGGAAGCGCATATAAAAAAGAAGGACGGCAATAAAAAACAGACAAGTTTTGCACTATTAGTAAAACTTGTCTGTTTTTCCATTGTATTGTTCTTATGCTGCAATCTCCGGGATTTCCCCGACAAAGTTATAAATAATCTTGACCTCTTTGCCACAATGTCAAGTGATGAATTTAAAATGGTTAATCGGACAATAAAAAAAGCAGCAAATCTTTTCAGACTTGCTGCTGTCGCTGACCGCTATTGGGTGGCTGGTATTCAGTTTTGAATGATAGTGGAGGGTGCGGTAGCACTCTATACTGTCACCTGTGATTGTCTGCCTGCAAAGGCAGGCGGTGCTGTCACCAGTGATGAAAAAGCGGCGCCGGTGACTATTCCAACTGTCTTTGATATACAGTTATTGATTTATTCATTTACAGTTTCCATTTTGAAAACTACCGGGCGAATTCCATCATTACAGCAAGTTATTGCTACTTCAGGGTTTTCAATCCAGCTTCCGCCAAAAAACGGTTCCGTGTGACCATGAGATAACGCAAATGCATAATGAGAAATTGCTTTCCATGCCTCATCGCAAAATCCATCTGGTTTTGAAATGTCCGTGACAAATACCTGGCCCTCTTTAAAGAAAGGACATACGCCCAAGCCGTTCACTCCATATTCTTTTGCTAAATCTTTGTCTAAAGTTGTCTTTAATACTGTAATCTTTACTTTTTCATTTCTTTACCTCTCCTTAAATATATTATTTGTTCCGTTTTCCTGTATTCTCTGTTCCACGGACTTCCTCATGATAGAAATAATCTACGATGATTGGATGTCCCTGCGGCACCCTGCCGTAGGGCATTTCATTATCAACAAAGGGACAGTCATATTGCTTTGCCATTTCTTCGGCTTTTTCTTCCAGAGTTTTGAAATAGCTGCGGTTGTGTTTGTTATAGATTTCGTCATAAAGCGGCACAAGGTCAGAATGCTTCTCTGCTATGTAATCCATAATCGTCTTTTTGAAACCGCCGCGCAGGTTCAGGTTTTCCAGCCAGAATAGGTCGCACTGATCCTTCACTCGTTCAAAGATTGCTTCAAAATCCGTGATGCCCGGAAAAACCGGCGCAACAAAACAGACGGTGCGAATGCCTGCATCATAAATCTGCTTCATAGCCGCAAGCCGCCGTTTGATGCTTACAGCACTGTCCATATCATCTTTGAAATCCTCATCCAGCGTATTGATCGACCACGACACTGTAACCTGCCCCAGCTCCTTCAGAAGATCAATGTCACGCACCACAAGGTCGGATTTGGTACAAATCAAAATATCCGCACCACTGCCTTTAAGCTGCTCCAGCAGTTTTCTGGTATTGCCAAACTGCTCCTCCTGCGGTAGATAGCCATCGGTCACGGAGCCAATCACGATACGCTGTCCCGCATATTTCTTCGGATTTTTGATTTTCGGCCAATGCTTCACATCAAGGAACGTGCCCCATTCCTCCGAGTGTCCGGTGAATCGCTTCATAAAAGATGCATAGCAGTATTTGCAGGCATGGGTGCAGCCCACATAGGGGTTGACAGAATATCCGCCCACCGGCAGACTGGATTTGGTCATGATATTTTTCGTTTCAACTTCTCCGAGCAGGACGCCGCCCATCTCTATCTGTGCCATTTCCTCTGTACCTCCAGCACCTGGTTGAATGCTTCCGGGAACTGCTGTACCATGTTTGTTTCGCCCACAATGGGAACAAGGTCTTCTTTCATAAAAGCAGGGATGCCGAAAGCGTGGGCCTGTTCCACAAGGGAAAACGCCCATGCCGGGTCTGTTCGTGTTTTTTTACCTTGTGCCCCGGTCATCGTCCCGACCACGATCCAGTCGATACCGGATAGATTCACTTCGCCGGGATCATCAAATAGCGGCTCAAATGTAACATGATAGTGCTTTGCCCGGATATTGGCCTTCAGCGTGTCGATGCGCCACAGCTCTGATTTCCTTGTGACAGTGACGCCAAACCATGCGTTTTCCAAGTCTGTCTCAAAATCCAGCAGGTCGGGACGCTTTGACAAAAACAGGAATTGATGCTGCGGGTTTTCCCGAATCTTTGCGAATACCTTATCCCGCCACTCCGGCTGCCATCCCGCCAAATCGCTCATACCGGTCAGCAGGAAATTCTGCGGGCGCTTCTTTTCCATCAGCCGAAGCTTATTCGGAAAAAACTCCGGCCTGCTGAAGTCATCTATCATATGATACCGCTTTACATTATTCCGGGCATAACAGTAGGGACAGCCCACTGTACAGCCGATGACCAGATTCATGTTTTGAATATTGTCCTTAATGCAGACGCTCATCAGAGAACATCCTCCACATTTTTCAGGATGCGGTGGAGATAGTTCTCCAGCTGCTCGATTTCCGCCTCGGAAAATCCCTTGTAATAAATGTTGCTGATTTCTTCCGTTACTTCATTATATTCCTGCTCCAAACCTTTGGCTTCTTCTGTCAGAAAAATGAGGATCTTTCTCCGGTCTTTGTCGCCTCTGTCCCGATAGATCAGGTTCGCCGCCTCCATGCGGTCGAGCATACTGGTCAGCGTGGTCGTGGCAAGACCGGTCTCCTTTGACAACTCACTGATGGGAACGCCATCCTTCTGCCAGAGGATATATAGAATCCTTCCCTGGGAGCCATTAAAAGCATCAATGTTTTTTTCGCTCAATATGCGTTCAAAAACACGTCCACCGACCTGTTTGATCCGGGTTATCAAAAATCCGCCTTGTGTTTTCATATTGCCACCTCAAACCGCAAGGCGACCATCCGCAGACAGTCGCCTTGTCCTTTCTTATTTCTGCTGCGCAGCCGCAAATTCAGCGTAACCTTTCCAGCCAAATACAGCATCCACATCTTCATCGCCGTAAACACCCTTGATATCGCAGAGGTGGACAACATGATCGTCCGCATCCATCGTCTGGGCAACAGTCGCATGAATGAGCAGCTTGCAGGGAACAGGAGCCTTGATGTTTGTGCCCTCCACTTCCTGCATCGTCAGACCGACCTTAGCAGCCTTATCCGTATCACGTCCGGAACAGGTGCCACAGCCTATCAGAGCGCCGGTCAGTTCAACTCCAGGAATGGCGAGAACAACTTCTTTCTTCTCAGCCAGCAGTTCCAAGCTGTAAGCCCCTTTGTTCAGGGAGAACATGATCTTTCCGGGATTGGTGGACGCAAAAGCCCAAAATGCCAGAGTCGCAAGATTGGTGCTGCCATCCGGTTTCTCTGTACAGATCAGAGTCATGGAATTGGGGGAAGTGTAAGCAGGCGCATTGCCAATATCAATTTTTTTCATTGTAGGAACCTCCTTATTTGATTTCATTTAATATTATACTATATAGGAATATCCTTTGTCAACCTTTTTTTGAATTTCATCTTGTTTCCGAGATTGATCAGAAGTTGTCATTTTGCGATTTGGTACATAAATTAACCCTCCCCGACATGGGGAGGGCTATACTGTCCTTATGCTGCAATCTCCGGGATTTCCCCGACAAAGTTGTAAACGATCTTGACTTCCTGCACCTTTTGTCCGTCCACCTTCTTGACCTCGCCGATCAGAATCCGGCTGATGAGCCGGTTCAGCACCGCCTCGTCCAGTTCCTCGATGGCGGAATAGCGCCGGATTTCCTTGATAAAGGTGCGGACTTCGCTTTCCTGAGCGTCAGCCCGGCTTTGCATCATTGCCAGGTCATGCAGGCGCTTCTGGTTGGATTCCTGCTCCTGTTCCAGCGCCGCCGTCAGCTTCACAAACCGCTGCTCGGTCAGGATGCCTTTGGCCTTGTCCGTGTACAAGCTCAAAAACATCCCGTCAATTTCCTGATTTCGGGCTTCCAGCCGCTGACGTTCCTTCTCGGTCTGAGAAGCGTCCACCAGATACCGGCGCTCCATCCGGCTGCTGAGCCGCTGGTAGAACGCATCGGCGTCCTTCATGGCCTGCGCCGCCAGTTCCTGAATGTCTTTCAGTACCAGATTGTATAAATCCCTGGCCTCAATCTTGTGGCTGGAGCAGACCTTGCAGCCCATGCGGTTGTAGGTCTGGCAGATATAGTATGCTTTATCAATCGGTTCCCGCATCTCGCCGGTGAAGCGGTTCTTGCCGGTTCGTCCTACTTTCTCATACCGCAGCTGCATGGACTTCCCGCAGGTGGCACAGTAGACCAGACCGTGGAACAGGTTGTAGAAAGGGCAGGAATTTTCCTTAATGATCGGCCTGCGGTCCATGAGTTCCTGTACCTGTTCCCATTCTTCCGGCGTCACAATGGCCTCATGGCAGCCCTCGATCACTTCCCACTGGTCACGGGGAATAATGTCATAGGTGTTGGAACGGATGCCCTTCTGGTGTGTCCGAAAAACCAGATGTGCGCCCTTATAGAAGGGATTTCGCAGGATGTGGCTGATTCTGGCTCCACCCCAGGAATAGTAGTTAGCGTCAAACTCCGTGTTGGCTTTCACATGGGTGATGGGAGTTTTTTCTTCCATCAGCCGTTTGGAAATTCTCATGCAGCCCAGCCCGTCAAGGGCGTAATCATAGATTTTGCGGATGATGGGCGCTGTCTCCGGGTCAATGATGAGATGCCCTTTGTCCTCCGGGTCACGCATCAGGCCGAAGGGCGGCGTCCCGCCGCAGAACTTTCCCTGCCGGGAGCGGGTGCTGATGCCCGCCAGCACCTTTTTGGAAATATCCCGGCTGTACATATCGTTCAGGATATTCTTAAAGGGCGTAATGTCCATCTCCTGACGGGTCAGGCTGTCCACGCCGTCCGTGATGGCAATATAGCGTACATTGTGTTTGGGGAAAAAGATTTCGATATAGCTGCCAGCTTCGATATAATTCCTACCAAGTCTGGATAGGTCTTTCGTGATGACGCAGCCAATTTTCCCCGCCTCAATGTCAGCGATCATGCGCTGAAAGGCAGGGCGGTTGAAATTACGGCCCGTATAGCCGTCATCCACGTAATACTCATACTGGAACATCCCATGCTTTTCAGCAAAGTCCCGAAGCATGATTTTCTGGTTGCTGATGCTCATGCTCTCATTATCGCCGCCGTCATCCAGAGAGATGCGGCAGTAGAGAGCAGTGATTTTCTCATAGACTTGTTTTTTCCTGCTCATAGCGTTCTCCTTCTATGAACAGGGACACGATACCATTATAGTACCATGTCCCTGTCACTGAATCAACCGTTTTTACGCAGCGTTCTCTGCCATTTCCCGCCGTTCCAACCATTCCTCAAAATGTTCGCAGGTCTGGCGCTCAATGAGCTGCTCAAAGGCTTCCCGCATGGACTTCTCCCCGGAGAACTCCCGCACCACCACAAAACGGACTTTATTTTTCTGCTGTTTGCTTTTTCCCATAGGCTACCTCCATAGAGAGACAGGCCGGACGGCAGCACCGGCAACGAAGTCCGGCAACGAACCTCTGAAAACCTGTAAACTATCGTCTGACCTGCAAATCTTACTTTATAAATTTTCTTGAAAAATCTCGTTGCTTTCGTTGCCGGAGGTAGAGATAGATATTAGAAAATGCCATATTTACAGGCTTTTTCCGTATCCAGGCCGGAAAATTCCCGGCAACGACCCCGGCAACGGGCTGACAACCATCCCGGCAACAGACCGCCAATTTCAGGCGATCCACTCCTTCGGAAGTTCCAGCTGGCGGCATTCTTCCTCCGTTAGCTCCACAAATCCATCTTCGTTGCCGGGCAGTTCGTTGCCGGAAACGTCCCGTTCCCAGCCCCTCTGCCTGCCATATCCGGCGAACATCCTCGGATTGGAGAAGGGTTTCCAGCCGGTCACCACCGTGTTCATGATCTCGTTGATATTGTGTAGCTGCCACCGCTTCGGCTCGTCATAGGTGTGGCCCAGCGCCTCCTTGAAAAGTTGTTTGGAACAGACCATGCTGCCGGTGTAGTGTTCTAGAAAGCCCTGTATCTGCCCGGCCTCCGTATCCTCCGGCATGAAATCCTTTTGCACCTCCACAAGCTGACGCTGGATGGACTTGCTGAATTTCATGGAATAATGGCCGCTGCGGTAAATCGTCATGGCCTCTGCCCAGACCTGCAAAAGATAGGCTCTGGAGGCGTCCTCGTCCTCCAAAATGTGAACCTCCGCATTCTCCGGGTAAATCATGATGGGAAGGAAACGCCGGTTCCCGGCCCGGTCAAGGGGCAAAAAGTCCAGTGTGTTGGACGAACCGCCGAACACGCACTGCCGCAGCCGGTCTTTAGGCTGAGCCTCGTAGGGCGTCCGGTAGGTTTCCTTCTGGCGGCTAATGAACGAGCGGATTTCCTCAATGCTTTTGGCGCTGCTGGTCGCCAGCATCTCCGACATTTCAATGATCCAGTGGCCTTGCAGCTTCAAAAACACCCGGTCATCGTCCAGCTTTTTCAGATCATCGGAAAACCACTCGTCCCGGATTGCCAGCAATCGGAAGAAGCTGGACTTTCCAGCCCCCTGACCGCCCACCAGACAGAGCATTTCCTCGTATTTGGAGCCGGGAGAAAACACCCGCCGGATGGCACCCAGCAGGAAGTGTTTCAGCATTTCCTCCACATAGTCGCTAATCTCCGCACCTAAGAAGTGATGGAGACAGGAGCGGATACGGGGCGTCCCGTCCCACACAAGGCTATTCAGCACGTCCTGTATGGGATGGTAGCAGTTCTCATTCGCCACGATGGAGAGGGCCGCCGTCATCTTTTTCTCGCTGGTCAGGCCATAATTCTGCTCAAAATAGAGAAGCAGATACTTCACGTCCGTATCCGTCATGGCACTGGTATTCCTGCGCCAGCCCAGATCCCTCACAATGTCCACCCGGTCAGTCAGGAGGTTTAGGCGGATTGCCCCACGCAGGAGAGGGTCATGGCAGAACACCGTCCGGCAGTTGCCGATGGTGTTGGCGGGCTGGCCTTTGTCGGTGACGGAGAGGCTTTCCCGAACCTCGAGGGCGCCCTGCTCCGGCGCTAAGGCTTCGGCTGCGCTCATGGCGGCCTGCCGGGTGGCTGGCGGTAAACTCTGATATTCGCTGCTCAATCTTCCTCACCTCTTTTCCATACTCGGCAATCACGCTGGCCCGTTCCTCCATGCTGCCGGACAAGAAAATATCCAGCAGATACTCCGTATACGGTTTCTTTTGCAGGGCCTCCACGAACAGCGGGTTCCACGCTTCTTCCGGTGTCTGCGGGGCGTATTCCTGTTCCCATCGTTCCAGCAGATGCAGATAATCGCACAGCACCCGGAAACATTTCTGCTCCGCCTGCCGGTAGCGCAGTTCCTCGCTGATTTTCCGTTTGACCGGCCTCCTGCGGGGCGGGTCATGGCCTTTGGCGTCAAAACTGACAGAGAAATCCTCCGCCAGCTTCAGAGCCGCTTCCTTGCTGCTCAGCCCGAACAGACGGGCGGTAAAATCAATCACATCCCCGTCCGCCTGACAGCCGAAGCAGTGGAACCGGCGGTCAACCTTCATGCTGGGATGTTTGTCATCATGGAAGGGACAGCAGACCATCCCGTTTCTGCCCACCGGAACTCCATAAATTTCCACAGCCTGCCTTGTGGTGACAGACTCCTTCACCGCTTCAAAAACATTCGATTTTCTCACCTCCAGACAGAGAAAAAGGCACCCGGTTTCCACAGAAAATCAGGTGCCTCATAATTCCATATCGTGTTTCTTAGTCGGAGCGATCCGCCCCTCACGTTTCCAGCGTTCCCGGTTATTCCGGTCAGCGCTTTGTCTTGCCCTTGCCATTTTGTCCTTGATGGATTCTCTGGCTTTCTCCTTAATCTGCTCCTTACCGGCCTTCTTGACCTCCGGCTGCATAAGCGTTTTCTGGATTTTTGCCAGGGCGTTCTGCATGACGCGCTTGATTTTGGAAATCACTCCATCCAGCCGGGCGGCAGCGTAGTCACGCTCCTTCTGCGGGGCCTTCCGCTCCGGCGAAAGCACCCACTTTTTCGTTTCCTCAATCAGGCGAATATCTTCTTTGTGTGTCTCCTGCCGGACGGTATCGGTCACCACCTCCACCGCCTTGTCATAGGCCGCATCGGAAACATCATCCAGCAGCGTCTCCACGTCCTCGATTTTGAGCGTCAGTTCTTCCAGTTTCTTCTCCTGCGCCACCAGCTGCTCCTTCTGCTTCATCAAGATATAGTCCTGTTTTTCCAGATACTCCCGCCCGCCGTAGGACGGCTCCTGATCCAGATGCAGCCCATGCCGCTTTGTGATGTCAAACAGGATCGTCCGGCAGACCGCATCGAAGGTCTGTTTCCGGTTATTATGCCTGCCTTTCGGCTTGTCCGGGTTCGGGAGAGGGATGCCCAGTTCCTCCAGCGCCTTCTCCTGCTGGGGACACAGTTCCCCGTAGCGGTTCTCACAGTCGAACACATGGCGCTCGTGGATATGGGGCGTCCCCTCGTCCAGATGGAGCGCCCAATCTAAGATGTGAATATGGGACCCGAAGCGGCGCTCGAATTCCTCATAGAACTCGTTGACGATACGAAAGAGCGTTTCCGGCGAGACGGATTCTCCCATCGTGCCGATCTGGTAGATGCTTTCCTCCGGGCAGGTCTTATTGTTTTTCAGCAAGTCCTCCACGGTGCGGTTGCGCTCGGTGTGCCGGGTTTTCTCATTCCGGGCGTTCTGGGCCTCCACATGGCCGCCGTAATGCTCATAGTAGTACATCCGCTCAATTTCCTCGAAGCTGAAATCCGGCTGTTCCGGGTTCTCCCGGAACTCGTGTGTCGTGAAGCCCCGGTAGCAATCCCAGTAGATATTTTGCCTGGCTCGCTCAGCGTCAATGTGTTCGCTGTTCTCCACATCGAACCGGCGGTCATTGTGGCGGGGATTGTAGGTGCCATGCTTGCCGGAGCGCCCATTGTGTCGTGTCAGTTTCAAACACTTTCCCTCCTTTCTGTGAAGATGTTCCGGTGCCGGGGAAGGGCGGCGAAGCCGCAAATCCTGCGATAGTCTGCGTCAGGTAATACCCAGTACGAATTGACGCAAGGCATCAACTCTCCCTGGGCAAGACGTTTCACCCTTGACCCGATGGGGCGGCTGCCCTCAACCCGCCAATGGGCGTTGCCCCTTGACCCCATCAGTGCGCTGCCGCCCCTGCACCCCGGCACAAAGGGCTGGCTGCCCTCTGTACTCCCGTACCGGCGAAGCTGGCTTCCACCGCCAAAGCGGTTTCCGCCAGCTTCACCGGCTCCGCATCCACACATTTACGCCTATCAGCAGGAAGTGGATACGGAATACGCCTGCGGGGATTGACGTTCTAAACACCGGGTGCAGACCCGGCATTTTCGCCGTAATCACCCCATTTCAGGCTATTTTTTCTTCTGTCGTCACCACCTGAAAGCCATGCTCTTTGGCGTAGGCGCTGGCAGCGGCTTTTCGTTCCTCGCTGTACGGCGGGATGAGCCGGATCGACAGCCGGGACTTGTCCAGCACATAGGTCACGCTGCCCTCCGGCGTGCTGCGCTCCAACCGGCACAGCAGCGGATACTTCCGGCTGAAATCGGCCAGCCTGCGTTTCAAGCTGGCGTTAAAGGTATAGATGCTGGCAAGGTTCTCCGCCTCGTTCCAGTTGATGATGGTTTCTTTCTCATACTTAGACAGCATCGTCATACAAATCCTCCTCATAATCGGTGTAAGATTTTAGCACACGCAGGCTACGCTTGAGACGGCGATACTCGTCCATCTCCATGCGCAGATGATGGTAAAAACCCTCGTACCAGTTTTCATCCACCTTTGCCTCCATCTTCCGAGCCAGACCCAGCATCCGGCGTTTGGCCTCTGGGTCAACCGTCAGGGCCGTCAGCCATTTCAGGCGTGTCACCGTGTTGTGGTGGCTGGGACAGGCGAAAGCATAGAGAATCTTCTTTTCCTTCATACTCAGTTTCATAATGATGTTCCTCCATTTCTTTGCTGCGGTGTCATGCGCCCCGCATGATAAACTTGTTTCTGTCCGCCGGTCTGCCTGCAAGACGCTCCTGCCCGGAATTTCTCCCGGCGTATCGGCCTCTTTGGTGCGCTCGATTCTTGTCATGGCGTCACTTCCCCGGAGGTCATATCCCTTGCAGCCGGTCATTCAATTTTCAAGGTTCAGTGCCTGTTTGCAAGAACCATTCTATCGAAAAAAGGGGACTGCTCCCGTATGTCCAAGACGTTGGAAAAATGCTCGAAATCCGCATATTTCCACGCTTATGGAATCGTGCTATAATGGGTGTATTCATTGAAAAAACGATAATGAGAGGGGGCATTGAATGTACACAAAGCTGTCAATCCCGGAGCGGCTCAAAGACCTGCGGGTGATGGACAAGCACCTGACACTGGAACAGCTTGCGGAGCAGACCGGTCTGTCCAGATCGGCGTTGGGAAAATATGAAAGCGATGATTATAAGGACATCAGCCCGTTTGCGATTGCTACGCTGGCGGAATTTTACGGCGTGTCCACCGATTATCTGATGGGGCTGTCCGAAAATAAAAATCACCCAAACACAGACCTTCAGGCTCTGCATCTGAGTGACGATATGGTTGAACTTTTGAGCAGCGGCAGGATCAACAACCGACTTCTCTGCGAACTGGCTACGCACCCAAACTTCCGGCGACTGATGGTGGATATGGAAATCTGTATCGACCGGATCGCCAATATGCGGGTGGAGCAGATGAATCTGGTGATGGAGGCCACCCGGCAGACCGTCCTCAGCAAATATGCGCCCAGAGAAGATGACCTCTATGTGCGGACACTGGAGCTGGGTCAGGTGCAGGAAAGCGACTTTTACAGCCACGTCATACACGATGACATGGACAGCATCGTTCGGGATATTCGGGAGGCACATCTCAAAGACAAAACCACTGCCGACCCGCAGCCCACGCTGGATGATGTGAAGAAAAAGTTTGAGCAGGCACTCGAACAGGGCAGCCAGGAGGAAATGGTAATCCACGAATTTTGCGACAGGATGCAGATACCCTTCGAGAAGATCTCCTCGGAGGACTTCTCGGCATTCCTTCGGATTCTGAGCCTGTCCAAGATGCTCAAAAATCCCAACAACATGAGAGGGAAGGCCAAGCCACAGCCGTACTATGCGCCCAAGCGTAAGAAACGCAGGTAACAAAAAAGCCATCCACCGTAAAAAGTGAATGGCTTTCATGTTTTTGCGCTATACAACAGGGACTATTTATTTTCGCCCCGCTGCACCTGTTCATGGGCCTCCTGCTGGACAAGTAACCCAGCTGAAAAGCCGTATTTGAAGTGGCTTTCGTTTTCCTCGCACTGGGCTATCGACACCTGCTCTCGCAGTTCCTCGACCAGTTTATAGTCCTCCTTGCTCAGCCGCTCAGATAATGTCTCCATCAGGTCTGAACTGGCTTTGATCGCCCGTTTGTACTCCGGGGAATCAGCGACCACCGTTTCACAGGGATAAAACCTGCCGTTATATATTTCTTCCAGAATCATGCGCCCCACCTCTTTCAGACCAAAATCATATCTGCCACGATGATTTCCTCTGCCCGGATGCGGATGCTGTTCATGGCTCCGACCCAGGCAAGCTGGTCACGGGCTTTCAGTTCCTCGGTGACGCCCTCTGCTGTCTGCATCTGCGAGATAATACGCGCCAGCCGGTCATCGGCCTGCCCGTTCAGATCGGCAAGATACGTCCAGAGTTTTCCCGACAGAAGCAGTTCATTGTACTGGCTGGGGCGGTGTTCTTGCAGAAACGCCTTGTGCATCCTACCCCACCGCCCGATGGGGCGGCTTTCCTCCGGTAACTTCAGGTCAGGAATGTAGTAGTCTCCCATCAGCGTGTAGCTGATGCCGTTTTGATGGATTTCCTTTGGTAAATGCTCCATGTTTGACCTCCTGTATTCAGTTTTTTTAGAATCCAGTTGATCGTGTCCCTGTTCATGATAAATTCAAGGCAACTGAACTCTTCACGAACAAGTATGGCACATCCTTTCCTAATTTCTGATAGTTGAGGCCATGGGAAATCTGGCTGCCCCGGTTCTCGGATTGACCCACGCTGTCGATGGTCTCCTTGCCCAGCAGCTCCGAGATTTCTTTCAGGGTGGATTTCTCCTTGCCTCCCAAAAACAAGGTGGTGTCGCAGTTGCCCACAATGGTATCTGCGGCGTCCTTGTAGATGGTCTTTAACTGGCTTTGGGACTGCAAAATAGTAGAAGCCGAGATTTCCCGGCTCCGGATGGTGGCAATCAGCTTGTCAAAATTGGGTATCTGCCCGATATTGGCGAACTCGTCCAGGAGACACCGCACATGGACGGGCAGCCTGCCGCCGTACACGTCGTCCGCCTTGTCGCAAAGGAGGTTGAATAGTTGACTTTGCAGCATGGCAATGACGAAGTTGAAGGTGGTGTCCGTGTCGCTCATAATGAGGAACAGCGCCGTTTTCCGGTCGCCCAGGGTGTCCAGCTCCAGTTCGTCGTCCGACATGATCTCCCGCAGCTCCGCAATATCGAAGGGGGCAAGGCGGGCGCCGCAGCTAATCAGGATGGATTTCAGGGTCTTGCCGGCAGCCAATTTGAATTTGCGGTACTGCTTCACGGCGAAGTGGTCCGGGTGTTCCTTCTCCAACTTGGCAAACAGAATATCCACGGGTGACTGAAATTCCTCGTCGTCCTCTCTGGCCTCCGATGCGTTGATGAGCTCCAGCAGCGTGAGGAAGTTTCGCTCCTCCGGCTCCGCCTCGTACCAGATGTACCCGATCAGAGCGCAGTACAAAAGGCGCTCGGCCTTCACCCAAAAATCTTCCGAGGATTTTTCTCCGTCGCCTTTGGTGTTGGCAATGATGACATTGACCAGCTTCAAAATATCTTTTTCGCTGCGGATATAGGCGAAGGGATTGTATTTCATGCTCTTTTTGAAGTTGATGGTGTTGAGGACCTTGATGCGGTACGGCTCATAGATGACCTTCCCGCGGGTGTCCCGCATGGGCTTTCCGTTCTCGTCCAGCTTGGGGGCGCCCCGCCTCAGCATGGTCCCTACCTCCGACAAAAGCTGTCCTTTGGGATCGGTGACCACATAGGAACTGTGCATCTGCATGAGGGAGGGCTTGACGAAAAAGCGGGTCTTGCCGCTGCCACTGCCGCCGATGACCAGAATGTTTTTGTTCCGGGCGTACTTGGGATTTTTCGGGCGGCTGGACATGGTGAGCTTTTCCGTCTGGGTCAGAGGGATGTTCCAGTCAGGGACCGGATCGACATAGGGGGCAATATCCACTGCCGTGCCCCATCGGGCGCTGCCGTACTCAATGCCCTTGCGGTATTTGTGGGCGTTTTTTCCTTTGGCGTAGACCGCCAGCCGGACGATGACCGCCCCCGCGATGCCCACCAGCAGGTCCAGCGGATGCAGGCTGGGCAGCCCAGAAGAAAACGCCTCCGTAAAGCCCTGACTCAAATGCAGGAACTTTTCAGAGGCGTCAAGGCCGGGCGCGAGGCGTACCGCTTGGCAGAGCTTATCAAAGAGATACACAAACAGCAGATACGGGAGGTTGAGGATGAGGACTTTTTTCCAGGTAGCGGTCATAATTCCACACCCCGGTCTTTGGTCTTGACCTTCTCCCGCTGGCGGTGCTGGGCTTTGGCCTGCTGCTTTGCCCGGTCCAGCTCCCTACGGATGGAGGGCTTTTTCTCTTTCGCCAGATTCTTTGCAGAGAACTCCCGGAAGGCCGCCGTGATGACGTCGGCATCCCGGCCCTTGAAGAACACCAGGTAGCGGGGTATCTCGCCGCTGGTGTCCTTTTTCAGCGCTAAGTCAATGCCGTACTTCTTGGCGGTGGCGGAAAAGGCCCGGATGTTCTGGTCGGTGATCTCAATGTTGGAAACGCCGGTGTTGTGCTTCATAAGTTGCCGGAGGGTCTGCTTGCCGTGGTGCAGCTTGGTCTTGTGGCCGGTCACTCCTTTCTGCATCTCGTCCAGCACTTTTTTCATGGTCTGTTGCAGCATTCCGGCGGAGAGCTTGGTGGCCTCCACACAGAGGGCAACGGTGCGCTGGGTGACTTCTTCCTGCATAAGTCATCATCTCCTTTCTCCGCTGCCGTACAGATCGTGGTTTACCAGGGACGCATAGTAGCTGTCGATGGTGGCCGGGGCGTTATACAGGGCAGCCAGCAGATATTTCTTGATGTTGCGGACATAGGTGGTGTTCTCCCGCATACGGTCCAGCACATACTCGATGTGGGAGCTGTTCAGTTTCAGGAACCGGGATTTGACCACCTCCACCGGATAGTCGTCCCCGGCAATGCGAATCATCTCCCGGTGGGAGCAGACTGTGTCCACCATGAGCTCCACCAGTTCATCCAGACGGTCACGGTCCAGGCGCTCATTCTGTACGAGGATGTCATACTCGATGTTCTCCAAAATCAGTTCCCGATAACTCTCTCGCTCCCGCATCCAGTCCCGTCCGGTCCGTTTGGCCCCTACGGGGGTTTGGGGGCTTGATTGGATAGGATTTGATCCTTCTGTACTTGATGAATCAGTATTTTGTTCTTCAGGATTTCTTTTCTCTTTATTTAATTGCGGCTGGTTTTCCAGACATGGGTTATCCATATCCGGGTTTTCCGTATCTGGACAAGCCGTATCCGGCTCGTCCTCACACGGCTGGCCCGTGTCCGGGGGATGGGGCGTCTCATAGATGACATACTCCACATCCACGATCTTGCCCTTGCTGTCCCGCAGCCGATTGCGGACTATGTATCCGGCCCGTTCCAACTCCTTCAAGGCTGATCCAATGCTGTCCGTACCCTCCTTACAGATTTTAGCCAAGCCTCTGGTAGTGTAGTTCCAGTCCTCCGGCAAAGAGAGCATCATGGAGAGCAGCCCTTTGGATTTCAGCGACAGCCCCACGTTGCGCAGGTGGTGGTTGGACATCACCGTATAGTCGCGGGTTTTCTCAATACGAAATACTGCCATGGTATCACCTCCTCGTATAATAAGTTTTAAAGTAAATAATCAGATAACAGCAGGCTTTAGGATGCCCGTGATACAATAGCTGTAGGACAGCAGGGTCAAGTTCAACCACCTCCAGTTGAGCCGAAAGGCTGCTTCACGGTAAGTCTGTTCCCCTGAGCCGGAAGATAGCTGCAAACTCATTGGCTGTTTGCCGGAGGTAAGGCCGCCCTTTCAGCAGTAAGGGATATCGCATTGGACTTCTCCGGAATGATTCTGATACGCGAGGTTGCAGATGCTCCGGCTATCATGGGTATCTCAAAGCCTGCTGATCTGAAATCTCCATGCGGGGAGGTGAAATTTATGAATCCATTATTCGTTGGCATTGATGTGAGCAGCAAAAACAATGTTGCCTACTTGATGAAGCCCGACGGCACCAAACATTCCAGTTTCTCCATGCAGAACAACCTTGGCGGTGCTAAATTGTTGTCAGAGAGAATTGTGTCAGCGCTCAGTTCCTTGCAGCTTTGTGACGTGGTGATTGGTCTGGAGGCCACCTCCATCTACGGGAACAGCTTGGTTTATGCACTCCGGGAAGATGGCAGCCTTGGCCGGTTTCAGCGAAAAATCCATGTCCTCAATCCCAAGCAGGTCAAAAAGTTCAAGGAAGTCTATCAAGACCTGCCGAAGAACGACTGGGTGGACGCCTTTGTGATTGCCGACCATCTCCGTTTTGGCAGAATCACTAAGGAGGTCTATATGGACGACTATCGCTATCAGGCACTCAGAACGCTTACCAGAGCCAGATTTGATGTCATTCAGAACCTGACCCGTGAAAAGCAGAGATTTGCCAACTACCTATTCCTCAAATGTTCTGTCATGGCTCAGGACAAGGACATTAAGAACACCAGCGCCACCACCATTGCACTTATGGAGCACTTTGAGACAGTAGACGATCTGGCAAACGCTGATCTAGATCAACTGACTGCCTTTATCACCGAAATAGGCCGAGGAAGATTCACTGACCCGGACGCTACCGCAAAAGCGGTACAAGCTGCCGCCAGAGGATCTTACCGTCTGCCCAAGACCGTGAACGACACTGTAAATCAGGCTATGTCTGTTTCGATTGCCGCTATGCGAGCATTAAAAGAACAGGTCAAAGTTTTGGACAAAGCCATTGAACAGCAGTTTGAAATCGTTCCCAACACCCTCACTTCTATTCCTGGCATTGGCAAGGCCTACTCCGCTGGTATCATCGCTGAAATTGGAAATATTCAACGCTTTGACTCCCAGGCCTCTGTTGCCAAATTTGCCGGTCTTGTCTGGCATAAGAACCAGTCCGGTAACTTTGAGGCCGAACATTCCCAAATGATTAAATCTGGCAACCGCTATCTCCGCTACTACCTGATGGAAGCCGCCAACTCTGTGAGAAGATGCGACTCCGAGTTTCGACGCTACTATGACCTCAAATTCAAAGAAGTCAACAAGTACTAGCATAAACGTGCACTCGCTTTTACTGCCAGAAAACTGGTTAGGTTGGTCTTTCGACTGCTGAAGGACAACCGCCTGTATATCCCGCCAGAGGGCTAAGCATATCGCTTATCACTCTGACAATTAGGCTCTGTTTCAAAATTTCTCAGAGGCAGGGCTTTGGTTGGTGTTGCCTTTTTGCCATCTATGCTGTGTTTTTTCTCGTTTTCTCGAAACTTTTTCTTGCATCACCTGCTTGACTTCATACCATTGGACTTTCGGCGGTTTGAAAAAGTGTTGATTTTTAGAGAAAAGGCAGCCTCTATGCCGTCTGGATAGCCCGGAGGGAAAACCTATGGGCGGTGACACTCCGGCTGATTAGAAAAGAAAATACATGGGATTTCCAACTCCTTTCAGGGTGGTTTAGGGTGCAAAAAATGCCATAGGCAATAAACCTATGGCACAAAATGAAGCCGCTATAGACAGATTGTTTGTTGCCGAAATTTGAAAACAATGGTATTATAATATGTATGTTAATAGTGGTGAAATTTTAATTGTTGTTGGGCAAATAATTATATAATATCTCATCATGGAGGGTTAGCATGCAAAATATTTCTATAAAAGACATTTATGCAGGAATGCCTGATGCAAAAGACGAAATTGCTACAAACCAAGGCAAAAAATTTTTTGAGAGTTTTATTATTCCTCCAGAATTGCCAATTGATAGTCTGCTTGATGGACGGAAATTTTTGGTTTCAGGATATAAAGGTGTAGGAAAAACATCCATATTATATTATTTGCAGAATCTTATTCAGCAACGCGATCCCGTTTCATGCACTTCATTTATTTATTTCAAAAGCGATTTTGAAGAAATAAAGAAGAGCAATATGGATGCTGTTGCAAAAAAAATGACTGCACTAATTGACATAAGCGGGGAAATACAGCCGAACAAAGTGGAGTTCCTGCATATATGGCGATGGGTATTTTTTAAAAAGATAGTAGATGACAGTGAAGAAAATTCGAATAATCTATTTGAAAATGACGATAATTGGGATAAGTTTGTAAAAGAGGTCAATAAAATCAGCTTTTCATCTCAAGATAAACGAGTTCTTTCCTTGTCATCACTAAGTGTTTCTATACAAGCATCTCAAACCGCTGGCCTTTCTGCAGAAGCAAATGCCAAATTTGATAAAGTTGCAAAAAGTGAGGCTGCTTATAGAGAATTAATATCTATTGTCGAGCATTGTGAGCAACTATTTCAGAAACTTAACAAAACAGACATCCCATATTACATTTTTGTTGATGAAATGGAAGCTTATTATGGCGACTCGGAATTATTTAAAAGAGATCTGACATTAATCCGAGATATATTATTTACCATTCATAGAATAAATGGTTATGGTAAGGTAAGAATTATTGCTGCCATTCGAAATGAAATCATATACGCAATGGATCGATTTATTCAGACCAGAGAGCTAAATAAAATAATAGATGGATATAGTGCCCCTATCAGATGGTATTACAGCAATACTACTTCGCTGGATCATCCAATTATTAAAATACTTATGAAGCGAATATCGATTGCTGCTCCAGAACAATCTCCCCAATTTTATGACTGGTTTCCAAAAGAAATTCATGGGAAAGATGCCGTCGCTTATATACTTGACCAAGGATGGAATAAGCCACGAGATATTGTTCGACTTCTTATTGCGGCGCAAAATGATAGCCTACATTGCAATGATACTTCGTTTACGCAAGCGGCATTTGATACGTTGCGGAAGGAATACTCTAAAAATAGTCTTACTGAGATACGTCAAGAATTACAGTCGCTATACTCTAGTGAAGAAATTGAAATGGTGATTAGATTATTACGAGGTGGTTCCAAAATTACAACGCCTGAGCAAATCCGGAAAAATGCAGCAAAAGGGAGTAAAGCTAGGGCATTTTGGGATGAAAGATGTGAAGATATTCTTGAGGATTTCTACAGAGTTGGTTTTTGGGGAAATGTTAACCGGAATGGCGAACATTTCCAGTGGCGCTGGAACCACAAAGGCGATACCGGAGTGCTTACAAACAACGGGTGGGAATTGGTAATACATTACGCACTTTGTAATGAGCTATCAATAATGTATTAATCGAAATCTAGTATTAATTATAGGAGCGTCATATATATGACGCTCCTATAAATTATTCTTCCTCCATCTTCAGCCAATCCTCAAAGGCCTTTCTGGAGATGCGGATCGTCTTGAACAATCCAGAGTTGGCGAGCTTATAGGCTGTAGCGCGGCCGATACCGAGAATGGCTGCGATGTCATTCACGGTGTATGTTCTGCTTTGGGGCGTCCCTTTTTCGTTGGTGCTCATAAAACGATCCTCCTTGCTAATAGCATTTTGAAATGGCCCCTGAAAGCCCCCTGTCACAAGGGGTTCCTGCTCATACGGCATTTGAAAAACGGTTGTAAGGCAGCATATTTCGGGGGAATTTATACAAATCGTCCTACCTCTAGACGACACAATTTGCGAAGAAACAACACGGGAAGATATGATATGAACAATTTACGAAATGGTACGCCGTACCCCTTTCGATACAGTTGCATCTTTGAATTTTCCCAGACTATCAAGAATCATGTGCCCAAACCACCCCCAAAGCATATAATTATGTGATTCGGCTTGTATTTTCCATCATTTTTGCATATAATAAAAGTGTGATGAAAAACGCTAAATCTCGTATAATTGTGTGATGGTGGTGCGTATATGGAACGATTGATTTTGAACAAGCTGCTGCACTGGAAGGATTCCCCCTATCGCAAGCCCCTGATTTTGAAAGGCGTGCGTCAAGTGGGCAAGACCTGGATTCTGAAAGAGTTCGGCAAACGCTACTACGAAAACACTGCTTATTTTAACTTTGATGAAAACGAAGAATACAAACAGTTTTTTGAAACCACAAAAGATGTAGACCGGATTTTGCAGAATCTGATGCTAGCAAGTGGTCAGAAAATTCTGCCGGAAAAGACCTTCATTATTTTTGACGAGGTACAGGACTGCCCCAAGGTCATCAATTCCATGAAGTATTTCTGCGAGAATGCGCCGCAGTATCACATCGCCTGCGCCGGCTCTCTCTTGGGGATTGCCTTGGCAAAGCCTTCTTCTTTCCCTGTCGGCAAAGTCAACTTCATGCAGATCGACCCCATGACCTTTACCGAGTTCCTGCTTGCCAACGGGGATGCGAATCTTGCAAAATATCTGGAGACAGTAAACACCATCGAACCGATCCCTGATGCCTTCTTCAACCCCCTGTATGAGAAGCTGAAGATGTACTATGTGACCGGCGGTATGCCCGAACCCGTCAAGATGTGGACGGAGGCACGGGATGTAGAGGCCATGCAGGAAGCCTTGTCCGGGATCATTGGCGCCTATGAACGTGACTTTGCCAAACACCCCAATATCAGCGAATTCCCCAAGATTTCGATGATCTGGAAGTCCATACCGTCCCAGCTGGCAAGGGAAAACAAAAAGTTTATCTACAAGGTCGTCAAAGAAGGGGCACGGGCCCGTGAATATGAGGATGCCTTGCAATGGCTGGTAGATGCCCGTCTGGTGCATAAGATCTACCGCAGCACTGCCCCCGGCCTGCCGATGTCTGCTTATGATGACCTCTCTGCTTTTAAGATTTATCTGGTAGATGTGGGACTGCTCCGCCGACTGGCGCAGCTCGCGCCGACCGCCTTCGGCGAGGGCAATCGGTTATTTACCGAATTCAAGGGTGCGTTAACCGAAAATTTTGTACTTCAGACTTTGCTTACACAGTTTGAAGTGACTCCCCGATACTGGGCACAGACAAATCCTCCTTATGAAGTGGATTTCCTGATTCAGCGTGAAAACGATATTTTCCCCATTGAAGTCAAGTCCGAATCCAATACTACCAGCAAGAGCCTCAAGAAATTTAAAGAATTGTTTCCGGATCAAGTTAAACTCCGTATCCGGTTCTCGCTGGATAATCTGAAACTGGATGATGATGTGTTGAACATCCCGCTTTTTATGGCAGATCAGATAGACCGGTTGATTGGGGTAGCCCTACAGCAGAAAAATGGTGAACACTCTATATAAGCAACCAACTGAAATCCCCCGTTTGCAAAAACGGGGGGTTTCCTTATTTTACTTCCACTTAAATCCAATACTCGTTGCCGTCCACATCCAGCACATAATCATGCTCATGCGAAACCTCGGTCACCAGATCGACAGACGAAGTGACGTCCGGGAAATACTGAACATTGCCGCTGTAGTCCGTGGTATCCGGGCTGGTGTCGCGTCCGGTGAGCTGGCAGATCACCTTGGCAAACGTCAGTCGGGACACATCGCCGCTTACACCGGCGTTCGCACCCGTAACGTACTTCACCAGCGTATTCAGCTGCGCCGCCGTCGCCCAAATGCGAAGATAACCTTTATCCGTGATCTCATAGTTCACCTCATAGTCGGTATCCTCGGTCATTTGCGTCGTGTCGAATACACTGGCAGGCAGCACACCGATGGAAACGAAATACTTCGCTTCCTCCGGGATGGTGTACTCATAGTCCGGCACCGTCACCGTGCCACGCTCCAGCCAAGTATTGCCGCCGTTGGCAATCAGGCGGTACGCCACGGTGCACGCTTCCTGCAAGGAAATGCGGTCGCCCGGCCGCCAGTTGCCATCGCCGTAGCCATTGAATAGCTGATAATGAATATCCGTCACCGGTTCGCGGACTGCGCTGACGATCTCAACCTCCGGGGACTGGCCGGTCGCATTGCCGTTATCGCCTGCACCGGTCGCGTAGTTGACATAGGTTTTGCCGCCCGCGTCCGCTTTGAACTGCACGGTCAGCTTAACCTCGTGGAACGCGCCAGGCGCAATATCGCCCAGCTCCAAGGTGAACACCTTGTTTGCAAAGCTCCACTTATTGTTCAGTACGCCGTCCACATAGACGTTATCCTGCAATACAGGCGTCACCACCAACGTGTCCAGCGTGTCTTTCAGTACGACATTCTTCCACGGCTCCTTGCCGTTGTTGCCAACAATGATCGTAAAAGTCGCTATTTTCTGCTCATCGGCCGCGCCCTTGCTGACATTCACCACCGTCTTATCTACGTCCTTCGTGATATAGAAGCCGGTGGGGTCAGTAGGGTTTTGCGGCTCCACCTCCGGGACGGTCACGCCGTCATCGGTCGCCGTGCCGCTGCCGTTGTCACCAGACACGGTGACACTGTTTTGCAGCGTCGTACCGGCTGCTTCGTCAAGCACCTGTACATCAAAGGTTACGGCCATGCTCTCGCCTGCTGCGAGATCGCCCACCAGCACGGACAGCGCATTGCCGCTCAGCTTGTGCAGTGCAACTTTGCCGTCCAGATATACGTTGCCAACCAGTTTCACACCAGCCGGAAGCGTGTCATACGCCACAACGTTCCGCCAAGGTGCTGTGGCCTTATCACCGTTTTTCACGGTAATAGTGTAAGCAATGATATCGCCTACTTCGGCTTCGGCTACATTTGCGGACTTGCTGACGACCGGGTCAGCTTCGCCCTCGTCAATCTGCACGCCCGCGTCCGGCAGCGGTGTGGTGTCCTCGCCGTCATGTAGCACCGCCGTATTGACGATGAACTCGCCCTGCATGCCCTCGTCCACCGTCACGTCAAAGGTATACACCACCTGCGTGTCCGGCGCGATCGCGTAAGGCGTGAGCGTCAGCGTACGCAACGCAGCGTCATAGGAATATTCCGTCGTCGCCTGCCCGTCCTTCTGGACGTTTCCCGTGAAGGTCACGCCCTCGGGGAGCACATCGAGTACGGTCACGTCCGTCCAGTCCGCCGTTGCCAACGCGCCGTTTTGCAGCGTGATCGTGTAGGTGATCGTATCGCCCACGCGCGCCGTCGTCTTGTTAGCCGACTTTGCGCCCGCGCGGCCATCGGCACGACCTTCCTCGATGGTAACGCCCTCGTCTGTTGCTTCACCATCCGGCGCGTTGCTGCCGGAAGCAACCGCAGTGTTCTCGATCGTCATACCGTAGGCATTGCTGTTCACCAGCACATCAAAGCAGACCGTCTTGGTTTGGCCGGGCGCGATGCTGTCCAACGGAACGGTCAGTGTGCCGCTGGCATTGTCGTACTGATAGGCAGCGGAGTAGCCGTCCACTGTTACATTGCCGTAGAAGGTCAATCCGTCCGGGATAGCATCAGTCACCTTAGCATCGCGGATATTGACCTGCGCGCCCGCGCCGTTGGATACCTGCACCGTGTAGGTCAGCTTGTCGCCCACCTTGGCCGTCGCCGTGTTGACCGACTTGGTGATCGTCAGGTCGGTGCGGCCGTCTGCGACCACAACGCCGTCGTCCTTGTCCTGCACCGACTCGGTGTTGTCGGCGGTCAGGGTCGCAAGGTTCTGGATTGTGGTGTTGTAGGCGTCCTCGTTGACCGTCGCCACGAAAGATACCGTGCGGCTGGTGTCCGGCTCGATGCTGCCGACATTCACAGTCAGCAGGCGGCTTCCTTGCTCATAGGTGTAATCCGACGTATTCACACCGTCCAGCATAACAGAACCGTACTCGAACGTCAGGCCATCCGGGAGCACATCGCTCACCACCGCGTTCTGCACCGGCACAGTCGCCGTTTCACTGTTGGACAGCGTCAGCGTGTAGGTGATCTTGTCGCCCACGCTGGCAGCGGCCTTGTCCGCTGTCTTTTCGATGCTGGGACGGGCTTTGCCGTCGCCAACCGAAACGCCGTTGTCCTTACCCTCGGTGTCCGGGATATTGTCGCCCGTCATAATGGCCGTATTGTAAATCGTCTGGCCGTAAGCGGCATCATTGACCGTCACAGAGAACGTGACTGTCTTTTCTTTCGCCGGGGCGATGCTGTCCAGCGGCACCGTCAGGGTTCGACTTGCAGTGTCAAAAGAATACTTCGTTGTCGCTCCATCAAGCTGCACACTGCCGTCCACAAAATCCAGCCCAACCGGAATGATATCACTCATAGCGGCGTTCTCGATCTCGTAGACCGCACCTTCCGCGTTGCCGAGCGTGACTGTGTAGGTCAACTTATCGCCAACCTTGGCAGAAGACTTGTCCGCTTCCTTGGTGACGTAGGGCGCGGTGTCGCCCTTGTTGATATACACGCCGTCGTCCGTGTCCTCATACTTGCCAGTTTCGTTGCTGTCCTCATCCTTGATGATGCCGTTTGTCCCTTCGGCAACGGCGGTGTTGTAGATCATCTGGTTATACATATCCGCATTCACCTTAGCTTTGAAGGTCACCGTGACCGTCTGACCAGCGGCAATATCGCCCACCGGCACGGACAGCACGCCATCCTTGAAGCTGTGTTCCGCGGACTTGCCATCGACATACACGCTGCTGTCTACAAACGTCAGGCCGTCCGGGTTTGCATCGGTCAGCACGACTTCTTTCCACGCAGACGAAGCAGCTTTATTGTTGGACAGCTTGACCGTATAGGTCAAGGCATCACCCACGTTCGCGGTTTTGACGTTCACCGTCTTTTCGATGGATGGAATCGCATCACCGTTCGTGTACTGATAGGTGACTGTGCGGATATAGCCGCGGTACTCATAGGCCGGAATCGTCTTGGGTGCGGTCTCGGCCTTGCCTTCCGTCGTCACAGTCTCGGCCAGCTCCTTACCGCTGGCATCCACAAACTTCTCGATGATGATATTGTACTTGCCGTCGCGGTAAGACAGGCCGTGCCATTCCTCTGCACTGTGCGAAACCGTCGCTTCCATCAGGTCACAATAGCCCCAATGGGTTTCGGGCAGATCGTTGTACGGACATTTGACACCGAGCGCTTTCAGCTTGTCCAGCGTTACGCTGCGGTTAATCATGCCGTTTACCAGACGCACAACTTCGGCGCGGCTGATCGGCTCGTCCGGCCGGAAACTGCCGTCCAGGTAACCTTCCACCCAGCCTGCATTGGCTGCGGCATTGATATAGCTGTACGCCCAGTGACCGACCGGAACATCATCAAAGACGTTGCCACCCTCATAGTCCAGACCAGCAAAACGCGCGGCCATGACCGCGAACTCAGCGCGGGTCACCGGCTCGTCCGGCGAGAATTTGTGTTCGCCCGTGCCGTCCACAATACCGCTGTTGTACAGCGTTTCGACTTCCTTGTAGAACCAATGGCCGGTTTGTACGTCCTCAAACGTGCTGCCGGACATACGCCGCTGAAACGCCGGATAATCGCCGTCATACAAACGGTAGAACACGGTTGCGGCTTCCGCACGGGTCATAGATGCGTCCGCGCGGACACTTTCGTCCGGGTAGCCGACAATATAGGTCAGGTCCTTGTGCGAGTAGACGTACTCGACACTCTCGGTGTAATCGACGTAGGTGTAGTTCTCAATCTCCTGCGGCGACTTTTCTTCATGCGTGACACGGTAGGTTTCCGGCGCGGTGATCTCCTTGCCGTTTTCCGCGTCAAGGAACTTGGCCGTGACCTCGGCCAGTGTGCTTTCCGATGCGGCGAAGGCCGCAGACGGGAACGCTGACACCGCCAACAGCAGCGCGAGCCCCATAGAAGTTACCCGCTTGAAGCGTTTTTTCAAAAATTCCATTTTCTCATCCCTTTCTTTGTAGTTTTGTTCTCCCATCGGTTTGACCGCTGCATCTTGCTGCGCCAAAGCGCAGCGGTATCACCTCCCTTCCAGGAATTTTGTTATATAGAAAAAACCGCGTGATAATCCACGCGGTTTTTTGCACGGTGCTCCCCTGCCCGGAAGCTGTATTTTATTTGATTGCCCGACACAATGCTGTGCGGTACAGGAAAAGCAGAAATCCCAAACCACCAACCACGGGTAGTCTGGGATTTCTGTTTTTCCAATTTATATTTTTCATCTGCATCCGATCATTCGATTTCATCCTCCGGCGGCTCCATGCCCAACCAGTCCTCGAAGGACTTGCGGGAAATGCGGATCATGTTGCCGACGCGAACAGTCTTGAAGAGACCGGAGTTTGCCAGCTTATAAGCCGTTGTGCGGCCGACGCCGAGAATGGATGCAATGTCGTCCACGGTGTAAGTTCTGTTCTGGGGCGTCCGTTTTTCGTTCGATGTGTTCATAATAACCTCCTGTTTTCCATCGTCATTTTGACGAAGCCCGCGGGATTTTCCATCGGAAAATCGGCCTTATCCAACTCTCCTTGCTAATTTCTTGCTAATTTGACTTTTGAAAAGCCATGGTAAGCCGTTGTATTTCAAGGAAAATTGTGCAAGTTGACCAGCCGCCGGGCATCACAACTTGAAAAGATATGGTAAGGGAAGTTACTATATGGACAATTTACGAAATGGTTCGCCGTACTCCTAAGCGGTAGGCCACCAGTTAGAGTCTGGTCAGGGGTGCCAATTTGACTACGCGAAAGATTACGAAAGGGATCTTTCGCGTTTTTTCATAAACGCTCTCAGGAAAGTCGAAACTCATGCGACTTCTAGCAAATACTCTCGTTTTTCTACGGAACTTTTGCGAGTTGGAGGTTCAACCGTTAATGCAATAGAATTTGCTAATGCATTTATCTACATCCTACCTTGTTTTGTAGTTGGATGATTTCTTTTTTTATGATAGAATTAATAATAAAAATCCATCTCCATTACTCCCATCCACAACGGAGGTGTCGCTATGGAAAGGCTCCGCTCTTTGAACCGATTTCAAAAAGCAATCTTGATTCTGATGACTGCAATCGTGATCGTGTTTACGGTACTCTATCCGCTGACGATTTCCCGTGTAGGGTTTGCCTACCACGACGCAATTCTTATCCCCAATCAAGAAAATGGCAGCACCGTCTATTCCGGCAAGATCCAAGGGACAGAGGCTCATTTTACGGTATCCGCCGACAAGGCAGTGACGTTCCAATACGGTGACAAAACCTATGGGCCCTATACTGCGCAGGAAGATCCTTCCGCCATCCCTCAGGACAACGAACTCCGTGAATACATGACCGGTATCGAGCTTTTCTGCGGAAATGAAGTTCTGTTCCGCGGAGGTGTATTAGAGCATAGCGATTACTTGACACTGTTTCGAGAGGATGACAGTTTATACGATCTCGGAATTACGGTGACAGGGAGCAACGGAATTGTCATCGATGAAAACGGGGATAGGATCGACCCCATGGAGCCTTCCGCCTCTACCATACTTGAGATAATGGCCGGCCCCACGTTGACACATAAAGGTTCATGGCCGCCATGGATCGGCGGCGTATTGATCTGCGCGGTCACCGTACTTTCCATTTTGTTTGCAGACGAACTGTTCCGTTGGAATCTATCCTTCCGCATTCGGGATGTCGAGCAGGCAGAGCCATCGGATTGGGAAATCGCACAACGGTATATCAGCTGGATCGTTTTGCCCATTCTGGCGCTGGCACTCTTTATTATAGGCCTGCAATAACCTCTTTGGAATTTGCCCAACGCATAAACATACAACACTATTCAAATAGGGAAAGAGGCGCACGGTCCAATGGGCCGTGTGCCTCTTTCCTCTTACCGCAAGTATGGTTCCCGAAGGATCGGAACCCGCATGTTAGTGTCTGAAAAGTAGTCTCCCTTCGGATTGCTGCATCCTCACTTGGGAGAAGGATGACGGGCATTCTGCAGCATATCCCGGACATCGCTTGCATCAACCAGATAGATGGGTTCTTCCTTGTTGTCTGCCTGACGCACGATCATCAGAAATCCGCCGCTGAACTCATTGAGGCGGATCGCTTCATTCCGCTCGTGGCGGGTATGTCCGTGAAACAGCTGCTGCACCGCTTTTCCGCCGCGTACATAAGCGTAGATGAACATAGCATTTCGAAGCATCGGCGGCAGCAGACTGCGTAGCGCAGAGTCTTTTTCCAACTCGAGAATCACCGGCCATTCGCCTGCATCATAGCGCAGCGTACGGCATTCAACCGGAATCGTCCGAACTTTGGTATAGTCCATCAGATCGCTCAACTGAACATGCGGCGCTTCGCCATAGGCTATCTTCCTGCTCATGTCATGCTTCCTTTCCGATTATTCCGCTACCGCAGCTTCCCAGTAAGAGGTATCGACCGATTCGGTATAATCCACCTTCTCATTGAGCAACGTGTATTCGCAGCCGAGGTCAATCGTTTTCTGTGCTTCCTCGGGATCGATCCAGCCGATTTTGTCCGGACCAATGTCTTCCGGGCAAACCGCCTTGGCCGCTTCCGTGCACATATCGATCTGGTGCTGGAGCGATACGCTCTGGCCGGCATCCCAGCAAATCTGACCGGCTTCCTCCGGATCCGCGCATGCATCCCGCCAGCCCTTGACCGTTGCACGAATAAAAGCGGTCAGGGTGTCGCTGTTGGCCTCTGCCCATTCGCGATCAACAAACAGGCAATCCTCATACATATTGACGCCCTCATCGTTCATGTTGATGACGTTGAGATCGTCCGCGCTGTAACCGTTGTCCAGAACCAAATGATATTCGTTATAGCTCATGGCAGATGCCGCATCGAGCTGATCGTTGTAAAACGCATCCATCGTGAAGTCCTGCTGCACCCATTCGACGTCGTTATCACGGTCGATGCCGTATTTGCCAAGCAGCGCATAGATTTCATACTGTTGTCCGCCAAACCAGCTGCCGATACGCTTGCCCTTCAGATCGGCCGGAGAGTTGATGCCGGCCGACTTTTTGGAGACAAGGTATAGCGGGCTGTCCTGATACCACTGGGCGACGTTGATCAGATCATAGTCGGCTTCACGGTAGGAGAGAATATCCGTGTAAAAGCCGTTGCCGAGCTGCACAACGCCGTTTTCCACCTGCTCCGCAGGGGAGACATCGGAAGAACCGGGCAGGATTTCGACTTCCAGCCCCTCGTCCTCATAATAACCCTTGGACTGCGCGACATAATAGCCCATGAATTCGCCCTGCGGCAGCCAGGAAAGCTGCAAGCTCAGATGCGTCAGGCCGTCTTCTCCCGCGGTTTCCGCCTGTGCCGTCTCATCGTTTCCGCCGCCGCAGCCTGTCAGCAGGCTGCACATCACAGCACCGAGCAGTGCCGCAGAAAGCCATCTCTTTTTGTGTTTCATCTTTATTTCCTCCTTTTCATCACCGGCTGCGCTCTTTGAGTGCGCGCCGCTCAATCAATGTGATAACGAAATAAATAAAAATACTGACCGCAGCTGCGGCAATGATATAGGCCCAGCCGAGTACCTTCTGATTGCCGATCTTGAGGGACGTCTTGATCATATAGCCCAGGCCCTGCGACTCAGTCGAAAAGAACTCGCTGATGATGGCGGAGATCATTGCCGTCACCACGTTTGTCCGCAAGCCCACGAACAGGCGCGGCAAACAATTGGGCAGTTGCAAGAAAAAGAACTGTACTGAATCCGACGCCGCATAGGAATACATCAGATCCCGTGAAAACACCGGCAGATCGTTCATTCCCTTATAGGCATTGACCGACATCGCGCCGATGCAGGCAATGGTGACCACAGCCGCTTTGGCGCAGAAGCTGGACTCGAACCAACGGTTCATGATCGGCGCCATCGCGACGACCGAGATCGAATTGATTGCGACCAGGAGCGGCAGCATGCCCTGAAAGATTCTGGGTTTAACGGATGCGATCGCCGCAGAAAGGAATCCGAGGAACGAACCCAGGATCAAGCCAAGCAGCGCAACCGAGACGGTCGTCCAACCGTTTTCCACGATTTTATCCAGATTCCGTGCGAACTGCGTACAGATCTGCGTCGGCAGCGGAAGCTGCGCCGTCGTGAACCCAAAAATCTGGTGGATCGCCTTTGTTTGCAGCAATGCGATAATCAGCACCAGAAAAGCCACCGGCAACAGCACCGAAAGCATCCGCCACCGCAGCGTTTGAGTCCGTGCTTTCATGCTGATTTCTCCTTTCCTGCCTCGCCGCGGTCCCAAGGCACCAGAATAAACTCGGCGAGCGTCACAATGTTATAGGAGATCACGCCCAGCAGCGCGCCCAGCACAACCGCGGGCCAGAACGCACCCAGTGCACCGCCGCCGGCCAGAGAATACACAATGATTTGTCCGATACCGTCCTGCACGCTGAGCGTATCCACCAGAATGGAGGCTGTGACCGCAAGCGGCGCAGCAATCTTCATGCCGGCAAACAGATACGGCAGCGCACTGGGCAGGATCAGGAACCGGTATAGCTGCCACTTACTGCACGCATAGGAATACATGAGTGTCTGCTGGTCGGTGCGGACCGCTTTGAATCCGCTGAGCAGATTGATCGAAATCGGGAAAAACGACATATACGCCGCGATGACAATGCGCGCTGTGTCCAGATCTTTGACCAGGCTGAAAATGATCGGCGCCAATCCGAGGATTGGGATCATCTGGCTGAGCAGAAGATACGGCAAAAGCGTGGTCTCAATCAAACGCGACAAGCTCATCAATACCGCCAGAAGGAAGGCGAATGCCGCGCCAATGGCAAAGCCGATCGCCGCCCGCGAGAAGGTGATTCCTGCTTCGGTCAGCAGATGTGGTGCATCGGCCACAAACTGCTGCAAAATCAGCGAGGGCGCCGTCAGCTTTTTCTCTGCGTTCGGATCATGCAGCAAGTACAGCATGATGTCCGCCACCGCTTCCCACAGGACAAAAAAGCCGATGATCCAACAGACGGTATTCAGCGTTTTTTTGCGTCCTGCCATATCAGATCGATCCCCCTTCAAAATCGTTCCGGATGCGGCCAACCAATTCGAAAAACTGCTCCGAATTGCGCATGCTGTCCGTCCGCGGACGCGTCAGCGTGATCGGTTCGATCGCCGTCAGACGGCCGGGATGCGGAGAGAGAACGAAGACGCGGTCGGACAGATACACCGCTTCGGCAATGCTGTGGGTGACAAAAACAATGGTTTTGTTGGTTTTGCGCCAGATGTGCAGCAGGTCGTTATGCAGTTTTTCCTTGGTGAACTCATCCAATGCGGAAAAGGGTTCATCCATCAGCAGGATATCCGGCTGGATGGCCAGCGCCCGCGCAATGCCGACGCGCTGCTGCATGCCGCCGGAAAGTTGCTTCGGATAATGGTTTGCAAATGAGGTCAGGCCGACCAGCTCCAGCATCTCACTGATGCGGCTCTCCTGCTCTGCGCGGGATAAGTGCATGATCTGGAGCGGCAGGCGCACATTTTCGCGCACCGTGCGCCAGTCATAGAGCACCGGGCTCTGGAACACCATACCGTATTTCAGTTTTTTGCGCGCCTGTGCGGGCGTTTCGCCGCCAATGCTGATCTCACCCGATGTCGGCGCGAGCAGATCCGCGATGATGCGAAGCAGTGTGGTTTTGCCGCAGCCGGACGGTCCCAGCAGGGAGATGAATTCCCCCTTCTCAATATCGAAAGAAACATCCTGCAGCGCAGTGATCTCCTGACCTTTGCGGTCCCGATAGACCATGCCGACGTTTTTTGCTGAAATCTCCGCTGTGCTCATGTTGAAAACCTCCCTGAAAAGGCAAGAACAGCAAACCCTGTTCCGGCCTGTATACGAAACGAATTAACGATACATCGTTCCAAAGGGCTTGCGGGGAATGAATTCGCCCTGTCCCTTCTCTCCGATGTACTTGCCATCCTTCACGGCCAGCTGCCCGCGCAGGAACACCTTATCCACATGGCCGATCTGCTCCATGCCTTCATAAGAGCAGTAGTCTACACCGTGCAGCATATCCGCATTGGTGATCACCGACTTGCCGCGCGGATCATACAGGACGATATCCGCGTCATACCCTGCGCTGAGGAAGCCTTTGCGATGATCCAAACCGGCATTGCGCGCCGGGGATGCCGCAAACAAATCAACCAGCTTCTGCCGCGTGATACGGCCTGCTTCGACGCCATAGGTCCAAAGGACAGCCAAGCGGTTCTGCAGACCGGGTGCGCCGTTCGGAATGTTGCGGAAATCATCGATGCCAACATGCTTGTCATGCGCCCAGTCAAAGCCGCAGTGGTCGGACGAAACCGCGTTGATCGTGCCCAAATTCAGGCCCTTCCACAGCGCTTCCCGATGTTCGGCCGTGCGCAGTGCCGGCGAGCAAACATACTTCGCGCCCTCAAAATCCGGCTTTGCCAGATTGGAAGCATCCAGCGTCAGATAGTGCGTGCAGGTTTCGCCGCATACCCGCTGGCCTGCCTCTCTTGCGCGCGCCACTTCCTCGAGCGCCTCCTTGCAGGTGACATGTACAATATAGATCGGCGCTTCCGCGATCTTCGCCAAGTGGATGGCGCGTGCCGTGGCTTCCGCTTCGACCATCGGCGGACGGGACAGGACATGTCCAAACGGCTCGGTATGGCCCAGCGCGATGTTGCGCTTTTCCAGAATGTCAACGGCATCCGCATTCTCCGCATGCACCATCACGGTGATGCCGCAATCCTTTGCCTTCATCAGCGCCTTCAGAATTGCTTCATCATCCGCATGGAAGAACTGACCTTTGTATGCCATAAACAGCTTCATGGTCGGATAGCCCGCCTCGACCAGCGACGGAATCTCGTCGATCACTTCGGGGCGCGGGTCGGTCATGACAATGTGGAACGCATAGTCCGCCATTGCGATGCCGTCCGCCTTTTCTTTGCGGTAATTTTCGATCGACTCGATCAGTCCCTTATCCTTGACCTGATTGACAAACTCGATCACCGTTGTCGTACCGCCTGCCACAGCGGCATTGGATGTTTCAAAGCCTCTTGTGCAAGTGCCCTTGAAGGTAAAGGAAAAATGCACATGCTGATCAATGCCGCCGGGCAGAACATATTCGCCACTTGCATCGATCACTTCGTCAGCAGCCACATCGAGATTCTGTCCAACCGCTGCAATCTTTTCGCCGTCGATCAGAATGTCGCCGACAAACTCGTTGGACGTGGTAACGATCGTTCCGTTTTTGATCAGCGTTTTGCTCATGAAAATCACCTTTGCATGATAGAGTAGTAGTTATTAGAGCCCCTCTCCAAGGGCTTTTCACGCGTACGGCATGTTTCCCCGATCGCGCGCATCAAAAATTCTCCTTGCGGTCAAAGCCATGCGCTGTATCGGAATGCCGCAAATAAAAAAACGCGAATGAAGCCAAATTTGACTTCATTCGCGTCATTGCGTTTCCCTTTGAACGCTTTCTATTATACGGATTTGCACCCCACATGGATACATCAATGTGCACAAAAATCAATGGCATGGCACAACACTCTGCACAAACCGAACTGTCATTTTCACCAATGTCCATGCAGTACCCTCTTATGCCCTGTCCGGCTCCGCCGCATGCAGCTCCGGATGCTCCAACAAACGCATGGCATGAATGCCCATCTGCAATTTCAGCATATTTTCATAATCATCCATATCCAGAGAGAGGATCTCTCGGATCTTGTCCAGCTGATACAACAGCGTATTTCGGTGCACATGAATTTCAGTCGCCGTTTTGCTGACATTGAAGCGATTCTTGACATAGCTTTCCAACGCGTTGACATAGTTGCATTGGTTTTCCAAATCAAATCGGTGCAGCGGCGCGATGGTCTCTTCATATAGCGCCCGGATATCCGATTCACTCATTGTGGTAGACAACAGATAATAGATCTGGTACTCATCAAACGTATACAGCCGCTCGTCCGGCGCCAAGCGGCTGCCCATCTGAATGCAGCTGAGTGTCTGGCTGAACGCCACCGAGATTTTTTCCGGCTCCGTACTGCAATCACTGATCCCAATCCGGACCGGCGCTTCATATTGCAGCAGCAATGCGGCAAGCGCCTGCGCAATCTGCTGCGCATCCGCAGACAGTGTGCGCGAATTGGTCTGCGGCGCGGCCAGCAGAAAGATGGTAACACAGCTTCGGAACGAGGTGCAATAACACAGATATCCCTGCTGCTCGGCCAGGCGGTCGCACTCGGACTGCAGCAGATCGCGCAGCACATTGCGCCGGCTGAACGTCAGATTTTCGAAATGCTCCAACGTGACATTGATGCACACCCGCTTGCGTGTATAATCAAACCCATTGACCGTGCACAAGGTCTGTATGCTTTCAAGCGGTGTTGTAGAAGAGAGCAGCACCTTGTTGACAAACTCACTTGTTTCCTCCTGCGGCTCGTTATGCGACAGGTGATTCCATGCAAAATGCAGCGCAAGCAGCGGACAAATGCTTTCCAGAATGTGATACTGCTCCTTGCCGAGCGGCTGCATGCATTCGGGCACCACAAAAAATCCCCAAAGCTGCTCCCCGGTGCGGATGGCTGCAAGGACGACAGCCAAGGTGCGGCCCTGCACCGTCAGCGTCATGCGATGCGTGCGCAGTTTCTGGCGCCAGCACTGCTCGATCTCCTGCATGCGCTCGGCATGGAACAGGGGTTTGCCAAACGAAAGCTGGAAGAACTCGGCCAAATGATCCGGATTGTCCACAAGGTTCTCCATGGCGAGCAGTTCCCCGCCAGCATTGGCCAGCAAGACCGGATTGTTCAAAATCCGGCTGACGTCATACAGCGTGCGATTGAGATCCTGATGGGTGGAAAACGTATGCACCAGTTTGCTGTATACCTCGCAAAGGCGCTGGGTCTCCGTCAGCCGCTGCTCAAACACCTGTTTGTGGATTTCATAGGCAAGGTCGCAAAAGCGCACTTCATACGGCAGGGCAAAGACCGGAAAATCCAATTCGTTGCCCGCCTCAATGAATGCGGCCGGAATCGCATCATAATACCGATGCAGCTTGATGCCCAAACCGGCACAGCCGCGGCGGTTCAGCTCCGCGACCAGCGTCTTCTGCATTTCCGGATGCTTGCTTGTGATAAATCCCGCGTCCACTACCAGCTCGCCGCCGCGCAACCACGAGATGATTTCCGGGGTATCAACAATGCTGAACGAGTTGACTTCACGCTGCAACCCGCGAAACCCTGCAACGCAGGTCATTTTGCAGCATTCCGACTGCGCGGAGAATTGCTCCAGTGTCAATACCATATCCGTAATCCCCTTTCGTTTGATCCTCCGGCGACGCATTTTGTCTGTAAGCCGTTTTGCATGGAAACTGGCCGGTTGCCCGACAGAGCCGCGGGGCAAAATGCGTTTTTGATACTATTATTTTATCATGTGCGCCCCCGTATCGCAATGAAGCAATTGCATGATTTTGTGCGGATTGCTGAATTATATTACAAGAATTGGGCAGATTGCACTGTGTCATCTCCTCCCGCAATGCTATAATGAGACAAAAATCAGTGCAGGCGGAACAGCCGGACTGCACGATGGGAGGGATTTTCCATGCTGCCCCAAGCAGACAAAAACAACATTCGCACCGGTCTGCAAACGCTCGCCCAATTCGACAGCGCACCCGAACAGGCAGGTACCACCCGCGTTCTGTTTTCCGACGAAGAGAACAAAGCCCGTTCCTATATCAAAGATTTGATGCAGCAAACCGGTATGACCGTACAGGAAGATGCCATCGGCAACATCTTCGGCACGCTGGCTGGAAATGATCCGGATGCCGCACCGGTCTGGAGCGGTTCGCATATCGACACGGTGATCAACGCAGGCATGTATGATGGTATGGCCGGTGTCATCGGCGCCATCGAAGCCTGCCGGATGATCCGTGCATCGGGTGAGGCGCATCAGCGCCCGATCACGGTCGTGGTTTTTGCCTCCGAAGAACCCACCCGATTCGGCACTGGTTGCATCGGCAGCCGCGCTATGGCCGGTCATTTATCATTGGAACAGACCAAAGAGCTGTATGATGATAACGGCATCTCCCTGTACAGCGAACTGGAACGTCTGGGATATACCAAACTGGACTATGACGCTGTCCGCAAGCATAAGGGCGATGTATTTGCCAGTGTGGAACTGCACATCGAACAGGCGCCTGTGCTGGAGCAGCTCGGCATCCCCATCGGGCTGGTCACCGGAATCTGCGCGCCGACCTATATCCATGTCACACTCAAGGGCGAACAAAAGCACGCCGGTTCTACTCCGATGAACGCCCGACACGACGTTGTCCCCGCAGCCGCGGACATCATCCTACAGCTGGAACATCTGGCCCGCTCCTACGGCAACACCCACACGGTTGCAACTGTGGGCAAAATTCAGGTTTTCCCCAACGCCTCCAATGTGATTGCAGGCGAGATCCGTTTTACGATCGACATCCGGGACATCAGCAAGGAAACCAAGCAGGAATTGACCAAAAACATCTGCAATTATATCCAAGTGGTCGCAAAATTGCGGCATCTGGATGCAAAATACAGCGTAGATACAGATGATCTGCCGCATATGTCCGACCCCAAAGTGCTCCATGTGCTGGAGGATACCTGCCAGTCCCTGCAAATCCCCTATCACAAGATGACCAGCGGCGCATATCACGACTCTCTTCTGGTTGCCGAATTTGCCCCAATGGCGATGATCTTCGTGCCCAGCAAAGACGGCATCAGCCACGATCCGGCAGAATACACCAGCATCGCAGAGATTGCCTGCGGCGTAGATGTTCTGGCCAATGCATTGCTCCACTTGGCCAATATGCAGTCGCTTAATTAAACGAGTTCGAGCTCTCTGCCGTAAAGATGGACGAAACGCTCCTTTTAGGCAAACTTAAATTCTGCCACCACTCCTTTTTCTCTATATATTAACGCAAAGCGTCTGATTGCAATTGCAATCAGGCGCTTTGTGTCTTTTCACAACCTGTTTTGTTCGCCCCACTCACACATCTGATCCAAAATCGGAATCAGCGATTTCCCGCGCGCTGTCAAGCTGTACTCTACCTTGGGCGGGATCTGAGGATATTCCTCCCGATGCACCAACTGATCCGCTTCCAGTTCCTTCAGCGTGGAACTGAGCGTCTTATAAGAAATGCCGCCGATATATTTTTTCATCTCGTTGAACCGCACCACGCCAAAACACATCAGCGCATACAGAATTGTCATCTTATACTTGCCGTTGATGAGGGATAGCGTATAGCTGAACCCTGTATCTGCCAAATTTGCGCTGGAAATACAAGCCTGATATTGCTCGGTGTCCTTCATAGATACTTTCCTCCCGGTAAGTACAATACCTTTATGCAAGTATCGCACTAAAATGTGCGTACTTGCTCTTTTTCCCATTCCTGCTATGATTGTAATATCAAATACAGGTTGTGTCAACCTTGGTCAAATAAGGAGGATTCAAATGAGTAAGAAAATCGTTGTCATCACCGGCAGCCCCCGCAAAAACGGCAACAGCTTTGCTATGACGGACAGCTTTATCCGGGCGGCAGAACAGAAAGGCCACTCTGTCACCCGCTTTGATGCCGCGATGATGCAGATCGGCGGCTGCCACGCGTGTGAAACCTGCTTCAAAACCGGCAAGGCCTGCTCTTTTGATGATGATTTCAATCAGATTGCTCCGGCCATTCTCGAAGCTGACGTTCTGGTCTTTACCATGCCGGTCTACTGGTATTCCATCCCGGCCCAGATCAAAGGAGTGATCGACCGAATCTACTCCCTTGTGGTCGGCGGCAAGGACATTGCCGGAAAAGAATGCGCTCTGATTGCCTGCTGCGAGGAAGCAGATCTGTCCGTGCTCGATGGAGTGCGCATTCCCATGGAACGCACCGCTGCTTTGAACAAGTGGACCATGGTAGGCGAAGTGCTCGTTCCCGGCGTGCTGAACCCCGGCGATATCGACAAGACCGACGGCTGCCGGCAAGCCGCCGCACTGGCAAACAAAATCTGACCAAAAAATCCGCGACCTTGGACTGTACCTGCCCATTGAAAAAGAAAAACCCCGGAACCATACGGTTTCCGGGGTTTTGGTACGCTTTTGATAAAATTTAGCGCTTGCTGAACTGCGGAGCGCGACGAGCGGCTTTGAGGCCGTACTGCGCGAGTTTTAGAGCCGATTTTCCTTGATATTCCGGGCTTTTCCGGCTTTTTAGCTCTCGGTTATCCTATGTGGTAACCACAAAAAACAGGGGGTTTTCATTGAGCTGGAGCCTGATGGAAAGCACCGTTTACCACCCCAAACAGCTCCTCTGGTTTATTGTACTTCACCTTGGCGTAGATGTCCATAGTTGTTTTGCTGTTTTCATGTCCAGCAAGGTATTGGACGGTCTTTGGATCAACACCAGCATAGAGAAGATTGGTGATGTAGGTATGTCGCAGCTGATGCGGGGTTACATCAAAGTCCAGCGTATATCTGATTTTGGGTTGATTTTTCTGGGTCATGCCCAGCGTTGGGGTAACCGTGTATTTGATACTCTGACCATTCACATACTTATAATAGTTGCGGGGCTTGGTGGACCGGACAACTACGTACTTCCATACTCGCTGAAACTGGGATGCAGCCAACGGCTCTCCGTTGCTGTCTGCAACCACATAGTCCGAATGGGAAGTTTCCTTGGCTTCCCGCAGACAATCCACCAGACACTTGGGAATCGGAATATCCCTTTTGGCTGCTTTACTCTTTAGTACCGTAGAAACCACGGGTCTGTTATGCTCCGTACGCCATGCTCGCCTTACCGATAGATAAGGTGTAGGCTCGTCCAGAAATACACAGTCCCATTGCAGCGCGAGGATTTCTTCTCGGCGCAAACCGGAATACAATCCAAGCATAACAAATAGGTAGGGCGGAAGCCCTTTGACTGTATCCAGAAGCACGGCTACCTGTTGATCTGTCAATGCCTCCCTCTTTTTTGCTGGCTTTCCGCCCTTGCCCGATATTCCCTCACAGGGATTGTGTTCGAGAATTTGGCTCCGTTCTGCCGTGTAAAAAACACATTTTAGGAGCATATTTACCTTATTATACAGTCCCTCTGATTTTTTCGACAGCGGAACAAGCGCCAATCGAATATCATCCGAAGTGACCTCCTCCATATACATCTCGCCCAAGGGTTTGATGATATAGTTTTTCATGTCCCTCGTATAACCTCTGAGCGTAGAGGCAGAAACCTTTGCCGACTGCATCAACAGCCACTTTTCGCAATACTCTGCCACCGTTGGATGCTGACGATGAAAGATGATCTCCTCCACCTGCCGTCGCGCCTCTAATTCCTTCTCATATAATTCCTCGCAAGTAGTGGCGTACAGACTCACCTGCTTGCCATCTGCGTCCATAATCCGGGTCCTGTAATACTGGATTCCTTTTAATGTAATGGTTCCATACTTCGGGACCTCTGGTTTCTTTTTAGCCATCTTCGATCTTCCTTTCCTGATAATGTGCAGTTTCCGTATCTACACTCTCTTTTTATCAGAAAGCCCTAATTTAATCAAAGATACGGCCTGGGCAAAACAAAGAGCGAGACATCCTTGCCTCGCTCCTGTTTCACTTCCTATTTTATTGTTATACTGCTTCCCAGCTTGCAAATGCGCCGCTCATTGACCTCACCAGCTCGTCCGGCCTGTTGTATTTGACCTTTGCATAGATGTCCATGGTAATCTTGCTGCTTTCATGACCTGCCAGGTATTGAACTGTTTTGGGATCTACCGACGCATGAATGAGGTTGGTGATGTAGGTATGCCGCAGCTGATGTGGAGTAACCTCAAAATCCAAGCTGTAAATCACCTTACCATTATGGGCTGCCTTTTCTCCAAGAACAGGGGTAACCGTATGTTTTACACGCTTTCCATCTTCGTACCGATAATACGACCGTTCTTTAACGGTTCTGGTAACAATATACTGCCAGAGCCGCTTAAACTGTGTGTAAGACAGCGGTTCGCCATCCCGGTTTGAAACTACATACTCCGAAGTCGAGGTTGCTTTTGCCGCTTTCAAGCACTCTGCTAAACAAACAGGGAGAGGGATATTTCTCTCCGCAGCCTTTGTTTTCAATTCATCCAGGATGACCGGTCTGTTATGCTCTGTGTGCCATGCCCGCCTTACAGTCAGGTATGGGGTATCCGTATCCAGATATACAGAATCCCATTGCAGTGCAAGAATTTCTTCTCGTCGCAGGCCAGCATACAAGCCGATCATGACAAACACATAAGGTGGCAAACCTCGGATAGCATCTAAAAGACGTTCTACCTGTTCGTCTGTCAAAGCCTGCCGATCCTCTTGAGGAACGCCGCCTCCTTTTGTCGTTAGATGAATTGTCGGGTTGTGGTCGATAATCCGGCTTTCCATTGCTGAACGAAAGATAGACTTATAAAGAATCACCACGGACTTGTAAACCGATACGGATTTCTTAGAAACTGGAACGAGAGCAAGCTGAATATCGTCCAGGCTAACCTCTCCCATCCGCTTATCTCCCAGTTCCGCAATGATATGCCGTCTGACCTTTGAAGTATAGTCCGTCAAGGTGGTTGCTCGCACATGGACCGATTGCATCAGCAGCCACTTTTCACAATACTCGGCCACCGTGGGCGTTTTCCGATGGAAAGTAGCATTTTCAATCTGCTCCAACGCAATCGTTTCTCTTTTGTAAAGTTCTTCAGGTGTTTTTGCGTAAAGAGCAATGAGCTTTCCGTTCGCATCTTTGATTCTGGTCCTATAATACAGGACACCCTTTTTCATGACGGTGCCATATTGAGGAATTATTGTTTGCCGTTTGGCCAATTCCGTCACCTCCTAAGAATAATCTCCAGCGCTGTACCTTTGTTTTATCAGACATTTTAGATTCCAGCAAGGATACGGAATAGCTCAAACTCCTGCGCTTCGCGGCTTACGATATGTAGTGCTTTTTTCCATCGGCTTTGCACGATGGGTACATTTTGCGATATACTCTTGAAGGCCAGCATCCGTAAAGTACACGCAACCATTTTGCACATACTGAACATAGGAAATCAGCCCGCTGTTTCGTGCTGCATCCAAAGTGGCAATGCTGATCCCCAGTAATTTGGCAGCCTCTTTCCGAGAAATCAATTTTTCCATAGGTGTTCCCCCTTTCTGTCAAGAATGTGGTTGTGGCTTTCAAAATCACATGAATGCGCTGGCAACCGAGGCTGCCAGCGCATGGTATCTGACTTTGAAAAGAAAGCTGTATCCACATTGCGATCTGCTGTTGCTAACAGTAAATGGGTACAGCTCTCCTGATCTAATTGGTTATTTTTCGCCACATTTGCCACGCACCCCTGACGATGGGGACACTTCTGGTCTCCGCTGGCGCGGCTGTCATAACTCCGCAGCGTCGTTTTACTCGTGCGCCGCAGGGTTCCTCCCAAGTCTTTAGGAGGCCGTGAGGAAGTATCTTTAAGCCCCCATGCAGTCACCGCGCCCTGAAGTGCCACCTCCAGGTTCCAGGCTTACGTTGATCGCTCAGGACAGCCGATTCATCACCTCCTTGGCTTGTCCTTCGTGGCGGCGCGCCTGATTCGCTCATACATGGGTTATGTACCAGAAATGCCGTCTATTCAGTTGTCAATGTGCCAATGAAGGGGAAGAATTGTCCTTCTAATTACGCTGACAAAAAAGCCGCAAAACGGGCGCGTGTAAGAAGGACTTATCAAAAAAGTTTAGCAAGGTGTTTCAATCCCCGGCGAATGCTATCTCGGACACGGCTGACATCCACTCCCTCAGCCTTAGCAATTTCAGTTGGCGTCATGCCCAGGTAGAACCGGGCATAGATCCGCTTGGCCTGCTTGTCCGGCAACGCCATCACCGCAGCGTAGAGCTGTTCCCGCCGTTGTTTGTCCTCCAAGATTTCCTCCGGGGTAAGTGGGCGATTTATTACGGCATTTTCAATGCCATTGTCATGGTCCAGAGAATAGTATGCCTTATAGCGATACATCTGGCGCTCATAGGCAGCGTCAGCTCGTTTGTCTGCCAAAAACACAGCGTGTACTTCATCGGTCACTTCCAAAAAAATGTCTGTTTTATATATATCGGGATACAGATCCCGAAGATTGATTTTCTGCATTATGTACCTCCATTTCGGTTCACAAGTCCAGTTGACGGGTGAGCCGAAATGAGGTGGAGAACGGCACCGAAATAATCCGAGTCCATTCAACAAAAAACGACAAACAAAAACGCCAGTCTTCCGTAAAGGAAAACTGGCGTCATACCAACTCCATATTCTCTGAATGCCGATTAACCGGCAGAATAATACCGGTGGTGGTGCGCAAGGTGCCAGGGTGTGAGCAAGGCTTTTTTTGATAAACTACATATTATTGATTTCATGGCAGCTCTCTCCCTGGGCCGCCAATCCGAGTATCACATTCCTTTAGATATAGAAAAAATAAGAGCGGCGGCCTTGATTTCTCAAAACCGCCGCTGGGATATAGAATGGACGCACAGAACCAACCTGCCCGGCAACGGTTTTTTTCTTTCCCCGTTGAATGGGGCAGGCTGTTGTTCTGTATATGATAAAAAGAAGCCGATACCTACCAGACAAATTATCTTGTGTTATTAGCTCTGCGTCTGGCTCTGTGATGACTGATTTATTGAGTTTCCCACTTGCCTTGGAGCGAACAGATGTAGTTCACATGAAATGATTGGTTCTTGAAATGAAACTCCGCCAAGTTGAGAAATTTGTTACTCGATGGAACCATTGTTGAGCAAATTGTCTGCTTCTGCCTGTGTCATATTTCCCGATGAAACTTGCTGCTCCAAGTATTCCTGCACAGCTTTTGTAGCAGCATCTACGGTATCAAAATGGCCCAAATCAACTGTCGAACCGTCAGGTAAAGTAATGATTGTTGATCCGTGGGCAGACGCTGGTGCAGCGTTCCATGTTTCAGGGTCAAACGCTCCGGAAATGATACTTCCGTCCGACAATTCCATGGATTTAGTAAAGTGATAGCCCTCTTTCATAAGCGCAAGCTGATCCTGCCAGCTTTCATACAGACTATCTACATCCTCCTGTGTCCATTCACGACACACATAGCTGCCGTTGTCATCTTTGTAATAAAAGGATTTATCCTTATTGTCCGCCAACTTTTGAATTTGGTCTCGCTGTTGCTCCATCCAATCTTCAAATTCATCAATCTCCCAATACTCCAGTTGGGTATCGGACGGGCCTCCTGGCAAGCAGTTTTCATCTGCTATCACGTCAGATGAAACTTGGGTACTGGTGTTCATAGGAGCAGCTTGATCCTCTCCCGAATTACTCGGTATCTCTTGTGTGGAAGTGGCGTTTGCAGTACACGCGGCCAAGGTCAAGCAGCTAAACAAGGCAAGTGAGATGGCTATAAACATACTTTTTTTCAGCAATGTTTTCATAACATGACCTCCATATTGGTAATTACACATATTCCTCTGTGCAATGATAATCTACCATCTGTATGTGGAGCATATATGAAACCAATATGGAAGTATGTTTTATTTTCTCATAGCAAAGGGATGACATCAGGATCATCAAAAAGTAATAGTAAACCGCATTCCCAATGGTTTTTGCATGGGTTCCAGTGAGTAGGCAAGTTTCAAAGAATCTAAAACCGAGGCCACTATGTATAACCCAAGACCATTACCACCATCATTTTGATTGCGAGCATAGTCGGGGCGATAAAATGGTTCAAATATATGTTTTAGATGCTCTGCCGGAATTGGCTCACATTCATTTTCGACTATCAATTTACGGTTATCAATGCGGACAAAAATAGAGCTACCGGGCAAGGTGTAGGCAACGGCATTGGAGAGAATATTTGAAAATGCTCTTGCAAATGTTTTTGGGGGCAAGGAAATTGTAAAGGTTTCAGAGAAATCCTCTTGAAAGGAAATTCCATTTGCCTGAGCAATCAAGCGATATTGTTTACACAACCCTGATAAATAGCAGTCCACAGCTAATGTTTGTGGTTTTTCCGCCACCGTTGAGCCAAGTTTGGATGCGTCTAATACCTCTGAAATCATTTTGCTGAGTTGTTCTGTTCGTTCTTTGCACAGAGGTAGATATTCTTCATAATCGCCGTATTTACCGACTTTTAAGATCATATTTTCCAGCATGGCATTCAATGCTGTAACCGGAGTTTTCAGTTCATGGGATGCCGAGCGTAGAAAGTCAATTTTTTGCTTTTCAGCTTCACTAACTTTATCCTTTTCCTCTTGCAGATGTTCAATCGTACTCAATAAATTTTGATATAGTTGGTTGATTTGGTTGGCTAATATTCCGATCTCGTCGTTAGCGTCAGTCTTACACACCGCTTTGCGGTCCAAAACAGCCATTTGACTTGTTGTGTCTAAAATACCCTTGATGGGATTTGTTATTGCTTTTGAAAAAAAGTAGGCACATAAAAGTGAAACTACAATACAAATTACTACGGTATAGGGTAATGAGCGCAATATTGTGTGGGCTATTTCTGTATTTCTCGGAATGGCAGCAGTCTTAATCGCTGATGACATTCCATCGACATAAGTTCCCTCTGATAAGACTGAATTTTCTCCCATCATCGGGGCGAGAAGATAAATAGTTCCGCTGGCAAGCGTTGTTATGAGCAATAATAGCGCCAAGGTATAAATAAATATTTTGGGAAAGAGCTTTAATTTTTTCATGTTTCTACCTCGAATTTATACCCTATCCCTTTTACCGTAACAATACAATCAAGACGAAGTTTTTTGCGTAAGTTCTTAATGTATGTATCAATGGTACGATCAATAATAGGGTAATCGACCCCCCATAGACTATCCAGCATTTGAGATCGGGTAAGCACTAAACCTTTATGTTCAACCAAGAGCTTCAGCAAATCAATTTCTTTTGGGGTAATATCAATTTTTCCTTCGGGTCCTTTAGCTGTGTATCCAGAGAAATCAACTGTCACATCCCCAAAGGTCATAGTATCAGGTGAAACCGTTTGTCCGCTTCTCCGCAGGAGGGCAGTAACCCGCCGCCCAAGTAGAACCATTGAAAACGGTTTTGTAATGTAGTCATCCGCCTGTTCATCGAAACTTGTAACCTGAGTATATTCATCACTAATTGCGGTCAGCATGAGAATTGGTACAGAGCTTTTTGCTCTGATCGTATGTAATACAGCAAGTCCCGTCTTTTTGGGGAGCATAATATCCAGAATAACCAGGTCAATGCTACTGCACTCAAAAATCTGCAATGCTTCATCGCCATCATAGGCTGAAAACATTCGATGTCCTAAAGATTTTAGATATTCAGAAACCGCATCATTCGTTTGCCTATCATCTTCCACAATCATGATTACTGCCATAAAAACACCTCCTTGTGCAGTCTACCATTTGCTTATGGAGTGTATATGAAATCACACAAAACATTCCCTGCTCACATAATAATAGTAACTATGCCATCTAAATAATTTACAAAGTTTTATATATTTTCTTCTATCAAAGGGCTTTTCCGCGTCTTTGGGTATCAACCAAACGCAGGCTATCAAAAAACAAAGCAGCGACCTTACCTTTGCAAAGCCGCTGCCCGTTTATTTTGTTTGGCTCTGCGTCTATGCGTCTAGCTCTGTGATAACTGATGTATTGAATTTTGAAAATGATAAAGGTGACGCAAACAGATTATCGAGAAATAATAGGCGTAGAGGATTATTCTTCAATGGGTGGTTCACAATCCTTTAGGAAAAACCTCAATGACATAACAGTGGTCGTAATTTTATATTTTGTTTCTGTATCGACCTCATCGGTCAAGCCTTCCATCATTTTTTCAATATCGCCAACTTTAACTTTTGCCATTTTTGCTATCGTAGCTTTAGATAGGTGATGGTAGGATATAAGCACTTCCAAAAAGGCACTTGCTTTCAAATCGGCTTCTTCACAAGTAATAACATAGAGAAACATTATCTTATCTATTGTCGTGTGTTTCCCTAAAACACATTGCAAATTTCCATTGGCAATATTATTGATCTGCTCCACAGATAACCCCAAATATTTTGCAAGGGTATTTACATTAAATTCATACTTTTCGAGTAATGTTTTGACTTTTTCAGATATATTTTCTATCACAATCATACCGATCACCTAAATCACTATCAATTATTTGTTGTTCCTGTGTCCTCGGCAATGAAAATCCCACGTTCCTCCAACAAATACGAGGAAATGGCTCTTACGGATAACTGTTCATTTTCAGAAAGGTCATTACTCACTTTTCTTTTTCCAATGCGCCACCTCCATTCATTTGATACTTCCTTACATAAAAATTCACCTGTGGTTTATATTGGGAATCGTATTGATATTTTGAAGAAACTATTATATTCGGACTGAACATCTAATTTGAGATTAAGGTCATCTGCCATTTTTTTAGTCAAATATAGTCCCATTCCTGTCGCCTTATTTCGATTGTTTGCTGAATCACCGGTAAAGCCTTTTTGGAATATATAAGGAAGATCATAGCTTTTCACACCGCTACCGTTGTCAGTAATTGAAAGTATAATTTCTCTAGTGGTATGCTGTGTTGAGGTGGTAAGCATAGGATTGTCTGTACTATATTTAATAACATTGCTTATAATTTGCCCTAACATGAATTGAAGCCCTCGACGGTCTGTAAAAACTTGTTCTTCTTTAACTTCGTTTTTTATAACAAAATGTTTTTCTTCAAGAAGCGGCTCATAATCTGCTAAAACATCTTTCAATAAGGATTGCAAATCAAGTTCTTCAAAACGGTAATCTTTTGTGCTACTTTTTAATCTTGCATAGTAGAGCATTTGTGTAATATCTTCCTGTAATTGGTTGCATACATAATCCAACTTGGTTTGAATCTCAAATGGTAATTCATCTGCTCGGTTGTCCATAATCATTGTAAGCAAAGCCAATGGCGTTTTAGCTTCATGCACCCAACTTTCAACATATTCTTCGTAATCTCGTAGTTCTTCTGAAAGATTACACAATCTTAATCTATTGTCCCTTAGAACAAGAGCCAATAGTTGTATCTGCTCTCTCTCTTGTTGGCTCACTACTTGTAGTAGTTTTTCTTCATTTACAACATCTGGATCGCTAATGAACGTCTGAAATATTTTTTGCTTCTTCTTTTCTTTTATATTGACATAAGCTAAAACCACCACAAAAAACATGAAACTCCATAACAAGATTAAAATTAGCAATGTCCAAAATGCCTGCACATCGGTAAGCCAAAGAAGTAATGCAGAAAAGATGTCCATAATTAACAATGCAAACAACCATAGGGCATTTCTTTTTATACTTTTCCAAAAACAATTCATGGTTCCATCGACCTTTCCAGCCGATAGCCTACGCCCCGGATTGCTACAATTCGTTGCTTCATTCCTAATGTAGCTAAAGTTTTTTTCAGACGAGATAAATTGACTTGCAAGGCATTTTCATCAATATACTCCGTTGTTCCCCATAGGATTTTACAAAGTTCCTCCGCCGACACAAGTTCAGCAGTCATAAGTGCTTCAAGTAATTTCCCTTGATTTTTAGGAAGTATCATTGAAGTATTGTGAATATAGATAGTATAGCTTTCCCTATCTAAAAGGAAGCCTGGTCCCTCTAAGAGATTGGACCGCCCTTCGTACCTTTTTAGAATATTGTTTATCCTTGCAAGTAATCGTTCTTTTCGGCAAGGTTTTGTCAAATATTCATCTGCCCCCAACTTGAGAGCCTGCAATTCATCTTGTAACTGATCTCGTGATGTCAAAACCAAAACGGGGATTGGTGTTTTTTGTTTCAGATTTTGACATATCTGAAATCCGCTGATTTTTGGTAAATTAAGGTCTAAAAGAACAAGGTCAGGAGAGAGGGCTGTTATCTGTTCCACCGCATTTTCAAATGCAGTAATCTCCAATGTAGCATATCCTGCTCTTTTAAGCATTGTGCAAAGTTCATCGCGCATATATTCTTCATCTTCTACAACAGCTATTTTTTTCATAACAACCCTCCTTCCTCTTATTCTTCCCTTTGCGGCTGCATTAGTGTTAGTAAGTATCTATCACTAGAACGCTTTATAACAGTCATATAGATACATTCTACGACACAAAGTATTAGAATAATAATGGCTGCAATGACAAGCATTTCACCCTGTGCATTCTTTACTTCCGAGGACAAAATACCGGCAAATAGTGATTTAACACCAAACAAACTGCTGATAGCTGCAACTATTACGGGAAGTCCCATAAACCAAGTAATCTGTTTTCTAGCTGAACCGCACAAAGCATGATATGTGGCTCCAAGCCGTACCAAAGTTTGATACCTGCGTCCCGTTCGTTGCTGGTTCATTAAGAACTGCACACCAATTATAGTATTAGATACCACTAGAAAGATAATAGCAAGATAGCTTGTGATATAGCTGGCAGCTACCATATAGAAAAGCTGACGGCCCATGCTTTGGAGATAGCTTTCATATTCAAGACCAAGTGCGTCCAGATCAATCATATCTAACACTTCATTGATTGTAGAATATGCGCCCATTAACCCCATTTCATTTGTAATATTTTGATCTAGGATACCGTTTACATACACATTATAGTTTCCTTGTGTATAGTAGAAAAATTGCTCATCAGGTACAATTAAAGCAATATCTAGGGTAATAGAAGAATCGGTTACCAAAGGGATTGATTGTACTTCACCTGTAAGAAAAATGGTCTTTCCGTCTAATTCAGCTTTTGGGTGTTTTGCAAGTATCTCATTGAGCATAGCATTTCTCACTTCGTTAGTGCTGCTGGAATCGCGATAAATTGCTGCCTCGTCAGAGGCAAGTTCCAAAGTCGGTTCACCAGCTAACTCTAAGAGGTTATTATAGTCTGATAGGCAAATCACATGAGGGAAACCTGCATAACCGAGATTATTCAGAAGAACATCTCTATCTTTGGATTGTGGTAACCTACTAATTTCATCAATTACAGAATCCAATACAAAAACCTCGTCTGTTTTCTCGGTTGTATTGATACGACCTTCTCGTATTTGAAATAATTTTGCAAACTGATCTTCAAGTCCGTTTTCTTTTAACAAAGACTGTACGGACGGGAAAACAAGTTCTGGCTCTGGTTCTTTATCTAGTACGATATTTGTACTTACCGCAAAAGTATAGTCTAATATGTGCGCGTTAAGTTTAGAGCTTGTATTTGCAATTCCAATTCCAGCACCAAAACAACATAATGCTGCTAAAATAAGCATAGAACTTATTGCCAAAGAAGTAGACTGCTGAACCACATTCTCTTGAATCTGCCGAAAATTAAAAACACGAAGTGGAACATTTGATTTTCCCACCGCTATAAGCAATGAAATGAGTGCCCGCATACCATAAAAAAGAAGTATCGTTCCTAATATTCCGAGGGATAATGTAAGCAACATCATTGAGGATTTTTGCCATGCAATCCCTTGAATTGCCAATAAATACGCTGCTACTAACATAGCAATTCCGAAAATAGCAGAAAAAACATAAATGAATGTGGGTTTCTGTCTTTGGGCATTGTTTGATATAGGAGCCATAAGTGAACCAATTTCTTGCCGAGTGATATTTCCACTCAAAATTAGGAAAGCAAATAGTTTAATTACTAGAAAACCCAAAATAGTAAAAAGCACTGCTGAAAGAGATAGTGTAAAGCGGTGCCCTATAATACCCATTCCAACTAATTTTGCAGTAATTAAGCTAATCATTTCAGAAAGTATAATTGCTATGGGAAGTCCAATTACCAAAGCAAAAATACTACTAATAAAATCCTCAGCCATCAACATGGAAAAGAGTTTACCTCTACGCATTCCCAGCATTAAATATACGCCAAACTCGTGCTTGCGCCGTTGAAGTTGATATTTACATGCAAAATAAATTAAGAAAAATAGAATGCACAAAGTTACAATATAAAAAATCGGAATCAGTAGCAGCAGCTTATCAACTGCGTCGCTTTCCATTTCTTGCAGAAAGCGCATGATGTCTTGATTAGAAATAGAGAGAATGATATAAAAGGCAACTATTGATATTACAAGAGAGCTGAAAAACAGTCCATTTTCTTTTCGGCTGCGCTTGCTATTCCGTACGATCAAATTAAAGAACATTATAGCTGCCACCTCCCAACTGTGCCATAACTTTTAAGATACGCTCGTAAAACTCTCGCTGGCTTTCATCACCCCGCCGAAGTTCGTGAAAAATAATACCATCTTGGATAAACAGTATTCGTTTACAAAAACTAGCGGCATTAGAATCATGTGTTACCATAAGAATTGTTGCTTGATCGTCCCGGTTTAGTCCAGAAAGTTTCTCCATAACATTTTTTGCATTTTTTGAATCCAAAGCTCCCGTAGGTTCATCAGCAAGAATCATTTTAGGGTGAAGAATCAATGCTCTGGCAGTTGCAACACGTTGCCGCTGTCCACCGGACATTTGCATAGGAAACTTATTCAAAACATCAGTAATTTCCAAATACTCGGCAAGTTGTTTCAAACGAAGTCTGCTTTCTTTTTCAGATACATTATGGAGCGAAGTAGGCAACAAAATATTTTCACTACCTGTCAGATTATCTAATAGTTCAAAGTTCTGGAACAAATATCCGATATTTTTTCCTCGATAATTTGCTAATGATTTTCCGTTAAGAGAAGCAAGATCTTTTCCACCCATCACAATACTTCCGCTGCTTGGCTGAATAACGGTTGCAATACAGTTGAGAAGTGTGGATTTTCCGGAACCACTACTTCCCATAATACCGAGAAACTCTCCGGGCATAACCTGAAATGTAATCCCATTTAATGCTCTTGTTTGGTTGGGAACGTTCCCATATACCTTTGTCAGATTTTCTATATTCAAAATTGGTTCCATATCGCTACCTCCTTATATGTCTTATCTATATGATAACATGTGTAGCCCTCCAAAAATACTTACAGTCGTTGTAAGGTTGGACTCGCATTGTTTTTACGCATTATTTAAGATAAAAGTTGTTTTTTCTTCTGTTAAAGGGTTTCCCCGTCTTTGAGCATAAACTAAATGCGGGCGTTCAATAACAAAGCAGCGACTTTGCCTTTGCAAAGTCGCTGCCTATTTATGCTGTTCGGCTCTGCGTCTATGCGTCTGGCTCTTTGGTAACTGATGTATTCATTTATTTAGGCCACCCCAAATAAACCGCGATCAGAACAAATACAATCCCCAACACAATCAGGATGATAGGCCATCCCTTTTGTTTTCTACGAGAAATCCCCATGATAACAAAAAATATCCCCAGCAGCAGCGATGCGATCATTGCGAAAAATCCCATGTTATTTTCTCCTTTCAAGATGAATTATTCTGTCATGACGATTAGCCATTTCCAAGTCATGAGTTACCGTGATGATTGTAGTATTAAATTCCTTGTTCATTCTAAACAGCAATGCTACAATTCTTTCTCTGTTCTCCACATCCAAAGATGCCGTAGGTTCATCAGCTAAAATAATTTGAGGTTTCATAATGATCCCTCTGGCGAATACGGCTCTGGCCTTTTCTCCGCCGGAACATTCAAGCGGTTTCTTTTTTAAGATAGAGCGGATTTCAATCGCATCAACGATACTCTCAAAATCCTTCATTTCTTTCTGGCCCTTTTTCCCCGCACCTGCATATAGAAACGGCAGCTTAATGTTATCTTCTATTATCAATGAGTTGATTAGCGCCGATTCTTGGAGTACAAAGCCGATTTTTTGGTTTCTCCATTGGGCCAATTTACTTGCATCAGAATGATTTGTCGGCAATCCAAAGAGTGTATATTCACCGTCATAATTTCTATCAAGCAGCCCAATAATATTAAGCAAGGAGCTTTTTCCTGCGCCCGATTCTCCCACAATGGCAATCTTTTCACCAGCAACAACTTCAAGGTTGAAATCGTTTAATATGGAAATCCGAGATTCCTTACTCCTATATATTTTTTCTTTAATGCTTAAATCAATGATTTTCGTCATTGCAGTACCCCCAAAGAAATTGGAACTTTCTTAATCCTCCACAACATACATTCAACAACAATAACTCCGATTATAATGTCAGTGACAACCACCGCCAGCAAGGACAGCCAATCTATACCAATTAAACCGAATAGCCCGTATGTAACAAAGGTAGTGTCTTTTCTTAGCCAACAGCCGTATCTGTTAAGAGCGGTAATTGAGAATACAATCACCAGATTGATAAGAAACAATATTCCAAAGTAGCTATAAAACATTTTCCTTAACTTTGAATAGCTCAAACCAACCAAGAGATTGATCGTGAGGTCTTTCAGCATCAACCGAATACTAACCATTGCGTTCCAAACAGAGAGGCAGGTTATAAGGAGAAGTAAAATCACCGATGTCACAGCAACAATTTTTAGGGAATGGAAATAGTATTCGTTGAAATATTCATTATTGTCCTGCTGACCAAAAAAGTTCAACTTCAAACCAAGCGTATTCTGTATGACCGCCCTTAGATCGGAGATTTTTTCGTTTGTGGTTTGAAGAATTACAATGTCCATGAGGCCATTCACTCGAAGATCAAGATTTGCATGATTGAGAAATTCCTCATTCACGGGCAGAATAATCGAATAATTGTAGTAGCTCTTTGAGTTAAGAGTGTAGTAATTGGAGTGGTATGCGTTTTGTTCCAACACGCCCTGAACTCTTAAAGTAATCTCTTGTCCCAGCGCAGGATCTTCAAGGTCTATTGTGGAGCCAACAGGATATGTTTTGCTCAATCCTTTTCCAATCAGGACAGGAATTTCACTATTTCCATCGAAGCGGTAATCAAAGGTCAAGCCCGTTCCTTGGGAAAGATTAAATTGGGTTAAATCATAATGCGCTTTGTTCATATAGCACAAGGATATTTCCATGTCATCACGGTTCGGTATGGACACCATAAAGCCGTCTACATAAAATGCGTAATCGAAATTAGAGCTTAAATAGTTATACACTTCCGTTGTTTTATCCAACTCTATTGCGCCGAAGTCAATGGTGCTATTGGGGTCTAAATTTGCAATATAGTTGCCGTCCTGATTCAAGCCCCTTATTTCCTGATACCCTTGGTAAGTTGAGAAAACTGTGCGTACAGCCGTAAAAGTTATATAGTTTGAAAGGCAAATAAGGAGAATAATGCTTATTCCGGGTATTATTCTTCTCAAAAAAATTTTTGAAACAAAGAACTTAAAGAGCTTCATATTTTCTCACCTGCCTTGCGCTGATTAGTATATACACAATGAAAATAAGGACTAAATACAGATTTTTGGTCAAGTCAAACCCCAAATAAGCATTTGTCGCAAGAAATACAAGGTAGACAAATCCCAATACCATTAGGCAATTCAGAGAGTACCTAACTGTGATGTTAAATAGCGTATCTCCAACGAGTATCCGGCAAAATACTTCTATCTTTTTACGGCATGAAAATTGATAGTGAAAAACCGCAACGAGAAATGTAGACAATATAACAATCATGGTCTGATATTTCAAAAAGTTTCGGAAAAAACTGGTCAGAATATCAGATGTCATTTCTAAAGTCTTTACATAATCAAACATCAAGCATAACGAAAAGCAGAAAGCGTACGCAACACTCAATTCAAAAATATCTGCCAGTCTAAATAAAGATTTTTTCATGGCCACTCCTTGAAACGCTCTGTGCTTTTATCTGCCCGCTTCTCCTGATAAATAGATTTTCCGGTTAGTAATGCAAGATAAAACAGTATAGCAACCAACACAATAATGCAGAAATCTCTTTGTGAAGAATAGGTTGTAAAGTTAATTCCTTTTGTGCAAAGCTGAGCTGCCATATAGGAAATTGGGAGCAGTATCGCTCTGTCAATCCATACAATGATTGCTTTCTTGTTTTTCAATAAAAGCCGTAGGCCGGAAAGCACAATCAGGGCAAGAGCGGCTAAAAGGAAATATGGCAGTAAGATTTGCCGCGGCAGCGTTATAACAGCCTGTGGAAGATTATCCCTCTCTCCATAGATCAGCACATCTTCGGAACCATTATTTTGAGTAAAGAAGATTTGAATGTTGCTATCATCATTAAAAGGTATTACCACATTTTGATTTCCGCGATTAGAGAAGTATATGTCCCATGTTGTCGTCCACGCATTGATCCGATAAATTTCTGTTTCTTCATAAAACTCTTTTGTACAGGTATAACCTGTCACTCGATCATCAAAAGTTACGATAATCTCCCCGCTATGATTGTCAACAACATTCAGCAGGTCATCAGAGTAGGGGAAAAATTTCGGTGATGTCAAAACCCCAAAAACAATCATCACCACAGCACACGCTATAATCGCGGTGAAAAAGATGGTTTGCAGACGTCTAATAAATAAGTCCTTTTTGATCCTTTTTAACGGAACAATATCAGTATCAATATCAATATCAGGAACAAATTTCGCGGGGCCTCGCATACGCTCTAATTCTGCACGGCACTCCGCGCAATGTTCAAGGTGAGCGTTCACAAATTCTTTTGTATCTGTGCTGACCATATCCTCCACATAAAGAGGAAGTATATCTTTGATCAAATTACATTGATTACTCATTTTCTACCTCCATCTGCCTTAATATTTTATTTCTCGCTCGGTGATAAGTGACACAAGCCCAATTATCTGTTTTTTGGAAAATGTCTGCAATTTGCTTGAAACTCAATTCACCAAAAACCCGCAGCATAAAAACTTCCTTATAGGGTTCAGCTAAATCATGCAGCAGGTGATGTATTCGCATGGCTTCACTTCGATTTAATATTTGTTCCTCAATAGTGTTTTTGTTATCTGATAATTCAACTTTATCAATATCTACAATCCTCTGTTGCTTTTTCAGATGGGAAAAGTAACAGTTTTTTGCAATTTGACAAAGCCAAACACGGATGTCTGTTTCGCCGCGAAAAGTATCTATTGAACGCATTGCTTTGAAAAATGTTTCACTTGTAATTTCTTCTGCAATACTTTCGTCTTTTGATAGCTTTTTGAGAAAAAGGAATACATCATTAAAGTATCGAATATATATTTTTTCAAATTCTTCTCCGTAGTCTGCCACTTTTTCACCTCCTCACTTATAAGACTTCCTCATTCTAAAAACCTTACAAACTTTTTTGAAAAATTATTTTCTTATTCTTCTCCCGTCAATCGGCTTTTCCGCGTCTTTGGGTATCAACCAAACGCGGACTATCAATAAACAAAGCAGCAACCTTGTCTTTGCAAAGTCGCTGCCTATTTATGCTGTTTGGCTCTGCGTCTATGCGTCTGGCGCTGTGATAAATGCGTATTGAATTGATTCCTATTCCATTGTATTTCTATTGCTCGATGAAAACAAGTCTGTCATCATTCTGTTATAAGAAAAATCAGTATAATCATACCGGTAAGCCGGAATGATAAGGTCATTCCGCAATTCAAACCGGAACGATACAATATTATTGAGGTGAACAATAATGCCGATTGATGATTTGACAGCCTTGGGAGATGCGCTCCGAGCAGCACGAAAAGAAAAGAATCTGACGCAGGAACAGTTGGCTGATGAATCCCATGTTTCTACCAAACAGATTGCCGATATTGAGAAAGCCAGGAGAAATCCTTCCTATTTGATTTTGAAAGCATTGGCAAAGGTAGTTCATCTTTCACTGGACTCGCTTATGTACCCGGATCTCTCGCCGGACGAAGCAGGACAGAATGAGATGAAGCTGCTGTATATGAACTGTCCGCCGGAGATGCGGGAAACCTTGTTGCACCACACTCGTGGATTTGCAGAGGAGCTAAAGGAACTTTCCAAGAAACTTGAAACAAAGTAGGCCAGTGAGCGAAATTTGAAGGTTTCGTCACTGGCTTATTTTATTCCTGCGGGAAAGAGGCAAGCAATGCCCCTGGATAGCCATTCGGCTTCCGGCGCTGCTTGTTGAGGGTATTCCCCCAAGCCCCCATGAACGCAGAATTTCATTCTGCGGCTGCGCGTCCATTTGACGCTTTCGATCATGGCCAGCGTTGAGCTGGCCATGATCTTTTTCTATATATGCGGATTTGAAATCACACCAAATAGAAGCAGAATGCGACCTGAAAAACGAGGCCACATCTTGTAATTTGTTGGCCGCAAAACTTTAGTGTTCCGTGTTAGCGTTGACGCTTACCTTAACACCATTAGCATCAAAAATCTCTACTTCAACTCCATCTTCCGGTTGCAAAGGAGTGACTTCTCCGTTTGCCACAGCCTGCCTGAATTCATCAGGAATTTCAAGCGGGACCTTTGACATACTGGTAATCATATCGGAAAAAGAGACCTCCTCCTTGGCCTTGAGATCATATCCGTCGTTCGGATTGATGCTTTGAGCAAAGGGAATATCTGTTTGTGTTTCACCGGTGAGGAGTTCATCGCTGGAAGTGGCAGGTGTATCCTTACCAGCTACAATTCCATCAATCGTCTGGGGAGTATCGCTGTGCGCCTCGGCAGCAAATGCGGACAGTGCAAGACTGCTTGCACCTAACACGCAAACAAGCGCAGCAACAATCAGTTTTTTGGACTTATTTCCATTCAGCATAATGCAAATTCTCCTTTTCAGTTTTTCGCGCGAGGATATAAAAGAAATCCCCGGCGTAGAGTTCAATTTGTGTTGAAATTGAGAATACGAAATCAAAAGGTATCCATAGCTTTTGCGCCCATCATGGTCAAGATTCTGAACCACCTGAGCATCACAGGAGGTCTCGGCACAAAATTCAAAGTCCTTACAAAGCAGCCACACAATAGGGTTGGCCCAGTGAATCGTCTGTATTACGACGCCCAAAAGTTTCCACCACAAATCACGGCGCTTAAAATGCACCAGTTCATGCTTCAGGATCATTTGTACATCTGCTGGCGGAAGTCCATCAGCAGGTACTGCGATAATTGGCTTGAAAAAACCAATCAACACCGGACTTTGCACATGTGGCGATGCTCTAAGGATTGGCGTCTGTCGAATTCCATATTCGCTTGCACAGTGATTTGCAATTCGCTGTAGCTCACCACAAACGGGCTGTGTTTGCTTTTGGGATAGTTTCCTACGGAATTTCAACAATACAGCAATATACCATAATGCAAGAGCTGACACACCAACAGACCAAACAAGTAAAATCTTTTCCTGTGCCTGAACATCCAAGCAAAAACCGCTCGTTCTCGTGCTCTTGCTTTCAGTGATGGAAGTATTCTTTTGAACTACTTCGTCTTTTGGGATAACGCTACTAACGCCTTCCAAGTATCCGCTTGTTTGAAATGGCATATCTTTTATTGTAGAGGAGATCGGCAAAGCCTGATAAAATGGGATTAAGAACAACACCATGACAGCGATGCACCCAATATAGCGGAAACGCTCATTTACACCGTTTTTTGCCCAAACGAGCAAGGCTTTAAAAACCAGGTACACACTGCTGGCGATTAAATTCAGAAAAAACAGAGTACTAAGCAAGTAAGATACCATACATATTCCTCCGTTATTACTGATTGTCCAACCATTCTTTCAAAGATTCACGATCTTCCTCTGACATCTGAGAGCCACCGTATAAAGCCGCAAAGAAATTTTTGATCGAACCATCATAGAGTGCGTCTAAAATTCCTTGTGCGCCATCTCGCGCATAGTCTTTCTGGGATTTGATAGGCCGGTAATAATGAACTCTGCCTTCTCGATGAGAAGTGATAAGCCCCTTTTGCGTCAGCCGAGACAGAAAAGTGGCAAGAGTTGATGGCTTCCACTCCTTGTTGTGGCGTTCTGCAAAGTACGATGCAAGCTGCGCCGAAGACATGGGAACTTGTGATTTCCACAACACCTCCATGATTTCGTATTCGGTTTCTGATAGTTTTTTGGATCGATCCATAAACACTTCCTCCTTACCCAAAGTACGTCTACCTTGGATGATTTAATTCTACTACAAATTTGTAGAATAGTCAATACTTCTACGGACTTGTAGAAATAAATTTACAATTTTTTTGCCATGCCCAGGACAGTCTAGGGCATGGCTTTTTATTCTAAATGGAACTGCACAACAACATTGATTACATAGATGGCAATTACATTATATTCATTTCAAATTATAGCTCTTAAAACCAGTTTGTTTTTTCATTCCTAAATTCAGGCGCATTACCATTCTGATATGGATTGTAGTTATTAAGATTACATCCAAATTCCTTTAAGGTCTTAATTTTATTATCTTGTGTCCACTCAATTAAAGAAATCCCATCAAATTCTTCAATCTTCCCGTTGTCCATTTGGTTTTTGAAGTACCATACCACAACGGTCTGATTACCCTGATGAAAAAACTGTTTAATATCCCATGCAAGCACTTTCCCACGGGTATTCCATTCCTCAAACCAGTGCTTTACTGTTTCTCGATCAGAATATTGGGGACACCAACTTTCAGTATAAACTACATCCTCCGCAAAAATACTATCAATTCCTAAATCTTGTTGTGTAAGCCACATATTGAACCATAAGCGCACAATTTTTTCTCTTTCCGACATAAAACAAACGCCTCCCTGCCCTTTTACTTTTCCACCTGTTTTTACTATAAATTTTACCATAAGAATTTGAACAAATCTATGCCACAATTTGCACGGACATACTTTTAACCATGAACATAAACAGCGCCGGATGCAGAGGCATATAGCCCCGCGCCCGGCGCTTTGCTATGCTTAGATCACTCGTCCGTAAAATGGGACTGTCGTACAACACACTTTCCAACACTTATGGAGTTTTATCGGTTCATCTCTTTGCCTTTATCTTCCTGTCTATCTTCCGCCATCCCCATGAGCCGATCCACATTGGCCTTTGCCGCCAGCAGCTCCCGCATTTCCTCGCGGGAGCGCCGGTACTCGGCATAGGTCTTTTTCTTTTCCTCCAGCAGCCGAGCATATTCAGCTTGCAGTTCCTTAACTTTGGGAAGCTTCTTGACCCCCATATCATCAAAGGCATTTTTTGCCGCCTGATGGAGCAGAATTTCTTCCTCATGTTCCTCGCGGAATTTCTTTGAATAGCCAGCTTTTCGGTAGGCCACATAGGTGTCACGAGTCTTGGCATAGTTGATGATATGGGTCCGCAGGACGGCGATCTCCGCCATGCGGTTCTCCGCTGCCTTAATTTTTGCTGATAGCTCATTATGGTGAGCCGTGGCCGCCGCCGCCTTTTCCTCCAGCACAGCATACTCCAGTAGATTATGCTCTGTGAGATAATTCACGGTCTGTGCCATCTGTTTCAGATTAAAGACCTTGGCCCACTGCACATACCCGGCACCTTTTCCGGCCTGTAGCTTTGCCTGGATGTCAACCAGCAGATTGACCTTTGGCGGATCTGCTTGCTTGATCGGCTTCTGACGGGGTGTATGCTCCTTTTGACCGGCGAGGACAGCCAGCAGATGCTCCAGGGTGTAGCCATCACCCAGACTGTCCAGGCGGGACACTTTGCCCCAGCCGGGGAGCTTCAAACGGTAGGATTTGCCGCGCTTGGATACTTCACAGCCGGATTCCCGAAGCAGCTTCAGCAGCTTGTCCAGGTCAGCAGGCTTTTGTGCCAGGGCGTTATCAATGGCAGCACGAAGCAATTCCCGATGGGAGGGCTTTGCCTGATCGCCCAGCCATTGGTCGTAACTTTTGCCGTGGGGCTTTGGGTTCTCGATAATGGACAGTCCGTTCTCAATGCAGATGGTGTCGCTCAATCGACGGACGGCTTTTGTGCTGCCCCAAAAGTTGCGAAACTTCCGGTCACAGTCCAGGTTGACCGAACTCCAAATGATATGATTATGGACATGGGCCTTGTCAATGTGGGTACAGACGATAAAGGCGTGTTTTCCCTTGGTGAACCGCTTGGCAAATTCTACACCGAGCCGGTTGGCTTCCTCTGGATTGATCTCCCCAGGGCAAAAGGACTGGCGGACATGGTAGGCGATCACATCGTCCGCGCCTCGGACTCGTCCGGTGGCGGCGATATACTGGCGCTTTGCCAGCATAAACTCGGCGTCGGCTACACGGCTATCACACTCATAGCCGGTGATAAGCCTGCCGTGGCCGGTCTTTTGCGGATTGGCCACATAGTCGATAATCTCGCTAATGGCACGGCTCTCGGTCCGGCCCTTGCCGATATGCAGCGGCATGATGCGTGTGGTTGCCATAAAGTTTCCCTCCCTATTACAATAAATTTGGACAGGAAAGCCGGGCAGCCAGTCCGGCTTTCCCTCCATCTCGTGCCTAAGCTACAATAAGAGGAGCAACTGGCTGACGTTCACTCCCTTGGGCTTCGTATGTCCGCT
>NZ_UYYD01000014.1 GCF_900625105.1 Agathobaculum sp. Marseille-P7918 | reverse complement strand
AGGAGGAAACGCCGGTATCATCCGGATCCGCAACCACAAGACCCTTTTCGAAGGAAGCAGAGATCGTATGGTTAGCACTTACCTTTTCGAAGGTGTAGGTGCTGACCGCGCCCACGCTCTTGCCGTCCACCAGCACGTCCGCGATCTCATAGCCGTCTGCCGCCGCAATCGTGAAGGTCTTGCTGCTGCCGGCCGTCACGCTGACCTTGCCGCTCGGGTCGATTGTACCGCCCGTGCCTGCGCTCGCCGTGATGGTGTAGGTTGTGGTTCCGCCACCGCCGCCAGAAGTGGTCTCCTTCTCGTATACAAGCACAAACGGCGAGAAGGAATCCGTCTGGAATGTTACATACTGCTTGCCGTCAACCGTTACCAGATTCGACGCAAGCACTTCCGGAGGCATTTTTTCAAGTTCGCTGCTCATATCGGCATAATTTCGATCCAGCGCTTCAAAATGCACAATATGGAAATCCTTGCTGGTATCCATATCCGCCGGCACCGGCCAGTACATTGTCATTTCCTGACCATCACCCAAGGTCAGATAAGCATTGCCGTTCTTGGTGTCCACCAGATCCAGATACTTTTCCTCGTAGGTATAATTACCATCCGGAATGTCAGCCATATTGTCCTCGATGTACTGAGCCAGCACACCGTCGCTCAGGACATCATCTACCAGAAGCTTTACGCCGCTTGGATCGGCAACTTCCACCTTGCTTCCGTTGACATAGTAGGTAACATCAGCCGGTGCAACCGCAGAAATGTTGCTGCCCGAAACAGCATTTTCGTTTTTCACAATTTCGGTTGTTGCATTATCGGCAGTCAAACCACGGACTACCAGTTGGCCTTCTGTTCCGTCAACTTTACAGGTATATGTTTGGCCGTTGACCGTAATCTTCGCAGTGACTTTGTCAGCCGTTACTTCATCTGTGTAGATGCGCATATCATATGCCTTATACTGCTCATCACTGCTGGGAACAAATTCATCGCTGGAGATTACCTGTTCCGGATTATCCGGATCTGTTAACTGCAGGCGAACCGGAATGTTGCCCGTTCCCTCACCAGGCACAATGCGGTAGATGTAGCGAGCTGTTGTTACACCTGCCACATCCGTACTATGCGCATCTGTGCCGTAAGGCTTAAGGTTCCATTCTTTATGATTGCCTTGATCATCGTCATAGGTCAGCACAATCATTTCAGACAGGTCTTTTGCATTGGCATGGCCGCCCAACTGCTCATTGATCCAATTCGGCAAAGTAATGAAATACCCGGGCTCCGGCAGACCATTTTCAGTCGTTGTAGTTTGACCTTCGCCGTCCACCACACCGGTATAGCCTTCGCCGCCAGTGTAGACCGTGATATCCGCCGGGGTGATGGTGACTGTATTGGGACACTTGGCAGTGACCGTGTTGGCCTTCAATGTTGCACTTGTATCGGTGCTTAGGTCAATGTCAGCCAACTCATAGTCCATAAATTGAACTGCATGAACAAAGGAAACAGGGTAAGAGTTAGGATCCGATTCATTGACGAAATACTCTTTCCAACCTTCCCAGCTGCTTGTCAATCGAGCTGAAGCGGTCATGTAATACGCACGAGGCTGCATCACCTTATCTCTCATGCTGAACTGGCCAACAATATTAGCAGAGGTCTGCACGCTTTCGTTCGCGGTCCAATTGCTGCCGGATTTGAGTTTGAAATCCAGCCCACGAATCGACAGATCTGCACTCGCATCGGTGTTTCCAACATTCTTATTGTTCCATTGCAGCCTGATCTCAATATAATAGCCATCATTTTTCCTTGGCACATTTTCAGGATTAAAGGTAATGGAATAAATTCCTTCAGCCGTGTTTTGTACAGTGGCTCCTGAAATGTTAGTTTCAGAACCAGACTTCAAGACAACTGGTGCATAGTCATGGAGTTTATCCGGCGAAGCGTCAAATATTATGGTTACTGTTCCGTCTTCTCTCTCATTTGCAAATTCCAGTTTGCTGTCTATGCTCACTTGGTAAGTAAATTCTGCAAAACTACTTTGAAATGTCATACCGCCAGAATCAGGAACCTGTGTCAAAGCAGAATTCACATGTGCAGATACGAGATAATGAATCTCCTCATTCTTAGACAAAGACACTTCTTCATCCGTCTTGTCCATGCCATCTCTCACAGACTGTACAATCAGGACATTATTGTCGATTTCGTCACTGCCGACAAATCCATCCAAAGAGATCGTTTGAGCAGCTTGAGCCAACCCGTCATCATCCAGCAAATCAATCTCTTTCCATTGAGCAGTAAAGGTTATAGTGTCGTTTTCATCTGCAAGCGCAGAGATATCTTCGATTTCCTCACCGATGTCATAAAGCTTGCTTGTGTCGTCATTTGCCTGCCAACCTACAAAATCATAGTAATTATTGTGCTGGGAAATGTTGAATGCTAAGAAATCTGCATAGCCATATCCAAAGTTGAATTGGCTGAAATCGGATACGGTGTATGGTGAATTGTTGTAAAAAGAACCGGCCAATTTATCCAAGTCACCCGAAACTTGCGTTTTGTTGCCATCGCCGTCAGCTATATCCATTTTCATTCCAGCTGTGCCATAGTCTACCACGGGATACACGGTTGTGACACCCGAGGGAAGTTTTAGGTCATAGCTGACCTGATAGGAGGTGACATCTACTGATTCGCCATCGGCAAGCTTCCACCCATACCAAATAAAATAATAGTTGCTCTGACCAGGGTCCAGATTAATATTAGAGGTATCAACAATGTAATTCTCTATGGCAGTTGCTGATTGAATCTCAGCTGGACTCATTAACTCAGATTGATCCCCAGGCGTTTCTACTTCCCGACCATTGGCAACAAAAACTTTATAAAGTTCCCATTTTCTACCTGCCATGTCAAAAAAGTATGGGATTACTGAACCGTCGCGCTCACTCTCGGGCATATCCGGAGAATAAACGTATGTGTTAATTATATTTGCTTCAAAATTTGTAATTAGAGAATCAGTTATTTCGTCTTCGATACCGCCGAAGACATCCTCAGCATCCAGTAGTTTCTGCGTATACTCCCCAGAATCGTTAACGCAGAAATGTTCTGCCCGGACTCTGATTTCTTTGCCAGTGCCTGTAGTTAAAGCAAATGCAGAACCCGGCAATAACGTCATCAAGAATGCTGCAATAAGTAGCATGCTTCCAAAGCGTTTTCTCATAGTCCGCCTCATTCGCATTTTGACATTCTCCTTTCCAAAAAATCGATCTATCCTTTAGCAAGTGCGGCGCGAATGCCACATTTTCGCCTGCTGATTTTATACAGATCGACTCTCCATCTTAGCAAAACGATCCGCTTCCCGTTCTATTTATATTGCATCACCCTCCTGCTCCGCGCCCTTGTTTTTGTTTATTTTGCTTATAAAACTCGCATATTAACATGAATTTTATGTTTAAATCACACCATAACATCCGCCTATTCACAAGCATTTTAGAAAATTTTAACACGTTCCACAAGGATACAGGTGTGCATTACTCATGTATCCTTTTATTTCTTATCATTTTACCGAGCAAAAGTTACAACCGTGCAATTTTTCCTTAATTTTGCAGCATTTTCCAGCAGATATACCAAAAATCAAAAGATAAATCGAGCATTCTGCAGTATCGCCAGATACAAGTAGTCGAATCTGAACGGAAGAATAATCCAAACATATACTATACAAATAGAAGCTGCTGGAGCGTTTACTCCAGCAGCTATTTTTCTGTCCAAAGGCGACTTGCCTATCTTTCAAAATCCGAAGTACCTGACCCACGGTGTGCATCACACCTTGCCCTGTTGGCTCATTCTGCTGCTCTGAAGCCTGATTGACTGCATCCCGGACGAGCAACGCGACTACCTGCAAGTATTCCGCTTGCAAAAACCGCAACCGGCCAGCATATCGCCCACTCGCAGGAACAACCACCCTACTCCTATCAAATGGACGTGCCCTGCGACTTTGCTGTCCCCGCTCCATCTTAAAGACCACTTTTCACATTCCAATACATACCGGCTCACAACCCAAGCAGCGCCTCCCGCTTTTCTCCGCGAGAGGCGCTGCTTTTCAGCCGCATTCGCCGCACTTGCAGGCTCCGGCCGCTGTCCGGCTTCCAAAACTTGTCCTACTTTATCAAAAAATGTACTTACCTGCGGCGAAATTACGTTTATTTGTTATGAATTTGGCGTTTTTTATCACAATATATATTTTTTTGCCTTGACGAACCGTATGTTATTGTATAGAATAGATAGGTCACTTGCACTAAACTGAAAAAGTATGGTTTTACCGTTCAGCAGTGCAGGCAGTAAACAAAATGAAGGGATAGAATGTTGTGGAAAAGAAAGAATTCCAACCTTATGTTCCCGCTGACAAAGTAATGCCCGAGTTTACCGTGGTATCCATTCTGTTGGGTGCCATTCTGGCAGTTGTCTTTGGCGGCGCGAACGCCTATCTTGGGCTGCGAGTCGGCATGACCGTGTCTGCCTCCATTCCCGCCGCCGTTATCTCGATGGGCATCATCCGAAAGATCCTGCGCCGGGACTCCATTCTGGAGAACAACATGGTGCAGACCATCGGCTCGGCCGGTGAATCCGTCGCGGCCGGCGCCATCTTCACCCTGCCCGCTCTGTTCATGTGGGCGAAGGACGGCCTGTGCGATGTGCCGTCTCTGGTGGAGATCGGCCTGATCGCACTGTGCGGCGGTGTGCTGGGCGTACTGATGATGGTTCCCCTGCGCAGCGCGCTGATCGTCAAGGAGCACGGCGTGCTGGCCTACCCCGAAGGACAGGCCTGTGCCGAAGTCCTGATCGCCGGCGAAGAGGGCGGCTCCAAGGCCTCGACCGTATTCTCCGGTCTGTTCATTGCCGCCATCTACAAGTTCGTGGCCGACGGCCTGAAGATCTTCCCCAGCGAAATCACCTATGACATCCCCGCTTATAAGGGCTCGGGTGTCGGCATCGACGTGCTGCCCGCTCTGGCCGGCGTCGGCTACATCTGCGGCGCACGGGTATCTTCCTATTTGTTTGCCGGCGGTGTGCTGGGCTGGCTGGTCATCATGCCGCTCATGTGCCTGTTCGGCGGCGATGCCATCCTCTTCCCGGTCACCGACATGACCATCAACCAGCAGGTTGCCGCCAAGGGCGTTTCCGCACTGTGGGGCAATTACCTGCGTTACATCGGCGCCGGCGCCGTAGCCTGCGGCGGCGTGCTGAGCCTGATCAAGTCCCTGCCCATGATCGTCCGCACCTTTAAGGATTCCATGAGCGTCTATGGCAAGGGCCGTGAAGCCAGCACCCTGCGCACCGAACAGGATATCTCGATGCGCAGCGTACTGATCGGCGTGCTGATCGTTGCGCTGGCCCTGTGGCTGATTCCCGCGATCCCGCTGAACTTCTTCACCGCGCTGATCGTCATTGTTTTCGGCTTCTTCTTTGCGATGGTATCCTCCCGCATGGTCGGCCTGATCGGCTCTTCCAACAACCCGGTTTCGGGTATGGCGATCGCTACCCTGCTGATCTCCACCATCCTGCTCAAGTCCACCGGCACGGTCGGTGCGGAAGGCATGACGGCTGCCATCGTCATCGGCGGCATCATCTGCGTCATCGCGGCGATCGCCGGCGACACTTCGCAGGACCTCAAGACCGGCTTCCTGGTCGGTTCCACTCCGAGAAAGCAGCAGATCGGCGAGCTGATCGGCGTTGTGGTTTCCTCGATCGCCATCGGCGGCATCCTGTACCTGCTGTCCATGGCATGGGGCGGTTACGGCTCTGACGCCCTGCCCGCGCCGCAGGCTGTGCTGATGAAGATGATCGTCGAAGGCGTTATGGGCGGCAACCTGCCCTGGAACCTTGTTTTTGCCGGTGTGTTTATCGCGCTGGTCATCGAGATTCTGGGTCTCCCGGTTCTGCCGATCGCGCTCGGCCTGTACCTGCCCATTTACCTGTCCGTTCCGATCATGCTGGGCGGCATCCTGCGCTGGTTCCTTGACAAGCGCAAGTACCGCGACGAAAAGGAAAAGAATACGGTCATCCAGTCCGGCATTCTGTATTCCTCCGGCCTGATCGCGGGCGAAGGCATTGTCGGCATCATTCTGGCCATGCTCGCCGTCATCCCGATGGGTGCGGGCAGCAATGTCGGCGAATTCATCGACATAAGCGGCTCGTTCAGCATCGGCCGGATCGGCGGCCTGATCGTGTTCGCAGTGCTGCTGCTGAGCATGTACTTCTTTGCCACCAAAGAGCAAAAGAAAACCAAGTAAAAACATTTTCCGAACAGGGCTGTATCCTTTGGCATGCAGCCCTGTTTGAGCATGACAGGAGGAGAGGATAGCATGGCAAAAAAGCCGCAGAACTATCTGGATTTCGTCCCTGTGGTCAATCCGCAGAACAGTTGGACCGAGGATGCGCAGGGCATCGTCACGATCGACATGGTGCACCGCGGCTTTTATGCGCGCATCGCCCAGAAGTTCTTTCACACGCCCCGCGTCAGCCATATCAAGCTGGACACCTACGGCAGTTTTCTGTGGAAAGAGATTGACGGCATCCGGACGGTCGGCGATCTGGCGGAAAAAATGAAAGCGCAGTTCGGCGAGCAGGCCGAACCGTTATACGACCGGCTGGTCAAGTATATGCAGATTCTGCACAACAACCATTTCATCCTGTTTCGCGGAAAGGATAAGGGAACGGCATGACGACAGGACAGATGATTTTGGGTATCCTCCTGTTTGCCGCGGTCACCGCCCTGTTGTATGTCTGGGGCCTGCGCAAGAGCATGACCCAAGCGGCGGATCTGGAACGGGTCCTGCTGAGCAAGTGCGCGGCCCGTGTGCTCGCCTACCTCAAGCATCACCCTACCATCACCCAGAAGGAAATCGCCCGCCAGATTCAAACGGTCAAGGCCGGGCAGTTCTGGTCCCGCAGGCAGGTACAGGTGCAGGATGCGCCCACCTTTGCCAAAAAGCTGACCCGCTACATGCTGGAACAGCAGCTGCTCGAACCGGCCGGCAGCGCCTGCTACAAACGCAAACCATAAGCATTTTACAAAGGAGTATCGTATCATGGATGTACTGGCACAATTAGAACCCCAAAGCGTATTCCGCTTTTTTGAGCAGATGTGCGCCATCCCGCATGGCTCCGGCAACACCAAAGCCGTCAGCGACTGGTGCGCGGACTTCGCGCGTGCGCGCAATCTGGAATACCATCAGGATGCCGACCACAATATCATCATCATCAAAGAGGCCACGCCCGGCTACGAGCAGGCGGAACCCATGATTTTGCAGGGCCATCTGGACATGGTATGCCAAAAAGAGCCCGGCTGTGCCAAGGACATGGAAAAGGAAGGCCTGGATCTGGAAGTAGACGGCGACTGGGTCCGCGCCAAGGGCACCACGCTGGGCAGCGACGACGGCATTGCGGTTGCGATGGCGCTGGCCGTTCTTGACGCCGACGACATTGCCCACCCGCGTGTGGAAGCTGTATTCACCACGGATGAGGAAACCGGCCTGTTCGGCGCAGCCTCAATCGACGTCAGCCCGCTCAAGGGCCGTCGGATGATCAACATGGACTCGGAAGCTGAGGGTGTCTTCACCGTCAGCTGCGCGGGCGGCAACACCACCACCTGCATCCTGCCGCTCCGCCGTGAAGCCTTCTCCGGCTGCGCCCTGCGCATCACAGTCGGCGGCCTGACCGGCGGCCACTCTGGCTCGGAAATCGACAAAGGAAGCGCCAACGCCAATATGCTGATGGGCCGCGTCTTGCAGGCCGCAGCCGCCTGCACCGAGCTGCGCATCGTATCGGTCGATGGCGGGTTAAAGAACAACGCCATTCCGGTCGAATCCGTGGCGTGTGTCGTGGTGGCCGATCAAGCGGCTGCACGCGACGCGCTCGCGGAAATGAACGATGTGCTCCGATCCGAGTACCATCTGCCCGACCCCAACCTGTTCGTCACCGCGCAGGCGGAAGAGGCGACGCAGCCGGCAATGGATGCCGTGACCACCGACAAGGTCATCTGCATGCTGACCTGCCTGCCCAACGGCATTCAAGCCATGAGCGCCGATATCCCGGGTCTGGTGCAGACCTCACTCAACCTCGGCATTCTGACCACAGCAGCAGAAGAACTCTGTGCCGAATTCAGCCTGCGCAGCTCGATTGACTCCCAAAAGGAAATGCTCAAGCGCCGCATGGCCTGCCTGATGGCGCAGCTTGGCGGCCGCGTGACATTCGAAGGCGAATACACCGGCTGGCAGTATCAGGAGCACTCTCCCCTGCGCGAGCTGATGGCGGAAGTATTTACCGAACAGTATGGCAAGGCGCCGAAAATCGAAGCCATCCATGCCGGTCTGGAGTGCGGCCTGTTCGCCGGAAAAATGCCCGGCCTGGACTGCGTTTCCATCGGCCCCGACCTTTTAGGCGTGCACACGCCTCGTGAACGCATGAGCATCTCTTCGGTACAGCGTGTCTGGAAGTTCCTGCTGGAAGTGCTCAAGCGCGCCAGATAATCGCTTTCCCGCAACAAAAACCTGAAAGAAGTCAAAAAGACGCCGCTTAAGGGCGGCACGCATAAAACAGCATAAGATTGTTTTCGGGAAACGGCGTAGCTTCGGCTATGCCGTTTCTCCGTTTTGCAGGTCATTGAGCAAGGACGCAGGGAATATCCCCACAAGATCATAGGAAATGTCAATTTGCTGTTCCCGATAACCTTTGGACTTGTCCGGTGCGTGAACATATACCGCCTTTACCATGTCATTTAAGACGGCAGGCGTTAATTCGTCCAAGTCGAGATACTTCCTTACTTTGCCGATAAACCTGTCAATGTTTTCTGTTTGTTCTTCCTGTTTTGTAATTTCTTCATTCAGACGCAACAGCTTTTCCCGCAGTTCTTCCTGCTCCTGTTCGTAATCGTCAGAGAGCATTTGAAATCTGCTGTCAGATAATTTCCCGTTGGCATTATCCTCGTAAATACGCTTGAATAATCGGTCAAGTTCTTCTATCCGCCGCTCCGCTTGTGTGAGTTGCCGCCGCTTTGCTGCAAGTTCTTTTTTCGCTTCGGCTTTCTGCTTCGCGCCCATAGCTTTTCGGAATTGTTCTTCGTGGTTCGCGACACAGGCAATCGTCATTCTCATGTGCGCGAGTACCCCTTGTTCCAAGACAATAGCGCGGATAAAATGCGTCGGGCAGACTTCTTTTCCTTTCAGCCTTGAAGTGGAACAAACGAAATGGTCTTGCCTTGCTTCAAAGTTCCTGCTTGTGCAATAATACAGCTTTTTGCCGCAATCGGCACAGCGTACAACGCCGGAAAACATATTTGTCTTGCCTGTCCTCGTCGGGCGGCGTTTATTCTTCCGTAATCCCTGCACCCGCGCCCATGTGTCAGCGTCAATGATTGCTTCATGGGTATTCTCGAACACAAGCCATTTTTCTTCGGGATTGTAGCAAGTTTTTTTGCTCTTGTAGGACTGCTTATAAGTCTTGAAGTTTACCGTATGCCCTTGATATTCTGGACGCTCCAAAATATCGGCTATGGTATCGCCCGTCCAGTAATAGGGATTGTCCGGCAGTGCGTTCCTCGTTACCCTGCCTGTCTGCTGAAAATGAATTGTCGGCGTTATGACTTTATCCTCTTTCAGAATACGGGCGATCTGCGACGGTCCGTATCCGTCCAGACAAAGGGCGAATATCCGCTTAACTACCGTTGCGGCTTCCTCGTCCACAATCCACCGCTTTTTGTTTTCCGGGTCTTTTATGTAGCCATAAGGCGGGTTAGTACAGAGATGTTCCCCCGCTTCGCCTTTGGACTTCATCACCGAGCGTATCTTCTTGCTGGTGTCTTTCGCATACCACTCGTTGATGATATTGAGAAACGGGGTGAAGTCGCTGTCCTGCTGATTTACGCTGTCTATGCCGTTGTTGATAGCGATAAACCGCACGCCTTTTTCCACAAACAGGACTTCGGTGTAAAATCCAACTTTCAGATAGTCGCGACCAAGCCGCGACATATCCTTGACTATCAAGGTGGACACTTCGCCGTTTTCGATTTTTTCCAAAAGCTCGCTCCAACTCGGACGGTTGAAGTTCGTCCCGGAATACCCGTCGTCCACGAAAAACAAGGGGTTTGAGAAATGATTTTCCTTTGCGTATTTACTTAAAATCGCCTTTTGATTTACAATGCTGTTGCTGTCGCCCGTCAGTTCATCGTCGCGGGATAAACGGCAATAAAGGGCGGTGATTTTGTCAGACTGCCTTGACATAGTTTCTGCTCCTTTCATCGGCGGGCAGTCTGCCATTACAGGATTGCTTGTACTCATTTTAACGCTCCTTGTTTTCTTCATCAATAGGCGACTGCTCCATAAGCCGCAAAACTTTATGGGGCAGGCTTCGGCTTCCGTCGTAGCTTCCCGTAAAACGATAGAGCGTCCTGCCAGATTGTATGGTAACTTCGTGTTCCGGCAGTTCTTGATACAAAGGATTTTTTACAACGATTTGCCCGTCTTTGATTTTTCGTTTCCTTTCCATTCCTTTCCCGTCCTTTCTTTGTTTTGAGTAGGGAGCAAGCACAGCAAATGAGTACCCACTTGCCGCTTGCTACTTTCGCAGCAAGCATAGGAAAGGGGTACCCTTTCCATAAAAATCCCCGTTTTGACGCTTTGCGCTGGACGGGGATTTTCTCTTATTGGGAGTTTCCCAAGCCCTTTACTTCCTCTCAATCAATATCCTGTCTGAAAGGCAGCTTTTGTTGCGTTTTTGCCTTTCACTATATACAACGTCGGACTTTCAATTTTGCCAAAGATTTTCTAAATATTAAGCTGCTTCTTGACAATTTTATATTTATATGCAACAATAGTTATGTAACATATGTTTTATATTAAATTTGAAAAGAGGACTACTCTATGCCGCCAAAACCAAAAATCACAAAAGATATGATTTTAACTGCTGTTTTGGATATTACGCGGGAAACAGGGTTTGAAGCAGTCAACGCAAGGAGTATTGCGGGGAAATTACAATGCTCAACGCGCCCGATTTTTACCTGTTATGAGAATATGGAAGAATTGAAAGTCGAGTTTTTGGCCTTTGCCTTTGAATACTACAACCTATATGTAGAGAAATATAAAAAATCTGAACAGGTTGTATCTTACCTGCTGTTTCCCCTTTCCTATATCGAGTTTGCAAAAGAGGAAACAAATCTGTTTCGGTTGCTGTTCATCAGCGATATGGATTTAGATATGGTGGAAGCAAACGACTTTTACCGGGAACTTGGCAATGAAGAAAAAGCCAAAGCCTTTTCACAGATGATAGGCGTAGATCCAAAACAGGGAAAAGAAATATTTTTGGATTTATTTCTTTACTCACATGGTATTGCAGTTTTGACGGCAACTGGAAAACTATCGTTTGACAAACGCAATTTAGAAACTATGCTACAAAACTTTCTGTCTGCATATGTGAAACAGGAAAGAGAAAAGGTGGGGTCATCCTATGGAATCCAATCATTATCTAATTGATTTTTATAAGGCTTATGACGAAGACAGCCGCCTTCAATCAAAGCATGGCTCGATTGAGTTTCTGACGACCATGCGCTATGTGGAGCGGTACTTAAAGCCTGGAAATCGTATTCTTGAAATCGGCGCGGGAACAGGACGATATTCTCATGCTTTGGCTCGCAGGGGATATGTAGTTGACGCGGTAGAACTCGTAGAACATAACATTGAAGCTTTCCAGAAAAATACACTTCCAAATGAACATATTACGATTTCGCAGGGCAACGCTTTGGATTTGTCTGCCTTTTCGGATAATCAATATGATGTAACGCTTCTACTCGGTCCTCTCTATCATCTGTATACACAGGAGGATAAGCGGCAAGCAATCCGGGAAGCAATCCGCGTTACCAAACAGGACGGCGTCATTTTTGCCGCCTATGTGATTTCGGACGGCTGCTTGATTGATGAGGGTTTTCACCGGAAGAATATCAATGTTGCAGAATATGTGCAAACAGGGCTTCTCGACGCTGAAACCTTTGTCGCAAAATCTGAGCCAAAGGATTTATTTGAACTTGTGCGGAAAGAAGATGTTGATGAAATCATGTCGGTGTTTCCGGTAAACAGGCCACACTATGTAGCTTCCGACGGCTGCGCCCTGCTGCTTAGGGAGGCAATCGACACAATGGACGAGGATACCTTCCGTTTGTATTTAAGCTATCATTTTGCCACCTGTGAGCGCAGGGATCTAGTGGGTATTACAAGCCATGCACTTGATATTTTCCAAAAGTTATAACATTTTTGCCTCTCTTTTTTGTGCAGGAAAAGAGAGGACTTGCCCTTTGTAGGTTGATAAAATGAAATAGGTAGAGGGGGAATGAATATGGATTGGATTGAACGACTTAACGAGGCAATTCGCTATATAGAAGAAAATCTAACAGGCGAAATCGAGCATGAAAAACTCGGACAAATTGCCTGTTGCTCTGCGTACCATTTTCAAAGAATGTTTGCGTATATAGCCGGTATGCCTTTGTCCGAGTATATCCGCAAAAGGAGGATGTCGCTTGCGGCTGTTGACCTGCAAAGTAGCAACGCAAAAATTATTGATGTAGCTACAAAATATGGGTATGCTTCGCCTACTGCGTTTAACAGAGCGTTTCAATCTGTTCATGGCGTAAATCCTTCGTCAGTAAAGAGCGAGGGTATCGCAATCAAATCATTTCCACCCATTACCATCAAAATCACCGTCAAAGGAGTGGAAGAAATGAATTATCGGATTGAAACCAAAGAGGCGTTTCGTATTGTTGGAAAGTCATTCCCGTTAAGCAGAGAAATCGAACAGAACTTTTCGGAAGTACCGCAAATGTGGCAAGGTACAGTTTTAGACGGTAGCCTTGAAAAAAATAATCTCGCTGATGAATCGTGAGCCGCAAGGCGTTTTAGGTGTAAGTGCTTGCAGCGATGATGAAGAATGGAAATATTATATAGCGGTTTCCTCCTCTGCCGAAATTGACAATTCGTTAGAAGAATACATCATTCCAAGCTGCACATGGGCAATTTTTCCGGGTGCGGGAACGGGAAAATCTATTCAAGAGCTGGAAAAACGCATTGTAACAGAGTGGCTTCCAACTTCCGGCTATGAATTTACCTACGGACCGGATGTGGAAGTTTACTTTAATCCCGACCCACAAAATACCGTTTATGAGGTTTGGATACCCGTCAAGAAAAAGCAGGTGTAACCGTTCTGAATAAAAAGGTTGATTTATCTATGGACGAAGATCAACGTCAAAATAATAAAGAAAAATATTGGCTGCTATGCCCTGTTTGTAAGAACAAGACACGGATAAGATTACGGGCCGATACGGTGCTTGAACACTTCCCGCTGTTCTGCCCGAAGTGTAAACAGGAAACGCTAATCAATGTAAAGCAACTCAATATATCTGTTATCAAAGAGCCGGACGCACAGACGCAGAGCCGATAACACGCAGATAAAAATGCGGTTATCGGCTCTGTTATTTTGTTTGGAGGTATCTATGCTGATTGCCATTTCTCATAACCTACGGTCAAAAAAAGCCTTTGCACCTATATGGGATTTTGCGCCTCTGAGTATGAACACACAAGCCATATAGTTATCTCTTACAATTCCTATTCCCGACGCCCATGCGGTTTTATGCTGCATGGGCGTCGGTTGTTATCACCCACCACTTGGGGCAGAAAGGGGGTGAAAAAATGATGAATACAGAGCAGTACAGGGAGCATATCGAGTACACTTTTAATGCCTTTTGCAAGATTGTGCTTTACCACGCTGCATTGGACACTTACAAAAAAATACGTAGGAAACAACAGTTTGAAGTATCCCTCGACTATCTTCGGGAGTTTGATTTTGAGCCTGTTACTACAACAGACGAGTATTTTGTAAAATACAATATGCCTACCACTTTTACCGTTTGCGGGAAATCGGTCATTGTGGGAAGTGAACAGTTAGCAGCCGCGCTTTTGCGTCTGCCGGAAAAGCGGCGGGAAGTCCTGTTTTTGCGATACTACCTCGGTTACAGCGACACCGAAATCTGTCAGATATGCGGCATTAGCAGAAGCGCAGTTTTCCGCAGGCGAAAGGTTGCCTTGCGCTTACTGCGAAAAGAAATGGAGGCGTTAGAAGATGAAAAATAGGAAATACAATTTGCTGCCCTATGAAACGATTGTAAAGGCTGCCGCCGGGGAGCCGGAAGCAGTAAACACCGTTATTCAAACCTATATCGGATACATCAAATATCTGTCCTACTTTCAAGGAAGTATCAACGACGATATCCAAGACGATTTGAAAGCGTCCCTAATGGAAGCCCTGCCCAAGTTCCGCTTTGACAGATGATAAGTAGCAAAGGCAGAAAAAGCCGTCAAGGATAAACTTCGCGCTCGCGTCCTTGACGGCTTTTCCCGCCTTTGTTGTTGAGCAACCAAGAGGGCGCAAACGGATAAACCGCTTGCGCCCTCAAAATATTATGAGTATGTTGTTACGCGATAGGAAGTGATAGAGCCTTGTACTATGCGGCTTTGTAGGCGCAAACCAAAAGCAATGGGGACTTTATATTGTTACTCTCAAAAATGGCTGTCTACTGCGTAACATTTCACTATGCCAGCATGGACATTTAGACGGGCAAAAAGCCTTGATTTATGCGGCTTGCAGAGGGTAAAACAGAGCAAGTAGTATCATTTCCCTCGAAAGCTCAAAAATGCCGTTCTATCATTCCACGCGACACAGAAAAAGCAAGCAAGAAGTTTTTGACCTCTTACCTGCTTTCTGTCGGAATCCGTATGGCAGCTACCCTGTTTTTGTTGTTTATTTTATGAGTAGTTACCATGCATAGCATATATTGTCTCAAATTATCGACAATCATATTCTCCTATAGTATAATAATCATAATAGACAAAATTGAGTGGGGAGGGATAAAAATGTTTTTTTCTGAAAGATTTCAAGTCAGTAGCAAATTGATAAAAGAATATGGCGCTATTGATATTTCTTTAGTTTGTGATATTCCTCTGTTTATTGACCCTATGCTTATTTTTAATAGTGAGAAAAAAGTATATAAAAACTTGCATGAAAGTATAGTTCGCTATTTTTATTTCTTGTATACAAAAGCAACGCAAAGGCTAACAGCAAAAGAGATTAACGCATGGTTTAATTTCAGTGAAGTGCCCAACAACTGGTTGGGGTATTCCTTAGTTGGTAATAAAGGCTTGGCACTTGGAGAAAAATATGCAAAATTTTTATATAAGAACATAGGGTTTGCCATTAATACACATGGGATATCTCAATCGCAGCACATTGAAAAAGTAATGTTACTATATGATGGTAGTGGTAAAGATAAAATTAGTGATTTGACGGTAAATCTTATAAAGGGATTTTTATGTGAATATACAGAAACATTTTCATTAAAGTATATTAATGCGGAATTCCTTGGAAAATTCCCTGTAGATAAGGCTTATTTCAATTATGAAACCGAAAGTTTCGTAAGTAAGGAATATGTTCTTCCATATGTCTATGATGAAAAGGGCAGAAAAGAATATGTTCTATTGACACCTTATGATATTTTGAGAGAAGATGAACCCTCAATTAATAGAAAAGATTTTTATGATAGTTATGAACGAATTCGTACAGCCATTGAAAATGATACATTACGAGCGTATGTAAATAATTATATCGGATTAGCCGTAAAACAATACGAGGAAAACCAGAGAAGAAATCGCAGAGCTTTGCGTGAAAAATCTATTAAGAAGATTGAAAAAGCTGCTTTCAGAGAATTATCGAGGGAGTATCCCGAACTTTATGATTACTATATAAAGTTAAGAGAAACAGATATTGATGAAATACGTTCCACATGCTTATCTGAACTGAATACACAATTAGAAAAATTATTCGTTTCGTCGCAGAAGATTATTTCTTTATTTGAAAATTCTGGTTATCAAGTAAACGAAAAGTTAACTGCAAGAGAAGAAGCAAAGGAAAGATTGAGATATTTCAAACATATTATTGAAGATTGCGATGGATATAAAAACCTGTATGTTAAAGGAAAACAAATTGCAAAAGAGAATGATTTACAAAGGCTTTTCCGTTTCGTTTGGTATGGAACAAATTATAAAGTAGATGCAGAGCCTAATAATGGAAGAGGTCAAGCTGATTTCATTGTTTCAATGGGGCAAAAGGACCAAAGCATTGTTGAGTTTAAGTTAGCAAGCAACTCAACATTAGCACATGTATTTACACAAGTTAAGATATACGAAGCTGCAAATTGTGCTGATGGTAGCTTGATTGCAATATTTTGTTTCTCAGAAAGAGAATATCTTTATTCGGAGCAAATTGTTAAGGATGCTGGATACGAAAGTATGATTGGCGAATCAATTTATTTAATTGATTGTAGGAATGATAACAAACCATCTGCTTCAATAGCGTAAACAAAAAGTATGCGTATCGTTCAAATGATACGCATACTTTTTCACACCCTGTATGGCAACTGCTCTGTTTCCGTCGTTTGTTGGTACTGTTTTATGAGTGTCTCCGGTATACGGCGTCTTTTTTGTTTTCCGCAGACTTGGTGTCTCGTGGCAGCGCGTCCGGGCCCATCTGCACCGAATCACACCATAGAAAGAGCGGATCGGTGAGGCTATGTGTCACGAAACGCAAAAAAGCGCTGCCCAAGGTAATTAAACGCGGTGAACAGGCACATGCCGACGAACATCGAGACATTGTCCCGCACGGCGGGCGCCGCGCCCGCAAGCGCTGCAAGGCACAGCGGTTTGGCGATGCCGTAGGCGAGCAGATAACACGCGGCGATGTTGACCGCGAAGCGCACGACCTCGCCCGCGCGCTTTCCCCGGCTGCCGAAGGTGAAGTATTTGTTCAGGAGGAAACTTAAAATGCTGGTCAGGATGTAATTTGCCGCACTCGAAACCCAGTAGGTGCAGTGCGCGAGGTTATACAGCCCGAACATGATTGCTGTGCCGACCAGCGTGTTGATCACGCCGACCAGCAGGAATTTGATGAGTTTGCGGTCGATCAGGCCGCGCAGACGGCTCATCGCACCCCCTCCTCGGTCTCCCGCACCAGGTAAACCGGGCGGCGCTTGGTTTCCAGATAGGTTTTGGCCAAATACTGCCCGGAAATGCCGATGCACAGCAGCTGCACACCGCCGAGGAACAGCATGACGCACATCGTGCTCGGCCAGCCGCCGACCGGATCGCCGAAGGCGAGCGTCTTGACCAGCACGACCACGACAAACACGAACGCGATCAAGCAGATCAGCACGCCCAGCACGCTCGCCAGCGCGAGCGGCGCGGTGGAAAACGCGATAATGCCCTCGAGCGAGTACAAAAACAGCTTCCAGAACGACCACTTGGTCTCACCCGCGACGCGCTCGGCATTGACAAACGGCACCCATTTGGTCTTAAAGCCGACCCAGCCGAAAATGCCCTTGGAAAAGCGGTTGTATTCGCGCATGGACAGGATCGCATCCACCATTGCGCGGCGCATCAGGCGATAGTCGCGCGCACCGTCCACGATATCGGCGTCCGATATGCGGTTGATGAGCTTGTAGAACATACGCGCGAAGAACGAGCGGATGGGCGGCTCGCCCGCACGCGTGGTGCGGCGGGTAGCGGCGCAGTCATAGCCCTCCTCGGTCACAGCTTTGTATAGCTCAGGCAGCAGCGCGGGCGGGTCTTGCAGGTCGGCATCCATAGTGGCGACAAAGTCGCCCGTCGCGGCCTCCAGCCCCGCGAGCATGCCGGCCTCCTTGCCAAAGTTGCGCGAAAACGAGACAAAGCGCACGCGCCCATCCTGTGCAGCCAACCGGCGCAGTGTGGGCAGCGTGTCGTCCTTCGAGCCGTCGTCGATGAACACGAATTCAAACTCCACGTCGTCCATCTCGCCCGCGACGCGGGTGATCTCCTGATAAAAGAGCGGCAGCGCGGCCTGCTCATTATAACAGGGCACGACGATCGAGATTTTCGGCATGGTCTTCCTCCTTTCCCATCAGCCGGTCAAGGCCGAGCGAGGCGCCGCAGAACAAAAACAGCTGCGGCAGATAGGCATAGCGCGGCTGCACTTCGATCAGAAGAAACGCGCAGAATGCCGCGAACACGACAAACAGCGGAAGATAGGCCGCGGGCGCGAGCGTGCGGCGCGGGCGGTACAGCCCGAAGGCCGCCAGCAGCAGCGCGGCATAGAACAGCAGCCGATCCATCTGTCGGATGTTGTCATAGATCAGCGTCAACCAATCGCGCAGCTGCAAATGGCCAAACGCCCAGTTCAGGGCATCGTCGCACCAGAGGACCTGCACTTTGTGAACCGCGTGCAGCAGCAGCGCCTCGGGTCCGGCGGACAGGCGTTCGGAAATCAGCGCATCCTGCAGCGCGTAGGTTTCCTCGGTCGGCTGGAAATCTTGGTCGAAGGTCGGGACCAGACGGGTCCAGTCCTCGGTCGAATACGAGCCGCCGGTGTCAAAATTCAGGCCGGTGATGAATTTCCAACCGGGAAAGCAGTTGGCCGTGCCGTGTGCATTCAGCCCGCTCGCGCGCACCGCGGCGTCCGCGCCCGCGCCGACCGCTCCGTAGACCACCAGCAGCGCCGCCATGCCGCACAGGATGCGCTTGGCCGTCTCCGGCCGACGCAGCACGGCAAACACCGCATACGCCAGCGCGGCGACCAAAAGGATGATACCCTCACTGCGCAGCAGGTTGCCCGCCTGCAACGCAAGTCCAGCAAGCGGAAAGCGCCAAAAGCCCAGCCGCGTGCCGTCACGGCAGACAAGCAGCCATGCGCCGAGCGTCAGAAAAAACGCCGAGGCAATTTGGTTGGTCAGCACGGTGGGCAGGGTCAGTGCAAAAGGAAACGCCGTCAGCAGCAGCATGGCAGCCTGCGCCGCGCTCTCGCGCACATGATCGCGCGCCAGACGGTAAATCAGGCAAACTGTACCTGCGCTGAGCAAGGCATTGACCAGTTTGAGGATCAGCGGGTTGTTCCAAACCGCAAGCAGCATCGCCTGCCAGGTGACGAACACGCTCTGATAGGCCCAGAGAGAGAAATATGCCACCTTCTGAAAGGAGAGGTCGCCCGCCAGCAGGCTCTGCGAAGCCTCGAACAGAAGGGCAAAATCACTGATAATCGGTGGGTTGAGTTCCAGAACGACCCACAATCGCAGCAGGAAACCGCCGATCAACAGCCAGAGCGTGAAATGCGGGATGATTACGCGCCGACGTACCATCCAGCCGGCAGCAGCCAGGACGCACAGACCGGCAAGCCATCCGCCGGCAAGCAGGATACCGATGACGGCAAGAACAAAACAGATTAGAAACAGTCGTTGCATGATATGAAAAGCGTGCTGCATGCTACTCGCCTCTTTTTCTTCCCAAAACGAATCAAACATCACTTCATCGCCGGATTGCGCAGCGATTCCTTGGACACTTTCCGTAATTGCATACAGATCCCCCCACGGTTCCTGCAATACTGTCCAGCGCCAAGTCGCCCACGATCCGACTATATCCGAAGTGTATCATACTGTTTCCCGCTGTTTTCCGCCAATTGACCCAGCTTCATATAAAAAGGCCACCCCAGAGGGGTGGCCTTTTTCGTTTCATCATCTCAGCGCAGGCAAAACATCCGCTTTTGAGTTTTCCGTGTAATGCTACCTGTTTCTCTAGCAAGGCAGGCCGCCAAAAACAAGCTGCAAACGCCAAATATGGACGCCAAGCCCTCCCTCAACACAGCAACTTCTTCAACCCTATACTGCCTGAAGTTGAAAAAGCGGCAGCCGGGTTCCCCGGCTGCCGCCCTAAAATTTTTGCGATATCTGCACTCAAAATGGAGTTTATCCAAAATTTTAAATCAACATGCTATGACCTTCCGCTTTGTAGATGTTATATTAAATTTCCAAATCCGCCCCATTAGAAGCAATCACATCCCGATACCAATAGAACGAGTCTTTACGTAGACGCGATAGGTCTCCGGTGCCATCATCGTGCTTATTGACATAGATCATGCCATATCTCTTACGCATCTCTCCTGTGCTGGCAGATACCAGATCGATACAGCCCCATGGCGTATATCCAATCAAATCTACACCGTCGCCAATCGCTTCCCGCATGGCCTCAATATGCTGCCGCAAATAGTCGATACGGTAAGGATCGTGAATACTGCCGTCCGGTGCAACCTCATCCATCGCCCCCAGGCCATTCTCCACCACCATGAGCGGAATCTGATACCGGTCATACAACTGATTGAGCACCCAGCGCAAGCCCTGCGGGTCGATCTGCCATCCCCACTCGGTCGCCTGTAAATACGGATTTCGCAGCCCGCCAAGTGCGCCGTTTCCGGTCGAGGGGTCACCCTCCTGCCGCGTGCCGACGCAGCGAGAGTCGTAATAGCTGAAGGTATAGAAATCGACCGTACCCTCCCGCAAATCTTTTTCATCCTGCGCAGTGACTTGCAGCTTGATCCCCTGTTCTTCCAGAAGCCGCTTCGCATAGGTAGGATATGCGCCGCGCACATGCACATCACCCGCCAGCAAATTGTGCAGCCGGTCAACCGACTGTTGTGTCAGCTGATCCTCAGGCGAACAGGTACGGGGATACACGCACATATAAGCAATCATGCAGCCCATCTGATTTTGCGGGTCAATCTCATGCGCCAAACGCACCGTACGCGCAGAGGCCACCAGCTGATGATGCATGGCCTGCCAGCGATCCTGTGCCGTGCAGTTTTCCGGCAGCATGCCGCCCGCAATGAATGTTCCGAACGGCACGGACAACATATTGATCTCATTGAACGTCAGCCAACGGCGTACCTTGCCCTGATAGCGCCGCAGAACCGTCTCTGCGTAGCGCAGGAAATGGTCGATCAGCGCACGGTTCTTCCATCCGCCGTAAGCGGTCGTCAAATGCAGCGGGTTTTCATAATGGGACAGAGTGACCAGCGGTTCAATCCCGTACTTATGCAGTTCATCAAAAACCGCATCGTAAAACGCCAATCCTCGCTCATTCGGTTCGGCATCATCCCCATTCGGGAAAATGCGCGACCACGAAATCGACATGCGGTATACCTTAAATCCCATTTCCGCAAAAAGCGCGATATCCTCTTTCCAGTGGTGGTAAAAGTCGGTCGCCTCATGATTGGGATAAAAAGCACCCGCTTCCGGCGGAATGGTGATGCGCCGCGGTGTGTTCACCGTACCGCCAGTAAATACATCATCAATCGACGGTCCGCGTCCGTCCTCATCCCAACCGCCTTCATACTGATTGGCAGCGGTTGCACCGCCCCAGAGAAAATCATCTGGAAATTGCACCTGCATGGTTCTCCTCCTTGTAAAAACTTATAAAATCGTGAGCAGCTGTGCGCCGTGCTGGATCTCCGGCTGCTGCACCGGAACAACTTCGAGATACTCGTCCGAATTGGTCACAATCACAGGCGTTGTCACATCATATCCTGCCGCACGCAGCCCATCCAAATCACAGGACAGCAGCTTCTGGCCTTTTTTCACAGTATCCCCCAGCTTGACATGCGCGGTAAAATATTTTCCGCCAAGCGACACGGTATCCCGACCAATATGAATGAGCAGTTCAATGCCATCCGTGCTGCGCAGACCGACCGCATGGTTGGAATCCATCAGTGTCTCCACCGTTCCGTCAAAGGGCGCATATACTGTGCCGTCCACAGGCACAATTGCGGCTCCCGTCCCCAGCACACCGGACGCAAAGGTTTCATCCGAAACCTCACTCAGCGGGACCAACTGACCATCTAACGGACTGTCCACGATGCGGCGCGTCACTGCAGGCTTCGCGGCAGATGCGGCAGCGTCCGTCTTTTCCGCAGACGCAGTCTTGCTTTCCGGATCGCGGAAGCCCAGAATCATCGTCAGCACAAAAGAAACAACCACAGCAATCAGGCAAGTCAGGGCAATGTACAGAATGGAAATCGGACGGTCGGCTTCAATGTACTGGATGGTAGTCACCAGTCCTGGGCAGGCCGTGGAAAAGCTTTTGAGCTGCATCAAACCGGCAAAGCAGCCCGAAGCAAAGGACGCAGCCAGCACCGCAATGAACGGACGCTTGAGGCGCAGGGTGACACCATACATAGCAGGCTCCGTGATACCCGCAACCAGCGCGGAAAAGCCGGCGGCAGCAGCTGTCTGACGCATGTTCTTATTCTTCGAACGCAGCGCAACTGCCATAGACGCACCGCCTTGCGCCAGATTTGCGCCAAGCTGCGCAACCATTACAATGGTTTCATAGCCGAGCGAGCTGAGCGATGCAATGGCAATGGGGGTCAGGACATGGTGCATACCGAACAAAACCAGAACCGGATAGATGCCGCCAATGATGCCGACGGCCAGCCAGCCGAGGTTTTCCTGAATCCAAACCAGCGCACCGGAAAGCGCGTCACCCGCAATCGCGCCGGCCGGACCGACCACCCACAGAGCAATCGGAGCGCAGATCAACACGATCAGCATAGGATCAAGGAAGGTCTTGGTGATGACGGGCGTGACACGATCAACCGCTTTTTCCACCTTGGACAAAATCCACGCCATCACAATGGCGGGCAAAATCGAATAAGGATAGTTTGCCGCAGTTACCGGGATGGCAAACAGCGAAACCGGCTCGCCTGCAGAAAACAACGCCTGCAGCGAGGGGTGAATCAGAATACCTGCAATGGTAATGCTCAAAAACAGATTGGCATTGAAATAACGAGCGGCCGAGGCAGCCACCAGAATCGGCAGGAAGTAAAACGAACCGTCGCCGATAACAGTCAGCACCTGATAGGTCATGCTTTCAGTTTGCAGCACGCCAATCATAGGCAGCAGAACAAGCAGCACCTTGATCATTGCGCAGCCGATGATTGCAGGAATAACCGGTGTCATCGAACCGAGCAAAGCGTCCATCATACGGGCAGGAATGCTCTTCTTTTTACTTTTCGGCGCGGTCGCTGCCGCCTGATCGAGTACACCCAGTTCCTGCAGCGCACGGAACACCACAGGGACACGGTTACCGATGATGATTTGATATTGTCCGCTGCTGCGCACCACACTGATAACGCCGGGAATCTGCGATACAGCATCATCATTGGCCAGACTTTCATCCGCTAATGTCAAACGCAGGCGAGTCGTACAATATGTGGCGCCGCGAATATTTTGCTTGCCGCCAACACATTCTGTGATCTGTTTTGCGGTCTGTTTCCAATCCATTCTCTTGTCAACCTTTCTTTATTTCAGATGAAAAGATTATTTCTATCCAAAACCAGCCTCTCCGCGCGCCTGAGATGCGGTTTTTTGCCAAAATTACTGTCTCGTCACCCGCGCAATATGCACGGTCAGGTATAATTCTTCCTCTTCACCCAGATGCTGTCCGCGTGTCTGCGCAATATAGTCGGCAATCTTTCGCGTGCAGGCATAGGCTTCCGGATATTTACTGCGAACCACGTCCAGCAGCTCACTGTCGTCGTCCTCATAATAGGTTCCCAACATCAGCCGCTGGGCAAAAAACTTCACATGGGTCAAAAAACGATAATACGCCATGGAAGAAGCGTCAAATTCCATTTGAAAATGCTCGTGAACGATATTACAGATTGCGTGGATTAGCTCGGTGATCTCATACATCTGGCTGATTTCCATGCCGGTTTCCGCATTGACAAAATGTAGCGCCATAAATGCAGCCTCATCTTCTGCAAAAGAAACCGAAAGGACATCGCGCACCATCTGCGCGGCCTGCAATCCAACGGCATATTCGTCCGGATAATAGCGTTGTATTTCCCAGCGCATCGTGTTGCGGATGACCAATCCGTTTTGATACCGCTGGACAGCAGAATAAATATGGTCAGTGATCGTAATATAGATGCTCTCATCGAGCTTCTTGCCCAGCTTTTCTTCCGCCATCTGAATGATTTTTTCGCTCAGAACCATATAATTCATCGGAATGCGGGCAATCAATTCCTGAAACCGGCTGGTATTCTTTTGCGACAGTTGAAACACCTGCTCCGCTCTGGCGTATGGGACCAGATCCCCACGGCTCTTTTGAAAAACAATGCCCTTGCCCATGACAACAATTTCCTGTCCCTGTTCATTTGTTGAGACAAAGGCATTGTTGTTTAAGATTCGCCGCACGATATAGTTCCCCAACCCGATCCCCTCTTTTAAAAAAAGAATATAAAAAAAGCAAGCACAACCACAAAGACCCTTCCAACGGGTTTTATTGCGGTCTTGCCTGCATTACCAGTGACAATCCAAGTATTCAACTACGGTTATTAGTATATGCATTTTATGGGATACTGTCCATTCCCATTTATATACAATTATCTTCTTCTGTTTTTGTATAAACTGTTTAAAGATGCGTGAATCCCGACACTTTTCGCGCATTTTAAGATTTAATAGCTATTTTACCTCAGTCAATACAACAAATCGCATCATGATAGTCACGATCTGCGCCGTATCGTCAAATAGATCAAATCATTATTATTTTCTGCATAGCCCAAAATCAAAGCGACTGATTGCAGACCCCCTGAATAGACTTTCAGAAAAGGCAAGAAGTCCATGCCACGAGCGGATCGAAAACGAATACAGATACAGCGGCGCGCCATTCCATTCTGCTTGAATGGTTCAAGAACGTCATCGCAGCGCAGTTTGAGACAGAAACAGCCGGAACACCGGCATAAATGCATCGCAACCCTTGCAGGCAATAAGCAGAAAGAAGGACGCATTCCATGCGCGATCCCGCAGCCGCCTACAGGGCAGTTCTGTACCTGCGGCTCAGCCGCAACGACGACAATCCCGGCGAAAACGAAAGCATTCAGTAAAAATGGACCAGACGGTGCAGGACTGCAGTATGATCCACGCTCAGATGTCAATTTATTTTGCCGAATGCATGCCTGAGTAACACTGCTGGTACCGGATGTCACGGGCAAGAGGAACGACTTTGCCGCCCTGACATCCAACCTCATCGGCGTAATGTTGTTGACAAAATAGCAACCTGATCCTCCGGCTACCACATCCCCTATTTTATCCTCCCAAAAAGTTGCAAAAAGCCGCCTGTTCTTTCGAACAAGCGGCTTTTCTGGTACGCCCGATGCGATTCGAACGCACGGCCTTTGGAGTCGGAGTCCAACGCTCTATCCAGCTGAGCTACGGGCGCGGGTACAAAAGGTATTATACCATTTACCGTCCCGTTTGTAAAGCGTTCTCGTCTGTCTTTTTCTTTTTGGGCCGTTTCTTGTACCGATCTTCCTCGGAAAAGATGCAGCCGCAATACTTCTGCATATACAGCCCCAGCTCGCGCGCCTTGTCCTGCCCTTCGCGGAAGCGCGGCGAAAAATCGCGGTGCAGATACTTTACGCCGTACTTCTCCGCCGCCCGCTCGGCCACCTCGCGCATCAGTTCGTGGTTCTGATATGGGCTGACGAACAGCGTGGACGTGAACTGGTCAAAGCCGTGCTCAGCCGCGTAGCGCGCGGTTTCCTCAAAGCGCAGCGTATAACAAAATCCGCAGCGGTGATCGAAATCCGGGTACACACCCTCGATAAACCGGCGCAGACCGTATTCGTTTTCGATCTCGAGCTTGAGGTCGATGCTTTTGGCATACTCGACCAGCGTATTCTTGCGTATCTTATATTCGGTAAACGGATGGATATTCGGGTTATACCAGAACCCCACCGGCTCGATGCCCTCCTGCCGCAGCGTGTCGATGCAGGTGATCGAGCACGGTGCGCAGCAAATGTGCAGCAGCGTTTTCATCAAAAATCACTCTCCTGATTTGTTATTCTATCACATTTTCCCGCTCTTGCAAAGCACTGATAAAGCCGTTATACTGAAACCATACTATGATAAGGAGGAACCCGCCTTATGAAGGACATTGCATATTATAACGGCACGATCGGCCGCATCGACGAGGTCATGGCCCCGATCACCGACCGCGGCTTCTATTTTGGCGACGGTGTGTACGACGCGGCGATGGTGCGCAACAAGAAAATCTTTGCGCTTTCCGACCATCTCGACCGTTTTTACAACAGCTTAAAGCTGCTGCGCATCGACCCGCCGATGGGTCGCGAGGAACTGACCGCCGTTTTGAACGATCTGGTCAGCCGACTGGACTCGGACGAGCCGCATATGCTGTACTGGCAGTCCACACGCGCGGTGGCGCACCGCATGCACGCCTTCCCCAAGGACGCCAAAGCCAGCCTGATGGCGTTCTCCGAGCCGTGCGGGCTCGACCGCCACGACAAGCCCTACAAGCTCATCACGGTCGAGGACACGCGCTTTTTCCACTGCAACATCAAAACGCTCAACCTCATCCCCAACTGCATGGCGATGCAGCGCGCGGTCGAGGCGGGCTGCGACGAGGTCGTGTTCCACCGCGGCGACCGCGTGGCCGAAGGCGCGCACTCCGGCCTGGCCATCCTCAAGGACGGCGTGTTCTGCACGCCTCCGGCGGACGAACTCATCCTGCCCAGCATCACGCGCCTGCACTTTTTGCAGCTGTGCGAAAAACTCGGCATTCCCTCGCGCATCGCGCCGTTCACGGTCGATGAACTGATGCACGCGGACGAAATCATGATCCTGTCCACTGGCTCGCACTGCATCGCGGTCAGCCATGTGGACGAAAAACCGGTCGGCGGCAAGGACACTGCCCTGCTCGACCGCCTGCAGCAGGCCTATCAGGACTGGTTTATGCAGGAAACCGAAAAATAACGAAAGGAAACTGCCCCTATGCCATCTATCCTCATTGTCGGCGGCGGCCCCGCCGGGCTGAGCGCCGCCATTTACGCCGCACGCGCCGGCATCCAGACCACTGTGCTGTATAAAGACGGCGGCGCGCTGGACAAAACCGATAAAATCGAAAATTATTTCGGCTTTGCCGATGTGATCTCCGGCCCCGAGCTGCTCGCGCGCGGGCGTGCGCAGGCCGCGCGGCTGGGCGCACAGCTGACGCAGGCCGAAGTGACCGGCGTGGAATACGCCGAAAAGGGTTTTTCGGTCAAAACCACAGCCGGCAGCTACGCCGCGGACGCGGTCATCCTCGCCACCGGCGCGCCGCGCGCCACGCCGCGCATTGCGGGCGTGCGCGAGCTGGAAGGCCGCGGCGTCAGCTACTGCGCGATCTGCGACGCGTTTTTCTACCGCGGCAAGGCGGTCGCGGTGCTGGGCGAAGGCGAATATGCGCTCGAGGAAGCGCGCACGCTGCTGCCCGTTGTCGGCTCGGTCACCCTGCTGACGGACGGCGCGCCCGCGCCGGATGGTCTGCCCGAAGGGCTGCGCGTGGACGAACGCCCGGTCACGGCCATCGAGGGCGAGGACAAGGTTGCGCGTGTCGCGTTCCAAAGCGGCGATCCGCTCGCGGTGGACGGCGTGTTCATCGCCTACGGCACCGCGGGCAGCAGCGACTTTGCCCGCAAGCTGGGCGCACAGCTGGACGGCAACAAGATCCAGGTGGGCGAAGGCGGCGCCACCGCCGTGCCCGGCCTGTTCGCCGCGGGCGACTGCACGGGCGGACTGCTGCAAGTGGCCAAAGCCGTTTCGGACGGCGCGCAGGCCGCGATGAGCGCCATCAAATTTGCGCGTCAGGCGTGACAAAATAAAAAAAACGGAAGCGATTTCGCTTCCGTTTTTCTTTTTGCCATTACAGCAGCGCCAGGATATTCTCCTTGGGCATCGCGCCGACCGACTTGTTCGCGATCTGGCCGTTTTTCATCACGACCAGCGTCGGGATGCTCATTACGCCGAACTGCTGCGCGAGCTCTCCCTGCTCATCGACGTTGATCTTGCCGACCTTGATATCGCTGCGCTCCGCCGCGATCTCGTCCACAATGGGCGATACCATACGGCAGGGGCCGCACCAGCTTGCCCAGAAGTCGAGCAGCACCGGCTTGTCCGACTGCAGGACTTCGCTTGCGAAATTCTCCTTGGTAATCGTCAAAACTGCCATATTCAACACTCCTTTTACTGTTTTGGCTGGATTCCGGTGACGCACATCTCGCGCAGGCTGTCGGGTTACAGCTTCCGCGCCAATGTTTACCGGATCACTCTTATTATAACAGGTTTCCCCCAAAAGAAAACCTTTATTTTGCGCCCTGCATCGCCTCGTGCTCCGCGGCCAGCTCCTCATACAGCTGATGGAACAGCCAGCCGAGGTTGGTTTCGGTCACGATGGCCTTGTACGGCACGGAAACGCCGCTTTTCTTCATCTCACGCAGCAGGATCTCCAGCCGCTTGTCGGTAAAGCCGTCCAGCACCAGCATCGGCTCGGGCAGTACGGGCGCTTCCGGGTTTTCGCGCGCGTCAAAATCCTTGCGGCCAAGCAGGCAGCCGATCGTCTGCCCGACGGCTTCGGCCGGCACGTTTTTGATGCGCACGCCCATGCGCACTAAGATGGATTTGAGCAGCGCACCCTGCGCACCGCCTTCGGGTTCATAAAACAGCACTGTTTCGCGGGATACCGCCATGGTAAGTGCCTCCTTTTTGCTTATTTTTTATTTGCCGCCCGCACCGGGACCGGTGAGCAAGGCGACGGTTTCAACGTGTGCCTCGTCATCTCGGAAGTTATTCTCTCCCAGAGAATCAGGCGTCATCGGCGTATACCCATCGGCTACACCGGGAATCTCTTCCCAGAAGAAGCGCACCGGGCACTTGAATGTCACGTTGGCAACCACGCGCTCTTTGCGCGGGTTCTTGTCCGGCAGGATATGCACCTCGCTCACGGCCTCATGGATGAGGTCGAAGCGTGTCTGCTCGTCCGCACCTTCCAACAGCTCGGGGATGCGGTCAAGCTCTTCCAGAAGCCTGCGCTCTCCGTCCATGCGCTTCTCGACAGTGGTCATCTTAGCTTGCGTCTCATCCAACGCCTCGCTAAATCCGGCATCGCGGTCATATAAGTCGTCCAGACGCCTTTGCAGGTCGTTGAACTTGCGCTCGTAACTCCTGTCGGCGGGGTCGAGCGAGTCAATCTGCGTCATGAGCATGCGCATACGCTTATCGTTCGCGGCCTTCTCGCCCTCTATGCGCTCAATATCTTCCTTCAGCTGCTCGATGTCCGTCGCGTCGTCGATGCGACGGCGCAGGGCATCCACAAACGCATCTGAACGTGATGCAAGGCTCACGAGCTGTACGACCTCGGCATCCACACACTCTTGCGGGTACTGGCTTTTGAATGTGCAGCTGGCACCACGCGATTTCGCAGTGTGTGGGCAGTAGTACGCATAAGTGGTCTTGCCGCGCGTTCCGTCCTTCTTGATTTTCCCACGGTTAGGTTTGGACGACATCTTGCGACCGCAGACCGGGCAGACGAGAAGCCCGTTGAGCATGTTCACGTGGCCGTCGTCGTGCGTCTTCATGTTCGGCTTGCGCGTCCCGACAATGGCTTGAGCCGCCGCCCATGTGGCGTCGTCAATTATCGCATCGTGCTGGCCGTCGTGTATCTCGTAGCCGTCACTCTTGACCACGTGCGTCTCTCCGCGCGTGCCCTCTATCGCCTCGCTTCGCCTGCGACCATAGGCAATCTTTCCGATGTACACCGGATTGGTAATCATCCGCTGTATCGTGCCGTTGGAGAACGTCTCGATGTTGGCGTTTCCACGAGGCGTCTTTCTGATTCCATGGTTGTTCAACCATGTGGCTATCGCCATCGACCCTTTGTTCTCGTACGCATACATCTTGAAGATTTGGCGAACGACCTTCGCCTCGTCCTCATCGACCTCAAGTTCTTTGAACTTGTTGCCCTTATCGACAAGGCGATACCCGTAGGGCGCTTGCCCTCCGTTCCAGTAGCCTTTGCGTGCCTTCTCCTCGCGTCCGCTCATGGTCTGGGTACGGATGTTGTCGCGCTCCATCTCGGCGAACACGGCGGCGATGGACAGCATCGCCTTACCCATGGACGTACCAGAGTCGATGCCGTCCTTCACGCAACACAGTTCCACGCCGTAGTCTTGGAGCGTCTGAAGAGAGTTCCAAGTGTCGGCGGCGTTGCGCCCGAAGCGTGACAGCTTGAACACGAGGACGTAGGCCGGGCGCTTGCTCGGCTGAGCCTTGATGATGTCGTCCATCATCTGACGGAACTGCGGCCTGCCCTGCACGTTCTTTCCTGAAAAGCCGGCGTCAACGTACTCTCCGAGCACACGCATGTCGTGATTTTCGGCGTATCTTGTCAGCTCGAAGCGCTGAGCGTCTATCGACTCGCCCTTCTCGACTTGCAGCTTGGTCGAGACGCGGATGTACAGGGCGCAGGAGAGTGGATGGGTGGCATCTGGTGTCTTGGGATTTTTTCGTGCCACCTATTTAGCGCCCCTTGCTTGTGCGTCTCTTTCGTCGCGCTCGATAGCGTCCTTCGTGAAGTCGCGCTCGACAATTTCAAATCCAGCGGCGACTGCTGCTTCCACGAGAGCGTCAAGGCGATTCTCAGTTCCCTCAGACCCTTCTTCGTCGAAAATCATGTTGAGCGCCCAGTCCTCTATCACATTGTCATTATCAGGGTCGAAATCATCCAGCACTTCGCACGCTTCCGACGGCGTAGGGAACGGCAACAACCCAATCTCGTCGAATCCCTCGGTCAGTTCCTTGATATTGTCCTCACGACCGTGAAAAACCGGACAAATGCCGTCCTCCTGCATGATGATATAAGCAGTCAAAATAGGGTTGGCACCGGCGTTATCGTCGTAGTTGATGATGGGCTTGTACGCGATACGTTTCTTAGATTCTGTCATTGTTGTTTCCTCCTTTGGTTGATGAATTGTGTAAATACGCATTTAATTATAAAGCCCGCCGTCCAAAAGAGCGACGGGCTGGTTTACTTATCGGGCACCGCTACGCTGTTGCAAAAACATCAGATACTGCTGATACTTGCGAAGCATTATGTTCTTGGAGTATTGCTCCATGTATTCGTAATCAGGCTCACCGGAATCAGTGATAGGGAGCATTAGCTTCTGTCGAAGCATGCGCTGCTCCTTGAACTTATAACCGTAGCTATATTTAGACCGCTGCTTCGCAAATATAGAAACGAAAAATAGCAAGACAAACTTGTTGTCAGAATGATGGCGGAGATGCAGCCGTTTTACATCATCCGTAAAAATACATTCATACGGATGATAAAAAGCAATGCATGGCGCCCCGTTATAGTTGACGCCCAGCACATTACCATCCCTCGACGAATTATCATTACCGACAAACCCTGTGACGCCGTTGTTATTATCTGTTGCGCCGATAAACGGGCGCGTTCCCGGAACTTTATTACGCGTTTCCAATCGTTTGCCGGCGCTGACAGTGAAAATGTCATCTAAAGAAAATTCGCACCACTCCTTCTCGTCGAGAGCAGGAATCTCAGCAACTTCACCCAGTTCCGCAATGCGTTCCTCAACATAAGCACGATATTTGGCGAGCATCATGGCGCGCTTCTGCTGTACATACTCCGCCATATATGCATAATCAGGTTTGCCAGAATCAGTGACGGGAAGTTCAATCCCAACTTTTTTAGCTTTTCGCCAATGGCGAGCATACCCCATGTCAGGAATCCGCTTTTTCCAAGCGCATGAAACATAAAACAAAGCGTCAAAAGGTATATTTTGTGGTCTAAGAACTTTCACATTATCAGCTGCGCAAAAGCTATGATTTGATATATCCATACTCTTTGTATGGTCACCAAATATCAACGCTGGAGTATCTTTAATAAAAAAATCGGCGACTTTATTCGTAAATCCCATTACACCATTATTTGAAGTTTGGGAAGAAAAAACAGGTATTTGACCTGTGCCACTTAAATCTCGTTCTGACAATTTTATACTTTGTTTCTCAACAGAAAACAAACCTTTTTCGCCAACTACCTCAAAGATATCTCTTTTCTTCCCATCAAGACTCTGCATCACCGTCACCCCCTATTACAATAAATTTGGACAGGAAAGCCGGGCAGCCAGTCCGGCTTTCCCTCCATCTCGTGCCTAAGCTACAATAAGAGGAGCAACTGGCTGACGTTCACTCCCTTGGGCTTCGTATGTCCGCT
>NZ_UYYD01000020.1 GCF_900625105.1 Agathobaculum sp. Marseille-P7918 | reverse complement strand
GCGAATGGGCAGCGCCGGTGAGAGGGCGCTCGTGGCCGCCTTTTGCGAATGGGCAAGTGCGGCGTTGTTTCGGCTTCCTGACCTGCATCGTGCTGGCGTGCGCGATACCCGCCTGTGGCGCGGAAGCGGTTCCCGATCATTCCTGTTTTTCTGCTTTCTCATGCAAATTTCCCTTTCTGAACGCAAAAACGGACATAATACTGCATAAAAACAGTTTTACGTCCGTCGTTCGTGATAGTCTGTATTGTAGGCTATTCGGTGTTCTGAAATTCTTACGGTCCGGAGGGCAGACTGCTCCCCGGGCGGGCTACACTAACTCAAAAATACTCTGACCTGATGCAAGCATCGTATGACAATAAACTGGGCGTTTGTGCACTTGCGGTGTTCGCAAGGGAGGAAGCAGGCTTCTCTGGACAGGCTTCCTATCTCAGTTATTGCATAAAATAGCTTTATTTCCATTGTTCAAATGCTGCATACTTTCCAATTTCTATGAATTCTTGGCATTTTGACAACTCAAGGGCATACTATCCCCTGGGCGGTTTACTCTGACAAAATTACTCTGACATGGTTCAAGTATATTGTAGTGCGCTCCAAAAGTATTGTAAAGATGAAAAGTTTTCGCCTTGCTTTCTCGTGTTTACGACTATCCGGCACATGGCTGGCTTAAAAATGCCTGCCTGTAAGCTGATCATACTCGCTTTACACACAAGTAGTTTCCGATCGTTCCTATTTTGCTGATTTCTCACACAAATGATCTTTCCCTTGGTATAAAAAAGGACATAGCACTGCACAGCAGTTCTATGTCCTTGGGGCTCCTGATTTTATGTGAATTTCGTGCGTGTACCGTGGTATTACACCAATTCCTGACTGCCAATTCATCAAAAACGGCTCAGAAGACAGACTGCCCCCTGGGCGGTGATACGATGACAACAAAAAATACGAAAACCTGAGTTCATTTTTATTATAGCGCGGCTGATGCTGCTTGTATAGTTGACATTTTGTCGGGTGTGCATTTTTCTATTGTCAAACGCCATGCAGGACGCATTGCAAATGTTGATTTTGGTGCTGCGAGTGGCATGCTGGAACGGGGCGAAAATCTGTAAGATTATATGATCCAGCCGTGGCTGGTTCAGTTCGGAAGAGATGGTAAGCATCTCTAAGTGGAGTTGCGTTTTAGCAGTGTGATAATCCGGATTGCTCCGTATTTGGATTTTGAGCGTTTTGCTGCCTTAATAGTTTCGCGTAACATTTACCGAATTCAATCAGAAAAAGATGTAGTGGAAGTCGTTTCTGGTTGATGGTATAGTGAATACAACAGATAAAGATTACGTAATGCAATACTCTGTAGGAAGCGGGGAGGAGACAATGCTGGATAATAGACTGCGCACAATATTGGATTGCCTTTCCGAAAACGAATTTGTGTCTATGGATACCATTTGCAAAAGGACACAACGCAGTGAAAAAACCATTCGTAAACAATTGACCGAGTTGGGAGGAATATTAGGGAAAAACGGCGCAGAAATAGTTCGAAAATATGGCAAGGGCTATCAAATTGTAGTGCAGGATGCGCAGGTATACAGTCAGTTCCGAGCCGAAGAAAAGCCGCTGGGCTATTACGATACATCGGAGGAAAGAACGCGCTACATCCTGTCGGTTCTGCTGCTGCAAAATGAATTTATAAAGATCGAGGATTTGTGTGAAAAACTGTTTGCTTCACGCAAGACCATTTCGAATGACCTGAGACATATCGACGACTATCTTAAAGGCTATGATTTGATGCTTGACCGTAAACCATATCACGGCTTGTTGATTTGCGGGTCGGAGCTGCGGTTCCGTCAGTGTATGGCCGAATACATTCTAAGTCTGCGGCAGCAGGGCGATCACATCCGTACACAGTACTTTGCAGGTGAGGAGATAATCGGCCGATGCGTTATCGAGAAACTTAACCAATACGGGTACATGCTATATGAATCTGAGGTACGCAACATCATCTTGCAGATTCAGATCGCACTGTACCGGTTACAGCATAATCACCGCATTGCACTGTCCGAACTGGACTACGATTCTGGCTTGAAGGAAGCTGACATCGACACGGCCAGCATCTGCGCGAAATATTTGCAAGAAAGCAACGCTGACTATGTTTTCGATATTCCGGAGATCAAATACCTTGCAGTGCTGATCTCGGGAAAGAAGCGCGGATCGGCTAGCTACCCAGACAATATTGTCATCGACATGGAAATCAATCAGCTGGTTAACGATATGCTGGCCAGCGTGCTCAAAACCTTTAGTGTCGATCTGTATGAGGACTTTGAATTGCAGACGCTATTGCGCAAGCACATGTTTGCACTTCGCATCCGGCTGCAATATCACATGCAGTTCAAAAATCCGATGCTCAAGGAGATTAAAGAAACGTATAGTTTTCCTTATGCTATGGCGGCACAGGCGTGTACCGTATTGGCAGAATATTTCCACACCATCGTCAGCGAAGATGAGATTGGTTATGTAGCGATGTGCATCGCGTTGGCCTTTGAACGCAAAAAGCGTACAACCAGCCGACGGAATATTGTACTTGTATGTGAGTCCGGTACGGGCAGTGCCAAGCTGTTCCAATACCGGTTTGAGGAAGCGTTCAGCGATTACCTCAACCGTGTTGAAGTGTGCGACGTGCATTCGCTGCTGGAAAAAGACTTGAAAGAGGTCGACTACATCTTTTCGACCGTGCCGATCGAATTCAATGTGCCGGTGCCGATCTATCAGGTGCAGTATTTCTTCGACAGCCACAGCGTAGGGCGGGTCAAAAAACTGCTCAAAAATATGCCAGCGCAGAGCGTTTTACGGTATTTCCGGGAGGAGTTGTTTTTCACCGACATTGCGGGCACGACCAAGGAGGACGTGCTGCATCAGATTTGCACGCGCATTGCCAAAAATGCGGATGTGCCCGATTGCTTTGAGGAATACGTCATGCATCGGGAACAGATCATGCAGACTGACTTCGGCAACTGCGTCGCAATTCCGCATCCTTACGCGCCGATCACACAGCAGACTTTTGTTTCGGTTGCCGTGCTAGATAAGCCTATCCACTGGTTTACACACGATGTGCAGGTGGTTTTCCTGCTCTCTATCTCGGTGAACAAGGAAAACTTAGAGGATTTTTACAACGTTTCCCCGATGTTCATGCTGGACGAGGAATTTGTTCAGACCCTGATCCGGGAGAAAAGCTATGAGGTATTGATCAGCGTGATCAAAAAGATTGAAAGCGATAATGAATGGAGGATATAAATCATGAGTGAGATCAAAGCGTTATTGTGCTGCGGCGCAGGTTTTTCCAGCGGTTTTCTGGCGCAGAAAACCAGAAAGGCTGCCAAGAAGAGAAAGGTAGACGTTTCGGTCGAAGCCAAGAGCGAGAGTGTGGTCACCGAATCGCTTGGCCAGTTCGATGTGCTGCTGATTGGCCCCCACTATGAAAGCGCGCTCAACCGCCTGACTGAACAGTGCGCACCGTTCGGTGCCAAGGTCGCCCTGATTCCGGCCGATATTTATGCTGCACTTGACGGGGATAAGCTGCTCGATGTCATTCTCGGCCTTGTGGGACAGGAGAGTTGAGCATGAACAAATTTATGACATGGCTGGCGCAGTCCTTTGCGCCAAAGTGCAAAAAGGTGTTTGAAAATCCGTGGATCGACGCGGTAGCCAGCACGATGAAAAAAGTGCTGCCGTTCATCCTGACCGGCTCGGTCATCTCGTTCTACAATGTATTCCGCTCCTATCTGGCGTTTCTGCCCGACCTCGGTGTCATTTTTAGCTACACTTTCGGCTTCCTTGCCATTTACATCACCTTCCTTGTGACGCACGAAGCGATGCTCAAGCTCAAGCATGAGCAGTATCAGGTGTATGCGTCGCTGACAGCAATCGGCCTGTATTTCATCCTGTGCCAGTCGATGACAACGGAGGAAGGCATGTTTCAGGTCATCGGTGAGCGCATTGGTGCGTCGGGCATCATGATGGGTTTGGTCACCGGCCTACTGACCTCGGTTGTGTTCCATTTCTATGCTAAACTGAAGGTACTGTCGGGCAATGACTCGCTGCCGGACTTTGTCATCGAGTGGATCAACAACATCATCCCGATCGGCCTGACGCTTGGTGTCGGCATGGTGCTGGCAACCAACCTGCAGCTCGATATTTATCAGTACATTCTGGCGATCTTCATGCCGCTGCAGAATATTGCCCAGACACTGCCCGGTCTTATCTTAATTTGCCTGATCCAAGCAATGCTGTATTCGATGGGTATTTCCGCGTGGATTTTTAACGCGGTTACCACGCCGATCTTCATGATGGCGATTTCCGAAAACATCACAGCGGTCGCAAGCGGCATGGCCGCTATGAACATCACGACCAGCGAGACCGTGTTCACAGCAGCGCTGATTACGATGGGCGGTGTTGGTGCGACGCTTCCGCTCAATGTGCTGATGCTGCGCTCCAAATCGTCCAAGATGAAAACCATCGGCCGCATCTGTATTGCGCCCTCGCTGTTCAATATCAACGAGCCGCTGATGTTCGGCGCGCCGGTCGTATTTAACCCGCTGCTCATGCTGCCGGTGTGGATCAACAACATTGTCGGTCCAGTGGTCGTGTGGTTCTCGATGCGTGCGGGCCTGCTCAACATCCCGTCCAAAATGATTCAGGTCGGCCAGATCCCGGCACCGTTCTCGAGCGTCATGATCACAGAGGATCTGCGCGCTGTGGTCGTATACATCGTACTGTTTGTACTCTATCTGCTTGTCTGGTATCCATTCTATAAGGTATATGAGAAGCAGTGCGTCACCGAAGAAGCGGCCGGATAACAAGCATGTGTACTTATGATGGAGGCTAACATGGAAAACAAGAACGAAAAAATGGAACAGATCGCCATGGAGATCATCCTTGCGGCGGGCGATGCCCGCACTGCCGCCAATAAGGCGCTCGATGCTGCCGAAGGCTTTGACTTCGACGCTGCGGACAGCTTTTTGAAGCAGGCGCGTGAAAACATTGTTAAGGCACACCATGCGCAGACCGAAACCATGCAGGCGGAAATCGCCTCGGAAGAGAAATTCCCGATGAGCATCCTGTTCAACCATGCACAGGACACGCTGATGACCGTCATGAGTGAGATCAATCTGGCCGAGCGTTTGATCCGTATGTACCGCATCATGCGCGACCGACTGCCCGCATAACAGGAGGATACTATGGAAATGCTTGAAAGAAAATTCCCCGAGGGTTTCCTGTGGGGGGCGTCGACCAGCGCATACCAGTGCGAGGGTGCGGCGCTTGAGGACGGCAAGATGCTGTCCCAGCAGGATGTGGAAAGCAGCCAGTACGCTAAGCGTACCGGCTTTGCAGACGCGTCGGTCACGAGCGATCATTATCACCGCTACAAGGAGGATATCCGGCTGTTCAAGGAGCTGGGCATGAAGTCGTATCGCTTTTCGATTGCGTGGTCGCGCATCATTCCGGATGGTGACGGTGAGATCAACGAGAAGGGTGTTGCGTATTACCGTGCGTTGATCGATGAGTGCATCGCCAATGGCATTGAGCCGATTGTCACGCTTTATCATTACGACCTGCCGATGGCGCTGGTCGAAAAATACGATGGCTGGATCAGCCGCCAGTCGGTCAAGGATTTTGAGCGGTACGCCCGCTTCGTCATCGAGACCTTTAAGTATAAGGTCAAATACTGGCTGACTATCAACGAGCAGAGTATCATCGTGCAGTTTTGGGATCGAAAGAACATTGTGCGCGACGAGCTAAAGGGCAATGACCAGCTGCGCTTCCAGATGAATCATCATATGAACCTCGCGCACGCGATCGCCTGCAAGCTGGTGCATGAACTGGTACCCGGCGGTAAGGTCGGCGCGGCCCTTGGTTACTCGCCGATCTACGCAGCCAGTTGCAAACCACAGGACGCAATTGCCGCCATGAACGCGCACGACCTGAAAAACTCGTTCTATCTGGATATCTATTTCAAGGGACACTACAACAAAGCGGCTTTTCGTTATTTGGAGAAAAATGGGCTTGCACCGGTCATCGAGAACGGCGATATGGACATCATCCGTGCGGGCGAGAGTGATTTTTTGGCGCTCAACTACTATAACAGTGAAGCGGCCAAGGCTTGCCCGGACGATGTTGCGCGCAGCTGGGCGGGCTACAACCTGACCGGCAAAAAGGGTGATATGTCAGGTTATGAGACGCATCCGGGCTTTTATCAGATCTGCAAGAACCCCGAACTGGACACGACTGACTGGGATTGGGCCATCGATCCGGACGGCATGGAGTATATCCTGCGTGACCTGTACACCCGCTATAACAAGCCGCTGATGATCACGGAAAACGGCCTTGGTGCGTATGATACGCTGACCGAGGACGGTCGAGTGCACGACGATGCGCGCATCGACTACATTAAAAAGCATCTGCGTGCGATGTACCGCGCGATCGACGCAGGCGTTGAGGTGATCAGCTACAATCCATGGTCAGCGATTGACCTGCTGTCGACCAGCAACGGCTATAAAAAGCGATACGGTCTGATCTATGTTGACCGCACAGATGATGACGTTAAGGAACTCAAACGCTATCCCAAGGATTCTTACTATTGGTATCAGAAGGTGATTGCAACCAACGGTGCGTCGATTTGGGAGGACTAAGCAAAGCGTTTACACACAGAATCTGTATGAAATAAGAAAAGCATAAATCCTGTGCATATTAAAAAAGTCGCGCTCACAATTTGGCATGAAGTGTCATTATGTGAGCGCGGCTTTTTCAGTTTGATTTTTTGTTTGGTTTTCTTTTGATGGCCAACAGCCTGATGAAATCCTCAAACAGCGAGGTGTCCACTGGGTTAAACATTAGCCATTTTCCGTCGTGATAAGTTGGCGTTTCATCATAAATTCTTTGAACTTCCTCTGTGTAATGTTCTTTGGCGTTTTCGAATTTTAAACGCTCATCCTTTCCTAAGATGACCATAAATCCAATGCAGTTTTCTCTCGCGTATAGTGCGCATAAGGTTTTGCCGCCGCGACGGTATTTATATTCATAGATCCATGCTTTCCCGCCGCTGCCCCATAGACGTTCCATATCATATTTTGCGTCAATCAAGGCGCATAACTGGATCCAGATCTCATATAAGGACTTTCCTACTAAAGTGGTCATCTGCTCCGCGCTCGGTATCAAATCAAGCATGACAGCCGTCTCCTCTATCAATCAGAAATTATTTTGTCATTCTATTGTATGAACATGCGTTTGTTTATCAAATTGCTCTTACGGCGAAACGGCTGTCAATCAAGCCGTTTGTGTTCTCCTATTCTGTAGGAACATTTTTCGAAGGGGATGCACCTTATTTCTTTTCCACCGGAATCCAGACCTCACAGTAGTAGTCCTGATTCTGGATGCCGTCCTCAAACTTGCTGGCGTCACTGTACATCTCCACATTGATGCCTGCGGCGATCTTGTAGTCGGGGTTTGTAGGCAGCCACTGGGAGAAAATCTGCTGGTTCAGACCCTGAAGGGACTGAGGCATCCGACCGGTACAGGGGAACACTGCCCAAGTATGGGCCGGGATGGTGCGGGTGGTGAAGCCGTCGGGGATTTCCTTAGCGGGATCGTAGTTGTCGGCAATGAGATATTCAAACTCGTTGCCGGCCATGCTCTCGTCCAGATTGATGCCGTACATGCCGCACACTACCTCGCCACCGCCCGCAGCAAAATGCTGGGCCCAAAACCGGGGCACTTCGACTGAGCCATCCTCATACTTAAAGGTCTTTGCCCGGCAAAGCACGGTGAACGCCTCTTTTTTCATGATCTTGCAATCCATATTTTGACCACCTTCCAATGTCACTTTGATTCGAAGCGGAGCAAAGGAACGAACCGCGCCCCCGCTTTTTCGCAGTGCGGCGGGTGTAAGGCCATGGAATCGGGTAAAAGCCTTGGTAAAACTGTCCGGCGAGTCGTAGCCGAACTCCAGCGCAATGTCGATGATTTTCCGATCCGTCGTGAGGACCTCCAGCCCGGCGGCGGAGAGCCGGCGCTGGCGGATGTAGTCGCCCACCGTTATGCCGCACAGCATGGCAAAGCCCTTCTGGAAGTAAAAGGGGGACAAAGCCGTCTGCTGTGCAATCTCCCGGATGGTCAATTCCTCCCGGAGATGTTCTTCAATATACCGGATCGCCTGATGAATGCTTGTTACCCAATCCATTTGTCACACCGTCCTTCTAGATCCAACATACCGGAAATCAGCGACCCCTGCCCGATTTTCCGTGCTCAATTTTGTCCGGTGGACTGTCGTTTCAAAATAAACTTTTGGGCGGGATGGCCAAATTTCTCGGTCAGCCGTCCCTCTGAAAAGCCTAAATGCTTGTAGAAAGCGCGCGCGGCCCGCCCATCCGGGTCGTCCTCTCGACAGGTGGTTACGGTGATGCCTTGGTCTGCATCCATCTGTGTCAGTATGAAGGACACCAGCCGCTGCGCAATGTGTTGTCTCCGGCAGGTCGGATCGACCACCAGAAAGCACAGCTCGCCTGTTTCCATGGAAAACAGTAAGATGCCGACGATACGATCTGCATCAATCGCGCAGATAGCCGAGGACTGCGCAATAAAGTGCAGCACGGTTGCCCGATGTTCGTTGATGGATTCGGCGGTCTCCAAGCCGGGAAAAGCATCCCGTACCTGCTCTACCAGCGTCATCCAAGCGTCAATGTCCTGTGCTTGTGCCAGCCTGATTTCCATGGTCAAGTTCCTTTCGCAAATCGTCCAGATATCGTTTTTGCTGCCGCTTCAGATAGCCGGGCACAAAGGGACGCATCCACCAGTGCTTGGCGTTCACGGTTTCGGTGCAGGTCAGCCGGGCGCCGTCCGCTGTCTCCTCGAAGATACCCTCCCAAGAGCCGGACATGTTGCCGTTCTCCATGGTGAAGGCCCAGCGGTGGGGCGGTTCGCAGATTGAGACTGTAAAGTTTGTGGCGTAGCCGCTTTTGGTGTGTTCGACGAAGTGGGTTTCGTCCACGGCTTCCACCCGTGCAAGGTCGCTGCGCCATGCGGTGTAAGTGAGGTCGGTCACCGTTTGCCATACCTGCTCGACAAGGCAGGGGAAGTGGACTGTCACCTTGGAAGTTGGCATAACTCGTCTCCCTTTCAGAACCACATTGCAGGCTCGTCACGAAACGCAGGATCATTCCCGTTGGCATAGGGGTCATAGTGGGCTTCGTTGCAGCCAAATTCTTGTAAGAAGCAGATCTGTCCCATCTCGTTCCAGCGGATGAGGGAGAGACCGTCAAAGCTCTGCACAGTGCCGTCCGTCATCGCGCAGCGGAACGACCATTCCACGACCGTTTGCTCCCCTTTGTGGAAATACTGCCGGATGTCCCAGCGTTCGACGGTGCCGCGGGTGTTCCACTCGTCAAACCACAGCTTGATCTTATCGCGGCCGTGATACGCCGGTCCCCAGCTCTCGATGTAGACGGCGTCGGGCGTAAAGAGTTCTGCGATGCCAGTGTCCTGTCCATCCAGCCACATGGAAAACCACTGCTGGATTTTGTTTTCTCGCTGTATTCGTATGTCCATGGTAACCTCCGCTCATCGATTCATTTATCTGCTTTTTTTACCGGGTGCCGGACGACGGTTTTCAGCCGCTCTGGCTTGCACCGCCGCACATCGCTCAAATAAATTTCGTGATGGAAGCGGTTTTCTTCGAAGTCCGCCGCGTAGCCTTGCGCCTTGGCGTATTGCTCCATAGCGGCCACGGTGGCGGGCTCGTCGTCATAGAGGCCGATGTGCATGCACTGAACGCACAGCCCTTCCTCCCATGAGAAAAACTCTACTGTGGAGAAATCCTGCTGTTTTTTCTCTGTTGCCTTCCGGACGGCCCACTCAAAGGACTCTTTTGTCACAAACTCCGGCAGACGGATGAGCGAAATCCACTGGAAATCCTTTTTGTGCGCGTAGTCTATGCCTTGGATGCCATCTTGCCACCATAGTCCTTCCAGCGGCGGCACGACATAGTCAAAGTACCCTTCCAGCTTGTGTTTGCCCATCTTGCTCATCTTGATGGTGAACGCCACGGCATAGAGCATGCCGATGGCCTGCTTGTATGCGCTGCCCTCCTCGTTGGGGTCGCCTTGTCCCCGCACCGCTAGAAAGTTCATGGCGGGTACGGTGACAATACCCGGCGTTTTGGATGGCAAATAGAATTCTTTGTACTCTTTCTTGTAATCAAAGGGCATCTTTCAGCACCTCCTTCCAGTTTTCCAGCCGCGCGGCGATAGACGCGCGGAACTCCTCTTCGCTCAGCGTCGGATCGCGCACCTGCTCCCATAGTGCGCAGGGTGCGTCGGCGCAGCCGCCGCAGCCGGTGCGGTGTTTGCGGTTCACTGCGCAACCGAAAATCGGACAGGGCTTGCCCGGTGGTGCGTGGAACACCCGACCGCTGCACTCATTGCAGCCGGGGCAGTCGCCTTGGTATAGTTGACAAGTGTTACATTCTAGCCCGCAAGCGGTCAGGCCGAGCGCCTGCCGCCGCGCTTTTTTGCTCAGGCCCGCGAGCGTCAGACTGTAGGACTTGTCCAGCATGCCGCGCAGCAGGTCGTCCGGCACCGCGCCGTCCGGTTTCACCGATACCCAGCACCGTTTATCGGAATAATAGCCCGGCAGGATGTCCGCATATTGGCCGCGCAGAAATGCGCTCTCGCTTTCCTCCAGCTTGAGGTTGATGTAGCAGACCTCGTGCACCTTGTCTAGACACAGCGCCGCGAACATTTTGCTGCCGATATGGTATCGGATCCAGTTCCAGACCGGCTGATAGTCCTTGGTTACGCCGCGCTTTTGCAGCAGATAGTCGTCCAGCCATTCGTAGCGCATCGGTCATGCCTCCTCTCGTCCGTACTGTGACAGCGTGCGGCGCAGCGTGTCTTGCAGCAGTTCCCGCAACTCTTGAGGTTCGAGCAGTTCGGCCTTGTCCCCGTAGGTCAGTACCCAGCCCAGGACACTTTCCGTGTCCGGAAAGTCGCCGGTGAACCGCAGCCGGCCGTCCGGTTCTACGGTTAGGCGATCTGCGCCGTATTCCTCCATCAGCTGCCAACGGCAGGACGGGTCAAACAGCACGGTGACCCGGTATTTCTCCGGGAATACTCGCGCGGGTTCGAGATCGGGTAGGGGAGCGGGGCGAGGCGAAAAAGCGTCGCTCATCACAAGCCCGGTCATGCGGTTCAGCTTAAATAGCCGGAAATCCTGCCGCAGCCTGCACCAGCCCCACACATACCACGCCGACCAGTGAAACACCAGATAGTAGGGCTCGGCCGTCCGTTCGGACTCTCCTTTGGGAGAGAAATAGGTAAAGCGGATGGTGCGGTGCTGCTCGATCGCCTGCTGGATGCACTCGATCTTGGGCGGCAGGCTGGTCTTGTACCATGAGGACAGGTCGATCAGCAGGTGTGACCCGCCGGGTATTAGTTCGCTTGTTCCGGCGGATAGCTTTTCCATCAGCTGTGCATAGCGGCGGGTGCCGCTGACGCTGTCCAGACTGCGTAAACCTGCGAGGATTGCCTGCATCTCGGGCGCGGTCAGTACGGTGCGGTCCATGCGGTAACCCTCCAGAATGGAGATGCCGCCGCCCGCGCCCTGCGTGGTGGCGATCGGGATGCCCGCCCGGCACAGGGATTCGATGTCCCGCTGGATTGTCCGGCGGGATACCTCGAAGTGTGCCGCGAGCTCCGGGGCGGTAACCTTGTCCCGCTGAAGCAGCAGCGACAAAATGCCGATCAGCCGATCCATTTTCATTGCATCACCGCCTTCGCTGCGTTTGTCTGTATTATATCATAGGAATGCGACAGCTGTGTGTCATGTTTGCCGGAGAATTGCAGCGCCGTACTTTGTGTGATATTATGAAATCTATCATAGCAAGGGAATGGAGTACAGAAAAAATGCAGATCAGGGAAATTATCAACGATAAAAAACAGTATCTTGACCTATTGCTGTTGGCAGATGAGCAGGAGGATATGATTGACCGTTATCTGGAGCGTGGAACGATGTATGTTCTGGAGGAGGACGGCGTCAAGGCGGAGTGTGTCGTGACGGATGAAGGCAGCAGCGTGCTGGAGCTGAAAAACATTGCTGTGGAACCGGCGTTTCAGGGGAAGGGATATGGGAAAGCTCTGCTGGACTTCCTTGTGCAAACCTATGCGGGACGCTATGCGATACTGCAGGTAGGCACTGGGGACAGCCCTTCCACCATTCTGTTTTATGAGGCCTGTGGTTTTTGTCGGCACCATCGGGTCAAAAACTTCTTCACGGATTACTACGATCATCCGATCTATGACAATGGGGTAAGGCTGGTGGATATGGTATATCTGCGAAGAGAAATGTAAAAAAACAGACATTCCTCCGCAGTGGGCTGCGGAGGATGAATACCCAAACCTTTTGTACAGTCTTACCTCTTCAGCAAGCTGTTTATTGGTTTTCCTCCTTTGCGCGATCGGGCAACGGAACAACTCGCAGCTCCGTTTCTGGCTCGCTGACATACAATTCCTCACATGCGCGCTGCGCTTCGATCAGTGTGTTGATCGCCTGCTCGGTCGCGCGGAACAGAGTGAGATACATTTCCTTGTAATTCGGCATATTATCACCTCAAACTTATATTAACCTGAAATAGGTTAAAAGTAAATAACCTGTTTTAGGTTATGGCATACTCACCTTGAGGTGAACACCATGAACAGATTGCGAGACTTGCGGGAGGATGCCGACCTGA
>NZ_UYYD01000001.1 GCF_900625105.1 Agathobaculum sp. Marseille-P7918 | reverse complement strand
GATGCTTTCCAGCGGAATTCTCCACTCTCGGCCGACTTTAACAGCCGGGAGTTCTCCGTTTGCGATCATCTTGCGGATTTGTTGGCGGGTGGTTTTGAGCTCGCGGCGGCTTCCTTGACCGTCAGGACCCTGGGTCAGACTTCTTTTCCGACTTGTTATTGCCCCAAGGGGAACTGCCGTCGTCGGGAGCATTGCGCTGCTCCTTGTAGATATAATTGTGCAGCTTGCGTACCAGTACCTTGCGGAATCCCCAGTTGCCATACTGGTCTTCCTGCGGTGAAATGTTGTACTTCTCGGCATAGTGCCGGAGCCCGGCCTTGTCCATCTCGAACAGCCGGCAGACCTCGTCGATCGTATAGAAAGCTTTCATATCGTTGTAGTTAATATACTTCATGAGATAGCACTCCTTAAAATGAATTGAGATTTGGCAGGTGGGTGGGATATAGTGCACTGTAATTCACGCTGTATCATCTTAATGTTAATGAAATCACTTGAAAAGTTTCTCTATTCGAATCAGCATAATGCTTTAGACACCAAGCAATATGCTGCTTTCTATTTTATTTTAGGGTTCAGACACATTAGCAGGTGGGAAAAACGTATAAAACGTGCACAACAATTTATATTTTTTTAATGGAATATGTTGGATGCCTGCAATATAATTTGTATCGTGTCACGATGCAGCAGGCAAATGCACGCTAAATTTTCAGGCGCTTGACGCTAAAACACGGGAAATTCTCAGTGCGCAGGGCTTTAATCTGCTTTCATTTGGAGCGGGAAATCATATGCGCCATGAAATCGGTACACAAATGATCATGGAACGAATTTGGAAAGTGCAGGGTATGGAGAGCAGAACCGCACGCTTTCTTGCAGGTCTGTTAGGAAAACATCATCAGGGAAAGCAAGGAGATACTGATCCTGTGCTCCAGCAAATGGCCGCCGAACAGGATGAATTGGAGCATATCATGCGACAGTTTTTCTATGGGAAACGCCGGTTGTTTGGCCTGTTATTGGGCGGGAACGGCAAGGGGGCATCGGTTCCTTGCTACTGGGCCTGACGATTCTTTCCGATTGGATCGCATCAAGTAACATATATGCTCAGGCGGATAATTGGAAAGATGTTCTGTGACCGAATGTTGAGGAGCGAGTGGACCGATTTCTGGATCAAAGCGGTTTGAAACGACAGCAGTTGTTTCAAGTGGGCGCGTTTTGCTCGGTCTGGCCGAATATTTTGTGGGACGGCATGCGTCCCTTGCAGCAACAGACAGAGGAGCTGTTCAATCAGTGTGGCGAAAAGATTTCACTTGTGTTGCTGGAAGCGCCGATGGGTGAAGGAAAAAACGAAGCTGGTTTGTATGCTGCGCTGAAAATAGCACAAGCATGGGAAAAACGGTTTTTTATGTTGCCTTGCCCACGGCGGCAACTTCTAACCAGATGGTGGAGCGTAGGCGTGTTTTGCTTCATATACACGGGCAACAGAGTAATGTTCGATTGCTTCACGCGATGGCATGGTTGGTCGATGAACAGATCGCAGAGGTGGAAGCGTTTCAGACGGAGGACGAACAAATCGCGCGCAAATGGCTGGAGCCGCTGCGCCGTGGGCTGCTGGAAAGTAACGCAGTCGGTACAATAGATTAGGCAATGCTTTTAGTGATGATGGTGAAATACGGCGTGCTTAGGCTGATGGGGTTATCTGGAAAGGTGCGGGTAATCGATGAGTTGCATGCCTATGATGCGTACATGAGCCAGATCCTGCATCGCCTTTTGCAGTGGTGCAAAGCGCTCGAAATCCCAGTTGTCTTATTGTCGGCGACCTTGCCGCCAGCAAAAAAGCAGCAGTTGCTTTCGGCCTACACCACGGAGATCCTGCAGGATCAATATCCGGCAGTAACCGCCGTCACAGCATCTGGAAGACTGCTCGAACGACCAATTACATCGAGTGTAATGCAGCGCAGATCTGTCCGATTTTACACAACGCGGAAAAAATCGCGGAGATGGCCGGAAAACTGACTGCACAGGGCGGCTGTATGTGTGTGCTGCTCAATACGGTTGCGCAGGAAGTGTATCAAGCACTGCAATCACGGTCAGTTGGACAGATATTGTTATTCCATGCAGCTATTCCGCAGGCAGGCGAGACGAAATCGAAGCGGAATGTCTGCTCGCGCAAAGCGAGCACTTATTTTGGCGCTGCAGCGGGGAGGCGTGCTGCAGTCTTGGGGAGAAAGCAGCAAATGGGACACAAGAGATTCGGCAGTGCTGCCCACAAAATCAGGTGTTATCGGTCTGCTGGCTTGCGCCTTAGGATGGGCGCGTGGAGATGAACGAATCGCTGATATGTATGATGCGCTGCAAATGACTGTGCGGGCGGATCGACAGGTCAACCGCATGGTGGATTATCATACTGTGACCGGGAATCCACTGCGCAATGCGGAGGGCAAGCCGCGCAGCACAGGCAATACGATTATTTCCCGCCGGGAGTATCGGCAGGATGCCAGCTTTTTGGTCATCGTTGCAGCGTAGCAAAGGAGGAAACACATGTATCTGACCAGAATTGAACTGCAGCCGCAGATACGGGCTATTCAGCGGGCGTTAACGGACTGCCAGCAGATGCACCGGCTGGTCACTGGGCTGTTTCAGATCGCACGCAAGGATGCGAACATCCTCTGTCGGCTGCGGATAGAACCGGGGCGGACGGCGGTTTACCTCTGTTCAGATATGCCGGTAAACCGTGCCGCTTTGGTACCGGGCATGGTGTTTGGCGGTGAGCGGGATTTGTCAGATTGGTTGCAAGCTCTGGAAAACGGACAGGTCTGGCGGTTTGACCTGCTAGCGGCGCCAACAAAAAAAGTAGCAGCAAAGGACCGGAAAAAAGCCAGCGTCGAGTGCTGCGTGAGCCAGAGGAATGACTTGCGTGGTTGCATCGTAAAGCAGAGCAAGCCAGGTTTGAGATTTTAGGGGCAGAAGAAAAAGAGAGTGTTCACTTGATGGGCACGCATACTTCCAAACAGGGTGGATGCATGTATTGGGATGGCTATCGGTAAGACGGTGTTTTGCAAATTCAACGGCAAGAGCTGTTTCGTCAGGCGATAGCCCGGGGAATCGGCGCCGGCAAGGCATATGGCATGGGTATGATCTTGCTGAGGAGATAGAATAATTAGCCCCGCATGCGCGGGGATGATATCACAACAATCGGGTAAATACCCAATTCTTCGAATTCTCCCAACATCTTGATAAACTCTGATTTTTTGATTCTGGTTTCCCGCTGGACGGCTGCGGGTGATTCGCAGCCGCTCGCCTTTTTCACGATCCGGCGCAGCTTTTTCTTGGCCTTTTCCCGAAAACGTGAAGCTCTGATGATTTCCAGCGCCTGCGCTTGTGAGACAGCCCCGTGTCTTTTCCGGCAGATAGAGTCGGTGCAGGAATTTGTCCAGTTTGTCATCTTGTTTTTCGTACAATTCCAGCAGATGCTTGTTCCATGCGGCATCGTGACATAACTTGCAAATGCGCTTGCGGGACAGCCGCAGCTCCAGACGCAGGATATGTTCTTTGATTTTGACTTTATGGCGCTTTTTCAGTTGTCGTGCACCGAAAACGCACAACTCTTGTTTGCGACCATCCACGCATGTTGATTCGCGCGTTTTCACTTCTCATCAAATTCCGACGCCTGCGGAAAAGGAACGACCTTATTGTGCTGGATCAACCAAGACTTTTGGAATACATTCAGCCATAGCGTAACCTCGGTTTCAAGATCAAAATAGCGATCTTGTATTAGATCACAGCGTGACAGATGAAACCGCATGAGACGTATATCTAACCCTATCTCATCCAGAATGGCGCGCAGGCGCTGTTTCAGCTCTGCCAGCTTCTTTTTGGTCGGGCGAAACAGCCCGATCGGCTGGTATGATCCAGCCAGAAGCGAGGCTGGGTTGACGATCAGCGCAACTCAGTTCGGGTGCGTCAGTGACTGGTGCAGTAAAATCTCAACGCCTTTGTCCTTATAATCTGCGATACAAAAATATCGGTTGAGCGAAAAACGGTCGCGTTTGCCGTGGATGCAGGTATTCTGCGCACGGATATTCTGGATTTCCGAATAGCTTCTGCGGAGTATTAGCGAAAAGGTATGGATTCCGTTGTTGCGTTTCATATTCAGCACCTCTTTCTCTCGCTGGCGCAGTTGGTGCAGCGTTTGCAGATGCTCTGCTCGGTTTGTCCCTGATATTGCAAGACCGGATTGCGCATGCAGCCGGTTCCGAACAGAAAATCCTGCACTTGTTGGAAGTTCTGTCGTATTGTTTTTGCGGCCTGTTTCGAGGTCTGCGCAGTTTTTTTGCCCAGGCTGCGGAAATGCCCTTTTGCTGCAATTCATGCACTTGGTTGTAGATCAATGCCAGCAATGGTTTGATTACCACAGTCAGCCCTTGCAGCACCAATCCAGCTGTCTGGTAAATTGCCGTCTTGCCGGAGGATGTTCCGGCGATGACGATGGTATCCTGTTTGTCGGTCAATGACTTAATCGGTGCCATTTGATGTTTGCGCGGTTTGTCCAAACCCAGTGTATGAAATGCACATTTGATTTCTCGCTTGATATCCATAAAAAATCCTCCTTTGAGAATAGATTTATTCTCATGTTGGAGGATGGTAAAAAGATAATGCTCGATCGTTATGAAAATACAAAAATATTTTGCAATTCATTTGATGCAAACGATCAGGAGAAAGTTGCTATACAACGGTGTCAAGAGTGATTTTTGATAGATTAAGTTATGAAAAGTGTAAAAAGTGAAAATAGATAAGCGGGTTGGAAAGTAATATATGCTGTGGTAAACTGAAGTCAGCTCGTTTCTTTCGCTTTTGCGTTTTCAAGTGCAATAGGAGGTGCGGTATGGCAGTAGGATTTACGGTGAAACGGTATTTGTACACGATTGGCAGCGGTGATTTTCTCCATGCGTTTTTCTCGACCGTATGTGGACGGCTGGAGAACGAACAGTGGGGCAGCAAATATCCCTACATCATGCAGGAGTTATATCAGGGTGAATTGTCTGCGGAACATTTGCAGCAGGCGGCAGAAGAGTTGGCGCAGATTAAACTGGGGCTTGCTCGGTTCACGCCCGATCAGGTGATTTGGGATATCGAGGATCGTTCACTGATGCCGCCATGGGGCGATCAGATCAGCGACTCGATCACAGACCTCAGCAATTACTTTGTGACGAGCAGCGGCGAGGATTTTCTCGACGTGTTTCAAAACGCACTGACCAAGGCGCAGCAGCTCCATGTTCCGCTGCGCATTCAGGCGTTATAGGACGGGGAAAGTCGCCTTGCAATTACTGGTTTGGCGTCCATATTTGGCGTCCACGGCTTGTTTTTGGCGGCCTAACTTGCTGAAGAAACAGGTGCGATTACGCAGAAAAATGGTCATAAACTGCACTTTTGAAGCAGTAATCAGTGGGAATGCAGTCGCGACAAACCCCTCCGACTCCAAAGGCCGTGCGTTCGAATCGCATCGGGCGTACCATAAAAGCCGCTTGTTCTTACGAACAAGCGGCTTTTTTGTGCTTTTATCGATAAACTGATGCCGCCTGTCTCTTTCTTTGGCGAGGGCGGTACCAGAGCCGAGAAAAAGCAGGCGGTAATAGACAAGCTGAAGGGGTTTTTCGCTCGTTTCTTTGGGATCAGCAGATTGGACTGCAATGACGCATGCACCCCAATCCCCTAAATATGGCCGGGATCAGAAATTGGTATCGCGGTCGTAGAAGGCGGTATAGGCGTCCTGCAAGGTTTTGAGCGTGTCCGGATCTTTGCCGCCGATCGGCTGGCCGTCCAGCTCGGTCGCGGCGATGCACAGACCGCCCGAGCTGCTGATGATGACCTCGTCGGCGGCTTTCAGCTCGTCCATCGTGAACGGCGCTTCGCGGGTCGGGATGCCGTTTTGCTCGGCCAGCGCCAGCAGGTGCTTGAGCGTGATGCCCGGCAGAATCAGGTTGTCGCGCGGCGGAGTGCAAAGCACGCCGTCCTGGAGCATCAGGATGTTGCTGTGGGCGCATTCGGTTATCCGGTCGCCGCGGTGGAACACGGTTTCCTGACAGCCGGCCTCGATGCAGCGCTGATAGGCGATGACGCTCGGGATCAGGTTGAGCGTTTTGATGTTGCAGTGCAGGAACCGTGTATCCTCCATCGAGATCAGTTTGAACGTCTGGTCCATCGGAATCAGATCATAAGGGACAGTGAAAATCATCAGATTGGGTTTCACTTCCTTGGGCGGGAAGTTGTGCGCGCGCATACCGGTGCCGCGCGAGCACTGCCAGTACAGCATGCCGTGGTCGGCGTCGTTTAAGTCGATGCACTTTTGCAGTTCGGCGGTCAGCGCTTCGCGCGACAGGTCGAACGGGATCTCCAGCAGGCGGCAGCTGTTGTAAAACCGGTCCAGATGATCCTCGACCGCAAAAATATGGTTGTGTGCAAACGTGGTCGCGTCATAGCAGCCGTCGCCGAAGTATACCGCGCGGTCGAGCATCGGGATCTTCATCTGCTCCAGCGCGCCGATCTCTCCATTATAATAGCCTACATATTGCATGATAAACACTCCTTACGATTGTTTGTTTTTATGCTTGATGATTTTATAACCGCCGATCAGCAGCGTGGGCAGCAGATAGAACAGGATAAAGCCGTACGACAGCAGCGTGTAGCCCTGTTCGATCAGCGTGACGACGCCGATGCGGGAGAGCACGAGCGCCAGCACCAGCGTGATCACCGTGATCAGGCCGCGGCGATGATCGCTCATGCGCTGATGCCCTTTTTCGACCAGCGCCACATCAAACCGGTCGATGATCATGTGAATGCAGCCGGTCGCGGTTTCCACCAGCGTCCAGCCCATGACGATGCTGAACAGGACGAGCAGCGCCGTGCCGCCGTCCGCGGCCACGATCATCTGCGTCCACGGGGTGGCAACGTTCGCGCCGACGATGGAGGTATCGCCGTAGAAGCACAGCATGGCAAAGTAGGACAGGAACCACGGAATGACCATCAGCAGACCTGCGATGATGCCGGAGATCAGCGTTTCGCGGCGCTTGGTCTGGCGGGTCAGCGAGAACATGCCCATCGGGATCGAATTGATGTTATACGCCACATATAAAATGCCGGTCCAGACACAGAGCATGACGGTCGTTTTGCCGTCGAACGCGCTGGTGTCCATGGTGGCGAACACTTCCGGAATGTGGCTGCCGCGCTTGACCAGCACAACGATGGTGAACAGGATGTAACCGGCATACAGCAGGATGGTGCCGATCGACTCGAATTTCTCGATCACCTTGGCGCCCTTGAAGTTGAGCAGACCGCAGAGCAGAACGATGACGACCGAGCCGAGGATATTCGGCAGACCGACCTGCTCAAAAATACTGCCGGTGGCGGCTGCCATGACTGCGATCAGCATAATGGCGATCAGCACGGTCAGGACATCCATCACCGGCCACAGCGGCCCGATGACCTGCTTGATGTAGTTTTTGTAATCGTAGACCTTGTAGATGCGGCAGATCTCGAAGGTCAGGAAAGCAAACAGCGCAAAGCCGATGCCGATCGTCAGGCCGGAGATCCATCCCATCGCGCCAAACTTGGCGCCGTAGGAGAAGATCTCGCGGCCGGTGGCGTAGCCGCCGCCGATCAGAACGGATTGCAGCAATACACCCGGCAGGATGTATTTTGCATACGTCCCTTCGTAAAAACTGTTGGATTGTTTCATCTCTTTTGATTTCCCCTTTGTGTGTGTGATTCGCAAAATTTATTATAAAATAAAAGGAGTCGCCTTGCTCATTCGAAAAATGCATATTATAATTAAGTAAAACTTATTACAAGGGGCGAGACGATGAATCTGCGGCAGCTGGAGTATTTTGTCAGCGTGGCGGAAAATCTCAATTTTACCAAGGCCGCGCAAAAGTGTTTTATTTCGCAGACGGCGATGACGCTGCAAATCCAGTCGCTGGAGGAAAAGGTCGGCGTTGCACTGCTGATCCGGGACAAGCACCATGTGGAGCTGACGCCGGCGGGGCGGGTCTACCTGACCGAGGCAAAGGAGATCCTGGCCAAATCCGAAGAGGCCATCAAGCTGGCGCGCACGGCCGCCAAGGGGTTTATGGGCAGCCTTACGATCGGGTTCATTCGCGGCTATGAGCAGAGCCTGTTTTCCGAAACGCTGCGCGGTTTTCATCAAACCTTTCCGAATATTTCGATCCAGCTGGTGCGTGATAACCTGAGCGCGCTTTACGGTCTGCTGGAAGATGAAAAATGCGACGTGGCATTCAACCTGTCGCCGTACTTCCAGACCTTTCCGCGGCTGAGTTATCGCTTCCTGAAAGCATATCCGTTGATGGCCGTGCTCTATCCCGGACATCCGCTGGCCACAAAGCGCTGGCTGCATTATCGGGAGCTGGCAAAAGAGGAATTCATCATCATGCAGCCCAAGGGGCGGCCGAACGACGAAACCGAGGAGGTCATGCTCTGCTATCATCGCGGCGGTTTTGTGCCCAGGATCGTCTGCTGTGAACGTGAGGTGCAGACCATCCTGCTGATGGTTTCCGCGGGAATGGGGGTTGCGGTCCTGCCGGAATATGCGGTGCGGTATTTCCATGATACCAAAAACCTCAAGATTGTTCCGCTGCTTCAGGAGGATCATACGCCGGAAACCCTGGATTTCTCTATCAGCTGGCTGGCGGAAAACCGCAATCCGGCGATTGAGGAACTGCTCAAGTGGGCGGAGCTGCGCGGCATCACCGAGTAAGCGGCGCGACCGGCGATAGCAGAGGGATCGTGATGATTGTGCATCGCCTGGAAGGCAAATCGGCAGCCGCGGCTTCCGGCCGTACGGACATATCTGCTGATGCCTGGGATGCTGGCTTTGCGTTTGTATTTGGTGTCCGCCATCTGTTTTCCGCGCTGTTCCATCCGGAAAATACACACAATCCGACGCGGGAAAGTTCGCCAACCGAATACAAAAGGGCGCTGCAGAAACGTTCTGCAGCGCCCTTGTTTTTACCGTAATTCACTTTTTTTCAAGCGCAGGTTAACGGCATGCGAAACTGGAAATCGCTTAATTCTCCCATTTCCAGTCGCGGATCTCCGGCATATCAATGCCGTATTCCGTGATATACTGCTTGTGCTCGACCAGCTTGTCGCTCATCTTCTGGTACAGGTAAGCACCGCGATTGCCCAGCTGGGGCAGACGCAGCATCGCGTCCTGTACGAGGTGGAAGCGGTCAATATCGTTCTGCACACGCATATCGAACGGCGTGGTGATCGTGCCCTCTTCCTTATAACCGCGCACATGCAGGTGACGGTTGTGACGGCGATAGGTCAGCTCGTGCACCAGCGTCGGATAGCCGTGGAACGCAAAGATGATCGGCTTATCCTTGGTGAACAGCATATCGTATTCTGCATCGGTCAGGCCGTGCGGATGCTCGCTTGCCGGCTGCAGCTTCATCAGGTCGACCACGTTGATCACGCGGATCTTGACCTCGGGCATCTCCTTGCGCAGGATGGATACCGCGGCCAGGGTTTCCAGCGTCGGGGTCTCGCCGCAGCAAGCCATGACGATATCCGGTTCGCTGCCCTGATCGTTCGAAGCCCATTCCCAGATGCCGATGCCCTGCGTGCAGTGCTTGACGGCCTGTTCCATGGTCAGCCACTGCGGACGCGGATGCTTGCTGGCAACGATGACGTTGACGTAGTTGCGGCTCTTGATGCAGTGATCGAAGCAGCTGAGCAGGCAGTTTGCATCAGGCGGCAGGTACAGGCGAACCACGTCTGCCTTCTTGTTGGCGATGTGATCGAGGAAGCCCGGGTCCTGATGGGTGAAACCGTTGTGGTCCTGCTGCCATACGTTGGATGCCAGAATCAGGTTGAGCGACGCGATCTTCTGTCGCCACGGCAGCTGGTTGCATACCTTGAGCCACTTGGCATGCTGCGCCGCCATCGAGTCGATGATGCGGATGAATGCCTCGTAGCTGGCGAAGAAGCCGTGACGGCCGGTCAGCAGGTAGCCTTCCAGCCAGCCTTCGCACATGTGCTCGGACAGCATGCCGTCCATCACGCGGCCGTCGGTTGCCAGGAATTCATCCGAGTCCAGCTTTTCCGCATTCCAGTCGCGGTTGGTGATCTCGAAGATATGCGACAGGCGGTTGGACATGGTCTCGTCCGGACCGAAGGCGCGGAAGTTGCGGCTGTCCTCGTTGAGCTTGAACACGTCGCGCACATAGGCGCCCAGTTCGATCATATCCTGACCCTCGACCGCGCCGGGCGCCGGGACATTGAATGCGTAATCGCGGAAGTCCGGCAGGCGCAGGTCGCGCAGCAGCAGACCGCCGTTGGCATGCGGATTGGCGCCGATGCGGTGGTTGCCCTTCGGAGCCAGCTCGCGCAGTTCGGGCATCAGGCGGCCGTTCTCGTCAAACAGCTCTTCCGGATGGTAGCTCTTGAGCCAGTCGTTCAGGATCTGCAGGTGCTCGGGCTGATCCATCATGATCGGCACCTGATGCGCGCGGAAGCTGCCTTCGATCTGCTTGCCGTCCACCACCTTGGGGCCGGTCCAGCCCTTGGGCGTGCGCAGCACGATCATCGGCCATACCGGGCGGGTGGCGTCGCCGGTCTCACGGGCGTGCTTTTGGATCGCGAGGATTTCCTCGATGACCTGATCCATGGTCTCGGCCATCTTTCTGTGCATGGTCATCGGGTCGTCGCCCTCGACGAAGTAGGGCTTCCAGCCGCAGCCCTCGAAGTACTTCTGCAGCTCCTCGTGCGAGATGCGGGAGAAGATGGTCGGGTTGGAAATCTTATATCCGTTCAAATGCAGGATCGGCAAAACCGCGCCGTCCGTGATCGGGTTGAGGAACTTGTTGGACTGCCACGAAGTTGCCAGCGGGCCGGTCTCGGCCTCGCCGTCGCCAACCGTGACAGCTGCGATCAGACCCGGGTTGTCAAACACTGCGCCAAACGCATGCGCGATGGAGTAGCCCAGCTCGCCGCCCTCATTGATCGAACCCGGAGTTTCCGGCGCGACGTGGCTTGCGATGCCGCCCGGGAACGAGAACTGCTTGAACAGGCGCTTCATGCCCTCGGTATCCTCGCTCACGTTCGGATAAACCTCGCTGTAGGTGCCTTCCAGATAGGTGTTGGCCACAAAGAAGTTGCCGCCGTGACCCGGTCCGGACAGCAGGATCAAATCCAGATCGTAGCGCTTGATGGCGCGGTTGAGGTGAACATAGACGAAGTTCTGCCCCGGTACCGTGCCCCAGTGGCCTACGATCTTCTTTTTGACCTGATCCATCGTCAGCGGTTCCCGCAGCAGCGGGTTATCCAGAAGATAAAGCTGTCCTGCTGCCAGGTAATTGGCTGCACGCCAGTATGCGTCCATTTTGCGCAGCAACTCGTCGGTCAGTGCGCCTTTTTCTTCGCATACCGCGTTGGTATTGCCTTCCATGATTTGTATTCTCCTCTCTTGCCTGCAATACTTTTTGTTACCGATATTATTGTATACCTCGGTCACTTCACTTGCCAGATTATAATAATTAAAAATTTAACAATCTTTTGGGACGCAAAATTCTCATTTTTATATATTGTGAATAATTTCACAATATATAGCGGAATCGTGTGTCCGTTTCGCCTGGTTCCATGGCCTGCTTGCAGGGGACAGGCCGCTGGGCGGCGTTACTTGGACCGCGCGCGCAGACGTGCCATGGCGCGGGCCAGCGCCGCCTTGGAAAGGTGGTATTCGCGCACGCTCTGGTGCTGGCGCAGCCGTTCTTCGGCGCGCTCCTTGGCACGCAGGGCGCGTGCTTGGTCGATCTCATCCGGGCGCTCGGCGCTGGAGACCAGAAGAATCGCGTAATCCGGCATGATTTCGGCAATGCCGTCGCTGACGACGACCTCCTGCCATGCGCCGTTGACCTGAAAGCGTGCGGTACCCGGTTCGATCGCCGTGACGACCGGCTCATGGCCGGGCTGCACGCCGTACGAGCCGTCGATGGCAGGGATGACCAGCCCCTCGGCGGAACCCACATAAAATTGCTTTTCCGGCGTGATAATTTCCAAATAAAACAGGTTTTCCATCAAACCGCCCCTTGTGCGCGCGCTTTTTCGCAGACCTCATCCACGGTGCCGACCATGGCAAACGCGGACTCCGGATACTCGTCCAGCTCGCCGCCCAGCAGCGCCTCAAAACCGCTCAGGGTCTGTTCCAGCTTGACATAACGGCCTTCCAGACCGGTGAAGGGCTCGGCGACAAAGAAGGGCTGCGAGAAATACTGCTGCATGCGGCGCGCGCGGTCTACCGTCTTGCGGTCCTCCGCGCTCAGCTCTTCCATGCCCAAAATGGCGATGATGTCCTGCAGTTCGCGGTAGCGCTGCAGCAGCTCCTGCGCGCCGCGCGCGACCGTGTAGTGCCGGTTGCCGAGCACGTCGGGCTCCAGAATACGCGAGGTCGATTCCAGCGGATCGACCGCGGGATAAATGCCCTGCTCGGCAATCTTACGCGACAGTACGGTCGTCGCGTCCAAGTGCGAGAAGGTGGTGGCCGGCGCCGGGTCGGTCAGGTCGTCCGCCGGGACGTAGACCGCCTGCACCGAGGTGATCGCGCCGTCCCGGGTCGAGGTGATGCGTTCCTGCAGCGCGCCGACTTCGTCGGCCAGGGTGGGCTGGTAGCCGACCGCGCTCGGCATACGGCCCATCAAAGCCGAAACCTCGGAGCCCGCCTGTACATAACGGAAAATGTTATCGATGAACAGCAGTACGCTCTGCTTCTGGCAGTCGCGGAAATACTCCGCCATGGTCAGACCGGTCAGCGCCACGCGCATACGGGCGCCGGGCGACTCGTTCATCTGGCCGAAAATCAGGGCGGTCTTGTTCAAAACGCCCGATTCGCCCATCTCGCGCCACAGATCGTTGCCCTCACGCGTACGTTCGCCGACGCCGGTGAAAATCGAATAGCCGCCGTGCTCGGTGGCGATGTTGTGGATTAGTTCCTGAATCAGGACGGTTTTGCCGACACCGGCGCCGCCGAACAGGCCGATCTTGCCGCCGCGCGCATACGGCGCCAGCAGGTCGATGACCTTGATGCCGGTTTCCAGAATTTCGGTGGTGGGGTTCTGCTGCTCGAACGGCGGGGGATCGCGGTGGATCGACCAGCGCTCCGGGCTGTCTACCGCGCCCTTGCCGTCGATGGGATCGCCCAGCACGTTGAACATGCGTCCCAGCGTGCTTTCGCCGACCGGCACGCGGATCGGGTTCCCGGTCGACACAACTTGATCGCCTCGGCCCAGTCCTTCGCTGGGGGAGAGCATGATGCAGCGGACCGTGTCGCCGCCGATGTGCTGCGCGACCTCCATCGTCCGTTTTTCGTCTCCAACCATCACGCAGAGAGCCTCATTGATTTCAGGCAGGTGGCCGCCGTCAAATTCCACATCAACGACCGGGCCGGCTACCCGCACTATGATGCCTGTTTGCTCCATATTGTTTCCTCGCTTTCTATGCGCGACTGCCATCCGCCAAAAAGCGGATGACGCGCGCCGGCTTGCTCCGCCGTTGCTGCGGCAGGTCGTTTTCTTGGGTTTGTGCGCCGCCGACGATTTCGGTGATTTCCTGTGTGATCGCGGCCTGACGCGCACGGTTATAGCGCAGGGACAGCGTTTTGAGCATATCACGCGCGTTGTCCGTTGCGGTGTCCATCGCGGTCATGCGGGCGTTCTGCTCCGCGCAGAAGGACTCGACCAGTGTGCCGAACATCGTGCCCTTGACATAAGCCGGCACGACATGGCTGAGCACCCGGTCGGCCGAGGGCACATAGGTCACCATCTGCCGGTAGGGGCCGGATTCGCCTTGCCGCGGCTCCCACGGGAAGGCGTCAATATCCAGCGGCAGCAGCTTGCGCACCTTAGGCTCGAGCCGCACAGGGGAGACCATCTCGGTATAGATCACATAGACCTCGTCCAGTTCCCGCGTGCGGAATAACCGGATGAAGGTATCGGCAATATCGCGGGCACGCGATACCGTCGGGTCCTGCGCGGTATACATAAATTCGCCGTCCACCGGGATGTTGCGCGCGGCAAAATAGCTGCGCCCCATCTGTCCGATCAGGAAAAGCGTCGGATGCGCAACTTTGGCCATGTGTTCCTCCGCCAGACGGAGGACGTTGTGGTTGTATGCACCGGCCAGACCCTTGTCACCGGTGATCACGATAAAGCCCACCTTGTGCTCGGCCACATCTGTCCGCTTGTCGAAATAGATGTGCTCGATTTCGGGCGAACGGTGCAGGATATCCGAAATCGTGGAGGTGATCTTCAAAAAGTACGGCTCCACGTTGTTCAGCTGCTGCCGCGCTTTGCGCAGCTTGGAGGACGAGATCAGATACATGGCGTTGGTGATCTTCAGGGTCTGCTGGACGCTGCTGATGTGCGTGCGGATTTCTTTTATGCCTGCCATGCCGCACCCACCTGCTTTTTATACGCTTCCAGCGCCTCGCGGATCTGTTCTGCCGACGTGCCGCTCAGGGTGCCGGTCGACTGGATCTCGCTCGTCAGCGCATCGGGCAGACTGTCCGCAAAATCGCGGACAAACTGGTTGACCCGATCGAGCGGGACATCGGAAAGCAGGCCGCTGGTCGCGACATACAGGATGACCGCCTGCTGCCACACCTGCAGCGGGTGGCAGAGCGGCTGCTTGAGGATTTCCATCAGCTGCTTGCCGTGCGCCAGCGTGCGGCGGGTGTCCTTATCCAGATCCGAGCTGAACTGGGTGAATACCTCGAGTTCGCGGAAACGGGCCAGATCGATGCGCAGCGTGCCGGCCGTTTTCTTGACCGCCTTGGTCTGTGCGGCGCCGCCGACACGGGAAACCGACAGGCCGACGTTGACGGCCGGGCGCTGGCCCGCAAAGAACAGATCGTTTTCCAGATAGATCTGGCCGTCCGTGATCGAAATAACGTTGGTCGGAATGTACGCGGATACGTCGCCCGCCTGGGTTTCGATGATCGGCAGGGCGGTCATCGAGCCGCCGCCGTATTCCTTGGTCAGGTGGCAGGCGCGCTCGAGCAGACGCGAATGCAGATAGAATACGTCGCCCGGATAGGCTTCACGGCCGGGCGAGCGGCGCAGCAGCAGGGACAGCGTACGGTAAGCGACCGCGTGCTTGGTCAGGTCGTCGTAAACGATCAGCACGTCCTTGCCCTGTTCCATAAAATATTCGCCGATGGCAGCACCCGCATAGGGCGCAATGTACTGCTGCGGCGCGGAATCCGATGCCGTCGCTGACAGGATAATGCTGTATTCCAGCGCGCCGTGCTTCTCCAGCGTGCCGCGCAGCTTGGCAACCGTGGAGGCCTTCTGGCCGATCGCAACATAGATGCAGATGACACCCTGACCCTTCTGGTTCAGGATGGCGTCGACCGCGATCGACGTCTTGCCGGTCTGACGGTCGCCAATGATCAGCTCACGCTGGCCGCGGCCGATGGGCACCATCGCGTCGATGGCGAGAATGCCGGTTTGCAGCGGCTGTTTGACCGGTTCACGCGTAACAACGCCCGGCGCTTCGCGTTCGATCGGGCGGGTCTCGGTGCAGTCGATCGGGCCGAGGCCGTCGATCGGCTCGCCCAGCGCGTTGACCGTGCGGCCGAGCATCGCGTCGCCGACCGGTACGTCGGCTGCGCGTCCGGTGCGCCGCACCTGCGAGCCTTCGTGCAGGCCGGCTTCGCTGCCGAGCAGGACGACGCCGACGCTGTCGCGCTCCAGCCCGAGCACGATGCCGCGCACCCCGGTTTCAAATTCCACCAGTTCGCCGTATACGGCGCGGCCCAGACCGTACACGGTTGCGATGCCGTCGCCGATTTCGAGCACCGTGCCGGTCTCGTCCCGGCGCGTGCGGTTATCATATTGTTCAATCTCCTCGCGGAGGATGGATATAATTTCATCAGAATGATTCAACAATTTTCACCCCTTTTGCAGGCTCTGTGCCAACGCATGCAGCTGGCCGCCTACGCTCTTGTCATAGGTAATGCCGTCCAGTTCGGCGACAAAACCGCCCAGCACCGCCGGGTCGATGACGATTTCCATGGTCATGGCCTGATAGCCATGCTTGCGGCACAGCAGCCGCGCCAGTTCGCCCAGCTGTTTTTCGTCCAGCTCGCGGGCGCAGCGCAGCGTGCACAGGCCTTCCTTGTTTGCATGCAGTTCGAGCAGACGATATGCGTCCACAATTTCGGGAAGCAGGGCCATCCGGCCTTTTTCCGCAAGCATTTTATAAAAATGCAGCAGGTTTTCGCGCTCGGTAAAGTCCGGAAGCCGGTCGAGCACGGCATGCTTTTCCCGCACTTCCACCGCCGGGCTGCAAAGCGCTTCCCACAGCGGTGCGCATTCGGTCAGATAGTCGGCCGTGCGCCGCAGCTCCTCCAGCGTGCCGCCGGATTCGCGCAGCGCAGCCGCATAGCGGGCCGCCACCGTGCTCATAATGCGTCACCCGCTTCCTCCTGCAGGAAGGAATCCAGCATGCTGCGGTCGGTTTCCCCATCCAGACGGCACTGGGAAACCTTGGCCGTGGTCAGCAGCACCAGCGCTGCAATTTGCTTTTTGGCGTCCGCCAGCATGGCAGCGCGGTCGGCTTCCCGCTGCTGCGCCGCCTGCGCGTTGAGCCGCTGTACGGCCTGTTCGGCCTCGGCAACGCGGCGCTCATATTCTCGCTCCCCGCGCTGCTTGGCAGCGGCGATGATGCGGGCCGCCTCGCTCTGGGCCTGCGCCAACTGCTCGTCCGACGACGCCTTGCTCTGCTCGGCCTCGGCCAGACGGCTTTCCGCCCGGTCGAGCGTGGCGGACACGTCTTTGGCCCGCTCATCCAGCATTTTGGTGACCGGCCCGAACAGGAATTTCTTCATCAGCAGGAACAGCACCAGCAGGTTGACGAATACCCAGATAATTTGCGCGTTCAGATTCAGGATCATCCGATAACGCCCCCGATCAGGACATGAAGATGAGCAGGATACCGATCAGGAAGCCGTAAATCGCCGTCGCCTCAGCCAGTGCACAGCCGAGGATCAGATTCTTGCTGATCTGGCCGGCGGATTCCGGCTGCCGTGCGATCGCCTCGGAAGACTTGCCCGTTGCAAAACCAATGCCGATGCCCGCGCCAATACCAGTCAGAACCGCGATGCCCGCGCCAATTGCAATACCCATTTTTATTTCCTCCTAATTCTTTTTGTTGTCGAAAGTGGATTACTCGATGGATTCCGCCAGGAACAGCGTTGTCAAAAAGACAAACACAATCGCCTGGATCATGCCGTCAAACACGTCAAAATACAGGCTGAACGGAATCGGGATGATGGCCGGAACGGCCAGCTTGATGAGCTCCATGATCACGAAGCCCGCGAAAATGTTGCCGAAAAGACGCATACAAAGCGACAATGGGCGAATGCCGATCTCCATGATGTTGAGCGGCGCCACGATTGCCACCGGCGCCCCGAACTTTTTCAGACCGCCGCCCAGCCCGTGATAACGGAATTGTGCGCCGTAGATCAGCACCGCGCTCATCACGGCCAAACCGGCTGTGACGTTCAGGTCTTTGGTCGGCGGTGCAACGCCGAACAGGCCGGACACATTGGCCACCGCCAGATACAGGCCGACCGTGCCCAGATACGGCGCGAACGTGCGCCAGTGGGCTTCGCCGAGCGAGTCGCGGCAGAAGTTGTTGATAAAGCCAACCAGCATTTCCGCGGCCATCTGTCGCCGTCCCGGCCTTTTGCGCATCCCGTGCGTCAGCCAGATCGCCGCCAGCACGAGCACCAGCATGATCGCCCAGGTCACAACGACGGATTCCGGCACCGGAATGCCGCCGTTTAGCGGGATCTCAAACGCCGTATGCGTCTGCAGCTGCGCATTGAGTTCCGCTTTGATTGCCTCCAACAGGCATCACCCCTTTTGGTTTTTAAACTTTGGACCTATTATAGCGAGAGAAATGTGAAATCGATCGCTTACGAAAGTAAAAAAAATAAAATGCGCAAAATGCCGGTTTCTGTCGGTGCTGTCCGATTTAATTTGATGCGATTCGCCTATTGTGTTAGAATGGGGAAATGCGATATGGAACGATAGGAAGGAAGAATCTGGATGAAAAACAGTACTCCGTCGCTGCAACTCTATGGGCAGATCCGCAGGATTTTGGTGGTCTGCATCTGTGTGACACTGCTGCTGGCCTTTTGCGCCAGCCTGTGGATCAGTCTGAAACAGGATGCCAAAGTGCGCGATCAGGTGCTTTTAAGCGCGGTGCAGGTGGCGGCAGGCACTTCGCTGCTGACCGAAGAGAACAATGCGGTGCGGCTGCAGCAATATGTGGAGCACACGGTGCGCGAGGTGCCCAACATTGATGTATTTGCGGTCTACGATGCCGACGGCACGCCCATTGCGTTTTATGATCTGGATTCGCAGTCGAGCGACCTGTCCGGCCTGTCCGCATTGAGCGAGGATGTTCTTTCCCATTTCCAGTCGGGCGGCAGCACGATGCTGTATAACCACGAAGCGCCCGCCAATGCGGACCGGTGCGCATACGCCGCCGTTTATGATAACAGTGGCCAGGTGAGCGGCTTTACCATGGCGGCGATCTATATGCAGTCCATTCACCTGACCGTGCTGCGTACCCTTGCGGTGCACCTGTTCATCGCCGTCGCGGCGCTGATGCTCGGCAATCTGCTCAGCCTGCGCCTGACCCGGCACATCAAGCAGGAACTGCTCGGCTATGAGCCGGATGCCTTCCGCCATCTGTTTTTGCAGCGCAGCGATATCTTAAACGCGCTCGACGAAGGGCTGCTGGCCATCGACCTGACCGGCTGCATCACCTATCTCAATCAGTTCGCGGCCGATCTGCTCAAGACGACCCCGCAGGAGGCGCTCGGCCAGCCGCTCAGCGCGTTCTATCCCGGTTCTACCATCGCGCGCGTCATGGAGACCGGCTGCGCAGAATATAACGTCAATCTGGAATCCATCAAACACATTGCCGTCCTCTCGGACCGCATTCCGCTTTGGCGCAACGGGAAGATCGAGGGCGCGGTGGCGATTTTCCGCAACCGCACCGAAGTCATTCAGCTGGCGCAGGACCTGACCGGCGTGCGTCACATTCTGGAAGCTTTGCGCTCTTATACGCATGAATTCACCAACAAGCTGCATGTGATTCTTGGCCTGCTCCAGCTCGGGGAAATCAAACAGGCCGAGGACTATGTGCTGCAAATCACACAAACCCGCGCGCAGTCCATCCGCTTTATTTCCGACCGCATCCACGAGCCGTCCATCGCGGCGCTGCTCATCGGCAAAGCCTATCGTGCCGCCGAACTGGGCATCCGGTTTGGGCTCACGTCGTCCAGCCAGCTTCGGGTGGACAATCGGTATATGCCGGCCGGGGGACTGGTGACGGTCATCGGAAACCTGACCGAAAACGCCTTTGACGCGCTGCGCAATGTGCCGGATTCGGTGCCGCGCGAGGTCACGGTCAGCATTCAGGACGGAGAACACGGTCTGCTGATCAGTGTGGACGATACCGGCCCCGGCATGCCGCCCGAAACCGTCCGGCGCATCTTCGAGCGGGGCTATACCACCAAGGGGACGGGGCACGGCACCGGCCTGTCGCTGGTGCAGGATATGGTTTCCGCCTATCACGGCGCCATCCGGGTCGAATCCGAACCCGGGGTCGGCACATCGTTTATCATCACCGTCAACGATCCCTATTAAAGGAGCAGGAGAGAACCATGTATACTGCTGTTATTATTGAGGATGACCCGATTATCACCCGCCTGAATGCGCGCTATATCGATCTGGATCCTCGCTTTACCGTTGTGAAAACCTTTTCTTCCGCCAATCCTGCGTTGGTTTATCTGCAAAATCACGCGGTGGATTTGATTGTGCTCGATGTATTTATGCCGCAGATGAACGGCTCCGAACTGCTGCACATCCTTCGCGTGAAAGGCGTCAACGCGGATGTCATTATGGTCACGTCCGCAAACGATGCGGAAACGGTGCAAACTATGATGCGGCTGGGCATCATCGACTATCTGGTCAAGCCGTTTGCCTATGAACGCTTTCAGCTGGCGCTGGAGCACTTTTGTCAGCGCCGTCAGGCGATACAAAACGGCACGATCGACCAGAGTTTGCTCGATCGTGCGCTGTTTTCCGATGCGCACGGCAATCTTGCTGCCTCGACTGCAGCGCCGCCCAAAGGGTTGCAGGCCCAGACGCTCGAGCGGATCGAGCGCTATCTCCGCTCCAAGCCTGAAGAGGCGCACACCAGCGATGACATCGCCTCGCAAGTCGGCCTGTCGGTGGTGACCGTGCGCCGCTATATGAATTATCTGTCCGAACAGCATATTGTCGAAAGCGAAATGAATTACAGCACCGGCGGCCGCCCCTGCATCGTGTACCGCTGCTTACCGGAGCAAGGGTAACCGGCTGCCGCAAAACACGGGCGGCGCGTAACAACCGCTGTGTTAAGGCAAAACAAAAGGGCTTGGTGTCTGCCATGGACAGACAACAAGCCCTTTTCGCCGCGGGAACGGTATGGTTTTATCCGGACAGCGCAGCGCCGATAGGCGCAGGCATCAAACGTTATCTTTGCGGCTTTTTGCTATACCGACGGCTGCGCGCATGTGCGCAGAAAATCCCGGATCTCAAAGGCGGTCAGCAGCTGGAAACAGGCCGCCGGGTCGTCCAAGCGGTAGCCCAGCTTGTCGCGCAGGATGGTGATCCGGTGGCTGATCGTGTTGCGGTGGAAAAACGACTGCGCCGCGATGGCCTGAATGCTGCCCTGATGCACCAGATACAGATACAGCGTCTGCGCAAAGTCGCTGTCATGCCGGGCGTCGTAGTCCAGCACTGCGCCCAGCTGTTCGCGCACATAGCCCTCCAAAAAGGCGCGGCTCGGCACCTCGAGCAGCAGACGGAAAAAGCCCATGTCGTCGTAGCTGGCCCGGCTCTGTGCCCGGCTTTTGCCCCAGCGCAGCGCGGCCTGCGCCTGTTCCAGGCTGCGCGCCAGCAGGTCCAGACTGGAAACCTGCCCGCCGATCCCGGCCGCGACTGTCCGGTTGGGAAACCGCGCTTGCAGCCCGGTTTGCAAGGCTTCGACTAGCTGCTCTACCGTGTCCCGTCCGTCAGCCCGGCAGACCAGCCACGGGTTGGGCTGATCGAGCAGCGCAAAGGCCGGAAAGGGCAGCAAAAAGCCGGAAATCCAGTCGCGCAGCACCGGATCGGCCGGGGTTTCGGGGGAGAGCTGCAGCTGCACGACAGAATACGGCCCCTGCGGGGCAAAGCCCTGATCGGCCAGCAGCCGCAGCGCCGGGCCCTGTGCAGCCTCGCGGTCGAGCAAGGTCAAAAAGGCCCGCCCGATGGCCTCATCGCGCCGTGCGTCGGTGAAAATGCGGTCGCAGTAATCCCGGGTGATATCGTAAATGTGGATATGCCAAGGCATCACAAACAGCGGGAAATCCTTGGTATTGCAAAAATCCAGCACTTCCTGCGGGATGTTCCGCCGGTCCAGATACGGCCCTTCGTTGATGATTAGGCCGCAGGCGTGCTGCCGGAAAATGCTGTCCAGCAGGTGCAGCAGCCAGCCCTCGCTTTTGCCGCTGAGCACGCCGGTGGTGAGGATCAGCTCCCCGCCGTAGAGAAAATCCGCGGTGGTGTAATCCTCGGAAACATAGACCCAGCGCATGCAGCGGTTCAGTCCCCGTTCTCCGGCCAAAAGCTGCAGCTGAAACCGCTGCCGGGTGTCCGCATAGACGTCGCGCAGCAACAGTGCCACAGGCACCGCCCCCTTTCGACAAACAGTATAGCACAGTTGTGGTCGATATACAATCGATTGGTTCGCGGTGCTGTATCGGCTGAATGCTGTTGTGCATATAGCACAATGAAACGGCATTTGATTGGGACGCGCGCCCCTTGCCTTGGCGGCGCAAATCTTCTATACTGCATACAGAATAAAAACACAGCAGCGGCTGATGTTCGGAGAATGCAATGACGCATTTTCGGGATATTGGCGGCTGTTTTTTTGCAGAACAGGAGGTTTTTCATTATGCTGCGAGAAGCTTTGCCCGAAATCATCACCGAAACCCTGCCGGGTCCCAAGGCGCAGGCCATTCTGGACCGCCGCCATGCGGTCGTCCCTAACGCCATCGGGTGCGTGTATCCGGCCGTCATCGAGCGCGGCGCGGGCGCCATCATTGAGGATGTGGACGGCAACCGGTTTTTGGACTGGATCGGCGGGGTCGGTGTGCTCAACATCGGCTATTCGCACCCGGAAGTCGTCCAGGCCGTGCAGGCCCAGGCCGAGCGGTATTTCCACGCCATGATCAACGTTGTCACCCACGAAGGCTACATCGCGCTCGCCGAAAAGCTGTGTGAGCTTGCGCCCGTCCGCGGCGAACACAAAAAGGCCTTTTTCGCCAATTCGGGCGCCGAAGCCGATGAAAACGCGGTCAAGGTCGCCCGGGCATACACCAAACGCCCGAATATCATCGTCTTTTCGGGCGCCTTCCACGGCCGCACCATGCTGACCATGTCCATGACCTCCAAAAAGGCTTACGCGGCGGGCATGGGGCCGCTGCCCGGCGGCGTTTTCCGCGCGCAGTTCCCGTATTATTACCGCAAGCCGGCCGGCATGCCGCAGGAGGATGCACTCGCTTACTACATGCAGTCGATTGATGATGTGTTCGAGCAGTGCGGAGCTGCGGACACCATTGCGGCCATCGTGGTCGAGCCGCTGCAAGGTGAGGGCGGCTTCATCCCCGCGCCGATCGAATGGGTCAAGGCGGTGCGCGCGGTCTGTGATAAGCACGGCATTTTGCTGGTCGCCGACGAGGTGCAGACCGGTTTCTGCCGCACCGGCCGCATGTTTGCCAGCCAGTACTGGGCCGAGGCGGGCGTGCAGCCCGACCTGCTGACCACGGCCAAGTCGATCGCCGGCGGCGTGCCGCTGTCCGCCATCGTCGGCCGGGCCGAAATTCTGGATGCCCCGGCGTCGGGCACCATTGGCGGCACCTATTGCGGCAATGCACTGGCCTGCGCTGCGGCGCTCAAGGTCATCGAGATCATGGAGCGCGATCATCTGGCCGAGCGTTCGCTCGAGATCGGCAGCCGGGTCATGGCGCGCTACCGGAAACTGATGGAGCAATACGACTGCATCGGCGACGTGCGCGGTCTGGGCGGCATGGTCGGCATCGAATTTGTCACCGACCGGGCGAGCAAGACCCCGGACGCGGCGCTGACGTCGGCCGTCATTCAGGCGTGCGCCGCGCGCGGTTTGCTGGTCGAAAACGCGGGCACCTACGGCAATGTCATCCGCCTGCTCGCGCCGCTGGTGATGACCGACGCCCAGCTGGAAGCCGGACTGGATATCTTCGCGGACGCGCTGGCCGCGTGCACCCGTGCCCGCTGACCCGGATTTTGTGGTATAATACCTCTATCGGACCAGTACCGCATGGGGAGGGATATACCATGGATTACCTATCGCACAACATTGCCTTGAATTTGAACCGCATTCGCCGGGCCAAAGGGATGAGTCTGGATCTGGTGGCGGAGCAGACCGGCGTGAGCAAAAGCATGCTGGCGCAGATCGAAAAAGGCACGGCCAATCCGTCGATCGGCATTCTGGGGCGCATCATCAGCGGCCTGCGCATTGACCTGAACGACCTGACCGGCCCGCCGCCGCAGGACGCCATCCTCATCCGCATCGCGGATACCGCGCCGACCAAGGAAGTGCCCGGACAGTACACCGTGCGCACCTGCTTTCCGTTTCAGGAAAACCACCGGGTGGAGATCTACCACATCGAGCTGGCGCCGGGCGGCGTCTATCTGGCGGGCAGCCACGGCGAACGCACGCGGGAATACCTGACCGTTCGGGCCGGCACCCTGCGTCTGGAGCTGGAAAGCGGCAGCCATATCATCCAAAGCGGCGAGATCTTCCGCTTTGAGTCCAGTCAGGAGCATCGCTATTGCTGCGTCGGCCCCGACCCCTGTTCGGTATTGTGCCTGTTTCTGGAATATCAGCGTGATGTTTAATATATTGTACATCACGGCGCAAAACTGTGTTTCGGCCCGGATGCACGCGTTTTCGACAGGGTATCCGGTGTTTCGGGGGGGTGAACCCACATGTTTCCCGGCTGACACCCGAAAAATATGGGCAAATCTAATGAGCTGAAGTTGAAATATTTGTACAATATACCAAAATCTTGCCGTGCGGCTTGACACTTCTGCTCGCTTGTGTTATGGTAATCACGTTCAATATAAAGGACAAAGCAAAGGCGCTTTTCCCATGGTGGAAAAGCGCCTTTTTGTTTTGATTCCAGACGATCAGGAGGAAGAAAGAAATGAAACTCAAGGACACCGGCCGCACGGCACAGGAAATCAAGGATCTGGTCAGCAAATACATGATCGAAACCTATGAGCGTTTCGATTTTATCGCGGAAACTGCCGAAGGCATGTACCTTTATGATGAAAACGGCACCCCGTATCTGGATTTCTACGCAGGCATCGCGGTCAACTCCGCCGGCAACTGCAATCCGAAGGTGGTAGCTGCCGTCAAGGATCAGGTCAGCGACATCATGCATACCTTTAACTATCCGTACACCATTCCGCAGGCGCTGCTGGCCGAAAAGGTGTGCACCACGATCGGCATGGACAAGATCTACTTCCAGAACTCGGGCACCGAGGCCAACGAAGCGATGATCAAGATGGCGCGTAAGTATGGCGTCGAGAAGTACGGCCCGCACAAGTACAACATCGTCACCGCGAAAATGGGCTTCCACGGCCGCACCTTCGGCTCCATGTCGGCGACCGGCCAGCCGGACAACGCCTGCCAGATCGGCTTCGGCGACATGACCCCGGGCTTTACCTACGCGGAGTACAACAATCTGGAATCCTTCCGCAACGCCTGCACCGAGAACACCATTGCAATCATGGTCGAACCGGTACAGGGTGAGGGCGGCGTCCATCCGGCGACCAAGGAATTCCTGTGCGGCCTGCGCAAGCTGTGCGACGAAAAGGGCATGCTGCTCCTGCTGGATGAGGTCCAGACCGGCTGGTGCCGCACCGGCCGCGTGATGAGCTACATGCACTACGGCATCAAGCCCGACATTGTCTCCATGGCCAAGGCTCTGGGCGGCGGCATGCCGATCGGCGCCATCTGCGCAACCGAAGAAGTTGCCAAGGCATTCACCCCCGGCTCGCACGGCACCACCTTCGGTGGCCATCCGGTCAGCGCCGCAGCGGCACTGGCGGAGATCGACGAACTGCTGGACCGCGATCTGGCCGGCAATGCCGAAAAGATGGGTGACTATTTCTCTGCCAAGCTGGAAACCCTGCCGCACGTCAAGGAAGTCCGTCATCAGGGCTGCCTGATCGGCGTGGAGTTTGACGGTTTTGCCGCGGCGACCGACATCAAGCACAAGTGCCTGGACAAGCATCTGCTGGTGACCGCCATCGGCGCAAACGTCATCCGCATGGTGCCGCCGCTCATCCTGACCGAGGCTGACTGCGACAAGGCTTTCGAAATTCTCAAGGAATCCGTCGAAGAACTGAGCAAATAAAACGTCCGGAGGGCTTGGCCGGCAGGGGCCGGCCAAGGTCCTCCTGTAAAAAGGAGAACCCATGATGCAGGACTTTATTCTTACCATCGGTTGTGAGTACGGCAGCGGCGGGCCGGATATTGCCAAAATGATTGCCAAAGATCTGGGATATCCGTGCTATGACCGCGCCATCATCGATCGCATCATTGAAGAGACTGGCCTTTCCAAGGAAATGGCCGAAAAGTTAGAAGCCGGCGTGGAGGTGCGCGGCCGCAGCCAAGTGCTGCAAAACACCGCCAGCCCCAGCAAATACTCCATTTTAACTGACCGCGTGGTCTATCTGCAAACCCAGATCATCCGCAAGCTGGCCGACCGCGGCCCGTGCGTCATCGTGGGCCGGTGCAGCGACTATGTGCTGCGCGACCGCACGGATGTGCTCAATGCGTTTGTCTATGCGCCCGAGAGCGAGCGCCTCAAACACATTATGGATGTGCTCAAGGTTTCCGAAGAGGCGGCGCGGGTGCTCATCGACAAGAACGATAAGCAGCTGCACGCGCGCTACAAGCAGATGACCGGCACTTACCGCGGCGACCGGCACAACCGGCACATTTTGATCGACAGCAGTGTGCTGGGCTTTGAAAAAACTGCCAAATTCATCGAAGCGTTCGCCAAGCAGAAGTTTGGCGGCTGACACGGATTACTAACAAAGATGTTAGAATCATTCCAAACGAAGGTTCGGCATCTTTTTATTTTGCTCGAAAGGACGATGCAAAATGGAAAACAAAAAAACATCCTCGTTCGACAAGGTGCTCGGGGCATGGGATATCCTCGTGATCGCATTCGGCGCCATGATCGGCTGGGGCTGGGTGGTCTCCTCGGGCGACTGGATCAACACCGGCGGTGCCGTGGGCGCGGCCATCGGCTTTGCCATTGGCGGCATCATGATCTTTTTCGTGGGTCTGACCTATGCCGAACTGACGGCCGCCATGCCGCAGTGCGGCGGCGAGCATGTATTCAGCCACCGCGCCATGGGGCCGATCGGCTCGTTTATCTGCACTTGGACGATTGTGCTGGGCTATGTCAGCGTTGCCTGCTTTGAAGCGTGCGCGCTGCCCACCATCATCACCTATATCTACCCCGACTTCTTGCAGGGGTATCTGTATACGGTCGCCGGGTTTGATGTCTATGCCTCCTGGCTGATCGTCGCGATCCTGGTTGCCATCTTTATGACCTATGTCAACATCATGGGCGTCAAGACGGCCGCCTTCCTCCAGACGGTTCTGACCGTCATCATCGGTCTGGTCGGCATTCTGCTGATCGTCGCGTCGGTGTTCACCGGCTCGGCCGACAATCTGGAAGGTCAGGTGTTTGCCAGCGACACATCGCCTTTGCACGGCATCCTCAAAGTCGCGCTCATAACCCCCTTCTTCTTTATCGGCTTTGACGTCATCCCGCAGGCCGCCGAAGAGATCAACGTCGATCTCAAGAAGATCGGCAAGATCCTGATTCTGTCCATCGTGCTGGCCGTTGTGTTTTACGCGTTTGTCATTCTGGCGGTTGGCTATGTGCTGCCCAACAGCGAGATCATGGCTTCGCTGTCCGGCTCCGGTCTGGTCACCGCGGACGCCATGGCCAAGGCGTTCCACAGCTCCATCATGGCCAAGGTGCTGATCGTCGGCGGCATGTGCGGCATCGTCACCAGCTGGAACTCGTTCCTCATGGGCGGCAGCCGCGCGATGTACTCGATGGCAGAATCCTACATGATTCCGAAAGTCTTTGCCAAGCTCCATCCCAAGCACAAGACCCCAATCAACGCCCTGTACCTGGTCGGCCTGCTGACCGTTCTGGCGCCTTTTGCCGGCCGCAAAATGCTGGTTTGGATCGTGGACGCCGGCAACTTTGGTTGCTGCGTGGCGTATTGCATGGTGGCGGTCTCCTTCCTCATCCTGCGCAAAAAGGAACCCGATATGCCCCGTCCGTATAAGGTCGGCCCGTATAAGTTCGTCGGCGTGATGGCCGTGCTGATGTCCGGCTTCATGGTCGCCTGCTACTTGATCCCCGGCTCGGGCGCAACGCTCGTCTGGCAGGAATGGCTGATGGCCGGCGGCTGGGTCGTACTGGGCGTGATCTTCTTTGTCGTCTGCCGCGTCCGTTATAAGGAAAAGTTCGGCTCGCTGGTGGAGATCATCTCGGATGCCGACGCCGCAACGCTGCAGGCGTCCGACCGTGAACTCGACCTGGCGCTCGATAACGCGATCGAAGCTGCCATTGAAGCGGCGATTGCAACCGTATTGAATGAGGAGGCTGCCAAACAGCTATGAATAACTTTACCTACTATCTTCCGGTCAACATTGTCTTTGGCTGCGGCCGGGTTGCCGAGGCCGGCGCTCTGACCGCGCCCTACGGCAAGAAAGCGCTCATCGTCACCGGCCGCTCGAGCGCCAAGAAATCCGGCCTGTATGACCGGGTCAAGGATAGCCTTGCCGAAGCAGGCATCGATTCGGTGCTGTTTGATCAGGTTTCCCAAAACCCGCTGACCACCACCGTCGAGGAGGGCGCGCGTCTGGCGACCGAGCAGGGCTGCGACGTGGTCGTCGCCATCGGCGGCGGCTCGATCATGGACTGCGCCAAGGGCATCGCCTTTATGGCCTGCAACGACGGCGATATCAACGACTATATCTTCAACCGCAAGCAGAGCGACCGCGCGCTGCCGCTCATCCTGATCCCCACTACTTGCGGTACCGGGTCGGAGGGCAACGGCTTTGCCGTGCTCACCAACCCGGAAAACGGAGACAAAAAGAGCCTGCGCTGCGCGGCAATCATCGCCAAGGTGTCTATCGTCGACCCCGAGTGTATGCAGACCATGCCCAAGAAGGTGCTCGCGTCGGTTGGCTTCGATGCCCTGTGCCATTGCATCGAAGCGTATACCTCCAAGATCGCGCAGCCGTTCAGCGACGCGCTCAGCCTGTATGCGATTGAAGCCATTGCCGAAAATCTGGTGAACCTGTACACCGACGCGGACACCAGCGCCGAGGCCTGGGAGAAGGTCACGATCGCGTCTACCATCGGCGGCATGGTCATCAACACGGCGGGCGTCACCCTGGCGCACGGCATGGAACACCCGGCCAGCGGCCTGAAGGACATCGTGCACGGTCAGGGCCTCGCGGCGCTGACGCCGGCGGTCATCGAGGCATCCTATCCGGGCGCGCCCGACAAGTTCGCGCGCATTTCCAAGCTGCTGGGCGGCACGGACGCGGCCGACTGCGCGGCACAGGTGAAGGCGCTGCTGCAAAAGCTCGACCTGACCTGCACGCTGGGCGAGCTGGGTCTGACCGAGGCCGATATCCCGTGGATGGCGGAAAACTGCATGAAGGTTTCGGCGGCCAGCGTGGCCAACAACCCGGTGGTCTTTACGCAGGAGCAGATTGCGGACATCTATCGCAAAGCCCTGTAAGGGGGCGCGGCGTATGGAATGCAGAAACGCGACCTTAGCGGATTTTGACACCGCGTTTGCGTGGATTCAGCAGCTTTGGTCCTACCGCACCTATGACCGCGCGCAGACCGAAGCGGTCTACCGGCGGGTGCTGGCCAATCCGGACAGCTTTTTCTTCCTCCTCGAAGACCAAGGCGTCTGCCGGGGCATGTGCCACGGCGACTATTTCGACACCTTCTGGATGCAGGGGCCGACCTGCTATGTGTCCAGCCTGTTTGTCGACCCTGCCTTCCGCGGTCAGGGCTACGGCGCCGCGCTGCTGCGCCACGCCGAGCAGCTCGCGCAGGCGCGCGACTGCCGGGCGCTCATTTTGGACTCCGGCCTGCCGCGCGTGGCGGCCCACCAGTTTTACGAACATATCGGCTTTGAGAAGAGCTGCTATGGCTTTGAAAAACCCTTATAAACGGCATAGCAGCCGGGAACCCGTCTTTTGCACGGATTCCCGGCTGCTTTTGTTCGGTTTTTGCTGCGGCGGCAGGCAGCTTTTTCTCGAAAAAAATCTATTTTTATGATAAACTATTCTTATCCTATCAGGAATGGAGCGTATGGCTATGCAGATTCACCAGCTTACATATTTTGTGACCGTGGCAGAACAGGGCAGCATCAACAAGGCTGCGGAAAAACTGTTTGTGACGCAGCCCAACCTGAGCAAAGCCATCAGCAATCTGGAAAACGAACTCAAAGTGCGGATTTTCAACCGCACCAACAAGGGCGTCGTGCTGACGGACGACGGCAAAAAGCTCTATCAATATGCGCGCACCATCCTCAACCAGATGGAGCTGATCCAAGGCCTGTCCTCCAAGGAGCGCCCGCGCATCCTTTCGATTGCGTCCTATCCGATCATCACGATGGGGAGGCTGATCAGCGACTTCTATAACGCCCATAAGCAGGAGGACATCTCGCTCAAGCTGGTGGAGCAGCGTATGCAGCAGGTGATCGAAAGCGTGGAAAGCGGCGAAGCGGAAATCGGCTTTGTGATGAGCAATAACGTGCAGGCAAAGGAACTGAAGCACATGCTGCACTTTAAGAATCTGGTGTTCAACCCCTTGGGGGAGGACACTTGGTATGCCAACATCGGCCCGAACAGTCCGCTGTACATGCAAAATGAAGTGACGATGGCCGAGCTGCTGCAATATCCGATCGTCCGCCTGCCGGATGACTATTTCTCCAACCTGACCTTCTATCTGGAAATCGACGGCATCCGCCTGACCGAGCATAAAAAAGTGGTTTACGTCAGCGACAGCGCCGCCATCCTTGCGCTGCTGAGCACGACCGATGTATTCCGCTTCGGGCCGGGGCTGAGCGCGCCGGACTATGCGCGCTACGGCATCAAAACCATCCCCATCCGCAACTGCAACGTGCAGATCCATACCGGCTGGCTGCAACGCAAGCGGGAACTGCTCAGCCCCGAGGCGCAGGCGTTTGTCGAGCTGCTCAGCGGGCTGTATCCGGCACCGACAACGGCAAAATGACCGGTTTGACCGCTATAACCGGTTATGCAAAATAGTTATGACTGAATTATAACTATTTTGGAATGGACATCCGAAAGCCAACTTGCTATACTCAAAACAGAAAAGCAAAGGCGCTGTGTTTAGGCACAGTGCCTTTTCTTTTGTCCAAAAACGCCAAAATTTTACGGCATATTATATGTTTTCTGCTGTTATGTTGTATTTATAACTGCGTTATAACTTTTTCGACTTGGACAGCGGAAAATCATGCATGCTATGCTCGAAACAAGAAAGGATGAGGCACATGACACCGGTTCTGGCGCTGACTGTTTTGTTATGTATCTATGCGGCGGGAGAGCTGATCGCCCAAAAGACCAAGGCGATTTTCTCCACGGTACTCGGCATTGCGCTGCTGCTGCTCTTCGGTTTTTGGAGCGGTCTGGTGCCGCGATCCCTGATCGAGGACGCACAGGTGACCGGCTTCGGCAACGTCATTGCCGGTCTGCTGATCGCTTCGCTGGGCACCACGATCGACTTTGCCGAGCTGCGCCGCCAGTGGAAGGTCGTGCTGACCGCGCTGTTCTGCGTCTGCGGCGCCGTGGCCGCCATCATCCTGATCGGCATGCCGATCATCGGCCGCGACATGGCGGTTGCCGGCGCGCCGATCTTCGCCGGCGGCAGCGCCGCCACGCTCATCATGACCACCGCGCTGGACGAGATGGGACTGGCACAGGCCAGCACGTTCTGCATCGTGCTGTATGTCACGCAGAAATTCATCGGCGTGCCGATCGCGTCGCTGCTGCTGCGGCGCACCGCGCGGCAGTTCCGCGAAAACGCCGCTCTGGTGGCGGAATACAGCGAGCCGCAGCAAACCGATGCGGCGGCGCAAAAACGCGGCCTGCTGAGCCTGCCGCAGACGTTCGCCCGTCCTTCGGTTTATCTGGCCAAGCTCGGCATTGCCGCTCTGATCGCGTATTACCTTTCCGAACTGACCGGCGGCGTCATCCATTATTTTGTGCTTTGCCTGATCGTCGGCGCGGCGCTTTTCGCCGCGGGCTTTCTGGAAAAGGGGATTCTGGAAAAAACCAAGTCCAGCAATCTGATCACCTTTTTCGTCACCATCCTGATTTTCTCCAACCTTGCGCAAACCACCCCGCAGCAAGTGCTTTCCGTACTACCCGCGCTGCTGGTTTCCGCGGTCTGCGGCGTCGGCGGCACGCTGCTGGTCGGTTTTGTGTGCGCCAAACTGCTGCGCCTGCCGTTTGTGCTGGCGGTTTCGCTCGGCATCAGCTGCACCTTCGGTTTCCCGACCACCATGCTGATCCCGCACGAGGTCGCGGAAGCGTTCGGCCGCAACGAGCAGGAAAAGGCCGCGATACTCAATTACTTATTGCCGAAAATGCTGACAGCCGGTTTTGTCACCGTCACCATCGCCTCGGTTCTGCTGGCGGGTGTCGCGGTGCGGCTGCTGTGAGCAGAGAAAAAGGAGGATTCCCATGGAAGAAATTTTTGAACAGATCCGGCGTTATATCGACGGAAACCGCAAACCCATGCTTGCGCTTTGGGAGGAACTGGTCAACACGGAAAGCGGCTCGCGCCAACTGGACGGCGTCAATGCGGTGTGCAACATCCTGCGCCGGGAGCTAGAAAGCACGGGCGTCAAAACCCGTGTGGTTCCCATGGAAAACGCGGGCGGCGTGCTGGTCGGCGAATGGAACAGCGAAAGCCCGAAGGCGCCGCTGCTGCTGATCGGCCATATGGACACCGTGTTCAAGGAGGGCGCCGCGAAGGAAAATCCGTTCCGCATCGACGAAAACGGCTTTGCTCACGGCCCCGGCGTGCTGGACATGAAGGCCGGTCTGGTGATCGCGGTCTATCTGATCAAGGCGCTGACCGAGGCCGGTTTCCGGGATCGCCCCATCAAGTGCATCTTTGCCGGCGACGAGGAAAACATGCACATGTTCTCCAACGCCAAAGCCGTGATGGAGGCGGAAGCCGTCGGCGCGCTGGCCGCGTTCAATTTTGAAACCGGATATATGGACAACCGTTTTGTGGTCGGCCGCAAGGGCGGCGGCCCGGTTTCCATCACCGTGCACGGTATTGCCTCTCACTCCGGCATCGCGCCGGAAAAGGGCCGCTCGGCCATTTTGGAGGCCGCGCACAAAATTGAAGCGCTCGAGGCGTTCAACGACATTCCCCGCGGCCGTCTGATCAACTGCGGCAAAATCGAAGGCGGCATGGGGGAGAACACCATCCCCGACCAGTGCACGATCCACATCGGCGTCCGGTTCCCGACCACCGAGATCGCAAACGAGATTCTGGCCGAGCTCGAGCGCGTCACCGCGCACAGCACCGTGCTCGACACCTGGGCGGAGCTGGATACCAGCCGTCTGGTCAACTGCATGGATACGACCGATGGCGTCATGGCGCTGTTCGGCCATCTGAAAAAGACCGCGCTGGCCTGCGGCTTCGGCGAGATCGACTGCTTCCAGGTCGGCGGCCTGTCCGACTCGGGCATCACGGTTGCGTGCGGCGTGCCCACGGTATGCGGTATGGGCGCGCGCGGCGAGGGCAACCATACGCCCGACGAATATGCGGAAGTAGAATCCATGTTCCAGCGGTGTATTCTGGCTGCCTGCGCGGCATGCACGCTGGAAGATGATTTTACCAAGGGATAAAGAGATAAAGGAGGAAACAAAATGAAAGAGAAAACCGAAGAAAACAAGGAAAAGATCGGCATCGGTGCATGGATCGCGCTGATCGTCCTGATCCTGGTGCTTTCGGGCGCGTTCCGCACGGTGGACGGTCCGCTCAAGGTGCTGGACTTCACCAACCTGTCCGGTGCGTTCGGCCAGATCGGCGACACCGGCGCCAACCTAATCGGCTCGGGCGGCACGGGCGCCAAGGACGGCTTCATGGCCGGCTTCAACTTGATCCCCGCCGTCATGTTCTTCTGCGGCCTGCTCGGTGTGTTTGAGCAGCTCGGCGCGTTTAAGGCATCGGATATCGTGTTCCGCCCGCTGCTGCGCCCGCTGATGGGCATTCCCGGCAAGTGCGGCATCGCCTTCATCTCCAGCTTCACCGGCTCGGACGTCGCGGCCGTTATGACCCGCGAGCTGTATGAAAACGGGGAGATCACCGACGACGAACGCACGATCTTTGTCGCGTACCAATATGCCGGCTCGGCCTGCATCAACAACACCATCACCGGCGGCGCGCCGCTGGTCGCCATCTGCCCGGTGGCGCTGGGGCCGTGCATCGTGATTATGTTCGTCTGCAAGCTGATCGGCGCTAATATCGTCCGCCTGATCCTGCATGCAAAGAGAAAAAAGGCTTAAGGGAGGAGACATAACATGAGTGCAGAAGTGAAAACCGCTGTCGCGGCACAGCCTGCCGCAGCGAAAAAGCCGTCCATCGTTGATACGTTCCTCAAAGGCTGCGCCAAGGGCTTTAAAGTCGGCATTGAAAACATCACCCCGGCGATGATCCTCGGCTATGTGCTGGTTTACATCCTGCAGGAAACCGGCCTGATGGATCTGCTCGGCACGATCATGTCCCCGGTCATGGGCCTGTTCGGCCTGCCGGGCGAGGCTTTCGCCGTGCTGATCTCCGCCTTCTTCGCCAAGGCGTCCGGCTGCGCGACTGCCGCATCTATGTATCAGGCCGGCACGCTGACACTCGGTCAGGCGTCCATGATGCTGCCCGCCTGCATCCTGATGGGCACACTGATCGGCCACTATGCCCGTATCGTACTGGTCACCGGCTCGAACAAAAAGTGGCATCCGCTGCTCATCGGCATCTGCCTGCTGGATGCGGCAATCAGCCTTGTCATCATGCGCATCATCCTTGCCGCCATGGGCGTGCAGTAAGCCCCGGAAAGGAGCGATTCCCATATGTTATCCAGACGGCGCGGCCTTCAGCTGGAGGCCTTCGGCAGCATCCTGATCGTCACCGTGATGCTGGCCGACCGGTTCCTGTTCACCTTGCAGGATGGTTTTGTGCTGGCAGCCGCCATCGTTTCCGCGATCTTCCTGACCATCGGCATCCGCGTGGTCAAGCGGGCGGATGAGCAGGCGCAGCAAAACACCAAACAATAATCTATTTGCTACCACCCCATTTACATCCCTTCCTAACGCCCCGCATCGCTGGCAGACAGCGATGTGGGGTACTTTTTTGCTGGTTTTGCGGCAGACCGATGGACAGCCGTGCTGTGCCGCAGCCTGTGACACGTTTTCTGCCAAGTTACGCACACCGGAAAGCGACAAAATATGGTATACTGAGAAAAAATGGTTGGGGGTGTGGACATGCTGCTGTTCAGCGACTATCTGCATGAGCTTTTGGAGAAAAAGGGGCTGACGGTTTCGGCGCTTGCCCGGATATCCGGTGTGGAGCGGACGACGCTCTCCAAAACGCTGGCCGGACAGCGTGTTTTGCCGTATGATGCGCTCAATCATCTGGTTTATCACCTGAAGCTGACACCCGGGGAGGAAAAACGCTTTCGGAACTATTATGATGCGCAGTTTGAACAGGAAGGCAGGCGCCGCAGTCGGGAACTGGTGGGACGGGCCTTTGCGGACCTGACCAACCTGGATTTCTTCCCGCCCGCGTTTGAGGAAGTTCGTCTGCTGATGACGCTGGCACAGTACGCCGGGGAGCGATCCGTGTTTGCCGGGACGACCAATGTGCAGCCCCTGCTGCGCATGGCGCTGACCGAAGAACTGTCCCGCGCGGATGCACAGCTGCTGATGACGGTTCCGCCGTCGGATACCTTTCTGCGCGGTGAGCTTTTGCAGCGCTGCCTGAGCGGCCGGATGCGTGCGGAGATCATTCAGATCATTGCGCTGGATGCGTCCGGCGCTGCGGCAGATATCAATCTGCATAATCTGGAGTATTTTTGCAGCATGCTTCCGCTCTGCCTGCTTTCCAGGCGCAGCTATCATCCGTATTACTATTATTCCGACCGGCTTTCCGATCATTTTGCCGAGCCGTTTCCGTATTTCGTGGTCACGCACAGCTGCGTGATCTGCCTGTCGGAGGACAGCACCCGCGCCATGCTGCTGCGGGCGCCCGATCAGATCAGCGGCTTCCAGCGGCATTTTTTCTCGCTGCTTTCCCGGTGTTACAGCCTGATCCAGTATACCGCCGACCCGGTGGAGGTGCTGGCGTCCTATGATGCCATGACCGACGCGAGCGGGTTTTATATGATTATGGATCAGCCCTGCTTCGGCCGGTTTTATGACGCATCCTGCATTCGCGAGTATCTGCGCCGCGACCTGCCGTTCTACGCGCAGCTGGAGCGGGCAGCGCAGCAGCGGTTTGGGCGTCTGCGCACGGTGGAGCAGTTTTATACGCTGTTTTCGCTGCGCGGTTTGCAGCGCTTTCTGGACACGGGCATGCTGGACGATTTTCCGGAGGCCTTTGTACGGCCGTTCCCGCCGGAACAGCGTCAACGCCTGCTGACCGCTCTGACAGAGCAGATCCGCACGGGCGGCGTGCAGGGACGGCTGCTCGAACCCGGTGTGTTCCCGGATTATCTGAGCATGGTCACTTCGGCGCACGGCGGCGTCGGTTTCTTTACGACGGAAAACTTTCCGCTGCAGGATGGATTCTGTTCCATCCATGTGCAGGAGCCCAATCTGTGTCGGGCGTTCCATCATTGGCTGGTCCATCTGCCGGACGGCAGTGAAACACTGACGGCAAAGGAAACTGTTGAAACGATGGAAAAACTGCTGCAAAGGGGAGTTTCGGCCCCGTGAAGGCAGCGGAAATGCAAAACAGCTCGCTGGAGGAAAGAAAAACATGATCCCAATGCAAAAGCCAGCCTGCGCCACATGCGCAGGCTGGCTTTTTGAGAAATAGGGGTGAGATTAGATCCGTGAGATAGGGCTATTATATAGTATAGAGAGGAGTATCATTTTCTGTCAGGCAACCTGTTCGCTGAAGCGCATCAGAATGGTAGCGACTTCCGCGCGGGTTGCGTTGCCGGTCGGGTCCAGCGTCGTGCTGGTGTTGCCGGTGATCAGGCCTTCCGCATTGGCCCACTGCATTGCGTCCGTTGCATAGCTGCTGATCAGAGAAGCGTCCGCATACTTGGACAGATCGGTCTGGGCCGTCACGTCATAGTTCTTGTAAGCGGCATAGCGGAACAGGATCGCGGCCATCTGCTCGCGCATGATCGCGTCGTCCGGGCCGAAGGTGCCGTCGCCATAGCCGTTGACGATGTCGTTTGCCGATGCCCAACCGATGGCATCCGCATAATAGGCGTTCGCGGCTACGTCATCGAAGTCTGCCGCTGCGGCGGACGGTTCCTTTTCCATGCGGTACAGCATGGTGACGATCATGCCGCGGGTGGTGGTCTGCTCCGGGCTGAACGCCGTGCTGCTCGTGCCGTTCATGATGCCGTTGTCATAGACATACTGGACTGCATCCGCATACCAGGCAGACGAGGCAACGTCGGTAAACGGCAGGCCGGATACCGCGCCGGCTTCCGCAAAGGAGGCCTTGATGGTCACGCTGGAGGAGGGCATGGTGAAGGTGTACTTGTTACCGCTCAAGTTGGTCAGCTGGATGGATTTGCCGTTCTTGTCGGTGACGGTCAGCGTATTGATCGCATAGCCCTCGTTCGGCTGCACCGTGATGGTGACCGTCGCGCCTGCGGAAGCGTACTTCGGGTTGACGGTGATCGTACCGTTGGGGATGGAGGGAACCGTCACGCTGTACGCGCTCGAACCGCCGGAACCGCCGCCGGAAGTGGTCTGCTCGTCGTCCTGCCAGAGGAAATCGGATACGACGTAATCCAGCAGCTGCGACCAGGTGTACCAGTCATGCGTGCCGGGCACATTCTTTTCGGTGTAGTCGATGCCAGCCGCATCCAGCTCTGCCATCCAGTGCTTGACGCCGCTGAACGAACCGGGTGCCGAGGGATCTTGACCCCAACCAAAGTCTTCTTCACCTGCGCCAACCAGCAGCTTGGCGTCGCGGGAAACGGCGCTCAGCGGGTAAGCGTCCGGGTCTTGCAGCGTGCAGCCGCTCAGAACTGCAAAGTATCCGAAGTTGTCCGACTCATTCATGTAGATGTACGAAGTCGTGACGCCGCCCATGGACAGACCCATCATAGCGCGGTCCTCCACGTCGCGGGAAACATTATAATGGCTTTCAATATACGGAATGACATAGTCCATCAGATTTTCGCGGATGGTGGGCATATCCCAATTGTAATCCGCGGTATTATCGATGGTGACCACGATGGTCGGTTCAATGATGTCATTGGCGATCGCGTAGTCAAAAATATCCTGTACGCGGCCCTTGTTCATCCACTCGGTTTCTTCGCCGCCCATACCGTGGGACATATAGAGCGTCTTATATGCGGTGCCGTCTGCGCTGTAACCTGCGGGCAGGTAAACGCCCAGATATCTGGTGTTGCCGTTGACATCCGTGTACGGGACAAATACCACGCGGCCCTTGGCAGCATTGTCATCCTTGTGATAGTAACCGCCGTCGCCGACAACGATCATGCTCTTGCTCTGGACGTGGCCGCCGGCCGGGTTGCTGATCGAAGGATTGCCGGGGTCGTAGCTCAGATAATCCGCGGAAATCGTATAGGCTTTTTTATCCGAAAGAATGGCATTGCCGGTGGAAACCACGCTGTCCGCCGTCAGGGTGAACTTCGGGTTGACCGCATACCGGTAATAGTACGGGGAAGCGGGCAGCTTGAGGGTCACAGAATATTTGCCGTCGCCGATATCGTTCATTTTCTGTGCATAGGTCGGCTGCTCGAGTGGTGCGGTGTCATTCAGATGGCTGCCGTCGGCATACTCGTCCGGAATGATCACGCCGTCAATGGTCTTGTCGTCTGCAAGCGGCGTCAGCCACCAGTCTTCCATCTTGGCGGCTTCGGAAGCATCCGAATGTGTGTCCGTCCAGTTGGAGACATTGGTCGGGTAACGGGCAAAGCTGCCGTACAGGTAGACTTCATTGACCGGATTTGTGAGGGACAAATCGTCCGTGTCGAGCGTAAAGGTCACGTCATACAGCCCGTTTGCGTCAGCCGTATCCGAAATCGTTACGCTGGAACCGGCGGCGTCGTCCTTCCACAGGAAATCGGATACGACGTAATCCAGCAGCTGGGTCCAGGTGTACCAGTCATGCGTGCCGGGCACGTTTTTCTCGACATACTCAATACCGGCTGCGTCCAGTTGGTCCATCCAGTGCTTGACGCCGGTGAAGGTGCCGGGTTCAGAGGGGAGTCTGCTTGCCCAGCCGAAATCTTCTTCGCCTGCGCCAACCAGCAGCTTGGCGTCGCGGGAAACCTTGCTGAGCGGATACAGGTTCTCGTCTTGCAGGGTGCAGCCGCTCAGAACGGCAAAGTATCCAAAACTATTGGATTCATTCATGTACAGATACGAGGTCGTTACACCGCCCATAGACAGGCCCATCATGGCGCGGTCCTTGGCATTGCCGGATACATTGTAGTGCGATTCTACGAACGGGATGATGTATTCCATCATGTTCTTGCGGATGGTGGGCATATCCCAGTTGTAGTCCGCCGTGTTGTCCATGGTGATGACAACGGTCGGTTCGATGACGTCGTTTGCGATCGCATAATCGAATACGTCCTGTACGCGGCCCTTGTTCATCCACTCGGTTTCTTCGCCGCCGGCGCCGTGGGACATGTACAGCGTCTTGTAAGCTGCGCCGTTCGGATCATATCCTGCGGGGAGGTAAACGCCCAGATATCGGGTGTTGCCGTTGACATCCGTGTAGGGGACAAAGGATACCGTGCCCTTGGGTGCGCTGTCGTCCTTGTGGTAGTAACCGCCGTCGCCGACAACGATCATGCTCTTGCCCTGGATATGATTGCCGGCCGGATTGCTGACCGAGGGATTCGCCGGATCATAGCTCAGATAATCCGCGGTGATCGTGTAAGCCTTTCGGTCCGAAAGAATGGCATTGCTGGTGGATACGGTTTCCGCGGTGCTGAGGGTAAAGGTCGGATTAACCGCATAACGGTAGAAATACGGGGAAGCCGGCAGCTTGAGCGTCACGCTGTACAGGCCGTCGCCGACTGCGGTCATTTCCTGTGCATAGGTCGGCTGCTCGAGCGGCGCGGTGCCATCTAGATGGCTGCCGTCGGCATAGTCTTCTGGAATAATCACGCCGTTGATGGTTTTATCATCTGTAAGCGGCTTCAGCGCCCAGTCTTCCATCTTTTTGGACTCTTCCTCATTGGTGTGCGTGCTGGTCCAGTTGGAGACATTGGTCGGATACCGGGCGAAGCTGCCGTACAAATAAACATCCTTGGCGAGATTTGTCGTCGTGTCGAATCCAAGACTATAAACATCCACGGTGAACGTCACATCATACAAACCGTTCTGGTCGGCCTGCTCGGATATGGTGACACCGGGTTCATATTGCGCTTTCGTTTGTGCATCGTTTTCCGGATGCGTATCGACTGCCCCTGCAACGCCTCCGAACAAAGAGGTGGCTGTGATTATGCCGGATAATGCATAAGACAGTACCTGCTTGAAATAACTCTTTCCCATTTGAATCCTCCTTCTGTGATTCTGTCTCTTTTCTCAATCTTTGTGCGGAAGACACCACCTCACTGCTTTGCATGGATAATCATACAAATCGAATGCGCATTTCGAATCTTGTATACATCTTGGATATAAATGAAATCCTAGCTTCATCTTAAGAGCGGATAATAAAAATGTCAATAAAATGTTGTGCATTTTTCTTAAGTTTGTGCATTATTTTACCGCGGTAAAGCTGTATTTGTACATTATATACAAGTCTATACGAGTTTTTCTGCAAATTATTTGGATATATTTGGAGAATTGGGGATATGCCGTATTCTCATGAGGAAAGGGCTGTGTTGTGCGATTTGTATATGTATATTAATTGATATTTATGTAAAATGACGATAGTTTTTTAAACGTGAATTCGAGAAGGAAAAGTTTGGAGACGGAAGAATTAACATAAAAAATACACAATCCGGACGGAAGCAAGCCGGCATTTATGGTACGATTCCCCTGCATGTTTTTTTTTTGAGAAGGAGGAAGAAACCAATGATGCACACAGTACATCGCCGCGTCATGAGCGTGATCCTGGCGCTGGCGATGCTTCTGAGCCTTTGTGTACCCGCACTGGCTGTGGAGCAGGGGGAGGACACCACGCTGCGATTCGGTGTGATGTCCGACGCCCATTATTTCCCCACACGGTATAACGGTACCCGGGCGGAGGATTATCAGAATCAGATCAGCGGCGACCTGCGCCTGATGGGCGAGGGCGAGGCGCTGACCACCGGCGCGGTGGACCAGATGCTGGAGGACGGCGACCTGCCGGAAGTCCTGCTGGTCACCGGCGACCTTTCCAGCGAAGGCGAGCTGGAAAGCCACAAGGGCTTTGCCGCACAGATGAACCGGCTGCAGCAAGCCGGCGTCACCGTGCTGGTGATCCCCGGCAACCATGACCTGTACAACAGCAGCGCCATGACCTTTGAAAACGACACGCAGGTCAAGGACAACGGCAGCGGTTCGCTGTGGACCACCGAAGCGGATTTCCGACAGATCTACGCTTCCATGGGCTATGACGAAGCCGCGACTGTGGCCGCGTCCAACGGCACGCTGTCGTCCATCGAATACTATGCGGAAGATCTGGGCGAGGACGGTATCGCCGACTGTCAGGGCGGCCTGTCCTATCTGGCGGTCACGACTAAGGGCTACGCCTTCCTGATGATCGACACCGAGATCTATACCGCGGACTTCAACGGTCAGGGCAAGGCGTGGGGCACCGGCAAGGGCATGATCTCGGACGATCTGCTGGCGTGGATCCAAGCGGAGCTGGACAAGTGCGCGCAGGCGGGCCTGACCGTGGTCGCCGGCATGCACCATCCGCTGCTGGCGCACAACACCACCAGCGAGACCGAGTTCATCACCGACCGCGCGCAGATCCAGAGCGGTGAAAACGGTTACACAACCGATGTCAACAATACGCTGGTCAAGACGCTGGCGGATGCCGGCCTGCGCTGGGTGTATACCGGCCATATGCATGAAAATGATATTGCCAGCTACACGACCGCGTCCGGCAATACCCTGTATGACATGGAGACCGGCAGTCTGGTCGCCTATCCCGCGCCGTACCGCATGGTGACCGCCACCCGGCACACCAGCGGAGATAAAGTGCAGGAGCAGCTGGAGGTTTCGTCCGTCAGCGTCAAGCAGGCGACCATGAATGCCTGTCTGGATGCACCGGGCGGCAATCTGACCAACACCGAAAAGGTGGATGTGGCGGACTATATGACCGATGCCATGTACGGCGATTCGTTCATCGTCAAGCTGATCCACCGCTATGCGGACCGCTATCTGGACCAGCTGGCCGATGTGCCGGCTGCGATGCAGAACATCGCAGGACTCGACCTGTATCAGACCCTGTTTGATGCGCTGCCCGGCCTGCTCAGCGGGGAGAAAAAGGTGGATCTGGGCGGCTCGGTCGGCGAGTTGACCATCAGCTATTCCTCGGACGGCACGGTGGACAACTGGGGCGACGGCGACGGCGTGCACCTCAATCCCACCAGCGGCGCGGCCGGGCTGCTGGGCAGCTTTACCGTGCGCAACAGCGACATCAAGACCGAGGTCCAGAGCGTCCTCGATCAGTTCGAAGAAAAGTACATTGTCGGCGGCGAGCTGGATGAGCGTCTCGACCAGCTGATCGTGGACGCGGTCAGCACCGTGCTGGTGGACGAGACCGACGGCCACACGCTGCAGGATTTGGTGCGCGCCATGTTCCAGCGGCACAACGCCGGCGAGGACGTGCTGCCGCTGGAGGACTGGGAGGAACAGGGCCTTGCGGTGCTGGCGGACGGCAAGCTGCTCGAGCAGCGGGTGATGGAGATCATCCAGGGCACGCCGGAGGACAGCTATCCGGAGGATGTTTCCATCTACGGCTTCATCAACGACGTCACCAACAGCCTGACCGTCAGCATGGACACGCTGTTCGGCCGCAATGCGATGTGGGGCACGGCGACCAAGGCCATTTTCGGCAGCAACCCCTCGGTGGCCAAGCTCCTGGATACGTTCGGCGTCAATATTGAAGAGATCCTGAACGGCCTGATCACCGAGTACCTGTCCGACAGCTTTTTCACCAGCGTCGGCGGCGTGGCGGACAACATGATCTCGGGCTTTGCCGTGGACGAGGACGATCTGGACGACGTGGTGGACGGCAAGCAGGCTGTTCTGACCTACACAGGCGAAGCCGTGCAAAGCCCCTCGGTGGAAAACGGCACGCTGCCGTATCAGATCACGGTTTCCATGGATACCGCGAATCCTGAAACCGGTCGAACCTTCTCGTGGTACACTGGTACCGATATCACCGAAGGCGAGGTGCAGCTGGTGGAGGCCGACGGCATCCTCAACGCCCAGCAGGCGGCGGAGGCCATGCAGTCCGGCAGCAATGTCACGACCGTGCAGGCAGACAGCGAGCAGGTGCAGAAGGCCAAGGTCAAGCTCAACCTGATCCTCGTGACGACCTATGATATCATTAACGCCGAGCGCCATACGGCGGCGGTGACGCTGGAGGAAGGCAAGGATTATTGGTATCGCGTCGGCACCGACGGCCAGTATGGTGCGCTTTGGAGCGAGCCGGTGCTGCTGCGGGGCGATGCGGATGCCGATGGCTTCAGCTTCATCAGCGTGGCCGACTCGCAGGGCTCGACCGAGAGCGATTACGCGCACTATAACAACGTGCTCGCGCAGGCGCAGCAGACCTTCCCGGACGCCGCGTTCGTCACGCATTTGGGCGATATGGTGGACGACGGCATCAACGAAAATTACTGGAGCTGGGTGCTGGACACCGACGAGATGCAGTCGATGCCGGTCCTGCCGGTCGCGGGCAACCATGAAGCCCGCTCGGAGAAAGGCGACCTGCCCAACGCGCTGCAGGCGCATTACAACCTGAATATCCCCGAACAGGACGATTCCACCGGCATTTATTACTCCTATGAGTACAAAAACGCCACCTTTATCGTGCTCAACACCAACGACGGCGACAACGCCATCGGCGAGGCGCAGCTGAAGTGGGCCGAGAGCGTAGCTGCGTCCGCCGACACCGATTGGCTGATCGTGCTGGCGCATAAGGCGCCCTATTCCAAGGGGCCGCACGGCGACGAGTCCGATGTGCTGGCGCTGCGCAGCACGCTGGATACCTTCTGTGCGGAGTACGGCGTGGATCTGGTGCTTTCCGGCCACGACCACACCTATCTGCGCACGCCTTTCTTAAGCCATGGCGAGGAAGTGGACAATTCCTCCAACACCACCACCATCGAGAAGGACGGCGTGACCTATCAGCAAACCACCAACCCGTCCGGCACGATGTTTGTCATCCCTTCCACCAGCGGCGTCAAGTATTACGAGTTTGACAGCAGCGTGGATTTCGGTTTTGCAAGCGAAAAGGAGGGCCAGCCGTACCAGTCCGTGTACAGCGGGATCGAGATCGAGGGCGACAGCCTGTATTACACCGCCTATACCGAGGACGGCGCGGTGTACGACAGCTTCTCGATCTGCAAGAGCGACCAGCCCGCCAAAACAGCAGCGCAGCAGGTGATCGATCAGATCAACGCCCTGCCCACGGCTATCACGCTGGACGACGCGGCCAAAGTGCAGGCCGCCCGGACCGCTTATGCTGCGCTGAGCGCCGAGGAGCAGGCGCAGGTGACCAACCTGTCCGTGCTGGAAAACGCCGAAGCGATGCTGAACCTGCTGCAAACCGGCAGCGCGGGCAAAAGCGTCACGGTCAGCAACGGTACCGAGCTGCGCAATGCCCTGAGCGATCCCACCGTCAGCAAGATCACCCTCAACGGCACCTGCACCTTCGGCGGTTACGAGGAAAACTTTTTGGGCCAGCAGATCAACACCAAGGACAACAACTGGGAATACACCATCAACCACTCGGTGACTATCGAAGGACAGGGCAACGTGTGGGAACGCTGCATCCTGACCATCACGGGCGGCGCCACGGTTGTGCTCAAGGATGTGGACTTCAAGAGTCAGGAGGGCGGCAAAAAGGCCGATATCACCCCCATTAACCTGATTTATATTGAGAACGGCACCCTCATTACCCAGGGTTCCACCTCCATCCGCCAGACCCTGACCAATGATGCTTCCTTTAAGGGGACGAGTTCGGGAAATACGACCAACTCCGGCCATGCCGTTGTCATCCCGCAGGGCTGCACCGGCGCGGTTTACCTCAACGGCACCGGCACGGTGCACGGCAGCCGCGAAGCGGTGTACGCCGGCAATGCCACCGATACCATCGTGGTGGCCGGCAGCACCGTGACCACCGATCAGGACAACATCCAGGCCATTTACAGCGCCGGCGACATCACCATCACCTCCGGCAACGTGCAGAGCGTACATAACGTGGGTGAGCTAACTATGACCGGCGGCGCAATCCATAACGCGCAGTCGCAGGCCTCGGCCATCAACGCCGAGGGCGACGTTTTCCTGAGCGGCGGCACGGTGCAGTCGGACGCCAACGTGTGCCTGTGGACTGAGTGGACCGGCGAAAGCGGCTGGGATGACAAGCCCGCCATCTATGTGGGCGGCACTGCCCAGCTCATCGGCCAGAACGGCGTGACCGTGTCCGCGCTGCAAGTGGCAACGGACAACAATCTGGATCTGGCGGTGGATACCGCTGGCCTGTACGTCGCGCAGGCGCATCAGGACGCCGCGGGCATTTACGCCATGGACGCCGCGCCCGCTACACTGCAGGCGCTCGCAGCCAATGAAAGCGGCAAGCTGGACACCAGCCTCCAGCTGAACACCGGCGACAACAGCGGCCGCGGTTACACCCTGACCGACAACCGCATGACGGCCCAGCTGACCCAAACCGGCGTGCAGCAGGTTTATGCCAAGCTGCGCGTGGTTTACGGCGGCAGGCTGACCGACGTAGCCGAGGCCGGCAACATCGTGGGCGGCGGCGCATGGTGCAACCTGTGGCTGCTGTCCCCGGTGCGGCAGGTGAACAATGTGCCCGTCGAGCAGGTGCAGATCAAGGCGGCGGCGCCTGTGGTCGCGGTGGACGGCACGCTGGCGCTGCAATCCAGCACGTTCCCCTATACGGCGCTGAACAACCGGCTGACCTGGAAGAGCAGCGATGACGCGATCGCGAGCGTCGATGCGGACGGCGTGGTCACCGCGCATCAGGCGGGCACCGTGCAGATCACGGCGACCGCGCCTTCCGGCAAGGCGGACACCATCGAAATCGCCTGCGTCGATCTGTCCATCCGCGGCGACGATACCTTTGCCGAGGACGATACCGAGAAAACCTATGAACTGGACACCGGCGTGGACACTTTGCCCGCAGGGGTCTCGGTCAGCTGGTCGGTGTCCGGCAGCGGCGCGTACCTGACCGGCAGCACGCTGCACCGCTCTTCTCAGGCCGGCGGCACCGTCGAACTGACTGCCGCGCTGCTGTACAACGGCAAGGCAACCGGCCTGACCGCGGGCAAGACCGTCACCTTTGACAAGGTGCGCGATGCGCTGACCGTTTCCGCGCAGACCGCGGACGGACAGCCGATTGCCGGCGGGGTCAAGACCAATCAGGATGTGACCATCACGGTCACCGGAGAGAGTGGCAAGGACATCTGCTATCGGCTGGGCGACGGCGAATGGCAGTCCTATACTGCGCCCATCACCGTGCAGGTCGAGCAGGGCGCGGCGCGCAGTGCGGTCTACACCTTCGCCTATGCCGACCAGCAGGAGCAGGCCGATCGGTACGCCTGCTTCGCCGTGGACATTTGCAAGGCGGCGCCGACTTTGGACGGCATCGAGGACGGCGGCGAACTGCCCGCCCGTGAGGATGCACCGTATCTGAACTCGATCGCGCTGCCCGACGGCATGACCGCCACGGTGGACGGCGTGCCCTACACCAGCGGCAGCGATATCCCCGGCGGCAGCCATACGATGGTGCTGCACGATGCATACGGCAATACCAGCGAGCTGACCGTCATCGTGCCGCAATACACCGTGCGCTGGGCAACGCCGACGGGCGGCAGCATTGCGGTCGCGCAGGCCGCGAGCCAGCTGGCGCTGACCAATGCCCAGACCTTCACCCGCGGCACGGCGCTGACCGTCACGGCAGCGCCCGACTACGGTTTCCGCCTGACCAAGCTGCAAGTGAACGGCAAGGACATTGCCTCGGGCAGCACGGTCGTCATCCGGGAAGATCTGACGGTGGAGGCGGCCTTTGACAGCATCACCGACCCGATCGTGGTCCGCGCGACCGCCGGCGGCAGCGCATATACGACCGGTACCAAGACCAATCAGGACGTGACGCTGACCGCCGCCTTGCAGGCCGGCCTGCAAGGCGAGATCGAGTACAGCACCGACGGCAGCCAGTGGAAGCCGTACACGGGCGACATCACCGTGCCCGCGACGGACAAGGTCAATCAGACCACCTATCGGTTCCGGATTCAGGGGCATGAGGACATGACTGCGTCCTTCACTGTGGACATCCTCCGGAAAACGCCGGTGCTGACCGGTGTTGCGGCGGACGGTACGCTGGACGGAAACAGCCTGACCGTGCCGGACGGCTGCACGGTATTCATCGACGGCGCCGAAACGCCCTATCTCTCGGGCGCTGCGCTGGAAAGCGGCACGCACACGGTTTATGTGCAGGATGCATACGGCAATGCCAATACCGTGCAGATCACGGTGGGCGCACAGCCGCAGCCCGAGACCAAGTACGCCGTGACGGTCAGCGGCAGTTATGCCGAAAATACGGGCGCGGGCGACTACACGCCGGGCGAGACGGTTCGCATTGCGGCCGGCACGCGCAGCGGCTACACGTTTGCGGGCTGGACGAGCGGTGACGGCGTGACCTTCGCGGATGCATCGGCCGCGGATACGACGTTTGTCATGCCGGACAAGGCGGTTGCCGTCACGGCGACCTGGCAGCAGGAGAGCGGCGGTAGCACCGGTGGCTCGGGCGGCGGCAGCACCGGCGGCTCGGGCGGCGGCAGCACCGGCGGCACAGCCGACGGGGAGACGGAAACCGTGACCAATCCGGACGGCTCGGTCACGACCACGGTCACCAACCCCGACGGCTCCTGCACGGAGACCACCGAAGCGCCGGACGGCAGCTCGTCGGTGGCGGAGATCGACAAGGACGGCCACATGGACGTGGAAGTGGTGCTGCCGGAAGAAGTGGTGCAGCATGCGCATGAGACCGGCGAGGCCGTACACCTGCCCATGCCGGAAGTGCCGGTCACCGCACAAACCGCGGACGCACCGGTCATCACGGTGAAATGGCCGGACGACCAAAGCACCAAGGTGGAGGTTCCGGTCGAGGACGTCACCGCCGGTATGGTGGCGGTCATCGTCAAGCCGGACGGCAGCGAGGAGGTCCTTTCGGACAGCCTGCCCACCGACCATGGCATTGCGGTGGAAATCTCGGCGGGCGACCGGATCAAGATCGTGGACAACAGCAAGCACTTTGCCGATGTGCCCGACTCCTTCTGGGGCGCGGATGCGGTGGACTTTGTCACCAGCCGTGCGCTGTTCAACGGAACCAGCGCAACCACGTTCTCGCCCGACACCGCCATGAGCCGCGCCATGTTCGTTACGGTGCTGGCCCGCGGGGAAGGCGTGGACACCACGGTCGGCGATACCTGGTATGCGGCAGGCCGTCAGTGGTCTATGGATAAGGGCATTTCGGACGGTTCCGACATGGAGAGCAGCCTGACCCGTGAGCAGCTGGCCACGATGCTGTGGCGCTATGCGGGCAGCCCGGCGGTCAGCGGCAGCCTGACGGATTTTGCCGATGCGGACAGCGTCAGCGATTACGCGCAGACGGCGATGCTCTGGGCGGTGCAGCAGGGCCTGATCACCGGCACGACCTCGACCACCCTCAGTCCGCAGGGCATGGCGACCCGCGCGCAGGTGGCCACCATTCTAATGCGGTTCTATGAACTGGATGCACAGTAAGATAAATATATAGAATTGCTAACGCCAAAAGAGGCGCTCCGATTGGGAGCGCCTCTTTTTTTGTTGGCTGCGTTTTGCACGGGTGCAATGATTGTTGTCTTGTATACCAGAAAGAGAGAAAAACAGGCAAAATAGGAATGATTTTTATCTGAATTGTGGCAGAATAATACGGTAAAATAATTTTAATCTTTGCTAAACGGAGGTTTTCCAAATGGATGGACATCAACTGACCGCAAGACTGGTTGCGGCTTATGAACAGCATTTGCGCGCGGAAGAGCGCAGCGCGGGGACGATCGAAAAATATCTGCGGGATGTGCGGGCGTTTCAGCTGTGGCTCGGCCGCGGGCGGGTGGACAACATCAAGCTGGTCGAGTGGAAGTCGTATTTGATGCTTCGCCGTTACGCGCCGGTGACCATCAATTCCATGCTGGCCGCGGTCAACAGCTTGTGCCGTTTCCTCGGCTGGAATGACTGTCATGTGAAATACCTCAAGGTGCAGCGGCGGCTGTTCCGGGAATCCGCGCGGGAGCTGACCAAGGCGGAATATGCGCGTTTGCTGGCGGCGGCGCAAGCGCTGCGTCAGCAGCGGCTGGCGCTGCTGATGGAGACCATCTGCTCGACCGGCATTCGGGTTTCCGAGGTCAAGTATATCACGGTCGAAGCAGCCCGGCGCGGCCGCGCGGAGATCGCGCTCAAGGGCAAAATCCGCACCATTCTGCTGCCCAAGAAGCTCGCCCGCAAGCTGCTGCAATATGCTGAGCAGCAAAAAACCGCCTCCGGCGAGATTTTTCTCACCGCAAGCGGCAAAAGTCTGTCCAGACGGCAGATCTGGGCGGAGATGAAGCATCTGTGCAGCTATGCGAGGGTCGAACCGACCAAGGTGTTTCCACACAACCTGCGGCACTTGTTTGCCACCGCGTTCTATCAGGTCTGCAAGGATATCGTGCATCTGGCGGATGTGCTGGGGCATTCTTCAATCGAGACCACGCGCATTTACCTTGTCACCTCGGGTAAGGAGCATGCCCGGCAGCTGGAAAAGCTGGGGCTGGTCTCATAGGACAAAATCAACATTTTGTGATGATTGTCTGCTGTCAATTGTTTTTTGTGTACATATTTTATCGCAATTATAGCACAGTTTTTGGAAGTTCGCAAGCGACTCCATTGGCGCAGGCATGGCAAAACAGGGATACAAGTTGCATTTTTTCTTGTAGCCCTGGCTTTTTGCGCCTTTTTTGCGCTAAAAACGTTCAAAATGCATAATTATTCCGTTTTTTACAATCTCTACCGGTAATTCGCACAAAAATGGCAATCACAAAATGTTGATTTCGTGATGGAGGGGAAGAAGACAGTACGGGAAGCGTTGACGGCCTATTGCGTGAGACTGGATTGAGAGGATTTGTTGGCACAGTGGGGCGTTTCGTGCAATGCATCTCTGACACCGGACAGCATCTCTTACGACAGCAAACAGAAGGTATGGTGGCGCTGCACCGAAGGCATGTGCGGCAGACTGTTATGATTTTCCCACACCGGCGAGCACAAAGGCGGCTGTCTGGTGTGCGCGGGACAGACCAGCCGCGTGCGTCAGGGACGTATCAAAAGATATTGATACAGTCCGGGCTGAAGAACCGCAAAAAATGACAAAATTCGACCTCCCGTATGGCATACGATACCAGGGAAAGGAAATTCCATCCAAATGGATGTTTATATATATACAGTCTTTGCATAAGGAGGAAGTAAAATGAAGAAACGATTATTGTCGGCATTTCTGATGATATGCATGCTCCTGACAATGACACCGACTGTTGCGTTTGCGGCGGATGGAGGTGATTCCTCGACGGGTACGAGAGTTGCTGGAAATGTGCAGTTAGACAAAACGGCAACTGACCTTGAGAATGACCAGACGGATGTGACACTGACCATTGGCGCAACACAAACCACAACAGCGGCTGACGTTGTGTTTGTGCTGGACAAGTCGACCAGCACAAACGTAAAAGACGAAGCATTGGCAATGCTGGATGAGCTGAAGAATTATACGACAGACAATAATCTGCAGGTGAATGTCGGTGTTGTCACTTTTAACAAGGTCGCCAATAATAAAGAATTTAACCTTGACCTGACCGAGTTAAATGCTGAGAGTCGCGACAAGATTGAAGAAATTTTTAACAAACCTCTTTCGGATGGCACCAATATTGAGGCTGGCATCCGTGCCGGTATGGCGATGCTTGAGCAGGATACGGATGTCCTGCCAGAAAACAAGCATCTGGTGCTGGTAACGGATGGCGTGACTTACCTTTGGGGCACGGAAGATACGCCAAAGACAATGTATGTCCAGTTTAAAGGAGCAGATAATGCAACCCAAATTTGGAGCAGCAACAGTACCGCTGCCAGTGTGGTTGATAAAAACTTCTTTAAGATCACACAATTGGATTATGTAAAGTCGTTTGAAAATCCGGCTCAATGGATGCGAGATAATGCGGCATTGGAAACCGTTATTAATACATATCAAACGAATCAGGACACCACTCCTGCAAAATATGTTTCTATCGAAAACAATACCGGATATATTTCTAATGACGCCGCGATTTATATGGCTGGAAAGGCATGGCAGGATGCTGCCGATGCGGGATATCGGCTGTATGCGTTTGCATCTGATAAATATGCAAAAGGCACGGACGCCAACTTAAACGAAGAAGGCTATTATCCGTGGGCATCTGCATTTATCGGTAACTTGGATACGATAGGCGGTTTTTCTTCCATCTTTGACGAAGATGACGAGAATGATTATTCCGGCATGTTTGATGGTGTGAAAAATACGGTTCTGTATGAAATTATGAGCGGCACCATCAATGATGTTATTGGCGATGATTTCGATCTGACAAATGCAGATAGTATCGCGGCAGACACCTTCAAGCTTACAGTAGGCGGCGAAGAACAGGCAGCCAGTGTTGATTCTGCAAATTCTAATGTGGTTAAGTTCGGTTCTCCCGATGGCTCCGGCACTTATCCGTATGTTTTGACGTATTATTCGAATGGAAAGGATGCAGATTCTCGCGAGCAGTTTGATCTTGCAATCAATGTACCGGTCGAAAGTACTAAACCGCTCAAACTGACCTATAATCTGACGCTGAAGAACAAAGAAACCACTTCCGGAACGTATTCTGTTCCGACCAATGAAGAAGCAACCCTGACATATACTCCTACCATTGGCAATGAGACCACCGAGGAATTTCCTGTTCCGAAAGTGAGCTACACGGTCAATGATGTTCCGGTTACACCTCCGTCTTGGGATATTTCCAAGTCCAAGACGGCGACCAATCTGGACGCCAATTATGAGTCCGATGTGACGCTGGCGTTGCCTGCGGCGGATTATGAGCGGACGATGGATGTCGTGTTTGTCATCGACGATAGCCACGCCGGTTCTGAGATCTTTGAAGAGTCGGTCGGCAACTTGCTTGATGAGCTGGCCGCAAAAGACACCATGGATATCAAGGTGGGTGTCGTGGCGTTTGACGCGGTTTCCCGTGATTGGCTGAGTGCAACCAGCGGTGGAAAATATAGCGGACTGGTTTCTCTGAAGAATGACGACGCCTTGGCAGCACTGAAGACGGCGGTATCCACGCAGCTCAGTTATAGCGGTACGGGATATACAATGAAGGTCGGCGGCACCAACACTGAATGGCCCGTTGACATGGCACAAGACATGCTTGCCGCGGGCTCCGGTGAGGAGAAATACCTCATTATGTTCAGCGATCTTTACGGTTATATTTACCGCGGGGATCTGACAATCGGTGATACAACGTATTCGAATGTGCCGGTGAGCAAGCGCATCGATACATGGGATCAGGGTTCCATGTCCATGGGAACTCAGTACACTACCTTTGCAGAGGCGTATGCAAACAGAACAGTGAGTGATACGACACCGGACGGCTTCTTCCGTGACTCTTCCTGGGACAGCTACTGGAGCATTTACGGAAATGCTTCGCCCGCGAATACGATTAAAACAGCCTATCAGGTAGGGTCCCACACGTTCTCCGGTTTTGAAAAGTCCCTGTGCCTGACCTATGATAATTTGGTAGAGGCTGCAAAGACAGCGCATGTTATCGTGGTTAACAACAGCTTCCCGATCGGCGAGGATGCACCCTATGCCCAATCGATGGTACAGGAAATGCTTGACAAGCTGGAAGAGGCAGGCGCGGTTAAGTCCTACCGGTATCGGACGAACAAAGCGGAAGAAGCGCTTACCGGCGGGGCGGCAGCAGGCGTGTTTGACGGAATCCGCGAGGATTTGGTGCAGCTGGTAGACGCAGGGTCTCAGGTTGTGGACGTCATCGGCAATGGTCAGGATGAAAACGGCGTAGCCTACAATTTTGATTTTGTCAATGATATTGCGAACTTGAAGCTCACCGTAAATGGAACCGCTTTGAACGTGGAGTCCATTACACCTCAGGATGGTGCGACTGCAAGCTATGGCTTTGGCAAGACCGAGGTAGACAATTATCAATTTGTCCTCAACTATTACCAGAACGGCACGGCGACACAGTCCGGCGAACATTTCGTATGGAAGATCAATGTTCCTGTCACCAAGGATGCACCGGTCCAGCTGACTTATACGGTCAAGCTGACCAATCCGCAGACGGATGCGGGCAGCTATGGACGGTATGACGCAGATGGTAGCGAGGGCTATACTGGCCTGTGTACGAACAACAGTGCGACCCTGTATCCTGTCGACTCCAATGGCAAGCAGGGTTTGCCGGAGAATTTCGCAAAACCGACCGTATCCTATACGGCTGGCGGCATTACCATCACCCCGGCGGACATCACGATTTACACCGGCGGCGACGGCTATGACAGCGTGGTAAACGGCAGCGGCAATGAGATCGGATCGACTACCAATGGTCTGCCGACACCGGGCTTCTATATCACCCTGCCGGCATCGCTCAATCAGCAGCTCCTCAAGCAAGTGAATTCTGCAGATATCACCGTAAATGATAACGGAGACAAGGTCATCGACCTGTCCAAGTATCTCTCGTTTACGTATGATGACGGCCAGGGCAACACACGTCTGTGGAAGCTGGAGCGGTATGACAAGCATGATGGACATGCCAGCATGGCGTACAATAAGTACATCTACCGTATTCTGCCCGCAGAAGTGAACGATCAGATAATCCCGATTCGTCTGCAGTTTACCGATGGCGATACCTTTATGACCAGTGATGACTTCACCGTGAATCTGAATGATCTGTATCATGAATATGAGATGACCATTTACGGCGGTGCTTTGCAGCAGCATCTGGTCAAGGCCGTGATTACGATTGATAAGAATGACAGCGTATATGATGCAGCGGTGACACCTGGCAAGCTGACCGTGCGCGGTATCACGGACGACCATACGGCAACGACCGAGGTTGTGACGACGACGCCCGAAACCGAGGTATCCAATGTCACGGCACAGGTTAACGATGGTACGCACTTCTTTATCAACGGCAGCGAACTGGAAGTTGAAGAAGGCAATCAGGTCAAGCTGCTGGTAGACAGCCTGGTGCCCGGCTCGGAGAATACGCTGGTCAACAGTGCGGTGGAAGAGTTTAACTCGATCACGGATAACTACGACTACGAGACGCGGTATCTGGATCTGGTGGACACCACCAACGGCAATGTTTATGTCACGGCAAGCGATACTGTAGCCATTTATTGGCCGTACCCGGAAGGCACGGACAAGAATACGAAGTTCCAGATCGTGCACTATGAAGGTTTGGATCGAAACGACAACACCGACCTCGGAGAGGGCGATTACACCATGGTCCTGTATTCCGAGGAAAACGGTAATCTGGAAAACACGGATCAGGGTATCAAGATTAGCGTAGATTCCTTCTCGCCGTTTGCCCTGTTCTGGGAGAAGGAAAGCTCGGGTGGCTCTTCGAGCAGACCCACGCCGGACGACCTGAACACGGAAGACCACTTTGCGTACATCATCGGCTATCCGAAGGATTACCAGACCGGCGAGCCGACCGATGACGAGTCCCGCTGGCCGATCGAGCCGCAGGGCGATATCACCCGCGCGGAAGTGGCGACCATCTTCTTCCGTATGCTGACCGACGAGGCGCGCAGCACCAACTGGAGCCAGACCAACAACTTTACGGATGTGGCGTCCACCGACTGGTACAACAATGCGATCTCGACGCTGGCCAATATGGGCATCCTGTCGGGTGATCCGGACGGCTCGTTCCGCCCGAACGACAGCATCACGCGTGCCGAGTTCACCAAGATTGCCGTCAGCTTCTTCGACGAGGCGGGCAACTATGTGGACGGCACCTACGCGGACGTCCCGGCGAACGCTTGGTATGCGGACTTCATCGACGCGGCCGTGGATCTCGGCCTGATCGAAGGTTATCCGGACGGCACCATCCATCCGGAAGCGAGCATCACGCGTGCTGAGGCGTGCACGATCGTCAACCGCACGCTGGGCCGTGTACCGGATAAGGATCATCTGCTGCCGACGAGCAAAATGCGCGTATGGCCGGATAACCGCGATACCGGCGCATGGTACTATGCACAGATGCAGGAAGCGACCAACAGCCACGATTACGAGTGGACCGGTGCAGAGAACAACCAGATTGAGAACTGGACCGAGAAGCTGGAAGACCGTGACTGGGCGGCACTGGAAAAAGAATGGTCCGATGCAAACTCCGCCCCCGGCGGCGAAGTGATGGACTGAGCGGATCGCGCGCATTTTTGCGCAGGATTCGCGTAACATCAAGCGAACCCCCGACGTAATGTCGGGGGTTTTGTTTTGCCCGTTCGCAGGCGGCTTGGCCGGACGGGTCCGAACTTGTCACATCACCGGGCTTGTTGTATAATAAAGCCGGAGAAAACATGGTATTCCGATCGTGAAAGGACCACAGCGTATGGAAAATCTGGAAACACGGCTGCGGGGCTATGCGCCTCTTTGGGGGCACTGGGTCCCGGAAACACGGATTTATCGGAGCGGCAGCTGCAGCGTTTACACCCTGTCCGATGCAAAGGCGGAACAGGGATTTTCCTGCGTGGTCAAGGTGATTACGGTGCTGGGGCAGGGCGAAGCGCTCGAGCGCAGCCTGACGGAAGCCCGGCAGGAGATCGCCGCGCTCGAGCAGCTGCGCGGCTGCGGCCATGTGGTGACGCTGTACGACGACGCTTGTTTCCCGCTCTATGAAAATGACACGCTGGTCGGCTGGGATGTGCTGCTGCGCATGGAACGGCTGGATTGCGTGGCCGAACTGCTGCGGGAGGGCGAGGTCCTGCCCCTTGCCGAGGTGTATACGCTGGCGCGGGATATTGCCGCCGCCCTTGCCGCGGCGCATCATGCGGGCCTGATCCACCGCGATGTCAAACCGGCCAACCTGTATCGCACCGCCGACGGCCATTTTCAGCTGGGCGATTTCAGCATCGCGCGCCGCTGCCGTGCCGGTGTGCTGGAGACCATGACCGGCACCGCCGCCTATATGGCGCCCGAAGTCGCCCGCGGCGAGGTTTATGACGGGCGCGCTGATCTGTATTCGCTGGGCATTGTGCTGTATCAGCTGCTCAATCGCGGGCAGCTGCCCCTGATGGAGGAAAATACGCCCTTTTCCGAGCGCGAAGCGGCCGTGCGCCGCCGCTGGCAGGGCACCCGGCTGCCGCCTCCGCCGGAGGGCGACCGGCGGCTCAAACGCATCGTTCTGCGCTGCTGTCAGGCGCTGCCGCAAAACCGGTTTGCCTCGGCCGATGCGCTGCTGCAGGCGCTCGGATCGCAAAAGCGCGCTTGGCGCACGGCAGCGGTTGCGGGCTGGGCGTGCGCCGCGTTTGCCGTGGCGATGCTGTGCCTGCCCGGCCCGGTGCAGACGCTGCGCGCGTCCCTGTTCCCGCCGTCGGCCACCAAGCTGGCGGAGGTCGAGCCCGAGGATGGCCGCCGCTACGCGGTGGTCAAGGGCAACATGAACTGGGAAGAGGCGCAGGTCTATTGTCAGGCTCGGGGCGGCCATCTGGCGACGATCACCAGCCAGCAGCAGATGGACACGATCACTGCGCTGCTGGAGGAAAACCAGATCGGGACGGTTTGGCTGGGCGCGAACAATTACAGCAGCAGCGGCGGTTTCCGGTGGGTCACCGGCGAACCGTTCGAGTTTGCGGCGTGGGCGGTCGGCGAGCCCAACAACGACGGCGGCGACGAGCATTATCTGATGATGTACCGCGTCGAGGATCAGGGCTGGGTCTGGAACGACTCCCGGATCGACGGCATGAGCAGCTTCGTCAAGGACGACAGCGGCTTTGTCTGCCAGTGGGATGAGACCGATGGATAGGGCCATGCAAGTGTCCCGGTGCGAAACGGTTGCCGATGTGCTGGCCCTGCTGGAAGACCGGGATGGATGGGCCGAGCCTTGGCAGACCTTTTTTGCCGGCCTGCTGGATGCGTCCGGGCTGAGTTACAGCCGGTTTGCCTCTCGCTGCGGGCTGAGCAAAAACACGGTCAAGCGCTGGCGGATGCAGGGCGGCGCGCCAAAAAGCCGGGATACCTATGTCAAGATCGGCTTCGGTGCGGCCATGCCGCCGCAGGCGGTCAGCGATATGCTGTCCCGCTATGGCGGCTATTGCGGGCTCAATCCCAGAGACTCGTTTGACGCCTGCTGTATTTTCTGCCTGCAGCGGCGGGCGCGGGGCGATACCCGCTATGACTATGCCGCAGCGGAGGCCATGTATCACCGGCTGCTGACCGGGCAGCCGTCCAACGGCCCGTCCAGCATCACCACCACCAAGCTGATGGCGCACTTGTCGGCGGTGGACACGGAGGCGGAATTCGCGGCCTTTTTGCAGGAGTTCGGGACCGAGCTAACCGGGCGCAAGCAAAAGCTGGAGCGGTATCTGGCCGACTATCTGACCGTGCATCAACTGGAAGCCGCGCGCGACGGCGGCGGCAGCCTGCACAGTCTGGGGCTGCCGGCGTGGGTGGAAAAGCAGCTTTCCCAGCTGCGGCGCCATGGCATCGTGCCGCGGCGGCGCAGCCTGACGGCGCTGGGGCTGCACCTGAACATGACGCTGGAAGAGCTGGACGTCATGCTGCATTATGCGGGCATGGACCCGCTGCGGGCGCGTGACCGGCTGGAATGTGTGCTCATTTACGCCTTGCAGCAGCTGGCGCTGACCCATCCGGAGTTGGCGCTCGGCAACGCGACCGCGCTGCTGGCCGTCACCCGCGACGCGGCCACCCGCCGCCGCTGCACCGAGTTGGCGCAGGAATACTGGCAGGCCGGGTACCAGAGTGAGGCGGAGGACGTGGAAAGCGTGGCCGGGTATGTGCGCTGCGTGCTGGAAGAACTGGATCTGGAGGAAGCGGATGAGCTGCTCGGCCTGCTCTGACTGGGTCGCAGAGGAATCAAAATAGCAAAACCCCTGCAAAAGGCATTGCCTTTTGCAGGGGTTTTTGGCTGCGGCGGGGTCAATTGACGGAAAAAGACAAAAAACGGCATGCTATACTCCCATTGCAAAGCAGGAACGGCGCAAAGCGTTCCGCAAAACCCAGTTATCGGTCTGCTGTCCGGCAGGCCGCAGGACACAGACCGCGGGAAATGGGGGAGACCGATGTCCGTCAACAAATTTTTCATCGAAAAGCTGCTGTATCCGGCGATGGAGTGGAAAAAAGGCAACCGGATCCGGGTTTATTTGCAGGAAATGGAGCAGACACAGTATGCCGCGCCCGAAGTGCTGCGCGCGCTGCGGGCGGCGCGGCTCAAAACGCTGCTGCATGCCTGTGCCGCAGGCGTGCCCGCATACCAGAGCCTTGGCATTTCGGATGCGGCGATCGAGCGCGACCCTTGGGCGGTGCTGCGCACGATTCCGATTCTGAAAAAATCCGCGTTTCAGGCGCAGCCGCAGCGGTATCTCAACACCCGGTACGATCGGTCGAGGCTGATCGCCAACGTGACCGGCGGCTCCACCGGCGAGCCGGTCCGGTTTTTCATGGACCGCTATACCGTGGAGCATTATGAAGCCGCCCGGTGGCGCGGGCTGTCGTGGTGGGATATCACCCCGGGCAGCCGCAGCGTGATGATCTGGGGCAACCCGATCGAGCTGAGCCAGGACAAACAGCGCGCCGCGCGGTGGAAGGACCGGTTTTTGAAAAACCGGATGATTCTGTCCGCTTACGACCTGACCGAACAGGACGTGGCGCGGTATATCCGATTCCTCAACCGCTATCAGCCGGAATACCTCTATGGCTACGCCAGCGCGCTTTCCACCTTTGCCGATTTGCTGGCGCCGTTTGCGGACGCGCTGCGGCTGCGGCATCTCAAAGCCGTGGTTTCCACCTCGGAGACACTGTATGACCATCAGCGGCAGCGCTTGCAGGACGTGTTCGGCAGCCCGGTGCTCAACGAATACGGCGCGCGGGACGCGGGCATTCTGGGGTACGAGTGCCCGTGCGGGCATCTGCACCTGAGCGCGGAAAACTGCATTTTGGAGGTGGTGGACCCGGTCACGTTTGAGCCGGTTCCGCCGGGACAGAGCGGGCTGGTGGTCACCACCGACCTGAACAATCTGGCGATGCCGCGCCTGCGCTATCTGCTGGGTGACACCGCGACGCTGTCGCCGGAAACCGGTTGCCCGTGCGGGGTGACGCTGCCGGTCATTCGCAGTCTGGACGGACGGGAGGACGCCATTTTCCAGCTGCCGGACGGCAAACTGGTGCACGGCAACTTTGTTAACCAGCTGTCCCGCAAGTATGACAGCTTCCGGCAGTTTCAGCTGGTGCAGACCAGTATCGACCGCGCGGAGCTGCGGCTGGTGCTGTGCGAGCAAAGCCGGCCGGAGGAGATCGACGCGTTCCGTCAGGACGTCGCCGGGTTTTTGCCGGGCGTGGAAGTGCGCGCCGTCGTGGTGCCCCGGATCGAGCCCGGCAAATCGGGCAAATTCCGGTATTCCATCCGGCAGTTCGATCTGCACGCCTGATGCAGCGCGCCCGCGCCGGACTTACTGCGCGGCCGTGTCCAGATCGCCCGCGAGCCGGCCGGTGACATAGGGCGCGCAGCGCGTGCGGTGGGCGACGTGCAGCGGGTGCTCGCGGAAGGCTTCAAGCGCGGCGACGCTGTCAAATTCCGCGTAAAACACCAGATCATAGTCGCCGCCGGCCAGATTCGGCCCGATCTCCGCGCAGCGCAGGCCGTCGATCGCCTCGAGCGTGCGCACGGACGCGCGCAGCGCCTGCAATGCCTGCGCCTGCGCGTCTCCTGTGCGGAATTTCTCTTTGAGCTGCCAGAACAAAATATGCCGGACCATGCGTATTCCACCTTTCAAATTTATCGTAATAAGAATTTATGGTAAAAATAAACTAAAGTTTTTCTTATCATACTCCGAAATTCAGGAAAAATAAAGACTTGTCAAGAAAAAAGATTGGTGGTAAACTGAGTGCAACAAACCAAAGAAGCGGAAGTAAAACCGGAAAGCGGGTTCGCAGAGAGTCGGGGGCGGTGAGATCCCGGCAGCAGCGCATCGGACAAATGGACCGCAGAGGGTGCGCGGGAACGGCCGCAAGGCTCAGTATAGCGCAACGGACTCCCCGTTACCGGAGAGGGATGTGTTGGCATCCCGCAGAGTGCGCACACTTTTTGTGCGAATCAAGGTGGCACCGCAGGCAAACAGATTTTTTCACGCCTGTCCTTGGAAGGGATTCTAAGGACGGGCGTTTTTTTGTCCGTCCGCAAGCGAAAAAAGGAGGACATTACCATGAAAACCAAACGAATTGCAGCCCTGCTGATGAGCATTAGCCTGATGGCCCTGACCGCCTGCGGCGGCGAGAGCACGACGACGGACGAGAGCACGAACCAGACGGCAAACACGGATGCCGCCAAGGTCGCCATTGTGCAGCTGGTGGATAACGACGCGTTCACCGAGATGATCGACAGCTTTGAGAACAAACTGACCGAGCTGACCGGCGGCACGGCCACATATGATATCAAAAACGCGCAGGGCGACATGTCCACGCTCAACTCGATCGCATCCGAACTCAAAACCGCGGATTACGACCTGATCGTGCCGATCGTCACACCGGCGACGCAGGCGGTCGTCAACGCGGGCGTGGAAGCGCCGGTCGTATTCATTTCGGTGACCGATCCGGTGTCGGCGGGCGTGATGAGCGACATGGAAGCGCCGGATAAAAACGCGACCGGCACGTCCAACATCGTCCCGGTCGATGAAATCTTCACGTTGGCTGACAAGCTGACGCCCGATATGCAGTCGGTCGGCATCCTGTACTGCTCGGGCGAGCAGAACGCCGTACTGACCGCGGCAAAGGCCAAGGCCTATCTGGAATCGGTCAATATGGCGTATGAAGAAGTGACGGTCGCCTCGTCGAACGAAGTGCAGCAGGCGGCGCAGTCGCTGGCCGGCCACGTTGACGCGATCTATATCCCGATTGACTCGACCGTGCAGAGCGCGATGCCGCAGGTGGTGGAAGCCGCGACGGCGGCGGGCATCCCGGTTTACGGCTCGGACCCCGTGATGGTGCAGTCGGGCGCGCTGGCTTGCGTGTCGGTTTCCAACACCCAGCTGGGCGAGCGCTCGGCGGAGATGGCGTATGAGATTTTGCAGGGCAAGGCCGTGTCCGAGGTGCCGGCCGAGGCGCTGGACACCTTCCAGTATGTTTGCAGCCAGGCGGCGGCGGACGCCCTGCACATCACGCTGCCGACGGATGATTCGGTCACTGTGATCGGCTGACAAGCGGCAAGCTGATATAAGGAGGGGACAATCATGGACTTTTTGCTGGATTCCGTATTGCTCGGCATGGAATATGCGCTGCTGGCGCTGGGGGTGTACATTTCGTTCCGCATCCTCAACCTGCCCGACCTGACGGTGGACGGTTCGTTTGCGTTCGGCATGGCGGTTTCGACCATGCTGTGCGCGGCGGGACACCCGTTTGCCGCGCTGCTGTGCGGCGCGCTGGCCGGTGCGCTGGCGGGGATGGTGACGGCGTTTTTGCAGACCGCGTGCCGCATCCATCCGATTCTCGCGGGCATTCTGACCATGAGCGGCCTGTACACGGTCAACATCACCGTGCTGGGCGGGCCGAACGTGTCCCTCCTGAGCGCGAAAAAGTTTTTTGAACCGCTGGGCGGCGAGGCTTGTGCGGTCACGCTGGTAACCCTGGTTGTCCTGCTGCTCGTGGGCGGCTTTTTCCAGACGGTCGGCGGGCTGTGCATCCGCGCCGCGGGTTCTAACGAGGACATGGTGCGCGCCTCTTCGATCAACACCGTGGCGGTGCGGTTCGCGGCGCTGGCGCTGTCCAACGCGCTGGTCGCGCTGTCGGGCGCGATCCTCGCCCAGTGTCAGGGCTTTGGCGACGTGAGTGCGGGCAGCGGCATGATCGTCATCGGTCTGGCGTCGGTCATCATCGGCGAAGTGCTGTGCGGGCGGCGCGGCGTGCGGATCGGACTGGTCAGCGCCGTGCTCGGCTCGGTTGTGTACCGCATCATTCTGGCGCTGGCGCTGCGGTATAATCTGATGAGTGCCAATGCGCTGCGGCTGCTGTCGGCGGTGATCGTCGCGGCCACGCTGGCGCTGCCCGCGATGAGCGCGGCGCTGCGCGAGCGGCAGGAGAGAAAGGAGAATCGGGCATGCTGACACTAAAGGGCTTGGATAAAACCTTCCAGCCGGGTACGGCCAGCGCGCATCACGCGCTGTGCGGGCTGGATCTCACCTTAAAGGACGGCGAGTTCGTCACGGTCATCGGCTCGAACGGCGCGGGCAAGTCCACGCTGTTCGGCGCGATCGCGGGCAGCTTTTTCGTCGATCGCGGGCACATTTTGCTGGACGGGGAGGACCTGACCTATCAGCCCGAGTACAAGCGGGCGCGCAAGGTTGCGCGCATCTTTCAGGACCCGATGCGCGGCACCGCGCCCGATCTGACGATAGAGGAAAACGTGGCGCTGGCCTATGCCCGCGCGGGCGGACGGCTGCTCGCCCCCGCGCTGCCGCGCAAAAAGCGCGCGTTTTTCCGCGAGCAACTCGCGCGGCTGGATATGGGGCTGGAGGACCGCATGAAAACCCGCATCGGCCTGCTATCCGGCGGCCAGCGGCAGGCGGTGACGCTGCTGATGGCGACAATCAACGCCCCGCGCGTGCTGCTGCTCGACGAGCACACCGCGGCGCTCGACCCGGTGGTGGCCGAGCGGATTTTGCAGATCACGCAGGACATCGTCGCGGAAAACCACACGACCACCATGATGGTCACGCACAACATCGGCGCGGCGCTGTCGCTCGGCACGCGCACGATCATGCTCGAACAGGGCAAAATCGTGCTTGACCTGTCCGGCCGTACGCGCGACGCGCTGGATGTGCCCGGTCTGCTTTCGCTCTACCGGAAAACGGTCGGTGCGGAGCTGGATACCGACCGCATGCTGCTGACGCACGAGCGCGCGGGGTGACAAGCGGACAGACCGCGCAAAACAAAATACCACAGAACAAAACGCCCGGCCTTTGCAGTGCAAAGGCCGGGCGTTTGTATGGTGCCGCAACCGAAAAAGGGAAATCGCCATTTAGCGGTCCATGCCGCAGGCGGTTGCCTGTTCGATCAGGCAGCGGTCAAGCTTTGCTGTTTCGTACAGGCGGTAGCCGCCGGCAAAGTTATAGCAGTCATATCCGTGGCTTGCGAGGATGCGGGCGGCGATATAGCTGCGCAGGCCGCTCTGGCAGATCAGGTAAACCGGCTTCCAGAGCGGGATCTCGTCGAGCCGTTCGCGCAGGGCATCGACCGGGATGTTGACAAAGCCGTCGATGTGGCCGGCGGCGTATTCCGCCTCTGTGCGGGCGTCCAGCAGGGTGACGCTGCCGTCGCGCGGCAGCGCAGCTTCGTCCTCGAGATACCACTGCCGGACCAGACCGTTTGCGATGTTTTCCACCATGAAGCCCGCCATGTTGACCGGGTCCTTGGCCGAGGAATAGGGCGGGGCATACGCCAGATCAAGCTCAGCCAGATCGGTGGCCTTGAGGCCGGCGCGGATGGCGGTGGCCAGCACGTCGATGCGCTTGTCCACGCCGTCGTAGCCGACGATCTGCGCGCCGAGCAGGCGGTAGGTCTGCTGCTCAAACACCACCTTGATGGTCATCAGCTTGCCGCCGGGATAGTAACCGGCGTGGTTCATCGGGGACAGAATGACCTTATCGACCGACAGGCCGGCTTTTTTGGCGTTGGTTTCGTTGACGCCCGTGGCCGCGGCGGTCATCTCGAACACCTGAACGACCGAGCTGCCCTGACTGCCGTGATAGTGCTTGTCGTCCCCGCAGATGTTGTCCGCGGCGATGCGGCCCTGCTTGTTGGCCGGGCCAGCCAGCGAGATGAGCGCGTCCTGTCCGGTGACAAAATGCCGCACCTGCACGGCGTCGCCCACCGCATAGATATCGGGCGCCGAGGTTTCCATCCGGTCGTTGACCACGATGCTGCCCTTGATGCCGGTTTCCAGCCCGGCATCCTGCGCCAGACGGCTGTCCGGCGTCACGCCGATGGCGAGCACCACCATGTCGGCATGAAGCGGCGCGGCGTCTTTGAGCAGCACATCAATGCCGCCGTCTTTCTCCTCAAACCCTTCCACGGTGTGCCCCAGCGCGAGCTGCACGCCATGCTTGCGCATTTCCGCATGGATGAACGCCGCCATCTCGGGGTCAAAGGGGTTCATCAGCTGCTTGGGGCGCTGGACGATGGTCACTTCCATGCCGGAACGGCGCAGGTTTTCCGCCATTTCCAGGCTGATGAAGCCGCCGCCCGCGAGCACGGCGGACTTGGGGTGGTGCGTGTCGAGAAAACGGCGGATGCGCAGGGTATCCTCCACGGTGCGCAGCGTGAACAGGTTTTCCAGTCCCACGCCGGGCAGGCGGGGCTGCGCGGGCTTGGCGCCGGGCGAGAGCAGCAGCTTGTCATACGGCTCTTCCCATTGCTCGCCGGTTTGCAGGTTGGTCACGGATACGGTTTTCCGTTCGGGATGGAGGGCGGTCACCTCGTGGTGCACCCGCATATCGACGCGGAAGCGCTCGTAAAAGCTCTCGGGCGTTTGCAGGGTCAGCTCGTTCTGGTCGGTGATGACGCCGCCGATGTAATAGGGCAGGCCGCAGTTGGCGTAGGAGATAAATCCCGACCGCTCAAAAACGACGATCTCCGCCTGCTCATCCCGCCTGCGGATGCGGGCCGCGGCGGTCGCGCCGCCGGCAACGCCGCCGACAATGACAACTTTCATGTGTTCACTCCACCTTTCCGGTATAGGCGGAAATCCCGCCGATGTTCTTGACATTGGTGTATCCCATTTGGGCAAGCGCGCCTGCCGCTTGTCGGCTGCGCGCGCCGCTTAGACAATAGACGAAAACCGGCGTGCTTTTGTCCGGTATGGTGTTCGCAGCCGCTTGGATGGTTTGCAGCGGTACGTTGCGGCTGCCGGGAATGTGCCCTTCCCGGAACTCCTGCGGCGTGCGCACATCCAGCAAAACGGCGCCAGCGGTGTTATGGTATTCGGAAACGCCCTGATTGATGTCGGGGCTGCGCAAAAAATCAAATAAGACCATGTCGGTTCCTCCTGACGGCACACCGCGCCCTGTCCGGTCGATGTGCCTGTGTTGTATATAATGTATATAGTATAGCAGATTCGACAGAATTTGTCTGTGATATTATCACATCAGCGTGCGGGTTTTTATTCAGCGGCATGAGAAAATATTCACAAAATTACCGGAAAATCCTTGAACTCCCGGCGGGATAGTGGTATATTAAAAACCGGCCTGTAAAAAGGCGGTAAAATTGAAAAAGGGATGAAGCAAATGAAACAGAAATGGCACAAGCGCCTCGGCGCGGTGGCACTGGCTGCGGTCATTGCGGCAAGCAGCAGCGTCAGTGCGGGCGCATGCTGCGGCCTGTACGTCGGCAGCGAGCAGTCGGCAAACGGTTCGACCTATGTCGGCCGTTCGGAGGACATCGGCAAGCTGTATGACAAGGTGTTCGAAGTGCGCCCGGCGGCCGACCATGCGGAAGGCGAGATGTATGAGGATACCTATGATTTTTCCATGCCGTATCCGGCACATACCTATCGCTACACCGTCATGCGCGACTCGATCGAGCAGAACGAATCCGTTTTGGATGAGAACGGCAATCTGGTGCGCGAAGCGTACGGCGAGGCCGGCATGAATGAAAACGGCGTGGCCATGAGCGCAACGGTTTCGACCTCGAACAACGACAATGCGAAAACGGCCGATCCGCTGGTGGACACCGGCATCTGCGAGGTCTCGCTCAACTCGGTTGTTCTGATGATGGCGGAGTCCGCGCGCGACGGCGTGGAGAAGCTGGCCAAGATCATCGATACCTACGGCTCCGGCGAGTGCAACTCCTTCACCATCAGCGACGCCAACGAGGTTTGGGATTTTGAGACCCTGTCCGGCCATCAGTATGTTGCATTCAAGATGCCGGATGACAAGGTTTCGGTCAACCCGAACATGGTGGTCATGAACGAGATCGATGTTTCGGATACGGAAAACGTCATCGCGTCCGCGGGCCTGATCTCGGTGCCGCTGGAAAACGGGTTCCTGGTTTCCTCGCAGCTGGGTCAGGTTGCGAACGATGAGATCACCAAGATCGATATCCAGAAGACCTATGGTTCGGAGGATTTCGGCAACGGCCAGTACATCCGCTATTGGCAAGGCGTCAATTACCTGAACGAAGCGCTGTCCGATACGGTTTCGATCGAGCGCCAGGACGGTGCGGCGCCGGAAGGCCCGTTCAACATGCTGTTTGAAGCGGACCGCAAGCTGTCCACCTATGAAGTGCTGCGCCTGCTGGCTTGCCGCGGCGAAGGCTCGGAGTATGCAGCGGACGATGAGGGATCGAAAAACTTGGGCGGCACGGCCATCGGTAACGAGCGTCAGGCCGAGTGCCATGTGTTTGAGATCCGCAGCGATATGCCGGAAGCGCTGGCAACCATCCAGTGGGAAGCACAGTCCCGCGCGGAGTTCTCGGTTTATCTGCCGTATTACAGCAACCTGCTGACCGATACGTCGGACATCTTCCAGACCGAATACAGCACGGATGCAGACGATATTGAAGAAGTGCTTGACGATCCGGACTTCCCGGCGGAAACCTCGGCATACTGGGTGTTTGCCGCCCTCAATGACCTGTGCGATAACGACCGTGAGCGTTACGGCACCAACGTCAAGCTGTACTGGGAGAAGTACCAGAAGGCGCTGATCGAGCAGCAGGCTACGATTGACGAAGAGATGGCGCGCATCTATGCGCAGAGCCCGGCGCAGGCGGAGGAAACCGCAACCGAACTTGGCAAGGCGGTTTCGGAAGAGGCGTTTGCAAACGCCAAGAGCATCCTGACCGAGCTGCGCGCGTTCATCGCTGCGGATAAGGCGGGCGAGCTGACCGAGGACGATGTATTCACTCCTTCGGTCCTGACCGAGAACAAGATGCCGACGTATGCGGATATGATCGAGAGCGATACCGAGGACAGCTCTTCCAGCACGCCCAAGATGGTGCTGACCTTTGTCACCAATGGCGGCACGGCGATCAACAAGGTTTATTCGAGCGAGGGCAACGTGATCGATCTGTCCAAGTATGAGCCGACGCTGGACGGTTATACGTTTGACGGCTGGTACACGGACAGCGATTTGACCGAAAAGGTCACTTCGATTAAGATCGATGCCAACACGACGGTTTATGCTAAGTGGGTTTCGGAAAATGCGCCGGAAGAGACGGTTTCGTTTAACGACGTTGCTCCTTCTGCGTGGTACGCCGACGCGGTGGACTATGTGGTCAGCAACGGCGTGATGAACGGCACCGGCAAGACCACGTTTGCGCCGGAGACTCAACTGTCCCGCGCGATGATGGTACAGGTGCTGTACAATATGGAGAACAAGCCCGCGGCTGCGTCCGCTGATTTCACCGATGTGGCGGACGGCGCGTGGTATGCCGATGCGGTTGCGTGGGCAGCGGAACACAAGATCGTAAACGGTGTTTCGGAAACTGCGTTTGCACCGGATGACAATATCACCCGTGAGCAGATGGCAGCGATCCTGTATCGTTATGCCGAGTATAAGGGTCAGGATGTTTCGGCGCGTGCGGATATGAGCGCCTATACGGATGCGGCCGACATCTCGAGCTATGCCGAGCCGATGCTGGCATGGGCGGTCGCGGAAGGTCTGCTCAACGGCAGCACCGACACCACGCTTACCCCTGCGGGCAATGCAACCCGTGCGGAAGTGGCGGCAGTACTCATGCGTTACCTGCAGCAGGCTTGATCTTTCGTTTTTTGCAAAGGCTTTACAGGCCGGACAGCGAAATGCTGTCCGGTCTGTTTTTTTATGCAAAGCAGGCGGAAATAGGGGACAAATACCGGCGGCGCAGCTCAGAGGAAAGCGGAAAAAGAGAGTTTTTCGTGTATCGTTCACAAATCTCCGCTCATAAAAAGCAAAATGCTGGATAAAAAATAGAAGCAGATCTATGATATAATAAAACACACTGAAAAAGTATGATTACAAAAATGGGAGGCAAGCATGAAACTCATTTTAAGCGATACACCTTTGCGTCTGCCCGAGATCGATCGTGCATCGGTGGAGTGGATCGACCTGTCCGCCTTAAATATTACAAACTGCGTCGGCTGCTTTGGCTGCTGGACCAAAACGCCCGGCAAGTGCGTGATCCGGGATGACGCGGTGCGCGTTTATCCGCGCATTGCGGCCAGCAGCCATGTGCTGTACGTCAGCCGCATCCAATATGGCAGCTATGGCACGACGATGAAAACCATGCTCGAGCGGGCGATCCCGGTGCAGCAGGCGTTCATCCGGCTGTGGCACGGCGAAACCCACCATGTGCAGCGCAGGGTGGTGCCCAAGCAGGCGGTGATCGTCGCCTATGGCGACCTGTCGGAGGAATCCAAGGAGATTTTCCAGCAGCTGATCGCGCGAAACGCCCATAACATGAGCTTTGAAACGTATCGCGTGGTGTTTGCCACGCAAGACAAACTGGAGCAAACCGTCGAAAACGAGGTGCAGGCATGGCAAAAATCATGATCATAAACGGCAGCCCGCGGGCGCCCAAATCCAACTCCAAGAGGTATGCCGAACTGTTTGCCAAGGCATGCCCGGCGGAAACCGAATATTTCGCGGTCCGCAAAACCAACCATCTGGCGCTTTGCTGCGCCATGCAGGAGGTTTCGGATGTTTTGCTGGTGTTTCCGCTCTATGCGGACGGGATTCCGGTGACGCTCATGCGATTTCTGGACACGTTGGCGCAAAATACGCCCCAGCATCCGGTGCGCATTTCGGTGATGATCAACTGCGGCTTTCTCGAGCCGGAGCAGAACGATATCGCGGTCAAAATGCTGCGGCTGTATTGCCGGCAGAACGGGTTCGCGTCCGGCTCGGTGCTGCAAATCGGGAGCGGCGAGGCCATCCTGTCCACGCCGTTCCGGATTCTGGTCCGGGCGAAAATCAAACGGCTCGCCGCGGCGATGCTGGCTGGGCAGGAACGCACCTGGAAGGTCACCATGCCGCTCTCCAAAGGGCTGTTTCTCAAGGCTTCCACGCGCTATTGGGTCAGCTACGGCAAACGCAACGGCGTGACAAAGGAACAGATGGCAACCATGCAGATCGAAGGATAACTGCATGGAAAAAACGGCAGGCGCACCGTCTTTTGGGCGGCAGCGCCTGCTTTTTGCCGTCCAAAGCGGCGAGCCTGTCGGGCAATGGGGGTTTGACACGGTTACCAGTCAATGGTACAATAAACATAAACTACAAATTGATGGCGTGCAAAGCGGAAAAGTTTGTGCATAGCAGACAAAAACCGACCGCAGCATTGATTCAAGATGGAGAACGCAGGAGGGGATTGCATGAAGAAACGATGGGCTTCGGTGTTGGCGGCAGCGGCGGTCGTGCTGACAGCCACGGTTTGCCATCCGGTGACGGCCGGCGCGGCCGCGATCGACGACGCATATCGCGCGTATTACGACTTTTTGCAGACCGAGCTGGACAGCATCGGCCTGCCGGCGAGCGATGTGCCGTCGGCAGAGGTGGCCTCGTATCCGGACGTGACGAGCTGGGTCAACGAAAAGGTATGCTATGCCCAGCTGATCGACTTTGATCAGAACGGCATTCCGGAACTGGTATACGGCAAGAATGTGGAGGGCGCGAATAACAAAGGCGCAAATGTTTCGATCGACTGTGTATACACCTATCAAAACGGCAAAATGGTGCGGCTGGCCGGAGACATCCCGGTCGAGCGCGGGTATTCGGGCGGCGACCGTTATTCGTATGACTTGCTCGTCAGCACCGGCAGCGACGGACGCAAGTATGCGGTGTATGAGATCGCAGCGCGCGGCACGAGCCGAGGGTCGGACTACTATTATTCGCTCGTTGGCGGCAAGTGGCAGCTGGTGCAGGGTCTTGCGATGAAATTTTCGCCGGATATCTACATCAGTCAGGATGTGTTTTCCTCCACCGGCACCATGCACTATTATTATGTGGATGATTACAGCGAAAAAGAAATGCCGCACGCGACCTGGTATGCGCGCCTGCAGCAGCTGACAAGCGGCGGGGAAAAGACGTATGATCTGCGGAATACCGTGCAGTCCACGCTGAACACGCTGTCCACGCGGGTGGATGCGGACTATGTGGCGCATTACCGCACTCCGTCCTCGTGGGCGGCGGCGGATGTGCAGAACGGCATCACGGCGGGCATCGTGCCCAGACAGCTGCAATATAAGTACAGCACTGCGATCACGCGCGCGGATTTTTGTGCGCTGGCGGTCAACCTGTATGAAAACAGCACCGGGACGACCATTATGGAGCGCATGGAGTTTTCCGATACCAAGGACGTCAACGTCCAGAAAATGGGCGGACTGGGCGTCATTCAGGGCGTCGGCGGCGGCAAGTTCGCACCCAATGACCTGCTCACCCGCGAGCAGGCGGCGGTCATCCTGACCAACCTCAGCCGTGTGCTCGGCACCGAGCTGGAGATTGTGCCGCCCGCATTTACGGACAACGCTTCGATCTCTTCGTGGGCGGATACACAGGTCGGGCAGGTGCAGGCCGCGGGCATCATGAACGGCATCGAGGGCGGCAAGTTCGACCCGCAGGGGTCGTACACCCGTGAGCAGAGCATCGTCACCATCATGCGCATGCGCAATACCTCGCTGGTCAAGGCCGAGCGGCTGGAGCTGACGCCGCGCGAGCCCTCCATCCGCGTGGGCACGACCTGCACGGTGGACGTCAAGGTCTATCCGGAAAACACGACCAACCGCAACATCAGCGCATGGAACAGCTCGGATACGGCGATCGCGACCGTGAAAGACGGCGTGGTGACCGGCAAGCACAGCGGCGAGGTTACCATCACGGCGGTTTCGGCCGATGGCGCGACCGGCAGCTGCACGATCACCGTGGTGCCGGCGTACCAGTTCGATGTCAAGGGCGCACGCCTGCCGGTGACGCTCAACTGCCTGTACCTCAAGGATGAGAATTGGGAGGATCAGGACTATGATTTCGTTCCGTTCGACCCGATCATCGCCGGCACGATCAAGATCATCGACGTCGAGCCGTCCAGCTGGACGAGCGACAATATGGCCGTCATCGAGGTCAGCGGCGTCGTGACCAGCCTGAACGAGGACTTCCGGTTCGCGTTCCAGCCGTATCTCAAATACGAAGTGCGGGACGCGAACGGCAAGGTCGTGGACCGCGGCGTGACCGATACCCATTCCACGCCGCACAGCGTCGGCGACAGCATCCTCGCTTCGATCTATTTGTATGATATCGATCTGGATGGCAGCTACACCGTCTCGTTCCGCAACGACGACGGCAAGGATGCGCAGGACGTGCAGGCCGCCGCGCCCGCAGTGCGGGTGGAAGGCGTGCCGCTGACCGTCACGGGCGACAAAGGCACGGCCACGATCGAGGAGATCGGCACGGAGCTGCGTTACTCCACCTATCGGGACAGCTATGAGCTGGATCTGTCCTTTAGCGGCACCTCGCAGTGCGGTGATTACTCCACGCCGCACTTTGCGTGGGAGCTGCTGGACTCGTCCGGCACGGTCGTGGCCAGCGGCAGCACCTATGCTGCGGGCTGGGAGGTAGAGGACGACGGCAGCTTCTACATCGAACCGGGGTATAGCTACAAGGGCATCGATCTGGAAAACGGCGAGAGCTACACTGTCCGCGTGCGCGCGGAGGATTGATTGACCATTCTGGAAAAGATCGGCAGAACAAAACCGGCCGCCTCCTGCATGCAGGAGGCGGCCGGTTTGCCGCTTGTGGGGAGAGAAATGCCGTTATTTCGATAAACGGCGGTACAGTTCGATGATCTGTTCGGAGAACAGGCGCGCGGTCTCGGCCATGGCGAGCTGATCCTCGGCATGCACCAGCGTCAGACGGGTCAGCAGGCCGGTTTCGCTTGACACCTCTTCCTGAATCAGGTCGAAGTGCGCGTTGTGCGCCTGCAAATATTCGTCGTTGCCGCGTGCGATGGCCGCTTCCGCCTCGGCAAAGTCGCCGCTTTTCGCGTGTTCAATCGCTTCCAGATAGTCGCTTTTGGCCGCGCCGCTGAACGAGATCAGCTGAAAGCAGGCCTGTTCCAGTTGTTCCTGTGTGATCGCCATTTGGTTATACTCCCATGATCTTCTTGATGTCGCCATAGACCTTTTTGCCGTCCATGGTGCCGTACGCCATCATGTCGATGACCTCGACCGGCTTGCCTTCCGCCATTTCCGCGATGCGGTTTTTCAGATAGCGGATCTGCGGCCCGAGCAGAATGATGTCCGCCTTGCCGACGTGCTCGCGTGCTTTGATCTCGCTGGCGGCCCATACGGTCATATCGCAGCCGTCCGCTTTGGCGGCAGCCGCGATCCGGTCGCACAGCATGCCGGTGGACATGCCCTGCGAGCAAAGAAGTAATACGTTCATAACTGGATTGCCTCCTCTTGTGAATGGTATAAAAAATATGGTATACTGACAGAAATATAAATTGGTACGGCGGGGGTGGAGCCATGAATCTGATCGATTTGTCCAAGCGGTATTTGCTCAATGAAACCGAACATCGGGTGCTGGAGTGTATCCTGCATGCTGTGGAGCATGGGGATGCGAAAATCAACATCCGCGCGGTCGCGCAGCAATCCTATGTATCGACGACGACCGTCATCAAGCTTTCCAAAAAGCTGGGGTATCAGGGGTACAGCGATATGATGTATTCGCTGCGCCGCCATTCCGAGGCCGAACGCGACGCGGCGGCCGGGATCGACCTGACCAGTATTCTGGAAACCGTGGATACGGACTGTATCGAAGCCTTTGCCGATGAGCTGCTGCGCTGCCGCAATCGCTGCATTTTTATTGTGGGACTGGGGTTTTCCACGATCGCCTCGTCGTATTTCATGCGCCGTCTGGCGACGCTCGGCATTCTGGCCTATGACGGGGCGCCGGTGGATATGATGCGGGGCGGGGACGAGCCCAGCCTGACCATCATCCTGTCCCGCAGCGGGGAAACGCGCGATCTGGTCGATATTGCCCTGCATGCGCAGACGCTGCGGCACAAACTGTATACGATCACCGCACACGGCGATTCCACGCTCGCGCGGATGAGCGACAAAAGCCTTGTGATCCGCACGGGCGGCTCGGTCGCTTATAATGTGCCGGACTTTTTCATCGGCCGCACGATCATCCTGTTTGAGTACATCCTTTCCCGGCTGGTGGACCGGCTGCAGCAGGAAAACTGACCGCCTCACTATCTGCATTTTAGCATGCCGCACAGAGGGCCGCAACAGATGTGGCCAAAACGGAAACATGTTTTTTATGCAGTTGACAAATTTTTTATTCATCCAAAATGCTTGAAAAAACGTCTGTATTCTTTATGCTTATGATATCAGAGCAAAAGGATATGGACGTTTTTTGCTGCTCAAAAGAGAATCAAAGGAGGAAATACCGCATGAAACAGTTTTCGATCGTGATTGCGGGCGGGGGAAGTACTTATACACCGGATATGCTGGAAATGCTGTGTCTGGTGCGGGAGCATTTTCCGCTGCGCCGTGTCGTTCTGTATGATATCGACGCCGAACGGCAGGAGCACATCGGCCGGTTTGGCGAGATCCTGTTCCGGGAGTACTATCCGGAGGTGGATTTTTCCTATACCACCGACGCCGAGACCGCGTTTACCGATATCGACTTTGCGCTCGTGCAGATTCGGCCGGGCGGTCTGAAAATGCGCGAAATGGACGAGAAGATTCCGCTCAAATACGGCGTGATCGGACAGGAGACCTGCGGCCCCGGCGGCTTTGCCTACGGCATGCGCTCGGTGCCGGCGATGATCGAGCTGGTGCGCACCATCCGCCGTTATTCACCCGAGGCGTGGATTCTCAATTACTCCAACCCGGCCGCGATCGTGGCCGAGGCGACCAAGCGCGTGTTCCCGGATGATTTCCGGCTGATCAACATCTGCGACATGCCGATTTCGATCATGGATATCTTCTGCCCGCTCGCGGGCGGCCGCAAGCGCACGGATATCGAGCCGCGGTACTACGGCCTGAACCATTTCGGCTGGTTCACCGCCATGTACGACAAGAAAACCGGCGAGGACGTGCTGCCGGAAATCCTTGCCAAGCTCAAGCGCGGCAACTGCGATGAGGAGCTGGGCTTCTCGGGCAAGAACGACGATTACTGGAACTTCACCTTCAAGCATCTGGAAAAGATGGTGCAGGATTATCCGTTCTCGCTGCCCAACACCTACATGCAGTATTACCTGTATCCGAACACCATGGTCGCGCATACCGATCCCAATTACACCCGCGCCAACACGGTGATGGACGGCCGCGAGAAGCGCGTCAAGGCGTACTGCGACGAGATCGTCTCGCTCGGCAAGATCCGCGGCACCAAGTTCGATATGGACCGCAAGTACAGCCAGGGTTCGCATAAAAATGCAGACGGCGAGTTCGAGTCGGCCACGATCGCGCACAACGATGCGCACGCGACCTATATCGTCGAGCTGGCCATGAGCATCGCGTATAATCAGGGTGAGATCTTCCTGCTGATGACCGAGAACAAGGGCATCGTGCCCAACCTGTCGGACGGCATGATGCTGGAAGTGGCCTGCCGTGTGGGCGCGCGCGGGGCGGAGCCGCTGCGCATTGCGCCGGCCGGCACGTTTGAAAAGGGCCTGCTCGAAGGCCAGTATGCCTATGAGAAGCTGACCGTGGATGCGGCGCTCGAAGGCTCCTACCAGAAGGCATTGCAGGCGCTCGTGGTCAACCGCACCGTGGTGGACACCGACCTTGCCCGCAAGATTCTGGATGAATACATTGCAGTGAACGGGGCGCATTTCCCTGTTCTGAAATAAAGACATGGCAGATCAAACAAGGGGGAAAGAAAATGAACAAAATGACAGAGTTTATGGAAACGCATCTGATGCCGCTGTCGCAGAAGCTGTCGAGCAACAAATATCTGGTTGCGCTGCGTGACGGCCTGATGCTGTCCATGCCGCTGCTGATCATCGGCTCGATCGCCATTGTCATCGGTGATTTCCCGGTGCAGGCGTTCCACGACTTTATGACCTCGCTCGTGGGCGATGTCTGGGGTTCGTGGTGCTGGGATATGGTCAACCCCGCAACCATGGGCCTGGTCGCGCTGTTTGCGGTGGTCGGCGTATCGCATTCGCTGGCGTCCGAAGAGGGGGTTGAACCGCTGCCCGCGGTGGCTATTTCGATCTCGGCGTATTTCCTGCTGCTCCAGCAGATGGAAGAGGGCGGCTATGCGGCGTCCAGCTTTGAGGCAAGCGGCCTGTTCACGGCCATGCTGACCGCGCTGCTCGCGACCAAGCTGTATGCGGTGCTGCTCAAGAAAAACCTCAAGATCAAGATGCCGGAATCCGTGCCGAGCTTTGTCTCGCGTCAGTTTGAAGCGCTCATCCCGGCGACCATCATTGTCATCCTGTTCCTCGCCATCCGTCTGGTGTTTGCGGCAACGCCGTTCGGCACGGTGACGAACTTCATCGTCACGGTCATCCAGATGCCGCTGACCAATATCGGCACGACGCTGGTCGGCACCATGTTCATCACCATCCTCAACTCCATCCTGTGGTTCTTCGGCATCCACGGCACGGCGGTCATCGACTCGTTCATGGGCCCGCTGTGGTATGCGGCGCGTTTTGCCAACCTGGACGCGTTCAACGTGGCAGTGGATGCGGTCCGTCCGTACATCGTGACCCAGGACTTTGCCAACCACATCATCTTCCTCGGCGGCACGGGCAACACGGTTTCGCTGGCGGCGATTATGGCGTTCCGCTGCCGTTCCAAGCGCATCAAGTCGCTGGGCAAGTTGGGCCTGCTGCCGGGTATCTTCAACGTCAACGAGCCGATCATCTTCGGCCTGCCGATGGTGCTCAACCCGATGATGGCGATTCCGTTCTTCATCGTTCCGCCGGTCACTGTGCTGATCTCGTTCTGCGCGATGTACTTCGGCCTTGTGCCGTATCCGACGGGCGTCACCGTCCCGTGGACGCTGCCCGCGCCGTTCGGCGGCTGGATGATGTGCGGCGACTGGCGCGGCGGTCTGCTGCAGCTGGTGGTGCTCGTCATCGGCGGCCTGATCTACTACCCGTTCATCACGGCGCTGGATAAGCAGTATCTCGAGGAGGAACAGGCGGTTCCGGCCGAGACGGCGGCAGAGTAACATGGACCGGACGTTATTTGCCAGCGATTTTGACGGTACGCTGTGCCGCAATGCCTGTATCGACGACCGTACGCTTGCGGCGGTGCGGCGTTACCGAACGCTTGGCGGACGGTTCGGCGTGTGCAGCGGACGTGACCCCGGCACGCTCAAGGCGGAGCTGGCGCGCTTTGATTTGGAATGCGATTTCCTCATCCTGCTCAACGGCGCCCGCATCGAGGCGGACGGGCAGTGCCTGCGCAAACGGGTGCTGCAGGGCTATGAAAAAGCGTTGTCGCTGTTGCGGGACAGATGCCTGTTTTTCACCATGGTCGGAGACGGGGAGGCCTATATGTACCGCCGCGCGGACGTCGATCCTGTGCAGACCGCGTCCGCGTCCGAGCGGGTCTACATTGAGGCCATCGGCCGCACGCATCATATGCTGCCGCAGGCGGATGCGCTGCGCGAAGTGTATCAGATCAGCTGCCGTACGGCGAGCGAGTGCGCAGCGGTGGCGCTGGCAGACGAGCTGCATGCCTTGGGGCTGTCTGCCTGGCCCAACTGCGAATATGTGGACGTCGTGCCGACAGGGGTCAACAAGGCGTCCGCGGTGGCCGAGGTGTGCGCGCACTTCGGCGTGCCGGCATACGCGGCCTGCACGGCCGGAGACGGCCGGAACGATATGGAAATGTTGTCCCGCTTCGCCGGCTTTGCCATGGCGCAGGCCGAGGACTGTGTCAAGCAGGCGGCCGCGCGGACGGCGGAAAGCGTCGGTGAGGCGCTGGAATGGATTTGCAGGGAGGAAAAAGCATGAAGGGTGCGGGCGTGGGTCCGCTGCGCCGCTTGGCGGCGTATGTGGTGGACTGGTATCTGGCGACCATGGTGTGCGGCGCGCCGCTGCTGCTGGTCAACGCGATGCGCACGGGACAGCAGACGCTGGACACGTCGCTGCCGCCCGACGGCGCGGGCTGGCTGTGGGGCATCGCAGCGATCGCGCTGGGCGTGCTGTATTACTGGCTGATTCCGTTGGTGTGGAACGGCCGGACGCCCGGCAAACGCCTGCTGCGGCTGCAAATCGTACGCGCGGACAACGGCGCCGCGCCCTCTGCCGGTCAGCTGCTGCTGCGGCAGGTCGCGGGTCTGCTCGTGCTCGAAGGCGCGGTGACCTTCCCGAGCCAGCTGCTGCGTGAGCTGCTGGCCCGCGCCGTGGGCGAGGGCGTGGCAAATGCGGTGCGCATCGGCATGGTGGTGATCACGCTCGTGTCGGTCATGCTGGGCGTCTATACGCCGCGCAAACGCATGCTGCACGACCGAATTTCCGGCACATGCGAGGTGTTCTTGTCCGAAAAGACCGCGTCACCCAACCAAAAATCAAACGGCAAAGCGTAACTCCCAGCGGGCCGGCGTCCATTTGGCGCCGGCCCGCTTTTTGTGCGTCCGGCGCGCAAAATTCACAGACTATTCAATTATTTTGCGTTTTGCGTGATATACTGAAACCAAACGTGGCCGGAAAGAAGGGGACGGTATGAAAACGCTGTATTATGGCGGCACGATCCACACGATGGAGGCGGACGGGCAGGCCGAAGCGCTGCTGGTGGAAAACGGTGTGATCGCCGCGGTGGGCTCCTATGAGCGGCTGCACGCGCGGGCGGGCAATGCGGCGGAAATCGATCTGGACGGCCGTGTCCTGCTGCCTGCGTTTCTCGACGCGCACAGCCATTTTTCCGGCGCGGCGTATGCGATGCTGCAAGCCCCGCTCGGGGAAGCGGTGAATTTCGCGGAAATCGAGCAGGCGCTGACGCGGTTTATCGCGGACAACCGCGTGCCCGCGGGGCAGTGGGTGGTCGGCACGGGCTATGACCAGAACGCGCTTGCCGAGCAGCGGCACCCGACCCGCGCGCTGCTCGACCGTGTGTCCGCCGACCATCCGATCATGCTCGTGCACCAGTCCGGGCACATGGGCGTGTTCAACACGTTGGCGCTCGAACAGCTGGGCGTGACCCCGGACACGCCCGCGCCCGAGGGCGGCGCGATCGGCAGGGAAAACGGCGAGCTGACCGGCTATATGGAGGAAAACGCCTTTTTGCAGTATCAGCAGCAGGTGCCGTCGCCCGATCTGGCCGACTTGCTGGACGCCTGCCGCCGCGCGCAGATGCTCTATGCCTCGTACGGCATTACCACCGTGCAGGAAGGTATGATGCCGGAAAGTCTGATTGGACTGTATCAGGCGCTCATCGAGCACCGTCTGCTCGAGCTGGATGTGGTGGCGTATCCGGGCGTGGATGCGCTCGATGCGGTCGGCGCGGCCTTCCCGGAAGCGGTGCGGCGGTATGACCGGCATTTCAAGCTCGGCGGCTGCAAGATGTTTCTGGACGGCTCGCCGCAGGGCCGCACGGCATGGCTGCGCGCGCCGTATGAGGACGCGCCGGACGGCTACTGCGGCTACCCGACGATGACGGATGAAGCCGTCCTGCAGGCGCTGACCACGGCGTACCGCAGCGGCTTGCAGCCGCTGGCGCATTGCAACGGGGACGCCGCCGCCGCGCAGTACCTTGCCGCGATCGCGGCAGCGGAGCGGGCGCGCCCGGACTTCCGCGAACTGCGGCCGGTGATGATCCATGCGCAGCTGCTCGCGCCCGACCAGATGGACGAAGCCGCGCGGCTGGGTGTCATCCCGTCGTTTTTTGTCGCCCATGTGTATCAGTGGGGCGACGTGCATATCCGTAATCTGGGCATGGAGCGCGCCGCGTGCATCAGCGCGGCGGGGTCGGCGCTCGCGCACGGCATTCCGTTCACCTTCCATCAGGATACGCCCGTCCTGCCGCCCGATATGCTGCACACGATCTGGTGCGCGGCCGCGCGCGAGACAAAGGACGGCGTGGCGCTCGGCGCGGAGGAGCGCATTTCGGCAGCCGACGCGCTGCGTGCGGTGACCGTGAACGCCGCGTACCAGTATTTTGAGGAAGCGCGCAAGGGCTCGCTGCGGCCGGGCAAAACGGCCGATTTGGTGCTGCTCGATGCCGACCCGCTCGCCGTGCCGGTCGAGCGGCTGCGCGATATCCGCGTGCTCGAAACGGTCAAGGCGGGCGAGACTGTGTTCCGCGCGTGAGGGGGTAAAAAATCCCCCTTGCGTTCGGTACGCCCAATGCCGTATACTAAAACAGGAAATCATCAGGCCCGGCGGCAGGCAAACCGCTTATCCATCCGGTAAGCGGTTTTGTTCTGTCCGGCGGCCGGAAGAACGGAGAGAAGCAACATGAATATCACCAAGGGCGATGTGCTCGAGCTGCGCCGCCGTCTGAAAAAGACCGAATGTACCTTCGGCCGCATGTGCGGCTGCTACGTCAACAGCGGCAAACAGGTGGTGCTCAAATTCACCGAGTCCTTTTCCGAGCTGGAGGAGGACGAGTTTTACAAATATCTCGAGATCGCCAAGAAAACCATGTCGGGCACGCTGGGCAGCAATCTGCTCGAACTGGAGTTCGACCGCAATGATGCGGCGGCCGAGCACCAGAAGTACTTACTCGCGCTCAAGGAGAGCAAGCTGGGAAACGAGGAGCTGCTCGACCGGCTGTACGAGCAGATCATCGCGGAGTACGCCTATCCGGGCAATTATCTGATCCTCGTGTATCACGATATTTACGACGTGCCGAGCAAGGCGACCTCGGGCGAGGAACAGGACGAATCCGAGGAGATCTACGAGTACATCCTGTGCGCGATCTGCCCGGTTGAACTGTCCAAGCCCGCGCTGGGCTACCGCGAGGACGAAAACCGCATCGGCGCGCGCGTGCGCGACTGGGTGGTCGGCCTGCCCGACCTCGGCTTTGTCTATCCGGCGTTTGCAAACCGCGGCAGCGACGTCAATGCCGTGATGTACTATGTCAAAACCGGCAAAAGCTCGCACCCGGAACTGGTCGAGCAGGTGCTCGGCTGCGTGCCGCAGCGCACGGCGGCCGAGGACAAGCAGGCGTTCCGCAGCGTGGTGCTGGGCGCGTTCGGGGAGGATGAGGAGCAGGCGGATGCCGCCTTTTTCCAGATCCAGAAAACCATCAGCGGCATGGTGGCCGAGCGGGAAGAGGACGAGTCCCTGCCGCCGGTCAGCCTGACGGCGGAAACCCTGTCCGGCCTGGCGACCGAAGCGGAGGTGCCGGAAGCGGTGCGCGCGCAGATGGAAAAAAGCTATGCGCATGTGTTCGGCGACACGCCGCCCGTGGCGGACAACGTGCTCGACAGCAAGCTGGTGGACGAGGGCACGGCCCGCGCGCACACGGCGGCACTCGAGCAGAAGGTGGCAGTCTTGCAGCAGGAGCTGGCCACGCAGGCCGCGCAGCGCGCCGGTGCGGACGAGGACGCGCCGTGGCATGAGGACGCGGAGATCGAGCTGCATGTGCCGCAGGAGCGGGCGGGCCGCATCCGCGCGGACGTGGTGGACGGGCAGAAATGCCTGCTCATCCCGCTCGAGGAAGGGGAACACGCGCGCATCAACGGCGTGGAGCAGACGCTGTAAGCAATGCGCCGGCCGGAAATTTCCCAAAATGCACAGAGGACGGGGCAAAGACCCCGTCTTTTTGCATATAAATGGGGAAAGATGCCGCGTTTCGCGTTTTTTTGACCGGATGTGATTGAATCCGGTGGGGAAAGTGTGCTATAATGCCAATATCTAAGGTTTTTTGGAGCGTAGGAATATGGCTTATGAAAAAAACAGACGCCGTCCCCCGCGGGAGGACGACGGCACGCTGATCGAAGGCCGCAATGCGGTGCTCGAAACGCTGCGCGCGGGCCGCGCGGTGGACAAGGTCTTTGTGGCCGAGGGCGCGCGCATCGGCGACGTGGCGGCGGAAGCGCGCCGGCACGGGGTTCCGGTGGTCACCTGTGACCGCCGCAAGCTCGACCATATGAGCCCGACGGGCAACCATCAGGGCGTGATCGCGCAGGCGGCCGCGCAGGAATATGTCTCGCTCGACGATATCTTCCGCGTGGCGCAGGAGCGCGGCGAAGCGCCGCTCATCGTCGTGTGCGACGGCATTGAGGACCCGCATAATCTGGGTGCGATCATCCGCTCGGCGGAGACTGCGGGCGCGCACGGGGTCATCATCCCCAAACGGCGCGCGGTCGGACTGACCGCGGCAGTTGCGCGCGCGGCGGCGGGCGCGCTGGCGTATGTCGGCGTACACAAGGCAAACAACCTCGCCGCGACGCTCGACGAGCTCAAAGAGCGCGGCGTGTGGCTGTTCGGCGCGGAGGCCGACGGGACGGTCGGCCTGTACGAAGCCGCGTTTGACCGCCCCACGGCAATCATCATCGGTTCGGAAGGGCAGGGGCTCAGCCGCCTGACGCGGGATAAGTGCGATTATATCGTCAGCATCCCGATGCGCGGCCGGGTCAACTCGCTCAATGCGTCCAACGCTGCGGCGGTATTGCTGTTTGAAACCGTGCGTCGCCGTACGCAGGCCGATTAAAGGAGGCAAACAGATAAGGATATGGACAGAAAAGACGAAACCATGAATCTGGAAGCGATCAAGGCGATGCTCAGCGACGTCCCGGACGACGGCGCGTTCGATCTGGATTCGATCATCGCGGAGGTCGAGGGCGGCGCCCCGGCGCAGCCGCGCACCGCGTCCCGTCCCGCGCCCGAGATGCCCAAGGCAGCGCCCGCACCGGAGGCACCCAAGGCCGCGCCGCGGGTACAGGTGAAAGAACAGAGCAAATCCGAGGCGGAGCCGGTGCAGGCCGCACCCGTACAGGAAGCGGCGCCCGAGCCGCAGGCCGCGCCGCGCACCGCGCCGAAAAAGCGCGCCGCGCGCAAGGCCGAGGCGGAAGAGGAGCAGATTCCCGACCTGACCGCCTTTGAGGAAGCGGAACAGGACGAGCGCGCCGCCCGTATTGCCGCGCGCGAGGCCAAAGCTGCGGCCCGTCAGGAAAAGGCGGCGGCCAAGGCGGCAGCCCGTCAGGCCAAACGCGAGGCCAAGCTCGCAGCCAAGCAGGCCGCGGCCGCAGCGGAAGAGGCGTTCGACGATGTGCCGGATCTGCCGGAAGAGATGCCGCAGCAAGCGCCTGCGGCGTCCAAACGCGCCGCCCGCGGCGCCAAAATGTCGCGCAAGGAAGCACGCGCGGCGCGTATCGCGGCCGAACAGGCCGAGGAGGAAGAGGAGATCCAGCTGCGCGACCCGCAGCAGGCGCAGCGCGCGTTCAAGCGCCGCGCACAGGGTCTGACGGCGCGCTCGATCATCGTGCTGCTGCTGGCAGCGGCGGCGGCTTATCTCAGCCTTGCCCCCAGCTTTGACGCACTGCCGGTGCCGGTTGTGATCGACGTGATTGAAAACCCGACCATTGGCATCGGTGTGCTGCTGCTATTGCAATTTGTCGCGCTGTTCATCGGCATCGACGTGTTCGGCATGGGCTTTTACAACCTGCTGCACGGCATGCCCGATCGCGCGTCGCTCGTGTCGTTCGCGGTGCTCGCGGCGATGCTGCACGGCGCATCCATGATCGTTTTTGACAGCCAGTCCGGTGTCAAGGTGCCGTATCTTGCGGTCAGCATCCTGCTGCTGTACGCGGCGATGCGCGAGGAGCGCGGCCGCTTCGCGGCGCGGGCGCGCGCGTATCAGGCAATCTGCTCGGCCGAGCAGCCCGCGGCGATTTACAGCCACTATGACGCGGAGGACGACGCCTGCCGCGCGGTCAAGGGTCCGCTGCATGCGGAAGAAGCCTTCCTGACCGAGATGGAGCGCCCGGACACGGTGGATCGTTTCTCCATGATCTATGTGCCGGTCGCGCTGGCGGCTTCTATCATTTTTGCGCTGCTCGCTTCGGTGGGCCGCGGCGATCCCGTACGCTTTTTCTGGGCGTTTTCCGCGATCTTGTCGGTTTCCGCCCCGCTCGGCCTGATCTGCGCGTTCGGCGCAAGCTATAAGAACGTATCCCGCCGTCTGCTCGCGTCCGGCGCGGCGATCGCGGGTGCGCGGCAGGCCAATCTGCTGCGCGGCACCGAGGAAGTCGTGCTGACCGAGAACGATCTGTTCCCGTCCGGTTCGATTTCGCTCGAGTCGCTGCAAAATATGGGCCGCCTGTCGGATGATAAGGTGCTGGCCTGTGCGGCGGCGGTGGCGGATGCGGCCGGTCTGGAGCTGGGCCGCGTGCTGACCGACGCCACGCGTGAGCGCTACGGCGTGACGCTTTCCGCGCGCAACGTGCAGGAAGTGGAAGGCGGCCTGACGGGCGATATCGGCACAAGCCATGTCATTCTGGGCACGGCGGCGCTGATGGTCAAGCTCGGCATCCGGATTCCGTCCGGCCAGGGCGAGCAGGTCTGCTCGTATCTGGTGGTGGACAACACGCTGGCCGGCGTGCTGACGCTGCGCTACCAGCCGACCAAGCATACTTACCGCGCGATGCGCATGATGCGCCGCATGCATATGAATGCGGTGCTAGCGGTGCGCGACTTCAATATTTCGCCCGCGATGGTGGAAGAGGAATTCGATCTGCGCCGCGGCTTTGCCGACCAGCCCGATCCGGCCGGTGTGGCGCGGCTGCTCGATCCCAAGTATGCCGAGGGCGACGCCCCCGCGGCAATCCTGACGCGCGAAGGCGCGGGCGCCTTTGTGCAGGTGCTGCGCTGCGCGGACAAGCTGGCCGGCGCGGTGCGCTCCGCGCTGACGCTGGGCGCGTTCGCGGGCGTCTGCGGCATGCTGATCGTTGCGTATCTGGTCGCACAGAACGCGGTCGATGCGCTGCCGGTGCTGCATTTGCTGCTGTATTTGCTCATCTGGTATCTCCCGGTGTTCATCATCACGCAGCAGACCCATTGAGAAAAATAAAAAAAGCAGGTCCGGACCTCAAAAGGTCCGGACCTGCTTTTTGCCGTTTCGGCAAACAGTTAGGAGAAAAATCCGCCCGGGGCGGTGAAAAAAGAGAGAGAAAAATTCATACGGGCAGGACAGAGGCCACCGAAAAAACGGCAAGCGCGATCGCCAGTACGGCGGCTGCGGTCGCAAGATAAGCACGCGTCATGGGGGACTCCTCCTTTTTCCGGATGGTAAAAAATCTTTATACTATATAAACGTTTGCAGAGCCGATTTTGTGACAGGGGAAATGGAAAAATCCGAAAATTTTTTTGCGGTCGGGTTTTGCGGGCGCAATCCGAACCGGTGCAGAAAAAATGCACAAAAAACAGCTTGCATGCTTGCACACAATAGTGTATAATTACAAATAAGGGAGTCGTTCCCGCTAACAAAGCGCCCGCATAGTAAGGCTCGGGCAGGGGAGTGTTTATCAAATATGGCCAATTACCCGGTTAACAAGATTCGTAACGTATGTCTGATGGGACACGGCGGCGACGGCAAGACCTCGCTCGTCGAAAGTATGCTCAATATCGCCGGTGTAACCGACCGTGTCGGCAAGATCACGGACGGCAACACGGTTTGCGATTTCGACCCCGAAGAAATTAAGCGTCAGTTCTCGATTTCGACGGCTGTGGCGCCGGTTGAATGGAACGGCTGCAAAATCAATTTGCTGGATACTCCGGGCTTTTTTGATTTTGAAAGCGAAGTAAACTGTGCCCTGCGCGTGGCGGAGTCCGCGCTCATCATCGCCACCGGCAAGTCCGGCCCGGGCGTCGGCACGGAAAAGGCGTGGGAGCGCTGCGAAGCGCATGCGATGCCGCGCATGTTCTACATCTCCAAAATTGACGAGGAAAACTCGGATTACTATACCTCGCTGCACAAGCTGCAGAAGCAGTTCGGCGTATCGGTTGCGCCGATCGTCGTGCCGATCTTTGAAGGCAACCGCGATACCGTCGGCATCGTGGACTGCGTCATCCGCAAGGCGTACCGTATGGAAGGCAACAAGCGCGTCGAGATCCCGATCCCGGACGATATGAAGGACCGCATCGACCAGCACCGCGCGGCGCTGTGCGAAAACGTCGCTGAGCTGTCCGAAGAGCTGATGGAACGCTACTTTGCGGGCGAAGAGTTCTCGGATGAAGAGCTGATCGCCGGCATCCGTCAGGGCGTTAAGGACCTGGTCATCGCGCCGGTATTCTGCGGCACCGCGGTCACCGGCATCGGTTCCTATGCGCTCTTGAAGGGCATTGCGGATTACATGCCGTCCCCGGATGAAAAGCCGGTTGAGATCTGCGAGGACGAGAAGGGCGAACTGATCGAGATCAACTGCACGCCCAACGGCTCGACCTGTGCATTCGTATTCAAGACGGTCGCCGACCAGTACGGTCGTTTCTCGTATTTCAAGGTCATGTCGGGCGAAGTCAAGCAGGACATGACGCTGGTCAACAAGCGCGCGGACGCCAACGAAAAGATGGGCCACATCTACACGGTCTGCGGCAAAAAGACCACCGAAGTGCCGGTGGTTGGCTGCGGCGATATCGGCGCGGTTTCCAAGCTCGTGACCACCAAGACCGGCGACACGCTGTCGATGAGCGTGCGCAAGGTCGAACTCGAGCCGATCGAGTTCGCGCCGCCGTGCTACACGCAGGGCATCGCCCCGAAGGTGAAGGGCGCGGAAGAGAAGATCTCCGCGGGCCTGTCCCGTCTGCACGACGAGGACCCGTCCTTCGAGACCGAGTTCAATCCGGAAACCAAGCAGCATACCATTTCGGGCGCGGGCGATATCCATCTGGACGTCCTGTGCTCCAAGCTGAAGGATAAGTTCGGCGTAGAAGTGGCGCTCACGCCGCCGATCGTGCCGTATCGCGAGAAGATCCGCAAGACGGTCGTAGTCGAAGGCAAGCATAAGAAGCAGTCCGGCGGCCATGGCCAGTACGGTCACGTCAAGATGGAATTTGCGCCGTATCCGGAAGGCGATTACCTGTTCGAGGAGAAGATCTTCGGCGGTTCGGTGCCGAAGAACTTCCATCCGGCAGTCGATAAGGGCATCCGCGAGGCGATGGAGCACGGCGTGCTGGCGGGCTATCCGCTGGTCGGCCTGCGTGCCACCCTGCTCGACGGCTCTTACCACGATGTAGACTCCAACGAACTGTCCTTCAAGATGGCAGCGCGTCTGGCGTACAAGGCGGGCATCCCGCAGGCAAGCCCGGTTCTGCTCGAGCCGGTCTGCTCGATGAAGGTTGTTGTGCCCGATTCCTACATGGGCGACGTCATCGGCGACCTCAACAAGCGCCGCGGCCGCATCATGGGCATGAACCCGATCGAAGGCGGCAAGCAGGAGATCCTGGCCGAGTGCCCGATGGCCGAGCTGGGCGATTACGCGATCACGCTGCGCTCGATGACGCAGGGCCGCGGTTCGTTCGTGTCCAAGTTTGAGCGGTACGACGAAGCGCCCGCACAGGTGCAGGAAAAGGTCATCGCGGAAAACAAGGCGAGACTGGAAGCGCTCAATAAGGAATAATCCATTGACTTTGTCAAAAACCGGCTGTTTCGGCAGCCGGTTTTTTGTTGTCTTGCGCGCTGTGTCAGGGTAGACGAAATGCAGGATATGTGATATAATTTTAACAAATAATGATAATACGGAGGTTTCTTGCGATGCACACGATCAGAAAGATCCAGGATGATCTCGTTTACGTTGGCGGAAGTGATCGCCGCCTGAGCCGGTTTGAAAATCTGTTCCCGATCCCGCGCGGCGTTTCCTATAACAGCTATCTGCTGCTGGACGAAAAGACCGTGCTGTTCGATACGGTGGATGATTCCATCAGCCGTCAGTTTTATGAAAACGTCACTGCCGCGCTGGCAGGCCGCCCGCTCGATTATCTGGTGGTCCACCACATGGAGCCCGACCATTGCAGTATGATCATCGCGCTGCTGCACCGTTATCCCGATGCGAAAATCGTTTGCAGTGCCAAGGCGCTGGGTATGCTCGCGCAGTTCTATGCGGAGGATATGAAGGACCGTGCGCTGATTGTTGCGGAAGGGGACAAGCTGTCCACCGGCCGCCACACGCTGCACTTTATCATGGCGCCGATGGTGCACTGGCCGGAAGTCATGGTTACCTATGACGAGCCGGGCAAGATTCTGTTCTCGGCGGACGCATTCGGCACGTTCGGTGCGCTGGCAGGCAATGTGTTTGACGATGAGCTGAAGTTTGACAGCGTTTGGCTCAACGATGCCCGCCGCTACTACACCAATATCGTCGGCAAGTACGGCGCACAGGTGCAGGTGCTGCTGAAAAAGGCCGCGGCGCTGGATATCGAAATGGTCTGCCCGCTGCACGGCCCGGTATGGCGCGGCAATCTGGCGCAGATGATGGAGAAATACCAGAAGTGGAGCACCTATGAGCCGGAGGACAAGGGCGTCATGATCGCCTACGCCACGATGTACGGCAACACCGAAAACGCGGCGAACGTGCTGGCCGGCATGCTGGCCGACAAGGGTGTGCACAACATTGTCATGTACGACGTGTCCGGTACGGACGTGTCCGAACTGGTGGCGGAGAGCTTCCGCTGCAGCCATCTGGTGCTGGCCGCGCCGACTTACAACGGTGGCCTGCAGCCGCGCATGGAAGCGTTCCTGCATGACCTCAAGGCGCTCAACCTGCAGAAACGCACGGTTGCCATTCTGGAGAACGGCACTTGGGCGCCGGCTTCCGGCCGCCATATGAAGGCGATCCTCGAAGGCATGAAGAACATGACCGTGCTGGAGAACACCGTTGCCCTTAAGTCCTCGCTGGCGGAAAACCAGCTGGATGCGCTTCAGGCGCTGGCAGACGAGATCGCGGCCCAGATCGTGGACTGATTCTGACAAAATACAAGAGAAGGCGCAGCGCCCGTCCGATGCATGTCATCGGACGGGCGTTTTTTTGTTCTGCCTGCCGGTTTGTCTGCATAGGATGAAGCAAAAGCAGGAGGGCGATAGCATGATCGTTTTTGCAGCCAAAGTATCGGTGAAAAAAGTGGTGGCGGGCGTGCTGGCAGTGGGCGCAGTGGTGTTGGGCGTTGTGCTGCTGGCGCCGGCGGCGGAGACGGTGCATGCGCAGACTGTCTCGGGGGAAATCGATCTGGACAGCAAGCTCAAAACCAATGAACAGCGTGTGGCGCTGCTGGAAAGTTATGGGTGGCAGGTGGAGCCTGAGCCGCGCAGCGAGCGCGAGGTGCAGATCCCCAAAACCTTTGACGATACCTATCAGGTCTATAACGCCATCCAGCTCGAGCAGGGATTGGACCTTGTGCCGTATCAGGGCAAGCGCGCCACACTGTATACCTATGAGCTGATCGCATACCCCACGGGGGAAGAGGGGGTCACGGCCAACCTGCTGATCCGCCGCAACCGGCTGATCGCCGCCGATATCAGCTCCGCGGAGGCGGACGGCTTTGTGCACGGGATCACGGAGATGCCCGCATCCGATCCGGCGGAATGACGGGCAGGCATGCACTCCGCGCAATAAGCGGAGTGCATTTGTGTATTTCTGTGCAATTTTACGAAAAAAAGCGGATGGGATTCTCGTTTACATGGGTGAAATTCGGGGGATTGCACTTTTTCTGCAATTCCCTATTGTGCAATTTGCGAAAAAGTGTTATGCTATTAGCAGTAATGAATTGTCGGGGGAGACAAAATGCCACGGATGCGATTGGACAAGCTGCTGGCGCATTTGAACTGCGGCAGCCGCAAGGAAGTGCAGGCCATGATCCGCGCGGGCCGCGTGCAGGTAGACGGCGCGGTGGAGCGTGATCCCGCGGCAAAGGTGGATTCGGACAGCGCGCAGGTCGTGCTGGACGGACAGGAGCAGCGCTATCAGGCGCAGCGGTATTATATGCTCAACAAACCGGCGGGCGTCATCACCGCCAGCCGCGACGCACGGCACGATACCGTGCTCGACCTGTTCCCGGAGGAGATCCGGCGCGGTTTGTTTGCGGTCGGGCGATTGGATAAGGATACCGAAGGACTGCTCATTGTGACCGATGACGGCGCGCTCAGCCATGCGCTGATGAGCCCGTCGCGGCATGTGTATAAAGTATACGAAGCCGTGGTGGAAGGCGAATTGCTGCCGGACGCCGAAGCGCGCTTTGCAAAAGGGCTGACCCTCAAGGACGGCACGGTCTGTCTGCCGGCCTGTCTGGAGCGGCTCGCGGGGGAGGATGCACAGCGCGTGCGGGTCACCCTGCGGGAAGGGAAATACCATCAGGTCAAACGCATGGTGGCCGCCGTGGGCGGCACGGTGGTGCAGCTGCGCCGCGTGCAGATGGGCGGCTTGCCGCTCGATCCCGAGCTGGAAGCGGGAGCGTTTCGCCCGCTGACCGATGCGGAGCTGGCGCTGTTGCAGCAGCCGGAACGAGAGAGCGTCTAAAAATCGCCAAAAAAAATAAAAATTTTTGTACAAAAATGTAGAAGACTATGATATAATGTCTTAAAATGCACAGGGATATGCGAGTGTTCTTGTGAACTATGTCAGAGAATACGGCAAGTGATTTGGCCGGGCGGCCATAGCACAGCGTGCAAACGCACAAGAAAAGGGAAATACGGGAAAGGTGATGGAAATGGCTTCAAGATTGTTCCAGTCGATTGTTTTGCAGATGAAGGACACGGTGGACCGTACCATTGGCATCGTGGATGCCAGCGGCGCGGTGGTAGCGTGCACGGATCTGCCCCGTATCGGCGAAATGCGGGAAGAAGCGATCACCGAGCTTGGCTTTGCAGGTGAGATTGTGCGCTTTGGCGGCTATACCTACCATACGACGGGCGATCGTTCCAGCCGGCTGGAATACGCGGTTTTCGTGCAGGGCGAGGATGAGCTGGCGCGCAGCATCTGTTCGCTGGTGGCGGTTGCGATCAACAACATCAAGACGCTGTACGACGAAAAGCACGATAAGGCCACTTTCGTCAAGAATATCATTCTGGATAACATCCTGCCGGGCGACATCTATATCAAGTCGCGCGAGCTGCACTTCGGCAACGATGTGCCGCGCGTGGTCTTTTTGGTGCGCCAGCAGATGCCCGCGGACGTCGCGGCCATCGACGTGGTGACCGGTATGTTCCCGGACAAGCAGAAAGATTTTGTGCTGCACATTTCCGAGACCGATATCGTGGTCGTCAAGGAAGTCAAGGCGGGCAGCGACGTCAAGGATCTGGCCAAGATCGCTGCATCCATCGAAGAGGCGCTGCTGAGCGAGCTGTCGGTCAAGAGCCTGATCGGCATCGGCTCGGTGTCCTCGCAGATGAAGGATATTGCCAAGTCCTTCAAGGAAGCGCAGACCGCCATCGAGGTCGGCGCGGTGTTCGATACCGAAAAGAATATCATCAGCTTTGAAAACCTCGGCATTGGCCGTCTGATCTATCAGCTGCCGATCACGCTGTGCGAAATGTTCCTCAGCGAGGTGTTCAAGAAGGGCTCGATCGACTCGCTCGATCAGGAGACGCTGTTCACCATCCAGAAGTTCTTTGAAAACAACCTGAACGTGTCCGAAACCTCGCGTAAGCTGTTTGTACATCGCAATACGCTGGTTTACCGTCTGGAAAAGATCAAAAAGCTGACCGGTCTGGATCTGCGCGAGTTCGACCACGCGATCGTGTTCAAGGTGGCGCTGATGGTCCGTAAATATCTGGCAAGCCGCGAGGAGAACGCGCGCTGAGGCGGGTTCTGTTCACAAAAACTTCACGGAAAAATCAAGTTTCGCCGGGAAATGGCAGGGATTGTCGTCTTGCGTCGGAACGGAAAATCTGCTATAATAGGCAAAGGTGTATGATCTGCATGCACCTTTGCCTTTTTTGTTATTTAGTTTGGCTCCAGGGAGGAATGCCTGTGATACGGATGAACGATGTCACCATGGTGTACGATAACGGTACCCGTGCGGTGAACAAGGCTAACCTGCGCGTGGACGAAGGGGAATTTGTGTTCCTGGTCGGCGCGTCCGGTTCTGGTAAAACAACGATCATCAAGCTGCTGACCGCAGAGGTCCGTCCGACCGAAGGGCGTGTGCTGGTCAACAATTATAATATCGGAGAGATGAAAAAACGTCAGATCCCGTACCTGCGCCGCACGCTCGGCGTAGTGTATCAGGATTTCCGCCTGATCAACACCAAAACGGTTTACGAGAACGTGGCGTTTGCCATGCGCACGATCGGCGCAAAGGGAAAGGCCATCAAGGAACGCGTGCCGTATGTGCTCGATCTGGTCGGACTGGCGGACAAAGCGCAGATCAAGCCGATGAATCTTTCCGGCGGCGAGCAGCAGCGTGTCGCCATCGCGCGTGCGCTGGTCAACAATCCGCGTCTGATCATCGCGGACGAGCCGACCGGCAACCTTGATCCGGCGCGCTCGCTCGAACTGATGACCCTGTTTGAAAAAATCAATGAACTGGGCACCACCGTGCTGATCGTCACGCACGAGAAGGGTCTGGTGGACGAGTTTGAAAAACGCGTCGTTATGATCGACCAGGGCGAGGTCGTCAGCGACCAGACAGGTGGGTACTATCAGCTATGAGAAGTTTTGGTTACTATTGGAAGGAAGGCTTCCGCAACATATTCAAACACGGGTTTATGTCGATCGCGGCGGTGCTCATTATGATCGCCTGCCTGCTTTTGACAGGAACCGTGACGCTGATCGCGTATAATATTGATCTGAGCATCGAGGAATTGCAGCAATCCAACGAGATCGTGGTGTTCATCGATGACAGCCTGACCACGCGGGAAGCCAAGGCACTGGGCTCGGAATTCAACAAGATCGACAACATTGCGACGATCGAGTTTGAGGACCGGGACGTTGCGCTCGAAAAATACCGCGAGGAACTGGGTGAGGACGCGGACATTCTGGATAACTATAATTCCGCGAACAACCCGCTGCGCAACAGCTTTATTTTCACCCTGAAGGACCCGACGCTGGCGGAACAGACGATCGACGAGATCGCCGCGGTGGACGGAACGGATTATATCCGTGCGGATGAAGAAGTGATTTCCAAGCTGATTCAGGTCCAGCGTGTGTTCAATATCATTGCGCTGGCCATGGTCGTCGGTCTGGCGGTCATCTCGGTCTTCATCATTGCCAACACGGTCAAACTTGCGATGTTTGCCCGCCGGGAGGAAATCTCCATCCAGAAGATGGTCGGCGCGACCAACTGGTTCATCCGCTGGCCGTTCGTCATTGAGGGCATGGTGCTGGGCCTGCTGGCAGGCGGTCTGGCGTTTCTGGCCGAATGGGGGCTGTATACCGAGCTTTCCAACATTGCAAGCGGCGTCATCCCGTATTTCCACATCCTGCCGTTCGACGGCCTGCGCTGGCTGGTGCTCGGCGTGTATCTGGGTGCGGGCGTGCTGTTCGGCATCGGCGGTTCGGTGACGAGCATCCGCAAGTTCATGGATGTATGACCCATTGGCGACAGACAAAGGAGCGAATACCATTATGATGAAAAAAGGAACGACGCGGCTGATCTCCTGCATCATCGCCGGCATTCTGGTGATTGCCCTGCTGGCTTCCATGCTGGCGACCGGCATCACGTTTGCGGGTGCGGCAGAGGACGCAGACGCGGACGAACTGCAGGATAAGCTGTCCTCGCTGGAGGATGAAAAGGCGGCAGTCAAGGAGAAGATCGCGGAGCTGACCAAGCAGGCCAGTGACGTTGAGGCGACCCGCGCCGCGCTGCAAAGCGAGATCGACCTGACCAAGGAAGAAATCTCGACGGTGCAGGCGTATATCGACCGCCTGCAGGACCAGATCGATGTCAAGACCACCGAGCTGGAAGCGGCGCAAAAGGCGCTCGAGCAGAAGGAAGAGGAGTTTGCGCTTACCGTGCGCACCACTTATGAGCAGGGCGACACCAGCTATCTGGAAGTGCTGCTCAACTCTTCGAGCTTTTCCGATCTGCTGAGCCGCATGGAGATCATCACGGCGATCATGGACGACAACAAGAAGATCGTTGCCGAGTACACCGCCGCGAAGGAAGACATTGCGCAGAAGAAGCAGGAACTCCAGGATACGCAGGACGACCAGAAGGAGTATCAGGAGAACCTGAGCTACAAGGTCGATGAGCTGGCGGCAAGCGAGGCCGAGCAGGCGGCGCTGGCCGAGAGCATTCAGGCCTACAAGGCGGAGAGCGAAGCCGAGTACGACCGCATTTCGAGCGAAATGCAGGAAGTCAGCAACCAGATCGCGAAACTGTCCGCGCAGTCGGCGGCTTCGGGCGGCGTACCGTACAGCGGTACCTTCGTCTGGCCGACGCCGAGCTGCACGACCACCTCGAGCGTGTACGGCTACCGCGTGCACCCGATCTACGGCACGGTCAAGTTCCATGCCGGTGAGGATATCCCGGCAAGCTACGGCGCGGAGATCCTGGCGGCAGCGTCCGGCACGGTTACGACCGCGGGCTGGGTTTCGGGCTACGGCAACTACACGGTTATCGACCATGGCGGCGGTACGATGACGGCTTATGGCCATCAGTCCAGCATTCTGGTTTCGGTTGGCCAGTATGTCGAGCAGGGTCAGGTCATCGGTTACGTTGGCTCGACCGGCAACTCAACCGGCCCGCATCTGCACTTTGAAGTGTATCAGAACGGCTCGACGGTTGACCCCAAGAGTTTCTTTACCTTTACTTAATTTGAGTCATGAATCAAAGGGGAGGGCATTTGCTCTCCCCTTATTGTTTGGAGGGAAACCAAATGTTTGGATGGCGGGAAAACAAAATTTCCGTGAGCACCGCGCTGTTTCTGTGCCTGACGACCGCGGCGGCGTCCGTGCTGGGCTGTTATGCGGCAAATGGATGGCGCACGGGGGCGGTCGGAGACAAATTGCGCGAGATCGACCGGCTGGTCGCCGATCGTTATGTGGGCGAGCTTGACGAGCAAGCGGTGGCGGACTATGCTGCCGTTGGTTATGTGACCGGTCTGGGGGACCAGTGGTCCGCGTATATTCCGGCGGATCAGTATGCAGCCTACCAGATGAGCAGCGAGGGCAAGGGCTGCGGCATCGGTGTGACGGTTGTCAGCGGGGACGGCAGCGTTCGGGTCTGCTTGGTATATGATGATTCGCCCGCGGCGCAGGCCGGCATGGAAAAGGGCGATTATATCGTCGGCGCGGAAGGGCTGACGGTGGAAAAAGACGGCGCGGACGCGGTGATAAACGCGATTCAGGGCGAAGAAGGAACGGATGTGACCGTGTCCTTCTGCAAGGAACCGGGCGGCGCGGTGCAGCAGGTGACCATGCAGCGCGCCGTGGTGACCCAGAAAATGGCGTGGGGACAGATGCTGGATGGGAACGTCGGTTATCTGCGCATCGAGAATTTCCATGAAGGCGCGGCTGCGCAGTTCCAGCAGGTGCTGGATGGCCTGATGGCGGACGGCGCGCAAAAACTGGTGATCGACGTGCGGCACAATGGCGGCGGCCGCGTCAAGGAGATGAGCGAAATGCTTGACCCGCTGCTGCCTGAGGGCACGATCATGACGCTGCGCACCAAGAGCGGCAGCGAAACCGTGTACACATCGGATGCGGACATGATCGACCTGCCGATCGCGGTGCTGGTGGATGACCAGAGCATTTCGGCGGCCGAGTTCTTTGCCACCGCCCTGCAGGAATACGGCCGCGCCACGCTGGTCGGCACGCATACGACCGGCAAGGGCCGCGCACAGCAGACCTTCGAGCTTTCCGACGGATCGGCGCTCAACCTGTCGGTGGAGGAGTACTTCACCCCTAACGGGAATAACCTCGCGGGCGTGGGCATCGCGCCCGATGTGGAGGTCGCCTTAAGCGAAGAGCAGACGGCAAACTTCTACTTCCTGACGCCGCAGGACGACCCGCAATTGCAAAAAGCGGTCGAAATTCTGGGATAAATCCGCGTGTTATCGGTAAATATGTGCAAAAATACACTTGCTCGCTTGACAGCGCGGCAAACGGTACTTTATAATAAGGAGTACTGTACGGCGGCGCGCGGCGTCGCTGAACTTATGAAATAAGAAGGGTTTGCAAATCATGGCCAAAGAAATCAAACTGACCCAGGAGAGCCTGGACTCTTATAAGGAAGAACTGGAATATCTGAAAACCACCCGCGCGGACGAGGTAGCCGAGCAGCTGAAAGAAGCGCGTTCGTTCGGCGACTTGTCCGAGAACGCCGAGTATGACGAGGCGAAGAACGAGCAGGGCAAGCTGTACTCCCGCATCGCAGAGCTCGAAGAGATCATCAAGCTGGCGGTCGTCGTAACCGGCGACACCTATGCCGCGGACGAAATCTCTCCCGGCTGCCGTTTTGTGGTCAAGGACCTCGAACTGGACGAGGAAGAGGAATACCACTTCGTCGGTTCGCAGGAGGCCGACCCGATGGAGGGCAAGATCTCGGATGAGTCGCCCTTCGGCAAAGCTATGCTGGGCAAAAAGGTCGGCACGGTCGTTGAGGTCGAAGCACCGATCGGCATTGTCAAGTATCAGGTAATGGATATCAAGAAATAAAAGAAGAAAGACGGGGAAACTATGGCAGAACAGCATCAGGCGCACGAACAGCACGAGCAGACCGCGGAGGAACTGCACGAGCTCAAGCGCATCCGCCGCGAAAAGCTGGCGGAGCTGCAGGCGGCGGGCGCGGACCCGTTCCAGCAGGTTCGGTTCGAGCGCGATCACCACACAAATGAAATTCACGAGCATTTTGACGAGCTGGAAGGCAAGACCGTGCGTCTGGCCGGCCGCATGATGTCCAAGCGCATCATGGGCAAGGCGTCCTTCTCGGACATGTCCGACCGTTACGGCCGCCTGCAGCTCTATATCAAGCGCGACAACGTGGGCGAAGACGTCTACAAGGGCTACAAAAAGATGGATATCGGCGATATCATCGGCGTGTCGGGCGAAGTGTTCCGCACCCAGAAGGGTGAGATTTCGGTTGCGGTACATGAGCTGACGCTGCTGAGCAAAAATCTCACGCCGCTGCCCGAAAAGTGGCACGGCCTGAAGGATACCGATATGCGTTACCGCCAGCGCTATGTTGACCTGATCGTCAACCCCGAGGTGCGCGACACCTTTGAAAAGCGCTCGGCCATCGTGCGCGAGATCCGCAACTTTATGGACAGCCGCGGCTTCATGGAGGTCGAAACCCCGTGCCTGAACACCATTCCGGGCGGCGCGGCGGCGCGTCCGTTCATCACGCACCACAATGCGCTCGACATCGATATGTACATGCGTATCGCCACCGAGCTGCACCTCAAGCGCCTGATCGTGGGCGGTTTTGAGCAGGTGTACGAGATCGGCCGCATCTTCCGCAACGAGGGCATGGACACCAAGCACAATCCGGAGTTCACCACCATCGAGCTGTATCAGGCGTATACCGACTATCACGGCATGATGGATATTACCGAGGACATGGTCGTACACGTCTGCGAAAAGGTGCTCGGCACGACCAAGGTGACCTATCAGGGCACCGAGATCGACTTTTCCAAGGGCTGGCGCCGCATGACCATGGCGGACGCGGTCAAGGAGTATTCCGGTCTGGACTTTATGAATATGGACGGCGCCCAGGCGCTCGAGGCCGTCAAGGCCAAGGGTCTCGAGATCGAAAAGGGCAAGGACAGCTGGGGCGACCTGCTGGCGCAGTGCTACGACGAGTACGTCGAAGAAAATCTGGTGCAGCCGACCTTCATCACGGATTACCCGGTTGAGGTGTCCCCGCTGGCCAAGCGCAAGCCGTCCGACCCGCGCCTGACCGAGCGCTTCGAGTGCTTCGTGGTCGGCCGCGAGCTGTGCAACGCGTTCTCCGAGCTCAACGACCCGATCGACCAGCGCGAGCGCTTTGAGCGTCAGGTTGCGCTGCGTGCGGCGGGCGATGATGAGGCCAGCATGATGGACGAGGATTTCATCAACGCCTTGGAATACGGCATGCCTCCCACGGGCGGCATGGGCATGGGCATCGACCGTCTGGTCATGCTGCTGACCGATTCCGCATCCATCCGCGACGTGCTGCTCTTCCCCACGATGAAGCCGCTCTCTGCGGAGTAATAAAGACGCCTTGTAAAGCCTGGACAGTGCGTTCAGGCTTTTGGCATTTCAAATAAAAGGGAAGGAACACAACATGGACCGCGTGAGACTTTTGGGACGGAGAACCAAGCGCCGTCCCGCCATGCAGGCCGCCATGGTGATCGCACTGGGCTTTGCGATCATTATTCTGACCGGCGCGGTGCTGCTCACCCTGCCCGTATCCGCCCGGAGCGGGGAGCCGACGGATTTTCTGAATGCGCTGTTCACCGCGACCTCGGCCACCTGTGTGACCGGTTTGGTCACGGTCGGCACGGCGACCCATTGGTCGGGCTTTGGGCAGGTCGTCATCCTGCTGCTCATCCAGATCGGCGGCTTGGGCTTTATGTCGCTGGCGTCGATCGCCTCGTTTCTCACCCGCCGCACGATCACGCTGCGCGAGCGCATGGTCATGAGCGCGGGGCTCAACCTGACGGAAAACGCCGGTATCGTCCGCCTGACCCGCCGCGTGCTGATGGGCACGTTCGTGTTTGAAGGCGCGGGCGCGGTGCTGCTGGCGATTCGGTTTGTCCCGCGTGTGGGGCTGTGGCAGGGCATCAAAATGGGCGTGTTCCATTCGGTGTCCGCCTTCTGCAACGCGGGGTTTGACTTGATCGGCACGCCGGACAACCCGTTTGCCTCGCTGACCGGGTTTGCAGACGATGTGGTCGTCAACCTGACGATCATGGCGCTGATCGTGATCGGCGGCCTGGGCTTTTTCGTCTGGGGCGACCTTTGGGACAACAAGCGCCGCTTCCGCCGCCTGCGGCTGCACACCAAGCTGGTGCTGGTGACGACCGCGTTTTTGATCGGCGCGGGCTTTGTGCTCACGCTGCTGTTTGAGTGGGGCAATCCGCAGACGCTCGGCGCGATGCCGGTGCAGGACAAGGTGCTTGCGGCGGCGTTCCAGTCGGTCACGCTGCGCACCGCGGGCTTCAACACCATCGATCAGGCCGCACTGACCGGCCCGTCGCAGGCGGTCGCCTGCCTGTTGATGATGATCGGCGGCTCGCCCGGCTCGACGGCGGGCGGCATCAAGACCGTGACGGCGGCGGTGCTCGTGCTCAGCGCGATCTCCGCGCTGCGGGGCCGCACGACCGTGTCCGCATTCGGGCGCACGATCGTGTCGCGCAGCATTATGAACGCGGTCACGATGATGATCGTGGGCGGCACGCTCAGCCTGACGGGCGCGTGCGTGATCGCCTATGTGGAGAGTGCGCCGTTCGGCGCCTGCCTGTTTGAGGCGGTGTCGGCCTTTGCAACGGTTGGCCTTTCCATGGGCCTGACGCCCACCCTGCATACGGTTTCCCACCTGATTTTGATTTTGCTGATGTATCTGGGACGTGTCGGCGTGCTGACGCTGGGCGTTGCGGTGCTCATGCGGCACCGGGAGCCGCCCAAAATGCACTATCCGGATGCGGATGTGATGGTAGGATAAACAGATGTTGTCCGCGGCCTTGGGAAACGGGCCGCGGCAACCGGATAAAACTGGGAGAATTTGCTGATGAAATCCTTTTTGGTGATCGGTCTGGGCCGGTTCGGCTCGGCCGTGGCGCGCGAACTGGCTGCCCTCGGGCAGGAGGTTCTGGTGCTGGACGAGGATGAGGAAAACGTGCAGCACATCGCGGACGATGTGACGCAGGCGATCCGCGGCGACGCGCAGGACGAGGCCGTGCTGCGCTCGGTCGGCGCGCGCAATTTCGACTGCTGCATCGTCGCCGTGGGCACGGATATGGAAGCGAGCATCCTGATTACCGTGATGCTCAAGGAGCTGGGCGCGAAATATGTGGTCGCCAAGGCGCAGAGCCCGGTACACGCCCGCGTGCTCGAGCGTGTGGGTGCGGACCGCGTGGTGCTGCCCGAGAGCGAAATGGGTCAGCGCCTGGCGCAGCGTCTGGTGCGCACCAACGTGGTCGATTATATCGGCGTGTCGGATGATTTTTCCATTCTGGAGATCCATCCGCCCAAGAGCTGGATCGGCCGCTCGCTCGGCCAGCTCGGCGTGCGCGCACGCTATCAGATCAACGTGCTGGCGATCCGCCACGGCGAGGGCGGCCATGTGGACGTCACGCCGCAGGCGAGTCAGGTGATCGGCGTGGACGATCTGCTGATCGTGATTGGCACGAACGAAAACGTCAACAAACTGGTGGAATTGCATTGATCCGGATCGAAAGCCGTCAAAACAGCGCGCTGCGGCATCTGGCGCGGCTGGGACGGGAACGGAAATACCGCCGCAGCACAGGCGAGATGCTGTGCGAAGGCGAAAAGATGCTGGAGGAAGCGCTGCGCTCGGGTGCCAAGCCCGGCGTGCTGCTCGTGCGCGAGCGGGCGCAGGACCGTCTGCCGGACGGCCTGCTGGACCGCGCCGCGCAGGCGGGCGCGGCGCTTTACTGCGCGGCGGATGCGCTGTTTGAACTGGCAAGCGACGTGGAAACGCCGCAGAACGTGATTTTTTCCTGCAAGCAGCCGCAGTGGGGTGCGGATGCGCTGGACGGCAAGGCACAGGTGCTGCTGCTGGACGGTTTGCAGGACCCGGGCAACCTTGGCACGATTTTACGCACCGCCGAAGCGTTCGCGCTCGGCGCCGTTGTGTTGTGCGAGGGCTGCGCCGATCCGTTTTCGCCCAAGGTCGTGCGCTCGACCATGGGGGCGGTGTTCCGCCTGCCATGCGTGCGCCTGCCGCTGGAACAAGCGATCGAGCGGCTGCATGCGCAGGGACTCGCGGTTTACGCGACCGCGCTGCACGCGGACAGTGTGCCGCTGGGCACGGTGCCGCTTGGGCGCGCTGCGGTCATCATCGGCAGCGAAGGGCGCGGGGTGACGCCGCAGGCGATCGCCCTGTCCGACCAGCGCGTCATCATCCCGATGCACGGGCGCGCGGAATCGCTCAACGCGGGCGTCGCCGCAGCGATCGTGATCTATGAAATGACAAAATAAGGAGGCGTGCGGTATGTCGTCGCGTTTGAGTTATGTGTGGCTTGCCACCCGGCGCGGATTGGGCGCGGGTGCGGCGGCAGGACTGCTGCGCGCATTCGGCTCGCCCGAAGCGGTATTCGCAGCTGACCGGGCGGCGCTGACCACGGCGAAGGACTGCCCGCTGCGCAAGGTGCAGGTGGACGCGCTGTGCGATAAGAATACGGACGAGGCCGAGCGCATCGTGGCGCATTGCGCGAAAGACGGCATCCAGATCATCACGCTGGGTGACAGCGCCTATCCCGACCGGCTGCGCGCGATCGAAAACCCGCCGGTTGTGCTGTATGTGCGCGGCCGCTGGCCGGACTTTGACGTCACGCCCGGCATCGCCGTCGTCGGCACGCGCGAGGCCACGCCCTACGGCCTGCAAACCGCTGAGCACATCGGCAGCGCGCTGGGCAAAGCCGGATTTATCACGGTCAGCGGCATGGCGCTCGGCAACGACGGCGCGGCGCACCGTGGCGCGCTGCGGGCCGGCGGCCTGACGGTTGCTGTGCTCGCGGGCGGCGTGGATGTCTGCTATCCGCCGCAGCATCGCGGCCTGATGGGCGATATCCTGCTCTCGGGCGCGATCGTCAGCGAATACCCGCCCGGCACCGAGCCGCGCGGCGAGCATTACCACGACCGCAACCGCATCATCAGCGGTCTTTCGGTCGCGGCGGTCATCGTGGAAGCGCCGGGCTATCGCTCGGGCGCACTGATTACCGCGCGGGCCGCGCTCGATCAGGGGCGCGATGTGTACGCCGTGCCCGGCGCACTGGATGCGCCGCAGTCGGCGGCCTGCAACGAGTTGATCGAAAAGGGCGAAGCGGCGCTGCTGCGCAGCCCGGAGGCACTCGTGCGGACCTACAGCGGTCTGCTGCATGCCCCGGCGGCGCCATACCGCGCGCCGCGGCCGGCCTGGCGGACGGCCGGGCCCAAACCGGCATCCCGCCCAACCAAACCCGAACCGAAGCCTTCCGCACAACCCGCGCCGCCGCCGTGCGGCACGCTGCCGGACAGCCTCAGCGGCGATGAGCGCCGCATCGCAGAGCTGGTGCAGCAGGGCGTGGGCACGCCGGAGGATTTGATTGCGGGGTGCGGCCTGCCCGCACCGCGCGTGATGAGCCTGATCACCATGCTTGAAATGGATGGTATTCTGCGCCGGGAAAAGGGCAGACTGGTGATGGGCCGTCAGTAAATGAACCTCAGCCACCGCATCCGGCGGCTGAAAACGGAGGAAATATATGTCGAAATTAGTCATCGTGGAGTCGCCTGCCAAGGCAAAGACCATCGGCAAATATCTGGGGTCGGGCTATGTGGTCAAGGCCTCGATGGGGCATCTGCGCGATTTACAGAAGAAGAAAATGAGCGTCGATATCGAGCACGATTTCAAACCGGAATATGTGCCGATCGAGGGAAAAGATAAAATCATCAAGGAAATCCGCAGCGAGATCCGCAAAAGCGATTTCGTGTATCTCGCAACCGACCCTGACCGCGAAGGCGAAGCCATTTCGTGGCACATCAAGGAGCTGTTCAAACTCAAGGACAAGGATTCCAAGCGCGTGACCTTCAACGAGATCACCAAACCCGCTGTCAAGTACGGCATCGAGCATCCGCGCGACATTGACATCGATCTGGTCAACGCGCAGCAGGCGCGCCGCATCCTCGACCGTATCGTGGGCTATGAGTTGTCGCCCTTTCTGTGGCGCAAGGTCAAGCGCGGTCTGTCTGCCGGCCGTGTGCAGAGCGTCGCGACCCGTCTGGTCGTCGATCGCGAAAATGAGATCCGCGCCTTCGTCCCCGAGGAATACTGGTCGATCGAAGCGCTGCTGCAAACCGCGGACGGCGGCAAGTTTACCGCACGCTACTACGGCGATGCGACGGGCAAGGTGGAGCTGAAAAACGAAGAGCAGGCGCAGGCGGTGGTGAACGCCGTCACCGGCAAGCCTTTTGTGGTCGGCGACATCAAGCGCGGCAAGAAAAAGCGCAGCCCCGCGCCGCCGTTTATCACTTCGACCTTGCAGCAGGAGGCCAGCCGCAAGCTCAACATGACGCCCCGCCGCACGATGAGCATCGCGCAGGAGCTGTACGAAGGCATCGAGCTGGGCGAGTACGGCCTGACCGGTCTGATCACTTACATGCGTACCGACTCGCTGCGTCTGGCCGACGAGGCAACAGCTGCTGCCGCGGGCTTTATCCGCGGCCGCTATGGCGACGAATATTATCCCGGCAAGCCGCGCGTGTTCAAAACCAAGGGCAATGCGCAGGACGCGCACGAAGCCATCCGTCCGTCGGACGTAAAGCTGCTGCCGGATGAGATCCGTCAGTACCTGACGCCCGACCAGTACAAGCTGTACAAACTCATCTGGTCGCGCTTTGTCGCCTGCCAGATGGCGGACGCGCTGCTGGACACGGTTTCGGCCGATATCGTGTGCGAGGGACAGGTGTTCCGCGCCTCCGGCCACACGATCGCGTTCCCGGGCTTCACGGCGGTGTACGAGGAAGGCACGGACGACGAAAAGAAGGGCGACGCGGGCAAGCCGCTGCCGCGCTTTGACAAGGGCGATACGCTGTCGGTCGAAAAGCTCGACCCCGCGCAGCACTTCACCCAGCCGCCCGCGCGCTATACCGAGGCGTCGCTCATCCGTGCGATGGAGGAGCGCGGCATCGGCCGCCCGTCCACCTACGCGCCGACCATTTCGACCATTCTCGACCGCGACTATGTGACCAAGGAGAACAAGGCGCTGCGTCCGACCCCGCTGGGCGAGGGCGTGACCGGCCTGCTGGTCGATGAGTTCAAGTCGGTGGCCGACTATGAGTTTACCGCCAACATGGAAGAGCAGCTCGACGAGGTTGAGGCGGGCAAGCTGGATTATGTCCAGCTGCTGCACAACTTCTATGACGGCTTTGAAAGCGCGCTCAAGCAGGCTGAGGTCGATCTCGAGGGCAAGCGCATCAAGATCAAGGACGAGGTCACGGACGTGATCTGCGACAAGTGCGGCCGCAACATGGTCATCAAGTCCGGCCGCTTCGGCAAGTTTTTGGCCTGCCCGGGCTTCCCGGAGTGCACCAACACCAAGCCGATCACCGAGGACACGGGCGCAGCCTGCCCGGTGTGCGGCGCCAAGGTGGTCAAAAAGAAGTCTGCGCGCGGCTATGTGTATTACAGCTGCGACAAATACCCGGCCTGCCAGTTTATGACGTGGGATAAGCCGCTCAAGACCAAGTGCCCGAACTGCGATTCCTCGCTGTTCCGCCACACCGACCGCGACTCCAAGGAAGTCACGGACGTGTGCCTGCGCGAGGGCTGCGGCTACAAGGAGCTGGTCAAGGAGGGTCTGCCGCCCGAAGAGGCGGAGAAGAACCGCCAGCGCCGTGAGGCGCGCGCCGCCAAGGCGGCCGAGCGTGCGGCGGCCAAGGCAGCCGCCGAAGCCGCGGGCGAAACCGAGGAAAAGCCCAAAAAGGTGACGAAAAAGGCGACCACCAAAAAGACGGCGGCGAAAAAGCAGGTGCCGTGGATGACCAAGACCACGAACCGCTTCAAAAAGCTGAAGGACGAGGACGTGCAGGCGCTGACCAAGACGCAGCAGGCGCAGTACGCTAAGGCACTGGAGAAATACGAGGCCGAAAAGGCAGCGGAAAAGGCGGCGAAGGCGAAAAAGCCCGCCCGCAAGACCGCAAAGGTGAAGGAGGCCGCGGATGAATAATCAGGTAACGGTCATTGGCGCGGGACTGGCGGGTTGCGAAGCCGCGTGGCAGTTGGCGCAGCGCGGCATTGTGGTGCGGCTGTGCGAGATGAAGCCGCAGCAGCATTCGCCCGCGCATCATTCGGACGATTTTGCGGAGCTCGTGTGCTCGAACTCGCTGCGCTCGGACGAACTGAGTAACGCCGCGGGGCTTTTGAAAGAGGAACTGCGCCGTCTGGGCAGCCTGATCCTCACTTGTGCGGATGAGCACCGCGTCGAGGCGGGCGGCGCGCTCGCGGTTGATCGCGAAGCGTTTGCGCGCGCGGTGACCGAGAAGATCAAGAACCACCCGAACATCGAAATCGTGTACGGCGAAGTGACCGATATTCCCGAGGGGAAGGTCGTTGTCGCGTCCGGCCCGCTGACCTCGGACACGCTGTTTGACGCAATTCATCGCAAGGTCGGCGGCGAGTTCCTGCATTTTTATGACGCCGCGGCGCCCATTGTCACGGCGGAGAGCATCGACATGGATTCCGCCTACATCGCCTCGCGCTATGGCAAGGGCACGGCGGATTACATCAACTGCCCGTTTACCAAGGAGGAGTACGACGCGTTCTGGAACGCGCTGACGACCGCCGAGGAGGCGCCGGTGCACGGCTTCGAGGACTCCAAAGTGTTCGAGGGCTGCATGCCGATCGAGGTCAACGCCCGCCGCGGGTACGACACGATGCGTTTCGGTATCCTCAAGCCCATCGGCCTGCCCGACCCCAAGACCGGCCGCGACCCGTACGCGGTGCTGCAGCTGCGGCGCGACAACGCGCAGGGCACGCTGTACAATCTGGTCGGCTGCCAGACCCACCTCAAGTGGGGCGAGCAGAAGCGCGTGTTTTCCATGATTCCGGCACTCCGGAATGCGGAGTTTGTGCGCTACGGCGTCATGCATCGCAATACGTTTTTGGATTCGCCGCGTCTGCTGGACGCGACCTATGCGCTGAAAGCTGACCCGCGCATCCGCTTTGCGGGGCAGATGACCGGCGTGGAAGGCTATGTCGAGTCCACCTCGTCCGGTTGGGTCGCGGGCGTTGCGACCGCGCTCGAGATGCAGGGCAAAACCATGCCCGCGCTCGATCGCCAGACCGCGACCGGCGCGCTTGCGTGCTATATTTCCGACCACACGGTGGCGAAATTCCAGCCGATGAACATCAATTTCGGTATTCTTGACCCGCTGGGCTATAAAATCAAGGGCAAGCGGGAGAAAAATACAAAAATATCCGAGCGGGCGCTCGAAAAGATCGACAGTTTGAAGGGGGAACTTTGATATGAAGATCATCGTGGACGCAATGGGCGGCGATAATGCGCCGGAGTCCGCCGTTATCGGCGGCGCGCTGGCGGCGAAGGAATACGGCGAGCAGGTGATGCTGGTCGGCCAGCCGGATACGGTGGCAGAGATCCTGAAAAAGCGCGGCATGCAGGACACGAACGGTCTGACCATCATGCCGGCCTCCGATCTGGTCGATATGCACGACGACCCGGCGACGGTTTTGCGCAAAAAGCCGGATTCTTCCATGGCGGTAGCGTTCAAGCTGCTCAAGGCTGGCGAGGGCGACGCGCTGGTTTCCGCGGGCAACACGGGCGCGCTGCTGACCGGCGCGACGCTGTTCGGCGGCCGCATCAAGGGCATCCGCCGCGGTGCGCTCGCGCCTGTCATGCCGTGCAGCGGCGGACAGGTCATGCTGTGCGACGCGGGCGCGAACACCGAGTGCACGGCGGAAATGCTGCTGCAATTTGCGTTTCTCGGCTCGCTGTACGCGGAAAAGATCAACGGCGTGAAAAATCCGCGCGTGGGTCTGGTCAACAACGGCACCGAGGACACCAAGGGCGACCCGCTGCGCAAGGAAGCCTATGCGCTGCTGCAAAAGGCGGGCGACGAAGGCCGCCTGAACTTTGTCGGCAACGTCGAAGGCAGCATGGTGCCGCTCGGCGCGTGCGACGTGGCCGTGGCCGACGGCTTTACCGGCAACGTCATGCTCAAGACCATCGAGGGCGTCGCCAAGTTTATGGCAGGCCAGATCAAGGGCGTCTTTACGCGCAACACCGCGACCAAGCTGGGCTATCTTGCCTGCAAAACGGGGCTGGACGAGTTCCGCGACCTGTTCAATCAGGATAAGATCGGCGGCGCGCCCTTCCTCGGCATCGCAAAGCCGGTCATCAAGGCGCACGGCTCGTCCAACGAGATCGCTGTGATGAACGCCGTGCGGCAGGCGATCGCCTATACCAAGTCGGGCATGATCCACGAAGTGGAGCAGAACATACAGTACATGACGGTGGAATGACCGCGGCAGGGCGCTGCGGCACCGTCCATGCCTGCGCCGCAGGGCGCACGCGGGAGGTGAAAACATGCTGAAAATCGATTATAAGTTCAAAAATACCGCGCTGCTCGAAACCGCGATGACCCATACCTCCTATGCCAACGAGCATCGGGGGAACCACCTGCACCATAACGAGCGGCTGGAGTTTCTGGGCGACTCAGTGCTGGGCTTTGTCACGGCGGATTACCTGTTCACGCACTATCCCGAGCTGCCCGAGGGCGACCTGACCAAGCTGCGCGCGGCGGTCGTGTGCGAGGGCGCGCTGTGCGAGATTGCGCATGAGCTGGGCATCCCGGACGAGATCCGGCTGGGCCACGGCGAGGAGACCGGCGGCGGGCGCGAGCGGCCAAGCATTCTGGCTGACGCGACCGAGGCGCTGCTCGGCGCGATCTATCTGGACGGCGGCATCGAGCCGGCGCGCGCGTTTGTGCTGCGGTTTATCCCGCACAAGGTCGATGTGGCCATTGCGGGCGGCGCGTTTAAGGATTACAAGACCATGCTGCAGGAGATTGTGCAGAAAAACAAGCAGGAAACGCTGGAATACCGTCTGGCGGGCGAGTCCGGCCCGGACCACGACAAGCGTTTCACCATGGAGCTGCTACTCAACTCCAACGTGTTCGCGTCCGGCACCGGGCGGAGCAAGAAAGAGGCTGAGCAGATGGCCGCCAAACAGGCGCTGCAATCCATGGGTGTGCAGTAAAAATGGGAAAAAGACTCCGAAAGGGTGACTTTCGGAGCCTTTTTGTTTTTGGAATAAAAAGCGGGCGCGCGGCGCGCGGCAAGGTGTGAACAGGCGGTAAATTCTGCTTTGCGCATTGAAAAACGGCGTATCCGGTGGTAAAATAATACCATATATACTTTCGAGGTGTCACATGGTATTAAAGAGCCTGATCTTACAGGGCTTTAAGTCATTTCCGGACAAGACCGAGATCCACTTTCTCGGCGGCATGACGGCGATCGTTGGGCCGAACGGTTCGGGTAAATCGAATATTTCAGACGCGATCCGCTGGGTGCTGGGCGAGCAGTCCTCGCGCTCACTGCGCGGCGCGAAAATGGAGGACGTCATCTTCGGCGGCACGGCCAAACGCGGGCCGGTTGGCTTTGCCGAGGTATCGCTCATTCTGGACAATTCCGAAGGCGTGTTCCGCTCGGAGTTTACCGAGATCATGGTCACCCGCCGCTACTATCGCTCGGGGGAGAGCGAATATTTTCTCAATAAAAAGCACTGCCGCCTGCGCGACATCCACGAGCTGTTCATGGATACCGGTTTGGGGCGCGACGGCTATTCCATCATCGGACAGGGCCGCATCGACGAGATCCTGTCCCTCAAAAGTGAGGACCGGCGCGAGATCTTCGAGGAAGCGGCCGGCATCACCAAGTTCCGCTACCGCAAGGAGGAGGCCGAGCGCAAGCTCGCCGCCACCGAGGACAACCTGACCCGCATCCGCGACCTGTATGACGAGCTCGAGCGGCAGGTCGGTCCGCTGGAAAAGCAGGCGGAAAAGGCAAAGCAGTATCTGCTGCTGCGCGACGAGCTGCGCGTGCTGGAGATCTCGCTCTGGCTGCTTTCGCTCGAGCGCATCAAGACAGATACGGCCAAGCTCGAGCAGGACACCGCGGCGTGCTCGGGGCAGCTGCGCGATGCCAAGCAGGCGCAGGAAGCGCTGTATGCGCAGTCCGAGCAGCTGTCCGAGGATATGCGCGCGATCGACCGCGAGGCCGACCGGCTGCGCCAGCAGCTGCGCGAGACCGAGCAGCGCGCCGCCGAGCAGGCGAGCCGCGCGGCGGTACTGCGCGCCAACATCCAGAACCATCGGGAAAACATCGACCGCGCGCGGCGCGAAAGCGAGCAGCGCAGCGAGCAGGCGCATAACTTGGGCGCGCAGCTGACCGAACGGCGCGCGCGCATCGCGCTGCTGGACACCCGCCACACCGGACTGGCCGCGCAGCTGACCGATCTGGAACAGCAGACCGCCACGCAGGACGCGGGCCGCACGGCGGCCGAACAGGCGCTGCGGCAGGCGCAGCAGGCGCGCGACGCCAGGCAGAACGAGCTGCACGCGCTCGCGCTCGACCGCACGGCGGCCGAGACCAGCCTTGCCAGCATGGACGGACGGCGCGACACGATCGCGGCCGATATCGATACGGCGGGCAAGCGGCTGGAACAGGAAAAACAGGCGCAGGACGAGCTGGAAACACGCATGCAGGCATGCCTGGACACGCTCGCCGGGGCGAAGAATAAAGTGCAGGGCATCGCCCTCAAGGCGGACAGCCGCCGCAGCAAAGTGGAGACGCTGCAGGGCGAGCTGACCCGCGCGCAGGCGGCGCTGACCGACGCGAACAACCGCGTCAAAATGCTCCGCGACATGCAGCGCGACTACGAAGGCTTTTCGCGCTCGGTCAAGTCCATCATGCAGCAGGTCGAGCGCGGCGCGATGCGCGGCGTGCACGGCCCGGTGTCCTCGCTCATCACGACGGACGACCGCTTTGTGACCGCGATCGACACGGCGCTCGGCGCGTCCGCGTCCTCGATCGTCGTGGACACGGCGCAGGACGGCAAACGCTGCATCGAGTTCCTGCGGCGCACGGACGGCGGCCGCGCGACCTTCCTGCCGATCGACACAATCCGTCCGAATTCGCTGCGGGAAACCGGTCTGGAGGGCAAAAACGGCTGTTTTGGTACCGCGGACCGACTGGTCACTTTTGATAAACGCTATACCGCCATCGTGCAGAACCTACTGGCGCGCACGGTGGTTTCCGAGAATATGGACACGGCGCTCGCGCTGGCCCGCGCGTACGGGCACCGCTTCCGCATCGTCACGCTGGACGGCCAGATCATTCAGGCCGGCGGCGCGATGACCGGCGGCTCGGCCTCGCGCGGCACGGGCGCACTCGCCCGTGCGGGACGGCTCAAGGCCGCCGAGGCGCAGGCCAAAAAGCTGGAACAAACGCGGGCACAGGCGGAGACCGCTTTCCACGCGGCCAAGGAAGAATATGCTGCGCTCGAGTACGACCTCAAGGCGATCGAGGCCGAGCGCATCCGCGCCGAGCAGGATGAAGCCGGGCTGCGCGCGTCGGTGTCGCAGCACCGCGTGCTGCTCGACAGCTTGCAGCACCAGTACGACGGTTTGGTGCTCGAACGCGACAACCTCGCCGCGGCCAAGCAGCAATACGCGGACGCCATCGCGCAGTGTGACGCCAAGCAGGCAGGTGCACAGCAGGCACTCGACGACGCGGAACGCGAAGTCGCGCGCTGCCGTGCGGCACTCGACCTGCAGGGCGCGCAGGCGGCGGAAAACGCCGCGCGCATGACCGCGGTGCAGACCGAGCTGGCGCAGAACCGTTCGGAAGCCGCGAGCGAAGCGCGCACGCTGGCCGATCTGGAACAGCTGAAAGCCGAGCTGGACGCTGGTGTTTCGGGGGCCGCGGAGACGATCGCGGGCTTTGAAGCCGAGATCACCCGCCTGACGGACGAACTTGCGCAGACCGAGGACGCGGCCAAGGATACCGCCGCCGCCGAGACGCGCCTGCACGAAAATCTGGATGCGCAGATGCAGCAGCGCGAGCGGGTCGAGGGCGAGCGCGCCCGCGTGGACCGCGAAGCGCAGGGCAAAAACGAAGAGATTCTCAACCTCGAGCGCGAATCCGCGCGTCTGGAAAACCGCGCGGGACAGCTGAAAAACGAGGAAACGCAGATTCTGGATAAAATGTGGGAAAACTATGAGCTGACGCCCACACCCGCGGCCGAGGTCGCGCGCCCGCTGGAGGACGTGCCCGCGGCCAAGGAACAGGCGCAGAGCATCCGCGCGAAGATGCGCGCGCTCGGCAACGTCAATCTGGACGCGGTCGAGGAATACCAGCAGGCGCTCGAGCGCTATACCTTCATGGGCGAGCAGAAGGACGACCTGGAAAAGGCGCAGCATGAGCTGTACAAGGTCATCGAACAGCTGACGGTCAACATGAAGGAGATTTTCGCCTCCGAGTTTGCCAAACTCAACGCCTATTTTGGGGAGACCTTCCGCGAGATCTTCGGTGGTGGCCATGCGGAATTGCAGCTGGCCGACACGTCGGATATTTTAAGCTGCGGCATCGATATCAAGGTGTCGCCGCCGGGCAAGGCGGTCAAAACGCTGACACTGCTCTCGGGCGGCGAAAAGGCGTTCGTCGCGATCGCGCTGTATTTTGCGATCCTGAAATTGCGGCCGACGCCGTTCTGCGTGCTCGACGAGATCGAGGCTGCGCTCGACGACGTGAATGTCGCGCGGTTTGCGCAGTATATCCGGCGGCTGACCGATTCGACGCAGTTCATCGTCATCACGCACCGCCGCGGCACGATGGAGGAAGCCGATATGCTCTATGGCGTGACCATGCAGGAGCAGGGCGTGTCCAAGATGCTGATGCTCAACCTTGCAGAAGCGGAGAAGCAGTTGGGGAATGCGATTCGATAATAATTGATAACAGGAGTATAGTATGGGATTATTTGATAAGATCAAACAGGGCCTGCAAAAGACGAGCGACGCGGTGAACCGCTCGCTGGACAACGTATTTGCGGCATTCGTCAAAATTGACGCGGATCTGCTCGAGGAGCTGGAAGAAGCGCTGATTTTGTCCGATGTGGGCGCGGAAACCTCGATGAAGATCGTATCCGAGGTGGAAAAACGCGCGAAACTGCAAAAAATCACGACCGCGCCCGAGCTGCGCGACCTGCTGCGCGAGGTGCTGACCGACAACATGCTGGAGAACCAGCCGCTCGACGTGTCGGGCAAGCCTGCGGTTATTCTGGTGATCGGCGTCAACGGCGTGGGCAAGACCACGTCGATCGGCAAGCTGGCCGCCCGGTATGTAAATGAGGGCAAAAAGGTCATGCTGTCGGCGGCGGATACCTTCCGCGCGGCGGCGGCCGACCAGCTGGAAATTTGGGCCAAGCGCGCCGGCGCGGATATTGTGCGTCACGGCGAGGGCGCAGATCCCGCGGCGGTCGTGTTTGACTCGATCGCGGCGGCCAAGGCGCGCGGCAGCGATATCATCATCGTCGATACTGCCGGCCGTCTGCACAACAAGGCCAATCTGATGAACGAGCTGGCCAAGATCGACCGCGTCATTTCCCGCGAGCTGCCGGACGCATCGCGCGAGACGCTGCTCGTGCTCGACGCCACGACTGGCCAGAACGCCGTGCATCAGGCAGAGGAATTCAACAAGGCCGCGCACCTGACCGGCATCATCCTGACCAAGCTGGACGGCACGGCCAAGGGCGGCATTGTCATCGCCATTTCGGCGGGGCTGGGCGTTCCGGTCAAGCTCGTCGGCGTGGGCGAGGGCATCGATGATCTGATTGATTTTGACCGTGCGGCATTTTTGGAAGCCATCCTGCCGCCTGTGGAAGGAGAAAACGCATAATGCAGAGACCTGACGGAAGAACCCCCGGCGCGCTGCGCCCGGTGAAAATCACCACCAACTACACGATGTACGCCGAAGGCTCGGTGCTGGTCGAAATGGGCAACACCAAAGTGATCTGCACTGCTTCGGTCGAGAATAAGGTGCCGCCCTTTCTCGAGGGCAAGGGCCTCGGCTGGGTGACGGCGGAATACGCCATGCTGCCGCGCGCGACCAACACGCGCAAAAAACGCGACATCAAAAACCTCAAGCTGGACGGCCGCTCGAGCGAGATCCAGCGGCTGATCGGCCGCAGTTTGCGCGCGGTGGTCGACCGTGAAGCGCTCGGCGAGCGCCAGATCACAGTGGACTGCGATGTCATTCAGGCGGACGGCGGCACGCGCTGCGCGTCCATCACGGGTGGCTTTGTCGCCCTGTGGCTGGCCTGCAAAAAGCTGCTGGACGAAGGCGTGATCGAAAAAATGCCGCTTTCCGCGCAGGTTGCGGCGGTTTCGGTCGGCATTTTCGAGGACGAGGCCATCCTCGACCTCAACTACGCGGAGGACAGCCACGCGATCGTGGACTGCAACGTCGTGATGACCTCGGCGGGCGAGTTTATCGAGGTGCAGGGCACGGGCGAAGGCCGCCCGTTTACGGACACCGAGCTGAAAAAGCTGCTTTCGCTTGGCAAAAAGGGCTGCCAGCGTCTGTGCAAGGCGCAGAGCCGCGTGATGGGGGAGAGCCTGTAATGCAATTTGTGCTTGCCTCCCACAACAAGAAGAAACTCAAGGAAATGGCGGAAATTCTGGACGAACTCGGCATCGAAGTGGTGCCGCTGCCCGAAAACGCGCCTGAGCCGGAGGAAACCGGCAAGACTTTTGAGGAAAACGCCGTCATCAAGGCGAAAAGCGCGGCGGACTTCACCGGTCTGCCCGCCATCGCGGACGACAGCGGCCTGTGCGTGGACGCGCTGGGCGGCGCGCCGGGCATCTATTCCGCGCGCTACTGCGAGGGGACCGATCTGGACCGCAACGCGTTTCTGTTGAAGAACATGCAGGATCAGAACGACCGCGCGTGCCGGTTTGTGTGCGCGATCGCGTGCATCCTGCCGGACGGACAGCAGATTACCGTGCGCGGCGAATGCGAGGGCGAACTGCTCCGCGAGAGCCGCGGCGCGGGCGGCTTCGGGTACGACCCGCTGTTCTTCGTGCCGCAGTACGGCTGCACGTTCGGCGAGTTGCCGGGCGAGGCCAAAAACCAGATTTCGCACCGCGGCCGCGCGCTGCGGGCGCTCAAGGACGCACTCAAAACCCGCATCTGAAACCAAAAAGACAGGAGAATTTCATTTATGTTGACTACCAAACAGCGCGCTCAGCTGCGCGCTTTGGCAAATCCGCTGGCTGATACGCTCATCATCGGCAAGGAGGGCGTGACCGACGCGGTCGAGCGTCAGCTCGACCAGCTGCTCGAGGCGCACGAACTGGTCAAGGGCAAGGTGCTCGAGAGCGCCATGCTCACCCCGCGCACGGTGTCCGAGGCGCTGTGCGAAGCGACCGGCGCCGAGCCGGTGCAGTGCATTGGCTCCAAATTCGTCGTGTTCCGGCAGGCGCGCGACAAGGACAAGAGAAAGATCGTGCTGGTCAAATGAAAACCGGTATGCTCGGCGGCACCTTCAATCCGCCGCATCTGGGGCATCTGCATGCCGCGCAGCTGGCAAAGGATGCGCTGGATCTGGATCGGGTGCTGTTTATCCCAACCAATATTCCGCCGCATAAGGCGTTGCCCGAACACACGGCAACTGCAGCCGATCGCTGCGAAATGGTGCGTCTGCTGACCGAGGACACCCCTTGGGCGCAGCTGGATACGCTGGAAATCGAGCGCGGCGGCGCAAGTTATACGGTGGACACGCTGCGCGCGCTGCATGCGCGGGGCGAAACCGACCTGTATTTGATCGTCGGCACGGATATGCTGCTCTCGTTCGACCGCATCTGGCGCGCGCCGGATGAGATCGCGCAGCTTTGCACGCTGGCGGTGTGCGCGCGCGAGGACGACGACTGGGCGGCGCTGCGGGACAAGGCGGAACGCCTGCGCGCGCAGCTGCATGCGGAGATCAAACTGGTGGAGGGAGCCAGCCTGACCATTTCATCGACCGAGCTGCGTCAGGGCGGCGCGCTGCGCCGCTATACTGCGCCTGCGGTTGCGGATTATATCGAGAAAAATCACCTGTATGGGTATTGACATCAAGCGATATAAAATCAGAAAGGCGGGGAAAAGTTATGTTGTGTAACGAGGAAATGAGAAAAGGGATTCTATCGAGGCTGCACGGATACCGGTATGAGCATACGCTCGGCTGCGAGCGGGCTGCCCGGAAACTGGCCGAACGCTTTGGCGGCGATCCGGAAAAAGCCGGGGTGGCGGCCATTCTGCATGACATAACCAAGCATCTTTCTCCGCAAGAACAGTTGAATTTATGTGAGAAATACGGTATAATACCCTGTACCGTCGAAAAAAGCGAGCCGAAAATGCTGCATGGCAAAACGGCGGCAGCCATTGCGCGGGCGGAATACGGCATGCCCGAGGACATCTGCAGCGCGATCGCCTGCCATACGACCGGAAAGCACGGTATGACACTGCTGGATAAGATCCTTTATCTGGCCGATTACATCGAGGATACGCGCGATTTTCCCGGAGTGGAAAAGGCGCGTGAGCTGGCGCGGGTGAGCATTGACCGTGCCCTGCTCTATTGTTATGACCAAACGCTGACCGAACTGGTCGAGCGTGGCAAACTGATACACAGCGATACCATCGCGGCATACAACGATATGATCCGGCAGGGGATTCGCTGGCGTGACGAATAGGACAATACTGGAGGCAGGAATCGTTTGAAACTTTTCGGAGGCAGCGGAGGCCACAGCGGCCGGACAAACCGCACGAAAAAACAAAGCGCGCCGCGTACGGAGGCCGTGAGCAAGAAAAAACAGCAGAACCTATCTGCGGTGCAGCAGGCGCCGAAGTCCGCTCCGAAACCTGCGGGCAAAAAGGGCGCCAAGGTGAAAAAACAGCTGACCAAGCGCCAGAAACGCAGGCGGATCATTATTATCACAGCGGTGGTGCTTGCGCTGTTGCTCTGTGCGGCGGCAGCTGCGGCGATCTTTATTCGTCCGCCGCAGGCAAACGACCCCACCATCAAAGATAAGGAAAACGGCGACAAGATCGATGTGAGCAGTATGCTCAATTCGGGCACGCGCATCGACGATGTTGTCACCTTTGTGGTCGGCGCGGTCGATGAGGACCAGACCCGAACGGATGCGCTGATGGTTGCAACGATGGATACCAATAAAAAGACCATCAACGTGATGAACATCCCGCGCGACACCATGTGCAACAACGGCCAGACCGAGGCTTGGCGCAAGATCAATGCGGCTTACGGTACGAGCAAGGGCATTGAACAGACCAAGATCGAGATCGAGCGAATCATGGGCTTTAAGCCGGATTACTATGTCATCGTCAACTTTGACGGCATTGCGGCGATTGTAGACGCGATCGGCGGCATCGATTACGAAGTGCCGTTCCGCATGCAGTATGACGACCCGTCGCAGAACCTGCATATCGACCTGTATGCCGGCATGCAGCATCTGGACGGCAAGCAGGTCGTGGAATTCCTGCGCTGGCGCCACAACAACGATTATTCCGTGCAGTATGCCAACGGCGACGAAGGCCGTGTGGAAAATCAGCAGAAATTCCTTAAGGCACTGGCGGCCGAGGTGTTCCAGATCAAGAACATCACCAAGATCTCGGATATCGCGGACGCGGTGTTCAAGAACGTTAAAACCGATCTGACGGCGGGCAACCTGCTCTGGATGGGCATGCAGGCGCTGCAGATCAAGAACGAAAACATTCAGTTCTTCACGCTGCCGGGTTACGGCCAGATGAGTACGGCGGGCACTTCGCTGCGGCTGTCGTTCTTCTTCCCGTATTATCAGGAGACGCTCGACCTGGTCAACAAGTACTTTAACCCGTATGAAGAGCCGATCACCACACTCGATATCGTTTCCGGACCGGAAAGCTATTCGGGCGGCGGCGGCAACTATACGTCGGACCCGTCGGAAAACTATGTCTGGGGCGATACGTCGGGCGAGGATTATAACGATGATTCCGGTTCGTCCGGCGGCGGCACGACCAGCGGCGGAGAGACTTCGGGCGGCGGTTTGACCGGCGGCGGAGAGACCTCGGGCGGCGGCACGACCGGCGGCGGAGAGACCTCGGGCGGCGGTACAACCGGCGGCGGAGAGACTTCAGGTGGCGGCACGACCGGCGGCGGAGAGACTTCGGGCGGCGGCACGACCGGCGGCGGAGAAACCTCGGGTGGCGGCACGACCGGCGGCGGGGAGACTTCGGGCGGCGGCACGACCGGCGGCGGAGAGACTTCGGGCGGCGGCACGACCGGCGGCGGAGACGTTGCGGTCGATCCGGAAGCATGATGATAGAGAAGGAGTTTGAAAATTGACTGCAAAAGACACCGTAAAGGCGATTTGTGAGGCGCTTCTGGAAAAGAAAGCGCAGGAAATTGAAGTTTTGCAGGTAGAGCGGCTGACCGAGCTGACCGAATATTTCGTGATCTGCTCGGCATCCTCGACCACGCAGGTCAAGGCGCTGGCCGACAACGTGGAATGGCGCCTGAAATACGACCATGAAACGCTCGTGCATCATACCGAAGGCTATGAATCTGCGCAGTGGATGCTGCTCGATTACGGCTGCGTGGTGCTGCATGTGTTCATGCCCGAGGCACGCAAGTTCTATAATCTGGAGAACCTGTGGAAGGACGGAACGCCGGTTGCACTGTCCGACCTGGGCATTGAGGAAAAATAAAACGGGATGCGGCGGATACAGAACGTGTGTCCGCCGCGTTACCGCGCCTAAAATAAACCAATCACTTTAGGGGGAAATACCGTTGAAGTACGATCACAAACTGGTTGAAAAAAAGTGGCAGGACATCTGGGACGAAGCGCATTGCTTTGAGGCGAAAAACGGCAGCGAAAAGCCGAAGTTCTATGCGCTGGTCGAGTTCCCCTATCCGTCCGGCCAGGGCCTGCATGTCGGCCACCCGCGCTCTTACACCGCGCTCGATATCGTGGCGCGCAAAAAGCGCATGCAGGGCTATAACGTGCTGTATCCGATGGGCTGGGATGCGTTCGGCCTGCCGACTGAGAACTTCGCCATCAAGAACCACATCCACCCGGCCGAAGTGACCAAGAAGAACGTGGCCCGCTTCAAGAGCCAGCTCAAGTCGCTCGGCCTGTCGTTCGACTGGTCGCGCGAGATCAACACCACCGACCCGAACTACTACAAGTGGACCCAGTGGATCTTCCTGCAGCTGTTCAAGAAGGGCCTGGCCTACAAAAAGGAAATGAGCGTCAACTGGTGCACCTCCTGCAAGTGCGTGCTGGCAAACGAAGAGGTTGTCAACGGCGTGTGCGAGCGCTGCGGCAGCGAGGTCATCCACAAGACCAAGAGCCAGTGGATGCTGGCGATCACCAAGTATGCGCAGCGCCTGATCGACGATCTGGACGACGTGGACTTCATCGAGCGCGTCAAGGTGCAGCAGCGCAACTGGATCGGCCGCTCGACCGGCGCGGAGGTCGATTTCAAGACCACCGAGGGCGACACGCTGACCGTTTACACCACCCGTCCCGATACCCTGTTCGGCGCGACCTACATGGTCATCTCGCCCGAGCATCCGGCGGTTGAGAAGTGGGCGGACAAGCTTAAGAATATTGACGCGGTGCGCGCGTACCGTGAGGAAGCGGCGCGCAAGTCGGATTTCGAGCGCACCGAACTGAACAAGGACAAGACCGGCGTCAAGCTGGACGGCGTGACCGCCATCAACCCGGTCAACGGCCGCGAGATCCCGATCTTTGTGTCCGACTATGTTCTGATGGGCTACGGCACGGGCGCGATCATGGCCGTTCCGGCGCATGACGACCGCGACTGGGAGTTTGCCAAGAAGTTCGGCTGCGAGATCATCGAGGTTGTGTCCGGCGGTGAGGACGTGCAGAAGGCGGCGTTTACCGCCAAGGACGAGACCGGTATTCTGGTTAACTCGGATTTCCTCAACGGCAAGACGGTCAAGGACGCCATCCCGGCGATGATCGCCTGGCTGGAAGAGAAGGGCATCGGCCGCGCCAAGGTGCAGTACAAGCTGCGCGACTGGGTGTTCTCCCGCCAGCGTTACTGGGGCGAGCCCATCCCGCTGGTTTACTGTGAGAAGTGCGGCTGGGTGCCGATCCCGGAGGATCAGCTGCCGCTGACCCTGCCGGATGTGGAGAGCTACGAGCCGACCGAGAACGGCGAAAGCCCGCTTGCCAAGATGACCGACTGGGTCAACACCACCTGTCCGTGCTGCGGCGGCCCTGCCAAGCGCGAGACCGATACCATGCCCCAGTGGGCTGGTTCCTCGTGGTACTTTCTGCGCTATATGGACCCGCACAACGACAAGGCGCTCGCCTCCAAGGAAGCGCTCGAGTACTGGTCGCCGGTTGACTGGTACAACGGCGGCATGGAGCACACCACGCTCCACCTGCTGTACAGCCGTTTCTGGCACAAGTTCCTGTACGACATCGGCGTGGTGCCGACCAAGGAGCCGTATGCCAAGCGCACGAGCCACGGCATGATCCTGGGCGAGAACGGCGAGAAGATGTCCAAGAGCCGCGGCAACGTCGTCAACCCGGACGAGATTGTTGACACCTACGGCGCGGACACCATGCGTCTGTACGAAATGTTCATCGGCGACTTTGAGAAGGCCGCGCCGTGGAGCCCGAAGTCTATCAAGGGCTGCCGCCGCTTCCTCGAGCGTGTCTGGGGTCTGGCCGATAAGGTGCAGGAGGGCGACGCATACTCCAAGCAGCACGAGGTGCTCATGCACCGCACGATCAAGAAGGTCGGCGAGGATGCGGACAACCTCAAGGCCAACACCGCGATCGCAGCGCTGATGACCATGCTCAACGAGTTCTACGACAAGGGTGTCAACAAGGCCGAGTATATGACCTTCCTGACGCTGCTCAACCCCTTTGCGCCGCATATCACCGAAGAGCTGTGGCAGCAGATGGGCGGCGAGGGCCTGCTTTCCATCGCGCCGTGGCCGGTGTATGACGAGGCCAAGACGGTCGAGGATACGGTCGAAATGGCCGTACAGGTCAACGGCAAGCTCAAGTGCACCATCAAGCTGCCGGCGGACTGCGACAAGCAAACGGCAATCGATACCGCGCTTGCAGAGGATAAGGTCAAGAACGCCATCGCGGGCAAGGAAATGGTCAAGCAGATTGTTGTGCCCGGAAAAATCGTCAATCTGGTCGTTCGTTAAACTTTGTTGTTGACACGGACGGTAAAAACAGATATAATATTCTTACGGTTTTGTGTGCCGCTGCATGCGAGACCGTGCATAGCGTTCCTCCAGAGGGGAACGCGCGGAGGGAGGGAAAACTGTGTCGGAGATCCGCATCAAGGAAAATGAATCTATTGACAGCGCGCTGCGCCGTTTCAAGCGTTCGTGCGCCAAGGCGGGTACGCTTTCCGAGCTCCGCAAGCGTGAGCATTATGAAAGCCCGAGCGTCAAGCGCCGCAAGAAATCTGAGGCTGCGCGCGCGAAGAAGAAAAAGTTTCGCTAATTGAATGAAAAAGAGCAGATGCTTGGCATCTGTTCTTTTTTCATTTCGGCGGCAAACAGCCCAAAAAAACGGCGGCCGGCAGTGTTTACACTTCTTTCAAATTTTCTACAAACTTTAGACATATCGGTACGGTATAGTATAACCACAGCAAGGGAAACACCCCTTTTGATATAAACTTCTTCATGGGAAGACGATACAAAATCTGTTCGGCCCTGTGGGACGGAATACCGCGCAGGCTCCCGGACAGTCCAAAGACAAGAGGCTGAACGGCCCATCATCATAAGGAAAGCGCGCGCGGCTTTTGCAAGCCGCGCGCGCGTTTTTCGTGTCGAAAAACATACTTTGGTCGCTGCCGGCGGAAAACAATTGAAAAAAACCGGAAAACAGCGTATAATATTATAGTTATGGATTTGTCAACTGCGGAAACAGGGAGTTAAGGGATTTATGAGCAAAGCAAAACCGTCATACGGCAACGAGAGCATTTCTTCGCTCAAGGGCGCGGACCGCGTGCGCAAGCGCCCGGGCGTCATTTTCGGTTCGGACGGTCTGGAAGGCTGCGAGCATGCGGTGTTTGAGATCCTGTCCAACTCGATCGACGAGGCGCGCGAAGGCTTCGGCACCGAGATCGTCACCACGCGCTATGCGGACGGCTCGATCGAGGTGGCGGACCGCGGGCGTGGTATCCCGATCGAGTGGAACGAGAAGGAGCAGCGCTACAACTGGGAGCTGGTATTCTGCGAACTGTATGCGGGCGGCAAATACAAGAACGATACGGGCGAAAACTATGAGTTCTCGCTGGGCCTCAACGGTTTGGGCACCTGCGCGACCCAGTATTCCTCGGAATACATGGACGTGACCGTCGTGCGTGACGGGTTCGAGTACAGCCTGCACTTTGAAAAGGGCGAGAACAAGACCGACGCCAAGGAGGGCTTTGTCAAAAAGCCCACGACCTCCAAAAAGACCGGTACGACCATCCGCTGGAAGCCCGACCTTGCGGTGTTCACCGATATCAATATCCCGGTCGAGTATTATCTGGACACGCTCAAGCGGCAGGCGGTCGTCAACAGCCACATCAAATTCGTGCTGCGCAATCAGGTCGGCAGCAAGTTTGAGACGACCGAGTTTTTATATCAGAACGGCATTGTCGATTATGTGACCGAGCTGGTGGGGGAGAACCCGCTGACCTCGGTGCAGTTCCTCGAGGGCGAGCGGCGCGGCCGCGACCGCGCGGACAAGCCGGAATACAAGGTAAAGCTTTCCTGCGCGTTCTGCTTTTCGTCCGCGGTATCGCGCATTGAGTATTATCACAACTCTTCGTGGCTAGAGCACGGCGGCGCGCCCGACAAGGCGGTGCGCTCGGCGTTCGTTTCCGCGCTTGACGGCTATCTCAAGCAGAATAACAAATACACCAAGAACGAGAGCAAGGTCACGTTTCAGGACGTGATGGACAGTCTGGTGCTGGTCACCAACTGCTTCTCCACCCAGACCTCGTACGAGAACCAGACCAAAAAGGCCATCACCAACAAGTTCATTCAGGAGGCGATGACCGATTTCCTCAAGCAAGGGCTGGAGATCTACTTCATCGAGAACAAGGCCGAGGCGGACAAGATCGCCGAGCAGATCCTGATCAACAAGCGCAGCCGCGAGCAGGCGGAAAAGGCGCGTCTGAATATCAAAAAGAAGCTGTCCGGCGGCATGGATCTGGCCAACCGCGTGCAGAAGTTCGTGGACTGCCGTACCAAGGACGTGACGCGTCGCGAACTGTATATCGTCGAGGGCGATTCCGCACTCGGCTCGGTCAAGCAGGGACGCGACAGCGAATTTCAGGCGATCATGCCGGTGCGCGGCAAGATCCTCAACTGCCTGAAGGCGGATTACGGCAAGATCTTCAAGAACGACATCATCACCGACCTTTTGAAAGTGCTCGGCTGCGGGGTCGAGGTGCGCGGCAAGGCCGCGAAAGACCTGTCTGCGTTCGACCTCGAGGCGCTGCGCTGGCGGCGCATCATCATCTGCACGGATGCCGACGTGGACGGCTTCCAGATCCGCACGCTGATCCTGACCATGCTGTACCGGCTGGTACCGACGCTGATCGAAAAGGGCTATGTCTATATCGCGGAGTCGCCGCTTTACGAGATCACCTACCGCGATAAGAGCTATTTCGCCTTCGACGAGAGCGAAAAGGCGGCAATCCTGCAAAAACTCGAGGGCAAAAAGGTGCAGATTCAGCGCTCCAAGGGTCTGGGCGAGAACGAAGCGGACATGATGTGGGAAACCACGATGAACCCCGAGACCCGCCGCTTGATTCGCATCCAGCCCGAGGACGCCAAGGCAACGAGCGAGATGTTCGACCTGCTGCTGGGCGACAACCTGTCCGGCCGCAAGGAGTATATCGCGGAAAACGGCGCGCAGTACCTCGATCTGGCGGATATATCCTGATAAGGAGTTAAATTCGGATGGCAAAAAAGAAAAACGACGAGCCAAAAGTATATAAAGAGCATCCTTCGGTCGATCAGCGCATCACGGACACGCTGCGCGAGAACTATATGCCCTATGCGATGAGCGTCATCGTTTCGCGCGCGATTCCGGAGATCGACGGCTTCAAGCCCTCGCACCGCAAGCTGTTGTATACGATGTATAAGATGGGGCTGCTCAATGGCAACCGCACCAAGTCGGCCAACATCGTCGGCGCGACCATGAAGCTCAACCCGCACGGCGACGCGGCGATCTATGAGACGATGGTGCGTCTGACGCGCGGCAACGAGGCGCTGCTCATGCCGTTTGTCGATTCCAAGGGCAACTTTGGCAAGGTGTACTCGCGCGACATGGCCTACGCCGCGCCGCGTTACACCGAGGCCAAGCTGGATGCGTTCTGCGCGGAGCTGTTCCGCGACATCGATACGGACGCGGTCGATTTTGTGGACAACTACGACGGCACGATGAAAGAACCGACCCTGCTGCCGACCACCTTCCCGAACATTCTGGTGTCGGCCAACACGGGCATTGCGGTCGGCATGGCGTCCAACTTCTGCGGCTTCAACCTGGAAGAGGTGTGCCGCACGACGATCGAATATATCAAAAACCCCGCGCACGATCTGCTCACGACGCTGCCCGCGCCGGATTTCACGACCGGCGGCGAGCTGATTTATGACGAGGACGAGATGCGCGCGATCTACGAGACCGGCCGCGGCTCGTTCAAGGTGCGCGCGACATGGTCGTATGACAAAAAGGACAACCTGATCGAGGTCACCGAGATCCCGTACACGACCACGATCGAGGCGATCATCGACAAGATCGCAGAATTGGCGAAGTCCGGCAAACTGCGCGAAATCGCAGACGTGCGCGACGAGACCGACCTGTCCGGCCTCAAGATCGCGATCGACCTCAAGCGCGGCACTGACCCGGACAAGCTGATGGCCAAGCTGATGAAGCTGACGCCGCTGATGGACAGCTTTTCCTGCAACTTCAACGTGCTGATCGGCGGCATGCCGCGCGTGCTGGGCGTGCGCGAGCTGCTCGACGAGTGGACAGCATGGCGCACCGAGTGTGTGCGCCGCCGCGTGTTCTTCGATCTGAACAAGAAGAAGGATAAGCTGCACTTGCTGCACGGCTTGTCCAAGATCCTGCTGGATATCGACAAGGCGATCCGCATCATCCGCGAGACCGAGGAGGACGCCGAGGTTATCCCCAACCTGATGATCGGCTTCGGCATTGACCAGATCCAGGCCGAGTTCATCGCGGATATCCGACTGCGCAACATCAACAAGGAATATATCCTCAAGCGCACCAAGGAGACCGAGGATCTCGAAAAGGAGATCGCAAAGCTCGAGGAAATCGTCAAATCCAAGGCGAAGATCCGGAACATCATCGTCAAGGAGCTCGAGCAGGTCATCAAGAAGTACCCGTCGCCGCGGCGCACCCGTCTGGTGACCGCCGGAGCGGTGCAGGAGTTTGATGAAGAGGACCACATCGAGGATTATCCGGTGCTGCTGTTCCTGACGCGCGAGGGCTATTTCAAGAAGATCACGCCGCAGTCATGGCGCATGTCGCAGGAGCACAAGCTCAAGGAAGGCGACGAGGTGATCTGGCAGGCCGAGACGACCAACAAGGCCGAGATCGTGTTCTTCACCAACATGCAGCAGGCCTACAAGGCGCACCTGTACGACTTTGACGACTGCAAGGCGTCCGTTTTGGGCGATTATCTGGCCGGTAAGCTGGGCATGGACGAAGGCGAAGCGCCGGTATATGCCATGCTGCCGGGCGACTACAAGGGCAATATGGTCATTGTGTTCCAGAACGGCAAGGCTGCGCGCTTCTCGCTCGAGAGCTTTGAGACCAAGACCAACCGCCGCCGCCTGACCGGCGCGTATTCGGCCAAATCGCCCGCGGTGGCGTTCTTCCACCCGGTCGATGAAGAGACCGAGATCACCATGTTCTCGACCGCGAACCGCGCGCTGACCTTCCGCGCCAACATGCTGGACATCAAGGCCAGCCGCTCGACGCAGGGCGTGCAGGCCATGGTGCTGCGCGGCAAGCACACGATCACGCGCGCCTGCCGCATGGAGGACGCGGGACTTTCGGATAACGGCCGCTACCGCTGCCGCAGCATCCCGTCGATCGGCGCGCTGCTGACCGACGAGGACCTGCCGGAAAAGCAGATCAAGTTTGGCTAAACGGGAAAACAGCCCGCCGCACCTCGGTTGTGCGGCGGGCTTTGTTCTTGCGCGTGCTTTTGCACTGTGCTATAATAAACTCTATAAGAAAGGGGCGATTTTGTAATGCTCAATCAGCATATGGTCGCGTTGGGGAATAACCGTTCCACCATTCGCGAGCTCTTTGAATACGGCAACCAGCGCGCAGCAGTGGTCGGCCGGGAAAATGTGTTTGACTTTTCGATCGGCAATCCCAATGTGCCCGCGCCGGACGCGGTGCGCGAGGCGATTTTGGCTGAGGCCGCGGGCGATCCGGTCTCGCTGCACGGCTATACCTCCGCGCAGGGCGCGGCGGACGCGCGCAAGGCGCTGGCGGATGACCTGAACCGCCGGTTCGGCACGTCGTACACGGGCGACAGCCTGTACCTGACGGCGGGTGCGGCGGCGGCGCTGTCCTGTGCGTTTCAGGCGATTGCGTGCCCGGGGGACGAGTTTGTGGTACTCGCGCCGTACTTCCCGGAATATCTGATGTTTATCGAAAGCGGCGCCGGTGCCAAGGCGGTGATCGTACCGCCGTCCATTGCAGATTTCCAGATCGACTTTGACGCGCTGGAAAAGGCGCTCAATGCGCACACCAAAGCGGTCGTGGTCAACTCGCCGAACAACCCGTCGGGTGCGGTATACTCCGAGCAGACCGTCAAGCAGCTGGCCGCGCTGCTGCGCGACAAAGAAGCGCAGTACGGTCATCCGATCTATCTGGTGTCGGACGAACCCTATCGCGAGATCGTATATGACGGCGTACAGGTGCCGTTCGTGCCCAACTATTATGACGACACGATTGTGTGCTATTCCTATTCCAAGTCGCTTTCGCTGCCGGGCGAACGCATCGGTTATGTGCTGGTGCCGCCGCAGGCGGCCGACAGCGCTGACCTGTATGCGGCCGTGTGCGGCGCGGGCCGTGCGCTCGGCTATGTATGTGCGCCCAGCCTGTTCCAGCGCGTCGCGGCGCGCTGCGCGGGCCAGACGAGCGATATTTCGGTCTATCAGACCAACCGAGACTTGCTGTATGAGGGACTGACCAGTATGGGGTATTCCTGTGTCAAGCCGCAGGGCGCGTTTTATCTGTTCCCGCAGACGCTCGAGCCGGATGACCGTGCCTTCTGTGAGCGCGCCAAGAAATACGACCTGCTGGTCGTGCCGGGCGCGGACTTCGGCGCGCCGGGCCATATGCGCATTTCTTACTGCGTGCAGACCGAAACCATCCGCCGCGCGCTGCCTCTTTTCGCAGAACTCGCCAAAGAATACCAAAATGATTAAGTTGGTGAAAACTTATAATTAAGTTCTGATGAATATGTACAAATTGTTAACAAGCGACGTGCAATATTCACAAAAATAAATGAAGCTGGTTGGGCGATATTCATAAAACCTGCCGCTTGTTTTTCTGCTGCGCTCCGTGTATTATAATAGCAGAGATCGAGAAAAGGATCTCACAACAATAGCACGAAAAGGAGCGTGACAAATTATGATGAAGGGTTTCTTCAATGATCTGGTTGCAGCGCGTATGCTGGATCTGGACTCGAGCCGCGTCAAGACGATGTCCCGCAAGGCGCGTCATACCGCCAAGTAATGCTAAATCATTACGGTGGCTGGTTTGGCTGCCTTGAGGAGTCAGAAAACAAATGACAAACGAAAACGGCATGTAAAAGACCTTCCGGAATGGTTTCGGAAGGTCTTTTGCTGTGCGCTCAGCCGGAGCGGCGGCGTGGGGGCAGCGCGGCGGTGTACCGGCGGAAGAATTCGGCACGTTCCGCTGCGTTTGCCGGACGGAGCTGCGTTTTGCCGCAGTCCGGGCAGGCGCGTTGTTGTTCGCTGCCGAGGAAGATATAGTGGCAGCACTTGGTTTGACAGCTGTAAATCATGCCGTTCACCTCTCTTGGGTATAGCATACCAGAGCAGGTGTCCCATAAATGTCCCTTGGTTGCGGGAAAAGGGAAAAAATGCTATACTGGCATCACGTCAGGAAAGAAGGGGAAAGCAAATGAAGGAACAAAAAGCGGGGCTGCTTCGTCGGTTATATATGCCTGCGGTCTTTTGTACCGCGCTGTGGGGCAGTGCGGCGCCCTGTGTCAAAAAAGGATATGAATGGTTCGGCATTGCGTCGGACGCGCCGTTTTCCCAGCTGTATTTTGCCGGCTGGCGGTTTGCGCTGGCGGGTCTGGTCGTTCTGCTGGTGGCGTGGTTCCTGGGGCACCGCGTTCTGCCCAGACGCAGCGAGTGGAAGCCGATTTTCTGGATCAGCCTGTTCCAGAGCATGATTCAGTATGTTTGCTACTACATCGGCCTGTCCGGCACGACCGGCACCAAAGGCGCGGTGCTGTCCGGTACGCAGACCTTTTTTGCGCTGATTTTTGCGCATCTGTTTTTGAAGAACGACAAAATGAACCGGCAGAAGGCGATCGGCTGTCTGTGCGGCTTTGCGGGCGTGCTGGCGCTCGGCCTGGGCGGCCTGAACGGCTTTCATCTGCATGGCGACGGACTTGTGCTGCTGTCGGCCGTGTCGTCCGGCGCGGGCGCGCTGGTTTCGCGCATCTACACGCCGGGCCGCGACCCCATGCTGCTGACCGGCTGGCAGCTGCTGATGGGCGGCGTGTTCCTGCTGGTGGTCGGCCGGGTCGGCGGCGGACAGCTGGGCGCGGTTTCGCTGCCCGGTGTGCTGCTGCTGGCGTACATGGTGGCGCTGTCGGCGGCGGCGTTCACGATCTGGACGGCGCTGCTGGGCAAGTTCCCGGTCGGCAAGGTCAGCCTGTTCGGCTTTTTGATCCCGGTGTTCGGTGCGCTCATCTCCGCGATCGTGCTGGGGGAGCAGATCCTGACCGTGAGCAATCTGAGCGCGCTGGTGCTTGTCAGCGGCGGTATTGCGATCGCAAACTATGTGCGTGAGACTAAAACAGAGGGCGGGCAGGCATAATAAAGAGAAAAAGGAAAAAACAACATGGTTTTCAGTTCGGCAATTTTTCTGTTCGTCTTTCTGCCGGTGGTGTTTGTGCTCGACCGGCTGCTGCGCGGCATCCGGGCAAAAAACATCCTGCTGCTGATCGCGAGCCTAATCTTTTACTCGTTCGGGCAGCCGGTCTATCTGCCGCTGCTGCTGCTGAGCGTAGTGCTCAATTATGGGTGCGGCCTGCTGGCGGCAGGCAGGCATCCCAAGCTGGGCGTGGGCATCGCGGTCGCGGGTGGGATCGGCTTGCTCGCGGTGTTCAAGTATGCGGATTTCGCGATCGGAACGGTCAATCATCTGCTCGGAACGAATCTGCCGCTGACCGGCATTGCGCTGCCGATCGGCATTTCGTTCTTCACCTTCCAGGGGCTGTCCTACGTCATCGACGTGTATCGTGACCGGTCGGTCGTTTCTCGTTCTTTCGTGAAGGTTTTGCTCTATATTTCGTATTTTCCGCAGTTGATCGCGGGCCCGATCGTCAAGTATCACGACATCGAAAAGGAGATCGACCAACGGCAGACCAGCCCGCGTGAGACCGCGCTGGGCATCCGCCGGTTCATCTGCGGCCTGTCCAAAAAGCTGCTGATTTCCAATGCGATGGGGCAGATGGCGGACGCGGTGTTCGCGCTGCCCGCGGGCGAGATCGGCATGTTCGCAGGATGGATGGGCGCGATCTGCTATACCTTGCAGATCTACTTTGATTTTTCCGGTTACAGCGATATGGCGATCGGTATGGGCCGCATGTTCGGTTTCCACTTCCTCGAAAATTTCAATTACCCTTACGCATCCACCACGATTCAGGAGTTCTGGCGGCGCTGGCATATCTCGCTGTCCACCTGGTTCCGGGATTATCTGTATATCCCGCTGGGCGGCAACCGCAAGGGCAGGGGACGCACTTGGATCAACCGCGTGATCGTGTTCTTCACGACCGGTCTGTGGCACGGCGCGAACTGGACGTTCGTGCTGTGGGGCCTGTGGCACGGCCTGTTTTCCGTGCTCGAGGACAGCGGCGTCGTGCCTAAGGAGCGGCTGCGCGGCCGGGCGCTTGGGCATGTGTATACCATGCTGGTGGTCGTGCTCGGCTTTACACTGTTCCGCGCGGAGTCGCTTTCGCAAGCGGGTGCGATGTTCGCGGCGATGTTCACCGGCGTCGGTCTCGGCTGGACAGGAACCGAGACCGTATGTTCATTATTGACGCCTGCGTTCCTGGTGGCGCTGGTTTTGGCGCTTTTGCTCTGTGTTCCGACCGCAAAACGGTTGCAGCCGAAAAACGAGTCGGTCACGCTTGCAGGCGCGATGGCGCTGCTGGTGCTGTGCATGTTCAACCTGTCGGCCGGCACGTTTAACCCGTTTATTTACTTCCAGTTTTAAAAGGAGGCTGCCATGAAATACAAAATCTTTACCGCAGCCTTCGTGCTGCTTTGTCTGATCCCCTCGGCGGGCATGTTGTTTTTGCCGCCGACGCAGGCGGCGGCAAATGAGCGCCTGTCGCCCAAGCCCACCCTGCAAAACGAGGACGGCGGCTGGAACACGGCGGTGCTCGATCAGGTGACCGACTACATCGCCGACCATTTTGCGCTGCGGCAGGAGATGGTCACGGCGAACGCCGCGTTGCAGACCACACTGCTGCACACTTCGCCGGCGGAGGACGTCATTTATGGTTCGGACGGCTGGCTGTACTATGCCGAGACGTTGGACGACTATCAGAACCACGCGACGCTGACCGAGGACGAAGCGCGGCAGGTTGCGCAGACGGTGGCCGACATGCAGGCGTTTTGCCAAGCGCGCGGCGCACGGTTTTTGTTCACGATTGCACCCAATAAAAATTCGCTCTATCCCGAGCATATGCCCGCGCGCTATCTGCAAAGCGATTCCCCGGGCAATTACGAGCTGGTTTTGCCGTATTTGCAGGAGTATGGCGTGAACTATGCCGATTTGTTCACCTTTTTGTCGCAGCAGGACGAAACGCTCTATCTGCATACCGACTCGCACTGGACTAACCGCGGCGCGGCGCTCGCGCATGATTTTCTGATGGAGTCGCTGGGGTTGCCGTACACGGCGTTCGGCGAGGTAGATTACACGACCGAAAACACCCACCGCGGCGACCTGTATGAGATGCTGTACCCCAAGGGACAGGCGCTCGAAGCGCAGCAGCAGTATGCGATCGACTTTTCCTATGTCACACCGCCGCGCACGGCCGAGGACATCCTGATCCAGACCACAAGCGAAAACGCAGCCAACGGCCGCCTGATCCTGTGCCGTGATTCGTTCGGCAATGCGCTGCACCCGTTTTTGGCCGCGGATTTCCGCGAGGCGGTCATCACCCGGCAGATGCCGTATCCGCTCACGCAGGTGCAGGCGGGCGATACGGTGATCGTCGAGATCGTCGAGCGAAATCTTGAAAATTTACTCAAATATCCGCCCGATTTGGGGAACAACCCGGCGGCGGAATCCGTCGAATAAATCAGAAACAATCAGAAATTATCGGGAGGACAAGATATGAAGGCAAGAATGACAGCCCTGCTGCTGGCGCTGATCCTGTGCGGCAGTCTGGCAGCCTGCGGCGGCCAATCGGCCGAGCAGGAGGATACCAAGAAGAACGATGCGGCCGTGGAAACGGTGAAGGATGAGGCCGAAAAGGAGCAGGACAAGGCGGAGGACGCGACCGCTGCGGAGGACAAGACCGACGCGGACAAGGATGCCGCTTCCGGCAGCCAGACCTCGAGCACCACGGCGCAGAGCAAGCCGCAGTCGGGCAGCACCTCGTCTCCGACCGGCAATGCGACGGCCAGCAAGCCGCAGTCGAACGGCAGCACGTCGTCGGGCTCGACCTCTTCGGGCAGCAGCTCTTCTGGCAGCACGACCAGCAAGCCGCAGCAGAGCACACCCGCGCCCGCGCCGCAGCCGGCGCCCGAACCCGCTAAACCGACGGCATCGCAGGCGTCCGGCTACATCGGTTCGTCTGCTTCTGCGCTCGAGAGCGCGCTCGGCTCGCCCAGCTCCAAGAGCTATTCGCCCAGCTGCATGGGCGAGGGCGAGGACGGCGTATGGCAGTACAGCGGTTTTACCGTGTATACCTATCGTGAAAACGGTGTGGAGACGGTGGAAGCCGTTTCCTGAGCATGAAAAACCCTCTGCCTTTTGGCAGAGGGTTTTGCTTTGCGGTTTTACAGGATGACGCGCCGCGGTTTGGCCGCGATTTCGCGGATCGGACGGCAGGGCACGCCATACGCCAGCATACCGGCGGGGATGTCCTTGGTGACGACGCTGCCCGCGCCGATGACCGCGTTGTCCCCGATGGTCACGCCCGGCAGCACCTGCACCCCCATGCCGATCCAGACGTTGCTGCCGATCGTGATGGGCTTGGCGTATTCCAGTCCGGCGTTGCGCTGCGCGGGATCGAAGGGATGTCCGGCCGTGGAAAAGCAGCAGTTCGGGCCGATGAATACATGGTCGCCGAAGGTGACCGGCGCGCCGTCCAGCACGACCAGATTGTGGTTGGCGTAAAACGCTTTGCCGACACGCATATTGCTGCCGTAATCGACGAAAAACGGCGGCTCGATGATGATGTCCTCGCCGCAGGAAGCCAGCAGCCTGCGCAGAAGCTGCAGGCGTTCTTCCTGCTGCGTGCTGCGCAGCTGGTTGTAGTCCATGCAGAGGTCTTGGGCAACCGCACGGGCTTGCAGCAGTGCAGGATCGGAATTGGCGTCATACAGCAGCCCTGCGGCTGCTTTTTCTCGTTCTGTCATCGTGCTCTCTCCTTAGTTTTGATGGCGCACCAGCTCATAGTCGTCGCCGGAGCGGTAATAGGGACAAGGACCGCTGCTCTGTGACAGGCGGTAGAACTCGTCCTCATCCAGATAGGCTTCGCAGACATATTCGTCCAGCATGTCGTCGTATACGCTGTATGCGCAGTCCTCACAGGTGCCGGTCATGACGGTTTTCCCCCATTCATACAGGTGTAGTGCGAAATGACAAAGCAGCGGGATTCCGGTCATTCGCTCTGGTAAAAGCATACCATACTTTGTCTAAAAGTTCAAACATGTGCTTTGATTTTTGTGCAGTTTGTGATATGATACAGGTGGCAAATATCAATAGGAGCGTGACCTTTCCATGAAATTATATACATATCAGAACAATGACGGTGTGGACCGCATCGGCATCGGCTATAAAGAGTGGCCGGGTCTGATCTGGCCGATCGAGGCGTTTGGCGTGTCGTTCCCCGATATGACCGAGCTGATTCGCCGGGCTTCTCCCGCGCAGATGGCGCGTCTGGCGGATGCGGAGCAGGCGACCGAGGGCGCTGCGCTGCGCCTGAACAGCGTACGTCTGCGCGCACCGATCCCGTATCCGGCGCAGGATCTGATCTGTCTTGGCATCAACTATGCCGACCATGCGGTCGAATCTGCGCGCTTCCACGAGGATGCGTTTCTGGTCAACCGCAAGAAGGCGGTGTATTTCAGCAAGCGCGTATGCGAGGCGTCCGGCTGCGGCGACCCGATCCCGGCATACGAAGGCTTGGTGGACAGCCTGGACTATGAGGCAGAGCTTGGCGTTGTCATTGGCAAGGACTGCAAGAAGGTCAGCGTGTCCGAAGCGCCCGGCCATATTTTCGGCTATACGATCGTCAACGACGTTTCCGCCCGCAATTTGCAGACCGCGCACAATCAGTGGTACTTCGGCAAGTCGCTTGACGGCTTTGCGCCGATGGGTCCGTGCATCGTCACGGCGGACGATATTGCCTTCCCGCCGGCGCTGGAGATTTCGTCCACGGTCAACGGCGAGCCGCGTCAGAACAGCAACACCGACCATCTGCTGCACTCGGTGGCGGAGATCATCTCCGAGCTGTCGCAGGGCATGACGCTCAAGGCGGGCACCATCATCGCAACCGGCACGCCTGCGGGCGTCGGCATGGGCTTTACGCCGCCCAAGTTCCTCAAAAAGAGCGATGTCGTCACCTGCGAGATCGAGGGCATCGGCAAGCTGACCAATACGGTGGAATGAGCAGGGGAGGCGCAGGCATGGATAAACCCAAGCAGATGATCGTGATGCGGCGCGATCTGAAAATGCGCAAAGGCAAGATCGCGGCGCAGGCGGGACACGCCTGCGTCACGGCCGTTCTGGCCGCGCTGGACCGGGAAAATCGGCTGGCACAGGTGCGGGCGGATGCAGACGGCGTGACGCTGGCCGAGAGCGGGCAGCCGGTCACGCCGCTCAGCGAATGGTTTTCGCGCGGCGTTGCCAAGGTGTGCGTGTATGTCGATTCGGAAGAGGAGCTGCTGGCGATCGACCGCAAGGCAAAGGAGGCGGGCATCCTGTCCGCACTCATCTGCGACAACGGCATCACCGAATTTCACGGCCAGCCGACCTATACCTGCCTGGCGTTTGAGCCTGCGCTGCCCGAAAAAGTTGATCCGATCACCGGTGAACTGCCGCTCTTTTGAGCGGCAGTCTGTTTTAGTCGCAATTTGTAACATTCTTGTGCCTTTACAAACGCAGTATTGCGTGATATGATAAACAAAGCCACGAAAAGGAGGGATTGCCATGGGCGCAGTGTCCAAGCAAGGCACCAAACAGGTCACGGCCAACAAAAAAGCATGGCATGACTACTTTGTCGAGCAAAAATACGAAGCGGGCATCGAGCTTTTTGGCACCGAGGTCAAGTCGATCCGGCAGGGGCAGATCAATCTGAAGGATTCCTACTGCACTTTCAAGGACGGCGAGCTTTTTGTGCGCGGGATGCATATTTCCCCCTATGAAAAGGGAAATATCTTCAATAAGGACCCGCTGCGCGTGCGTCGGCTGCTGATGCATAAAAAGGAGATCGCGAACCTGTTTGGCAAGACCAAGCAGGACGGATACTCGCTCATTCCGCTTTCGGTCTATTTCAAGAACTCGCGCGTCAAGATCGAGCTTGGCCTTTGCAAGGGCAAAAAGCTGCATGACAAGCGCGACAGCATCGCGGCACGCGACGCCAAGCGGGAGATGGACCGCGCGATGAAGGAACGGAATCGTTGATTTTTCGCATCCGATGGATGCACCCGAAATGGGGCCGTAACGGGTTCGACGGGGGTGTTGAAGCCGGGATAGCGGGCCGCAGCGGGGATCTGCGTAAAAAGCTCCAACTGTTTATAAATTAAACAACAACGATTATACTCTTCAGGCTGCCTAATTAAGGCTTAGCCCGTCGGCTCAGAGAGGACCACGGCTTTGAGACCCGGCGTCGATTAGTGGTGAACGTGTACGGGGTAAGAGTTGCCCCCGTCATGTAACATGACTCTACTGAAGTGACCAGCCTGTTTGCCGGCGTGTCATGGAGGGAATGCAAAAAGACAAACTGCGCCCGGAGAAGTCACGGTGAATGTGCTTTCGGACAGGGGTTCAACTCCCCTCGGCTCCACCAAAATACCAAAAGATACCGCCTGATACCGGGCGGTATCTTTTGTTTTTAACCGGTTTTTGCAACAGAAAACGCTGTTTTGAAATTTCGGTAGATATTCCGGTAGATTTACTTTTTGAACTTATGCTACACTATAAACAGGCAAGGGGAGCGGGGCGAAAGAGCCACAAACCCGGCGCCTGACGATACCGGTATCCGTCTTTCCGGCGCGGCTGTGCACCGCCGCACCGGGCTCCCAATTTGATAAGGGAAGCACGGTGAAACAATATGTCCCGTACGCGCGTCGAGCGCAATATTTCGTACGATGAGGAGAAAAAGAAATACTATGTCAATCTGGATTTCGGGCGCGACGCGCACGGACACCAGATCAAAAAGACCCGCACATTCGCGCGGCTGACAGACGCCCGCAAGGCGCTGCGGCTGCACGAGGTGCAGCGCGACTTCGGCGCGCTGACCAAGCCGAACGACACGACCGTTGCCGAGTGGCTGAATTACTGGATGGACGCGGTTGTGCGGCCCAACCGTGCCGCGACCACCGTGCATGGGTACAGCCAGATGATCGTCAACCACATCATCCCGCAGCTGGGCGCGATCCCACTGCAATCGCTGTCGCCGCAGCGCATCCAGCAGTATTACGCCTACCTGTGCCATGACTGCGGCCTGTCGCCCAACACCGCACGCAAGCACTACGATCTGCTGCGCAATGCGCTTCGCATCGCGGTCATGCAGGACGTGCTCGCCCGCAACCCGACCGACCGCGTCGAGCCGCCAAAATTCAAGCGGCCCGAACCGCAGTTTTACGACGTCGCCTCGCTGCGTCGCTTGCTGGATGCGGTTGAGGGCGATAAGCTCGAGCCGGTCGTGTATCTGGCCGGGTATCTCGGCCTGCGCCGCGAGGAAATGTGCGGCCTGCGGTGGAAGGATGTGGATTTTCAGGGCAAAACCTTGTGTGTGCACCGCGCCCGCACCATGGCCGGTTCGCAAGTGATCGAAAAGGACACCAAAAACCGTTCCTCGACCCGGCTGCTGCACATGCCGGAGAAAGTCGTGCGCGTACTGCAGGCTGAACGGCGGCGGCAGCGCGAGAACCGGCTGCTGTTTGGCAAGGAGTATCAGGATACGGGCTATGTGCTGACTTGGCCAAACGGCGAGCCGTATCGGCCGAATTATCTGACCGAGACGTTCAGCACGTTCATCCGCCGGAACCATCTGCCCAAGCTGACCTTGCATGGATTACGGCATACCTTTGCGACGCTTGCAAACTACTCCGGCGCGACGATCTACAACATCAGCCGCTCACTGGGGCACAGTACGGTCGCGACAACGTCCATGATCTACACGCATCTGCTGGATACGACGCACGAGCAGACGATCGAGGCGGTCGCGCAGAGTCTGCGGCAGGGCGGTGGGCGGAAAAAGCGAAAACAAGTGAAATAGAGCAAAAAGCAGCCTCTCCAACCAGTGTTGGGAGACTGCTTTTTTACATGTTGAGCAGCAGGATGCGCAGACCGAATTTGCGGGCGTATTGCGGCGTATATGCGCTGCCGCCGGTCGAGCGGGTGCAGTATGCCACGCAAACAGCACTGTGGTCAACCATAAATCGGTTGCGGCGCTGCATGCAGCCGCGGGTGTAATGTTCGGAGGTGTAAATCACTTCGTTCGCGCGGTGCAAGATGTGTCCATATCGGTTGATTGACGTAGTAGACCATCCGCGGGTTTGCTCGCGGCAGGGAATCGCCAAAATAAGCCGGATTTGCGGAAATTGGTCACGCAGTTGCAGTACGGTCTCGGCGGCCAGTGTGTCGAAACCCAGTGCTCCGCCAGCGTAAAAGTATCGAATGCCATCTGCAATCAGTTCAAGAACTATAGCTTCCAATTTTGCGGCGAGTGTTGGTAGGATTTCTGGTGGGATGTCGCGATGACCGGTGAAGCAGCAGGCGTGTAATCTATTCATTTCTGTGTCTCCCTATATTTTAGAATTGCACTTATATAAGTGCAATTCTAACGCATTCATCGAATAAAATACAATATGTATTGCACCAATATAAGTGCGAGGGGTGTTGGCGGTGAATGAGGACTATGAAAAGGCTTTGGGACAAAACATTCGTAAACTGCGTATGTAGCGCAATCTTTCACAGGAACAAGTAGCTGCACAGCTGCAGATTCATGGTTGTGATGTGACGCGCAGCGCTTTTGCAAAAATCGAAGTTGGGCAACGGCATATCTACCCAGATGAATTGAAAGCCTTGAAGGATATTTTGGCAGTTTCTTATGACGACTTATTTATCTGAAAGAACAGCGGCCTGAACATGATTGTTCAGGCCGCTTTGCCTTTGTCTGGAAAAATCAACTAGTTTATGCTATGCTAAATGAAAACAAATTCTTTGTCTGGGAGAAGGGGCATATTTTTAAAACCGTGATTACATCAGGAATGCCGATGCGCGTAAATTATGCGATGCGTCGATAGCGACAACAATCGGATTTTTGCTGAGAAAGTTACTAAAACGACCGGGGTGTGGAGGAATTTTGTGTGCAGGAATACTTGAAATCTTATGCGCAAGCTGCGATACAAGGCTCTAAAAGTTATTATCAATACCTGACGGAACATCAGCGCGGATTGATTGAGTATCGAGTTTTGAAAATAAGACAAGAAGGATCGCATTTTGTGCTAACTTTGCGATCTTTGCTTTCATATGCGGATACGGTGCAGGTGCGGATCGAGAATAAGATATACACACAAGAGCAAATCAAGCCAACAGAATATTGTGAGCAAACCAATGAGTTAATCGTGCGTCCATTGGATGAGTTGCGGCAAGTGTTGGCAGATACTCCGATACATAAGATAACTGTAATCTCGGATTTGCGGTTTTTGGTGAAACGGGTGGAAGACTGGTATCGCAGTTATGGACTGCGAATTGCGCTGCCTACACAATCCTGTTCGGTTCCGATGCCGAAGGATGCAGCTTTGTCATCTCAGGCTTCCGAGGAACAGAAAAATGCTGTTGCAGCAGCGTTATCGCAGCCATTTTCCTACATTTGGGGTGCGCCGGGTACGGGGAAAACACAGTTTGTTTTAGCACGGTGTATTCTGGCGTATGTTCAGGCTCAAAAGCGAATTTGGATTACGGCACCGACCAATAATGCAGTTGAGCAGATGTTGTATGGTGTCTTGCCGATTTTACAGGAAGCTGGAATTTCATTGCGAAAGGTGCTTCGCTTAGGAGTGCCTTCTCGGGCGTTTAAAAGTCAATACAGTGAAGTGTGCGAACAAACGGATAAAGCGAAATTGCATGGGGAAGTACAGGCGCAGTTATTGCAGATAGAAGCTGAAATTGCTGCAAATCAAGAACAACTGGACAAATTAGAAGCATATCGCAATTTTTTATCCTTTGAAAAGGCACAGGACTTTCTAGAACGTGCATTGCCGGATTGGCAGAAACGAATGCAGCAGCAAATATCGGAACTCGATAGATTAGAACAGGAATGTATCGAATGGCAGGGAAGAGGATATTTGGCACTTGCAGAACTGGAGACCTGCCAGACAAAAGAGAAAAAGCATACAGCAAATGTGGTAGATTTCACAAGACAGGTACGATTATACAACAACGGTTGGCGAAAATGGCTATTCGCTGGGCGTAGGGAAAAATTGATGCAGTCGCTTCAAACAGAAATGCACGAGTTGGATGAAGTGCGTGCGCAGAGCCATCAGTTGATTGCAGAACGCAAGGAGTATATCCAGAAAGAAGCCGATGCCCGGCAGCAACAGAAGCAGGTTCTGAACGAGATTGCGCATAGCAAAACAGAACTGCAGATGTGGGCATCGTATTGGAAACCATTGCTGCAGTCCGCCAAGAAGTTGCGGGAAACATGGTTTGCAGCAGATTTGGCGGCTTTTTGTACCCAACTTGAACGAGCACGCAATATTTTGGAGGACAAACGGCCGCAATATGAAGAGTGCAGTGAGTGGTCTGAAACCGCGCTGTTGGAGAGCAAAAAAGACTTAGAGCAGCAAAAAACCAGTTGCCTACAACAAAAAGAAAATTTGGAAGAGCAGGGTAATGGCATACGCTGGCGCGAATGCTTGGTGCTGGCGGGAACTGTGGATACTTGTCTATATCGGATGCCGCCGAATGGAGAATTGGCTCCTGCCCATATCTTTTTGGACGAGGCAGGGTACTGCTCGCTAATCAAAGGTGCTGCACTGCTTGCTTACGCTTGTCCGGTGACATTTTTGGGAGACCATATGCAGCTACCGCCGGTTTGTGAAATGCCTGATGCAGATATGCAGGAAGGCGGGGAGCCAAATGTTTGCTTGTGGGCACAATCTGCGTTGTTTGCAGAGGAAATTTTCACACAATCAATTTTACAGATTGCGAATACATATTTAATGCATCTGCCTGCGCGGTTTGAACAATTGAAGCGTTTTGATTTGACACATACTTACCGTTTTGGGGAAGCGCTGGCTAAGGTTCTGGCCAAAACGGTATATTCCAGTTCGTTTTATGGCAACCCTGCGCATAAGACGGATATTTTCGTTTTGCACGCTGCAGCTTCGCAGGAAAAAGTGAAAAAGCGTACCAGTCCGGCGGAATGCCGTGCAATCGCTTCTTACATCCAATCGCATCCCAATGAACAGATCGGGGTGATTACGCCATACAAAAATCAGCGGGATGCGATACGGAATTTGTTACCGCGTTCGTCAGGTTGGGAAGATAAGGTTTTAACGGTACATGGCTCGCAGGGAAGAGAATGGGATACAGTATTATTCAGCGTTGTAGATACTCTGGATAAATGGTTTACTGATTCCGACCGGTTGGAGAGCAATGGAAAATGTGTCATCAATACCGCTGTCAGTCGCGCAAAACGGCGTTTGATTCTTGTGTGCGATGCAGAGTATTGGGGGATGCAGCATACTCAACTGATTGGGCAGTTACTGGGAGTTGCAGAGAGATATGATGGTCTTTTGCAGTCAGACATTTCGAAGGTTTAAATTAAGAACAGATAGGATGTGAAGAAAAGGAATGTTAGAGATCGTGGGATTCCGGAAACGAAACAGTGATGAGGAGGGAGCCTGATGGCTCCTTCTTTTTGTTGATTCTGGTTTTATGGGTAAACAGAACTTATGATAGGATACTTCCTGGAAGCGATCCAATGAACCATTTTTGATGTAGCGGCTCTTATAAACAGAGGCGTTGCATGTATGCGGCATGGATATGGCCCGTAAACGGGATGACGCTGGCTATCGCAGTTGACAGGCATACGCTCTTATGATAATATACTAACTGTACTATTACAAATAATACAGTTAGAGAATGGGGTGGATTGCATGTTCAAAAAGATGACAGCATGGGTACTTGTGGCAGCATTGTTTGTGCCGGTATGGCCGGCGCGGGCGTTTGCAGCTAGTAGGGGGCCAGATAATGATTTTACAGAACTTCGGACGCAGCAAGCGGATGGCGGCACCTATCATCTGCTCGAGCACACAGATACGGGCGCTCAGGTAGTGTGGCTGGACAATGGCAGCGAAACGCGCGAGTTTGCCGTCGGCTTCCGCACGCCGCCTGAGGACAGCAAAGGTGCGAACCATGTCCTTGAACATTCGCTGCTGTGCGGCAGCGAACAGTATCCCTTAAACGACCTAATGCATATTTTGCAGAATAGCTCGGTTGCACAGGAAATCAACGCCTATACAAGTGAGGATTATACGACTTATGTGTTCTCCACTACGGATGAGCAGGATTTCTACAACCTTGCAGATATCTACACCACTTGCGTGCTGTTTCCACGCCTGCGCACCGAGCCGAATATTTTCAAGCAGCAGGGCATCCGCACCGAATGGGTGACCGGCAAAGCGCAATATAATGGCATTGTGTACAGCGAGTTGCGCTTGCGCAATTTGGATACCGCGCAGAACTCACTGAACTTTGTATCCAGTCAACTGTACGAAAACCTGTACGGGGATACCTCGCCGACGTTTGATTCGGGTGGAGCGATCCCGGACATTCTCGATCTGACCTATGAGGATGTCATGCGGGTTTACGATACTTATTACACGCCTTCCAATATGCTGGTCTATACAGCGGGCGAGCAGGACATTGATAAAACGCTCGCCATGCTGGACAAGTATCTTGACCAAGCGGGTGAGCGGAACCGCCCGAAGATCCAAATTGACGTGGCGCCAATCGCGCCGCCTCAGCTGGTGCAGGAGTATTATGTCACCGAAACGACACAGACGGTCGATATTGGTTTTATGGCGCATGGCCCAAGTCTGCTGGACAGCAAAAAGTCCGAGGCATGGGGCGCGCTGGTAACCTGTATGCAGCAAATGCTTCGCACGCAATTTCCGGACGCATTGGCCTATACCGTAGGCGGCAATGCGGGCGGAGTCTACAATGTCGGTGTCATTCTGTCGCAGGTGCCGATCGCGCAGAAAGATGCGGCAGCCACGGCGATGCAGCAGGTGCTTGCCGATATCGCGCAAAATGGCATCCCGTCTGATATGCTGAACGACGCGCTCGACCAACAGGAAGAGGCGCAGCAGTTCGGACGCGAGGAAGTGTTTACGGGCTTTGCCTATGCGGAGAAACCGCTGGCCTGTGTTGGCCGTGCGGATGTGATCACCGGCCTGCGGAACGATCCAGACTACTTCAAGACACTGGCTGCTGAATGGATGGACAGCTCGTATCAGACCCTTGTGGTTTCGGGTAACGGCGCGACGCAATCGAAAACTTACGACCCGCAGCTGACCGCGTCGGAACTGGAACGGGTCAAGCGGGACACCGAGGATTTTAACGCGTGGCTGGACCAGCCGGATGATCCGGCTGTGCTTGCCCGCCTGCCGATGCTGGATCTGAAAGATTTTGCGGATGATCCGTTCTCGATGAACCAGATAAACGAGACTGTAGATGGTGTGACGTATTATCTTAACGAGGAAGCACAGAGCCAGACACCGTCCTTTTCGTTATACTTTCCGGTTGAGGTCAAAAACGAGGATGCCACGCTGTGGTGCCTGTTGTGTGAATTCCTGAACGACCGCATGCAGGCGGCGGGTCTGTCCGGTTATCTGGGGATGACTTCGGGCGAGCGGTATGACGATCCGGATACGCTGCACCCAGCGCTGATCCTCGGTGGATCTGGGGAAGCGGGCAAGATGGGGGAGACTGTGCAGGCACTTACCGCGTGGCTGCAAAGCCCGCCGCTTACAGATACGGCTGCGTTGCGTGACTTTCTGAGCGAGCGGAAGAGCGCGCTGCGTGCGCTGTACAGTGACCCCTACTACTATGAATACAGTATGATGTTGCAGGCTAGCACTCAGCCCAACCGGTTCATGGACAGCATTCCGGCGGGCTTCGTCGGTGCATCCATGTCATATAAGGCTTTCATTGATACGGCGGCGGCCAATCCGGACGGCGATGCGGCGCTGCTCACGAGCATGCGTACTTTGCTGGATGGCGCACTGCAGCGTACCGGTGTTGCAGCTGAGTTCACCGGCAGTCGTGCGGATTACAGTGATTTCCGGCAAGCCGCTGCGGCTTACCTTGCTGCGCTGCCCGCAGGGACGGGAGCATCTTCGTGCCAATGGCTGCCGCAGGGCTGGCCGAGCGCGCTGGTGATATCCACCAATACGCAGGCTTCCAACCATGTGATGTTGGTCGGGGCATTTGAAAACAAGCCGGACAATATGGCGGTATACGATGTGCTGAGCGCGGCTTTGACGGCAAAGTATATGTTGCCCGAGCTGCGCGATCGGCGCGGTGCGTACGGTGCGGGGCTGCGCTTTGAACCAAACGGCGTGACTATGGTGTCTTCCGGCGGCGTGAGCGTGGATGAAGCAGTCGCGGTATTTCGAGGTGCAGCGGCATTTCTGCGTACGCTGCAACTGGCGCCGAGCGAATTGACGGGATTCAAGGTCAGCGCGGTCAGTGAGTTTGACAGCAACGCGGAATGGGAGCGCGCGAGCGGCTTAGGGCTGGCGCGCGCAGGACGAACGCAGGCGGATTACGCAGCGGAACGCGCCGCCATTCTCGCTGTCACTGAGGATGACCTCAAAGCGTGTGCGGACGAATTGGAGCATATGCTTCAGCAGGCGGCCGTGTTTGCGCAGACAACCAAGTCGGCGGCAGCTAGCGTGCAATATCCGTTTTCTGCGTATGTAGACGCAGATACGGGCAAGGTGACGCCGCAGCTGCGAAACGATATTCCGGCGTCGAGTGATAAAACGCCGATCACCCGCGGCGAAGTCGCGGCATTGCTGGCGGACAGCTTGGTAGACCAGAGCGCGGCGGAGCAACCGGATCTGTCGCGGTTTACCGACATAACGCCGGGCAGTACGCAGGCGGATGCGCTGGCCAAGCTGCACGATCGCGGTCTGCTCAATGGCTATGCGGACGGCAGCTATCGTCCGCAGGAAAAAATCACCCGTGCAGAGTTTTGTGTCATTGCGTCTGCATTGGCAAAGGATCACTCGAAAGTAGGTGAGCAGTCATTCCGGGATGTATCGGATAGCCACTGGGCGCATGATGTGATTGCTGGCATGGCAGCGCAAGGGATTTTGAAAGGGTATGGAGACGGGACTTTCCGCCCAGAGGCGCCGATCACTCACCAGCAGGCAGTGCTTATTTTGCAGCGGCTGGCGAACGAATAGGCATCATCGAAAGACAGTAGCAAAAAATTGCATTTCGTGTAAAAGGCCATGCGGGGCGATATGCCCTGCATGGCCTTTCTGCTTTGTTTGGCATGGCGGTGTACAAGCCTGTAAAGGAATTCGCTGTGTGCCGGCATGAAAATTGTTATAATTCGTTGATTGTTTCGGACACAGCCATATTACAGATTCTTTTTCCGGGGACCAAAGGAACAAGCAAAGCGGTACATATCAGCAGCACCAGAATCCCACCCACAGAGGAAAGGGGAAGCCGCCAGGCGGTGCCCCAATAGTTGGTAATCATCTGCCCGTAGAGAAAGTAGTGCAGCGGCAGGCCCAGCCCGAAGCCGGCAATTAGTCCCAGCACGGTATAGGTGGCAGACTCTGTGGTGATCATCTTCTGGATTTGGTGTTCGTCCATGCCCACGGCACGCATGGCGCCGTATTGCCTTGTTCTGGCCGACACACTCATGGAAATGCTGTTCGCGGTATGGATCATGGTGATCAGGGTAATAACCACCAGAAAACCGTACACAAACAGGCAGAACATAAAATAGGTGCTTTTGGTGTCCTTGTTTAGGGACAGACGGTCATAAAAATCATACTGCCCATTGGCCAAAGCCTGCAGTTGATTGATATCTTGCTGTGTGGCGTCTTTGGTCAGCTGTACATCCAGGATGGCATAGGCATTTTCACCGGTGATGGCGATAAACAGCGCTTCCGAGCAGATTACCGTGGGTTGATCCGACGTGTCAAAAGGGCTATCTTCCAGAACACCGGCCACCGTGAGGGAAGTGCTGTCCAGTTGGATGACATCACCGACTTGCAGGGTGTTGCTTTTGTCAAAAACCGTCAGGACACCGCGGCCGTTCCGGACCGCGTCCATATCCCCGGACACTAAATCCTCCTCTGCCCACTGGAATTGCTGCGCATCATAAGAGATGAGATCGATTGTTCCTGATTTTCCCTCATATTCTGCGGGGAGACTTTGATACATCCGGCCAAAGGCGCGCTTGACATAGGGCTGCTGCGCCACCTCAGCGGCAAAAGATGGATCGATCTCACACTGATTTTCCGGGCTGCTGTAAAAGACGTCCGGCGCCCATGGCTGCAGCGGATTGAGGGCAAGTTGAACCCATTGTACCAGAACGGAAAAACTCAGAATCAGGATGATGCTGAGTGCAAAGGAGCCGGTCATCAGCAGCAGATTTTTCGGTGAGGAGACCGCGTGGTGTATGCCAAGAGCTGTCTCGATGTGAAAAAAACTCTTTCGCACCGGACGGGACACGGACTTTCCTTGATTACTGTTTCCGGTAACCGCAGCAATCGGGGAGACAGACGCTGCCCGTCTGGCCGGGGAAAGGGAGGACAGCAGCACGGTCAAAATGCCTACAACCACACCGCTGCAAATGCCGATGATGCTGACCCCAAAGAGTGGAATCTGCACAAACTCTGCGCCAGCGCCAAACCGCAGGAGGGCGCAAAGCAGCCAAGTGATCAGAATACCCGAAACCACCCCAACGGGGACTGCTGTTTTGCACCAGAAGAGCGCCTCCAGCCGGACGATGTGCATGATCTGCGCCCGGCTTGCGCCGATACAGCGGAGCATGCCGAAAAACTGGGTCCGCTCCGCGGTGCGGCTGTTCAGACTTCCGGCGATCATAAAGACGCCAGCAGCCAAAACCAGCACGAACAGGATGGCGGCTACCAGATAGAGTCCCATCACATACGGATCGCTGCTGAATCCGGTCAGCCCCAGAAGAGCGGTATTTTCGGACAGATTTTCTGCCGTAAAGCCGTAGGTTTGACGCAGCTCTGTGATCACCTTGCGGGGATTAGCGTTTTCGGAGAATCGCACAAAACAAACCGGCACGGATTCATACCCCTCCGCTTTGGCAAGGTTTTGAAAGGCGTCCCAGCTGACAAACGCTCCCACCACATCGGCGTCGGTGCTGATGGTGACATCTCCGCCAAAACCGGAAATCGTATAGTGATACTCTTTCGAAGGGGTGTGGAAGGTGATTTGATCGCCTACCTTCACATCGAGCAGTTCCTTGGATCGGTTGGAGAGCAAAATTTCCCCTTCGTTTGAGGGGCAACTGCCTTCGGTCAGATCGTCATAGATCTTCGTCAGAATTTGATCATCTGCACCGACAATGACACAGGTTTTTCCCTGAATGGAATAGTCTTGGGATAAATCAAAGTTCAAGCCGTCGTATCGCTGGGCAGCGACCACATCCGGTCGCTGGGCAATTTCCTCCACTTGCTGGTCGGAGGGCTCTTTCAGCATCACATGCCAATTGCCATGACTTTGGATGACGCGTGTTTTTTCCATGCGAATGGCCATATCCGCCATGCTGAAAATGGTCGTGACCAACAAAACCGAGATAATGATGCACAGCAAGGTCATCCGATTTTGTCGTTTCCGTACCTTAGCGGAGATGGGGATCAGGCTCAGATAGTGTTTCACGACCGGCACCTCCCGAAATCGGTCAGCACGCCGTCGGACACTTGTAAAATACGATCAGCTGTCTGAGAGAGGGCACGGCTGTGAGTGATCATCAAAATGGTCTGCTCGTATCGGCGGGACGCCTCTTTGAGCAAGGTGATGACCTCGCTCGTGTTCTGCGTATCCAGATTGCCGGTCGGCTCGTCGGCCAGAATGAGCGCGGGTCGAGTGAACAGGGCGCGTCCGATGGCAACGCGTTGCTGCTGGCCGCCGGACAGCTGGCTTGGCAAATGGTGACGGCGCTCGCGCAGGCCGAGCACCGTGAGCAATTCCTCCAGATAGGTTTTATCCGGCTTCTGGTAATCGAGCAGCACCGGAAAGACGATGTTTTGCTCAACGGTCAGTTCAGGGATGAGGTTAAAGCTCTGGAAGATGAAGCCGATGTTGCGGCGGCGGAACACGGTCAGATTGCGTTCCTTCATCGAGAAAATGTCCTTGCCGTCGATTTGCACCCGGCCGCTGGTCGGCGTGTCGAGCGCGCCAATCAGGTTGAGCAGCGTCGACTTGCCCGAGCCGGACTCGCCAACCACAGCGACAAATTCGCCTTTGGGGACGGAAAACGTCGCGTGCCGCAAGGCGTGCACGGCGGTCTCGCCGCTGCCGTAGGTTTTGCAAAGATCTTGGACTTCCAGTAAATCCATGTTGTGATGGCACCTTCTTTCTGTTGCGATAGGAAAAGGGTACCACGGTAACCCTACGATTACATGACTTGAAGCCTACAATGTTGTAGGAATCAGTAGGTTGATTGTAAAAACCGTGCCGCAGCCCAAGGCGCTGTCCGCCTCGATCGTACCGCCATGCGCTTCAATGATCGCTTTGGCAAGCGGCAATCCCAACCCGACACCCTGTGTATCTTTGGAGAAACGGCTGCGGTAAAACCGCTTGAAGATGTGCGGCAAATCCTCCGGATGGATGCCGCTGCCGCTGTCCCGCACCGTGATCTGGACGATCGACGCAAAGGTGCGCCATGTGACTGTGACCGTATCGCCTGCCTTGGTATGGTCGAGCGCGTTTTTGACCAGATTGCCGATGGCTTCGCTCAACCAGTGCGCATCGCAGGACAGGGAAATATCGTCCTCCCCGGAACAAGACAGCAGGATATCCTGCTGCTGAGCCTGCACAGCAAAGCGCCGCCCGACCTCCGTCATCAGGTCGGACAGGTTGTGCTCGGATTTGTCCAGCACGAGTGTGCCTGCGTCTAGCTTGGTGATGGTCAGCAGATTGTGCACCAGCGTTTGGATGCGGTCAAGCTCCTGCTCTGACAGGGTGGTGAATTCCCGAACGGTGTCCGGATCGGCCGGCTGCTGCTGCAAAATGCCATTGTAGATATTCAGTGCTGCCAATGGGGTCTTGAGCTGGTGCGAGATGTCGGACAGCGTTTCCTTCATAGACTGTTTAGCACGCCCTTTGTTTTCCGCATGGGCATTCAGAATCGCAGCCAGCGAGTTGACCTCGTGGAACAGACGGTTGAGTTCGCCCTCGTCGTCGCATTCAATGCGCGCGGTGGTATTGCCCGCGAGAAACACATGCAATTGCTCAATCGCGCGCGCCATAGTCTGGTGTTGTTTCTGAAAATAGCGGTACATGACGGTCAGCACCAGAAGCCCCATGCCGGCGAACGCCACCGGAAGATACCGCGCGGTTCGTTCGCCGCCTGCCGCGAGCAGCACGGCAGACAGCAGGGTAAACCCAACCGTCAGGGTCAGAACAAGGCAAAACAGGCGCTTGATGTGCCGGTCAGCCAGCGTTTTCATGGCGCACCTCATTTCGCAGCATTCCATTTGTAGCCCATGCGGCGCACGGTAATAATGCGCTTGGGATTGCTGGGGTCATCCTCGATCTTGGCGCGCAGACGTCGGATGTAGACGGTCAGCGTGCTGCTGTCGATATAGTTTTGCTCACAGTCCCACAGTCTGCTTAGAATCTGTTCGGGTGATAGCACAAGGTTAGGGTGTTCCAGAAAAAAGCACAGCAATTTGTATTCGCTGGCGGTCAGTTCGACCGGTGCGCCGTCCTTGATAACTTCGCGCGTCAGCTGATGCACGATGATGCCGCCCGATTGGAGCGTGTCGTCCGGCTGGCGGAAATCCCCGCTGCGACGCAGCAGGGCGTTGACGCGCGACAGGAAGATCGCCAGTTTGAACGGCTTGGTGATATAATCGTCGCCGCCGATGTCCAGCCCCATGATAACATCGGTCTCCTCGTCCGCCGCGGTTAGAAACAGGATAGGTACTTTGGAGCTTTGACGGAACCGGCGGCAAAGGTCAAAGCCAGAGCCATCGGGCAGGGTCACATCCAGAATGGCTAAATCAAAGCCGCCTGCCTGCCAAAGGGTTTCGGCTTCCAGACAGGTTCGGGCGATAATGACTTCATAGCCCTGTTGCCGCAGGGCAAAGGACAAGCCGTGGATTAAGCTCAGATCATCTTCGACAAAAAAGATACGTTTCATGGGCGTTCACCGTCCTTGCAGTGGGATTGCTTTTACCGTTTCTATTATAGGGCTTTATGCGCAGATTACAAGTGACGCAGCAGGACAAAGCAGATCAGCCGCCGGGAAGTGCCCGGCGGCTGTAGGAGAAGCACAGTACATTTTTGTACGCGGAGACGCATCAGATGCCCAGCCTGCGGCAGACATCGCGGCGGGTTAGACGGTAAATGGCATACAGCACGGCGGACAGCACCGCGACCACGATCACGCAGGCCGCCATGCCGGCAAATTCACCTGCGGTGAACCGGTTGTCGTTGAAGTACAGGATCATGCTGTAAAAAGCGAAAATCAGGCTGGTGCCCACGAGCGCAGGGACGAAAAACACCCGTGTCAGCTGCTTTTTGATGGATTGAAACAGGTAGGCTTTCGGTGCGCCGAGGTGCCGGAGGTCGTCGTAGACCTGACGGCTGGTCAGGGCAATGGTGATGCACCGCGTATAGGCAATGACAAACACCGCCGCAAAGCAGATCAGCGCGATAAAGACAAACAGCATCAGGAACACCGCCATAGTTGTGACGAAGTCGCTTTTGTCCAGCACGCGGAACTGCGGCATATACAGCCAATAGGAGCGGAAATCAGAGGAGTTGCGGTCTGCTGGATCGATGACGGGAAATCCGCTGGCGGCAACATTCTCGCGGCTGTAAGTGTAGGATTGGCCGGCTTCCGCTGCCAGTGTAGCACTGACCAGATCATAGGCGTCGAGCTGCATGACCTCCAGATCCGAGCGGTCAACGATCTCGTTGAACAGCGCCTTGGCAAAGGAATAACTGGAATCTGCGTCGGAAACATTGAAAAAGACATGGGTTTCCTGCCAGAGATCGGTCAGCCCTGCGGAAATGACGGCATAATCGCTGTCATCCAGCACATAGCTGCCAAGCAGCATGGTGTATCGCAGGGGCTCGGCCGGTGTGACATGCAGCTGCTTGCGCGTGACCATGTTGGTGACAATGGTCACGTCCCCGCCGGACAGATAGTTGCTGCCGCCGTCGTCATCGAGCACATTGGCGCAGGTGCTGGGCGCGAGGTCGATCTCCTGCCCGGTCAGGGCATTCCATGCGCTTTCCGAAAAGAAGCAAGCCCCGTCCAGCAGTTCGGCGTATTCGGTGGAATAGGTCGTGCCGAGCGCGCCGTTTTCTTTTTCCACCGAATAGGTGCCGTCGGTACCCAGATAAGCGGCAGTTTGCTGCGTCCACGAGGTAATCGTGACATGATACGCTGCGGCCAGTTCTTCCACCTCGCTTTGCTGTGGTAGAGACTGGTCGTTGCGCCAGTGATAGGCGAAGTCCACTGGCCGCTGGTCGATGCCATAGGTCGAGTTGGTCGAGAGTATGGGGGCATAGAAGCTGGCAAAGTAGGCGCCGGCGATCAGCAGCGTCATGACCAGCATATTGCGGACGGTTTGCCGCCCTTGAAAGCGCATCTGGGAGACGGAGATGATATTCTTATACTTCTGGCGTTTCCCGTGCCAGCCGTTGACCACCGTGTGCAGCAGGATCATATAAATACCGATCAGGGCGGGCAGGTAAAAGATGCCGCTCACAACCGCAGGTGCATACCAGTGCAAGAATCTGATGAAAAATGAGGGCATCAGGTAACCGCCCGCGCCGCCGATCACGAGCAGCACGATGCCGACCGGGCCATACCAGCGTTTGACCGCGCGGATGGGTTCGGAGCGGTGGGATTCCTGCACGATGTCGATGATGTTTGTTCTGCGGATAAAGCACGCGCATAGAAAAAACAGCATGACGATGACATAGGCCGCAAAGGCCAGCGGCAGCAGATAGGACTGGGGCGTAAAGGAGAGCGCCATCTGCTGGGAATCGACCAGAAACAGCCGAAACAGCGTCCAGATCAGCCAGGCCAGCGGCCCGCCCAGTATCGCACCGGCCGCGCAGGCGCCGAGTGAAATCACAGCGAGGTCTTTCCAGAGTTCGCTGCGCAGCTGCTTGCGCGAGGCGCCCAAGGCGAGGAACACGCCGGTTTCCCGGGACTTTTGCCGGAAGAAAAGCCCGGCGGCGTAGGTGGTGAATACGGCGCAGCCGATGACTGCCAGCACAAAAATCATCATCACCTGTTTGCGGCTGTCGCCGCCCTCCGGCAGCACCGTGAGGATGGTGGGCGAGCGCATCATACATGTATAGGCGGTCATCAGCAGCGCAGAGAAGAAGATACAGCCTGTTAAAAGAGCATATTGCCCGATGCTTTTGCGCCGCAGAACCGCGTAGACTTGAGAAAATGTCCGCATATCAATCACTCCTTGCCCATTTCGCGGATGGCGTCCAGCAGCAGATCCTGAAAGGCGCTCCGCCCGAGCGTGCCCCTGTCCAGCGCCTGCCACACCACGCCGTCACGGAGGATGACGACCCGGTCACAGAAGGATGCGGCAAACGAGTCATGCGTCACCATAAAGATCGTCGCGCCCAATGCGGCTTTGGCCTGTTCAAAGGAGCGGATGACCGCGCGCGAGGACTTGGAGTCCAGATTGCCGGTCGGCTCGTCGGCGAGGATGAGCAGCGGGTGGTTGATCAGCGCGCGTGCCACAGCCGTGCGCTGCTTTTCGCCGCCGGAGATTTCTGCCGGGTATTTGTCCCGGATGGCGGCAATGCCGAACACGTCGCAAAGCTGGTCCGCACGGTTTTCTGTTGCCTCGGAAACCGTGCCGCCGATGATGGCAGGCAGCAGGATGTTCTCCCGGACGGTCAGCCCGTCGAGCAGCAGGAACTCCTGAAACACGAAGCCCAGCTTTCGGTTGCGCACCATGGCCAGCGTGTCCTCGTCCAGCCGGGCGAGTTCGGTGTCGCCCAGCAGGATGCTGCCGTGATCCGCGGGGATATAGCAGGAGATGCAGTTGAGCAGCGTGGTTTTGCCCGAACCGGACGGCCCCATCACGGCGACAAACGCGCCTTCGTCCACCGTGAGGGACACCCCTTTGAGCACTTCATAGGTGGCGTTTCCCACCTGATAGGATTTGTGTAAGTCTTTGACGGTCAGCATAGCGACCCCTTCCTTTCTGCATTGGCATATCGCCGGGCTGGTGTCCGGCACTTCTGCTTTCAGCGTACCGTATGGCAGGGGAGCGGGCAAACTGCCCCGTCATTTTCCACGCCAAAACGGGAAAGTTTAGGGACGCTTCGTTCCAACTTGTCATAATCGGCGGATTTGCTGTCAAGTTTGGTTTGATGAAAACGGGCAGCCGTGGTAGAATAGCCCCAGTGACCATGACGGCATGAAAAAAGCCCCGCCTTGCGGCAGGGCAGAGGGAATGGGGGTATAGGGATGCTGCGGATCGGCATTTGTGATGATGTATCGGATGCCAGACTGGCGCTCCAGTCCGCGCTCGAGCGGGTGTTGGAGCGGCGGTGTGAGGCGCAGTTTTTTGCTTTTTCGTCCGGCGAAGGGCTGCTGCAATGGCTGGAGCGGCACGCAGGGGAGCTGGATCTGGTGTTTTTGGATATCGAGATGGGGCAGCTGGACGGCATGGAGACCGCCAGACGGCTGCGCGCGGCTGACCCGGATCTGCAACTGGTGTTTGTCACCGGCTATGCCGAGTACGTGTTCGACGGGTACAGCGTCGGCGCGCTGGGCTATCTGCTCAAGCCGCCGAAACCGGAACAGATCGAGGATATTCTGAACCGGGCGCAGGCGGCGCTGTGCCGGGGCATGGAACACACCTTTGTTTGCCGCAATGGAGATACGCATTACCGCATCCCGGTCGGCCGCATTCTGTATTTTGTCTCCGACCGGCGCAAGGTGACTTGCGTCACGCCCGAAAGAGAATACACCTTTTACAGTAAACTCGATCAGGTGGCGGCAGAGGTCGACGGCTTTGTTCGGCTTCACCAGCGCTATCTGGCGCGCGCGGCGGCGGTCGAGCGGGTGGAGGGCAGTGAGGCAGTGCTGGCAGACGGCACACGGCTCCCAATCAGCCGTGCCTGTTTCGCAGACGCGCTGCTGGCGCTGACCCGTGCGGAACTGGAGGGATAGCCAATGGGGGAGCGGCTTTTGGAGTGGCTCACGCAGCTGGTGAGCAATGGGGCTTGGGTGGCGCTGATTCTGTTCAATGGGTGGCTCATCTACCGTCTGGCGTGCCCTTTTTTGTCGATCCGGGGAAAAGGCTGGGGCGCGCTGCTGCTTTTGCTGTTTGCCGGCAGCAGCGGTATGGTGATCTGGGTGGGCGACCCCAACCTGCTCTATACGCTGCCGTTTTTTCTGGCGGCGTTTTTCGTGTGCACCCGCGGCGACCGCATCGGGCGGCTGACAATGTGTCTGATCTTTTTCTGCCTTGTGATGTCGGTTTGCGCCATGCTGGACACCTATTTGCAGTATGTGCAGGGATATGATGTGTTGACACGGCTGCTGCGGTCTGTCGCGTTCGGCGGACTGTATCTTGCGCTGCGTCACCGTCTACCGCAGGAGCCGGTGGTTTTATCTGCAGGACTGTGGCGGCTGATGCTGGGTCTAGCGGTGATGCCGTTTTGCGCATTGGTGGCTGTGGTGCTGCTGACGTATAATAAATATCTTTCTTCTGCCGCCTATACGCAGGCGATGAATCTGGGTTTGGTTGTGCTGCCCTTTGTGCTGTTGACCGCGGTCATGCTGCTGCGGGCGGTATTGGTGATGTTAGACCATGAAAAGCTGGAGCAGGCAAGTCGCTTGGCTTCGGTGCGTGAGGTGTATTATCAGGGCTTGCAGCGGCAAGTGCAGCAGGTGCGCACGCTGCGCCATGACCTGCGAAATCATATGACGGTGATCCGTGTGCGGCTGGAACAGGGCGACACGGACGGGGCGCTTCATTATCTGGATGCGCTTTCGGCGTCCCCTGCCTTGCAGGGCGCACAGCGCATGTGCGAGAATGAAATCGCAAATGCTGTGCTGACCGCCAAGGCGGAAGCCATGCGGCAGGCAGGAATTACACCGGATTTTGCCGTTGCGCTGCCGGAGCCGCTGCCGCTTTCCGATACCGATCTCTGTGCCTTGCTGGGCAATGCGCTCGACAACGCGATGGAAGCGGCTGTGCGGGCAGAAGAGAAAACGGTCATCGTTCGGTGCAAGGTGCACAAAGGGCTGTTCATGCTGCGGGTGAAAAATACTTTGGATGGGGAAGTGCTGCCCGGATTGCCAACAACCAAGGAAGACTCATCCGCGCACGGACTGGGGCTGCCCAGTATGCGGGAGGTCGCTTTGCGCAACGGCGGTACATTGCAGGTCGGCGCGAAAGATGGATGGTTTGAACTGCTGATCTGTATTCCGGTTGCGAAAGCCGGACAGTGCCCCCGGATGATAGGGTAAAAAGATGGACAAATCAAAGTAAGCCCGGATGAAGTATCTTCATCCGGGCTTACTTTGATTCACGCTTGTCTGGTAGGCTTCCGCTTCAGGATTAGTTCTTGGACGGGATGGCCGAACGCCTCAGTCAGCCGTCCCTCCGTAAAGCCTAAATGCTTGTAAAACGCCCGCGCCGCCTGTCCATCCGGGTCGTCCTCCCGATAGGTGGTTACGGTGATGCCTTGGTCTGCATCCAGCTGTGTCAGCATGTGGGTCACCAGCTGCTGCGCGACATGCTGCCGTCGGCAGGCTGGGTCAACCGCCAGAAAGCACAGTTCGCCCGTTTCCTTGGAAAACAGTAAGATGCCGACGATACGATCTGCATCAATCGCGCAGATAGCTGAGGACTGCGCAATAAAGTGCAGCACGGTTACCCGGTGTTCGGCGATAGCTTCAGTGGTCTCTAAGCCGGGAAAGACATCTCGCACCTGCTCCACCAGCGTCATCCAAGCGTCAATGTCCTGTGCTTGTGCCAGCCTGATTTCCATGGTCAAGTTCCTTTCGCAAATCGTCCAGATACAGCTTCTGCTGCCGTTTCAGATATCCGGGAACAAAAGGGCGCATCCACCAGTGCTTGGCGTTCACGGTTTCGGTGCAGGTCAGCCGGGCGCCGTCCGCTGTTGCCTCGAAGATGCCCTCCCAAGAGCCGGACATGTTGTTATTCTCCATGGTAAAGGCCCAACGGTAGGGAGGCTCTAAGGCAATAACCGTAAAATTGGTGGTATAGCCGCTTTTGGTGTGTTCGATGAAGTGGGTTTCGTCCACGACCTCTACCCGCTCAAGGTCGCTGCGCCACGCGGTGCAGGTGAGGTCGGTTACCGTCTGCCACACCCGTTCCACCGAGCAGGAAAAGTGGACTGTTACCTTGGAAGTTGACATGCGATCACCCCTTTTTCGGTTTTTTGTTGAGCTTTAGTTTGATGCCCTGACGGTCAGCCGTTTTCTGCAGCAAGTCCACAGCGGCAAGCGCGCGTTCTTTGATGGATTTTCCGGTCAGCTCTGGCCGGCTTTCCAACGCATTCATCACGGTGAGCAGTTCTTCGAGCGGCAGCAGATAGACTGCTGTGGTGAAAAGCGTTTTGCGGCGACCGTCGTTGTAATGGGCCAGAAGTTCATCTAAAATCGTCCGCTTTTCGGCTTGCCGCGCAACGAAGGCCTCCAACCCTAGTTCGCGGGCCTGAACGATATCCTGCCGTCGGTTCCGATGAGGGGCAAAGGAATCACCGTCGTCAAAGCCCTCGTAGCGGGAGCAGGGGTATTCCGGGCATTCCCAGCAAAACTGTATTTCACCGTGCTCGAGGGAGCAGTGGGCAATCGCGCAGCTTTGATTGCCCACTCCGCCGCCGCAGCCGGGACAGTAGCCGCCCAAGTGCATGGTGCACAGACCGCATTGCAGCCCACACAGCGAAAAACGGGTTTCTGTTCGTGTAAAACCTTTCATGTTATCCTCCTGACCGGCTGCCGGATCACGGTTCTCAGCCGCTCCGGCTTGCACCGCCGTACATCGCTTAAATAAATCTCGTGGTGAAAGCGGTTTTCTCCGAAGTCCGTCGCGTAGCCCTGCGCTTCGGCGTATTGCTCCATGGCGGCCACGGTGGCGGGTTCGTCATCATAGGGGCCGATGTGCATGCACTGGACGCATAGTCCTTCCTGCCACGAGAAAAACTCTACCGAGGAGAAATCCTGCTGCTTTTTCTCCGTTGCTTTCCGGACTGCCCAGTCAAAGGCTGCTTTTGTCACAAACTCCGGCAGCCGGATGAGCGAGATCCACTGAAAATCCTTTTTGCGCGCGTAGTCTACGCCTTGGATGCCATCCTGCCACCACAGTCCTTCCAGCGGCGGCACCACATAGTCAAAGTACCCTTCCAGCTTGTGTTTGCCCATCTTGCTCATCTTGATGGTGAACGCCACGGCATAGAGCATGCCGATGGCCTGCTTGTATGCGCCGCCCTCCTCGTTGGGGTCGCCTTGCCCACGCACCGCCAGAAAGTTTATGACGGGTATGGAGACAATGCCCGGCGCTTTGGGCGGCAGATAGAATTCCTTGTACTCTTTCTTGTAGTCAAAAGCCATGATCATTTCCTCCGCTTTTTCAGCAGCTGCTCCCGAAGCGCCAGACAGGTGAGACGAGTAAGCGCGGTCAAGGTGTCCCGGTCGTCCACATCCTCTACCCAGATGTAATCCTTTGCTCCCTCGTAGGGCGGGGCTTTGGGCAGGCTTGGGAACGCCGCTTCTCCCTGTGGCGTAATCTTCACAAAAAGCTGGTCGTCACAGATAACGGCGAAGAACATATCGTCGCAGTAAAGACCGTATTCGCCGAACATCTTCCGGCTGCGAATTACGCCGGCCTCCCGCAGCTGTTCGGCCACAAAGTTTACAAAATCCCGATGAGATGCCATGCTAATCCCTCCTTCGGTAACGGTCAGCCAAAGTTTGGGCCAACGCCCCCAACCGGTCCCGCAGCTCTTTCGGCTCCAGCAGCTCTGCATTGTCTCCAAAGGTCAAGACCCAGCTGAGGACGCTGTCCGCGTCCGGAAAGCCGCCGGTAAAACACAGCCAGCTGTCCGACGCCACGGTGAAGCGGTCCGCACCGTATTCCTCCACCAGCCGCCAGCGGCATGCCGGATCAAAGCGGACAGTGACCTGATACTTTGCTGGAAAGATGCGCTCCGGTTCCAGATTGGGCAAGGGGGCGGAACGAGGAACAAAGGGCTCACCAGAGGCAAGGTCCGTCATGCGGTTCAGCTTAAAGAGGCGGAAATCCTGCCGCAGTCCGCACCAGCCCCACACATACCACGCCGACCAGTGGAACACCAGATAGTAAGGCTCGACGGTGCGCTCAGATTCCCCCTTGGGCGAGAAATAGGTAAAGCGGATGGTGCGGTGCTGTTCGATGGCATGCTGGATGCGTTCAATTTTTGGCGGCAAACTGGTCTTATACCAAGAGGAAAGATCGATGAGCATATGGGCACCGCCGGGCACCAGCCCGCTCGTCCCGGCGGACAGCTTTTCCATCAGCTGTGCGTAGCGGCGCGTTCCGCTGACGCTGTCCAGACTGCGTAAACCTGCGAGGATGGCTTGCATCTCCGGTGCGGTCAGTACGGTGCGATCCACGCGGTAGCCTTCCAGAATGGAGATGCCGCCGCCCGCGCCCTGCGTGGTGGCGATGGGGATGCCCGCCCGGCACAGGGATTCGATGTCCCGCTGGATGGTCCGGCGGGACACCTCGAAGTGTGCCGCGAGCTCCGGGGCGGTGACCTTGTCCCGCTGAAGCAGCAGGGACAGAATGCCGATCAGCCGATCCATTTTCATCACGCCACCGCCTTTCTTTGCTTGTATTATAGCACAGGAACGCGACAGCTGTGTGTCATGTTTGCCGGAGAAAGGCGGCAGAAAGTAGAAACAAAACGAAAGCGGCGGAACCGGGTGTGGTTCCGCCGCTTCGGCTTTGTTCGGGCAGGGGGCAGGCTTACCGCGCGCCTTTCTTTTTGCCATGATCCAGGTGATAGGCCATGCATTGGTAGCTGAGTTGCTGCGCCAGCCAGAGCAGGCCGACCAGTAGAACCCAGCCGGGCTGGACCATTTTGCTGCTGGACAGGAAGAACAACAGTAGCATCGCAATGGGGAAAATGGTGGACATCAGGCGAAAGCAGAAATAGCTGCACTGGCCGATCTTCTGCTGTTCAGCTTCGTCGCAGCTTTGATACCAGTCCTTCTGAAATTTGGTGTCGAACACGTTGCCGCGCTTTTCCGGATGGATGGCCTTGGTGGCTTTGACCGTGACCGCCTGCAGCGCAACGATCCAAACCAAGTGCACGAGGGTATGTACCATGAACAGAATGGCGACCGGCCCGGCAAGCATGGCGTGACCGCTGATGCCGAGCGCGATAAACAGCAGCACCATGCAGACGCCGGATAGAATGAGCGCCAGACAAAGCCGCCGGTCGGCTTCTTCAAATGCGTGGTCGTTCGCTTCGGCCTGCGGCAGCAGCGACTTCGCACGGAAAAAATAAACCGTACCGACCGCCAGCAGCAGATAGCCGGGGGCAAACCACCATAGGCCGGGCGCTGCAAGGGTGCGGTTGAACGCGTTCAGGGCGGCAAACAGATCGTTCTCTGCCGCGCCGACGTACCAGCCGCCGATGGCGCCCAGCGCGGCGCAGACCAGCATACCCACGGCAAAACGAATGTAAATAGTCGATTTTTTGCGTTCCTTGGTCATTTCTCTTCCTCCTCTTCAGTCAGGTAAAACACCTGCTCCACGGTTGTCTCAAAAACCTGTGCAATGCGCAGCGCCAGCGTGATCGACGGGTTATAGTCGCCGCGCTCGATCAGGCTGATGGTCTGGCGGGAGGCTCCGACCAGCGAGCCCAAGCTCTGCTGATTGAGGCCCTTGGCCGCCCGCAGTTCCTTCAAGCGATTTCCAAGCGGCATCGCGTCCTCTCCTTTCTGACAAATATCCATGTCAGGATGACAACTATCATTGTCACATATAGTGTAACATTGACAAGGATTGTTGTCAATAGAAAGATGAGAGGATACCGCACCTTTTGGGAAAACCTTTGCCTTACAATTTCGTAAGCCGGCGCAAAACGGGTGCCGGGTATGCTATAATGACGTCAGCAACCTGGAATGGAGGGGATTTTCGTGAACCAACTGCTGTTGCTGGAGGATGACCGGAGTCTGGTCGACGGCCTGACGTATTCGCTGCAAAAGAACGGTTTTGCGGTCGAGGTGGTGCGCACGGTAGCCGAGGCGCGGGCGCGCCTGCCCGAGATCGGCCGGTTCGATCTGCTGATTCTGGATGTGACGCTGCCGGACGGCACGGGTTTTGCGGTCTGCGAAGCGGTGCGCGCAGCAGGCAGTGCTGTACCCATTTTGTTTTTGACCGCGTCCGATGAGGAGGTAAACATCATCCGCGGGCTGGACTGCGGTGGGGACGATTACCTGACCAAGCCGTTCCGGCTGGGCGAGCTATGCTCGCGTATTCGGGCGTTACTGCGCCGGGCGGGCAGGGCGACAGCGGCGCAGGGGCAGTATTTGCAGAGCGGCGCACTCAAAATCGACCTGCTGGGCAGCCGTGTGACGTTGGATGGCCGACTGCTCGAGCTGACCGGCGCGGAATACCGGCTGCTTTGCCTGCTGGTGCGCAATGCCGGGCGCGTGATGACGCGCGAAAGCATCCTGCGTGCGCTGTGGGATGACGGCGGGGACTTTGTGGATGATAACACGCTGTCGGTTTATGTGCGTCGGCTGCGCGAAAAGGTCGAGGACGATCCGTCCCAACCGCGCCGTCTGCGCACGGTGCGCGGGTTCGGCTACCAGTGGAAGGAGGAGGGGACATAATGTGCGACCGACAGGTACGGCAGTTTGTGATGTTCCTGCTGTTGTTTGCGGCGCTGCTGCTTGCAGTAGGGATGATGCTTGGTACGGCATATAGTCACGCAGCGCGGGCGCTGTATCTTACCCGCAGCGCCGAGATCGCGTCCGCACTGCTCGAACAAGGCGTGTCTGAGTCTGTCGTAGCAACCGCGCTGCAAAGTGACAGCACGACCCAAGAGGGTACACATTTGCTCGACTTACTTGGTATGACCGAGCAGACGCCCGCTGCCTTGCTGCCGACGCTGGGCGCATTTCGGTGGATGATGAACGGCGCGGTGCTAGCTGTGTGTGCCGCGCTTGTTTGTTTTCTGTTTGTCGGGACGCTTTGCTTTTTGCGTACGCGCCGGGCACAGTATGACCGCGCGGCGCAAATCGTGCGCCGCTATCTGGACGGTGACTTTTCCATTTGGCTGCCGCAGAACCGCGAGGGCAGCTTGTTCCAGCTGTTCGCGGCGGTTGAGCAGCTGGCGACGGTATTGCAGGCCAAGCAACAGGCTGAACGGCAGGCCAAGGAACAGCTCAAGACGACGATTTCAGACATTTCGCACCAGCTCAAGACGCCGCTCGCGGCCATGATGATGTATCAGGAGATCCTTGCGGATGAGCCGGAAAACACCGCCGTCGTGCGGGAGTTTGCCGTAAAAATGGGTGCATCGCTGCGCCGCATGGAAGGGCTCATCCAGATGCTGCTCAAGATTGCGCGGCTGGATGCGGGCAGCGTCCGGTTTGTGCGGCAGGAGGTCACAGTGGCCGCGCTCGTACAGCGTGCGGTACAGGATCTGACAACGCGCGCACAGTGCGAGGGTAAGACCATCCGTATGGAGGGGGAGCTGGCACAGCGGTTTGCCTGCGACCCGGCATGGACAGCGGAGGCCGTCGGCAATCTCGTCAAAAACGCGCTCGACCACACCGAACAAGGTGGCAGCGTCTGTGTTTCGTGGTCGTGCACGCCTGTACTGCTGCAAATTAAGGTCGAGGACGACGGTTGCGGTATTGCGCCTGAGGATATTCACCATATTTTCAAGCGGTTTTACCGCAGCGAACGCACATTGGACACGCCCGGCGTTGGATTAGGGTTGCCGCTTGCCAAGGCAATCACAGAGGGGCAGGGCGGATTGCTTTCCGTGCAGAGCGAGCCGGGGCAAGGCGCGGCGTTCACGATTTCCTTCCCGCTTACACAATCGTAAGGTGAAATTCACCCGCCTGTAAAGCGCGCGTGGTAGAGTGTAAGCAAGGAGGTTTCTGATATGGAGATTTTGAGAGTAGACGACTTGTGCAAGACCTATGGGCAGGGGGAGACGAGGGTGGATGCGCTTCGTCATGTTTCGTTTTCGCTCGAAAAGGGTACGTTCGCCGCGGTGGTGGGTGAGTCCGGTTCGGGCAAATCGACGCTGCTCAACTGCATCGGTGCGTTGGACACACCGACGTCCGGCCACATCGAGATGGATGGACAGGATCTGTTCGCTATGCGTGAGGAGGCGCGCACGATTTTCCGGCGGCGCAGTATTGGCTTTATCTTTCAGTCGTTTCATCTGATCGGCGAGCTTGACGTCGAGCAAAATATTGCATTTCCGCTGCTGCTTGATTACCGCAAGCCCGATCCGGCGGCGGTCGACGAGATTCTCGACCTGCTGGGTCTGGCTGATCGGCGGCACCACCTGCCCAGCCAGTTGTCCGGCGGACAGCAGCAGCGCGTCGCGATTGGCCGCGCGCTCATCACCCGGCCCAAGCTGATTCTGGCCGACGAACCGACCGGCAATTTGGACAGCCGCAATAGTCAGGACGTGATGGCGCTGCTGACGCAGGCGTCCCGCCGCTATCAGCAGACCATTCTGATGATCACGCACAACTGGCATCTGACAACCGGTGTCGACCGCGTCCTGCAGGTGTCCGACGGCGTGCTGACCGATCTGGGAGGGACGACCGATGAAGCATTATCTTGATTTGGTGCCGGTTTCGGCGCGGGTACACCAGCGGCAGAGCCGATTGACAAGACTCTGCATTGTGCTGTCTGTTTTTCTGATTGCGGGCATTTTCGGTATGGCCGATATGGAGGTCCGCAGCATGACGCAGCGGACGATTCTCGAGCAGGGCGCGTGGCACGCGGCGTTTCCCGGGCTGAACGACCGGCAGCAGAGCCTGATCGCCCAGCGCGCTGAAATCGAGACGAGCAGCCGTTATATTGTGACCAACTACAACCTCGATCTGGAATATCAGGTTGGCGGCGTCAAAACCGGGATCTGCGGCATGGACGAGGATATGCTGACGCTGTATCCCGCGCTCGAGATCGAGGACGGCACGTTTCCGCAGACCGAGACCGAAGCACTTGCAACAAAGGATATGAAAATCCAGCTCGGTTTGTCGGTGGGTAACACGATTACGCTGCAAACGCCGACCGGGACATTGCCGGTTACACTGTCCGGCTTTACAGGCAACAACCCGCTGCTGTCGCAAAGCGGGGCGTATGCATTGTTTTTCAATGTCGAGGGGTATCGGACGCACTTTATGCCCGACACCAAGCCGGAGGATTTTATGCTCTATGTCGCCTTTGCGCCGCACTGCCGCATTCCACAGGCGATCGACGAGATCTGCGCGGAGTATGGGCTGGACGAAACGCGGGTGCAGCAGAACAAAGAACTGTTAACGCTGACACTGCAAACGGATGACTCTGCCATGCTGCGGCTGTACCTGATCGCAGCGGTGCTTGCGGTGCTGGTCGTCGCGGCGGGCATTTTGATGATCGCGGGCAGTTTGAACAGTAACGTCGCGCAGCGGACTGAGTTTTTCGGCATGCTGCGCTGCCTCGGCGCGACGCCCCGACAGGTCAAACGGCTGGTGCGGCGCGAAGCGCTGCAATTATGCGTCGGCGCGATCCCGGCGGGGTTGGCACTCAGCGTTGTGACGATCTGGGGTCTGTGCGCCGTGCTGCGGCAGGCCAGCGACTTCTATTTCGGCGACATGCCGGTGGTTGCGGTCAGCTGGGTCAGCTTGATATGCGGTACGGTGATTGGCCTTGTGACCGTGCTGCTCGCTGCGCGCGCCCCGGCGCGCCGGGCGTCGCGCGTGTCGCCGCTGACGGCGGTTTCCGGCAACGCCGCGCCTGGCATTGCCTGCGGCAAGGCGGTGCGCGCGGGGCGCGTGCCGGTCGAAGTTAGGCTCGGCGTGCACCATGCGCTGCACAGCCGCAAGAACATCCTGCTGATGACCGGTTCGTTTGCGTTCAGTATCATCCTGTTTCTGGGCTTCAGCCCGACGCTCGACTTCATGCAAAACGCGGTCAAGCCGCTGCAGCCGTACACACCGGATGCGTCGGTGTTGAGCAAGGACGACAGCTGCAACGTGCCCAAGGCGCTCGCGCAGCAGATCAGCGAGCTGCCCTTTGTCGAGCGAGCGTTCGGCCGCAGCTTTGCCTATGACCTGCCGGGGCAGGTGGCGGGCGAGTCGGTCAACATCATGCTGGTCTCCTTTGAGGACAACCAGTTCGGCTGGGCGGAGGATATGGTCAGGGAGGGGGACTTGCAGGCCGCGCGGGACGGCACAGGCGTGCTGCTGTTTTGCAAAGAGGGCAGCGGTTATCAACCGGGCGATACGGTCGTGTTCGACACGCCGCAAGGCGAAAAAACGCTCCCGGTCGCTGCGACGCTGAACTATACGCCGTTTGCAACCAGCTCGGACACAGTCATCTGCTCGGAAAGCCTGTTTACCGCCATCACTGGCCAAAGCGATTACACGATCATCGATGTGCAGCTGCGACACGGCAAGACCGACGAGTAGGTCGAGCAGATTCGGCTGCTCGCGGGCAGCGACTATGCCTTTTCCAACCGCCTGCTGAGCAACAGCGAGGTGCGCGGCACCTATTACGCCTTCGCGCTGTTTTTCTACGGTTTTCTCGCGCTGATTGCGCTGATTACCGTGCTCAACATCGTCAACAGCATTTCGATGAGCGTGTCCGCACGCATGAAGCAATACGGCGCGATGCGCGCCATCGGTATGAGCAGCCGTCAGCTGCTGCGCATGGTCGCGGCCGAAACGCTGACCTATGTGGCCTGCGGCATCGTCGTGGGCTGCGCCGCCGGTATCCCGCTCAACCGGTTCAGCTTTGAAAATATGATCACACCGAACTGGGGTAACTCATGGTACATGCCGTGGGGAGCGCTGGGGGTGATCCTACTGGTCATGCTGCTGGCTGCGTGGCTTGCCATCTGCAGCCCGGCGCGGCGCATCCGGGAGATGTCGGTCGTGGATACGATCAGCGCGCAATAACCAGACAAAGCCCGTCCGCCGGTTCCCGGCGGACGGGCTTTTTGCCGCATAACATTGCTATTCTTCTGTCGCTTCCCGCCGCTGCATATACCGGATGGAAAGCACTGCAAACAGCACGGTGTATGCCGCGCAGGTGAGCAGGAAGGGCGCAAGCGTGAGCGTCATCTCCGGGGTGTTCGCGCGCATGCCGAGGGAGAGCAGTGAATAGGGGAAAGCGTAGCTCCAGCCCTGTCCGAGAACCAGCAGGCCGAAAATCTCGCCGATGCAGGCCTGCGCCAGCTCTGAAATGCTCGCCGTAAGCAGCAGTTTGGCCAGATACAGGTCGCGGATGGGGACGGGCGCGGTTATCAGACTGTTCCAGTTGTGGTCGGTGTGCGCCAGTCGCCACTGCCAGGTGCAGAACACACCCGAACTGGGCAGGCAGGAAAAACATCGCAGCAAACAGTGTGTGCCTGGTCCATAGGCTGTACCAACCGCTTTGCAATGTGTCCAGATTAGCAAGGTATTTTCCCATGCCGAGCGTGGCGGGGAACAGCGGCAGGATCAGGAACGCGATCCAGACCGACGGCCTTTGTGCGCCGCGTGACGGCGGATTTTCTCGACGGCGGGCTGGCCGAGGGCCTTTTCGTCGGGGTCGATCTGCCAGATGCGGCGCTGCCCAAGATTGAAGCGGACGAGTTCCTGCTGCGGCGCGAGGTCAACAACCTGCTGACCAACTGCGTGCGGCACAACGCGACCGGCTGTGCCATCCGCATCGGCGGACGCGCCGAGGCAAAGCAGGTCGTACCGCTGCGAGCTGTGGCTGACCGCTATGTGCTGATTGGCGATAAGCTGGTTCGGTTTTTTGTGTTCTGTAGACAACCATGCGGACAATGAAACAAGGCGAAACTACTGCTGTTTGTCGAATGGTATGCAATCTTTTTGTGACAAAACATGTGCATGCAGAGAAAAGATAGAGGTTTGCATATTGGAAATGCCCTATGCTAAAAATGATATTGGGGAAACAGGAGGCCATGTAACACGGCGCCAAAATTGACAAAGAAATCGTTTCTGCGTATAATTATTACAAAAGAAATGATGGCTTAGGGCAGCTTTCACCGAACAGAGACCCGTGCGTCCGGCGCGCTGAAGCGCGTTTCCGGGTGGGTGCTTCCCAATCCCGGCAGTATACGGGGAAAGCAATGCCAAGGCAGGGAGGCGCTTTTGGATGATTACGCGCAGCAATGTGACAGAGCAGGTTGTGCAATATTGTAAGGACAACATTAACGCAGGAAACTGGAAGGTCGGCGAGAAGATCCCGTCGGAAAACCAGCTGACCGAGATCCTCGGCGTCAGCCGCGCAAGCGTGCGCACGGCGCTGCAGCACCTGATCGGGCTGGGCGTGCTCGAGAGCCAACACGGCAAGGGCACGTTCCTGCTGGAAAATCAGGTGGACGAGAAAACAGAGAGCGAATATAAGATCACCTCGGAGGACTGCAAGGACATTGTCAAGGTGCTCGAGTTCCGTCGTATCATTGAGAGCGAGGCAGCAAGGCTGGCCACGCAGCATGCGACTCCGGCGCTGCTGGAGAAACTGCAGGAATATCTGGACGTCATGGCCGCCAACAAGGGGCCGGAGGCACAGGAGGAGTTCGTTACCGCCGATATGCAGTTTCATGAGGCGATCTGCGCGGCCACGCAGAACCCCATTCTTGAAAAAAGCGTATCCAAGGTGTTCGACGAGACGCGGCGCAACCACTCGCAGTTGCGCTCATTGTTCGGCTATCGCGATGGTGTGTATTACCACACGCTGATCCTGAGCGCGATCCGGTCGGGTGATGCGGATGCCGCGCACGACCTGATGTTCGAGCATATGCAGAACGCGATCGATAAACTCCAGACGCGCACCGGCCGGGACGGCCAGAAAAAACCCGCGAACAAGTAAGACAAGGCGCCGCGGCACAGGGAAAGGATCCCTGCCGCGGCGCTGTTTTGTGCATATTAGACATAAGTGGTGATAAAGTGTTGTGAAAAACGCAGGAAATGCTTTTTGGGGCGATTTATTTCCAAAAATGGTGTTGACAAATGGTCGAAGCGGACTATACTAAGAGCATAACTTGTCCGACAAGTTCAAGGAAAAAGAGCGACTATCTTTATTTTAGTGGCCAAACTTGTTAGACGTCAAACAAGTAAGGCGGTAAGAGAGGAGAACACGATGGTAGTAAAAATCGAAAAGGTTCGTGTGATCTGCACAGCGCCGGAGGGAATCAATCTGGTGGTGGTCAAGGTGGAGACCAACCAGCCCGGCCTGTACGGCCTGGGATGCGCGACCTTTGCCTACCGGCATCTGGCGGTCAAGACCGTGGTGGAAGAGTACCTCGACCCGCTGCTGCGTGGACGGGACGCGGAAGCCATTGAAGAACTCTGGCAGCTGATGCACCAGAACGCCTACTGGCGCAATGGTCCAATCAGCAACAACGCGATTTCGGGCGTGGATATGGCGCTGTGGGACATCAAGGGCAAACTGGCCGGCATGCCGCTGTACCAGCTGTTCGGCGGCAAGTGCCGCGAGGGCGTGCCGGTTTACCGGCATGCGGACGGCCGCGATCTGGAGGAATTGTGCGACAACATCCTGCGTTTTAAGGAAATGGGCCTGCAGACCATCCGCTGCCAGTGCGGCGGTTACGGCGGCGACAGCTACGGCGTCATCCCGGCCACTGCGCCGGAAAACGCGCCCAAGGGCATTTATCTGGACGCGCGGCAGTACATCCGAGACACGGTCAAGCTGTTCGAGGGTATCCGCGCCAAGATCGGCTACGATATCAACTTGGTGCATGATGTGCACGAGCGTATCGCGCCGGTGGAAGCGATCCGTTTGGCGCGGGCACTCGAGCCATACGACCTGTTTTTCCTGGAAGATCCGGTCTCGATCGAGCAGACCGCCTGGCTGCGCGAACTGCGCCGCCAGACCTCGATCCCGATTGCCGAGGGCGAGCTGTTCAACAATCCGGCTGAATGGAAAACACTGATTACCGAGCATCTGATCGACTTTATCCGTGTCCACATCAGCCAGATTGGCGGCATTACCCCGGCCCGCAAGCTGCAGATCTTCGCGGAGCAGTTCGGCGTGCGCACGGCATGGCACGGCCCGGGTGATATGTCCCCGCTGGCGCATGCCGCCAACATCCACATCGACCTTGCCGCCCAGAACTTCGGCGTGCAGGAGTGGAGCGGTATCGAACCGCCCAATTTCGTCATTCAGGAGCTCAAGGGCCCGCATGGTGCGCTGCTTGAGGTATTCCCCGGCCTGCCTGAATACCGCGACGGCTATGTCTACGCCAACGATAAGCCGGGTCTGGGCGTCGATTTGGATGAAAAGGAAGCGGCAAAGTATCCCTGTGAGAACACTGTCACGACCTGGACGCAGACGCGCAAGCGTGACGGCTCGTTACAGACACCTTGACAGGAGGGGAGACTGCGATGAGTAAAAAAGGCATTGCTGCCATTGTGACCTGTGTCGCGCTGGTCTGCGCGGCAGGCGCCATCTGGCAGGACGCGAAACCCATCCATTGGCCGGAGGGCACCGTGACGCTGCGCATGGCGCAGACTTCATCAGAAACCGGTGCGATCGGACAGGAAATGAACCGGTTTGCCGACCTGATTTACGAACGTACGGACGGCAAATATAAGATCGAGGTATATCACAACGGTCAGCTTGGCGCCGAGATCGACACGATCGAGGGCTGCCAGATGGGCTCGATCGACATTTCGGTCGTTAACCAGTCAACGCTGGGCAACTTCATCCCGGAGTTTCAGGCGCTCGACATCCCCTATCTGATCACCTCGAACGAACAGGCTGACAAGGTGTTCATGGGCGAGATTGGACAGGAGTTCCTCGACAAGCTGTCCACTGTACAGCTGCAGGGCCTGGGCATCTGGGAGTCCGGCTTCCGCAACCTGACCAACAGCAAGGTCGACGTCAACTCGATTGACGACGTGCAGGGTCTCAAGATCCGCACGATGGAAAACATGATCCACATCAATTTCTGGCGTGAGATGGGCACGGATGCGACGCCGATGGCGTGGGGCGAGGCCTACACCGCCATGCAGCAGGGTGCGCTCGACGGGCAGGAAAACCCCTGCACGGTCATCCTGACCAACAACGTTGCGCAGGTCAATGACCGCCTGGCAATCACCGAGCACGCCTATTCGACGGTATTTCTGATCGTCAGCCCGCGCACCTGGGCGAGCTTTGACGAGGAAACTAAGCAAATCTTTACCGAAACCGCGATGGAATGCGGCATCCACGAGCGCGAGGTCAACCGGCAGATGGACAAGGAAGCGATCACCGAACTGCAGGAGCAGGGCATGACCGTGACCTATCCGGACAAGCAGGGCTTTATCGACGCCGGCGCCGCGCTCTATGAAGAGTGGGAAGAGCAGTTCGGCGATGTCATGAGCCGCATTGAAGCGCTTGCAGTCGAGGGGGATGAAGATGAAAACGTTTCGTAACGCATTCCAGAAGGTGCAGAAGGTGTTTGACGCGCTGGTCAGCATCTGCCTGATCGCCATGATCGCGGTGGTATTTCTGCAGACCTTTTGCCGCTTTGTGATCTTTTACAGCCTGCCGTGGTCGGAGGAGCTGTCGCGCTACCTGTTCGTCGCGGTGATCGTGCTGGGCGCCAATCTGGCGATCACGCGTAAAATGTTCGTGCGCATTGAGATCATCGACAACTACCTCAAGGGCGGCGCGGCGACCGCGCTGCTGCTGGTGCGCAAATTTGTCGCGATTTTTGTCAACACCGTATTTGTTTACGGCAGCTATAAGTTGATGCAGATCGGCAGCTATCAGACCAGTCCGGCCATGGGTATCCCAATGGATTTTCTGTATGCGATTATCCTGGTCGGTTACCTGATGAACGTGCTGGCCAGCATTGTCGACGTGTATGAATTCTGCACGGAACAGAAAAAGGAGGCGACCTGATTTATGGAAACGGCAGCGATTGCATTGGTTATTGTTTTGATTGTTGCAATGGCACTCGGCCTGGAGATCAGCTGGTCGCTGGGTCTGGCGTGTGCGGTGGCTGTGCTGCTCGATCCCAAGCTGACGTTTGTCGTGCTGGCGCAGCGCATCTTCGCAAATTCCAACAGTTTCTCCATGCTGGCCATCCCGGCGTTCATGCTGGCCGGCGACGTAATGAGTAAGGGCGGTCTGTCAAAACGCCTGGTTGCATTTGCTGACTCGCTGGTCGGCTGGATCTCGGGCGGCATCTCGCTCGTGTCGATCGTCGCTTGCACATTCTTTGCCGCGATTTCCGGTTCGTCGGTCGCAACGACCGCAGCCATCGGCGGCCTGATGTACCCCGAAATGGTCAAGCGCGGCTATCCTGAGGATTATGCCGCAGCTGTGCAGGCCATTGGCGGCACGCTGGGCATTGTCATTCCGCCCAGCATCGTTATGGTCATTTACGGCAACATCACCGGTGTGCCGGTCGGTGAACTGCTGATGGCAGGCATGCTCCCGGGCATCATCTGCTGCGTGTTCCTGTGCCTGTGGGCGTTTATCAAGGCAAAGCGCAGCAATTTCCCCAAGGCCGATCACTTCTCGTTCAAGCGCTTCCTGACCTCGTTCAAGGATGCGATCTGGGCACTGATTATGCCGATTATCATTTTGGGCGGCATCTATGCCGGTATCTTTACCCCGACTGAGTCTGCTGTTGTCGCAGTGGTGTACGGCCTGTTAGTGTGCCTTGCGATCTACCGTGAGATCACGCTCAAAAGTGTTTGGTCGATCATCAAGAGCACGGCCGTCGGTACCTCCAATCTGATGATTCTGGTCGTCACCGCGCAGATGTTCGGCTGGCTGATCTCCTATTATCAGATCCCGCAGTTCGTCACCGAGATCATGGTCTCCAACGTATCGAGCGTGGCGATGTTCTGGGCGATCGTTATTGTGCTGCTGTGCATCTGCGGTATGTTCCTCGAGGTCGGTGCAACCAACCTGATCCTTGCCCCAATCCTCGCTCCGATTGCAGTAGCGTTTGGTATCGACCCGATTCAGTTCGGTCTGGTGTTCGTGTTCTTGCTGGCGATGGGACAGGCGACGCCGCCATTCGGTACCTGCTTGTTTGTTTCCTGCGGCTTAAGCGGCCGCACCGTCGGCGGCATTTCCAAACAGGTGTTGCCGTTCGTGTTGGTGGAGATCGGCTGCGGTATTTTGTTTGCAATGATCCCCGCACTGTCCACTTTCTTGCCAAATCTGATTGCCTGACGGTAAGTTGTACATAAAAGGAGTAATGAATGATGAAAGAAACCATGCGCTGTGTCGTGATTCCGGAGCCGCACAAGTTTGAAGTGCGCGAGGTGCCGGTGCCCGAACTGCAAAACGAGGATGAAGTACTCATCCAGATGAAGTCGGCCGGTGTGTGCGGCAGCGACCATCACATTTATCACGGTCTCAATCCCTGCTCGACCTATCCGCGCATCCCTGGCCATGAAAACGCCGGCGTGATTGCTAAGGTGGGCGCGAATGTCAAAAATGTCAAGGTAGGCGACCATGTTATCGTTGACCTGATCCACACCTGCGGCACTTGCTATCAGTGCAAGATTGGTCGCAAGAACGTGTGCGAGCATGTTTCGGTGCGCGGCTCGGGCGCGGATGGCGGCTGGCGCGAGTACTTTACCGCACCCGCTTCCGAAGTGTATAAGATCGACGACAGTGTCGATTGGAAGGACGCGGCGCTGGTTGAGCCCTACGCGATCGGTGCGCACTGCACTGCCCGTGCGCGAATTGTCCCCGATGACACGGTGTTTATCCTCGGCACGGGCACGATCGGCTCGATCATCCTGCAGACCTGCAAGGCCAAGGGATGCAAGACCGTTATCTGCTGCGACATCGACGACGCTTCTTTGGAGCGCGCCAAGGCATACGGCGCGGACTACGTCATTAATTCCAAGACCGAGGATGTGCTGCTGCGCATTTCTGAGATCACCGAAGGCCATGGCGTCACGGTGGCGTTCGACTCGGCCTGCTTCCCGGGTTCGCTGACCATGTGCATGCAGCCGGGTATTCTGTGCAATGCCGGTCGTATGGTGCCGATGGGCTTCTCGACCGCCAAGGAGGAGATCACGCAGGCCATGATCAACCAGCGCGAGCTGGATGTGATCGGCTCGCGTATGTCCTGCTACCAGTTCGAGCCGACCATCGAGCGCATGGAGAAAAAAGCGTTCAACACCGAGGGCATCGCCACGATGTTCATCCCGTTCAGCCAGATCGAAAAGGTGTTCTACTACATGGATCATCCGTGCGCGGAGTCCAAGAAAATGGTCATCCTGTTTGACGAATAAACCATACAAAGCGAAAAGGAGCGTTTGAAAATGGCATACGATTACAAAACGATGTTTGATGTTTCTGGTAAGCATGCAATCGTCACCGGTGGCGCGCAGGGCCTGTCCCGCGGCATGGCCGAGGGTCTGCTCGAAAACGGCTGTAAGGTTGTGCTGATCGATATCCAGCAGGAAAAGCTGGAGGCGGTCTGCGAGGAATACCGCAAGATGGGATACGAAGCCTATGGTGTGTGCGGCAATCTGGCCGACCGAGCGCAGATCGACACCATCTTTGACAAGGCGATGGAGATTTTGGACGGCAAGCTCGACATCCTGATCCCGGCGGCCGGCGTACAGCGCCGTCATCTGCCCGAGGAGTTCCCGGTCGAGGAGTGGGATCTGGTGCTCAACATCAACCTCAATGCTGTGTTCCTGATGATCCAGAAGGCGCTGCGCATCATGCTCAAGCAGCCGACTGGCGGCAAGATCATCACGATCGGCTCGATGGTCACCTGGTTTGGCGGCACGACTGTCCCGGCTTACACCGCTTCCAAGGGCGCGGTTTCGCAGCTGACCAAGAGTCTTGCAGTTGACTGTGCGGGCCGCAACATCAATATCAACTGCATCTGCCCCGGCTATATGGATACCGAAATGTGCGCCAACATGACGCAGGCGCGCAAGGACGAGTGCACCGTCCGTATTCCGGCTGGCCGCTGGGGGACGCCGGATGACCTGAAGGGCCCGGTGCTCTTCCTTGCCTCTGCCGCATCGGATTACCTCAACGGCGCGACCATCCCGGTCGATGGCGGGTATCTGGTCAAGTAATCAGCGCGACATAGTGATTCTCTTTCTATAGCATTAGTGTGAAAATCATTTTTACACAAAATGCAAAAGCGGTGCGCCTGCGTATCATACGCGGGCGCATCGCTTTTTGTGCATGCAGATGATAAAGTCATGCGCAGGCCGGATTGCTGCGCGGCGATTTGGCAATTCCGATTGGTGTTCCGGCATAGCTTGCAGCAGCTTGTGTAGGCAGATCATTCCTTTTCCTCCTTTGTGCGATCGGGCAGCGGAACAACCCGCAACTCGGTCTCCGGCTCGCTGATATACAATTCCTCACATGCGCGCTGCGCTTCGATCAGTGTGTTGATCGCCTGCTCGGTCGCGCGGAATAGAGTGAGATACATTTCCTTGTAATCCGGCATAAAATCACCTCAAACTTATATTAACCTGAAATAGGTTAAAAGTAAATAACCTGTTTTAGGTTATGGCATACTCACCTTGAGGTGAACACCATGAACAGATTGCGAGACTTGCGGGAGGATGCCGACCTGAATCAGACACAGGTTGCTAAATTTTTAGGAATGTCACAAACCGGATATTCCAAATATGAGACCGGAGAAAACGATATTCCGACACAGGTTTTGATCAAACTGGCCGGGTTTTATAAAACTACGACGGATTACATTCTGGGAATTAGTGACCGTCGAGATCCAATGTGATTGCAAAGCGGTACGGGACACTCCGTATCGCTTTGCTGTTTTATGGGATTATAGTTCGCCTTCCATATACCGAATTAGATCATATTTCAGCACGCGAATTTGTCCTCGCTTGCCGATGCGGCGGCTGGGCAGCTCACCCGTCTGCAAAAGGACGGATTTCCGCCCGATTTCCCCGTACCGCACAGAAGAATGCACATTTTAGGTGTGCGTTACCACGCTGTTTCTATCACCAATGTGTGTTTTCATGCCGGTATGGGGAAGGGGAACGGCGAGCTGTCCGCTCTGTCTCTGTTGAATTTTTGGTTAGCGTTGGTTGCCGCGTGCGCCGCTAAAACGGCTGCACCATGGGTGCGCGGCGAGCGCAGCGCCGGACAAATGCCGGTCACGCGAAGCGTGTGCGCTCTTGGTTGGCTGCCGGCAGCGCAGCCGATGTGCGCGGGGGAGAAACCGTCCTGCCGGATACGGGCGAGGGTACGCCAGCCTCTCTTGGCGGCCACACCGACGGTGCGGATCGCCCGGAGAATTTCCATCTGTTTGTCCTCAACCAAAACGCTGCGAATGGGCAGCGCCGGTGAGTGGTCACTTGTGGCCGCCTTATGCGAATGGGCAAAGGTGGCGCTTTTTTGGCTTCCCGACGTGCATCGTGCTGGCGTGCGCGATACCCGTCTGTGGCGCGGAAGCGGTTCCCGTTGGTCTGTAAATTTTGTCTTTTTCATACGTGTTTTCCTTTCCTGGGTACAAAAAAGGACATAGCACTGCATAGCAGTTCTATGTCCTTGGAGCTCTTGATTTTCTGTGAATTTTGCGCGTATACCTGCGGTATCGCGTCAATTCTTGGTAGCAACTTCATTTTTAACGGCTCAGAAGGCAGACTGCCCCCTGGGCGGTGATACGATGACAAAAAAATACGAAAACCTGAGTTTATTATGATTATAACGCGACGGATGCCGCTTGCATAGTTGACATTTGTCGCATGTGTAATTTGTTTATAATTCATTGCTATGCTTTTGATGGTTGCTTATTCGGTACAAATCTACAGTAAAAATATTAACAAGTTAGGATCGCTTTGTTGATATTTTCCAATAAGTCCTTGTCGGATTGTGGAATTCCAGCTATACTAAATATGGTATATATCTACGAATAAAACATTAGAAGCGTGAAAAATACATGTTATTTCCCGGCCTATACGAGCAAGTCATCAATACTGCCCTGAATTGCGAGCTTTCGGAAATCCCAGAGGCCCGCAAATCGGTTGCGCCCATTGATAAGGCGGAGGCCTCCAAGGTGTTGGCACAGTATCTGGCGAATGTGGTGCAAAAGGGCCTGGAGAATGTGCTGGACAACGGTGGGGATATCTCTGCGCAGGTTAGCCTTGCAAACCAGATCGTTGCCCTCATTCAGAACATAACCAAAGAGGCTGACTTTGCCGCGCTGAGCATTGACCAGCGGGCAGAGCAGCTTCTTGCGCTTTTACGGGAGCAAGACCCACGGCTGGCGGTGGGCAAAACGGCTGCTGACCTGAGCCGTCCAGAGACCTCCATTGCCCAGAGCAGCCTGTTCACCGGGGCCGTCCATGAGCCTCAGATGTATACCGAGCTCAAAAAGGAGATCGTCTCCGCCGACAGCATCGATATGTTGGTATCCTTTATCAAGTGGAGCGGCCTGCGGCTCCTAATAGATGAGCTGCGGGAGTTTACCCAGAACGGCGGAGAGCTGCGGATCATCACCACCTCCTATATGGGAGCCACCGATGTAAAGGCTATTGAGGAACTGCGCAAGCTGCCTAACACCAAAATCAAGGTCAGCTATGACACCAACCGTACTCGCCTCCACGCCAAGACCTATGTCTTTTACCGAGATACCGGTTTCACTATCGCCTATGTGGGCTCTTCTAACCTATCCAACGCCGCCATCTCCAGCGGTCTGGAATGGAATGTGAAAGTCACTCGCCGGGATTTGCCTGAGACCATCGACAAGATAGCCGCCACTTTCGAGAGCTACTGGAATTCCAGAGAGTTTGAGTACTAATCCGAGGATCAGAGGGAGCGGCTAGCCCGCGCGTTGAAGGCGGAAAAATACTTCGACGCCAACAACGCCGAAATTTATACCATAGATATTGAGCCCTACTCCTATCAGCAGGAGATTCTGGACAAGCTGGAGGCGGAGCACACCGTCCAAGGCTATACCCGCAACCTGGTAGTGGCCGCCGCCGGCACCGGGAAAACGGTGATCTCTGCTCTGGACTATAAGCGTTTTTGCAAGCAACACGCTGGGAAACTCTGTTGGCTGCTCTTTGTAGCGCATCGGCAAGAAATTCTGCAACAGAGTCTGTACACTTTTCGGGCAGTTTTAAAGGATGCCAACTTCGGAGAGCTGTTTGTAGGCAGCTACCGGCCGGAGGGCATGGACGGTAAGAGCGTTCTGACTTATTTCAACAACCGCATCGCTGCGGAAATTCGTCTGCCGGAGGCCATCGATCGTAAGCTTTTGTGTCCGTTCCAATATTTCGGCGTCACGGATACCGTAGACCTCAATACGCTCAAGTGGAGCCGGGGAGGGTATGACACAAAAGAGCTTGAAAATCTATATTTGTTCAGGGAGCGGTCGCTGATCGCTGCGCCGATTTGGTGGTGTCCTCGGTTTTGAAGTATGTGACTGATACTGATGAGGTCAAGGGGCTGGGCTTCTGCGTGTCCATTGAGCATGCAAAGTTTATGTGCCGCTATTTTAACGACCACGGGATTTCGTCCATCTTCCTGACGGGAAAATCCACCGATGAGGAGAGAAAAACCGCCAAAGGACGGCTGGTCAGTGGTGAGGTGCGCTTCATCTTCGTGGTGGACATCTATAACGAGGGCGTGGACATCCCAGAGGTCAATACGGTACTGTTCCTGCGGCCCGCGGAGTCCTTGACGATTTTCCTTCAGTAGCTGGGCCGTGGTCTGCGCCTTGCGGAGGATAAAGAATGCCTGACCGTGCTGGATTTTATCGGTCAGAGCAACAAGAGGTATAACTTTGAGGATAAGTTTGCAGCTCTGCTGTCTAACACCACTCGCAGCGTGACCAGGGAAATCAAGGACGGATTTGTCTCTGCACCAAAGGGCTGCTACATACAGCTGGAAAAGAAAGCTGCCAAGTACATTTTGGATAACGTTCGCGCCTTCTATGGCAATACCGCTGGACTGGTGTCTCGCGTGGCCAGCTTTACCGAGGACAGCGGACTGGAGCTGACACTGGCAAATTTCCTAGACTATTATCACCTGGACCCCAGGGCAATTTACAAGTTTTCTTCCTTCTCCCGCATTTGTGCCCGGGCGGATGTGATTGCGGACTTTTGCGAGCCGCTGGAGGAGGTACTTACGAAAGCACTCGGACGATTTGCCGTTGTAGATTCCCGTCACTGGATACGCTTTTTGCTCAATCTGCTGTCTCGTTTGGATGATGTGAACTTCGCAGCACTGCATCAAGTGGAACAGCGGATGCTCCAGATGTTCTATGTGACGGTTTGGGGCAAGACGGCAGAGAGCTGGGCATCCGATGAAGTGCAGGATAAGTTATATGCTCTCTCGGACAGTCCCGTGCTGCTGGGTGAACTTTTGGAGCTGTTTCGCTATCGGTATGAGCAGATCGACTTCATAGACGAGCCGGTGGACCTGGGCTTTGACTGCCCACTGGACCTCCATTGTACCTATACCCGTGATTAACTGCTGGTAGCGCTGGACTTTCTGAAACCGGCCACGGTGCGCGAGGGCGTCAAGTGGCTGCGAGAGAAGCAACTGGATGTGTTCTTTGTGACGCTGAATAAGGCCGATAAGGACTACTCGCCTACCACCATGTATAACGACCACTCCATCAATGAGAGCCTGTTTCACTGGCAAAGCCAGAGCACCACAGCGGCGGATTCGCCAACCGGACAACGGTACATTCACCATCGGGAGCAGAGTGCTGCTGTTCGTCCGGGAGTTCAAGACTGATCAGATTACCGGAGGCGCAGCAGCCTATACCTTCTTAGGTACTGCCAACTATATGAAGCATGAGGGCAGCAAACCGATGAATATTATCTGGAAGTTGGATCGTCTGATCCCAGCGAAGTTTTTGAGGAAGACAAATAAATTGGTGGTGGGATAAATGACAGAGGTAGTTGCAGCCCTGATCTGGAATCAGGACAAGTTTATGATTTGTCAGCGTCCAGCCCATAAGGCCAGAGGACTGCTGTGGGAGTTTGTCGGTGGCAAGGTGGAACCCGGAGAAACAAAGGAACAGGCACTCATTCGGGAATGTCAGGAAGAGCTGGCCGTCACGGTGGATGTAGGCCAAATATTCATGGATGTAATGCATGAATACTCAGATTTAACGGTGCATCTAACGCTGTTTCATGCAACTATCCGGGAAGGTGTTCCCCAAAAGCTGGAGCACAATGACATTCGCTGGATTACGGTAGACGAGATTGATCAGTATTCGTTTTGTCCGGCGGATGTGGAGATATTAGAGCGGCTGAAAAAGAGCAGACTTCATTGACAATCAGATAGGGGGATAACGGTGGAAAATTTGTCGCTATTTGATATTCCGGAACAAGTGCAGGAACAGATTGATATTCCAGCGTTGACATCTCTTGATGTTGTCAAGATGGAATATGTTGGGGCAGAAACGCTTTCGTGGCAGGCGCTGTTTTCCGGGTTTGATACTTTGCATGCGATTACATATTCTTCCGGCATTGATTTTGCTTATCAGCTGATCGATCTCTTTGAACAGGTGGAAATTTTGTTTGGCTGTGACGAGGTGATTTCCTATTCTTTGCAAGAGGTGATGGCTTACCAGTGCAAGATGGTGGAGCGGATACGAGATACTGCCAGCAAGCGGAAATTGGATTTGGTTTCTCGCATCGAAAATGGTACACTGCATTTTTATGTAGCGCGCAACGCGTTATCCCACGAGAAGATTTATCTTCTGTCGGATAAAGACGGGCGCAAGCGGGTAATTATGGGTTCGGCAAATATGTCCCGCGCTGCTTTCAGCGGATACCAGCGGGAGAATATCTGCTATGTGGACGGCGACGCCGCTTATGACTGGTACAGGGATTGTTATTGCCGGCTGCGGGAAGATTGTACGGATCAGATTGCAAAGGAAACACTGCTGTGCGCCAACGACGGGGAACATTTGGAAGAATTGCCGATTGCACGGACCGTCAAAGTGAAAAAGGCACTTGTTTTGCAGCCAACGGAAGAAGCAAAAGCTGAAGTTCGGTTTGCTTTGGATGTAAAGAATTTGGCAGGGAAATTTGCACCCTCTGTGCCAAAACCGGACAAGAAAGGAAAACTGATGCTTTCGCCGGAAAAAATAAAATCCATCCGCCGTCAGGTAGTGGCTACACAGAAACAGGAGAAAGAACTACAAAGCGAATATCCACAGCTTGAAATCTTTCCGGATGAGATGTTGGTGCGGCTCAATGGAACCAATTTGGACTTATATTCTCCGAAAACAGAAATTGAGAAAGACGTTGCTTTGTTTCTGAAATATATGGATGGATATGAGAAATTCCATGGCGATGTGACCGGGATGCAGCGGCGGTACTATGAATTTGCCAATTGGTTCTTTTGCTCTCCGTTTATGGCGTGTATGCGTGATATGGCAGTGCATTATAATCAGAACTTATTGCCCTATCCGGTATTTGGTCTGGTATATGGGCAGAGTAAGGCGGGTAAAACCAGTTTTTTAGAAACACTTTTGAAAATGATGATTGGGCAAAAGACCAAGATTGCAGCGCCTGATTTCACTCGTTCCAGTATTGAAGGGCTCAAACGCACGGTAAAGGGTGCACCGATCATTGTTGATGATTTGACCAACGCTCGTTTCAATCAACATGCCATTGAAACAATCAAAAATGACGATTTCGGTGTAGCAGACCGGCTTTTGCATTATCCTGCAGTGGTTATTAGTGCAAATGAGGATGTGAAAGCGGTGGCACCTGAGGTGATTCGCCGCACCGTTATTTGTCGGGTACAGGCTGGCCTGACCAACACGGAAGTTATGCGCAGCAGTGTGGTGCGTATAGTGCAGCGTGAGGTAGGGACCGCTTTGTATCGGGAGTATTTGCGGCGAATGCTGGAACTGGTGCCTGATTTACTGGAAGAGATGAAAAGTGACGAATCAGAAAGTGCGCCGGATATTCTGGCAACATCCTCGCAGGTGCTGACCGAAATTTTTCAGGCGTTTTCGGATGCACCTCTTCCGGCATACATACGCCTGCTGACGCTGGAAGATTATTTCAGCGAAAAAGTGACCGGTAGTTATGCTATCAAAACCATTCGCAGTGCATGGAACACCAGCCGGGCATCCTTCGAAATTTCTGAGCGAAGTAATGAGATTCGGTATAACGCAGGAGCCATTTGGGAAGCGGACCGTATTTTAAAAGAACTTCCCGAGACGCTGGAGGCGCACAAATCCAGAGAGTGGGTTGTAATGAATTTGGAGGAAGCACGGGCGTTTTTTGGCATCCCGTTCAAAAAATCTTGGTTGGATCGTTTTCAGAAGAGGTAAGGCATGAAGTATTACAAATTGGTTCGTGACCGAATTCCGGGAATTATCAAAGCAGATGGGAAAATCTGTGTCTATGAAACACTTGCTGATGAGGACTGCATAGTTCTCCTGGATCAAAAGATGAGCGAAGAGCTGGCAGAATACCAGGAGAGTAAATCCATGGAAGAATTGGCCGACCTTTTGGAGGTCATGCAGGCTGTTGTGAAAGCCCGGGGTTGGACGATGGAAGAATTGGAGCGGGTTCGGGCAGAAAAGGCCGCTAAGCGGGGCGGATTTGAAAGAAAAATCTTGCTAAAGGAAGTAAAGGAGGATTACTGGATGGATATTGAGAGAGCAAAAGAGTTATTATCTGCTTTGGCGGATGGCGTTGATCCATTCACAGGGGAAATTTTGCCGCGAAACCATGTATGTAATCAACCTGAAATGATAAGAGCATTTCACGAGGTAATGAATGCACTTCCACCTACAAAAAAGAAAAGTTTACCTTGCAATGCAGGAAAACCATGGACTGAAATTGAGGAAGAAAAATTGTTGGATGAATTTGATTCAGGGATGAAAATATCGGCGATAGCAAAAGAACATGGCAGAAGTAAGGGCGCAATTGAATCCAGATTGGCGGATCTTGGCAAGATCACAGATACATATTTTGGCAGAAAACCCAGGTGATCTCTATGCCAACCTATCGCTTTGTCTCCGGCAGCAGTGTCGAGGATCTGTTTATCAAACTGTTTTCCAACACCTTCGGTGCCGAGAAGGCCGGCTATCTCTACTTCCAGTATCCTTTCTCTGACATCTATTAGAACAGCCGGTTTGCCAATTTTCTAATTGAAAACGGTGAGCGGAAGGTGGCCATTGAGATGGACGACGAGGTATTCCAAAACCTCAAGCTGGTTTCAAGGACTATTTTCCCACTCATAGGGGCAAGTCATTGGACGGCTGCAAACTGGGGCTAAAGGAGCCCCAAAAACAGGCGCTGACGGCGCTGGAGGAGAACAGGAGATGGAGCGGATCTGCGATGAGAAGCTGGAGCGGTATTCCCAGCGTCTGAAATAGATGAGTATTATGATTGGATGGTGGTTACATTGGCAATTTCTCAAGCAATATGGTCTTTGGATGATAGGGTTGAGCTGCGGCCAGCAGAGTTAATCAATGAAAAAGAGTTGGAAGATTTGCTCGCAGAGCATATAGAAATTTTGGATCCGGATTGGTTGCTGATTGGTCGGCAGGTGCGCACAGTTGCGGGGAAATATATTGATCTGCTCTGTATGGATCACGATGGAGACTTGGTCGTCGTAGAATTGAAAAAGGATTTGACACCAAGGGAGGTTACGGCGCAGGCGATCGATTATGCTTCTTGCATGGCAGACTTGACATTGGAGGAATTAGCGGAACAATATCTGCAGTTTTCTGGTGGTCAGGTGACACTGAATAAAGCCTACGAGAATAAATATGGTACGGCTTTAGAAGAAGACAGCATCAATAATAATGTCAAAATGGTCATTGTTGCCGCAAAAATGGATGACAGCACCGAACGGATCATTCGTTATCTGCGGGATAAGTATGAAGTTGATATTAATATTGTGTTTTTCAGAGTGGTTTCGTGTGGATCCAAGCGCCTGATCAGTCGGGCTTGGTTTGAGGAAAATGTAGAAGAACAGCGGCCGGACCCCAAATCGATTCGACAGTGGAATCAGGAATACTATGTATCATTTGGAAGCGGTGGACGCTCTTGGGTTGATGCCAAAAAGTATGGGTTCATTTCCGCAGGAGGCGGCACTTGGTACACCAACACATTGAAGCTGCTTAGTCCTGGAGATCGAGTCTGGGTGAATATTCCGCATACCGGCTATGTCGGTGTGGGTATCGTTAGAAAGGAAGTCCAACAGGCAAAAGATGTCCTGTTTTCCGTGGATGGGCAGCAGGTCGGATTTTCGTCGCTCGAAACGCAAGGGGACTATCTGCACTCTAGTGATGATCCTGTGAAGGCGGAATACGTTGTACAAGTGGATTGGATCAAAACGGTTTTGGAGAGTCAGGCAGTCAAGGAGATTGGCTTCTTCGGAAACCAGAATTCTGTTTGCCGCCCCAGAGATCAAAAATGGGTATATACGGTAGAACGCTTGAAAAAGGTTTGGGGAATTGACGCGTGAGGGATATTGCCCAAGCTGCAAAAGAGAAAGTATTGCAGGAGCTCCTGCTTTTTCAGACGACACTGATCTTTTAGTTGTCATTTTGGAGATCAGCAGAACTGTTACAGGGCCGAAGTCTGGAGCAGACCGCTGAACGACTGAAACATTTCCCTCGCTTATTACGGTATACATTACACGGCAAAGGAATATACAAGAACTTTGTAGCTGTCTTTTGGAGGTACTTAGATGAAACGGATTTTACCGCTTTTGATTTCCTTTCTTTTGCTGCTGACTGGGTGCGGCGGGAATGCTTCAGACGAGTCCTACCACCAAATCACGCAGGAAACGGCCAAAGAAATGATGGACACGCAGGAGGTCATCGTCTTGGACGTGCGGGAGCAGGAGGAATACGACAGCGGCCATATTCCTGATGCTGTGCTGCTGCCGGCGGGCACTATTGATGAAACGACCGCTGCAGAGGTAATCCCAGAGAAGGACTCTACGGTTTTGGTTTATTGCCGCAGCGGGAACCGCAGCAAGACCGCATCCTCCACACTGGCCGAACTCGGCTACACCAATATCTACGAATTTGGCGGCATCAACACTTGGCCTTATGAGACGGAGCCGTAAGAATAACCATTGGAAAGATGCCATCAAGGAGATTTTTACAAGTGGAAGAAAATGGGCGACCACCTTGAAGGTGCCCTTGGGGCATATTCGTTGGCAATGGTTTCGCTGAGTTCAGACGGTGTTTTTCCGTGTCAGAAAAACACCGACCAAGGCTGCCACCAGGGCGAAGGGCGCCAGACGGACAAAGCCCCACTCGAAGGCGTGAAAAACGGTGCCCATCACAGCGGTCTCCGGGTCGCTGAAATCCCAGCCCAGATAAGGGCTGCTGATAACTGCCAAGGCTGCAAATACAGCCACGATGAGCGCGCAGAATGTGATCAGTGACCAGTGGAGGGCTGTTCTTCGGAAAGCCTTTCTCCGGGAAAACTGCAGGTTGATGATTTCCAGCTTTTCCGAGAGGGCTTTGACGGTATCTGCCTCTGTCTCGGTCACCGTCTCGCCCAGCAGGGTGCTCACGGGTGTCTCCAGAGCCTCCGACAGGGCGATGAGCAGATCGGCGTCTGGGACGGACAATCCCTGCTCCCATTTGGAAATGGTCTGCCGTACCACATTCAGCTTGTCGGCAAGATCCTGCTGGGAAAGTCCCTTGGATTTCCGGAGTGCTTTGATGTTTTCATTGAGCATATGGGCTCACTCCTTTCGCTCACATTGTAGGGCAAAATGGCCCGTTGCCGCAAGCAACGCAAAGTAACAGCCCCTATTTTTGCAGTTCTTTCCGCAAATCATCCAGATACAGTTTCTACCGACGCTTCAGATAGCAGGGGACAAAGAATCCCCTTCACCGAACTCTTTATACCGGGAACAGGGTTGCTCCGGGCACTCCCAGCAAAACGGGGTCTCGTCCCGTTTCAGCGAATGGGGGAGAGACCGTCAAAGCTCTGGACGGTGTCGTCCCAAAGCATCAAATATTCTGTGCCCTTTTCCTTCACAACTTTGAATCCTATCTGCTGGTAGAGATGCAGGGCCGGGTTATCTTTTTGGACAGAGAGGGATGCCCGCAGATACCCATTCTCCCGGAGCAGAAGTAAAAGTCCCTTTAATAGCCGCGTCCCGATCCCACGCCCGCGATACGCAGGCAGTAACGCGATGGCCAGAGAGGGGATGCCGTTATCGATGTGGCCGTAGTCCTCCATAATGCGGCACCACGCTGCCCCCACCACTTTGCCTTTAACCTCGGCGACCAGACAATGGTCACCAAGCCGTGTGCCGAAATCCATAACATAGACCTGCAGCTCCGGCAGATCCACTACCGACCGGGGCGGCGGCTCCACGCCCTCCGGCAGGTAGATGGCCTGATAGAGGAATTCCCGCAAAAGATCGTACTCTTCGGGGCGTATTTTGCGAATGATCGGAACCATCTTCTTCCTCCCTCTGCTCGTTGAATGGGCTAACGGATGACGGCCTCCAGCTTTTCCGGCTTGCACCGTCGTACATCGCTCAAATAAATCTCGTGATGGAACCGGCCTTGACCGAAATTCAACGCATAGCCCTGTTCCGTTATGTATCCCTTTGCGTGAGAAAGCTCCTAATGGCCTCTACGGTCTGTTTCTGCTGTTCCTCAGCAGAGATGGTGGCGGGGAGATCTCCTTTCTGGGGGCCGTAGTTGCCGAACTGGGCGTGGTTGCCGCCCTCGATCTCCACAATGTTCTCCGTATAGTCGATTTTGTCCTCCACACTCTGGTTGAGAGAGCCGTAAATGGTCAGGGTATCTTCCTCCGGATAGTCACCGTAGAGGTAGGCCCCAAGCAGGATGAGGCCGTCCACCTCATCCGGGTGGTCTGCGGCAAACTGAGAGGCCATGGCCCCACCCATGGAGTGACCGGCCATATACCAGTGCTGGTACTCAGGGAACTGCGCCATCACTTCTTCCGCCGCGTTGGCATCAAAAATCGCCATATGGAAGGGCATATGAACCAGAATACAGGTGACACCGAGTTGTCGGATTTGCTCCAGCAGGGGCAGGTAGGCCTCTGCCTCCACTTTGGCGCCGGGATAGAAAATGATGGCGGTATTGGTGGGATAGCTGGGGGACAGGATGGTCAGATTGTCCTGCACTTTGATGGTACTGTCCTGCGCCAGCACCTCCAGGGCCACATCCTCCGCCCGGTAGTAATCGGATACATACCAGATAAATGCGCCCGCCAGGATGGCCAGGATTAGCAGAAAAATTCCGCCTGCCAGCAGCCATTTTTTGCGACGAGATATTCGCTTCGTTTTCATGCTCGCTCACCTCATTGCTCGTCCTGGAGCAGGTAGGCCCGGATGGTGTAGCGCCGCCCGACGGTGGCCTTTCCGTATTGTATGGCTTGCTGGGGACAGGCATTGATGCAGCCCATGCACTGATAGCACTGTGCCGCCCAGACGGGCTTGCCATCCTTCATGGCGATGGCGTGGACGGGGCAGTTTGCGGCACACAGGCCGCAGCCGTTGCAGCTGTCCCCCGCAAAAGAAGGGCTTTGCGCTTCGGACAAATTTATTGCACCAGAAGCTCACAAGATGGGACTTCACTCTGGCCAGACCACCCTCATGGACACGGTATACCGGCTCTTGCTGCTGAATCTCCTGAGCCATCCGCTCCAGTTCCGCCCGGGCGGCGCTGATCTTTTGACGAATCTTCCCCTCCTCGTCGGTGTCGGAGCCGATGATGTAGTTGTTGGGCATCACCAGACTGTAGCTGCTGTTGAGGGGATACAGCTTGGAAAATTGCTTCATAGCAAGACCTGCATCCCCGCCGCAGGTGCAGACGCCAAAGGTGAATGACGGGGGCTTGGGCAGCCTTTTCGCAAAGTCCGCCATAATCTTCGGCGCACCCCAGGTATAGATCGGGAATACAAAGCCGATCTGCCGGGCCGCCCACGCCGAGTTACCTGTTCCGGAAAAATAGAAAATCATCGTTTACGCTCGTTTTTCTTGCTGTGATTATCTGACTACAAGGGTATCATACCGTCAGCATCAAGGCCTGTCAATCTTATAGGAGCATTAAGAAAAAATTCATCGGGAATGGGTGTTTATTTGGTATGATGTTCAACATAATTGGAACACTCTGCCGCGCTGGAGGGCGGAAGCCCCGGAATTCGCCGCTTTTTGTTTGGGTACGCGCCCTTTTGCTTTTATTACTCCGGCCGGTTCGGCGCCATGGGATAACAGAGCGCCAGCAGGCTCAGAGCGATGAGGGCGCTGACCACATCCGCCACCGCCTGTCCCATCAGTACGCCGTTGTAAGCAAAGAGCTTCACACACACCAGCAGCGCCGCCACAAAGACTACGCCCTGGCGGCTGATGGACAGCACGAAGGAGGGCCCTACCTTGCCCACTGCCTGAAACAGCACTGTCAGCAGCAGCACAATGCCGGCAAATACCGTGGAGGCCGCCTGCCAACGGAGCATCTCGGCACCCGTGGCAATCATGGCGGCGTCCTTTACAAAGGCGCCCATGAGAGGCGACGCGAAGAGGCACAGGGCAGCCGTCAGCACCAGAGAGAGCGCGGACATGAAACCAAGGCAGAACCGTACCAGCTTTTTCATCTCCTCCCGCTGCCGGGCGCCATACAGATACCCGAACAGCGGCACGCCGCCGAAGGCAAAGCCGGTAAGGACCAGCTGGGCGATCATATTGATCTTCAGCACGATCCCCATAGCGGCGATCTTATCATTGCCGTATGGCAGAAGAAATTGATTGACCACGATGACGCACAGGCTTTGCATGAGATTGCTCAAGGCCGCCGTCACGCCCACGCCCAGGATCTGGCGCAGCTCTTTGCTGCTGACCCGGCAGAGCGAGGGGGTGACAGACAGGCAGCGGCTCTTTTTATGGAGCAGCCAGAGGAAATAGAGGACGCTGCAAAAATAGCCGATCACTGTTGCCACAGCCGCGCCCATGGCACCCATGCCCACCACGGAGATGAGAATGGGGTCTAGGATGATGTTGATGACCGCACCCAGTACAGTGCCGATCATGGACTCGGTGGACATCCCCTCACAGCGGACGAGGCTGGAGTGAATAAAACTGAGCACCATAATAGGCGCGCAGACTGCCAGCACGATATAGTACTGAAAGGCATGGGGCAGTGTGTTGGCGTCTGCGCCCAGCAATGTCAGGAGCGGGCGGTTGAACGCCGTCATGAGCACGGCCAGAACGATGCCGGTGGCCAGGGCAATGTAAAAACAGAAGGAACTGACCCGCTTCACGCCATCCTCATCTTGCTCACCCAGCAGCCGAGAGATCAGCGAACTGCCGCCCTGACCGTAGATGTTTCCGAAGGCCATCAGGGCGGTAAACACCGGTGCGCAGAGGGACACGCCGGCGATCAGGTTCGTATCGTTGGTCTGCGCAATGAAAAAGGTGTCCGCCAGGTTGTAGACCAGCGTGACCACAAGCCCCAGCACCACAGGGAGCGCCATCTTGAAATAGCTGCGGTATAAGTGTTTTGTATTGAAAAAAGAATCCATATTTTCTACCTCCACAAGGCTCTATTATATGGATTCCCGTTGCAATTGTTTGTGTCATATGGCACAATGGAGACGAAAAGAGGTGCCTTGGGATGAAAGAAATCGTGGACAGAGACCTGCTGGAGCACTTCTTTGGGGAGCAGCAGGCCCATTTCCGGCAGCGGCCGCCGGTGATGCAGCTGATTGAATTTGAAAAGGGCGAGATCCTCAACGACCCGCTCCAGTTCCTCAGCCAGTTTTATATCATCGTAAAGGGCAGCGTGTCCATCTATCATCTCACCGAGGACGGCTCCATCCGATACATTTCAAAAGCGGCCAGCGGGACGTTGCTGGGGGACATGGAATTCAGCGGAGCGGGCAATCAGTCGCTCTATATCGAAGCTGCGGAGACGGTGCTTTGCCTTGCCATGCCGTTCCGGGAAAACCAGAGTGTTCTGGAGAACGATCCGGTGTTTTTGCGGTTCGTGCTGAGTCAACTGGCGGGGAAACTGTCCCTGTCCGCCGTGATGACCGCCTCTGCCCAGACGCTGGAGGAGAAGGTGCTGTTTTTCCTGCGTAAAGTACAAGCAGACCACGAGATCTCTTCGGTAAACCACGCCCTTCAGTCGCTTCATTGCAGCCGCCGTCAGCTTCAGCGGGTCTTGAAAAAGCTGTGCGACGAGGGCTTGCTCGCCAAGACGGGCCGGGGGCACTACCGGCTGAAAAAATGATCCCACCAGAGGACCGCAAATCCCCCAAGGTATAGCAGTTTTCAATATGTAATAGACAAAGAATACCGCCCGCTGAAATGCGTGGATGTTCAGCGGGCGGTATTGCTTCTTTCAGGTGTCCTGTTCGGGGTATTTGCCGTAAGCATTTTTCCAGTGTTCTGCCGCTTTCAAGAAGTCGGCGTGACCGTGGGCGCGGATGAACTCCAGCGCCTGTTTGTATTTGAAGTATTTGTAGCCGGGGTGGTTGACAAAGGCTTGGATGGTCTCGCAGAACGCGTACTCCGTGCAGTCCCCGCAGGTGATATGGCCTCTGGTCAGACAGCATTTCTTCATCTTGCATTTGGCTCGGCTCAGATTCCGGGAACCGTCCAGATACCCCGTTTTGCAGCCCTTGCAGGTGCTCTGATATTCGCGGCAGGTCCTGCAATACGCGCCGCAGCAGCCGATTTGCTCTATATCATTCATCGAGGCGTTCTCCCTTCAGCGCATCTGACCAAGCTGTTTTTGGTCCCACTCTTTTTTCAGGATGGCATACTGTACGGTGTTTTCATACCTGGGTGTGCCGTCGGGGTTTGTCACGAAGGAGATGAATTCGAGAAAAACGCCCTCCCGGCGCATGCCCAGCTTTTCACACAGGTGCTGACTGGCAAGATTATAGTCCTCGGTATAGGCGTAAATGCGCCTTGCACCCTTCTGGGAAAAGAGATAAGCAAAGAACGCATGGGCCGCCTCAAAGGCGTACCCTTTGCCTTGGTAGTTTTCGTTCAGCATCCAGCAGGGGCTGAATGTGTCACGCACAGGCGCTTCATCCGCGTGCGGCTCGCCTGCTTCCAGGTAGGCGCTAATTTCACCGATCACCTTGCCGCCGTCTTTCAGAGCAATGGCAAAATAGTACTCCGTCTCGTCAAGACGCTTTTTCATTTCTTTCCTGGCCTCATCCAGAGAGTTCAGCTTCATGCAGGCAAAGCAGTTGACCGCAGGCTCTTTCAGATATTCATAGACATCCGCCGCGTCTGTCTCCAGAAACGGACGCAGGATCAGTCTTTCCGTTTTAATGATCATGCTTCAGTACCTCCACAAAATTGCAACAAAAGGAAAAGAACGCATTTGGAAAGTTTGGTGCGACAATAGGGGGAAATCAGCAAAACCAAACAATTTTGCGAAATTTTGATTCGAGCAGGGCAATGTGAACATCTGGTCTCGTGAACTCGATCATGTGCGCGGCACCCGGATATGAAAATATTGTAACTGCGGTTAAATGTGTAGTCAAGGTTGTTTTTCGACCAAAGGCTTTGCTGGAAAGTTTCCGCTTCTGGTAGTGTTCCGGTGGGTTTAAGGTTTTTCCATCGTGGATGGGTTTGCGCGTTTCCAAAGCAGGCGTGGTATTAACTGCATAACACGCCGATCAGGGCGTATTCCCAAAAAGAATTCGCAAGCAGGGCGATACCAGCTGCATGCATGTCTGGAAAAAGCAGAAATGGAAAGGGGGCTCGATGGTAATATGCTGAGATATATGGTATGATAGAGAAAAACGTGATGCATCAGTACGAAAGGAAGGATATTTCTATGGCACAGTTTTTATCTCAAGAACTGCTTTGGACAAGAAAACCACAAAATGCGGTGATCACGCCGGATACGGTGGAAATTGTGACGGAACCCCACACCGATCTGTGGCAGCGCACTTACTATGGTTTTCAAAATGACAACGCTCCGGTGCTCCAGACCCGGACGGACGAGAAGTATTTTTCCTTTACCGTTCGAACCCGGTTTGAGAGCAAGCATCGCTTCGACCAGTGCGGCGTGGCGGTTTATCTGGATAGTGAGAACTGGCTGAAAGCATCCATCGAATATGAAAATGAGCGAATTCAGCGGCTGGGCAGCGTAGTGACCAATCATGGGTATTCCGACTGGGCCACTACGGATATTTCGGCCGGTGTACGGGAGATGTGGTACCGGCTCAGCCGCCGGGAGAGCGATTATTGCGTGGAATGCAGCGAGGACGGCGTGCATTTCCAGCAGATGCGCATTTGTCACCTGTGGAACGGGGACGGTGAGATCACTTTTGGAATTTATGCGTGCAGCCCGGAAGACTCCTCGTTTAAAGCGGTGTTCAGTAATCTGGAAATCACAGATTGTCAGTGGCGAGCCCATTTATAAGCGCCTTTGGTAAGGGACTGGTATGAAAGGTCAAAAGCCCCTTCCTGATATCAAAAGAGAAGCGGATATGTTTTTCCTTGCAGGGAAAACATATCCGCTTTTTTGCTGGAAACCGGTTTTATATTTCTGCCCTATTCTGCCATCGCCTTGCTGATCGGACGGGTGGATGGCAGTCAGCCTTTTTGATGCAGTGACGTAGCGGTTTGATTGGCGCGCTGGTTTTGACGGTACTTTGTGGGTCGCCTCTGTGTGAGATTTTGAAATGCTTTGGAGAATTTGCCTTGTGTGCTGCATCCGGCCTGCTATGCGATTTCAGATGGGGCAGGGACGCCGGCGAGAGGGTCCGTACAAGAATGTGAAGTAACCAAAAAGAAAACCGATAATTTGTGAATTATTACCGGGTCCGGCTTGTGAGTCCGAGCAGGAATCAAAAACACAAAAATTCGAAAAACACTATAATTATGCTTGTAAACAAAAGAAATTGCGGCGAATGGTTGCAGAACGAGTTTGCGCATACAGAAAAAAGATCGGAAAACGCAAACAAAAAAATGTACCATTTCCACAGACAGACAGCAGTACAGCAAGGTTTTCAAAGGAGGAATTATCATGTATTATGGTGAAAAACGAGTAGAAGAACCGATTCGCTGGGGTATGGTAGGCGGCGGCAAGGGCAGCCAGATCGGCTATATCCATCGTTCGGCTGCACTGCGGGACAACAACTTCCAGCTGGTCGCGGGCGCGTTCGATATCGATCCGGCGCGCGGCAAGACGTTCGGCGAAAGCCTGCATGTGGCGCCCGAGCGCTGCTATCCGGACTATAAGACCATGTTTGCCGAAGAGGCCAAGCGGCCGGACGGCATTCAGGCAGTTTCCATCGCAACGCCCAACAGCATGCACTATGAGGTTTGCAAGGCAGCGCTGGAGGCCGGGCTGCATGTCGTGTGCGAAAAGCCGCTGTGCTTCACTTCGGCGGAAGCAAACGATCTGATCCGGTTGGCGGAAGAGAAAAAGCGTGTGGTCGGTGTGACCTACGGCTATTCCGGCCATCAGCTGATCCAGCAGGCGCGCCAGATGATCAAACACGGAGATCTGGGTGAGATCCGTATCATCAACATGAGCTTTGCGTTCGGCGGCTACAACGTCAAGATCGAGGAGACCAATCCGGCGGCCAAGTGGCGCTTTGACCCGAAAAAGGCCGGTCCGTCGTTTGCGCTGGGCGACGTTGGCACGCACCCGCTGTTCATTATCGAGGCGATGATGCCTGACCTGCAGATCGACAACCTGATGTGCACCAAGCGCGCCTTTGTGGAGGGCCGCGAACTGGAGGATAACGCGTTTGTCATCATGAACCTCAAGGGCAGCGAGCATATCCAGGCGGGTGCGCAGGTGTACTGCTGGGCCAGCTCGATCAACAGCGGCGCGCGGCATTATCACAAGATCCGTGTGGTCGGCTCCAAGGCGTCGCTCGAGTGGGACGACGAGCGCCCCAACCAGATGCTGTACGAGGTGGAGGGCGAGCCGAGCCGTGTGCTGGAGCGCGGCGCGGGATACCTCTATGACGAAGCACGTGTCGAGGACCGCATCGGCGGCGGCCATGCGGAGGGCCTGTTCGAGGCGTGGAGCAATCTGTATGCCCGCTTCGCGGTTGCCATGGCGGACGCGGACAAGGGCGTATACGGCGACTTCTGGTATCCGGACGTCAAGGCGGGCGCGCAGGGCATCAAGTGGATCGAAAAGTGCGTGGAATCCGCCGAACACGGTGCAGCGTGGGTGGATTACGACTAAATCAGGCATGAGAACACGAAAGTAACGCGTCAAAACGAAAGGAAGCCGAATCGAAGAAGAGAACAGGAGGATATATATGAAAAAGAGAGCAATTGCAGCAATGCTGATGGCAGGCGCATTCAGCTTGACGGCACTGACCGGTTGTGGTTCGACCGCAGCGGAAGGATCTGAGACAGGCACTGAAGCAGGGGCAGAGGGATATAACATCAAGGTCGTGCTCAAGACCCTGGCGTCCGAATACTGGAAGTATGTGGCCAGCGGCTGCGAGCAGGCAGGCAAGGACCTCGGAGTCAATGTGGAGATCGTCGGCGCATCCTCGGAGACCGCCTATGACGAACAGCTCGCAATGATTGAAACCGTCCTTTCCGCCGGCAATGCAGACGCCATGGTGGTTGCACCGCTGCAGGCGGAGACGGTCGCCAATCAGATTGCCTCGACCGATATTCCGGTCATCGCCATCGATACCAATGTGGTTTCGGACAAGGTGGTCAGCTTTGTCGGCTTCAATAACGAAGAAATGGCTGCCATGGGCGGCAAAGCGGCCGTGGAAGCCGCGATTGAAGCCGGCTGGGAAAAGCCGACCGTCATCGGCATCATGGGCGTGCAGGGCGACTCCACTTCCGAGGCGCGCATTGCAGGCTTCCAGCAGGGCGCGGAAGAGGCCGGCGGCGTATTCCTGGCGGATGAGACCCAGTATGCGGATGGCGTTGCCGACAAGGCGGTAGCAGCCATGGAGGGCATCATCCAGTCGCATCCGGAAGGCGTTGCGGTCATCGTTGCCAACAACGATGATATGGCGGCAGGTGCTGCCCGTGCTGCATCGGCCTATCCGGCGTATAAAAATACCATCTTTGTCGGCTGCGGCGGCAATCTGGCCGGTATTGACGCGATCCTCGCCGGACAGGAGACCATGACGGTCGCAGTGGACGGATATGACGTTGGTTACAAGGGCGTAGAGGCTGCGGTCAAGGCGCTTGGCGGCGAAACACTGGAGAAGTTCATCGCGTCGGACGCCACCATCGTCACGGCGGAGAACGCGCAGGAACGCCGCAAAGTGGTAGAAGAGCGGCTGGGCATGTAAGGTAAGCCGCAAAAACAGGACGGCGCAATCAGAACTGCGCCGTCCTGCTTATCTGCATGACGTCTGTACAAGGCGAATGTGTCGCTGGTACAGAAAGAATGAACATAAAGGAGAAATAAAAATGGTTTTTACGGTGGTCACCTTTGTCGCGTTTACCGCACTCGTCGCGGTGCTGTCCTGGTGGAAGACAAAGGACGATGATCTTTCCACCAAGGAAGGGTATTTTCTGGCAGGACGCGGCCTGCCAGGCATTGTCATTGCCGGTTCGCTGATGATGACCAATCTGTCGGCGGAGCAGCTGGTCGGCACCAACGGCCAGTCGTTTGCCGGCAACATGAGCACGATGGCATGGGAGGCAACATCGGCTTTTGCGCTGATTGCACTGGCGTTTGTGTTCCTGCCCAAACTGCTGCGGGGCGGCATCGCCACCATCCCGGAGTTTTTGGAGATGCGGTACGATACGTTCACCATGCGTCTATTTTCCATCCTGTTTCTGATTGCCTATGTGGTCACCATGCTGCCGACAATCCTGTATTCCGGTGCAGTGGCGCTGGTCAAGATCTTTGATCTGGAGGCCATGTTCGGCATCGATTATTTTACCGCAATCGCGATCATCTGCGTCGGCACCGGTGTGGTTGGCATGTGCTATGCGGTATTCGGCGGCCTGAAAGCAGTTGCGTATTCGGATACCATCAATGGCGTGGGCCTGATTATCGGCGGTTTTGCGATTCCGATTTTGGGTATTCTTGCGCTGGGGCAGCTCGACGGCGGCGGTTTTCTGGAAGGCGTCAAGCATCTGATCACCGCTACGCCGGAAAAGATGAACGCATGGTCTGAACCGAGCGCCCTGCCGCCCGAGGTGCCGTGGCCGCTGCTGTTCACCGGCATGTTTGTCAACAACCTGTTCTATTGGGCAACCAACCAGTCGATCATCCAGCGCTCGCTAGGCGGCAAAAATCTGGCGGAAAGCCAGAAGGGCGCAATTTGGGCCGGTTTCTTCAAATGCCTGGATGTATTTGTCATCGTTCTGCCGGGCATCATCGCGTTCCAGCTGCTGGCGATGAACGGCCAGATGGATACCTCGGTCGGCATGGCGGCCGATCAGGCGTATCCGCTGCTGGTCATGAAAGTGCTGCCCAAGCCGCTGATGGGCTTTTTTGCAGCGGTCATGTTCGGCGCGATTTTGTCCTCGTTCAACTCGGTGCTCAACTCTGCTTCGACCATTTTTACCCTCAATATCTGGCAGCCGATTTGGGGCAAGACGGCCAACAACCAAAAGGTGGTCAAGGTCGGCCAGATCTTCGGTACGGTCGTCGGCGTGGTTTCCATCGTGATTTCGCCGTTTGTCATGTACTTCGGCACGGGCATCATGAACTTCATCAATGAGTGCTGGGGCTTTTTCTCCATGCCGCTGCTGACCGCGGTGCTGTTTGGCTTGCTCAGCAAGCGCGCCCCGTCCATCGCGCCCAAGATTATTATCCCGCTGCACATGGTGCTGTATGGCCTGAGCAAGGTGATCCCGTTCTTCAGCCAGTTCCATTACCTGTATGTGGTGTTTGCGCTGTTCGTACTGGAATGCCTGATCTATGCGGTCTGCATCAAGGTGTGCCCGCGCAAGACTGAGTGGGAGATGCCGGATGCGAAGGTCATGGATATGACCAGCTGGAAAACCGGCAAACGCTGGGCGATTGTTGGCGCCGGTGTGGTTGTGGTCATGTATGTGATCTGCTCGCCGCTGGGTATCGGTGCATAACGCAGATCGTTGGCCGATATCCCGTCGGGTTCCGGTTGCCTTATTGGGTTCTTTGCCCCTGCAAACTGTTTAGGTATTGCTTGCGATAGCGGATCGGCGGCAGGCCGACCAGCTTGGTAAAGATGGCACTAAAGTGATTGACACTGGTATAGCCGACGATGGCAGCGATTTGCGTGGCGCTGTAATCGGTGGAAATCAGCAGGTTTTGTGCTTCGCCGATGCGGCAGCGGATCATGTAATGCATGGGTGACAGCCCCGTGACCGCTTTGAATACATGTGCCAGATGGTACGGTGAGATGGAGAGCGCCTGCCCGATGGAGTCCAGCGTCAGCGGTTCGGTGAAATGCGTGCCGATATAGGCGCGGATGCGGTTGGCGATGACCATGTTGTGCGGCTGCTCTGCGGCCCGTTGGTCGGGCGGCAAATTGACCGCCATCAATACGAGCGCCGGCAGAAGATAGCCGATCAGCTCCCACGAAGAGGCGCTGTGCTGTTCGGCCTGTTCGTACACCAGATGGCAGAGCGTGTGAAAGCGTGCGGTTTGCTCTTCGGCGGGCCGGACAAAGCCGTGTGCCGGTGCGGTCAGGTGGCCCGCCGGTAATCCGCGCAGGGCCACGTCGGCCAAACCAAAGCAGATGGTGCCGATCTCCAGCCGGGAGGACGAAGTAACTTCGTGCAGATCTCCCTGGTTGTACAGCAGCAGATCTCCCGCGCGGATGGGATAACGGTATCCCTCGACCTCATATTGGCCGGAGCCTTGATAAACATAGAGCAGTTCGGTGCAGTCCTCGTGCCGATGCATGGCGCGGGTCACGGTGGAATGGGTCACGACCTGCCTTGTAGCATACAAAAGGCGCGGCGTTTTCCCTTGCTGAAATCCGATTCTGTCCATGGACAGTCACCTCCGTACGGATACAGCGGCGGAGCCGCTGGGGTTGCAATAATTATATCGCGCAGAAAGGTGAATCGCAAGAATCCATATAAACTAAATTCATATTATCATTATTTGTACACTTTTTCATGGAAACCAAATATGGAAAAGCAAGATACGATAAACTTGTTTTGGATGACAGACTATAATAAAATCATCAGGAATATCAATCGCTGAAGTTCTCGATCAAAGGAGAGGAAAATAGATGAGCATTCAAATTTGCGGCGCCCCGTGCTGCTGGGGCGTGGATGATCCGAAAAATCCGTATCTGCCGCCTTGGACCCGTGTGTTGGAGGAGGCGGGCAAAGCGGGATACAGCGCGATCGAACTCGGGCCGTACGGCTATCTGCCGATCGACGCGGGGCTGGTTGCCGCCGAACTTAAGAAAAACGGACTGGCAATCGTCGCCGGCACGATTTTCCACGATCTGCTGGACGCGGATAATCAGGAAAGCGTGCTGCATGCTGTGGATGATATCTGCGCGCTGATCACTGACCCGCAGCTGCCGACGCTCAAGCGGCACGACGGACAAAAGTTCCCGACCCCGTACATGACGGTCATGGACTGGGGCCATGACGAGCGCGATTACGCCGCCGGTCATCCGGATACCGCGCCGCGCTTGTCGGATGAGGAGTGGGCGCGGTTCATGGGCAATGTGCGTGCCGTGTGCGAGCGCGCCAACAAATGGGGCGTGCGCCCGGTGATCCATCCGCATGCGGGCGGCTACATCGAGTTTGCCGATGAGATTGAAAAGGTCGTGCGCGATATCCCGTATGACGTGGCAGGACTGTGTCTGGACACCGGTCACCTGTATTATTCGCACATGGACCCGGTTGAGTACCTGAAAAAGTATGCCGACCGGCTGGATTATGTGCATTTCAAGGACGTCAACGAGACGGTGTACCGGCAGGTGCTGGGCGAACACATCCGCTTTTTCGACGGCTGCGGCAAGGGCGCCATGTGTCCGATCGGTACAGGCTCGCTCGACTATCCAGCCATCAAGCAGGCGCTGGCCGAGATCGGGTATGCGGGCTATATCACCATCGAGCAGGAGCGTGATCCGCGCAATTCGGATACCAGCCTGCGCGACGTCAAAGCCAGCGTGGACTATCTGAAAAGCGTTGGGTACGAGATCTGATTCCAGCGGAGCAGAGCGGTTGCAGGGAGGCGGCAGGATGCGCGGAAAGATAGATAACTATATTCAGCAGGTCTTTCAGCCGACTTATGACAGCAGCAGCCTGACGCCGATTCTGCTCTATATCACCAAACAGGAGTTCGGCGGCAAAAAGCGGGATCGTCCGATGCACAGCCATCAGTCGCTGTGTGAGATCCTGCTGGTGTATCGCGGCTTTGGGTATTATGAAGTGGGCAAGCAGTGTTATCCGATTCAGGCGGGCGATATCCTGTTTTACAATCAGGGCGAATTGCACGAGGTGCGCAGTATGTCGGATGCGGAGATCGGAACCTACTGCTTTGGCCTGAGCGGGCTGCAATTGCCGGGCTTGCCGGCCAATCACATCATTCCGCGCGGCACGTCGCCGGTGCGGGCGAGCGGCACACGGTTTGCATTTCTGGCGCAGCTGTGTGAACAGGCCTACCAGCTGCTCGACCGGGACATCTATGCCAAGGCTTCGGCCCAGTGCCTGGCAGCTTCCTTTTTGCTGCTGGCCTGCCAGATCGAGACCGAGCAAACCCAGCAGATTTGCTCGGAGCAGGAGGGCGAGATCGTCGGCCGAATTCGGGACTTTCTGGATCAGCATTTTACCGAGCCGTTGACGCTCAAAAGCATCGCGGCGGAATTTCAGTGCAGCGAGCCGTATATTTCACACGTTTTCAAACGGATCACCGGCTTTTCGCCCATTCAGTATGTGATCCGCCGGCGCATCGGCATGGCGCAGACCTATTTGATCAGCAGTGACTATACCGCGGCGCAGATTGCAACCTTGGTCGGCTATGATAACACCAATTATTTTAACACCATCTTCACCAAAGTCGTGGGTCTGCCTCCGATTCGTTATAAAAAGCAGTATTTGGAGGCGCTGCGCGGCAATATCACACAATAGAAGAACACAGATAAAAAGCAGTTGCTGCCTGTTGCAGCAACTGCTTTTGTGTCTGATCAGCAAACGAATGTGCCACAGCGGGATAGCGGCGAAAAGATTCTATCTCATCAGCGCGCACAAGAAAGACGACCGTTTATAGACAGACGCAGCAAAGCGGCGGAGAGAGCTCTCTCCGCCGCTTTGTTTATCCGTGCAAAGATCGGTTTGCCGCCGAAAGACGGTCGGGCAGTTTACTGCGCTGAGGTAAGGAAGCGCTGCAAAATGGTCGCCACCTGCGCGCGGGTTGCAAAACCGCCCGGCGCAAGGGTCTGATCGCCCATACCGGAGAGCAGACCCTGCTGCACTGCCCAGCGCATCGCGGGCAGCGCGTAAGGCGTGACGGCATCGGCGTCGGCAAAGCCGGACAGCACCGAGGCATCGCCTTCCTGCACCGTCCCTTGCCGCTTGGCGTAGCGGTACAGGATCGCCGCCATCTGCTCGCGCGTGATGGTGTTGTGCGGGGCAAAGGTTGTGCTCGTGATGCCCTGCACGATGCCGTTTTGCTGCGCCCATGTCACCGCTGCGCCGTACCATTCGTTCGGATCGACGTCGGCAAAGCCGCTGCCGCTCTGGGCGGTCTCGCCGGACAGGCGGTACAGCACGGTCACCAGCATGGCGCGGTTCATCTGCACGTTGGGGCCGAATTCGGTGGCGCTCATGCCCTGGAACAGATTTTTCGAGACGGCAAACTGCACCGCATCCGCGTACCAGTCGGTGGGCCGGACGTCGGTAAAGGTCGGCTGCGTTTCAGCAGCGATCTTCTCGAAGGTGACCACCACCACGTCGGCGGCGGTCAGCCCGGTCAGACGGGTGGTCACGGCGACTTCTTTGCCGTTGACCAGGATGCGGGCGATTTGGTAGCCGGCATCCGGGGTGATGGTGACCGAGCCGTCATTTGCGGCCTTGACCTTGCCGCCCGCACCGTTGACCGACACGGAAGGCGTGCGGTCCACGGTCGGGGTGCCGCTGGACGAGTTGCCGCCGGATGTACCGCCGCCGGAAGAGTCGCCGTCGGGGGCGTCCGGCGTTTGGTTCCGGGTCACTGTCACCGCCGTGTCGGCGTAGGTGTAACGGTTGAGGGACTGGTCCAGTACGATGGCCTTGCCGGTGCCGCTTACTTCGGCGCCGGACGCCACCGTCAGTGTGCCCAGATCCAGCGCGCCGCCCGACATGGGCAGCGGCTTGCTGGAAGCGGCGTACAGCGTGACCGTACCTGCCGCGCTGTCGAGGGTCATGGCGTAGGTGTCTGCCTTGCCCTGAAACTGCACCGACTGGGTGCTGCTGATCGGGAAGGTGACTTCGGCCGCATAGCGGTCGGTGCCAACGTCCCGCAGCTGCACGGCGGCCGTGGTGCCCTGCTTGTCAAAGGAAAGGGAAAGCTCGGCTGCCAGCACAGGGACTGTCAGCAGGGCGCTCAGGGTCAGCGCCCAGAAGGTGTGTTTGATCCAACGCTTCATCGCGTCCTCCGTTTCTTGGTTTCAGTTACTGTTCGAGCACGATGCCGGGCATGCTGTCGTAGCGCGGCACGCTGATAAACAGCGTGTCGCTGGTCATGCGCGGGTTCGTGCCGTTGACGTCCTCGGCGCGCCACATCTGCGCCTGCAGTTCGATCATGACGGCGTTGCCGGCGGCGTGGTTGTCGCCGTGATCCTCGTTGACCTGCTTAAATGCGTCCTGATCTTCCGGGATGAACAGGAAGAAGCCGTCGCTGATCGTGCTGACTTCGCCGTCCGCGGGGATTTCCGCAAACAGCAGCGTTTCGCCGGACAGGGTCCGCTCGGATACGACGGGCGCATCGCTTGAGCCGGGCTTCATGGTCTGCACCTTGGCCTTGACGCGCACGCTGTTGTAGAGCGGGTCGCCGCGGTAGCTGCCGGTGATGACGATGGTGCCCTGCGGGATGGTCTCGGTCTGGCCGTCGCCAGTGTCGTAGGTGTAGTCTGCGTCCAGCACACCGATCGACGCGCCCTCGGTGAAGGCGATGTCGTCGCCCGGATAGCTGAGCAGGTGGATGTCCTCGAGTGCGACGGTCTGCGGGATGCCGGAAATCGCGATCTGTCCCGCGTCATACATCCAGATGCGGGTGTCGGACGGTTCTGCACCCGGCTTATTGAAGTAGGACAGGAACGTGCTGTCCTGCTGCGCCTCATTCTGCGTAAAGCTGCCGCGCTTGGCGGTGGTATCCTTTCCGAGTGCGTAGACGGTCACGGTATAGCTGCCGTCCGTCGGGACATTGCTGCCGGTGATTTTGATGCCGCCTGTGGTCAGCAGACCGTCCCTGGCGGTAATGCGGATGGTGCCGTCGGCTTCACGTGCGATGTCATACTGATCTGCGTCGATGACCTTGTCGTACGAAATGCGCACTGCGTTGGCAGATGCCGTGGCAGCCTCGTTGCCCAGTTTGTCGATCACGCGCACCGAGTAGGTGAAGGCCATGTTGTTGGCCGCGCCGACGGTGTCGGTGTAGGTCTGGGTGGTCTGGTCGTCGCCCGTCAGGAAGGCGATCGGGGTGCCGTTTCGCAGGATCTCGTAGCCCTGCACGCGGTCGGCGTCCGCCGAAATGGTGACGGTGAGTTTGACCTGCGTGTCGTTTTCAACCGCGGCGGAAAGCGATGCGGTCAGGCTGGCCGCAGAGGCGCCGTTCAGACGGTCGCGGCGGGACTGGTCGCTCAGGTACCAGATCTCGCGAGTCTCTTCACCGTAGGTTTTCAGCTTGGATTTGGTGCTGTCGCTCAGCTCCATGCCCCAGCGGGTGAAGAATTCGGTCAGGTTCTTGTTTGCCACCTCGGACGCGATCAGTGCGATGCGGTCGTCCTTGCTGGCGGCGTCGCTGTATGCGCCCGCTTTCCATTTGGTGAAGAACGCGTTGTAGAAGTCCAGCGCGCCGCTGCCGTCCAGCGGACTGCCTGCTTCGTCATAGGCCAGATGCAGCTGCCAATACATGCCCAGCTGGGTGAACACGTCGCCGGCCTGACCCGGCTTGCCCAGCGCGACCTTGTTGAAGATCGCCGGATACATGCCCTCGAGACGGGAAGCACCGGTCATGTCACCGTCGTCCGCCGTCTGCGCGACCAGCGAGTAGATGTTGTTGGTGATTTCGGCATAGCCGATCTTGTCCATGTTGTGGCCGACCTCGTGCGCGATGCCCCAGCCGTACAGACCGTTGAGGTCGTCGCTGTCGATGCCGGTGCCCGAGCCGCTCTTTTCCAGCGGATAGCCGGTCACCATGGCGCGGGTCTCGTTGTAGTCAATGCCGATATAGCTGCCTGCCGCGAACATGAACGCGCCGGAGAACATGCGGGACATGCGGATGTTCTGCCGCGTCTGCATGGGATACTGGTAGGAAACAAAATTTGCGTCCGCCGCAAGGATGCCTTGCGTCTTGTTAGCTAAGAAAATCAGCTGCTCCCACGCGCAGATCGCGTCATAGAGCTGATTCGTCATGGCGTCCGCGCTCGCAGATGCGCCGCCCAGACCGGTCAGCACCTGATCGGCCGGAAGCGAGAGCAGCACGCTCGGGGTCGCGATATCGGTGCAGTTGCGGGTGTTGGTGCGCTTGCTGCCTTCGTTGTTGAACGTCAGGCCGGAGACATACGCCTGCAGCGCGGTCACATACGGGTGGATCAGCGCCTTGCGCTCGGCCTCGCTCTTGCCGTACCACTGGCCGGGCTGGATGTTCAGCAGGGGCAGGACGGTGACGACGTTCCGGTTTGCCGAAGTGTCACGCACCTGGATTTTGAGGTTGGCGGCGTTGCTGCCCGCGTACTCGATGTACAGCGCGCCGCCGCGCTCGCCCGAGCCGCTGTTGCCGATCTGATTCAGATAAACGCGGTTGCGGCCGTTGTGCAGCGTGTAGCTTTGGGACGAGGTTCCGGCCTCGGCGTACTGCTGCCACTGCACCAGACGCATGCTTTCGCCTGCACCCAGCCCCTCAACATAGAGGGAAATGTACTGGTTGGACAGTGCGGAGATGCCGAGCGGCTGCAATGCGGAGGCGGACTGGCCATACTGGCTGTCGGCCGCGCCGCTGCGGGAGGTGAAGCCGTCGCGCACGATCAGCTCGCTCGCCTTGCTGTCCAGCAGCTGCTGCGCGTTGTCCAGCTCGTCGAGCAGAACTGCGCGATCGACATAGTAGGCGTCGGCGCTTGCGGCCTTTTCCCGCAGCGCGTCAATTTTGCCGCTGTCCACGCCTTGCGCCAGCGCGGTGTGGCTGTCGTTGGAGAACAATGCGGAAATCTCCTCCGCCAGGCCGTCATACTGATAGAAAGCAATTTCGGACAGGCTGATGTTGCCCGCGCCGTCCCACTGCTTGCCTTCGACCGCGATCGAAGTGACCGTCGTCTTGGGGAATTTGACGATGAAGTATTCGTTGTCCTTGGCGCGCTCAAAGGAAACCTTGGACGCCTCTACCTGCTCGCCGTTGAGCCATACGCTGAACGCGGTGAAGTAGTCGCGGAACAGCTTGCCGTTATTGCTCTGGACGTCCTTGCCCAGATTGGGGACATAGATCAGGTAATCCATCTCATATGCCTGATCGAAATGGAAGGTGAACTTGCGCTCCTTCCACCATGCGCTTGCGATCCAGCCGGTCTGGTAGTCGCCGTCGTAGACGGAAGCGGGCATGGAGCCCTTGCTGAACGTATAGTCCGTGTTGTTCCACGGCACTTCTGCCGATGTGATGATGGTGTTGTCCAGCCGGTTGACCGTGGGCAGGTCGGGCTCTGCAATGACCTCCTGCTTGGGCGTACCGACGGCGGTCAGCGAGACCGGGCCGTTGCCCTTGTCGTTGACGCCGAACACCTGCACTTCATAGGTCACGTCGTTGGTCAGACCGGTGATCGTGGCGGTCGATTGGAACGAACCGTCCAGCACGGTGAAGGCATCTTCGCCCTGCACGCGGTACTGCACCTTGCTGTATGCCGTGTCCTTGCCGGGTTTCCAGCTGACCGACAGCAGCGCGTCACCGGGGGTGACCGTCACGTTGTCGGGCTTGTCGGGCACGCTGCCCGGCTGCGGGGTCGCCTGCACCACGGCGGATTTGGTGCCTTCCCAGATCTGCCCGCCGGCGTTCGACACCGGCGCAACGGCAAAGTAGTAGGTTTTCAGGTTTTCCAGCCCGGTGACAGTGCAAGTGGTTTTCTCGGTCTCGACCACTGTGGTCATCTGGGCTTCGCTCGTGCCGTAATAGACCTTGTAGCCGGTGATATTGGCGAAGGCATCCCAAGTGAGGGTCACTTGCTTGCTGTCTGCCTGCGCCGTCACATTCTGCACCTGCGTGTTTTCAGTGGCGGCGTTTTCCGGCACGATGTCCTGCACGAACTTGATCTGCTCGACAACCACTTCCTTGCCGGCCTCGTCCAGATCGACCTTGATGGTGATTTTCTTGACCGGCACGCGCTTGCCCAGCGAGATGGTCACGACCTTGCGGCCGTCGTCGCGGGTCTGGATGGCATACACGCCGGCGGGTGCGCTCTGGTCAAAGGGGATCTCAATGATCTCGCCGTCCGCGGTTTCCGCCACCAGCGTGCCTTTTTCCACCGGGTTGCCCACCGAGCTGGTGATCTCCACCTGCTCCATTTCGATGCCCTGTTCGGTCAGCGGAATGGGTAGCGCAACGCTCTCGGCATCCGCCTGCGGGGTGATGCTGACAAAGCCGTCGCCGGTGAACAGGTCGGTCACTTCGCCGGAAACGGTTTTGATGGTGGCTTCCTCTTGCAGCGCGGTCTGCACCGCGGCGCTGTCTACGACCTTGGCGGCGATGGCCGCGGTATGGTAGACCTGCGCCTGTTCGGCCGCGTCCGCGCCCATGGTGACGATGGCCAGGTCGGAAATATCCACCGTGCCGTCGCCGTTGAGGTCGGCCTGGCTGTCGGAGGTACTCAGCTGGCGCTTGACGGCTTCGATATCGGCGGCGTCAACCGCGCCGTCGCCGTTGAGGTCGCCGGGCGTGAAGGCGCCGGCGCCGAGCTGCAGCCCCAAGGAATAGTCGGACAGCTCCAGCACGTCGCTTTCATACGTTTTGAAACCGTCGCCCGTCAGTTTCAGACGATACCGGTTTTTCCCGTCCGACGCGGACAAGCCGGTGATCTGCACCCGGACAGAGGTGACCCGCGGGCCGCTGGTCTGCTGTGTGACCAAACCGGACGCGCCGCTGCCGTCGGTAAAGGTCAGCGTACCGTCCTGCAAGCTGCCGGTTGCGATCACCGTGTCGCCGCGGTACAGCGTAACGGCGGAGCCGTTCAGCTTGTCCTGGTAGATCGGGTAATCCATCTGCACAACGGTCAAAATATCTCCCGTTGCATCGGCGGGGGTGGACAATGTCAGGGGGACGGCCGCAGGTTCGGCGGCCGCTGCCGTCGGTAAGCCGCCCAGCAGGCTGAGGCCCATTGCGGCCGTCAGCACACCGGACATTGTTCTTTGATACCATTTCATGTGCTTTTTTCCTTTCTTTCGCTCAGGCCGTGCAAAGCGGTTTGGCCTGGGTGATGTGCAGCCCAAAATACAAATCATTTTTTGGTCAGCGTGGCATATTGTAACATAAGTAAACCCATATGTATAATAGAAAAATATGCAAATTGCAAGATTCGGCTGGATACACAAAAGGAGAATCATTCCTGTGAATGTCTTCGTGCATGGTATACCACAAAAGTAAACTTTGAAAGCGAGCCTTGTGCAGCAGGCAGACATGGCACGCAAGGGGAGGGAAAAACGGCGGCGCGGACTTTTGCTTTGCGGTTTGCCGTGCTATACTGAACATATAGAGCACGCAATCGAGAGGAGTGACCGATATGACGATGCTTGGCGCTGTTTTGACCCCGCATCCGCCCGTGCTGCTGCCTGAAGTGGGCCGTGGGCGGGAAAAAGAAATTGCCGCCACAGACCGCGCGATGCGCGCCGCGGCCGAGCAGGTGACGCGGTGGAAGCCGGATGTGCTCATTGTGGCTTCGCCGCACACCATTTTGTATGGGGATTACTTTCACATCAGCCCCGGCGAAGCCGCGGTGGGCGATATGTCGGCCTTTGGGGCGCCGCAGGTGCGTATCCTCGCCCGGTATGACACTGCGCTGCGCGAGGAGATCGTGCGCCGGGCGCAGCAGGCTGATCTGAAAGCCGGTTTTCTCGGTCAGCGCGACCCGGCGCTCGACCACGGCGTGCTGATTCCGCTGTATTATCTGCAAAAGGCGGGCGTCAGCTGTCCGATCGTGCGCATGGGACTGTCCGGCTTTTCGCCGCTTGCACATTACCGGCTGGGGCAGTGCGTCGCCGCGGCGGTCGAGGCGCTGGGACGCCGCGCGGTGTTCGTGGCGAGCGGCGACCTGTCGCACAAGCTGAAAGACGACGGCCCGTATGGGTTTGCGCCCGAAGGCCCGAAATTCGACGAGGCGGTGACGCAGACCATGGCGTCGGGCGATTTCCTGCAATTCCTTATGATGAACCCGGCATTGTGCGAGCGGGCGGCCGAATGCGGCCTGCGCTCGTTCCAGATGATGGCCGGTGCGCTGGACGGACAGGCGGTGCAGCCGCAGCTGCTGAGCCATGAAGGGCCGTTCGGGGTGGGGTATGCGGTGGCGCTGTTCCCGGTCACCGGCCGGGATCAAACCCGCTGTTTTGCGGCGGCCTGCGAACAGGCGCAGCGCGACCGGCTGGCCGCGCGCCGCGCGGGCGAGGACGCTTGGGTGCGTCTGGCGCGGCTGTCACTGGAGACTTATATCCGCACCGGCAGCCGGTTGGAAACGCTGCCGGAGGACTTGCCGGATGAGCTGACCCAGCGGGCGGCGGGCGCGTTCGTCTCGCTGCATCTGGATGGGCGGCTGCGCGGCTGCATCGGCACCATCTCCCCGACCCAGAAAAACGTCGCGCAGGAGATCGTGCGCAACGCCGTGTCCGCCGGGACGCGTGACCCGCGCTTTCCGCCGGTGCATCCCGAGGAGCTGGACGCGCTGGAATACAGTGTGGACGTGCTGGGCGCGCCCGAACCGGTCGATTCGCCCGCGCAGCTCGACCCCAAGCGTTATGGCGTGATCGTCTCCTGCGGCACGCGCCGCGGTTTGCTGCTGCCCGATCTGGACGGTGTGGACACAGCAGCGCAGCAGATCGAGATCGCGCGGGAAAAGGGCGGCATTCGTGCAAACGAGCCGTATCGGCTGGAACGGTTTGAGGTGGTGCGGCATGTATGAGCGCGGTATGTGAGCTTTGTTTTCATCATTGCACGCTGGACGAAGGGCAGACCGGCCTGTGCCGCGCCAGAGCCAACCGGGACGGGCAGATCGTTTCCATCAATTACGGCAAGCTGACCGCGTTGGCGCTCGACCCCATCGAGAAAAAGCCGCTGCGCCGGTTTCATCCCGGCAGCATGATTCTGTCTGTGGGCAGCTTCGGGTGCAACCTGCGCTGTCCGTTCTGCCAGAATGCCGCGATCGCCGCTTCGGGCGCGGACATCCCCACGCGGGATTGCCCGCCCGAAGCGTTGGTGCGCGAGGCCGTCCGGCTGCGGGCGCGCGGCAATATCGGCGTGGCGTATACCTATAACGAGCCGCTGGTCGGCTATGAATATGTGCGCGATTGCGCCGCGCTGGTGCACGAGGCGGGGCTGAAAAATGTTTTGGTGACCAACGGAACGATTGAGGAGCAGCCGTGGCGCGCCCTGCTGCCGTGGATCGACGCGGTCAATATCGATCTCAAGGGCTTTACCGCGAAATGGTACCGCAGGCTGGGCGGCGATCTGGAAACGGTCAAGCGATCGATCGCGCTGGCGGCGCAGAACTGCCATGTTGAGGTCACGACGCTGATCGTGCCGGGGGAAAACGACAGCGAGGACGAAATGCGCGCGCTGTCCGCTTGGCTGGCCGCGGTCCGCCCGGATATCCCGCTGCATATTTCACGCTTTTTCCCGCGCCATCACATGACCGACCGGCCGCCTACGCCGGTTAAGACGGTTTACCGTCTGGCCGACATTGCCCAGGAAAACCTGCAAGCGGTGTATACGGGCAACTGCTGATAAAAAAGTGAAAGAAATTCTCAGGAGGAATGTTGTCATGCGTAAAAACTTTGGAGCAAAGCCGTGGACCTATCCGCAGCCGGTGCTGATTATCGCGACCTACGGGGAGGATGGCACACCGGACGCCATGAATGCGGCGTGGGGCGGCATCAGCGAGGAAGCGCAGCTTTCCATGTGCATCAGTGCGGAGCACAAGACGACGGCGAACATTCTGGCGCGGAAAGCGTTCACGGTCAGCATGGCCACGGCGGCGCAGGTCGTTGCCTGCGACTATGTAGGCATCGCGTCCGGCAACAAAGAGGCAAACAAGCTGGAAAAGGCGGGCTTTCACACCACCCGTTCGGAATTTGTGGATGCGCCGCTGATCGACGAATTGCCGATGGCGCTGGAGTGCCGCCTGATCTGTTACGATCCGGAGACCTGCCGCCTGGTGGGTGAGATCGTCAACGTCAGCGCGGACGAGTCCGTGCTGGATGCAAACGGCAAGATCGACCCGGACAAGTTGGAACCCATCACCTTTGACCCCGTTCACCATACTTACCGCAAGCTGGGAGAAACCGTGGGCAATGCCTTCCGGGACGGGCTGAAGCTCAAATAACCTTTTTACGGAAGAGAAAAAACGGGCAGGCGTCTCCGACAAAGGAAGATGCCTGCCCGGTTTTCGTCCGGAGGGTTTGGTTATGCTTTGTCCAGCACCAGCGTCTGCCGGGCATCGCAGCCCAGCTCCTTGCAGTCGGAGAACAGGCAGTCGATGCGGATGGGGTGGATGCAGATCAGGTGCATGGGACTTTTCAGCTTTTTGAGAAATTCCGGCGCAATCTTTTTATATTCGGCATGCGCCAGATACGGTGCGGAAAACGGCTCGATCAGCTCGGCTTTGCCCATGACCTGCACGCCGTGCAGCTTGCCGAAGCCTTCGTACTTGTCAAAGATGGCGAGGCACACGTTGGGGTTATGCGCCAGTCCGATGAATTTTTTGCCGCCCTCGGAAAACAGCCAGAAGCACCCATCGTGATAACTGTACTCGATGGGCGTGCAGCGCACATAGTCCCCGGTGCCGGTGGCCAGCGCGCAGGTGTTGTTGGCCTGAATGTAGGTTTCGAGCATCGTTTGCAGTTTGGCTTGGTCAAGTTTGACGCTGCCCGCGTCTTTTTCATCCCAGTAGCGGGCGGCGGCCTGCAATGTCTGTTCGGTGTAGTAGGATTGGTTTGTAGTCTGATCCATGACGATGGCTCCCTTCCGTGATGCTTTTATTGTACGCCTTGTGAAAAAACAGGTCAACGCAAAGCGCGCTCCTGTTTTTTCCATATCCTTAAAATATCATGCAGAGAATCCGGTTATGCGGTATTTTTTCGGTCTGGGTGCGGGGACGGCCGCGTTTTGAGCCATCCCGCTGGCGGCGGGGCGCGTTGTTAACAAATCGGGCGCAACTGACCGGTTTGATTGGTGGACATTTGCTTGCCGTGTCGGTATACTGACAGACAGGACAGAAAAACAGGAGGGGAAACAATGGGTTTGGGAAGCAGTTTGTATCACGCCCGCAAGAAGAGCGGACTTTCGCAGGAAAATGTGGCCGAAAAGCTGGGCGTCAGCCGTCAGACCATCTCGAAATGGGAAACCGACGAAACGCTGCCGGATATCCGGCAGTCCAAGCGGCTGGCGGTGCTGTATCACATGACGCTCGACGAGCTGATTGAATACGACTTTGACGAGCAGCAGGCACAGCAGATGATCGACAGCGTCAGCGACGAGGCACAGGCCCGGATCGACTGGAACAAGGTGTGGAGCAAAAAATATCCGGTGCTGGCAACCTATCACAAAACAGTCCGCATCGGCGACTATGCGCCCGCCTTGCGGGAGATGCTGACGCAGCTGCGGGTGGATTACGGTTACAACCACACCGACGCCATGCTGGTGCTCAAAGATATTCTGGCCCGTGTCTGGAAGGGCGAGATGTGAAAGAAGCGCCCGGAACCAAGGTTCCGGGCGCTGTTTTGTGCAGTTCAGCGGCTTTTCACATATGGATCGATCGTGTAGCGGCCGCGGGTTTCGGTCTGCTTGCCATACTGGATGGCGCGCTGCGGGCATGCATTGATGCAGCGCAGGCACTGATAGCATTGCTTGCCCCAGCGGGGCTTGCCGTCTGCAAGCGTGATGGTTTGGGTGGGGCAGTGCCGGGCGCAGAGGCCGCAGCCGTTGCAGGCATCTGTCGCGTAGAAGGATTTTGTACTGCGGGCAAATCGATTGAACCCAAAGTTGACCATACCCGATTTCAGTCCCGCATGCGTGCCTTCCGATACGCGGTACACCGGTTTGCGCTGCAAAATTTCCTGCGCAATCGTCTGCAATTCGGCGGATGCCGTGTCGATTTTGTGCCGAACCGTCATCTCGTCGTCCAGCTCGCTGCCGATGACGTAGTTGTTGGGCATCACCAGGCTGTAACTGCTGCGAAGCGGATAAACCGCACTGAGCTTTTTCATCGTGTAGCCGGCTTCCTCGCCGCAGGTGCATACGCCGAAGGTAAAGGCGTCGGTTTTGCCCAGCGATTGAGCAAAAGCAAGCATGGGTTCGGGCACACCCCACGCATAAACGGGGAAAACCAGACCGATCTGTGCTTCATTGTGCAGATCGGGCACAGGGTCCAGTGCAATGATATCAAGGGCTTTGTCACCGGTGAGGGCTGCGATTTGCTCTGCCGCCCACCGGGAATTACCGGTGCCGGAAAAATAAAAAATCATAGGAAGTGCTCCTTGCTTGGCGTTTTGCGGAAGAAAATCGGGCTTCCTGCCATATTGTAGAGCAAAATCGGCGGTTCGTCAACGGGGCAACAGGGAGGCTTTTTCGGCGCTGCATTGCGGCAAAACCCATTGGCAGCCTAGCAAATGCAAACGCGGCGCGTCCCCAAAGGCCGTGCCGCGTTATTGTGTCCGGATTGCCCGGATCAGTCAGACAAGAGAAAATGTGATCGATACCGTTCCGTCACCCAGCTTGGCTTGCAGATCGGTGGGGTCGTCAATGCGGGCAAGTCGAGTAAAGTTCCAGGAGTTGGTGCCGTAGTAGATGGTAATTTGATTGCCCTGATAGAGGATCACATCACCGGGCTGCGTGGTGATCTGCTCATCGCTGCGCGTCAGCGTGGTGCCCAAAGGCCCAACCTTTTCAAAACCGCCGTAGTCATCCATCTGGACGGTGATCGGCCCCTGCGCGAGCAGCGCTTTGAATTCCTCTGCGGAGGGGTTGTCTGCAAAGGTAGCCAGCAGCTCATATTCGCCAACGGTGATTTTCAAAGCGGATTCCTCCTGATCGGGTTCGGATGTTTCCGGCGGCTGCGGCTGCGTGATGGACGGTTCCGTCGTGGGGGGAAGCGCGGGGTCAGCCGGCACTTCGCCGCAGCCGGACAGGCCGAGGGCCGCCAAAAGGATACAGAAGAGTTTGGTCATGCAGCATTTCCTCCTGCAATTAAATTATTTCAGGTATGTCCGGAAGAATTGTTCGATTTTATCAAAGGGGATGATGTCCTTCTGGTCGTACAGGTCGGTGTGGACTGCGCCGGGGATGATGAGCAGCTCCTTGTTGTCGGTATAGGGATTGTCCCGGATCATGTCCGCGTAAGCGTCCCGGCTGAAGTAGCAGGAGTGCGCCTTGTCTCCGTGGATCATCAGCACCGCGCTGCGGATCTCGTTGCTGTAACGCAGAATCGCCATGTTGAGCAGGGACAGGGAAGAGGTCACGTTCCAGCCGTCGTTGGAGTTGAGCGACCGCTCGGTATAGCCGCGCTCGGTTTTGTAGTAGTCGTAGTAATCCTTGACAAAGAACGGCGCATCTTCGGGCAGCGGGTCCACAACCCCGCCGGCGCGTGCATATGAACCGTTTTTGTAGTCCGCGGTACGCTGGGCGTTGAGCGCTTGTTTCATCTGATAGCGGGCATCTGCATTGTCGTCCGCATCGAAATACCCCTTGGCACTGATGCGGGTCATGTCATACATGGTGGACGTGACGGTCGCCTTGATGCGCGTGTCCATCGCAGCCGCGTTGAGCGCCATGCCGCCAAAGCCGCAGATGCCCAGAATGCCGATCTGCTCCGGATCAACGTCGTCACGGACCGAAAGATAGTCTACCGCGGCGGAAAAGTCCTCGGTGTTGATGTCGGGGGAGGCAACGTTGCGCACAGTGCCGCCGCTTTCGCCGATGAACGAGGGGTCAAACGCCAGAGCAACAAAGCCGCGGCTGGCCAGTTCTTCCGCGTACAGCCCGGCGCACTGCTCTTTGACAGCGCCGAAGGGGCCGGAAATGGCAATGGCAGCGCGCTTTCCGGCAGTATCTTTGGGCAGATACAGATCGCCTGCCAGTTCAATGCCGTAGCGGTTATGAAAATGTACTTTCTCCCGCGTGACGGTGTTGCGCATCGGGAAAGAGTAGCCGTTATATTTGGAATGCATGGTTGTCGTCCTCCTTGGGTCGATCAGAAATGGGTACAAGGCTGCAGGATGTAATCCGTCGGAGGCTGTCCGGCGGCAAGAAGCTTTGCCCGGCAGGCGTGCTTCTGCTTTGTGATTCTATTGTAACATCAGGGAAATGCAATAGCAAATACCTATAAAGAATGCATTTATATGCTTAAAATCTATATTGTTTGCAAGACGATCGCGGATGCAGTTTCGGTCGGGGTGGTTGGCTTGGCGGTGGCTGTTACAGACGGCGTCAGCGTGCGGAGCGGATCGACACTGGCGTCGGTGCTGTCCGGGCCGGAAGTGCAGAACGGAATGATGGGTTTGCCGGTAAAGTCGGCACTCTCCCCAAATGCGGAGATGTTTTTTGTCGCCTGCTCCTCTCCAAATGCGGTGACCCGGAAACATGGTATCATAGCAATCCGGCCGCCGCAGGCTGCCGACGAACAGGTGCACAGAAGCGCGGTCAACAGCGTTTCATCGTTTGGCTCCCTCCGGTTGTTTTTGCGATTGGTAAATTTCATGGCGCAGGTAATCCAGACGCTGGAGCTGGTGCTCCTTGAAATGGATTTCATCCAGTGCACGGCTGCGCTTTTGCTCCAGCATCCGCAGCCGCTGTGCTTCGGAATGTTCTGTTTCGAGCAGCAAGCGCATATAGGTTTCTACTTCCTCCGAGGAAAATCCGATATCGTGCAGTGTCATAATGATGCTCAGCCGTTCCAGATCGGTATCATCGTATTGCCAGAGTCCCATCACTTTTTTGACGACGCCGCACAGCCCCCAGCTTTCATATTCCCGCAGGATGTTCATGGGGATTTGATAATGTTCGCTCGCTTCCTGTATCGTCATGGTTTGCCTCCCAAAAAGAAAAATGCAGATGCCCCGTACGGACATCTACATTTTAGATCGAGGGCATGGCAATGTCTAATACTCATTCCGGATGGTCAGACATAGTGCTCAGGCATTTTTTGATATGGCTGATCAGGCCGCTGACCACAGGGGAAAAGGTCTCTGCCTTTTTCCATGCCAGTACGGTGCTGGAGGACAGTGGCGGGGAGAGCGGAACAAACCGCAGGTTGTCATAGGTGCAGTGCAGCTTGAGCGTAAGATAAGCGCCGATGCGTGCGCCGGCCAGCAGCGCCATGTTATAGGGCAGGTTGCCGGTGGCGGCCACCTGAATCCGCTGGGCGTGCGCACCGAACCAGCGCTCCATCTCCTGCTGGATCAGTTCGCGGTGGGTGATGATCAGCGGAACGTCGGCCAGATCGTCCGGCGTGATTTTGTCTTTTTGGGCCAGCGGGTCGTCCTGATGGACCAACACACCCCACTGCTCCTGCACCGGCATGCGGATAAAATCATATTTGCTGATATCAACCGGTTCCAGCAGCAGCCCCAGATCAAGTGTGCCGCCTTCGATCCGCTCCTTGGTCTGGTCGGCGTTGCCGGTGCAGATCTGATAGGTCACTTCAGGATGGAGCTGCTGAAAGGAGGCAAGCAGTTCGGCGAGCAGTGACATGCCTTCCAGATCGCCGCTGCCGATGGAAATCTCGCCCCGCAGCTTGTCCTTCTGATGAAATTCCCGGGCGGTTTTTTCCGCCAGATCCACCAGTTCCTGCGCCCGCCGCCGCAGCAGCATGCCGTCGTCGGTCAGCACAATGCGGTATCGGCTGCGGTGAAACAGCTGTACCCCGAGTTCGTCCTCCAGCTGCATCAGCTGCCGGGATAAGGTCGGCTGGGTCAGGTGAAGCAGCGCTGCGGCGCGGGTGATGTTTTCCTCGCGTGCAACCGCCAGAAAATATTTCAAAACACGCAGTTCCATATAGATCCCTCCTTGCTCCTATGGTACCATTTCTTGCGCGGCGACACAAGAAAGAAATGCTTTTCGAGTATACATATAGATAAAAAATGAGTATTTTACATTTTTACGCAGCCGGATTACAATAGAAGTCAAGGAGAAGATTGCGATGAAAAAAGCATTGGTTGCATATTTTTCCGCCAGCGGCAACACCGCAAAGGCGGCAAAGACGTTGGCAAAAGCCGCAGAAGCGGCGCTTTATGAGATCAAGCCCGCGGTTCCGTATACCCGAGCGGATCTGAACTGGATGGATAAAACTTCCCGCAGCAGCGTGGAAATGGCGGATAGGCAATCCCGCCCTGCGCTCGCGGATACGGATGCGCCGGTCGCGGACTGTGATGTGATCTTTTTGGGCTTCCCGATCTGGTGGTATGTGGCGCCCACGATCATCAACACTTTTTTGGAAAGCTATGACTTTTCCGGCAAGACCATTGTCCTGTTCGCAACTTCCGGCGGCAGCGGACTGGGGCAATCGGCGGACGGTCTGCGCAGCAGCGCACCGGGCGCCCGCATCGTGGATGGACGAATGATGAGCGGCCATTTGTCCGAGGCAAACCTGAAAAACTGGGTAGACGGATTGGATCTGTGAGGGAATCGATGATGCAGTATACCAAACTGGGCCATTCGGATTTGCGGGTATCCCGCATCTGCATGGGATGCATGGGGTTCGGAGATGCCCAAAACGGGCAGCACTCCTGGACGGTTGACGAAGCGCAGACACGCGCGATCATCCGGCAGGGCCTGGAACAAGGGATCAACTTTTTCGACACGGCCATTGCCTATCAGAGCGGCACCAGCGAGCAGTATGTGGGCCGTGCCCTGCGGGATTTTGCCAAAAGGGATGAGGTGGTCGTCGCTACCAAGTTCCTGCCCCGCACCGAGGCAGAAATCGAACAGAACATCAGCGGACAGGAGCATATCCGGCGTATGCTGGACAAAAGCCTGCGCAATCTCGGCATGGATCACATCGATCTGTATATCTATCACATGTGGGATTATCAGACACCGCTGTATGAGATCATGGAAGGGTTGCATCAGGCTGTCCAGGCAGGAAAAGTCCGGTATATTGGCATTTCCAACTGCTTTGCTTGGCAGCTGGCCAAAGCCAATGCGTTGGCTGAGCGGGAGGGATTTGACAAATTTGTCTCCGTACAGGGGCATTATAATCTGATCTTCCGCGAAGAGGAGCGGGAGATGGTTCCATATTGCCGGGAAGAAAACATTGCGCTGACGCCATACAGCGCGCTGGCGGGCGGGCGTCTGTCCAAACGGCCGGGTGAGACCTCGCAGCGTTTGCGGGAGGACAGCTATGCCCAGCTAAAGTATGGTGCGGCGCATGATCTGGACGCTCCCATTCTGGCCCGTGTGGCGGAGCTCGCGGACCGCAGAGGTGTGTCCATGACCGAAATTGCGCTGGCATGGCTGCTGACCAAGGTGACTGCTCCGGTCGTGGGCGCCACCAAGCCGCACCATATCGAGGGCGCGGTCAAGGCCGTGTCGCTGGAACTGACCGCGGAGGAATGCGCATTTTTGGAAGAATGCTATGTGCCGCATCCGCTTGTGGGCGTGATGGCACAAAATACCGCAGCGGCGGCAAAACAAAGCCATGTTTGGTCGGTCGGCAATCAGAAACTTTAAGACAAAAAAGCATGCCGCACGGCACACAAAAAGGCCATATCCCGCGTATTCTGTGGGATATGGCCTTTTTATATCGCTTTGCCGTATCGGATCAGTGGCCCGCCGGCTTTTGCTCGACCAAGTCTCGCTCTGTGGTCAGATCCGCGTGCAGCAGCGTCACAAAGATGACGCACAGCGGCAGAGCCGTCGCCCAAATGGCCTTGCCGAGAAAGAAATGGCAGAGGGCTGCGCCTATCGTGGCACCGCAGGCGAAAAAGAACAGCATTTGGGCGTGTTTTGCCAGCTTGACACGATGGCTTTTGTCTGGGTTGTGCCGGTGGCGCAGCTCTTTGGCCAGCCCGATGCCGATTTGCCGGATATGGTTGGTGGCAAACGTGGTCGCCACGGGAATGCCCTGCGCCTGCCGGAAGGTATTATACTGCATCGAAGCGATAAAGTTGATCACAACCTGAGAGATCTGCACCGGTGCGGATTCCGGGACAAAGCCCAGTGCGAGCACCGCGAGCATTTCGATGCAGATCAGGATCGTGTCCCAACGTACATACAGGCGGTGCTTGATCGGGTTGGGCAGCAGCTCGGAAACAAAAGCGCCCAGCACATAGGCGGAGATCGGCACCAGATAATAAAGCCCCTCGCCCCAGCGCCCATTGCCGAGCGCCAGACCCATCAGTACCACGTTGCCGGTCTGCGCGTTGCAGAACACATTGCCGCGCAGGGCATAGGTATAGGCGCCCCAAAACCCGGCGACGGTGATTAAGGTGAAGTAAACCCAGTTGCGCTCACAGACCAGAAAATACTTTCCATCCTTTTTTTCATCCTTCATCATTTCCAACCCCAAAATTCCGTATGATATGTCCTATTATACGCTTTTACTGGCAAAAAGGACAGAGGTTGGAGGGAAATTCTCTTCTGCCATGTAAAAAGACCGGTATCTGCACTATCTGTATAAAATCGTTTGTGTTGCCGCCGGCAAAAAGACACCGTTTGCACACGTTTTCAGCTTCGTTTCAACAAACTTGTATATTATGATAGTGGCAACTCAAAAGCGTGGTGACAAACATTGAAAATCCTGATTATCGAAGATGAACAGCTGCTGGCGGATTCGATCGGGGAATTGCTCCGGGGGAAGGGCTTTGACGTGGAGATCGTCTATGACGGGGAGAGCGGCGCACAGTATGCGGAGCTGGGCGTATACGACCTGCTGATTCTGGATGTGATGATGCCAAAAATGAACGGCTACGAGGTGGCGCGTCAGGTGCGCGCCAAGCGGCTGGGTACGCCGATCCTGATGCTGACGGCGCGCTCCGGTTTGGAGGATCGGATCACCGGGCTGAACGCCGGGGCGGATTACTATCTGACCAAGCCGTTTGACACGCGGGAGCTGCTTGCCTGCATCAATGCGCTGCTGCGCCGGCAGGGCGCGCAGGTGGACGAAATCACGTTCGGCAATACGTCGCTCGATCTGGATTCCGCCATGCTGGTCTGCGGCGAAAACAGCATCCGCCTGTCCGCCAAGGAGTTCGATATCATGCGGTTTCTGCTGCAGGCGGGCGAACGCAACCTGTCCAAGGAAGTGATCCTGGCGCGGGTCTGGGGCTTTGATTCGGACGCGGTGGAAAACCATGTGGAAGTATACATCGGTTTCCTGCGCAAAAAGCTGGCCAGCATCGGCTCGAATATCCGTATTGCGGCCATCCGCAGGATGGGCTATCATCTGGAGGTGCAGGACGATGATTAAAAAGCTGCGGCTGAAATTTGTGCTCATTAACATGACCATCGTCACCATCCTGCTCTGCGTTATTCTGGGGCTGGTGTTCTATTTCACCAGTGCCAACATGGAGCAGGAAAGCCTGAACATGATGCGCAACATCGCGGCGCAGCCGTTCCGGCTGGACACGCCGGACGAGCCGGACAGCGATGTGCGTCTGCCGTTTTTTGCGCTGCGGCTGGGGCCGACCGGCGATCTGCTTGCGACCGGCGGCGGGTATTACGACCTGTCGGACAACGCTTTTCTGGATAACCTGATCGAGAAAACGTTCGCGTCCCCCAAGCAGTTCGGCGTGCTGTCCGAGTATAATCTGCGGTATTACCGCGCGGATACGCCGCTCAATCGGTGTCTTGTGTTTGCGGATATTTCCAGCGAACGTGCCACACTGAACGGGCTGATCAAAACTTGCTGCATTATTGGCGTGGTTGGATTTCTGCTGTTTTTGTGGGTCAGCATTTTGCTGTCCAAATGGGCGGTGCGTCCGGTCGAGCGTGCGTGGCAGCAGCAGCGGCAGTTTGTCGCGGCGGCGTCGCATGAGCTGAAAACCCCGCTGACCGTCATCATGACGAGTGCGGAGCTGATGCAGGACCCGTCCTATGACGCGGGCAAACGGGAAAAATTCCTCGGCAGCATCCTGACCATGTCCGCGCAGATGAAGCGGCTGATCGGGCAGATGCTGGAGCTTGCGCGGGCGGACAACGCGGAGCCCAAAGAGGTGTTTGCCGAGGTGGATCTCAGCCGGTTGGTATCGCAGACCGTCCTGCCGTTTGAATCCGTGTTTTTCGAAAAAGGCATGACGCTTTCCACTGAGATCGAGGACGGCATCCGCGTGTCGGGCGGACAGGCGCAGCTGCGCGAATTGGTGGAGATTTTACTCGACAATGCGCAGAAATACGCAAAAGAGAAGGGGCGCACTTGGGTCACGCTGCAAAAACGCGGCAAAACCCGCTGCGTGCTGACGGTGGCGGATGAAGGCGCCGAGATTGCGCCGGAAGAGCTGCAAAACATTTTCAAGCGGTTTTACCGCGCCGATCCGGCGCGCAGCCGGTCGGGCAGCTTCGGGCTGGGGCTTTCCATCGCGGAAAGCATCGCAAGGCAGCACCGCGGCAGGATCTGGGCGGAAAGCCGCGACGGCGTCAACCGCTTTTTTGTGGAATTGCCCTGTGTATGCTGACGAAAAAGAGGAAGTCTTGCGGGACTTCCTCTTTTTTTGCGGTTTTGGCGCAGCTTTCAGCGTCGTTTCAGCGTCAGCCGTTACAATATCCTTGCAAACCGGTGCGGGATGCCGCATCGTTCAACGAGGAGGTCAAGCATGATATCAGTGGAACATCTCACGAAATGTTACGGCGATTTCATGGCGGTGGACGACCTGTCCTTTGAGATTGAGGAGGGGCAAGTGTACGGATTTCTCGGGCCGAACGGCGCGGGCAAGTCCACGACCATGAATATCATGACCGGCTGCCTGTCTGCGACCAAGGGACATGTCCGGATCGACGGCTATGATATTTTCGAGCAGCCGGGCGAGGCGAAAAAGCGGATCGGCTATCTGCCCGAGCAGCCGCCGCTCTATCTGAACGAAACCCCGCTGGAATATCTGCGCTTTGTGGGCGAGGCCAAAGGGCTGCGGGGCGCGGAACTGGAGCGGCAGGTGGCCGAGGTGGTCGAGCAGACCAAAATACAGGAGGTCAAACACCGTTCGATCGCGGCGCTGTCCAAGGGCTACCGGCAACGCGTCGGCATTGCGCAGGCGCTGCTGGGCAGCCCGAAGGTCATCATTCTGGATGAGCCGACGGTCGGCCTCGACCCGCTGCAAATCATTGAGATCCGCGATCTGATCAAGCAGCTTGGGCAGACGCATACGGTCATTCTCAGCTCGCACATCCTGTCCGAGGTGCAGACCATCTGCGAAAAGATTCTGATCATTGCCAAGGGTAAGCTGATCGCCTTTGATACGCCGGATAATCTGGAAAAGCAGCTGCTGTCGCCCAGCGAGATCGTGTTGACGGCGGAAGCGACGCCGGAAGAAACGGAAGAGATCCTCGGCGTGCTTGAGCACATCGCCGAGATACAGGTCGAGGCGCAGGAGACCGGCTATGTCCGTGCGCGGGTCAAAACCGATGGGACGGATATCTACGCGCTGTCCCGCGCGCTGTTTTTTGCCTTTGCCGGACGGGAAAAGGCGCTGCTCGAAGTCAACCTCAAGAAGGCAAACCTCGAGGATATCTTCATCGAACTGACCGAGAAAACCGAAGAGCCGTCCGCGGCCCCGGCGGAGCCGGTGGAGATCGAATGGGTAGAAAGCGAGGATGAGGCGGAATGATTGCGGTATTCAAGCATGAAATCAGAAGCTATTTCCACTCGCTGACGGCGTATGTGTTCGGCGCCTTCCTGCTGGCATTCATCGGCATCGGCGCGATGCTGTATAACATTCAGGCGGCGGTGAGCAATTTCGAATATGTGCTGAGTTTCGGCAGTCTGGTGTTTGTGGTGATCGTGCCGGTGCTGACCATGCGCGTCATTGCGGAGGAGCGGCGGCAAAAGACCGACCAGCTGCTGTATTCGCTGCCGATCACGACGTTGCAGGTCATTGCCGGCAAATATCTGGCACTGCTCATCATCTATCTGATCCCGCTGGCGATCATTTCGGTCTATCCGCTGATTTTTGCGCAGTTCGGCGATGTGTACCTGCTGACTTCTTATGGTTCGATCTTCGCCTTTTTCCTGATGGGCGCGGCGCTGATCGCTGTGGGTATGTTCCTTTCGTCCCTGACGGACAATCAGGGCCTTGCGGCCGGTATCGGCATCGCGGTGATCCTGTTTAACTATTACAGCGTCAGCCTGTCGGAGTATGTTTCGTCCACCGCGGCAGGGTCGGTGATCGCGCTGTTGGTGATCATTGTGGCGTTGGGTGCGGTGATCCGCTATCTGACGCGGAATGAAAATCTGGCGTCCGGCATCTGTCTGGTGTTGTTGGCAGCGGTGCTGCTGCTGTATTTCATCGACAGCACCTCGTTTGAGGGCCTGCTGCCGAGCATTATGACCCAGCTTTCGCTCTTTGAGCGTTTTAAGGTTTTTGTCAACGGCATGTTTGATATGACGGCTGTGGTCTATTATCTGAGCGTGATTGCATTTTTCCTGTTTCTGTCCGTGCAGTCGCTGGAGAAAAGGAGGTATAACTGATGAAAAAGATACTGTCCTTTTTCCGGATCGATCCTGCGGCGCGCAACCGTATCGCGTTTCAGGGCGGTTCGTATTCGCTGATGATTACGGCCATCGTACTGGCGCTCGTGATCGTCGTGAATATCTTTGTGTCGGCGCTGCCGACGACCCTGACCAAATACGACATCAGTTCCACCAAGCTCTATTCGATCACCAGCAACACCAAGGTGGTGGTGAACGCCCTGGAAAAGGATGTGACCATCTACTGGATTGTGCAGTCGGGCGAGGAAGATGAGGTCATCGAAAACCTGCTGAGCAAGTACGACAGCCTGTCCGACCATATCGAGGTGGTCAAAAAGAACCCGGATGTGTATCCCACCTTTGCCGAGCAGTACACCAGTGAAACCGTGGAAAACAACAGTCTGGTGGTCGAGTGCGGCGACAAATACCGGTTTATCGGCTATGATGACATCTATCTGGCCGAGGCGGATCTGTATTCCTATTCGTACAACACCTCTTTTGACGGCGAAGGCGCGATCACGTCGGCGATCGACTATGTGGTCAGCGACGAACAGCCACAGGTCTATGTGCTCGAGGGCCATGGCGAGGCGGATCTGCCGGAAACCTTCCGCGAGCAGATCGAAAAGGAGAATATGGAATTGCAGACCTTCTCGCTGCTCAACGTGGACAGCATCCCGGAGGACGCGGACTGCATCCTGATTTACGCCCCGTCGAGCGATATTTCCACAGAGGAGAAGGACCTGCTGGCCGACTATGTGGCCGACGGCGGCAAGCTGATGGTCGTGGCGGGGCCGGTGCAGGACGGCAGTCTGGATAATCTGTACAGTGTCATCGGGGATTATGGCGTCTCCGCAGCCGACGGCATCGTGGTCGAAGGGGATCGGGAACACTACGCGTTTCAGTCGCCCTTGGCATTGATGCCGGATATGAACAGCAGCGATCTGACGGACTCCCTGATCGAAGAGCATTATTACCCCATTTTCCCGATTGCGCAGGGTCTGACCGTGGGCGAGGATACGGCCGGTGCGACGGTTACCGAACTGCTGACCACCTCGGACGCTTCGTTCAGCAAGCAGGACGGCTATGACATGACGACCTACGATAAGGAGGACGGCGATATCGACGGCCCATTTGCTGTGGCAGTCTCTGTCGAGTGCACCAGCGGCGGCAGGATTCTCTGGTTTGCCTCGTCCAGCTTTTTGGAGGATATGTATAACGCCTATTCTTCGGGCGCAAACGTCAATCTGGGTATGAACGGGCTGTCCTCGCTGATCGGGGAGAGCGAAGCCATGGCGATCCGCAGCAAATCGCTTAATTATAACTATCTGACCATCAGCGATTCCACTTCTTCGCTGCTCAAGGTCATTATGATCGGCGTGTTCCCGCTGGCGTATCTGGGCATTGGCATTTATGTGGTGCTGAGAAGGAGGAGGGGGCAAAATGAAGCGGTCTAAGCGGCTGATGATTCTGCTGGGCGTGCTGGTGGTCGCGTGCGCGGCGACGTTTGTGCTCAGCCGGTATGAGGAGCGGCAGGAAGAGATCCGGAACAGCGACGAAGTGGTGCTCGAACTGGATACCGACACGGTACAGTCCCTGTCTTGGGAGTATGATGCGCGCACGCTGGCCTTCCACAAGGAAGAGGACGTCTGGCAGTATGACGATGACGCGGAATTCCCGGTGGACGCGGATAAAATACAGGAAATGCTCAGCCGCTTTGCGGAGTTCGGCGTATCCTTTATCATCGAGGAACCGGAGGACTTGGGACAGTATGGTCTGGACGATCCGGTCTGCACCATCACGATCACGACCGAGGATCAAACGTATGATATCCTGCTGGGCGATTACAGCCAGATGGATGAAGAACGGTATGTCTCGATCGGCGACGGGAACGTGTATCTGGTGCAGAACGACCCGCTGGATGACTTTGACGCGCCGCTCAGCGAGATGATCGACAACGACGAGACGCCGGACGTGGAGCAGGCGGACAGCATCACCTTCTGGGGTGCGGCGGAGTATGAGATCACCTATGATGCGGACAGCGACGCAAGCTACTGCGCGGACGACGTATATTTCACGCAGCAGGACGGGGAAACCGTGCCGCTCGATACCGAGCAGGTAGACAATTATCTGCAAGCAATCAGCGACCTGGATCTGACCGATTATATGACCTATAAGGCGACCGACGAGGATTTGCAGACCTATGGGCTGGACGATCCGGAGCTGACGGTGCAGGTGGACTACACCGAAGAGGATGACGACGGCAACGAGACCCAGAACAGCTTTGTGCTGCACCTCAGCCGCGACCCGGAAGAGCGTGAAAAGGCGCAGGAGGAGGCGGAATCCGACACGGATACCGCTGAAACCGACGAGGAGGAGACCGTTACCGCATATGTGCGGGTGGGCGAGTCGCCGATCCTCTATAAAATTACGCAGGAGGAGTACTACGCCTTGATCGCCGCAACTTATAACGACCTGCGGCATCGGGAAGTACTGACAGCGGACTTTGCTGATATCAATCAGGTGGATATCACGCTCGAGGGCGAAACCTATACGATCACGACCGAGGGTGACGCGGATGACAGAACCTACTCCTACGGCGATGAGGAAATCGACATCACGGAGTTCCAGGATGCCCTGACGTCGCTCAGCGCGAACAGCTTTACCAACGAAGAGCCCGATCAGAAGGAGGAAATCAGCCTGACGGTGCATCTGGACAACGAAAACTATCCGAGCGTCAGCATTGCGCTCTACCGCTACGACGGCAATAACTGTCTTGCCGTGGTGGATGGAAAACCGGTTTCGCTCATCGGACGCAGCTATGTGGTCGACCTGATCGAGGCGGTCAATGCGATTGTTTTGAACTGATCTAATTTTTGCGTATCAACAGACAAAGGGCTTGCCGTCTGCAATTTGCAGGCGGCAAGCCCGTTTTGCGCTGTTTTTTAGATGCAGTTGGGATGCTTACAGCTGCGGCAGCAGGTTGGCAAGCTCGAGCGCGGCAATGGCGGCGTCCGCACCTTTGTTGCCGGCCTTGGTGCCGGCGCGCTCGATCGCCTGCTCGATGTTCTCGGTGGTTAGCACGCCGAACGTGGTCGGCACGCCGGTCTGCAGGTTGACCTGCGCCACGCCCTTGGAAACCTCGTTGCAGACATAGTCGTAGTGCGAGGTCGAGCCGCGGATGACCGCGCCGAGGCACAGCACGGCGCAGTATTTGCCCGACTGCGCCAGCTTGAGCGCCGCCAGCGGGATCTCAAACGCGCCCGGCACCCAGACGAGCGTAATATCGTCCGTGTCCACACCGTGGCGCACGAGCGTATCCTCTGCGCCGGAGACCAGCTTGGAGACGATGAATTCATTGAAACGCGATGCGACGATGGCGAATTTGCCCTTGCCGGCAACCAGTTTTCCTTCGAGTACCTTCATAGTGATTTCCTCCGTTTTTTTATTTCAAATATATTGCTTTACAGTACATGCTTGAACAGGTGGCCCATCTTGATCTGCTTGGTGCGCAGGTAGAATGCATCGTCCTCCTGCGGGGCGATCTCGATCGGCACACGCTCGACGATCTCGACGCCGAAGCCGTCCAGACCATAGATCTTTTCCGGGTTGTTGGTGAGCAGACGCAGCTCCTTCGCACCGAGGTCCTGTAAGATCTGCGCGCCGATCCAGTATTCGCGCAGGTCGGGGGCAAAGCCGAGCTTGACGTTGGCTTCCACCGTGTCCCAGCCCTGTTCCTGCAATTCGTAGGCTTTCAGCTTGTTGATCAGGCCGATGCCGCGGCCTTCCTGCCGCATGTAGAGCAGCACGCCGCGGCCTTCGCGCTCGATTTGCTGCATGGCGGCTGCCAGCTGCTGGCCGCAGTCGCAGCGGCGCGAGCCGAACACGTCGCCGGTCAGGCATTCCGAGTGCACGCGGCACAGCAGGTTTTTGCCGTCGCCGATGTCGCCCTTGACCAGCGCGACGTGATGTTCGCCGGTCAGGTCGTTGATGTAGCCGTAGATCTGGAACTCGCCGAAGCGGGTGGGCAGCTTGGCGCATGCCTCGCGCACGACGTGTTTATCGTGGCGGCGGCAGTAGTCCTGCAGTTCCTTGATCGTGATGACCTTGAGTCCCCATTGCTTCGCATGCTCGAGCAGCTCGGTCGTGCGCATCATCGTGCCGTCGTCGCGCATGATCTCGCAGCACAGGCCGCACTCTTCCAGCCCTGCCAGCCGGCACAGGTCTACGGTCGCTTCGGTGTGGCCGTTGCGGGTGAGCACGCCGCCGTAGCGCGCGACCAACGGGAACACATGGCCGGGACGGCGCAGCTCTTCCGGCTTGGTGTTCGGGTCGGCACACATGCGGCAGGTGTAGCCGCGCTCCTCGGCCGAGATACCGGTCGTGGTGTTCACATGGTCCACCGAAACGGTGAACGCGGTCTGGTGGTTGTCGGTGTTGACCTTGACCATCTGTTCCAGCCCCAGCCGCTGGGCGACCGCTTCGCTCATCGGCGTGCAGATCAAGCCTTTGGCGTTGACGGCCATGAAGTTGACGTTTTCGGTCGTGGCGAACTGGGCGGCGCAGATCATGTCACCCTCATTTTCGCGGTCGGGGTCGTCGATCGTGATGATGATGCGGCCGGCGCGCAGTTCGTCCAGCGCTTCCTCGACCGTGCAGTATTGCTGTTCCATAGTGGTTTTCCTCCTTGTATTGCTCAAAACCCGTTCTGGGCCAGAAATTCCATGGTGATGCCGCTCGGCTTCGCTTTTTGGTCGGGCGCATACGGCGTCAGCAGCTTTTCAACGTATTTGCCGATCACGTCGCACTCGAGGTTGACCGTCTCGCCCGGTTTTTTGCCCAGCAGGATGGTCTCGGCGCCCGTGTGCGGGATGATAGACACCGCAAAGCCGGTTTGGTCCACCGCCGCGACCGTCAGGCTGACGCCGTCGATGGCGATCGAGCCTTTTTCCACGATGTAGCGCAGTAAGGCGGCGGGGGCGTGCACGGTTACCCAGACCGCGTTGTCCTCGCGGCGCTGGGACGCGACCGTGCCCGTGCCGTCGATATGGCCGGACACGATGTGACCGCCGAAACGGCCGTTTAAGGGCATCGCACGCTCGAGATTGACTGGTGAGCCGCTTTGCAGCGCGCCCAGACTCGAGCGCCGCAGCGATTCGGCCATGACATCGGCCGAAAAGCTGTCCGCGGTCAGGGACACGACCGTCAGGCACACGCCGTTGGTTGCGATGCTGTCGCCGAGCTTGGTGCCTTCGAGCACGGTTTTTGCCGCGATGGTGAGCCGGGCGCCGGCGGCGCCGCGCTCGATGCGCCGTACCGTGCCGATTTCCTCAATGATACCGGTGAACACGTTATAGTACCCCCTCTATGAGAAAATCCTCGCCCAGCGGCGTAACGGTGACGTTTTTGAGCGGCATCGCGTCCGCCATTTTGGCAAAGCCCGTGCCGCCGAGCGGCGTTTTGGCGGCTGCACCGCCGATCAGCTTGGGCGCGATGTACGCCTGTACCTTGTGGACAATGCCCGCTTCGAGCGCCGCAAACGCGAGTTCCGCGCCGCCCTCGAGCAGGATGCTGTCCAGTCCGTGCGCGCCGAGCTGGTGCATCAGGTCGGTGAGGTCTACTTTGTCGTTTTTCGCCTGACACAGCACCAGATGTGCGCCCGCTTTTTTAAGCGCTGCGGCGCGCTCGTTCCATTCGGTCACGGCGATGACCGTGTCGATTTCGTGCGCAGTGCGGATGAGCTGGCAGTCCAGCGGGGTGCGCGCATGGCTGTCGCAGATGATGCGATAGGGGTTGCGGCCGCCTTCGATGCGGCAGGTGAGCAGCGGGTCGTCCGTGAGCACCGTGCCGACACCGACCATAATGCCGGACAGCTGCGCGCGGGTTTCGTGCACATGCCGGCGGGCGGCTTCGCCCGTCACCCAGCGGCTGTCGCCGGTGTAGGCGGCAATCTTGCCGTCGAGCGTCATCGCGTACTTGAGCACGACATAGGGCGTTTTGTTTGTGATATAGTGGAAAAACACTTCGTTTAACCGGCGGCACTCGTCCTCGCAGATGCCGGTCTCGACCGGGATGCCCGCATCCCGCAGGATCTGCGCGCCCTTGCCCGCGACGAGCGGGTTGGCATCCAGACAGCCGACGAATACGCGGCCGATGCGCTTTTCCAGAATCGCGTCCGTGCAGGGGGGCGTGCGGCCCCAGTGGCAGCACGGCTCAAGCGTGACATATAAATCCGCGCCCGCCGGGTCCTCTGTGCAGTTTTTCAGCGCGTTGCGCTCGGCGTGCAGGCCGCCGCAGTATTCGTGCCAGCCCTCGCCGATGATGCGCCCGTCCTTGACGATGACGCAGCCGACCATCGGGTTGGGGCTGACGTGTCCCGCGCCGCGTTTTGCCAGCTCGAGTGCGCGGCGCATGTAAGTTTCCGTTTGGTTTTGCAACCGGATCACCTCGTGTTAAGAGCCTTGACAAGGCTGTGAAATGAAAAAATCGCCCCGAAAGCAGATGCTTCGGGGCGAAACGTCATAAAAATAAAAAATCTGAAACACAAAACGCGTTTCAGAACAGCAAACAGACGGAAACGGAACAAAATCCGTTTTTCCGCACATTCTTCTTTCATCCAGACTATACTGTCGGCTTCGGAGTTTCACCGAATCATGCATCCGCCTTTTGGAAAGGCATCCGCTCGCGGGCTGTACCGCCGGTAGGGAATTGCACCCTGCCCTGAAGAATCCTGATATTCGGTTTTTAGCACAGCAGCTATGTGCTTTGCTGAACACAGTATATACCCGCCCTCCAAAGAATGCAAGCCTTTTGTGAAAAAATATGGGGAGGCGGCCTTGGGCCGCCTCCGCTTTTGGGAAGAGTATAAAAGAAAAGAGAAAGAGTATAGCTTGATTACAGTTTTTATGATAGCGCGGCAACATCAAATCCGCCCCAAAACCACATTAAATTTGTGCAAAAAAGCAGAAGCGGGCCGGGACGGGCGGCAAAACGGAAAAGAACGCTTGTGAGAGTGGCGGGAACGTGTTATAATATTTCCATATTGCTATTCTGGAACAGATAAGGAGCTTTCAGGGTGAAAAATCGCGAGCAAATTCGTAATTTCTCCATTATTGCGCATATTGACCACGGCAAGTCCACGCTGGCCGACCGCTTGCTCGAGCAATGCAAGGCGGTATCGCAGCGCGAGATGGAGGAGCAATTACTCGATAATATGGATCTGGAGCGCGAACGCGGCATCACGATCAAGGCGCGCGCCGTGCGCATGGAATATGAAGCGGACGACGGCAAGACCTATGAGATGAACCTGATCGACACGCCCGGTCATGTGGACTTCAACTATGAGGTTTCGCGTTCGCTGGCCGCGTGCGAAGGCGCGCTGCTGGTTGTGGACGCGGCGCAGGGCATTGAGGCGCAGACGCTGGGCAACACCTATCTGGCGATCGACGCCGGGCTGGAAGTGGTGCCGGTCATCAACAAGATCGACCTGCCCGCAGCCGACGCGCCGCGCGTCAAAAAGGAGATCGAGGATATCATCGGCATCCCGGCCGAGGACAGCCCGGAAATCTCTGCGAAAATGAATATCAACATCCATGCGGTGCTCGAGCGCATCGTGTCGGATATTCCCGCGCCGACGGGTGACTCGGACGCGCCGCTGCGCGCGCTGATTTTTGACAGCCAGTATGACCCCTATAAGGGCGTTATCGTGTATATGCGCCTGATGGAAGGCAGCATTCGCCCGGGTATGAAGGTCAAGATGATGGCGACCGGCGCGGTGTTCCAGGTGCTCGAGTGCGGCTATATGCTGCCGCTCGGCCTGTCCCCGCAGCAGGAACTGTGCGCGGGCGAGGTCGGTTACTTCACCGCGTCCATCAAGACCGTGTCCGATACCCGCGTGGGCGATACAGTCACCGAGGCCGACCGCCCGACGGCGGAAGCCCTGCCGGGTTACCGTCCTGCGCGGCCGATGGTGTTCTGCGGTATTTACACCGAGGACGGTTCCAAGTACCCCGATCTGCGCGACGCGCTCGAGAAATTGCAGCTCAACGACGCGGCGCTGTCCTTCGAGCCGGAAAGCTCGGTGGCGCTGGGCTTCGGTTTCCGCTGCGGTTTCCTCGGCATGCTGCATATGGAGGTCATTCAGGAGCGCCTCGAGCGCGAGTTTGACCTCGATCTGGTCACAACACTGCCGAGCGTGGTGTATGAGATCGTCAAGACCGACGGCACGGTCATTCAGTGCGACAACCCGCACGATTATCCCGATCCGGGACAGATCGAAGAGGCGCGCGAGCCGTTCGTCAAGGCGACCATCATGACCCCGCAGGAATATGTCGGCAACATCATGCCGATGTGTCAGGACCGCCGCGGCGTGTTCAAGGATATGCAGTATCTGGATGCGAATCTGGTCGAGCTGCATTATGAAATGCCGATCAACGAGATCATTTACGACTTTTTCGACGCCCTCAAGGCGCGCACCCGCGGCTATGCGTCGCTCGACTATGAGTTCCTCGACTACCGCCCGAGCGATCTGGTCAAGGTCGATATGCTGCTCAACGGCGATCAGGTGGACGCGCTGTCGTTCATCGTGCACCGCGACAAGGCCTACGGCCGCGCGCGCCGCATCTGCGAAAAGCTCAAGGAGAACATCCCGCGCCAGCTGTTCGAGGTGCCGATTCAGGCGGCGATCGGCGGCAAGGTCATCGCGCGCGAGACGGTCAAGGCCATGCGCAAGGACGTTTTGGCCAAGTGCTACGGCGGCGATATCACGCGCAAGAAGAAGCTGCTGGAAAAACAAAAGGAAGGCAAGAAGAAGATGCGTTCGCTCGGTACGGTGCAGATCCCGACCGAAGCGTTCATGGCAGTCTTGAAGCTGGATGAGGAATCATGAGTAAGTTCAGTTATAATAACCGGCCGCTTGGGCTGTACCTGCACATTCCGTTTTGCGTCAAAAAGTGCGCCTATTGCGACTTTTATTCGGTGACCGACGCGGATTTGATGAAAAGCTATGTTTCGGCGCTGCTGACGCATATCCGCGAATACGGGAGGACGTGCAGCGGCTACACGGTGGACACCGTGTACATCGGCGGCGGCACGCCGACCTGTCTGGGGCCGAAGTACCTCGGCCGCATTTTGCAGGAGGTGCGGAACAAGTTCCCGCTCGCGGACGACGCGGAGATTACGGTCGAGTGCAACCCGGAGAGCACGGATAAAAAGGTGCTCGACGCGATGAAAAAGCACGGCGTCAACCGTCTGTCCTTCGGCGTGCAGTCCGCGCAGGAGGACGAACTGAAACGCATCGGGCGTATCCATACGTTCCAGCAGGCGAAAGATGCGGTTGATTTGGCGCGCGAAAAGGGGTTTGACAACATCAGCCTTGACCTGATGTACGGCCTGCCCGGCCAGACGCAGGAGAAATTCCTCGACTCGGTCGAGCAGTGTCTGGCGCTTGGCCCCAAACACCTGTCGTGCTACGGGCTCAAGCTTGAGCCTGCGACCCCGATGGGGCGCGAAAACCCCGTTCTGCCGGACGACGACGCGCAGGCGGATACCTATCTCGCCATGTGCGAGTTGCTGCGCAAAAACGGCTTTGAGCATTACGAGATCTCGAATTTTGCCAAGCCCGGCTTCCGCTCGCGGCACAATTATAAATATTGGGATCTGTCCGAGTATCTCGGCCTCGGACCGGGCGCACATTCCTTTATGAACGGCCGCCGGTTTGAGTTTGCACGGGATATCAAGGCGTACATAAACGGCGAGGATATCGTGCGGGATGAGGACGAGGTGCCGACCTTCCAGCGGCAGGGCGAATACCTGATGGTGCGCCTGCGCACGGCGGAGGGCGTGGATTTCCTCGAACTCGAAAAGCGCTATAACATCGACTCGACGCCTTATGAGGAGGCGTTCCGCAGCCTGATGGGCAACGGGCTGGTCGCGCATCAGGGAACTCGCTGGTATCTGACCGAAAAGGGCTTTCTGGTGTCCAACAGCATCATCAATACCATCGTGGAAGCAGGGCAGGAGCAGGCGGATGCGTCTGCGGCGCCGATGTTTCTGTAAAAACTTATTTTGTGTTCGATAAAAATAAACATATAAACTGGAGGAAAAAGTATGCGCGCAGTCATCACGGTGGTCGGCAAGGACCGCACCGGCATCATCGCCAAGATCTCGGACACGCTCTATCAGCACGAGGTCAACATCGTTGACATCTCCCAGAACGTCATGGAGGATATGTTCGCCATGGTCATGCTGGTCAACATCGACAAGTGCACGGTGGACTTTACCAAGCTTGCCGATCTGCTCGATCAGGACGGCGAAGCACTCGGCATGAAGATCCACACCATGCACGAGGATATCTTCGACGCGATGCACAAGATTTGAGGTGCCATCCATGTCAATGATCAATACCAAGGACATTCTGGAAACCATCAAGATGATCGAGGAGGAACACCTCGATATCCGTACGATCACGATGGGCATTTCGCTGCGTGATCTGGCCAGCGACGATATCAACGTGCTGGCGGACAAGATTTACGACAAGGTGACCCGCCGCGCGGAAAAGCTGGTTGCGACCGGCGAACAGATCGAGCGTGAGCTGGGCATCCCGATCATCAACAAGCGCATTTCGGTCACGCCGATCGCGATGATTGGCGCGGTAACAACGGCGAACAGCTATGTGCCGCTGGCCAAGGCGCTCGACCGCGCGGCGACCGCGACCGGCGTCAACTTCGTCGGCGGTTTTTCCGCCCTCGTGCAGAAGGGCTTTGCCAAGGGCGACGAAATCCTGATTAACTCCATCCCCGAAGCGCTGGCCGAGACCGAGCTGGTCTGCTCGTCGGTCAATGTTGCGTCCACCAAGGCGGGCGTCAACCTGGACGCCATCGGCCTGATGGGCCGCATCATCAAGCAGACGGCCGAGCTGACCAAGGACAACGACTCGATGGGCTGCTCCAAGCTTGTGGTGTTTGCCAACGCGGTGGACGACAACCCGTTCATGGCGGGCGCGTTCCACGGCATCGGCGAGCCGGAGACCGTCATCAACGTCGGCGTTTCCGGCCCGGGCGTAGTCCAGTCGGCCATCCGCCGCGCGGGCGACTGCTCGATCAACGAAGTGGCTGAGGTCATCAAAAAGACCGCGTTCAAGATTACGCGCATGGGCCAGCTGGTCGGCGCGATCGCGAGCGAGCGTCTGGGCGTGCCGTTCGGCATCGTGGACCTGTCGCTTGCGCCGACCCCGGCGATCGGCGACTCGGTCGCGCGTATCCTAGAGGAAGTCGGTCTGGAGGTCTGCGGCGGCTGCGGCACGACCGCGATCCTCGCCATGCTCAACGACGCGGTCAAGAAGGGCGGCGTCATGGCGTCCTCGTCGGTCGGCGGCCTGTCGGGCGCGTTCATCCCGGTGTCTGAGGACGAGGGCATGATCGCGGCGGCGGCTTCGGGCGCGCTGACGCTCGAAAAGCTCGAAGCGATGACCGCAGTCTGCTCGGTCGGCATCGACATGGTTGCTGTCCCGGGAGACACCACCGCTGAGGTTATTTCTGGCCTGATCGCAGACGAGATCGCCATCGGTGTGGTCAACTCCAAGACGACGGCGGTGCGCGTCATTCCCGCCATCGGCAAAACGGTGGGCGATATGGTCGAATTCGGCGGCCTGCTGGGCGCGGCGCCCATCATGCCGATCGCGACCGGCTCTCCCGCGAAGTTCATCCATCGCGGCGGCCGCATCCCGGCTCCCATCCAGAGCCTGAAAAACTGAACAAGGCGAATCAAAAGCCGCACATCGGACAAAACCGGTGTGCGGCTTTTTTGCTCCCGTCCCGCGTTCGGCAAATAATGTGCGCGCACTGTGATAAGATGAAGGTCGGCGGAGGTGAGCTATGGTTGTTTATCTGGATGTGCTGTTCGCGGTCAACGCGCTGATGGATGGCGTGACGCTGCTCGCGGCGGCGGCCTTGGGCGGCGTGCGCGCCGGCCGCATCCGGTGGCTGGCCGCGTCCGCGCTGGGCGGCGGGTATGCGGTGCTGGCCGCGGTGCTGCCGGCTTTGTCGGCGCTGCCGGTACGGCTGCTCGCGGGCGTCGGCCTGTGCGCCGCGGCATTCGGCGGAAAGCCCGCCTTCGGGCGGGTGTGCGCGCTGTATTTCGTGGTGGCGGCGTCCTTTGCCGGACTCGCCGCTGCACTGGGCGTGGCAACCGGGCGAAAACTGCTGTTTGGTGCGGGGTATTATGTTTCCGTGCCGTTCCGCGTGCTGCTGCTGGCCGCCGCGGCCGGATATGCGCTCAGCGGCGTGCTGCTGCGCGGCGACGCGCTGCACGGCCCGCTGCGCCGCGAGGTGGAGCGGCTGATCATCCGCTTTGACGGCCGCGAGCGCGAGGTGCGCCTGCTGCACGATACGGGAAACAGCCTGACCGAACCGGCGTCCGGCCGTCCGGCGCTGGTGCTGGGGCGGACGGCGGCGGACAGTTTGCTGGGTGCGCAGATCCGGCAGGCCTGGGCCGGGACGAAGGATGCTGCCGCCTGCCTTGCCGCGCTGCCGCCGGAAACGGCAAGCCGGTTCGGCCTGCTGCCGTATCGCGCGGTCGGCGTGGAGAGCGGGCTGCTGCTGTATTTTCGGCCAGACAGCGTGCGCCGCGCGGACGGCACCGTGCTCGACTGTGTGTGCGCCATTGGGCCGGACAGCATCGGACAGGGCGCGTATGACGGACTGATCGGGGTATGAAAGGAAGAATACATATGATACTCAAACGGATGTTGCAGGCGTTTTTACGTTGGTGGAACCGGCGGACGGTTTACTACATCGGCGGCAGCGAAGTGCTGCCGCCGCCGCTCTCGCCCGAGGAGGAGCAGGCGGCGGTCGAGGCCTGTCAGGCGGGGGATGCGCAGGCGCGCAACAAGCTGATCGAGCACAACCTGCGTTTGGTGGTGTTCCTCGCGCGCAAATTTGAATCCGCGGCGGTCAGCACGGAGGATCTGATCTCGATCGGCACGATCGGGCTGATCAAGGCGGTCGGCACCTACCGCAGCGACAAAAATGTCAAGCTCGCGACCTACGCTTCGCGCTGCATCGAAAACGAGATCCTGATGCACCTGCGCAAGCTGTCGGGGCGGCGCACCGAAGTCTCGTTCGACGAGCCGCTGTCGTCCGACTGGGACGGGAACGAGCTGCTGCTCAGCGACATCCTCGGCACCGAGCCGGACAGCGTCATGCGCCCGATCGAGGACGATGTTGACCGTATGCTGGTGCATCACGCGCTCGATCGCCTGCCTGCGCGGGAAAAGCAGATTATCTCGCTGCGCTTTGGGCTGGGGCTGCCCGAATGTATGACGCAAAAGGAGGTCGCGGAGCTGCTGGGGATTTCGCAGAGCTACATTTCGCGGCTGGAAAAGCGGATCATTGCGCGCATGCGCAAGGACATCCTGAAAAACTTTGCATAGGCGGCGCGCTTGCATGGCGGGATAAAATGCGGTACAATAAAACCGCAAAAAATGACGGGGAGCGTGTGTGTCATGCAGGTGGAAATCAGAGAATACGAACAGAGCGACGCGCAGCAGGCCGCTGCGGTGTGGAACGAGGTTGTGGAGGACGGCGTGGCCTTCCCGCAGACCGAATTGCTCGATGCGCAGAGCGGCCATGCGTTTTTCGCGTCGCAGTCGTTTACGGGCATCGCGTATGATGCACAAAACGGCGAGATCGTCGGCCTGTACATCCTGCATCCGAACAACGTCGGCCGCTGCGGCCATATCTGCAACGCCAGCTATGCGGTCAAAGGCAGCCTGCGCGGACAGCATATCGGGGAAAAACTCGTGCTGCACTGCATGGACAAAGCCAAGGAACTGGGGTTTGGCATTTTGCAGTTCAACGCTGTGGTCAGGACCAATGTGCCCGCGCTGCGGCTGTACAAAAAACTGGGCTTTGAGCAGCTGGGCGTCATCCCCGGCGGTTTCCGCATGAAGGATGGCTCGTTTGAGGATATCATCCCACATTATCATTTGCTGTAAGGCACGCCATAAAGCACATAAACGGGAAAAAGTGTGTCGAAGCATGGCGCTCGGCAAAATATTTCGTCGGTATATTCCGCCCGCCCACAGGGGAAAATCCTGATAGACGCACATCGGGTGCGCAGGACGGGAGGGACTTTTCCATGCAAACCAAAGTAGAGATTTGCGGGGTGAATACATCGGGGCTGCCGACCCTGTCGGCGGCAAAGACGGATGAATTGCTGGTGCGCGCGGGCAAGGGCGACAAGCAGGCGCGGGACGAACTGATCCGCGGCAACCTGCGGCTGGTGCTGTCGGTAATCCAGCGGTTTCAGGGGCGCGGCGAGTCGCCGGATGACCTGTTTCAGGTGGGCTGCATCGGGCTGATGAAATCCATCGACCATTTCAACACCGAGCTCGGCGTGCGTTTTTCCACCTATGCCGTGCCGATGAACGGTATTTGGGGAAATCCCTCCTCACCTCACAGAAACAAAGAGACTGTACAAAACCCCGTTGAGAAAGACAAAGGAGAAACCAATGCTATTCTGCCATATCGATTTGTTGGATGAAAACTTTGCGCTCCGGCGCGGACAGTATGTCGGCGTCAAGGACGGCCGCATTGCGTACATAGGCGAGACCGAACCGCAGGAGGACTACGGCGAGCGCTACGACGGCCGCCATCGTCTGCTGCTGCCGGGCTTTTATAATGTGCACAGCCATGCGCCGATGACGCTGCTGCGCGGCTATGCGGAAAATCTGCCGCTGCAGCGCTGGCTGAACGAGCGCGTATTCCCGTTTGAGGATCAGCTGAGCGACGAGTCGGTGTATTACGCGACCCAACTTGCCATTGCGGAAATGCTGGCAAGCGGCACGGTGTCGTTTTCCGATATGTACTTCTTCCTTGACGGCATGACCAAGGCCATTCTGGAAAGCAAAATCAAGTGCAACCTCAGCCGCGGACTGACCGTGTTCGACGACAGCGATTATGCACAGACCGCGGCCTATCAGGACAACCTGCGTCTGCTGGGCGAGTGGAACGGGGCAGGGGACGGCCGCCTGATCGGCGATCTGTGCATCCACGGCGAGTACACTTCGACGCCCAAGGTGGTCGAGGCGGTCGCCGCGCACGCCAAGGCGAGCGGCGCGCGCATGCACATCCATCTGTCCGAAACGCAGGCCGAGCACGAGGAATGCAAGCAGCGCCACGGCATGACGCCCGCGGCGTATATGCAGGCGCACGGCGTGTTTGACGTGCCGACGACGGCGGCGCACTGTGTCTGGCTGGAAGGGGAGGATTTCGAGATCCTCCGCTCGCACGGTGTGACCGTGGCCTGCTGCCCGGCGAGCAATCTCAAGCTCGCGTCCGGCTATGCCAATATCCCCAAGCTGCTCGATATGGGCATCAACGTTGCGCTCGGCACGGACGGCGCGGCGTCCAACAACAATCTGAACATTTTGCAGGACCTCTATCTGTTCGGCGTGGTATATAAAGGATATTACCGCGACTCGACGCTCATTACACCGGCTGAGGCGCTGCACGCGGCAACGCGCGCGGGCGCGCTGTCGCAGGGCAGAACGGATTGCGGTCTGCTGCGTGTCGGCTGCCGCGCCGATCTGTGCGTGATCAATACGGACACGCCGCAGTTTACGCCCATGACCGATGCGGCCTGCAACGTGGTTTACGCCGCGCAGGGCGCGGATGTGCGCCTGACCATGGTGGATGGCGAGGTGCTGTACCGCGACGGCGCATATACCACGATCGACATCGAGCGCGTCAAGGCGGAGACGCAGCGCTGCACGGATGACATCATCCGCCGTCTGTAAGGGAGGAAAAACAACATGATTACCAAAAAGCAGGTGGAGGAATCCGCGGCTTATTTGCGCTCGCGGCTGCCGTATCTGCCCGAGGTCGGGCTGGTGCTCGGCTCAGGACTGGGGCCGCTGGCGGAGCAGTTACAGGATCCTGTCATCATTTCCTATGCGGAGATCCCGCATTTCCGGATTTCAACCGCACCCGACCATGCGGGACGTTTGGTCTGCGGTGTGCTGGCAGGACGGCGCGTTGCCTGCATGCAAGGGCGCCTGCACGGCTACGAAGGCTATGCGCCGGATGAGATCGCGTATCCGGTGTATGTGATGCGCGCGCTGGGTGTGCGGGCGCTTATCCTGACCAATGCATCCGGCGGCATCAATACCGGTTTTTCGGTCGGCGACTTCATGCTGATCGAGGACCAGATCAACCTGACGGGCAAAAGCCCGCTGACTGGTCCGAATGACGATCAGCTCGGCACGCGTTTTCCGGATATGACCTTCGCTTACGCACCCGCGCTGCGCGATAAGGCGCAGGCGGCTGCGGACGCCTGCGGCCTGACGCTGCGCCGCGGCGTGTACTGCGGCGTGAACGGGCCGCAGTTCGAGACGCCGGCGGAGATCCGTGCGTTCCGCACGCTGGGGGCGGATGCGGTCGGCATGTCCACGGTGTTTGAAGTGATCGCGGCGGCGCACTGCGGTTTGCCCGTGGTTGCCATAGCGATGATCACCAATATGGCGGCGGGTGTGCTGATGCAGCCGCTGTCCGGCGCAGAGGTAAACGAGATCGCCGTGCAGCGCGGAACCGACTTCCGGCGGCTGATTTGGGCGCTCGTGGAAAAAATCTAAAAAAATCGAAAAAAGGTGTTGACAGAAGGCGCATAGCGCGATATAATATAAAAGCTGTCACGGTTGAGCGAACAGTGACAGCGACTTCGAGGTGTGGCTCAGCTTGGTAGAGCGCTTCGTTCGGGACGAAGAGGCCGCAGGTTCAAATCCTGTCACCTCGACCATCTGAAAAAGGCCGTCGGCTTATGCCGACGGCCTTTTTGTACTTTTTAACAGAAATTGTTTTATCAAGGTAAAAAATGAATTGGATAAGCTTGCCAGATTGTTTACGAATAAACTTGTTTTTGTGCATTTATCCGCCTCGAGAGGACGAAAATGTACAGTGTCCGCATCAGAAAGACATATGTCCTGTGCATTTTGGGTAAAATGACCAAATCAAAAATGCAAAAAAACGGATAAAAAGTGCAAATTCATTAAAACACTTTTCTGGTAGAATAAAACTTGTAGTTTAGAGGATGGGTTTCATCATTCCCAAATGGAACACTTCCGCTATGTGAAAGAGAGGGGAATTAGTCAACACGGCCAATGCAAATACTGGAGAAAGGGGAAGGAATATGCCAGATATTGTATTAACGAGAATCGACAACCGTTTGATCCATGGACAGGTCGCAACCCAGTGGTGCGGCGTTGTCGGGGCCAATCTGCTGCTTGTAGCAAACGATGCTGTATCGACTGATGAATTCCGTCAGGGTTTGATGAACATGGCTGCGCCGTCTTATGCGCAGACTCGTTTCTTCTCGATTCAGAAGACCATCAACATCATCGGAAAGGCATCGCCGAACCAGCATATCGCAATCATTTGTGAAACGCCGCAGGACGTCCTGAAGCTGGTCGAAGGCGGCGTACCGATCAAAAAGGTGAACATTGGAAATATGCATATGGCGGATGGGAAGCGCCAGGTTGCAACTTCCGTCGCGGTGAACGACGATGATGTAGCATGCTTTAGAAAGCTGCAGGAGCTGGGTGTGGAACTTGAAATCAAGCGAGTTCCGGACACGCCCGCGGAGAATATCGAAAAATTGTTTAAGTGATATTTACCCGAAAGCACCTGGAAAGGAGTAAGTAATGGAAATTACCATCATCCAGGCGATCTTGGTCTTTGTGGTAGCCTTTATCATGGGTATTGACCAGTTCAGCTTCCTGGAATCTTTGTATCAGCCGATCGTAACCTGCCCGATCATCGGTGCCATCCTTGGCAACTTTGAGCTCGGCGTCGTAGTCGGCGGTTCTTATCAGCTCATCCAGATCGGCTCGATGCCGATCGGCGGCGCTCAGCCCCCCAACGCGATCCTCGGCGGCATCATGGCTACCGTATTCGCGGTTTCGCTCGGCATGGAAGCCACGCCGGAAGGCGTCGGCGCTGCGCTGGGTCTGGCAATTCCGTTCGCGGTATTCGGCCAGTACGCTGTTACCCTGACCTTCACCATCATGTCCGGTATGATGGCCAAGGCTGACAAGTGCGCGGAGAACGCGGACGTCAAGGGTATCCGCAACATCAACTTCATGGAAATGGCGATCCTCGGCACGCTGTTCGGCCTGCTGTCGGTTGCCGGTCTGTACGGCGGTTCCGTACTCGGCCAGACCCTGCAGAACTTCTCGTTCCAGTTCTCTTGGGTCATGGCGGGCCTCGACGCTGCTGGCGGCGCAATGAAGTTTGTAGGTTTCGCAATCCTGATGAAGGTTATGATGTCCAACGAGATGTGGGGCTTCCTGCTGGCCGGCTTTGCCATGGCTCTGCTGTGCGCTGCTAACGCCTCCACTTCTGGCGCGACCCTCATTCTGTGCGCATTCGTAGGCGCTGCGATCGCGATCTATGACTTCTCGATCAACACGAAGATCAAGGCGAATGCTGGCGCTGGCAACATGGGAGGTGACTCGGATGGCATATAATATTCCCGAGAAATATCAGGATCTGACACCTGCACCGCAGGTCGACAAAAAGACCCTGAATAAGATGGTATGGCTGTCCTGCTTCCTGCAGGCATCCTTCAACTACGAGAGAATGCAGGCTTGCGGCTGGCTGTGGGGCATGCTTCCCGGCCTTCAGAAGATCCACACCAACAAGGAAGACCTTAAGGCTTCCATGGCACATAACCTGGACTTCCTGAACACCCACCCGTTCCTCGTAACGTTCGTAATGGGCATCGTGCTTTCGCTCGAGCAGAACAAGGCCGACACCCAGACGATCCGTTCTGTACGTATTTCCGCTGCCGGCCCGCTCGGCGGCATCGGCGACGCACTGTTCTGGCTGACGCTGGTTCCGATCACCGCAGGCCTGACCGCGAATATCGCCCTGCAGGGCAATATCCTCGGCGCAATCCTGTTCCTGATCATCTTTAATGCAGTGCAGTTTGCCATTCGTTTCGGCCTGATGTACTGGTCTTATGGCCTGGGCACCAAGGCGGTTACCATGCTGACCTCGAGCGCGAAGGAGTTCACCCGTGCGGCGTCCATCCTCGGCGTATTCGTAGTCGGCGGTCTGATTGCAAACTACGGCAGCACCACCGTTCGTATGATCGTTGGTGATACCCAGATCAACATCCAGTCTCTGCTGGACGGCATCCTGCCCAAGCTGATCCCGCTGCTGATCACCCTCGCTCTGTATGCCCTGATCAAGAAGGGCTGGACGCCGGTTAAGTGCATCCTGCTCATTCTGGTTTGCGGTATCGTTGGCTGTGCGTTCGGTATCTGGACCGGTAACTCTCAGGCTATGGACGCTGACGGCAACACCATCCCCGGCGGCTACAATCCGCTGGTTGAGTGGTACGACTATCCGGAACCCGCTCCGGCTGAAAAGACCGGCCAGCAGGCTTGGGATGCTCTGACTGCGGTTGTAACCGAGCTGCAGGATGGCGGCGTAACGGTTACCATGCCCGAATAAAATCGAAGAGCTTGGCAGAATGTAGGTTCTGTTGAGGAAAGCAATAGGGGGAGATGGCGTTATGGATCATTTCCCCCTATTGATTGAAATGAAAGAAATCAGGTGTTCGTGTGAGTGCAATTACGGCGTCGGTCATTTTCCTTCTGTTTGCCTGCTATGTCGGCGTTCAGGTGATGAAAAATTTTCAGCTTCGGCAGTTGAACGGCAGCCTGGGACGCAAGGACTATGAGACAGTGGAAAAGCTGGCAGATATGCCGATGTCCCGCAGGCTGCTGGGTGAGTATACCTGCGATCTGTACAAGCTGCGTGCTTTGTACCTTGCCCGTGATACGGAGCGGTTTGAGGAAATGCTGCGGTATATGATCGCGGCAACCTATAAAAACCCAGCGGACAAGAAAAGCTTTCTCGAGCAGTATTTCCACACGTTTCTGTTAAAGGAGAATCAGAAATATGTGGATTGGCTGCTGGATGCCATCCGCAAGACCGGGGATGAGAAATTCATACGCTACACGGAGCAGGCATATGAAGTGATGATCAACAAGCGCAGCGATCTGATCGATACCATGGATGCGCAGATCGATGCAAAACAGTATTACGGTTTCCCGTTGGGCGTCATTTTGTTCATGATTGCAAAGCAATTTGAATATCTTGGCGATGAGGAAAACGCAGGGATCAATTATCGGAATGCCAAGGTTTGTTTCCCGCCCAAGGCGATCTATATCCCAGTGATACAGGAGAGCCTGAAGCGGTTGGGACAACCGGACGACATACAGGAAGGGATGCGTGCGAGAGCACGCCGTCGCTGAAATCATTATGATGGAGATAGGAGAAGAACAATGATCGGATTACTGGTAACTGGACATGCAAATTTCGGTTCCGGCCTGACCAGCTCGCTCAATTTGATTGCTGGCGAGCAGGAAAACTATAAGTATGTGGACTTTCTGCCGGAGTACAGCCTGGAAGATCTGTCGCGTGAGCTGACCAAGGCGATGGATGAGCTGAAGGACTGCGAGGGCATCCTGGTATTCTCCGACCTGCCGGGCGGTACGCCGTTCAAGACCGCGGTGGAGGTTGGCTTCCCGCGCGGCAACGTGAATGTCATCGCGGGCACGAACCTGCCGATGATGGTGGAGATCGCCATGTCGCGCAAGTTCATTGACGATCTGGAAACGCTGACGCAGACCGCGCTGGAAACCGGCAAGGAGCAGGTTGTTAAATACGAATTCAAGAAGGTTGAACAGCAGGAGTCGGAAGACGGTATCTGAGGATACGGCTTGCCGAACCCGCTGTATTTTCCTTGCACAAATAGAAACGTTTCGGAACATGACCTGGCATGCACGGTTGCGTGACATGCAGGCCCGAAAGGAGTAAATGAAAATGAACAAGATTTTTGACGTCACTGCGGATAAGATGCAGGAGACCATGTCCACCTTTACGCTCAATGAGATCTATCAGCAGCCGGCGACCTGGAAAAAGACCTGCGCACAGATCAAGGCGCACAAGGATGAGCTTAAGCAGTTCATCGATCAGGTCATCACCTGCGAGGATTTTGACGTGATCCTGACCGGCGCGGGCACCAGCGAATTTGTAGGCAACGCGCTGTTCCCGGCGCTGACCGGCAAGCTGAACTACAAGGTCAAGTCCTACGGCACGACCGATATCGTTGCAACGCCGGAAGCATACCTGTCCCGCACCAAGCCCACGCTGCTCATCAGCTTCGGCCGTTCCGGCAACTCGCCGGAGTCCGTCGGTGCGATCGACGCTGCCGAGGCGGTTTGCGACAACATCCATCATCTGTTTGTCACCTGCAACAAGGACGGCGCACTGTCCAAGCGTGCGGCGACGACCGATAACTGCTATGCCATCAACCTGACCGAGGAGACCCATGACCAGAGCTTCGCGATGACCTCCAGCTTCTCGAACATGTATCTGGCAACCTATCTGTGCTTCCATCTGGATACGCTGGACGAGACCATTGCCCAGATCGAAAAGATCATGGAAGCCGGCCAGAACTTCCTCGACAACAAGTATGGCATCGCGCAGAAGATCGTCAGCGAGTACGACTTCAACCGCATCGTATACCTTGGCAGCAACTGCCTGAAGGGCTTTGCGCAGGAATCCGCGCTGAAGATGCTCGAACTGACCGCGGGCCGCGTTGTCACCATGTATGACACGCCGCTTGGCTTCCGCCATGGCCCCAAGTCCATCATCGACGATAACACCATCACGGTGGTTTACCTGAGCGATAACGCTTACACCCGCCAGTACGAGATCGATCTGGTCAAGGAGATGAGCGGCCAGCGCAAGGGCAACAAGATTGTCGCCGTGATGAGCAAGCAGGATGATGCGGTTGCGGCACTGGTGGATTACACGGTGGTTTGCGATCTGGCGGACGATTATGAGAACGGCGAACTTGGCCTGGATTATATCCTGTTCGCGCAGACGCTGGCGGTCCTGAAGAGCCTGTCCATGGGCATTACGCCGGACAATCCGTGCCCGACCGGCGAGGTTAACCGTGTTGTTAAGGGCGTTACGCTGTATCCGTACACCAGAGCGTAACATCGGCCTGTAAAAAAACAAAAGCATGACGTCCCGCTTCGGCAGCGCAGAGTTTGTGCGCAGGCGGAACGGCGCATCATGTTTTCACCCGTGCGGCACTGGCAGAGAAAAAGGGGCGGCCGCAGCCGCCCCTTTTGTATTTGTCCGCCGAAGAAAACGGGGAAACCAAAAGCAAGGAGTTTAATAACAATATGAATTGGGAAGTAATCCTGTGGACCTGTGCAACCATTGCCGTGCTGCTGATCATCGTGGCGCTGATCGTCTCCATCCTGTCGGCGCGCAACATGCGCAGAAGCCGTGAGCGGATGGCGCAGCTGCAGTCGGATATCAAGGTGGGCGCGTCCATCATGTTTGCAGGCGGTATTTACGGCACGATCGTCAAGATCAAGGATGACCTGATCGACGTGGAAGTGAGCAAGGGCGTTGTGATCCAGATCTCCCGTTACAGCATCCAGACAGCGGAATAAAAGCAGGCAGGGCGGTCAGCTGTTCTCGCTGGCCGCGATTTCCTTTGCATATTCGCTGGGGGAAAGCTCGAAGTATTTTTTGAACAGCCGGGAGAAATAGTGGATGGAGCTGAAACCGAGCATATCCGCAATTTCACTGATGGTGTATTGATTTTCCCGAATGAGGTCTTTGCTCTTTTGCAGTTTGATGCTCAGGAGATAGCTTTTCGGGGAATTGTGCAGATACATTTTGAATAAGGCCTGCAAAGAAGTGCGGGACATAAAGAACTTGTGACAGATCTGTTCAATGGTGATCGGTTCGGTGACTTTTTCGTCCATGTATGCCAAGATCTGCTGCAGCAGGTCGCTTTGTGAATTCTGGTTGGAGCTGAGCAGGCTGCGCTCTTCGTCGAGTTCGTTGCAAAGCAGGATCAGACGCGTGATGACCTCCTGCAAGTGGCAGAGCATGAGCGTTTGTGCATGCGGAGAGTGCATGGGGCATTCTTCAATGATCTTGTGAATTGCGTCGCGCAGCCCGTTGGTGCAGTGAAACACATGTCCGATCAGCCGCTGCGGATCGGGATAGTCCATATCGAAGGAAATGGATAAGTAATTGCAGCTGCTGTCCTTGGTCAGCCGCTTGGCGTGTTCGCCATCCGGTTCGTACAGGATCAGATCACCGGCGGCAAGGGTGCAGCGGGTGTCGGCGTGGGATACAGACAGCGTTCCGCTGTTCACATAGATGAGTTCGAAATATTCATGTCCCGCGCGGTTGAAGCAATAGGCCCGCTCCTCGGTAAAGTAGTTGTAATCCAGAATTTCCAACACATTGAAGCGAACCGGCTTGAGTTGGAAGGTGTATGGTTCGCGCAGCGTCAGCTTGGTATAGCGGTTTTCCGGTGCAAGCAGGTAATAGGTTGCCTCGTCGGAAACCGGCAGAATATTGAAGCAGACGCCGGGATTGATTTTCAGATAATGGTGAATGGCAAAGGTTTTCAGATCAACAGGATCGGGCTGCGTGCCGATGACAATCGAAGCCAGCCCGCTGATCAATTCAATGTATACTTCGCAGGGAAAGCAGAAAAGCTGTTCCATGGTTTTGGTATGCGTAAAAAATTGCATACAGGCAAGATGGTGTTCCTCCAAGTCGATCGGCTCGTAATAAACCGATCCGAATTCGAGAAAACTGTCAAATAATGCTTGATTGTTCATGGTGAATCCCCTATTTATCGCCGCTTTGCATATCTTGTATGAGGTACAAATCTACCCTCTATTCTATTATATTTTACAGGTAATTGCAAGCATACCTGTATAGTAGAAATAGATTGTTTCCTGAAAACGGCAGGAAAAAGCAGGGGAATACCGGAGTAGAATCGGGAAAGCAGGAGGAAAGAAAAATGATTATTCAAAGTAAAAAAGTCTGGTTTGCGGACCAGTTTGTTGCGGCGCAGGTGGAAATGCAGGACGGAAAAATCACCGGCGTTTATCCGTACGACAGCAAACCGGTTGACAAGGACTACGGCAGCGAGCGCATCCTGCCGGGCTTTATCGATGTACACTGCCACGGCGCCTATGGGTTTGATACCAACGACGCGGAAGAGGAAGGCCTGCGCTACTGGACGCGCCACATCGTACAGGAAGGCGTGACGGCATTCCTGCCGACCACGATCACCCAGAGCGAGCAGGTGCTGACCGCGGCGCTCAAGAATGTCGCCAAGGTCGTGGCCGACGGCTACGAAGGCGCTGAGATCCTGGGTGCGCATTTCGAGGGCCCGTATCTGGATATGGTTTATAAAGGTGCACAGCCCGAGCAGTACATCGTCAAGCCGACGGTGGAGCAGTTCAAAAAGTATCAGGAAGCGGCAAACGGCCTGATCAAGTATATCACCATGGCCACCGAGACCGACGAGGACTTCGCCCTGACCCGTTACTGCGCGGCAAACGGCGTTGTGGTCAGCATCGGTCACTCCGCTGCGACCTACGAGCAGGCGGTCATGGCGTGGGCGAACGGCGCGCGCACGATGACCCATGTGTACAACGGCATGACGCCGTTCAACCATCGCGCCAACGGTCTGGTCGGTGCGGCATACCGCATCCGCAGCATGTACGGCGAAGTCATCTGCGATGGCAACCACTCCACGCCTGCGGCTCTCAACCAGTTTTTCCATGAGAAGGGTGCGGACCACGCGGTGCTGGTCACCGATGCGCTCATGGCCAAGGGCAAGCCGATCGGCTCCAAGTTCCTGTTCGGCGGCAATGAAATCGAGATTTATCCGGACGGCAGCGCGCATCTGACCTCGACCGGCGGTCTGGCTGGTTCGACGCTGTGCGTCAACAAGGGCCTGCGCATCCTGATCGAAGAGGCACAGGTGCCGGTCAGCGCGGCGATCAACGCCTGCACCAAGAACCCGGCCGCCTGCCTGGGCATCGATGACCGCAAGGGTTCGATCAAGGTTGGTCTGGACGCAGATCTGGTGGTGCTGGATCGCGATTACAACGTGCTTCAGACATATTGCAAGGGAAAAGGAATGTTAGATGAGTAAGAAACAGCAAATCCCCAATACCCAACTTTCCGGCCGCAACATCTATACGGACAAGAAAAAGCGGGTCATTTATTATGACAGCCTGACCAAGCAGGGTTACCTGATCGAGAAGAAGAACGAAGGAAGGATCCTGTTCTTCCAGAATCGGATTGTGATCATCCTGTTCATCGCGATTCTGTGCGCTGGCACCTTCCTCAACTGGATGCAGGCGACGCTGGTCGGCGTGGCGTTGTTCGCAGTGGCCGAGATCTATTACCGCGCCGTGTTCTTCAAAAAACTGGACGTGGTCACGGATGTGGATTTCGGGCGACGCCTGACGCCGCTCCAGTCCATCGTTGCCAGAAAGAGCCGTGAAAAAGTGCTCGCGCTGATCGTGCTGTGGGCGGTTTTCGCGGTGCTCGTACTGGTCAACGCCTATACGGAGCAGTATTCCATCGGTCTGATGGTCTTCAGCGTGGGTTTGGCCATCGTGGGCGTGTACTTCTGTGTGCTGCATATCATTGCGCTCACGCGAATGAAGTAACAAAGGAAAAACCCATCGCATAAGCGATGGGTTTTTATCCGGAAATATGGGATCAGGCCTTGCCGGCGGAACCGCAGATTGCGATTTTGCCCTTGACCGTCTCGACGACGTTCGCAATGCCGACCTTGCAGTATTTTTTCGGGTCGAATACATTCGGGTCCTTTTGCAGGTACGCCTTGACGCCGTCGCTGAACGCGATGCGTAGCTCGGTGGCAAAGTTTACCTTGCAGATGCCGCGGGTGATGGACTCACGCACCGCGTCGTCCGGCACGCCGGAAGCGCCATGCAGCACCAGCGGGATGGAAACGACTTCGCGGATCGCGCTCAGACGCTCGAAATCCAGCTTGGGCGTGCCTTTGTACAGGCCGTGCGCCGTGCCGATGGCAACGGCAAGCGAACCGACGCTCGTGCGCTCGACAAATTCCTTGGCCTGCTGCGGATCGGTAAACGGATTGCCGTTGCCTCCTTCGAGGTCGTCTTCCTTGCCGCCGACTTTGCCCAGCTCGGCTTCCACGCTGATGCGGGAGGGCGCACAGGCATCGACGACGCGGCGGGTCAGCGCAATGTTGTCCTCAAAGGCTTCGTGCGAGCCGTCGATCATGATGGACGTGTAGCCGGTGCGCAGCGCCTGCATGGCAAGGTCAAAACTGTCGCCGTGGTCCAGATGCATCGCAACCGGCACATCGGTGCGGGCAGCCGCCGTGCGGACCATCGCGAGATAGTAGTCCAGACCGGCATATTTGACGGTGGACGGCGTGGTCTGCATGATGACAGGGGAGCGCATCTCTTCCGCTGCCTGAAGGACGGCCATGACCATTTCCATGTTTTCCACATTGAACGCGCCGACGGCGTAATGACCGGCCTGCGCATCCAGCAGCATTTTTTCTGTTGTTACCAAAGGCATTGTAATACCCCTCTTTCTCCTGCTTATGCGGGATGTATTTGATGCCTTTATTGTAACACAGGGGCGTGCGGATGAAAAGTCTCGGGGCGGAAAAACGCGCTGGCGGCATCATTTGTAGATCATTCCGGCCGAAAGGCCGATTGTAAGGTACCATCAAAGCAGTGCCGAAGGGGTTCCTGCGGCATTGCCGGAAAAATAAGAGGAGGAATTTCTGATGAATTATAATCCGCTGAAAAAGTTGGTAGAACTCCAGAAGCAGGGAAAGAACGTGGGCATCTATTCGGTGTGCTCGGCCAATGGCTATGTCATCGAAGCGGCGCTCAAGCGCGGCCTGTCGAACGGCTCCTGCGTGCTGATCGAGTCCACCGCCAACCAGTGCGACCAGAACGGCGGTTACACCGGTATGAAGCCGATGGATTTCAAGCAGTTCGTGCTGGGTCTTGCGGATAAGGTCGGCTTTGACAAGTCCAAGCTGTTCCTCGGCGGCGACCATCTCGGCCCGCTGACCTTTGCGGGCAAGCCGGAAGCCGAAGCCATGGCGGACGCGGAGGAGCTTATCCGTCACTATGTTGGTGCGGGCTTCACCAAGATCCACATCGACACCAGCATGAAGGTTGCGGACGACGATCCGAACACCCGACTGAGCGACGAGACGATCGCCCGCCGCGGCGCGCGTCTGGCGCGTGTGGCGGAGGATACCTATCACAAACTGCTCGAGACCGATCCGGACGCGATCGCACCGGTTTACATTGTCGGCAGCGAAGTGCCGATTCCGGGCGGTCAGGTCGGCGCGGATCAGGGCGTGCAGGTCACCCGCGTGGAGGACTTCAAGAACACGGTCGCGACCTTTGAGAACGCGTTCCGCAAGGAAGGTCTGGACGAGGCGTGGAACAACGTCATCGCGGTTGTCGTACAGCCGGGCGTGGAAGAGAAGGACAGCGGCTGCACCGAATACGACCGTGCCAAGGCAGCCGAGCTGATGGCGTCGATCAAGGACTTCCCGAACCTCGTGTTCGAGGGCCATTCGACCGACTATCAGACCAAGATCAAGCTGCGCGAGCTGGTCGAGGACGGTGTCGGCATCCTCAAGGTCGGCCCGGCGCTGACGTTTGCGATGCGCGAGGGCATGTTCGCGCTGGCGTATATCGAGCAGGAGCTGCTCTACGGTACGGATATCGAGCCGAGCCACTTCATCGAGGCGCTGGACGAGGCGATGCTCGCCGACGACAAGCACTGGAAGAAGCATTATCAGGGCACCGAGCTGGAGATTCGCATGAAGCGCAAATTCTCCTTCTCCGACCGCTGCCGTTACTACATGCCGACCCCCGGCGTGGAAGCGGCCAAGGATCGCCTGATCGGCAACCTGCGCAAGCTGGGCATCCCGCTCAACCTGCTCAGCCAGTTTATGCCCATCCAGTATACCAAGGTGCGCGAGGGCCTGCTGGAGAATGATCCGGTGGCGCTGGTCGAGGACCGCATCATCAACACGATGGACGAGTATCTGTATGCAACCCATCAGAAGGAACTGATGTAAGATTTCTGGATTGAAATCTCAGTGAAATGAAAAAGGACGGCGAAAGCCGTCCTTTTTTGTTTGGTGTCAATCTTATTCCCAGTTTGCCCATACGTCCGGCTGATAGCCGACCGTGGCCTGTCTGCCGTTGCGCACGATGGGGGTCTTGAGCAGCGTGCCGTCCTCGAGCAGCTTCTCCTTTTTGTCCTCGTCATAGGCAAGATAGGCGAGCGAGGCATAACCCTTGCTCTTTTCGTCCAGCACTGCGTCCAGCCCGCCGACGGCTTTGAGCACGCTGTCCAGCTCGCCGCGGGACATGCCCTTTTGCGCCAGATCGATCATCTGGAACTTGATGCCGCGCTCCTTGAACCAGCGCTGCGCTTTTTTGGTGTCGAAGCATTTGTTTTTGCCGAAAATCTGAATGTTCATTGCGCCCTTCTCCTTTTTAAACAGTATAGCAAAGCGCGCGGCCGGGCGCAAGGGCGATCTGTTATTGCTTGGCGCGGCGCGACAGGCGCAGCACGCCGTAAGAGTGTGAGAAGGGAAGCAGCAGCACGCAGGCGAGCGCGGCGCAGCGCCCCAGTTCGCACAGCAGCAGTGGTACGGCGAAAAACACCTCGCCGTGGCGCGCAAAGTCGCCGACGGCGGCAAGTCCGGCCGCGGAGAAGTTGGGGTAGGGCAGCAGCGCAGCGGTGTGCACGCCCAGCAGAAGGGTGGTGCGCAGCGAGATCAGCGCAAACAGCGCGCCGCCGGCGGACAGACCGCGTGCTGCCGCGCCCGAAAGCCGTTCGGGCAGCGACAGGGAAAGTGCAAGCGCGGCGGGCAGCAGGCGCAGCAGGATGCGCCCGGTCTCACGCGGCAGGGAAGCGTCCGGCATGCTCCAGTGGGCGGGCTGCAACTGCGATACGGTCAGCGCGCCGCTTACAATCACGACCGCGCCCGCGATCCATGCCACCGGCAGCGCCCACATCGCGCAGCGGTTGAGGCCGGACGTTGCGGCAAGCAGCGTGCAGACCGTCAGAATCAGGATCAGCGCCCAGAGCGGCCGGGCAGAGAATACCGTGGTGCGCAAAAACAGCCCCATGCGGGCGAGCGAAGCGGTGATCGGCCAGAGGGAGAACAGGGCGAGCAGCCATTGCAGCACGCGCGATCTTTGCCAAGCCGGTGCAAGACGGGCGCCGCCCGCGCAGACCAGCGCACAGATCAGGCTGGCGAGCGCCGCCGCATAAACGGTCTGGCCGGTTGCGGGCGTGTATAGGATCTCACTCAGGGGCAGCAGGGCGAACAGTGCAGCGCCCCAGCGCGGAAACAGGCGTTCACGCATCGCTGCCGCCTCCAATCTCGCTGCCGTCGAGAAAGCAGGACAGGCGCTCGCCCGCAAACACCGCCGTGCCCGCGGGTGCGGTTTGGCCGAATTCGTCCAGATACAGCGCGGGCAGGATCGCGGTGCCGTCGGCATGCAGCACTTCGGACATGCGGTAGAGCGGCATATCGGGCAGCGTGCCCTGCTGCGCGGCGCGGTCGAGCAGTTCGCTGAGCGCATAGACCTCGTCGTCGCTTTGCAGCAGCTCGGTCGCCGTGCCGTCGCGCACGACCGCGACGCGCAGGCTGAGCCGCACGTCGTCATCCGTACACAGGTAATCCGCCAGCGGCAGGATGCTCTCTTCTGCCACCGATTCGCTGATGAGCAGCACTTGCGCATGGCTCAGGTGCAGCTCACCGGGCAGGATGTTGCTCAGGTTGGTCAGCAGTTCGGGCAGGTCGCGGCCCGTGGCGGAAAGATAGGCGGGCGAGGCCGCGTCATCCAAGCTGTCCTGCCGCACGACCTCGGCGGTGAGTCGGTAGACATCGTCCTCCCGGTCGAGCGCAAGCGCCGAGACCGGCGAAACTTCGCGTGCGCAGCCGCATAGCAGCAGGCAGAGCACCAGCATGATTCCGGGCAGTTTCAAGGTTTGTCCCCCTTTGATGGATTCCGTTTGACCGCAAAGCGGTCGTGCCGCATGAAAAACCACGGCGCGCGCAGCCACGCGTCCTCCTGTTCCGCCTGCACGCGCGGGACGAGGTTGAGCAGATAGGGCACCGAGCACGAGTGCATGCGGCACAGCCAGGTCAGCGTGAGCGCGAGCACAAAGCCGACGCCGTACAGGCCATAGGCAGCGGCGGCAGCCAGCAGGGCGAACCGCAGCCAGAGTGCAGCGGTTTGCAGCTTGGGCACCATCAGGCCGGTGACGCCCGCGATGGCGACCACAATGACGGTCGGCGCGGCGGCAAAGCGCGCCGAAACCGCGGCCTGTCCCAGCACAAGACCGCCGACGATGCTCATGGTCTGGCCCATCGCGCCCGGCGTGCGCGCACCGGCTTCCTTGAGCGCTTCCAGCACGAGCAGCAGCAAAAAGGTTTCCCAGCCGATGGGCAGCGGCACGCCGCGCTGCGCCGCCGAGACGGCAAACAGCAGCCGGGCGGGCACCAATTCGCGATGGTATAGCATGAGTGCGACGTACACCGCGGGAAAGGTGATGGTGAAGAGAAAACCCGCTGCGCGCAGCAAGCGGGACAGATTGGCCTGCAAAAAGTTGATATAGTAGTCGTCGTTGGACTGAAAACACTCCTGAAACAGGAAGGGCGCGGTCAGCACGACCGGGCTGCCGTCTACCACGATCGCGCAGCGTCCCTCGACCAGCCGCGCCGCGACCACATCCGGCCGCTCGGTCGTGCCGAGAGTGGGGAAGGGCGAAAAACGGTGGTCGCGGATGCGTTCGGCCAGATAGTTGGCGTCGAGCACGCTGTCGATGTCGAGGGCTTCCAGCTTGCGCCGCAGATGGGTGATAAGCTTTTGTTCGCACACGCCGGCCAGATAGCACAGGCAGACGACCGTGTTGGTGCGGCTGCCGACGCGCAGAAAGGTGAACTTGAGCCGCCGGTCGTTCAGGCGGCGGCGAATGAGGGCGAGGTTGGGCATAAAGCATTCGGTAAAGCCCTCACGCGGGCCGGAAAGCACGCGTTCGTTTTCCGGCTCGGACGCGCTGCGCACGGAAAACCCTTTGGTATTGACCACAACCGGGCGCGCGTCCCCTTCGGTGAACACCACGGTGTCGCCGTAGAGGAAGGAAGCAAACAGCTTGGCACAGTCGGTTTCGACACGGCTGTCGTTGATTTGCAGGACGGTCTGGCAGAGTGTTTCCGCCGAGGCGCGGGACAGATCGGAGCATACGATCGGCCGGATGACGCTTTGGTTGATCGCGATGTTGTTGACCATGCCGTCAAAGAAGAACACCGCGCAGGAAAGCCCTTTGTGACCGACCGCGCGGCGGGTCACAAAGGTGTTATCCCCCCGGAAAAGCGACTGCATCAGGCGGACATTGCTTTCCAGATCGGTGGAAAATGTGAAATGGTCCATGGCTTCACCCCTTATCAGGGGTAGTTTGTGCCGGAAAAGGCAGGATTATGCGTCGTTGAGGTCGTCTGCCAGCGTCTGTCCGAACAGGCGGATCGCGGCGAGTGCTTCCGGCATCGTGTTGCCCGAGGAGCCGACTTCAATCAGCATGGAACCGGTGCGCACATGCTGGTTAAAGCGCTGCGTGCGCAGGTTGACCGGGCGCATCAGGCCGGGATAGGCGCGGTTGAGCTGATATTGCAGGCCGGTGACGTAATTGAGGTTTTCCCGCCAGTTCGGATGGGTCAGACCGCCGTCGTCCGTGCCGACCACGAACATCAGCTGCGCCATTTCTTCGCCGTTAATGGTGCAGGATGTCTTGTATGCCTGCCCGTCGTCGGTCAGAATGGAGTCACGGTGCAGGTCGATGACGATCTGAATGGACGGGTATTCCGCCACGGCCTGCTCGATTGCCGCAAGCGACCGGTCATACGAACCGGAATAGACAGGGGAGTCAAAAATATCGCGGATGTGCATGGTTTGGATGCCGTTGTCCTGTAAAATGTTTTGCAGTTCGTCACCCACGCGCACTACGTTATACCGGGTGTCGGTCGTGCGTTCGGTTTCGGTCGGCGTGTAGGGGAAGGCGGCGTCCGGCGTGTAGCTTTCGCTGCCGTGGGTATGTACGATGAGCACCTGCGGCCCGTCGCCGCTGACGTGGATCGCGGCGTCCGATGCCAGACAGGCGGCAACATCGACGTCATAGGACGTTTCGTTGTTGATGGTGATGGTGGCGGCCTTGTCTGCGGCATCCAGCACAGGGTTGTCGTTTTCCTCGGTTTGCGGGATATAGGTGCTCTCGGCAAGTGGGTTGTCGGCGTCCTCGCTCAAAGCGGATGCCGCCGTGCGGGGCACATAAACCGATGCCTGATCGGGCGAAAGCCCCAGCTCGAGTGACACTGCGCGCAGAATGAAGTCGCCGTTGCCGGCCAGCCGCGCCAGCGCCTGCTGTGCGGTGGATTCGCCGCCCGCGCGCGCAAACAGCAGCAGCGAGGCGGCGATGCACAGCGTAACGGCGGCGGGCAGACTGATGCCGTGCCGCCGCCGAATGGGTTTCCTGTGCCGAGTCATGGTTGCCACCTCCCTGTGTTTTGTTTTATCATACGCCCGTCCGCGCGCGAGTATGACCGAAAGATGGCGGAGTAATCAGGACAAATACAGGTCGATGTCGCTGACGGTCAGATGCGGGTGCAGCGCCATGTTGACCGCATAGCCGATCACGCGCGCAATATCTGCGACCTCGCGGTCGATATCGCGCGTGGTCACCATGACCGGCAGGGAAAGGTCGTCGAGTGCTTCGCAGGAGGGACTGCCCAGTTGGGCGGCGATCTCGTGGGCCAGGGTCGCGCCGTCCACCACGGTCGGCACGCCGATGGCGATGACCGGCACGCCGAGCGTATTCCGGTTGAGCGCCGCCCGTGCGTTGCCCACGCCTGCGCCGGGCGTGATGCCGGTGTCGGCCAGCTGGATGGTGCGCAGCAGGCGGGAAAGCCGTCCGGCGGCCAGCGCGTCCACAGCGAGCACCGCTGCGGGCTTGACCCGGTCGAGCACGCCGCAGATGATCTCGCCGGTTTCCACGCCAGTCTGGCCGAGCACACCGGGGGCGAGCGCGGACACCGGCCGCCACGAGGCGAATACGTCCGGCACCTGCTCAACCAGATGGCGCGTCGCGATCACATGATCGACCGCCTGCGGGCCGATTGCGTCCGGGGTGATCATGCGGTTGCCCAGCCCCGCGACCAGCACCGGCCCGGCGGGGGCGTTTTTGGGCAGCAGCTCGCGCAGCAGCGTGCTCAGTGCGCGGCAGGCGCGGGGGAAGGCGTCCTCCTCGCGCCGGACCAGCGCGTCGAGTTCGAGCGTCAGGTACCGTCCGCGCGGTTTGCCGATTTCGCGCGCGGCGTCGTCGCCCAGAATCTCCACTTCGCTGACCGAAAAGCCTTCCAGCGAGCGCTCGGTCTGTCTGACCTGCCGTAAATCGGCGGTTTTTTCGGCATTTTGGATGGCTTCTACTGCCAGATCCGTGCGAAAAGCCATGTATATCCACTCCTTTTCCTATATTTTGCGGTGCGTCGGATTTTTTATACAATTTCGTGGAAAAAAGACTTGCATTTTGGAGAAAGGGATGGTAGAATAGAAACACTGACGAATAGAAAACGAAGGAGGTGTTTTCGGAATGCCCAACATCAAGTCTGCAAAGAAGCGTGTTAAGGTTAACGCTGTCAAGGCGATGAACAACCAGATGGCCAAGAGCGCGCTCAAGACCACGCTGAAGAAGTTCGATACGGCTGTTGCTGCCGGTGATAAGGCGGAAGCGACTGTTGCTTATACGACCGCTGTCAAGGCGGTTGATCAGGCGGCTGCCAAGCACCTCCTGCATAAGAACAACGCGGCCAACAAGAAGAGCAAGATGACTGTCAAGCTCAACGGCATGGCGTAAGTTCCCGATACGCAGAAAATCCCGAGACATATGTCTCGGGATTTTTTTATTGCCCTGCGCTGCTGCCGACAAACATTTAGATAAATATCAAAATAATGCTTGACAGACCTGATGGGGTTTGCTATTCTTCAATTAGACAATGGTCTAAATGAGAAGGAAGGGCTGCAATATGGTGATCGAGGTATGCGTGGTGCTGCTGATTTTGGCAGCGCTGATCGTGGGGCAGGCGCGCGCGCTGTCCCGCTGTCGGTTCTGGTGCCAGTCGTGCGGCACGCTGTTTTCCCTGCCGTGGACCAAACTGCTGTTCCGCCAGCATGTGAACGATGAGTGGCGGCTGACCTGTCCGCATTGCGGCTGCAAGGGCTGGTGCCCGGCGCGGCGGCCCCGCAAGAAGGAGGACGGAAGATGAGCTTTCAGCAGACGTTCAAAGCCCTGTCCGACCCGATCCGGCGGGATATCCTCAGCCTGCTGCGCGCCGGTCCGATGGCGGCAGGGGATATCGCGTCGCATTTCTCGGTGTCCGGCGCGACGATCTCGCATCATTTGTCCATTCTGCGGGACGCCGGTCTGGTGCTCGACGACAAGCAGGGAAAGTACATTTATTATGAGCTGAATATGTCCGTGGTCGATGAGATTCTGGAATGGGTCACGGCGCTGAAAGGTGGCAGCAACGATGAAAAAGATCAGTAAAGGCCAAGTGGCTGTGTGGATTTTATCCCTTCTGCCGATCATTCTCGCGGCGGCGGTCTACCGTCGGCTTCCGGCGGAGATCCCGATGCAGTGGGACTTCGGGGGCGAGGTCGGTTATGAACCGAAGTGGCATTTGTGGCTGGTGGCGTGTCTGGGACCTGCTTTGGCGGCGTTGTTTTATTTTCTGCCGCGGTTTGATCCGAAAACCCGCAATTACAATAAATTTTTTGGTTCCTATCTTGGGTTTCAGGTGATTATGATGCTGTTCCTGCTGGTGATGAACGGTATCTGCGTGGTAGAGGGCCTGCGTCCGGGCACGGTCGATGTGGCGATGGTGGTCTGTCTGGTCATCAGCCTGATGATGGTGTATCTGGGCAATGTCATGCCCAAATTCCGCATGAACTGGTTCTGCGGCATCAAAACGCCGTGGACGCTGTCGAGCGAAACCGTATGGACGCGCACGCATCGCGTGGCGGGACGGCTGTTTTTCGCCGCCGGCGTACTGGGATTGATCGGTGCGTTTGTGCCGAATAACGTGGTGCGGTTGGCGCTGCTGCTCGTACCGATTCTGGCGGCGTCACTGGTGTCTACCGTGCTCAGCTATCTGTGGTATCAGGCGGAGCAGCGGGCATCCTGACCGGATCTGGTGCCGCTAAAGCCCTCCACGCAAAGTGAGGACGAAAAACCGGTGGAAAACCGGGAAAAACACGGAAAAACACGAATAACGAAAACCGATACAACAAATTTAGTCAACTTTTAACTTGCCAAGTGGGGATGGATGTGTTATAATTTTGCAGTAAGTTTGCATGGGTGGAGGATTTTCCCCATGTTTTTCACCTTACGGCAAGGAGAAGATTATGACAAGAACGCGTAAGCTGGTAGCAGCAATGCTGCTGGTGGCCGTCGTTGCGGTAAGCGTGCTGACAGCAGCGCTTGCGACGGACAACACGGAAACCTATGCGTATCTGCCCAATCACTCTGTTTATTTCTATGACGTTACAGAGGAGTACGCATGGGCCCACCGCGAAATTGACACGCTTGCGGTCGCAGGTGTCATTAAGGGCAGCGGAGATCATTTGTTTTACCCGGGAAACGCAATCACCCGCGCGGATTTCATCGTGATGCTGGATCGCGCCTTCGGTATGAGTCAGGCGCTGGACAGCGGACAGATCGATTCCAAGGGAACCTTTGTGGATGTGCCGGGCAACATGTATTACAGCAAGTCGGTCACGGCGGCGAAAGCCTTCGGCGTGGCCACCGGTACGGACGACAACCGGTTTCTGCCGAATCAGAACATGACGCGGCAGGATGCCATGGTGTTCCTCAAGCGCACACTCGACCGCACGCAGCTGACGCTGCAGGCCGGCTCGCTGGCGGCTTTTTCGGATGCCGGTCAGGTTGCGGATTACGCCCGCGAATCGGTCAGCGCACTGGTCAACGCCAGGGTGATCGGCGGTTCGGACGGCAAGCTCAACCCGACGGCCAATGTCACCCGCGCGGAAATGGCGATCATGCTGTACCGCGCCACGCATCTGCTCGATGCGGGTACGAATGCGGTGTATGAACAGCGCAACAATGTGGTCAATGTGTGCATCGGCGCGCAGAGCTACTGCGATGTGGTGATCGAGAATTATGATGCCAGCGTCAAGTATGAAGGCCTGATGCAGTACACCAGCCTGCGGCAGGAAAACGGCGTGATCTATATCACGCTGACCAACCGCCAGCAGATCGACCGCACGGTCGTCTATGCGGACGGACAGTTTTCGTTCAAGAGCGCGCAGAGCAACGACGTATTGACCCTGCCCGCAGCGGCGGATTGTGTCGCGGTTGACGTGACGCAGCCGTACCACCAGATCAAGGAACCGGTCAGCACGGGGGATGTGTACCGGTATTGCTATCCGTCTGTGGTCAATGGCGAGGTTGCAGTGGTCTATTATTCCAAAACATAACGAAAATGCGCATAAAAAACCCACCGGATGTTATCCGGTGGGTTTTTTTGTTTGTTAATCCTTGGCCAGATGCAGGCCGTCATACCGGGTGACGTGGAAGGTGTACGGCAGTGCGGTGGTCTCAAAGCCGATCTCACGCAGCACGGCGCGGATGTTTTCCACCAGATGATAGTTGAAATCACGCTGGGAGATGGAAACCTTGAGCGTATCCTTGTACGAGCTGACCAGAATGCCGAACGGCTGGAAGGCGCAGGGCAGGATCGCGGAATAATCGGCCACCAGCGGTTCCATGCTGGGCGGCAGCTTGAATTCACCGATGTTGGTCAGGATGAAGCTGTCGCGGCGGATATAGTCGCGTGCCTGCTGACGCATCATCTGCTCTTTTTCGTCGATGGGCATGTCCAGCTTGTGCGACTTGGCAACGCGGTTGGCGTTCTTGAGCGCCCAGTAGACCGCGTGCGGCAGATTTTTCTGCGTATCGAAATAGGCTTTGCACGCCTGGCAGGCTTCCAGGAAAGGCATGCTGAAATAGTCGTAGAAGAACGGCAGGTCGAGCAGGGACACAAAAAAACGCGTGGTCGTGGTTTTGACATAGGCGCGCAGATCCATCGGCACCTCTGCGATGATCGGCTCCTTGCGGTCGGTGCCCTCATAATAGGTGCGGTACATGCCCATGGAGATTGCGGTCATCAGGAAGGTCATCGGGGTGACACCGTTGCCCTTGGTATACGCCAGCAACTGCGGCAGCGACATGGTCAGTTCGGTGGTCAGTTCGTTGTCGTCGTTGCGGCTGTCGTATTCCGGCATGTGGAAAGAGGGGACGTCCGGATGATGGTCGGCGTCCGACTGCGGCATGCCGCGCAGACGCAGATAGCCGTCCTCGCAGTCCTGCGGCGTAAATTCGGTTTCGTTGGTGCGGATCGAGCGGCCGGGATCCACGTCGTGTCCCATGTCTTTGAGATAATAATATAAAATGGTGCGGATGAACTGGTCAAACCCGCGGCCATCCGAAATGCAGTGCTGATATTCCAGATAGATGGTATTATCCTTGTAACCACACAGGAACAGATAGCCGTTGGTGTCGTCCGAACCGATATAGTACGGCGACAGGTCGTCCATCGGCAGCACCTTGGGCGGTTTGGAGAGCAAGCGGTAGCTGTATTGGGTTTCGCCGCGGACCAGACCGAGCGCAAACTGCGGATAACGGTCCAGCGCGGTGCGCACCGCGGCAAGCAGCACGCGCGGGTCAACCGGCTCAGTCATGCGAATGATATGGCGCGGTGCCGTGGTCAGGTCTTTGTGCGTTGCATACATAAAAATAGCGCCGTAACTGTCTACTTTCAACAGCGCATCTTGATACGCTTGGTTCATATTAGCACCTCCGGTTCAGGCTAACTCTGTCTTTATTATAAATCAATTTCCGTTAAAAAAACAGAGAATAGACGCAGAATTTGGAAAAACGTAACAGAGATTTTTGTGCAGACTGTTCGGTGCAGTCCCCATTTGGCGGAAAAAGGCATAAGCTGGATGGGAGGGATTGATGTGACAACGATCAGCTTGTGCATGATTGTCAAGGATGAGCAGGAGGTACTGGCGCGCTGCTTAGACAGCGCAGCGGGGATTGCGGATGAAGTTATTATCGTGGATACCGGCTCGACTGACAAAACCAAGGAGATCGCCGCCCGATATGGGCGGGTTGTGGATTTTGACTGGCAGGATGATTTTGCCGCGGCGCGCAATTTTTCCTTTGCGCAGGCGACGCAGTTGTTCATCCTGTGGCTGGATGCGGACGATATCATCACGCCGGAAAACCGCGAGCGGTTTTTGCAGCTCAAACAGGAGTTGGATGACACAACCGATGTTGTGATGCTGCCGTATCATACGGCGTTTGATGAACGCGGCCGGCCGGCGTACACCTATTACCGGGAGCGGCTGCTGCGGCGCGCGGCAGGTTTCCGGTGGAAGGGCGCGGTGCATGAGTGCATCACGCCGCGCGGCAACATCAAGTACGGCGACGCGGCGGTCTCGCACCGAAAAGAAAAAGCGCCGGACAGCGACCGCAATCTGCGGATTTACGAGCGGCTGCTGGCGCGTGGGGAAACGCTCGATGCGCGCGGACAGTTTTATTATGCGCGCGAACTGATGATGCATGGCAGATATGCACAGGCCGTATCGGCGTTTGAAACATTTTTGCAGCGGCCGGACGGCTGGGTGGAAAACCGGATTGAGGCATGCCGCAATCTGGCAGACTGCCTGCTGGCGCTGGGGCAGCGCGATTCGGCGCGGCAGGCGCTGGTGTGCTCCTTTGCGATGGACTGCCCGCGCGGCGAGACCTGCTGTGCGCTGGCTGGCATCGAAATGGAGGATGGGCGGCTGTCACAGGCAAAATTTTGGTACGAAACCGCTTTGCGCGCACCATATGCAGAACAAAACGGTGGGTTTGTCAAGCCGTTGTGCTATGGATATCTGCCGTGCCTGGGACTTTGTGTGTGCTGCGACCGGCTGGGGCGGCATGCGGAGGCGGCGGAGTGGAACGAGCGGGCGGCGGTGTATTGGCCGGAGTCGCCTGCGGTTGCATATAACCGACGGTATTTTGCAGGGCTGCATTGATGTGCGGTGACCGATATGCATGGGCGCGCATAGATTGAAGTGCCGGATTCGGATATTCGGCAAATTCCTTGAAAGGAAGAATGATATGTATCATCGCCCTCAATTCGGCGGATGCGGCGGCAGAGATCGCGCGTCCGACGAATGGATAGAACCGTTTTGCGGTGATTGCGGTGCGGAAGACAGACGCGGCCCGACCGGCCCGACCGGAGCCACCGGCCCGGCAGGACCGCGGGGTTGCCGCGGTGAGCGTGGGCCGATGGGACGGATGGGATTGCAGGGCGCAACGGGTCCTGCCGGTGTAACCGGAGCCACCGGTCCGACGGGCGCAACCGGCGCGACCGGACCTGCAGGTCAAACAGGCGCAACCGGCTCAACGGGAGCTACGGGAGCAACCGGGCCTGCGGGTGGCCCAACCGGCCCGACAGGACCTACCGGACCGAGCGGCGCAACCGGTTCCACAGGACCCACTGGTCCGAGCGGCGCAACTGGCCCGAGCGGTGCAACTGGCCCGACAGGACCCACCGGCCCGAGCGGTGCAACCGGCCCCACGGGTCCCACCGGCCCGAGCGGTGCAACTGGCCCGACAGGCCCCACCGGCCCGAGTGGTGCAACCGGCCCGACAGGACCCACCGGCCCGAGCGGTGCAACCGGTCCCACAGGACCCACCGGCCCGAGTGGTGCGACCGGCCCGACTGGACCCACCGGCCCGAGCGGTGCAACTGGCCCGACAGGACCCACTGGTCCGAGTGGTGCAACCGGCCCGACCGGACCCGCCGGTCCGAGCGGTGCAACCGGCCCGAGCGGCGCAACCGGCCCGAGCGGTGCAACCGGCCCGACAGGCCCCACCGGCCCGAGTGGTGCGACCGGAGCGACGGATGCTGTATTTTATGCACAACCCAAGCAAAACAAGGGAGTCATAAAAATGGACTATCATTGGCGGTGACAGGATGCTGTGCCAGAATGAAACCGGCGTGTTTACCGATCGGATCGGCATTTCACGGTGCCGCTTTGGTGCGCTGCCGCTGGGCAGAGGGCAGGCAAGAATGTTCCATGTCTGCTGCAAAACAACGGAAAACATTTACTGTGAAGAAGCTGATTGGCGCGGCTGAGCGCTGATCGAATCGAGCCTGCTTGTCCAAATGCACGGTTTTCTTTCGTTGACAAAGTGCGGCGCAGACGATACAATGTCACATATTGCAACGGAAGGGAGGCGTGCGGTATGGCGCACCGGCATGCACACGGACCGCGTTCGATCGACCGGCTGGCCTATCAGTCCGGCATGCGCAGGTGGAATCCCGTGTTTAAGACCGTGCTGGCGGTGGGAACGCTCATCCTGTGTCTGGCTGCCGACCGGCCTGCGGTGTCCGCGGCGGTCATTCTCGTGCTGGCGGCGCTGCAAAAGGGGAAGGGAAGGCTGCCGCTGCGGGACTATTTCGGCTTGCTGCTGGTGCCGCTTGCCTTTTTGCTGCTGGGCGGCGCGGCGGTTGCGTGCGATATCGTCTTCGCACCCGCCGGCGACTGGAACCTGCGTCTGCCGTGGTTCTATGTGTGCGCCGACGCGGACAGTGTGCGGTTTGCCGCGGCGCTGGTGCTCAAGGCGCTCGGCGCGGTCAGTGCGATGTATCTGCTTGCGCTGACGACCACTGCCTGCGAGCTCGTAGATGTGCTGCGCCGCGCGCATCTGCCGCCGCTTTTGTGCGAGCTGATGTACCTGATCTATCGCTTTGTGTTCGTGCTGCTGGATATGTACGGGCGCATGCGACAGGCCGCGGGCGCGCGGCTGGGCTGGCGGGATTTTCGCACGTCATGCCGGTCGTTCGGCGGTACGGCGGGCAATCTGCTGGTGTTGTCGCTGCGACGGTCGCGCATCTATGCGGACGCGATGGCCGCGCGCGGATATGACGGGGAGCTGCGCTTCCTTGCGGAGGAAAAACCGGTGCGCGGGGCGCAGGTGCTCTGGATGCTGTTGTTTTGGGCGGCGCTTTTGGCGCTTGCCGCTGTGTGAAAGGAGGGGAAAGACGGATGCAGCCGATTTTGCAGGCGAAAGACCTGCGGTTTTGTTATGATTCCGGCGCGCCCGCGCTGGACGGCGTGTCGCTCGATGTGTATGCAGGCGAGCGCATCGCGGTGCTCGGTCCGAACGGGGCGGGCAAATCCACGTTTTTCCTGTGCCTGAACGGGGTGCTGGCGCCCGAGAGCGGCCAGATCCTGCTGGACGGCAAGCCGGTGGACCGCAAAGCACGCAAAAAATTGTGCGAGCGGGTCGGGATCGTGTTCCAGAACGCGGATGACCAGATCATCGCCTCGACCGTCGCCGCTGAGGTCTCTTTCGGGCCGATGAACCTGCGCCTGCCGCGGGACGAGGTCGCGCGGCGGGTCGATCATGCGCTGGATTACATGGAGTTGCAGCCTTTCCGCGCCCGCCCGCCGCACGATTTGTCCGGCGGGGAGAAAAAACGCGTATCAATCGCGGATATACTGGCGATGCAGAGTGAGATATTACTGTTTGACGAACCCGCCGCGTCGCTCGACCCGACCGGAGAGGAACGGCTGGAGCGTGTGCTCGCCCGCCTGTCGGACGAGGGACGCACGCTGTTGATCTCCACGCACGACATGGATTTCGCTTTTCGCTGGGCGACGCGCGCGGTGGTGTTTTGCGCGGGGCGCGTTCTCGCGGACGGCACGCCGCAGGCGGTGCTGGCGGATGCCGACGTGCTGCGGCGGGCGCATCTGCGCCGTCCGTTGCTGATGGAGGTTTGGGACACGCTGCGCGCGCGGGATTTGGTGCCGCCGGATGCGGCCTGTCCGCGTTCGCCGGACGCTCTCGCACGGCTTCTTGACGAAAAGTAGGCATTTGCCTTGCGGAGCGATAGTCCGCATGCTATAATGAAACTGCTTCTTCCGGCAAGATATACCGGATACCAAAAGGTGCCTGCCATTTTCTCCGGCAGGAGAATAGGGAAAGAGGTGCAATTCCTCTGCGGTCCCGCCGCTGTAAGGGAAGAGCGCGAAGCCGAATACGTCACTGGATCGGAAGGTCCGGGAAGACCGGCGGCGCGCGAGGACGCCCAAGCCAGAATACCTGCCTTTTGGGATGGAAGCGCATACGGCTACGAGCGATGGCCGGTTGTGCGTCAGCCCGGCTCTCCGGCAAGGGGGAGGCGGGCGCTTCGCGCCGGCCTGATGCGTGGGATGCATCGGGATACGGCGTGTTTTTGTATCCGCAGTTTTTCGCGGGAAAGGAGAAAAATATGACACAAAAACAACGAAAACTGGTGAGACTGACCGCCTGTGCCGCGCTGCTGTGCGGCGTTGTGCCGGCAGCGGGCGCAATGCACATCATGGAGGGGTTTCTGCCGCCGTCCATGTGCATTTTGTGGGGCGTGATCGCGCTGCCGTTTGTGCTGGCGGGGTATTTCTCGATCAAGAAAACCGTGGCGCGCGAGCGGCGTGCAATTACGCTGGTGGCCATGGCGGGCGCGTTCATCTTCGTGATCTCTTCGCTCAAGATCCCGTCGGTGACCGGCTCGTGTTCGCATATGACCGGCACGGGGCTGGGTGCGATCCTGTTCGGCCCGGCGGCGGTGTCTGTTCTGGGCGTGATCGTGCTGCTGTTTCAGGCGGTCCTGCTCGCGCACGGCGGCCTGACCACGCTGGGCGCCAACACCTTTTCCATGGCGGTCGCGGGGCCGTTTGTCTCCTTTGGGATTTATAAGCTGTGCCTGCGGCTCAAGGTCAACAAAAAGGTGTCGGTCTTTCTGGCGGCGGCGCTGGGCGACCTTGTCACCTATTGCGTGACCAGCGTGCAGCTGGCGGTCGCGTATCCGTCCGCGACCGGCGGCGTTCCCGGTTCGGTAATCGAGTTTCTCGGCGTGTTTGCGCCGACTCAGCTGCCGCTGGCGGTGCTCGAAGGGGTGCTGACCGTCATTATTATGATTGCACTCGAAGCTTATGCGCAGCCCGAACTGCGCGCGGTCGGATTTGAGGAGGCGGGCGCATGACGAAAAAGGACAGAACGCTGATCGTTGTCTTGCTGCTGCTGTGCGTGGCGCTGATCGTCACGCCGGTGCTTGCCTTGCGCGGCGCGGAATTCGGCGGCTCGGACGACGCGGGCAGCGAAAAGGTGGCGGAGATCACGGGCGAGGAATACGAGCCTTGGGCGACGCCTGTTTTTGAGCAGCTGCTCGGCGGGGAACTGCCGGGCGAGCTGGAAAGCCTGCTGTTCTGCGTGCAGACCGGCGTGGGCGTGGGCGTGATCGCGTTTTTCCTCGGCCGCTTTGTCGAGCGGAAAAAGCAGGAAAACGCGCGTGCTGCGCAGGAAGAGCAATGAGAAACCGGGCAGGGCGGGCTTGCGGGTCCGTCCTGCTTCTGCTGTCTGCGGGGAGGTGAAGCCGGATGGCGATGGAGCAAATAACTTACCAAGGCGGTCAGGCGTTGCGCCGTGGCTGGACGACGGGTTCGTGCGCAGCGGCGGCGGCGCAAGCCGCGGCGCTGCTGCTGCTGACGGGGCAAGCCCCGTCCGAGATCGCCCTGCAAACCCCGGCTGGGCTGACCTTCTATCTGCCGGTCGAGCAGCCGCGCTGGGAGGACAGCGCGGCGGTCTGCACGGTGCGCAAGGATGCGGGCGACGACCCGGATGTGACAAATGGTGTGCGCATCTCGGCGGCGGTGCGGCGTGCGGCGCAGGGCGTTGCCATTACGGGCGGTGCAGGCGTCGGGCACGTGACACGGCCCGGGCTTTCCGTGCCCGCGGGTGAGGCGGCGATCAATCCCGGCCCGCGCGCACAGATCACGGCAGCGGTCGAACGTGCCGCGCAGCAGGCGGGCTATACCGGTGGCTTTTCGGTGGTTGTTTCCGCGGAAAACGGGGAAAAATTATCCAAACAGACCTATAATGAGCATCTGGGCGTGATAGGCGGCATCTCGATCCTTGGTACGAGCGGCGTGGTCGAGCCGATGAGCGAGAAGGCGCTGGTCGATACCATCCGGCTGGAGCTGGACAGCCTGTACGCCGCCGGGCAGCGCATTGCTTTCCTGTGTCCGGGCAACTATGGTACGGACTTTGCGCGCGACACGCTGGGGCTGGATTTGAAGCGTGCAGTCAAGTGCTCGAACTACATCGGAGAGACGCTCGACCACGCGGCGTTCCGTGGCTTTGCGAACATTCTGCTGGTCGGCCACGCGGGCAAGCTGGTCAAACTCGCCGCAGGCGTGATGAACACACATTCGTCGGTCGCGGACGGGCGGCAGGAGATTTTCACCGCGCACGCGGCGCTTTGCGGCGCGGGGCGCGAGACGCTCGAAGGGCTGATGGACGCGGTTTCGGTCGATGCCTGCATCGAACTGCTGGACAAGGCCGGCTTGCGGGACGCAGTGATGGCGCGTATCGGCAAGGCGATCAGTGAGCGGCTCCAGCTGCGGCTGCGCGGCAAGGCGCGCGCGGAGTTTATCCTCTTTACGGGACAATACGGGATTTTGGCGCAGTCGCCCGGTGCACGGGCGCTGTGCGAGCGGTTAAAGGAGACAGTATGAGCAAAGGAATGTTGTATGGCGTGGGCGTCGGCTCGGGCGACCCGGAATTGCTGACGGCCAAGGCGATCCGCGTGATTTCCGAGAGCGATCTCATCGCCGTGCCGCAGTCGGGCGCGGGCGAGCAGACCGCGCTGCAGATCGCGGCGCAGTATATCGGGGACAAGCCGGTGCTGCATTGTGAGATGCCCATGACGCGCGACAAGGCAAAGCGCGACGCGTGCCACGATCGCGCGGCGGACGAGATCTGCGCGCAGCTGGACGCGGGCAAATCGGTCGCGTTCCTAACGCTCGGCGACCCGACCGTGTATTCCACTTGCTGGTATGTGCTGCGGCGCGTGCAGGCGCGGGGCTATGAGACGCAGATCGTGCCGGGCGTGCCCTCGTTCTGCGCGGCGGCGGCCGCGCTCGGCCGCGCGCTGTGTGAGGACAGCGAAATGTTGCATATCATCCCCGCCTCGCACGGTGGGCTGGACGAGGCGCTCGACTTGCCCGGCAGCCGCGTGCTGATGAAGGCGGGCAAGTCCACTCTCGAGGTGCGCGACAAGCTGGCAGCGCGCGGGGAATTGGCAAACGCGGCGCTCGTTGAGCGGTGCGGCATGGAGGGTGAGCGCATTGTCACCGATTTGGCAGCGCTTGACGACCCGACCGGGTATTTTTCCATCATTCTGGTGAAGGAGGGGCAGGCATGATCTATTTTGTCGGCGCAGGCTCGGGCGCGCCCGACCTGATCACCGTGCGCGGCGCGAAGCTGCTGGGTGAAGCGGATGTGATCGTGTATGCGGGTTCGCTGGTCAATCCCACCTTGCTGGATTACAAAAAGGACGGCTGCGCGGTGTACGACAGCGCCAAGATGACGCTGGAAGAAGTGATCTCCGTCATGGCGCCCGCAGCGCAGGCGGGCAAGACGGTGGTGCGGCTGCACACGGGTGATCCATGCGTATACGGCGCGCACCGAGAGCAGATGGACGCGCTCGACCGGCTGGGGCTGGACTACGAGGTCTGCCCGGGCGTTTCCTCGTTCTGCGGCGCGGCGGCGGCGCTCAAAGCCGAGTACACGCTGCCGAACGTCAGCCAGACGGTCATTCTGACCCGCATGGAAGGGCGCACGCCCGTGCCGGAAAAAGAGCAGATCGACGCCCTTGCCGCGCATGGCGCAACCATGGTGATTTTTCTGTCCGCAGGGCAGTTGGAAAAACTGTCCGCGCGGCTGATCGCGGGCGGCTATGCGCCCGAAACGCCCGCCGCGATCGTCTACAAGGCGACGTGGCCGGACGAAAAGGTCATTCGCACGACGGTCAGCGGCCTTGCCGCGGCTGCCGCGCGCGAGGGCGTGACCAAAACCGCGCTGATTACGGTCGGCGGCTTTCTGGGCGACGACTACGACCGGTCCAAGCTCTACGACCCGTCGTTCACCACGGGCTTCCGAGAGGCGAGCCAATGAAGCACGCGAAGTTTGTCTCGTTTACCGAAATCGGCGCGCAGACTGCGGAAAAAGCAGCCTCGCTGCTGCCGGATTTTCTCACCGAGCGGTACGCCCGCACGGTGGACCCATCGCTTGCGGGCACGCAGCTTTCACGCTTTGCGCAGCAGGCGATGGTGGACTGTGATTTGATCGTGTTTGTCGGTGCGGCGGGCATCGCGGTGCGCGCGGTCGCGCCGTATCTTGCGGGCAAGGCGTTTGACCCGGCGGTATTGGTCATTGACGAGGCCGGGCGGTTCGTCATTCCGATTCTGTCCGGCCACCTTGGCGGCGCAAACGCGCTGGCCGAACGGCTGGCGGACGGCCTCGGCGCAACGACGGTCATCACGACCGCGACCGACAGCCGTGCGGCGTTCGCGGTCGATACCTGGGCGGCGGCGCATGACTGTGCTGTCGTCGACCCGCAGAACATTAAATATGTTTCGGGCGCGCTGCTGCGCGGCGAGTCGATCGGTCTGAAGTCGGATTTTCCGGTCGATGGCCGTCTGCCCGCGCAGGTGACGCTGCATGGCGCACCGGAAAGCGGCTTTGTGATCGGTTTTGATATCGGGGCCGCGCCCTTTGCGCATACGCTGCATCTGGTGCCGCGGATTGTGTTTCTTGGCATCGGCTGCCGCAAGGGGACGGCGCAAAAGATGATCGAAGCCGCCGCACAGGCGGCGTTGGATGCCGCAGGTGTGCCATGGCAAGCGGTGCGCGGCGTCGCGAGCATCGACGTAAAGCAAAACGAGCCGGGGCTGCTGCACTTCTGCGAAACGCACGGCCTGTCGCTGACCGCCTTTTCGGCGGAGACGCTGCAAAGCGTGCCGGGCGACTTTACGCCGTCCGATTTTGTCGCGCGCACGGTCGGCGTGGACAACGTATGCGAGCGCGCGGCGGTGTGCGCTGCGTCGGGCGGCGCGCTCATCTGCCGCAAAACCGCGCGGGATGGCGTGACGGTCGCTTTGGCGCAGCAGGACTGGCGCGCCTGTTTTGAGAAACAAGAGTGGGAGGACAAAAAACAGTGAACCTCACGATGACGGGGATAGATTTTGTGCATGCGCCGCTGGCGCAGCGCGAGCGTGTGTCGTTCGTGCGCGGACAGGTGCAGGCGCTGCTGCCGCGCTTGGCGGAAACGCCGGGCGTTCGAGGATGTGTGCTGCTGGCGACCTGCAACCGCACCGAACTATATGTGCAGGGCGAGGAAGGCGCGCCCACCGACCCGCTCGCCATGCTGGCCCGCGCGGCGGGGTTTGACGTTGCGGTGTTTCGCGGTCTGAGCGTGACGCGCACGGACAAGGCGTGCGTGCAGCATCTGATGGCGGTCGCGGCGGGACTGGAGTCCCAGATCTTCGGGGACGATCAGATTTTGACGCAGGTGCGTGACGCGGCGGCGCTTGCGCGTGAGGCGCAGACCATGGACAGTGTGCTGGACACGCTGTTTCGCCGCGCGGTGACCGCGGGCAAGCGCGTGCGCACCGAGGTTAAACTCACCGGCGTGCCCGCGTCGGCGGCTGCGGCGGGCGTGCGGCGGGCGCAGGACTTTTTCGGCTCGCTCGAAGGCAAGCGCGCGGTCGTCATCGGCAACGGCGAGATGGGGCGGCTGGCCGCGTCCGCCTTGCGGGCGCAGGGCTGCGCGGTGACGGTGACGCTGCGCAGCTACCGTCACGGCGAGACCATCGTCCCTGCCGGGTGTGATACCTTCCCGTATGACCGGCGGTGTGAGGTGCTGGAAGGCGCGGACCTCGCGGTCAGCGCGACGACCAGCCCACATTTTACACTCACCGCGCAGCAGATTCGTGATTTGCGGCAGCCGCCGCGGCTGCTGCTCGACCTCGCCATGCCGCGCGATATCGAGCAGACGGTCGCGGAAGATGCGCGCGTGACGCTGTACAATCTGGACGATCTGGGTGATCTGGACAATAGCCGCAACGAGGCGGCAAAGCAGGCGGCGGAGCGTATTCTGGATGAGGAGCAGGCCGAGTTTTACCGCTGGTATGCCTACCGGCAGGCACTGCCCGTGATCGCTGCGGTCAAGGACACCGCGCTCGACCGTCTGCACTTTGACCATGCGTATGATGCACTGTACCGCGACGGCGATATTGATGGACTGCTCGAGCTTGCGGTGGGCAAAACGGTGGATTTGCTGCTGGGCGGCATGAAGGATTTGGTGGACGCGGGCAGGCTGGAGGCATGCCTTGCGCATATGAGAAAGGGGAGCGGCAGATGAAGCTGTATTGCATCGGCATCGGGCCTGGCGGCGCGGAGCAGATGACGCTGCGCGCGGTGCGCGCGCTCGAGCAGTGCGACTGCGTGGCGGGGTACGGGCTGTATCTCGACCTGATCGCGGAGCTGATCGAGGGCAAAACGCGCATCCAGACCGGCATGACGCGCGAGGTGGACCGCTGCACGGCGGCGCGCGACGCGGCGAAAGCCGGGCATACGGTCGCGGTTGTCTCGTCGGGTGACGCGGGCGTGTACGGCATGGCAGGACTGCTTTTCGAGGTGTGCGCGGACGACCCGGAAATCGAAATCGAGGTCATTCCGGGCGTGACGGCGGCTCTATCGGGCGGGGCGGTGCTGGGCGCGCCGCTAACCAACGATTTCGCTTGTATTTCGCTCTCCGACCTGCTGACCCCGTGGGAGGTCATCGAGCAGCGCCTGCGCGGCGCGGCACAGGGCGATTTCTGCATTGCGCTGTATAACCCGGCAAGCAAAAAGCGCACGGGTCACTTGCTTCGCGCGTGCGACATCCTGCTGGAAACCATGTCACCCGACACCGTGTGCGGCATGGTGCGCAACATCGGCCGTGACGGCGAAACATATACTTTGACGACGCTCGGTGCGCTGCGCGATGCGTCGGCCGACATGCTGACGACCGTGTTCATCGGCAACAGCCGCACGCGTGTGATAAACGGGCGCATGGTCACGCCGCGGGGGTATCGCGGCGTATGAGGCTTGTGATTTTTTCGGGCACGAGCGAGGGGCACGCGCTGTGCCGGTTTGTGTCTGCCTGCGGCGGAAACTCGGACGTATACGTCGCCACCGACTACGGCGCGGCGGTCATGGAACCGCTCGCCGGTATCACGGTGCACGAGGGCCGTCTGGATGCGGACGCGATGGCAGCGGTGCTGGACGCGGATACCTTGCTGGTGGATGCGACGCATCCGTATGCCGCGCTGGTGTCGGATAACCTGCGTGCGGCCTGCACGCAGACCGGCGCGCAGTATGAACGCCTGCTGCGTCCCCAGCTGGACAGCGAGGGCGTCGTCACCGTGCCGGATACGGCGGCTGCCGTGTGCTGGCTGAATGCGCATCCCGGCCGTGCGCTGTTGACGACCGGCAGTAAGGAGCTGGCGGCGTTTGCAGCGGTCGAGGGCTATCGCGAGCGGCTGATTGTGCGCGTGCTGTCGAGCGCTGCCGTGCTCGAGCAGTGCGCGGCGCTCGGCTTTGCGGGTGCGCAGGTGATCGCAATGCAGGGGCCGTTTTCGCACGAAATGAACGCCGCGCTGCTGCGGCAGACGCACTCGGACATTCTGGTCACCAAGGACACCGGAAAAGCGGGCGGTTTCGCGGAAAAGCTGTCGGCCGCGCGCGAGGTCGGCGCGACCGTGCTGGTCATTGCCCGTCCGCGTGAGGAGCAGGGCAAAACGCTTTGTGAAATACAGGACTTTCTCGCGCTGCGCTTCGGTTGGAAGGTACCCACACCGGCACAGCCGGAAACTGCGCCGCGTTTTCCGCTGTTTGTGTCGCTTGCGGGCAAGCATTGCGTCGTATTCGGCGCGGGTGCGATTGCTGCGCGGCGCGTGGGCATTTTACGGCGCTTTGGCGCGGCGGTGACGGTGGTGGCGCCGGAAAGCCCGTCCGATATCGCGGTTGACCATCGCCGCGGCTACGAGAAAAGCGATCTTTCGGGGGCTTTTCTGGCAGTCGCGGCGACGAACGACCGCGCAGTCAACCACCGCATCGCAGCAGACTGCGCAGCAAGGCAGATCCCGTGCAGCGTGGCCGACTGCGCAGCGGAATCGACCTTTTTCTTCCCCGCCGTTTGTGAGGGCGGGGGACTGATTGCGGGCGTGGTGTCGGACGGCACGGCGCACGGCAAAACGGCGGCGGCGGCAAAGCGCATCCGCGCGGTATTGGAGGGAATGACATGATCCGGGTTGGCAGCAGGGACAGCCGCCTTGCGGTGGTGCAGGCCGAGGAGGTCTGCCGCGCGCTGGGCGACTGTGAACTCATCACAATGAAAACCACGGGCGACATGGTGCTCGACAAAACGCTTGATCAGGTTGGCGGCAAGGGCTTGTTCGTCAAGGAACTCGACCGCGCGCTGGCCGACCATCGGGTCGATCTGACCGTGCACAGCCTGAAAGACGTGCCGATGGAGCAGCCGGACGGTCTGCCGCTCGTGGCGTTTACCAAGCGTGCCGACGCGCGCGATGCGCTCGTGATGCCCGAGAGCGGACAGTGGGATAAAACTAAGCCGATTGGCTGTTCGTCCGCGCGGCGGCGGGTGCAGCTGAAACAGTTGTTTCCTGAGATCGACGTGCAGCCCGTGCGCGGCAACGTGCAGACGCGGCTGGCGAAGCTGGACGGCGGCGCATACGGCGCGCTGGTGCTCGCGGCGGCAGGGCTGCAGCGACTGGGGCTGGAAGGGCGTATCAGCCGGTATTTTTCGCCGGACGAGATCATCCCCGCGGCGGGGCAGGGCATTTTGGCCGTGCAGGGCCGCGCGGGCGAACACGAGGACGCAGCACGGTTGGTGGACGACGCGGACGCGCGCGATTGCGCAGCCGCCGAACGGTCGTTTGTCAAAACGCTCGGCGGCGGGTGTTTCGCGCCGGTCGCGGCGTATGCCGAGGTGCAGGATGACACGCTGCATCTGCGAGGTCTGTATGTGACGGCAGATGAAACGCATATGGCGCGCGGCGCGGTGACCGGACGGCGGACAGAGGCCGCTGCGCTCGGTCGCACGCTCGCGCTGCAACTGAGGCATCAAGCGGAGGGAGAGGCATGACAGGAACGGTAACGCTGGTCGGCGCGGGGCCGGGCGATAAAGGACTGCTGACGACGGCGGGCGCGCAGGCGCTCGCGCGAGCGGACGCAGTGGTATATGACCGGCTGGTGGGCGAGGATATCCTTGACCTCATCCCGCCGCAGGCGGAAAAGGTGTCGGTCGGCAAGGAAAATAACCATCATCCCGTGCCGCAGCATGAAATTAACGACATTTTGGTGCGGCTGGCGCGCGAGGGCAAGAACGTCGTGCGGCTCAAGGGCGGCGACTGCTTCCTGTTCGGCCGCGGCGGCGAGGAGTGCGAGCATCTGCTGGCAAACCATGTGCCGTTCCGGGTGATTCCGGGCGTGACGAGCGCGCTGGCCGCGCCCGCGTTTGCGGGCATCCCGGTGACGCACCGGGACTTTACCTCGTCGGTGCACATCATCACGGCGCATGCGCGCGCGGGCAAGACGCTGAACATCGACTTTGACAGTTTGGTGCGGCTGGACGGCACGCTGGTGTTTCTGATGGGGCTGACCGCGCTTGAGCAGGTGACGGACGGCCTGCTGCGCGCGGGGATGTCACCCGAAATGCCCGCCGCCGTCATTGAAAACGGCGCGCGCGGCACGCAGCGCAAAGTGGTGTCCGTGCTGTCCGACCTTGCGGCAAACGTGCGCGCGGCGGGGCTGCAAAGCCCGGCGCTGATTATCGTCGGACGGGTGTGCAGCCTGAGCGATGCGCTCGACTGGTTCACACCGCTGCCGCTGCATGGCAAAACGGTCGTTGTCACCCGGCCACGCGAGCGGGCGGGCACACTCGCGGACAAACTGCGCGTTCTGGGGGCAAACGTCATCGAAGCGCCGTGCATCGAGACGGCCCAGCGCACGGACACGCAGCCGCTGGCGGATGCCTTGCAGCAGCCGCACGACTGGGCGGTGTTCACCAGCCCGGCGGGCGTGCCCGCGGCGGTGCATGCGCTGCGGGGGCTCGGCCGTGATCTGCGCGCGCTGTACAGTATGAAAATCGCCGTCATCGGCAAGGGCACGGCGGCCGCACTCGCCGCTTACGGGCTGACCGCCGACCTTGTTCCCACGCAGTACGACGGGGAGCATCTGGCGCATGCGCTTGTGGACGTGATGCCGCAGGGCGGTTCGACGCTGCTGCTGCGCGCGGAGCAGGGCGGGCGGATTTTACCCGAAAAGCTCGCCGCTGCAGGCATTCAAGTTACCGATGTGCCGCTGTATGACACGGTTCACCGCTGCGACAAGGCGGATGCGCTGCGCGGTCTGCTCGAGAGCGGCAAAATCGACGCGGTGACGTTCACCAGCGTCTCGACGGTCGAGGGCTTTGCTCAAGCGGTGGGTGCCGCGGATTACAAGGGCGTTACGGCCTGCTGCATTGGCGCGCAGACCGCGGATGCAGCCCGAAAATACTTTGCCAATGTGAAAGTATCGAAAAACGCAACGATTGACGACTTGGTCGCCTGTATCAAGGAGGAGATAAACAATGTTCAATGATTCCATTCGTCCGCGCCGCCTGCGCACGTCGGACGGCCTGCGCCGCATGGTACGCGAGACGCGCCTTTCGCCTGAAAGCCTGATCTGGCCGATCTTTGTGCAGGAGGGCGAGGGCATTTACGAGGAAATTCCCTCGCTGCCCGGTCAGTATCACTATTCGCCCGATCAGCTGTACCGCATGGTGGAGCAGGCGCATATGCACGGGGTGAGCCGCGTTATCCTGTTCGGTCTGCCGAAAAACAAGGACGAGATTGGCTCGGGTGCGTGGGCGGAGGACGGCATCGTGCAGCAGGGCATCCGCAAGATCAAGGAGCTGGCGCCCGAGATGTACGTCATCACCGATGTGTGCATGTGCGAGTACACCAGCCACGGCCATTGCGGCATCCTGTGCGGCGACTATGTGGACAACGACCAGACGATCGCGCGCATTGCGCAGATCGCGGTCAGCCATGCCAAGGCGGGCGCGGATATGGTAGCGCCTTCGGATATGATGGACGGCCGCGTTGCCGCGATCCGGCAGGCGCTGGATGAAGCGGGTTTTGTTAACGTGCCGATCATGTCCTATGCGGCGAAGTATGCGTCGTCATTTTATGGCCCGTTCCGCGACGCGGCGGGCTCGGCCCCGGCCTTCGGCGACCGCCGCTCCTATCAGATGGACTGGCACAACAGCCGCGAGGCCATGCGCGAGTGCGCGCTCGATGTGCAGGAGGGTGCGGACATCCTGATGATCAAGCCCGCGATGAGCTATCTGGATCTGGTTTACCAGTGCAAGCAACGGTTTGAACTGCCGGTGGCGGCTTATGCGGTTTCGGGCGAATACGCGATGATCAAGGCGGCGGCGAAAGCCGGTCTGATCGACGAATACGGCGTGATGTGCGAGAGCGCGGTGTCGATCTTCCGCGCGGGCGCGGATATCCTGATTACTTACTACGCCTGCGAGCTGGCGGACGCGATCCGAAAGGGGGATATCGGCTGATGACCCGATCGGAAGAACTGTTTGCGCGCGCGGTCAAAGTGCTGCCGGGCGGGGTCAACTCGCCGGTGCGCGCGTTCCGCGCGGTGGGCGGCAACCCGCGTTTCCTCGTCAAGGGACTGGGCAGCCATGTGCTGGACGAGGATGGGCTGGAATACATCGACTATGTCGGCTCCTGGGGGCCGATGGTGCTCGGCCACAGCCATCCGGATATCCTCAAAGCCGTGTATGACCGCATGGTGAACGGTTTGTCGTTCGGCGCGCCGACCGCTTTGGAGGTCGAGATGGCGGAAAAGATGGTCGAAATGGTGCCGAACATCGAAATGGTGCGCATGGTAAACTCTGGCACCGAGGCGGTCATGAGCGCGCTGCGTCTGGCGCGCGGCGCGACCGGACGCGACAAGATCATCAAGTTTGAGGGCTGCTATCACGGCCATTCGGATTCCATGCTAGTCGGCGCGGGGTCGGGCGCGCTCACGCAGGGCGAGCCGGATTCCAAGGGTGTGACGAAAGGCGCGGCGCAGGATACGCTGATGGCGCAGTATAACGACCTTGCGTCGGTCGAGCGCCTGCTGGACGCGAATCCGAGACAGGTCGCGGCGGTCATCGTCGAGCCGGTCGCGGCAAACATGGGCGTTGTCCCGCCGAAAGACGGCTTTTTGCAGGGGCTGCGTACTTTATGCGACAAGCACGGCGCACTACTGATTTTTGACGAGGTCATCACCGGTTTCCGACTGGCCGCGGGCGGCGCGCAGGAGTATTTCGGCGTGCGCGCGGATCTCGTGACCTTCGGCAAGATCATCGGCGGCGGCATGCCGGTCGGCGCGTACGCAGGCAGCCGCGCGCTCATGGAGCAGGTGGCGCCGTGCGGCCCGGTCTATCAGGCGGGCACGCTGTCGGGCAATCCGGTCGCGATGGCAGCGGGACTCGCGCAGCTGCAAATCCTGACCGACCATCCGGAGATTTACACCGTGATGGAGACATCGGCGCAGTATATCGCCAACCACCTGCGCGCGAGCGCGGACAAGCACGGCGTCAAAATGTGGGTCAATCAGGTCGGTTCACTCCTGTGTCCGTATTTCACCGACACGCCGGTGGACTGTTTTGCCGCTGCTAAGACGAGCGACACAAAACAATACGCAAAGTATTTTAATGAAATGTTATTACGCGGCGTGTATTTGGCGCCCAGCCAGTTCGAGGCGATGTTTGTCTCGTCTGCGCACACGCAGAAGGATTTGCAGTTTACCGTACAGGCGGCGGACGAAAGCCTTGCGGCATTATAACAGTGTCGTACTGTATCGTTCATCAGGAACGGTGCGGCTGCGCGCCGCAGGCGGGCAAGAGGGCGACAACCTGCGGTTTTCTCCCTCTTGTCAATCACCCTCTTTCCCTTGAGGGCGCGCTGCGCGCGCAAAATGCGTTTCCTGCTTCCGCCTGCCGCCCACCTCGCGGGATCAGAACAACTTTCGCGGTTGTTTGCCCCAGAGGGGCGCGGGTGCTACAGCTTTTACCGAAAGGAGAACGAAAATGAATCGCCTCTTTTTTATCATCGGCGCGGGGATGGGTACGCTGGACACGCTGACCGGTGAGGCCCGCCGCGCGCTGGACGAGGCCGACGCGGTGCTGGCAACTGCGCGGCTCGCCGCGCTGAATGCAAAAGCGGTCATCTGCCCCTTCGGAGAGTTGGCTGCGCGGGCGGTACAGGCCGGAGGCGACACGGTCGCTGTGCTGGTGTCGGGCGATGTGGGCTTTTTCAGCGCCGCCGCGCGGTTGCGGGAGCAACTGCTGTCATACGGGGATGTGCGGCTCATTTGCGGCCTGTCCAGTCTGCAATACTTCTGCGCGAAGGTTGGCGTGCCCTATGACGACGCTTGCGTGCGCAGCCTGCACGGGCGCGCAGGCAGCATTCTTGGCGCGGTCAGCTATCACAAAAAGGTGTTTGCGCTGACTGGCGGGGTGCAGAACGCGCAGACCGTGTGCCGCGCGCTCGTGGATGCGGGGCTTGGCAGTCTGACCGTCCATTTGGGCGAAAACCTCGGTGTTGAAACGGAGCGCATCGTGCACGGCACGGCGGCGGACCTCGCGGCGCGGACCTGCGGCGATCTGGCGGTGCTGCTGATCGAGCATCTGGATGCGGTAAACGCGGCCGAGCCTCTGCGCGACAGCATGTTTACGCGCGCAAAGGTGCCGATGACCAAGGAGGAAGTGCGCTGGACGGTGTGCGGCAGGCTGGCCGTGCAGCCGCGTGATACGGTCTGGGACGTGGGCGCGGGCACGGGGGCAATGACGCTTGAACTTGCGCGCCGCGCGTGCGACGGCCTTGTTTATGCGGTCGAGCGGAACAACGAAGCGCTTTCGCTGTTGGACGAAAACCGCCGCAAGCTGGGCGGTTATAATGTGCAGATCGTTGCGGGACGCGCGCCGGAAGCGCTCGAAGCGCTGCCCGCGCCGGACTGTGTGTTCGTTGGCGGCAGCGGCGGCGGGATGCGGCGTATTTTGGCGCTCGCCAAGGAGAAAAATCCAGCCGTGCGCGTGGTGGTCACCGCGATCGCGCTGGAAACGCTGGAGGAAGCACGGCATGCGCTCCTCGATCTCGGCTTTGCAAATATCGAGGTCTCGCAGCTGGCGGCATCGCGCGGCAAGGCCGTCGGGCCGTACACCATGCTGACTGCGCTCAACCCGGTCTTTATCCTGTCGGGAGGGGGAGACGATGCAGAATAGTGCGCCTCGCCTGCTGCTGGCAGGCACCGGCTCGGGCTGCGGCAAGACCACGGTCACGACCGCGCTGCTGCGCGCGCTGCAGCGCCGCGGCGTGCCGCTCGCGGCCTTCAAGTGCGGGCCGGACTATATCGATCCGATGTTCCACACCGAGGCGCTCGGTGTGCCCAGCCGCAACCTCGACCTGTTCTTTGTGGACGAAACCGAGGTGCGCGGACAGCTGGCACGCCATGTCCCGGCGGACGGCGTCGGCATCATCGAGGGCGTGATGGGATTTTACGACGGCGTGTCCGGCAACACCGACATAGCGTCGGCAGCACATTTGGCTCGGGCGACGGACACGCCGTCCGTGCTGATCGCCCGACCACGCGGACAGTCGCTGTCGCTCGCGGCCGAGATCAAGGGCTTTCGCGAGTTTGCGCCCAATACGCTTGCCGGCGTGATCTTGAACGGCGTGTCCGCGGGAATGTATCCGTTTTATCGCGCGATTGCCGAGCAGGCGGGGCTGCCGGTGTTCGGCTTTGTGCCGCCTGTGCCGGAGAGCGAAATCCCCGACCGGCATCTGGGCTTGGTGACCGCGACCGAGATCGGGGATTTGCCGGATAAGCTCGACCGGCTGGCCGATGCAGCGGAAACCGGGCTGGATTTGGACGGGCTGCTGGCGCTGGCGCGCACCGCGCCGCCGTTGGCAGACCAAAGTGCGCCGCTTGTGCCGGTGGTGGATCAGCCGGTGCGCATTGCGGTCGCGCGGGACAAGGCGTTTTGCTTTTACTATGCGGATAACTTGGACGTGCTGCGCGCGCTCGGCGCGGAACTGGTGCCGTTTTCGCCGCTGACCGACCGGGCGCTGCCCGAAAGGATCGACGGACTGTACCTCGGCGGCGGGTATCCCGAGGTGCACAAAGCGCAGCTTGCCGCCAATCGCACCATGCGGGACAGCATCCACAATGCGGTGCTGGGCGGCCTGCCGACGATCGCGGAGTGCGGCGGCTTTTTGTATCTGCACCGCACGCTGGACGGCGCGGAAATGGCGGGTGTGCTCGACGCGGACGCGAAGCTGACGAAAAAACTCCAGCCTTTCGGCTATGTGACACTGACTGCGCGGCGGGATAACCTGCTGTGCCGCGCGGGCGGGCAGATCCGCGCGCATGAGTTCCACTATGCGGTCTCAACCGACGAGGGTGCGGATTTTGACGCCCAAAAGCCGAACGGACGTGCATGGGCGTGCGTTCACGCGACAGATACGCTGTATGCCGGTTTCCCGCATTTGTATTTTCGGTCGAATCCGGCATTTGCCGAGAATTTTGTGCGCCGCGCGGCGCGGAAAGGATAAAACACCATGGATTTGCAGCAGACGATCGCGGCGGTGCATCCGCCGTGCGAGAACAGCCGCGCAGCGGCGCGGCAGCGCTTTTGCGATATCGCCATGCCGCTGGGCAGTCTGGGATTGCTGCAGGAGGCGGTCGCGCAGATTGCCGCCATCCGGCGCACGCCGCGCCCGTCGATCGCAAAGCGGGCGGTCGTCATGTTCTGCGCGGACAATGGTGTGGTCGCGCAGGGGGTGACCCAGTGCGGGCAGGAGGTGACCGCGGCCGTGGCCGAAAACATGGGCCGCGGGCAGTCGTCGGTCTGCCTGATGGCGCGGCATATCGGCATGGACAGCTTCCCGGTGGACATCGGCGTGGCGCGCGACGTGCAGGGAGATCGCATTCTGCGCCGCAAAATCCGGTATGGTACGGCGGATATGACAAAAGAGCCTGCCATGACGCGGGAACAGGCCGTGCGCGCGGTCGAGGTCGGCATCGAGATGGCCGAGCGGTGTGCCGCTGAGGGATACGATTTGCTCTGCGGCGGCGAAATGGGCATTGGCAACACGACGACGAGCGCCGCCGTGACCGCCGCCTTGACCGGTGAGGCCGTGGAGACCGTGACCGGCCGCGGCGCGGGCTTGTCCTCGGAAGGGCTTTGCCGCAAGGTGCGCGCGATCGAGACCGCGCTCGCGCTGCATCGTCCTGATCCAGCTGACCCGATCGACGTGCTGCACAAGGTCGGCGGGCTGGATATCGCGGGGCTTGCCGGGCTGTACCTGGGCGCGGCCGCCTGCGGCTTGCCCGCGGTGCTGGACGGCGTGATCTCGTGCGCAGCGGCGCTGGTTGCAGTGCGGCTATGCCCAATCGTGCGCGATTATCTGATCGCGGGACACCGCTCGGAGGAGCCGGCGGGCGCGCTGCTGCTGAACGAACTCGGTTTGCACCCGTTTATTACAGCGGGGATGCGGCTGGGCGAAGGCACGGGCGCGGTCGCGGCGGTCAGCCTGCTCGATCTGGTGTTCGCGGCCTATGACGGCATGCCCAGTTTTGACGAAGTGGGGATAGAAGCCTATCAACCACTGACCTGATGCAAAAAAGTGGGAGGATAGATGCAAAAAAATGCTGATTTTAGTGACCGGCGGAGCGGCAAGTGGGAAATCCGCACATGCGGAGCGGCTGCTTTGCGCGCATGCTCCGTCCTCCCGGCTGTATCTGGCGACCATGCAGCCCTTTGGTGCGGCGGCGCAGACGCGCATCGCGCGGCACCGCGCGCTGCGGCAGGGCAAGGGCTTTGAGACGGTGGAGCGTCCGACGGACCTTGCGGGGCTGACATTGCCCCGGCATTATGACGGGATTTTGCTGGAGGATTTGGGCAATCTGCTGGCAAACGAGCGGTTCGCGCCTGAAGGCGCGGGCGACGCGGCGTTCGGCAGCATCCTTGCAGGCATTGCACATCTGCAAGACTGCTGCGAAACGCTGGTCGTGGTGACCGACGAGATTTTTTCCGATGGCGTAACGTATCCGTCCGAGACCGTGCAGTATATCCGCGATCTTGCAGCGCTCAACCGCGCACTGGCAGCGCGGGCGGCGGCGGTCTATGAGTCGGTCTGCGGCATCCTGCTGCCGCTGAAAGGGGAGAAAGACGTATGAAAAGCGCGTGGAGCGGCCTGCTGGTCGCGTTTTCGATGTATTCCGCGATTCCCGTGCCGCAGGTGCAGTGGGAAAAGCGCACGATGCGCTGGGCGCTGTCTTTTCTGCCGCTGGTCGGCGTGCTGATCGGCGTGCTCGAGTGGCTGTGGTTTTGGTTCTGCACGCACTTTGCCGCCGAGAGCCTGTTTTACGCAGTCGGCGCGGCGCTTCTTCCGCTGTTTGTCTCGGGCGGCATCCATCTGGACGGCCTGTGCGACACCTGCGACGCGCTCTGCTCGTACGGCGACCGCGAAAAGCGGCTTTCTATTCTCAAAGATCCGCATGTCGGCGCGTTCGGCCCGATGTGGCTGATCGCCTTTCTGCTGGCGGAAACCGGCTGCTTTGCGCAGATCTATGCGCGCCCCGCGCTGCTGCCGCTCGCACTTGCCGGATTTGCGATCGCGCGCTGCATGGGCGGCTGCAAGGTCGTGCTGACGCCCTGCGCCAAGGACAGCGGTTTGGCGCATCTGTTTGCTGAGAATAGTGATAAAAAAGCGGTTGCGATCATGCTGCTCATTGAACTTGTGGTCTATCTGGCTGTCGCCGGACTGCTGGTGCATGCCGTGCCGCGCGGCCTGAATGCAGCTATGGTCTGGGCGGTCGTGCTGCTTGTGTGGTACGGCGCGCATGAGAAATTGACTCGCCGCATTTTCGGCGGCATCACGGGCGACCTGGCGGGCTTTGGCATTTCGGTCGCTGAGCTTTTGGCACTCGCCTGTGCCGCGGTAGGAGGACTCATACTATGACCATACTCATCATTGGCGGGGCGCACCAGGGCAAGGCGGCGCTCTCGAAGCGTTTGTATCCCGCACTGCCGCTCGTCCAAAACCTGCACGAGCGCGTGCGGGACGAACTCGCCGCCGGGCGCGACCCGATGGCGCTGCTGGAAGCTTTGCGCGGCTGCGCGGTTACCTGCGACGAGGTCGGCTGCGGTGTTGTGCCGATCGACCGCGCGGACGAAGCGTACCGCGAGGCGGTCGGGCGGCTGTGCTGCGCGCTGGCCGAGCAAGCGGACGCGGTCGTGCGCGTGACGGCAGGACTGCCGCAATATATCAAAGGAGAAAAATCATGTACCTGACCTGTGCCGTGCTGCTCGGCTTTCTGCTTGATAGTCTGCTGGGCGACCCGAACACCGCTTTGCATCCCGCCTGCCTGATCGGGCGGTTGGTGTCGATCACCGAAAAAGTGCTGCGGCGACTGTTTCCCAAGACACGCGGCGGCGAAACCGCGGCGGGCGTGCTGCTGTGGCTCATTGTCTGCGGCGTCAGCTTTGCCGCGCCGTTTTTTGCGCTGCGCTGGCTGCGCGGGGTCAACTTCTGGCTGGGGTTTGCGGCGGAGTCGCTGCTGTGCTGGCTGATTCTGGCCCGAAAATGCCTGGCCGACGCGGGAAAGCATGTGCATGCGGCGCTCGGTAAGTCGCTGGACGATGGCCGCAAGGCGATTGCCATGTATGTTGGCCGCGACACGGGAGAACTGGACGAGGCGGGCGTCATCAAGGCCGCGGTCGAGACGGTCGCGGAGAACACGACCGACGGCGTGGTCGCGCCGCTCGTGTTCCTGCTTATCGGCGGCGCGCCGCTGGGACTGCTGTACAAGGCGGTCAACACGCTGGACTCGATGGTGGGGTATCACAACGACAAATACGAGTATTTCGGCAAGTTTTCCGCCCGCATGGACGATGTGTTCAACTTGGTTCCGGCGCGCCTGTCTGCGGTTTGCCTGATTGCGGCGGCGGGTATGCTGGGATTGGACAACCGCAACGCGCTGCGCGTGTTCCGGCGCGACCGGAACGGTCACAAAAGCCCGAACGCCGGACAAACTGAGTCGGCCTGCGCGGGCGCGCTGCATATCCAGCTCGGTGGGGACGCAAGCTACTTCGGCAAAACGGTGAAAAAAGCGTCGTTTGGCGACCCGGATCGTGTGGTGCGGCGCACGGATATTTTACAGACCTGCGATCTGATGAGCATGGCGAGCGTGCTTGCGCTTGTGCTGTGCGCAGTGGTGCGGCTGATGCTGGCCTGGCCGCCGCTTGGATAAAAGGAGGAACCCCATGCCCGAATATGTACACGGCGGCGACGTATATTCCTACACTGCACGCTTTGGCAGCGTACCGGTCGATCTGTCGGCCAATATTAACCCGTATGGCATCCCGGAACGCGTCAGGCAGGCGATGCGGGACGCGATCGAGGCCTGCACGCAGTACCCCGACCCATTCTGCCGCGCGCCGCGGCAGGCGATCGCGGAAGCCGAGGGCGTTGCGCCCGACCGTATCTATTGCGGCAGCGGCGCAGCGGATGTGCTCGACCGGCTCGCGGCCGTGCTGCGGCCCAAAACCGCGCTGCTGCTCGCGCCGACCTTTGCTGAGTACGAGCGCACGCTCGCGGGTGCGGAGCTGCGCTTCCATACACTGCGCGCGGACGAGGATTTTGCGGTTACGGAACGGATTTTGCAGGATATTACGCCCGATCTGGATGCGGTTTATCTGTGCAATCCCAACAACCCGACCGGACGCACGATCGATCCTGCGCTGCTGCGGGACATTGCCGTGCGGTGCGCGCAAATCGGCGCGCGGCTGATCGTGGACGAGTGCTTTCTCGATTTTGTACCGGGCGGCGAGACGCTCGCGCCATATCTGGACGAGTTTCCGTCGCTCGTGCTGCTGCGGGCGTACACCAAGATGTACGCCGTGCCGGGCGTGCGCTTTGGCTGGTGCATGACCGCGGACACGGCGCTGATCGAAGGCTTGTACCGTGCGGGACAGCCGTGGAACGTGTCGGTGGTCGCGCAGGCATGCGCGGTCGCGTGTGCGGGGGAGCGGGACTACGCCCGTCAGACTGCTGCGCGCATCGCGGCGGAGCGGGCGTATCTGACAGAAAGCCTCACCGCGCGTGGGCTGTGGGTTTGCCCGGGCGAGGCGAATTTCCTGTTGCTGCGTGCGCGGGATACAGATTTGCAGGACAAGCTCGCGCGGCGCGGCATTCTCATCCGCGACTGCGCCAATTATCGCGGCCTTGCGCGCGGATACTACCGCACGGCGGTCAAGACGAGAGAAGAAAGCAAGTCGCTGCTCGCGGCGCTGGACGATATTCGGAAGGAGGAAACCTGATGGCAAAGTGCATCATGGTGCAGGGCACCTGCTCGAACGCAGGGAAAAGCCTGATTTGCGCGGCGCTGTGCCGCATTTTCCGGCAGGACGGCTGGCGCGTAGCACCCTTTAAGGCGCAGAACATGGCGCTTAACTCCTATATTACAGCGGACGGCGGCGAGATGGGCCGCGCGCAGGTAGTGCAGGCTGAGGCCGCCGGCATCGCGCCCGATGTGCGCATGAACCCGATTTTGCTCAAACCGACGAGCGACGTCGGCTCGCAGGTGATCGTCATGGGTCAGGCGCGCGGCAACCGCACCGCCCGCGATTACTGGGGCGATAAAAAAGCGCTCATCCCGGTTGTGAAAGACGCGTATGACAGCCTTGCCGCCGAGTATGATATCATCGTGATCGAAGGCGCGGGCAGTCCCGCGGAGATCAACCTCAAGCAGGACGATATCGTCAATATGGGGCTGGCAAAGCTGGTGGACGCGCCCGTGCTGCTCGTCGGCGACATCGACCGCGGCGGCGTGTTCGCCTCGCTTTACGGCACGGTCAAACTGCTCGACGAGGACGAGCAGGCGCGCATCCGGGCTCTCATCATCAACAAATTCCGAGGCGATGTGGAAATTTTGCGTCCCGGCCTTGCCCAGCTGGAAGAACTGACCGGTAAGCCGGTCGCGGGCGTAGTGCCCTATGGGCATTTTGATATCGACGACGAGGACAGCTTATCCGAGCGGCTGGACAGCGACGCACGCAGCGCAGCGGTGCGCATCGCGGTCGTGCGGCTGCCGCGGCTGAGCAATTTTACGGATTTCGCCTCTCTGGACAGAGTTCCGGGTGTGGGCGTATCTTACGCAGACAAGCCCGCGCAGCTTGTGGGCGTGGATCTCATCATCCTGCCCGGCACCAAGGCAACGCTCTCTGACCTCAAATGGCTGCGCGAGAGCGGCATGGAGGCGCAGATCCTCAAGCAGCACGCGGCGGGCACGCCGGTGTTCGGCGTGTGCGGCGGTTTTCAGATGCTGGGGCGCACGGTGTCCGACCCGGAAAACACCGAGGGCGGCGGCAGTCTGCGCGGCATCGGCCTGCTGCCGGTGGACACCGTGTTCCGCCCGCGCAAAATGACCACGCAGGCGCGCGGCACGGTGGAAAGCCTGTCCGGCGTGCTCGCGGGGCTGTCCGGCGCGGCGGTCGAGGGCTATGAAATCCACATGGGAGAGACCACGCGCGATAAGTCCGCGCAGCCGTTTGCCGTGCTCACCCGCGCGGATGGCACAGAGGTTGCGGATGGGTGTCAGGCGCAAAACGCGTACGGCACTTATCTGCACGGTGTGTTTGACGCACCGCGCGTTGCGCAGCGGCTTGCGCAGGCGCTGGCCGCACGCAAGGGCGTGTCGCTGGAAGATGGGGCGCTGGATACGGCGCAATACAAAGAGCGAGAGTATGACCGCTTGGCGGACGCGGTTCGGCAGGCGCTCGATATGGATTTGATTTACCGGATTTTGGAGGGAAAAGCATGAACAATAAGGCTTGTGTGCACCTGTACTGCGGTGACGGTAAGGGCAAGACGACCGCGGCGGTCGGGCTTGCCGTGCGGTTTGCCGGACGCGGCGGCAAGGTGGTGCTGGCGCAGTTTTTGAAGGACGGCACCTCGGGCGAGTGCCGCGCGCTGGCAAAACTGGAAACCGTGACTATGCTCGCGGCCAATCCGGTGCGCAAATTCTCCTTCCAGATGACGGACGACGAGAAAAAGCAAACGGCAGACGCCGTGCAGCGTACCTTTGCCGCGGCGACCGGTTTTGCCGTGCGCGAGGGTGCGGGACTGCTCATCCTCGACGAGGTGTGCGCCGCGATCTCCTGTGGCTTTCTGGACGAGCAGGCTGTGCTGGACTTTTTGGATAGCCGCCCGGCCACGCTCGAGGTCGTGCTGACCGGACGCGATCCGTCCGAAGCCTTGCAGGCGCGCGCGGACTATATCACCGAGATGGTCAAGCGCCGCCACCCCTTTGACGACGGCGTAACCGCAAGGGAGGGGATCGAATGGTAAACGGACGCATGGCGCCGGCGGAGATCGAAAAGCGCAGCTTCGAGATCATCACGGCGGAACTCGGTGCGCGCACCTTCGCACCCGGCGTTGCCGAGGTGGTAAAACGCGTGATCCATACGACAGCGGATTTCGACTACGCAGACAACCTGTGCTTTTCGGAAAACGTCGTTGAGCGGGCGAAAGAAGCGATTGCATCGGGCGCGACCATTGTTACCGACACCAACATGGCGCTGTCCGGGATCAGCAAAGCGACGCTTGCCAAACTGGGCGGGCGCGCCCTGTGCCTGATGGCGGATGAGCAGGTCGCGCACGAGGCCAAGACGCGCGGCGTAACGCGCGCGACGGTCTCGATGGAGCACGCGGCAAAGTTGGAAGGCCCGCTGATTTTCGCGATCGGCAACGCGCCGACCGCGCTCATCCGCCTGCACGAGCTGATAAGCGAGGGCGCGGTGCAGCCCGCGCTTGTCATCGGCGTGCCGGTGGGGTTTGTCAATGTGGTCGAGGCGAAAGAACTGTTTCTCGGCGGAGACACGCCGTACATCATCGCGCGCGGGCGCAAGGGCGGTTCGAACGTCGCCGCCGCCATTGTCAACGCGCTGCTGTATCAACTGGTCAAACGGGAGGGATTCTGATATGGGCAAAAAAGCACTGGTGGTCGTCAGTTTCGGCACGACCTATCCGGAGGCGCGCTGCGCGATCGAAAAGATTGAGGAACGGCTGCGCGCGGCGTTTCCGGATCACGACTTTTTCCGCGCGTTCACCTCGGGGCTCGTCGCCCGCAAGATCGAGCGGGAGGAAGGCGTGCACATCCCAGCGCCCGAGGAACTGATGGAGCAGCTGGCTGCGGAAGGATATGAAGAAGTCCGCTGCCAGAGCCTGCACGTCATTTTCGGGCAGGAATATGAAAAACTGGTCGCGCAGCTGCGCCCGTTTTGCGGGCGGTTTGCGCGTCTGCTGATCGGGCGGCCGCTGCTGTGGGACACCGAGGATTATCTGCGCCTGACGCGTGCGCTGCTGGTCGAGATGCCGCGCCTTGCGGAGGATGAGGCGTTTGTGTTCATGGGGCACGGCACCGAGCATCCGGCGAACGCCGCGTATGCGCTGGTGGAAAACTGTTTCCGTTACCACCGCGCCGAGCGGGTGTATGTCGGCACGGTCGAAGGCTTCCCGCATCTGGACTATGTGCTCGCGCGGCTGGACGCGCACGAGGTCACGCATGTGCACCTTGCGCCCTTGATGATCGTGGCGGGCGACCACGCGCACAATGATCTGGCGGGCGACGAGGACGACAGCTGGAAGAGTCGCCTGGAAAGCGAGGGTTACACGGTCGAAACCCATCTGCGCGGTTTGGGCGAGCTGGACGCGGTCGGGGAGATTTTCGCCAGCCATTGCCGCGCGGCGGAAGCCATGTGAGCGATCGCATGCAAGAAAAGCAAGCGCCGTGCTGACATGATCATATCGGAACGGCGCAGCGGGATAGGAAAACCCTGGTAGATATATTTTCCGCCCCACCGTTTGGCTTCATAAGACCCGTACAGATGAATCAGATAGGCGTTGCAGTTTTGCTGATTTGTAGGGCGATAGGACGGCTGCGATAAAAAAGGCTTGGAATATAATCCAAGTCTTGGACAGGACGATATCATTTTGCTTATGTCATTGCGGCCGATGGCACGACCGGCAGATATCGGACAGGCCGTACGGCATATGCTGCGGAGAGAGGAGTGTGATACTTTGACCATGGCACAACGAACTCAACCGCATGATATGGCTGCCGTAACCGCAGCACAGCAATCGCTTACCCGTCTGAAGGATGTCCGCGTGGACACAGCACTGCCGGCCGAAGAACGCCTGCGTGACTACCTGAATCAAATCAGGGATCCATATTGCTTTTTGTGTGGGACAACACCGGTCAGAATTCGATTTGCGTCCGGGGAACCGGATCTGCGTGAAAAACTGAAGATGTATTTTCTGCGGCTGGAGCGATGATGGTGGTTGGACGAAACAAGGAGGGGGCACATTGGCGCGTATCAGACGCAGCAGGGCGGCTGAGGATATGCCGGTTCCGCGAAAGATTTGGAGAGTTGGGAAATATATCCGCCTTTCCCGGGATGACGGCAACAGCGAAAGTGAGAGCGTTACGAATCAGCGAAAGATTCTCGACGAGCAGATCCCAAGATATTTTAGCGGTGACTACGATATCATTGACGAATATGTGGACGATGGACGGACGGGCACCTCGGATGATACCCGCCCGGAATTTCTCCGCTTGGTCGAGGACGTAAAGCAAGGAAGAATTAATTGCATCGTCACAAAAAACCTTTCCCGTGCGTTTCGCAACAGCGCCAATCAGGGGAAGTTTCTGGAAGAATTTATCCCGCTGTATGATACGCGATTTATTTCTCTCTACGAGCCGCATATTGATACATTTCTCAATCCCGAGGTAGTGCACAGCCTGGAAGTCAGCATTACCGGCTTTCTAAATGAGCAGTATGCCTATAAAACCAGCGTGGATGTGCGCCGCACTTTTGATACCAAGCGGAAAAAAGGCGAGTTTATCGGTGCATTTGCACCATATGGCTTTATGAAACGGCCGGACGATAAAAATCGTCTGATGATTGACGAACCGGCTGCGGAAGTTGTGCGGGATATTTTCCGCTGGTTTGTGCACGACGGCATGAGCAAAAACGGCATTGCCAGACATCTCAACGAACTGGGCGTTCCCAATCCGGCCGGCTATAAGCGGCAGAGTGGATTACACTTCCGCAGTCCGCAGACAGAACAAAACGACGGCCTTTGGAATGACAAGACGGTGCGGAATATACTGCTCAATCAAATGTACATCGGCAATATGGTGCAGGGCAGGCAGAAAGTCATCAGCTATAAGGTGCATGAGCGGGTGCGAACCGAGGAAAAGGATTGGTATATCGTGCAGAATACTCACGAGGCGATTGTCGATCGGGCCACCTTTGACAAGGCACAGTCGCTGCATCGGCGGGATACAAGGACTGCGCCGGGACAAAAAACGGTGTACCTGTTTTCCGGGCTGGTGCGCTGTGCAGACTGCGGCAGGGCAATGACGCGCAAAAGTGCGAAAAACCATGTATATTATTGCTGCACAACCTATTCTCGACAATCTAAAACCGCCTGCACAAAGCATACCATTCGTGCAGATTGTCTTGAGAAGATCGTACTGCACGTCCTGCAGACGCAGATTGCATTGATGGGTGATCCGGCTGAACTGATTGACATCATCCGCAGGGAGCCGATTCGTCATGAGCGTTCCAAACGGGTTCGTGATTTACTGGATGCCAAGCAAAAAGAATTAAAGAAGCGGATAGCCGCTCGGGATCATCTGTATTTGGATTGGCGCATGGGAGAGATGGATGAAGCGGCATATCGGAGAATCAAGGCAACACTGGAAACACAGATTACGCAGCTGCAGGCGGTAATTGCAGCCCAGCAGGAAGAACAGCGAGCGCTGGCAAACGGCGACGGACAGGATCATATAAAGTGGGCGACTTTTCAGCAGTACGGGAATATTGACCGCTTGGAGCGCGGAATGTTGGTGGAACTGGTGGATACGATTGATGTGCATCGCAACGGTGCAGTTACCATTGCACTGACTTTCGCAGACCCATATCAAAATGCATCAGAATCGTAATCAGAAGCAGACTGCTGTGGGGGCAAGTTGTGCAGAAAACAATGTAGCCACCGGTCCGACCGGACCCACTGGTCCGACCGGACCCACTGGTCCCAGCGGTGCCACCGGTCCGACAGGACCCACCGGCCCGAGCGGTGCAACCGGTCTGACAGGCCCCACCGGCCCGAGCGGCGCAACCGGTCTGACAGGCCCGACTGGCCCAAGCGGTGCAACCGGCCCGACAGGCCCCACCGGCCCGAGCGGCGCAACCGGCCCGACAGGACCTACCGGCCCGAGCGGCTCAACTGGCCCGACAGGCCCCACTGGCCCGAGCGGCGCAACGGGAGCAACTGGTGCAACCGGCCCGGCCGGTACGGGTTCGGATGTGCAGCTGTTGTCGGCTTATTCTACGCCGCCGCAGTCTGGTACCGGCCAAACGCCGCTGCTGTTTGACCGCAATGCGCTGTCTTATGGTACGTCGGTCAGCCATACAACAAACAGCCCCAATTTCACGATCAGTCAGCCGGGCGTGTATACGCTTGCGTTTAACGGCAGCTTTTCGCCCGGTAAAAGTGTCAGCTTCCCGCTCAACCTCAGTACGGTTGCCCAACTCAATGGCACCGGCTTGCCGGGGGCTGCAGCGCAGCATAACTTTTCCAATGCAAACGATGTAGTCAATCAGTCGTTTACCATTCCGTTCGCGGTTTCGTCTGTACCGGCGACCCTGCAAGTGGTCAGTACAGCAAACGGCTTTTTGTACAGCAATATTTCCGCAACTGTGACCCGAAACGGGAGTATTCCCAGCTGATTATTGGCAGCTGCCGCGACGGTTTCCCGTCCGACAAAGCCCGGCCGCTTAGACGGCCGGGCTTTGTTTTGGTTTTTCTGGATAAAAATGCTGAAAACGATGGACTTTTACCGAAAAACAGATAAATATGTTCGACTTCCAACGATGCGTATGGTATACTATACATATTCCATAAACATCCGTTTGCCGAAAAAAACGGCAGACAAAAGAAGGGAAACGGCATGACGATTTTAACCTGTGAATGTGGAAACGAAATTTATATCATGGATGAAACAGGAGCCACGGCATGGCAATGCGATGCCTGCGGACAGTGGTACGATTTCTTCGGTGTGAAAGTTGCGCCGCCGGGGCAAACTGAACCCAAGCCCTCGCCGCATCTGATCAATTGGAGTGCCGGCGAAGATTTGTAAAAGGTGAATGAGATGATCAATCAACAGAAAATTGCATTGCTGACGGATTCCTGTGCGGACATCCCGCAGGCACTGGTGCGTCGGTATGATATTTATGTCGTGCCGCTCAAGCTGATCTTTTCGGACGGCGAATATGCGGACGGTGTGGATATTACGCCCACCGAGGTGTACCGCCGGCTGCCGCAGGAAATCCCCAAGACCACGCTGCCGGGCGGCGATATGGTGGAACAGGCGTTTGCACGCATCAAACAGGCCGGTTACACCAAGGTGCTGGCGATCAATCTGTCCGGCGGTCTGAGCGGCACGCGCAATCTGGTGCGCCTGATCGGCGAACAGACCGTGGGGCTGGAAGTGGTGTCGTTCGATACGCTGAGCGGTTCGCTGGGCATCGGCATGACGGTGATTCAGGCTGCGCGCTGGATCGAGGAAGGCTGGACGTGGACCGAGCTGCTGCGCGCAATGCCGGCGCTCATCCGGGATACCCATGTGTTTTTCTGTGTGGACACGCTGGAATATTTACAGAAGGGCGGACGCATCGGCAAGATCGCAGCCGTGGCGGGAACGCTTTTGCAGATCAAGCCGATCATTTCCTTTACGCCGGAGGGAGAACTGATCAATGTAGCCAAAATCCGCGGACGGAAGGCCGCCATGCAGAAAATGGTGCAGCTGGCGACGGCGTTGGTGCCGCGCGGCGTGCCGTTCAATCTGGCAGTGGCGCACGGGGATTCGCTGGCCGAGCTCAAAGAAATCCGGGAAATGGCGCAGAAAAGCCTGCCGGATCATCTGCATTTGATGGAGGGCGAGATCGACTGCACGCTGGGTGCGTATGTGGGACCGCATCTGCTGGGCGTCGGTGTTCAGATGCTTTCCGACGCGATGAACGCCGCTGGAAAAGAATTGGAACAACGGTAAGAAAATTAACGGTACTGTAACTTTTGTATCTAGGATTTAATGCTATAATAAACCAATAGAGAACCAATACAATCAATAAACAGGTAGGAAGGAATGAATGGAAAATGACATATCAATCGGCGTACCGGTCGACATACCGGCGCCATCGGTACCGTCACCGTCGTCGCAACAGCCATTATGGGGTGCTGGTCGCCCTGATTCTGGTGGTGATCATTGCGGTACCGGTAGCATTTCACGTTGTCAAGGGCATTTCCAGCGCGATTTTTGGTGGGGATCGGAATCAGCTGGTGTACCAGATTGACAACACCCGTGCATTCTCGGATGGCCGGACGGTCGATTTGAGCGGCGCGGCTCCGTATCGCGATACCAATGGGAATGTTTTTGTATCGGCACAATCTCTTTGTGATAATCTGGGGCTGGAACTGTCCTGGGAGGACAGCAGCAAAACCGCTGTGATCACGGCGCGTAAGGATACGCTGCGCGCGCAGGTGGACAGCAAAACCATTCAGTTCAATGACGAGTCGAGAACCATTTCGGCGGCGCCGGTGATCAAGGATGGGACGACTTATGTACCGGTGCGCGATATCTGTCAGGCATTTTCCTGGCAGGTGGGCGAACTGGACGCGAATATGGGCGATCTGGTCGTGGTTTCGCAGTCCAAAAAGGAATTGGACGATGAGCGTCTGGGCAAGATCGCGGACGAAGCGCTCGCCGAGCTTGGTCCTTCCGAGCAGCAGCTCGCATCTGACAGTGTGCTGATGCGCACGGGTTCGGACAAGCTGCAATATCAGGGCGACGTCCTGCAGATGAAGGAAGACGGCTCGCATCGCGGTCTGCCCGTGGTGGAGCAGGACGGAGTACAATATGTGCCGCTCGACGCGGCGATGAACGCGCTGGGAGGTACCGCAACCTTTGACGGGGATAATGAATGGACGGTTTCGTTCAACGGCCTCGAGTCCACGGTGCGGGATAACGGCAAGACCAAGGTGGACGGAAAACGGGTGCGAGGCGACGACATCAGTGCTTATACCGATTCCGATTCTGGGCGGTTTTATGTATCCGCCCCGCTGTTTGCAGCCTTGCTGAATAAGACCTACACCGCTCTGGATGACGGCTCCTTTGTCTTTGCCGTTACGTCGCTGGACGGCTTTGACAGCCAGAAGGCCTATCTGTCCGGTCAGACCAACGGCCTGACGCAGGCGGTCGGCGGGGATATCCCGGATGCGGATGTCTACATTGCGCTGACATTTGACGACGGCCCGACCGGCGCGATCGACGGATATCCCAACGGCTTGACAGCATATCTGCTGGACGGCCTCAAGGAACGCGGTGCGCACGCGACCTTCTTTATGGTCGGCAACCGCGTCAATATGTTCAGCAGCACGCTGCCGCGGCTCGTGTCCGAAGGACATGAACTGGGCAACCATACGATGACGCATCCGATGCAGCATCTGACCGGCCTGAGCAAGGATGGCATCCGGCAGGAGATCACCTCCGCCACGAGCACCATTCAGGAAAAGGCGGGACAGGCGCCGACCGTGCTCCGTCCGGTAGGCGGCGGTGTCAACAGTGATGTCAAGGCGGTTGCCAAGGAACTCGGCCTGCCGATCATCAACTGGAGCGTGGATACGCAGGACTGGAAAAACCGCAACAAGCAGAGTGTCCATGACGCAATTATGAGTGCGTCGGATGGTTCGGTTGTGCTGATGCACGATCTGTATCCGACCTCGGTGGAAGGCGCGCTTTCCGCGATTGACGACCTGCAAAAGAAGACCGACAAGACCTATGCGTTTGTCACGGTTTCCGAGCTGGCGGCGATCAAGGGCATCACGCTCGAGCCGGGCGTGGTCTATAACGGACTGACCGAAAAGGTCGCCCAGCAGATCGAGGACGGCACATACAAACCGACCGAATTTACCTGATACCAACAAAGAGCCGCAGGCAATGCCTGCGGCTCTTTTGGCTGTTGTTTATGAGATCACGAAATCGGGGAAATACTTTTCCACAAAGGGGATGCGTCCCACGCGGAAGGTACGGCCGTTCAGATAGGAAAGGGCGCCGGCGTCCTCCGCAAAGCGGAAGGTCAGCGAATACGCGTACAGCAGCTGGCCGGTTTCGCCGTACGGACGGTTGCGCTCGTTGGTGCCGTATTTGCCGTCGCCCAACAGCGGGCAGCCGATGGACGCCATGTGCGCGCGGATCTGGTGCGTGCGGCCGGTCAGCAGTTCGCACTCGACCAGCGACAGCTTGCCGTGGGTCGCCAGCGTGCGGTAACGGGTTTTGGCGGTTTTTGCGCCGGGAACGCGCGTCTTGTGCAGCGTGACCTGCTTGCGTTTTTCGTCGCGCCGCAGGAAGTTCTCGATCAGACCCGCGGGCGGCTGCGGTTTGCCATGCACCACGCACAGATAGCGCTTTTCCAGCTCGCGGTCCTTGATGCGGTCGTTGAGGATGCGCAGCGCCTCGGCGGTTTTCGCGCAGATGACGATGCCGCCTGTGTTGCGGTCGATGCGGTTGCACAGCGCGGGCGCAAACGAAGCCGCGTCCTCCGGGTTCCACGCGCCGGACTGGAACAGATAGGCCTGGATATGCGCGATCAGGGTGTTCTGGTCGCCGTGCTCGTCCGCGTGGACGACCATGCCGGGCGCTTTGTCGGCCAGCAGGATGTTTTCGTCCTCATAGACGATGCTCACCTGCGGCCGGGTGATGCGGCGGAAAGCTTCCTCCTCGCGCGGGGCGTCGAAGTATTCGTCGTTCAGATACAGCTGCACGGCGTCACCCTCGCACAGACGGTAGGCGGCTTCCGTGCGCTTGCCGTTGACCTTGATGCGCTTGAGGCGCAGGTACTTGTGCATCATGCCGCCGGACAGCAGCGGCACCGCTTTTTCGAGAAATTTGTTCAGCCGTTGCCCGCTGTCGTTTTTTGTGATATAATATTCTCTCAAGATACAATATCCTTTTCTGAAATGGAATGAGGTAGCGCATTCAGTATACCGCATTTTACCGGAAAAGGGAAGTGCCCGCGCCGGACAGAAAAATGCGTCTTTTTGCCGTATTTTTTGGTTGACAAAGCGGGATTGGGTGTAGTATACTATCTTAGTACCATGTGAGGTTGACATGAAGATTGATTTGAAAAAACTGACCGCATCCCAGCATGCGTCGATTCCGTTTTCCGAAACGATCGACCTGCGGGAAGAGACTCTGTACGGCGCCAAGCCGTTTCAAAGTCCGGTTCAGATCAGCGGCGAGGTTTCCGGTGAAAGCGGCGTACTGCGGCTTACGGGAACGATCGAAACGATCTACTCCACCGCCTGTGCGCGCTGTCTCAAGCCTCTGGATATTCCGCTTCGTGCCGAGGTCGATACCGTCCTCACGGACGACCCGGATGCGGAGGAAGAGGATGATCTTTTCGTGCTGACCGGTGACAGCGTGGACCCGGCGGATGTGATGGTGCCTGCGCTGATCCTGCAAGTGGAGATGACTTATCTCTGCCGAGAGGATTGCAAGGGGCTGTGTCCGCATTGCGGCGCCGACCGCAACGAGGTCGATTGCGATTGCGAAAGCAAACAGATCGATCCGCGTTTTGCCGCGCTGCGCGCCCTGCTCGATTCCGATAAGGACGAGCGCAACTGAAGTTCGTAAATAAAAAATAAAGAAGATAGAGTAGGAGGTGTATCCACCATGGCAGTACCGAAGAGAAAGGTATCGAAGGCCCGTCGTGACAAGCGTCGTAACTCTCATTGGAAGCTCTCTCTGCCCGGCATGACCAAGTGCCCGCACTGCGGCGAGATGAAGCTGGCTCACAGAATGTGCAAGGCTTGCGGTTATTACAACGGCCGTGAGGTTGTCGCCGTTAAGGAAGCGTAAGGCGAAAACAGAACAGAAAATGGAGAAGGCGGCAACGACTTCTCCATTTTTTTTGCTTCTCATCCTGTTTGGCCGCGGCGTGCGCCAAACGAGGAAAATATGCCGCGCAGAGCGCGGAAAGTGAGGAACAGACCGAAAGGAGGGCGCTGTATGGCGTCGAAAATCGTCAGTGTGGACGCGGGCAGCCCGGCCGAGCGCGCGGGACTTCAGGCAGGGGAGACTCTGGTGCAGATCGACGGCACCGCGATCCGCGATGTGCTGGATTACAAATTTTACAGTTATGACGCTGCGCTCCGTTTGCAGGTGCTGGAGGCAGACGGCAAAACGCTGCGCGAGGTGCGTGTGCACAAACGCGAGGGCGAGCCGCTGGGGCTGAATTTTGAGCATTACCTGATGGACGGCATGAAGCAGTGCTCGAATAAGTGCGTGTTCTGCTTTATCGATCAGCTGCCGCGCGGCATGCGCAAAACGCTCTACGTCAAGGATGACGATGCGCGCATGTCCTTCCTGATGGGCAACTATATCTCGATGACCAACCTGTCCGAGGCGGATGTGGACCGCATCCTGCGCATGCATATTTCGCCGGTCAATATCTCGGTGCAGACGACCAATCCAGAGCTGCGCGTCAAGATGCTGCGCAATCCGCGCGCGGGCGAAGCACTCAAAATTATGGATCGTTTTGCCGAGGGCGGCATCCAGATGAACTGCCAGCTGGTTGTGTGTAAGGGGTTGAACGACGGGGAAGAGCTTCGCCGCTCGCTGCGCGACCTCAAGGCGCTGTATCCCGCGGTCAACACGATTTCGGTCGTGCCGTTCGGCATGACGCGCCATCGTGAGGGATTGTATCCGCTCGAGCCGACCGACAAAGCGGCGGCGGAGGGCATTCTCGATATCGTCGAGCCGTTCGCGGACGAGTGCCTGCGCGAAATCGGCACGCGGCTGGTCTGGTGCGGCGACGAGCTGTATCTCAAGGCCGAGCGCCCGCTGCCGGACACCGAATACTATGAGGATTTCACCCAGTTTGAAAACGGCATCGGCATGCTGCCGCTGTTTATGGAGGAGTTCCGTCTGGCGCTGCCCGATTACGAAGGCCGCACGGCGCGTCCCTTTACGATCGCGACCGGTACGGCGGCTGCGCCGTCGATGGCGGTTTTACTTGACGAAGCGGCCGCAAAATGCGATAATCTGAATGGAAAAGTGGTGGAAATCCGCAACGACTTTTTCGGGTCGCGCGTGTCTGTCGCGGGTTTGATCACCGGGCAGGATCTGGTCGCGCAGCTGAAAGGCCGCGCGCTGGGCGAGCGTGTGCTGATCTCTGCCAACATGCTGCGCGATGGCGGCGATGTATTTCTGGACGATTACACCCCGCAGCAGGTCGCGGAAGCGATCGGCGTGCCGGTCGTGCCGGTCGAGATCGACGGCGCGGACCTGCTCGCCAAAATCTTTGAAGACTGAAACCCCCGGATCAATAAGGAGGGAAACCATATGCCAAAACCGATCGTAGCGATCGTGGGCCGGCCGAATGTCGGCAAAAGCCAGCTGTTCAACCGACTGGCGGGCAAGCGCCTGTCGATCGTTGAGGATACGCCCGGCGTCACGCGCGACCGTCTGTACGCGGAAAGCGACTGGCGCGGCCGGGATTTTACCATCATCGACACCGGCGGCATCGAGCCGAACAATGACAATGAGATTTTGCAGTTCATGCGCTATCAGGCAGAGACCGCGATCTCGCACGCGGACGTGATCATTTTCATCACCGACCTGCGCACCGGCATCACCGCCGCCGACCAGGACGTGGCGGCCATGCTGCTGCGCTCGGGCAAGCCGATTGTGCTGGCGGTCAACAAGTGCGACAAGCCCGGCCAGCCCGAACCCGAGTTTTACGAATTCTATAATCTGGGCTTGGGCGAGCCGTACGGCATTTCCGCCCTGCATGGCTACGGCATGGGCGAGCTGCTGGACGCCGCGTATGAGCATTTTCCGCCCGCGGACGAAAACGAAGAGGACGAGGAACGCATCCGTGTCGCGCTCATCGGCAAGCCGAATGTCGGCAAGTCCAGCCTGCTCAACCGCGTGCTGGGCGAGGAGCGCGTGATTGTCTCCAACGTCGCGGGTACGACGCGCGACAGCGTGGACGCCAATGTGGACAACGAACACGGCAAATTCACCTTTATCGACACCGCGGGCATCCGCAAGAAGAGCAAGGTGGATGAAAAGATCGAGAAATACTCGGTCATGCGTTCGCTGCTCGCGGTCGAGCGCGCGGATGTGTGCGTCATTATGATCGACGCGACCGAGGGCGTGACCGAACAGGACACCAAGGTCGCGGGCGAAGCGCATAACGCGGGCAAAGCGTGCATCATTGTGGTCAACAAGTGGGATCTGGTCGAAAAGGACGGCTCCACCATGAAGGAGTACACGCTGCGCGTGCGCGAGGGCTTGGCTTATATGCCGTATGCGCCCGTGCTGTTCATCTCGGCGCAGACCGGCCAGCGTGTGGATAAGCTGTTCGGCCTGATCCACGAGGTATATGAGCAGAATCACATGCGCATCCCGACCGGCCGCCTCAACTCCATTCTGGCCGAGGCGACGGCGCGCGTACAGCCGCCGACCGACAAGGGCCGCCGCCTGCGCATCTTCTATATGACGCAGGCGTCCACCTGCCCGCCGACATTTGTCTGCTTCTGCAACGACGCGCGGCTGTTCCATTTTTCCTATCAGCGCTATCTGGAAAACCAGATCCGCGAGGTGTTCGGCCTGACCGGTACACCGGTGCGCATGGTGATCCGTGAGCGCGGGGACAAGAACTAAAGCCGTAATCATCACTGAAACTGGGGGAAAAGGATATGACACTGACGCATTTTGCCATCATTGCGGTTTGCGCCTATCTGCTTGGCTCGCTGAGCTTTGCGATTATCGTCAGCAAGGTCACGCTGGGAAAGGATATCCGCAATTACGGCAGCGGCAACGCGGGCCTGACCAATGCGTACCGCACCATGGGCGCGGGCAAGACGTTGTTTGTGCTGCTGGGCGATATCGCCAAGGGTGCGGCGGCCGTGTCGATCGGCGCGATGCTGGCCGGCCCGGTCGGCAAGCTGGTGGCGGGTATTTTCGTCATTCTGGGACATATGTTCCCGCTGTATTTCGGCTTCCGCGGCGGCAAGGGCGTGCTGGTCGGTGCGGTCATGCTGCTGTTGTTTGACTGGCGCATTTTCCTGATCGCATTTGCGCTGTTTTTCCTTGCCGTGGCGTTGACCCGCTGGATTTCCCTCGGTTCGATTCTGGGTGCGATCAGCTTCCCGATCACAACACTGGTGTTTTATGATGACCCGGTGCTGACCGCGATGGCATTCGGCATGGCGGTGGCGGTCATCTTTATGCACCGATCCAACATCGCGCGCATCCTGCGCGGCGAGGAAAATAAGTTTTCCTTCAAAAGCAAGAAAACCATTGAAAAATCCGAAGGCAATGGAGAGGAGAACGGAAAATGAAGGTTTTTGTACTGGGCACCGGCGGCTGGGGCATCGCGCTTGCGATGCTGCTGCACGGCAACGGACATGAAGTGACCTCGTGGACCTATCTGCAGGAGGAATGTGACCTGCTGCTGCGCGAGCGTGCGAACGAAAAGCTGCTGCCGGGCGTCAAGATTCCGGAGGGCATTGCAATCACAACTGATATGTCGGGCGCGGCGCAGGCGGATCTTGTTGTCATGGCGGTGCCGAGCTTTGCGGTGGCGTCCACGGCAGAGCAGCTGGCCGCGATTGTACCGGCCGGGACGGTGATCGTCAACGTCGGCAAGGGTCTGGACTCCAAGCATGGCTATTGCCGCTTTTCCGAGACGATCGACCGCGTGATGCACGGCAACAATCCGGTGGTCGCGCTGACCGGCCCGACCCACGCGGAGGAGGTTTCGCGCGGGGTGCCGACCGCGATCGTGGCGGCGTCGCACAGCCGTGCGGCGGCGGAGCTGACGCAGGCGGCATTTATGAACGATACGTTTTTCCGGGTTTACACCTCGGCGGACATCATCGGCTGCGAGCTGGGCGGCGCTTTCAAGAACATCATCGCGCTGGGCGCGGGCATTGCGGACGGACTCGGTCTGGGCGACAACTCCAAGGCGGCGTTTATGACCCGCGGCCTGACTGAAATCGCGCGGCTGGGCGTCAAGCTGGGCGCGCGGCAGGAGACCTTTGCGGGTCTGTCGGGTGTCGGCGACCTGATTGTCACCTGCTGCTCGATGCACTCGCGCAATCGCCGTGCAGGCATCCTGATCGGACAGGGCAAAAACGTGCAGGAGGCCATGAAGGAGGTCGGCGCAACGGTCGAGGGCTATTACGCGACCGAGGCGGGCTATCACCTTGCGCAGCAGCAGGGCGTGTCCATGCCGATCACCGAGGCAATGTATGAAGTGCTGTACAACGGCCTGCCCGCTACCGAGGCGAGCCGTCTGCTGCTGGGCCGTCCGCGGCGCGGCGAGCATGAGGAAGTTTGGGTGCACTGACGGCCGGAAGGAGACAGAAGATGAAAAACGGGATGGGAAAGCGTCTGTCGGCGCTGCTGCTGGCCGCGGCAATGGTATTTTCGCTGGCGGCGTGCGGTTCGGACAGCAAGCAGGAGGAAGATACGGCCTCCGGTCTGACCAAGGAGGAATACCAGCAGGCGGTTCAAACGCTCAGCACGGAAATCAGCGAGATCCAGGACCGTGCGTCCGAGATTGACGGCACGGATGTCGAGCAGACCAAGGAACTGCTCGATGAGCTGAAAACGCCGCTGCAGGATTTCATGGCGATCGATCCGCCGGAAAGCTATGCGGCGGGACATGCAAAGCTGCAGTCCGGCTGCCAATCGCTGATCGAGTATATCGATCTGCTGGTGGATGCGCTCGGAGAGACCGACCAGACGGCATTGCAGGAGTCGTCCGAGCAGATGCAGACCCTGATGGAATCGGCGGTTGCCGATCTGCAGGAAGGCGCGCCGCTGCTGGGTGATGCAGATTCGCAGGAAGAATAAACCGGAAAAAGGCGCCCCAAAAGGGGCGCCTTTGATTTGCACTTTACGTTCTCATTTTGTATAATACTTGCGAACAAGATGATATACTGCTGCTGTGCGGCGCTGTTGCAAGCCTGCCGCTGCGGCATACTGTGTTGACATATTGGTCAGATCAAATGGAGGATAGTATGGAAAAGATCAATCATTGCATGGCGGCGCTGCGGGAAGCCGTGCCGGAAATAGAAGTTGTGGCCAACGAGCCGATGAGCCGCCACACGACGTTTGCCATCGGCGGTCCTGCCGATCTGTTTATCAGCCCCAAAACCACCGAACAGCTGGCCGGGGCGCTTGCGGCGATCCGCCGCTGCGGCGTGCCGTTTTTGGTGCTCGGCAACGGTTCGAATATGCTGGTCGCGGACGCGGGATACCGCGGTGCGGTCATCTGCACGACCGAAATGGATGATGTGCGCGCGGGCGAGGATGGTACGCTGGTGGCGCAGGCGGGCGCCCTGCTCGGCCGTGTGGCGCGGCGCGCGCAGCGCGCGGGACTGACCGGCGCGGAGTTCTCCGGCGGTATTCCGGGCAGCGTAGGCGGCGCGGTGTTTATGAACGCAGGCGCATATGACGGTCAGATGGCGGGCATTGTGGAAAAAACCGAGTATCTGGACGGCGAGGGCAACCTGCGCACACTGACGGGGGACGAACATTGCTTCGGCTACCGCAGCAGTGCGTTCCGCGCGCATCCGGACTGGACGGTCGTGCGCACGACCATGCGTTTGCAGCCGGGCGATCCGGCGGCGATTTTGGATAAGATGAATGATTTTGCACAGCGCCGGCGCGATAAGCAGCCGCTCAATTACCCGTCCGCGGGTTCGACCTTCAAGCGGCCGGAGGGCTATTTTGCCGGCCGGCTGATCGAGGACGCGGGGCTTAAGGGCGTTTCGGTCGGCGCGGCGCAGGTTTCGGAGAAGCACGCGGGCTTTCTGATCAACCGCGGCGGCGCGACTTGCGACGAAATGCTGCGCCTGATCGAGCTGGTGCAGCAGCGTGTGCGTGAAAAGTTCGGCGTGGAGCTGGAATGTGAGGTTCGCATCGTTCGATGATGCGTTTTGCCGGACAAGGGAGATGGCATAGATGTATTTTTTAATTGTTTCGGGCATGTCGGGCGCGGGCAAGAGCCGCGCGGTCGCAACGTTCGAAGATTTGGGGTATTACTGCGTGGATAACCTGCCGATCGCACTCATTCCGCGCTTTGCGGAGATCTGCCTTGCCGCGACCGAGCGGTATGAGCGGGTCGCGCTGGTCACGGATGTGCGCGCGGGCGGCGATTTCCAGCAGCTGTTTGATTCACTGGATTCGATCAAGACCATGGGCTGCGATTACCGCATCCTGTTTCTGGATACGGATACGCCGACGCTCATCCGCCGTTTCAAGGAGACGCGCCGCAAGCATCCGCTGATGGAAAAGGGCGTGTCCATGACCGCGGCGATCGAAAAGGAGCGCAACATGCTGGCCGCGCTGCGCAACCGCGCGGACTTCATTGTTGATACGACCGGTCTGTCCGCCGCCGGCCTGCGCGAGCGTCTGCTTGCGCTGTTTTCTGGCACGGAAGGCACCGGCGCGTTCGAGGTGATCGTGCAGTCGTTCGGCTTCAAGTACGGCATTCCGCCCGAGTCCGACCTGGTGTTCGACGTGCGTTTCCTGCCCAACCCGTATTACGAGATGAGCCTGCGCGAGAAAAACGGCACCGACCCGGATGTGCGGGATTATGTGTTCCAAGGCGGTACGGCGGATGCGCTGATGGGGCATCTGACCAGCATGATCGATTTTCTGCTGCCGCGGTATATGGCGGAAGGCAAGTCCAATGTCATCATCAGCATCGGCTGCACGGGCGGCAAGCACCGTTCGGTCGCAATCGCCGAAGCGCTCAGCGAGCATCTGCGCGGCCATGACTACGGCGTGGTTACCATGCACCGCGATTATCAGCGCTGAGACGGGAAAACGGGGAACATAAGGTATGTCCTTTTCAAGCGAAGTAAAAAATGAGCTGTGCCGTGTGTCGATGCAGCGTGCGTGCTGCACGCGGGCGGAGGCGTACGGCGCATTGCTGCATGCGTCGGTTTTCTCGCACCGGGAGATCCGGCTGTCCACGGAGAACGCCGTGGTTGCGCGCCGCTTGCAGGCTTTGCTGCAGCGCGCGTTTTTTGTCGAGTGCGAACCGCAACGGCAGGGCAGAAAATATCAGATCGTGCTCGACCAGTCAGCGCAGATCGGCCGCATTTTCGATGCACTGGGTTATGACCGCAAAAGCCACGTCACCTATCACCTCAACCGCAACGAGCTGGAAGAGGCATGCTGTCTTGCGTCTTTTTTGCGCGGCGCATTCCTGATGGCGGGCACGGTTGCGGGGCCGGAAAAGAAAAGCCATTTGGAGATGAAAAGCGGACATCAGAGCCTCGCGGGCGAGGAAATGAGCCTGATGCTGGATCTGGGGCTGTCGCCTAAGCTGGCGCATCGCGGCGGCAGCTGCCTGCTGTATTTCAAGGACAGCGCAAGCGTGGAGGATTTTCTCACGCGCATCGGCGCGCCGCACGCGGCGATGGCGCTGATGGAAGCCAAGGTGGAGAAAAACCTGCGCAATACGATCAACCGGCAGGTCAATTGTGAGACGGCCAACCTTGTCAAAACCGCGGACGCGGCTGCGCGGCAGATCGCGGCCATCCGCACGGTGTTGGATACGCACGGCGAAGAGGCATTTCCGGAAAACCTGCGCGAGACCGTGCGCCTGCGGCTTGCCTATCCGACCGATACGCTGGCAGAACTGGCGCAGCGCTTCGATCCGCCGATCTCCAAGCCGGGACTGAGCCACCGGCTCAAGAAAATTACAGAATTTGCGTCTAAGGAGGACTAAATGGTACCATTTGCGCATCTGCATGTGCATAGTGAATACAGCCTGCTCGACGGCGCATGCCGCATCGAGGGGCTGGTGGACCGTGTGGCGGCGCTGGGCCAGACCGCGTGCGCACTAACCGATCACGGCGTCATGTACGGCGTGATCGATTTTTACCGCGCCTGCAAGGCCAAGGGCATCCATCCGGTCATCGGGTGCGAGGTCTATTTGGCGCCGCGCTCCCGCTTTGACCGCAGCTATGTAAACGGTGAGTGGCATAGCCACCTGATTTTGCTGTGCGAAAATATGACCGGCTACCGCAACCTGATCCATATGGTCTCGCTCGGTTTTGCCGAAGGGTTTTACATGAAACCGCGCATCGATATGGAGCTGCTGCGGCAGCACAGCGAGGGCTTGATCTGCCTGTCGGCGTGTCTGGCGGGCGTGATTCCGCGCGCATTGGCCGAGGGCGATATGGACGGCGCCTATGAGCTGTGCGAGCAGTTCCTCGAGATTTTCGACCGCGATCATTTTTATCTGGAAGTGCAGGATCACGGCATCGCGGTGCAGAAAAAGGTCAACGAAGGGCTGTTCCAGCTCGCGGAAGAGCTGGGTATCGGTCTGGTCGCGACCAATGACGCGCATTACCTGACCAAAAAGGACGCGCGCATTCAGGACGTCCTGATGTCCATTCAGATGGGCAAAACGGTGGACGATCCCACGCGCATGAAGTTCGAGACGCAAGAATTTTACATCAAGGACGCGGACGAGATGGCGGCGCTGTTCCCGGATCATCCGGAGGCGCTGGAAAATACGGTCAAGATAGCCGAGCGGTGTCAGGTCGAATTCGAGTTCGGCAAATATCATTTGCCGGAATTTGACGTGCCGGAAGGGTATACCGCACTCGAGTATCTGCAAAAGCTGTGCGACGAGGGCTTTGCCGTGCGCTATCCGAACGATGACGGCACGGTGCGCAAGCGCTTGCAGTACGAGATCGACATGATTTCGCGCATGGGCTTTGTCGATTACTTTCTGATTGTGTCCGACTTTATCGGCTACGCCAAGCGGCAGGGCATCCCGGTTGGACCGGGCCGTGGTTCGGCGGCGGGCTCGATCGTGTCCTATTGCCTGGGCATCACCGATCTGGACCCCATCCATTATTCGCTTTACTTTGAACGCTTTCTCAACCCGGAGCGCGTGTCCATGCCGGATATCGACGTGGATTTCTGTTATGTGCGCCGCCCCGAGGTAATTGAATATGTCACTAACAAGTACGGCAAGGACCGTGTCGCGCAGATCGTCACCTTTGGTACGATGGCGGCGCGCGGCGCGATCCGCGACGTCGGCCGCGCGCTCAACATTCCGTATAACGAGGTCGATGTGGTTGCCAAGCAGGTGCCGAATGAGCTGCACATCACGATCGACAAGGCGCTTTCGGTCAATCCGGAACTCAAAAAGATGTATGACGAGAAGTCGCAGGTGCGCGAGCTGATCGACACGGCGCGCGCGCTTGAAGGCATGCCGCGCCATGCGTCCACGCACGCGGCGGGCGTCGTCATCACCAAGGACCCGGTGGACACCTATGTGCCGCTCGCGCGCAACGATGAGCAGATGGTCACGCAGTTTACCATGACCACGCTCGAAGAACTGGGCCTGCTCAAGATGGACTTCCTCGGCCTGCGCAACTTGACAGTCATCGCGGACGCGGAAAAGATGATCCGCCGCCATGTGCCGGATTTCAGCATCGAAAAGGTGGACATGAGCGACAAGGCGACCTACGAAATGCTCGGCCGCGGCTCGACGATGGGCGTGTTCCAGCTGGAAAGCGCGGGCATCACCAACGTCGTCACCGGCTTGCAGCCGGAATCCATCGAGGATATCACCGCGGTCGTGGCGCTGTACCGGCCGGGACCGATGCAGTCCATCCCGCGGTATATCGAGTGCCGCCATCACCCGGAAAAGGTGACTTATAAGCATCCGCTGCTCGAGCCCATCCTCAAGGTCACTTACGGCTGCATGATCTATCAGGAACAGGTCATGCAGGTGTTCCAGAGCCTCGCGGGCTATTCGCTCGGCAAGGCGGATATGGTGCGCCGCGCGATGAGCAAAAAGAAGATGAAGGAGCTCGAAAAGGAGCGCGTCAACTTCATCCACGGCAATGCGGAACTCGGCATCGACGGCGCGGTCAAGCGCGGCGTACCGGAGGACGTTGCCGCGAGCTTGTTCGACGAGATCATGGATTTCGCCAACTACGCATTCAACAAGGCGCATGCGGTGTGCTATGCGGTGGTTTCCTTCCGTACAGCTTTCCTCAAGTGTCATTATCCGCGGGAATATATGGCGGCGCTGCTGACCAGCGTGCTTGACTCTTCGGATAAGATTTCGGAATATATTCAGGCTGCGCGCGAAATGGGCATTTCCGTGCTGCCGCCCGATGTGAATGAGTCGTTTGACGGATTTTCGGTTTCCGGGCGCGATATCCGCTTCGGATTGGCCGCCGTCAAGGGCGTTGGCCGCTCGTTTATGAAGCAGCTGGTGTCCGAGCGCGAGACGGGCGGACTGTTCTCCTCGTTCCAGGACTTCTGCGAGCGCATGTATGACCGTGAACTCAACCGCCGCGCGCTGGAAAGTTTGATCAAAGCCGGTGCCTTTGATTCCATGGGTTACCGCCGCAGCCAGCTGATCCAGATCGCGGGCGCGGTGGTGGATGCGATCGCGCAGAGCCGCAAAAAGAACATTGAAGGGCAGATGGACCTGTTCGGCATGGGCAACGACGCGGTGCAGGATACGCAGATCGCGCTGCCTGACATCCCGGAGGTCTCCAAGCGTGAACTGCTCGCGATGGAGAAGGAAACGACCGGCCTGTACCTGTCCGGCCATCCGATGGACGAATATCGCGATCTGGCGCGCCGGGCGCAGGCAGCTTCCGTCCGGCAGATCATCGACGACCTGTCCGGTGAAAACGCGCAGCCCAAGTATAAGGACGGCATGACCGTGCATCTGGCGTGTGTCATCACGGCGGTGCGGCTTAAGTCCACTAAAAATGGCTCGATGATGGCGTATGTCACGGTGGAGGACGAGTCTGCCGCCATTGAACTGGTGGTATTCCCGCGCTCGCTCCAGCAGTGCGGCGCCTATCTGACCGAGGACAGCGCGGTGCTGCTGACCGGTAAGATCGATGCGCGCGAGGACGAAGCGCCCAAAATCCTTCTCAATGAAGCGCAGCCGCTGACCGAAGCGGCCGTGGACAGCATGCAGTCGCGCGAGCATCCGCAGCAATCGGTTTACACCGACGCGCAGGCGGCAAAGCTGGCGCCGCAAAAGCTGTATCTGCGCATCTCCAGCATGCAGAGCGACGAATGGCCGCAGATCAAGTCGATTCTGGTCACGCAGCCGGGTGATACACCGGTTTATCTGTACCCGACGGACACGAAAAAGAAAACGCTCGCAGCGCGGCGATACTGGTGCCAGCCGGATGTTCCGTTTCTCGAAAAATTACGCTTCCTATTGGGGGAAGAGGATGTTATAATAAAATAGAAGAATTATTAGCCTTAAATTTTTTTATGGTTTGATACAGGGAGGCTCATTATGGACAAGCAGATTCGCAGAATTGGCGTACTCACCAGCGGCGGCGATGCCCCCGGTATGAACGCATTGATTCGTTCGGTCGTTCGAACCGCATCCGCAAATGATATTTCCGTGCTCGGCATCCGGCGCGGATACAGCGGCCTGATCAACGGCGACATCATCGAGATGGGTGCGCGCAGCGTGGACGGCATCATCCGCCGCGGCGGCACAATGCTGTATACCGCGCGCTGCAAGGAGATGATGACCGAGGAAGGTCTGCAGAAGGCTGCGGATACCTGCAAATACCTCGGCATCGACGGCCTGATCTGCTGCGGCGGCGACGGTACGTTCCGCGGCGCGCAGGCGCTGTCCCGCAAGGGCGTGCCGTGCATCGGCGTGCCCGGCACGATCGACAACGACATCGTCTGCACGGATTACACGATCGGCTTTGATACCGCGTGCAACACGGCGATCGAATGCATCGACAAACTGCGCGATACCATGCAGTCGCACGAGCGCTGCTCGGTGGTTGAGGTCATGGGACGCCGCGCGGGCCATCTGGCGCTGCATGTTGGCTGTGCGGTTGGCGCGACCGCGATCTGCCTGCCCGAGCGTGAGCTGGATTTCGATACCGATATCGTGGAGAAGATGCGCATCGGTCGCATCAAAGGCCGTAACCACCATATCATCATCGTGGCGGAGGGCTACGGCTCCGCGCAGGACGTTGCCGACCAGATCCACGAGGCGACCGGCATCGATACCCGTGTGACCATTCTGGGTCACATCCAGCGCGGCGGTTCGCCGACGGCGCAGGACCGTGTTATGGCGACCCGCATGGGATATGCCGCGGTGCGCGCTCTGATGGAAGGCAAGACCAACCGTGTTGTGGTTTCCAATGACAATCAGGTGACCGATATCGATATTGAAGAGGGCCTGTCCCGTAAAAAGGACCTCAACCAGTGCCTGTTTGAAGCCCAGCAGACGGTTGCGATCTGATGGCACAGACGGTTTTTATCACCGGCGGTTCGCGCGGCATCGGTGCCGCATGCGTGCATGCGTTTGCCGCGGCGGGCTGGCAGGTCGCGTTTACCTATCAGGTGAGCCGCGAACTGGCCGGTGCGCTGGCGGATCAGACCGGTGCATTGGCGCTGTGCGCCGACCTGCATGACGATAAGGCGGTCAGCCGCGCGTACAGCGAGGTGCGCGGGCATTTCGGTGCGCCGGATGCCGTGGTATGCAACGCGGGCATTGCGGAGCAGAAGCTGTTTCAGGACATCACGGACGAGGATTGGCAGCGCATGCTGGACGTCAATCTGATGGGCGCGGTGCGCACCATCCGTGCCGCGCTGCCTGACCTGCTGCACCACAAGCGTGGCAGCATCGTGACGATCTCGTCTATCTGGGGCCAGATGGGCGCCTCTTGCGAGAGCCATTATGCGGCAAGCAAGGCGGCGCTGATCGGGCTGACAAAATCGCTGGCGCAGGAGCTCGGGCCGAGCGGGATCCGGGTCAACTGTGTGGCGCCCGGCGTGATCGATACGGACATGAACGCCATGCACAGCCGGGAAACCATGCGCGAGCTGGCATCGCAAACGCCGCTCTGCCGGATCGGCACCGCGGACGAGGTGGCGCAGAGCGTGTTGTACCTCTGTTCGGAGCGCGCTTCGTTCATTACCGGCGAGGTGCTCGGCGTGACGGGCGGATTCTGAAAACGGAATAAGGAAAAGGTCTTGCCTTTGCGGCAAGACCTTTTTGCGTTTATAAGGGACTGAGCCCGAAGTAACTGAGCATACCGTTATAGATCCCCTGCGCGAAGCCATAGGGGTCGTTTTGGAGCTTTTGGGCGTCTGCTTCGTTGCTCAGATAAGCCAGTTCGACCAGAATGGCGGGCATGCGGGTGCGGCGCAGCACATATAGGCTGGGATTAAGCCGCACGCCGTTGTCCTTGGTGCCGACGCGGTTGACGATTCCTTGCAGCACATGCTGCGCCAGCCAGTAGGGCTGCGTGTTCTGCTGATAAACGTAGACCTCGGTGCCGTTGATGGCGGGGTTGACGTTGGAATTGCAGTGGATGCTGATAAAGTAATCCGCCGGCCAGCTGTTGGCCATGTTCACGCGCGTGGCAAGGCTGGTCGCGTTGCTCGTGCCGAGGATCTCGGTCGGGCTGTTGCGGCTCAGCCGCACGGAAAAGCGTGGGTCGGCGCGCAGCAGGTCGGCAAGATACATGCTGACCTCATAGTTGACGTCCTGCTCGCGCAGGCCGTTTCCCTCCGCGCCGGTGTTCGGGCCGGTCGGGTTGTGTCCCGGATCGATGAAAATACGGATGGGCAAAAAATCACCTCCTCGGTTCATTGTATTCCGGCGCGCGGCAAACGGGACCGGAGAGCGGTCAAAATCCCGCGTCAAACTTGACGCCGGGCGCGGCGCGGTGCTATGCTGGAGGCAGACAGAGTCGGCAGGAACAGGAGCGGATGCGGCATGCAAGAGCAGTTTATTGAGATCGATCAGGCGTATGTGGATGGGATTTTGCCGCGCAGGCAGCCGGACGCGGATAAAAACGCGTTCGGACGGGTGTTGTGCGTGTGCGGTTCGGCGGGCTATACGGGCGCGGCCTATTTTGCCGCGCAGGGTGCGGTGCGCATGGGCAGCGGCGTGGTGACGCTGGCGACGCCCGAGAAGGCGTGGCCGGTGCTGGCGGTCAAGCTGAACGAGCCGGTCGTGCGGCCGATGCCGTGCGGCGCGGACGGAATGCTGTCGCGCGAAGCGCTGCCACTACTGACCGCACTGGCTGCGCGGGCGGACGCGGTGCTCGTGGGCTGCGGACTCGGGCGGTCGGAAGCGGTCACGGAGATCGTATGCAGCCTGCTGCAAAGCGCAGTCTGTCCGGTGGTTTTGGATGCGGACGGCATAAACGCAATTTCCGCGCATAAAGATGTATTACGGCAGACGGCGCAGCCGGTCGTGCTGACCCCGCATGCGGCGGAGTTTGCACGCCTGAGCGGCCTGAAACAGCCGGAAACCGGGGAACTGTCCGCTTTTGCACAGGAAAACCGCTGCATTTTGCTTTATAAAGGCCATCGCACGCGTATTTTTGCGCCGGACGGCGCCATATACCGCAACCATTCGGGCAATCCCGGTATGGCCAAGGGCGGCAGCGGGGACGTGCTGGCGGGCATGCTGGTGTCGCTGTGCGGACAGGGGATCGCACCGGTGCAGGCGGCCTGTGCGGCCGCGTGGCTGCATGGCCGCGCGGGAGACGCGGCGGCAAACCGGCTGAGCGAATACGGCATGACGCCGGGCGACATGCTGCAGGAGCTGCCCGGCCTGCTCAAACGGTATAATACAAGGGAGTGGTGACCTGAAACGGGTGCTTTGCATGGGGCTGCTGCTGGCGGTTTTGACCGGCTGCGGCGGTGCGGCGGCGGACGGGACTTCCGTGCGCACGCATTTTGAGGAACTCGCCGGAATGGAAGTGCATCTGAAAATTTTATCCGATCTGGAGCAATCCGTACTGGAATATGAGGAGGATTACGTTTATAATAAGGAGGATAACGACACCTTCATCATCACCGCGCCCGAAAGCCTTGCCGGGATCGGCGGCACGATCGCGGGCACGGACAGTGCCTCCTTCACGCTGCAATACGACGGCCTTGCGCTCGATGACGCGATGCCGCAGCGCAAGGGGTTGACCCCTGCCGACGCGTGGTTCTGCCTGCTGGACGATCTGCGCCGCGCGGAGCCGACTCAGATCTGGACGGAAAGCGCGGACGGCGTCAAACTGCTGGTGCTGCGGTATGAGCAGAACGGCGAGGATGGGAAGGTGGAAAAACAGGTATGGCTCACCGAGCAGGACTATCAGCCGGTCTGCGCCGAACTGTACGCGGACGGCGAGCGGGTGCTGCAAATTCAGGTGACAGAGTACCGGGAAACATAAATCTGGGGATGAACAAACTATGGAACCGAGCAAACACCGCACCTGGGCCGAAGTGGATCTGGGCGCGATCGAACACAATTACCGTGTGATCTGCCAGCAGGCGAAATCGCCTGTGCTGTGCGTGGTCAAGGCGGACGCATACGGACACGGCGCCGTGCCGGTCGCGCAGCGTCTGCAAGCGATGGGCGCGCCGTATTTCGCGGCGGCAACCGTGCCGGAAGCGGTGGAACTGCGTGAAAACGGCATCACAAAGCCCATTCTGATTCTGGGTTATGTGGACGAAGCCGATATGGACACCATTGCGCGCGAGCATATCACCGCGCCCGTGTATGACGAGGAGACCGCGCAGCTGCTCAGCGATGCGGCGGTGCGCACGGGCGAAAAGCTGACCGTGCACTATAAACTGGATACCGGCATGACCCGCCTTGGCTTCCCGGGGTGGGAGCGCGAGCGGACCGTGCAGCGCATTGAGGCTTGCGCCGCGCTGCCGGGGCTGGTTTCCGAGGGGATTTTTACCCATTTTGCGGTTGCCGATGTGCCGGAAGGCGAGGCATATACCGCATTGCAGTATCAGCGGTTTGCGGATGTGTGCAATGATTTGGCTTCCCACGGTCTGGAACTGCCGCTGCGGCACTGTGCCAACAGCGGCGCCATCCAGAGCTATGAGAGCATGCACTGCACGATGACGCGCGCGGGCATCATCCTGTATGGGTATCGCCCGGACACGTCCGTGCCGCCCATGCTGGATCTGCGGCCCGCCATGACGGTCAAGGCGCGCGTGGTGCAAGTGCGCGATATCCCGGCGCACACCACAATCAGCTATGGCCGCACCTATGAAACGGACGAGCCGACCCGCGTGGCGGTGGTTTCGATCGGTTATGCGGACGGTTTCCTGCGCACGGGTTCGGGCAAGGCGCATGTGGTGCTCGGCGGGCGCAAGGCGCCCGTGCTCGGCCGCATCTGCATGGATATGTGCATGGTGCGCGTGCCGGACGGCGTGGATGTGCACCGCGGCGACGAGGTAACCGTGTTCGGGCCGGGGGTCTGGACGGCGGAGGATGTCGCCGAAGCTGCGGGCACGATTTCGTACGAAGTTATCTGCGCGGCGAGCAGCCGCGTGCCCCGGTTTTATTTGGGCTGACCACCGGGCGGTGCGCTGCATAAGATGAAACGGGAAGAATTTCCCGCCCGCACAGGTGCGAATTGACAGACGGCTGTTATAATTTTTCTCTGCGCGGGGAAAATAGGTTTGCGGACAAACCGCAAATCTATTTCATCGGAGTGTGAACCAACGTGGATACCAGCATCAAACGGGGAGATATTTACTATGCCGATCTCAGTCCGGTGGTCGGCAGTGAGCAGGGCGGTATCCGCCCGGTGCTGATCGTACAGAACAATGTAGGCAACCGGTACAGCCCGACCGTGATCGCCGCCGCCATTACATCGCAGATCAACAAGGCCAAAATGCCGACGCATATCACGCTCGGCGCCCCCAATTACGGCCTGACCAAGGATTCCATCATCCTGACCGAGCAGATCCGTACGCTGGATAAGCGGCGGCTGCGCGAGAAAATGGGGTCGCTGGACGAGAAAGCGATGCGTCATGTGGATGAAGCGTTGGCGGTCAGTTTCGGTCTCGGCTCGGTGCAGGGCTGAGGCATATCGGCAATGCAAAACGCGTATCCTGATTTAGGATACGCGTTTTTTTGTTTGGGAGGTGCGGGCCGATGCGGGCTGAAGTCACATATGCGGGAGAGCGGGCGGGTTGGCTGCTGTGGGAGCCGGATGCGTACGGCGTACAGGTTGAAGTGGACTGCGTTCTGCCGCCGGATGCGCCGCTGCTGCGCTGCTATGGGGAAACAGGCGGAGCGCCGCTGCTGGTCGGTCTGCCCGCGCCGGAAAACGGCCGTTTGCAGCTGCGGCGGCATCTGTCGCGTGAGACGCTCAAGGCTGCGGGCTGTGCGGACGGGCCGCCCATGGCGTTCTATCTGGCCGAACGTCCGCGCCCGCCGGACGCACCGGAGCAGATGGACGGACCGAAGAAGGCGGCCGACCCGGCGCCGCAGCGTGAACAACCGATGTCGGATGCGCCGCCCGCGCCGGAGCCGTCCCTGCGGACAGGGGACAGCGTGCTGGACGCGCTGCTGGACAGTGGGGAAGTGTGCGCGGAGCGCATGAAGCAAGGCATCCGCCTGCACTGTGCGTTTGCGCCCGACCGGCCGTTCGCCCTTGCGCCTGCGTTCGTGCTGTGCCGCGTGGAAGCGGACGAGGCGGTGCTCGACTGGACAAAAAAGGACGCAGCCGATGAGGCTGCGTCCGCAGAGTCCGGGGAAATTACTTGACGATCGTCTTGGCTTCCATGTAGTAGCGCTTTTCGTGCGCTTCGCCCATGGAGAAGGTCTTGCGCGGCAGCACGCCGTCAAAGACAACGCCGCGGAACAGATCGTTTTTGGCGATGTCCGGCAGGATAAAGCCCAGATTGCCAGGCTTTTCGGCCAGATTGCACACCACATCCGCGCCGTGGATATAGTCGATGCGCGTAGACGGATGCGCTTCCAGATAGGCGTCGAGCGCGGTCTGCATGGTCGCGACCGGAATGGACCACTTGGGGTTCTCCACCACGAGCACGCCGGCCTTGTCCGCGGCGCAGAACGGGAAGATGTGCGCGGCGGCGTCCGCAGGTGCTTCGTCCGCAACATAGGCCTTGCAGCCCTGCGCGGCATAGAACGCGGTCAGGCCGCTGAGCAGTTCGTCGGCGTCCGCGCCGAACAGGATACGGTGAATCGGCTCGATAATCAGGCTTTCGTCGTGGATGTTGACCACCTCGACCAGCGCATAGCGCGCGGGGTGGTTTTCCTGTTCCTCGGGAGAGAGACCGGCCTTGACCTGCTCCCAGTAGGCCTTGGCGGTCGCCATCGAGTGGTTGCCGTCGCCGACCGCGTAGGGCAGCAGCGCCTGTGCATCCGTGCAGCCGTACTTGCGGTTGAAGGTCTCGCGGTCGCACAGGGATTCCAGCCCGGCTTCGATTTCATCGGTCTGGGCGCCCTTCGGGATGAACCAGCCGGTGATATGGCCGCCGTTCTGCATCAGGTCGGTGTCATAAACCTTTTCAAACGACGCGGTTTTGTCAAACAGCGGCTCGATGATCTTGCGGTCGGGGTCGTCGATCAGGATCATGATGTGCGGCAGCTCCATGCATGCGCCCTGACGGACTTTCAGACGCGGCGGGATGCGCTCGACCACGGTCTTTTCGGTCGGGCGGATGAGCGAAGCCGAACCCGGGGTGTATTCATAAGCTTCCAGATCGACCGCGAGCACAATGCCGCGGCGCGGGCAAGAGCCGCCAGACCAGCGCTCGGTCAGAATAACGCCGGCGGGCAGGGTGCGCAGCGTGCCGTCTGCGACGTACGCCTGCATGGTGCGGTGGATCTTTTCGGTGCGCTCGGCAACGTCGTCCTGTTCCAGATAGACCTCGGGCAGCGTCAGACGCAGCGTCGAGGGAGCGTCGCCGACCGTGCGGTCGGTCTCGGCCCAGTATTCAGGCTGGGACGTATATTGGTCGCAGGCGATAACTGCCCATTTGGAAAGATCCGTGCCCTCACGAGGCAGCATGATTTCGGGAATATGGGTGCAGCGATTTGCCATGGTTGTCATTCCTCCTGTATGATGATCATGTTTGGAATGGTATAAGTATAGCAGAAAACCGCTGTTTCGGCACGGAAAATTTTCAATTCTTATAAGTTTTCTGAAAAAGGTTCTGTGCCCTTGACGGGGGAGCGTAAATATTATACAATGTATTTTAAGAAATGCATATGGTTTTTGTATAAGAAATACAAGAAAGTAGGAGGATATGGCTATGTTCAAGTTTAAAGCGATTGGCGTGTCGGAGGGCCTTGCGCACGCCAAAGCCTTGGTAATCAAGGAAGAGGATCTGACGGTCGTCAAGGATAGTATCACGGACGTCGAGGCCGAGCAGAAGCGTGTGACCGACGCCGTAGAGCATGCGAAAAAGCAGATTGAATTGCTGCGGGATGAGGCGGAGAAAAATATCGGTGCGGCCGAAGCGGAAATCTTCGATGCGCACCTGCTCATGCTGGACGATCCGGATTTTGTCGAGGGTATGACCAATCTGGTAGAGGAAGAAAAGGTCTGCGCAGAGTATGCCTGCTTCGTCAACTGCGAGAATTTCCAGGCGATGTTCCGCGCGATGGATGATGAATATATGCAGGCGCGCGCAGCCGATATCGGCGATATTTCCAAGCGCGTTCTCAAGAACCTCAAGGGCATTGCGGATAACGCGATCGACACGATCACCGAGCCCTGCATCATTATTGCCAACGATCTGACCCCGTCGGATACCGCGAAGATCGGTTCCAAGCCCGTGGTCGGCTTTATCACCCGCATTGGCGGCCGTACCAGCCATTCCGCGATTATGGCGCGCTCGATGGGCATTCCGGCCATCGCGGGTGCAGGCGACAAGGTGGATGACATCGAAGACGGTTCGGATCTGTTGCTCGACGGCGTGGCAGGTGAAGTGGTTGTCGATCCGGATGCGGAGACGCTGGCACAGTTTGCCGAAAAGAAAAAGGCGGAGGACGAGCGCAAGGCGATGCTGGCCAAGTTCAAGGATCGTCAGGGTGCGACGAGCGACGGCCGCCGCATCGTGATCGAGGGCAACATCGGCACGCCGGACGACGCAGTCCGCGTGGCAGAGCTGGGCGGCGAAGGCGTTGGCCTGTTCCGCTCGGAGTTCCTGTTTATGGACCGCGACGATCTGCCGAGCGAGGAAGAGCAGTTTGAAGCATACAAGAAGGCGTGCGAGACCATGGCGGGCAAGCCGGTCATCATTCGTACGCTGGATATCGGCGGCGATAAGGAAGTGCCCGCACTGGAGCTGGAGAAGGAACAGAACCCGTTCCTCGGCTACCGTGCAATCCGCATCTGCCTGAACAAGACCGACCTGTTCCTGACCCAGCTGCGCGCGCTGCTGCGTGCGGCCAAGTACGGCGATCTGCGCATCATGTTCCCGATGATCTCCTCCATTGAGGAAATCCGCAACGCAAAGCAGATTCTGCAGCAGGCCAAGGATCTGCTGGCTGCCGAAGGCGTGGAGCATAATCCGGACGTCAAGGTCGGCATCATGGTGGAAATTCCGGTCGCTGCGGTTTGTGCGGACATGCTGGCCAAGGAAGTCGATTTCTTCTCGATCGGCACCAACGACCTGATTCAGTATTCCTGCGCGGTGGATCGTATCAATGAAAAGATTTCTTATCTGTATCGCCCCCTGCATCCGGGCGTGCTGCGCCTGATCGGCATGACCGCTAAGGCAGCCAACGAGAATGGCATCGAAGTCGGTGTTTGCGGTGAGATGGCCGGTACGCCGGGCATGGCGCCGGTGCTCTGCGGTTTGGGCGTAACCAACCTGTCCATGTCCGCTTCCGCCATGCTGGCGGCCAAGGCCGACTTGGCAGCGCATTCGTACGCGGAGTGCAAGGAACTGGCAGACAAGCTGGTTGCGGCACCGAGCGCAACCGATGCGGAGCAGATTTTCGCTGCATGGCGCGGCTGATTTGCCAAAAAAATTAAGAAAAAGCGCGCGGTTTCCGCTTTACGGAAGCCGCGCGCTTTCTATTGCCTCAGATCAGCCCTGATTTGCCATGGACTGCTCGTAGGATTCGATCATCTTCTTGACCATCTGACCGCCGATCGAGCCGGCCTGACGAGAAGTCAGATCACCATTATAGCCCTGCTTCAGGTTGACGCCAACCTCGGCTGCCGCCTCCATCTTAAAGCGATCCATTGCCGCGCGCGCTTCCGGAACCATACCCTGATTCGAACCATTTTTCGTGTTAGTCATGTTTTTTCTCTCCTTTTTCGTTTGTTTTTGTGTTTGGGGTTTTGCTGATAGTATTTTGTGCGCAAAAGACGGCAATATAAGATGTAATTGCTGCTCTACATGGAAAATGATGCGCAAATCATGTGCAAAAATTTGAATTTTAGTATCCAGACAGGGGAAATTGTTCTGCACGAGCAAAGTCTGGAATGACTTGTGCTTTGACTACTTTTTTGATATAATATAATAAATCAACAGATGAGAAGGAAACTATGAAACGATTTGTCATCGGTATTCTGGCGCATGTGGACGCAGGCAAAACGACCTTGTCCGAGGCGCTGCTGTACCAGACGGGGGCACTGAAAAAGCTGGGACGCGTGGACCATCAGGATGCCTTCCTGGATACGTTCGCGATCGAGCGAGAACGGGGCATCACGGTTTTTTCCAAGCAGGCGGAGCTTTCGCTGCCATCGGCTGCGGTGACCCTGCTCGATACGCCGGGCCATGTGGATTTTTCGGCGGAGATGGAACGCACGCTGCAAGTGCTGGACTATGCGGTATTGGTGGTCAGCGGGACGGACGGCGTTCAGGCGCATACGCAGACCCTGTGGCGGTTGCTCGAGCGGCACCATGTGCCGACGTTTGTGTTTGTCAATAAGATGGACCTCCGTCCGGATGCGCGCGAGGCGCGCATGGCGGAACTGAAAAAGCGCTTGTCGGACGGCTGCGTTGCCTTTGACCAGCCGGACACTATGGCGGAGGAGATCGCCATGTGTGATGAGGCACTGCTCGAACGCTATCTGGAAACGGGCAGTGTGGAGCAGGAGCAAATCGCCTCGCTCGTTCGTGCGCGCAAAGTGTTTCCGTGTTATTTCGGGTCTGCACTGCGGCTGGAAGGCGTGGACGCTCTGCTCGACGGACTGGAGCGCTATACGCAGCAGCCGGCGTATGCCGATACATTCGGCGCGCGCGTGTTCAAGATCACACGCGACGGACAGGGCAACCGTCTGTCGTACCTCAAGATCACCGGTGGCACGCTCGCGGTGCGCGCGTTGCTGTCGGGAGAAGAGGACGGCGGCTGGCAGGAAAAGGTCAACCAGATCCGTGTGTATTCGGGTGAAAAATTTCAGACGGTTGAGCTGGCAGAGAGCGGCATGGTCTGTGCGGTGACCGGCCTGACCCATACCAAGCCCGGCATGGGATTGGGCAGTGCGGCGGGCGCGCTGCCGCCGGTATTGGAGCCGGTGCTCAATTATCGGGTGCAGTTCCCGGCGTCATATGACGCGCATACCATGCTGAAAGACCTGCGGCAGCTGGAGGAAGAGGACCCGCAGCTGCGGGTCGTGTGGAATGAGCGTTTGGGCGAGATCCACTTGCAGCTCATGGGTGAGGTACAGCTGGAGATCCTGACCCGCGTGATCGCGGAACGGTTCGGCGTTGCGGTCACGTTTGATGAAGGCAGCATTGTTTATAAGGAAACGATCGCCACGCCTGCGGTCGGCATCGGCCACTTTGAGCCGCTGCGGCATTATGCGGAGGTGCATCTGCTGCTCGAGCCGGGCGAGCGCGGCAGCGGGCTGCAGTTTGCAACGATTTGTCCGGTCGATACGCTCGACCTTAACTGGCAGCGCCTGATCCTGACGCATCTGGCGGAAAAAACACATGTCGGCGTGCTGACCGGCGCGCCGGTGACCGACATCAAGATCACATTGCTGACCGGCCGCGCGCATGTCAAGCATACCGAGGGCGGCGATTTCCGCGAAGCGACTTATCGTGCGGTGCGCAACGGCCTGATGCAGGCGGAGAGCGTGCTGCTCGAACCGTACTATGCCTTCCGGCTGACGCTGCCGGAGGAGTGCGTGGGCCGTGCCATGAATGATATCCAGCGCATGGAAGGGACGTTTGCGCCGCCTGAGGCACAGGAGGACGGCACGCTGCTGACCGGTACCGCGCCGGTTTCTGCGATGCGCAACTACTGGACCGAGGTCGCAGCCTATACTAAGGGGCGCGGCCGGCTGGTGTGCACGCCGGAAGGGTACGCGCCTTGCCACAATGCCGCGCAGGTGATCGAGCAGTGTGGTTATGATCCTGAGCACGATACGGACAACCCGCCGGACTCGGTGTTCTGTTCGCATGGCGCGGGCTATGTGGTCAAGTGGGACGAAGTGCGCGCGCATGCGCATATGGATGCGGGCGTTCGGCTCGAGCCGGAGGAGGAACCAGAGACCGACCCGGAACCGGTGTGCCGCGCCTCCGCGTCATCCGGTTTGGAGGATGACAAAGAACTGCGCGCCCTGTTTGAGCGCACCTACGGTCCGATCCGGGACCGCGGGTTCGAAGCCTTCCAGCAGAGCCGCAAGAAGGCGGAAACGCTCGAGCAGTTGTATGTTACCCGCATCCGCGCGGACGATTATCTGCTGGTGGATGGGTACAATATCATATTTGCCTGGGATGAATTGCGCAATATGGCGGCTGCGGATATCAACGCAGCGCGCGAAGCGCTGGTCAATATTTTAAGCAACTATCAGAGCGTGCGCAAATGCCACCTGATCGTGGTGTTTGACGCATACAAAGTCAAAGGGGGTATGGGCTCGATCGAAAAACGGCATGGTCTGCATATTGTTTACACCAGAGAGGCGGAAACGGCAGACATGTATATTGAACAGGCATCCTATGACCTCTCCCGCAAGCACCGTGTGCGCGTTGCCACGTCGGATGGCATGGAGCAGATGATCATTCTGGGACACGGTGCGGAGCGCATTTCCGCCACGGAACTGAAATGGGAAGTGGAGCAGGCCAGTCAGCATATCGCGGACGTGATTGCACGTTTGCAGCAGGAATGATATGCGGAAGATGCTGGAAAGTGGCGGCTTTTGAGGAATAATGTTGCAAAGGGGTATGCATGATGAAGATTTCGACCAAGGGAAGATATGCGCTTCGTCTGATGATCGATTTGGCACAGCATGATGCAGCCGGTTACATCCCGTTGCGGGATATTTCCAAGAGGCAGGAAATATCGGCAAAATATCTCGAGCAGATCGTCGTTCAGCTGTCCCGCGCAGGGTTTGTGACATCCACGCGCGGTGCGCAGGGCGGCTATCAGCTGGCCCGGCATCCGGCCGAGTATACCGTGGGAGATATTTTGCGCATTACGGAAGGGGCTTTGGTGCCGGTGGCTTGCCTGGAGCACGATCCTGTGGAGTGCGCACGCGCGCAGGAATGCATGACGTTGGATTTCTGGCGCGGCTTGTATGATGTAGTCAATCAGTATGTGGATTCGGTGACGTTGGAGGATCTGGTCCGCAACGGCAAGACGTTAGACTTTTCCATTTGAAAAAAATAACGCCGGACGCAATGTCCGGCGTTTTCTTTTTGGGATTTATGTGCGGTGCAGCAGTTTTTTGACACCGATCAGCAATTCGCGGCAGTTGAGCAGGAATATGACAAGGAATAACAGCAGCTGCCACAGCAGCCAGAGCGGCGGCTCGAGCAGCATCAGAGCGCCCTGCGCACACAGCAGCAATACCGTGCCGCTCAGACGCTTTTTGTTCCAGCGCACCGGCATAAAGCGGCGGCTGTCGATCGCGCGGTACAAAAACAGCACGACATAACTGATCAGCGTTGCGGTTGCGGCACCCATACCGCCGTAGCGCGGGATGAGAAGCGCGTTGAGTGTGATGTTGACAACCGCGGAAAACGCGGTGGACAGAAAAGAGGGCACCGTGCGTTTTTCCAGCAGATAGACGCTCTTCTGGAAACTGGACAGGCAGTTGAAGCCCGCGCCGACCGCCAGCACCGGGATGAAGGTCCAGCCGATATAATAGCTGGGCACCGCGAGCACCGTGATGGCGAGCTTGGCACACATAATGCCGCCCGACGCAATGATGAACACGATCGAGCTATATGTGTTGCCGACGTTAGAGAAGAACTGGATCTGCTCTTCACGCGAGTTATTGTTGACAATGGAAATCTGCCATGCATCAACGAAGATGGACGCAACCAGCGCGATCAGCGTCGGCACACGGTAAGCGATGGAGTAAATCGCGCTGACCGAGGTATCCTGCATCGAGGCAAGGAAGGCCTGATCGGAAAAGCCGATGATATACACGAGGATCGCGTCCGGAACCAGCGGCAGGGAATAGGCCAGCATGCTGCGCCACAGATAGAAATTCGGTCTGCGCAGGCGGATGTATTTCCACAGGCTTGCAATGAGAAACAGGCAGACGGTGGAAAGTGCGTCCGAGCAGATGATCGAAAACACATAGCCGAAGATGTTCCATTTGAACACCGTCAGGTATAGGATGTTGAGCAGGATCGTGACAAAGGTGCGGAAGATGCCGTCGATGGCGTACAGCCGCACATAGCCCAGCGCGCGGATAAACTGGCTGCATGCGTTCTGCGTGCACGAAGTCAGCACATACAGATAGATCAGCCACTGGTATTCAAGCAGCGAACCGGTCGCGCCGGTCGAGGTGTTGTAGTGCACCAGGCCGAGCAGCGGGTGGAAGGGCAGCGCAATGATAAAACCGCACAGGATGGTTATCAGGCCAATGGTGAATACGTCGCTTTTGCGGCGACGACGCTCCAGACCGTAGCGGATGATCGCCTGTCCGATGGACAAAGACACGACAGGATACAGGATGCTGGTCGTTTTGACGATCAGATCGGCAACGCCCATTTCGTCCGTGGTCATCACGCCCGTGTAGAAACGCAGCATGAGAATCACGAGGATCTTGGAGCTGAACGTGCCGATCGCAAAGATAAAGGTGTTGCTTAACAGCCGTTTATATTGATTCATTCAGGCACCCTTTCTCAGCCGTAAGGTATGGATGCGGTCCATGATGCGGTCGGTCAGCCATGCGCCAACAAGGCCGCACAGAATGCCCAGCAGCAGACCGGCCAGCACGTCGGTCGGATAATGCACACTGGCATAGAGCCGGGAAAACGCGATCAGGATCGCCAGAACGTAAGCAAGTGCACCGGATTTGCGGTGGAAGAAGCATAATGCCGTTGCGGCGGCAAACGAGGACAGGGTGTGTCCAGAGGGGAAAGACCATTGATCGCCGGGGTCGAGCAGGGCAGTCAGTTCGGCGTGCGTGACAAAAGGCCTGGGCCGCATGATCCATTCCTTAAGCCAGACATTGCCGATGAGCAGGCCGATCAGCATGGCCACCAGCATGGCCGCGCCGGCACGCCGGGTTTTGCGGAAAAACAGCAGCACAATGGCTGCTGCGATCCAGATGGCGCCGCCGTTTCCAAGGATGGAAAAGCACTTCCAGACGATATCGGAGGTGCCGCCGCGCCAGTGTGTGGAGATCTCATACAGAATATCGAAGTCAAACGCCCGGATGATGTCAAGCAATACCTCCAAAGCGGGCACTCCTTTCTGTTCCAATCAATAAGCGGATTTTTCGCTGCCAGTGCGGTCGATGCGGTCCACGATCAGTGCGATCGCCTGATCGCCGGTGACGTTGGTGGCCGTGCCGAAGCTGTCCTGCGAGAAGTGCAGCGCGATGATCAGCTGCTGCATGGGATCGGTGAAGCCCAGCATGGAGGTGATCAGGCCGAGCGCTGCCATAACGCCGCCGCCGGGTACGCCGGGCGCGGCGACCATGGTCACGCCGAGCATCATGATAAAGGGCGCGAACATGGCGAGCGTCGGGTTTAAGCCGCTGGCGATCATGATGCCCATCGAGCCGAGCACAAGGCAGATGGTGTCGCCGTTTAAGTTGATGGTCGCGCACAGCGGGACGACGAAGTCCGCCACATCTTCGTTGACATCATTATTATAAGCGCAGTTGAGCGCCACCGGAATGGTCGAAGCGGAGGACTGGGTGCCCAGTGCGGTAAAATATGCGGGCACAACGTTTTTGATGCTGCGGAAGTGGTTTTTGCGGCAGACAATGCTCGCCAGACCAAACTGCGAGGCGATATACAGCAGCTGCAGCACAATAATGATGACATAGAGCGAAGCGAACATCTTGATCGTGGCAAACAGGCGGCCTTCGGCGGCGATGTTGCAGAACAGGCCCGCAATGTGGATCGGGATGAGCGGGATGATGATACGTTTGAGTACGCCCGAGACAATCTTCTGCAGATCGCGGCAGACATCCAGCAGGGAGGAGCCGCGCAGGTTGGCCATGCCGATGCCAAGCACAAACGAAAGCACCAGCGCGGTCATGACGCCGAAGATCGGTTCCACTTCAATCGTGAAAAACGGCTGGAATGCGTTGCTTTCCAACACGTCGCCCGTGATGGGCTGGATCAGCGAGGGCAGCACGGCCTTGCCGATCAGGAAGGTCAGAAAGCCGGAAGCCACCGTGGTGCCGTACGCCAGCAGCAGCGTGATACCGAACAGGCGGTTGGCCTTTTTGCCCAGTTCCGCCATGCCCACAGTGATGAACGAAAGGATGATCAACGGGATCATGAAGGAAAGGAAGGTGGAAAACAGAGACGTAAACGTGGCAAACAGACGCACAACGGCGATGAATGCGGTGGAGTCCGCGATGCCGAACCAGCCGCCGCACAGGCCGATCAGCGTACCGGCGATGATGCCGATGATCAGACGAATCAGTAATCCCAGTTGTTTCACGTGAAGTTTCTCCTCTTTTTTTACAGTATAACTATTACTATACCAGATTGCTGCAATCTTCGCAAGTCGGCAGTCCTGCGAGGAAAAAATTAAAATACCCCTTGACAAGCGCGCGGCCAAACGATAATATAATAACATATTGCAAAAGGTGATGAACGGGTAAAGTAATCGTCCTTCTGTCCGCAGAGAGCTGCCGGCTGGTGAAAGGCAGCGTCGGAAAACGGTGAAACTCGCCCGGGAGCGGTCCGCTGAAAGCCGTCTTGGCCGGTAGGAGGGAACGGATGCCCACCGTTACAGGGGCTGCGTATTGTTGGATACGCGATGAGGGGCCGCATTTTGTGCGGCAACAAGAGTGGTACCGCGGAGTTATGCTTCGTCTCTTAATTTTGATTAAGGGACGAAGCTTTTTTTGTCCCTGTACACCCAAAGACAAGAAAGTGAGGACAAGAACATGGCAAGAACCATCCGAATTTTTGACACGACCCTGCGTGACGGCGAGCAGTCCCCCGGCTGCAGCATGAACCTGAACGAAAAAATCGAGGTTGCCAAGCAGCTGGAAGCTTTGAAGGTGGACATTATCGAGGCAGGCTTTGCGATCGCGTCGCCCGGCGATGCGGCAGCCATCGCCGCGATTGCGGACAACGTGCGCGGCTCGACGATCTGCTCGCTGGCGCGCTGCCTGGAGAAGGACATCGACGCGGCTTGGAATTCCATCCGCCGTGCGGAATCCGCCCGTATTCATACTTTCCTTGCGACGTCCCCGGTCCATATGCAGTATAAGCTCAAGATGACCCCGGACGAGGTCATTGAATCGGTTGCACATAACGTCGCCTATGCCAAGAAGTATTGCAGCGATATTGAGTTCTCCGCAGAGGATGCCACCCGTTCGGATCTGGATTTCCTGTGCCGCGTGGTAGAGACCGCGATCAAGGCCGGCGCGACCACCATCAACATCCCGGATACGGTGGGCTACATGATTCCTGAGGAATATGCATCCCGCATTCGCTATCTGCGTGAGCACACCGAGGGCATTGAAAACGTGATCCTGTCCTGCCACATGCATAACGACCTCGGCATGGCCGTGGCCAACTCTCTGGCGGGCGTCGAAGCCGGCATCGGTCAGATCGAATGCACGATCAACGGCATCGGCGAGCGCGCCGGCAATGCCTCGATGGAAGAGTGCGTCATGGCGCTCAACACCCGCAAGGATCTGTTCGGTGTGGACTGCAACATCGAAACCCATCAGATTTACCGCGCCAGCCGCATGATCCAGACGATCACCGGCGTGTCCGTCGCGCCGACCAAGCCGATCGTCGGTGCCAACGCCTTCGCGCACGAGGCGGGCATCCACCAGCACGGCGTCATGGCCAATAAGGCGACCTATGAGATTATGACGCCCGAATCGGTCGGCATTCCGAAGAATGCGATCGTATTGGGCAAGCATTCCGGCCGCCATGCGTTCGAAGAGCGCCTGCACGAGCTGGGCTATACGCTGGATAAGGAAAAACTCGACAAGACCTTCGAGAAGTTCAAGATCCTGGCCGACAAGAAAAAGGTCATCAAGGACCGCGATCTCGAAGCGCTGGTCGGCGCGGTACCGGTTTCCGGCGAGGAACGCTACACGCTTGACCGTTTTGTCATCAATTCGGGCAATACCATCACCTCTACCGCAGTCATCCGCGTCAAGCGGGGCGACGAGATGTTCGAACGCACCGCTGCGTCCGACGGCCCGATCAACGCGGCGTTCCGTGCAATCAATAAGATCGTCGGTAAAGATGTCGAACTGGAAGATTACACGCTGCGCTCCATGACCGACGGTGAGGATGCACAGGCCGAAGCAATCGTCAAGATCAGCGTTGACGGCAGTGAGATGGTGACCGGCCGCGGCGTATCGACCGACGTGATCGAAGCATCCATCAAGGCCTATATCAACGGCATCAACAAGTATTTCATCGACTGAGGGCAGGAGGAAACAACCGTTATGGCAATGACAATGACGCAAAAGATCCTCGCGAAGCACGCGGGGCTGGACAGCGTTTGTGCCGGTCAGCTGATCGAGGCGAAGGTCGATTTGACGCTCGCCAACGATATCACGGGACCGGTCGCAATCCGTGAAATGGAGAAGGCAGGCTTTGACAAGGTGTTCGACAACACCAAGATCGCGCTTGTCATGGACCATTTTGCACCGAATAAAGACATCAAATCCGCGGAGCAGTGCCTGACCTGCCGCGAATTTTCCAAAAAGCACGGCATCGTCAACTTCTTTGACGTCGGCAGCATGGGCATCGAGCATGCGCTGCTGCCCGAAAAAGGCCTGACGGCGCCGGGCGAGCTGATCATCGGCGCAGACAGCCACACCTGTACTTACGGCGCGCTCGGCGCGTTCTCGACCGGTGTCGGTTCGACCGACCTTGCCGCCGGCATGGCGACCGGCAAGGCGTGGTTCAAGGTGCCCAGCGCGATCAAGTTCGTGCTCAAGGGCAAGCTGAGCCCGTGGGTGTCCGGCAAGGACGTGATCCTGCACATCATCGGCCAGATCGGCGTGGACGGCGCACTGTACAAGTCGATGGAGTTCGTCGGCGAGGGCGTTTCATCCCTGTCGATGGACGACCGCTTCACGATCTGCAACATGGCGATCGAAGCGGGCGCGAAAAACGGCATTTTCCCGGTTGATGACAAGACCATGGCGTACATCAAGGACCGCGTGAACCGTGATATCACGGTGTTTGAGGCCGACGCGGACGCAGAGTATGAGCAGACGATCGAGATAGACCTGTCCGCGCTGCGGCCGACCGTTGCCTGCCCGCACCTGCCGGAGAACACCAAGACGATCGACGAGCTGGGCCACATCGAGATTCAGCAGTCGGTCATCGGTTCTTGCACCAACGGCCGTATCGACGACATGCGCGTTGCGGCTGAGATTCTCAAGGGCCGCAAGGTCAATCCGAACGTGCGCACCATCGTCATCCCCGCCACGCAGGAGGTTTACCTCCAGTGCATCGAGGAGGGCCTTGCCAAGATCTTCATTCAGGCGGGCGCCATCGTTTCCACCCCGACCTGCGGCCCGTGCTTGGGCGGCCATATGGGCATTCTGGCGCACGGCGAAAAGTCGGTTTCGACCACGAACCGCAACTTTGTCGGCCGTATGGGTCATATTACCTCGGAAATCTATCTGGCGAGCCCGGCGGTCGCGGCGGCAAGTGCTGTTGCGGGCTACATCTGCGCGCCGGACGACCTGAAGTAAAGGGAGGAACACAGCACAATGAACGCAAAAGGCAGAGTTTTCAAATACGGGGATAACGTTGATACCGACGTTATCATTCCCGCACGTTATCTAAATATTGCAGATCCCAAGGAACTGGCGACCCACGCGATGGAGGACATCGACGCGGATTTCGTCAAAAAGATGCAGCCGGGCGATATCGTCGTGGCGACGCGCAACTTCGGCTGCGGCTCGTCGCGCGAGCATGCGCCGCTGGTGCTCAAGGAAAACGGTGTGTCCTGCGTGATCGCCGCTTCCTTCGCGCGCATCTTCTATCGCAATGCTATCAACATCGGCCTGCCGATCCTCGAGTGCGAGGCCGCGGCCAACGGTATTGACGACGGAGACACGGTTTCGATCGATTTTGACACCGGCGTGATCACCAACGAGACCAAGGGAGAAACCTATCAGGCGGCAGCATTCCCGCCGTTCATCCAGAGCATCATCAAGGCGGGCGGCCTTCTCAAGTCGCTCAAGGAAAGAGGGGAATAAGCCATGCAGTACAATATTGCGGTCGTCAAGGGCGACGGCATCGGCCCCGAGATCGTCACCGAGGCGTTGAAAGTCCTCGACAAGATCGGTGAGAAGTTCGGCCATCAGTTCAACTATACCGAGGTGCTGGCCGGCGGCTGCTCGATTGACGCCAACGGCATCCCGCTGACCGAAGAGACCATCGAGATCTGCAAGAACGCGGATTCCGTGCTGCTCGGTGCGGTCGGCGGCCCGAAGTGGGACGAAGTCCCCTCGGAAAAGCGTCCGGAAAAGGCGCTGCTCGGCCTGCGCTCCGCGCTCGGCCTGTTTGTCAACCTGCGTCCCGCGCAGATGCACAAGGCGCTGGCGGATGCCTGCCCGATCAAGCCTGAGATCATCGGCGACGGCTTTGACATTTTGGTTTGCCGCGAGTTGACCGGCGACGTATACTTCGGCAAGCATTATCGCCGCGAGAGCGAAAAGGGCTGGGGCGAAGTCGGCGCGGACGATATGAACTATTCGGTCTTTGAGATCGAGCGCATCGGCCGCCGCGCTTTTGAAATGGCGATGAAGCGCAACAAGAAGGTCTGCTCGGTGGATAAGGCGAACGTGCTGGAGACCAGCCGCGTCTGGCGCGAGACCATGCACCGCATCAAGGACGAATACCCCGAGGTCGAATACTCGGATATGTATGTCGATAACTGTGCGATGCAGCTCGTGCGCAACCCGGGCCAGTTTGACGTGATTGTGACCGGCAACCTGTTCGGCGACATCCTGTCGGACGAGGCTTCCATGATCACCGGTTCGATCGGCATGCTGCCGTCCGCGTCGATGAACGAGACCGGCAAGGGCATGTACGAGCCGATCCACGGCTCCGCGCCCGATATTGCAGGCAAGGGCATTGCCAACCCGATCGCGACCATCCTGTCCTGCGCAATGATGCTGCGTTACTCCTTCGGCCTGAAGGCGGAGGCGGACGCGATCGAAAACGCGGTCGAGGCCGTGCTCGACGCAGGCCACCGCACCGCGGACATTGCCGCGAAGGGCGAAAAGGTGCTTTCCACCAGCGAGATGGGCGAACTCATCCGCGCACAGATCTAAGACGCCGTTTGAGGGGCGCAGCAGCAGGCTGCGTCCCCCTTTTTACCTCACTGTCATAAAATGAAGGGGAGGTGAATGCGTTTGGATCAAATTTTGCAGTACGTCAAAACGGAATATGCGATCCTTGCCGTGGTCCTGTATTGTCTGGGGCGTGTGCTCAAGTCGATCGAGAAATTTCCGAATCAATATATCCCACTGGCGCTGACCGGCTGCGGCACGGTACTCGCGTGTCTGTCTGCGCTGTCGCGCAGCGCTGAATATGCCAACTGGGCGGCGGCGGTTTTCGATGGTTTGGTGCAGGGCATCCTGTGCACCGGACTGTCGGTTTATCTCAATGAGCTGCTGTCGCATCTGGGCCTGGGCGGGAACACCAGCCGCAGGAAACCGGATAAAAAAGAATAAAAAGTGCAAAAAAGTCAGGCGAAATGCCTGGCTTTTTGCGTATTTTTGTAGGAAAAGGAGATTTGCAGCGCTTACTCTTGAGATTTCGCGGCGTGTGCTGTATAATAAAATAGATTTTGAGTACCCATTGTTCTACAATGACAAAAAAGGATGCAGGAGATAGAAAATGAAAACCGCTTCAATTTTGGGCGTGCATTTCCATGCAGTGACGATGCAGCAGGCCGTCGAAATGGCCATGAGCCGCATCCGAGCCCGGCAGAAGGGCTATGTGGTGACGCCGAATCCGGAAATCGTGGACCTGTGCCGCAGGGACAGTGAATATATGGGCATTGTAAACCGCGCGGCGCTCGTGCTGCCGGATGGCATCGGCATTATTTACGCTGCCAAGATTCTGGGCGAAGAGCTGTGCGGCAGAGTGCCCGGCGTTGAGTTTGCCGAAAACCTGGTCGCGGCTATGGCCAAGGAAGGCATGCGGCTGTTTTTGCTGGGCGCCAAGCCCGGCGTTGCGGAAAAGGCAGGGGAGAACCTCTGCAAAAAGTATCCGGGCCTTGTGCTGGCCGGCACGCATGACGGCTATTTTACCGATCCGCAAGTCGCGGTCGATGCGATCAACGCCTGCGGCGGCGCGGACGTGGTGTTTGTCTGCCTGGGCGCACCCAAGCAGGAAAAATTTATGGCCGGCCGCATGGAGGAAATTCATGCGACGTTGTTCTGCGGGCTGGGCGGTTCGCTGGACGTATTTGCGGGCGTCGCCAAGCGCGCGCCGAAAATCTTCATCAAGCTCGGGCTGGAATGGTTTTATCGGCTTCTTTGTCAGCCCAGCCGGATCGGTCGCATGATGAAATTGCCGAAATTCCTGCTGGTTGCGATCCGCGAGCGGCTGTTTGGCAGCAGACGGTGATTTCACGCAGCGAAATGGGTGGATGCTCCGCTTTCGGGGGGAAGACCGGTTAAAAACCGGCCATGTGGAGAAACTGGATCCGTAGGGAACAAGGCAAACATTTGCGGTGCCGCCGGACGGCCGGCAGTGGGGAGCACCGCGAAAATCTAAGGAAAAAGGATCATTTATGTTACCATTTCGAGAAATTACATTAGAAGACAAGCAAAAAGTAGAGGAATGCGGTTCGCATTATTATTATCATCTGTGCGAACGCTGTTTTGTCGATTTATTCATGTGGCGCAGCCACTACAATACGCAGATCTGCTTTCTGGACGGATTTCTGCTGGTCAAGATGACGCCGCTTGACGGCGGGCATGACTGTTATCTCGCCCCCATTGGCGAGGGCGATCTGGGCGCGGCGCTGGATGCGCTCGAGCAGGACGCCGCCGAACGCGGCATCCCGTTTGTGGTCGTGTCGGTGGCGGAGCCGATGATCGAGCGGATCGAAGCCGTCCGCCCGGGTAAGTTTGCATTTTCGCATGACAGCGAGGACGGCGACGACTACATCTATCTGGCGGAAAAGCTGCGCACACTGTCGGGCAAAAAGCTGCAAAGCAAACGCAATCTGGTTAATCGCTTCAAGGCGGCGTACGAAGGCCGCTGGAGCTATGAAGACATGACGCGCGACAATATCAAGGATGCGTTCGGTTATCATATCCGCTGGTGCAACCAGAACGGTTGTGCCCAGAGCCGGGATTTTCAGGGCGAGACCTGCGCGATCGTGCAGGCGCTGCACAATTTCGATGCGCTCGACCTGCATGGCGGCCTGCTGCGGCTGGACGGCGAGGTGATCGCCTTTACCTTCGGCTGCAAGGCCGAACCGGACATGTATGTGGTGCAGATCGAAAAAGCCGATCACACCATCCCCGGCGCGTATCAGATGATCAATCAGCAGTTCGTTTTGCGGAACTGCGACGATGTGCAGTACGTCAATAGAGAGGAAGACCTTGGCCTGGAAGGCCTGCGCAAGGCGAAAAAGTCGTATTATCCGGTGATGCGCGGCGTGAAATACACCGCCGTGCCCAAGGAGACGCAGGCATGATCCGGCGGGCGCAGGCGCAGGATGTGCCGCGCATCCGGCAGCTGTGGGAAACCTGCTTTCCGGATGAGGGCGGCTTTAACGATTACTTTTTCGCGCATTTCTTTGATTACGGAACCGTGCTGCTCAGCGAAGAGCAGGGCGTGCTGTGCGCGATGGTGCAGATGCTGCCGTACCGGCTGCGGACCGGCGGCGGAGTACGCGACGTCACCTATATTTACGGCGCGTGCACCGATCCGGCGCATCGCCGCAAGGGCCATATGGCGCGGCTGCTCGAGGCATCCTTTGTGATTGACCAGGAGCAGGGCAGAGCGGCTTCCACGCTCATCCCGGCCGAGCCGTGGCTGTTTGATTTTTACCGGCCGTTTGGGTACGAGCCGTTTTTCCGGATCGAAAAGCGGGAGATCGTGCGCACGGCGGGCGGTGAAGCGCCCCGGCGGCTGACGCAGGCGGACGCACCGCTTCTGGCGGCGGTCTATGATCGTTTTGCCCCAACTTGCCGCATCGTGCGGAATCAAGCCTACTGGCAGGCGCAGCTTGCCATGTTTGACGCGCTTGGCGCGGGGGTGTTCGGATGGTTTTCGGACGGCGCGCTTGCGGCCTATGCGTTTTGCTGGGCGGACAACGTGCAGGAAGCGCTCGGACTGACGCCCGCGCGCGAGCAGGGACTGCTCGCGGCGCTCGGGCTGGAGCGGTGCACGGTGACGGGCTGCGGCACGCAGACCGCACTGGGCTGCATCAAATGGTATGATACGCGGGAGCAATCCTGTGGATATATGAATTTAATGCTCAACTGAAAGGTGTGACAAAAATGGTATATGTACTGTTGGCGGAGGGCTTTGAGGAAACAGAGGCGATTGCCCCGACCGATCTGCTGCGCCGCGCGGGTGTGGAAACGAAGCTGGTTGGCGTGACCGGTGAGCTGGTACACGGCTCGCACGGCATCGGCATCCAGACCGACCTGCCGCTGGATCAGGTGGACTGGGAGAAAGCGGATATGGTGGTTCTGCCGGGTGGCATGCCGGGCACCACGAATCTGTATGCGGATGAGCGCGTCACGAACGCGGTGCGCAAGTGCTATGACGAAGGCAAGTATGTCGCGGCGATCTGCGCGGCACCGTCGATCATTCTGGGCGGCATGGGCCTGCTCAAGGGCCGCAAGGCGACCTGCTATCCGGGCATGGAGGACGGCATGACGGGCGCGACCCCGCTCAAGCGCACTTGCGTGGTGGACGGCCGCATCATCACGGCCTGTGGCGTTGGCGGCGCGCTGGACTTTGGCTGCGCGCTGGTATCCGCTCTGTGCGGCGAGGAACAGGCGCGTCAGATCGCAGCTGCTGTCGTGCATCATGTCGCAAGATAAAAAAACACTGCGGCAGCGCATGCTTGCGCAGCGCGCCGCACAAAGCGCGGCGGACAAGCAAACAATCGACGGGGAGATCACCCGTCGGGTGCTCGAAAGTGAGGCGTTTCGCCGCGCTGCCTGTGTTTTTGCCTATGTTTCGACGCCGCAGGAGATCGATACGCGCGCGCTGCTGCGCGCGGCGCTGGATGCCGGGAAAACCGTCTGCGTGCCGCTGTGCGGCGCGGCGGGTGAGATGACCGCGCGGCGGATCACCTCGTTGGACGAGCTGTATCCGGGTGCCTACGGCATCGACGAGCCGGACGGCAGCGCCCCGGAAATCCAGCCGGGGCAGATCGATCTGGTGGTGGCGCCGGCGCTCGCCTGCGACCGCAGTGGTTATCGCCTCGGTTACGGTGGCGGGTATTACGACCGCTTCCTCAGCCGGACACCGGCGGTTTGCATGGCGCTTTGCGCCGAGGCGCGGCTGGTCGAACAGCTGCCGCACACGGCGCTCGATCAAAAGTGTCAATGGATTGTCACGGAAAGGCAGGTGCTGCGCACGGATGAAGAACAATAAAATTGCGCTACTGCCCGGCCTTTCACTGTTTCTGTGTTTCTGTCTGCTGACCGGAACGGGAAAACTGGTGGCGTATTTCCGCGGCGGCGCGCTTTTGCTGGCGCTGGCGGAATTCGTTTCCTTTGCGCTGCCGCTGGTTATGCTGGTGTTTTCCATGCGGGATCAGAAAAAGCTGCGCCGGCGGCTTCAGCCGCGTCGGCTGCGCAAAGGGATCCTGGGGCTGACCGTTCGGCTGGGCATCACGGTTGCGGTGCTCTCGCTGTTCCTTAACCTGCTGATTTATCATCTGGCGGGTCTGGTCGGTGCGGACCTGACGGCGATCGCGTTGGACGCGCCGCAGTCGGGGCTGAGCATGGCGGCGCGGTTCGCGGTTATTGTCGTACTGTCGGCAGTCGTGGAAGAGGTTTTTCTGCGCGGCGCGCTGTTTACCGTGCATGAAGAGATGGTCGGCACGTCGGCCTGTCTGATTGTCAGCGGTCTGGTGTTTGCCATGCTGCACGGCAGCCTGCTCAACTTTGCCGGGCCGTTTCTGGCCGGTATCGCCTATGCGTACCTGACGTTTGTCTCCGGCAGCGTGTGGCCCGCGGTTTTGGCGCACGGCGTCAACAACCTGTATTACCTGTTTGTCCTGTGGATCACAGATACTTATGCGGCTTTCGGCATCTGGAACTATTTTGCGGCGATCAACGCGCTGGCGCTTTTGCTGTTTTTGTATTTGACGCTGCGCGCGCTGCAGGATCTGCTGGTCCGAGGCTGTATTCCCCATTTTGAAAAAAGTGCCGGCTTATATGACCTGTGGCTGCTGGTACGCAACCCGGGTATGCTGGCTTTTGCGCTTGCTTTTGTGGCAAAGCTGGTATTGAACCGAGTGTTATAACCAAAACAGAAAACTATTGAGGTGAGACGATGGATCAGAATGTCAATCAGGAAACACAGCGCATTCCGCAGCCGCCGCAGCACCGTCGCCGCAGCCGCCGCCGCAAAAACGGAGGTTGTGCGGGTACGGTCGTGTATGTGATTGCCGTGCTGGGTATTTCGGTCATCCTGTCGCTGGCGGCGATTTTTGTGGCCAATGACGTATTTGCATTTGTCAAGGACAATGCCGTCAAGGAAGTCACCGTTTCGGAAAACACCGATCTGATTTCGCTGGCAAAGCAGCTGGACGACGAAGGAGTTATCAATTACGGCACCATCTTCAAGCTGTATGTCCGCATCAAGGGCGATAACGAGGGCGTGCTCGCAGGCTCTTATTCGCTCAACCCCAATATGGACTATGGCCAGATCATCGACACGCTGGTCAATGCGTCCAGCACCGAAACCATGAAGATCACCGTGCCCGAGGGCTATTCGATCGCGCAGATCAAGCAGCTGCTGCTGGACGAGCACGTTTGCACGGAAGATGCGCTCAACGAAGCGCTCAATGAGTATCCGTTCAAGCATACCTTCCTGCAGGACGAGCTGCCGGCGGAAGAGGGCTGGCTCGAAGGGTATCTGTTCCCGGATACCTATGAGATCTATAAGGGCAACGCAACGGTGGTTGATACCATCAACAAGATGCTCAACAACTTTGAGACCAAATATGATGCAGAGATCCAGGCGGGTGCAGAAAGCCTCGGCCGGTCGATGCATGATATTGTCACCATCGCGTCGCTGGTTGAGCGTGAGGCGCAGGTGGACAGCGAGCGCGCAACGATCGCGGGCGTCATCTACAATCGTCTGAATAATGCCAGCCAGTTCCCGTATTTGCAGGTGGACGCTTCCGTCCTGTACGGTCTTGGCCGCACGGGCGGTACGCTCAGCGAGGAGGATCTGAAGTCGGATACGCCGTACAACCTGTATACCAAGCAGGGCCTGCCGCCCGGACCGATCTGTAACCCGGGTCATGCTTCCCTGTATGCGGCATCCCATCCGGAACAGCATAACTACTACTATTATGTTGCAATGCCGGACGGCACGCATCTGTTTGCCAACAGCTATGAGGAGCATGAGGCGAATATTGCCAAGTCCAATGCGGCGCAGGCTGCGGCGGCAGCCGCCAACACGGAGGGCAGCAGTGAGGGAGAATAACATGCCTGAGTTGCTGTCGCCCGCGGGCGACATGGAGAAAATGCGTTTCGCGATCGCTTATGGCGCGGACGCGGTGTATTTTGCGGGCCAGCGGTTCGGCATGCGGGCCGCGGCCGCAAACTTCGGCGATCAGGAGCTGCGCGACGGCATCGCCTATGCACATGCGCACGGCGTCAAGTGCTATATTACGGTCAATATCATGCCGTCCGGCCGCGATCTGCCTGCGCTGCCCGGTTATCTGGAGCTGTTGGCGGACGCGGGGGCGGACGCCCTGATCGTGGCGGATGTGGGCGTGATTCGGCTGGCGCAGCGCTATGCGCCCAAGGTGCCGCTGCACATTTCCACCCAGACCAGCATCCTCAATCACGAGGCGGCGAATTTCTGGGCGGATCTGGGTGCGGAGCGCGTCGTGCTCGCACGCGAGCTGTCGCTCGACGAGATTGCGGAAATCCGCGCCAAAACACCGAAAACGCTGGAAATCGAAGCGTTCGTGCATGGCGCGATGTGCATTTCCTACTCGGGGCGCTGCCTGATTTCGCAGTATATGACCGGGCGTGACGCCAATCACGGCGCATGCGCCCAGCCCTGCCGCTGGAATTACGCCTTGATGGAGGAAAAGCGCCCGGGCGAGTTCTTCCCGGTGGAGGAGGACGCCCGCGGCACCTATCTGTATAATTCCAAGGATATGTGCATGATCGAGCATATTCCCGAGCTGGTGCGCGCCGGGGTGGATTCCTTCAAGATCGAGGGACGCAACAAGACGGCGTATTACACCGCCTGCGTGACCGGTGCATACCGCGCGGCGATTGACGCTTATGCTGCCGATCCGGCGGGCTTTGTGCTGCCGCAGTTCTGCCGCGAGGAAGTCAACAAGGTCAGCCACCGTGAGTATTACACCGGATTCTATTTCGGCTCGCAGGAAAACGGTCAGCACTATGGTGACAGCCAGTACATCCGCGAATACGAAGTGGTTGGCATGCCGGTGGACTGCGGGGCAGACGGGCATGCGGTGTTTGTGCTGAAAAACCGTATTTTCAAGGGAGAGAAGCTGGAACTCATCCAGCCGGGCAAGCCGCCTTACCAGTTCCATGCCGACGGCGTGGTGAATGATGAAGGCGAGGCGCTCGATCTGTTCAATGTGCCGCAGATGCGGGTACATTTTTCCTTCCCGTTCCCGATCGACGAGCACGCCATTTTACGCAAGAAAAAAGAACGGCCTTCATAAGGCCGTTCTTTTTTTGTTTCAGTTGTGTTCCGCCCAGTCGAGACTGCGGCCAACCGCCTTGCTCCAACCGGCAAGCAGGCGTTTTCGGGTGTCCGCGTCCATGGCGGGTTCATAGAAGGTGTCGCAGCGCCAGAGCTGGGTCAGTTCCTCGCGATTGCGCCATACGCCGGTGGCGAGTCCCGCCAGATAGCAGGCACCGAGCGCGGTTGTCTCGTGAATGACCGGACGGCGGATGGTGCAGTTCGAGATATCCGCCTGAAATTGCATCAGGAAGCTGTCGCGGCTTGCGCCGCCGTCCACGGAGAGCGAGCAAAGCGGCACGCCGGTGTCACGCGCCATCGCGTCCAGCAGGTCGTTTACCTGATAGGCGATGGATTCCTGCGCAGCGCGGATGATGTGCTCGCGGGAGGTGCCGCGTGTCAGGCCGATCAGGCAGCCGCGCGCATACATATCCCAGTGCGGCGCGCCCAGACCGGTAAACGCGGGCACAAGATAGACGCCGCCCGTGTCCGGCACTTTTTTGGCATAGTATTCCGCGTCGCGGCTTTCCGCGAAAAAGCGCATTTCGTCGCGCAGCCACTGGATGACCGCGCCGCCGACGAACACGCTGCCTTCAAGCGCATACTGTGTTTCGCCGCCGATGCGGATGCCGATGGTCGTGAGCAGCCCGTTTTTGCTCTCGCAGGCCTGCGTGCCGGTGTTCATCAGCAGGAAGCAGCCGGTGCCGTAGGTGTTTTTTGCGTCGCCCGGCGCAAAGCAGGTCTGCCCGAACAGCGCGGCCTGCTGGTCGCCAGCGATGCCCGCAATCGGAATATCGCCGCCCGGCAGGGAAACATAGCCGTACACTTCGCTCGAGGAACACACACGCGGCAGCATGGCGCGCGGGATATCGAGCGCGCGCAGCAGGGTGTCGTCCCAGTCGAGTGTGTGGATGTTGAAAATCATGGTGCGCGCGGCGTTGGTCGCGTCCGTGATATGTACCTTGCCGCCGGTCAGCTTCCAGACCAGCCAGGAATCCACCGTGCCGAACAGGATATCACCGCGCGCGGCTTTTTCGCGCGCGCCTTCCACATGGTCGAGGATCCACTTGATCTTGGTGCCGGAGAAATAGGCGTCCGGCACAAGGCCGGTCGTCTGTCGGATGTGGTCGGAAAGCCCCTGCGCGACGAGTGAATCGACGATATCCGCGGTGCGGCGGCATTGCCAGACGATCGCGTTGTAGATTGGGCGGCCGGTTTCCCGGTCCCACAGGATGGTGGTTTCGCGCTGGTTGGTGATGCCGATGCCGGCTACGTCCCGCGGTGATACGTCCGAGGCGGCCAGCACCTCGAGCATCGCGGCATATTGGGTGGACCAGATATCCATGGGGTCCTGTTCAACCCAGCCCTCGTGCGGATAATGCTGCGTCAGCTCGTGCTGTCGGATGGCCAGAATGTTCTGCTCGCGGTCAAATAAAATCGCGCGCGAGCTGGTCGTGCCCTGATCGAGGGCCAGAATGTATTGCGCCATGTTATGTCGCCTCGCTTTCCTACCTGTATCATACCGTGAGGGGATGCTGCTGTCAATATTCCTGTTTTTCCATGCCATGCGGGCATTTTATACGATTTTTGTTTACATGGTAAAGGAGCGATGGTATAATTAACATGAATTTTTGCGTCCGAAAGGGGGACGAGAATTTGAATAAGCCATCTCGAAAAACACTTCGGCCGGGCGGCCGCGCATTCGCTGTGGTGTTTGCTTTGTTTGCCCTGGGCAGTATGTATTTTTCCGTGGTATATGGTGTTGTCGGTCTCATATTGTGCGTTATTCTGCGCATGGCTTCCCTGCATGGAGAGACCGAGCGCAGCCGCCAGATGCAGGCGCTGATGGATAATATCGTGATCGACGGCGGGGAGATTCATCCCGCGGTTACGCATTCTCCGCTGCCGACCGTGGTGGCGCTGGCCACGACGGGGGAGATTGTCTGGGCCAACAGTGCGTTTGCGGATATCAGCGGACAGTTTGCGGGCGCGCGGCATATGCGCCTGACCGAGCTGGCGCCGACTTTTGAAACCCGCTGGCTGATCGAAGGAAAAAACGAATTCCCGGGCGAGCTTCGCATGGGCAAAAAGGCCTACCATGTGTTTGGCAGCATGGTGCCGAGTGACGCGGGACAGATGATGATGCTGCATTTTCTGGACTGCACGGATTATGTGCAGCTGCGCGACGCATCCGAGACCCGTCGGCCGGCAATCGCAATCATTGCCATTGACAACTACGAAGAGCTGACCAAAAACGCAACCGATTCGGAGAAATCCACCATTTTGGCAGGCATCGACAAGCGCCTGTTCTCCTGGATCAAGGACTGCAACGCGGTGCTGCGCAAATATGACCGTGACAAGTACATTTTCATCATCGAAAATGCCGAACTCGATAAGCTCAGCGCGCGCAAATTTGCGGTTTTGCAGGATGTGCGCGATATCCAGAACCATGAAGGCGTCATTGCAACGCTGTCCATCGGCATCGGCAAGGACGGCGAAACGCTGGCGGAGTGCTATCAGTATGCTGGTCTGGCGATCGATATGGCGCTGTCCCGCGGCGGCGATCAGGCGGTTATCAAAAACCGCTATACGTTTGAGTTCTACGGCGGCCTGACCGAAGAGGTCGAAAAACGCACCAAGGTCAAAAGCCGCGTGGTGGCGAATGCGCTGTCCCAGCTCATCCGTGATTCCTCGCAGGTGCTCATCATGGGCCACCGCAACAGTGATATGGACGCCATCGGCGCCGCGTCCGGTATGGTGTGCGCCGCGCGTGTCAAGGGCAAGCCGGTGCATATTGTGGTCGATCGCGAGCATACCATGGCGAGCGACCTGATTGAGCGGCTGGAAACACTGCCTGAATATAAGGATGTGTTCATCAGCGCGGAGGACGCCATGATCCTGTGCGATTTCAACACGCTGCTGATCGTGGTGGACGTCAACCGCCCGGGCTATGTGGAAAGCGAAGCGCTGCTGCAATCCATCAATAAGGTGGCGGTCATCGATCACCATCGCCGTGCGGCGGATTATATCGAAAACGCGGTTGTTTCGCTGCACGAGCCGTATGCGTCGTCCGCATCCGAGCTGGTCAGTGAGCTGCTGCAATATCTGGTACCGACCAGCGGCATTTTGACGGGTGAAGCGGAAGCAATGCTCGCGGGCATCTATCTGGACACCAAGGGCTTCTCCATGCGCACCGGCGTGCGCACCTTTGAAGCGGCGGCGTACCTGCGCCGCGCGGGCGCGGAGGCTGGCGAGGTCAAGCACCTGTTCCAGTCCAGTTTCAGCCAGTACATGGAGCGGCAGAGGCTTATCTCTTCCGCGCGCGACTGCGGGCAGGGCGTTATTTTTGCGATCACAGGCGAAGAAGTGGACCGTGTGGCGGCGGCGCAGGCAGCGGATGAGCTGCTGAGCATCATCGGTACGCGTGCCAGTGTGGTGGCGTTCCGCAGCGGCAATGATATGGCGGTGTCGGCGCGTGCGTCCGGCCAGGTCAACGTGCAGCTGCTCATGGAGCGGCTGGGCGGCGGCGGCAACCATTCCGCGGCAGGCGCGCAGCTGCATAACACCACGCCCGAAGAGGCGGATCATATGATCCTCGAGGCGATCCAAGGCTATTTGGCCGATCAGCAAACCGAAAAACCGGCGGACAAATAATTCCGCCGGATTCCAATGATACAGAACAGTCAGAAAAGGAGATTCAATATCATGAAAGTCATTCTCAAAGCCGATGTCAAGGGTAAGGGCAAGATGGGCGACCTGATCGAGGTCAGCGAGGGCTACGGCCGCAATTTCCTCATGCCGCGCGGTCTGGCCGAGCTCGCTACGGCCGATAATCTGAACGTCAAGAAGGCGCAGGACGAGGCGCATGCGCGCAAGGTTGCGCTCGAGCAGCAGGCCGCGCGCGAAGCGGCGGAAAAGCTCAAGGTCAGCCCGGTCAAGGTACCGGCCAAGGGCGGCTCGGGCGGCCGTCTGTTCGGCGCGGTAACCTCTAAGGAAATCGCGGAAGAACTGAACAAGCAGTACGGCCTGAACGTGCCCAAGCAGAAGATCGTGCTTGACGAGCCGATCAAGACCTTCGGCGTACACCGCGTCAAGGCCAAGCTGTATCAGGATATCGCGGGCGAGATTCTGGTGCAGGTCGTAGAAGCGTAAAAGTCTTCGATTGAAACGTACAGTTTCAATCGAGGGAACCTTGCCGCGCAGCAGGCGCGGACAAGGTTCAGGGACTGCGAAAAGTTCCGACATACGAAACTTTTCTCCGTCAGAAGTGTAAAAAGTCAGGCGCCTGTCCTGACTTTTTACGAACGCTTACTGCGACGCAACAAGCGTTCTGATCAATGGCCGCGGTTTGCGCGGCAAGCAAACTCTCAAAGAAAGGCGGTGCGGTTTTGGATGAGCTTTTGATGCGGCAGGTGCCGCAGGACCTGACGGCGGAACAGTCACTTTTGGGTGCGATGCTGGTTGACCCGAACTGCATCCCTGAGGTGATCGAGCAGGTGCGCGCGGACGACTTCTACGCCGACGAGAACAAGCGCATCTTTGAGACCATCTATTCCATGTTCAACGGCGCGCAGCGCATCGACCCGGTCACGGTGCTCGATATGCTCACGCGCATGGGTTATTACGACGAGGCGGGCGGCCGTGCGTACCTGTTCCAGCTGATGGAGGTCACGCCGGGCGCGCGCAACGTAAACGAATATGTGCGCATCGTGCGCGACAAGAGCCTGCTGCGCCAGCTCGCGGATGCGGGCGGTGAGATCCAACAGAACGCGCTCGAAGCGCGCGGCGAGGCGTCCAGCATCGCGGAACTGGCCGAACAGCGCATTTACAGCATTCGGCAGGGGCGCGAGATCAAGGGCCTGTCCAAGCTCAGCGAGGTCATCGCCGATCTGTATACCGAGCTGGACGAGCGCGCCAAGTCGGACAGCGACATCCCGGGCATGTCCACGGGATTCCATGCGCTCGACACCGCGCTGACCGGCCTGAACAAGTCCGACCTGATTTTGATCGCGGCGCGCCCCGGCATGGGCAAGACCGCGTTTGCGCTCAACATTGCGCTCAACGCGGCAAAAGCCAGCGTCAAGGATAAGCCGCGCGGCTACAAAAAGGGGACGGGCGTATGCGTGTTCCAGCTCGAAATGGGTAAGGAACAGCTGGCCAGCCGCTTTCTGTCCAGCGAAGCGCTGATCGAATCGCAAAAGCTCAAGACCGGCAACCTCGATGAGGAGGACTGGGTCAAAATTGCCCGCGCATCGGGCGTTCTGGCCGGCCTGAACATCTATGTGGACGACAACCCGGCGATCACGGTCGCCGAGATCAAAGCCAAATGCCGCCGCCTGGGCGAGGAGCTCGGCCTGATCGTTATCGACTATTTGCAGCTGATGCACGTCGGCGGACGGCACATGGACAACCGTGTGCAGGAGGTCGCGGAGATCTCGCGTTCGCTCAAGATCATGGCCAAGGAGCTGAATGTGCCGGTCGTGTGTCTGTCGCAGCTGTCGCGTGCGTCCGAGCAGCGCTCGGATAAGCGGCCGATGCTGTCCGACCTGCGTGAATCCGGCGCCATCGAGCAGGACGCGGATATTGTTATGTTCATCTACCGTGACGATTATTATGATGATGAAAGCGAGAACAAAAACATCGCGGAAATCATCATCGCGAAAAACCGCCACGGCGCAACGGGTACGATCGAATTGCAGTGGGTCGGCCAGTATACGACCTTCTCCAATCCTGATCGGATCCATGGAGACTGAAGCCATGCTGGATGCGGTAAAACAGGCCATTGCGTCGTATGAAATGCTGCGGCCGGACGAGTCGGTGCTGGTGGCGCTTTCCGGCGGCGCGGATTCGGTGGCGCTGCTGCATGCGCTGCGCGCGCTGGGCTATCCCACAAGGGCGTTTCACCTCAATCACTGCCTGCGCGGCGCGGAATCCGATCGGGATGAGGCGTTTTGCCGGGCGCTGTGCACGCACCTGGGCGTCGCGCTGACCGTTGAGCGTGTGGACGTTGCTGCGGCGGCGCGCGAGCAGGGCAGAGGCGTCGAAGAAACCGCCCGCCGCATCCGCTATGCGCGGCTGCAGGATGCCGCGCAGGGCGTCAAAATCGCGACCGCACACACCGCGGACGACAATCTGGAAACCGTGCTGTTCCATCTGGCGCGCGGCACCGGCCCCAAAGGGCTGGCGGGCATCCCGCCCGTGCGCGGACAGGTGATCCGGCCGCTGCTGGGCGTGGAGCGCGCGCAGGTGGAGGCATATTTGGCATCCATCGGGCAGGATTTTGTCACCGACAGCTCGAATGCGGACAATGGATTTACACGCAACCGTATCCGGCATACGGTCGTGCCCGCACTGCGGGCGATCCAGCCGACCGCGGTACAGGCCGCGGCGCGGCTGGGCGACCTGCTGCGGCAGGACGAGGACTGTCTGGGCGGTTTGGCGCAGGAATGTCTGGCGCAGGCGGCGCGGCCGGACGGCGCATGGGACACCCAGCCACTGCGGCAGGCGCATCCGGCGGTGCGCACGCGTGCGCTGCGGCGGCTGCTCGCACAGAGCGGTATGCCGCTGCGGGATGTGACCGCGCAGCACATCCATGCGCTGGAGCGGCTGCTGGAGAGCGACCACCCGTCTGCTCAATGCGATTTGCCGCATGGGTTTGCCGCGCACCGCGAATACGACACGTTCCGGCTAATGCAGAGCAATGTCCAAACAGCGCGGCCGGAGGTTCCGCTGACGGTACCGGCCGACTTGCTGCTGTGGGACGGCAGCGTGCGGGTTTCGGCGCATGTCTTAGAAAAAAACGAAGTTTTTTACAAATCATTCAATACTTTTTGCGTGGATTGTGGTACAATAGATTTCGTATCATTGTGCGTGCGTACGCGCAGAACGGGTGACCGCATTCGACTGTCGGCAAAAAGCGGCAGCCGAACGCTCAAAAAGCTGTTGATCGACCGGAAGATCCCCCGTCTCCGGCGGGAGGAACTGGCGGTCGTGGCAGACAAAAACGGCGTGATCGCCGTGCAGGATATAGGTATGGATTGTTCGCGTTCTCCGCAAGGGGGCGCGCGCATGCAAATAAAAATAGAGGGGTATTGAAAATGGCATATGATATGCGGGACGATATCAAGGAAGTCTATTTTACCGAGCAGCAGCTGGCAGATAAGGTAGCTGAACTGGGCGCACGCATCACCGAGGACTATCGCGACAAAAATCCGCTGGTCATCAGTGTGCTCAAGGGGTCGTATGTGTTTATGGCTGACCTGACGCGCAAGATCGATACGCCCTGCAACGTGGATTTCATGGTGGTTTCGAGCTACGGCAAGGGCACCAAGACCTCGGGCGAAGTGCAGATCATCAAGGATATCGAGCAGCCGATCGACGGACGCGACCTGCTGATCGTGGAGGACATTCTGGATTCGGGCGTGACGCTGCACTACCTGATGCAGGTGCTCAAGGCGCGCGGCGCGCAGTCCATCCGCCTGTGCACGCTGCTGTCCAAGCCGGCGCGGCGCAAGGTGGACGTACCGGTCGATTATCTGGGGTTTGAGATCCCGGATGAGTTTGTGGTCGGCTACGGTCTGGATTATGCTGAAAAATACCGCAACCTGCCATATATCGGCATTTTGAAGCCGTATGTTTATGGCGGCGAGTAAAACGTATCAAGGAAGAGGTGTCAAACCGATTTGAAAGGAAAAATGAAGGGCTTCGGCCTTTACCTCATCATACTGGTGTTCCTGCTGGCGGGCGTCAGCTATGTCATCAGCCAGACCCAGCAGACCGAGCCGGTCACCTATTCGGATGTATATAACTATTTCAGCGAAGGCGATGTAGACGAATACAAGGTAGACGATTCGGTCATCACCATGCATCTGCGCGACGAAAACCGGATGGTCAGCTATGACCTGGGCGCGGCAGGGGAAGTGTTCTGGGATCAGCTGGGCGATACCATCACCCAGCAGATGGAGGACGGTACGCTCAAGCAAGTCGATTATCTGCGCACAACCATCCCGTGGTGGGCGCAGTTCCTGCCGTACGTCATCCTGATCGTGCTGCTCGGCGCGTTCTGGTATTTCATGATGAACAAGCAGTCCGGCGGCGGCGCGGGTCCGATGCAGTTCGGCAAGGCGCGCGCACGGCTGGCGCAGGACGATAAGCGCAAGGTGACGTTCAACGACGTGGCCGGCGCGGATGAAGAAAAAGCGGAGCTGCAGGAAATCGTTGAGTTCCTGAAAAATCCGCAGAAGTTCGTGCAGATCGGCGCGCGCATCCCTAAGGGTGTACTGCTGGTCGGTCCTCCGGGCACCGGTAAAACGCTGATCGCGCGTGCGGTCGCGGGTGAAGCGGGCGTGCCGTTCCTGTCGATCTCCGGTTCGGATTTCGTCGAGCTGTATGTCGGTGTCGGCGCATCGCGTGTGCGTGACCTGTTCGAGCAGGCCAAGAAGAACGCTCCGGCGATCGTGTTCATCGATGAGATCGATGCGGTCGGCCGTCAGCGTGGCGCTGGCCTCGGCGGCGGACACGACGAACGCGAGCAGACGCTCAACCAGCTGCTGGTTGAGATGGACGGCTTCGGCGCGAACGAAGGTGTCATCGTCATCGCGGCTACCAACCGCAAGGATATTCTGGATAACGCGCTGCTGCGTCCGGGCCGCTTTGACCGTCAGGTCTATGTCGGCGCGCCGGACGTCAAGGGCCGCGAAGAGATCCTCAAGGTGCATGCGCGTAACAAGCAGTTCGATCCGGACGTTAAGTTTGCGGATATCGCCAAGACGACCGCGGGCTTTACCGGCGCGGATCTGGAAAACCTGCTCAATGAGGCAGCACTGCTGGCAGCGCGCCGCAATAAGAAGCTGATTTCGCAGGAAGAGATCGAAGAATCCCTGCTTAAGGTGGTTATGGGCGTCGAAAAGAAGAGCCACATCATCACCGATAAGGATAAGCGCTTGACGGCGTATCACGAAGCGGGTCACGCGATTTGCTTCCATGTGCTGCCGACGCAGGACCCGGTGCATCATGTGACGATCATTCCGCGTTCCTCCGGCGCAGGCGGCTTTACCATGCCGCTGCCGGAAGAGGATCAGGCGTACCGCACCAAGAAGTATATGGAGGAATATATCATCGTCTGCCTGGGTGGCCGCGTGGCCGAGCAGTTGACGATGGACGACATTTCCACCGGTGCATACGGCGACATCAAGCAGGCCACGCAGATGGCGCGCGCGATGGTCACCAGCTATGGCATGAGTGAGAAGATCGGCCCGATCGACTACGGTTCGGACAGCGGGGAGATCTTCCTTGGCCGTGATTTTGCTGCGGGCAAGGGCTATTCCGAGGTCAAGGCCGCCGAGATCGACGATGAGATCCATCGCATCATCGAAGAGGCGTACCGCAGCTGCAAAAAGCTGCTGTCCGAGCATATGGATCAGATGACCCGCGTTGCGGAATATCTGATTCGCAACGAAACCATGGACGGCGAAACCTTTATCAAGGTGTATAACGGCGAAGTTGTACCGGATAAGGTCGTCGGCGAGGATCTGATGAGCGAGCTCAAGGAAGAGCTCGACTCCAAGGTCGGCAAGGCGCCGGAAAGCGCTGCCGAAGCCGCTGAGGCGGGGGATTCGGATGACGCTGATGACATGGAAAAGGCCGCGTTTGTCCATCCGGAAAACAAGGACTGATTTCAGTAAAAAATCCCACGGGAAACCGTGGGATTTCTTTTGGTCAAAATGTAAAAGGTTCTTGACATTTTGGCGGTCATCAGGTATGATCAAAATGTAAAAAGAATTTTACATTTTGCCGACCGAAGGAGGGCTTTCCATGGGTGCGAAGGCGTATGTTTTGATGGCGCTTCCGGTTCTCATGCTGGTGGGACTGATCGCGCTGTTCGTATATCTGGGGCGGAGCCGTTCGCCGCGTCTGGCTGTATGGGCGGATCGGTTGGGATTATCATTTGGCGCACGGCGTGCGGACGAAATGGAACGGATGATTCAGTACAAGGCGGTTTCCGCTGCGTATCTGGTCGTTTTGTTTGCATTGCTGGGCTGCTCGCTATATGATTCGTTCGTCCGACATGCTGCGGGGATGCAGCCATATACGCTGATTGATGTGATGGGGGTGCTGACGCAGTCGGTTGCGGTGCTTATTCTGCGCCATCGCAGTACAGCGGGGGACGACGAATATAAGCCCTATCCGCTCTGGAAAACTCTGCTGATCGTGTTTGTGTTCAGTCTTGCGGTGGCCGGGCTGGGCGCGGGGCTGGCGATCGCCGTGATGGTGTGGTGAGCGTATGCGCAACTGCATCAAAGAACTGCGAAAGGCCCGCGGTTTGCGGCAGGAGGATCTGGCACAATTGCTCGGTGTCTCCCGACAAACGGTCGTGGCAATGGAAAACGACAAGTACGACCCGACGCTTTCGCTTGCCATGAAGGTCGCGCGGCTGCTCGGGCAGCCGGTCGAGTGCGTGTTCTTTCCGGACGAATAAAAGGGAGCGGCAATACCGCTCCCTTTTTTGTTTGGTTTTCTTATCCGATGCCGCCGGGAATCACAAAGCTGCAAATGACGACAACGAGCGCGAGGAACACATACACATATTTTGCCAGGAAGTCGTATGCCCGACTGAGCGGCTTGTCACGGCCTTCCATCAATTCTTTCTTGATGGTCTTGACGCCGAGCACCCAGTAGATCATCACCGCGCCGAGGATCGCGCCAATCGGCACGACATAGATCGTGATGATATCCATCCAGCGGCCCATCAGGGTTTCCTGTTCGATGAACAGGCCGACCGCAAGTGTTGCCGCACCGGCCACCAGCACGGCCGCTTTGCGGTTGAGCTTGAGGCGTGTCTGCGCGGCTTCGGATACCGCTTCGAGCATGTTGGCCAGCGAAGTGATACCGGCAAACAGAACGGAAATGAAGAACAGGAAGGCGAACAGCTGGCCGAGGGGCATCTGCTGGAACACACGCGGCAGCGTGATGAACAGCAGCTTGGGGCCGGAAGCCGGGTCCAGGCCAAAGGCGAACACCGAGGGGATGACCGCAAAACCGGCCAGCATGGCCGCGCAGGTGTCCAGCAGGGCGGTCATGCACGAGGAGTGCACCACGTCTTCCTCCTTGGAAAGGTAGGAGCCGTAGATGATCATACCCGAACCGGTCACCGACAGCGAGAAGAACGCCTGACCCATCGCCATGATCCAGGTGCGGGGGTTGAGCAGGTATTCCCACTGGGGAACGAGCAGATATTTGTATCCCTCCAGTGCGCCGGGCAGGAAGAGCACGCGCACGGCAATGATCAGGAACAAAACGAAAAACGCAGGCATCATCACTTTGTTGATCTTTTCGATGCCGCCCGAAACGCCAAAAATCAGGATCGCGACCGTCATTACCACAACAATGGTGTGCCACGGTACGCTGGACAGATTGGTTGCGCTCATCTGTGCGAAGTAGGTTTCCGGTTCGGTGGTCATCAGCGAGCCGGTCAGCGCGCCAAACGCGCATCGGACAACCCAGCCCACGATGATCGAATAGCCGATCGCGATGCCGAGCGAACCGAACAGCGGAATAGCGCCCAGAAAGGCGCCGCCGCGTTTGCCGCGCGTTTTCATCGCGTATTCGTAGGAGCCGATCGGGCCGGTGCCGGTCAAACGGCCGAAGGCGAACTCACCCGACAGGCCGACATAGCCAAACAGCGCGACGAACAGCAAATACGGAATGAGGAAGGCAGCGCCGCCGTACTGTCCGGTGCGATAGGGGAACATCCAGATGTTGCCCATACCGACTGCCGAACCAACTGCCGCGAGTACAAAGCCGACTTTGGAAGTAAAGGTACCATTTAAACTTTTCTGATGCATTTTTTTAGTCTCCGGTTTCTTTTTCACAAGTCATTATAGTATATCACACCCGTGGGAATAAAGCCATACACGATTTAACCAGAATTGACAATACGCTTTGTCAGATCCGACAAAAGCAGGGGCGGAAATTCGGGAATTTTATCAGTTATTCCCTTGCACTTATCGCCCGCTTATGGTATGATAGGAAAGCGTGAGAAAGACACATGTCTTTTTAGGGAGGACAAACAAGGCATGGTAAAACCAAAGTACTATCTGGTCGAACGCACACTGCTGCCGGAAGTGTTTCAGCGTGTGATCGAAGCAAATGAGGCCATTGCCTCGGGCAGAGCGGCGACGGCAAGCGAGGCGGCGAAGATCGCCGGTTTGTCGCGCAGTGCGTATTATAAATATAAGGATGGCGTGCGCCCCTTCTTTGAGGCCACGACCGACCGGATCGTGACCTTCCACTTTATGCTGCACGACCAACCGGGCGTGTTGTCGAGCATTCTGGGTCTGATGGCCCGTTCGGGCGCCAATCTTTTGACGGTCAATCAGTCGATCCCCATGCGCGGGCAGGCTTCCGTGACCATTGCCGCCCGCACCGGAGAGATGAAATACTCCGTGGAGGATCTGATCCACCGCGCGGCCCAGATGGAAGGCGTCAGCAAGGTGGAAATCCTGGCATCCGAATAAAAACAGAACCGAAGGAAAGGAAACTGGGTTATGATAAAAGCAGCAATCATGGGACACGGCACTGTCGGCTCCGGCGTGTATGAGGTGTTTGAAATGAACGCCGAAAAGATCGCGCGCGTGGTCGGTGAGCCGGTTGAAGTGAAATATGTGCTGGATCTGCGCGATTTTTCCGCGCTGCCGTATGGCCATAAGTTCGTCACGGACTTCTCCGTGATCGAAAACGACCCCGAGATCACGGTCGTGGCCGAAGTTATGGGCGGCGTGGGCGCTGCCTATGAGTTTACGCGCCGCTGCCTGCTGGCAGGCAAGAGCGTGTGCACCTCCAACAAGGAACTGGTCGCCACCCGCGGCGAGGAACTGCTCAAGATCGCCGAGGAAAAGGGCGTTAACTACATGTTTGAGGCGTCGGTCGGCGGCGGTATCCCGATCATCCGCCCGATGCTGCAATGTCTGGCTGCCAATGAGTTCAACGAGATCTGCGGTATCCTCAACGGCACCACCAACTATATTCTGACCCAGATGATCCACAACGGCGTCACCTTTGCCGATGCGCTCAAGCAGGCGCAGCTCAACGGTTATGCGGAAAAAGACCCGACGGCCGATATCGAAGGCCATGATGCCTGCCGGAAAATCTGTATTCTGGCCGACCTCGCGTTCGGCGATAAGTTTGATCCGGATCAGGTGCCCTGTGAGGGTATCACCAAGATCACGCTCGAGGATGTGGCTAACGCCGACAAGCTGGGCTGCGTAATTAAGCTGCTCGGCCGCACCGTGCGGTGCGAGGACGGCACGGCCTATGCCTACGTTGCGCCGCATCTGATCCACAAGGAAAGCCCGCTGGCCGCGGTCGAGGATGTGTTCAACGCTATTATGGTCAACGGCAACGCAACCGGCGACGTCATGTTCTACGGCAAGGGCGCGGGCAAACTGGCCACGGCGTCCGCGGTGGTAGCGGATATGATGGACTGCATCGAGCATGCCGGCCATCGCCGCCGCATTTCTTGGGGCGACGGGTCGAAAAATCTGCTCCGTCCGCTTGACACACTGCAAAGCGCGTGGTATGTTCGTTTCAAGGGCGCATCGCGCGATCTGGAAGCGCTGCTGCCGGTCGAAAGCCTGACCGAACCGGTCGAGGGTGTGACGGTGGTCAAGACGCGCAAGCTGTCCACGGCGGAGATGCAGGAAAAGATCGAAAAGCTGAACGCCTGTGGCGAAGTGCGCGCTGCGATGCGTATGCTGTAAGGGGAGGAAAACAGAAAAATGGTTCGTGTTACTGTTCCGGCGACGAGTGCCAATATGGGCTCGGGCTATGACAGCATCGGCATTGCGCTGGAGCTTTACAATGTGATCGATCTGGAAGAAAGCGACCGGATCGATATTTCGGATAAAAACGGTCAGTTTGTGCCGAAGGACGCGCGCAATCTGATCTATCAATGTGCCAAGCGCGTCTATGACGAGTGCGGCAAGCCGCTTTCCGGTCTGAAGATTGTGGAGGACTGCGCCATCCCGCAGACCCGCGGTCTGGGTTCGTCCTCTGCCTGCACGGTAGCGGGCATCATGGGCGCTAACGCGCTGCTGAACGATCCGCTCGACCGGCAGGCCATCATCGACCTGGCGGCCACGATCGAAGGGCATCCGGATAACTCCACGCCCGCGATTTTGGGCGGTTTTTGTGTGGCACTGCTGGAAAACGGCCATGTACATCATGTCCGTGTGCCGGTGCATGGCGCGATCGACTTTATCGTGTTTATCCCAGACTTCAAACTGTCCACGGAAAAAGCGCGTGCCGCGCTGCCCAAAACCATCGCGCACCATGACGCGGTGTACAATCTGGCGCGTGCGGCTCTGCTCGCCGGCAGCCTGACGACCGGTAAACTGGAAAATCTGGATGTGGCGACGGGGGACTGCTTGCATCAGCCGTACCGCTTTGGTTTGATCGAAAACGGCGAGGACATCGTTCGCGAGGCCAAACAGCTGGGGGCACTGGGCGCATTCATTTCGGGTGCCGGCCCGTCCATCGTTGCGATGGTATATAAGGGGGACCGCGACTATCTGTCGCGCGCGCAGGCGCTTTGTGCGGAAAAATATCCGCATTGGAAGGCCGTGCAGCTGCGCTGCGACGAAGTCGGCGCGACCGTCAAACGCATGTGAGCGAGGCCGCGTCTGCGGCAGGCTATATAAGGAGGAAACGTAATCAGTATGAGTCTTATTGTGCAAAAGTTCGGCGGCACTTCGGTGGCGGACACCGAGCGGCTGAGAAATGTTGCGGATATTGTAACCAAGACCGCGAAGGCCGGCAACAAGGTGGTTGTTGTCGTCTCCGCGCAAGGTGATACGACCGATGATCTGATCGCTAAGGCGGCGGAGCTGAACGACCATCCGTCCAAGCGCGAGATGGATGTGCTGCTCAACACGGGCGAAATGATCTCGATGTCGCTGCTGGCGATGGCGATTCAGAAACTCGGCTTTTCCGTGGTTTCGCTGACCGGCTGGCAGATCGGTCTGGAGACCAACAGCAATTATTCGGATGCGCGCATCAAGCGCATCGTGGGGGACCGCCTGCAGGCAGAACTGGACAACGGCAAGATCTGCATTGTGGCAGGCTTCCAAGGCATCAACAAGCTCGGAGATGTGACGACGCTGGGCCGCGGCGGTTCGGATACGACCGCGGTTGCCATCGCGGCAACGCTGCGTGCCGATCTGTGTCAGATTTACACGGATGTGGACGGCGTGTATACGGCGGACCCGCGCATCGTACCCAGCGCACGCAAGCTGGACGCGATCACATACGACGAAATGCTGGAACTGGCGTCGCTTGGTGCGCAGGTCCTGCACAACCGTTCGGTTGAGATGGCGAAAAAATATAACGTCGACCTGGAGGTCGTTTCGAGCTTTACCCGCAATCCGGGTACGAAAGTCAAGGAGGGTTCTCACATGGAAAAAATGAATGTATCGGGCGTTGCCCGTGATAATAATTGTGCGCGTGTTGCCATTATCAACGTAGCGGATACCCCGGGCACTGCGTTCAAGGTATTTTCGCTTATGGCCAAGCACAATGTCAATATCGACATCATTCTCCAGTCGGTCGGCCGTGACAATAAGAAGTCGATTTCCTTCACCATCCGCGAGGACGACGCGGATCGCGTCGGCCAGATTCTGGCGGACAACGCCGAGATGATCGGCTACGAGGATGTCTCGATCAACACCAAGGTTGCCAAGGTGTCGATCGTCGGCGCAGGCATGGCGTCCTCCGCGGGCGTGGCGTCCAAGATGTTCGAAGCGCTGGCCATGGCCGGTATCAACATCCGCATGATTTCCACTTCGGAGATCAAGATCTCTGTCCTGATCAATGAGGAGGACAGCGAGAAGGCGGTCAAGGCCATCCATGAGGAATTCTTCGGCGAATAAAACGACCTGCACATAATTTGATAAAAAAATAACGAACCTGATTGACAAGTGCAGTCAGGTTCGTTATACTATTATTGTTATTTGATTAACAATCAGCAGGAAAGGATGTTATGTCATGAAGAAACTCTGGTGCTTGTTCCGGCGCCGTTTCGCAGCCGGCAATGAAAAGATGTGTGTTGCGCTTTCCGAGACGGAAGGCCGCGTGCGCGCTTGCCCTTATGAAACCGAGGAAGAAGCCAAGGCTAAATGTCCGGAATATGCGTTCAACAATCGCCATGACGGTGAGGACGAAGGCGTCGAGTAAATCGCGTTACTTACGAATCAGCCCCGAAGGAGACGTCTTTCGGGGCTTTCTTCATCGGAAAAATGGGACGCAACCGCTGGTTGACAAAAAGAAACGCCAGGTTGGTGGCGTTTTGCAGCGCTTTCGGGTAAGGTGAAAGCACAGAAAGGCAGGTGGTCGCATATGACGACAGGGGAGAAGATCGCGGCGCTGCGGCGCGAAAAAGGGTTGAGCCAAGAGGCGCTCGGCGAAAAACTTGGGCTATCGCGGCAGGCGGTCAGCAAGTGGGAGGCTGATCAGGCTGTACCGACGATGGACAATCTGGTCGAACTGAGCCGCCTGTTTGGTGTGTCGGTGGATACGCTGCTGCGGCCGGACGAGCCGCTGCCGGATAAGGCTCAGCCGCCGGAGGGCGTCAAACTATCCGCAGAGGGACTGAAAATCTCCTATGCGCCCGTTTTGACGCGAAAGACAAAGCGGTTTATCATAGGACTTGCCGCGCTGGTGCTGGTAAGCGTGCTGGGTAATATTTATGCCATGGCGCGGGTACAATCGCTGGAAGAACAGCTGCGCGTTTTGCAGGCGCAGGTGCAGGGAACGGAAAGCACCGTGCAGCAAGAAACAGTGGAGGAAGATGCGCTATCTGACCATGATATTGCCTACGATATGCAATATGACCCGAACAAAACGGTTTCGACGACGCTTGCGTTGTCTCTGTCCGCACGGCCGAAGGAGCTGAACCCGGATAACGAGATACCCAAATTCACTATCCAGAGCGCGTGGGAAAACTGGACGTGTGCAGCAATTTTGGAACAGGATAATTCCTATGTGGGCAGAACGGAGATTCCAATGCGGGACGCATTTACCGTATACCTGACGCTGACCGACCGCGAGAGTGGCAAAGTGCGTAATCTGCTGCTGGAAACCGTCAGCGGTGTGGAAAAAGAATATCGGCTTCAATTTGATTATCAGTGGCTTGATGCGCAAGGAGATGCACTGCTGGATGGCAGCGCGATCACGTCAGAAAACGGCAGTACAACAGTGCGTGGGCGGTTGCAATACCGGTTCTATAATGCATGGTCGGATCGGTTTCGTGCTTATCCGGTAAAATGCAGGTTGGTTCTGCGGGAGGGCGACACAGAACTGAAAAGCATGGAGATGAGTGCAGCAGAGTATAACGAAGAAAATGGGCAATATTATGCCTATGGTGAGCCAGATTGGACAGTGGCAAAGTCGTTTGAGAAATTAGAACTGGTGGCAGAAGTGACTGACAACTATGGTCGAGTTAATGAATGGAAGATTCATGATTTTGCAATTGAAAAAACCGTCCCGTGAGGGATGGTTTTTTTATTTCCCGGGTGTATGTGCCGCGGCCAGTACATAAACCTTCGCCGCGCCTATCTCGCGCAGCAGTTTGACTGCGGCCGCCGCGGTTGCGCCGGTGGTGATGATATCATCCACCAGTACGACCGATTTACCGCGTACTTCAGCATTTTCCAGCGGCTGAAGCGCGCGCTCGGCGTTTTTCTGCCGTGCGGTGGCATCCTTCTGCGCGGACTGTTTGGGCGTGAAGGCGCGCTTGCGCAATGTTGCTATGCAAGGCAGGCCAAACGGTTCTGCGACGGCTTTGCCCAGCAGCTCGGCCTGATTGTAGCCGCGCTCGTGCAGGCGCAGAAAGCCGATCGGCATGTAGGTGATCAGATCGGGCTGCCATGCGTCCAGCCGATCGGCCAGCAGCGGCAGCATCTGCGCGGCAAACCAGTCCGCATAGTGCTGCTTATGTTGGAACTTAAACCGCTGCATCGCGTTGCGGACCTTGCCGGTGTAGTACAGCGCGGCGGCCGCATCCGCCGCACCCGGGATGCGGATGGGTTCGGTGCAGCGGTACTGCTGCCGCACTTCGGCGGCGCAGGTTGGGCACAGCATGGCCTTGCCCACACCTGCGGCGGGCATCATCTCGCCGCACAATACGCATCGCTTGGGGAACACGATTCCCATGTCGATCCCTCCTGCCTGACAAAAAAGGGCTGTCCGCCGGGACAGCCCTTTGATTTTACTTGGAAAGCAGCTTCTTGAGGCGCTCCGCCGCTTCAAGCGTGCGCTGCTGATCGCCGAAAGCGGTCAGACGGAAGAAACCGTCGCCGTTCTTGCCGAAGCCTGCGCCTGGCGTGCCAACAACATTGGCGTTCTCGAGCAGGTAATCGAAGAACTCCCACGAGCCCATGCCGTTCGGGCACTTGAGCCACAGATACGGGCTGGACTTGCCGCCGGTGTACCAGATGCCGAGCGAGTCAAGCGTCTCGGCGAGCACCTTGGCGTTCTGCTTGTAGTAGCCGAGGGTCTCGTGAATCTGCTTCATGCCTTCCTCGGTGAAGCAGGCAGCCGCACCCTTCTGTACGATATAGGGTACGCCGTTGAACTTGGTGGTCTGGCGGCGCAGCCACATCTTGTTCAGCTTGCCGTCCAGCAGCGCCTGCGGGACAACCGTCCAGCCGCAGCGCGTACCGGTAAAGCCTGCCATCTTGGAGAACGAGCAGAACTCGATCGCGCAGGTCTTTGCGCCTTCGATCTCATAGATCGAGTGAGGCAGATTTTCATCCTCGATAAAGCACTCGTATGCCGCGTCATACAGGATGACAGCGTTCTGTGCGTTGGCGTAATCCACCCAAGCCTTGAGGCCTGCACGGTCATAAGCCGCGCCGGTCGGGTTGTTGGGCGAGCAGATATAGATGATATCCGCCTTGATCGATGCGTCCGGCAGCGGCAGGAAGCCGTTTTCCGCAGTGGCGTCCATGAACACGACCTTGCGGCCTGCCATAACGTTGGTGTCCACATATACCGGATAAACCGGGTCCGGGATCAGCACGGTGTTGTCCGTGCCGAAAATGTCGAGAATATTGCCGAGGTCGCTCTTGGCGCCGTCCGAGATGAAGATCTCGTTGGTGTCGAGGGTGACGCCGTGGGTCTTATAGTAGCCGACCAGCGCTTCGTGCAGGAAGCCGTAGCCCTGTTCGTCGCCGTAGCCGTGGAAGGTTTCCTGCTTGGCCTGATCCTCAACCGCTGCGTGCAGCGCGTCGATGACGGCCGGTACCAGCGGACGGGTGACGTCGCCGATGCCCAGACGGATGATGTCCGCATCCGGGTGTGCGGCGGAATATTCGTTTACCTTGCGTGCGATCGTGGAGAACAGGTAGCTCTGCTCCAGATCGTCATAGTGCTTATTGATCTGCATGGTCTTTGCTCCTTTTCAGCGATGCTGCGACAAACGCCTTGAACAGCGGATGCGCGCGGTTGGGACGGGACTTGAACTCGGGGTGGAACTGCACGCCGATGTAGAACGGATGGTTCGGAATCTCGACGGTTTCCACCAGCTCGCCCGTGGGGGAAGTGCCGGTGATCTGCATGCCGTGGCTCTCGATCTGGTCACGGAAGTTATTGTTGAACTCATAGCGGTGGCGATGGCGCTCGGAGATCATCTCCGCGCCGTAAGCCGATGCCATGATGGTGTCCGGACGGATCTTGCAGGGGTACGCGCCCAGACGCATGGTGCCGCCCTTTTTGGAAATGCCCTGCTGGCTCTCCATCAGGTCGATGACCGGATGGGTGGAGTCGGGGTCGAACTCGGAAGAGTTGGCATCCTCATAGCCGAGCACATTGCGCGCGTAGCTCATGACCGCGATCTGCATGCCAAGGCAGATGCCGAAGTAGGGGATGCCCTGCGTGCGGGCGTAGTTGGCCGCACAGATCATGCCTTCCACGCCGCGCGGGCCGAAGCCGCCGGGCAGGATGATGCCGTCCACTTCGCCGAGCAGCTTGTCCACGGTCGAGTCGTTGATTTCCTCGGAATCGACCCAGTCGATATCGACGAAGCAGCCATTTTCGTAGCCGCCGTGCTGCAATGCTTCCGCAACCGACAGATAAGCGTCGTGCAGCTTGACGTACTTGCCGACCAGCGCGATCTTGACGTGCTCCTTACGGGAAGCGATGCGCTCGAGCATCGCGACCCAGTCGCTCATATCGCCCTTGGGCGCGCCGATGGCGAGCTCACGGCAGACGATATCGGACAGGTGGCTCTCTTCGAGCATCATGGGTGCCTGATACAGCACGGGCAGCGTGCGGTTTTCGATGACGCAGTCCTCCTGCACGGTGCAGAACAGGGAGATCTTGCGCTTGATGTCGTCGTCGAGCGGCTGATCGACACGCGCGACGATGATGTCCGGGGAAATGCCCAGACCGCGCAGCTCTTTGACCGAGTGCTGGGTGGGCTTGCTCTTGGGTTCGTTCGAGCCGGAGATAAACGGCACGAGCGTCACATGGATGAACAGGCAGTTGCGGCGGCCGACCTCGGTTGCCACCTGACGGATGGCTTCGAGGAACGGCTGGGACTCGATGTCGCCGGTCGTGCCGCCGATTTCGGTGATGACCACATCCGCCGAGGTCTTTTTGCCGACCGAGTAGATGAACGACTTGATCTCATTGGTGATGTGCGGGATGACCTGCACGGTCTCGCCCAGATATTCGCCGGCGCGCTCCTTGTTCAGGACGTTCCAGTACACCTTGCCGGTGGTCAGGTTGGAGAACTTGTTCAGATCCTCGTCGATGAAGCGCTCGTAGTGGCCGAGGTCGAGGTCGGTCTCAGCGCCGTCGTCGGTGACATATACTTCGCCGTGCTGGAACGGGCTCATCGTGCCGGGGTCAACATTGATATACGGGTCCAGCTTCTGCGCGGCAACCTTGAGGCCGCGGCTTTTAAGCAGGCGGCCGAGCGACGCGGCCGTGATGCCCTTGCCCAAACCGGAGACGACGCCGCCGGTCACAAAGATATATTTTGTCATAACTCGATTTCCCCCTTAAATACGGTCGTTGCCGCGCCCGTCATGAACACGGTCTGGTCGGTGTAGCGCACGGTCAGATCGCCGCCGCGCAGATGTACGGTGATATCCTCGCCTTTTGCTGCGCGTCCGGTCAGCACTGCGGCCACGCCCACCGCGCATGCGCCTGTGCCGCAAGCCCAGGTTTCTCCCGAGCCGCGCTCCCACACGCGCATTTTCAGGCTGCCGTCCGGAAGGGTATTGACAAATTCGGTGTTGACGCGTTCCGGGAACAGCGCATGGTGCTCAAATTTGGGGCCGATCCGCTCGAGATCCAGCCCATCGATGTCCTCATCGAGGAAAATGACGCAGTGCGGGTTGCCCATGGAGACGCAGGTCATGTGATATACCTTTTCGTCCACAACGATCGGCGCACCGATGACGGTGTCGCCTTCAAGAGCAACCGGAATGTCGGCAGGTTTGAGGATTGCCGCGCCCATATCCACCCGCGCGGACTGCATTTTGCCGTCCTCAACGGTCAGTTCGAGCGTTTTGACGCCCGACAGGGTGTCAACCGTGATCGTGGTGCGCCCGTCTACCATGCCGTTGTCGTACAGGTATTTGCCGACGCAGCGGATGCCGTTGCCGCACATTTTGCCCTCCGACCCATCGGCGTTGAAGATGCGCATCTGCGCATCCGCCTTGTCCGAAGGCAAAATCAGGATGATGCCGTCGCCGCCGATGCCGAAGTGCGGCTCACTCAGCCGGACGGAGAGCGATTCGGGATCGGGTACCGTCTGGTCAAAACAGTTGAAGTAAATGTAGTTGTTGCCGCAGCCGTGCATCTTGGTGAAGGACAGCTTCAAGCGGGCTCCCTCCTTGATAAAACAAAAATGGTATATGAGCAGATTCCCAATAGGGTCATTGCTCATATACCATTTAGTATATCATAATCCGCCGGAAATTTCTCTATTCATTTCAAAAAAAGGGGAAAAATTTTGTCGCAGCGAGGCGGCTGCTTTGGGCGGTATCGCACAAAAGCAGCTTATTCCGGCATGCCGCCGGAGATGATGTGCTCCGCGATCTCGCGTTTGGTGCGCCGCTGGTTCATGGCCTGCTGCTCAATATAGGCATGCGCTTCGGGTTCGCTCATCGAGCAGCATTCGATCAGCAGCAGCTTGGCGCGATCGACCAGACGGATGTCCTCGATGCGCTGCTGCAAGCGGCGGTTTTCTTTGCGCAGGCCGGTCAGGCGGGAGCGCGCCGCGCGCGTCATGCGCAGCGCCTGCATGAACAGCACGCGCGAAATCGGTTTGGGTACGACAAACACGCCGTCGTCCTCGACCTTTTCGGCAACGCTGTCTGCAATCTCTGCTTTGGCAAGCAGAATAACGCCGGCCAGCGTGTCCGTGGCCGCGGTTTGCGCCAGCTCATGGCCGAATTCATCCGGCAGCGGCGTATTGATCAGAACCAGATCAAAATCGCCGTCCACAAGCGCGCGGCGTGCTTCCGAACCGGATGCAGCCGCAACGGTTTTGGCCTGCACTCCGCAGGAAGAGAGAAATTGTGTCAGCATAGCATGGGATTTTTGCGTGGCGGAAACGATCATGATGCGTTCCAAACAGCGTTTCCCCCCTTTCGGGCAAGGATGGACGAAAAATCAATATCGCTCAAAATACAGCGAGCGTTCCGCGGAAAAGCGGTCATCTGCCAGTGCGATGCGGTCGTGCTCAACCTGCTTGGCGGCGAAAAAGGCTTCGCGCGTCTTGGTCGGCAGATGGCGGGCGATAAAGGGACTGTCCTGCGCGCAGCGGATGGCTTCGCACAGCGTACCCGGCAGCGCCTGGTACTGTGCGCGCACCGCATCCGAGGCGGTGAACAGGTTTTCGTTGCAGGCGGGGGCGAGGGGCAGCTTTTGCTCGATGCCGTCCAGGCCCGCGTGAATGAGCAGGGCAAAAACAATATAGGGATTGATGCAGCCGTCAAACGAGCGCACCTTCATGCGGTTGGCCAGCTTGCCGTTTGCCAGCGGCACGGCGATCAGCGGCGCACGGTTCTGGTGCGACCAGGTGATATACTTCGGTGCCTCGAACTCGCCCAGACGCTGGAACGAGTTGGTCAGCGGATTGCCGAACACGGTCATTTCCGCCGCGTGCTGCAAGATGCCCGCGACAAAACTGCGGCCGTCTTCGCTCTGGTCGAAGCCGGGGTGGAACAGGTTTTTGCCGTCCCGCATGATGGAGATGGATAGGTGCAGGCCGCTGCCGGGAATGCTGGGCAGGGGCTTGGGCAGGAACGAAGCGTGCAGCCCGCTCGATGCCGCCATGGACTTGACCACCCATTTGAAGGTGACGAAATTGTCCGCGGCTTCCAGCGCCTCCGCATAGCGGAAGTCGATCTCGTGCTGGCCGGGGCCCTGCTCGTGGTGCGAGGATTCGGGCTGGATGTTCATTTCCTCGAGCGTCAGGCAGATCTGCCGGCGCACGTTTTCTGCCTTGTCCAGCGGCGCCACATCAAAATATTCGCCATGGTCATGCGGGGTGGTAGTTGGCCGGCCGTTTTCGTCCAGCTCGAACAGATAAAACTCACTGGCTGTTCCCATCGTGATCGAGTAACCGGCCTGCCGTGCACGGCGGCTGGCTTCGCGGAGCAGGCGGCGGCCGTCGCCCTCAAAGGGCGTGCCGTCCGGATAGCGGATGTCGCAGAAAAAGCGAACGACCCGGCCCTGCGCCGGCCGCCACGGCAGCACGGACAGCGTTGCCGCATCCGGGAACAGCAGCAGGTCGGAGGCGTCCACATTGAGGAAGCCGCGCATGGAGGACGCGTTGAAGTGGATGCCGTGTTCAAACGCACGCGTCAGTTCGGTCGGCATAATGGCGATGTTTTTCTGGTTGCCGAAGATATCACAAAAGGCCAGACGGATGAATTTTACGTCATTCTCCTGTATAAATTGTATGACTTCGTGCATGGTGGTATCCATAAGAGCTGCGCTCCTCTCTGAAAAGTAAGATCTGCGCGATGCAGCGCGTGATCAGGATTCGTAGGTATAAAGCTGGTGGTAACCGGCTTCGGGGTTGGGCGACAGCACATAGTACTGCTGCGCGAGCAGGGTGGCGGCGTCGCCGCCAAAATAGCGGCAATAGTCCTCGACATAAGGTGCAATGTGCTCCAGATCGGTCTGGGATGCCGGGCTGACCAGTACCTGCCGCGGCAGGCCCGCCGGTGCCTGATCACATCTTAACACAATTTTGCCGCCGTGCATACCGGTGCCGCAGAAATTCCCTGCGGGATAGGCGCCGTTCTGACCCAGTCCCAGCACGAGGATCAGGCCGCCGGCCTGATATTCGCCGAGGAACGAACCGGCGCTGCGGCCGATAACGATGACGGGGAAGTGCTGCTCGTAGGCCTTCATATGGATGCCGCCGCGGTAGCCGCAGTTGCCTTGAATAAAGATCCTGCCGCCGCGCATACCATAGCCGCAGGCGTCTCCAACGTTGCCGTGGATGATGATGTCGCCTTTGTTCATCGTGTCGCCGACCGCCTCCTGTGCGTTGCCGAACACTTCGATGGTCGAACCGCTGAGGTATTGGCCGAGACCGTTGCCGGGCGTGCCGTGGACCGTGATGGTATGGTCGGAAGAGCCGCAGCCGATATAACGCTGGCCGATCACGTTTTCAACCGTGATGTCCTTGTCGTCGATCGCGCGGATCTGCTCGTTGAGCTGCTGATAATAGGTGAGGTTTGCCTGTACGGTGGTCATCAGTGAGCGCCTCCTAACTTTTTCGCGCGTTCTGCGCGGGAGAATGCCATCAGCTGCGGCTTTTCGCGGATGAGGTCAAAGTCGATCGTGTCAAGCGGGGTGCGCTCGCGGATGAGCGAGGTGTAGATGCCTGCACGGTCCACGTCACCGATCATGATGAAGCCGACCAGATGGTTGTCGCGCGTTACCAGCAGCTTGTAGTGATCCTCGTCCTGCTCGAGATAGGTTTCACCGTCGTAAGAACCGGCGGTGATCATATGCAGGCCCATAAAGCCGGATGCATTCATGGGGATGGACTTGTCGAAGGTCATATTGCCGCCTGCCATGTTGCGGCCCGCGGTCTCGCCCTGCATGTAGGCGTTGGGCAGGATGGCGAGGATACGGTCGGTGTCGGCCGCGATGTCGTGGGAGACCGTGCAGTCGCCCGCGGCGTAAATATCCGGCACTGTGGTGGCAGAGCGGTTGTCGATCAGGATACCGCGGTTCACTTCGCAGCCTGCGTTCGCAGCCAGTTCGGTGTTGGGCCGCACGCCGACCGCGATGACCAGCACGTCAAAGTCGAGCGTACCGCCGCTTTGCAGGGTGGCGGTATTGCCGTCAAAGCGGGCGACGCTGTCGCCCAGGATGAACTTGACGCCCTTGCTTTCAATGTGCTTCTGGATGATGGCGGCAGGCACTTCGGTCAGTACGTTGGGCAGGATGCGGGGCGCGAGATCGATGACGGTCAGTTCGCCCACGCGCTGATAAATGCCCTCGGCGCACTTCAGGCCGATCAGGCCCGCGCCGATGATGAGCACACGCTTGTCGTTCTGCGCGCCGAGCATGGCGTCCAGACGCTTGGCGTCATCCAGCGTCATGAAGCTGGTCTTGTTCTGCACGGTGTCCAATCCCTCCATCGGCGGGACGAACGGACGCGAGCCGGTGCAGACGCACAGCTTATCGTAGGGGACGGACTCGCCGCCTTCAAGAAGCACGGCCTTTGCTGCGGCGTCAATTTTGGTGACCGTGCGTCCCAGCATGGTCTTGACGCCGTTTTTCTCGTAAAAGTCGGCCGGGCGGTAATGCAGCATTTTGTCCTCGGTCGTTTTGCCGAGCAGCAGATAGGAAATCAGCGGACGACCGTATACCGGATAAATCTCGTCAGAGATGACCGTGATGGGGCCGGTGGGATCGACGGCGCGAATGCCTTCGATCGTGCCGACTGCGGCGGTACCGTTGCCAATAATCACGTAATTCATGCGTTTCACCTCTCCTCGTACACAATGGCCTTGTTCGGGCAGCCCTGTACGCACATGGGCTGGCCAAACTCGTTCTTGGCGCACAGTTCGCATTTCTGGATCGCACCCTCATTCGAGGTGGACAGTGCGCCGTACGGACAGGACAGGATGCAGGTGTAGCAGCCGACGCACTTGTCCGAGTCGATCTGCACCGCGCCGTCCACAATGGTCAGCGCGCCCGAAATGCAGCCCTTGACGCACAGCGGATCGATACAGTGGCGGCAGGAAACCGCAAAGGAAATGTTGTTGCGCTCCTCGATATGGATGCGGGGTGCAATTTTATGATCCTTGAGCGCCTTGACCATCGAGGACTTGCCGGAATTGGCAAAAGCGCAGTAATATTCGCACAAATGGCAGCCGAGGCACCATTTTTCGTTGACATAAACCCGTTTCATCGTCACATTCCTCCTTATTCGCCCGCGTGCTTGATGCCGAGGATGTTAAGCTCCTTCTGGGTCAGGCCCAGACCGCGCAGCATCAGTCGGTTGCCGCGCAGCGCTTCGATCGAGTTGATGCCCATGCCGCCCATCATTTCCTTGAGTTCGTGATCCCATGCGGTGACCAGATTGATCAGGCGCTGCGAGCCGATGTCGGGGTTGAGGCGCTTGACCAGTTCGGGACGCTGGGTCGCGATGCCCCAGTTGCACTTGCCGGTCTGGCAGGAACGGCACAGATGGCAGCCGAGCGCGAGCAGGGCGGCGGTGGCGATGTAGCACGCGTCCGCGCCGAGAGCGATAGCCTTCAAAAGGTCGGCTGAGTTGCGGATCGAGCCGCCGACGACCACGGAAACCTGATCGCGGATGCCTTCGTCGCGCAGGCGCTGATCGACCGCGGCGAGCGCAAGTTCGATCGGGATGCCGACGTTGTCACGGATGCGGGTCGGGGCAGCACCCGTGCCGCCGCGGTAGCCGTCGATGCAGATGACGTCCGCACCCGAGCGGGCAACGCCAGAGGCGATGGCCGCAACATTATGTACCGCTGCGATCTTGACCATAACAGGCTTCTTGTATTCGGTTGCTTCTTTCAGAGAGTAAACCAGCTGACGCAGATCTTCGATCGAGTAAATGTCGTGGTGCGGGGCGGGGGAGATGGCATCCGTGCCCTCCGGGATCATACGGGTCTTGGAGATATCCGGACCGACCTTGTGGCCGGGCAGGTGGCCGCCGATGCCGGGCTTTGCGCCCTGACCCATCTTGATCTCGATGGCCGCGCCCGCTTCCAGATAGTCCTTGTGTACGCCGAAGCGGCCGGACGCAACCTGTACGATGGTGTGCGGGCCGTACTGATAGAAGTCCTGATGCAGGCCGCCCTCACCGGTGTTGTAGTAAGTGCCCAGCGCGCAGGCGGCGCGGGCGAGCGATTCGTGCGCGTTGTAGGAGATCGAGCCGTAGCTCATCGCGGAAAACATGATCGGCACGTTCAGCTCGAGCTGCGGAGACATGTTGGGGATCAGGCGTCCGTTTTCATCGCGCTCGATCTTGCCCGGCTTTTTGCCGAGGAAGGTCTTGGTCTCCATCGGCTCGCGCAGCGGGTCGATCGAGGGGTTGGTGACCTGCGAGGCGTTGATGAGGATCTTGTCCCAGTAGATCGGGTAGGGTTCCGGGTTGCCCATCGAGGACAGCAGCACGCCGCCCGAACCCGCCTGACGGTAGACCTCGGAAATGGCCTTGCCCGTCCAGTTCGCGTTTTCTTTAAAGGTATGATCGGTCTTGACGATCTTGAGCGCGCGCGTCGGGCAGAGCGAGACGCAGCGGTGGCAGTTGACGCACTTGGATTCGTCCACCATCATCTTTTCAAATTCGGGATCGTAAAAATGTACTTCGTTGGCGCACTGCCGTTCGCAGGCACGGCAGGCGATGCAGCGGTCGTAATTGCGCACGACCTCGTACTGCGGATACAGAAAATCAATAGCCATTACTGCTTCCCTCCGTCGTTTAAGCTCACAATGACAGCCTCGCCGCCGCGCGGCGCCCAAATCTTGTCAAGTTCGGGCTCGATCACGCGGATGGCACATTCTTCCGAGGCAATATATACGGTTTCGTCCTTTTCGCCGACCACCATGCTGCGCAGTTTGAGGCGGTCGTTGAGGGCCATCAGCCCGCCCTCGTAGCCAACCAGAATGGAGAACGGGCCGGTGACCATCAGAGAGGCGAATGCGTTGCGCAGATACGTCAGCCGCTCGCGTTCGGCAGGTTCCTGCTTTTCAATCGTGGACCAGAACGGTGCGGCGATCACATGGCTGATCTCCTCGAGTGTCAGCCCGAGCTTGCGGCCAAGATAATCGACGATGTAGGTGATGACCTCGGTGTCGGTCAGCAGGTCGCACGAATAGCCGAACATTTCGATGAAGCGGCGGTTTGCGTCATAGGAAGAGATTTCGCCGTTATGTACGACTGTGGTGTCCAGCAGCGCAAACGGATGCGCGCCGCCCCACCAGCCGGGGGTATTGGTCGGATAACGGCCGTGGCAAGTCCAGGAATACGCTTCGTAGTCTTCCAGACGGTAATATTCGCCAACGTCTTCCGGGAAGCCGTTGGCCTTGAATACGCCCATGTTCTTGCCGGAAGAGAAAATGTAAGCGCCGTCCAGCGTGTGGTTGATGCGGATGACGAAGCGGGCGACGAACTCGCGCTCATCGAGCTGGCTGGCTGCCAGCTTGGTGTGCAGCGGGGTGACAAAGTAGCGCCAGATCATCGGCTCGTCGGTGATGCGGGGATGGCGGCGCGTCGGGATTTTGGAAAGGTTGACAATGTCAAAGTGCCGCTCCAGTTCCTTTTCGCATTCCTCTTTGGCGTTCTGCGTATCATAGAATACATGGAACGCATAGAAGTCTGCATATTCGGGGTAAATGCCGTAGCCGGCAAAGCCGCCGCCCAGTCCGTTGGAACGGTCGTGCATGGTGCGGATGGAGTCAATGATGCGTGTGCCGTTCTCCCGTGTGCCATCCTTATGGAAAATGCCGGAGATCGCGCAGCCGGCAGGGATGCGGATTTTGCCTTCTTTTTGCAACATGTTGCTTCCTCCTTTTATATATGCGCGTTGCAGGGCGTCCCGCTGCGGGGAAGCCGGCCGTCGGTGCGCTTTCCGCGGAAAACACTGCCGGACGGTGTTTTAGGATACAATATAAATAAAAAAGGCGTCCACGATAGCCGGAGATCGAAACACAATCTCCGGCTATCGTGGACGCCGTTGTCCTTTTTCTATTGTATAGCGTATTGGGGGACAGCGTCAAGCGAAAAATCAGGGGGTACCGCCAAGTTTTCGCAATTTGCATAGATTCGTTGCCATTTTTCTGGTAAGTTTTCAGAAGGTTGCATCAAATCGCTCGTCGGGGTGAAAAAGAGTGCCCGCAGACCTTGACAAAGACCGATTTGGTCGCTATAATGCAAGGTGTTAACAGCAAAGGCGCTGTGGGAACACGACCCGCAGCGCCTGTTTTGTATTATTTCTTCGTTGGGTAACAAATTCACATATAAAGGAGCGAACCATTCATGAACACAGCAAAGAATGTTCCCGAGTTGTTCGGAAGCATGGTCTTTAACGAGACCGTCATGAAGGAACGTCTGCCCAAGGACGTTTACAAAAAGCTGAAGAAGACCATGCGGGAAGGCACGGCCATCGACGCTGATGTTGCTGCGGTTGTGGCAACGGCAATGAAGGACTGGGCGGTCACCAAGGGTGCAACCCATTACACCCACTGGTTCCAGCCGATGACCGGTGTAACGGCGGAAAAGCACGATTCCTTCATTTCGCCCACGGACGACGGCAGCGTAATGATGGAATTCTCTGGCAAGGAGCTCATCAAGGGCGAGCCGGATGCTTCCTCGTTCCCGTCCGGCGGTCTGCGCGCGACCTTTGAGGCCCGCGGCTACACCGCATGGGACCCGACCAGCTATGCGTTTGTCAAGGACGGTTCGCTCTATATTCCGACGGCGTTCTGCTCTTACACCGGCGAAATCCTCGACAAAAAGACCCCGCTGCTGCGCTCGATGGAAGCGATCAGCACGCAGGCCTGCCGCGTGCTCAAGCTGTTCGGCAAAAACGTCCGCCGCGTTTCTACCACGGTCGGCCCCGAGCAGGAGTACTTCCTGATCGATAAGAAGGATTACGCACAGCGCAAGGACCTGATCTTCACCGGCCGCACCCTGTTCGGCGCGAAGCCGCCCAAGGGCCAGGAGATGGAGGATCACTACTTCGGCTCCATCCGTCCGCGCGTGGCTGCGTTCATGCAGGAGCTGGACGAAGAGCTGTGGAAGCTCGGCATTTTTGCCAAGACCAAGCACAACGAGGTTGCACCCGCGCAGCACGAGATGGCGCCGGTGTTCACCACCACCAATATCGCGACCGATCACAACCAGCTGACCATGGAGGTCATGAAGCGCGTGGCGCAGAAGCATGGCTTTATTTGCCTGCTGCATGAGAAGCCGTTTGACGGCGTCAACGGTTCCGGTAAGCACAACAACTGGTCGATCTCGACCGACGAGGGCGAAAACCTGCTCGAGCCGGGCAAGACCCCGAGCGAGAACGCACAGTTCCTGCTGTTCCTGACCGCGGTCATCAAGGCTGTGGACGAATATCAGGATCTGCTCCGTATTTCGGTTGCTTCTGCTGGCAATGACCATCGCCTGGGCGCAAACGAAGCTCCTCCGGCCATCGTGTCCATGTTCATCGGCGACGAGCTCCAGGCGATCCTGGACGCGATCGAGTCCGGCGAGGACTACACCGACATGGCCAAGACCAAGATGGATCTGGGCGTTTCGGTTCTGCCGGATATCCCGAAGGACACCACCGACCGCAACCGTACTTCGCCCTTTGCCTTCACCGGCAACAAGTTCGAGTTCCGTATGCTGGGTTCCGCGATCAACATCGCTTGCCCGAATATCATGATCAATACCGCGGTCGCGGAAGAGCTTCGTCTGTTCGCGGATGAGCTGGAGAAGGCGGACGACTTCCATACCGCTCTGGTTGCCCTCATCAAGCGCGAGATCAAGGCGCACAAGCGCATCATCTTCAACGGCAACGGTTATGACGACGCATGGCTGGCTGAAGCGGAGAAGCGCGGTCTGCACAACCTCAAGTCTACGGCGGATGCACTACCGCACTATACGGATGAGGCGAATGTGGAGCTGTTTGCCCGTCACGGTGTTTACACCCGTGTCGAGATGGAGTCCCGCGAAGAGGCGCTGCTCGAGGAATACTACAAGACCCTGCACATCGAAGCGCTGACCATGAGCGACATGGTGCGCGAGGAGATCCTGCCGGCTTGCGTAGTATATCAGAGCGATCTGGCCAAGACCGTCAAGAACAAGAAGGAAGCCGGCGTTGCAGGCGGCATGGAAGCCGATCTGCTGGGCCGCGTATCTGCACTGACCGAAGAGCTGTACAACAAGTGCCGCGAACTGGACGCTGCGGTAGCGCAGGCGCCCGATGCGGATGCGGAGACGATCGCGCATTATTATCATGACACGATCCTGCCTGCGATGGATGCGGTTCGTGCACCGGCCGATCAGCTCGAGATGCTGGTAGGCAAGAAGTACTGGCCGTTCCCGACCTATTCCGACATTCTGTTCTATGTATAATCGTAAGCCATAATACGCTTGCGCTGATAACAAGTTTTCGTATATCGTTCTCTTTGTACACAATGGCGTGTATTTCCTGTCAGCCCGAAAGGGCGGCAGGGGATACACGCCATTTTAATTTTTAGGGGGTTTTATCAATGGATATCAATGCACTTGCGACTTCGATGGACGTCGGCTGGACGTTGGTCGCCGCGGCGCTCGTCTTCTTTATGCAGGCGGGCTTTGCGATGGTCGAAACCGGCTTTACCCGGGCGAAAAACGCAGGTAACATCATTATGAAGAACCTGATGGACTTCAGCCTCGGCACGCCGATCTTCTGGCTCGTCGGCTTTGGCATCATGTTCGGTACAATGAATGGCTTTTTTGGTGGATTTGACTTTTTGGCGGACGGCGTAGTCGGTGAAGGCTACAACTGGACGACGCTGATCTTCCAGACCGTGTTCTGCGCGACCGCGGCGACGATCGTTTCCGGTTCGATGGCAGAGCGCACCAAGTTCTCCGCTTACTGCATTTACTCCATGGTCATTTCGGCCGTCATCTATCCGATCTCCGGCCACTGGATCTGGGGCGGCGGCTGGCTGAGCCAGCTTGGCTTCCATGATTTTGCTGGTTCCACGGCGGTACATATGGTTGGCGGTGTGGCAGCATTTGTTGGTGCGGCCATCCTCGGTCCTCGTATTGGTAAGTACACCAAGGACGGCAAGGCTCGCGCTATTCCTGGTCACTCTCTGACGCTGGGCGCTCTTGGCGTATTCATTCTGTGGTTCTGCTGGTTCGGTTTCAACGGCGGCTCTACGGTTGCCCTGTCCGGCAGCGGCGCTGAGGTTGCGGCTCGTGTATTCGTCACCACCAATATGGCGGCGGCAGTGGCGACGGTCACCGTTATGTGCATCACCTGGATTCGTTATAAGAAGCCGGATGTGTCCATGACGCTGAACGGTTCTCTGGCTGGTCTGGTTGCCATCACGGCAGGCTGCGATACGGTAACGCCTTTCGGCGCGGCCATCATCGGTATCATTGCTGGCTTCGTTGTAGTATTCGGTATTGAGTTCGTCGATCAGAAGATCAAGGTAGACGACCCGGTTGGTGCGGTTGGCGTACATGGCTTGTGCGGCGCGACCGGCACGCTGATGGTTGGTCTGTTCGGCTATTATGCTTACGGCAGCACGGAAGTGGCGCCGGTTGGCCTGTTCTACGGCGGCGGCGTGCATGCGCTGGCGATTCAGGCCCTCGGCATGGTTGCGGTCATTGCATGGGTTGCAATCACCATGACGATCGTGTTCCAGATCATCAAGCACACCATTGGCCTGCGTGTTTCCGAAGCGGAAGAGATCATGGGCCTCGACAAGCCCGAGCATGGTCTGTCCTCGGCGTATGCGGACTTTATGCCGGTGGTTCCCAATGTGCTGGGCACCAAGGCGGCAGAAAAGGCGGCTTCTATGGTAGATACCATCCCGGTTGCGGTCGAGAAGGCGGTTCCGGTTACCAAGGTGACCACCGAGGGCAGCGACCACAAGCTGACCAAGATCGTTATCGTTACCAAGCAGTCCAAGTTTGAAGTGCTCAAGGAAGCGCTGGGTGCAATCGGCGTATCCGGTATGACGGTGACCAATGTTATCGGCTGCGGCGTACAGAAGGGCGCAGCGGAGTATTACCGCGGTGCAGAAGTCGATGTAACCCTGCTGCCGAAGATCAAGATGGAGGTTGTTGTCTCCAAGATCCCGGTTGAGACGGTGGTTGAGACGGTCAAGAAGGTTCTGTATACTGGCCACATTGGCGATGGCAAGATCTTCGTTTACGACGTGGAAAATGTCATCAAGGTGCGTACGGGTGCGGAAGGCTTCGACGCTTTGCAGGATGACGAATAATTCATCTGTGAATACTAAAAAAAGGAGCGGCGGCGCCGTCAGGCGCTGCCGCTCCTTTTTGTGGATGCCATGAAGAAAAACGTACTGATGAAACTCAGTACGTTTTTTCTTGATTTGAACCCAAATTTTTCACTTCGTAATCCGCGAATATGGTTGGAATGGCGTTTGCAAATTTGTCGGAAGGCTGTAACGCCAGTGTTCGGCAAAGTGCTTGTCCGCATTGGGTAAATAATACGTTGCCGACGGCGATCTGATCGGTTTCTGAAGAAATTTCGTAAAGTACAGAATGGTATAAAAAGTGTTGCCGATAGGGGGTGGAACCTGTATCGCTTTTCAGGACATAGCCGGCAATGCTGCTGAATTGTATCAAACCAACCGAATTTAATTCGGCGAGCGTGGAAAAGTCAAACACTGTGGAGCCTAAAAAGGCGTTTTGATGATCGAAATAGATAATAGGTGTGTATTTGTTTGTGATGGCAAAATTGGTTCCGTCGAAATCGACATGCTGCAAACTGAAATTACATACATGAAAAAAGGCTTGCGCAAGGTCCTTGCTGAGAGTCGAAAGGATGGAGATGAGACGCGTGGGAACAGTATTGGGGTTTTTGCATTCTTCTGCGAGCAAATTTCCCCAGATGATTTTGACATCTTCCGCAGAGACGTGTTTGCAGGAGTCCATGAAGCGCGAAAGCCATTCCGCATCAACGTCCGCAGCGTGATCGTGTGCAGCGTTTGTATGCAGAGCTTGTTGCGCAATTTGATAGATATCGTATTGGTTTTCCCATTCCTTTAATAATTTGGCGACTTCCTTGAGCTTGACCGCTTTGACGGGAAGGGGATCTGCGGAGTTTTTGATTTGCTCTATCATGTATTGCTCGGCTTCTTTGGTTGGCAGCATAATCAATCCGATTTTTTCGTATAGCGCTTTTGCAAGGGGAGTCAAAAAGGTCGCAACCGTGGCTGAGCCCAAGATCGTTGGAAGCAATGAGGATAAATCCATGACGATACAACCACCTTTCCGCATTGGGCGATGTCCCTTCTTGTCCTTATGATAATACGAAGCGGAATGGAAGTAAATAGAAAAGTGGTGTGAAATGTGTGTATAGGGGACAACGCACGAAATAATAAAAGAAAAAGTACCGGATTTCTGTTGAAATCGGTACTTTTTCTTGGTGCGGATGGGGGGACTTGAACCCCCACGTCCTTGCGAACACTAGCACCTGAAGCTAGCGCGTCTGCCATTCCGCCACATCCGCATATTTGATTGTTGCTTGAAGGTGGTGCGAGTGACGGGACTTGAACCCGTACGTCGATTGACACACGCCCCTCAAACGTGCCTGTCTACCAGTTCCAGCACACTCGCATCTCTTGCATATCGAGTCATCTCACTGTCAGCGACGGGTAATATTATATCGAAAAAGAGTGGATTTGTCAATAGGTTTTGTCAAATCTCTTTGGGCAGAATTGGAGTTTGTCTGAACGATGCACATCAGGCTTACAGAGAAAAAATGAAAAAGCACTGTATCTCTTTCGAGATCAGTGCTTTTTCTTGGTGCGGATGGGGGGACTTGAACCCCCACGTCCTTGCGAACACTAGCACCTGAAGCTAGCGCGTCTGCCATTCCGCCACATCCGCATATTTGGTTGTTGTTTGAAGGTGGTGCGAGTGACGGGACTTGAACCCGTACGTCGATTGACACACGCCCCTCAAACGTGCCTGTCTACCAGTTCCAGCACACTCGCATTCTCTTTCGTATCGAGTCGCCTCACTGTCAGCGACAAATAGTATTATATCGAAGAGGTGGGGGATTGTCAACATATTTTTACAAAAAATCTAGAAAAATTTTTGGGGCCATTTGACGGCCCCAAGATTCAACAGCTGGCGCGCCACGCGATCAACTGCGCGGCAATCGAGACTGCGATTTCTGCCGGTGTCTGCGCATGAATCTCCAGGCCAATCGGTGTGACGACACGACGCCGGGCCGTATCGGCAAAGCCTTCGCACTCGAGCGCGGCGAACAGCGTTTCGCGCTTGCGGCGGCTGCCCATTAGGCCAATATAGGAGGCCGGGGTGGACAGCGCATAGCGCACGGCGTCTGCATCGCATGCATGGCCGCGCGTCATAATACAGAAAGCATCCGCCTCGGTTGGGGACAGCGCACCGGTGAGCGCGGATGCAAGCGTGTCCAGCGGTGTGGTCAGCGTATGCTCGGCATGCGGGAAGCGGGCAGGGGAGCAGAACTCTGCACGGTCGTCCACGACAATGTGCCGGAAATCCAGCCGGTGCAGCAGGGCGCACAGCTCATGTGACACATGCCCGCCGCCGATGACGTACACCCGTCCTGCGTCGCTCAGCGGCGCGCACAGCGCGTCTTTGCCGCGCATGGATAAAACGGCCGGACGGGTAGGCAGCGTATCGTCCTGCGCGATGCAGGGCGCGGAACCGTCCAACGGCAGGCACAGCCAGACCGGCTTCCGTTCCTGCAAGGCGGTAAGTGCGGCGCGCAGCGGCGCGGGAGCGGTCAGCGGTGTGAACAGCACTTCGGTCGAGCCGCCGCATACCATGCCCAGACTGCCTGCCTTGCGGTTGTCCAGTTCAAAATGCATCAGACGGCCGCGTGTGGGCTGTGCGGCTGCGAGGGACAGACAGTGGTGTTCGAGGACACCGCCGCCGATCGTGCCGTATAGCAGCCCCTGTGTGCCCGCCAGCAGCATCGCGCCTTCCTTGCGCGGCGTTGAGCCGGCCGCGCGGGCGACCGACACCAGTACGACCGGGCGACCGGCTTGCATTTCGCGCAGGGCGGTGGTCAGCAGTTGCTCAAACATGGTTGGTCCTCCTTATCGGGTCAGCAGCAGTACGTTTTCCGGCGCGATGCCAAGCACATCGGGCAGCGCGGCGGGTTTGCGGTCTTTGGGCATGCGCCACCAAAGGGGCGGCGCGGTTTCGTCCTGTCCCGCATATCGGAACAGCAAAATCCATTCAAACGGTTCTTCGAGTTCGCCCACCCATTGCACATTGGCGCGATTGGCAGCGGCGCGGGCGTGAAAATAGTGTGCACGCAGGCCGATAGCGCGCAGATCATCCGGCACGGGCTGCGCGGCGGTAAACCGCAGGCCCCATGCGGGCGCTTCGACCGTTCGTTCGTCAATTTTGCGGGCGGGGGTGATGTTTTTGCAGCCGGTCAGGCGCGCGGCGGTTTCGCTGCGCGGGTCGGCAAAGACGGCTTTTGTCGTGCCGTCGCGCACGACGCGGCCATCCTCCATCACGCACAGTTGACCGCACAGGTGGTAGGCTTCATCTCGGCTGTGCGTGACCAGCACGGCCTGTCGTCCGTAGGTACGCAGCAAGGACAGAAACTGCGGCTGCAACTGGTCGCGCAGATGGCTGTCAAGGGCGGAAAACGGCTCGTCGAGCAGCAGCAGGCGCGGCTGGTTGACCAGCATGCGCGCGAGAGCCACGCGCTGTGCCTGCCCGCCGGAGAGCTGCGCCGGGCGCAGCTTTTCCAGCCCTTGCAGCTGCATCATTTGGATCATCTCACGCAGGCGGCGCTGCCGTACGGCGGCGTCACGCTCGCGGTGCAGGCCGGTTAAGATATTGCGTTCAACCGTCAGGTGCGGAAACAGGGCATATTGCTGGAACAGATAGCCTACACGCCGCTGCTGCGGTTTGAGATTGATGCCGCGTGCGGAGTCGAACAGCGTTTCTCCGTCGAGCACGATGCAGCCGCTGTCCGGCGTTTCCACGCCCGCGATGCATTTGAGCGTCATGCTCTTGCCGCAGCCGGACGCGCCCAGCAGGCCGGTGACCGCGTCCTCCGCGTCAAAGGCGGTTTCGAGCACGAAATCGCCCAGTGTTTTGCGGATATCCACATGCAGGCTCATGCGCGGCGCACCCCCTTCTGACGGCGCTCGAGCAGGTTGACGGTCAGCAGCACGGCTGCCGAGATCGCGAGGTTGACCAGCACCCAGAGAAAGGCGTGGGTGTCGTCGCCCGTGCGCCAGAGCTGATAGACCGTGGTCGAGATGGTTGCGGTCTTGCCGGGTGTGTAGCCGATCAGCATGCTGGTCGCGCCGTACTCGCCCAGTGCGCGCGCAAAGGCGAGCACCACGCCCGCGATGATGCCATCCCGGCAGGCGGGCATGCGGATGCGCCAAAAAATGTAGGTATTAGACAGCCCAAGTGTTTGCCCGGCCTGTGCAAGCGTTTGGTCAAAAGCCTCGAACGCGCCGCGCGCGGTGCGGTAAAGCAGGGGGAAGGCGACGACCGCTGCCGCGATCACGCCGCCGTACCACGTCATAACAAATTTAATGCCAATTTGCGCCAGCGCGATGCCGAGCGGACGGCGCGAGCCGAACAACAGCAGCAGAAAATAGCCCACGACCGTGGGCGGCAGCACGAGCGGCAGCGTGAGCACGACGTCGAGCACGCCTTTCAATAGGCGCGGCAGGCGCACGGCGTAATAAGCCGCGGCGATGCCGGTGAAAAACACGATCACGCTGCTCAGTGCCGCGATACGCAGCGAATTGAAGAGCGGATACCAATCCAAGGGGGAAATACACTCCTTTTGCAAACGGGGCAGAGCACGCGCCCCGCCCCATCTGTGTCAACTGAAATCAAGCGGCCGGGGAGAATCCCACGGACGCAAATACGGCCATCGCCTCGTCGGTGGACAGATAGTTGAGGAACGCCTGTGCTGCTTCCGGATGCGCCGAGGTCTTGAGCACGGCGGCCGGATAGATGACCTGCCCGCACATGTCGGCGGTCGCCTCGTCCACGACGGTCAGGCCGGCGCTGAACGCGTCGGTCGCGTAGATGACGCCCGCGTCCACGCTGCCCTCGCGCACCTGTGTGGTGACTTCCTTGACGTTTGAGCCATAGGTGATGCAGCCCGCGCTGGCGAGCGCCGTTTCGTCCAGTCCGTAGAACGCCAGGATCTTCTGGGTGTACTGGCCGACCGGCACGTCGCTGTTGCCCATGGCCAGCAGGATATCGCCTGCCTGTAAGTGTTTGGCGAGCGAGTCAAAGCTGTCGATGCCCTTGGGGTTATCGTTGGGCACGGCAAGCGTGACTTTGTTTTCCAGCAGGTTCAGGCGGCTATCCGACTGCACAAAGTCCAGCCCCTCGGTGTTGACCGAAGCATCGGCCGCCGCGTCCAACTGGTCCATCTGTTTCTGTGCGGCGGAGATGAAAACGTCGCAGTCCGCGCCCTCCTGAATCTGGGTTTTGAGCGTGCCGGAGGAATCAAAGTTGAAGGTCAGCGTCACGTCGGGCGCCACCTCCTTGTAGTCCTCCGCGATCTGCTCGAGCGTTTCGGTCAGGCTCGCCGCCGCGAAAACGACCAGCTCGGTCGCCTCGCCGCTGTCCGCTCCTGCTGAAGCGTTCGCTCCGCCGCTTGTTGAGCAGGCGGTCAGGCTGAACGCCATACATGCGGCGAGCAGCCCTGCAAGGAATTTTTTCATGGTGTGTCTCCTTTGTCCCGTCTTTCAGGGACGTTTTATTTTCAACCCGCCGGTTTTACGACGCGGTCGAATCAAAGTCAGCGGGCGCAGTCCATCTGCTCGCCGCGCAGCAGCGCGTGCGCGTGCGGAAGCTGGTCCAGAAAAACATCCATGCACTCCATGCAGGCTTTAGGGCTGCCGGGCAGGTTGATGATGAGCGTTCGACCGCGGATCACGCTCACCGCGCGCGTCAGCATGGCGCGCGGCGTGATGCGCAGGCTGGCCGCGCGCATGGCCTCGGCAATGCCGGGCGCGAGCCGTTCAGCGGCATCCAGCGTCGCCTCTGGCGTCAGGTCGCGCGGGGAGAAGCCCGTACCGCCCGTGGTCAGAATCAGGTCGGGCTGACGCTGGTCGGCCAGCCGAATGAGTTCTTTGGTCAGCCCCTCGCGGCCGTCGGGCAGGACAAGCTGCTCGATCACCGTGTAGCCTGCCTGTTGCAGCCGTTTGGCAACCGCCGGGCCGCTCGCGTCTTCGCGCTCGCCTGCGGCGCAGCGGTCGGACAGGGTGATGACCGCCGCCTGCAAGGGCAGCGGTGTGCTGCGCGGGACGACGGTCATTTCGTCGCCCGCTGCAATGCGCCCACCTTCGAGCACGCGGGCGAAAATGCCCTCGCGCGGCATGATGCAGTCGCCCATCTTTTGAAATATCGCGCAGTGATGGTGGCACGCTTTGCCGATCTGCGTCACCTCAAGCAGTACGTCGCCGCAGCGCAGCCATGTGCCGACTGGCAGCGCGCGGAAGTCGATGCCTTCGACCACCAGATTTTCCCCGAATGCACCGGGGGCAACATCCGCGCCGCGCGCGTTGAACGCGGCGATCTCGTCGGCAGAAAGTAGGCTGACCTGCCGATGCCAGTCACCCGCATGCGCGTCGCCGTCCAGACCGTGGTTTGCCACAAACAGCGCCGTGCCGCGATCCTCTTTTTGAACGCCGCGCACCGCACTGGTGCATACGGCGAGTACTTTTCCCATATTATCCTCCGATTTGGTTCATGGATTTGTGTTCCGTGATATTTTCTCGCTGCTGGAAGCAGTGCGCGGCGGGTTTTTGTAAAATCGCCGCGCGGATCGCGTCCCGCAGCGTTTCATCGTCCGCGCCGCCGCGCAGCAGCGGGCGCAGTTCCACGCCCTCATCATAGCACAGGCAAGGCTTCAATAACCCCGTGCAGGTCAGCCGAAGTCGGTTGCAGCGGTCGCAAAAGCTGTGGCTGACCGCGTCGATCATGCCGATGCAGCCCCGCAGCGCGGGCGCGTGGAAATACCGTGCCGGGCCGTTGCCGCGCGGCTCGGTGATTGGCTCCAGCTGCGGCCAGCGTACGCGCAACCGCGCGAGCGCGTGATCGGCGCTTGCCATTTGGTCGGTTTGCGCTGCGCCCAGCGGCATGCGCTCGATAAACCGGACATCCACCGACAGCGTTTGTGTTAGCTCGGCCAGCGGAATCATCTGGTCGGCGGTTTCGGGCAGCAGCACGGCGTTGATCTTGGTCGGCAGCCGCGCGGCGCACAGGCGCACCGCGTCCAGCACTTCGTCCGCGGTGCGTGCGCGGCGGGTCAGCCGCTGATACTGCGCGTTGTCCAGTGTGTCCAGACTGATGTTGACCCCGTCCAACCCGGCCGCGCACAGCTCGTCCAGCAGCGGCGGCAGCAGCAGGCCGTTGGTGGTCAGCGTGACTTGTTTGACGCCGGGCAGCGCTTTGAGCGCGCGGATAAAGTCTGTGCAGTCGCGCCGCACCAACGGCTCGCCGCCCGTGACCTTGAAACGGTCGATGCCGAGCGAAACCGCCGCCGCTGCGACGCGCAGCAGCTCCTCATAGCGCAGCAGATCGTCGTGCGCAGTGGGCGGCACGCCTTCGTCCGGCATGCAGTAGCGGCAGCGCAGGTTGCACCGGTCGGTGATGGACAGGCGCAGGTAGCGGATCTCTCGTCCGAAGGAATCCCGCATGTTATACGCCCTTGCCGAAGCCGCAGTTGGGGAAGTGGCAGACTTCGCAGTTCAGACACAGCCCACCGTGGCCGAGACCGGCCAGCCACTCGGCCGTAACCGGTATATCAGCCAGCAGGCGCGGCAGCACCAGATCGAAAATCGTGCGCTTCGCATACATCACGCAGCCGGGCAGGCCGCAGACCGGCCGCCCGTCCGGCAGATAGGACACGAGGAACATGGCGCCGGGCAGCACGGGCGCGCCGTAGCTGACGATCTGTGCGCCTGCGTTGCGGATGGCAAGCGGGGTGCGGTCGTCTGGGTCCACGCTCATGCCGCCGGTGCAAAATATCATTTGCACGCCGTCGTCCGCCATTTTGGTGATCGCGGCGGTAATTTCATCCGGGTCGTCGCCGCAAACGGTGTGCGCGGCCATTTCACATCCATATTCGGCAAGTTTCTGCTCGATAACAGGCGTAAAAGCGTCCTCGATCAGGCCTTTTGCGACCTCGCTGCCCGTAGTCACTACGCCGAATGTGCGCGGACGGAAGGGGATCAGCTGCAAAAGTGGCGTATCGCCCGCTGTGCGGCGCGCCTGCTCCATCTTTTCCTTTTCGATCACAAGCGGGATGACGCGCGTACCGCACAGCTTGTCACCTTTTTGAACCGGGAAACCGCCCGCGCGCGTTGCAATCATCATTTCGCCCAGCGCGTTGACCGCGCGCAGACGCTCTACATCGACCAGTAACAGGCCGTCCGCATCCGCAATCAGTTCGATTTTGCCTTCCTTCGGGGCGGTTGCGTGCATGTGCGGCCCTTGGCAAAGCGTGCGCAGAATCTCGGCTGCATCGTTCTCATGCAGCATGTTTTCGCCCGCTTCCCAGATGTAAATGTGCTCTTTGCCGACGCTCAGCAGCACCGGAATGTCCTCGGGCTGGATGATATGCCCTTTGCGGAACACCGCATCCTTGGTTACGCCCGGAATGATCTGGGTAATATCATGGCACAGGACCTGCCCGACGGCATCCTGTGTGCGCATCAGTTTCATGATAAGCCTCCAACAGTAAAATGCGGATTGCAGATGCAATCCTTGCTATGGTAAAATTGTATCATATTTGGACGCACAGGGGCAACCGGCAACCCGTCGAATCCGGTCTGCAATGTGGCCAAAGTTTTTCGTTATATTTATGAAAGTTTAACGAAAATGTGTAAAAGAAACGCATTTAAAAATAAAAATGCCGATGATATGAGAAAAATGGTGTCATTTTGCACGATAAAACGGGGAGGAGACGCGAATGGAAAAGCCGCTGAAGGTGCGTGCGAGCCTGCGCATCGTGCGCGAGGATAAGCTGTTCGGCCCGGGGGTGGCGCAGCTGCTGGAAGGGGTTGAGGAACTCGGTTCGCTGCGGCGCAGTGCCGCACGCATGGAGATGAGCTATAACAAGGCGTGGAGCGTGGTGCACGGCTGCGAGGAGCAGCTGGGGTTTGCGCTGCTCGAGCGGCATATCGGCGGCGCGGGCGGCGGCGGCGCGGTGCTCACCGAAAAGGGGAAGCTGCTGCTTGCGCGCTATCAGGCGTTTTCACGCAAAGCGCACGAATTGCTCGATCAGATGGCGGCAGAATATTTTACGGATATTTTGAAGGAAAGGTGAAAGAACAATGCGGAAACAACAGCCTTGGGTATTGGTGCGCGGCGCGGGGGATCTCGCGACCGGTGTAATTGTGCGGCTGCACCGCTGCGGCTTTCGCGTGGCGGTGACCGAGTGCGTCGATCCTTCCGCGATCCGGCGGCGCGCGGCGCTGTGCGAGGCAGTCTGGAAGGGACAGACAACAGTTGAGGGCGTGACCTGCCGCCGAGTGGAGGACGCGGATGCCGCTGCGCGCGTTTCGCAGGCGGGCGAAGTGCCGCTGCTGGTGGATGAGCAGGCAGCGTGCGTTGCCTTGCTGCGCCCGGCCGCGGTCGTAGATGCGATCCTTGCCAAGCGTAATCTGGGAACAAGCCGAGACATGGCGCCAATCACGGTCGGTCTTGGTCCGGGCTTTACTGCGGGCGAGGATGTGGACGCGGTGGTGGAAACCATGCGCGGGCACCATTTGGGACGTGTGATTTTGCAGGGTGCGGCGATTCCCAACACGGGTGTGCCGGGGGTGATCGCGGGCTATGCCGCCGAGCGGGTCATCCATGCGCCCGCGTCGGGTGAGATGACTTTTGTGCAGGACGAAAACGGGCAGATCGTGGATATCGGCGCGCTGGTCCAAAAGGGACAGGTGATTGCGCGCGTAGGCGGCACGCCGGTGCTGGCGACAATCGACGGCGTGCTGCGCGGCCTGATTCGGGAAGGCTATCCGGTGAACGAAGGACTCAAAATCGCGGATATCGACCCGCGGCCCGAGCAAACAGCCTACTGCGACACGATATCCGATAAGGCGCGCGCCATCGGCGGCGGCGTGGTCGAAGCGTTGCTGTATCTGGCGATGGGAAAAAATATCATTCTTTTGTAATAAAATTTAATTTATACTAAAATCGTAATTTTGGATAATTTACTCTTGAAACTATCTTCTGGAACAGTTACTATATTATGGCATGGTTTTTCGTTTATCTTAACCAAATCGATGATCAGTGTTGGAAGGATAAACCCATTCAATATCTTTGTAAATGCTAAGGGGGAGAGTATATGAAGCAAAAGCGATCAAGATGGTTGGCTGCCTTGCTGACAGTTGCAATGATGATCGGCATTTTCCCGACATCTGCTTTGGCAGTTGACGGCGATTCGAATCTGGCAGCAGATTCGACGACACATCTTACTTGGCAGGAGGTCTTTGGCGGCTCAACGCTGTCCACGAAGGATATCGGACGTATCTGGACGGATAAGAGCGTCTATACTGAGGATAGCGTTACGCTATCCGGGGATACAACTGTCCAGATTTCCAAGGAAACAGATGCAGAGTTTTTGGTGGAATTATCGGCTTTGGGCTCGACAGCCACTATTACGGACCAGACTGCGGTTCCGGTGGACGTTATGCTGGTGCTGGATATGTCGCCGAAAATGCAAAGTTCTGTCAATGAGATGCTGACGGCTGCCAATGCGGCCTTGGCCAATATTTTGACATCCAACCCGTATAACCGGGTGGGCGTAACGGTATATGACAATACGGCGGCAACCATCCTGCCGTTGGACCGGTATGAAAATTATGATAATGGCGGTCAAACAGCACTTTTGAGCTTGAACAATAGAACGATTAGCAGTAACGGCATCAAGAATGGACAAACGGTATCGGTGCCGACCTTCTCGTTTGATAGTGGCACTTACCGCAATTATCAGGTTGGCCTGTATACTGCGATGACTGCACTGACGCAGACGGCAGATACAACTGTGGAAGTGGACGGTCAGATGCTGACTCGTGCTCCGGTTGTGATTGCAATGTCGTCCGGCGAGCCTGAACTTGCGCATACGCGGTTCGTTAATATTGTGCAGGACGAAGACAAGATTGAGGCAGAGTGCGTTTCGAACAATGATCACAGTGCTCATGTTGCACAGACTTTTATGGCTCTGATGCAGGCGGCCTATATGAAGCAGCAGGTGACAGCGCATTATTATGGCAACAATCCGGCGCACGAGGCCTATATTTACACGGTTGCGGTGGGCAATTTAGCGAACGATTCGAATGAGGAACTGGCGTTGGCGGCGCTCAATCCGTCTGCACAGTTGGAAAGTGACCCGGTTGTAGGAGCAAATGACACGAATCTACGGGATAGTCTGGCTGCGTACAATAACGGTTCTGTTAAATTGCTGCGTGCAAGAGGCAGTTTGGGGATAATTGAACAACACGCAACGATCGAAAAAACAGATAGTCAGGGGATTTCCATCGAATGGGATCAGCTCAAGTACAATGACGGATTCTATCAGGCGAACAACGTTGCCTCACAAGAGGATTGGACTGAGGTTTTCGATCAAATTACCGATGTTGTCAATACTGCTGCGCCGACCTATCCGACCGCGAGCGGCGAGGGTGCATCCGGTACGGGCGGAGATAACGGTGCCCTGACTTTTACCGATCAACTGGGCAGCTTTATGAAGGTAACCGGTACACCGACCGTGATCTTTTCCGGTGAAGAGTTTCACGTAACGGGTTCAAATACCACGGGTGATATAACGTCCTACACCTTTGAGGGAGCTGTGGATACCCCGGTTTATGGACAGACCAATGTCAACAAGCTTACGCTGACCGTCAAGACCAATACGGACGGCAGCCAGACACTGACATGGACAATTCCGGCCGAACTGGTTCCGCTGCGTGCAATCGAGGCGAAAACCGAAGTGGACGGCAATGGGCAGGAGACCTATTCCATTGCCGAAGCGAGCAATGGCAATGCTTATCCGATCCGTCTGTTCTATTCGGTGAAGCAGGACGATACCGCAGCGCTGAGCACGGACGACAAAAATGACTATTATGCAGCACATTCCAAGGACGGCAAAACGGATTATTATGCGGGCGCATGGGATGCGGAAAGCGCGCCTAACGGAAGCACCACAGCCGTCTTTACGCCGGCATCAACCAATTCGTTTTACTATTACACGGAGAATACTGCTCTTTATGTACTGCACAGCAATAATGGCAGTTATCTGACCGATGCCGCAGCGGCCGGGAAGACAGATCTGGTTCCGCCCGGACAGGAAACGATAACGGTGAACGGCGTACAGTATAAGCTGGAAAGAGCAACGGGATACGTGGCAGGCCGTGCGTATTATTACATTCACAGCTATTACCAGGCAAACGGCTCGGGCAACAGTGCATCGTATTTGACCGATTATCATCGTGTGACAAACGGTGCGGCACTTGCAAACCATACCGAAACCATAGGCGGCAACCTGTATATCAAGGCGGGCACCACCAAGATGTCTCGCGTCAGCGATATGGCTGCGGCCAAGGAGGAAAACAAAACCGGTACGTCTGCCAATTATCGTGTGCCGGAATTTGAACTGGACGGCAAGCAGGTGACGGTTGATCTGGGCAACAACGGTCGGATGCAAAAGGCAACGCCGACCGGTGATCTGACGGTACAGCTCAACGAGACCACCGGTGCGGATGCCAATGCGGATGACGTCAAGAATAAAACGTTTACCTACACGCTGGAGCTGTACAACAGCGAGAAAAACAGCTATTCGTCCTTGAGCGGAAGCTATCCGATCCAAGTCACTGGCTCGGATGGTGCGGTAATCAGCACAGACACGATTCAGGATAAAGGTACGTTCATGCTGCAAGCGGGACAAAAGGCTGTTATCAGTGGCTTGCCGGCGGGATCGGTCTTCCGCATTTCTCAGGAGGCGGAGAGCGGATATACGCCGACCTATACGAGCTTGGATACGCAGGTCAATGCGGCGGGCGGCATTCGTTGGCGTGTCGGGACCGGTGAGACGGTGCCGCGCGGTGAGATCAACGTGACGAACGCGTATGATGTAAGCCAGCAGAGTTTTGATTTGAGATATAATGCCAATGCGCAAAACGGCGGCCACGTGACCGGTATGCCAAACGATAGCGGTGCGCAAAGCGGCGGTGATATTACGCTTTCCACTCAGCAGCCGTCTCACAGCGTCGTGAGCGAGAAAAAAGTCGTGTTCCTTGGTTGGTCGGAATCCAAGACAAGTCAGATCTATGGCAAAGATGATAAGACGGAGTATGCGGCTATCCAGAATTCCATTTATGCGGCAGGTGCTGAGTTCCATCTGACGGCTGATACCGATCTCTATGCGGTATGGGGCTATGATGAGAACGGTGACGGTAATCCGGATGTAACTGAGAACAGTTATACCCTGACTTACAACGCCAACGGCGGTACATTCGGTGCAGAGACCGAAAAAACAGTATCTGTACTGGCGCAGACCGGATATCCGCTTGATTACAGCGACGGCAACCGTCCGACGCATGAAAAGGATAACGGTACGAACGTCGCCTTTGTCACCTGGTCCGAGACGCAGACCAATCATATCTATTCGTTTGGCGACAGTGAGCCGCTGACGCGGGCGGAAACCGTGGATATTTCCGGGAATAAGGAAGTATACGCAGTTTGGGGCTATGACAGCGACGGTGACGGGATACCGGATATCTCGGAAGTTTCCCACAGCATTACCGCTTCAGCCAGCCAGAATGGCAGCATTGACCCTTCGGGCAAGGTTTCCGTGATGGAAGGCCAGAATAAGACCTTTGCAATTACACCGGATCAGGGCTATGCGGTGGATACCGTTATCGTGCAGACGATAGATACGCACGGTGCGGCTACCACGACCGCTCGTTATGTCAACCGGACGGGCACACAGCTGCCGGCCGGCTGCACATGGACCTCTTGGGCGTTTTCCAATGTCGTGACAGATTATAAGATCACGGTTTCGTTTGCGGAAAGCAAAGACGGCGTCATGCCGGATCGATACAACCGCACGCTGACTTATGACGCCAACGGCGGCACCGGTGCGCCGGCAGTACAGACCGGCTTGAATGATGGCCAGCGCTATGTGCTTTCCACACAGGAGCCGATGCACGATACGGTACAGCTGAACGGTACGGAAACGACCGTCCTGTTTGTTGGCTGGACGATGACAGACGATAACGAGCGTATTTATCAGGCGGGCGACACAATGCCTGCGACTATCACCAGTGTGGTGCCGAACGGTAACGACGTGACGGTGTTTGCGGTTTGGGGTTACGATACGGACGGCAATGGCGTGCCGGATGTCAAGGAGCACAGCTGGCATGTGACTGCCTCGTCCGATGGAAACGGTACGGTTTCACCGACCGATGTTTACGTTCTTAACAGCGATGCGCAGGTGTTCCTGATTAAGGCAGATCCGGGGTATGCGCTGGCAACTGTTTCGGTGGATGGAACGGTTGCGTATCAGAATGATGATCCGCAGCAGCCGTTTGCAGGAAACTGGACGCTTGAGAACGTCACGACGGATCATGTGATCACGGTTGCATTCCTCGAGGATGGCGACGGCGATGGAATCCCGGATGCATTTGATCCGGATGCCGGAAAATATCAGGTGACAGTCGTTGGCGGTTCGGGCAGCGGTGCCTATGCGCCGGACGAAGTGGTTACGATTACCGCCGATGCGGCACCGGCAGGACAGGAATTTGACTGCTGGATCAGTCAGGATGGTATCACGCTGGACGACGCAGCCAGCGCGCAAACTACCTTCAAGATGCCGGACCATAATGTGACCGTCACGGCAACCTACAAGGATGCGAGCAGCAGCGTGACGCGGTACACCATTACAGCCAGCGCGGGTCAGGGTGGTTCCATCAGCCCGAGCGGCAGCGTGCGAGTCAGAAGCGGCAGCGATAAGACCTTTACGATTACCGCGGAAAAGGGTTATGTAATTTCCGATGTGCTGGTGGATGGCACGAGCGTCGGCGCAGTGGAGCAGTACACGTTTGAATCTGTGCACAAACGACACACCATTGAAGCAATCTTTGAGGCGGAAAGTGAAATCGCTGATCCGGATGATACCGGCGTATCCCATTGGCTGAATACCAAGGATCATAATGCCTATTTGAATGGTTATACGGACGGCACTTTTGGCCCGAATCAGAATATGACCCGTGCCGAGGTCGCGCAGATGTTCTATAATCTGCTGCTCGATCAGAACGTCTCGGCAGGTGCTTCCTTTACTGATGTGGCATCGGATGCATGGTACGCAGATGCTGTTCATACACTCAGCGCAATGGGTATTATTCAGGGCGTTGGCAACAGCCAGTTTGCGCCTGACCGTGCGATTACCCGTGCGGAGTTTACCGTGATTGCCATGCGCTTTGCCGAGTTGGATACGAGTGGACAAAATATCTTCTCGGATGTCAACACGACGGACTGGTTCTACGATCAGGTGGTCGGCTCGATTCAGTACGGTTGGATCACCGGTTATTCGGACGGTACCTTCCGCCCGAACAATACGATCACCCGTGCGGAGGTAACAACAATCACCAACCGCATGCTGGGCCGTATCGCCGATACGCAGTATGTGGATGGTCATGCGGACAGTCTGCGTCATTTCTCCGATGTGACGGGCAGCCACTGGGCGTATTACCATGTCATGGAAGCTGCGAACACCCATGATTATGAAAAGTCCGGCAGTCAGGAAATTTGGAAGGACTGAGCAGCTGAAAACAGATGCAAAAAAGCACCCGCGATAAGCGGGTGCTTTTTTATACATACGAGAAAATTATGCGGAAAAAATCCAGCAGTGTAGCAGCCCGGGATCGGAATGCAAGCTGCCGATGCGGCAGTCCAGCCCGTCCGCGCGCAGCGCCCGCGCAGCGGGTTCGGCCTGTGCGGCAAGCGACGGTGTGTCCGCTTGGTTGAGCAGCACGCGCAGCCGTTCCGGCGGCAGGCCGCAGGCTGCAGCGGTTTCGCGCACGCAGTACAGCAGCTCCGGGATGCCGACAAGCTGTTCGGGGCCTGCCGCCCAGTCTGCGTGCAGCGCGAAGCGGTGCACCACATCGCGTACCGGCCTGCCAAGCGCGGACAGACCCGCAACGATCAGGCACAGATCGGTCTGCGGCGGGAGTACCGGTTCGTCTGCACGGTGCAATTTGAGCGGCAGCCGGTGTGCGCCGTCTGCCTCGCACAGCGTGAGATCGGCGGCCTCGGCTGCCTGTGCGAGCAGGTCGGAGGAAAGCGTGCGCAGCTTGCCGCCGTCCGACTGTCGTCCGGCGCAGACCGCGCCCGGCAGCTGGAGCTGCGCCAACAGTTCGTCCGGTACGGGATCGGTCAGCACGGTGCGGCAATCCGGCGGCAGAACGGGAAACATATGGGTGGTGGTGGTCACCAGCACGCGTTTTGCGGAAAGCGCGCGCGCCAGCGTGCACAGCGCGGTCGTTTTGCCGCTCGCGCCGACAACGGAAACAAATTTCGGTGGCATAGCTCAGTCCTCATTCTGCCACAGCAGACGGTAGCCGTCGTTTTCGACAGCATAGAGCGCTTCCGCGTCCGTGTCGAGCAGGCCGCGGCAGTCACTTTCAGCTGAAAAGCGCACGCAGGTGCCGCACGACGAACTGAGTGCGCGCGGCACGGGCTGCATTTTCGCCTTGTTGCCCGCGTTTTGCAGCGCTTGAAAGCTCAGCATCGCGCTCAGGTGCGTGTGAAAGGTCGCAACAAACTCACTCATGCTTTTTTGGTCAGCGTCAGGGAAAATTCCTCGTCGCCGGTTTCGCGGGACGCGGCTTCGTAGCCGTTGTTATGCGCAAAACGGGTGATGTTTTCCACCGCGCACGGGTCATCCACAAGCACCTCAAGTTTATCGGGGGCGTTATTCTTGACTTCCTTCTGCACCATGACCACGGGCATGGGGCAGGAAAAACCTCTTGCGTCGATCATTTCGTTTTCTCCTCTCGGTGTAAATTGGCAAAAGAAATCACGGCAAGCAGGATCAGGCCGATCACGATGCCGATGCGGCCGGCCTGTGCCACGCCGCCCGCGGTGAATACGCCGTCGGTCATTGCGTCCGCGTTGCCCGCCATGCCGAAGTTGTGCGCAAGCGCCGCGCCGACCAGCATGCCGAACACGGTCACTGCGCTGTCGCCGCTGCCTTCACCGGCGAGGATGAGCTGACGCAGCGGGCAGCCGCCCAGCAGTACCGAGCCCCAGCCGGCCATGGCCATGCCGAGAAAGCTCCACACATAGTCGTGGTGCGCGACCGGCTGCACGGCAAGGGTGGGGTTGAAGTTGCCGAGTACGAGGTTGCCGATCAGCACGGTCACGAAAATGGCGATAAATCCGGTCAGCAGGTGAAAATCACGGAACAGGAACACGTCGCGCAGGCCGCCCGCCATACACAGACGGCTCTTTTGCGCCAACGCGCCGACAATCAGGCCGCCCACAAGCGCGATCAGCCAAGGCGCATGGCTTGCGCCCGGGCCTGCCTGCGAAAAACGGATGAAGGACGGCGCCGCCAGCAGCAGCGCCAGTACGGCAATCACAAAGCCGGGCAGTACGAAACCGTCCGCCTTCTGCACTTTGCGCGCACGGCCGAGCGAAAAGCCCTTTTTCAGGAACAGCGCGCCCGCGCCGATGCCCACAGCAAAGCCGACAAGGCCCGCAATCGCGGTCACGTCGCCGCCGCCCAGACGCAGCACCATGCGCAGCGGGCAGCCGAGAAAGGCCAGCGCGCCGACCATGACAATCATGCCCAGCACAAAGCGCAGGGCGGGGGAGGAACCGGCGCGGGCGCGAAACTCTTTGCCGGCAAGCGCCGCGATCGTCGCGCCAAGGACGAGGCCGACGATTTCCGGGCGCAGATACTGCACCTTTTCCGCGCTGTGCAAGCCCAGTCCGCCCGCGATGTCGCGGAGGAAACAGGCGATACAGAAACCCATGTTGGCGGGATTGCCCGCCGCCGTGAGCGCCAGCGCCGCAAGGCCGACGATCACACCGGTGCAAATCACCAGATACTTGTTTTTAATCATGTGAATCTCCTTTGGTTTGTGAAATGTATTTTGCAACAAGGCCGGTTTTACATTTGCCCGGTCCTGTGTTACACTGATGAAAAAGTATGCGGACAAAGCGCTCCGCAGACGTCGGGAGGAAAATGTCATGCATTCGGTTTATCTGGACAACGCCGCGACCTCATTCCCCAAGCCGCCGGCCGTCGCCGCACGCATGCGGGAATACGTCGATCGGATCGGCGCGAGCGTCAACCGTGGCTCGTACGAGGCTGCGCAGCAGGCCGAACTGGTCACGCTGCGTCTGCGTCAGCGGCTGTGCGAGCTGTTTGCGTTTCCCTCGGTGCCGTATGCGGTGCTGACACCGGGCAATACCTGGAGCCTCAATCTGCTGCTGTTCGGCGCACTGCAGCCGGGCGACCATTGTCTGGTGTCCGCGATGGAACACAACGCGGTCATGCGGCCGCTCGGGCAGCTGGCCCGCCGCGGCGTGACATTCGACCGCATCCCTTGTGACCGCGAAGGCCGCTTGCAGATCGACCAAGTGGAGCCGTTACTGCGGGATAACACCCGTCTGGTGCTGCTCGCGCATGCGTCCAACGTGTCCGGTACGGTACAGGACGCACAAGCGGTCGGGGACATCTGCCGCGCGCGCGGCATTCCCTTTGCCCTGGACGCCGCGCAGACGGCGGGGCATGTGCCGATCGATTTTGCCTCTCTCGGCCTGAGTGCGCTGTCCGTGCCCGGCCATAAGGGCTTGCTTGGTCCGCAGGGCATCGGCGCACTGCTGCTGCGGCCGGACTTTGCGGAAACGCTCGACCCGCTCGTCAGTGGCGGCACGGGCAGCGTGTCGGATTCCGAAGAGGTACCCAAGTATTTTCCCGACCGGCTCGAGCCGGGTACGCCCAATCTGCCCGGCATTTTCGGTTGGGAGGCTGCGCTCGATTACTTGCAGCAGGTGACCGTCGAAGCGGTGCAGGCGCATGATCGTGCGCTGTCCCAGCGCTTTCTGGATGGGGTGCGCATCATTCCGGGTGCGGTACTGGTCGGGCCGGACACAGTGGAAGGCCGCGTCGGGGTGTTCAGTCTGGATTTCCCGGGAAAGGATAACGCGGAGGTTGCATCCGTGCTCGAAGAGCGTTTCGGCATCCTGACGCGCTGCGGCCTGCACTGTGCGCCCAGCGCGCACCGCACGCTTGGCACGTTCCCGCGCGGTACGGTGCGGCTGTCCTTCAGTTGGTTTACGACCGAAAGTGAGGTAGACCGCGCGATAGAGGCGATCGCCGCCGTCAGCGCAGAATAACGCGGGCGCCTCCCGCAAATTCCGAAACCGTTCCGATGCGTCGCGCATCCGGGACGGTTTTTTGCAGTTCGGCGGCCAGCGCGTCCGCGTCCGCGGCATCGACCGCGATCAACAGGCCGCCCGAGGTCTGCGGGTCGTACAGCGCGTCCTGCACTTCGAGCGGCACGCTGTCCGCCGCAACAAAGGCTTCCGCGTATTTGCGGTTGCGGTACATCCCCTCGGGTAAAATCCCCATGCGGGCAAATTCCAGCGCTTCGGGCGGGAGGGGCAGTGCGCCAACATTCAGCTGGAGCTGCACGCTGCTGCCCTGTGCCATTTCAAGTCCGTGGCCGAGCAGGCCGAAGCCGGTCACGTCCGTGCAGGCGTGCACGCGGAACTGCACCATCGCGTCGCGCGCGGCCTTGTTGAGCGTGGTCATACGCGCAAAAACGGCGTCCAGCACGTCGGGCGGGCACAGGTCGGCCTTGGCGGCCGTTGTCAGGATGCCCGCGCCGAGCGGCTTGGTCAGAAACAGCACGTCGCCCGGCTGCGCACCCGCGTTGGTCAGCACTTTGTCGGGGTGCACAAAGCCGGTCACGCACAGGCCGTATTTGGGTTCTTCGTCCAGGATGCTGTGGCCGCCCGCGATGACCGCCCCGGCCTCATAGACCTTGTTGTAGCCGCCGCGCAGCAGGTCATGCACCGCGCTGTCCGGCATGGATTTGGGAATGCACAGCAAGTTGAGCGCGAGTTTGGGCGTGCCGCCCATCGCATAGATATCGGACAGCGCGTTTGCCGCTGCGATCTGGCCGAACAAGTACGGATCGTCCGCGATCGGCGGGAAAAAGTCCACCGTCTGCACCAGTGCAAGATCGTCCGACAGGCGGTAGACCGCCGCGTCGTCGCTTTTGTCAAAGCCGACCAGCAGGTTGGGGTCGGTGTGTACCTCCAGACCGTCCAGCAGACGGGCCAGCGTACCCGCACCGACCTTGGCGCCGCAGCCGGCGCAGCTGGCGAGCTTGGTGAGTTTGATTTCCTGTTCCATAGGCCGCTCCTTGATGAAATGTGAAGAAAACGGACAGATGACCGTTATCCTAATAAAAAGATAACATGAGCCGGGACAAAGGTCAAGCGACAGGCGCGCACGCCTTTGCATACAAGCTAAAATTGTGCTATAATGCAGGATGAATAATAAAAAAATAAGGGGAGGGGAAGCTGGTGCTTTCCAAGAAAAGCAAAGCGATCGGATTTATTCTGTTGTCCGCGTTCGGCTTTGCGCTGATGAGTACATTTGTGCGGCTGGCAGGCGACCTGCCGTCCATGCAGAAATCGTTTTTCCGCAATCTGGTTGCGATGTTTGTCGCGTGGATCGTGCTGCGGCGCGAAGGGATCAGCTGGAAATGGGAAAAGGGCAATCTGCCCATGCTGCTGCTGCGTGCGATCTGCGGCACGCTGGGCATTTTGTGCAATTATTATGCGATCGACCGTCTCGTGCTTGCGGATGCGAATATCCTCAATAAGATGTCGCCGTTTTTTGCAATTTTGTTTTCGCTGTTTCTGCTCAAGGAGCGCGCCAATGTCTGGCAGTATCTGGCGGTGCTCGCGGCGTTCGGCGGCAGCATGCTGATTATCAAGCCGGGCTTTTCGTCGGATATGTTTCCGGCGCTGGTCGGCCTGCTCGGCGGTGTTTTTGCCGGTGCAGCGTATACGGCGGTGCGCGCATTGTCTAAAAAGGGAGAGAAAAGTGCGCGGATTGTGTTCTTTTTCTCAACGTTTTCCACTTTGTTCTGTCTACCGTATCTGATCGTGGATTTCCATCCGATGCAGTGGTGGCAGCTGGCCTGCCTGTTGGGTGCAGGCGCGGCCGCAACGCTCGGCCAGTTCGGCGTGACGCTGGCGTATGCGCATGCCCCGGCCAAGGAAATCTCGGTATTTGACTATACGCAGGTGCTGTTTTCCGCATTGCTCGGCTTTTTCCTGTTCGACCAGATTCCGGATGGGCTGAGCGTGTTGGGTTATCTTGTGATCTGCGGCGTGTCGGTTGCGATGTTCCTGTATAACCGCACGCTGGAAAGCCGGGAGCAGGCCAGTGGACAGGGTTGAGCTGATCCGCTCGCGACGCCGCACGCTGGGGCTGGAAGTCACGCGTGAGGGGCGTGTGATCGTGCGCGCGCCCTTGCGCGCGTCGGCGGCTTCAATCGAACGGTTTGTCCGTGACCATGCGGATTGGATTGCCCGGGCGCAGGCACGGCAGCGGGCGCGCCTTGAGGCACATCCCGAGCCGGATGACGCGCAGCGTGCGGAACTGATCCGGCGTGCGCGGGAAGAATTACCGCCCAAGGTGGCGTATTATGCGCAGCGGATGGGTCTAAAGCCAGCCGGCCTGCGCATCACGTCCGCGCGGACGCGGTTCGGTTCTTGCAGTGCACAGAACCGGCTGTGCTTTTCGTGGCGGCTGATGGAGTATCCGGATGCAGCGGTCGAGTATGTTGTCGTGCATGAACTGGCGCATATTGTGCATAAAAACCACGGTCCGCGGTTCTGGGCGCTGGTAGAGCAATATCTGCCGGATTACCGTGCCCGCCGCGCCTTGCTGCGGGAATGAGGGCCGGCGGCCGAAGGAGGAAGGAAAATGACGATTGCGGAAATTGCGCGCCGCGCGGGTGTATCCAAGGCGGCGGTTTCGCGCTATCTGAATAACGGCTATGTCAGCTCGGAAAAGCGGGAGGCCATCCGTCGGGTGATCGAGGAGACCGGTTATGTGCCTTCTCAGCAGGCGCAGACGCTGCGCACGGGCAAAAGCCGCATGATCGGTGTGATCGTGCCGCGTATCGATTCCGAGTCGATCAGCCGCGTGGTGGCGGGCATTTCCCGCGTGCTGGAAGAGCAGGGCTACCGGCTGCTGCTGGCCAATACGGATAACCGCATCGAAAAAGAGTTGGAATATCTGGAGGTATTCCGCAGCGGCAATGTGGACGGCGTGATTCTGGTGGCGACCATTCTGTCGGCGGCGCATCGCAAGGCGTTGACGGCGCTCGGCGTGCCGGCGGTGCTGGCAGGGCAGAAGATGGACGGCATGTCCTGCGTCTACCATGACGACCGCGGCGCGGCGTGCGCGGTGACTGAGCTGCTGCTGCACAGCGGCCGCCGGCGGGTGGGGTACATCGGTGTGACCCCACGCGATAAGGCGGCGGGTGCCGCGCGCCGGACGGGCTATCAGGACGCTCTGCACGCGGCCGGGATGGAGCCTGATCCCGCTTTGATGGAGCAGAGTGATTTTTCGATCGACGGCGGCTATGCGGCGGCGGAGCGGCTGCTTTCACGCGTGCCGGATATCGAAGGGATTTTTTGTGCAACCGATTCCATAGCGCTTGGCGTCAAGAAACGGTTGGAGGAGCACGGCAGGCGTATTCCGGACGACGTGGCGCTCGCGGGCATCGGCCATTCGCGCATGAGCGAGCTGGTGCGGCCGCGTCTGGCGACAGCCCACTATTATTATCAGACCAGCGGCGAGGAAGCGGCGCGTGATCTTCTCGAAATCATCGGACAGGGTTTGGATCGCAAAAAGCAATTGATGCTGGGTTTTGAGGTTTATCCTGGGGAATCGGTCTGAAAAATACCGTAAAATAGAGCAGCGGCTTGTGTTGTACAAAACACGGGCCGCTTTTTTGTGTATATTATATAGCGCCTACTGCACAGTGTGCAAAAACTGCCGAAAAGGTTTGGATAGAATTGCACATTTACAGAAACAGGGATTTCGCGGTATAATGATTGCAGAAAAAATGAAATCGGTTTCATAAAATAAAAACGAAAGGGCGGAATATTGGTGGACTACGGAAAAGCGGCTTCCGAGGTGCTCAGCTGCATCGGCGGGAAGGACAATGTGATCTCGGCGGCACATTGTGCAACACGTCTGCGTCTGGTGATCGCAGACAACAACAAGGTAAACAAGGACGCGCTGGAAAATGCGACGGGCGTGCAGGGTGTATTTGAGGCGCAGGGACAGCTGCAAATCATCTTCGGCACCGGTACGGTCAATAAAGTATACGATCAGTTCATCGCGCAGTCGGGCGCGGCGGCGGTCAGCAAGGATGAGGCAAAGGCGCAGGCGGCGCAGAAGGGCAACTGGTTCCAGCGCGGCATCAAGACGCTGGGCGATATCTTTGTGCCGATTATCCCGGCAATCGTGGCATCGGGCTTCCTCATGGGCATCATGGAGTCGCTCAAGTTTATGATAAACAACGGCTTTATCACGCTCGACAGCACTAGTTCGCTGTTCGTGTTTGCCGATCTGTTTTCCAATGTGGCGTACACCTTCCTGCCGATCCTGATTGCTTTCTCGGCAGCCAAGGTGTTTGGCGGCAACCCGTTCCTGGGTGCGGTCATCGGTATGATCATGCTGCACCCCAATCTGCAAAACGCATGGACGGTGGCGACCGAGGGCGTACATACCTATCAGGAAGTGTTCTTCGGTCTGTATAAGGTACCGTTGGTCGGCTATCAGGGCCACGTTATCCCGGTCATTATCGCGGTTTGGCTGATGTGCTTCATCGAAAAGAAGCTGCACAAAGTGGTGCCGCCGATGTTCGACTTGTTCGTTACCCCGCTCGTCTCCGTGTTCGTCACCGGTTATCTGACGCTTGCCGCGATCGGCCCGGTATTCACCACGGTTGAGAATTTCGTCATCAACGGTGTGCAGTGGCTGATCGCCATCCCGTTCGGCATCGGCTCGTTCATTATGGGCGGCCTGTATGCCACGACCGTTGTTTCCGGCATCCATCATATGTACACGATCATTGACCTCGGTCAGCTCAGCACTTACGGCCTGACCTTCTGGCTGCCGCTGGCCAGTGCGGCAAACGTTGCACAGGGCGGCGCAGCGCTTGCGGTCGCGCTTAAAACCAAGAACAAGAAGCTGAAGTCCATGGCGCTGCCGGCATCGCTTTCCGCGTTCATGGGTATTACGGAACCTGCCATCTTCGGCGTTAACCTGCGCTTTGTCCGGCCGTTTATCGCCGCGTCCATCGGCGGCGCGTGCGGCGCGCTGTATGCATCGGTTGTTGGTTTGGGTGCAACCGGCACGGGTGTTACCGGCATCTTCGGCATCCTGCTGCATCTGCATCATCCGATTCAGTACATCCTCACGATCGGTATTGCGACCGGCGTTGCGTTTGTGATCTCCTGGATTCTCGGCATTCCGGAGGAGAAAAACCAAGCGAATGCTGCGCCTGAGCAGCCGGAAAAACCGGCGGTCGCAGCGCCGCAGGGTGACATCGCGCTGGTGTCCCCGCTGACCGGCGAAGCGGTCGCGCTCAGTGAGACCAACGACCCCGCGTTCATGTCCGGCGCGCTGGGCAAGGGCGTTGCAATTAAGCCCGCGGAAAACCGCATCATTGCACCGTGCGACGCAACCGTGTCGGCGGTCATGGGCCATGCAGTCGGTCTGGAATGTGACAACGGCGTGGAACTGCTCATCCATGTGGGTGTCGATACGGTCAATCTGGAAGGCAAATATTTTACCGGCCATGTGCAGGAAGGCCAGCACGTCAAGGCGGGCGATCTGCTGCTGGAGTTTGACAGCGCGGAGATCCAGAAGGCCGGTTATCCGGTGATCACGCCGGTCATCGTGACCAACACCGATCAGTTTGCGTCGGTCGAGCCGTCGTTCGGCACGGTTCAGGCAGGTAAAGATACGGTTCTGACGCTCAAGTAAGCAGAAATAGGGAGAGAATCGCCATGAGCAATGCATTACAACGGGATCTTGTGCGGCTGGTGCGCCGCATTGAGCAGGAGGATGGGCCGCGCGCCGCGGCCGATCCCTTCCGCCAGAATTTTCATCTGATGCCGCCGGTCGGCTGGATGAACGATCCGAACGGCCTGTGCCGCTGCGGCGAGTGGTATCATGTGTTTTATCAGTACGGTCCGTTCGACCCGACGGGCGGCGTCAAGATGTGGGGACACTATCGCAGCCGCGACCTTTTGCACTGGGAGCAGCTGCCGACCATGTTGTATCCCGATCAGCCGTGGGACATTCACGGCGTGTATTCGGGATCGGCGCTGGTCGAAGATGGGACGATGTACCTGTATTACACCGGCAATGTCAAGTTCGCAGGCGATTACGATTACATTACGACGGGGCGCGGGCATAATACCGCGCTCGCCGTCTCGCGTGACGGTGTGACGGTCGAAAGCAACGAGCTGCTGATGGAAAACAAGGACTATCCGTCCGATCTGACCTGCCATGTGCGCGACCCCAAGGTCTGGGCGCAGGACGGCAAGTATTACATGGTGCTCGGCGCGCGCACCAAAGAGGATCGCGGCGAGCTGCTCGTTTACGAATCGGAGGACAAACGGCACTGGACACACATCAACACCTTGACCACGCCAGAGAAGTTCGGCTATATGTGGGAGTGCCCCGATCTGTTCTGCCTGGACGGGCAGTGGTTCCTGCAGTGCTCGCCGCAGGGCGTGGAGCAGCAGGGCAACCGTTTTCAGAACGTATATACCTGCGGGTATTTCCCACTGTACGGCGACTTTCGTGGTGAGTATACGCTGGGCAACTTTCAGGAGATGGACAGCGGCTTTGATTTCTACGCGCCGCAGACCTTTGTGGACGGTGATCGCCGTCTGCTGCTCGGTTGGATGGGCATGCCGGATGCACCGTATACCAATCCGACGGTCGAGCAGGGCTGGCAGCACTGCATGACCGTTCCGTGCGTGCTGCGGCGCGACGGCGACCGTCTGCTGCGCATGCCGGCGCCCGAGATCGATGCGCTGCGCGGCAAGCATGTTGCGCCCGAGGATGCGCGCGTATTTGATATGGTGTGCCGCACCCAGAGCAAGGGCAGACTTGTCATCCGCGGCAGTGCCGTGATAGAATGGGACGAAGGATTGCTTCGCCTGACGATCGACGGCGGCGGCGCGGGCCGCACGGTCCGCTGCGCGGATGTGCGCACCGTGCAAACGCTGCGCGTGCTGGCGGATGCGTCTTCGCTGGAGATTTTCGTCAACGGCGGGGAGCAGGTGCTGTCCACCCGGTATTATCCGGCGCCGTATATGCACGGTGTGACCGTGTTCGGTGCGGAGACCGAGATCTGGGAGATGGGCGCGCTGCAAATTACGGAAAAATAGGATGGAGAATCAGCATGCCGGAAATCAAACTGCTCGCACTTGACCTGGACGGGACACTGCTCGGTCCGGACAGCCGCGTGCCGCGTGAAAACGCGCGCGCGGTGCGTCTGGCGCAGCAGGCGGGTGTACAGATCGCCCTGTGCACGGGGCGCAACCTGACCGAGGTGCGCGCGTTCAACGCGCAGCTGGATGCGCCCGCGGATTGGGTGGTCATTGCCAACGGCGCGGCGGTGCTGCGCATGGCGGATGGCGAGCAGATTGCTTTTGACGGACTGGACCGTGCGATGTGCCGGACGGTTTTGCAGGTCTGTGCGCAGTTTGGCGTGGACCCGTGCCTGTATACAGCCCAAAATCTGTATTACGGGCACGAGTTTTTGCGCTTTTTGCAGGAGATCCGCCGCCGCGGCCGGGTGTCCCTCGATGAGACATCCGAAGGATACGAATTTGTTCCGGATGCGGCGCAGTGGCGCGCGGTGCTCGAGCGGGAGGACGGTCGGGTGGCCAAGGCGATCCTGCACCATCTTAAGCCCTCTGTGGTCGATCAAATGATGCAGGCGCTGGCGCAAACCGGCCTGTTTGAGCTTGCGCCGTCCGTGATGTTCGGTGGGGAACTGAAAAATGTGGAGATCAACCGCAAGGGCGTGCACAAAGGCAAGGCACTTGCGCACCTGGCGGCGCATCTTGGTTTTGGTTTGGATGCGGTGATGGCGGTCGGCGACAGCGACAACGACCTGACCATGCTGCAAATGGCAGGGCTGGGCGTTGCGATGGCGAACGCAGCGCCGCATATCCGTGCAGCGGCAGACGCGGTGACGCTGGACAACGCGTCGGACGGTGTGGCGGCGGCGGTCAAACGGTATATTTTGGAGGGACAGGTATGAAAAAAGTGGTGGCGATCGGCGAGCTGCTGATCGATTTTGTACCGCAGCAGAAGGGCTGCGCGCTGGATGAGGTGACGCATTTTGAACGTGTCGCGGGCGGCGCGCCGGCTAATGTGGCGGCGGCGGTTGCGCGTCTGGGCGGCCGCGCGGCGATGATCTCGCAGGTGGGCGAGGATGCGTTCGGTACGCATATCCTCAAGGTGCTTAAGGGCAACGGCGTGGATATTTCCTCGGTGTTCCGCACGGGGCGCGCCAACACCGGGCTTGCTTTTGTCTCGCTCGATGCGACCGGCAACCGCGAGTTTTCCTTTTTCCGAAATCCGTCGGCTGACCTGTTCCTGGATGAAACGCAGATCCGGCCCGAGATGTTCACCGACTGTGCGGCGCTGCATTTCTGCTCGGTCGATCTGGTGGACTGGCCGGTCCGGGCGGCACATCGCCGGGCCATCGAGCTGGCGCGGGACGCGGGCGCGCTGATTTCATTCGATCCGAACGTTCGCCTGCCGCTGTGGGACGACCCGGCGGATTGTCAGGCGGCGATCCGCGCGTTTTTGCCGTCGGCCGATCTGGTCAAGCTGTCGGACGACGAAGTCGAGTTTGTCACCGGCTGCACGGACGAGCGCGCGGCGGCAAAGCAGCTGTTTGAAGGCGGCTGCAAGCTGCTGCTGGTCACGCGCGGCGCAAACGGTTCTGCGGTTTATACGCCGCAGACCGAGGCTTTTGCCGAAACGCTGTCCGTTCCGGTCACGGATACGACCGGCGCGGGCGATTCGTTCATCGGCTCGTTCCTGTACCAGCTGACGCGCGACGGCGTGGGCGCAGCGGATTTGTCTGCGCTGCCGCAGGCACAGCTGGAAGACTATCTGCGGTTTTCCGCGCAGTATGCTTCGCTGACCGTGCAACACAAGGGCGCGGTCATGGCCACGCTGGACGAAGTTAAGCAGGCGTACCCGGACTGAGACACTGCAAAAAAACGGCCCGCACCACTTGGTGCGGGCTGCTTTTGCGTCAATCAGAAAAATAGGGGGCGAGCGTGGGGACGGCGGCGATGCGCTCGGCAGCGTCCGGGAAGTCGCGCCGCAGGCGTGCGGCGCAGCGGCGGCAGAAATCTTCGTACAGCGCGGGCTCATCCCGCATTTGCTGCTTGAAGCCCCAGATATGGGTGAAAAATCCCTGTTGCGCGCCGGTGAACAGCGCTTCCAAATCGGACAGCGCGGCGGCACGGATGTGCTTGCGCGCGGCACACATGGCGAGCAGGCGCTGCTCGGCAAAGACCATATAGGTTAGCACGTCGTCGGCGTCGGGCGAAGAGCGAATAAAGCGGATGGCAGTGTCCGTGTAGTATCGCCGGAAGTCGTCGTCCGCGAGATAGCACAGTGCGGTGTTGAACGGCCGGACCGTCCAGTCAAAGGAGGAAAAGTCAAATCCGTGCGTCCGTGTAAATGCGCGCGCATCCGGATAGATGTCCGGCATGATATCCTCGCGGTGGATGGCGGCCGCGTCCAGTCCGCGCAGCAGCGGTTCGAGCGGCTTCCAGCAGATGAAGTCGGTGTCGATCATCACGCAGGGGGACGGCATGGCAGAAAGGGCGTACAATTTGCCCGCTGCCCAGAACGCCATCGGATTTACGTCCTCGGGCACGGCGTCGAGCAGGGGATGCACGCCTTCATCCCACAAAAAAGTAAGGCCGAGCGCGTCATAGTACCGCTGGGCCTTGGTATCACAGATCATGCGGATGGGACCGTTTTCCCGCCGCCACGCGAGCGCGGACAGCGCGGTGGTCAGCAGTTCGAACGGCTCGACCGCGTAGAGACGATCGGGCGAACGCGCGAAAAACGGGCGCGTCCAGTTGGAGTGAAATGCACGCAGCATCAGACCAGCTCCAATCCGTAGCCGCCAACCAGATAGGTGCACGAGCCGAACACATACGAACCCGAACCCGAGGAAAGATAGCTGGTGCGGTAGGAGGTGGTGTACGAGGTCACATACGAGCCCGAACCCGAGCCCGAGCCGGTGTGCAAAAAGACCGTACGGATCACCGTGACCACATGTGTGCCGTTTTCCAGAATCTCGACCGGCGGCAGTGCGCCGCCCATGATGGGCACAGGCGGTCTGCCGTCCTCGGCGGGATACCAGCCGTTCGGAAAGGGATCGACTGCGAATACCCCCATGGGGGGAGCTTCCTCGACCGTTGCGGCTTGCTCTGCGGGCGTTTCGTCCGCAGGGGGCTGGCTGTGGCGCTCAAAGCTGTCCTCGTCCATGGCCACGCCGTCAATCGCGCGGTAGTGATCCGGATCCATTGCCAGAATGCCTTCCGGCGCGGGGATGGGTTCGGCGGGCGTCGGCGCGGCCTCTGCGGGGGCGTCCTGTTCCGGGGGTGCGCAATGCTTGGCATAGCTGTCCAGATCGAAAACCACACCGTCGATCTCCCGGTATTTGCTTGGATCCATCGCCAGAATACCGTTGGATTTTGACATGGCCGCGCCCCCTTTGCATTTGTCTTCTAATCAAATTATACTGTACCGCGGGGTAAACCGCAATGAGAAAATCGCGCCGTGAAAAAGTTTTTTCCGCTTTACAGCGGCACGCGTGCCGATTATAATGGAAGGCACGGAAAAGGAGAGAAAAGTATGGATTTTTTGTCGCTGGAACGGTCGGTTTGGCAGGTTTTGCGTGAGGAAAAACGCCCGATTGTGCTGTATGGCATGGGGGATGGTGCGGACAAGATCCTCGCGCAGTTTGACGCATGCGGCATACGCGCGTCGGGTGTTTTTGCCAGCGATGAATTTGTGCGCGGGCACAGTTTTCACGGTTTTCGGGTGCACAAGCTGTCCGAAGTGCTCGAACAGTTCGGCGAGGACATTGTGATCGCGATTGCGTTTGCCAGCCAGCGTCCCGAGGTGCTGGAAAAAATGTATGCGCTGGATGCGCGGTTTGACGTGGTCGCGCCCGACGTCCCGGTCGTCCCGGGGCCGATCTTTGACGAGGCGTTCGTGCGGGCGCACGAAGGGGATATGCAGCGGGCGTTTGACCTGCTCGCGGATGAGCAGTCGCGGCAGGTGTTCCTCGACACCGTGCGCTTTAAGCTGTCCGGTCGGCTGCGGTATCTTCGGGATAGCGAGACGGATAAGGACGAGGTGTTTCATACAATTCTGCGCCCGACACAAGAGGAGCATTTTGCCGATCTGGGCGCATACACGGGCGACACGATCCGCGAGCTGCTGCACTATACGGACGGAGCGTTTGCGTCGATCACCGCGCTCGAGCCAGACCGACGCAGCTTCCGCAAGCTGTCGGCTTATGCGGAAACGCTGACAGGCACGGTGCGCTGCGAGCAGGCGGGCGCGTGGTCGTGCGACACGGTGCTGTGTTTTTCCGATCAGGCGGGACGGCAGTCGCGGGTCGCAAAGCAGGGCAGAGAGACCCAGATGCGTGCGCTGGACAGCGTGCTGGACGGCACGCCGTGCACCTATCTGAAATTGGATGTCGAGGGCGCAGAACGAGAGGCGATCGCAGGTGCGGCGCAGACCATCCGGCGCTGCCGTCCCAAGCTCAATCTGGCGGCCTATCATCGGAGCGCGGACTTTTTCGAGCTGCCGCTGCTGATCCATACGCTTTGTCCGGATTACCGGCTGTACCTGCGGCATCACCCCTATGTGCCCGCGTGGGACACCAATTTATATGCGGTCTGTCCGTAAAAAACACTGGCAATTGCATGGGACAAGCGGTATAATGAAGATACAGTAATCTGTAAAGGAGAGGTTTGCAATGGGATGTTTTTACTGCGATGAGCATCATGAGGGCCGCGAGGCGATCATGTTCAAGGTTGGCGATATGAAGGCCGGTACGCTCTATCTGTTCAAGGATCAGGCGCACAAGGGCCGCTGCGTGCTGGCGCTGGGCACTCACAAGAAGGAGCTGTGCGAGTGCAGCGATCAGGAGCGCACCGATTACATGGCGGATCTGGCTGCGGCATCCGGCGCGATCAAGAAGCTGTGGGGCTGCACCAAGCTCAACCTTGGTTCGTTCGGCGATACCAACCCGCATCTGCATTTCCATATCGTCCCGAAGTATGAGGGCGGCTTTGAGTTCGGCGGCAGCTTTGCCATCACCAATCCTGAGCCGGTTTACCTGAAGGATGAGGAATATCAGGAAATGATCGCAGCGCTCAAGAAGGAACTCAACATCTGATTCTCTGCGCAAACGGAAAAAGGCGAACCCTTTGGGGTTCGCCTTTTAATATGTCTGAAACAGATTCATTCGTTTTCCGCCAGCCGGTAGCCGACGCCAACTTCGGTGAACAGATATTCCGGTTCAGCGGGATTTTTTTCGATCTTGCGGCGGATGTTCGCCATATTGACGCGCAGGATCTGGTTGTCGCCGCCCGCGCGCGGTCCCCACAGTTCCTTGATGATGTAATCATAGGTGAGCACCTTGCCGGCGTACTTGCCGAGCAGGGCGACAATGCGGAATTCGCTCAGCGTCAGGTGGACGTTTTCGCCGCGCACCAGAACCTGATGCTTGTTGTAGTCGATCGTCAGCTCGCCGACCGTGTAGGTGCCGCGCTGGGCGATTTCCCCGTTGGCGGAGGTCGTACGCGTGTGGCGGATCGCGGTGCGCACACGGGCGAGCAGTTCTGCGGTGCCGAAGGGTTTGGTCAGATAGTCGTCCGCGCCAAGGTCGAGCGCGGCGACCTTGTCGTGCTCATGCGAGCGCGCGGACACCACCACGACCGGCAGGCTGGACCACGAGCGCAGGCTGCTGAGCACTTCCATGCCGTCCATATCCGGCAGGCCGAGGTCGAGGATGACCAGATCAGGACAGTGGGATGAGATCATGCTCATCGCTTCGTTACCGGTGCGCGCTTGAATGGTTTCGTATCCGTTGGAGGTGAGAATGGTGGAAATGAAGTGCGCAATGCTTTTCTCGTCCTCAACAATCAAGACTTTTTCGCGAATGTTCATGTTTACTGAGACTCCTTTTCACAAAGCGGCAAACGGAATGTGAATTCTGCACCGCAGGGTAGGTTTTTTGCTTCCATGGTGCCGCCGTGTGCGCGGACGATTGCCATACAGACCGAAAGTCCGAGACCCATATTGCGTTTGCCATCGCCGGATGGGGTTTCGCTGCGCTTGAGCGTGCCGTCAAACAGGAACGGCAGTTCTTTGGGCGGAATGCCGCAGCCGTTGTCCTGCACAGCAAAGCAGGCATATGCGTTTTCCTGTCGGACGGAAAGCTGGATCTGTGTCACAGTCTGCCCGTGGGTCGCGGCGTTTTCCAGCAGGTTGGAGAGCACCTGCTCGATTAAAATCGCGTCCATCGGCACCAGCAGCAGCTCGTCCGGTGCGGACACCGTTACTTTGATGTCCGGAAAGCGTTTGCGGAATTTGCGTGCCGCTTCGCCGAGGATTTCTTCAGCCGCTTCCGGAACTTTGGACAGCTGCGTGCGGGCGTCTCCCATGCGTGTGATGGAAAGCAGGTTTTCCACCACCCGGATCAGCCATTGCGCTTCGTCGCGCGCATCTTCCAGCAGGGCACGCTGCTCTTCTTTTGACAGGCCGTCGGTCTCCAGCAGGGTGGAGGTCGCGCCGACGATCGAGGTCAGCGGCGTGCGGATATCGTGCGACACCGAGCGCAGCAGGTTGGCCCGCATCTTTTCCTTTTCGCCTTCCGCGCGCAGACGGTCCTGCTGTTTGATCTTGGTGGTCATCGTGCAGGTGATGAGAGAAACGCCAAGCATGGTCAGGAAGGTGAGCGGATAGCCGGCAAGCGTGAAGTTAAATTCCCAATACGGATAAGTAAAGATATAGTTGATGCCAATCACGCTGAGAATGGCGGCCAGCGTGCCGAACAGATAGCCGTTGGTGAAGCGGGAAATCAGCAATACCGCCAGCACGAACACCGGGGAGGCGAAGCCATCGCTGCTGTCCGCCATGCGCAGCAGGATGCATAGCTCGACCGCACAGGCAAAAATGCCGATAAAAATCAAAAAGTCCCGAAAAGAAAACGGGAAAAGCGGGATTTTGTTCTGAGTTTGCCGCATAAATTGTCCTCCAGTATGCGATTGGGGACAAAGCCCAATCCTACTCCAATAATATTATAGCAGAAAAATCGTTAAAGCGCTGTTAAGAACTTGACGAAATCTGAACGGTGAATTCGTCTGTTTTGTCGGATGTTTAACAACTCGTCGACCGACCTTAGCAGCAGTTAAACATAACATCATGCTATAATAAAACCATCAAGAATACAAGGTTGTATACAAACAAAAAAATGATGCAAAAGGAGTGTTTTTGATGGAAAACATCGTAAAAGGTATGCTGCGGAACAATGAAAGCATTCTGTGGCAGGGGGCGCCGGAGCCGTTTCCGCTGCTGGAAAAGGGCAGTCGTTTGGGTGTGCTGCGGCTGTGGGTTGTGACCTTTGCGTTGGCAGCCTGCCTGATCGCTGCATACTGCACGCAGAATGTGGCGTGGGAAATGCGTTTTGTGGTCGGCATTATTGTCATTGCGCTGCTGGTCGCGTCCGCTCCGTTCATCGAACGCATGCGGGTGAAGAAGGAAAAGTTCTATCTGACCAATGAGCGTGCGTTTCTGGTGATGGGCCCGAAGGCCGTCTACGCGATGGAACTGTCGGCGATCGATGCAATCGAAGTGGTGGACGACGTTGCCGATCATGCGTGTATTGCTATGGGCAGCTGCATTTTTGAGTACATGCGCAAGGAAATGCGCTGGAGAGCCTGCCATCCCAAGGTGAATATGCAGGATTCCGATCACCGCGGCCAGGTAGACGGCATGGTGTTTTATGATGTCGCTGATGTTGAGGGTGCGATGGCAATCCTCGAACAGCGTGACCGTCGGATCGTTGCATAAATAATTCAGCAAAATCAGGCTTTTTGTCGAAAAAGGACCACGGAGGGTAGACCGCGGTCCTTTTTTGCGCGTGCTGCGGGCGGCAAAACCAAAGAAAGTGGTGACAATTTCCTGCCGGCGTGGTATAATTTCAGACATATACAGGCCGGGGTATGTTAGAACTCGGCTGAAACGGGTAAACTGGAGTGCCGGCCTGCGTTTGCGTCGGCCTGCGCTGCCACAGGAGGTATTTGGTTTGCTTTGGAGAGCTCTGCTGAGCGGGGACTTGCAATCCGCGTTTATTACACTGGCGCTGTCGCTGCCTGCGATTGTGCTGTGCCTGTCTGTGCACGAGGCGGCGCATGGCGGCGTGGCCTATCTGCTGGGCGACCGCACCGCGCACGATTCGGGACGGATTACGCTGTCCCCGATGGCGCATATTGATCCGATTGGTTTTCTGTGCTTGCTGCTGTTCGGATTCGGCTGGGCGCGCCCCGTGCCGGTCAACATTTCCAACTTCAAAAACCGCCGCTCGGGCATGGCGCTGACCGCGTTGGCGGGTCCTGCGGCGAACTTTATCACGGCGTTTATCGCCTATTGTTTGTATGTGCCGGTGTGGATGTACGGCACGAGCGCTTTCATGCAGACGGTTGGCATGTTCCTGTCGATCGTGGCGAGTATGTCGGTCGGTTTGGGCGTGTTCAACCTGATCCCGGTGCATCCGCTGGACGGGTCGCGCGTGCTTGATGCATTTCTGCCGTTTTCGTGGTCGCTCAAGCTGCAGAGATACCAGAGCATCATTCTGCTGGTGTTTATTCTGGCGCTGTGGCGCGGTTGGCTGAACGGCATTATGAGCTGGGTCGCCATGCGCATCCTGCATCTGGCGCTGCAGTTTGTCAACCTGTTTTTGTAAGGGTTACGCGGCATGGAATTTCATCTGGAGAATTTTGACGGCCCGCTCGACCTGCTGCTGCACCTGATTGCAAAAAACAAGGTCAGCATTTATGATATCCCGATCGCGGAGATCCTCGATCAATATATGGAAGTGCTGCACGCGGCGGAAGCGATGGATCTGGATGTGGCGGGCGATTTCGTCGCGATGGCGGCGCAGCTGGTGTACATCAAATCCAAAATGCTGCTGCCGCGCCATGAAGAGGAAGAAGAGGAAGACCCGCGCACCAGTCTGGTGGAAATGCTGCTCGAATACCAGCGCATCAAGGAGACAACGTCGTTTTTTCGAGAAAAAGGCGAGATCGGGCGCGATATCTTTGTCAAGCAGCCGGAAAACCTGGGCGACGCGCCCAAGGAATACCATCAGTCGGTCAGTGACCTGATCCGCGCGGCCAACAATATGCTGCGTCGGGCGCAGCGGCGTGTGCCGCCGCCGGCCAGCGCGTTTTCCGGCATCGTCGGGCGCGAGCCCGTGCCGGTCGAAGGCCGCATCACCGCGATCCTCAAACGCTTTCTGCATCATGTGCGGCTGCCGTTTCGCCGTTTGTTTGACGACGCCAAAAGCCGCTCGGAGATCGTGGCGACCTTTCTGGCGGTGCTGGAGCTGTCCAAAAACCGCCGCATCCGGCTGGACGGGGACGGCGAGGATATGGAACTGACGCTGATAGACGATAAAGGAGAGTAACGTGCGATGACCGAACTGGAGGCCGGGCTGGAGGCCGTGCTGTTTGCCGCGGGCGATGCGGTGCCGGTGGACCGGCTGGCCGCCGCGCTGGAAACCTCGCGCGAGGCTTTGCTGGATGCGGCCACAGCGCTGGAAAACCTGTATGACTTTGAAAACCGCGGCATCATGCTGCTGCGGCTGGAGGATAAATTGCAGCTTTGCTCGCGTCCGCTGTATGCGGATGCGGCGCGCCGCGTGACCGAGTCGCGCAAGCCGCCGTCGCTGTCCGCCGCGGCGCTCGAGGTGCTTACGATCGTGGCGTACCGTCAGCCGGTCACGCGTGCGTTCATCGACCAGCTGCGCGGCGTGGACTCGGGCGGCACGGTGGCGGGCCTTGTGGAAAAGGGTCTGATCGAGGAAGCGGGCAGACTGGACGTGCCCGGACGGCCGATTTTGTATCAGACCACCGAAGCGTTCCTGCGCACGTTTGGGCTGAGCAGTTTGGAAGAACTGCCTGCGCTGCCGGCACTCGAGGAAAACGAGCAGATGGAAATCGATCTGGATGATCCCGCGCAGGACAATACCGCCTCGCAGGAGCAATCTGTGCCGTTTACGTTGCAGCGGCCGCAAGAGGGAACGGAGTGAGAAGCCCATGTCGGTAATACTCGGTATCCTGGCGGTATTGCTGGGCATCCTGCTGGCGCTGTTTGTGGTCTGCCTTCTGCTGCTGTGCGTGCGCACGGGCGTGGAAGCGGTTGGGGTCAACGGGGATGTGAGCGTGGAAATCCGGTACGGCAAGATCCGGTTTCCGGTTTGGCCGCCGCCCCGGCATGTCAAGAAAAAAACGGCCCCTGCACCGCAGCAGGGCAAACCCAAGCCGAAGAAAAAACCAAAGAAGAAAAAGTACAAGTATTCCCTCAACCGGGAAGCGCTGGATGTGTGGGAAATCGCGGATCTGGCGCTGCGTCTGCTGGGCGAACTGACCGATACGCTGCGCATCAGCCGTCTGCGCGTGCGCGTGGTGATCGGGACGGACGACGCGGCAAAAACCGGCCTGCTGCTGGGCACTTCCGCGGCGCTGACCGGCATGATTGTCCCGTTTTTGGAGAATACTTTTGAGATGAAGGACTATCATGCAGCTGTGGACGCGGATTTCGAGGCCGACCACACCGAATGGGCGTTTACCGTGTTCTGTTCGCTGCGTCCGCTGCGGCTGCTGTGGTGCCTGCTGCGGCATAGTGGGGAACTGTATCGAATGTATAAACGACTGATAAAGAAAGAAGAGGCGATAACACATGAGTGAGCATCCTATCAGCAATCTGATGACCGAAACCATGGCCAAGATCAAGGAAATGGTGGACGTGAACACGATCATCGGCACGCCGATCACCACGGCCGACGGCACGACGGTCATCCCGGTGTCCAAGGTGACCTTCGGCTTTGCCTCGGGCGGCAGTGATTTTGCCCCCAAGCATATGCCTTCCGGCGCTCCGCTGGCGTTTGGCGGCGGCGGCGGCGCGGGCGTGACCGTATCGCCGGTCTGCTTTCTGATTATCGGACGCGACGGCAGCGCCAATATTCTGGGCGTCAACGCACAGGCCTCCACGACGGTGGACCGCCTGGTTGAGATGATCCCGGGTGCGATTAACAAGGTTTCCAGCTTTGTGGAGGGCTACAAGGGAAAGGCGCAGCCGAGCCAGCCGTCCGCACCGGAAACCGACGAATAAGGCCGCGTTTCTCCGCAAAACCTACTCACTGAAATGCTGAGTAGGTTTTGTTATGCAGGGGAGAGATGCGAACGTGAAAAAACTACTGTGCGGCCTGTTGTGCTGCGTGCTGTGTCTGCCTGCCGCGGGCGCGGTCAGCGCTAAGGCGGCGATCGTGATTGACGCGGACACGGGCGAGACGCTGTATGAGCTCAATGCGGATGCCTGTCTGCCCATGGCGTCCACGACCAAGATCATGACGGCGCTCGTGGCGCTCGGCGAGGGCGATCTCGACCGGGAATACAAGGTCCGCAAGGAATATACGCAGGTGGAAGGCTCGTCCATGTATTTGCAGGAGGGCGAAACGCTTACGCTGCGCGATACGCTATACGGTCTGATGCTGGAATCGGGCAACGATGCGGCGGTGGCGATCGCGGGCGAGTGCGGCGGTCTGGAAGCGTTTGTGCAGAAGATGAACGACAAAGCAGCGGCCCTCGGGCTGACGAACACACATTTCGACAACCCGAACGGCCTGCCGAGCGAGACGCATTACACCACCGCGCGCGAGCTGGCCGTGATGACGGCCGAAGCGCTGCGCGATCCGGTGTTCCGGCAGATCGTATCGACCGAGAGTTATACCGTGGGGCAGCGCACGTTCACCAACCATAACCGCCTTTTGAGCATGTACGACGGCGCGATCGGCGTCAAGACCGGATATACCAAGGCGGCGGGACGCTGTCTGGTGTCCGCAGCGGAGAAAAATGGCCGCACGGTGATCGTCGTGACGCTCAACGACGCAGACGACTGGAACGATCATATGGCGCTGCTCGACCAGGGCTTTGCCCAGTATGAGCAGGTGACCCTGCACGAGGCGGGCGATACAATCATGCAGCAGCAGGTGTTCGGCGGCAACGCGGATACCGTGCCGCTGGTGGCGCGCAATACGGTGACGGCCTACCTGCTGCCCGGAGAGCGCGAACGCATCCAGACCGTGCGATACGGCGAACGGATCTGTTATGCGCCGGTGGTGCAGAGCGCGTCTGCCGGACGGATTGAATATCGGTTGGACGGGAAGGCGCTGGCGGACGATACACTGGTCTACGGCGGCGCGGTGCTGCTGCCGCCTGAGGAAAAAAGCTTGACCGAACGGATCTGGGACCGTCTGTTCGGAGAAGATTGACAGAATGAGGATGGAGGACATCAAGTGGAAGAGAGACTGCAAAAGCTGCTCGCGCAGGCGGGGCTGTGCTCGCGCCGGGAAGCGGAGCGCTGGATTTTGGAGGGACGCGTGGTGGTCAACGGCCACGCGGCGTCGCTGGGCGACCGTGCGGATCTGCGGCGCGACAAAATTCAGGTGGACGGCAAACCGATCGGCATGGCCGAGGAAAAACGCTATCTGATGCTGTACAAGCCGCGCGGCTATGTGACGACCATGCACGATGAGCGCGGCCGCAAGACCGTGGCGGATCTGGTGCGGGATTGCAGCGCGCGCGTGGTGCCGGTTGGGCGGCTGGACTATAACTCGGAAGGACTGCTGCTGCTGACCAACGACGGGGATCTGGTCAACGCGCTGACCCATCCGCGGCATGAGGTGGAAAAGCATTATGAGGTGCGCGTGCGCGGCCGGCTGGACAATATCCCGCGTCTGTCCGAACCGATGACGATCGACGGATATGCAATCCGCCCGGCGGATGTCGTCATTTTGGAGCGGGATGAGCAGAGCGCCAAGCTGCGCCTGACCATCCATGAGGGTCGCAACCGTCAGATCCGCAAAATGTGCGAGCAGTGCGGGCTGGAGGTGCGTCGCCTCAAGCGGGTGGCGGTTGGAGAGTTGCCGCTCGACCCGCATCTGAAAAGCGGCGCATGGCGCGACCTGACCGCGGACGAACTGGCATATTTGCAGGATATTGCTGCAAATTTGCAGGATTGATGCAAAACATCTTGCATTTTTCGTGACTACCGCTTACAATAGAAACGGCAAAATGCAGGTTTTGCATGCCAGGGGAGAGAAACCATGAACGACCTGATCAACAAAATCCAGAGCGAATTGCCCGGCTTTTCCAAGGGGCAGAAGCAGATCGCGCGCTTTATTCTCGAGCATTATGACAAGGCCGCGTTTATGACAGCGAGCCGTCTGGGCACGACCGTCGGCGTGAGCGAATCGACCGTGGTGCGGTTTGCGACCGAACTGGGATACGACGGCTATCCGCATTTGCAGCGCGCCTTGCAGGAGATGATCCGCAACAAGCTGACCTCGGTGCAGCGCATGGAGGTGTCGAGCGACCGCATGGGCGGGCGTGACGTACTGCAAACCGTGCTGCACGCGGACATGGATATGATCCGGCAGACGCTGGACGAAATTGACCGCGACGCGTTTCAGGGCGCGGTAGATGCGCTGATCGGGGCGAAACGGATCTATATTCTCGGCGTGCGCTCGTCGAGCGCGCTGTCGAACTTTGTCGGGTTTTATTTTAACCTGCTGTTTGAAAACGTGACGCTCGTACATACCAACAGCGTCAGCGAGATTTTTGAACAGGTGCTGCGCGTGGGGCCGGGCGATGTGGTGCTCGGCGTCAGCTTCCCGCGATATTCCAAGCGCACGCTCAGCGCGATGCAGTATGCGCGCGACCGCGGCGCACGTGTGATCGCGCTGACCGATTCGCGGCTGTCGCCGCTGGCGCGTGTGGCTGACCATCTGCTGCTCGCGCGCAGCGATATGGCGAGCTTTGTCGATTCGCTGGTGGCGCCGCTTTCGGTCATCAATGCGCTGATCGTGGCGGTTGGCATGAGCCGCCGCGATGAGATCGAGCAGACCTTCAACAAGCTCGAGCGCATCTGGGAAGAATATGATGTATACGAAAAGCCGGAGGACGACGTGAATTGAACATACTGGTAGTCGGCGGCGGCGCGGCCGGGCTGATGGCCGCGGGGACCGCGGCGGAAAGCGGCGCGCATGTGACGCTGTTTGAGACAAATGAAAAGGTCGGCCGCAAGCTGTTCATCACCGGCAAGGGCCGCTGCAATGTGTGCAACAACTGCGATGCGCAGGGCGTATTGCAGAATGTGCCCGTCAATCCGCGGTTTTTGTATTCTGCACTGGACTGCTTTTCGCCCACGGATGTGATGGCGTTTTTCGAGAAACACGGCGTACCGCTCAAGACCGAGCGCGGCAACCGTGTTTTCCCGGTTTCGGACAAATCCGCGGATATTATTGACGCACTTTTTACCTGGATCAAACGTCTGGGTGTTACAATCATACAGAAAACGGTGGAGCAGCTGGACATCCGGGACGGACAGGTCACTGGCGTGCGCGCAGGCGGCAAGACCTACGCGGGAGACCGCGTGATCGTGGCGACCGGCGGCGCGTCCTATCCGCAGACCGGCTCGACCGGCGACGGTTACCGCTTTGCCAAACAGGCAGGGCACACGGTCGTGCCGCCCAATCCGTCGCTCGTGCCGCTGGTTGAGGCTGGCGATATTTGCCGCGAATTAATGGGGCTTAGCCTGCGCAATGTGCAGGTGACCGTGTTTGAGAACAACAAAAAGATATTTTCCGAGTTCGGCGAGATGCTGTTTACGCATTTTGGTCTGTCCGGGCCGCTGATCCTGTCCGCGTCCGCGCATATGCGGCACTTTGGCAGCAAAGAGTATTGCGCCGAGATTGACCTCAAGCCTGCGCTGGACGAGAAGACGCTGGACAAGCGGCTGCTGAGCGATTTTGACAAGCATAAGAACAGCGATTTCATCAATGCGCTGGGCGATTTGCTGCCGCGCAAGATCATTCCCGTGGTGGTGCAGATGTCCGGGATTGACCCGCATGAAAAGGTCAACAGCATCACCAAGGCACAGCGCGCCTCGCTTCTGCACACGCTCAAGCATTTTGAGGTCGCAGTGTCGGGCAAGCGCCCGATCGCGGAGGCGATCGTGACGACGGGCGGCGTAAATGTGCGCGAGGTCAGCCCCAAAACCATGGAATCGAAAAAATGCGCCGGCCTGTATTTTGCGGGCGAGGTGCTGGACGTAGACGCCTACACAGGCGGTTTTAATTTGCAGATTGCGTGGTCTACCGGCCGGCTGGCCGGTTTGTCCGCTGCGCAGAAGGAGGAATAGGGATTGGGTTACATTTCGGTCGCCATTGACGGTCCGTCGGGCGCAGGCAAATCGACGGTTGCGCGCGCGGCGGCGGCGCAGCTGGGCTATGTGTATGTGGACACGGGCGCGATGTATCGTGCAATCGGCCTTGCGGTGTGCCGCAAGGGCATTTCCGGGGACGATACGGCGGGCATCGTTTCGGTGCTGCCCGAGGTCGAGCTTGCCATCCGGTACGAGGACGGCGCGCAGCATATCCTGCTGTGCGGCGAGGACGTGTCCGAGGCCATTCGCACGCCTGAGATCGCAAAGTATGCTTCCAAGGTGTCGGCTGTGCCCGAGGTGCGGCAGTTTTTGCTCGATACCCAGCGGGATATGGCGAAAAACGGCAATATTCTGATGGATGGACGCGATATCGGCACGGTCATTTTGCCGGACGCGCCGGTCAAGATCTTCCTGACGGCGTCGGCCGAAGCGCGTGCGCAGCGACGATATCTGGAGCTGTGCGAAAAGGGCCAGCAGGTGACGCTGGACGAGGTGCTGCGCGATATCCGGCAGCGCGACCATCAGGACATGACGCGCGCGGTTGCGCCGCTCCGGCAGGCGGAGGACGCCGTGCTGCTGGACACGAGCGCGCTGACGCTGGAACAGAGTATTCAGGCGGTGCTGCGCATCATTCGGGAAAAAACGGAGGAGAACAGATGAAATTCAAATTCCATCGCTGGTTTCAGTGGATCGCGGTGCCGTTTGTGGCGCTTGGCTTTCACATTTATTTCGGTTATAAGGTGATCGGCCGGAAAAATATTCCGGAGGGCGGCTGTGTGGTCTGCCCCAACCATGTGCAGCTGTCCGATCCGCCGTTTGCGGCGATCGCGCTGGGACACATGACGCCGCTGCGCCTGATGGCCAAAAAAGAACTGTTTCAGGGCAAAAAAATATTTGCATGGCTGATTGCGGCGCTGGGTGCGTTCCCGATCGATCGCGAGGGCGCGGATATCACGGCAATCAAGACCGCGCTGGGCGCGGTGCGCGGCGGCCAGAAGCTGATCATTTTCCCGCAGGGTACGCGCGGCGCGGCCGAGGGCGAGACCAAGAAGGGTGCGGCGATGCTGGCGGTCAAGACCCGCGCACCGGTCCTGCCGATGTACATCACGGAAAATAAGGGTTTTCGGTGCAAGGCGACCGTTGTCATCGGTGAGCCGTTCCGCCCGGACCCCAAGGAAAAGGATTACGGCGTGATCGCGGATGATATTCTGCATCGGATTTACGCGCTGAAGGAACAGGTATGAGTGTTACAGTTGCAAAAACCGCCGGCTTTTGCTTTGGCGTGCGCCGCGCGGTCGATCTGGCCGAGCAGCAGGCCGGCAAAAACGGCATGATCTACGCCTACGGCGAGATTATCCACAATATGCATGAGATCCGGCGGCTGGAAGCGCGCGGCGTGCGCACCGCGCAGACGCTGGAGGAAATCCCGGACGGAGCCAAGGTGCTCATCCGCGCGCACGGCGTGCCGCGGCAGGTCTATGATACGCTCGCAGCGAAACACTGCGAGGTATTTGACGCCACCTGCCCGTTTGTCCAGAAAATCCATCGCATTGTCGATCAGGAAAGCCGGGACGGACGCTTGATCGTCATTCTGGGCAGCGCGGGGCATCCGGAGGTTGTCGGCATTCAGGGATGGTGCGGCGCGTCGGTCGTACTCGAGGGCGAGGCGCAGGCGCGGGCGTTTACCGAGCAGCCTGAGATGGTTGACAGGCCGCTTGCCGTGGTCGCGCAAACCACTGTCAATCGGGCAATTTGGAATATTTCCGTCGGTCTGATAAAAAAAAGGTGTACAAACCTCAAAATTTTTGATACAATATGTAAAGCGACGGATGAGCGTCAGTCGGAGGCTCGTCTGCTTGCCGGTGCGTCGGATCAAATGATTGTGATCGGCGACAAGAAAAGTTCCAACACAAAACGGCTGTATGAGATCAGCCGATCGCTGTGCAGCAATGTGCTTTCTATCGAGGACGCCGCGGAGCTTACGACGCAGGAGCTCTGCCGGGATGGGCGCGTCGGGATCACAGCAGGGGCATCGACACCGGCATGGATAATTAAGGAGGTCAGTAACATGATGAGCGAAGAAACGAAAATCGAAAATGGCGAGGATTTTGCTGCAATGCTTGAAGAGTCCTTCAAGACTTTAAATACAGGAGAGAAAGTCACCGGTACCGTTGTCGCAGTGTCCACGACCGACGTACAGGTGGACCTGGGCGTCAAGCACACTGCGTATATCCCGATCAGCGAGCTGTCGGATGATCCGAACTACGACGTAGCTGCCAACATCCATCCGGGTGATGAGATCGAGGCGGTTGTTGTTCGCGTCAACGACGGCGAGGGCACGGTTACCCTGTCCAAGAAGCGCGTTGACCAGCTCAAGGGCTGGGAGACCATCGAGAAGGCTCATGAGGAGCACACCGTTGTGGAAGGCACCATCGTGGAAGAGAACCGCGGCGGCGTTGTTGCTACGGCGTTTGGCGTGCGCGTATTCATCCCGGCAAGCCAGACCGGCGTGCCGAAGGATCAGCCGATGAGCCAGCTGGTCAAGACCAAGCAGTCCTTCTATATCACCGAGATCAACCGTCAGCGCAAGCGCGTGGTTGGCTCGATCCGTCAGATCCAGCAGGAAGCCCGCAAGGCTGCTGCCGAGAAGATCTGGAGCACCATCGAGGTTGGCAACGAGTACGAAGGCACGGTAAAGTCCCTGACTTCCTACGGCGCGTTTGTTGACATCGGCGGTGTGGACGGCATGGTTCACATTTCCGAGCTGTCCTGGGGCCGCATCAAGCACCCGTCCGAAGTTGTCAACGTTGGCGACAAGGTCAAGGTGTTCGTGATTGGTCTGGATAAGGAAAACAAGAAGATCTCCCTCGGCTACAAGCGCGAGGAGGACAATCCGTGGAACGTATTCAAGTCCAAGTACAGCGTGGGCGACGTTGCTGAGGTCAAGATCCTCAAGTTCATGCCGTTCGGCGCGTTTGCTGAGATCGTTCCGGGTGTGGACGGCCTGATCCACATTTCCCAGATCGCGGATCACCGCATTGCAAAGCCCGAGGATGAGCTCGAGGTTGGCCAGATGGTGAACGCAAAGATCATCGACATCAACGATGAGAAGAAGAAGGTTTCTCTGTCCATCCGTGCGCTGCTGGTTGGCGACGAGTACGACGAGGAGTAATTCCGAACAAATGCAAAGAAGCACCCTAAAGCGGGTGCTTCTTTTTTGTTTGGGTGGCGCGTATATTGTCCCGGAAGGGGTGGGCGTATGCGCCGGCGCAGATATCGCAGAAAACGGAAAGGCTTGCGGCTGTTTGCGTTGCTGCTGGTGATAGTGGTTGCGGGCGTGCTGGCGACTGTGCGGATGCGGCAGATCTTTATGGAATACGCCACCAACGTCTGTGAGGACAGCGCGATTCAGGAGATCAACAACCTGATGCAGGAAGAGGTCTTTTCCGATCCTGAAACCTATGAGAATATGGTGATTCTGGAGCGGGACAGCGAAAATCACGTTACCGCACTGCGCACGGATGTGATCGCGATCGGGCAGATCAAGGCAAAATTGGTCAACGGCCTGTTTGAGCGGCTGAGCGATCTGGAGCAGACGACCGTCGAAGTGCCGCTCGGCACGGTGTTTGCGCCGAATTTCTTTACCGGCATGGGACCGTCGGTGGACATCGGCATGGCTGGCCTGACCCAGATGGAGGCCGAGTTCGTCAGCGCCTTTTCCGCGGCGGGCATCAACCAGACGCGGCATAACATCATCATTGAGATCCATGCGGGCTTTCGCATCCTGACGCCGCTGGGCGGGGAAGACCGCGAAATCGTCACGAGCTACCCGGTCACCGACACGGTGATCGTGGGCACCGTGCCCGAACGGTATACCTATATCGACGATCTGGGTTCCGGTCTGCTTGGTGAGGTCAGCGATTATGATAATTCGTCGGAAAACGGAAAATAATACTTCCGAATGGGGCAAAAATTTGGTATACTATATTCTGTATTGGAATATGAAGGGGTGCTTGCATGGATGCCCTCGGGCAGATCACCGCATTGCGTGAAAAGCTGCGGTATCACAATGAAAAATATTATAACGAAGATGCACCGGAGATCTCGGATTACGAATATGATATGATGCAGCGTGAGCTGCGCGCGCTGGAGGCTGCGCATCCGGAATATGCGGATGTGGATTCGCCGACGCAGCGCGTCGGCGGCACGGCGTCCGGCCGGTTTGCCAAGGTCACGCACGCCTATCCGCTCGAGAGCTTACAGGATGTGTTTTCCTTTGACGAGCTTGCCGAATTTTACGGCCGCGTCGAAGGCGCGGTCGGGCAGGCGGAATATGTGGTCGAGTATAAGATCGACGGCCTTTCGGTTGCCTTGGAGTATGTGGACGGCGTGTTCGTGCGCGGCGCGACGCGCGGCGACGGACAGGTCGGCGAGGACGTGACCGCCAACCTCAAGACGATTAAGGATATTCCGCACAAGCTGGAAAACGCGCCGCCGCACCTGATCGTGCGCGGTGAGGTGTATATGAAAAAGTCCGTGTTCGATGCGCTGAACGCCGAACTTGAGCTGCACGAAAAGCCGCTGCTCGCCAATCCGCGCAACGCGGCGGCGGGTTCGCTGCGGCAGAAGGACAGCAAAATCACAAAACAGCGCAAGCTGTCTATTTTCTGCTTCAACATCCAGAATGCGGACGAGCTGCCGCTGACCAGTCACACGGCGTCGCTCGATTACCTCAAGTCGCTCGGCTTTCCGGTCAGCCCGCGTTATCCGGTCTATACCGACCCGGCGGACGTGCAGCGCGAGATCGAGAACATGGGCGAGACGCGCGGTGATCTGGATTTCGACATCGACGGCGCGGTGGTCAAGGTCAATTCGTTTGCACAGCGGCAGACGCTTGGTTCGACAGCCAAGTTCCCGCGCTGGGCGGCGGCGTACAAGTACCCGCCCGAAGTCAAGCAGACGTTACTCAAGGATATCATCATTTCGGTCGGACGCACGGGCGTTTTGACGCCCAATGCGGTGCTGGAACCGGTGCGGCTCGCGGGCACGACTGTATCGCGTGCGACGCTGCACAACCGCGACTTCATCCGCCAGCTCGATGTGCGGGTGGGGGATACGGTTTCGGTGCGCAAGGCGGGCGAGATTATCCCGGAAATTATCGGAGTGGCGCTCGACAAGCGCCCTGTGGACGCGCAGCCGTATGAAATGCCGAAGTTCTGTCCGGTGTGCGGCGCGCCGGTATACGACGATGAGGAGGAGGCCGCCATCCGCTGTACGGGTGCGGCGTGTCCGGCGCAGCTGCTGCGCAACCTGATGCACTTTGCCTCGCGCGACGCGATGGATATCGACGGCTGCGGCGAAGGCAACCTGCAAAAGCTGATCGACGCGGGACTGGTCAAATCCGCCGCCGACCTGTATGACCTGACGGTCGAGCAGCTACTGCCGCTCGGCAAAAAGGTGGACACTTGGGCAAACAATCTGATTCGTGGCATCGAAGCGAGCAAAACGCGCGATCTGTCGCGGCTGCTGTTTGCTTTCGGCATCCGGCATGTAGGGCAGAAGGCGGGCAAGATCCTAAGCAATCATTTTGGCAGTCTGGACGCGCTGCTTGCGGCGTCGGTCGAGGAAATGACCGAGATCCGCGATATCGGCCAGACCACAGCCGAGAGCATCGCGGCGTGGCGTGAACTCGACCAGTCGAAAGAGTTGATCGAAAAGCTGCGTGCGGCGGGCGTCAACTTCATCGGGGAAAAAACCGCCAAAAGCGATCTGCTTGCCGGCAAGACGATCGTCGCGACCGGCAGTCTGACGCTCTATACCCGTAAGGAGATCAACGACCTGATCGAGTCACTTGGCGGCAAGGCGGCCGGGTCGGTCTCCAAGAAAACAAGCTATGTGGTGGCCGGGGAAAACGCGGGCAGCAAGCTGCAAAAGGCGGCTGAGCTTGGCATCCCGGTCTTAACAGAGGAAGAATTCAAAAATATGATACAGCAGGAGGAACTTTGACATGGCAATTTCCAGAAAAGAAATTGAGCACATCGCGTCCCTTGCGCGTCTGGACTCGACGGGCGGCATTTTCGACCGTCTCGCGGACGACATGCAGGGCATCGTCGGCATGGTGGACAAGCTCGCGGAGCTTGATCTGGGCGATATCACGGACGTGATCAACACCGAGCGCAAGAATGCGTTCCACGAGGACGTGGTCGTGCAGGAATACACGCCCGATCAGCTCATCGAGCCGAACGCGCCGGACTTTCAGGCAGGCGGCGTAGCCGTACCGCGCGTGGTAGAATAAGGGGGAACGGAAAACAATGGCACTTTTTGAAAAAACAGCGGCCGAGCTTTCCAAAATGCTCGCCGATAAAGAAATTTCCGCAGTGGAGCTGGCGCAGGACGTCTTTGCCCGCACCAAGGCGGTCGAGGACAAGGTGCAGGGCTATGTGACGGTCGCGGAGGAATCCGCACTGGCGCAGGCGGCCGAGGTGGACAAGAAGCGCGCCGCGGGCGAAGAACTGTCCGCGCTGGCGGGCATCCCGGTTGCTGTCAAGGACAACATCTGCACGAAAGGGACGCTGACCACCTGTGCGTCCAAGATGCTGTACAACTTCAAGCCGCCGTACAACGCGACGGTGATCGAAAAGCTGGCGGCGAATGACGTGGTCATGACCGGCAAGGCGAATATGGACGAGTTTGCAATGGGTTCGTCCTGCGAAAATTCGGCCGCGCACCCGACCCATAACCCGCACGGCTTGAACCGAGTACCGGGCGGCTCGTCCGGCGGTTCGGCGGCGGTCGTTGCGGCGGGCGAAGTCCCGCTGGCGCTCGGTTCGGATACCGGCGGCTCAATCCGTCAGCCGGCATCCTTCTGCGGCGTAGTCGGCCTCAAGCCGACCTATGGCGCGGTGTCCCGTTACGGCCTGATCGCATTTGCTTCCTCGCTCGACCAGATCGGCCCGTTCGGCCGTTCGGTGGAGGACGTGGCGATGCTGCTCGACGCAATCACCGGCCACGACCCGATGCACGATTCGACCTCGGTCAAGACCCCGTTTGAAGGCTCGACCCGTGCAAACCTGAACGCGGATATCAAGGGCATGAAGATCGGCCTGCCCAAGGAATATTTCGGTGCGGGCATTTCGGATGAAGTGCGCGAGAGCGTGCTTGCCGCTGCCGAGACTTACAAGAACCTTGGCGCAGAGGTGTTTGAGATCTCGCTGCCGCTGGTTGAATATGCGCTGCCGATTTACTACATTCTGTCGTCGGCTGAGGCATCGTCCAATCTGGCGCGTTTTGACGGCGTCAAGTACGGCTACCGTACGCCGAATGCGGGCGACGACCTGATCGCGCTCTACACCAAGAGCCGTTCTGAGGGCTTCGGCGCGGAGGTACAGCGCCGCATCATGCTGGGCACCTATGTGCTGTCCTCCGGCTACTATGATGCTTACTATAAGAAGGCGCGCGCGGCGCAGCGCAAGATCCGCGAGGAGTTTGCAAACGCGTTTGAAAAGTGCGACGTGATCCTGACGCCGGTTGCGCCCACCACGGCGTATGAGATCGGCTCCAAGACGACCAATCCGCTCGAGATGTATGCGGGCGATATCTGCACGGTATCGGTCAACATCGCGGGTCTGCCGGGTCTGGTGCAGCCCTGCGGCTTTGACGCAGACAAGATGCCGATCGGTATGCAGCTGATCGGGCCGCGCTTCGGCGAGCAGAAGCTGCTCGACGCGGGCCTTGCATTCGAGCAGGCGTCCGGCCTGAAGAACATCATCGCGGCACTGTAAGGGAGGAATAGACAAATGAAATATCAAGCTGTCATCGGCCTTGAGGTGCATGCGGAGCTGTCCACCAAGAGCAAGATCTACTGCTCGTGCTCGACTTCGTTCGGCGCACCGATCAATACCCACACCTGCCCGGTCTGCACCGGTATGCCGGGCGCGCTGCCTGTGCTGAACAAGCAGGTGGTACACTACGCGGCCAAGATGGGCCTGGCGACCGGCTGCACGATCAACCAGCTGTGCAAGGCCGACCGTAAGAACTACTTTTATCCTGACCTGCCCAAGGCATACCAGATTTCGCAGTTCGATGTGCCGATCTGCGAAAACGGCGAGGTGTTCTTCTATGTGGACGGCGAGAAGAAGTCCTGCCGTCTGGAGCGCATTCACTTTGAGGAGGACGCGGGCAAGCTGCTGCACGACGAGATCGACGGCACGGTCGTTGACTTCAACCGCTGCGGCGTACCGCTGATCGAAATGGTCACCAAGCCCGACCTGCATTCCTCGGCGGAAGCGAAGGAATTCCTCGAAATGATCAAGACCACGCTGTCCTACCTCGACATCTGCGACTGCAAGATGGAGGAAGGCTCGATCCGCTGCGACGTCAACGTCTCCATCCGTCCGGAAGGCTCGGAGGAGCTGGGCACGCGCGTGGAGATGAAGAACATCAACACCTTCTCGGGCGCGGTGCGCGCGATCGACTATGAGATCGCCCGCCAGATCGAGGTCGTGGAAAACGGCGGTGAGATTCAGCAGGAGACCCGCCGCTGGGACGACGTCAAGCTCAAGAACACGGTCATGCGCACCAAGGAGGACGCGCAGGATTACCGTTATTTCCCCGATCCGGACCTGATCGCGGTCGAGATTTCGGACGAGTGGATGGATCAGATCAAGAGCGAGATTCCCGAGCTGCCGATCACGCGCTATGAGCGTTACCTCAATGAGTACGGCATGACCGCGATGGAAGCGCGCCTGCTTTCGGACAACTTTGCCAAGGCGGAGCTGCTCGACGCGGCGGCAAAGCAGGTCAAGCCCAAGGCGGCGGCGAACTGGATCCTGTCCGACATTTCCAAGTACCTCAACGACAAGGGTGTGGACCTGCCGGATACCAAGATGACCGCGGACAAGCTGGTCGATCTGGTCAAGCTGATCGAGGCCGGCACGATTTCGGGCGCGGCAGGCAAAAAGGTGCTGCCGAGCATGTTCGAGACCGACGAGACGGTCGAAGCGATCGTTGAGCGCATGGGCCTCAAGCAGGTGTCCGACGAGGGCGCGATCCTCGCGATCGTACAGGACGTGATCGCCAAGAACGAAAAGGCGGTTGCAGACTTCAAGGCTGGCAAGAATGTCACCGGCTTCCTCGTGGGCCAGTGCATGAAGGCCTCCAAGGGTCAGGGCAACCCGAAGATCATCAACAAGCTGATCGCGCAGGAGCTTGCCAAGCTCTAAGCGGCTGCCTGCGTTTTTCGCACAGGACAAGCGGAGGTGCTTGCGGTGAAAAAGTTAGGTTGGATAGGGATTGTTCTCGTTTTCGTCTTTTCGCTGGCCGCCTGCGGCGCGCAGAGTCCGCAGGACATGGTGTCGGAAGCATTGGGGGTGGATGCTTCCACGGGCAGCACGATGTCCAGCATGGACACGCACAGCGGCAACGGCGACGGTGTTTCCTATGTCGTCCTGCATTATGACGGCGACGAGATGATCAAACAGATCAAAGCGGATGCCGCGTGGAAGCCGTTTCCGCTGGATGAAACCGTGCAGACGCTGGTTTACGGGATATCGGACGAAACCAGCAGCACGGGTCCGTTTTTGACGGATGAGGACGGCGAAGCACTGGTGCCTGCGATCCAGAACGGCTATTACCGCTTGATCGACCGACAAGTGGAGCCGGGCAAGGCAACCGGTGCGGATATTTTGAACCGGGCCTCCTTCAATTTTACAGTGGGCCTGTATGATACCGACACCAATACGTTGTATTGCTGCGAACTGGATACTTGAATAAACGAATGAAAAAGCCTGAGGGAGTTGCCCTCAGGCTTTTTTGTATGCGATCATGCCCCAAGAATGGAAGAATGATGCAGGATAAAAATCGAACAAATGTTTGCTTTTCGGGGAGGGGCGTGCTATAATGGGGGTAACCAAGGGAAAAGCGTCGGTGGAAAGGGGGAGAAGGACGATGTCGGAATGTGCAGCGCAGACGCGCACCTATTTTGCCATTGACCTGAAGTCCTTTTACGCTTCGGTCGAATGCGTCGAGCGCGGGCTGGACCCGCTGACCACCAATCTGGTGGTGGCGGACCTTAGCCGCACGGAAAAGACCATTTGCCTTGCGGTGTCGCCCTCGCTCAAGGCGTATGGCATTCCGGGGCGGGCGCGCCTGTTTGAGGTGAGCGAACGGCTGCGGCAGGTCAACCAAAAGCGGCAGTATCAAGCGCCGGGGCATCGCCTGACGGGTAAATCCTGCGACGATGGCGCGCTGCGGGCAAATCCGTCTCTGGCGGTCGATTACCTGACCGCACCGCCGCAAATGGCGCATTACGTTGCGTGGAGCACGCGGATTTACGAGATCTACCTCAAATATATCGCGCCGGAGGACATCCATGTGTATTCGATCGATGAGGTATTCATCGACGCGACCGCCTATCTGCCGCATTATGGACTGTCCGCGCGCGAATTGGCGGCGCGCATCGTGCGGGACATTTTGCACACGACCGGCATCACCGCGGCTGCGGGCATTGGCACCAACCTGTATCTGGCCAAGGTCGCCATGGATATTGTGGCCAAGCATATCGCGCCGGATGCGGATGGCATCCGCATTGCGCAGCTGGACGAATTGTCCTACCGACAACGGCTGTGGACGCACCGGCCATTGACCGATTTCTGGCGGGTGGGACGCGGCTATGCGCGCAAGCTGGAACAGCTTGGACTGCGCACCATGGGTGATATTGCGCGTTGTTCGGTGGGCGCATCGCAGGAGTATTACAACGAGGAACTGCTGTACCGTCTGTTCGGCGTGAACGCCGAGCTGCTGATCGATCATGCCTGGGGCTTTGAACCCTGTACCATTGCGGAAATCCGGGCGTACCGTCCGGCGGAAAAGTGCATTGCCGCCGGACAGGTGCTGCAGGAGCCATATTCCTTTGCCGACGCGCGGCTGGTGGTGCGTGAAATGGTCGATCTGCTTGCCCTTGATCTGGTGGAAAAGCATTTGCTGACCGACCAGATCGTGCTGACCGTGGGCTATGACCGCGTCAGCCTGACCGATCTCGCGCGGCGTGCGCAGTATCATGGCCCGGTCGTGACCGACCATTATGGCCGTGCCGTTCCGAAGCATGCCCACGGCACAGCCAACTTGGGACGACACACCGCTTCGGCCCGATTGCTGACCGATGCGGTCAGCGCCCTTTATGACCGTATCGTGCAGCAGGAACTGCTGGTGCGGCGGCTTTCTCTGTCGGCCAATCATCTGCGGGAGGAAGCCGCGGTGGAGCGGACGCCGGAGTATGAGCAGATCAACCTGTTCACCGACTATGCGGCGCAGCAACAGCGGGAACGGGAGCAGGCTGCTGCGCTAGCGCGTGAGCAGCAGATGCAGCAGGCGATCCTTTCCATCAAGCGGAAGTTTGGGAAAAACGCGATCCTCAAGGGCATGGATTTGCAGGAAGCCGCGACAACACGCGCGCGCAACGACCAGATTGGAGGGCATAGGGCGTGAGCAAAACAGGGGCAGAGCGGTATGAGGATCTGCTGTATTTACCGCATCACAGATCGCTGCGGCACCCGCCCATGCCGCGGCAAAACCGCGCGGCGCAGTTTGCGCCCTTTGCCGCGCTGACCGGCCATGGGGACGCGATCGCGGAAACCGCGCGCCTGACCCAGCCGCGTGCGGCGCTGGACGAAGGCGTGATCGCGGAGCTGGATGCGCGCATCGGTCAGCTGCGCGCGCGGATCGGCACGCGACCGGCGGTGGAGATCACCTATTTCGTGCCGGATGAGAAAAAGACGGGCGGCGCGTATGTTACCGTGCGCGGGCGCGCATGCAAAATCCGCGAGCAGGAAAAGCAGATCGTGTTCGAGGACAACACGGTCATACCGGTCGAGCAGATCATGGCGCTGCGGCTGCTGTGACAGAAAAAAACGGCTGCAAACGCAGCCGTTTTTCGTTGTTATTCGAAATAAAACAAATCTTCAAATTTTTTGTCCAGCGCAACACAAAGGATGAGGGCCAGCTTGGCCGTGGGATTGAACTGGCCGGTTTCAATCGAGCTGATCGTGTTGCGCGACACGCCGACCAGTTCTGCAAGCTGCGCTTGTGATAGCTTTTTCTCGCTGCGCGCTTCTTTCAAACGGTTGTGTAAAATCAGCTTGTCGTTCATTGCTCACCCCACCACGCGCATTACATAGGTGATGAGATTGGCGATAGAAAGGAAACCACCAGCAATGGCGGTCACCAACAGCGTTTTATCTTTGCTGAACCGATAGCGGGGATAGGCTTCGGCCGCAACATAAGACCAAAAAACGGCGGCCAGTGCGTCGTTTGATTGTCCGTTGCACATGTTGAAAATGAAGAGAAAAACCAAGACAATCAGAAATGAGACAATGCCTATTTCTCTACCTTTGTTTTCTGCATTTTTTTTGCCTTCATCCAGATTTTCTCTGCGGCTTTTTGCCAGAATTTCCTCTTTGTTCATAAAAAGCACCTCTCTATCTCTATCCTTCTTGTGCCAAGTATTCTTTGCGCCTTTAGTATAACATGACAAGTGAACTTGTCAAGAGAATTTGCAAAGTTTTCTTGGCAGATGCTGAAAGAAGGAAAAGGGACGCAAAATCTGTTCATCTCATGGATGTCGTATTGTCTCCGGCCGGAGAAACGGGTATAATAGAATCTGCGGGCGGGCTGCGGCTCGCCGCAGATCAAAAAGGAGGAATGTTCCTTGCAGATAGAGAAAACCCTGCATACGCTGTGCGCTTTGCCGGCGGTGAGCGGGTTTGAAGAACAGGCGGCGCAGGCGGTTGCCGCGCTGCTGCGGCCGCTGTGTGATACGGTCGAGGTAGACCATAACGGCAATGTGCTGGGCTACAAGGGCTGCGGTCGCAAGCATGCCAAAACCGTGCTGCTCGACGCGCATCTGGACCAGATCGGCTTTGTCCTCACCGATGTGCTGGATGGCGGCTTTTTGCGTTTTGCGCCGGTCGGCGGCGTCGATCCGCGCATGCTGCTCGCCACCGAGGTGACCATTCTGGCCGATGAGCCGCTGTACGGCGTGGTCAGCTGCATGCCGCCGCATTTGCTCAAACCGGGCGAGCAGGATAAGGCCGTGCCGATCGATCAGATGCTGATCGACACCGGTCTGGAAAACGCTAAAGAGAAAATCCGTGTCGGCACGCCGATCGTGTTCGCGCAGCAGCCGGTGAAGCTGCTCGGCGGACAGGTTTGCAGCAAATGTCTGGATGACCGGGCGGGTGTTGCCGCGATTTTGCTGACGCTGGAAAAACTCAAAAAGCACAAAAAGCGCCGCTGCAACGTTGCGGTGCTCATCAGCGCGCAGGAAGAGGTCACCGGTCTCGGCGCGCAGACCGGCGTGTTTGCGGTGCAGCCGGAATACGCGATCGCGGTGGATGTGACGCACGGCAAAACGCCGGACGGTCCGTCGGACGGCGTGTTCGAGCTGGGCAGCGGCCCGGCCATCGGCATGGGACCCAACCTGCACCGTGCGCTGACCAAAATGCTGATTAAAACGGCCAAGGCCAACGACATCGACTATTCGCTTGAGGTGATGGAGGGCAACACTGGTACGAATGCGTGGACGATGCAGATCGTCGCGCACGGCATTGCGACTGCGCTGCTGTCTATCCCGGAGAAATACATGCACACACCGGTCGAGGTGGTCAAAACGTCCGATGTGGAGGACGTGGCGGAACTGATGTATCGCTTCCTGTGCGACTTTGACGGGGAGGTGGAAGCATGACCGAACTGCTGCAAACGCTGTGCGCACTGCCCGGCCCGTCGAGCTGTGAGGACGCGGTGCGCAATTTTGTGCTCAAAAAGGCGAAGCCTTTTGCGGATGAAATCCGGACGGATGCCATCGGCAATGTGATGGTGTTCCGTAAGGGAAAAAAGGCGCTGGATCGTCCGGTCGCCGTGTGCGCGCATATGGACGAGGTCGGCGTGATCGTCAAAAAGATCACCGAGGACGGCATGCTGAAATTCGGCTTTGTCGGCGGGGTAGACCCGCGCGTCGTGATCGGTAAAGGCGTGCGGTTTGGCGACATACGCGGCGTCATCGGCATCAAGGCGGTGCATCTGACGACCGCTTCCGAGCGCCGCACCATGCCAAAGACCAAGGATTTGTATATTGACATCGGCGCGACCAGCCGCGCAGCCGCCGAAGAGAAGGTGTCACTCGGCGACTATGGCGTATTTGACTCGGATGTGGTGCTGTTTGGCGACGGTCTGATTAAGGCCAAGGCGATCGACGACCGCATCGGCTGTGCGACGCTGCTGACGCTGCTCGAAGAGCAGCCGCCGGTCGATACCTGGTTCTGCTTCACCGTGCAGGAAGAAACCGGCCTGCGTGGTGCGGCGAGCATGGCCTATGCGCTCGACCCAGGCTTTGCGCTTGTGATCGAAGGCACGACCGCGGCCGATCTGGCCGAGGTCACGGACGGCAAGGCCGTCTGCCATGTGCGCGGCGGCGCGGTGATCCCGTTTATGGACGGCGCGACCATTTACGATGCATCACTGTTTGAATTGCTGCGCGACGCGTGTATCCGGCGCGGGATTGCGTGGCAGACCAAGACCCGCATTTCCGGCGGCACGGATGCAGGCCGCATCCACAAAAGCCGGGCGGGTGTGCGCGTGTGTGCGGTAGCTGCCCCGGTGCGCTATATCCATTCGCCGTCGAGCGTGGCGGCGCTGAGCGACTGTGAGGCGGTTTTGCAGGCAGCGCGCGCATTTCTGGAAGAACTGGGAGGAGAAACCGAATGAGCAAGGTTTTTGATTTATGGAACGAGGTCGGCGGCGCGTTCGGTCCGTCCGGCCGCGAGGATGCCGTGCGTGAGGCGATTGCGGCGATCGCGGGCGAATATATTGACGACGTGACCACCGATGCGCTCGGCAATCTCATCTGCCGAAAAAAGGGAAGCGGCAAAAAGGTGCTGTTTGCCGCACACATGGATTCGATCGGCGTGGTCGCCACCTATATTGACGAAAAGGGCTTTATCCGCTTTTCGCAGGTTGGCGGCCTGTTTAAGGGCGATCTCATCAATATTATGGTGCGGTTTGCCAACGGCACGCGCGGCGTCATCTCTTATGAGGAGAAAACGCCGTTCAAGGATTTGACGCTGGACAACCTGTTCATCGACATCGGCGCAAAGGATCGTGCGGACGCAGAACAGCAGGTGCAGGTGGGCGATTTCGCGGTATTTGAAGCGCCGCGCTTTGAGCAGAACGGTGTGCTGTGCGGCCCGTATCTGGATAACCGCATTGGCTGTGTGACCCTACTGCGTGCGATGGAGCAGATCGGGGAGACCGACAATGACCTGTACTTCGTGTTCACGGCGCAGGAGGAAGTCGGTCTGCGCGGCGCAGGCGCGGCGGCGTTCGCCGTGCAGCCGGATGTCGCGATCGCGGTGGATGTGACCGACACGGGCGATCTGCCCGAGCGAAAGACGCCGATGGCGGTCGATATGGGCAAGGGCCCGACGGTCAAGGTGATGGACCGTTCGGTGATCTGTACGCCGGCGGTGTGCGCGGCGCTGGAGCAGGCGGCAGCCGATTGCGGCGTTGCCACCCAGCGTGAGATTTTGCAGTTTGGCGGCACGGATACAGCCGCGCTGCAAAAGGCGCGCGCGGGCGTACAGGCAGGCGCCGTGTCCATTCCGACGCGGTATATCCACTCGCCGAGCGAAATGTGCGCGGTCAGCGACGTGGAGGATGCGGCAAAGATGCTGGCGCGCTTTGCGGTATCGTTCGGGGCGTAAAATTAAAAAAACGGTGTCCAATCGGGCGGGAACAGCGGAAACGCTGGTTTCCCGTCCGTCTGGGGGCTGGATAATTTCGGGTTTTTCGCAGATTTTCCTTGACAAAGCCCGTCAAATTTGATATTCTATTTTAGCAAGATTTATTAGAAATCGGAAATCCGGGTGTAGCGCAGCTGGTAGCGTGCTTGACTGGGGGTCAAGAGGCCGCAGGTTCAAGTCCTGTCACTCGGACCAGACGGAGAGTCCATTTTGGACTCTCCGTTTTTCATTATCATCATGCAGCCATGCGGAAAACGGGGGAGACGGCCATATGTCGGCGGTTCATATGACGGAAGGGAATATCACCAGACATCTGGTTCGTTATGCCGTGCCGCTGGTTTTGGGCAATCTGTTCCAGCTGACCTATAATGCGGCGGATTCGATCATCTCAGGGCGGTTTATCGGCAAGGAAGCGCTTGCGGCGACCGGCATGGCAAGCCCGGTGATGAATTTGCTGATCCTCGGTATTTCCGGCATCTGTATGGGTGCGGGTGTGCTGATGAGCAACTATTTCGGCGCGGGCAAGCAGGACAAGCTCAAGCGGGAAATGGCGACAACGCTGTTGTTTGGCCTGCTGTTTTCCGCCGCGGTGGCGGCGGCGGGCATCTGCTTTGCTGTGCCGCTGCTGCAGCTGCTGCAGGTGCCCCAGGAACTGATGCAGATTACGACCGCTTATCTGCGGATCATTTTCATCGGTGCACCGTTTACCTATTTTTACAATGCGCTGGCGGCGGCGCTCAAGAGCGTGGGGGATGCGCAAACGCCGCTGCGGTTTTTGATCGTGTCGTCGCTGCTCAATATCACGCTCGATATCGTATTCATCGGATGGCTTGGATTCGGCATCGTGTGTTCCGCCGTGACGACCGTCGTGGCGGAAGCCGTGTCCGCCGTGTTGTCCATTGTGTATATCTATCGAAAGGTGCCACTGTTGAGGCTGCGTTGGCAGGAATGGCGGATCGATGCGGCGATGCTCCGGCAAACACTGCGGTATGGTCTGGTGACGGCACTGCAACAGGCCTGTCAGCCGGTCGGCAAGCTGCTCATTCAAGGGACGGTCAATACGCTTGGCGTGGATGTGATCGCGGCGTTCAATGCCGTCACGCGGGTGGACGACTTTGCTTTTACGCCCGAGCAGAGCATTTCGCACGGTATCACCACGTTTGTGGCGCAAAACCGCGGCGCGGGGCAGTTCCGCCGTGCGCGGGAAGGATTGTGGCGCGGTCTGCGGCTGGAAAGCCTTTACTGGGTGCTGATCTGTGCGGCGGTTTTGCTGCTGCGCCGGCCGGTGATGGGGCTGTTCGTCAGCGACGCGGACGCGCAGGCCGTAACCGGTCTGGGTGTGCAATATCTGACGGCAATGGCGTTTTTCTATCTGTTTCCGGCGTTCACCAACGGCATACAAGGCTTTTTCCGCGGTGCGGGAAAGCTTCGCATTACACTGCTCGGTACGTTTATCCAGACTTCATTGCGCGTGGTTTTCACCGCGCTGCTTGCGCCGCGTTGGGGGATCTTCGGCATCAGCATCGCCTGCGCGATCGGCTGGAGTGTGATGCTGCTGTTTGAGTTTCCGTATTATTTCTGGTATATCCGGCATTCTGAAACAGACTGAACGAAAAGGCCCTGTCTCCATGGGAGAGACAGGGCCTTTTCTATGGGAAAACAGGAAGGATGTTATTTTGCCGCGCGGTGCAGCACCAGCGATTCATAGGGACGCAGGTGCAGCTTGGTCTGGACCGTGCTGTCCGGATAGTTGGACAGCAGGCAGGTGAAGCCGTCGAGATCGACCGGGCAGGTCCAGTCCGTTTCGGTGCGGTAGAAGTTGTTGACGACGACCAACTGCTCGCCGTTTAAGCGACGGGTATAAGCCAGCACCGACGGGTGCTGCTGGTCAAGCGGGGCAAAGTCGCCATAGGCGATCACGTCGTACTGCTTGCGCAGCGCGATCAGCTTTTGATAGTGTGTGAACACGGAATCCGGGTCGCCAACCTGCGCCGCGGCGTTAATGCGGGTGTGGTTGGGGTTGACGCTGATCCACGGTTCCGCCGTGGTGAAGCCGCCGTGCGCGCTCGCGTCCCACTGCATGGGCGTGCGCGCATTGTCACGCGAGTGCACGCGCAGGATGTCATAGACGCTGTCCTCGTGCAGGCCGCGTGCCCGCAGGATATGATAGTGGTTGATGCTTTCCACGTCGCGGTATTGGTCGAGCGAGGTAAAGCCCGCATTGGTCATGCCGATCTCCTCGCCCTGATAGACGTAGGGCGTGCCGCGCAGACAGTGCACGACCGTGCCGAGCATCTTGGCCGACGGTGCCCAGTACTCGCCCTCATCGCCAAAGCGGGAGACGACGCGCGGCTGATCGTGGTTGCACCAGAACACCGCGTTCCACGCATTGTGGTCGCTCATACCGGTCTGCCATGAGAACAGGATGTTCTTGAGCTTTAAGAAGTCAAACGGTACCAGCACCCATTTTTCGTTGCCGACAAAATCGACTTTGAGGTGGTGGAACGAGAACACCATGCTCAGCTCACCGGTGTCCGCACCTGCGTAGCGGTAGCAGTTTTCCATGCTGGTGCTGCTCATTTCGCCGACCGTGATGATCTCGGCATCCGTGCCGAAGGTCGCAGCGCTCAGCTCATGCAGGAATTCGTGAATGCGCGGGCCGTCGGTGTAGAAACGGCGGCCGTCGCCCTGATCGTCGGACTTGTATGAGCCTTTGCTGATGAGGTTGACCACGTCGAAGCGGAAGCCCTTGACGCCCTTGTCCATCCAGAAGCGGATGACTTTTTGCAGCTCCTGCCGCACACGAGGATTTTCCCAGTTCAGGTCGGCCTGCGTTGGGTCGAACAGGTGCAGGTACCACTTGCCCTTTTCGGGCACATACTGCCACGCATTGCCGCCGAACTTGCTCTCCCAGTTGTTCGGAGGCGTGCCATCCGCGCCGCCTTCGCGCCAGATATAGAAGTCCTCGTATTCCTTGTCGCCTGCGAGCGCCTTTTGGAACCATTCGTGTTCGGTCGAGGTGTGGTTGAACACCATATCGAGCATCAGGCGGATGCCGCGCTTTGCGGCTTCCTGGGATAGTGTTTCAAAATCCGCCATTGTGCCGAAACGCGGATCGACCGCGCAGTAGTCGGCCACGTCATAGCCGTTGTCGCGCTGCGGGGAAGGGAAAAACGGGTTGAGCCAGATATAATCCACGCCCAGCGTTTTCAAATAGTCGAGCTTGGCAGTCACACCGCCGAGATCGCCGACGCCGTCTCCGTTCGAGTCAAAAAAGGATTTGAAATAGCACTGATAAACAACGCTTTTGCGAAAATCGTACATCTTGTGTTTCCTCCTGGTTCAGGACAGTTCGGCGATGGCCGTCTCGCCGTGCTTGGCGTCAATGCCTGTGTGGAACATCATATTGGTGTGGCCCGCGGGTTCGGTGACGATAAACACCGTGGTTTTGGGGTGGCCGGCAGCCGCGATCTTTTCCGGGGAGAAGGAGATCAGTTTGTCGCCCGTCTTAACGTGGTCGCCTTCATGGACGAACAGGGTGAAGCCGTCGCCCTTCATGTCTACCGTGTCCACGCCGATGTGGATGAGCAGTTCGGTGCCGTCCGCGAGCTGCAGGCCGCAGGCGTGGCGGCTGTCCTCCATGACGACCGAAACGGTGGCGTCCGCCGGCGCGTAGATCGTGTCGCCGGTCGGTTCAAAGGCTATGCCTTCCCCCATGACGCCCTTGGAGAACACATCATCCGGCACTTCGGAGAGCGGCAGGGTATGGCCGTCACAGACCGCCTGGAGGGTGATGGAAGCGGTCTCGGACGGAGCCTCGACGGCCGCCGGTGCGGATGGTTCCGCCGCAGGCGCGGCTGCCGGTGCGGTTTCGAGTACGCGGTCCTCGCGGGACAGCTTGCGGCTGCCGACGATATAGGTTAGCACGAACGGCACGACGATCGCCGCGGCCATTGCCAGCAGGAATTTACCCCAGTATTCCGGAAAGATGGACAGGATGCCCGGCAGGCCGCCGACGCCGATGCTGATGGCTGTGACGCCGGTGCCGATCGAGATGACCGCGCCGCAGGCTGAACCGATCATGCCGCAGACCAGCGGGAAACCGTACTTGAGGTTGACGCCGAACAGTGCCGGCTCGGTCACGCCCAGATAACAGGAGATGCATGCCGGGATGTTGACCTGCTGCGCGCGCTCATTGCGCTTCTGCAGGAAGGACATGGCGAGCACCGCCGAGCCCTGTGCGATGTTGGACAGCGCGATCATCGGCCAGAGGTTGGTGCCGCCATAGGTGTTGACCAGCTGCGAGTCGATCGCGTTGGTCATGTGGTGCAAGCCGGTCATGACAATCGGCGCGTAGAACAAGCCGAACAGCGCGGCAAAGACCAGTTTGAAGTTGGATGCCAGGCCCATGTTGACGATGTTGGCGATAAAGTCGCCGATCTTCCAGCCGATCGGACCGACAACGGTATGCGCGATCAACACAGCCGGAACCAGTGCACAGAACGGCACCACGACCATGCTGACGACTTCCGGACAGATCTTTTTGAAGAATTTCTCTAAGTAGACCAGCACGAAGCCCGCCATAATGGCTGCGACGACCTGTCCCTGATAGCCGATCATCTGCACCTGCGCAAAGCCGAAGTCCCAAACCGGGATTTCGCTGGCCGGGGTAGTGGCGACCGAGAAGCCGTTGAGCAGCTGCGGGGAGATCAGCGTCAGGCCGAGCACAATGCCGAGAATCTGGGTTGTGCCCATCTTTTTGGTGATCGACCAAGTGATGCCGACCGGCAGGAAGTGGAAGATCGCCTCGCCGATCAGCCACAGGAAGCTGTACATGCCCGCCCAGAACTGGGACACGTCAGCCAGCGACTGTGTGCGTCCATTCAGCAGATCGACTTCGCCGATGATGTTGCGGAAGCCGAGCACAAGGCCGCCGCAGATCAGCGCCGGGATGATCGGGGCAAAGATTTCGCCCAGCGCGCCCATGATACGCTGAAGGGGATTCTGGTTGGTTTTGGCCGCGCTCTTGACCGCGTCCTTGCTTACGCCTTCGATGCCGGCGAACTTGGTGAATTCCTGATAAAAGTTTGCCACGTCGTTGCCGATGATGACCTGATACTGACCGGCCTGCGTAAATGTGCCTTTGACGCTAGGAATCTTTTCGATTTCCTTTTCGTCCGCCTTTTTCGGATCGACGAGCACAAAACGCATGCGCGTCATGCAGTGCGAAACCGCCTGAATGTTGCCCTTTCCGCCGATCTTATCGAGCAGCGTTTGGACGTCCTGCTGGTACTTTCCCATGAATTTTCCTCCCGTTTTTTTGTTGCCCGCAAACTTGTTCAAACAAGTTGTTTATTGAGGATAGGATACTGCTTTGAAAGCGGGAAAACAAGCCGATTCTTTAACAAAAAATTCAAAATTTTTTTGGGTGTATTGCTGAGCGAAATGGGGAAAACGACAATAAAATGTTTTGCAATTCGTGCAAAAAGCTAATGCATCCGATATATGATTGGATTTTTTGTGAATTTACGGAACAAGGTGCCGCAAGCGTGCGGGGATGTGTTATAATAATAAAATGAGTTTGTACTGCGAAGAGGTGTGCCATGCCAAAGGCGAAATATGAACAGCTGTATCAGTTCTTGAAGGAAAAAATTGAATCCGGTGAGTATCCGCCGCAGGAGCTGTTGCCAAGTGAGCATACCTTAATCGCGGAGCTGGGGTGTTCGCGCAACACACTGCGCCGCGCGGTGGCGGAACTGGTGCGGGTGGGCTATGTGCAGACCATGCAGGGCAAGGGCATGCGCAATATTTTCCAGCCGAGTCAGCAGACGACTTTCACACTGGGGACGATCGAGACATTCAGCGAGTCCGCTGCGCGCAATCAGCAGCGCGGCACGAACAAGGTATTGGTGTTTTCTTCGGTCGAAGCGGATGCGCGGCTGGCGGAAAAGACCGGCTTTGCGGAGGGGACGCCGCTGTATTACATCCAGCGCCTGCATTACTTGAACGGCCGTCCGCTGATTTTCAACCATAGCTATTTCCGGCAGGATGTGGCGCAGGGCCTGACGCGCGAGATCGCGGAAGGGTCAATCTATCGTTATCTGGAAAACGAGCGGCATATCTCTATCATCAACAGCAAACGTGTGGTGACGGTGGAGAAGGCTACGCCGCTTGACCTGCAATATCTGGATATGGGTGACTGCAACTGCCTTGCGGTCGTGAGCAGCCATACATACAACAGCGATGGGGTGATGTTCGAGTATACCCAGTCGCGCCACCATCCGAACTTTTTCCGGTTTCAGGATAATGCGGTGCGGCGCTCTTCGGCGCACGGCAGACCGGAAGAAAAATAATACATCGCAAACCAATGAACACAGGCAAAGGAGCAACACAATGAGTAAGAGCAAACGTTTTTGGGGCATTTGCGGGATTTTGGCAGCGCTGCTGCTGAGCGGCTGCGGCGGCGCAGGAGAGCAGAATACCGCTGCGGATACGCAGACAGACGAACTGGATACGGCGCAGACTGAAACCCAGACCGAAACGACGGGCATCGGCACGCATCATGCGGAGATCAAGATACAGGACATGGGTACGATCACGGTGGAACTGGACGGCGACGCCGCGCCGATCACCGTGCAGAACTTCATGGATCTGGCGAAAGACGGCTTTTATGACGGCCTGACCTTCCATCGCATCATCAACGGCTTTATGATGCAGGGCGGCGATCCGAACGGTGACGGCACCGGCGGATCGGACCAGACCATCAAGGGTGAATTTTCGGAAAACGGTGTGGAGAACGACCTGTCGCACACGCGCGGCGCGATCTCAATGGCGCGTGCGAAGGATATGGACAGCGCGTCCTCACAGTTTTTCATCGTCCATCAGGACAGCACTTATCTGGACGGACAGTATGCCTGCTTCGGCTATGTGACCGACGGCATGGATATTGTCGATCAAATTTGCGAAAACACGCCGGTGGAGGACAGCAACGGCACTGTGCTGCCGGAAAATCAGCCGGTGATCGAAAGTATTACCATTTTGGATTGAACAGATACAAGAAAACCGTCTCCTTTAGGAGACGGTTTTTTCTATCAGAACAATGCAATATCTGCGCGGAGCTGTGTCAGGAAGTATTCGGCGGCTTTGGACATGGCAGCATAGCGTTTCCAGACCAGTTTCATATCCAGAGTGATATCCGGATACAGCGGACGGAAGCAAAGGTTGCTGTTGCCGCTGGTATTGATCAGCTTGTCCAGCAGCAAAACATAGCCCATTTTTTCGTCTGCCATCAGCGAAGCATTGTACGCCAGATTGTAAGTCGCGCTGATTTGCAGTTCGGCTGTGGGCTTTTGTATCCATTGCAGGAAGCTTGGCAGATGGATCATCTGGCGGGACAGGATGAGCGGTTTGTCCCACAGATCTTCCGGTGTGATGTGATCTTTTTGCGCAAGCGGCGCATCCCGGCGCATCAACACACCCCAGTGATCCTGCATGGGCAGGGAAAGATGATCGTATTTGGAGGAATCGCCGGTACCGAGCAGCAGACCGAAATCAAAAAGTCCTTTGTCCAGCCGGTCCATCAGGTCTTGACCATCGCCGCTGACGATGTGAAAATGTACATCTGGATATTCGGTTTGGATTCGGTGCGCCACACGGGCGATGACGCGCAGGGCATCGGTTTCGCCCGCGCCGATAAACACGTCTCCAGCGATGCCGTGGCCCGACTGTCGGATTTCATTTTCGGTCTTTTGCACCAGTTCGACAATCTCCTGCGCGCGTTTGCGGAACAGACGGCCTTCTTCGGTCAGCCCGATTTTGTGATTGCGTTTGCCGCGCACCAAAAGCTGTTTGCCGAGTTCCTCTTCCAGATCTTTCAGCTGACGCGAAATGGTGGGCTGCGTCAGGTTCAGATGCTCCGCCGCAGCGGAAATGCTCTGCTCCTGTGTGACAGCCAGAAAATATTCCAAAACCCGAAGTTCCATATTGTACCTCGCTTTCCGATGGGAGGGGTTCAAGGGATGCCATCAGTGTACGAAAATTAATATATGCTTGTCAAGCATGACAGAACAAAAAAGATAGGCATTTGCTATTTGAATGGTTTCTTTTTATAATAAAGACATAGAAAAGATACATAGCAATGCCCGGAAAGGAGAAAAGTCATGCTGGGAAATTTCGTGTATTGCAATCCGACAAGATTGTATTTTGGCGAGCAGGCGCTGGACGGCCTGCAAAAAGAGCTGGAAAAATACGGGGAAAACGTGCTGCTGGTTTACGGCGGCGGCTCGATCAAGAAAAACGGGATTTATGATGCCGTGATGCGGATTTTGCAGTCGTGCGGCAAACATGTGATCGAGGACGGCGGCGTGATGCCCAACCCGACCGTGGAAAAGCTGTATGAGGGCTGCGCACGGGCCAAGGAAGGCAAAGCCGACCTGATTTTGGCTGTTGGCGGCGGTTCGGTGTGCGATTATGCCAAGGCGGTATCGGTTTCCGCCTATTGTGAGCAGGACCCGTGGGAGAAATATTACCTCAATATGGAGGATGTGGACAACCAAATCATTCCGGTCGGCTGCGTGCTGACCATGGTCGGCACCGGCTCGGAGATGAACGGCGGTTCGGTCATCACCAACCATGCGCAGAAACTCAAGATCGGCCATGTGTTCGGCGACAACGTGATGCCGAAATTTGCGATCCTCAATCCAAAATTCACTTTCACGCTGCCCAAATATCAGATGACAGCGGGCTTTTTCGACATTATGTCGCATATTCTGGAGCAGTATTTTTCCGGAGAGGACGACAACACCTCGGATTACGTCATGGAAGGCCTGCTGCGTTCGCTGATCCACAGTTCGCGCATCGCGGTGAACAACCCCACGGATTATGAGGCGCGCAGCAATATCATGTGGATCGCGACTTGGGCGCTCAATACTTTTGTGGCGATGGGCAAGGCGACCGACTGGGAAGTGCATATGATCGGCCAGTCCATCGGCGCGTACACGGACGCTACGCACGGCATGACGCTGTCGGCGGTTTCCATTCCGTATTATAAGTTTATTTTGCCCTATGGCGTGCAGAAATTCAAGAGGTATGCGGTCAATGTTTGGGATGTGGACCCGGCGGGCAAGACGGATGAGCAGATTGCGCGCGAAGGACTGGACCGTATGGAAGCATACATGAAGGAGATCGGGCTGGTGATGCATATCTCCGAGCTGGGGGTAACCGAGGACATGCTGGAAGGCATTGCGGACGGTACCTTTATCATGCAGGGCGGCTATCGCGTGCTGACGCATGAAGACGTAGTACAGATCCTCAAGGCGAGCATGTGAGGGAGGCAGCAAAAATATGGGTAAGAATGTGTTGATCATTGCTTCCAGTCCGCGGCGCCACGGCAATTCCAACCGGTTGGCCGAGGCGTTTGCCAAAGGCGCATCGCAAGCGGGCCATCAGGTGCAAATGGTGTATCTGTGTGAGAAAAACATCGGGTTCTGCCGCGGCTGCCTGACCTGTCAGCAGACCATGCGCTGCGTGATCCGCGACGACGCGGATACCATTGCGCAGCAGATGGGTGCGGCAGACGTGCTGGTGTTTGCAACGCCGATCTACTACTATGGCATGAGCGGCCAGATGAAGACCATGCTAGACCGGGCCAATCCGCTGTTTCCGTCCGAGTATGCCTTCCGGGATATCTACTTATTGACCGCGGCAGCGGAGGACGATCCGGAAACGCCGGAAGGCGCGGTGCATGGTTTGCAGGGCTGGATCAGCTGTTTTGAAAAAGCGCATTTGGCAGGCAGTGTGTTTGCCGGCGGCGTGACGGACGCAGGAGATATTGAGGGCCATCCGGCGCTGCAAACCGCGTTTGAGATGGGCAGTGGGATTTAACAGGAAAGGAAGCGTATCATAATGGCAGTTAAGCAGACGGCAGGACGGGATTCACTGGGGGAATTTGCCCCCAAATTTGCCGAACTCAATGACGATGTATTGTTTGGACAGGTTTGGAGCCGGGAGGATAAGCTCTCGCTGCGCGACCGCTCGCTGGTGACGGTGGTGTGCCTGATGGCGCAGGGACTGGTGGATGCTTCGTTCCAGTATCACCTGACTACGGCCAAGAACAACGGCATTACCCGCACCGAGATCGCGGAGATCCTGACGCATGCGGCGTTCTACGCAGGCTGGCCCAAGGCATGGGCGGCGTTTCGCATGGCAAAGGAGGTCTGGGCGGACGAAGAACAGGCCTCGGACGGCAAGACCGCGCACCAGAACCAAATGGTGTTCCCGATCGGCCAGCCGAACGACGCATATGCGCAGTATTTTGTCGGACAGAGCTATCTCGCGCCGGTCTCGACCGAGCAGGTCGGCATTTTCAACGTGACCTTTGAGCCGGGCTGCCGCAACAACTGGCATGTCCACCATGCGGATCAGGGCGGCGGACAGATTCTGGTGTGTGTGGCTGGCAGGGGCTATTATCAGGAATGGGGCAAGCCTGCGGTCGAACTGCATCCGGGCGATACGGTCAATATCCCGGTCGGTGTCAAGCATTGGCATGGCGCCGCGCCGGACAGCTGGTTCTCGCATCTGGCGGTCGAGGTACCCGGTGAAAACGGCAGCAACGAGTGGTTGGAAGCCGTGGATGACGCAGCTTATGCTGCCGCATGCGGACACAACGCTTGACAAACCGTTCGACAAGTGATAACGTAATATACTAGCAAGGGAGCTTCCGTGGGAGGCTGAGAGGAGGTTTCGACCTCGACCTTACCTGATTTGGATAATGCCAACGTAGGGATGCTGGTGCCGCACATGCGTGCGGGTATTTTCGGACGCGAAGGAACATCCCAATGTGGGATGTTCCTTTTTTATTGGACGGATGAACAGGAGGAAATACAGGATGAAAAAGGTGCTTACGATTGCCGGCTCGGACTGCTCGGGTGGCGCAGGTGTGCAGGCGGATCTCAAAACCATGGCGGCGCACGGCGTGTTCGGCATGAGCGTGATCGTATCGGTGGTGGCGGAAAACACCGCCCGCGTGATCGATATTCAGGATATCAGTCCCAAGATGATCGAGGAGCAGATCGACGCGGTGTTTGAGGACATCGTGCCGGATGCGGTCAAAATCGGCATGCTCTCTTCACCTGCGTGCATGAAAGCGGTTGCGGGCAAGCTGGCGCAGTACAAGCCGCAGCATGTGGTCATCGACCCGGTGATGTTTGCCAAAAACGGCGATGCGCTGATGGACCCCGCGTCCGTCGGCACGCTGATCGAATCTGTGCTGCCGTTTGCGGACATCTTGACGCCCAACATCCCTGAGGCGCAGTATATCGCAGATATGCAGATCAAAACCCCGGCGGATATGGAAGAGGCGGCGCGCCGCATCTATGCCAAGGGCTGTCGCAATGTGCTGGTCAAGGGCGGCAAAAACATGGCGGGCGCGGTGGACGTGCTGTATGACGGCACGGATTTTCACCGCTATGAGATCGTGCAGCTGGATACCACCAACACACACGGCACGGGCTGTACGCTGTCATCTGCAATTGCGTCCAATCTGGCGCTGGGGTATTCCATGCCGGAATCGGTCGAGCGCGCCAAGGCCTATGTGACCGACGCCATCCGGCATGCGCCCGGTTTCGGAAACGGCTGCGGGCCGCTCAATCATTTTTGTCGTATTTTTCCGGAGGAGTGAACATCAATGAAAAAACAATCCATTCGCAAACTGACGATTGCGGGCCTTTTGGTGGCAGTGGCGGTTGTCGGCAGCCTGTTTTCCATCCCAGTGCTGGGTGCAAAGTGCTCGCCTGTGCAGCATATGGTCAACGTGCTGGGCGCGGTGCTGCTCGGACCGTGGTATGCCTTCGGCATGGCGTTTGCCGCCTCGCTCATCCGCAACCTGCTGGGACTGGGCAGTCTGCTGGCGTTCCCCGGCTCGATGATTGGTGCGCTGCTGTGCGGCCTTGCCTATAAGCTGTGCCCCAAACTGCCGGTTGCCTATGTCGGCGAAGTGTTCGGCACGGGCATTCTGGGCGGCATCGCGTCCTATCCGATCGCGGCAGTGCTGATGAATAACTCGGCCGCAGCGCTCTTTACCTTTGTGCCGTCCTTCCTGGTTTCGACGGCGGTCGGCGCGGCCATCTCGGTCTTTGTGCTGGCAGCGCTCAAGCGCACGCAGGTATTCAGCCAGCTCGAGGGGGCTCTGCGGTGACGGAAAGCCTGAAACAGATCCTGTTACATACCCAAGCGGTGCGGCCGATGGTGCATTCGATCACCAACAATGTGACCATCAACGACTGCGCGAACATCATCCTTGCGGCGGGCGGTACGGCCATCATGGCGCAGGATGAGCGTGAGGTTGAGGAGATCACGTCGCATGCGGACGCGCTTGCGCTCAATATGGGCGCGCTGCGTGCCCAGGAGGCCATGCTACTGGCTGCGCGTACTGCCAAACGGCTGTGTCATCCGGTCGTGCTCGATCCGGTCGCGGCGGGGGCAAGCCGCCTGCGCAGCGAAATGTGCGGCCGTCTGCTGGCCGAACGGCTGGTGTCGGTCATCCGCGGCAATGCGTCCGAGATTCGTGCGCTGGCCGCAGGGCAGGAGAACGCTGCTGGCGTGGAAGTCGATGCGCTCGACCGCGTGACCGAACAAAACCTTGCCGAATCTGCCGCGTGGCTGGGACAGTTCAGCCGGCAGACCGGCGCGGTCGTCATGCTGACCGGCGTGATCGACCTGATAACCGATGGACAACGCACCGCAGTGCTGCGGGGCGGCAGTGAGCTGATGGGTCGCATTACCGGCGCCGGTTGTATGCTCACGTCGCTGACCGCATTGTACTGCGGTGCGAATCCAAATAAATTATTTGAGGCCGCAGTTGCGGCGGCGGAGGTGATGAACCGTTGCGGAGAACAAGCGCAGGTGCGCGTGCGTAAAGAGATGGAGGGCACCGCTTCCTTTCGCACACGCCTGATCGATGCGGTCAGTTTACTGACTGCTGATGATCTGGCAAACGCACATCAAATTCAACTGATTTAAGCAAAAACACAACAAGTGCTGCCGGCAATCTGCCGTCAGTCCAATTCGTTCATTGGGGGTACCACCTTGAAAAATAACAAAACCACCGAAAGACTGCTGGACGCGTCCCGGGAAATCTGGGCGGGTTATTTGACCCATCCCTTTGTCCGGGGCATTGCAGACGGCAGCCTTGCTGTAAACAAATTCCGTTTCTATCTGTTGCAGGACTACCTGTACCTGTTCGATTACGCAAAGGTATTCGCGCAGGGTGTGGTCAAGTCCCGCGAACCCGAGGTCATGCGGACGTATGCTTCCTATGTGGCCAGCATCTTGAACGGTGAAATGGAGGTCCATCGCGGCTATATGGCGCGGCTGGGCATCACGGAGGCGCAGGCGGAGTCCGTCAAGCCCTCGCTGAGCAATCAGTCCTATACCGCCTATATGCGCGCGGTCGCGGCGGAGGAAGGCCCGGCCGAGATTATGGCGGCTGTGCTGTCCTGCGCGATCAGCTATGAGTACATCGCCAAGTGGATCGTCAAAAACTACCCTGACGCGGAAAACCACGACTTTTATGGCGAATGGGTGCGCAGTTACGCGAGCGAGGGCTACGCTGCGGAAAACCAGCGTCTGATCGCGCTGATGGAGCGACTGAGCGCGGATTACACCGAGCCGCAGCTTCAGCGGCTGACCGATATTTTCGTCGATTGCTCGCGTTATGAGGCGATGTTCTGGGACATGGCGTGGAACGAGGCGATGTAAGACAATGCTCGAGTTTCAAAACGTCGTTTTCCAGTATGACAGCGAGGATTTCAACATCATCGACGGCCTGTCGTTTCACATCGAGAAAGGCGAGTTCGTTTCAGTCATCGGCCCGTCGGGCTGTGGCAAGTCCACGATTTTTCGCCTGACCAATCAGCTGTTGCCCAAAAAGTCGGGCGAGATTCTGGTCGGCGGGGAGAAGATCGACGGGCGGCGCGGTTACTGCGGCTATATGCCGCAGCGCGACCTGCTGTTTCCGTGGCGGAGCGTGCGGGATAACCTGTGCTTGCCCATGGAGATCCGCGGCGGCATCAGCCGCGCGGAGATGGTACGCCGCGCGGACGAGACGCTCGCGCACGTCGGCCTGACCGGCTGGGGCGACAAGCGTCCGGACGAGCTGTCCGGCGGTATGCGGCAGCGCGCGGCCTTTGCGCGCACGCTGCTGACCGGCTCGGAACTGCTGCTGCTGGACGAGCCGTTCTCCGCGCTGGATTTTCTCACGCGCATCAATATGCAGGAGTGGCTGCTTGACCAGTGGGAGAGCGACCACAAGACCGTGCTGTTCATCACGCATGACGTCGAAGAGGCGATTTTCCTGTCCAGCCGCGTGCTGGTCGTTGAGGAAACACCGATCCGCCGGCTGGTGTCATTTGACGTACCCGTGTCGTATCCGCGCACGCGTGCGTGCCTGACCGAGCCCGGCATGCTCGCTCTGCGCGAGCAGCTGATCGACCTGCTGCGGCGGGAGGTGTCGGCATGAAGAAAAACGCAAATCTGCCCGCGCTGCTGTTTCTGTTTGCGCTGCTGATCGTATGGCAGGCGGGGGCAATGGGCATGAATGCGGCGTATATCCTGCCGTCGCCGACGCAGATTCTGGTGCGCATGTGGGAACTGCGCGGTCCGCTGCTGACCGCACATCTGCCCGCGACGTTGCTTTGCACGGGAATCGGCCTTGCGATCTCGATCGTGCTCGGCCTGCTGCTCGCTGTATGGATGGATGCCAGTCCGGTTGCGGAGAAAATGCTCTATCCGCTGATCGTCGCCTCGCAGACCATCCCGACCACCGCGCTTGCACCACTCTTTGTGCTCTGGTTCGGTTACACGATCTGGAGCAAGGTGCTGGTGACCGTGCTGATCACATTTTTCCCGATCGCCATTACCGTGTTCGACGGGTTCCGCTCGGCCAGCACGGACATGATCGACATGCTCAAAACCTTCGGCGCGGGCAAGCGTGCGATCTTTCTCAAGCTCAAGCTGCCTGCGGCACTGCCGTACTTTTTCTCGGCCATCAAAATGGCGATCCCGCTGTCCATCATCGGTGCGGCGATCGGCGAATGGCTGGGTGCGCAGGCGGGTCTGGGCTACTTCAGCCGCCGCATGATGACCCAGCTGGACGGCGCGGGCGTGTTTGCGCCCATCGTGCTGCTCAGTGTTGTGGCAATGGTGGCGGTGGCCATCGTGTCGTGGATCGAGAAAAAGGTCGTCACCTGGCGCGGCAGTTTATAACAGAGATACAACAGAAAGGAACGGAATATAAATGAAAAAGAGATTTTTTGCCGCGCTGGCGGCATGTGCGCTGCTGCTGAGCGGCTGCGCCGGCGGCCAGACGGCCGGAGATAACGCGCAAAACACGGAGGATACGAACAGCGGCGATCTGCGCGAGCTGACCGTGGTGCTCGACTGGTATCCGAATGCGCTGCACGCATTCCTGTATCAGGCAGAGCAGGCCGGTTACTTCGCGGAGGAAGGCTTGAAGGTCAACATCCAGCCGCCGGCGGGCGTCAACGACGCGATGAGCATGGTCGCTGCCGGCAAGGCGGATATCGGCCTGTATTATCAGCAGGACGTCATTCAGGCGCGCGTGGAGCAAGATGTGCCGGTCAAGTCGATCGCGGCTGTTGTGCAGGCACCGCTGAACATCATTCTTTCGCTCAAGGAGAAGAACATTACCGAGCCTGCCGATCTGGTCGGCAAGACGGTCGGCTATGCAGGCACCGAGCTGTCCGAAGCGCTCATCCGCAGCATTATGAAGAACAGCGGTCAGGACCCGTCGAGCGTGAAGATGGTCGATGTTGGTTTTGACCTGATGAGCTCGATGGTGACGGGTAACGTCGATGCAACGATCGGCTGTCTGGTCAACCACGAAGTGCCGCAGATGGAGAAGGAAGGCTTTGAGGTCAACTATTTCTTCCCGGACGACTACGGTGTGCCGCAGTACTACGAAGGTATTTTCCTGGCAAACGACGACATGATCGAAAACGAGCCGGAGGTGCTCGCGGGCTTCCTGCGCGCCTGCGCTAAGGGCTTTGATGATTTCCAGAACGATACCGACGCAGTTTTGCAGGTGCTGCTGGACAATCAGGACGAATCCAACTTCCCACTGGATCCGGATGTGGAAAAGCAGTCCTGTCAGACGCTGCTGCCGCTGATGGAGACCGCGGATGCGCCGTTCCTCAGCCAGAGCGAAACCTGCTGGCAGGAGAACATCGACTGGATGTATGATGAAGGTCTGATTTCGACCAAGCCAGACGTTTCCGAAGTGATGGCGACCATCGATTTTTGAGTAAATTCGGATTCTATGCAAGTAAAAAGCCGTTTGGGAGCATGTATGTTCCCAAACGGCTTTCTTTTTTGTGTTGCGGTTACGGCTGCGCACTGTTGGCTGCCTGATAGGCTTCCAGCTGCGCGGCAAAGACCTTATCCAGTGCGGGCCAGCTGCGCTTGAGCGATACCGGACGGTCATCGCGTCCCATGAAGCAGTGGCGGCTTTCGCCTTCACAGCGCAAGGTGTCCGTCTGCGCATCGCGCACCTCATAGTGCAGCGCCATGCGGACACCGTTGTACTCGGTGATCTGCGCGTAGATCAGCACGGTATCGCCAAAGCGCGCCATAGTTTTGTATTTGCAGTGCACCTCGAGTACCGGGCTGCCGAAGCCTTCCGCTTCGATGCGGTCGTAGCCGTAGCCAAGCTGCTCGAGCAGATCGACGCGGGCTTCCTCAAACCAGCGGATATAGTTGGAGTGATGGACGATGCCCATGCCGTCGGTCTCGTAATACTGTACTTTGTGTTCATAGGGGGTCATAGCATTGATTCCTTTCCAAAAGAGAAAGCGCCCGACGGGGCGCTTCGGTTTGTTTGATACAGCGGACCGCGCGCCAGACGCGGCCAAAACAAAAGCGTGGACGGTTTTGCACCTCTATGGTAGCACAAAAAACAGCGTTTGTCGAGCGTCGGGCAGACAAACTCAGATACGCTGACGGAACAGGCCGTGGCGGTTGCAGTACCAGTACAGCATGCCGTGTCCGCGGATGAAAAAGCGGGCCTGTGCATTGCCTTCCGGGTAGAGCTTGACTATGTCAAACCGGTCGCCGGTAACGCAGGCGAGGAAGGAAATGTAGTGGCTTTTGGTCATCGGATGGTCGATGGTGACATAGTGTTCGTGCTCGATCACCTCGCACTGCACGGCGTGTTCCGCATCCGCTTCTTCCGCTTCGAGCGGCGGCAGTGTCAGCCCGCAACAGGAAATGACGGCCGGACCGGTGCTGTGCAGCACGTTGCCGCAGATCGGGCAGACATACAGCTGCGAGCGCAGCAGATTGGCTGCGCGGTTGGTATTGATGACCTGCTCGCCGCTGAGCAGCTCGGGCAGGGAAACCTGCAGGACGCTTGCCAGGGATTCAAGCAGGGAAACGTCGGGAAAACCCTTGCCGGTTTCCCATTTGGAAACGGCTTTATCGCTCACGCACAGCTTTTCGGCCAGTTGTGCCTGCGTCATGTGCTTTGCCTCGCGCAGCCGCTTGATGACCGCGCCTGTGATATAGTGATTCATATGTTTTGCTCCTTTCATACCGTAGGATACCATGCGGAATGCCGGGGAAGCAACCTACGAAACGTAGAGTGTCAGCAAAGAACAAGAAAAACGCCGGCACAATGGGTGCCGGCGTTTATTGTTGCGGTAGGGACGGTTACTTGAAGTACTTGACGCCGTTTTCGAAGATCGGCTGGTACTTTTCGCCGTAGATGTTGCGGCCGACGAACGGGCTGTAACGCTCGGTGTGGCCCATTTTGCCGAGGACGCGGCCGTCGGGCGAGGTGATGCCTTCGATCGCGCACATCGAGCCGTTCGGGTTCCAAGCGATATCCATGGACGGGTTGCCCGCAAGATCGGTGTACTGGAACGCGATCTGGCCGTTTTTCGCGAGGTCGTCAATGACGTGCTGCGGGGCGACGAAGCGGCCTTCGCCATGCGAAATCGCGATCGAGTGCAGGTCGCCGACGTTGCAGGACGACAGCCACGGACTCTTGACCGAGGCCACGCGCGTGGTCACATAGCGGCTCTGGTGACGGCCGATCAGGTTGAAGGTCAGCGTCGGGTCGTCGCCGGTCATCTCGTCGCGGATCTCGCCGTAGGGCACCAGACCCAGCTTGATGAGCGCCTGGAAGCCGTTGCAGATGCCGAGCATCAGGCCGTCACGCTGACGCAGCAGTTCGTGGATCGCGTCCTTGATGCCGGGGCCGCGCAGGAACGAGGCGATGAACTTGCCCGAGCCGTCCGGCTCGTCGCCGCCCGAGAAGCCGCCTGGTACAATGACCATCTGGGCGCGGCGGATGGCGTTTTCCAGCTGCTCTGCGCTTTCCGCAAGCGCGCTGGCGGAGTAGTTGCGCACGACGATGATTTCGGCCGCGCCGCCTGCGTTTTCCACCGCGCGCGCGGTGTCATATTCGCAGTTGGTGCCCGGGAATACCGGGATGACGGCCAAAGGCTTGGCGGACTTGACGGCTGGCGCCTTGGTATTGCGCTCGGTGTAGGAGACAGTAGTCAGGTGCTCGTCCTCAGCCGGCGCCTTGGTCGGGAACACGCTCTCCAGGCGGCCTTCAAAGGCGTTCGTCAGCTCGTCAAGAGAAACCGACTCGCCTGCGACTGTGATCTTCTCGTCTGCGGTCGTGCGGCCGACCAGCCAGTAGGCGGGCAGTTCTTCCGCCGCTTCGATCAGGATGCCGCCGAAGTTTTTGAGGTACAGCGCTTCGGTCGGGAAGGATTCGTCAAACGCAAAGCCGATCTTGTTGCCGAGCGCCATTTTGCAAATGCCCTCGGCGATGCCGCCGACCGACAGCGCCCACGCGGAAACCGCCTTGCCGGATGCAATGAGGTTTGCAACCTCGTTCCAGACGTGCTTCATGGTTTGGTAATCTGCCGAGCCATCCTGGAAGTACGGTGCGTCGAAGAAGTAAACCGGATGGTCTGCTGCCTTGAATTCGGGCGAGATCAGGCGGGACGCATCCTGCGGGGCGATCGCAAAGGAGACCAGCGTGGGCGGTACGTCCATGTCGTCGAACGAGCCGCTCATCGAGTCCTTGCCGCCGATCGCGCCGAGGCACAGCTCTTCCTGCGCGGTGTATGCGCCGAGCAGCGCAGAGAGCGGCTTGCCAAAGCGCTTCGGGTCCTTGCCCAGACGCTCGAAGTATTCCTGGAAGGTGAGGTAGGCGGTTTCAAAGTCGCAGCCCGCGGCCACGAGCTTGGCCACCGATTCAATCACTGCGGCCGATGCGCCGAGGAACGGGTTCTGCTCGGTGTAATAGGGGTCAAAGCCGAACGCCATGACAGATGCGGTCTCACACTGGCCGTTCTGCGCGGGCATGGTTGCTGCCATGACCTGCGTCGGGGTCAGCTGATACTTGCCGCCGAAGGGCATAAAGACCGAGTTTGCGCCGATCGAGCCGTCAAACCGCTCGACCAGACCGCGCTCGAGGCAGATGCCGAGGGTGGAAGCGTGGTTGAGCAGCTTTTCCGCTTCGGTTTTGCCTTCCGGCGCACAGGAAATGGACGGCGCGGGCAGGGCAGCAACCTCGGCGGTCACATGCTTGGCGCAGCCGTTGGTATTGAGGAAGTCGCGCGAAACATCTACGATCGTGTTCCCGTTCCATGTCATGCACAGGCGGTTCTTGTCCGTGACGACAGCCACAACGACCGCTTCGATATTCTCTTTGGCAGCGGCGGCGATGAACGCATCCGCGTCCTTTGCGCGAACAACGACCGCCATGCGTTCCTGCGATTCGGAGATGGCCAGCTCGGTGCCGTCCAGACCGTCGTACTTCTTCGGAACAGCATCCAGATTGATGTCCAGACCGTCGGCCAGCTCGCCGATGGCGACCGATACACCGCCCGCGCCGAAGTCGTTGCAGCGGCGGATCATACGGGTGACGTTGCCGTCGCGGAACAGGCGCTGGATCTTGCGCTCCTCGGGCGGGTTACCCTTCTGGACTTCTGCGCCGCAGGTCTCGAGCGACGCTTCGGTGTGCTTTTTGGAGGAGCCGGTGGCACCGCCGCAGCCGTCGCGGCCGGTCTTGCCGCCGAGCAGGATGACGATATCGCCCGGCTCGGGCACTTCGCGGATGACGTTTTCCAGCGGCGCCGCGCCGACAACCGCACCGATCTCCATGCGCTTGGCGACATAACCCGGGTGATAGATTTCATGCACCAAACCGGTGGCCAGACCGATCTGGTTGCCGTAGGACGAATAGCCTGCCGCTGCGGTCTGGCACAGCTTGCGCTGCGGCAGCTTGTGTTCGAGTGTCTCGGAGAGCGGCACCGTCGGGTCGCCCGCGCCGGTCACGCGCATGGCCTGGTAGACGTAGCTGCGGCCGGAGAGCGGGTCGCGGATCGCGCCGCCCAGACAGGTCGCCGCGCCGCCGAACGGTTCGATCTCGGTCGGATGGTTGTGGGTCTCGTTCTTGAACATCAGCAGCCAGTCTTCGTAATGGCCGTTTACCAGAGCCTTGACCTTGATCGAGCAGGCGTTGATCTCTTCGGATTCGTCAATGTTCTTCAGATAGCCGCGCTTTTTGAGCACTTTGGCGCCCGCCGTCGCAATATCCATGAGCGTGACCGGACGCTTTTCCGCTTTTTCCTCACCATAGACCTCGATGCGCGCCGCGAGATAGCGGTCGAACGCATACTGCACCATCGGGTCGTCGATCTTGGTGCCGTCGATCTCGGTCAGGAAAGTGGTGTGGCGGCAGTGGTCCGACCAGTAGGTGTCTACCATGCGGACTTCGGTGATGGTCGGGTCGCGCTTTTCCTCGTCGCGGAAATAGGCCTGCAGGAACTTGAGGTCGTCCAAATCCATCGCAAGTCCCATGTGGGTCAGCAGGTCATTCAGTGCGGCTTCGTCCATATGGATGAAACCAGTGACCGATGCAACCGTCGTCGGGATGGCATAATCCACCTTGAGGGTCGCGGGCTTGTCCATCGACGCCTCGCGCGCTTCAACGGGGTTGATCAGGTAGCCGCGGATCTTGTCCATATCGGCGTCCGACAGTTCGCCTTCGAGCACATAGATCTTTGCCGCCGCAACCGTCGGGCGCTCGCCGCCGGTCAGCAGCTGGATGCACTGTGCGCAGGAGTCCGCGCGCTGGTCGAACTGGCCGGGCAGCGGCTCAACCGCGAGTACCGTGTGAGCGCCTGCCGGACGGGGGAAGTCCTCGTCGTAGCATACGTCCGCCATCGGCTCGGAGAAAACGATGCCCTTGGCTTTTTCATAGGCTTCCGGGGCGAGTCCCTCGGTATCATAGCGGCAAAGATACCGCACATGGGTCAGGCTTTTGACTTCCAGCAGGTCGTGCAGGCTGGAAAACAGACTGCGCGCTTCTACATCAAAGCCCGGTTTTTTTTCGGAATAACAACGATTGACGCTCATGTATCGTGTCCTCTCCTTCATTCGATAAAAGATATTTTTATTTTACCTGTTTTATGGGCATAAATCAATCGGTGAGGGCGACAAAATATCAGGCGATTCGGGAGATTCTCTGTATATTCTTTGTGTAGACCGGAGCACATGAGAAAACGCCCGCTTTTGACGGGCGTTTTTCGGAGTCAGTTCTGCGTTAGCGGGATATCTGTGCCGCATATTTCAATGAAATTGATTTCTTTGTCGTTGATCAGGCTGTCAAAGGTGATGATATCCAGAATATTGCCGGTCAGATGATTTATTTCGGATGTACTGCCCATGTGTACGCCGTGGGAGGCGGTCTCTGTGCTTCCGTCCTCATAATGAATAGTGACGGGGAACCAACGGGGGGAGTCATCTGAATAGGGGGCGTATTTCCCGTCCAGGGACTGAATGATCTCGCGGGTATATGGGCTGTTTGCGCGCAGTGTGATCGAGAGCGGGGATACCGAAATGCTTTGTAAGGTTATGTCGTATCCTTCTGCAGAGATGGTCTGCGCAATCGGATAGGTGACCGAACAATCTTCAAAATCCAGCGGGAAGCGAACCGACCAGCTGCCGGACAGCACAGTCTGGTATTCTTCTTCTTCTGTGTTTGCGCCTTCCAGATCATAAAGTTCCAGCATGGCATGGCTGCCTGCAAGCGGTTCACGGGTAGGCGTACACATGACAAGTGTGATCTTGTTATCTTTTTCGTTATCATCCGCGATTTTGATAAATCCGGCACCGGACGTTTGCTGTTGTCCGGCATCAAGCGAACCACTGAAACGGTATCCGTCGAGGTCGAGTATAGTGCCTTCAGGCGCGGTAAATTCCAGCAGGAGATAGACCAGATTGCTATCGCCAATGACCTGTTTGACTTCTAGAGTGCCATTGGGGTTGCGGTCACTTTTGTCTACCACATAAGCACCCTGCGCGAGCAGCTCTTCCTGCTCCGGTGTTGCAGGCTGTAAAAAGTTGCGCAGCCCATCCATCAGGCCGAAAGAGACGGCAGCGAATGCGCTGGTGCAGATCGCCGCACAGACTGCGGCGCATACCAGTGCAGTACGCAGCATATGGCGGCGCGGGACATGAAGCCGTTCATGCTTCTCCTGGATGCTGTGCAGCATCCGTTCTTTTTGCAGTTCGCTCGGATTGAGCATTTCCTGTATGCTGCGTGTCCGCATTGTGTATCCCTCCCAGTTGTGTTTTCAGTAGATTGCGTCCTCGTTGCAGCCGCGTGCGCACGGTACTCTCTCGGCAGCCAAGCAGAGGCGCGAGTTCCTTCGCCGGATACCCTTCTACATAGTGCAGGTACAGCGGTATACGGTATTTTTGCGGCAGAGCAAGCAGAGCTTTCAGCAGATCGAGCGATTCATCATCCCGCATAAGGACGGCTGCCTCGGGCAGTGCGTCCAGATCGACGCGTTGCCGCCGCCACCAGCAGCGCAGTTGGTCACGACAGCAGTTTTTAGCGGTCAGCAGCAGCCATGCGGTTTCGTGCGACACCCCATGAAACTCTGGTCGCTTTTGCAAATAGCGTAGGAACACCGACTGCACTGCGTCCTCTGCATCCGCGCGGTTTCTCAGATATACATAGCATAAGCGGTAGACCGCGTCTATGTTGCGCTGATATAGTGCGGTCAGTTCTTCTTGATCCTTATCTTTTTGCAGCGGCATTGGACTTCACCTCCTCACATGGAAAACGATTGGAAGACAATAAACGTCTCAATCAACAGAAAAAAAGAAGTTTTGCCATTTTACCATAGGATTATGAAAATTGCACGAGACCGGGCCGGAAAAAAGATTGAAAAAGTGGAAAAATGCGGTATAATGAAAACAAAAGGGGAGCGGCGCACGCGCTGCCGCTCCCTGTATTCGAAAAAGCAGGCGGCGGCACGATGCCGCGCAAAGCCCGCTTATCATCAAAATATGCCGTGCGCGGCTGCGCGGTCACAGGAGGAACAAGCATGGAAATCAAACTGTCGCCGTCCATTCTTTCGGCGGATTTTGCCAATCTGGAGCGGGATATCAAAATTGCGACCGATGCGGGCGCGGAATATGTGCATGTGGACGTCATGGACGGCCATTTTGTCCCGAATATCACAATCGGCGCACCGGTGGTCAAGTCGCTGCGCCGCGCGACCGACAAGGTGCTCGACGTACATCTGATGATTTCCGATCCGGATCAATATCTGGATGATTTTATCAAGGCGGGTTCGGATATCATCACCGTTCATTATGAATCCAACGGCGATACGCTCGAGCAGCTCCAGAAGATCCGCGCTGCGGGCGTCAAGGCGGCCTGCGTCATCAAGCCCAAGACCCCGGCGGAAGTGCTGTTCCCGCTGCTGCCGTACTGCGATATGGTGCTCATCATGACGGTGGAGCCCGGCTTCGGCGGCCAGGGGTTCATCCCGGAGTGTATGGACAAGATCCGTGCGGTGCGCGCCGAGATCCAGAAGAATGGTTATGCCTGCGAGCTGGAGATCGATGGCGGCGCGAAGCTCTCCAATACGGCGGACATTGTCGCGGCCGGTGCAGATGTCATTGTCGCGGGTTCGGCGGTGTTCGGCGGCGATATCGCAGCCAATGTTCGCGGTTTCCACGAGGTATTTGCCGAGGGCGTGAAAAAGGCGCAGTGGACCAAGTAACAGATTTTCATAAGAGCGGACGGCCTTGACCGTCCGCTTTTGTATGCGATTTTCTTGACGCGGTATGAAAACTGTGATAGACTGCCAATAGTAAAATACTATTAAAAAGTGTTTAAGAAGGTGCGCGTATGGCAGATGCAACCCGATTGCGTAACATGAATACCGAACTCGTGCGGCATGCACTGCGAAGCGGCAGCGCAATGAGCAAAAACGATCTGGCGCGGGAGACGGGATTGAGTTTCCCGACCGTCAGCCGCACGGTGGACCAGCTGGTGCTGCTCGGGGAGATCCGCGAAGCGGGCGCCGCGGCATCGACGGGCGGACGCTGTGCGCAGCAGTATATGCGCGATCCGCACTTCCGCGTAATGCTGTGTGCCCGGCTGGAAAACGGCAGGCTGCATTATGCGGTGCGTGATCTGGACGGCGCTGTGGTGCAGCAGGGAGAACAGCAGCGCAAAACATCGGTTTTGCAGATGCTGTACGAGCTGGCGTCGCGGATGCGGCAGCAATACCCCAATCTGGGCAGTGCGGTTTTAGGTGTGGACTGCGCGGTGCACGACGGCAAGGTGTCGGAGGACGCGGCCTATGCGGATTTGCGCGGCTTAGATCTGGCGGGTGAGCTGACCGCGAGATGCGGCGCGCTGTGCATTGTCATGCGGGATATTTTTCTGGCGGCCATGGGTTGCTGCGTGCGGGAAGGCTGGATGGACGAGGTCGTCGTTGCGATTCATCTGAGTGCTTCCGGCATGCAGGCAGGGCTTGTGATGAACGGGCAGGTGTTTACCGGGGCGTCGTCGTTTGCGGGTGCGCTGCACTATCTGCCGATCAAGCACAATCTGGATTACGCGAAAACGCAGTTTGCCGGGGCGGATATGACGGCATATTACATGCAGGTGATCCGGGCGTATGCGGCGCTGGTCAACCCCAAACGGGTGGTGCTGTATCAGAATCCGCTGCTGCAAGGGCGGTTGGAGCGGATTCGCTATGCCTGTGCGCAGACGCTTCCGGCGCAGGCACTGCCGGAACTGGTGGTTTCCGCTGCGTTTGATATGGATTATGATGCCGGTCTGTGGGACCGGGCGAACAAAATAACGGAGGATAGAATTCATGAGTTGCTTTATCTTTGATGTGGACGGAACGCTGATCGATTCCGCGCCGGTTTATCTGCCTGCGCTGGGGCAGGCGCTGCACGAGCACGGATATACGCCGACGCCGGAACAAATTCAGACTGCGTTCGGCATGACCGGCTGGCAGGGGCTTGCCTATTGCGGTGTACCGGAAGAGCAATTTGACGCGGTGATGCACAGCTGGGAAGAGGAAGCGTACCGCCACCTGGAGCATGTGGAAATTTACGACGGGATCATGGATACCCTGCGCGCGCTGCGGGACGCAGGCCACAAGCTCGGTATTGCTACATCGCGCAACCGTTCGCAGTATACGCGCGGCGTTAAGCCGCTCGGTCTGGCAGAGTTTTTTGACGCAGTAGTCTGTTCGGATGATGTCACGGCGCCCAAGCCTGCGCCGGACGAGCTGTTCGAGTGCCTCAGACGCATGGACGGCAGCGCGGAGGAGGCCGTATTCATCGGCGACAGCCCGTATGACATGCAGTGTGCGCGTTCTGCCGGGATTCCGGGCGCGCTGGCCATGTGGGGCTGCCATGCGCCGGATCAGCTGCAGGCGGACATCCGCTTGTCACACCCGCGCGAGATTCTGCGGCTGAGAAAATGACAGAAAAAAACCGCGCTGCGTATCGCAGCGCGGTTTTTGCTTTGAGAAAACAAATTCAGTTGACAGCCTGCGCCGCAGTTTCCGCCTGCGCAGTAAGTTGATTTTCCAGCCAACGGGAAATATCTCCGAACGCATCCAATCGGCCCAGTTCATTGAGCACTTCATGGCGCGCATCTTTGTAGAAGATGACCTCAATGTTTTTAACGCCTGCACCGCGATACAGATTGACCACCCGGCGCACGCCTTCCCCGTATTTTCCGACAGGGTCTTTATCTCCGGACAGAAACAGCAAAGGCAACTCGCGCGGAGTGCGGCGAAAGGTATGGGATGAATTGGCTTTGGCAATCAGGGTATACAGATCGCGGAAACCGGTCGCCGTAAAAATAAAATTGCATTTTTCGTCCGATTGATAGAGTGAAACGACGGATTCATCCCGGCTGAGCCAATCGAAAACCGTGTGTGGGTTTTTGATTTTGCGGTTGAAGCCTTTGAAGGTCAGACTGGACAGGAAACCGCTGCGATAGGTCATGCCGCGGGAGTGGGCGATCGAATCGGCCAGATGTGCCGCGCTGACGGCGGCGGCATTGGGGCCGGCTGTGCCGATCAGGATACAGCCGGACAGCTTGTCTCCGTACTCGGTCAGATACAGCCGGGCGATCAGCGAACCCATGGAGTGTCCCAGCAAAAAATAGGGGAGATCGGGATAGCGGCGCTGCATCAGATCGGTCAGCTGTTCGACGTCCTGCACCAGATACTTCCAGCCGTCACGGGTGGCAAAAAAGCCAAGCTCGGAAGCGCGGGCTACGGATGCACCGTGTCCGATATGGTCATTGCCGCAGACGATGAAGCCGAGGCTGCACAGATATTTTGCGAACGCGGTATATCGGGAGAAATATTCGCACATGCCGTGCGAAAGCTGCACGATGCCGCGCACTTCCACTTCCTCCGGCACCAGAATGTAGTAGGTAACATTGGATACACCGTTGGCGCTTTTATAAATATTTTGCGTACACTTGATATTCATAAGCACACATCCGTTCGGCAGTATAAATTACTGCTAATATCATACCACACAAGCAACCAAATGTGCACATTTTTTGAGCAAAATTAACAAAGCGTTTATAAATTCCTTGTCTTGTACTGGGAGAATGTGCATGATATAATAGAGAAAATGTTTGAAATGAGGTGCAAACTATGCCGTATATCGGTATTTCCACGTCAAAGAAATTATCAGATGAGCAAAAGGACGCACTCAAGACCGTGCTGGGGGAAAAAATCAGCGTCATCCCGGGCAAAAGTGAAAAAGCGCTGATGGTGGATATTGCGGACGGCCACACGATGTATTTCGCGGGCGAAAAGCGGGAACTGGCATTTTTGGACGTTCGCTGCTATGGTTCGACCGAATTTGCCAATCAAAAGGCGTTTACCGAGGCGGCGTTTCAGGCGGTGCAGCAGACGACCGGGCTGCCGGAGGACGGCATCTACCTGACATACAGTGAGTTCGCCAACTGGGGCACCAAGGGCAGCATGAAATAAGATACAGAACGCGAAAAGCACGCCGGGAAACCGGCGTGCTTTTTTAAAGGTTTTGGGTTTGCGGCAGCCCGACAGCCGCTGCCAGCCGATTGGCGACCGGCAAAAAGAATTGCAGGCCGGGGCCGTACAGCGTCAGAGCGATGATCGTGCCGATACCCAATTGGCCGCCGAGCAGGAACCCGATCAGGATGCAGCCAAAATCCCAGATCATACGCGTCCAGCGCAGTTGGAGGAACGGAAGGCGCTCGTGCGCGATAACGGGAATCAGATCATTGGAACAGGCGCCGGCGTCCGAACGCACGGAAATTCCGATGCCGATCGAGACGATGATGCAGCCAAGAGCGATCAGCAGGATGGTCAGGAGAAGGGGGCGGGTCTGCGGCAGCAGACGCCCAAACAGGAAGGCATAAAAGTCCACCAGCGGTCCGAGACAGAAAATACAGAAGATCGTGCCGGGGTGGATCTGGCGGCGGTCAAACAGGAAGATGCCGGCCAGACAGAGCAGCATCAGTGCGGTGCTGGCCTGACCGTAGCTCAGTCCGGTTTGCCGCGAAACACCCTGTACCAGAATCATAAACGGGTCTGCACCGACGTTGAGTGCGACGAAAAGCTGGCTGCCGAACTCGGTTACGGCAACGCCGATCAGCAGAACAAACAGCCGCTGCGGCAGAAGGGGAAAGTGCTTCATAGAGGGACGATCCTTTTCAACACATTATTTTTTGGTGGGATGATAGTCGTTGCGCCAGGAAACCGAGGACACCGTGTACGGAATTGCCTGATAAGACGAAGCGGTGATGTCGCGGGTATCCAGATCGAAGGTATAGTTCTGACGGAAGATCAGACAGTTTTTATCCGAGGGGTTGTTGTTGCCGCCGAACACCAGATTGCCCAGCGAATAGGCGATCGGCTTGCCTTTGTAAACTTCGACCTCCTGCACAACATGCGGGTGATGGCCGATCACGAGATCCGCACCCTGATCGATGCAGTAGTGTCCGATGGCGCGCTGGGTCGCATCGCTGTGATAGGATTTTTCGATGCCCCAGTGGTAATTGAACACGATGAGTTCCGCGCCGCGGGAACGCAGGCTGCGGATGGCGTTCGTGATGAAGGATTTCTGTGCCGTGTCGAATGACCAGCCGACATTGGAGGCAAAACCGATGCGCACTCCCTTGACTGTGACGATCGGCATGCGGTCGTAGCCCGAAACTGCGACATAGGGAGACAGATTGCGAACCGTGTCGTCATAGCCGCGCTGTAAGTAATCCATAGAATGGTTGTTGGCAAGCGAGACGACGTCGATGCTGCCTGCGTCCAGTACTTTGGCATAAGCCGGACGGCCTTTGAACACGAACGTTTTGTCGGCGTGGGCGGTCGCGGTGGTCAGCGTGCCTTCAAAATTGACCATGGTCAGATCGTCGTTAAAAAATTCGGTAATGCCGGAGAAAAAGTAGGAAGGGCCTTGTTTGTCGTACATCTCATCAAACGAACCACTGTATGCGAAGTTGTGGCCGCGGCCCAGGGTGCAGTCGCCGCCAAAGGTAAGCGCCAGCTGCACGCTGTTGTAGCCGGGTGCGTCACGCCAACCTTCGGCCACTTCAGTGACCGCGAGCGAGGACTGCATGCGCCGCAGCGACAGAATGGCCTGTTCCACCGTATAGGTGCCGAGTGGAGAAAATTTGCCGCCCGAACCGCCCATGATGGCTTGTCCATTGACATCGGTTCGACCGGAAATGTACTTGACCGATTCCACTGCCCAACGCGGAATATCGTAATTGTCAGAAAAACTCTGCGGCTGGCGGTTGGCCTCCGAACAGCCCAGCACACCCATGCAGCGCTGCATCATGGCAGCGGCTTCTGCGCGGGAAACCAGATCATTCGGGCGGAACAGGCCGTTCGAGCCGTTGACGATGCCGAGCCGTGCTGCAATTTCAATGTATACACTTTGTGTGTCGCCAAAACTGCCGGACGCCACAAAGGGCAGACCGCCGTCGAGTGGATCGCCCCAGGCGGGGACAGCTTCGTCAGTTGGTTGGAGCTGTGCGTCTTCGTCGCCAGAAGAAGCGGAGCCGTCTGCGGGGAGATCGGTGTCGGAAACCGACTGTTCTGCTTCGGCTGCGATATCGCGGTCGTCGGCTGTGTCCGCCACATCGGCAGGTAGGTCCGTATCCGGCGTGGTTGTGTCGGGAACGCTGTCGGACCCGTCGCCGTCGGCGCCGGAGAGCGGCGGCGCTGCCGTATCATCCATATCGGCGTCAGATACCGGTTTATCCGATTCGGATGCGGGCGTTTCCGGATCGGTGGATACGGTTTGGTCCACGGCGGGCGGATCGGCCGTTTCGACGGGTTCACTTTCGCTCGGTGCGGTCGGCTCTTCCGCGGGCTGCGCGGGCGTGAGCGGAACGGATTGCAGTGTGATGCCGAGCTGTGCGGTCAGGTCGGGGACCGAAAGCTGCTGCTCATGCGCGACCAGATCGACCGTCAGCCGCGCCAGTTCGCCGCGCGTGATCGGGCGCGTGTAGTCTGTGCCGAGATCAAAGTCCTGGGATACCGCACCGCTGTCGTAGGCTGCCTGCACTTCGTCGGTCGCCCACCAGCTGATACCGATTCCGCTGCCGTCCCATGCGGCGGCGCTGGAGCCGGTGAGAAATGCGGCCAGTAAGGCCGCGGCACAAAGCCGTTTTTTCATCTCTTTTACCTGCCTTTTCCGGTTTGCGGCAGCAAAGACGTGCCGCTCCATATGTTTCCATCATACAGGAAAGGGGATTGCGCTGTCAATCGGCTTTGCGGTTTGTCTGTGCGGAAAAGCGCACAAAAAAGCAGGCAGCCTGTTTGGCTGCCTGCCTGATAAACTGCTTGGGTGATGAAAATCAGATCTGCGAAGTGAAGACCTGATAGCCTTGTCGCTCCATTTCATCGAGCAGACGCTTGGCGTGTTCCACGCCGCCAACCTCGCAAACGACCTGAATGATCGCCTCGCCGATATCCAGATCGGCCTGCACGCGATCGTGCTGGAAGCGGATGATATTGGCGTTTTCCTGGGCAACCAGATGCGCGAAGCGTTCGAGCGCGCCGGGCGCGTCCGGCATGATGGTCGAGAACTTGAGGTGACGGCAGCGGGTGACAAGGCCCTTTTCAACGATCTTGTGAATGAAAGACACGTCGATATTGCCGCCGGACAGCACGCAGACGACCTTTTTGCCCTTGACGTCCACTTTGTTGTTGAGCACGGCTGCAAGCGAAGCGGCGCCCGAGGTCTCCACGACCTGCTTGCAGCGCTCGAGCAGCAGCAGAACGGCGGACGAGATCTCGTCGTCCGATACCGTTACCACGCGGTCAACATACTTCTGAATATATTCGAAGGTTTTTGTGCCCGGCGTCTTGACGGCGATGCCGTCCGCGATCGTGCGCACCGAATCCGAGGGGGTCAGTGTGCCGGCACGGAACGAGTTGGCGATGGCCGGTGCGCCTTCTGCCTGCACGCCGATGATCTGGATGCGCGGGTTGATCTGCTTGGCGCAGGCCGCCACGCCGGAAATCAGTCCGCCGCCGCCCGCAGGTACAAAAATCATGTCCACAAACGGCAGATCGCGCAGGATTTCGAGCGCAATCGTGCCTTGGCCGGCCATGACATCCTCATCGTCAAACGGATGGATGAATTCCGCGCCGGTTTCCTCGCAGATTTCGCACGCTTTGGCATAGGCTTCGTCGTAAATATTGCCCGCGAGCACGACTTCTGCGCCATAGCCCTGCGTGGCCGAAACCTTGGCGATCGGCGTCGAGCGCGGCATGACGATCGTGGACTTGACGCCGACCGAGCTGGCCGCAAAGGCCACGCCCTGTGCGTGGTTGCCTGCGGACGAGGCGACGACAGCGTGCAGATCGCCCTCGGCATAACGCTTCATGATCTTGTTGTACGCGCCGCGCACCTTGAAGGAGCCGGTTTTCTGCTGGTTTTCGTATTTCAGGTACACTTCCGCACCGGTCATATCCGAGAAGGTGCAGGAGGTGGACAGCGGGATGTCGTGGATGACATTTTTCAGTCGATCCGCCGCTGCTTCAAAATCTTTTAATTCTAACATGGCATTCTTCCTCAATTTAGCTAGATAAATTTATCATAACACTGCCGATCGTTTTTTGCAAGAAAAAATAGTAAGGCGGCCGGGCGGTAATGCGAGCGCTGCAAAGGGGAGCGCGTTTTTTGTTGCTATTGGAAGCGGTTTTTGCTATACTATACTTTATCATAGAGATCGTAATGTGGAGGAAATACAGGAATGGACGAGCAGAATAAGGGCTTCCGCGGGGCGTTGTTCGGCGGCTTTAAGCGGGAGGACGTGCTGCGATACATAGAGGAAACCGACAGCAAGTATTTTTCCGAAACCGAGGAGCTGCGCCGCCAGCTGACCGAAGCGCAGGCGGCCATGTCGGAACTGAGCGAGCAGAACAAGACGCTGACCGCAAAGAATGCAGAATTGCTCGAGCGGCTGGGGGAAATGACGCTGGATACCGACAAGATCCGCGCCCAGCTGGACCAGATCGAGCGCGGCTTTTCCATGCAGACCGGAGAGATTGAAGCGCAGAACGCCCGCGCGGAAGAACTTGCGGCGGAAAATGACCGTCTGACGGCGGAAAACGCCAAGCTGACCGCCAAGTGCGGCGAGTATGACGCCTCCAAGGATAAGATCGCGGAGATGGAGCTTTCCGCCTATCGGCGTGCCAAGCAGATCGAAGAGGACGCCAAGACCGAACTTCAGAAGCTGCGCCGGCAGTCGCTCGAGATGATCGATCAGGTAAAGCGGCAGCTGGACGCGACCAAGGAAAATTACCGTACGGTGCTCACGCGCAGCCAGCAGGAGTCGGCGGAGATGGCGCGCAAGGCCAGCGAGGTGCTCGGCGAGATCGACCGGATCAGCGCGGCGCTGGGCAAGGGAGAAGCGGAAAAGAATAAAGGCGGGCTGCGGGATGTTCTGAACAATCTGCGGCCGAAAGCGGAGGAATAAGCATGGCGCATTATGATTTGAAAACCGAGGAATTAAAGGAGATGGCGCCCAAGCTGCGCGCGGGCGATACGGTTACGCTGACCGGCACGGTATACACGGCGCGTGACGCGGCGCACAAGCGGATCGTGGCCGCAATGGATGCGGGCGAAGCGCTGCCCTTTGATCTGGATGGCGCTGCGATCTATTACGCGGGCCCGACGCCGGCCAAGCCGGGCCAGGTGATCGGTTCGGTCGGACCGACGACCTCGGGCCGCATGGATCCGTTCGCACCGCGTCTGTTGGATGCCGGCCTTGCCTGCATGATCGGCAAAGGCGTGCGCAGCCAGACTGTGCAGGACGCGATGCAGCGCAACGGCGCGGTATATATGGTGGCTATCGGCGGCGCGGGCGCGGCCAAGGCGGCATCGATCAAGAACGTCGAGGTGATTGCCTACGATGATCTGGGCTGTGAGTCGGTCAAGCGGCTGACGGTCGAGAATTTCACCGCCATCGTCTCGCAGGACTGTGTCGGCGGCAATCTGTATACCGAAGGCGTGGCAAAGTACAAGCGCTGACGCGCGGCTTTGCTGCAACAACCGCATATTTGCCCCTTTCCGGACATAAACTGATCTGAAATGCAGTCCGGGGAGGGGATTTTTTTGAAGTTGGGATTCCGGCATACGGCGTTGCAGGCGGTGTGTACGGTGTTGGCACTAGGGTTTGCGTTGGGGCTGCTCGGCCGCAGCAAAGCGGTAATGACGCTCGCGGAGCAGCAAGGCGTGCAGGTTCCGATCCTGATGTATCACAGCATCCTCAAAGACAGCGCGCGGCAGGGACAATATGTGGTTTCACCGGAAGTGCTCGCCGCCGATCTGGATGCGCTCCAGACGCGCGGCTATCAGACCGTGACGGTGGCGGATCTGCTGGCGTATGTAAATGACGGCGTGCCGCTGCCGGAAAAGCCGGTGATGATCACTTTTGATGACGGCTACTATAACAATTATGTTTACGCGTATCCGCTGCTCGAGCAGCGCGGGATGCGGGCGGTGATATCCGTCATCGGCAGCCAGACCGCGCAGTATACGGAAAACGGGGTGGAAAACGCTTACTGGTCGCATCTGAGGCTTGAGCGGCTGGCGGAAATGCAGGATGTGTTCGAAGTGCAGAATCATTCGTGGAATCTGCATGAATACGGCGAGCGGCGCGGCTGTCTGCGCCGGCGCGGCGAGGATGAAAGCAGTTACGAAGCCCTGCTGCGTGAGGATACCGAGCAGACGCAGGAGATGCTGACGGAAGCTGGGCTGCCCGCGCCGACCTGCTATACTTATCCCTTTGGCGCCTGCTCGGAAGAGAGCGAACGCATTTTGCAGGACATGGGGTTTTTGTGCACACTGGGCTGCGAGGAGCGCATGAATCTGGTGACGGATGATCCGGCATGCCTATATGAAATGGGGCGATATAACCGTGGGGCAGGAGAAAGCACGGAGCATTTTCTCGCAAGAGCACTGGGAGAGTGATAACATGGGTCTGATGCGATTTTCCGAACTGCATTGCCGCGAGGTAATCAACCTGTGCGACGGGGCGCGGCTGGGCGAGGTGAGCGATCTGGTATTCGACCCGGTGTGCGGTCAGATCACCGCGATCGTGGTGCCCGGTCAGGGCGGCTTGCTGGGCATGTTTTCAAAGCAGGATCAGGAGATCCCCTGGCGATGCATCGAAACGCTGGGGGAGGATTATATTCTGGTAAAATTTCATCCGTAACGGGTGGAAAAAGTGATTCTGTTGTGATAGGATAGGAAAGCGAGAAAAATCGGGGAAAAGAGCAGAGAAACATGAAAAACAAAACGGGATATCTTTTAACGGTGTTTGGCGCGATCTGCTGGGCGTTTTCCGGTGCGTGCGGGCAGTATCTGTTCCAGCACCGCGGATTGGATGCGGACTGGCTGGTTTCTGTGCGCCTGACGATGGCGGGTCTGCTGCTGGTGCTGTATTCGCTCGGGCGCATGCGCGGCGGTGCGGTACGGCTGTTCCGGTCGCGCAGAAGCGTCGGTTCGATCCTGGTGTTTGCCGTATTCGGCATGGCGATGTGCCAGTATTCCTATTTCCGCTCGATCGAACTGTCCAACGCGGCCACCGCGACCACCCTGCAATATACCGGTCCGGCGATCGTACTGCTTTGGCTGGCGCTGCGTGAGAAGCGGATGCCGACGCGGAAGGAACTGATCGCAGTGGCGTGTGCGATGGGCGGCGCGTTTTTGCTGGCAACGCATGGTGATCCGTCTCAGCTGGCGCTGTCACCAAAGGCGCTGTTTTGGTGCGTGCTGGCAGCGGCGTCGATTGCGGTGTACAGTGTGCAGCCGCGCGGGTTGATTGCACAGTACGGTACCATGCCGGTCACGGGCTTCGGCATGCTGATCGGCGGGCTGGGGCTTTGCGTGATTTTTCAGCCATGGCATGTGGTGGGCCAGTGGGATTGGGTCACCGTGATGGGGATGCTGTACATTATCGTTTTCGGCACGATCTGCGCGTTTTGCTGCTATCTGGAGGGCGTTCGCCGCATCGGCGCGGCAAAGGGCAGCATTTTGGCGTCTGTGGAACCGGTCGCCTCGGCTGTGCTGAGCGTGGTTTGGCTCGGTGTGCCGCTGGGCGGCATGGATTTCGGCGGCATTGCGCTGATCGTCGCGGCGATGGTCCTGCTTGGCGGGGACAGTGATCAGACAGAAGACAAAAATTTGCGAAAAATCGCGGAAAATTCTGCGAAAGCATAAAAAATGATTGACAAAGTCTTGCGTGCGGCGTATACTGTTAAAGCACGAATTCGCACACCTCGTGATGAAAGCGGCCGGTGACGGGTCATTTTGGCCGGTTGCCGCTGTCAGATGATCAGGGGTGGAGGAAACAACCAAGGAGGAAAAGAAAAATGGCAGTAATCTCTATGAAGCAGCTTCTGGAGGCCGGCGTACACTTCGGCCATCAGACCCGCCGCTGGAACCCGAAGATGGCAACCTACATCTTCACCGAGCGCAATGGTATCTATATCATTGACCTGCAGAAGACCGTAAAGAAGCTCGAGGAAGCTTACTTCTTCGTGCGCGATATGGCTGCTGCTGGTGAGTCCATCCTGTTTGTCGGCACCAAGAAGCAGGCGCAGGACGCGATCAAGGAAGAGGCTGAGCGCTGCGGTCAGTTCTACGTCAACGCTCGTTGGCTGGGCGGCATGCTGACCAACTTCAAGACCATGCGCACCCGTATTGCCCGTCTGAACCAGCTGCAGAAGATGCAGGCGGACGGCACCTTTGATCTGCTTCCCAAGAAGGAAGTTATCAAGCTCCAGCTCGAAATCGCCAAGCTCGAGAAGTACCTCGGCGGCGTTAAGGAAATGAAGAAGCTCCCGGGCGCTCTGTTCGTGGTTGACTCCCGCAAGGAGAAGAACGCGATCGCAGAGGCTCGCAAGCTGGGTATCCCGATCGTTGCAATCGTTGACACCAACTGCGATCCGGACGAGATCGACTACGTCATCCCGGGCAACGACGACGCAATCCGCGCCATCAAGCTGATCTCCCAGACCATGGCAAACGCTGTTCTGGAAGGCAAGCAGGGCGAGCAGCTCGAGGTTGAGGCGAAGGCTGACGAGGCTGACGCGAAGACCGAGGCGTAATTTCTGATATTGTAATATTTCCGCAGGGCGCGACGCCCCCGGCGCGCCGTCCGGTTTTGGCCGTGTAGCGGTGCGTCGGGCTGTCGCGCCCTGTGGCTTTGTTGAAAAAACTTGATTTGGAGGAATATAAAATGGCTTTTACTGCTGCTGACGTAAAGAAGCTCCGTGAAATGACCAACGTAGGCATGATGGACTGCAAGAAGGCGCTGACCGAGGCGGATGGCGACTTCGACAAGGCGATCGAGATCCTGCGTGAGAAGGGCCTGGCTAAGGCTGCCAAGAAGGCTGACCGCATCGCGGCGGAAGGCGTTGTCTGCGCAACGGTTTGCGATGACTGCGGCGTAGGCGCAATCATCGAAGTAAACTCCGAGACCGACTTCGTTGCGAAGAATGCGGATTTCCAGCAGTTCGTTGCAGATCTGGCCGGCGTTGTTATGAAGGACGCTCCGGCGGATGTCGAAGCCCTGAAGGCTTGCAAGATGGGCGACCTGACCGTTCAGGAAGTGCTGCAGGAGAAGGTGCTCACCATCGGCGAGAACATCCAGATCCGTCGTTTCGAGCGCTTCGACGACTCCACCGTCAACGTTGCGTACAACCACATGGGCGGCGTGATCGGCGTTCTGGTTGGCCTGCAGGTTTCCGATAACCTCAAGGACAACGCGACCGTTAAGGAACTGGGCAAGGATATCGGCATGCAGGCTGCTGCGATGAACCCGTCCTTCCTGGACAAGTCCGATGTAGACGAAGCGACTCTGGCCAAGGAGAAGGAAATCCTGCTGGTACAGGCGCTCGAGGAGAACAAGACCGCTGCAAAGCCGAAGCCGGAGCAGATCATCCACAAGATGGTAGAAGGCCGCATCGGCAAGTACTACGAGGAGAACTGCCTCCTGCAGCAGGCTTTCGTTAAGGAGAACAAGATCTCTGTTGAGAAGCATATCGAAGCGGTTGCCAAGGAACTGGGCGGCGAGATCAAGCTGGTCAAGTGCGTACGCTTTGAGAAGGGCGAAGGCATTGAGAAGAAGCAGGACGACTTCGCAGCAGAAGTTGCTTCCATGGCTAAGTAAGATGGCTGTTCTGTCTGATGCAGACGGAATCCATTCTTCTTACTGAAACAGCATATGATGAAGACCTAAGGTATTTTCGATACCTTAGGTCTTTTGTTTATCGCAGAAAAGGTGAAAAAGAGGGAAAAAACGGAAAACAAATAAATATAAAAGCGATTGGAAGATATAAGGTAATATAGAGGAAATTGACATTTTTCAATATTCGTGCAATACTGAAAGAAGCAGTATAAGTCAACTGCATCAAGGTAAATTTGAAAGGCGGGTAAACCATGTACAAAAAGATGATAGGTATGCTTCTTGCGGCAAGTCTGGTTTGGACGCTTGCGGCTTGCGGCGGTACCGATGAGACGGCAACGACCGAGCCGGAACAGGAAACGACTTCGGATACCGGTTCTTCCTATTCAGGTTCTTCCGGCACCAGCTCGGGTTCGTATTCTGGCAGCAGTTCTTCCGACATTGATTCGGAGGATTATTCTTTTGAGGATTATCTGAAGGATAACGATCCGGATTCGTATGAGTTCTATCAGGATCTGGAAGAGGGATGGAACTCCGGTGAGTGGGATTCGGAAAATGGGTTTGTTGGAGACGATAGTTACAGCTCGGATGATGATTTCGAGGACTACCTGTACGAAAATGATCGGAATTCCTATGACAACTATCAGAGTCTGGAAGATGGGTGGAGTTCGGGTACATGGGATTCGGAAAACGGTTTCTTTCAGTAATGTTGGGGGATAAGTCGGCATGAAAAAGTTTATCGCACTTTGTGTTCTCGCTTGCATTTGCGCAAGCCTCTTGTCCGCTTGCGGCTCTTCTTCTTCCGGCAGTCCGATGCCGGGCGTCAGCAAGGAGGAATATGAGGAAGCGCGTCAGGCCGTGATAGATGCGGATCGCGAGTGGCGCGAAGAAAACTTATTTTGATAGCAAGAGACGGCTGGTCGTTCAGACCGCCGTCTTTTTTGCTGCTCCTATTCGCCGCGCGGCGGGAAAAGCGTACACGGAAAAGACAGGGAGAGGGGCAAAAATGAACGGCAAGAACGCGTTGACGAAGCGCAGTGTGCTGATTATAATGGAGAAGTATAGGAGAAATTCAGTCGTGCGGATGAAAACTTGTCTGCGCGGAATACACTGTTATTAAAAAAGGAGAATGTTTAATGCTGGAAGTTGGCATGAAAGCCCCGGCGTTTACGCTGCCCGACAAGGAAGGAAACCTGGTCAGTCTGTCGGACTTTCTGGGCAGAAAAGTGGTGTTATATTTCTATCCCCGTGATAACACGCCCGGCTGCACTCGTCAGGCCTGTGCGTTCGCCCAGAATTACAGCGCGTTTGAGGCAAAGAATGTGGCCGTCATTGGGATCAGCAAGGATTCGGTTGCCTCGCACTTGAAATTTGCGCAGAAACATGAGCTGCCGTTTATCCTGCTTTCCGATCCGGAATTGCAGGCGATTCAGGCATATGATGTGTGGCAGGAAAAGAAGCTTTACGGTAAGGTGAGCATGGGCGTGGTGCGCACGACGTATCTCATCAACGAAGAGGGCGTCATTGAAAAGGTGATGCCCAAGGTGAAGCCGGACACCAACGCGGCGGACATTCTGGCGTATCTGGCCGGAGAATGACGGAAAAGGCAGATTGACAGCAGCGTGGGTCTGTTTCATTCTGCTGAACAGGCACAACCAAATGGAGTAAGAAACAAAATGCGGATTATTATTTCACCGGCGAAAAAAATGCGTGTGGACACGGACACGCTGGCGTGGCACGACCTGCCATGCATGATTGACAGGGCGGAAGTGCTTTATGACAAGCTTGCCTCCATGTCCTATGATGAGTTAAAGCGGCTTTGGAAGTGCAATGATGCCATCGCGGCGCTCAATGTGGAGCGCTTGCACAACAGTGACCTGCGTATCCGTCTTACACCGGCAATTTTGTCCTATGAGGGCATCCAGTATCAGTACATGGCGCCCGGTGTGTTTACGGACGAGCAACTTATTTATGTGCAGGAACATTTGCGCATTTTATCTGGCCTGTATGGCGTGGTGCGCCCATTTGACGGGGTGACGCCATATCGGTTGGAGATGCAGGCGAAACTGCCGATCGAAGGCGCAAAAGACCTGTATGGGTTTTGGGGCAGCGCTATTGCGGACCAGCTGTATCAGGAGACCGACTGCATCATCAATCTCGCGTCCAAGGAATACAGTGTGTGCGTTTCGCGACATCAGAAGCCGGGGACACGTTTTATCACCTGTGTTTTCGGCGAGGAGAAAGACGGCAAAGTCGTAGAGAAAGGCACGCTGTGCAAAATGGCGCGCGGCGAGATGGTGCGTTATCTTGCGGAAGCGAATGCCAAAAGCCCAGAAGCGATGAAGGACTTTGCCTGTTTGAACTACGTCTTTTCCCCGGCGCATTCGGACGAAAGCACCTATGTGTTTTTGCAGAAAAAGTCACAGGATTCCGAGGAATAATATGGAGTATTCACAATTCAAAACACAATTTCCCATTTCTCTGGATGCACAGCAGGAGACGGCGGTGCAGACGGTGGACGGACCGGTCCTTCTGCTGGCGGTGCCGGGCAGCGGCAAGACCACGGTGTTGGTGACCCGCCTTGGCTATATGTGCTATGTGCGGGGTATTCCGCCTGAGCGTATTTTGACTATGACTTATACAGTGGCGGCCGCGCGGGATATGCAGGCGCGGTACGCCGCCTTTTTCGGCGCGGAACAGGCGCAGCGGCTGGAATTTCGCACCATCAACGGGGTATGCAGCCGGATCATTCGATATTATGAGCGAACACTGGGGCGTACCGCGTTTCGACTGATCGAGGATGGCGCACAAAAAAGCGCGCTTCTGGGTGAGATCTACCGGGCGCAAAGCAAAGAGTTTGCCACCGAAAGCACGATCAAGGCGCTGCAAACCGCTATCACCTATGCCAAAAACCAGATGCTAAAACGGGAGGAGCTGTCCGCGGTCGAAGTGGAAGGGATCGATTTCGCCGCGTTTTTCGATGCCTACGGTCAGGCGCTGCGCGAACGGCAGTGGATGGACTATGATGACCAGATGGTGTACGCGCTGCGGATTTTGTGCCGGTATCCGCAAATTCTGCATGCGGTGCAGGCAAGATATCAATATTTCTGCGTGGACGAAGCGCAGGATACTTCAAAAATCCAGCATACCATCATTCGGCTGCTGGCTGGGCAGAGCGGCAATCTGTTTATGGTCGGTGACGAAGACCAGAGTATTTACGGTTTCCGGGCGGCTTATCCGCAGGCACTGACCGAATTCTATACCGTGTATCCGAAAGCAAAAGTGCTGTACATGGAGCAAAATTACCGTTCTACGCAGCAAATTGTGGCGGCAGCCGACCGGTTTATTCAGAAAAATCACAACCGTCGCCCAAAACATATGAAGGCTACGCAGGGCAGCGGTCCGGCGGTGCGGGCGTGTTCGGTGTATGACCGGCAGAAGCAGTATGCCTATCTCTGCAAGCTGGCGGAAAATTGTACCGAGGAAACGGCGGTTTTGTACCGGGATAACGACAGCGCGCTGCCGCTCATTGACCGGATGGATCGCCTTGGCATCCCGTACCGCTGCCGGCAGGTCGAGAGCCTGTTTTTCTCCAACCGTGTCGTGCGCGATATCACGGATATCATTCGTTTTGCGCGCAATCAAAATGACGGCGAGCTGTTTTTAAGCCTGTATTATAAGCTGAACGCAGGGATCAGTAAAGTCATGGCGCAGATCGCAGCGGATCACGCGGAAAAAGAAGGCAGAACGATTCTGGAGTGCATCGCTGCTTCTTCTGCGGCTTCTCCGTGGACGCAAAAGCAGTGCAGGGCGTTGCAGACGCATCTCAATAACCTGCTGCGGGAGCGGGCAGACAGAGCGGTTTACCGCATCGTGCATTTTATGGGATACGGAGAATATCTGGAAGGGCGGGGCGGTGACCTGACCAAAGCGGATATTTTGGAGGCGCTGGGCGCGCAGGAACCCACGCCGGAGCGATTGCTTGAACGGTTGGAAGAGCTGCGGGAGGTAGTGCTGCGCGGCGGAACGGGAGAGGACTGTCCGTTTGTGCTTTCCACCATCCATTCCAGTAAGGGACTGGAATACGACAGGGTCATTCTGATGGATGTGGCAGACGGTTTGCTGCCCAAGGTCCTGCCCGAGCCGAACGCGGAACAGGCGCAGCTCGACGCTTATGAAGAAGAACGACGGCTGTTCTATGTTGGGCTGACGCGGGCCAAAAGGGAGCTTGCCATTATGACCTTTCGTAAGGCCGGGTTGGAATCCAGCTTTGCGCAGGAGATTTTTCCGTCCAAAGCCGAGCCGAGACAACAACCCGCGACCGAAATCAAAAAGGCTGCTGTCGTGCACAAACCGGACGAGAGCCGTATCCGTGCCATTGCCAAGGATTATTTCCCCGGGGTTCGGCTGGTCCATCAGGCGTTCGGCCCGGGTACATTGGTCAGCCGCAGCGGTGATATTTGTGAGATCGCATTTGACCGCGGCGATACGAAAAAAATCTCTGTTGTGGTTGCATTGCGGAATGGGCAGATTCGGCGGGAATAAAAAAGATAAGTTGTCTATGGCGCAAAAGGCCTTGCATATGCAAGGCCTTTTTTGTTTGAGCATGTTTTGAAAAGCAGTTTTTCATTACAGAGCCATCTGTTATCTCTGGTGGAATCAGGACGATGAATCAAAACGCTTGCGCAAAATAAAAGCGGATAACAGAGGGGGCAATTCGTTGGAAAACAGAAAAAATATCGTGATAGTATAAACATATCATAAGTGAGTGTCCCGCAGGCAATATGCAGCTGGTCACTGCCTGCTCGCAATCGTGTTATGTTTGGGACCAATCTGCGCTGACGGTAGGATGATCAAATATGCTACCAAACCAAGATACAATGGCAAATCATAAGCTGTATCGGCTGCTGAAGCGTGTGACAGAAGGAGATGCGCAGGCGGTTGAAACGCTGTACTATGACTACGGCAATTTTATCTATTTTCAAATTTTGCGCATAGTCGATAATGAAAGCATAGCGGAAGAAATTTTGCATGAGGTCTTTCTTCATCTGATCACATTAACGTCAGAAAAACTGCCTCGAGTCGGCGCGACCAGCTGGTTGATAACGGTAGTGCATCATACAACGATTTCCTATTTGAAAAAACGTGAAATACGTTTGTTGAATGCTGCTTCCTTGGATCAATTGGCTGGGAAAAATTATTTGGCCTTTTCCAGTCATGGCATTGAGGACGATATCATTGAAAAACTTGAAATAAAACGTTTGTTGTCTGCATTGCAGAAGGACACGCGCAATATTATCTTTTTGCGCTATCAGGGTTATTCTTTTCGGGAGATTGCGGAGAAAATGCAAATGAATCCGGGAACCGCACGAAGCAGGTATGCAAGAGCCGTGGGGAAAATGAAAAAGATTCTGAGCGCATGGTGGGAAGAGTAGTTTGCATGCGCATAAACCATCGGATTCTGGACATCATAGAAGCAAACCAAAAAAGGAGGTCAGATTCAATGGATCATTCTCGCTGCAATAAGGCAATCCGCTGCACGGTTGCACAGTGTGCCAACCACTGCGACAGTGCAGAGTATTGCGCGCTCGACAGCATTACGGTAGGTACGCACGAGGCAAACCCGACGGTTGATCAGTGCACCGACTGCAAATCTTTCCAGCGCAAGTGCTGATGTGACGGGAGAAGGAGGACACCGGATTTCGGCGTCCTCCTTTCCTGGTTTTGGAGAAGAGATATTGACAAATTCTTATCAAACAGCTATACTGAAACAGTAGATTACCTTTCCCGAAAGCGTGGCTGACGGGCAAGCATCTATGTAACTGATATGATCTGCTGTCAAAGATATGGTCTGCGATGAAAGAACCGAAATGTGGTCATTTTGCGTCCTGCATCGTCTTGCAGGACGCATTTTTTGTGAAAAGGAGAGTTTTTATGGAAAAACGAATTGCCATTTTGGGGATCATCGTTTCCGACCGTGAGGCCAGCGGAGAGGTCAATCGTTTGCTGCACGAGTATGGTGAGCATATCATCGGCCGCATGGGGATTCCGCGTGAGGGATGTTCCATCATCACGGTGGTAATGGAATGTGCCAATGATACGATTAATGCCTTATCCGGTAAGCTGGGACGCCTCAAAAGCGTGCAGGTCAAATCCATGATGGCAAAGTAAGGAGAAGAAAGCATGAAACGTTTTTTAGCAGGTTTATTGGCGATTGCGGCATCGTTTACTCTGTTGACCGGCTGCGGACAGCAGGGCAACACGACGGCGGAACAGGATCAGCAGACGCAGCAGTCCACGGTGGAGCCGGGCTATGAAGAAGGCCTGACCACGCGCGTTGCCGCGCTCAAGGGACCGACTGCAATGGGGCTGGTTTGCTTGATGGGCGAAAACGAGGGCGAAGACGCGCATTATTCGTTCGATCTGTATACTTCGGGCGATGAGATCGTGCCGCTGATCGGCAAAGGGGAAGTGGATATCGCCTTGATTCCGACCAATTTGGCTGCAACGCTTTATCAGAAGACCGAAGGCGGCGTGCAGGTGTTGGACGTCAACGCAGGCAACGTGCTGTATGTGGTTTCGCATGATGAGGCGCTGACCGACCTGAGTGGACTCAAGGGTAAGACGGTGTATATGACCGGCAAGGGTACTTCGCCGGACTGGACGCTGCAATATCTGCTTAAGAAGGCTGGTATGAGTGAAAGCGATCTGACGATCGAGTTTAAGTCCGAGGCAACCGAGGTTGTTTCCGCGCTGGCGCAGGATGCAACTGCGGTCGGTATTCTGCCGCAGCCGTTTGCGACGGTCGCAATGATGCAGGATCAGGAACTGTCGATGAACTTCCCGCTCGAGAATGCGTGGAAGGAATACAGCCCGGACGGTAGCGGCATCGCAACCGGCGTGACCGTGGTGCGCACGGAATTTGCGGAGGAGCACCCGGCGGCTGTGGCACAGTTCGTGCAGGATCATCAGGCATCGGTCGCGAAAGCGGAGGAGAATCCAGCGGACGCGGCGGCTCTGATCGAGCAATACGGCATTGTCAAGGCAGCGGTCGCACAGCAGGTCATCGAGAACTTCAATCCTATGGTTGCAACGACCGGCGAGGACATGAAGACGTGGGTCTCCGGCTATCTGGAAATGCTGTATGAGGTGGCGCCGGATGCTGTAGGAGGAAAGCTGCCGGATGAAGGCTTCTACTATCTGGGATAAACGCTGGGTTCGCTGCATTGCAGCGGCGGCGTTTTGGCTGGGACTGTGGCAAGTGGTATCGCTTGCCCTACCCAAGCTGTTGTTTGCAGGCCCTGCACAAACCGTGCAGAGCCTGTTTTCCATGATCGGGAGTACGGATTTCTGGCTTTCGATCGGGTGTTCCATCGGGAAAATCGCAGGCGGCTTTGTGCTTGCTTTTGTGCTCGGATGTCTGCTGGCGGTGCTGGCGTATCGTGCGGCGCTCGCGCGTGTGCTGCTGGAGCCTGCGGTGCAGATTATGAAAAGCGTGCCGGTGGCCTGCTTTGTGGTGGTCGCACTCATCTGGGTGCGGTCGGCATGGATCTCGGTTTTGACGGCGTTTTTCGTGGTGTTTCCCGCGGTGTACATCAATTTACAGCAGGGCCTTGCAGGTGTGGACGTGAAAATGCTGGAAATGGCGCGTGTGTTCCGCTTATCCGGCGGCAAACGCTTCCGCGCGGTGTACCTGCCTGCGGTGCTCCCGTATGTGCTCAGTGCATGCCGCGTTTCGGTCGGCATGGCGCTCAAGGCAGGCGTTGCGGGTGAGATCATCGGCCTGCCGCGCTGGTCCATCGGGGAGCAGCTGTATCTGTCCAAGCTGTATCTGAACACGGCCGACCTGTTTGCGTGGTCGCTGACCATCATTGTGCTCAGTCTGGCGCTCGAAAAGCTGTTGGTGCATGCGGCTGCCGCGCTGCAAAAGAAATGGGGTGCCGCGGCATGATCGAATTTCACGGAGTGGGCAAATCATTTGACGGAAAAACTGTGCTGCACGATCTGAACTGGCGCTTGCAGCCGGGGGAGCAGTGGCAGGTGCGCGGGGTATCCGGCATCGGCAAAACCACACTGCTGCGGTTGCTGATGGGACTGGAAACACCGGATGCAGGCCGCATTGTGGGATCGGAAACCGTGCGCTTTCTGCCGGTGTTTCAGGAAGATCGCCTGGTCGAACACTGGAGCGCGGTCGGCAATGTGTCGCTGGTTTGCGTGGATGCCGCGCATGTGCGTGCAATTTTGGGCGCGCTGCTGCCGGAGGATGCGCTCGACCAGCCGGTGCGCACGCTGTCAGGCGGCATGCGTCGCCGTGTGGCCTTGGCGCGCGCGTTGGCTGCCGAGGGCGATGTGCTGGTATTGGATGAACCGTTTGCCGGTCTGGACGCGCAAACAGGGCAGCAGGCCATGGCGGTGATTGCACAGTATCGGACAGGACGCACACTCGTGATCGTATCGCACGGCACGGATGATTTGCTGCAAGGTTTTCAGATACTGGATTTAAGAGAGTGACAGACGGCTGCCCGAACGGGCAGCCGTTTTTTGCAAAGCAGCGCAGGAATGGTTTGCAAAAGGGCGGGGGAATATGATAAGATATCATGCGTAAAGGTTGTGATATAAATGCAAAAGGGAGAAGCGGCAAAACTCAAGCTGCTGCTCAGCGGAATTTCGGCGCGCCTGACCAAAAACAAGGACTTCTTTGTGCAGGCAGTCGGTGTCTTTACTTCGGGAAAGAAAAAGTTTGAAGCCCAGCTCAAGCGTGAGGGTGAGGACTATCAGCTGCGGTTTCAGGGAACCGTCCGCACGGTGGATGCCGCAGGTTTCTGCGCGTTTTTCGCCGAACAGGCGGAGAAGTTTGACGAAGCGGTGCTCACCTATACCGAGCGCGGTTCGGTGGTCACGCTTTCGGTCACGGCGCGCGGCGTGCAGATGAAGCAGGCCGAGCGACAGGCCACAGCACAAGAGCAGGCGGCGGCCGCCAATCCGTTGCTCGATCAGGGACGGCAGTACCTTATCCGCGTGGATCGTGCGGCGGCACTGCTGCGCGAGATCGGGATTTTGACCGCGGACGGCAAACTCAAAAATGATATGATCCGCAAGTACAACCAGATCGACCATTACGTCGAACTGGTGGCGCCCATGTTTGAGCAGGATGACAGCGAGGAGATCGTCCTGTTGGACTGCGCCTGCGGCAAGTCCTATTTGAGCTTCGTTATGAATTATTATCTGCATGAGGTGCTGCGCCGCCGCTGCCGCGTGATTGGCGTGGACATCAACGAGCACGTTATCGACGAAAGCCGCGCGATGGCCAAGCGGCTGGGGTATCATAACATGGTGTTCCAGTGCGCCGATTTGCGCACCTATCAGCCGCCCAAGGGTGTGACGGCTGTGATTTCGCTGCACGCCTGCGATATTGCGACCGATCTGGCGCTCGCGACCGCCATTCGCGCCCGCGCGAAGTATATCGCATGCGTGCCTTGCTGCCACAAGGAGTTGCTTGACCAGTACACGCTGCCGGGACTGGAACCGCTGACCAAATTCGGCGTGTTCAAGGCGCGGTTCAACGATGTAGTGACTGATAGCATGCGTGCGCTCAAGCTGGAAGCGGAAGGGTATAAGGTATCGGTCGTGGAGTATATCTCGCCGCTGGATACGCCGAAAAACCTGCTCATCCGCGCAGTACGCACCGGGCATGACAATCCGCGTGCCCGCAAGGAATATGATGCGGTGCGGCAGGTGGTCGGGACATGTTCCGAACTCGACCGGCGCTGCGCGGACATGGACAACGAATTCTTTGTTACGGACGAAGATCTGATTTTGTAACACGAAGATTGCCTCTGAATAAACTGTTAGTGAAGTCTCTTCAATCAATATTTGGAGGTAATCTACATGGCTGAAAAAGTCTGCTGCCCGGGTCCGATCTGCGGCAGTAATAACAATAACGGTACCGCCGGCGGTTTCCGCGAGGCGGTCTGCGTCCACACCAAAAAGGTTTATGATTCCTGCCGCAGCAAAGAGTGCCTGCGCGACATCCGTGTATATCTGTGCCGCGATGCGCAGGAACTGCTCAATGCCGGCGGCATCGCATCGGTCAAACCGCGTGCGGCAGAATTGCTGTGCGTGAAGATCGACGTGGAGCATGTGCAGTTTAATCGCGGTTGCTATACCGTCGATATCCGCTTCTTCTATCGCATCGAGTGCGAGGTCAGCTGCGTAGTCGGTCGTCCGCGCATCATCGATGGCTTGGCTGTGTTTGACAAGCGCGTCGTTTTGTTCGGCGGCGAAGGCGGCGCCCGCATTTTCTCTTCCCGCTATGTCGAGGACGGCATGGATGTACAGCTGGCGCCCGATAGCAACAAGCCGACCGCGGTGGTCGAAGTGGTCGATCCGATTGTGCTGGATGCGCGCGTGGTTGCACCGGAGACTTCGTGCAACTGCTGCTGCTGCACCCTGCACGAGGTACCGCGTCCGATCTGCTCTTGCTTCGGCGGTGATAACCTGGTGCTGGATAACGACGGCTACCAGCTGTTTGTCACGCTCGGTCAGTTTGCCATCATCCGTCTGGAACGCGATATCCAGCTGCTGATGCCTGCGTATGACATCTGCCTGCCGCGCCGCGACTGCTCGAACAGCGGTGTGGGCGGCGAGCAGGATCCGTGTGAGATCTTTGCAAACTTTGAGTTCCCGATCGACGAGTTCTTCCCGCCCAAGCAGGACTGCGGCGAGAATCTGTGCGGCACGCTGAGCGGCAGCTCGAATGGCTGCGGCTGCGGCAACAGCAATTCGGGTGGCTGTGGCTGCGGCAGCAAGTGCAATAGCTGATTGCGTTTTCCGAAAACCCAAAAGGGACGCTCCTTTCGGAGCGTCCCTTTTTCTTGCCTGCGCCAAAGGCATAGCGGCACATTCCGGTGCATAGAATGGGCGTAGGAAGGGGGCAGCGCAGGAATGCAGGAGGAGAAAAGCTTTGTCTATACGATGATTCTGGGGATATGTATGCTGCTGTGTCTGATGATGATCGGCAGAATGCTGCTTGGCCATCCGGAGCAAAGCGCTTTGCCCGAAACGGAAAACCCAACTACGCCGGAGCAGGAGGAGACCGGAATGGAATTACGTGAATCGGATTTGTGCTCGCTGATTGAGCAGGCTCTGCCGGTACCGGTGCAGGAAGTAACGGCAAAGATCGGGGCGGATCAAACGATTTCTGTGGTTGTATTAGTAAGTAAACAGTCTTTGCAGGACAGCGGACTGGTGCCGGGCGGACTGCGCACCGCGCTTTTGTATTTGCCGGATACATGCCGCTTGTACGGTGCTTGGACTGCTTCCGTCACGGAGGGAAAGCTGGTTCTGCAATGCCAAAGTGCAGAAATCGGGAGTATAACTGTGCCGGCGGAGATGGTATCGACGCTCACTGACCAGTTGTCCGCATCTCTGAATGCGTATTTTACAGATGCCGAAATCACGCCAGAAACGGTGATATGGCAGGACGGTGTGCTGCGGCTGAATGAATAGCCGATGGGGAAATAATAAAACGGCATGACCTGTTGGTCATGCCGTTTGCGTTTGTTATGTTGTCGTTCGGCTTCAGTCAAAAATGACGCGGCCGCCGCCCTGGAAGCGGGACAGGTAGCTGCCCGACAGGGACTCATACTTGACCACATCGCCGGTGTGCGGAGAGTGGATGAATGTATCGTTGCCGACATAGATGCCGACGTGGCTGATCGAGGAAGCGCTGCTGCCGAAGAATACCAGATCGCCCGGCTCGAGATCTTCCAGAGATACGCGCGTGGTTGCGTCAAACTGGGACTGCGCTACGCGCGGAATGGTTCCCACCGTGTTGGCAAACACATACGAGGTAAAGCCGGAGCAGTCAAAGCCGCTCGGCGTGCTGCCGCCGTAAACATACGGGGTTCCAAGGAACTGTGCAGCGTATTCCAGCACTTCTGCGCGCTTTTCGCTCGTGCCGGTGTAAGAAACAGCGTTGTTCGACGGCGTAATCACGCTCGAGCTGCTGCCCGAACTGGAGCTGGAGCTCTGTACGCCGGAGAAGGTGAGGTAATCGGGATGTACATAACCGGTCTTGCCGTTGTAGCTGACCTTATACCAGCCGCCCTGTACGCCAATGACCTTGACGGTAGTGCCGTTCGTCAGAGAACCGAGCACGCTGGAAGAGGTGTTCGGCTGGGAACGGAAGTTGACCGTCGTATCGCAGACGATCTTACCGTTGCCGACGGAAAAATCCGTGGTGGTTGTGCCGGTCAGATATTCGCCGCTGACGTAACCTTCCTTGCCGTTGACAACAACCTTATACCAGCTGCTGCTGTTGTTCAGCACGGCCACAACCGTGTTCTGCGACAGGGTGGTGATTACGTCGCCGCCGGGGGATTCGCGAAGGTACAGCGCGTCCGCCTTTACCTTGGCCTGATACAGAGCCAGGGAATTCGGCAGAAGCATGGACATCGCAAGCGCGCCGGTGACGGCGATGCGGAAGAATTTTTTCGTTGATTTCATGGATAAGCCTCCGTTTGTCATGCGAACTGTTGGGTTACTTGCTGTTCAGTGCGCGGCCAAGCCAGATGGAGGCAATGTCCATGGCGGCCCACAGGCTGTTCTTTTCAGTCTTTTTTACGATGCGATCCTTGATGCGAACGTTCGGGTTGGTTTGCTGCAATTGTACGGAAACACGCTTGGCAACCGGCAGTCCCTTGACATCACCGGACTCCAGGATCTGCATCATAATAATGTGGGAATCGCTCATCGACCCATAATAAATGATGTTTTCCTTGCGCATCAGCGGGTGACCTTTATATTCCAGAAGTTCTTTCTTCTTGGCGGTGGTAGGCATTTTGTACACTCCTTATAGTTACAAAACGGTTACATTCCAAAGTTACATTATGGAAACAGTATAGCATGTCTATCAGCGTTTGTCAAATGCGAAATGAAATTAGTTGGAAAAACGGCTATTTTGTGATACAATGGGGCAGTCAATACAACAATTTGGTAGGGTCTTTTATGAGATTTGCTTTTTTCACCTTGGGCTGCAAGGTCAATTTATTTGAAACGCAGGCGTTGGAGCAGCTGGCACAGGCACGCGGACACGAGATCGTGGAACGGGACGCCGATGCGGTCATTATCAATACCTGTACGGTCACTTCGGTATCCGATCATAAGAATATCCGGGCATTCCATCGGCTGCGCAAGGATCATCCCCGTGCGGTGATTGCCGCATGCGGCTGCTTTGCGCAAACCGATCCCGCGCGTATCCGTGCCACCGGGGAAATCGATCTGATCTGCGGCACCAGCAATCGCGCAGAGGTGATCGGGTTGTGCGAGGCTGCGGTGCAGGGCAATCCTGCTGCGCCCTGCGCACACGATACCGATTCTTATGAGTTCCTGCCGGCCGGTGTTCCGCACGGGCGCACACGGGCGCTGCTCAAAATAGAGGATGGGTGCAACAATTTCTGCACCTATTGTATCATTCCGTATGCGCGCGGACGAGTGCGCTCGCTGCCGCCTGTACAGGCAGAACAGGAAACTGCGCGCCTGGAAGCGCAGGGTGTGCATGAGATTGTGTTGACAGGCATTGAGATCGCGTCCTATGGGCGGGATTTACAGCCGGCATATACTTTGGTGGATCTGCTGTGTGATTTGCTGCCGGCCCATCCGGCGATGCGGTTCCGACTGGGATCGCTGGACCCGCGCGTGGTCGATGCGGCGTTCTGCACGCGTCTGGCGCGGTTTGACAATTTGGCGCGGCATTTTCATCTTTCCCTGCAAAGCGGCTGTGACAGCGTGCTGCAGCGGATGGGGAGAAAATATACGTCTGAGGAATATATTCAAGCGGTGCAGCGGATTCGTGCGGCGTTTCCAGAGGCATCCGTGACCACGGATTTAATTGTCGGATTTCCGGGCGAAACCGAGGAGGAGTTTGCGCAAACGCTGGCGTTCCTTGAACGCTGTGCTTTCGCGGCTGTACATGTATTTCCATATTCCGTGCGGGAGGGCACACGCGCGGCCGCTATGCCGGGGCAGCTTTCCCAGCAGGAAAAAGCATCGCGCGCGGAGCGGGCAAAAGCAGTTGCGCAGCAGCTGAGCGAGGATTACCGCCGCGATTTTGTCGGGAGAGAATTGTCTGTGCTGCCGGAGCATCGTACCGACGGACTTTGGGCGTCGCATGGTATGTACGGTTTTCCTATATATATAGAAGAGGACGAACGGGTGCATAAAAACGGACCGGTGATGGTGCGGCTGGAAGCGCTGCATCGAGACGGTCTGCGCGGAAAAATCTTATAACAGATCTGTCACCACATGAGGGGGCACTCCATAGTATGAAGTGAAATCTTTGATAGGAGGAAATCCCTTATGTGTTCTTCTAACTCTATTTTTGGTGAAAACAACTGGTGGTGGATCATTGTTGTGATCATTCTGATCTGGATCTGCTGTGACCAGGGCAACAGCTGCGGCTGTGGTTCGGATAACGGCTGCTGCACGTGCGGCAACAACTGCTGCTGCTGATTTTCCCACATATCCCAATGCGTGTATGACAGGCGGCGCGGCGGTCAGCTGCGCCGCCTGTTGTCATGTCAAAAAAATTTTTTCAAGAAAATTGCAAATACCTCTTGCAAAAAGGGGAAAGATGCGGTAGAATAAATGAGCGCTGTTCGAGAGGACAACGCGAAACGAGGACAAAATAACTATGGAGGAATACCGATATGCTGGCAGGCGAATTTCGTAACGGCACAACTTTTGAAATGGACGGTCAGGTGCTGCAGGTAGTAGAATTTCAGCACGTAAAACCGGGCAAGGGTGCTGCGTTCGTTCGCGTAAAGATGAAGAATGTCATTACTGGTGCAGTAACGGAGCGTTCCTTCAATCCGACGGATAAATATGAAGCGGCTTATGTAGAGCGCCGCGACATGCAGTATCTTTACAACGAAGGCGATCTTTACTACTTCATGGATAACGAAACCTATGAGCAGATCCCGATCAGCAAGGATACGCTCGGCGATGATTTCCGTTTCGTGAAGGAAAACGAGAACTGCAAGGTTTGCTCTTACAAGGGCAATGTTTACGCGGTTGAGGCGCCGCTTTTCGTTGAACTTGAGATCACGGAGACCGATCCGGGCTTCAAGGGTAACACGGCAACCAACACGCTTAAGCCTGCAAAGGTTGAGACTGGCGCGACCGTTCAGGTTCCGCTGTTCATTGAGCAGGGCGAGCGCATCAAGATCGACACCCGCACGGGCGAGTATCTCGAGCGCTGCAAGAAGTAAGATAATTTCATTCGGACGATGCATTGCATCGTCCGGTATATGGACATTTAGCTCAGCTGGAAGAGCATCCGCTTGACGTGCGGAAGGTCGGCGGTTCGAACCCGTCAATGTCCACCAACAAAGACCGCCTGACAGAGGCGGTCTTTCTTTTTGACCGGCCTTGCCGCTGCGTCAAAATCCGTCAAATTGTGGTTGTTCTTTTTGTTTAGTTTTTTCTCTTTTCACACTACATATGGTGTGCTATAATGAAACCCTACACCAAATAGCATGAGTGAGGAAATACTATGGTTCGTGTAATCAAAAAAGATAATACAAAAGAAGCATTCAACATTCAGAAAGTGGTTATTGCAGTCAATAAATCTGCAAACCGCGTCTTGTATACGTTTACCGATGAGGAACTGCGGGCAATTTGCGACCATGTGGAGGGATATATCCGCGATCATGGCATGGCCGAAGTACAGATTTGGCAGATGCACAACATCGTCGAGTCTGCGCTGGAAGCCGTGCGTCCCGAGGTCGCCAAGAGCTACCGGGATTACCGCAACTACAAGCAAGACTTTGTCGGCATGCTGGACAGCGTGTACAAAAAGAGCCAGTCGATCATGTATATCGGCGATAAGGAGAATTCCAATACGGATTCCGCGCTGGTGTCTACCAAGCGCAGCCTGATCTTCAATCAGCTCAATAAGGAGCTGTATCAGAAGTTCTTTATGAACACCGAGGAATTGCAGGCCTGCCGGGACGGCTACATCTATGTACACGATATGTCCGCACGCCGCGACACGATGAACTGCTGCCTGTTTGATGTCGAGCATGTGCTCAAGGGCGGCTTTGAGATGGGCAACCTGTGGTATAATGAACCCAAGACGCTCAATGTCGCGTTTGACGTAATCGGCGATATCGTGTTGTCCGCTGCTAGCCAGCAGTATGGCGGGTTTACCGTGCCGTCGGTTGACCTGCTGCTCGAGCCGTATGCCGAGCGCAGCTATAAGATGCTGACCGAAAAGTACAGCCGTCTGGGTTTGGATGCCGAGACGGTTGAAAAAGAGGTCATGGCAGATATCCTCAATGACTTTGAGCAGGGCTTCCAGGGCTGGGAATACAAGTTCAATACGGTTGCGTCCAGCCGCGGTGACTATCCGTTCATTACCATGACAATGGGTACCGGTACCGGCCGTTTTGCCAAGCTCGCGTCCATCACGATGCTCAATGTCCGCCGCAAGGGGCAGGGCAAGAAGGGCCAGAAAAAGCCCGTGCTGTTCCCCAAGATTGTGTTCCTGTATGACGAGAATCTGCATGGCCCGGGCAAGCCGCTCGAGGACGTGTTCGAGGCTGGCATTCTGTGTTCGTCCAAGGCGATGTATCCGGACTGGCTCAGCCTGACCGGCGAGGGCTATGTGCCGTCGATGTATAAAAAGTACGGCGCGATCATCAGCCCGATGGGCTGCCGTGCGTTTCTGTCGCCGTGGTATGAACGCGGCGGTATGAAGCCTGCGGACGAAGCGGACAAGCCGGTCTTTATCGGCCGCTGGAACATCGGTGCGGTGTCGCTGCACCTGCCGATGATCTATGCCAAGGCGCAGCAGGAGAACCGCGATTTCCACGAGGTGCTGGACTACTATCTGGAGCTCATCCGACGTCTGCACATCCGCACCTATGCATATTTGGGCGAGATGCGTGCGTCTACCAATCCGCTGGCGTATTGCGAGGGTGGCTTCTACGGCGGCCATCTCAAGCCGTCGGACAAGATTAAGCCGATTATGAAAACCGCGACCGCGTCGTTCGGTATTACGGCGCTCAACGAATTGCAGGAGCTGTATAACGGCAAATCGCTGGTCGAGGACGGGCAGTTTGCGCTTGATACGCTCGAATACATCAACAACAAGGTCAATGAGTTTAAGGAAGAGGATGGCAATCTGTATGCCATCTATGGTACGCCCGCGGAAAGCCTGTGCGGTTTGCAGGTGGAGCAGTTCCGCCGCAAGTACGGCATCATCGAGGGCGTGTCCGACCGTCCTTATGTCTCCAACAGCTTCCACTGCCATGTGACCGAGGACCTGACCCCGATTGAAAAGCAGGATCTGGAAGGCCGTTTCTGGAACCTGTGCAACGGCGGCAAGATCCAGTACGTCAAGTATCCGATCGATTACAATTTGGAGGCGATCCGCTCGCTCGTGCGTCGTGCGATGCGGCTGGGCTTCTACGAAGGCGTCAACCTGTCTCTGGCGTATTGCGACGACTGCGGACATGAAGAGCTGTCGATGGACGTCTGCCCCAAGTGCGGCAGCCGCAACCTGACCAAGATCGACCGCATGAATGGTTATCTGTCTTACTCGCGCGTCAAGGGTGACACCCGTCTGAATGACGCGAAGATGGCGGAGATTGCAGAAAGGAAAAGCATGTGATGCGGTATCACAACATAACCAAAGACGATATGCTCAACGGGGAAGGCCTGCGCGTCGTGCTGTGGGTGGCCGGCTGCGGCCATGCCTGTCCGGGCTGCCACAATCCTGTGACATGGGATGCGAACGGCGGCTTGCCGTTTGATGAGGCGGCAGAGGACGAGCTGTTCGCGGAATTGAGCAAGGATTATGTGTCGGGTGTGACGCTTTCGGGTGGCGATCCGTTGTTTCCGGGCAACCGCGCGGATATTGCCGCGCTGTGTGCCCGCATCCGGCAGCGGTTTCCCGATAAAACTATCTGGCTGTATACCGGTTACACTTGGGAGGAAATTCAGAATCTTCCGCTGCTGAAAAACGTGGATGTGGTCGTAGACGGGCGGTTTGTGCAGGCGCTTGCAGATTCTCAGCTGCACTGGCGCGGCAGCGCCAATCAGCGGGTGATCGATGTGCAGCGTACCCGTGCATCGCAGGAAGTTGTATTGCTGTAAAAGTTTCAATAAGGAAGGCGAAAGCATCATGCAAAAGGTTGCAAAATTTCAAAAGGTATCGGAAAAACAGTTTGTTACGGACTGGTGTGGTGTCACGAGGTGCAGTGCAAACGATGCAAAGCTGCTGTATGAAAAGATTCGTTTGCCGCGTCGGGCAACGGTTGGCTCAGCGGGATATGATTTTTTTGCACCCGAATCGTTTTCGCTTGTGCCGCATGAGACGATTCTGATTCCTACCGGCATTCGTGCTCAGATCGCAGAAGGGTGGGTGTTGCAGCTCTACCCGCGGTCGGGTTTGGGGTTCAAGTTCTGCCTGCAGATGGACAATACGGTCGGCATCATTGACAGTGATTACTTCAATGCCCAGAATGAGGGACATATTTTCATCAAGATGACCAACTGCAACCGACAGGGCAAAACCCTTTCGGTCAGCGCGGGAGAAGGCTTTGCGCAGGGTATTTTCGTACCGTTCGGCATCACGGAGGATGATGATGCGGACGGATGCCGGGAAGGCGGCTTCGGCAGTACTACGAAAAAATAAATACGGTATTGCAGTGATTTCGAGCGTCTGCAGCCTGTTTTATGGGCTGCAGGCGCTTTCCTTTTGACAGAAAAGCTTTTGCTGTTGTCACCTTTTCGCTCGCTTCTGCTTATACTGATGACAGGAGCGTGATGCGCAATGTTCTGTCGTAATCAGGTGATCGGTTTGGTTTGTCTCTGCCTGGGGGCAGGTATGCTGCTGGGTGGGCTGCTCTCGCTGTGTCTGCCGGTCTGGCTGCTTGCGCTGGCGCTGATCGCAGCAGGGTGGTTCCTGCTTCAGTGTTGACGGGAGGTGGACGGTATGATGAAAGTGGTTGTTTGGAAGAGTCCGAAATATCTGCGAGGTATCCTGTGCAGGCTGTTTCATATTACATGAACGAAAACGGTTTAGAACAAATGGATGGGGCAGAGCGGTATGGCGGATAGCTGTACCGCTTTGTCTATTTGCAGAAAAAAGGAATTTGCAAATTGTTCACAATTGAACGATTGACAGTGTTGACTGTTTTCGCTATGATAGGGTTAACAGGAAACCATTTCAAAAAAGAGGTGGCAGCATGATGTGGTGGGAAGAAAAATTTTTAATCGACGCGGTAAAAATGGAGAAACTGTACCGCAGCTGTGTGAAAGAAGCGGCAAGCGATTATCAGCTGACCCCCAATGAAATTGCTGTGCTGCTTTTTCTGCGGCGCTATGCACCGGAATGGGATACTGCAACCGATATTGTGCAAAAGCAGGGCATTTCCAAAGCGTTAGTGGCACGAAGCGTGGATTGTCTGCATCGGCGCGGCTTTGTACAGGGAGAACGGGATCCCAATGACAGACGGATCGTTCATCTGCATCTGTGCGGAGAAGGTGTTGGTATTGCGCAGCAGCTTTATCAGACCGGCTGCCGTGTTGCGGAGCAGCTTCGCCGGGGCGTAACCGAAGAGGAAATGCAGCTGGTGCAGAACATTATGGAAAAAATGCAGCGCAATTTGGACGAAGTATTGAACGACATGGAAGGACAGGTGAAATAGTATGATTGAACCGGGCAAAGGTTCCAAAACACCAAAGCGTCCGTTGATTTTTTATTACGCGGTCACGCTGTTGGTGTTGATGCTGCTCAACTGGCTGCTGGTGCCGATGCTGGCCCAGCGTCAGGTGGTTGAGGTTGGATACGATGAATTCATATCCATGCTGGATGACGGCAAGGTGCAGACCGTGGCATACGATCAGACAGAGAGTCAGATCGTATTTGAAGCAACCAATGACAACGGGAAAACCGCAATTTACAAGACCGGTATTTTCCCCGATCCGGATTTGTATGATCGGCTGGATGATGCAGGCGTCAAGTTTGCGGCCGAGATTCCGACGCAGACCTCGCCGCTGCTCAGCATTTTGGTCAGCTATGCGATTCCGATCATTCTCATCATTGTGGTCGGACAATGGCTGAGCAAGAAAATGATGAAGAGTATGGGCGGCAATGCGATGAGCTTCGGTAAATCCGGCGCAAAGATCTATGCGGAAACCGAGACCGGAAAAACATTCGCAGATGTGGCAGGTCAGGATGAGGCCAAGGAAGCGCTGACGGAAATTGTGGATTTCCTGCACAACCCGAGCAAATATGCGGCCATCGGTGCGAAGCTGCCCAAGGGTGCGCTTTTGGTCGGCCCTCCGGGCACCGGTAAAACGCTGCTGGCGAAGGCGGTTGCAGGCGAAGCGCATGTTCCGTTTTTCTCGATCTCCGGTTCGGAGTTCGTTGAAATGTTTGTCGGCATGGGCGCGGCCAAGGTCCGCGACCTGTTCAAGCAGGCAAATGAGAAAGCACCGTGCATTGTTTTTATCGATGAGATCGATACCATTGGCAAAAAGCGCGACGGCGGCGGTTTGGGCGGCAACGATGAACGCGAGCAGACGCTCAATCAGCTGCTGACCGAGATGGACGGTTTTGATGCCACCAAGGGTGTTGTTATTCTGGCCGCAACCAACCGGCCGGAATCGTTGGACCCCGCGTTGCTGCGTCCCGGCCGTTTTGACCGCCGGATTCCGGTGCAGCTGCCCGACCTGCAAGGCCGTATTGCCATTTTGAAAGTGCATGCCAAGGATGTTCATATGTCAGGGCATATTGATTTTAATGCGATTGCCCGGGCAACCTCGGGTGCATCCGGCGCGGATTTGGCCAATATCATTAACGAGGCGGCGCTGCGTGCGGTACGTTTGGGACGCAATGCAGTCGAGCAGGCAGATCTGGAAGAAAGCGTCGAGACGGTTATCGCAGGTGCGCAGCGGAAAAACGCAGTGCTCAGCGCGAAGGAAAAGGAGATCGTCGCGTATCACGAGATCGGACATGCGCTGGTGGCGGCGAAACAGTCCAATTCCGCACCGGTCACCAAGATTACGATTATTCCGCGTACTTCGGGTGCGCTCGGTTACACCATGCAGGTGGACGAAGGCGAGCATTACCTGATGACGCGGGAAGAACTGCTCAATAAGGTGACGACCCTGACCGGCGGCCGCGCGGCGGAAGAACTGATTTTCGGTTCTGTGACGACCGGCGCTTCCAATGACATTGAACAGGCGACCAAGCTGACGCGGTCGATGATCACGCGATATGGCATGAGCCGCAAGTTCGATATGGTTGCGCTGGAGACTGTTACCAACCAGTATTTGTCCGGTGATACGTCGCTTGCCTGCTCAGCGGAAACCGCGTCCAAGATCGATGAGGAAGTGGTGCAGACAGTGAAGGCGGCGCATGAAAAGGCAATCGGTATTTTGCAGGAAAATATGGATGCGCTGCACCGCTTGGCGCACCATTTGCTGGAAAAGGAAACCATTACGGGCGAAGAATTTATGGACTTGCTGAACAAAACACAGAACGGGTGACATAGAGGGAGCGGTTGAAATGAGGAATAAACCTGGAAGCATTCCATGGATCTTGATCGGACTGTTTTTGCTGGTGATGGGACTGTATTTTCTCATCCACCCACAGGAAACGCTGCTGTCGGTGGCCTGGCTGTTTGGCTTGACCATGCTGGTATCTGGTGCAGCGGACCTGATCGTTTATGTGGCACGCAAATGGGTCTATGGGCTGTCCGCATGGTTTTTGGCGGATGGCATCATTGACGTATTGCTTGGTGTAGCTTTTTTGTGCAATGGCTGGCTGGCGGTCGAAATGTTGCCGTACATTCTGGCGGTATGGGCAGTGGTTTCGGGCGTAGTCAAATGTGCGGGTGCACTGATTTACCGGCAAAGCGGTATGCCGTTTTGGGGCGTGCAGTTTGGCGTTGGAGTGATCGTGCTGCTGTTCGGCGTGGCGATTTTACTGCGTCCAATGATTGCAGTGGTGGCGATTTCGGCGGTCATCTCGATTGTACTGATTGCACAAGGGTTGATGGCGCTGATGCGCGGTTTGTTTGCATCGTTCCCGGATCGGTAATAGGCAAAGAAGAAAAACGAGAGAGACAGAATCTGTCTCTCTCGTTTTTTTGGTCAAAAAATGTGGCATTGGGGCAAAGTGAGCGTTTGGATTATCCTTGCAGCAGGTCATCCATCGCCAACAGCTCAAACCGGTTGCGTTCCACGCGAAGAAGCCCGTCTTTTTGCATTTTGCTCAGTTCGTTGGAGAGCGCACTGCGATCGACGTTCAGATAATCTGCAAGCTGCTGCCGGTTGAATGGAATAGTAAAACTGCGGCTGCCGCAGCGGGTGGATTGGAAAGAAAGATAGGACAACAGCCGTCCGCGGATGGATTTGGATGAGGTATGGAAGATTTTGCGGGACAGATTAAGGTTTTTGCGTGCGGAAAGGAACAAAAGGTTACGAATCAGCTTGCTGTGATGCGTACAGGCTTGCGGGCAGGTTTGCAGAATGCGTCCGATATTGAGGAACAAGATTTCGGCTGGTTCTGCGGTTACCGCATCGACCATCAATGGCTCACCGGTGCACGCATAGGTCTCCGCGAAAATTCGACCCGGTACAACGTGATCCAAAACCGTGGTATTGCCCCAGAAATCATCGTTTTGAATCAGAACACTGCCGCTGATAACCAGACCGAGGTCTGCAGTGGTGTCTCCGGTGCGAAAAATGCGGGCGTCTTTTTCAAAGGTTCGCCGGTCAGCTCCAAGACAACGCAGCATTTCCGCTGTTTCATCCGCTTGAATGCCGCGAAACAATGCGCTTTCGGATAAAATTTTGAAATTCAAAAAAACATCCCTCCGCTGTTGTTATAACAACATACCTGTTGCTTTAAGTATAGTATACTTCGCTTGTAAGGTCAACAACCGCACAGAAGAAAAAAACTGTGCCGCATGTGGAGGAAATGAATGATGGAACCGAAAATGTTTTGTTATCAGTGTCAGGAGACTGCGGGCTGCTCGGGCTGCACAATGTCTGGTGTATGTGGTAAAAAGCCGGATGTTGCCGCGATGCAGGATCTGCTGGTATATGTAACCAAAGGCCTTTCCGCGGTAACGACCGCGCTGCGGCAGCAGGGGGAGGAGATTGCCCAGGCAATCAATCATCTGATCACCCTGAATCTGTTTGTTACAATCACCAATGCAAATTTTGACAAAGATGCGATTGTTGCGCGCGTTCGTGATACGCTGGCAGTCAAGCAGACGCTGCTGGGTCGTGTAGCGCAGCCCGACCTGCTGCCGGACGCTGCCCGTTGGACGGCGGAGGAAGCGGACTTTGCGGCAAAGGCTGCAACGGTTGGTGTATTGGCGACTGAAAACGAAGATATCCGCTCGCTGCGTGAGCTGATTACCTACGGTCTCAAGGGCCTCTCTGCCTATTCCAAGCACGCGAACGCCCTGCTGCAGGACGACGCAGAGGTGGATGCTTTCCTGCAGCGCGCATTGGCGGCGACGTTGGATGACAGCCTTTCTGCGGATGAGTTGGTTGCGTTGGCAATGGAAACGGGCAAGTTCGGCGTGCAGGGTATGGCGCTGCTGGACAAGGCCAATACCGAAGCCTATGGTAATCCGGAAATCACGCGTGTGAATATTGGCGTCGGAACCCGTCCGGGTATTCTGGTATCCGGTCACGATCTGCGCGATCTGGAGATGCTGCTGGAACAGACGATGGATTCAGGCGTGGACGTCTACACGCATTCGGAAATGCTGCCGGCGCATTATTATCCGGCGTTTAAGAAATATCCGCATTTTGTCGGCAATTACGGCAACGCATGGTGGAAGCAGAAGGAGGAATTTGCGTCCTTCAACGGTCCTATTCTGATGACCACCAACTGCATTGTCCCGCCGGCGGCCAGTTATCAGGACCGGATGTACACCACGGGTGCGGCAGGATATCCGGGCTGCAAGCACATTCCGGGCGAGCCGGGGGAAAGCAAGGACTTTTCGGCGATCATTGCACATGCGAAGCGCTGCGCACCGCCGCAGGAAATCGAACATGGCGAGATCGTGGGCGGTTTTGCGCATGCACAGGTGCTGGCACTGGCGGATAAGATCGTCGAAGCGGTCAAGAGCGGTGCGATCCGCAAGTTTGTCGTCATGGCAGGCTGCGACGGCCGTGCCAAGTCCCGCAGCTATTATACCGATTTTGCAAAGGCGCTGCCGCATGACGCCGTGATTCTGACCGCAGGCTGTGCGAAGTACAAATACAACAAGCTGGATCTTGGCGATATTGGCGGGATTCCGCGTGTGCTGGATGCCGGTCAGTGTAACGATTCCTATTCGCTGGCTGTGATTGCACTCAAGCTCAAAGAAGTTTTCGGCTTGGAAGACATCAATGATCTGCCGATCGTGTACAACATCGCATGGTATGAGCAGAAGGCGGTCATTGTATTGCTGTCGCTGCTGTATTTGGGTGTCAAGAATATTCATCTGGGGCCGACGCTGCCCGCGTTCCTCAGCCCGAATGTGGCCAAGGTGTTGGTAGACAACTTTGGCATTGCCGGTATCGGCACGGTAGAGGATGACATCCGCCTGTTTTTCGGTGAAAACGCATAAATGACAAAAGGGACGCTGCTTTGCAGCGTCCCTTTTATTATGGCGTTAAAGCGCCGAAATGAAAAGAAAGATGAAGTGTGTGTTACCAATACTTCGCTACATGCGTGCGCGTGACTTCCGCGGCCTTCTTGATGTTCTCCTCGTTGGAGAGTTTGTAGTAGTCCGGACGGAAAACTTCCATCGTGCAGACATCGCCCTCAAAGCCGATCTTCTTGAGCGTATCGGCATAGCGCTTATGATCGAGGCAGTCGCCCGGCTCGCCCGGCCACAGGCGCTTCTCGTCGTTGTTGTACGCTGCGCCGCAAGGCATGTTTTCCATGCCGTTGAGATGCCAGACGAAGATCTTCTTGCCGTCTGCCTTCTCCAGTGCATCCCAACCAGATGCCATGGCGTGGAAGTGATACTGGTCGAGTGTGATGCCGACAAGCGGAGAGTTGACTTCCTGCACAATCGCGTAGGCGTCCTCAAAGCGGTTGATCGACATGGCCGGACTGCCGCAAAACTCGATGGACAGCTTGATGCCGTGCGGCTCGACCTTCTTGACCATTTCCTTGAGCACCGCAACTGCGTCTGCGCGGATTGCGTCCAGTGTGGCCGGCACGGTCAGATCCATGGACGGCACAACGACGATCATCTTGCACTGCAACTTGAGACAGTCTGCGATGATCTGGTCGAGCTTCGCCATCACCGCGTCTTTTTCCTCCTGCGTCTGCTTCATGTTGAAGAAGATCAGCGCGTTGTAGGACAGCATGCGCAGCTTGTGGGACGGATCGGCGAACCAAGCCGCCAGATCGTCAATGGTGTATTTGCCGGCCGCAATTTCGCGGTCAAGGCATTCGGACTGGATATCGATGTAGTCAAAACCGTACTTTTCGCACAGGTCGAGGTCCTCGAGTACGGAATGGTTTTCGCAGAAACGGTTGCAGCCTTCGTTGAATCCGATTTTCATGGTGATGTTCTCCCTTCAAACAAATCTTACTTCTTGTAGAAATCCGGGGTGCCGCCGGTGACAACCTTTTCAGGCTTGCCGGAAGTCTGGCTCTTGACCAGCGCGTCCGCCGTAATGGAAGCGACATAACCGTCCCAAGCGGAGGAGCCGCCGGTCTCGCCCTTGAGTGCGTGGTCAACCCAGTCCTGAATCTCGACGTCGTAGGAATCGATGAAGCGCAGGATCCAGTTGTCCTCAATCTTAGTGGATACCTTGTTTTCAAACCGTACGGTCGGGAAGGACGGGCAGGGCAGGTTGACAACGCCGTTCTCGCACACGACTTCGCAGTTAATATCGTAGCCGAAACCGCAGTTGACGTTGACCTCGAGCACGTTGATGATGCCGCCCTTGGTTTTCATAATCATGATCTGCGGGTCCTTCAGGCCTTCGTGCGCTTTGGAAGAGGTCTTGGGCATGATGCACTGAACCTCGTCCCATTCATCGTTGACAAGCCACGGCAGCACGTCGATCTCATGGATCGCGGTGTCGGTGACAGCCATTGCGGTGGTGTAGTCCGGGGCAACGCCGTCTGCGCGGTGCGTGCACTTGATCACCATCGGTGCGCCGAACTTGCCGGAATCCAGCAGTTCCTTGACCTGCTTGTAACCGCGGTCGTAGCGGCGCATGAAGCCGACCTGCACCAGATGCTTGCCGGATGCCATTTCGGCGTCTACGACTGCTTTGCAGTCGGCAGCGGTGTTGGCTAGGGGCTTTTCACTGAATACCGGCTTGCCGGCCTGGATCGCTGCGATGACCGGATCTTTGTGGAACGCGCCCGGCGTGGTGACGACAACCGCGTTGACATCCGGGTCGTTGATGGCAGCGTGGAAATCGGTGTAAACCTTAGTGCCTTCACCAGCGATTTCCGCGCCCTTTTTGGCGCCTTCTTCAAAGACATCGCAAACAGCGACTACCTTTGCGTTGCGAATGCGGTTCTGGATGCGCTCAATGTGTTCGCGGCCGATCATGCCGCAGCCAATCAATGCAATGTTCAGGGACATAATGAATACCTCCAAAAAATAATTTTGAAATGATGGATAATAATTTCGGTGTGCGGTTTGGCGAACCGTACAGGGTGGATTGGATGTGCTTTGCGTTCACTGTTTGTTTTCTTCTTCGAAATGATTGTAGCATTGCGTTCACGAGAACACAAGAGGAAAAATATAAATTATTGTACAAATATGGCATGAAAAATATATAAATATCATCCAAATGCACGCAAATGAAACAAGATGGTTGGAATATATGAAAAAGGGAGGCAGTGTGCTTTTATCGAACTTGGACAACAAAAATGCGTGCATCAAAATTGATGCACGCAATACGCGTGGGGAGCGAAAAAATATCCGCCCCCAAAGCACAAGTGCTGCTTGGGGGCGGATATTCGGGCAATTTAGTGGATTGCTGCGCTTTGTTTTTGCTTTTTCCCTTCGCGTTCGAGCAGTTCACGCATCATTTTGTCATAGCTTTTATCCAATTTGTAGAAGGAAGCGATGATAAACATGATTGCCCACAGTGCAATCGGAACATAGAGATAAAAGGCTTCGATTGTTGCAATGGCTTCCACAGTCTGTTCCGCAGCTGTCGCCTTCAGACCGTCGAACGCTGCCATGGATAGGATACCGCCCATAATTGCCTGTGTAAAGCCGGAGCCGGCTTTCTGACCCATGCTCATCGAGGAGAACATCAGTCCTTCGACGCGCAAACCATGTTTCCAGTGACCATATTCGATCGCGTCGCCGGGCAGAGAATACTGTACGCCGTAGAACGGAGCGATACCAAAGCCACGGATGATGCAGGATACAACGCCAAGGGACACGCTGGTGGTATTGACCAGGAACAGAAGTTGACCGATAACACCCATTGCGCAGCCGAAGCAGATCAGGTTGCGCTTGCCGAAGCGAGGCAGCAGCTTGGGAAGCATGGCGATGCCGACAATCGTGCACACCTTTTCTGCCGACGAAAGCGGCATGACCAGGTTAGCGTCGCCCAGAACATATTGACAGTAATAAGTAAGGTCGGTGCCGATGATGACCTGATATGCGGTATAAGTGATCATGAGACCAAGCGCGATCAGGAAATACCGATTGGTAAAAGTGATTTTAAACGATGTCCAGAAGGGGATATTCTCCTTTTTGGTCTGTGGGGCGGCCTGAACACGTTCGGTACAGGTTGCATAGGTATTCAGAAGAATAAATACTGAAACAATCGCATATCCTCCGGTGACCAAAATCCAAGAAAGCTGCTCTTTGCCGGTAACATCGGAAACGTAGTTGATCAGCGGCAAGGTAAATGCGGTGATAATCATGCTTGCGGTAATGGACAGCATCATGCGGATGTTGCTGATGGTGTCACGGTCACGGCGGTCCCGGGTCATCAGTGAGCCAAGCGCGTGGAATGGCTGGCTGATTGCGGTATAAACCACGGTGTTCATCAGGTTATAGGTGACGAAGGCATAGAGGATTTTGCCCATATTGCCGACATTCGGCATGGTGAACAGCAGAACGGCTGCGACGGCATAAGGGACAGCCAGCCGCAGGATCCAGATGCGTGCTTTGCCGTATTTGGAATGCGTGCGGTCAATGATGGTGCCCATTGCGACGTCGGAAAAGCCGTCGAAAATACGCGAGATCAGCATGATCATTCCAACTGCACCAGCTGAAATACCAACCACATTGGTGTAAAAGTAAATCAGCAGCGTGGATGTCATGGTGTACATCAAGGTCAGCGCAGGATCGCCAAAGCAATACGCAAGCTTTTCGGAAACGGGAACCTTGATGAATTCATCCATGTTCTTGCGCTTCTGTTTGAAGTTCAGAAGTTCTGCAATTCCGCCTTTCATTTGCTACACTCCTTCTTGATATTCTCTCATTGCAATTTGCCGTATGGTGAAATACAGAGCGGTGACGAATCAAGGCAGATGCCAATGCCCTGAGACGAAAAGTGAAGAAGAAGAACATACAGATGTTCACGAGAACACAAAAGATAAAATGCCTTTCCGTGTCGCGGCTCCATCACGCATCAAATGTGGATGGAAACAAGCTGAATTGTTTTTACAAATAAAGGTTAGCACGAAAATATTTGGTTTTCAATGATAAAATGGAGAGGAAAATGCTTTTCGTGATTTGCGAACAAAAACAAAACAGCGACTTTGCCAAATTGACGGGAATTATTTTTTGGATGCGTGCAAATGCGTGCAATTGTGTGTGGCATTCGACCAGAAGTGTCATTCGGAAACTGTGCGGCATTCCAAAAGTTGCAAATTTGAATTTTTCACTGGGAAAGTGCGCTTGCAAAATGCGTGCAGTGTGCTATACTGATGGTACATCCGGTTGGGAGGGAGAAATCATGGCAGTTACTGCACAGCAGATTGCCGAATTGGCAGGGGTTTCGCGCGGCACAGTGGACCGTGCGCTGCACAACCGCGGCCGTGTCAATCCAGAGGTTGCTGCACGCATCCATCAGATTGCGGCCGATCTGGGCTACAAGCCCAATCTGGTGGGGCAGGCGTTGGTGCGAACAAAGCGTGATTTCAAGATTGGCGCGATTTTGCAGTCTGTCGAAACGCCGACCATGCAGATCGTACGCGAAGGGCTCAGACGTGCCGCGTCCGAGCTGCGTGCATCCGGCGTGGAATTTATTGTGCGTGAATTGCGCGGTCTGGACGAAGAACTGGTGCTCGAAAGTATTGAGGAATTGACTTCGCAAGGCATACAGGGGCTTGCCATTTCCCCAAACAACACTTCGGAGCTGCGGCAGTGTATCAACGGGCTGTATGAGCAGGGCATTCCTGTGATTACCCTGAATTCCGACATCCCGGGAAGCAAGCGAATCTGTTTTATCGGTATGGATAATTATCGTGCGGGGCAAACCGCTGCTGGTTTGATGTGCCAAATGCTGCCCGCGGGCAGCAAGGTGCTGCCGCTTGCCGGACATTTGAACAATACGGCTCATAACAACCGACTGAATGGTTTTTTGGATACGCTTCAGCAACCGGGCGCATGTGATCTGCGGATCTTACCGTTTCAGCCCTGTTTTGACAGAGATGATTATGCGCACGAGATTACGCAGCATGCACTGCGGGAAAACCCGGATCTTGTGGGCATTTATGTCGCTTCGAATGGACAGGAAGGCGTGTGTCAGGCGGTGGACGAAGAGGGCCGAAAAGGACAGGTTAAAATCATCGCATATGACCTGAATGAGCCCAATATGCGCCTGCTGCAATCTGACAGTCTGAGCATTGTGCTCGATCAGGAAGCGTTTGAACAGGGATATCGACCGCCGTATCTGCTGTATGAGTACCTGATGCATAAAAAACAGCCAGAACGTGAGCTGTTGTATACGGATATTGCGATTCGAACCAAATATAATAGTGATTTGATGCGGTTTGACCGTGAATTGCCCGACAGCAAAGCATAAAGCAGAGAACCGAAAGAAGCAGGGAGACCATATTTATGGTCTCCCTGCTTTTTTGTAAAGGGACTGTGTGTTGATGGCGTTTACAGTCAAAAAAAGGATAGCGACAACGGTTTATTTGGAAATACCTACATAGAATCAATGCGTTTTGCAAAAAATTTTATGAATAATCCAATAATATACAAATGTGGTAAACATAGTGCTTGGCAGGAGAAAGAAATTTTGCTATACTAAGCAAGACTGTCTTGACGCAGATAGGGTTTCATCAAAATGGCATGCCTATATGTGGCAGGAAAACGCATTGATGAACAAAGAACACGGTGTAGGATGATATTTAAAGGAGAAAACGAATGAAAAAGAAAATCCTGTCAGCCACGGCTGCCGGGGCATTGGTTTTGTGCATGATGCCTTCGGCCATGGCGGCAAAAGATCTGGATGGCCATTGGGCGAAGCAGGCAATGAACACCTGGATGAACTACGGCATCATACAGGGATATGAAGATGGCAGCGTGCGGCCGGATCGCAGTATTACCCGTGGCGAGTTTGCGGTTATGCTCGATCGCGTGATGGAATATCAGGTCAAGGCGGATAACACCTTTTCCGATCTGGATAACAGCTGGTATACGGATGCTATCCTCGGAGCAAATGCCGCTGGCGTGATTGCAGGCGATGCTGCTGGTACGGTGCGGCCATCTGATACCATTACCCGCCAGGAAGCAGCTGTTGTGTTTGCCCGTGTGCTCAAGCTGGATACACAGAATGCGCCGGATGCGGCATTTGGTGACCAAAAGGAAATTGCGGATTGGGCGGTTGGCGCCGTCAACGCGATGGCAGATAAAGGGTACATTCAGGGAAGCGACGGTCGTTTCGCTCCGGAAGCAGGGATTACCCGTGCGGAAGTCATCACGATTCTGGACAATGTGTTCGTTGGTTTTTATCAGAATGCCGGGGAATATACGGAAGACATCAATGGTTCTGCCGTCATCAATGCGGATCAGGTCACGCTCAAGAACATGACGGTATTCGGTGATCTGATTGTGGCCGAAGGTGTTGGGGATGGACATGTTGTCCTCGACAGCGTTGCCGTGAAAGGCAAACTGATTATCCGCGGCGGCGGCGTACATTCGGTGATCATCAAGGGCGACAGCGTGATCGGACCGGTCATTGTAGGTCGGCAAAACAGCACGGTGCGCGTTTCCGTGGAGGATCATGCTGAGGTTGGTCTGTTTACGGTGGACGCAGGCGCGGACACGGTGAAACTGAACGGCGCAGTGGAGCAAGTGCGTGTGCAGGGTGCCGGTGCAGTTGTGGAAATCAGCGATACCGTCAAGCAAGTAATGGTGACGGAAGATGCAGTGGATGCGACCGTCATTGTTTTGGGCAATGCAGCCGTGGGACAGGTTTCGGTTGCAGCGGACAGCACGACGGTGCAGGTGGCCGGAACGGTCGGAACCATTGCGGTCAATGACGCGGTTTCGGATGCTGCCATTGCGGCGCAGGGCGGCTCCAAAATCGATCTGATCAGTACCGCCGGCAGTGGCACGACGGTGGAAGGCTCCGGCACGGTTTCCTGCGTTGAGGCAGCGGAAAACGCCACCAATGTGACGGTCTCCACTGCGGGCACCAAGGTGGAAAACAACAGCTCGGAATCGGTCACGACTGGAAACGGTACGATCGGTGCGGGCGAGACCGCAACAACGCCCGTTGAATCCAATGGCGGTTCGTCTTCGGGCGGTTCCTCTGGCGGTTCTTCCGGCGGCAGCAGCCATAGCCACCAGTATACCGACGGCATTTGTTCGTGCGGCGAAATAGATCCCACATGGGCACAGGTGGACAGCGCGGAAACGTGGAACGCTGCGATCCAAGCAGGTAAGAATATTCTGGTAACCGCGGATTTCCAAACAGAGAAAAAGCTGTTTGTGTCGGTGTCCTGCACGATCAATGGCAATGGCAAGACCATCACGGCAGCGGATACCTGGACTGGAGGAAGCAGCAATCTGGAAAAGCACCTGCTCGGCGTGGAAGGCGAAGCGGCCGATCATGTCACCATCAAAAACCTGACGCTGAACAGCAGCGGAAAGGCCTATGGTCTGCAGCCGTATTGTGTGGCGGATCTGAAGCTGGAAAATGTCACGCTGCAGAATAGCTTGGGCGCCGGTCTGACGGTCAACAGCTCTTCGGTAACTGCGGTGGGACTGCATACCGTGGGCAATGCGTGGGGCGGCGTCAATATCGACTGTCAGGTGGAGGAAAATGAAACTTCGCTGACCTTTGATGCGACTTCGATTTTCGAAGAGGCTGCGCCGGTATACAGTGACCGGGGCGGGGTCACGGTGCATGCGCCGGAAGGCTATCTGCAGCTGGAAGTTGGCGGCAAGCAGGCATGGATCAAGGCGTTTTCCGGCGGCTTTGGCACCGAGCAGGCGCCGTATGAGATTGCGAATGCAAAGGAATTTGCGGCGATCGAGTATCTGGCAGCCAAAATGAAATCCGGTACGCCATTCTGGTTTGTGCAGACAGCGGATCTCTCTGGGCTGGATAAGAGCATTTCCGCGTTTTGCGGTTCCTACAACGGACAGGGGTATTCCATTGCCGCTTCCGCACAGTCGGCCAAAAAGGCTTTGCCGCTGTTCGGTCAGGTTTACGGCGATGTAACCGTGCGAAACCTTTCTCTGGTTTCCAATGCTTCGGTTGGACTGACCGTGACGACTGACCCGTGGCTGGTGGATCATCTGACTCTGTCGGATATCACGGCGACGGCGGCGTGTACGGTCAAGCTGGAAAATCAGTCGAACTTCGGTTTCCTGATTATGGGCTGCGTGTTTGACAGCCGGCAAAACCCCACGGAGCGTCAGACGATCACGCTGGAGAATTGCACGGTCAATGCCAGCGTTCAGAATACAGCCACCTGCACGTCCGGCTTTATTGGTTCGGGTTACTTCCCGGCGGAAAAATGGGAGGACTGTCCGCTGCTGGTTTTGAGAAACTGCACCATGAACGGCAATGTCTCTGGTCAGAAATATGCGGGTCTGTTGTTTGGCAATCCGTCTTATCATGCGTACATTGATGTGATGCTTAAAAACAGTGGGATTACCGATCAGACAGAGCAATTGGAAAAGGTCCGCGAGTTGGTGGTTCTGGAGAATATCACATTCAACGGTGTGGTACGCGCGGAAAATGCCGGTATTTTCAGTGCCAACGGAACGAAAATCCTGCTCAATGAAGCCTATCGAGATTCGATCGAAGGACAATACATGATTTCGGATAACACGACCAATCCGTTGGACGCGCTGGACCTGAAGGTGTATCAGGGTACGGATGGATATCAGATTAATGATGACCAATACGACTACAAGCTGATTTTCAAGGTGACGGCAATCGAAGTCGGAGGCGGCACAATGAATGGCCGCGATGTGATGGTCCCGCTGTCCTACGCTTCGGCTCCGGGCGAGGATACGCTGCTGAAAACAGGAGACGCAGTATATGCGTATGACTCTGAGACGGCAGTGGGAAAAGGTATTATTCAGGCGGATACGGAACTTGCGTACGACTATCTGTGCGAAGGCAATCCGGTTGCGATTGTTTCGGCAGAGGACGGACGCACCTATCTGATTTTCGATTCTGCGTCTGTGAAGCATGTTGACAGTGCGGTCACAACCTATGTATACGGATATGCCGGGGATCTGTTCCTGGGCGATAAGATGATTTCGCAGTCATAAAGAAAAAACCACGCTGTTGCAGCGTGGTTTTTTTATGCAATAGAAGTGATTGATTACTCCGCGTGCCGCAGATCCCAGTCGATCGGCTCGATGCCGTGCTGCTCGAGAAAGGCGTTGCACTTGGAGAAATGGCGGCAGCCGAAAAAGCCGTTGTAGGCCGAGAGAGGGGAGGGGTGCGCGCATTCCAGAACAAGATGCTGCGGCGCGGTAATCAGCTTCTTTTTTGAACGGGCATTGCCGCCCCAAAGGAGAAAGACGATTGGCTTTTCCCGCTCGTTGAGCTTTTGGATCACATGGTCGGTAAAGGTGGTCCAACCGATGTTCTTATGGCTGTTGGCCTGTCCGCGCCGGACGGTCAAGGTCGTGTTGAGCAGCAGGACACCATGTTTGGCCCATGGCGTCAGTGTGCCATTCTGCGGCGGATCGATGCCGAGATCGCTCTTGAGTTCCTTGAAAATATTTTGCAGGCTGGGAGGCGGCGCCACACCGGGCTGCACCGAAAAACACAGCCCGTGCGCCTGTCCTGGGCCGTGATAGGGATCCTGCCCAAGCAGCACTGCTTTGACGTCCGCGTATGCGGTGTATCGCAGGGCGTTGAAAATATCGTTCATGGGAGGGTAAATGGTCTGTTCCGCGTATTCCTTTTTCAGCCAGTAGCGAATGCGTTTGTAATAGTCCTGCTGAAATTCATCCGCCAGTATTTCATCCCAGTCGTTTCCTAAATGTACCATGATAACCTCCTGCATCGGGTTTGCTAACATTATATCATAAGCATTTGAAAAAAGCTATTGACAGAATGCGTTGCTCCGGCTATACTCTAACTGTATTAACACATATAGTACAGATAGAACACTGAAGGAAAGGAGGCGCGGGTGTGATCAAGATTGATTACCGGGATGCGCGGCCGATTTATGAGCAGATCGTGGATGGCGTGGAAAACCTTGCGCTGCGCGGCGCGCTGCCGGCCGGCAGTCAGCTGCCCAGTGTCAGGCAGCTTGCCATGGAGCTTTCGATTAACCCGAACACCATTCAACGCGCATATGCGGAGCTTGAACGGCGCGGCGTGATTTATTCTGCCAAAGGGCGCGGGAATTTCATTTCAGATGATACGGCGGCGCTGCGGCAGAGACGTCTGGACGAAATCGCAGCACAGATCCACACACTTGCCGTACAGGCACATATGCTGGGCGCAACGGATGAACAGATGCGCCGGTGGTTGGAGGAAGGAGAGGAGAAAGCATGATTACAGCGGAAAATGCAACCAAACGCTTTGACAATATTACTGCGGTCGATCATGTATGTGCAGAAGTGCGGGACGGATCAGTTTACGGTCTGATCGGTTCCAACGGGGCGGGCAAATCGACGTTCCTTCGTATGCTGGCAGGGATTCTGCGGCCGGATGAAGGTGCAGTGCGCATCGATGATGCGGATATTTTTGAAAACATTGCGCTGAAAGAACGGTTTTTCTTTATTTCCGACGAGCAGTTTTTCTTTTCCAACTGCACGCCGGAGGAGATGAAGAATTACTACAAGCGGTTTTATCCGCATTTCAATGAGGATCGCTATCGAAAGCTGATGCAGGGCTTCGGTCTGGACGAAAAACGGAAAATCCGCACGTTTTCCAAGGGCATGAAAAAACAGGTATCGGTGATTTGCGGCATTTGCGCCGGCACGGACTATCTGTTCTGCGACGAGACGTTCGACGGTCTGGACCCAGTCGTGCGGCAGACGGTCAAGAGCCTGTTTGCCGAGGATGTTGAGAGCCGCGGCCTGACGCCGGTGATCGCGTCCCATAACCTGCGAGAGCTGGAGGATATTTGTGATCATGTCGGTCTGCTGCACCGCGGCGGCATCCTGTTTTCGCGTGATCTGGATGAGATGAAGCTCGGCATGTTCAAAATGCAGTGTATCTTCACAGAACCGCTGCCGGCGGATGCATGGCAGGACATGGATTTGCTGCATCTGGAGCAGCGCGGTTCGCTGTACACCCTGACGGCGCGCGGCAGCCGGGAAGAGCTGCTGGCCAAGGTAAACGCGATGCACCCCAGCTTCTGCGAACTGCTGCCGCTGACGCTGGAGGAAATCTTTATCAATGAAACGGAGGTGGCGGGGTATGACCTCAAGAAACTTCTCTTCTAAGGGCCTGCTGGGCGACAGCCTGCGCCGCAATTTGTGGGGTTTTGTGCTGGGCGGTGTCGGGTTCTTCCTGTCCCTGCCGCTGCCGCTTTTGATGACGATGCAGAAGGCGCTGGAAAACCGTGCACGGTATACGAAAGATCTGCCGGACTTGGTCGATATCGATTGGAAAAATGCACTGAACCAAGTTGCGTCCCTGCTGGACGGCGGCAACTATTTTGTCAAAACCATGCTCATTATCATGGCGATCGTGTGCGGTGTGGCGATGTTCGCGTATCTGCATTCCCGCCAAAAGGTGGATTTTTATCACAGCCTGCCCATTTTGCGCACCCGGCTGTTTGCAAACAACTTTCTGACCGGCATCATCCTTTCGCTGTCCACCTATTTGGTGATGCTTGTCCTGTCGGTTGCCTGTGTTTATGGCATGGGCTTTGGTGCGGCGGTCGATTGGGGCGCGATCGGCAGCGCGCTGGTCAGCCAGTTGATCCTGTTCCTGACGATTTACGCGCTGACCGTGCTGACTACGATCGTGTGCGGCAACACGGTCATTACGCTGCTGCTGCTCGCGTGGGTGCATCTGTCGCCCATGTTGGCGCGCTTTCTGTTCGTCGGTTTGTGTGAAAAGTTTTATCAGACATATGCAATGGAAAGCGAGCATGTGCAGCAAGCGTTTTATCTGTCTCCGCTGATTGAAATGTTTGAAATCAACGGCTTTACAAGGGGCGGAAAAGGGGTATCAAGTCTGCTTGCAACGCAAACCCCGGTCTCCGCAGTCGGCTTGCTGATCGCTTATCTGATTGTTGCAGTCGCTGCGACCGCGCTGGCGCTCTTCCTGTTCCGCATTCGTCGCAGCGAGCGCGCAGGCGTGGCGCTGGCTTTCCCGCGCGCGAAACTGCCCATTAAGGTTTACATGTGCCTGTTTATGGGTGTGGCGTTCGGCATGGTGTTTAGCATGATCGCCGGGAACTTCTGGTTCTGGATCGGTCTGGTGATCGGCACGGTGCTGTTCCACTGGATTGTTGAGATCATTTATGCATTCGACTTCCGTGCGATCCTCGGAAAGCCGCTGCATCTGATAGTCATTCTGGTGGTGCTGTTTGCGGGCATCCTGTGCATGAAGTTTGATGTGACCGGTTATGACAGCTGGCTGCCCGACCGGGACGATATTCAGGCGGTCAGTGTAGGCGGCGACGCGAGCGAACTGCTTTATGAGGCGGCCAACATCGACGCCGCATATCGTCTGGGCGAGATCGGCACGCAGATCAACCGGGATGCGCTGTATGGTCAGGGCAATTTCAGTAGCATTACGCTGCGTTTTCAGCTTAGCGGCCGCAGTGCGGCGCGCACTTTCCTGCTGCCGGATGAGGATGCGGAGGTGCAGACGCTGCTGCATCAGATTTATGCTTCGGAAGAATATAAACGTGCGGCATGGCCGTTGTTCCAGTTGGATCTGGAGGATGAACAAAGCACGCTCGTCATGGATATTTACTCCGACGCAAGCGACTATAATGTTGTCTCTGCCGTGAAGAATGAGCAAGACATTCGGCAGATTGTGACCACGCTGCGCGAAGAGTCGCTCACACGGCAGAAAAATAGTTTGCCGGTGCTGCGGCTGCAGTTTATGCGCGAGGGCGAGGACTATACCCAGTACGAGGCTGATGTATATGTTACTGCGGAGGATGAAAAAACGCTGGCGCTGATCAAGCAGCTGACAGGGGTCAGCCCGGTACCGCTGACAACGGATAATGTTGACATGATCGATCTGCAGTTCAGCTATTCGGTTGGAAACGGCGAGTACCGCGTGGAATCCGTGCAGGTCACCGACAAGTCGGACATCGCGGCGCTGCTGAAGAACGCGGCAAACCGGGATACGATGGGGTTTGGCAGCATACGAAACGCGGCAAAACAGGGCATCTGGATTGATCCGCGCACGGATAGTATGGAAATCGTAGCCCGCATCAAGCAGAATGGTGAGGAGAATTGGTACCAGCTGGCGTACGCCGATGGCGATTGGCCGGAAGCCATCGTAGAAAAATATCGTCCGGACGAAGCAAACTTGGATAACAACGCGGTTGCCGACGTGCCTGCGACGGAGGCCGCAGCATGAAACGGCGCGATTTGTTCGGCGTGCTGGTGCTGCTGCTTTACCTGCTTGGTGTCGGGTTGGTGACCGGACCGTCTCTCTACCAGTTGTTGGTGGGGCGGCTGCCGGTGCCAAAATTGGAGCTGATCCCGTTTGCGGATATGATCGCGATCGTAAGCGATCAAGATTCCCCTGGCCTTGGTGCGGTTGCGAATATTGCAGGCAACGCAGTGCTGCTTGCACCGCTCGGATTCTTGCTGCCACTGTTCTGGTCGTATTTCGACGGCGCCAAACGCACGATCTTGTTCGGGTTTGGTATGTCCCTCAGTATCGAGCTGATCCAGCTGGTAGCAGGCGGCGTCACCTCGGTGGATGACCTCATCCTGAACACCGTGGGCGCAGCACTCGGATTTGCACTGGCAAAACTGCTGCTGCGGTCCTGTCCGTGGCTTGCACCGCAGCGCGACAGCCGTGCAGCATGGGGCTATCCGCTCGCGTGCTGGTTGGCGGTTATTGTGCTGGCAACGGTCACCGATGTAATGGCGCTTGGCCTGATTTGGTAGGATAGGGAGCCGACGGATAGAGAAAAGGGATCACCCTCGAGGGGTGATCCCTTTTTGTTACTGCTTCATAGTCAGCGAAATGCGATGTGTTTTGGGGTCGGCAGACAATACGGTGACATCGACGACGTCTCCCACCGTGACCACCTCGGACGGATGCTTGACATATCGGTTGGAAAGCTGCGAGATATGAACCAGTCCGTCCTGATGCACGCCGATATCCACGAATGCACCAAAGTCCGCGACGTTGCGCACTGTGCCCTTGAGTTTCATTCCGGGTTTGAGGTCGGCAATGTCCAGCACGTCCGAGCGCAGCAGCGGAGGCGGCAGCTCGTCGCGCGGGTCGCGGCCGGGCTTTTGCAGTTCGTCGATGATGTCGGTCAGAGTCGGAACGCCGACGCCGCATCGGGTCGCCAGCTCGGCCAGTCCGAGCTGCTTTGCGCGGGCGGAAAGTTCTCCGATCTTGCTCTGTGCTGCATCCTCGACCGTGTAGCCGCACAACATGAGCAGCGTGCGTGCGGCTTCGTAGGCTTCCGGGTGTACGCCGGTGCGGTCGAGCAGATCAGCGCTGTCCGGCACGCGCAGAAAGCCCGCGCACTGTTCAAACGCCTTGGGACCAAGCCCCTTGACCTTGAGCAGCTGCTTGCGGTTTTGGAAGCTACCGTTTTGCTCGCGGTATGCGGTGATATTTTTGGAAACGGTCGGGCTGATACCGGCCACGCGGCGCAGCAGGGAAGGGGATGCGGTGTTGAGATCCACGCCGACCGCGTTGACGCAGTCCTCAACCACGCCGTCCAGTGTTTCACTCAACCGCGCCTGCGGCATATCATGCTGGTACTGTCCTACGCCGATCGATTTGGGATCGATCTTGACCAGTTCGGCCAGCGGGTCCTGCAAGCGGCGCGCAATCGACACGGCGGAACGCAGATTGACGTCAAAATCCGGGAATTCCTCCGCGCCGAGCGGCGAAGCCGAGTAGACCGACGCGCCGGCTTCGGATACCACCATATAATCGATGCCACCGCCGTATTCCTGGATAAAATCCGCAATGAAAATCTCGCTTTCCTTGGAGGCGGTGCCGTTGCCGATGGCAATGCAGGTGATTTGGTATCGGTCGCACAGACGGCGCAGGGTGCGTTTGCTGTCCTCGGTTTTCTTGAGCGGCGGCGTGGGATAGATGACGGCTGTGTCGAGCACTTTGCCGGTCTCGTCCACGACGGCCAGCTTGCAGCCGTTGCGGTAGCCCGGGTCAAAACCCAGTGTGACGCGGCCGCGTACAGGCGGCTGCATGAGCAGCGGACGAAGATTGAGCGCAAAGGTGTGAATGGCCTGCTCGTCGGCAGCGTCAGTCAATTCGCCGCGCAGTTCGCGTTCGAGAGAGGGGAACAGCAGGCGCTTCCAGCTGTCGGCGCATGTTTCCCGCAGCAAGGCGGCATACGGGTTTTTCGGATGTACGGCTGCACGGATGATGGCGGCGAGCGCTTCGGTTTCGTCACATTCCAACGTGACCTTGAGCTTGCCTTCTTTTTCGCCGCGGTTGATAGCCAGTATGCGGTGGCTTTGCAGGCGGCGCACCGGCTCAGAAAATTCGTGGTACATGGTGTAGACCGTGTCGGCTTGGTCGCAGCCTGCCGTGCGGATTACGCCGGTGCGATGCAGCAGCGCACGCAGCCGTCCGCGCAGCGCGGCGTCGTCCGACAGATCCTCTGCAATGATATCGCTCGCGCCTGCCAGCGCGTCGGCTGCGGTTTCTATGCCTTTTTCCGGATTGACATACGGCTGCGCGAGAGTTTCCGCGTCGGGCGCGTTGCCGCATGCGGCAAGCAGCGCTTCGGCCAGCGGTGCAAGACCTTTCTCACGCGCAACGGATGCGCGGGTGCGGCGCTTGGGCCGATAGGGACGGTAGAGGTCGTCAAGCGCCGCGAGCGTCCCCGCTGCCGCGATGGCGTCGCTGAGTTCGTCTGTCAGTTTGCCCTGCGCTTCGATTGCTTCGCGGATTTCCTCCCGACGTGCATCCAGATTGCGCAGATAGGTTAGCCGGTCGGCCAGCTGGCGGATGGTCTGATCATCCATCGTGCCGTGCATTTCCTTGCGGTAGCGCGCGATAAACGGCACCGTATTGCCGTCGTCGAGCAGTTTTACAATATTTGTAACGTATTCTTCCTTTTGCCCGAACTCCCGGGCGAGAATTTGCGTAATGTTTTCCATGGTGTCGCTCCTTTTTTGGACTGTGTTTTATTGTACCACAGATTGGGCGGCGGGAAAATAAAAAACCGCACTGCATAAAGCAGCGCGGAAAGAAATTCAGATGAATACGTTTTGAATCAGATACATATACAGCACCGTGCCCACGCCAATGGAAAGCAGATTGTTGCGTTTCCATACATGCAGCGCAGCCGTTACGGCGATGCACAGCAATTCGGGAACACCGTGCGGGGCTGCCAGCCAATTTACGTTTTTCACGCAGTAAACCACCAGCAGCGCAATGACGGCGGGCGGCAACGCTTCGCCCAGATAACGCACGATCGGCGGAATCGGCTTTTTGCCATTGAACAGCAGAAAAGGCGCAACGCGGGTCGCAAAGGTGCATACGGCAGCGACCAAAATCATTGTCAGTGCTCGTGCAGCGCTCATTGCGGCACCTCCTTTTCCAGACGGCTGCGCAGCGCGATCAGCATGACGCAGATCGCGAGCATCGCGGGCAGGATAAAATTATCCGGGCCGAGCAGCGCAAGCGAGATGGCGGCGGCGCCGATTCCCAGAAACGCGGGAATATGCTGCTTGGAGCTCATCCACTGCTCCACAAAAATGACGGTGAACAGCGATGTCATGGCGAAGTCGATGCCTGTGGAGTCAAACGGCAGCACGCCGCCGATGATCGCACCGATAACCGAGCCGAGAATCCAATAGCTGTGATCGAGCATCGCGATCCACAGGCGCATAGCATTGGGATCGACGTCCTGCGGGGTTTTGAGCGAGCACAGTAGCGAATATGTCTCATCCGTCAGGGAAAAGATCATGTACCACTTGGCGTGTCCCATTTTGTGAAAGGTCTCCAGAAAGGACAGGCCGTAAAAAATATGCCGGCAGTTGAGCAGCAGCGTCATCAGCGCAACAGTAATGAGCGACGCGTTTGCCGCCAAAAGCGACACCAGCAGATACTGACCCGAACCGGCGTAAACCGTCAGGCTCGTCAGAAATGCCCATGGTGAGGTGTAGCCGATATCGCGCAGCATCACGCCGAATGCGAAACCGATGAACAGATAGCCGCAAAAAACCGGAATCGTCACCGCAAAAGCGGGACGAAATGCCTTTTTCATAGGAAAATCACCTTTTCAGGGGGTGGATAGACAATAGAAAAGCGCTCTGCAAGCAGAGCGCTTTGACAGTTTCAACGGTATCGCGTCTGCAAATCAGATCGCGCGGGTTACCTTGCCGGAGCGGAGGCACCGAGTACACACGTTGATATGGCGGGGAGTACCGTCAACCAGAGCCTTTACGCGACGAACGTTCGGCTTCCAGGTACGGTTGGAGCGACGATGAGAGTGGGAAACCTGAATACCAAAGGTCACGCCCTTGCCGCAAATATCGCACTTTGCCATTTTCCTGCACCTCCTTCTCTTGTGCATTGCATAACGGATATTATAATACCACAACAAAGAGTAAAATGCAAGTTATTTTTTACAAAAAAATTGGTTTTTCAAGTTTTGGCGCGGGCACAACGGAAACCGTTGAAAAGTGGGGCAAAAGGGGGTATAATACAATCATCTTATCACCTGCCATTGCGGAAGGGAGTCTGGTTTATGCAGTTAAAAGAGTTTGGCGTCAGTTTGGGGGACCTGATTCAGGAATTTAATTTTGAGGTGGTTTACGGTCCCGAAGGATTTGAAAAAACCGAGATCACGAAGGATGACGTCAACCGTCCCGGTTTGCAGCTGGCGGGCTTTTTCGATTATTTTGATCCCAACCGCATCCAGATCATGGGTAAAGTAGAATCCAGTTATGTGGAGCGGATGGAACCGGATGCGCGCCGGGCCTGCTTTGAGCGCCTGTTTTCCACCGGTATCCCGGTGCTGATCATTTCGCGCAACATCGATGTGTTCCCGGAATGCATGGAGGCGGCGCAGAAATGCGGCGTGCCGATTCTGCGCACCAATGAGTTTACTTCGACGATTATGAGCGCCATCATCGCGTCTTTGAAGGTCAATCTGGCGCCGCGCGTGACGCTGCACGGCGTTCTGATTGAGATCTACGGTGAAGGTGTGCTGCTGCTGGGCGATTCCGGCGTCGGTAAATCCGAGACGGCAATCGAGCTGGTCAAGCGTGGCCATCGTCTGATTGCAGACGATGCGGTCGAGATCAAGCGCGTGTCGGATAAGACGCTGGTGGGCACGGCCCCGGAGGTCATCCGCCACTTTATCGAGCTGCGCGGCATCGGCATCGTGGACGTGCGCCGTATCTTTGGCGTCGGCGCGATCAAGATGACCGAAAAGGTCGAGCTGGTCATTAATCTGGAGCCTTGGGAAGAAGGCAAACAGTATGACCGTCTGGGTCTGGACGGCCAGACCACTTCGATTCTGGATATCGCAGTGCCCAGCATGACCATTCCGGTCAAGCCCGGCCGAAATCTTGCGGTTATCATTGAGGTCGCCGCGATGAACGACCGTCAGAAGAAGATGGGCTTCAATGCCGCCAAGGAGCTGCAGGAGCGCATGCTCAAGCAGTACGGCAATTAAATCGGCAAGATTCTAGTTATGATTTTCAACCAAAAGCCCGGCAACGCTGGGCTTTTGGTGTAAGCGGACAAAACGCACGGCAATATCGGACGAGATGTTGCATTTTATTAGCACTTTTCAAAGGAGACAAGCATTCCCATGCAAATTGTAGCAGACCTGCACACACATACCATCGCAAGCACACACGCGTATTCTACGGTTTATGAAATGGCGCGCGGCGCGAAAAATCGAGGGCTCATTGCCATCGGCATTACGGATCACGGACCGGATATGGCAGATGGCCCGCACGAGTGGCATTTTTCCAATCTGGATATCCTGCCGCGTCAAATCGAAGGCGTTACGGTGATCCGCGGGATCGAATTTAATATCTGTCCGGGCGGCGCGCTGGATCACATCAAGGAGAGCAGCCTTAAGCCGATCGAATTTGCGTTGGCCTCGTTCCACGAGTGCTGTTTTGCGCCATCCACCAAAGCGGCGCATACCGAAGCGCTGGAAGCGGTGCTGCAGGACAAGCGTGTCAACGCGCTGGGGCATCCGGGCAATGCAAAGTACGATTTTGATAAGGAATACATTATTTCCCGCTGCAATCAATATGATAAGCTGGTAGAGATCAACAGCAATTCGTTTGCGATCCGGAAAGGAAGCCGCGAAAATTGCACGGAAATCGCGCAGTTGTGCAAAAAATATCAGGTGCCGATTGTGGTGGACAGTGATTCGCATATTGAATACCGGGTTGGATGCGTGGATAACGCGCTGTCCATGTTGGAGGAGATCGGGTTCCCGGAGGAGCTGGTAATCAACAGCAGCCGGGAACGGTTGGATTCGTATTTCCGCGGCCGCGGGCTGCATTTATTTGAATAAACGGAAGGGACGGGAAAGAAAATGCGGATTGGCATTGATCTGGGAGGAACATCGGTCAAAGCGGCGCTGTGCGAAGAGGACGGCACGCTGCTGGCAAAGCAGAGCACGCCGACCAGAACGGGAGACGCTGCGGGACTGTGCGCGGATATGAAGCTGTTGGCGCTGGCGCTGTGCGGCGAGCGCGGGATCGCCCCCAATCAGGTGAGCAGCATCGGCATCGGGGTGCCCGGCTCCTTTGACAAGGAAACCTGCACGCTCAAATTCGGCACCAACCTTGGGATGAATAACGTGTGCTTTGCGGAGGCGTTCCAGCCCGAATTTTCCTGCACCGTACAGCTGGATAATGACGCGAACTGTGCGGCGCTGGGCGAAGCGACCGCGGGTGCAGCGAAGGATGCGCGCAATATGCTGATGGTCACGCTGGGCACCGGCGTGGGCGGCGGTATCATCATTGACGGCAAGCTGTACACCGGCTGCAACGGGATTGCCGGTGAGATGGGGCATATCGTTATCCAGCGTGACGGCGAGCCCTGCAACTGTGGGCGGAAAGGATGCTTGGAAGCCTATGCTTCCGCGGCCGCTTTTGTAAAATTTGCGGAACGGGCGCTTGCGGAGGGGCGCGAAAGCCTGCTGAGCAAAAACGCGGGCCATCTGGATGCCAAAATGATCTGTGACGCGGTGGACGCCGGGGATATGCTGGCGCGGGTCCTGTTTGACGAGTACTGTGAAAACCTGTCCAACGGTCTGGCTAGCTACATCAATATCTTCCAGCCGGAATGTGTGGTGCTGGGCGGTGGCCTGGCCGGATATGGCGAAAAGCTGCTGGAGCCGCTGCGCCGCCTGACTATTCCGCAGACCTTCCGCAGCGATAAGCGCAACACTGAAATCGTCTGTGCATCACTTGGTAATGACGCCGGTCTGATCGGTGCTGCAATGCTGTAAATGAATTGAAACTGTAACATAAACAGGGCATTTGTAATATTACAAATGCCCTGTTTTGCGGTTGCCAGCGTTGAAATTCGAGCGGTTTCGTGTTAAAATACATGACATATAAGCAAATGTTCACACGGACGGCACGGAGGTTTCTCATGCGTTTTAAGCGAATCATCGCGTTACTGTGCGCGGCCATTTACATATCTACTGCGGGCGCTGCGGCGGCGGAAGTACCGCAGCAAGCAGATACCGACACGACAGAACAGGCGGTTGCAGCAGAGGTGCAGACGCCCGAGACGGCGTCTGTGCAGCCGGAAACGGCGGTGGAGACGGATTTGCCCGTGGCGCGGGCGACGACATTGAAGGTTGTGCCTTCGACACACCATGTGCAGGTTAACGGCAAGGCCGTCAATCCGCAGGCCTATAACATTGACGGATATAACTATTTCAAGCTGCGCGACATTGCGTATTTGCTCAACGGCACAACTGTGTCGTTTAATGTGACTTGGGACAGCGCGAAAAACGCGGTCAACCTGATTTCGGGACAAGCTTATGCGGCGGTCGGCGGCGAGATGACCGTAGCGTCCACAACAGCGCTGCGCGTGCAGCAATCCACGGCCAAGGTGCTGCTCGACGGCAGCGGTATCACCATCAAGGGATATAACATCAACGGCAACAACTATTATAAGATTGCAGATGTTTCCACGGCCATTGGATTTACGGCTGCTTATGAAAGCACGACGCAGACGGTCAAGATCTCCACGCCGTCCGCTCCGGAACCGGAGCCTGAACCTGATCCGGAACCGGAGCAGCCGTTTGTGACGGGCGTATATCAGGTCAAGGTGGAGTCCTGGCTTTCTGTGCGTTCCGGACCCGGCACAAGTTATTCCGTGATCGGACAGCTGACAAACGGCACTCAGATTGTAGTGGACAGCATCAAAAACGGTTGGGCGCATATTGTCAGCAGCGACGGGAAAGAACAGTATTGCAGCGCGGATTATTTGACCCGCATCAAGGATTATACCGGAGATGGCGATGTGGAACAACCCGAGCCGGAAGAACCAGAGAAGCCATTTGTAACCGGTGTTTACCGCGTCAAGGTGGAATCGTCCCTTTCCGTGCGTTCCGGTCCGGGCACGAGTTATAACATCGTTGGCCGTTTGCAGAACGGCGATGAAATCGTGGTTGACAGCATCAAAAACGGCTGGGCGCACCTGATGGATACCAGCGTTGGGTCCGGGCGGTATTGCAGTCTGGACTATCTGACCCGAATCGGCGACTACGATGCCAGTCAGGGCGAGCCGGATGATCCGGTCGATCCGCCGCGTACATCGCATCTGGATGGAAAAATGACGGTCATTCTTGATGCCGGTCATGGCGGAAGCGATGTAGGCGCACATAATGCGGATATGTCGCTGGATGAAAAACATGTCAACCTGTATGTGGCGCAGTATTTGCAGTCCTATCTGGAGGACGCAGGCGTCAATGTGATCATGGTGCGTGATACCATGGAGGAAGGCAGCTCGCTTTCTCTGCGCGGCACGGTGATGCAGCAATATGCGGCGTCTGCAGACCTGTTCTTCAGTGTGCACCATAACGCGGCCAATACGACAGCGCGCGGTGCGGAGGTGCTTGCGCAGATCGCGGATAAAAACGGCGGTCCGAGCAAGATCTTAGCCGAAGCGCTGCTGGAGGAATACAGCGATCTGGGGGTTCCGATCCGACAGGTCGTATTCAAGGAGGGCAGCAACGGCGACTATTATTACACCAACCGTATTGCGGCATCCCTGTTCATTCCGGCAGTGACCAGCGAGTTCTGCTTTATCGACAATGAAGAGGATCAGAAGTTTATCGACAGCGAAGAAGATTGGCAGGCGGAAGCGCGTGCACAGTATAATGCGATTATGTATTATTTCACGCAGGTAGAGTATTAAGGAAAAAGGAGTTTTGAAGTGATGATAGAGCGGGCGGAACGTGCGCAGCAGCTGCACGATCAGGGCTATAATTGTGCGCAGGCGGTGATTTGTGCGTATTGCGATCAGTTTGGTCTGGATGAGGAAACGGCGTATCGCATGGCAGAAGGCTTCGGCCTCGGTATGGGGCTGATGGAGGTTTGCGGCGCATTATCGGCGTCTTTCATGCTGGCCGGTGTGCAGGGCAGCAAGGGAACAGATTTCCCGGGCGCTACGAAAGGACAGACGTATAAGACGACCAAGGCTTTGGCGGCGGCGTTCAAGGAAAAAAACGGAACGTATCTTTGCCGGGAACTGAAGGGCGTGACGGACGGTAAAGTGCGTCGTTCCTGCCAGGGCTGTATTGAAGATGCGTGCAGTTTGATCGAAGAGAATTTGTTAAAATAATCAAATACCGCAGATGTCAAGGCATCTGCGGTATATTTTTTATCTTTTGTTCAGCCAAATTCGACAGATACATATCTTACAAGCGCGTAAAATGAATGGGAAAAGACGATCCAAAGGGGGAAACCATGGTGCGACGCGGGTAATGTGCAGCATGAGGAATAAAGATCAAAGGAAGCGTTATGGATCGAACAGACTGAGTAAGAAACAGGGGGTGAAAAAAGTGGTTCGCTATATCGTTACCAAAGAGAACACATCCGGCAAAGAACAATATGGCATTACCGTAATAGAAGATGAAGAAGAGGAGGACAGCATTGCGGATATTGCGCCTTCTTTTGAAGAAACGGCTTTGCTGGCGGCTTTTTTGCAGGAAAATGGCGTTGCGGCAGTACATTTTCGGGATGTTGTGGAAGATTATCTGGCGAAATGAAATAGGTAAAATAAGACGCGGCAGGAAACGGTTGGCTCCTGCCGCGTCTTGCGTTTTCAAAAATGAAATAGTATTCCAAAGACAGCCCCGATTCCAATAAAAACGATCGGATGAATTTTGGGAAACTTCCAGATGGCAAAAGAAAGCGCCAGAAAGAAAGCGATTGCCGGTATATTCAATACGCTGGCAATGCTGGAAAGGCCGTTCCACAGCTCGGTATGGAACAGGGAAGAAGCAAAGACCTCCAGCATGGCGCCGAAAATCAGGCCAGCAGACGCAGGGCGAAGCCCGTAAAAACCATCCTGCACCAAGGTTGAATCCCGGAATCGTGTCAATGCACGCGCAATCAGTACAATGACGATGATTGACGGCAAAACGAGGGAGAAAGTTGCAGTCAGCGAACCCAATATACCGGCAGCACGGAAACCGGCATAAGTTGCGGAATTGACGCCCATCGGGCCGGGGGTGGATTCGGAGACAGCAATCATGTCCAGCAGATCGCTGGAGGTAAACCACGGGTAGTTTTGGGCAATATCCTGCAGGAAAGGGAGTGTTGCCAGGCCGCCGCCAATGGAAAAAAGACCGGTTTTGAAGAACTCCCAGAAAAGTTGTAAAAAGATCATGTGCGGCGCCTCCGTAACAGTCCGATCAGAATACCGGCACTGCCGGCCACGATGACCATGATGACAGGCGAGACACCGAAGAATGCGACAGCGGCAAAAGTGATGAGCAGAAGCGCAGCGGTCGGCAGATCAACCACGCTTTTTTTGGCCAGTTTCCAGACAGACTGTACAACCAGCGCGCATACCGCGATACGCACACCGGAAAACGCATTTTGCACGACAGCCAGATGCGCAAATTGCTGGATGAATGCCGCAATGATAATGATGATGACAAGCGACGGAAAAACAACGCCGGCCGTGGCACAGATAGCGCCCCGAATACCGCGATGACGATAGCCGATGAAGGTCGCCGTGTTGACCGCAATGACACCGGGCGTACATTGACCGATGGCATAATAGTCCATCAATTCATCTTCGGTTGCCCAAGCGCGCTTTTCAACTACTTCGAGCTGAAGGATCGGCAGCATGGCATAGCCGCCGCCGAAGGTGCACACACCGATACGGGCAAAGGTGAGAAAAAGATCCAGAAATGGATTCAAAGGAAAGTCATTCCTTTCTGAAAATAATATCGTATGAAAGCGGGAAAAATCTCCAAGGGCAAACTTTGAGGCCGCCGGTATGGCGGCCTCAAAGGCTGTTCCTGTATGCATGCCGCAAGGTGCAAAGAAAATATTACTTGCCGGGAACAATTTCCAGCCAGTAACCATCCGGATCGGCAATAAAATAAATGCCCATTGCCGGATTTTCAAAGCAGATGCAGCCCATTTTCTGATGCTTCTGATATGCTGCGGCGAAGTCGTCCACCTGGAACGCCAAATGGATCTCATTGTCACCCAGGTTGTAGGGGCGATCCCAGTCGCGCAGCCAGGTCAGCTCCAGCTGATGCTTGGAAACGCCGTCACTCAGATAGACAATGACATAACTGCCATCGTCTGCGTTGATGCGGCGCACTTCATTCAATCCGAGCGCATCTTTGTAAAAAGTGAGCGATCGATTGAGATCGCGCACATTATAATTATTGTGTGCAAAAGTAAACTGCATGAAAGGTTCCTCCTTGTCTTGGTGAAGTTACTGTACCACGTTTTCCGAAAAAACACAATCGCTATCCGGAAATTTTACCGGATCCTATCAAAAATATACCGAAGGGTAATTCGTCTGCCGCACGGGAAACATCGGGACAGGCGGCGCAAATCAGGCGTAAAAACAAGAAAATTCGTTGCAAGAAAACGGGAAATATGATATGATTATTCATAAGTATGGGGTGGTTTGCTTCGTACGAAAGAATCACAATCCATTTAGTAAGGGAAGTCTTATCTATGAGCGAAAACCAGAAACAAACCATTTTTTCCGGTGTGCAGCCTTCCGGCAAGCTGACTTTGGGCAACTATCTTGGTGCAATTCGTAATTTTCCGCTGTTGCAGGAAGATTATAATTGCATATACTGTGTCGTCGATATGCACGCAATTACGGTTCGTCAGGATCCGGTGAAGCTGCGTCACGCGACGCTTGAGGTGCTGGCACAGTATATTGCCTGCGGTTTGGATCCGGAAAAGAGCATCCTGTTTATTCAGAGCCATGTTCCGGCGCATGCCGAACTTGCTTGGGTTCTCAACTGCTTTACAATGTTTGGCGAAGCGTCCCGTATGACGCAGTTTAAGGATAAGTCTGCCAAGCATGCGGATAATGTAAACGTTGGCCTGTTCACCTATCCGGTTTTGATGGCAGCGGATATTCTGCTGTATCAGACCAATCTGGTTCCGGTTGGCGTGGATCAGAGTCAGCATATCGAGATCTGCCGCAATATTGCCAACCGTTTCAATGGCTTGTTCCCGGATACGTTCACGATCCCGGAAGGCCTTTACCCCAAGGCTGGCGAAGGTGCGAAGATCATGAGCCTGCAGGATCCGGAAAAGAAGATGAGCAAGTCCGATGAGAACCCCAACGGCTTTATTCTGCTGATGGATAAGCCGGAGGATATCATGCGGAAATTCAAGCGCGCGATCACCGATTCGGATTCCCGTATTATCATGGATCCGGTCGGCAAGCCGGGTGTATCCAACCTCATTCAAATTTATTCGGTGGCAACCGGAAAATCGATTGCGGAAGTGGAAGCAGAGTTTGCCGGAAAGGGTTATGGCGAATTCAAACCCGCAGTGGGCGAAGCGGTCGTGGAATTGCTGCGTCCGATCCGCGAGAAAACCGAAGACCTGCTGCGCAACAAGGATTATCTGGAGCAGGTTTATACCGAAGGCGCGCAGAAAGCGTCCTATCTGGCGCGTAAGACGCTCAGCAAGGTTTACCGGAAGGTTGGCTTTGTCGGACGCTGATCATCGGTTTGAGAGGAACAAACAATGCCTGAATATATTGTGATTGGTGTGATTGTGGCTGCGTTTATCGTAGCTGGCGTGCTTTCCTATTTTTTCACGCCGCCGGTCAAACGATTTGCGCACAAGGTTGGTGCAATCGATGTGCCGAAGGATAACCGCCGCATGCACAAAAAGCCGATACCACGATTGGGTGGATTGGCGATTTTCGGCGGGTTTCTGGCCTCTATTCTGATTTTCGGCGAATTGGACCAGACGATGCTTTGTGTTTTGCTTGGCGCAACTATTATTGTGGCGCTTGGCATTTTTGACGACGTGTTGGCGCTCGGCGCCAAGCTGAAATTTGTGGTGCAGATCGTGGCAGCTGCCATTCCGGTCTGCGTTGGAGATTTGCAGATCAAGCTGTTTACCAACTTGAATCCGTTTTCGGATGCACCGTATTTCCATTTGGGCATACTGGCGATTCCAGTGACCATCATCTGGATTGTCGGCATCACCAATGCGGTCAATCTGATCGACGGATTGGACGGCCTTGCGGTCGGCGTTTCCTCAATTGCGGCGATCACCATGCTTGCAGTGGCATTACTGACCGGCAACATGACCATTGCCGTAACGATGGCGGCGCTTTCGGGCGCCTGCATCGGCTTTATGCCGTACAACCTCAATCCGGCCAAGATCTTTATGGGCGATACCGGATCCACTTTTTTGGGGTATATGCTGGCGACCGTGTCCATCATGGGTCTGTTCAAGTTTTATGCGGTGATTTCGTTTGCGGTACCGTTTTTGATCCTCGGCCTGCCGATTTTCGACACGGCCAACGCGATCATTCGTCGTGTGGCGGCAGGCCGCAGCCCGATGAGTCCGGACCGTGGCCATGTGCATCACAAGCTGATCGACATGGGCTTCAATCAGAAGCAGGCGGTGGCAATTTTGTATGCCATCAGCGCGACGCTTGGCCTGACGGCGGTGGTACTGACCTCGTCCGGTGAGGTTAAGGCGATTTTCTTGCTGCTGGCAATTTTGGCGGCGATTCTGGTTGGTGCAGGCGTGATCTATGGCGCGGAGCATTGGGCCAAGCATCCTGCGGAGCATGAGATGGAGCAGGACAGCGAACCGGAATCGGAGCAATCCGTACAGACGGCAGAAACAGAGAACGCTGCACAGGAGGATAAGAAGAATGAGCAGGATTAAGGTAATGACGGTTTTCGGCACACGCCCGGAGGCGATCAAAATGGCGCCGCTGGTGCACGCGCTGGAGCAGAATGAAAATACCGAGTCGATTGTCTGCGTCACGGCGCAGCACCGTGAAATGCTCGATCAGGTGCTGGATATCTTCCGGATCAAGCCGGATTACGACCTGAATATCATGCAGCCGCGTCAGACATTGGCGCTGATCACGGAAAAGAGCCTGCACGGTCTGGATGAGGTGCTCGAGCAGGCAAAGCCGGATATTGTGCTCGTGCACGGCGATACATCGACGACCTTTGCGGGCGCGCTGGCTGCATTTTATCACAAAATCCCGGTGGGCCATGTGGAAGCCGGCCTGCGCACCTATGACAAATATTCCCCGTTCCCGGAGGAGATGAACCGCAAGCTGACCGGCCAGATCGCAACGCTGCACTTTGCGCCGACACCGCGCAACCGCGATAATCTCGCGCGCGAGAGCATCACGGAAGGCGTAAGCGTTGTGGGCAATACGGTGGTTGACGCGATCCATATGACGGTCAAGCCGGATTTTGCCTTCCGTGACGAACAGCTGAAAACGCTGGATTTTGAAAACAACCGTGTCGTTTTGGTAACGGCGCACCGTCGCGAGAATTACGGTGAACCGATGGAGAACATCTGCCGCGCCATCGCGGAGCTGTCGGCGGCGTATCCGGATGTGCATTTTGTGTATCCGGTGCATTTAAGCCCGTATGTCCGTGAGACGGCGGAGAAGTTCCTGGGCGGCAATGAGCGCATCCATCTGATTCATCCGCTGGCAGTGGATGAGATGCACAACCTGATGGCGCGCTGCTATCTGATTATGACTGATTCGGGCGGATTGCAGGAAGAGGCACCCAGCCTGGGCAAGCCGGTGCTGGTGCTGCGCCGCGAGACTGAGCGGCCGGAAGCGATTGAAGCAGGAACCGTCAAGCTCGCAGGCGTGGAACAGGAAAATATTGTGCGTCTGGCACGGGAACTGTTTGACGATAAGGATGCATACGCTGCCATGGCGCATGCGGTCAACCCGTATGGTGACGGCAAGACTTCCGCGCGCATTTTGCAGGCGATTGAACACTATTTTGGCTTGCGGCCGGATGGCCCGGCTCCGTTTGCACCATGAAGCCGCACAAAAATCCGTCCACTCCGATGCTGGCGGCAATCGGCGCCGCGGTGCTTGTAGGATTGCTGTTTCTGAGTTATCTGCTGTCGTCCGGTGCGCTGCACCGGCGGGACACCGGTATTGTGCTGCAAAACGGCACAGAAAACACACCGACAGTCAGTTCGGGCAGCCAACTGCTCACCGCACAGAGCGTGGCGGATGTGACGATCGGGCCGGACAACGCGCAAAAGGTGATTGCGTCTTTGACGCGGCCGGAAGCGTATAGCTGCACGATTGAAAATACGCTGTATTATGATGGTGGTTCTTCCACGCTGCGCTGTCATCGCTATATGCGGGAAGATATCGTCCGCACGGACAGGCTGACCGAATCCGGTGGGATTCAAAGCACACTCGTGCATGCAGGCGATACCGCATACGCATGGGAGAACGGCAGTACAACGTTCTATCAGGGCACTTGGGGCGACTTTTCGGACGATGCTGCGGCGATGCTGCCCACTTATGAGGATGTGCTGGATGAGAATGTTGTAGTCACCAGCGCGGGTCGGCAGACCATTGATAACGAACCCTGCATCATGGTGGAATTTGAGCAGGGCGGATATCGTTGCATTTACTCGGTTTCTGCGGCTTCCGGCCTGCTGAAAAAGGCCTTGTTTTATGACGGGGACCAGCTGGTGCGGCAGGTGATCGTCAGCAATCTCAAGACCGAGCAGCCGGATGAGAAATTGTTCACGCTGCCGAATGGTGAAAAGCTATTGGGAGAAGAAACACAAGATGATGGATAAGTTAAAGATATCAGAGGAAATTCGCGCGCTCGGTCAACAGGCCGAGCGCGAAATCATGCCGTACTTTGCGCGGATTGAGGAGATTTGCGACCGCAATACGGAAAAAGTGTTGGCGGCGTTTGCGAAAAACCGCGTGTCGGACAACTTGTTTGCCGGCACGACCGGCTATGGTTACGACGATCACGGCCGCGATACGCTGGATCGCATTTATGCGGACATTTTTGGTACGGAAGCGGCGTTGGTGCGTATCGGCTTTGTCAATGGAACACATGCGCTTTCCTGCGCCATGTTTTCGGCGGTCAAGGCAGGGGATACGGTGTTGTCTGTGACCGGTCCTGCCTATGATACGCTGCAAAACACAATTACGGGCGATTACTGTGGCAGCATGAAGCAGTATGGGATCGGCTACAAGCAGGTCGATCTGGTGAATGGGATGCCGGATTTGCCGGCCATTGCGCAAGCGGCAAAGGACGAAACGGTCAAGCTGGTCTTTATCCAGCGCAGCCGCGGCTATGCCGTGCGCAAAACGCTGTCCTGCGCGGAGATCGGTGAGATCTGCCAAACCGTGCGCGCGGTTAATCCGCATGCCGCGATTATGGTGGACAACTGCTATGGTGAGTTTGTCGAGGAGATCGAGCCGACACAGGTAGGCGCGGATCTGATCGCGGGCTCGCTCATCAAAAACCCGGGCGGCGGCCTTGCGCCGACAGGCGGTTACATTGCGGGCCGTGCGGATCTGGTGGAGAATGCTTCGTATAAGCTGACGGCGCCGGGCATCGGCGGCGAGTGCGGCTGTACGATGGGGCAGAACCGTTTGCTGTATCAGGGCTTGTTCATGGCGCCGCATATCACGGCGCAGGCGCTCAAGACGGCGATCTTCTGCGCAAAGGTGATGGAAAAGCTGGGCTATGAAGTCAGCCCCAAGGCGGAAGAGCCGCGCTATGATATCATCCAGACCATCTCGTTCGGCGCGCCCGAGCCGCTGTGCCGCTTCTGCGAAGGCATTCAGGCCGGTGCGCCGGTTGATTCGTTCGTCACACCAGAGCCGTGGGCTATGCCGGGCTATGATGATCCGGTCATCATGGCAGCAGGCGCATTTGTGCAGGGCGCCTCGATCGAACTGTCCGCGGATGCGCCGATGCGCGAGCCGTATGTGTGTTACATGCAGGGTGGATTGACGTATTCTTCGGGCAAGGCAGGTATCCTGCTCGCAGCAGAGCGCATCAAAAACCAGACAAAGTGAAAAAACAGAGAGCGGCGTGCAGCCGCTCTTTTTGCACGCAAATATGGTTGCACAATGCGCGGTTTCATGGTAAAATACATAAGTTAAGAGACAGAGGTTTGCGTTTATGACGATTCTTGGCATTGATCCGGGTTATGGCACAATCGGCTATGGCGTGGTGCGGTTTGACAATCAAAAATTCACGCCCGTGCAGTATGGCGCTGCCACGACCAAGCCGGGCATGCCGATGCATCTGCGCCTGTGTGAGATTTACGAGGATATTTGTACATTGGTGGATACATTCCATCCGGATGAAGTCGCCATAGAGGAACTGTTTTTTTCCAAAAACATCACGACCGGCATTCAGGTTGCGCAGGCACGCGGGGTAATCCTGCTGGCGCTTGCGCAGAAAGGCCTGAACCCGGTTTCTTACACGCCGAATCAGGTGAAAATGGCAGTTGTGGGCTACGGAAACGCGGAAAAGAAGCAGATGATGGAGATGACCAAAAGCATCCTGCATCTGACCAAACTGCCGCGGCCGGATGACGCAGCGGATGCGCTGGCGCTTGCCATTTGCCATGGACATTCCAGACAGGCGATGCGATACGAGGGCTTACTGTAAATGTTTTATTATGTGGATGGCACGGTGACCGTGCTGGAACAAGGGCTTGCTGTCATTGATTGCGGCGGCGTCGGCTATGCGTGCCATGCGTCGCAGAACACGATCGGCAAGCTTAAAATCGGCGCACATGCGCGTCTCCTCACCTTTTTGAATGTGCGTGAGGATATTTTTGAATTATATGGATTTATCGACGAGGAAGAACTGTCGTGTTTTAAAATGATGATCGGCGTGTCCGGCGTCGGACCCAAGGCGGCGCTGTCCATTTTGTCGATCGCACCGCCCGACCGGTTGGCGTTGTCCATCATCACAGGCGACGAAAAGATCCTCATGCAGGCACCCGGCATCGGCAAGAAGATCGCACAGCGCATTGTACTTGAGCTGCGGGACAAAATGAGCAAAGAGCAGCTTGAAACAGCGTCTGCGGCATCACCGGCTGTGGCTGCGGCAGCGTCCGGCGGCGTCAACCATACGCAGGAAGCTGTGGCGGCACTGATGGTGCTCGGTTATAGTCAGGCGGAAGCGCTGCATGCGATGGAAGGGCTGGATACCGCGCAGATGGAGGCGGAGGATATCATCCGCCAGTGCCTGAAAAAGCTGGTCAAACAGTAAGGGAGTGTTCCTTTGAGTATAGAATTTTCCGGCGGGATGGCGGACGACGAGCGGATCATTTCCACCCGTCAGCTTTCCGAGGATGAAGCAGAAAATTCGCTGCGGCCAAAAACCATGGCGGACTATGTCGGCCAGACCAAAGCGAAGGAAAATTTGAGCGTCTATATCCAGGCGGCGAAAATGCGCGGGGAATCGCTCGACCATACGCTGCTGTATGGCCCGCCCGGTTTGGGCAAAACGACGCTGGCCGGAATCATCGCCAGTGAAATGGGTGTTAACATCCGTGTCACCAGCGGTCCTGCAATCGAAAAAGCAGGAGATTTGGCAGCTTTATTGACAAACCTTTCAGAAAATGATATTTTGTTTATCGACGAGATTCACCGTCTGGATCGCGCGGTAGAGGAAATCCTGTATCCGGCAATGGAAGACTACGCGCTGGATATTATTATCGGCAAAGGGCCGTCCGCGCGTTCTATCCGGATCGACCTGCCGCGGTTTACGCTGATCGGCGCGACGACGCGGGCAGGACAGATGACCAGTCCGCTGCGCGACCGCTTTGGCGTCATGCTTCGGCTGGAATTGTATTCCCCGGAAGAATTGTGTCAGATCGTTGAGCGATCGGCCGGTATTCTGAATGTGCCGTGTGAGCATGAAGGCGCGTTTGAGATCGCGCGCCGCAGCCGCGGGACACCGCGTATTGCCAACCGTCTGCTGCGCCGCGTGCGCGATTTTGCACAGGTGCGCGGCACGGGTACGATCGACAAGGCGAGCGCGGATATGGCGCTGCGCGCACTGGAGATCGATGAGCTGGGCCTTGACAACGTAGACCGGCGGATGCTCAAAAGCATCATGCTCAATTATGGCGGCGGTCCGGTCGGACTGGATACGCTGGCCGCGACCATCGGCGAAGAAGCGATCACACTGGAAGATGTTTATGAGCCGTACCTGATGCAGATCGGCTTTCTCAGCCGCACCCCGCGGGGACGCTGCGTCACGATGCAGGCTTACCGTCATATGCATATGGAACCGGCGGACGGACAGCAGATGCTGTGAAGCCGCCGCTTAAAATAAGAAAGTTAGGTGTTTTATATTGGGTAGATATTTCGGAACGGACGGCGTCCGCGGTATTGCAAACCTCGAACTGGATGCGCTGCTGGCCTTTAAAATCGGCGCTGCGGCAGCGTATGCGCTGACACAGGAAGCAACACATGCCGGTAAGGCAAAGCTGCTGATCGGCAAGGACACCCGCATCTCTTCGGATATGCTGGAGAATGCGCTGGTGGCGGGCATTTGCTCGGTCGGCGCGGATGTGGAGCTGCTTGGCGTGATTCCAACGCCGGCAGTCGCTTTCCTGACCATCAAGCATAAGGCGGATGCGGGCATTGTCATTTCGGCCAGCCACAATTCCTTTGAATACAACGGCATCAAGATTTTTGCGGGCAACGGCTATAAGCTGCCGGATGAAACCGAAGCGAAGATTGAAGATTTGATTGACGATTTCGAGTCCATTCCGAAGATGACCCATGAAAAGCTGGGCCGTGTCATCAAGAGTGAGATCGACCCGGTGGTGGAATACACCGATCATCTGGCGGAGACTATCAATGGCGACCTGTCCGGTCTGCGCGTTGCAGTGGACTGCGCAAACGGCGCTTCCTCCACCACGGTGGAGCGTCTGATGCGTCTGGTCGAGTGTAAGGCGGAAATCCGTTTTTACGAGCCGGACGGTATTAACATCAACGATAACTGCGGTTCCACGCATCTGGACCAGCTGAAAAAGCGCGTCAGGAATGGCGACTTTGATCTGGGTGTCGCGTTCGACGGTGACGCGGACCGCTGCCTGATCGTGGACGAAACCGGCGAAGAACTGGACGGCGACCGCATCATGGCGGTTTGTGCGGCGCACATGAAGAAGGAAGGCAAACTGCGCGGCGGCGCATTTGTGGCAACGGTGTTGTCCAACATGGGCCTGCACGCTTACGCCGAGAAGAATGGCATGCGCATTGAGTGTTCCAACGTGGGCGACCGCTATGTGCTGGAAATGATGCTGCAGAAGGGCTATATTCTGGGCGGCGAGCAGTCCGGCCATGTTATTTTCCTGGAATATGCTTCGACGGGCGACGGCGAACTGACTGCACTGCAGTTTATGTCGATCCTCAAGGCAAGCGGCAAGAAGTGCTCGGAAATCGCGGCAGAAGTGGTGCCGTGGCCGCAGCTGATGATCAACGTCAAGGTACCGAACGATCAGAAAGCAACGCTGCAACAGCTGCCCGAAGTCAAGGCGGCGATCGATCAGGCATCGGCGGAACTCGGCGAAAACGGCCGTATTCTGGTGCGTCCTTCCGGTACGGAAGCGCTGGTCCGTGTGATGGTCGAGGGCAAGGACAGCGAGCAGGTAGATACTTTGGCAAAAAGGGTTGCCAAAGTCATTGAGTCTGTCGTATAATAAGAAAGAGCCAACGAGGGTGGATGTGGTTTTCGCATCCACCTTGTTTTGTTTGAAAGAAGGTGAGAACCCATGATGACAAGTGAATAGCAGTCAAAGCGCCAGAACTGCGGTGCAGCCGGTATCGCAGTTGACGAGGTAAGGGTTAATCGAAAGTTTCGGCGGGTGCCCTTCGGCCATGAGTGAGTTGGTCGTCAGCAGACTGTTAAAACGCACGGGCGACTGTGCGGACAGAGCAGTTATGCGTAACGCACTATTTTTATACCTATTTTTAGAAATCTGGCTTCTTTTTTTTGGAGGATTATTTTTTATGTGTGGAATTGTCGGTTTTACGGGACGCGAAAACGCGCTGCCTATTTTGATTAAAGGTCTGTACAGCTTGGAATACCGCGGCTATGATTCGGCCGGTATTGCAGCGTTTACCAAGGATGGATTGCGCGTGGTCAAAACACGTGGCCGCATTGCCAATCTGGAAGAAAAGATCCGCGAGGAAGGCGACCTGTACTGCACCTGCGGTATCGGTCACACCCGTTGGGCGACGCATGGCGAGCCGTCCGACCGGAACTCGCACCCGCATCTGGGCGGCAAGGACGGCAAGGGCAAGGTTGCGGTCGTCCATAACGGTATCATTGAAAACTATAAGGAGCTGCGTGAGCGCCTGGAGGCGCACGGCTACACCTTCCAGTCGGAGACGGATACGGAAACCGTGGCGCATCTGGTGGACTATCTGCATACGGGCAAACAGGAGGATCTGGCAAAGACTGTGCTGAATGCTGTGCAGCGCATCCGCGGTTCATATGCTTTGGGTGTGGTGTCGATGGACAATCCGGAAGAGATCGTCGCGGCACGCCGCGACAATCCGCTGGTCATCGGCGTGGGCGAAGGCGAGAATATGATCGCGTCCGACATCACGGCCATCATCGGCAGAACCAAGAAATATATCATTCTGGATGACAACGAAGTTGCGATCGTCCGTCCGGACAGCGTCGTTGTGATGAACGAATTCGGTGACGTGGTGGATAAAACCGTACAGACGGTGACATGGGATATGTCGGCGGCCGAAAAGGGCGGCTATCAGCACTTCATGCTCAAGGAGATCATGGAGCAGCCCAAGGCAGTGGCGGACACCGTCAAACCGCGCATTCAGAACAACGCGGTTGTATTTGAGGATAACGGTCTGACCGACGAACGGCTGCGCGATATTGAAAACATCCACATTGTAGGCTGCGGCTCGGCGCTTCATGCCGGTATGGTTGGCAAACGCGTGATCGAAGCGATGTGCCGCATCCGCTGCTCGGCGGAGGTCGCCTCGGAATTCCGCTATGAAAATCCGATCATCGGCAAGAAGGATCTTTGCATCGTGATCAGCCAGTCGGGCGAAACAGCAGATACACTTGCTGCGATGCGTCTGGCCAAGCAGGCTGGCGCGTTTACGATCGCGATCGTCAACGTTGTTTCTTCCACGATTGCCCGTGAGGCAGACGGCGTGCTGTACACTTGGGCTGGACCTGAGATTTCGGTTGCAACCACCAAGGCATACTCTGCGCAGCTGTCTGCGCTGTATCTGATTTCGGTCAAGATTGCACGCACCCGCGGTTTGATTTCCATCGGGGATGAGCGTGCGCTGTGCGCGGAATTGCAGCGCCTGCCCAGCTGCATTGAAAAGACGCTTGAATGTCAGGAAGATATGCAGCGCATTGCAACACTCTATGCTAACCGGCCGAGCGTTTTCTTCCTGGGCCGCGGACTGGACTATGCAGCGGCGCTCGAAGCCTCGCTCAAACTTAAGGAGATTTCTTATATCCATTCGGAGGCATATGCTGCGGGCGAACTCAAACACGGTACCATTTCGCTGATCGAAGAAGGCACACTGGTTGTTGCGCTTGCGACGCAGCCGGCGCTGTTTGAAAAAACCGTCTCCAATATCCGCGAGGTCGTGTCCCGCGGCGCGGTGGTTGTATTGGTTACGACCGACGATTTTACCGGCGATGAATCGGTCTGCCAGCATATCATCCGTCTGCCGAAGTGCCTGTCGGAATTTTCTGCATCGCTTTCGATTATTCCCATGCAGCTTTTGGCATACTATATTGCGGTGGAGCGAAACTGCGATGTCGATAAGCCGCGTAATCTGGCGAAATCGGTAACGGTTGAATAAACACACAGCTATTGTTCAAACGGCACAAAAATACGATAGTATTTTTGGGACAAAACAGTAGAATTCACAAAAATTTCTTGACATTTCCAGAAGTATCGCATATAATGAGTCTTGACATGAGAAATGGTAATAAAATGCTTTCCTCCGAACCGGTTTCTGACGAAAAACTGTGCCGCATGGCGCAGCAGGGCGACGGAACTGCGGCGGAAGATTTGGTAAAACGGTATACCCGGCTGGTGAAAACCTGTGCGCGACCCTATTTCTTGGTGGGGGCGGATGCAGAGGATTTGATTCAGGAAGGTATGCTGGGACTGATGAAAGCTATCCGCGAATATGATGAGTCGAAAGGGGCTCCGTTCGGCGCCTTTGCAAAGCTGTGTGTCATGCGGAAAATCTTTTCCGCAGTGCGCGCGGCTGCTTCGCTCAAGCATGATCCGCTGAACCGTTCCGTGTCAATCGATCGACCTCTTTTTGAGGACCTTGCGGAATCGCACACCCGGGTTACGGCACCGATTGGTGATCCAGAATCGCTGGTGATCGGCAACGAAGAGAGGGAAGAGCTGATCCGTCGGCTCTACTCGCTCCTGTCTGAGTTCGAGGCGAGGGTTTTGACGTTGTTTCTGGACGGCTTATCCTATGAGGAGATGTCCGAAACGCTGCAAAAACCGATCAAGTCTGTGGATAATGCCATCCAGCGCATCAAGCGGAAATCGGCAGCTATCAAACCCCAATAGGCGATTGCAGGCGGGAAGGCCTGTGCGCATATAATTTCAGTTTCCCGAGGGAACGGTATCAAAGAGAGGTAAAAACCATGTACGAAGACAAGACTTTAGTATGCAAGGAATGCGGTAAGGAATTTGTGTTCACCGCCGGCGAGCAGGAGTTCTACGCAGAGCGCGGCTTCCAGAATGAGCCCCAGCGCTGCAAGGCTTGCCGCGATGCGCGCAAGAACGCGGCTCGTGGCCCGCGTGAATACTTCACCGCTACCTGTGCTGCTTGCGGCGGCGAGGCTCGCGTTCCGTTTGAGCCCAAGTCTGACCGTCCGGTATATTGCAGCGAGTGCTTCGCCAAGATGCGCGAGCAGGGCTGATTGCAAAAAACAGAAGGGTGTCCGGTTTCTGTGCCGGACACCTTTTGTTTGCTTGATCGAGCTGGCACAAAACGGCGAAATTTTTTGGATTTGTGATTGAATTATACGCGTTTTTGCGGTATACTGATAACAAATAAAAATAGATGGAGGTCCAATATGGCTGCGATTACGAAAAAGACCACGATTGGCGAGGTACTCAACCGCAATCTGGATACGGCAAAGTTTTTCATGGAAATCGGCATGCATTGCCTGGGCTGCCCGGCGTCTCAGGGCGAGAGCATTGAGGAAGCCTGCATGGTACACGGCACCAACGCAGACGAGCTGGTTGCCAAGCTGAACGCTTTTCTGGGCGAGTAAAAGCAAAACCGGAGCCGGCAGATGCCGGCTCTGTTTTTTTGGGTGAAATATGGAAAGTATGGTTTTAACGCCGCGGCTTGCGTGCTTGGCTTCGCTTGTCCCGCAGAATGCAAGATTGGCGGACGTGGGTACCGATCACGGAAAGCTGCCGATTTCTCTTTTGCTTGCGGGAAAAATCACGGCGGCAATCGGCTCAGATATTCGCGAAGGACCGCTCGCGCATGCCGCGCGCAATGCAGCGGAACATAGTGTTGCCCTTTCACTGCGGCTTGCAGCGGGCCTGGACGCCGTGCAGCCGGAGGAGTGCGATACGGTCAGCATCGCCGGCATGGGCGGACAGACCATCGCAGAAATCTTGCAAGCTGCTCCGTGGTGTGCGCAAGGCCGGCATTTGCTGCTGCTCCAGCCGATGACAATGGTGTATGAGCTGCGCCAGTGGCTGTGGGCCAACGGCTATGAGATTACGCGTGAGACAGTGTGCCGGGAGGATCGGCGGCGGTATGTGATCTTATCGGTGCGCGGCGGCGCGGAGGAAAAACAACTGCCGCTGTGGCAATGCGCTTTTTCCCCGGCATTGCTGCAAGCGGACGGCGCGCAGGACTATCTGCGTGTTTTGCTGACGCGGGAACAGCGCGCGCTGGACGGCATGGAACGGGCCAGTGAATTGGAGGCATCGCGTATAGAGGCGCAGCGCCGTCTGGTAATGCAGATGAAACAGGCATTGGAGGGATTACAATGAGTACGGTACAGGATATTTTAACCTTTCTGGAAGGGTTTGCACCCCCCGATCTGGCGGAGCATTGGGATAACGTCGGTCTGCTGTGCGGCGACCGCAGCCAGCCGGTAACAGCAGCTTTGTGTGCGTTGGATATCACCGAACAGGTGGTGGAAGAAGCGGTATCGTGCGGCGCACAGCTGATCGTTGCGCATCATCCGGCGATTTTCACTTCGGTCAGCCGTGTGACCACCGACGACGCGACCGGTCGGGTGCTGCGCGCAGCCATCAAGCATGACATTGCCCTGATCTGCATGCATACCAATGCGGATAGCGCGTGGGGCGGCGTGAATGATGCGCTGGCCGCTGCATTATTTTTGACCAATGTGGTCAACATGGAAGCGGGGGACAACCGCATGCTCGGGCGAGTGGGCGATTTGCCGCGCGAGATGCAGCCGCGGGAGTTTGCGGAATATGTCAAGGAGTGCTTGCGCGCGGGCGGCGTGCGATTCTGTGATGGCGGCCGTCCGATTCGCCGTGTGGCGGTTGGCGGCGGCGCCTGCGGTAAAATGATGGATGACGCACAAGCCAAGGGCGCGGATGCGTTTGTGATCGGCGATTGCAGCTATGATCTGATGCAGCGCGCGCAGTCGATTGGCTTGACATTGGTCGATGCGGGACATTTCCCAACGGAAAACCCGATCGCGGCGGTATTTGCCGAGCAGATCTGCGGCGCATTCCCGCAGGTGCGGACGATGGTGTCCGAACGTCATGCCGACTGCATTCAATTTGTTTAAGGAAGATTCGATATGCCATTAGATGCCATCTGCCTTGGGGCAGTGACCCATGAACTGAATGAAGCACTGGCGGGCTGCCGCGTGGAAAAGGTCTATCAACCCGACCGCGATGAAATCGTGCTGCAAACGCGGGGACAGGGCGGCGCAAAGCGCCTGCTGATCTCGATCGCAGCAGGTGCGGCACGCGTGCATTTCATTGATGCGGCGCGCGAAAACCCTGCCGCTCCGCCGATGTTCTGCATGCTGCTGCGCAAACATGTACAGGGCGCAAAGATTTCTGCCATTGTGCAGCCTGCGGTTGAACGCATGCTGACGATCGAGCTGGACACCACCGACGAAATGGGTGTGCCCTGCAAGAAACACCTGATTTGTGAGCTGATGGGTAAGCACTCGAACGTGATCCTGTGCGGGGAGGACAATCGCATCATTGACGCCATGCGGCGCATTGACGGTGATCTGTCCGGCAGACGGCAGGTACTGCCCGGTTTGTTTTACCGGATGCCGCCGGCGCAGGATAAGCACGACCCGTTTTCTCTGTCCGGCGCCGGATTGGTGGCTGCGGTCATGCAAGCGGACGGAGAGCAGCCGCTTGACCGCTTTCTGCTGGGACAATTGCTGGGTTTCTCGCCGCTGCTGTGCCGCGAGCTGAGCTACCGTGCAACCGGTGACGCGGCGGCGCGGATCGGCACGCTCTCGGCAGCGCCGCAGGAGCGCTTGGGGCAAGTGTATGATGATTTCATCGCCTATGTGCAGGAAAAACGATGGAAGCCTTTTCTGCTCACCAAGACAGAAAACGGCGCGGTGTTCGATTTTACTTTCCTGCCAGTGACGCAATACGAAGGACTGATGACGGTTTCGCAGGCGGACAGTTTCTCCTCGCTGCTGGCTGCGTTTTATGAGAAAAAGGGAAAAATCGAGCGTATGGCGCGGCGCTCGGCCGATCTGCATAAGACTGTAACAAATGCGCGCGACCGTCTGGCACGCAAGCTGGCGGCGCAGCAGAAAGAACTGGACGCCACGCACAATCGCGAACAGTACAAGCGCATGGGCGATTTGATTACGGCGAATTTGTATCAGCTGGAGAAAGGCATGAATAAGGCCACAGTGGTGGACTATTACACAGAGGATTGCCCGGAGGTCGAGATCACCCTCGATGTGCGTCTGACGCCGCAGCAGAATGCGCAGCGATACTTCAAGATGTACAATAAGGCCAAGACCGCGGAAATCATGCTTACGCAGCAAATTGAGCGGGGCAGGGCGGATCTGGAGTATCTGGAAAGCGTGCTGGTATCGCTGGGCGAAGCGGAAAGCGAGCGCGATCTGTCACAGCTGCGCGAGGAGCTGACCCAGACAGGCATTTTGTCGAGCAAGCAGACGCGCAACAAAAAACTGCGCGCAAAGCCGGTATCGGCCAAACCGTTCCATTACCGTACGAGCGACGGATTTGATGTTTTTGCGGGCAAGAACAATCTGCAAAATGATTTGCTTACGCTCAAAACGGCATTCAAGAGCGATATCTGGTTCCATACGCAGAAAATTCACGGTTCGCATGTCATTCTTGTGACGGATGGGCGGGAGCCGACCGATCAGGCAATGACTGAAGCCGCCATGATTGCGGCGTATCACTCCAAAGCGCGGCAGTCCTCGCTCGTGCCGGTGGATTATACGCCCGTGCGGCAGGTGAAAAAGCCGGCCGGCGCGAAGCCGGGCATGGTGATTTATCATGTTTACCAGACGGCATACGTCACGCCGGATGAGCAGGCGATTGAAAAACTTCGCATCGAATAAATCAAAACGGCGTGCTTTTTGCACGCCGTTTTTGTAGTATGGGAGTTCGTTATTACTGCATCAGGCACATGGTTCGATACAGCATTTCGCACGCGTCCTGCCGTGTGATCGGCTCGCTGTCGTCCCGCATGGCAGTGAGAGGGGACAGGACATCCAGACGATTTAAGCTGCTGACGGCAGCCAGCGCCCAATCCATGTCACTGTGGTCCTCAGCGAGCGTATATTGCAGGCCGTCCATGGTTTCGGTCAACAAGTTGCTTACGATCACACTTGCCTCTGCCAGGGTAATCGGGTTTTGGCCGCGGATTTCGGCAAGACCACCCGCAGTCTGATATCCGTTGACCAAGCCGTTGGCGGCAGCGGTGCTGATGAACGGCTTGGACCAAGCTGACAGGCCGGAATCGTCCGCAAAATCAGTCTGTTCGGTTGGTTCCACGGGAAGCTCGGCAACCGAAGCCGCCATGGCGATGAATTCGCTGCGCGTTACCGTTTGCGTGGGATGGAAAAACGAGCAGCCGCCGATGTTCTCGCCAGTCATGATGCCGTTTTCCGCAAGGCAAAGCGCGGCGTAATGCGCAGGATTGCCGACCATATCCGAGTAGGTAAGGCCCGCTCGGTTTTTCTGCAACTGAATGGTGATATCGGCAGATTGCGCGGTATTGCCCTCGGCGTCAACAGCGGTATAGGAAAACCGGTCTTTGCCTGCTTTGGCACCGGGGGAATAGGAGAGAACATTGCCCTCGATTTTGGCGGTGCCGAGACGGGGTTCTTCCGCAAGCTGATACAAAACAATATCGTTATCGGCATCCATGGCCTGCAATTCCACTTCGATCGGAATATCCACATAGGTTTCCGCTTCCACGGCTTGTACCATGGGGACATTGCCGGCAGCGGACGCGGTTGTCAGGCTGGAGGCGAGAGCTGCTGCCATAAACAGAACGGTTACCGGCAGCAGAATAACGGCAGCGAGCAGCTTTTTATCTGTTTTCAAAGTTGGTTCACCCTTTCCAAACAGCTTTTCTGATCGCAGTATGCACCAAACATAAGGGCTTTATGCATAAAATTGTCAGTTCTTTCGGCGTGCTTTCGGAAGCCTTGCCGAAAGACGGAAAATCATACAAAAGTGCTTGCCGAAAACGCAGGAATGTGGCATAATTTTAATCAGGAAAGCATGATAGAGAAAGGAGATCAACGATGGAGAACCATCAGTTTGTTCTGGTGCTGGATTTCGGCGGTCAGTACAATCAGTTGATTGCACGCCGCGTACGCGAGCATCATGTCTATTGCGAGGTCAAGCCCTACAAAACCTCGATTGATGAGATCCGCGCAATGAATCCGATCGGCATTATTTTTACCGGCGGACCGAACAGCGTGTATGACGAAAAATCCCCCAAGTGCGACCCGGCTTTGTTTGAACTGGGCATTCCTGTGCTGGGCATCTGCTATGGCTGCCAGCTTATGGCTTATTCGCTTGGCGGTGAAGTGACTGCGGCGCAGGAGGATACGGCACGCGAGTACGGCAAGACGGAGACCTTCTACGACACTTCCTGTAAGCTGTTTAAGGGTCTGCCGGAGCAGGGTATTTCCTGGATGAGCCACGGCGATTACATGGCAAAGGTACCGGAGGGCTTTTCGCTTGTTGCCCATACGGAGATGTGCCCGACTGCGGCGATTGCGGATGAGGCGCGCGGCTTCTATGGCGTACAGTATCATCCAGAGGTTAACCATACGGAGAACGGTTCGCTGATGCTCAAGAATTTCCTCTATGAAGTTTGCGGCGCCAAGGGCGACTGGACGATGGAGGACTACAAAAACCGTTCGATTCAGTCCATCCGTGAAAAGGTGGGCGACGGCAAGGTTCTGCTGGCGCTGTCCGGCGGCGTGGATTCTTCGGTTGCGGCAGCACTGCTGGCAGAGGCAGTCGGCAATCAGCTGACCTGTGTCTTTGTGGATCATGGCCTGATGCGTAAGGACGAAGGCGATGAGGTAGAGGCTGCATTTGCCAAGTGGGATATCAACTTTGTCCGTGTGGATGCCGAGGCACGTTTTCTGGGGAAACTGGCAGGTGTGTCCGATCCGGAAACCAAGCGCAAGATCATTGGCGAAGAGTTTATACGCGTCTTTGAAGAGGAAGGCAAAAAGATCGGCAAGGTCGACTATCTGGTACAGGGCACAATCTATCCGGACGTAATTGAGTCCGGTGCAGGTGATGCCGCTGTCATCAAGAGCCATCATAATGTTGGCGGTCTGCCGGATTTCGTGGATTTCAAGGAAATCATCGAACCGCTGCGCCTGCTGTTTAAGGACGAGGTCCGTCAGCTGGGCCGTGAACTGGAGCTGCCGGAATATCTGGTTATGCGTCAGCCGTTCCCCGGTCCTGGTCTGGCCATTCGTGTCATTGGTGAGATCACGAAGGATAAGCTGGATATTTTGCGTGAAGCGGATTTCATTTTCCGCGATGAAATTGCAAAGGCTGGCTTGGAGCAGACCATGAACCAGTATTTTGCGGTTCTGACCAATATGCGTTCGGTTGGTGTAATGGGTGATGGACGCACCTATGACTATACGCTGGCGCTTCGTTCCGTGACGACGACAGACTTCATGACGGCCGATTGGGCGCGTATTCCGTATGATGTTCTGGATCGTATTTCGGTTCGTATTGTAAACGAAGTGGCTCATATTAACCGCATCGTTTATGACATCACCAGTAAGCCCCCGGCAACCATCGAGTGGGAATGATTTCAGAGGCCCGGAAAAGCCTGATATGACCGGGTTTTTTAGGGGTTAAGCCCCTCTGTGGCAACGATTTGGCAACATTTTTTCATTATTTATGAAAAGAGAGCTAACTGATTTTGATTAGTCAGTTAGCTCTCTTTTTTGTTATTTCTTTTTTAAAACATTGGATACGGTAGACTGTGATATATCCAGCATGGCAGCAATGGTCTCTTGGGTCATCTTTTGTTTAGCCAAATCTTTGATAACTGCATTTCTCTGGGCAACGGATATAATTTCGGGAAGCCGATGAACAGTCTCTGATACGACGCCGGAAGCGGTTACAGTTTTGATTAGCGTTGTCCCATCATCCAACACAGCTCGTGCAATTCTAGCCCCAGTTTTTTTGTTGGGTTTATACGCCAAAGACACAATGTTAGCGGCTGTCTTACCAGCGCCTTTTAGATCAACAGATTTGAATACGTTCATAAGAGTCGTAGGCATAACCCGTCCCCTCCTTTTATTAAACTAATATTAGTTTAATATTCATTTAATGAAAAGTCAAGAGTGCAAACAAGTAATCTAGGTATTCGCTTTGTGGTCAGTTAGCTCTCTTTTTCTTTATATTATTATTCTGTGCAACAAACGGCCTTTCCCGTGACCTACAAGTGAGCGGGTCAAAAGAGGTCCTGGGGAGGCACCTTCACATAGTTCTGGGTCTTATCAAGCTCTGGATAGTGGTAGCGCCACTTGTCGTAATCCTCTTTGGAGATCTCGCCTGCCTCCAACCTGGCAGCGGCCTGCTGCCAGGAACAGAGCATCTCATGCAGCCGGGCGGCGTCCTTGTTCTTCCGTACATCAACCTTTAGGCAGACTTCTCCATCTATCTCGCTGATCTTGAGCCCGTAGTTGTCCTCCAGGGTAAACAGGGTGTGCATGAGCCCCACATAGGAGTCTATGTCCGGGACGGAGAGGGCATGGGGAGAGACATCCAATACTTGGGCCAGGGCAGCGGTAAGGTCCGCCTTAGGGGTTCTTGATCCTGTTTCATACTGGGCAAGGCGCACATCGGCAGACTTTTCCGGGAAGCCCAGCGCCATGCCGAGATATTTCTGAGTCATCCCACGCAGGAGACGGAAAAAGTGAATCCGTTCGCCAATCGCCATATCATCCACTCCAATCGTTGGTTGTCTTTAGGAAAAGCGTAGCAGAAATGCTTAGGAAAGTCAAGAGAATACTAAACAATTTTATTTAATTTATTTTGCGTACTCCGATTGACACAAGCTATTATGCTTAGTATAATGACAATATACTAAGCATAATAGCTTAGAATCAATAAATAAAAAAGAACTGCCGCAATCCCCTGGTTATACATCCGAGAAAAAGTGGCGGACGGAAGTGAGGAGGCATTTATGGAACACAATATCCAGCCGCAGCAGCCATCAATGAGGAAAGGAAGGTATTTTCAATGCAGGCACAAAACTTTATGCGTGTGGAGGAAGTGGCCCAGGAGCTGGGTATCTCCAAGTCCCACGCCTACAAGGTGATCCACAAGCTCAACGCCGAACTCCGTAGAAGGGCTATCTGACCATCTCCGGGCGGGTCAATCGGAACTTTTTCGTGGAGAAGTTTTGCTACGGCAAGACGGGAAAGGAGGGCTAATCATGGCAGTCTACAAAGAAGAAAAGACCAACACCTGGCGGGCGGTCTACCGCTACACGGACTGGAACGGTGAGCGCAAGCAGACTCAGAAGCGGGGCTTCAAGACCAAGCGAGAGGCGCAGGCATGGGAGCGGGAACAGCTCAACAAGACCAGTGCCGACCTGGATATGACCTTCAGGAGCTTTGTGGACCTCTACACGGCGGATATGAAAACTCGGCTCAAGGAAAACACCTGGGCCACCAAGGACCACATCATCCGCACCAAGCTGCTGCCCTACTTCGGCAAGCTTAAAATGTGTAACATCACTGCCCAGCAGATTATCACCTGGCAGAACGAGATGCTGAACCACAAGGACGAGAACGGTAAGCCCTACTCGCCGGTATACCTGAAAACGGTCCACAACCAGCTCAACGCCATCTTCAACCACGCAGTTCGGTACTACAACCTCCGAGATAACCCCTGCAAGAAGGCAGGCAGCATGGGCAAAAAGAAAAACCGGGAGATGATGTTCTGGACCAAGGAGCAGTACTTGAAATTTGCGGAGGTGATGATGGACAAGCCGCTGTCCTTCTACGCCTTTGAGATGCTTTATTGGTGCGGTATCCGAGAGGGGGAGCTGCTGGCTCTAACTCCAGCGGACTTTGACTTCGAGAAGCGCACCGTCACCATCAATAAGTCCTATCAGCGGCTGAACGGTCAAGATCTGATTACCACTCCCAAGACGGAAAAGAGCAATCGGGTCATCACCATGCCGCAATTTCTGGCCGAGGAAATCCAGGATTACATCAAGATGCTCTACGGAATCGGGCCGGATGACCGGATGTTCACCGTCACCAAGAGTTATCTTCACCGGGAGATGGATCGAGGGGCCAAAGAAGCGGGTGTGCCGCGCATTAGAATTCACGATATTCGTCACAGCGCGGTTTCACTTCTGATCGACATGGGGTTCTCTGCCACGGCCATCGCGGACCGGGTGGGCCATGAGAGCATCGACATCACCTATAACTACGCACACCTGTTTCCGTCCAAGCAGGCGGAAATGGCGGATAAACTGAACATGGAAAGGGGCAATTAAAAATGTCAGCAAAGAATTTGGACAAGCACAATCGTTGGAGGAACAAGACCGTGGCTTTCCGAGTCTCCCCGGAGGAGGACGCCCAGATCGAAACGGCGGTGAAGCTCACCGGCCTGACCAAGCAGGACTACATCATCCGGCGGCTGCTGGAACGGGATGTGGTGGTCCAGGGCAACCCCAGGGTCTACAAGGCCCTGCGGGACCAGTTGGCCGCCGTGCTGGACGAGCTGCGCCGGATCGAGACCGGGCAGGGCGTAAACGATGAGCTGCTGGACACCATTCAGATGATTGCTACCATTATGAACGGGATGCAGGAGGATTTTGCCTATGACCGATGAGAAAAAGAAAATGACCGCCCATGGCTCATCTGTTGGCGCAGATGATGGGCAGTCAATCTCTACAAATTCCAAGTTCACTATACCAGACCCGGACGAAAAAAGCAATTCCCCCGAAAGAGATTTAGAGGAACTTTACCGGAAGATGCGCCGTATGAGTGACCCGACTTACCTCCATACTGTGACCCTGGACGAGCTGATGGACAATGTGTTCGAGGGCAAGTCTGCGGTGATTGAGAACCTGCTCTATACAGGAGCGTACATCCTTGCCGGAGCGCCTAAGATCGGCAAGTCCTTCCTGGTGGCACAGATTGCCCATCATGTCAGCACCGGGCAAGACTTGTGGGGCTACAAAGTCCACCAGGGAACCGTCCTCTATCTTGCTTTGGAAGATGACGAGAGCCGCTTACAGCGCCGGATGTTTCGAATGTTCGGGGTGGAGGGGACAAGCTCCCTCCACTTCGCCACCAACGCTAAGATGATCGGTAGCGGCCTGGAGGAACAGCTGGAAAAGCTCGTTCGGGAACACAGTGATACCAAGCTGATTATCGTGGATACCCTGCAAAAAGTCCGTGAGGTGGTGAATGATAGTTACAGCTACTCCAGCGACTATGAGGTAATCGGCAAGATGAAGCAATTTGCTGACCGCTATGGCGTCTGCGTCCTGATCGTCCACCATACGAGAAAGCAGCCTGCGGGAGACAGTTTTGAGATGATCTCGGGGACCACGGGCCTGCTGGGCTGTGCGGATGGTGCGCTCCTGATGCAGAAGGAGAAACGGACAGATAGCAAGGCCACTCTGGAAGTGGTAGGCAGAGACCAGCCGGATCAGCGGCTGTATCTGAGCAAGGATCAGGAGAGCCTGGTATGGGATCTCGACCATGCAGAAAATGAGCTTTGGAAGTAGCCCACGGACCCCGTACTGGAGGCCGTAGCGAAGATCGTGTCTGCTGACAACCGGGAATGGGAAGGCAGTCCCACTGAGCTGGCTCAGGCGATTCAAACGGATATGGCGGTAAACCGGCTCACCAAGCATTTGAATGTGAATGCCAGCCTCTTGTTAGAAGAACATCAGGTGAAGTACGAGAACAAAACCAAGCACGCCGGGCGGCGTATCCGGCTGACTTACATGGTGGTGGAAGCACCTGCGTTTGAAGTAATCGAGTAAAGCGCGACGCTCGCAACGGTCGCGACGGTGTTTTGAGGGGTACTCCCAGCACCGTTGCGACCGTCGCAACCGTCGCGGAAAGGGAAAATGGGGTGGTATTTTGCCACCCCGGCTTCCAAGGACCACTCTGTTTCACTGTCGCCCCAAAAATAATAGGGTGGAACGATTTTGTTCCGCCCCTTAAAAGCGTTCGTAGAACGCGTAGCCATAGAATGAAATTCTGTGTTCAAAAAGGGTTTGGGGGCACTGCCCTCAACAAGCAGACGGCAGGAAATGTGAGGGTGTATTAACACTCGCATTGCTTGCCGGATTTGTGTGTGGCTATCCACACGCATTGCTTGCGGATATCTAAAACGACTGCAACGGCCTTTATGCCGCTACGGAAAATCAACTGAAATTCACATATTGGGAGGTAACGAGTATGAGAAAGATTTTGTCCTGTGAGTTTAAACTGGACACCGCCTGCGTGGAGCTGCGCCTGGATGACGGGACGCTGCTCTCCATCAACTGCACCGCCGTGGAGAACGAGGTGGCAAACAGTATGTACCAGCGGTCAGAACTGGACTGGCTGATCTATAACGATCCGCTGGCCTATGCCGAACTGATTTTGAATGGGGCCCCTGAATTATATCTAAAAGCAGTAACACAGAAAACTCCGTTAGATTGATGGCAAAGAAAATCCGCCAGAAGCAGCACTCTAAAGGGTGCGCCTCTGACGGATTTTTTACATCTTATCAATCAAAGCAAATACAACAGCCTGCTGTTCTTCACTTAGCCTTGACCAGCGTTCCAGAAGCTTTTTCTGCGCCTCAGTCAAGGAAACAGGTGCATCTTCTTCGGCAAACAGTTGAGACAGCGTAATGCCAAAGGCTGTGCAGATTTTCTCCAGGGATGGAATGGTCGGAACCATGTTCTTGCGATACCATGAGGAGATCGTGGATTGCGGCAAACCGGAGCGTTCTGCAAGCTGATACTCTGTCCAGCCCCGCTCCTCTCGATACGCGGTTATAACCGAGAGAATATCCTTCACCTGCATCACTCCTTTGCTTGTGTTCTTCGTAAATTATACTTTGATAAATCGTTGTGATTTAATCATTTATATCGTATAATTTTAACGATAAACACAACTATAAAGGAGTGAGAAATTTGGGCGGAAAAAGCTGTTTCTTTATCGGACACCGAGAGGCATCAGAAGAGATTTATCCGGCATTGTATGCGGCTGTGGAGCAGCACATTTTGGAATATGGCGTTACAGAATTTATCGTTGGCCACTACGGCGGATTTGACCGTCTTGCAGCGTCAGCAGTCAAAGAAGCAAAGCGTTTCTACCCAGAAGTGAAGCTCATTTTGCTATTGCCGTACCATCCAGCAGAGCGGCCCATCTCAACGCCAGATGGATTTGATGACACATTCTATCCGCCTGGAATGGAGAGCGTCCCACGAAAAATCGCAATCGTTAGGGCAAATCGATATGTTGTAGATCATGTAGACTATTTGATTGCCTTCGTCTGGCACCCGGCGAGTAGTGCGAAAGATTTAGTTGAATATGCTGAAAGGCATAAAAGAATAGAAAAAGTTGTAATTACTAAGATTGACAGATTTCGTTTAAACGAATATAATTAACATGGTTTTTTGTACCTTTGGCTAATGAGGTGTTACGAAATGAACGGTTATATTACAGTTCAAGAGGCAGCTGAAAAATGGGGTATAACTCCACGACAGGTTCAAATACTGTGCAAGACAAATCGAATTCCCGGTGCAACTCGATTAAGCCGCATCTGGATTATTCCAGAGAACGCAGAAAAGCCTACCTGTTATAAACGCAAGGTGAAAGTTGACAATTAGCAAAAGCGCTACGCTTAACATTTTGTATCCAATTTGGACTTTATCTTTTCATTTTGACGCTAAATAGGCTGCTACTGTAGGCGGGTGGTGATAATATGAGGCAAGCGGATAGTACAATTAAAGGATACCTGTATCAATTCAATAAATCCATTTATGAGATATTACAAGCAGAAGATGATACAAAAATTACACTGGAAGGGGTTATTGAGGATATTGATATTCAATCTCCTTCTAGCCTAACCACAATCCAATGCAAATACCACGAAGATAAAAAATATCAGATTTCTAGTGTAGCTACTCCGATATTGGAAATGTTATGCCACTATTGTGAGAGTACTGCTTTAGGAAAGTCTGTGTCGTACGTTTTATATGCTTACTACGCAGAAAACACTGATAGCGTAAGTATGGAAGCTTTTTCTGATTTTCTTAGCACCACCAAGGATAAAGATATTCAATCTAAATATTTTCATAGAATATATACCATTCCTGACGAAAAGATGCTTGCGATTGCAATTAAGTCGCAAAAAAAGAAAGAAGAGAAGCAGGAGCTGATTGATTATTATAGAGAGCATAGAGATGATTTAGAGCTCAAAGTAAGTATTGAGAGTTTTTGGAATGAGTTTACCTATATGCCAGCCGAGCAATTTGATGCATTGCAAAATAAAATTATTGCTCTGTTTGAGAAAATTGTGGATACGGATACAGCAAAAAACCTCTACTATCCCAATTCATTTTCGTTTGTAGCAAATCTTTCTGCAAAATCAAATGTTGAAGATCGCGTTATAACTAAAGCTAAAATGTTAGCCTACCTAAGTGAGCAGCAGTCTGTGTTACTTAATAGATGGACATTGGCCGCTATGGATCAAAGTAAAATTCTTAGGGATAAGAAAGACTACCTCTCAGGCTATTTCGCTGGAAATCCAGGAGTTCGTGCGTTCATTTTCTCTGATAAGTTTTTGGCAGCAAATCAAGATAACATATTTCCTTTTATTATTGAATATTTGGGTAAATATTTTAAGAAACCACGACTACAAAAACAGCCAATCTTCGTTTTTGGTAATCATAGTTCGAAATTGCAACAGTCTGTTTTACTAGGGTTACATCAACATCAGAAACCTGCGAACTACGGTACAATCGGGGATTGCTTTATTGAAGAAAGCTTTATTAATAACACTAATTGCCCATCAAATTTTTCATGTAAAGTGACTTCGGAGAAAAACATCACCACGAGAATTTTAGAGAAGTGTCAAGTAAATCAACTATACATAATAGGAAAACCAGATGAAGAGTACAATAGTCCCAACTATTTTGTTGAAACTCTTGATGTTGAAAATGTAGATGAGCTTAGATATTTAGTTGGTCTGTCAAGAAAATTGGAGGTGTAATAGTATATGACTGAAATTGGAAAAGTTATTACCAGTACGCCTGGCTCTATTCAGGTAATGCTAAATGGTGTCGATATATTTGAAAACAACAAAGCTAAAATACGTATTTCAAGATATGTTGTAATCGAAGATGGAAATGATTTGAAGATCCTTGCATCGATTCAAAATATTTCGGCAGTGCAATCTGATGCACAAACAATCAGTTACACGCTTTCTTGTTCCCCTATTGGTTGTTATTCGGAGGGAGAAGAAGGCATCAACTTTAGACAAGGTGGCGTAAATTTACCATCGCCTACTGAGCCTGTATATATACCAGAAGACGAGATAATAAATGCTATATTTAGTAGTAATGAGAGCTTTTCTTTTTATGTGGGTCAATTAACTAATAACAAAACCGTAAAATACTTTGTAGATGGAAATCGCTTCTTTGGAAAACATATTGCAGTTGTTGGTTCCACTGGTTCGGGAAAATCTTGTGCGGTTGCAAGATTGCTGCAAAATATTATGAAGATTAACCAGGGACATAATGAAAACGCAGGTTCTCTTAAAAATTCACACATTATAATTTTTGATATTCATTCTGAGTATCAGTCTGCATTTACATTAGATGAACAGGAAGCATTTAGCTTGAACTGTTTAGATGTAGAAAAGCTGTGCTTGCCGTATTGGCTCATGAACTCTCAGGAGTTGGAATCGCTTTTTATTGAGAGCAACGAAATGAATTCTCATAATCAAATCTCTCAGTTTAAAAAGGCGGTCATCTTGAGCAAAGAAAAGCACAATCCAGAAATGGAACATATTACATACGATACGCCGGTTTATTTTGATATCCAAGAAGTATACCGTTATATAAAAAATAAAAATGCTGAGGTGATCAATAGAAAAGAAGGAAGTCCTCGCCTTCCGAAGGAAATCAATGGAACGTTAATTGAAGATTGTGATAATGCTTATCTGACGAGGGAAATTGAGTTTGCACCTACAAGTACGTCTAAAGAAACAAAAGCGTCATCTGGACCGTATAATGGAGAGTTTGAAAGATTTGTAACAAGATTGGAAACTAAACTTTCGGATAAGCGGTTGAGATTTATTACAAAGCCTGAGAAAAAAGACGGAACACCGTATACTACCCAAGATTTCGCCGAAATTCTCAAACAATTCCTGGGCTACATAGATAAGTGTAATGTCACAATTATAGACCTAAGTGCAATTCCGTTCGAAGTTCTTAGTATTGTAATAAGCTTGCTTTCGAGAATTATTTTTGATTTTGCTTTCCATTATTCTAAAATGAGGCATCAGATGAGTCTGGTCAATGACATACCATTTATGCTTGTTTGTGAAGAGGCTCATAATTATATTCCGAAAAATGGTGGAGCAGAATATGCAGCTTCAAGGCATTCTATTGAAAGGATAGCAAAGGAAGGCCGGAAATACGGATTGAATTTAATGGTTGTAAGTCAACGTCCGTCAGAAGTGTCAGAAACTATTTTTTCTCAATGCAATAACTTTTTAGTGCTTAAATTAACGAATGTAAACGATCAAAACTGTATAAAGAATTTGCTGCCAGATAACAATGCTTCTTTGGTAGAGGTGCTTCCTACTCTTTCTGCTGGGGAATGCTTGGCGGTAGGAGACGCTGTTCCGTTACCAGCTGTTATTAAAATGGATATGCCAGACCCTGCTCCTAGTTCCAGCAATGTGAATGTCTATGATGAATGGAATAAAGACTGGATTGATATTGCGTTTGAAGAAGTAATCAAGCGTTGGAGAAAAGAATAGACTTGAATAGCAAGTCAATTTAGCATATAACCAAAGTTAGTACTGGCAACACCATGGCAACAAAAAATCAGATAGCCGTCACTATCTGAATAATGGAAATAATGTCAATATTCTGAGCTAAATCCCATAAGCAAATCTGTTTAGAAAACTTCTGACAGGAGCGGGTGGGAATAATATTTTAGTGTTACCGTGTCCCGGGAAGTCTTGATTCATCATGGCTTTCCGGGATGCTTTTTCTGATATAATGGACTGTTGTGACAGAAGAAAACAAATTCATGCGGTGTTTTGCGTAGGTAGAGAAAGTATCGGAAATTTTTTGACGAGAGAACATGAAATGCCGATCTGATGAGAAATAGACGAACCCACAGGAAAAACTGTGGATTCGAATTGTTTTAGATCCAGTCTGTACGGACAAGCAATTTTATCAGAAATATTGATATAAATTTTGATATTATGTATTTGAGCTGATTTGCTTGTTTGAGGCGGTTATCGTTTATCCTCCTGCTCTTTTCGCATCGCGCAATATCCAATCATAACTGCCCAAACATAAGCGCAGGTTTTGGGAATCATGAGCATGCCGATCAAGGGGAAGGTGTCTGCCCATAGCACAACAGGAATGTAAAAACCAAAGCTTAAAAGAATGGTCAGCCACATCCAGTGGAAAGCGTGGTCCTGCTGCTTTCGTGTGCTGTGGAAGAACAGGACAATGATAATTAATCCGAGGATTGCAAACGGAATGTTGCGGTAAATACCCCAAGAGAGCGGGGCATCGCTGCTGAGCCATTGGTTTTGCGGCATCAGGCAGAGGAGAATCCGAATAAACGCCAGACCCAGAATGGAAACCGTCAGCAGAGTACCATGATGGACTTTGTAACGCTGCCGCCAAACATAGTACAAAAGGACATAGAATATGGTCATAGTAATGGAGGTAACGCATTTTCCGAACCCTAACAGTGCGGTGTATTGGTCTAAACCGGTAGTACATAATGCAATCACGCGGGGAATCAGATGGAAGGCATCGCCACATCCGAGAATAACAGCCATGATACCAAACAAACGAAATTGTGTATGTGCCGGGCTTTTACGGATCATTCGAATGCCGATGGAAATAACGGTAATTAGGTAAGCAATGTCAAATATGGTTTCTGCAATGGCTTGCATAATATTTTCCTTTCTTTTATTTGATGAATGAATAGATGGTGAACGGTGTTCATTTTACGCCGGAAAAACTCCCGCTTGTCGCGGGAATTTTAATATACGGTTCGGCGGATCACTTCCAACACAGGGGATGGATCATAATTGTTGCGCAACAGTGCGGATAATATCAAAGAGAACAGTAAATCTGCAAAATGCTCCCTTGTGAAAGTATCGGTAAAAGCATTTGGCCGAATTTGCGGATCCTGCTGTAATACGGTGCAAAGCACCTGCATGACATGCTGCCAAGATTGCAACATCCGCTCCTTGCCGTCTTCCTTTTCTTCTCCGAAAAAGCTGACAGCATGTAGATGAAAAAACCCGGGATATCGTTTTTCGCCATCCTTCAGCCGCTGGAAGATCCAAGTGATGCAGGACAGAATATTGTGCAGGATATCTGGATCTTGCGGAAGGCAGAAAATATCGCGCCAGACACTCTCGATCATGGAGGCTGTCAGATCTGCTTTGGAATTAAAATAGTTGTAAACAGATCCGACTGAAATATCACAGGCGTTGGCCAGAGCACGGATATTGACAGAAGTCCAACCGTCTTTCTGAATCATATCCCGGCAGACTTTCAAAATTTCATCTCTGGATGTAATGGTAGAATGGATGATACCACCTCCTTCTGAACGCTGTTCATTATAGAGGAGTAGAGAGATATTGTCAAGCGCTGGTGAAATAAGTTGATGCAAAAACGGTTTGGAGTGGATTTGTCCGAGGCGAGCGAAGATGCGTCAAAAAGATAATTCGCTGGGATCGATCTTGTCTTGCTGCGTTACTGCTCGAATGACATGGCAAGGGGAGCCAGCAGCCACAACACCGGCCGGAATGTCATGTGTCACTACGCTGCCGGCTCCAATGACAGAGCCTCTGCCGATGGTAACACCGCCGCAGATCACGGCATTTGCGCCGATCCATACATCGTCTTCTAAGGTGATGGGCTGAGACGTGCTGATGCCGGCACTGCGCTGCTGCGGGTCGATAGAGTGCCCGGCACAGGCCAGACACACTCCCGGTGCAATAAAAGCGCCTGCACCAATATGGACGGGAGAGGTATCCAAAATCACGCAGTTATAGTTAATAACCGTCAAACCATGTGTATGGATGTTAAAGCCGTAGTCACAGTGAAAAGGGGCTTCGATAAAGGTCAACGGGTGACAAGTGCCGAATAACTGCGGCAAAATGGTTTGACGTTTGTCTTCCTGATCCGGCGGCAGTTGGTTGTATTCCCAGCACAATTGCTTGGCAGTATTCTTCAGCTCCCGTGGGATTTGCAGATTGTTTCCAGCATATCCGTGTGGGCTTTTCATTATTTCGAGAATATTCATGTTCGTGCTCCTTATTGTATCATTGCGTTGCAAATGCAAATAAAATCGGGTTAAAAAATACCTCAAAACATCCGTTTTGAGGTATTTGTCTGGTCCGAGTGACACGATTCGAACGTGCGATCTCCACATCCCAAATGTGGCGCGGTACCAACTCCGCTACACCCGGATATTTTGTTTTCTGCGGTTAAAATGCCATGATCGGCATACAACCACGCGATATCATCCTATTAAATATACCAAATAATCTGCGCTCATGTCAATATCAGAATATCATTGTTTCAGCGTATTTTGTGTCAAAGTCGATTATAGCACTCCGTACGGTTTTCGAATACAGCTGAAAACCGTACGGAATACATTAAATCCTATGCGGCATAGCGCTGATATTACGGATTTACCGGTTGATCACGTTCATCTGCAATCCCTGCATTACATCCAGCGCTTTCTCATGCAGAATCGGATCAAAGCTGCGGCACAACGCGGCGTCGATCGTAATTTGTGCTTCCGGCCATTGTGCTTGCATCAAAACCGCGTTGGAAATGACACACATGTTGGTTACAACGCCAACCACCAGAATTTCACGAACGTCCGGCAGCTCCTTTCCCAGCGCACAAAGATCGGCAGGGGACATGCCAAAGGTGTTTTTGCATACCGTATGGATTTGATGATTGGCACAGGTTTCGCAGCATAGTTCCTGCGTTTTGCCATACAACCTCCATCCGGTTTCCTTTGGGTTGCAATGCGGGATCGGCAGCGCACGTCCCTCCCGTGTTTCCAGATAATAATCATCATGCGTGTCATAGGTGAACAAAACATGATCGCCCTGTGCCAGATAGGTCTGCACGAGATGTGCAATGCCGTCATCGATTGCAGCCGCTCCATCAAAACCAAGCGAACCGGTTACAAAATCGTTCTGATAATCAATAACTGCAAGCAGTTTGGAAATCTTGCGCATTTCTCATTCCTCCCGTTTGATGATATCATCATAGCATAATTTTATGGAATGAACAACGAAATTATTGCGTGCAAATGCATTGTCAATTATAATGGACAAAGAATGAGCATACCTTTTGGATGATGGAGGTGTGCGCATTGAAGCAACCATGGAAGAAACGTGCGCTGGGCGTTGCATTGCTGATGGTGATCGGGTTCCTGGCATGGACAAAAGGAGAAAGCGTTGTGCAGGTGGTGGCGCCGCATGATGCCGTGCGCACGCTGGTGATCGATGCCGGGCACGGTGGGTTTGACGGCGGCGCCATCGGATCAAACGGAACGACCGAGCAGGATATCAACCTGAGCATTGCCAAGCGAGTGCGGCTGCTCGCGTCGTTTTTCGGTGTGCAGACAGCCATGACGCGTGAGGATGAAAACGCGCTTGGATACGATGCATCCCGCTCGATTCGGGATAATAAAGTTACGGATATTCAGGCGCGGGAACAAATTGTCAAAAGCGCATCCGACCCGGTTTTTCTCAGCATTCATCTGAATAAATTTAGTGATGCACAGTATCATGGCGCACAGGTGTTTTATTCCACCAATCATGCGGGCAGCCGTGCACTGGCAGAGCTGCTGCAGGATGCGTTGATCGTTGGATGTGATCCGACGAATACTAGGCAGGCCAAACCGGCCGACCGCAATATCTATTTGATGAAAACATTGGAGTGCCCGGCAGTGATCGTCGAGTGTGGATTTTTGTCCAATCCGGCAGAGGAAACACTGCTTGGCGACCCGGAATATCATAAAAAACTCGCCGCCAGCATTGTAACCGGTTATCTTCGGTATGAAAGCGGCATTTGATGGAGGAAATATGAAACAGAAAACCGTTTATCTTTGCAGCGATTGCGGCTATGAAAGCCCAAAATGGTTTGGCAAATGCCCATCCTGTGGAGCATGGAACACCATGAGTGAATACAAAGTGAAACCGGAATCAGTATCGCGCGGTACGGAGAGCTTTCAGCGCGGCGTGTCGCGGCCGACTTTGCTGAAGGACATTGACAGCGGAGACGAAAGCCGGTTCTATTCCGGCATCGGAGAGCTGGACCGTGTGCTGGGCGGCGGCGCGGTACATGGCTCGTTTGTGCTGGTCGGCGGCGAGCCCGGCATCGGCAAATCCACCCTTTTGCTGCAAATGTGTCAGGAAATGTGTAAGTCTGCACGGGTCCTGTATGTGTCGGGTGAGGAATCCTTGCGGCAGATCAAGCTGCGGGCAGCCCGCCTGCATATTTCGTCGCCCGATCTGTACATTCTTTCGGAAACCGATATGGATCAGATCATTGCGGAAACCGAGCAGATGGCGCCGGATATCCTGATCGTGGATTCCATCCAGACGGTTTACAAGCGTGATTTAACGGCAGCGCCGGGCGGCACGACGCAGATCAAGGAATGCGCGATGAGCCTGATGCAGTACGCCAAGAACAAGAATGTGACGATTTTCATAGTTGGCCATGTTAACAAAGAAGGAACGCTTGCCGGCCCGAAGATTCTGGAACACATGGTGGACTGTGTGTTGTATTTTGAAGGGGAAACTACCGGCCCGTTCCGTTGCTTGCGGGCGGCGAAAAATCGTTTTGGCTCGACCAATGAGATTGGTGTGTTCGAAATGAGCGATCACGGTCTGTTGGAAGTGCAGAACCCTTCGGCTGCGATGCTGGCTGGTCATCCGCAGGGGGCGTCCGGCAATTGCATTGCCTGCGTGATGGAGGGCAGTCGGCCGCTGCTGGCCGAGGTGCAGGCGCTAGCGGCCAAAACGCAGTTTGGCGTACCGCGCCGCACGGCAGCAGGCGTGGATTACAACCGTATGGTCTTGCTGCTTGCGATTTTGGAAAAGCGCTGCGGCTTGTTTCTCTCTTCGTCGGATGTGTATGTCAACGTGGTAGGTGGCATGCGGCTGGAGGAACCGGCGGTGGATCTGCCGATGGTGCTGGCGATCGCTTCCAGTTTTCGCGACAAGCCGCTGCCGGAGGGGGTGATGAGCTTTGGGGAAATCGGTCTGACTGGCGAGCTGCGCGCGGTTTCCAATGCTTCGCAGCGGATCAATGAAGCATATCGCCTGGGCTTTCACACCTGTATCATGCCGATGCAGGATATTGATGAAGAGCTTGCAAAAAAAATGAACATTGTGCGCGTCAAAACCGTTGCGGATGCCATACGCGCGGTGCTGTGACCACAACCAGTTTTTACATGTGTAAAACCGGCCTTTTTGCCGCAGACTAACAGCAGTCTTGCGGCAGGAGGTCGGTTTTTGTGGAAAAAAAGGCGCGGATGGTGTTGGGGGCAACCGCAGTGGTGTTGTTCGTATTGACGTTATGGTATTGGAAAGGGCGTGCGCCGACACCCGTATCAGTGCAGACCGGTACGGCGTCCGTACAGGATATCTACAACAGTATTACGGTTTCCGGTGTCATCGAGGCGGCGGACAGCACGGCGATTGCACCCGCTTCCAATGCAATTGTGTCGGCGGTATATGCTGCGGTAGGGGAGAATGTGGAACCGGGGGAAGTCCTTTGTACGCTGGTACCGGCAGATGCCGAAACGGTTTCGCTGCAAGATGGGGTACAGTCTGTTTGGCGTGCAGTCTCGGATGAAAGCAGCGAGTCCGTGACCGCAGAAGAGGAGTGCGTGCTTCGAGCGCCGGTTTCCGGAACGGTTTTGGAACTTCCGGAAGTGGGTGAAAATATTTTTTCCGGTATTCCTTGTGCAAAAGTCGCCGATCTGGACTGCTTGCAGGTGCGTGCGCAGTCGCCCGAGTTATATGCGGGTGAACTGCAATGCGGTCAGCGTGCCAATGTAACCGTGGCCGCGGTGGAAGGGGAAATGTTTGGCGCACAGGTAAAAAGTCTGTCGCCCGTGGCGGTGCGCGCGATGAGCCTGACAGGCGAGAGCGGGGAAGCCACTGTTGAGGCGGTTTTATCCTTAAACGGGAATACGGAAGGTCTGCGGCCGGGCTACTCGGCTTCCGTCAAGATTTTCACGGATTTTCATTCGGATGCCATTGCGGTACCGATGGAGGCAATCTGTCAGCGGGGCGATAAGGAATATGTATTTTGCGTTGAGAATGGACGCGCGGTAATGCATGCGGTTGAGACGGGATACATGCTGGAAACCGTGACCGAAATCCGCAAGGGACTGGATGCAGATTCTGTTGTGATTCTTTCTCCGCCGGACACTTTGACAGACGGCGATTTGGTTGAGGTGAAGACGTGAGGGGGATAGATCTGCTGCGGCTCGCCGCCGGAAATTTGCGCGAGAATCCGCTGCGCACCTTGCTGTGTGCGCTTTCCGTGGCCGTGGGGACGGGCGCGCTGCTCCTGATTGCAGCGATCGGGCTGATGGGACAGGAAAAGGTAAGTGAAGGCCTCAAAACCCTTGGCGTCAGCGGTTTGACCGTTTATCTGGAGGATCACGGTTCCGGCAATCCGCTTTCCGCGGAACTGGCGGACCGCATGGAGCAGGCGGTTGCCGGGGGGGACAGCGTGATGCCGATCAAGGCAAAATCCGGTTCCGTGCGGGCGGGGCATGCCGATGAAGACGTGCTCTTCTTAGGTGTTGACGAGCGGCTGGGCGAGGTCATGCAGCTGGATGTGCTGGCAGGTGCTTTGCTGACCGAACGGCAGGCAGACAGTGTGCAGCCGGTGGCTGTGGTAGGGGATGAACTGGCACAGGCGCTGTTTGGAAGAGACAATATCGTCGGCCGTTCGATCCGTGTTCGCTTTGACGGAAAAGAAATAGATTTTACCGTATGCGGTGTGGTTAAAGCGCAAACCAGTGCCTTTGGGTCTTTGGCCGCCTCGTTTGCACCACATTTGGTTTATATCCCATATTCCTATCTGGCAACTGGGCAGGATAATGCCGATCAGGTCTTTGTGCAATGCGCCGCGGAGGCAGACCTGCCTTCGGTCAGCGAACAAATCTCGCGTTATTTGAGCGGATATGGTGACGTGGATGGAACGGTACGGGTGCAGAACATGTCCGGCATGGTGGATACCGTCAACCATCTGGCGGATTTGGGAGTTATGCTGTTTGCCGCGGTTGGCGGCATCACGCTGTGCGTTGCGCTGATCGGCGTGCTTTGCAGCATGCTGGCGGCAGCTTATGAAAAAACCGGTGAAATCGGAGTGCTGCTAGCGCTCGGTGCACAGCGAAAAGACATCCGACGGATTTTTTTGCTGCAATCTGCGCTTTTGTGCATGGTGGGCGGCGGATGCGGTATGGCAATGGTACAGGCGGTTTTATATGGCACAATATCAGTTTTACCCGATTGGCGTATAACCGCAGGACTGTTTGTGCTGTGCATTTCCTGCGGTGTGGTGGCTGGTCTGCTGCCGGCAGTCCGTGCGGCGCGTCTCGATCCGATTGAGGCAATGCGGAAATAAGCCTTTTCTTTCTTTTTCCCCTGTGGTATGATAGAACACAGAAAAGAAAGAAAAGGGGATGGATCATCCAAATGCGCCACATCATTGATTTGTGCGATTTGACGGAAAAAGAGTTTTCCGACCTATATAAGCTGACCACCAACATCATTGACCGCCCCGAAGGTTATACCGATGCCTGCCGCGGCAAGGTGCTGGGCAGCCTGTTTTATGAACCCTCTACCCGTACCAACCTGTCCTTTTCCACCGCGATGATGCGTCTGGGCGGCAGTGTGGTCGGTTTTTCCGATCCGGGTTCTTCATCCACGACCAAGGGTGAAACGCTCAAGGATACGATCAATATGGTATCCAGCTATGCGGATATGATCGTCATGCGTAATCCGCGGGAAGGCGCAGCCAAGGCGGCTTCCATGTATTCCTCTGTGCCGGTTATCAACGCGGGCGACGGCGGACATCTGCACCCGACGCAGACGCTGACCGATATGGTCACCATTCTGCGCATGCGCGGTTCGGCGGATGATATGAAGATCGGTCTGTGCGGAGACCTTAAATACGGCCGCACGGTACACTCGCTGCTGCACTTTTTGGAGCGGTATCACAATGTGCAGATCTATCTGATTGCGCCGGACGTGCTTGGTCTGCCGGATTATATGGTGCAGTTCCTCAAGGAGCACAATATGCCGTTTTGCGAAGTGAACAGCATTGACGAGGCGCTGCCTGAACTGGATGTTTTGTATATGACGCGCATCCAGCGTGAGCGTTTTGTCACCGCGGAGGAATATCAGAATCTCGAAGGGAATTACCGCCTGACCGCGGAAAAGCTCAAGCGTGCCAAAAAGGATATGCTGGTGCTGCATCCGCTGCCGCGCGTGGACGAAATCGCGCAGGACGTGGATGATGACCCGCGTGCAGTGTATTTCCGTCAGGCGCGATTCGGTATGTTCGGCCGTATGGCGCTTTTGCTGACCCTGTCCAAGCTGCCGTTTATTCGTGCGGGGCATCAGGATATTGGTGCACACGGTGTCAAATGCTCCAACCACAAGTGCATCACCAAGACCGAACCCTATCTGCCGCTGACCGGCAAAGCGGGGGAGCGGTGCCCGTACTGTGATGCGCCGCTGGAAATGCTTTTATAAGAAAAAGTCCTGACCAATTCTGGTCAGGACTTTTTCTGCAATATCACTTTATTCCCAGTGCACTTTATGCTGCAAGGGGCCGGAGCCGTGCCCCAGATCCAGCCCGTACTGAATGCAGGCGGTCAAATACCGCTTGGCACGTTTGACGCTGCCGGTCAGCGAGATACCCTGCGCCAATCCGCAGGCAATCGCAGAAGAAAGCGTGCAGCCGGTGCCATGGGTATTGGGGTTGTTGATGCGGGCAGCCGGCAGCCAGTGCATTTGTTCTTCCGCATACAGCAGATCATCGGCGCAGTCGGATAAATGTCCGCCCTTGAGCAGTACTGCGCCGCGTGTTTGTTGTGCAATCATTTTTGCAGCCTGTTCCATCTGTTCTTTGTTAGAGATATAGGCGCCGGAAAGCGCGGATGCCTCCGCCAAATTGGGCGTCACCAATGTGCAAAGCGGGAAAATCTCTTCCACGATCGCTTTTGCCGCTTCCGGCCGCAGCAAATCATGTCCGCTGGAGGACATCATAACCGGATCAAGCACGATGTTCTGCGCGTGATGTGCGCGCAGCCGCTCTGCGGTCACATGGACGATTTCAGGATCGTACAGCATACCGAGTTTGACCGCATCCGGACGGATGTCGTCAAACACACAGTCAATCTGCTTTTTGACTAGGTCAGGGGAAATCGGCTGCATACCAAAGACGCCGGTCGTGTTTTGCGCGATTACGACCGTAATGACGCTCATACCAAATAGGCCGTGCGCCTCGATGGTCTTTAGGTCGGCCTGAATACCGGCGCCGCCGGTCGGGTCGGTTCCGGCAATCGATAAAACGGTTTTCATAACTTACATTCCTCCAATCCGGTTCCGTCAAATGCGGGAATAAAGCTTTCGCTGATCGATCCGGCCTGCTGAAAGAATCCGGCAAGCCCGAGCGATTGAAACAATTCGCAGGCATCTGCATATTCGTCGTCTGTGATGGTGCGATCCAGCTCCGGCCAATCCTGCATATCAAACGGTGTATACTGCCGCATCAGGCTGACCAGTACGGTGTCGCCAAAGCGGTCGGCAATATCGCGCAGTACCTGCGCAGTGTCGCCGGCAAGGCCCGGCAGCATCAAATGACGGATGACCGTGCCGCGGATGAGAAGGCCGTTTGCATCGTACTGCGGCGCCCCTGTTTGACGCACCATTTCCGTAATGGCTGCAACCGCCACTTCCCGGTAATCCTCGGCGTGGGAGTAGCGGGCGGCATAATAGCTGCTGTAATATTTGTAATCCGGTAAGTAGATATCCACATAACCCCGCAGCAGACGCAGGGTTTCCACGCATTCATACCCGCTGGAATTGTAGACGACAGGGATCTGCAAACCGTGTTTACGGGCAAGCGACAATGCTTGGATGATCTGCGGCACATAATGCGCGCCGGTGACAAGATTGATGTTGTGCGCGCCGCTTTGCGCCAGGGAGAGAAAGGTCTGCGCCAGATCCTGCACCGAGATCGGCTTGCCAATGCCATCGCGTCGGCTGATCTGCCGATTCTGGCAGAATACACACCCAAGAGAGCAATGCGAGAAAAATACCGTGCCGGAGCCTCTGGTGCCGGAAATCGGCGGCTCTTCCCATTGATGCAGGGAAGCGCGTGCGGCCTCGATCTGGTCGTTTGCGCCGCATAAACCGCGCACGCGTGTGCGATCTGCCCCGCAGGCACGTGGACACAGCTTGCAGTTTTTCAGCAAAGCCGTCAAAGTTATCCCTCCAATCAAAATTATTATATCGTATTTAAGGCTGGAAATAAAGGTAGGATTTGTGCTATACTATTTGAAAAAGCAAAAAACAGGAGATAAGCGTCATGAAGATTTCAGATATTTTGAAGCAGGATAAAGTCACGCTGTCGTTCGAAGTGTTTCCGCCGAAGACCAGCAGCAGTTATGAATCGGTTGCGCGTGCTACGCAGGAAATTGCTGCGCTGCACCCGGATTTTATGAGCGTTACTTACGGCGCCGGCGGCGGTACCAGCGAACACACCGTGCACATTGCAGCAGATCTTCATGCACAGTATGGCGTAAATGTTCTGACGCACTTGACCTGTGTTTCTTCGACGCGGCAGCATGTATCCTCTATGCTGGAAAAATTCAAGCAGGAAGGGATTGAGAATATTCTGGCACTGCGCGGCGATATTCCGGCAGGCGGTGCACCGGCAAATGACTATCATTATGCTGCAGAACTGGTGCGGGATATCAAAGCACAGGGGGATTTTTGCGTGGGCGGCGCATGCTATCCGGAAGGGCATGTAGAAGCGGCCAGCAAAACTGAGGATATCCTGCATCTGAAAGAAAAAGTGGACGCCGGATGCGAATTCCTGACGACCCAGATGTTTTTTGACAACAATATCCTGTATAACTTCCTCTATCGCATTCGCGAAAAGGGGATTACTGTTCCGGTCATTGCCGGTATCATGCCGGTGACCAATGTCAAGCAGATCAAGCGGATCACCTCCATGTCCGGCACTTATCTGCCGGAGCGTTTCAAGGCCATCGTGGATCGCTTTGCGGATAATCCGGATGCCATGAAGCAGGCGGGCGTGATCTATGCCACCGAACAGATCATCGATCTGATTGCAAATGGCGTCAATCATATCCACGTTTATTCGATGAATAAGCCGGAGATTGCAGCCGGTATTCAGACCAGCCTGTCGGAGATTCTCAAGTGATCGCCTTTGAACGCAGCGAAGCGCTGCGGTATCTCGGATATCATGGAACGCAGCAGCCGGATGAAGCGGTGCAGCAGAGTCTGGATCGTTGCGCGGACGAACTGCAAAATGTAGTGGCACCCAAGTCGGTGTTCCAAGCGTTTCCACTAACACATCCGGTGGAAGGGACAATGAAGCTGGCGGATGTCTTTATTCACAGCAAGAATCTGTCCCGCACCCTCAAGGGCTGCACCAGCGTATATCTGATGGCGGCAACGCTGGGTATTGACGTTGATCGGCTCATTGCCCGTGCCAGTGCGGTTCGGATGAGCGACGCGGTAATGTATCAGGCGATCGCAGCAGCCATGATCGAAGCCTATTGCGACGAAGTCAATGAAGTCCTGCGGCAGGAGGCCGAGCGCGTTGGGCTGTATTGCCGTCCGCGGTTCAGCCCCGGATACGGCGACTTCCGCATTGAACACCAGCGGGACTTCAGCAGACTGCTGAATACGCCGAAAAAAATCGGACTGACCGTGACCGAAAGCTGTCTGCTCGTTCCGATCAAATCGGTCACAGCTGTGATCGGCCTGTCTAACTCACCGCAGCCATGCCATCGCAAGGGCTGTGAAGAATGTGATAAAAAGGATTGTGCATTTAGGAGATAACAATGAATCTATTGGAAAAACTGGGCCGGGAATGGCTATTTTTTGACGGCGGCACCGGCACGATCCTGCAGGAGCGCGGCCTTGCGGCAGGCGAGCTGCCGGAAACATGGAATCTGACGCATCCGGAGGAGATTGTATCGCTGCACTGCGGCTATCTTGAGGCCGGAAGCGATATCATCAATACGAATACGTTCGGCGCCAATGCGCTCAAATATCCGGACAACCTGCGGGAGATCGTGGAAGCCGCGGTCATGCATGCAAAAAAAGCGCGGGCGCTGTCCGGTCGAAGCGATGCTTATATTGCGCTGGATATCGGACCGACCGGCCGTCTGCTCCAACCGATGGGCGATTTGCCGTTTGAACGCGCGGTGGAGCTGTTTGGCGAGGTGGTTCGCATCGGCGCCGCTGCGGGCGCGGATCTGGTGCTGATCGAAACCATGAGCGACAGCTACGAAGCCAAAGCTGCGGTGCTCGCGGCGAAGGAAAACTGCGATCTGCCGGTGTTTGCCACGATGATCTTTGATGAAAACGGCAAAATGCTCACCGGCGGCACCGTGGATTCGGTTGTCGCGATGCTCGAAGGACTGCGTGTGGACGCGCTCGGCGTCAACTGCGGTCTGGGACCGGAGCAAATGAAACCGATCGTACAGCGTTTAACGCAGGTCAGCTCGCTGCCGATCATTGTCAATCCCAACGCCGGCCTGCCGCGCAGTGAAAACGGCAAAACCGTCTTTGATATCGATGCAGATGCTTTCGCACAGCTCATGGCGGAAATCGCAGATATGGGCGTGCAGGTGTTGGGCGGGTGCTGCGGTACAACACCGGATCATATTCGCCGCATGATCGAAGCCTGCAAGGCAAAGCCAGTTGCGCCCGTTACCCCGAAGCATCGCACGGTGGTATCGTCTTTCTCGCAGGCTGTGGAGATCGGGAAAAAGCCGGTGATTATCGGTGAACGCATCAATCCGACCGGTAAGAGCAAATTCAAAGCGGCGCTGCGCGAAAATAATATTGAATATATCCTGTCCGAAGGGCTTACGCAGGAGGACAGCGGTGCACATATTCTGGATGTCAATGTCGGCCTGCCCGAAATTGATGAACCCAAGATGATGGAAACCGTTGTGTCGCGTCTGCAAAGTGTACTCGCGCTGCCGCTGCAAATTGATACCTCCAACACAGAAGCGATGGAGCGGGGTATGCGGCTGTACAACGGCAAACCAATGATCAACTCGGTCAGCGGCAAGATGGAAAGCATGCGCGCCGTATTCCCGCTGGTGCAGAAGTATGGCGGCGTGGTGGTCGGCTTGACGCTGGATGAAAACGGGATTCCGAACACGGCAGAAGGCCGTGTGCAGATTGCCCGGAAAATCTATGACACCGCAGCGGCATACGGCATCTCGCGCGATGACATTGTGATTGACGGCCTTGCAATGACCATTTCGTCGGACAGTGGTTCGGCATTGGTGACCTTGGAAACGCTGCGCCGTGTGCGTGATGAGCTGGGTGGTCATACGATTTTGGGTGTGTCCAACATCTCGTTCGGCTTGCCGCAGCGCGAGATCATCAACGCCAACTTCTTCACCATGGCGCTGCAAAATGGCCTGTCCTGTGCGATCATCAATCCTAACACCGAGGCCATGATGCGCTCGTACCGCGCATTTTTGGCGCTGACCAATCAGGATGCACAGTGCAGCGAGTATATCGCAGCTTACGGCAACCAGCCTGCGGCAATTCCGCAAAATACCTCTGCTGGCGCGGCAATGACGCTGGGGGAGAGTATTGAGCGTGGCCTCAGTGAACGTGCAGCACAGGCGACCCGTGAAGCGCTTGGGCATACTGCGCCGCTTGAAATCGTCAATACCGAGCTGATTCCTGCACTGGATCGCGTGGGCAAGGGCTTTGAGAGGGGAACCATTTTCCTGCCGCAGCTGCTCATGAGCGCGGAAGCGGCCAAAGCTGCGTTTGAGGTCGTGAAAGACGCCATGCGTGGTGCGCCGCAGCAAAGCCGTGGAAAGATCATTCTGGCGACGGTCAAAGGCGATATCCATGATATCGGCAAGAATATCGTAAAAGTGCTGCTGGAGAATTACGGATATCAGGTCATCGACCTTGGAAAGGACGTAGATCCGTCGCTGATCGTGCATACAGCGAAGCGGGAGAACATCCAGCTGGTTGGACTGAGTGCGCTGATGACGACCACTGTCGTCAGCATGGAACAGACCATCCGTCTGCTTCGTGCGGAAAAACCAGATACGAAGATCGTAGTCGGCGGTGCGGTGTTGACGCAGGAGTATGCAGACTCGATCGGTGCGGATTGCTATGCGCGGGACGCCATGGCAACGGTACACTTTGCCGATCAGGTTTTCGGAAATTAAAAAAGCAGGGCTGCGGGGATTCTCCCGCAGCCCTGTTGATTTCATCCACTTATGCCGCAGCCAGTTCGCTGAGCGCTTCCTGCTTGCTGTCGGCGGAAAACAGAAACACGCCGTTTTCATCATACACTTCAATGTGTCCGTTTACATATTCCATCGAGTAATCCATTTGCGGTTCTCCTTTCCTTTGATGTACTTAGTGTACCAAAGAAGGAGTACCATAAAACGGACTCATTCAAGAAGCTGATGCAGTTGCTGTTGGAATTGCTCGCGCACATCCAGCGGTTCCACGATCTGCACGCCGCCGCCAAGGCCGAACACCCAGGAAAAAAACTGTGGACTGACGGCAACCGTCACATTGACTGCAAAATGCGTGTCGTCTACGGGCTGCACCATAAGATCTGCTCCAAAACGATCCCGCAATACTCCAATAAACCGGTTCTCGCACCGCAGACGCACAGTTTTTTCCTCACCGGAAAACATACCGAACACCTTGCGGGAGTAGTCTGCCAGATTGAAACGGTCGTGGAACAAACGCTGTCCTTCACGCGCTTGCTCAGTCAATGCGATGTGTTCCATTTTATCCACGCGGTAATGCCGGATGGAATCCGAAGCCTGCTCGTAGGCAATCATATAGTAGTTTTCGTCATCCCAGGTCAACGCCCATGGGCTGACCTGATAGAACGCGCCATCGCGGCGGTATCGCTTTTGAATCCGCTGCTGAGAAGAGAAATCCAGCGTCCACTCAAAATACTGAAACGTGATCTGTACACCGGCCGAGATCGCAGCATGCAGGGTATCAATATTGTAGTAGATGCTCTCGTTCATGGTTTTGATCCGGTCGGCGATATAAACCTGCCGCTGCAATACCCGTGCCTGCGGCTCGCTTGCCAGCGATTCGATTTTTCGAATCAGTTCGCCGGACTTTTTTTCCGTGATAAAACGCGAGCACTGGATCGCATCCACCAGAAGTTTGAGCTCCGGCAGCTCAAAATCGCGGGAGGCAACGTAATATCCGCCGCCCGGTCCGCGCTGCAGCATCACATCCAATCCAAAATCCTGCAGCGCCGCGATATCTGAATAAATGCTTTTCCGTTCTGCTTCGATCCCGCAGCGAGCCAAGGCGCGCAGCAGTTCCTCCATGCTCAGTTTATGCTCTTCATCCGTCTTTTTGAGAAGAATTTGATAAAGGTACAACAGCTTCAGCTTTTGATTTGGATTTTTAGCCATGCTGCTGCTCCCATTCTGCAAGCGCCTGCTGATACGCAGCTAGAGAAGCACCGTCAAAGCAGACCATGGTCACGACTTGGATGTCTGAATGAGCTTGCAGATACTCCGAAATGGTCTGAATGGCAATGTGTGCCGCTCTTTGCAGCGGAAAATGGTAGACGCCAGTGCTGATCGAAGGGAATGCAACGGTCTTGCACCCGAGTGCGGATGCCTGTGCAAGGCAATTGCGATAGCAGGAAGCCAGAAGTTGATCTTCGTTCGCTTTGCCGCCGCGCCAGATAGGTCCCGGCGTATGGATGACATACCGGCAGGGCAGCCGGTACGCTTTGGTTGCCTTGGCTTCGCCGGTGGGACAGCCGCCAAGCGTGCGGCACTCTGCCAGAAGTTCCGGCCCCGCGGCACGATGAATCGCGCCGTCCACACCGCCGCCGCCCAGCAGAGAGGTGTTCGCAGCATTGACAATCGCGTCCGTTTGGCATTTGGTGATGTCGCCTTGGATGATTTGCAGCCGTTCCATAAACATGCCTTCTTTCAGGGTGATTTATTGGACTTATTATACATCCGTGGTGAGGATAAAGCAAGTTTGACGGTTTTGAAACGATACGTTATAATAAAAATAGAATAAAAGTCACGCAAAGGAGGCTGCGCAATGGACAAACCAATGTCGCAATATGCGGCGGATGCGCCTCGTGTACTCAGAGATTTTTTGACCTATATCTCCACCATCCAAGGAAAATCCGCGAAAACAGCACATGAATATTATCTGGATCTTCGGCTGTTCTTTCGTGTTCTCAAACATAATAAGGGGCTGGTATCAAAGGATATGCCGATGGACCAGATTCCGATCGATGATATTGATGTCGACTTTTTATCGCAGGTTACGCTTTCGGATGCCTATGATTATCTGGAGTATATGTCCGGTGAAAGACCGACGCAGCAAAACAGCGCGTTTACGGATTATGGTCTAAGCGGCACATCCCGCGCACGAAAAGTTTCTGCAATCCGCGCATTTTTCCGATATCTGACGGATAAGCGGCATGTGTTGGACAATAACCCGGTCAGTAATCTGGAATCTCCTACGATCCGTAAAACTCTGCCCGTGTATCTAACAACAGACGACAGCGTACGCTTGCTGCAGTCTGTGCAAGGAGAATATGCGGAACGGGATTTCTGTATCCTGACGTTGTTCCTGAATTGTGGTCTGCGTGTTTCCGAATTGGTCGGCCTCAATCTGACCGATTTTCAGGGTGATACCGTACGAGTACTCGGCAAGGGCAACAAAGAGCGCACAGTATATCTCAATGAGGCCTGTAAACTGGCGCTGGAAAACTATTTGCCCAAACGGTTGACACCGCACGAGCGTGACAAAAACGCGCTGTTTATCAGCCGGAATCACAATCGGATCAATGTGCAGACGGTCAAGTGGCTGGTCAAAAAACATTTGGAGCAGGCCGGTTTGGATACGCAGAAATATTCTGCACATAAGCTTCGTCATACAGCCGCAACTCTGATGTATCAAAACGGCGTAGATATTCGTACCTTGCAAAATATTCTGGGACACACCAGTGTCAATACGACGATGATCTATACGCATATTGAGGATAGCAGCCTGCGGGAAGCTGCGGCCAAAAACCCATTGGCATCGGTAAAACCACAGGAAAGTAAACAACAATAAAAAAGCTGCACTGCCAAAAGGCAGTGCAGCTTTTTTGATTTAAGTTAATTGCCGTGTGCGGCAATGACATCACTCATGTCATACATGCCGGGCTGTGTACAGCCGGCCATGAAAGCAGCCGCATCTACCGCGCCAACCGCAAATACTTCACGCGAAAGTGCAGTGTGCTTGATTTCAATGATCTCATCCCGGCCACAGAACATAACACTGTGCTCACCGACGATCGTGCCGCCGCGGATCGCGGAAATGCCGATCTCATGCGCAGGGCGCTTTTCGCGGCGCTCATGGCGATCATAGACATACTCTGCGTCATAGGGGAGAGCGTCTGCTACTGCATCCGCAAGCATCAGCGCAGTACCGGACGGTGCATCCAACTTCTGATTATGATGCTTTTCGATGATTTCCACATCATAGTTCTCTCCGAGTACCGATGCGGATTTGCGAAGCAGATCCATCAGCAGGTTGATGCCGATGGACATGTTGCCAGAACGGAAGACAGGGAATTTTGCCGATGCCGCACGGATATTTTGCAGCTGTTCCGCCGAGTGTCCGGTTGTACAGATGACAATCGGCGTATGATGCTGCTCGCAATAGGCGAGCAGGTGTTCCGTGCTCGATGCATTGGAAAAGTCAATGATGACGTCGCATTCGCCTTTGAATTCAAACGGATCGGCATAAACCGGAAAATCAGCCTGCTTTTCGGTATTGATATCAAAGCCGGCGACAATCTCCATATCCTTTTTCTGACCCACAATATCGGTGATGACATGGCCCATCCGACCGTTGCAGCCGGAAAGTGCAATTTTCAACATCTTTTTAAAACTCCTTTTAAATGCCTGTTCAGATCTTGCAGCCAGCCGCCGCGAGTTCCTTGCGGATCAGGGCGATATGTTCTTCGGTCGGCTCGACCAACGGCAGGCGCAGCGCACCGACGTTCCAGCCGAGGATTTCCATCGCCTTTTTGACCGGGATGGGATTGACTTCGCAGAACAGGGCGTCGATCAGATCGTGATACGCAAACTGCATCTTTGCAGCTTCCGGATAACGATTTTCCAGACAAAGCTGGGTCAGATCGTGGGTTTCCTGCGGTGCGACATTGGAAAGCACCGAAATGACACCCTTGCCGCCCAATGCCATGAGCGGTACGATCTGGTCGTCGTTGCCGGACCAGACATTCAGATTGTCGCCGCACTTTGCCATTACAGAAGCAATCAGGCTGAAGTTGCCGGAAGCCGCCTTCAAGCCATTGATGTTCGGATGCTTGGACAGCTCGTAAAGGGTGTCTGCGGTGAAGCAGACGCCGGTGCGGCTGGGGACGTTATACAGGATGATCGGCAGATCGCAGCTGTCCGCAATTGCGGTGTAGTGCGCGATCAGGCCGCGCTGAGAAGTCTTGTTATAATACGGCGTGACCGAAAGACCAGCGTCTGCACCGCATTCTTTGGCAAACTTAGTCAGCTGAATGGCATAATCGGTATCGTTCGAGCCAACACCGGCCACAACGGGGACGCGGTGGTTGACGTATTCGCAGCACCATGCAATCGCTTCGCGGTGCTCCTTGTCGTGCAGAGTAGAGGACTCGCCGGTCGTGCCGCAAACAATGATGGCATCCGTGCCGTGCGCGATCTGATAATCCACAATGCGACCAAATTCTTCATAGTTTACTTCGCCGGTGGACTTGAACGGAGTGATAATGGCAACGCCAGCGCCGGTGAAAACAGGGTTCTTCATTTAAGCTGCCTCCTTTAGCGGTCCATATAGCCTTCGGCACACAGCAGTTCCGCCATCAGGACGGCGCCGCCGGCTGCACCGCGCAGGGTGTTGTGCGACAGGCTGACAAACTTGTAATCATACAGAGCATCCTCACGCAGACGGCCGATCGAAACACCCATACCGCCTTCCAGATCGCGGTCGAGGCGGGTCTGCGGACGATTGTCTTCTTCAAAATAGGTCAGGAAATGTTCCGGGGCAGAGGGGAGGTTGAGCTCCTGTGCGCGGCCCTTATAGCTGCGCCAGCGCGCGATCATCTCCTCCTTGGTGGGCTTGTTCTTGAACTTGACAAATGCCGCAGCCATATGGCCATCCGAGCAGGCCACGCGCAGGCACTGTGCCGTAATAACCGGAGTGGTGGCAGGTTCAATGTGGTCGCCCTCAATGTGGCCCCAAACCTTCATCGGTTCCTTTTCGCTCTTCTCTTCTTCGCCGCCGATGTAGGGGATGACGTTATCCACCATTTCGGGCCAAGTCTCAAAGGTTTTGCCAGCACCGGAAATCGCCTGATAGGTGCAGACCGCAACTTCGGTCGGTTCAAAATCCATCAGTGCGGACAGTGCCGGGACATAGCTTTGGATCGAGCAGTTGGATTTGACGGCAATGAAGCCGCGCTTGGTGCCAAGACGCTTGCGCTGCGCGGGAATGATCTTGGCGTGATCCGCGTTGATTTCCGGAATGATCATCGGCACATCGGGCGTCATGCGGTGCGCGGAATTGTTGGAGCATACCGGGCATTCCAGCTTTGCATATTTTTCTTCCAGCGCGCGGATTTCATCCTTTTTCATGTCCACTGCGCAGAAAATAAAATCAACCTTGGAGGCAATTTCCTCTGCATCCGCCGTCGCGTCGTACATAACCATGTCCTTGAACTTTTCCGGCATCGGAACAGTCATCTTCCAGCGGCCTTCACAGGCTTCGGCGTAGGTTTTGCCGCGGTTGCGCGCGGAAGCGGCAAGCGCTACCACTTCGAACCAGGGATGGTTTTCCAGAAGCAGCGAAAAGCGCTGTCCCACCATGCCGGTTGCACCGACAATACCTACTTTGTAGTGATTCATTTTGATCAAATCCTTCCAAAAGATTTACTAACATGTTGATTTTTTGCCACACAGGGGAAACAAAGAAAAATACCGGTTGAAAAACCGGTATGATCTATACTATAATAGAAAGAGTGGACGGGCCACGACTTTCTAAACAGAATAGCTCTCCACCGGCATTTCTGCTGATGACAGACGCAGGGATATTCTCCGGAACGTCCAGCACGGCCTTGCCGCAACAAGAACCGGCTTCGGCGGAAGACCCTTTCTCGGCTGCTTAACGGGTTTACGGACCCTCCCAGACGATACTGATGAAAACCGCGCCTCTATCTGTGAAAATGTACTTTTCGTTCTTATTGTAAGGTAAGGCAATTTATTTGTCAATAGAACGCACAAAAAATTAAAAGGAGTTGAAACAATGAAAAGGATCGTTTCCTTATTGCTTTGTATGATTATCTCAATTGGCGGTCTGTGCGCTGTTCCGGCTTCCGCAGTCGATACCAATGTTACACTCCGGGTTGGCTTGACGATCAACGGTGCGAGCAGTTTTGCAGATCCCAAGCTGGAAAACGTATCCGGTGAACCGACCGGCTATGCAATCGGCCAGATGCAGGGGACCACGTTCACAGGCTCGACAACGGTATCTTCTTCGCAGCTGACTATTCAGCTGGTAAACGATGCTTTTCAGGTAAGTGATACCGCAACGGGAAAAGTGCTGTATACCTCGGCACAGGGCGCGGATCATCTGGCGATTCGGCCCAACAGCGCTCTGACCTGGTTCAAAGGGTATAAGTGGTATGGCAATTTTGTATACCGCCGTGCCTCCGGCAACAATCTGACTGTTATAAATTATGTTGGTTTGGAAGATTATGTGAAGGGCGTTCTGCCGTATGAGATTAGCGCCAGCTGGCCGGCAGAAGCGCAGAAGGCACAGGCAGTGTGCGCCCGTTCCTTTGCGCTCGGCACGCATAAGCACACCAGCGAAGGCTACGACCTTTGCAACACCACCAATTGTCAGGTGTATCTTGGCGCCAACCTTGCAACGGCTGCCTCCGATGCTGCGGTCGAAGCGACCCGCGGTGAATATCTGTCCTATAACGGTGAGCTGGTAATCGGCTACTTCTTCTCGTCGGACGGTGGCGCAACGGAAGACGCTGTCAATGTATGGGGCGGCGATTATCCGTATTTGCAGGGCAAGGTAGACCCGTACGAAACCTATGACAGCTCCTGGAGCGTCACTCTGACAGCAAATGAAGTGCGGCAGAAACTGCTCAATGCAGGATATTCGATCGGTACGGTTGCCAATGTGGAAGTGACCAAGCGCACGGATACGGATAACGTCAACGAAGTTACCGTAACGGATACGGATGGCAAGACCGTCACGATCCAGCGTGATAAGGTCCGCACGGTGTTCGGCCTGAACAGCATCCGCTATACCATTACGCCCAATGCGGCCAAGTCTGTATCGGCTTCGCTGCCGCAGAGTGCCAGCCTGAAAATCAGCCCGTCTACCCATAAGGTGACGCTGGACGGCAAGGCGGTCGCGCCGCAGGGGTATAATATCCAGGATAACAATTACTATAAGCTGCGCGACATTGCTTACATACTGAACGGAACGGACAGCCAGTTCAATGTGACCTGGGATTCCGAAAACAATCGCATTCTGTTGGAAAGCGGCAAGGCGTATCAGTCGGTCGGCGGCGAAATGACGGGATCGGTTTCCTCGCAGATCAAAAACTGCATTCCGTCCAGCTCTTCCATTGTGCTGGATGGGAAAACGGTTTCCCTGACCGGTTATCTTGTCAATGACAATAACTACTATAAACTGCGCGACGTCGGCGCGGCCCTCGGCTTTGATGTGGATTATGATGATGCCAACAAAACCGTTTTGATTTCGTCCGGTTCGTCTGCATCCACTGACCCCGAAGGCCCGTCTACGCCAGATACCACGGTTCCGCCCGTCAGCTACACGTTTACCGGCTCGGGCTGGGGACACAGTGTCGGCATGAGCCAGTGGGGTGCCTATGCAATGGCACAGCAGGGCTTCAGCTATGAAGAGATCCTGAAATTCTATTATACCGGCATTTCGATTGCCGGCTGATGATCCAACCATAAAGGAGGCGTATGGCATGGGTGCTCCTTGTGAGCGCCCATGCTTTTGCAATGAAAAAAAGCGATTTTTACTTTGATTTGCCCGAGCGTTTGATCGCTCAGCATCCGCTGGAGCAGCGGGATGCGTCGCGTCTGCTGGTGCTGGACCGCGCAGACGGCTCGGTCACACACCGCCATTTTCGCGACCTGCTGGAATATGTGCAGCTGGGCGACTGTATGGTGTTCAACAACTCCCGCGTCATTCCGGCACGTCTGATGGGCCATGCGGTTGGCAAGACCACGCCGATCGAGGTGCTGCTGCTGACGGATAAGGGCGATGGACTGTGGGAATGTCTGACCCGTCCGGGCCGCAAAACGCGCGAAGGGGTAGAACTGATTTTCGGCGACGGCCTGCTAACCGCGACGGTGGAGTCGGTGCAGCCGGACGGCAACCGTCTGATCCGTTTCCACTATGACGGTATTTTTCTGGAAATTCTCGACAAGCTCGGCACGATGCCGCTGCCGCCTTATATCAAGGAAAAACTGGACGATCCCGAGCGATATCAAACGGTATACTCCAAAACTCCGGGTTCGGCGGCGGCGCCGACGGCGGGACTGCACTTTACCCCTGATCTGCTGGACAAGCTGCGGGAAAAAGGTGTCAAATTGGCGTTTGTCACGCTGCATGTCGGCCTTGGCACCTTCCGTCCGGTCAAGGAAGATGAAATCACCGATCATGTGATGCACTCGGAATATTATATCATGGACGAGGAAACCGCAGAACAAATCAACAGCACCCGCAAGGCTGGCGGCAAGATCTGGGCGGTCGGCACGACGGCATGCCGCACGCTGGAAACCATTGCAGATGAGAACGGCATGGTGCGGCCGCAGTCCGGCTGGACAGATATTTTCATTTATCCGGGGTATCATTTCAAAGCGATCGATCATCTGGTCACCAACTTCCATCTGCCGGAATCCACGCTTATGATGCTGATTTCTGCCTTTGCAACGCGCGAAATGGTCATGGAAGCCTATCGCCAGGCGATCGAAGAGGAATACCGCTTTTTCTCCTTTGGCGACTCCATGCTGCTTTATTAACCGAAGTAATATCACAACAACAAAGAGGGAATTATGCAAATCGGAACTTTTGAGCTGTTAAAAACCGAAGGAAACGCCAGAAGAGGTGTATTCTGTACGGCACATGGCACCGTGCAGACGCCGGTGTTTCAGAATGTCGGCACCGCCGGCGCGATCAAAGGCGCGGTGGATGCGTTCGACTTAAAAGAACTCGGCTGCCAGATCGAACTCTCCAATACCTATCATCTGCATGTGCGTCCGGGTGACCAGATCGTCAAGCAAATGGGCGGATTGCATAAATTCATGCGGTGGGACGGCCCTATGCTGACCGACTCCGGTGGATTTCAGGTGTTTTCGCTGGCAACGCTGCGCAAGATCAAGGAAGAAGGCGTCACTTTCCATTCCCATGTGGACGGCCGCAAAATCTTCATGGGGCCGGAGGAGAGCATGCGCATCCAGTCCAATCTGGGTTCGGATATCGCCATGGCGTTTGATGAGTGCATTGAAAACCCGGCGCCGCGGGAATATGTCAAAAATTCAATCGACCGCACAACGCGCTGGCTCAAACGCTGCAAGGCGGAACTTGATCGACTGAACAGCTTGTCGGACACCATCAACCCGCATCAGATGCTGTTCGGCATCAATCAGGGTGGCACCTATGACGATCTGCGCATCGAGCACATGGAGCAGATCGCGGAGCTCGATCTGCCCGGTTATGCCATTGGCGGTCTGGCCGTGGGAGAAAGCACAGAAGTGATGTATCATATTCTGGATGTGGTGCTGCCGCACGCACCAGTGAACAAGCCGCGTTATCTGATGGGCGTCGGAACCCCGTCCAACATCATTGAGGGCGTTGCCCGTGGCATTGACTTTTTCGACTGCGTTATGCCGACGCGCAACGCGCGGCACGGGCATCTGTTCACGCACAACGGCATTCTCAATATTATGAACGCCAAGTATCAGACGGATGACCGCCCGATTGAAGAAGGCTGCCAGTGCCCGACCTGCCGCAAGTTCTCGCGCGCTTATCTGCGCCATCTGCTCAAGAGTGGGGAAATGCTGTCCCAGCGGCTGCTCGTCATGCATAATCTGTGGTTCTATAACCATCTGATGCAGGAGATCCGCGATGCGCTGGACAACGGCACCTTCGCGGCATTCCGTGCGGAATACAGTGACAAAATGAGCAAACGAATTTAACCAAAATGCAAGCCGGATTTCATTTGAAATCCGGCTTTTGCCATACATATTCCTTTTTTTCGCCGCATACCTTGTTTTGAAATGGGGTTTTGCCGTGCGAATTGAGAAAAAAACCATTTTATACGCGGCGGGTGTGCTTGCATGCGGCAACATTGCCTTGCAGGCCCTTGGCTTTCTCTATCGTGTGCTGCTCAGCCATTATGCCGGCGCAGAAGGCCTTGGCGTTTACCGGCTGGTCAACTCGGTTTATCTGGTGTGCAATGCCGGGTGCCTGTCGGGCGTCACGATGGCATGTTCCAGGCTGAGTGCGGCAAGCGAAGCCAGAGGCGAGCGGCGTAAGATTGGCGCCATCCTGCGCCTTGCCTTTTGGGTATTCTTTTCGGCCTGCCTGTTTTGCGGCGCAGGGCTGCTGCTGGGCGGGCATTGGATTGCGTCCGATATTTTGGGCGATATCCGATGTGCGCGCGCTTTTCCCTTTATGCTGCTCTGTTTGGCACTGACCGGTGTGGAGAATATTTTCAAGTCGCTCTTTATCGGGCTGGAGCGCATGCAGTATGCAGCAACATCCGAGGTTTGCGAACAGCTGATCCGCATCGGAACGGTTTGGTTTTTGCTGTATCAATATCAGGGCGACGATTACGGCACCATCGCCATGCTGATTTTTGCCGGTATGGTCGTCAGCGAAATATTCAGCGCGGCTTTTTTAAGCCTGTTGTTCCGAAACTGGAAGGTGCGCGGCGTCAAATATACGCCGCTGGAACGCGAGACCGTGCGTCAGTTTTTCTTTATTGCGCTGCCGGTTTCCGCATCTGCGCTGCTGGGCAATGTGATCGGATCGGCCGGTTCGATTCTGCTGCCAAAACGGCTGATGGTTGCCGGGTTGAGTTATGAGCAGGCGCTGTCTGCGCTGGGCGTGCTTTCCGGAATGGCGATGCCGCTGCTGCTTTTGCCGATTGCACTGGTCAGTTCAGTCTGCACCGCGCTGCTCCCGGCGGTCACCGGCGCGCAGGCAACCGGTAATGATAAACGAGTGCGTGTCTTGGTCGGCAGAGCCATTACGACCGTAGGGCTAATCGGTGTGCCGGCAACGGCGGTTCTTATTCCGATCGCGCCAAAACTGAGCATATTGTTTTTCGGGCAATCGCTCAGTACGCCGTATGTTTGCATGCTGGGCGCCGCGGCCGCGGTTTGCTATTATCAGATGGCGTCCGGCAGTCTGCTCAACGCGTTGGGGTTGCAGCATTGGAATGTGCTGATTTCGGTTGGGTCCGAACTGTGTCAGGTGGTTCTGATGTATTGGTGGTGTGCCAATCCGTCCCTTGGGATATACGGATATCTGATTGCCATGTTACTGACCGAATCGGTCGCTTTTCTGTTGGATTTTATTCTTCTTCACCGAAAAGTGGGCTTTTCTCTGCGGCTGATGCGCCGATTCGGCGTTCCGATGCTGTGCGGAGCCGCATTGTTTTTCTGGACGCGCATTTTCTTTCAATTTTTTTCACAGATGTTCGCTTCCGAGCTTTCCGCGCTTGCATGTACGACGGTCGGTGCAGGCATCTTGTATGTGCTCGTGCTGCGTCTGATGGGGATTCGTCTGCTGTATTATCTGTCCAAACGGATGGAAAAACCCACGCTGCCGCAGATGCATCTCTGGTAAACCGCTTGACAAACAGGTGGGAAACAGATAAGATAAACACACAATAGGACGGCTCCTGCCCTCGATTCCGGCAGGAGCCTTTTTGCAGGAGAAAAGGGGAGTGCATACATGGAATTGACCCTGTGTTGCCCGACGTTGTTCGGTTTGGAAGGCCTTGTTGCAGATGAGCTCCGCTTTGGCGGAAAGCTGAACGACGTGCATGCGGAAAACGGGCGGGTATTGTTTGAAGGCGATGAAAATACATTGGCATGGGCCAACCTGAACTTGCGCTGCGCGGAGCGAGTGCTGATTCGGCTGGGTTCTTTCCCGGCGAAAACCTTTGACCAGTTGTTTGAAGGGGTGCGTGCGCTGCCATGGGAACAGTTTATCACGAAGGATGGCGCGTTTCCGGTCAAGGGGCATAGTTTGAATTCCGCATTGCATTCCATTCCGGATTGCCAGAAGATCATCAAAAAGGCCGTGGTATCTAGGTTGGGCGCGCAGTACCATCAGAACTGGTTTGAGGAAAGCGGCGCAAAATACCAGATCCAGTTTTCGATCATGCACGACACCGCAGAGCTGTATCTGGATACGTCGGGCGCCGGACTGCACAAGCGTGGCTATCGCGCCAACAGCAATGCGGCGCCGCTGCGGGAAACGCTCGCGGCGGCTATGGTAAAATTGGCACGCTGGCGGGGAAGAGAGCCGTTTGTCGATCCGTTCTGCGGTTCCGGCACCATTGCGATCGAAGCGGCGATGATTGCGCAGCGACGCGCGCCCGGTCTCATGCGCGCATTTGACGCCGAAAAGTGGCCCTGCTTTGATTCTTCGGTTTGGCGACGGGCAAGAGAGGATGCCATTGGCATGGCAGATGGCGGAGCACGGTTTGACATTGTTGGCAGTGATATCGATCCGGCGTGTGTACAGCTGTCGATCGAGAACGCACGCAAGGCAGGCGTTGCCAATACCGTATTTTTTGAACAGGCCGATGCGGTTTCGCGGGATTATACCGGAAACGGCGTATTGATTGCCAATCCGCCGTACGGGGAACGCCTGATGGATCTGCAGGAAGCCGAAGCGCTGTATCAGAAACTGGGCGCTGCGATTGGAAAATCGCCAATGAAACAGTATATTCTCAGCTCAGATCCGTTGTTTGAACGTTGTTTCGGCCGAAAAGCGGACAAACGCCGGAAATTGTATAACGGCATGATCAAATGTGAACTGCATATGTACTTTAAGCACTCCCGGCATTGAATTGCTAATCAACCAGCAAAATGCTGCGTGGGATTCACAAAAAATTCATAATTTTTTTGGTGCGTTTTCCAAAAAACCTCTTGATAAATGGAAAGACTTGATGTAATATAATACTCGAGTTAGCACTCAGGTGATTCGAGTGCTAAAACATTGACTTTGTTAATTTAATTTTCATAGGAGGCATCCGTTATGAAACTCAAACCCCTTTGCGATCGTGTTGTTATCAAGATGGTCGAGGCAGAGGAAACTACTGCCAGCGGCATCATCCTTACTGCGTCTGCGCAGGAAAAGCCGCAGATTGCTGAGATTATTGAGGTCGGCCCGGGTGGCGTGGTAGACGGCAAGGAAATCAAGATGGAAGTAAAGAAGGGCCAGAAGGTTATCACCGGCAAGTACACTGGCACCGAGGTCAAGCTGGACGGCGAGAAGTATATCATCGTTCGTCAGAGCGATATCCTTGCAATCGTTGAGTAAGAATCAGGTTTATCAGGAGGTAATTTATCATGGCGAAACAGCTTATTTACGGCGAAGATGCACGCAAGGCTTTGCAGCGCGGCATTGATCAGCTCGCCGATACCGTTAAGGTAACCATCGGTCCGAAGGGCCGCAACGTAGTGCTCGATAAGAAGTACGGCGCTCCGCTGATCACGAACGACGGCGTCACCATCGCCAAGGAAATCGAACTGGACGATCCGTATGAGAACATGGGCGCGCAGCTGGTCAAGGAAGTTGCGACCAAGACCAACGACATCGCGGGCGACGGTACCACCACCGCAACCGTTCTGGCGCAGGCATTCGTACGCGAGGGCCTGAAGAATGTTGCAGCCGGTGCAAACCCGATGGTAATGCGCCGCGGTATCTCCAAGGCTGTCAATGCTGCAGTTGAGGCCATTGCAAAGAACTCCAAGGCTGTTGACGGCACCAATGATATCGCCCGTGTTGGTGCGATCTCTTCCGGCGACGACGAGATCGGCAAGCTGATTGCTGAGGCAATGGAGAAGGTTTCCACCGACGGCGTTATCACCGTGGAAGAGTCCAAGACCGCTGAGACCTATTCCGAGGTTGTCGAGGGCATGCAGTTTGACCGCGGTTACGTCACTCCTTATATGTGCACCGATACCGAGAAGATGGAAGCCAATCTGGATGACGCCCTCGTGCTGATCACCGATAAGAAGCTCTCCAACATTCAGGAGCTGCTCCCGATCCTCGAGCAGGTTGTTAAGTCCGGCAAGAAGCTGCTGATCATCGCAGAGGATATCGAGGGCGAGGCCCTGTCCACCCTGATCGTCAACCGCCTGCGCGGCACCTTCACCTGTGTTGCTGTTAAGGCGCCGGGCTTTGGCGATCGCCGTAAGGATATGCTGCGTGATATCGCGATCCTGACCGGCGGCACGGTTATCTCCGAGGAAGTCGGCATCGAGCTGAAGGATGCGACCATGGATATGCTGGGCACCGCGCGTCAGATCAAGGTTACCAAGGAGAATACCACGATTGTAGACGGCGCTGGCGACAAGCAGGCAATTGCAAACCGCGTGGCTGAGATCCGCGGCGCAATTGAGCGCACCACTTCTGACTTTGACCGTGAGAAGCTGCAGGAGCGTCTGGCTAAGCTGGCTGGCGGCGTAGCCGTCATCAAGGTTGGCGCTGCTACCGAGACCGAAATGAAGGAAAAGAAGCTGCGCATCGAGGATGCACTCAATGCAACCCGTGCAGCTGTGGAAGAAGGCATTGTTGCCGGCGGCGGCGTAGCATATGTCAACGCAATCGCAGCGGTTGAAGCACTGGCTGAGGCGGCAGAAGGCGACGAGAAGACCGGCATGCAGATCGTTGCACGCGGCCTGGAAGCACCGATGACGCAGATCGCTTACAACGCGGGCATCGAAGGTGCTATCGTTGTCGATAAGGTCAAGAATTCCGGCAAGGTGGGTTATGGCTTTGATGCGGCTACCGAAACCTACGGCGATATGATTGCCAACGGCATCGTAGACCCGACCAAGGTAAACCGTTCGGCCCTGCAGAATGCGGCTTCCGTTGCCTCTATGGTTCTGACCACCGAGAGCCTGGTTGCCGATAAGAAGGAACCGGTTGCTCCGGCACCGGCAGCTCCGGATATGGGCGGCATGTATTAATAGCTTCCCTCAAACATCGTTCTCAAAGGACAGCAATGAAAATTGCTGTCCTTTTTGTATTTTTACTAAACAGGCAATTTCTTTTTGGGTATTTTGCTGTGCGTCTTATGTAAAATATATGCAAATCATACAAAGTATTGGTTCTATTTTTTTCTAAATTGACTTTTTTGAGAAATTTCCAAAGAATCTCCCCCCTCATGTGAAAAATAGAAGTTTCGCGAAGATAAATGCTTTGATAAAATAATCACAAAGAAATGAAGAGTGAGGAGGGAAGAAAGCATGGAATATATACTGGAAATGAAGGATATCAGCAAGACCTTCCCGGGTGTCAAAGCGCTGGATCATGTGCAATTGCAGGTGAAGCCTGGAGAAGTGCATGCATTGATGGGCGAGAACGGCGCCGGCAAGTCCACATTGATGAAAATCCTGATGGGTATTTACACAAAGGACGAAGGCGGCGAGATCCTTTTCAACGGACAGCCTTATAAAGTAGCCAATCCAAAGGAGGCCATGGATCATGGTGTTGCAATGATCCATCAGGAGCTGAATCCGATTCTGGATATGACCGTGTTTGAAAACATCTTTGTAGGCCGGGAGCTGCGCAAGCATGGCTTGGTAGATAACAAGGCGGAAATCGAAGAAGCGCAGCGTCTGATTGAAGAATGTGGTCTGCATGTTTCTCCCAAAGAACGGCTTCGCAACCTGACGGTTGCACAATGCCAGTTAATCGAGATCATCAAGGCGATTTCGATCAACGCAAAGGTTATCATTATGGATGAGCCGACAGCGGCCATTACCGAGCGCGAAGTTGAGCTTCTGTTTGGTCATATTCGCAGATTGAAGGAAAAGGGCGTTGCGATCATTTACATATCGCATCGTATGGATGAAATTTTCTCCATTTGTGACCGTGTCAGTGTATATCGGGACGGCCAATACATTGGTTCCGGTGAGACAAAAGATCTGAATGAAGCACAATTGATCAAAATGATGGTCGGTCGTGAAATCACGGATGTATTTCCCAAGCTGGAAGCCAAGATCGGCGAAGTGATTTTTGAAGCGAAGGACATCGTTCGTGCGGACAATAAAGTCAAGGGCGTCAGCCTTTCTGTTCGCAAGGGCGAAATTCTTGGCATTGGCGGTCTGGTCGGCGCAGGACGCAGTGAATTGGTAGAAGGTATCTTCGGGATGCATGAATTGTCCGGCGGAGAAATTATTGTGAAGGGCAAAAAGGTCCATGTGCATTCGCCGCGCGATATCATCAAGGAAGGCGTCGCACTGATTACCGAGGATCGCAAGGTAACCGGTCTGAATCTGAGCGGTTCGGTCAATGACAACATTGCAATGGTAGCCATCCAAAAACTGGTCACCAACGGCTTGTATAACAAAAACAAAGCGCGCAGCGCATCACAAGAGTATATCGAAAAGCTGAATATCAAAACTCCTTCCGGAGATCAGATTGTCGGGAATTTGTCCGGCGGCAATCAGCAGAAAGTGGTTATTGCAAAGTGGCTGCTGAATGATCCGGATATCATCATTTTGGATGAACCCACTCGCGGCATTGACGTCGGTGCAAAGCGCGATATTTACTTGCTGCTGGGCAGTCTGGTACAGCAGGGCAAGGCGGTTATCATGATTTCTTCGGAAATTCCGGAACTGATGGGTGTTTGTGACCGGATCATGGTAATGTGCGAAGGCAATTTTTCGGGTGAGGTCACGCGAGAAGAGTTCTCTCAGGAGCGGATTATGACGCTTGCCTCTGCCATCGAGGTATAAAAGGAAGGGGAAAACATGAAAAAGACGAAAAATGCAAAAGCGCTGATCAGCGAATACTTTATCTTTGTAATCTTTATTGTGCTGGTCATTGTGTTGACGTGCTTAAAGCCCAGTTTCATTCAGCCAGGCAACTTGGTCAACATCTTGAAGCAAGCTTCTATCAACGGTATTTTGGCCTTTGGCATGATGTTTGTCATCATTGCCGGCGGTTTTGATATGTCGGTCGGTTCCACTGTCGCATTTGCCGGCATTTTGGCTGCTATGCTGGGGCAGGGGCAGTATCCGCTGATCGTTCCGCTTGTTGTCGCCATGCTGGCGGGTTTGGCTGTCGGAGTTGTCAATGGCGTTGGCGTTGCAGTAGGAGATTTGCCTCCGTTTATTATGACGCTTGGTACCATGACCGCAGTGCGCGGCTTGGCGCTCCTGACTTCCAACGGCAAACCGATCACCGGTATCAGCGCGGAATACAAGGCTGTTGCAGCAAGCTCGATTGCAGGCATTCCGATGCTGGCAGTTTTCCTTGTGATAGTCATTCTTATCTGCTCTTTTATTTTGGCCAAAACAGTTTACGGCCGCCGCGTCTATGCCTGCGGTGGTAATTTGCAGGCTGCGCGTGTTTCCGGTATCAATACGACCTTGATTCGCATTTCCACATTTGCGATCGCAGGCCTGCTGGCGGGTTTAAGCGGTTTTCTGATGACTTCGCGTGTCACCATCGGTCAGCCGACTGCAGCCGAAAGCTATGAAATGGATGCCATTACGGCATGCGTGGTTGGCGGCGTATCCATGTCGGGCGGCGTCGGCAAGCCGTGGGGCGTTGTGATCGGCTGTCTGTTGATTACGGTGATTGCAAACGGCTTGGACATCATGGGCGTTTCGTCTCACTGGCAGAAGATTGTCAAGGGCGTCATCATCGTTTTGGCCGTTTTGATCGATGTCAAGGGAAAAAGCAAGAAAAACTGACGGATGTTAGGAACGAGGACAAGTGTTGCGTCCTGTTCTTATCATAAAAGCTTTTGAGGAGGAAGTAAAATGAGCAAAAAGAGACTTCTTGCCATGTTAATGGCCGGCGCAATGACGCTTGGTATGGCAACCGGCTGCGGCAACACCGCAACCGACGACTCGCAGAATTCCGACGCGAGTACAGATTCGACCGATGGTGCTTATAAGATCGCACTGATCCAGCAGCATCAGACCAACGCATTTCAGATCGCAGTATCCGAAGCGGCTGAGGCAAAGGCAGAGGAAATGGGCGTTGACCTGACGATCCTGAGCGCAGATCAGGACGCTGCAACGCAGATCAGCCAGATCGAGCAGTGTGTCTCTGAGGGGTATGACGCAATCCTGTTCGAGCCTGTTGATCCGGACGGCCTGTGTGATGCGGCTAAGAGCGCGGCGGATGCGGGCGTCGTGGTCATCAATATCATTTCTGCATGCACCGATTGGGAAAACTACGGTATCTCGGCAGTTTCTTACGGCGATAACGTCAAGGCTGGCGAAACCGAAATGCAGCATGTTGCGGACCTGCTGAATGGTAAGGGCAACATCGCAATCTTGACCGGCCCCTCCGGCGACTCCGGCGGACTGCAGCGCATGGAAGGCTATGAGAATGTCCTGAAGAACTATCCGGACATGGTTCAGGTGGTTGCACCGGCAGACTGCCAGTGGGATACTGCAAGCGCACAGGCAACGGTTGAGAGCTGGCTGTCCGCATATGATCTGGATGCGATCATCTGCGAGAACGACGGCATGGCGGTTGGCGCCGGTAATGCAGCAGGCGCGAACAGCGGTATTATTATCACGGGTGTTGACGGCACGCCGGACGGCTTTGAAGCGATCAATGACGGCCGCATCACCGGTACGGTTTCTCAGAACGGCGGCGCAATGGCGGCAAATGCCATCGAAGCTGCGGTTACGCTGCTTGGCGGCGGCACGCTGGATGAGAATGTTATCATTACGGACAACACTTGGATCGATGCATCCAACGTTGCAGATTACGAATAAGATAATTCGTATGCGCATGATTTCCATTTGGCAAATGCCAGCGAACGTGTTATGATGAATATGGAAAAGGGAAAACGAATTCGTTTTCCCTTTTCTCATAGGATCCGTATTTTACCGGGGGTGGATTATGTTAAGGGTAGTTCTTGCAGACGATGAGATCAAAGTGATTTTGCTGATGCAGAAATTGATCGACTGGCAATCGCTTGGTTACGAAGTCGTCGGAATTGCCAACGACGGTTATCGGGCACTGGAGCTGGTGAAAGAAAAACAGCCGCATTTGCTCATAACCGATATTCGCATGCCTGGTTGCGATGGGATTGATTTGATACGCCGCGCCAAAGAGCTGCAGCCTAAATTGCACTCAATCGTAATCAGTGGATACCGCCAATTCGAGTACGCGCAGAATGCCTTGAAATATGGTGTAGAGGATTATCTGCTCAAACCGCTCAAGCAGGAAGAACTCTACGGGATTCTGCTTCGATTGAAAGATAAATTGGGCGAGGAAGCCGCGTTGGAATTCCAATTGAAAAAGAGCGGCGAGCGGCGTCAGGAACTGCTGATGACTGCACTGAAAAATGCCACCAAACGGCAGCAACCTTTTCTGAGCGCGGAACAGGCCGAATCAGAATACGGCTTCCACTTTGGTGCGGGAAGCTATTTTGCTGTATTGGTCAAACCCGATATTTCCAATGCGGAACAGTATTTGGATGGGTACCAGATCATGATGCACCACACATTGGAGATTGTGCGGCGAGAGGTACAGCAGCTGGCTGATGAATATGCAGTCTCCGTGCAGAAGGAAGGCGTAGCCGCCGTTTTGTTCCTGCGGGATTATCAGGCGGTTGAGGTGAAACAGTGCTTTACTAAAATCCGGAAAGAAATTGAAAAACAGCGGGATCTTTTTTGGGATATTCGAGGCACTATTTGCCTTGGAAGTCGAAAATCCAGTCTGGAACAAATGGATGAATCTATGCGCGAGGCACTTTGGCTTTGTCTGGATCGGCTTTGCCGGGTGCAGCCGTGGCGTGACGCGGAAACTGAACCGCCCGCCTTCGACGAACGGTACCAAATGGACCCTGCACAGAAAAAACGATTCCAGGAAGCGGCAGAGTATCTGGACGAGGAGCGCTTCAAACAGGAATTGGAGGATAGTTATCGCTGCATTTTACCCCGGAAACCGCTCAACGGACAAATGCTCGAAGATTGGTTCGAGCAGATTTTGGAGGCTGCCAATTATGGTATGAAGCAGAGCGGCAATGTAGAGGAGCGTTTTGAGGAAACCATGCAGGAAAACTTCTGGCGCTGCACTAACGCTCAGGATATATTCCGGTTGCTGCGGGAAGGGGTTCAAAGGCAGATCCAGCGCCTTCGGGAAGTAAAATCCATGCAGGAAACACGTCCCATCACAGAAGCTAAACACTATATCCAACAGCACTATCAGGAAGCGTTGCGCCTGGAAGATGTCAGCAGTGCGGTCGGATTTAACGCAACCTATTTTTCTGCGCTGTTTAAAAAGGAAACCGGTCAGAATTTCATGGATTACCTGACCGAACTGCGCATCAATAAGTCCAAAGAACTTCTTTGCACGGATAATTTGTCCATTCAGGACGTCGCGGAGATGGTGGGTTACCGGGATCTGAAATATTTCTCCCGTCTGTTTAAGAAAATAACGGGCGTCAGTCCGTCGGACTATAAAAAGTTGTACAAGTAAGGTGAGCATATGTCGCTGAGAGGTGGATGGAAACTTTGGCGTGCGTTGCGGCGTTATCGCAATGATAAAAACCTGGAAGCCGTATTACATATGGATTGGAGCAAAAGCCCCGATCTGAATGTGTTTCTGGGCGACATCGAAGACCGGCTGCATGGCGAAGAAATCACGAAGCTACAGCAAAAGCAGGCGGAATATCTCGCCCTGCAAAACCAAATCAATCCGCATTTTCTGTATAATGCATTGGAAGCGATCCGCGCGGATGCCCTTTTAGCAGACTGCGAAGAAATTGCAGAAACCACAGAGGCATTGGCCACTTTTTTTCGTTATACCATTTCCAATGTGCAGGAATATGTCACCTTTTCTGATGAACTGGATAATGCAGAAAATTATTTCACCATTCAGCGCTGTCGTTTTGGCGATAAGCTTTCTCTCGAGCTTGAAATGGAAAACGAAGAGCTGCTGGAAGCGCGTATGCCCAAGCTCATTTTGCAGCCGCTTGTTGAAAATGCGGTTTCGCATGGCCTGGAAGGAAAAATCGAACATGGTACCGTGCGGATCATCGTAGAAAACAGTGAACAAACTTTGTTTCTGCGTGTACGGGATGATGGAATCGGTATGCCGGAAGAACAGGTCGAGCGATTAAATGCACAATTCGCGGGGGACAGCACAACCGTAAGCGGACAACAGCGAGGCGGTATCGCGCTGCGAAATGTCAACAGTCGTATCCGTTTGATGTTCGGAGAGGATTACGGCCTGCGCATTTACAGTGCTGCAGGCATCGGCACAGAGTGCTGTATCACATTGCCGCTGCTTTCGCAGGAGGACTGAGGAATCAATGAAAGAGGAACTGATCCGCGTTGAGAATGGCCATTTCCAGCGTGAAGGCAGCGACTATCAATTTGATATTGCTATCTCACGCGGGGAATGTATTGGCATATACGTTGATGATCACCTTACTTCCGGTACGGCTTTCCTGGACATTTTCAAAGGATATTCCCATATGAGAAGCGGCAAAGTATTCCTGTATGGCCGCCGTGCTGGTTCCATTGATTTGGAGCGTTGGATCACGCAGCGCAGCATGATCGCCGACAAATTCCGCTTCGATTCCAAGGAACTGACCGTATGGGATTTTGTCATGTCTTTGGGAAAACCCACTCGGTGGAGAAAAAACAAGGCTGCGGAAGAAGAACTTCATGCAAAAGCAACCGCAGACATGATGCAGCAGATGGGGTTGTTTTTGTCATGGGAACAGAAGCTTTCCGCGCTTTCTCTGTTGGATTATTATCGCCTTTCGGTCTTTCGTGTTTGGTTTTGGAAGAGTGAGCTGCTGATTCTGGATCGTTTGACAGAAATCCTTCGTTGGAGAGATCTGAAACAGCTGATGCAATGCGTCCAGTATTTGCTCAAGCAGGGCTCTGCAGTGTTGGTTTGCGATATGAATGAGGAATTTCTGTATCAGTATGCAAACCGGGTGGATATCATCAAAAACCGGAAATCGTTCTATCGGCTGTATCCGGAAGAATACGATGACCGGCTGTATGAAATATTGGGGTGGAAACGCCGAAGCAGCAACAGCGCGGTGCGTTCGGAGCCTCGTGATGATGAAAAAGTTATCCTGTCAGTTGCCAATCTGACTTTCCCTACGTTAAAACCGATGAATTTTCAGATCCGCAGCGGTGAGATCGCGTTCCTGCGGGATGAGAATTACAATACCGTATCACAGATCCGGGATTGTTTTTTGCGGGAAAAAAGCTGGTTGAGCGGGGAATTTCGTTTGGATGGGAAAAAATATGAGCACAGTGAACTGTCAAAAATCATAGGTACGGATATCGGGATTCAAATTGAACGCCCGGATCGTCCAAGCGGTGTCTTGTTTGACAAATTGACCGCATTAGACAATCTCAGCACCTGCCTGCTTCCCAAAGCCGGACGGCATATCGTCCGAAAGAAAATCATGGAAAATATTTTGCAGGAAGCCTCCGGGTGGTTCACGCGGGAAGCGTTATTGCGTCCCTTATGCGAATGGACCTTACCGGAGCGGTTACGGTTTTCCTATTATAAATGGTATTTGATCAATCCACGGCTGCTGATCTGCTTTTTCCCGTTTGCCGGGCAGGAGTCGGCACACCATGAAATGATCATCGATATGCTTGTGACTTGCGCCAGACGGGGCATGGCGATCTGGGTCATATCCTCCGGCATTGATGCAATTTGTGAGAAAACACAGAACAAGGAATTTCTGCAGAGGCTGCATTATATCAACGAATGAATTGATGCATTCCCACCGCTGATTGTTACTATGGTTTTACTGTACATTTTCACACCTGCATGCTATACTGTTGCCAAAGGAGGGATCTGCAAGATGCTGTTTGGAATCAACACCCTTTATATCTGGATGGGTGTCATCATTATATGTGTAGCAGTTGAGGCATTCACTCTGGATCTGTGTGCCATTTGGTTTGCAGTCGGTGGTGTTGCCGCCTTGATCGCCGCAAGCCTTTCGTTGGAGATCTCTGCGCAGCTGACGATTTTCGTCCTGTTTTCCGCGGCGCTGCTTGCACTGGTTCGTCCGTTCTGCCGCAAATTTCTGAAAACAAAAAATGAACCCACCAATGCAGATCGTATCATCGGTGAGATCGCAGTGGTTACGGAGCAGATTGATAATGTGCATGAAACCGGCGCGGTCAAGATTATGGGATCTATTTGGACCGCCCGCAGCGAGGATGATTCTGTTATCCCGGAAGGCACGACAGTCAAGGTTGTTGCAATCCGCGGCGTCAAAGCCGTGGTGCAAAAGGTTGGATAATTTTTGAGGAGTAAAGGAGAACAGTATGCCGTTTTTGATTTATGGACTTTGGATCGTTTTAGCCATCCTGCTGATTGCTTTTCTGGCAAGCAACATCGTTATTGTTCCGCAGGCAAAAGCCTATATTGTGGAACGACTGGGCACATACAAGTGCACTTGGAACACCGGTCTGCATATTAAAGTGCCGCTGTTTGAGCGCGTGGCACGCAGAGTGACCCTCAAAGAGCAGGTTGTGGATTTCCCGCCCCAGCCGGTTATCACGAAGGATAATGTTACGATGCAGATCGACACAGTCGTATATTTCCAGATCACCGATCCCAAGCTGTTCACCTATGGTATTGAGAGCCCGATGGCTGCGATCGAAAACTTGACAGCAACCACACTCCGTAATATCATCGGCGACTTGGAACTGGATCAGACGCTGACCAGCCGCGATATCATCAACACCAAGATGCGTTCGATTCTGGACGAAGCAACCGACGCTTGGGGCATTAAGGTTAATCGCGTGGAGCTGAAGAACATCATCCCGCCGGCTGCAATCCAGGAATCCATGGAGAAGCAGATGAAGGCAGAGCGCGAACGCCGCGAATCCATTCTGGTGGCGGAAGGCAAAAAGCAATCCGCGATTCTGGTGGCAGAAGGCGAAAAGGAAGCCACTGTTCTGGCTGCGGAAGCAAATCGCCTGGCAAAGATCAAGGAAGCGGAAGGCGAAGCTGAAGCACTGCTGACAGTGCAAAAAGCACTGGCCGATTCGATTGCCATGCTCAACCAAGCGGCACCGACCGAACAGGTCATCAAACTCAAATCCCTCGAAGCGTTCAGCGCAGCAGCGGATGGTAAATCCACCAAAATCATCATCCCGAGCGAGATCCAGAGCCTTGCCGGCCTTGCGACTTCGTTCAAAGAAGTCATTACCGACCCCAAAACCGAAAAGTAACTCTGGTACTCATGCAGCCCGCCGTTTTAGGCGGGCTGTTTTTCACGATATCGCCTGCGCCTTTGCTTGCAACGCGCAATATATTGTGGTACACTATATGCGTTAAAGTGTGCTTTGGAGGGGCGTTTTGATGCAGAAGCATGTGTTTATTATCAATGGCAGCGGCGGCGTAGGAAAAGATACCATTTGCCAAACAGCAGCCGCTTTTTGGAAAGTGCAGAACATATCTTCCATCACTCCGATCCTTCAAGTAGCACGTTCCGCGGGATGGGATGGCAACAAAACGCCGGAAGCGCGGCGTTTCTTATCCCAACTCAAGGAAATCTGCACAGAGTTTAACGATTTGCCATTCCGGTATTGTATGGAGCAATATGAGCAGTTTTTGCAAAGCGATGCAGAAATACTGTTTGTCCATATACGGGAACCGGAAGCGATTGAACGCTTCCGACAAGCGGTCGGTGGGGACTGTAAAACTGTTCTGGTGCATAGACCCAGTCTGGAACAGGCCCGTGGTGCACTTGGAAACCGTTCGGATGATGGTGTCAACAATTACACCTATGACGGCATCTTCGTCAACGACGGAACACTGGAGCATTTGCCGGATCAGGTTCACACGTTTTTTCAGCAATTTATGACGCTGTGACAAGCCAAAAATCAAATCAACATAAACCCCTGTGCATGCTTTCCGCATATAGCTTCAGGATAGAGAAGAGAAAGGAACGACGTTTATGAGTGAAGAAAACAAGCAGAAGCCGCAAACCGCTTCCAAGGGCGGCGCACATGTCGCCAAAGCAGGCAGCAAGGTTGCAGTAGCTGCATCCACGGCTGCAAAGACTACCACTGCCGCAGCCGCCGCGGAACCGGCCAAAGCGGAAGGGGATAAAAACGCGCTCCCCAAACGCAACAAGTATGCAGATAAGATGAATAAGAAGAAAAGCCGTCTGAGCAAAGGCGTGCGTATCGGCATCGGCATTGCGGTCATCGTTTTGCTGATCGCCGCCGGAATCTTCCTGGTTTTCAAAACCCGCAACACGGGAACCGAACTGCAGGGCGAAACAACGGCTGTCGCATCTCGCGGCATGTTGGAAACCTATATTGAAGGCAGCGGCGTGACCGCGGCCAAAAAGCGGGAAGAGCTTGGCCGGGATTTAAAGGGTAAGGTCACCGATGTTTTGGTAGAGGTTGGTGACGAGGTCAAGAAGGGAGACAAGCTTGTCGTTGTCAATCCCACTGAAACGCGCAAGGAACTGGAAACCGCGCAAAACGAATTGGCGGATGCGCAGCGTTCCGTTACCGATGCGCAGGCTGAAGTAACGCAGGCGCAGAATACATTGAGCACTGCACAGAAAAAGCTGAATAAGCTGAATGTTACCGCACCGTTTACCGGCAAGATCATTCCTTCCACGGATTCGGATGGCAATTCCACGTCCTATCGCGTAGGTCAGCAGATCAGCGAAGGCGAAGTTATCGGTTACATGGTCGATGACAGCAAGATGAACCTTTCGCTGTATTTCAGTTCCGCTTACATCAATAATATCAAGAGCGGCCAGTCGGCAACCGTTTCGATCCCGTCGGCAATGAGCGAGATCTCGGGCTCGGTTTCTTCGGTGGAAAAGACAGAAAAGATCTCGGCTGAGGGTGTCAAAGTATTTCGCGTTGTAATTTCCATGAAGAACCCGGGTACGCTGACCAAGGGTATGACGGCGACAGCAACGATCTCCACGAGCAGTGCAGGCACCGTTTATCCGGCGGAGTCCGGCACGCTGGAATATAACCGTGAGGAAGCAGTCACCGCACAGATCAGCGGTGAAATCACGTCCCTCAATGGCATCGACTATTATAATTATAATAGTGGTGCAACGATTATGCGTCTGTCGAGCGATGCGGCACAGGATGAAGTGAAAAATGCGCAGAACGGCGTGACAACGGCGCGCAACGGCGTCACGACAGCGCAAAATCTGGTCAAGGATAAGCAGGAGCGCATCACAGAACTAAAAAAATTGATTGCAAATTCCACGGTGGAATCCACGATTGACGGCGTAGTCGTCAGTCTGAATGCGGTCCCGGATCAGGAAGTCACTGGAACGGACGCGCTGGTTGTTGTGGCCGACCTGAATGATATCGTAGTTAATGCAGACATTCTGTCCACGGATGTCGGAGCCGTGCAGCCCGGCCAGCCTGCCACCATGAGTATGTATACTTATGATGGTTCGCAGCTCTCGCTTACCGGAACGGTGGACTCGGTGGCGCTGGAGCCCTCGCAAGACAGCAGCGGCGGACAGGGCAGCATGCCCACGTTCCGCGCTGTTATTTCCATCGATCCGATCGAAGGACAGTCCATTTACAGCGGTATGATGGTGGAATATCAAATCACAACCGCGTCTTCGATGGATTGTCTGATGGTTCCGTCCCGCGCAATCGTCAATACGGACAGCGGCACAGCTGTATTTGCAAAACCGCTGATCGATGAAAATGGCGAGGAAATTCCCTTTACTGAAACGCTGCCGATTCCAGAAGGAACCGAGGATATCCCGGAAGGTTTTGTTCTGGTGCCGGTTGAAATTGGCATTGCGGATTCCACCAACACGGAAATCCTCTGGGGTATTGATGAAGGAACAACCGTATTCCTTGCAGGACCGCAGGATCTGTATGCGGATATGGGTGGCGATTCCGGCGTGATGGCGGTTGGATAAGGAGGGGCGCAATGTTCTGGAAAAAAGCGCCTCAGTCGGTGCAGGCCGATGTGGAAACGGCCGCAACCGATCTGCTGATTGATGTTCAGCAAATGAGTAAAATCTATAATGAAGGCCGGGAAAATGAAGTCCGTGCTTTGGATAACATTTCACTGGCGGTCCATTGGGGAGAGTTTCTCTGCATTTTGGGACAATCCGGTTCCGGCAAATCCACACTGATGAATATTCTCGGCTGCCTGGATATCCCGACTTATGGAACGTATTACCTGAACGGACAGGCAGTCAGCGATATGAAGCCGTCCGTCTTGTCCGGTATCCGAAATCGTGAAATTGGATTTATCTTTCAGGGGTTCAATCTGATCCCCGCGCTGACCGCGCTGGAAAATGTCGAGTTGCCGCTGATTTATCGCGGTATGGGCAGGGAAGAGCGCAGGCAGTTGGCAATCGACGCACTGACTTCGGTTGGACTGGAAAAGCGCATGGACCATCGTCCGGGCGAGATGTCGGGTGGCCAGCAGCAGCGTGTTGCGATTGCACGCGCCGTCGCGGCAAAACCGCCGATCATCATGGCAGATGAGCCTACCGGCAATCTGGATTCCGCGTCCGGTTTGGAAATCATGCGGCAGCTGACGACATTGAACGAGCAGGGAACATCCATCATCCTGATCACTCATGATAATCATCTTGCTCAAATGGCAAAGCGGATTGTGACCATTCAGGATGGACATATTATTTCCGATGCTCCCGCGAAAGGAGGATTGGAAGCATGAACTGGCTGCAAAGCATGCGCATGGCTTTGAAATCCATTATGGATAATAAAGTGCGATCGATTTTGACCATGCTTGGCATTATCATCGGCGTAGCTTCGGTTATCGCCATCGTCTCATACATCCAAGGCGGTACCAAGCTGCAGCGCCTGCAATATGAAGCGATGGGCCTCAATCGTATTGATGTATACGGATATGGAGCCAAGAGCAAGGACTGGCAGGATTTTGAAGAATACCTGGACACCGAACTTGCGGATAAAATTGCCGCCTGGTCGCCGCAGAGCCAGTATTATGACTGGCAGAGTGACGGCATCCAATATCGCACCAAGAAACTGACCAATGACAACGGTTATACCTATATGTATTTCGGCAATCAGGATTATGGAGAAGTGACCAGCCGAACGATTTCGATTGGCCGCGACCTGTCCAAGGAGGACTGTAATACCCGCGCACGCGTCTGTGTCATTGGTGAAACCCTGAAAAAGTACTTTTTCGGTGCGATGAGTCCGCTGGGACAGAAACTGCGCATCGGCGGCAAGAGTTTTGAAGTCGTCGGTGTGTATACCGGCAAATATGACGGTAAATTAAATACCGAGGACCAATTGATCGTATTCCCTTATACGCTGCAAAACAGCATGATGAGCATAAGTGGCATGTCGGATAAACAATATGTCATCAAGGCCGCCACGAAAGAGGATATCCCAGAGTTGACGGATAAGCTGCTGCCTGATTTTATGCAGAGTCGATGCGAATCCAACGGCGGATATTTCAGTGCTTATTCCAACAGCCAGTGGCAGGAGCAATCCGAAGCATCGGCCAACATGTATGCCATGATCGGTGGCGGCATTGCCGGCATTTCCTTGCTGGTTGGCGGCATCGGAATTATGAATATTATGTTGGTGTCCGTCACGCAACGCACACGGGAAATTGGTATCCGTATGGCAATCGGCGCTCGAAAGCGCGATATCATCAGCCAATTTCTGATCGAAGCGGCAGTTGTATCGTGTTTTGGCGGCATCATCGGAATTATACTCGGCTGCTTCTTGTCCGCGATCCTTGGCAATATACTTTTGGTGCCGCAAATGCAGAACAGCTATATGCCGACCATTGAACAGTTTACGGTTTTGCCGTCCTTCGGCCTGATCATTGGTGCTTTCCTGTTCTCTGCATTGATTGGTATTATTTTCGGCCTTTATCCTGCCAATAAGGCCTCCAATTTGCAGCCGGTTGACGCGCTGCGCACGCAATAAAGCGAGGTGAACCATCGTGAAAAAGCGATTTATCAGCATATTATTATCTCTATTGTTTGTCTTATCTTCCGCCTCTGCTGCTTTTTCTGATATCTCGGATACCAGATTGGCACAGACGGCTTCCGTTCTGGATGCACTTGGCATTATGCAGGGCATGGGCAACAACCGTTTCGATCCGAACAGCTCGTTGACACGCGCGCAGTTCTGCAAACTGGCGGTGACCGCTTTGGGCTTCTCTGATGTCAGTGCCTATGGCAGCTACACCATTTTCCCCGATGTGAAAAACACCCACTGGGCGGCACAATACATCAACGCTGCGGTCCGTCATCCGGACCTGAAGGAACAGGCGATTATCCGTGGCTATGCCGATGGCACGTTTGGCCCGGATAAAACGGTAAACTTCGGTGAGGTCTGTACGATGCTGCTGCGCATGCTCGGCTATTCCGAAGCGGATGTCGGTCCTTTCTGGCCTGCGGACTATGTCGCAAAAGCACAGTCCCTTGGCTTGACCCGCAATGTGTCGCTGACGGATGCCAAATCCGTTGTCAAGCGCTCGGATGCCGCAACCATGTTGCTCAACACGCTCGGTACGCCGCTCAAGGGCAATGAGGGCGGCCTGCTGCTGGACCGTGTGGCTTCTGCCACCATTAAGGACAGCATTCTGCTCGAAACCTGCGATACTGACAGCGAATTGGGCGTCGATGAAGCGATTTTCTATGAAGGCGGTTCGGTTACCGAAACACCGCGCAAGACAGCCGGTACGCTGGACAAGAGCCTGATCGGTGTTTATGGCACCATTGTGATCGGCAAGGAAGGCGACAAGGTTGCACTCGGTGTGGTGCCCAACAACAATAAGGTTGAAACGTATACGGTGCGTGCTGTTACTGCCGATGGGATCCAGACGGATACCCAGATGCTGCGCCCGGATCGGAATGCCAACCTGTATGTTTCCAGCGAAGGCAGAAAACTGGGCACCTTTGCGGAAATGTGGTCGAGCATTCAGCCCGGCGATACCCTGACGTGCTATTATAACGAATATGGCACGATGGAACTGATGGCCGTACTGCCGCGTATTTCCACCTCCTCCGGAAGAACGTTCGTTTATGGTGTTTCGACTTCCATCAACATTCCGGAAGAGTATCAGATCATAAAGAACGGTACGGTTGTCGATCGCACCAAGCTGAAAAAGTATGACGTGGTAACACTGGACGCTGCAAACAAGCAGGCGCTTGTTTCGGATGCAAAGCTGAGCGGCCAATATCAAAGCGGTACGCCGACCTTTAGCTATCCGCAGACGATCACACTGTTTGGTAAGAATTTCACCATTTCAGATAGTGCAGCCGCGACCTTTAAGGATATCAAGCTCAAAGATTTCATCACGCTCTTGTTCGATGCGGATGGAAATGTTGCAGCTGCATATCCCAAGAGTGCAATCAACGCAGATATGCAGGGTATTGTCACCGATATCAAGGAGAATTCCTCGGCAACGATCGCGCTGTTTAACGGACTGACGCTGCGGGACATTTCCGTCCAAGCGGATGAACTGACCAGCATGCTGGGCCGCGTGGTAACGGTTGGCCAGTCCACCAACGGCAGTATATACCTCACAAAGCGCACCTTGTCCGGCAAGGTATCCGGCAGTTGGAACATTGCGGAAAACAAGCTCGGTGATCGCGTGGTATCGCCGAAGGTGCGAGTATATGAGGAGGTACTGTCCGGTGCACCGCTTTGCGCCATCAATGCTTCGGACATCGCGCTCAGCACGGTGCCGTCGCAGCAGATCCGCTATACGGTGACTGACACCGCAGGTACGGTAACGGATATTGTGCTTGGCGATGTGACCGGCGAAAGTTGGGTATACGGCATTGCCAATGGTGAAACCATTGGCGATGAGTCCAGCGATTCCGACAAAACGTATTTCATCAAGCTGAAATACTGGTCCGGTTCAGCAGAAACAGAAGTAAAATATCGCGTTCCTGTGCTGACAAGCACTTTGAACGGAACGCCTGTTGGTATTCCGAAGGGATATTCTACCAACAAGGATATTGTCAATACTTCGCTTTCTACGCAGAAACTGACCCTTGTGGATACCGTCGATGTAACGGCGTTTGACGGCTCGTCCGGTGTCAAAACCAAGGATGGCTATTACGCTTTGGCAAGCAATATCGGCGTCTATATCCCGGCGCAAGGCGAATTTATTTCACTGCAAAGCGCCAAGTCCAATTACACTTCCTTCCGGGTTTATGCCAATAAAACTGCGGAGAACGGCGGTAAGATCCGCGTGATCACTGCCTCCTGAGTCCATAAACCAAGAGCAGCTGCAGATTCATTCTGCGGCTGCTCTTTTGTTTGTTAATATGTATTTTTTCGAAACTGCGTTGGAGACATACCGGTTTTGTCCGTGAATGCGATGATGAAGTTCACCTCACTGCGGTAGCCGACTCGAAAAGCAATCTCCTTTACGGACAGGGAAGTTGATTGCAGCAGGGCCTTCGCCTCGTCAATGCGATGCAGCATGATATATTCGTGCGGAGAAAAACCGGTTGTGCTGCGGAATAAGCGGGAAAAATGCGAAGCGCTCAAATTCACCTTAGACGCCACTTGGTTCACATTGAGCTGCTCAAACAAATGCCGGTCAATATACCCGATCGCCTCTGAAATCGCATCGTTTCCAATCACGTTCTTTTTCGCAGAAGCCGGAAACAGCAACGCGCATAGGATGCGATAAATACACTTGGAGCACTCTACTTCGCTGATGGTTGCGCTGCGCAGTCCGGAAATGATCTGCGCCATTTCCTGCTCGATCCTGCCGTCCGGCGCAGGACGGAAAGATTGCTTTCCGCCGCGAAACGCGGTAATCTGATCGAAAAAAGCAGCCGCATTGGCGCCATCGAAATGGATCCACATGGCTTCTGCCGGGCCTTTGGTGTAAAAACGGTGCGGTTTACGGCAATCCACCAATGCAACCTGTCCTTGTTCGGCAGCAAATTGCTGAGATGTCTCATAGTAAATGGTGCCCGAACGAACATAAGTTAGAAAGAAGTTTTTATGACTTTCCTGATTGGCAACGTCACAAGAATCCAAAAAGTTATATCGTTCATCATAGTAGTAATGTCCGACACGAGTGACATAGAAAAACAACGAACGCGCCATAGCAGACGGCGTGGAAAAAAAACGTTCCGACCGAAGCAGAACCCCCGGTTCATTGGTTACCTTCAAGTGAAATCACCTCTCTGTTTTTATGATAGCACAAAATATAAATAAATTGCAGTGTTTTATTATTGCAAAACGAAACATAATCCAGTATGCTATCATAGAAATCAGCAAGATGTCACAAATGCGGTTTTATCCTCATTTTTCAAAGGTGTTTTACATGATTAAGGAAAAGACATTTTATAAATCCTTCATGGTTTTGGCGCTTTCATTGGCGCTTCAAAACCTGCTGACTTACGGTGTCAACATGATGGATACGGTCATGCTTGGCCGATACAGTCAGGACGCCATGGGCGGCGTCAGCTTGTGCAACCAAGTGCAGTATTTGCTGCAAATGCTGGTTGTCGGCGCAGGGGAAGGCGCAGTGGTACTCGGTTCGCAATACTGGGGCAAAGGAAAGCTGGAACCCATCCCGCACATCATCGGCGTGGCTTTGCGCTTCGGCGGCAGTCTGGCCGTGATCATGTTTGGCATTGTGCTGCTTTTTCCGACGCAGCTTTTGAGCCTGTTGTCCAACGACAGCGCGGTGATTGCGGAAGGGGCAAAATATTTTCAGATCATCTGCTTTACTTACATCATTTTCACCGTAACCAACATCCTGGTGGCGTCGCTGCGTTCGATCGGCATTGTTAAAATCGGATATGTCATTTCCGGTTCCACCTTGGTCATCAACGTCTGCCTCAACTACTGCCTGATTTACGGCAATCTGGGTTTCCCGGAGCTTGGTGTACGCGGTGCGGCTGTTGCAACACTGGTTTCCCGCTGCGTGGAACTCTTGATCGTCATCTATTACCTGAAATTCAAAGAGCATAAACTCAATTTGACCCTAAAAAAGCTGCTGCATATCGATACCAGCTATGTCCGCGACTACGGCCGGGTTTCCTCGCCGGTTCTGATCAATCAGGCGCTTTGGGGAGTGGCTCAAATGGTGCAGACCGGTATTCTCGGCCATCTCGGCGGAGACGTGACCGCGGCAAATGCCATCGCAGTTCAGGTATATCAGGTGCTGTCGGTTGTGGCCTACGGTGCAGCCTCCGCTTCGGGTATTGTGGTTGGACGCACCATCGGCGAGGGAAACGAGCAGCGTCTGCATCCACTTGTCACCACACTGCAAGTATTGTTTATTACCATCGGAATCTGCTCCGGATTTTTGATTTTTATTTTGCGCGTGCCCATCCTCGCGGTGTTTGGCGGCACATTGACCGAGCGTGCCTATGAGCTGTCCATGCAGTTTATGTTGGTGCTCGCCATTACGACTGTCGGTACTTCTTATCAAATGGCCTGTGACAACGGCATCATCCGCGGCGGCGGAGACACCACTTTCAGCGCCAAAATGAATCTCATCAGTATGTGGCTGATTATCGTTCCATTTTCTGCCATGGCGGCTTTCTGGTGGAAGTGCCCGCCGATCATTGTCTTCTTCCTACTCAAATGGGATCAGCTCTATAAAGCGATTCCGGTGGTCATCCGGCTGCGCAGCTGGAAATGGGTCAAAAAGGTCACCCGACCGGATTCCGCATCATCTACATGAATATTTCTCTTTCTCTCTCCCGAAAAGCCGGCCGAAAGGCCGGTTTTTCTGTTGACAAACGCGGAATAAATGATATACTTTTATAAGAGCCAATATGCAAATGCAATGAGGAAACGAGTTTTTCGATCTTTGGCAGATAGCGAGAGGGGAGAGTGCAAGCCCTTTGCCAATCCGAATGACAGCCACTTCCGAGCAGTCTGTGAAAGCAGACCGCCTGATCCGCGATATCCGATCACTAAGATGTGTCCTGATGGGCACAAATTAGGGTGGTACCGTGGAAGAAATGCTTTCGCCCCTAACGAGTGGGCGGAGGCTTTTTTGTTTTGTAAATCAAAATTTGGAGGATAACAAAAATGCAGTACAGAGGTTTGAATGAACTGCGCGAAATGTACCTGAAGTTTTTTGAAACCAAGGGGCATCTTCGCCTGCCGAGCTTTTCGCTCATCCCGCAGAACGATCCGTCGCTTCTGCTGATCAACTCCGGTATGGCGCCGATGAAGCCGTACTTCACCGGCGAGCAGGAGCCGCCGCGTCATCGTGTTACCACCTGCCAGAAGTGCATCCGCACCGGCGATATCGAAAACGTTGGCAAGACGGCGCGTCACGGCACGTTCTTTGAAATGCTGGGCAACTTTTCGTTCGGTGATTATTTCAAGAAGGAAGCTATTGCCTGGAGCTGGGAATTCCTGACCAGCCCGGACTGGGTTGGCATTGACCCGGACCGCCTGTATCCGTCTATCTATGAGGATGATGACGAGGCATTTGAAATCTGGAACAAGCAGATCGGTATTCCGGCTGAGCGTATCTTCCGCTTTGGCAAGGAAGATAACTTCTGGGAGCATGGCTCCGGTCCGTGCGGCCCTTGCTCCGAGATCTACTACGACCGCGGACCGGAATACGGCTGCGGCAAGCCGGGCTGCACGGTCGGCTGCGACTGCGACCGTTATATGGAGGTCTGGAACAACGTATTCTCGCAGTTTGACAATGACGGCCATGGTAACTATACCGAACTGAAGCAGAAGAACATCGATACCGGCATGGGCCTGGAGCGTCTGGCCTGTGTGGTACAGGGCGTCGGCTCTCTGTTTGACGTTGATACCGTCCGCAACATCACCAACAAAGTTTCCGAGATCGCCGGCAAACACTATGGCGAAAGCGAAAAGACCGATATTTCGCTGCGCGTCGTCACCGACCACATCCGTTCGACCGTTATGATGATCTGCGACGGCGTTATCCCGTCCAACGAAGGCCGCGGCTATGTGCTGCGCCGCCTGCTGCGCCGCGCTGCGCGTCACGGCAAGCTGCTCGGCATCGATCATCCGTTCCTGTCTGATGTAGCAACGACCGTCATCCAGGAATCCGGCGGCGCTTATCCGGAACTGGTCGAGAAGCAGAAGTATATCCATAAGGTCATTGAAAACGAGGAAGCCAGCTTCAACAAGACGATTGACAGCGGCCTGTCTATTCTGAACGAACGCATTGCAGCAGCAAATGGCAAGGAATTGCCGGCGGCAGATGCCTTCCAGCTGTATGACACCTACGGTTTCCCGATCGATCTGACGCTCGAGATCCTCGAAGAACAGGGCATGACCACCAACCGTGAGGAATTTGACCGCCTGATGAACGAGCAGCGCGAACGCGCGCGTGAAGACCGCAAGAAGATGGGCGATCTGGGCTGGCAGAGCGAGGATCTGGGTCTGGACAAGTCGATCAAGACCCGTTTTGACGGCTATGAAACGCTGGGCGAGGCAGCCAAGGTGCTGGCGATCGTTAACGAGGGCGAACCGTCCGGAGCCGCAGCCAAGGGTGAAAAAATTACCGTTGTTCTCGACCATACGCCGTTCTACGCAGAAATGGGCGGCCAGATCGGCGACCACGGTATTCTGGAAGGCAAGAATGGTGCCGTAACCGTTTCCGATGTGCAGAAGACCAAGGACGGCAAGTATATGCACATCGGTGTCGTCACCGAGGGCGAAATCTCGGTAGAGGATGAGGTGCAGGCTAAGGTCGATGCGGAATACCGTCAGGCGATCTGCCGTGCGCATACTTCGACCCACCTGCTGCAGAAGGCGCTGCGCAAGGTGCTGGGCGATCACGTTGAGCAGGCCGGTTCCTACACCGCCAACGACCATATCCGCTTTGACTTCACGCACTTTGCTGCACTGACTGCGGAAGAACTGGCACAGGTGGAAACGCTGGTCAACGATGCAATTCTGGCCGGCAGCCCGGTGATCACCGAGGAAATGTCCATTGACGACGCCAAGAAAAAGGGCGCCATGGCGCTGTTTGGCGAGAAATACGGCGCTGTTGTCCGCGTGGTACAGGCCGGTGATTCGATCGAACTGTGCGGCGGCACACATCTGGACAACACTGCAAAGGCCGGTTCGTTCAAAATCATCGGTGAAGCATCCGTTGCGGCCGGCGTACGCCGTATCGAAGCGGTAACTGGTAAGGCAGTGCTCAACTACCTCAACGAGCGTCAGCAGTTGCTGACCGAGGCTTCTGCAGCGCTCAAAACTTCGCCGAACGAGCTGCCTGCCAAGATTGAGCAGACGGTTGGCGAACTGCGTGCGATGAACAAAAAGCTGGAAAAGCTTAACGGCAAGATCGCATCGATGCAGATGGTGGATCTGCTCAACATTTCTCGCGATGTCAAGGGCGTCAACGTTGTTGCAACCAAGCTGGAGGACGCAACCGCGGATGTCCTGCGCACCATGGGCGACAGCGTCAAGGAAAAGGCGCCGAATATGGTGGCAGTTCTCTCTGCAGTCAACGACGGCAAGATCAATCTGCTGTGCGTTTGCGGCGCAGAAGCCGTCAAGAAGGGCGCACACGCCGGCAAGATCATCAAGGAAGTCGCCAAGATGGTCGGCGGTGGCGGCGGTGGCCGTCCGGACAGCGCAACCGCTGGCGGCAAGCAGCCGGAGAAGCTGGAAGAAGCGCTGGAAGCGGTCAACAATATTGTTGAATCGCTGATCTAAATCCGGTATAATGGAAGCAGAAGAACAGAAAGGAGCGGTTTGAATGGAAGATTGCCTGTTCTGTAAAATCGTTGCTGGAGAGATTCCTTCCAACAAGGTTTATGAAGATGACCTGTGCTATGCCTTTTATGACATCGATCCGCAGGCACCGACACATTTTCTGGTGATTCCCAAGCAGCATATCAAATCGGTGGCTGCTGTGGATGCCTCCAACAGTGCAATTGTCGCACATTGCTTTGAGGTGATCGCGAAGATTGCGGCAGATATGAAGATGGACAGCTTCCGCGTGGTTTCCAATATTGGAGAGCAGGCGGGGCAGAGCGTGTTCCATCTGCACTTCCATGTGCTTTCCGGCCGTGATATGACCTGGCCTCCGGGCTGATTAACAAAAAGAAGTGGCCTCACCGCCACTTCTTTTTTCTCATCACAGGAAAGAGGGAGACAGATGCGTGAGCGACCGCTTGTGTTTTTGGTGCCGCCAGCTGCGGCGGCCGTGTACAGCACTGTATGCCTGCATTGGGCATTGCCGCCCAGTCTCTCGCTCCTTTTGCTGGCGGTTTCTCTGGCAGCAGCTGGTGCGCTGATCGATTTCCGGCGGCTATTTACGCTCTCTTGTATGCTCTCCGCCTTTTTCCTTGCGTCTGCCTGCTTTGCTGCGTATCAAACCGTTTTCGTCGAGCCGGTACGTCTGCTTGCGGAAACGCACGCAGAAATCACGGCAACCGTTTTGCAGGATGCTGCCGTATATGAGGACAATCAGCGCGCCGAATTAACCGCGGAAGATAACGACGTCCTGCCACGCAGTTTTCGGATGTATTGCTATCTGCCGTTGACCGAAACGCCGCTGCAAGCCGGAGATCGGATCAAAGTCAATGTCGGGTTTTATCTGCCGGGTAATTCGGAAGGGTTTGACCGGGCAGCCTATCAGGCATCCGAAGGCTGCTATATCACCGCTTCCTATACGAAAAACGAAGATGATACCCCGGTTTCCTTTGCTGTCACGCAAACGGAAAATAAATCGATCCGTTGGCTGCCGCAGCGCATCGCGCGCTTCTGCCGGCAAGCCATTGCAACTGCTTTGCCGGAGCGGGAAGCCGGCCTCTTGACCGGCCTGCTGATCGGCAACACGGACAACCTTTCTTCCGGTGATACACTGTCGCTGCGTATTGCCGGACTGAGCCACTTGGTGGCTGTTTCCGGCCTGCATGTCGGATTTCTGGTTGCCTTTTGCTATTTACTTTTCGGCCGCAGATGGGGAACCTATTGTTCCATTCCTCTGATTCTTTTGTTTGTCCCGATCGCAGGTGCGTCCCCGTCGGTCATCCGCGCCGCAATCATGTATCTGATCGCGGCTGCTGCATTTATCACGCGCAAAGAGGCAAACACCCTAAATTCTTTGTTTGCGGCGCTCGCGATCTTATTGATACAAAATCCTTATGCCATCGCAAGTCTCAGCTTGCAGCTTTCCTTTGCTGCTACACTGGGATTGGTGCTGTTTGCAGGGAAGATGCAGGCCAAACTGCTGCACCCATTTCATGGGCTGTCACACATTTCAAGAAAAATCCTTGCTTTTTTCGCAGGCGCACTGTCCTGTACGGTTTGCGCTACCATATTTACAACACCCATTTTACTGTCTGCCTTTGGTTATGTATCAATCTTGTCCGTTTTGAGCAATTTGTTGGTCGTTGGGGTCACAGCGGTTTGCTTTATCGGAGGGTTTCTCCTGTGTATTGCATCAGCGATTTTCCCTGGCGCAGTTCCGGCTTTAGCTGCGCTTACCCAGCCGCCACTGCATTACATCCTTTGGGTTTCTGAACGGATATCATCCATTCCGTTCGGCCTGGTCAACTGGGGCGACAATTACGGTCTTGCCGCGCTGTTTCTCTTTTTCGCCGCAGTCTTACTTTGGCTGATGGTAGGCAGCCACGTCAAATGGAAGATCGTATTGCCGACGATTTGTGTATTTCTGCTTCTTTTCAGCGGTTTGAGCACCTACCAATATCAGCAAACCTATCGCGTCACCTATTTGCCATGCGGCACCGGGCAAGCAATACTGGTTTCCGATACGAGCCATGCCACCTTGATCGATTGTGCCGGAGACGGCGGATATCGGGACGCAGCGCAACTGGTTGCAAAATGGATGCGCTACCACAACATTGACCGCATCGATACACTGATTTTGACTGCGGTGGATCGGGGACACGCGCGAGATCTGCCGGCGCTGCTGGAAACAGTTCCGGTAGGCGAGATTCTGATGCCGGCTGGATGCAAAACCACCAAGTACAATACGGATCTGCTGGCACTTTGCACACAGTACGGCGCCATAGAAATCGATCAGACAGAGATCTTGTATTCCGGCGCCGCACCCATTACGGTCTTTCCAATCACCGACGGCAAAACCGGCGTGCAAATTGCCGATCAAATTCTGGTTTTGCACAGTCCGACGCAAAAGCAGTTAGCCGCATATCTGGAAACCGTTTCGATCTCTGCTCCGGAAATCGTGCTTTCACAAAGCAACATGGAAGATGAAGCCTTGCTGACACAGGCATTGACCGCGATGCATGCGGAGAAGATTATCGTACAAGCCGGATTTGGAGAAGTTGCATCGCAATATGATGGGCTGCCGATACAAAGTCCGTATATTGAGGGCGAAATCGTACGGCAGTTTACAAAGGAGTGAAACCATGTCACAGGAGAAAAGCAAATCAAACGGAAAGGCACAGCTGATTCGCGATTTGAAAACAGGGGAGTTTGCACCACTCTATCTGATTTCCGGTGAAGAAAGCTATTTGAAAGAATATTATTTGCAGCAGCTGCGGGAAAACGTGATCGATCCCACCTTTGCAGACTTCAATTTGATCGAACTGGAAGGGAAGGGGATGACACCGGAACAGCTGACCGAAGCGGTGGACAGCTACCCGGCGATGTCGGAAAAAAAGCTGATTATCTTGACGGATTTTGACCTGTACAAACCGCCCGCCGGCTTCTCTGACATGCTGCCTGCGTTACTGAGCGATCTGCCTGAATATGTGTGTTTGGTGTTCTATTTTGATATTTTGGACGGCAAACCGGACAAGCGTACGAAATTATATAAGGTGCTGCAAAAAATCGGCTGCTTTGCCGAGTTTTCGCATATGGAAGAACGCGAACTGGTGGCCTGGCTGGAGCGGCGCGCCCGTGCGCTCGGCTGCATGATTGCACCGGATGATGCTTCGTATATGATTTTTCTGTGCGGCAATTCCATGACCAATCTCGCTGGGGAAATGGAAAAAGCCGCAGCCCATACGACCACCGGGCAAATCAAGAAATATAACATCGACGCTGTCTGTTCGCCGGTTTTGGATGCCGTTGTCTTTGACTTGACCGACGCCATCACGGCCGGAAAATTTGATCGCGCGGTGTCTTTGGTCGGTGATCTAATTGCGCAAAAAAATAATGAAGTGATGATTTTCACCACCATCACCCGGCATATCCAGCGATTGTATGCCGCAAAGTTATGCGCAGAAGCGCGTGCCGGGGAGAAGCAGCTGATGGAGATGATCGGCTCCAAGTCCCCATATTACGCCAAACAGATTCAAACAGCCGCACGCCGTGTCTCTCTGCGTTGGCTTCGCAAAGCCGCTTCGCTGTGCGCACAGACTGATGCCGCGCTCAAAGGCAGCGCGGTGGATCGGCAAAAGCAAATTGAGTTGACGCTTCTTTCCATGGCGTCCGCTCTGAAGGAGGGATAGCATGCAGCGCATTCGGGAAGCCATTTTGGTTGAAGGGCGATACGATGTCAATACAGTTCGGCAGGTTGTGGATGCAGTGGTTCTGGAAAGCGGCGGATTTCGCATCTTTAACGACAAAGATCAGCTCCGCTTGCTGCGGCGCATCGCTTCTTCACGCGGGTTGATTGTGCTGACCGACAGCGATGGAGCCGGATTTGTCATTCGCAATTACCTCAAAGGGGCATTGCCGCCCGGCAGCATCAAGCAGGCTTATATACCGGATATTGCCGGCAAAGAACGTCGCAAACGGCATGGTTCCAAAGAAGGGAAGCTCGGCGTGGAGGGGATGCGTCCGGAAGTGATTCTGGAGGCCCTGCGCCGCGCTGGAGCAACCTTTGAGGACGAGGAAGAGCAAGCAACACAGAAAGCCAAACCCATTAATAAAGCGGATTTCTTCGCTTGGGGCTTATCCGGACAAAAGGACAGCGCAAATCGCCGCGCTGCCGTGCTCAAAGCATTGGATCTACCCGCGCATATGACGGCCAATGCGTTGTTGGAATATATCAACGCCGTCAGCACACGCGCGGAAATCGAGAAGGTTATTTCCAGCATAACAGTAGGGGATTGACAAAAACAGCTGATCGTTCTATAATAGCACTGTAAAAATAAACAGTTCTGTTTCAGGGCGGAGTGAAAGTCTCCACCGGCAGTATACGGATCTTGTGTCCGATAGTCTGCGAGCCGCAAGGCATGACGGGTGTAAATCCCGACCGACGGTTATAGTCCGGATGGAAGAAACAGGTGTATTTCGGTACGTCTGCACGCCCTTGGAGCTTTCCAAGGGCATTTTTATTACCCAACCAAACAGAACTCCTGAAAAAGGAGATATTCTTCATGACCAAAACAAGCAAAATCACCTATACCGCTGTCTTTGCGGCTATCGCAACCGTTTTGATGTATTTTGAATTTCCCATTCCACTGATGCCGCCGTTTCTTAAAGTCGATTTGTCCGGCGCAGTGGTATTGATCGGTGCTTTCATTTTTGGTATCGGCCCGGCAATCACCATGATCGGCATCAAGGATTTGATTCATTTAACGCAGACCCAGACAGCGGGTTCCGGCGAGTTGGCTGATTTTCTGATGCTGTCAACGTTGGTTATTATTGCGGTTCTGATCTATCGTGCACACAAAACCCGTAAGATGGCGGTAGTCGGCTGCTTGTGCGGTTCGCTTGCCATGGCGTGTATGGGTATGCTGACCAATTACTTCCTCATCATTCCGTTTTACGTCAACGGCATGGGTTGGAATCTGGATGCGATTTTTGATCTGTGTCGTGCTGTCAATCCTGCAATCAACGGTATGGCAGCCTATCTTCTGATTGGCGTTTTACCGTTTAATTTGATCAAAGGTGTGATCCTGACCATCATCACAATGGTTGCATATAAGAAGCTGAGTGTTTTCATCAAATCCAAGCAAATCGCCATTCATACCAAACAAAAAGCAAACTAATCTGTCAAATGGGGGACATGAACAGAACTGCTGTTCGTGTCCCTTTCTGTTTTCAGAAAGGACACATCATGGCCATCAAAAAGAAATTTCTGCATGCACTGGTATTATGCGCTGTTGGTATCGGCATTGCCGGCCTGCAATGCGGATTGATCACACGATATTACAAATTAGAGACCAATAAGATAAGGGAGGGGCAGGGGATCCGCTTCCTGATGCTCTCCGACCTGCATAGTTGTATATATGGCGAAAATCAAAGTCAATTGATTTATCAAATCCAACAGCAAAAACCGGATTGTATTTTGCTGTGCGGCGATATAGTAGATGATAAGGCGCCACGTGCTGGAGCCGAACAGTTGTTGCAGCAAATCACCGACATTGCGCCATGCTATTATGTCTCAGGGAATCATGAATTTTGGAGCAATCAAGCGGAAGAGATCTTTGATATGATCGAATCGTATGGAATTCGTGTGCTTCGTAACGAGCAGGAAACTGTGACGATCCAGGGAGTCAGTTTTACGCTTTGCGGCGTGGATGACCCGGCGGCCACAGGTGACCAACGACCCAAATCTTATGGAGAGGCAACGACGTATCAGCGTATCTTACAATCCTTTCACAATTTGCCATCCAAGCAGCTAAACATTCTTCTGGCGCATCGTCCGGAGTATATTTTGGAATATGCAAAATATCCGTTTGATCTGGTCTTGTGCGGTCATGCACACGGCGGACAATGGCGTATCCCATATTTACTCAACGGCTTGATTGCACCAAACCAAGGATTGTTTCCCAAATACGCTGGCGGCGTATACACCTGCGGAACCATGACAGAAATCGTCGGCCGCGGCTTGGCACGCGACTGGAAACCGCGTATCTTTAATCCGCCGGAAATTGTCGTAGTAGATATCGTTGGTATGAACTGACAAGTAAACGAATCTATCATCCCATAGGGTAATGAAATAAGCAATATATTTAATTATACAAAAGAAAAGTTTTGTATAATTGAGGGGATATAAAATTTGATATTGCCGATAGAAAATCCGGATACGATCATACCGTTTTCGCATCCGGATTTTTCTTATTGCCATGTCACATCAACTGGATGATTGTACAATAGCCGCACAATTTCATCGGTATTATATCCGCCTGTCAGATCATTTTGCAGACTGCTTTTGTATCGCGCCCAAAACTGTAGGCCGTCTTGATCCAGAATTATGACATCAAAACCTGTGTAATCGCGTGTTTCCGTATAGCTGCCATCAGCTCCATAGACCACGGCCAATTTGCCATCCCGATAATCCATCGATTCACCGTCAAGAAATCGCATTTGCTGATAATCCAGTGTATTGGGCGTCTGCATATCAATCCGGAATGTTCCGTCGCCGTTTGGCAGCAAAACAGTTACCGTCTTACCGATGACAGTGACCAAAAAACTACGATTTTCCAACACCATATTATTGACTAGATAAGAATTGGCTATTGTCTGGATTTTCAGTCGCTGCACCCGCTGCATAGTATCCATTAAGATCACAGTTAAATAGTATGTATTATCTTCTCGCGTATATAAAAGTAATGTTTTTCCATCCGACCACTGACGCAGATCAAGGAGCTCCTCTTTGGGATCAATCGGATATGCAAGCCGCAGACTGTCGAGATTCAACTCCCCACTTTCTAATGTTTGTGTTGCATTTCCTTGCTGCTGTACTGTTCCTGCCGTATAGTCCATCGCATAAATACCATATCCACCCGGAATCAAACTAGTATCTACGATATTGTTTTGACTTGTACGATTATAGAAAGAGAAATAAACAGTTTGCGGCGTAACAACTCCTTGTGTGTAAAAACTGAACTGATCCCCTTCGTCCGTACTCGTTCCGGAGGAGATAACCGTACCAGCGCTGTCTTTTTCCAATAAAATCGTGAGTTTCTCATCCGGAAGCACTGGAATACGAAAAAACTCCTCCAGTTTATTCTGTATCGAGGCATCATATCCCGGAAGCATGCGGCTCCAAATGTCGAAATCGTAACGGATACCTTGTAAGCTGATATATCCCGCGAGCGGATAATAATCGTAATAATCCGCAACCTTGATGGTTTTCTGCGATTCCTGTCCAGGTACTGCACTGTCATACAGTTCCCGATAGGCACGGTCCAGGCCTGTGTATTGGCTTTCCGGTATATCCAGAAAGTCACTGCTGGAATCGAGTCCAGAAAACAGCACAACGCCTGGATAAGACTGTTCTGTTTCCTCCTGCTGCTTCGTGTTGGAAAAGCGGTATTCCGTCTGCGTGATCGAAGGCGCATCCCCTTGCAACAGTGTTGCACAATCCCAGAACAACTGGTTTCCTAACGTAGCATGTGTCTGGACAGATAATCCTTTTGCCGCAGCTGGATCGCCGGCTAACACGGTTTGGGTAAACTGCACCTGATCGTGTGGCTCATACACGGTTTTTGCGCACCAGCCGAATGCAGCAATGCCCAGCATCAGCAGTATCGCCATCAAACCCAATGCTTTGCGCATGGCTCATCCCTCCCCACCTGTGATGTCGTTCAGCGCACGGCTGACGCGGTCGGCGCTGTAATGGTAGGTTTGTTTAATATAATCCATCAGACTGATGCCGCTTTCATCCAGATCACAAGCCAATACATCTCCCACGATCTGCCCTTGGCGGATCAGCACCGCGCGGCTGATGAAGTTGGAAACCTCTTCGATCAGGTGTGTGGACAGGATAACCGTCTCATTCGGCTCGAGAATGCCGAGCAGTACCTTATAGAAATCCTCCCGGTTGAACACATCGTTGCCTGCAAACGGTTCATCCATTAGGATATAATCCGCACCCTGACACAGCGCAAGAATCACTTCAAATTGGTTTTTCTGACCGGTCGAAAAACTGTGCAGCAGCTTGTGCAGCGGAAGTTCAAAGAACTCCATCAATCCATAAAATCGTTTGTCAATGAAACGTGGAAAGTGTTCCTTGTAGAACTGCCGATGTGCTTCTGCGGTTAGATTGGGAAAAAAAGAGTGCTCACTCGTTGCGAAGGACAATCGCTCGATATTGTTGCAGGTAATCGGCGCCCCGTCCAGCAGGATCTCGCCATCGTACCGCAGAAAACCAAGGATACACTTCATCAATGTTGTCTTGCCTGCACCGTTTTCTCCAAACAGGCCGACAATCTCGCCCGGACCGATCGACAGATCGACTGACTGGAGCGCCTGTTTTCCATGCAGCCGCTGGTTCAGCGTATAGCTTTTGCTCACGTTCTTGATTTCCAGCATCTGAAATCCCCCCTATTCAAATTCCCAGACACTGCTCTGGTGTCACAAAATAATACACTCCCATAAACAGCAGCTTGAGCAGCAGCGCTGCCAGCAGGCTGATCGCCGCCCCTGCAATCGGCAGCGTGATATCCCGCCGCAGTAGTTCCCAGCGCTGCGGCAGGCGACGCATGAGATAGATACTTTTGCTGCCGCCGGAATAAAAGCTGAAGTGATGGAAAATCGCTGCCGCAAGCGAACCAAGCGCGACGAAATAAAAGAACGTCAACGATCCCCATGATAATGCATCAAAGGGCGGCATGACCGCATCTGGACGCAGTACGCGATCCACACCATAACGATCAAACAGAAGATCATAAGCGTTTCGATAATTGACTCCATAAATCAGAACCGCGCAGCCGGTCGCACCCGCAAGACCAACGCATAAGCGTCTAATTTCCTCTTTGATCGCGGTGCCCGGCGGTGCGAGACGCGAAAGATCAATTGTTTTCATCACTTGGCACCTCCTCCATATTGAACCATGCATCCCAAATGGTGTAAGCAATGATTGCTAAATGCAGCAGGCTGACAAGAACATCGGACGTCAGGCTGCCAAGCGACCGCGAAAAATACCATTGAAATGATATTACTGCCAAAAGCAGCGGAAACGGCTTGCTGCCATATCGCATGCGTACTACTGCATTTGCAGTTCCCATGGACAACGCCACAAAAGCTGTCAACAAATAAACCCACCGGCTGAGCTCTTCGAGCGGCAGCATACTATGCAAAAATGTATTGTGATAAAACGTAAGAAACAGCGTCTGTTCTGAAGCGCTGGCTGCTGCCGGCAACTTAAGATAATATCGACACAGCACTGTAAAAAGGATTACCTCTGTCAGCCAAAGAAGCACATAACAGAATAAGCAGGATAAGCTTTGCCATAGAAAGGCTGCGCGCTCAGAAATGCGCAAACGGCGTACCGTATAATTGCCTCCATGCATACGGAACAATAGCACAATTACCAGCACGATGCCGACCATCCAAGTGATCCACCAACCTCTGTTTTGCATAATGGCATCTAACGAACCTGCGCCACGCTGTATCAGCCAACAGAATAATCCTGTTTGCACAGCAGCCAAAAGGAGCAGTACCGCAAGCGCTGGATAGATGCAGCCACGCACATATAACATCAATACAGAAAGATGTTTTCTCCCCATGTTCCTTCCTCCTCTCAATCCCAATATGCCTGAATCAATCGAAGTGCCTCCGATTTGGACAGCCCCATCTGCTTCATCGACTGCACCACACTTTTCACATCGCTTTTCAGCAATTCCCTGCGAATTTGTTCGACCTTTTTTTCATCCAAAACCATATAGCTTTTGGCGCCGGTATGCGAACAGATGAGGTTCTCCTCTTCCAGCTGCCGATAGGCCTTTTGGACGGTATTCGGATTTACTCCAAGTAGCGCGCTTAGCATGCGGCGTGAAGGAAGCTCATCCCCGTTATGAAACTCCCCTGCCACAACCCCTCGTTTCAGGTACAAAAGGATCTGCTGATAGATCGGTATTCCCTCTTCCATATGAAAATCATCAAATGAAATCAATCCGTATCAGCCTCCTTCCCACTCAAAGTGTATCACTCCTATAATACACTTCTCTGTAACTGTATTATATCTATAATACGGTTGTACGTCAATAGAATACCGTTCCATGCAGTGCTTCCCGGATATAGAAAAACGTCTGGCAGAATTGTTCATTCTGTCAGACGTTTTGAAATTGATCCAAATATTCAATTACATGCGCCACAGCATCATGATCGTTGTCACGCACCTGTATGGTTCCCTGCTGCAAAATATCCGGTGCAGCATTTTGCGGCACAAAAGATACCGCCGCATGGCAAAGCATGGACAAATCGTTGTCGCTGTCACCAACGGCATAAATGTTTTTGGGATGCACACCACAATCCGCTGCAATCTGCATCATAGCCGCCCCTTTGCTGACGCCACACCGTGTCACTTCGCAAAATGTCGGCATGGTGTAAACCGCGTGAAAGCTATCCGCCAGTGGAGATAAAAATGCGCGCACCGGATCCACCTCGGATGCTTTTCCAGTAAAATTGATTTGGCACCACCCAGCCGGATCCGGAAGATCCGTCACCTCCACACAATCATATGCCAAATGCAGCACACGCATGTGATGCTCGGTTTCCGAACTCATCCGGCAAACCAAAATCCGATCCGGCAGGAACACCTCACAGCCGACCTGCGGGAAAGCAGATAAGATCTGTTGAGTCAAATCTGGTGATTGTTCCGGCATACCGGCGCAGTGCAGCACACGATGCTGCGCATCCATCACAAGCGAACCATTGAGCAAGCTGTATGGCGCATTGATCGGCAGCAAATCGATATAGTCGGTCACAGCCGCAAAAGCGCGCCCGGTCGCGAGAGAAAAAAGTCCGCCTTGTGCTGTGAAATAACGCAGTGCCTGAAGATTTGCGTCCGATATCTGACGGTCACTGTCCAGCAGCGTACCATCCATATCGCAGGCAAGCAGCATTCCATCAAACTTTTTCATCCCATCTTCTCCAATTTATCCAGAATCTGCGTAAAATACTCCGGCAGCGGAGCAGTAAAGTGCATCATTTCCTGTGTCGTCGGATGGCAAAGCGTCAAACGTGCTGCATGCAGGCATTGCCCGCCAATGTCGGAAAAACGATCCTTTTTGAGGCCATAAACCGGGTCTCCAATAATCGGATGCCCAATAGACGCCATGTGCACACGAATCTGATGCGTACGTCCGGTTTCCAGCTGAAACGCCATATGCGTATATCCGCGGAAGCGCTGCAACACCCGATAATGCGTGATGGCTTCCCGGCCGCCCTCCATGATCGCCATTTTCTTGCGGTCGGTCTTATGCCGTGCAATCGGCTTATTGATCGTTCCGGAATCCTCGCGCGGGCTTCCGACGACAATCGCTTCATAACCACGGTATGCCGTGTGCGCAGCGATCTGTGATGCAAGACTTTGATGCGCGGCATCATTCTTGGCCACCACCAGCAATCCGCTGGTATCCTTATCGATGCGATGCACGATACCGGGACGATGTTCGCCGTTGATACCGGACAGGCTATCGCCGCAATGATACATCAGTGCATTGACCAGCGTGCCGGACCAGTTTCCAGGCGCCGGATGCACCACCATGCCGCGCGGCTTATTGACAACGATGATATCTGAATCTTCGTAAATGATATCCAGTGGGATATTCTCCGGAACCAGATCGACCTCGCGCAGTTCCGGCAAAGTAACAGTAATGCATTCCCCGCCGATCAGCTTATAATTTTTCTTGAGCGGCTGTCCGTTGCAGCAAACCATCTTTTCCGAAAGCAGATTTTGCACCGCAGAGCGGGTCAAACCATCAATTTGCTCCGCCAGCCAACTGTCCACCCGAACGCCAGCCTGATCTGCCGATGCGGTCAAACACAGTTCATTCATGGTCATCCTGCTCCGTCATCTCTGTGTTTTGATCCTCGATACTTTTTTGCTCATCCTTGTGCTGAAACATAAAATATACGATGAACAAAACACCGCCAACGCAAATAAAAATATCCGCAATATTAAAAACCGGGAAATGAATCAGGCGAAAATCAAAGAAATCCACCACAAATCCATGCACCACACGATCGATCGCATTGCCAATTGCACCGGCCGCCACGAGCACCAGCGACCAACGCCCCAGCGCAGTCTGCACCCAATGCTTTCGCAGCGCAATGATGATTGCAACCGTAATGATAACGGCCAAAGAAGTAAAAATCCAGCGCGAATCAAACTGCGCAAACATACTGAATGCAGCGCCGCGATTTTCCACATAGGTTAGATGGAAAATGTTATCCAGCAGCGGGATCGTGTGCTGCGCCTGCAAGCTGGTATAGGCCCAATATTTTACGGCCTGATCCAGTGCAATCATAAGCACTGCAATGATAAAATACAGCATCTGAGCAAACTCCTTACCGCTTAAAAAGGGGAACAGAAAACATTCTGTTCCCCTTCCCCTTTGTCCTGTTAACCAACAACTTTGGCGCAACGAGCGCACAGGCCAGGATGCTTTGCATCCGTGCCAACCGATTTGGACTGCTTCCAGCAGCGCAGGCACTTTTCGCCTGCCGCGCGGGCAACTGCAATCGTCATACCCGGCAGGTTCTCACTTGCCGTGCCCTCACCAGCACCTTCGACAACCGCGAGCTCGGACACGATGCACAGATCCGCCAAATCCTGACCGCAGCCGTTCAGGAACACGGCCAAATCCGCATCTGCGTAAACCGTCACGCTGGCTTCCAGCGGCTTGCCAATCGTCTTGGCATTGCGCGCACCTTCCAGCGCCTTATTCACATCATCGCGGAACGCCGTCAGCTTGGACCACTTCTCAACGTCCGCATCGCTGAACGCCAGCGTTTCATCTGCTACCGGCATTTCGTTGTATGCCACGTTGCGCACGTCATCCTCCGCCGTATGCGGCATGGACTGCCAGATCTCATCAGCGGTGAAGCAGAGGATCGGGGACAGCATGCGCACTAAAGCGCTGAGAATGCGATAAATCGCGGTCTGTGCAGCGCGGCGGCTCAGCCCGGTCGTTTCGTCGCAATACAGACGATCCTTGATGACATCCAGATAGAAGTTGGACATATCAACAACGCAGAAGTTATGGATCGCATGGAATACCGTATGGAATTCATAGGAATCGTACCCCTCACGAACCTTTGCGACCAGTTCATTGAGGCGCATGAGTGCCCACTTATCCAGCTCCGGCAGATCCGCGTAAGCAACCATATCGGTCTTGGGATCGAAATCAAACAGATTACCCAGGATATACCGCGCCGTATTACGGATCTTGAGGTAGTTCTGGGACAGATGCTTGAGCATGTCCTTGGAAATACGCATATCCTGACGATAATCGGAAGAAGCAACCCACAGGCGCATCACGTCTGCACCATACTGGTTCAGGATATCTTCCGGCGCAATACCGTTGCCAAGCGACTTGGACATCTTCTGACGCTCTTCATCCACGATCATGCCGTGCGTGATGACCGTCTTGTACGGTGCCTTGCCCTGCGTTGCGATCGACGTCAGCATAGAGGACTGGAACCAGCCACGATACTGGTCGTTGCCTTCCAGATAGACATCAACCGGCGTAGACTGATGCTCACGATTCTCAATGACCGCACGCCAAGACGAACCGGAGTCAAACCATACGTCCATGGTGTCAGTTTCCTTATCGAAGTCGCCGCAGCCGCATTCGCACTTGATATCAGCCGGCAGGATCTCGGACGGATCCATATCAAACCAAGCATTCGAACCCTTTTCGCGGAACAGATCGGCTACAATCTTGATCGTCTGCTCGTTGACCAGCGGCTTGCCGCACTTCTTGCAGGTGAAGATCGGGATCGGCACACCCCAAACACGCTGACGGGAAATGCACCAGTCCGAACGCTCGCGGATCATGGAGGTCATGCGCTCCTGACCCCAGCCCGGGATCCACTGGATGCCTTCGCATGCCTTGACCGCATCGTCCTTGAGCGCATCCACAGAGCAGAACCACTGTTCGGTCGTGCGGAAAATGATCGGGTTCTTGCAGCGCCAGCAATGCGGATAGCTATGCACGATTTCTTCGATCGCCAGCAGCGCACCGCAAGCCTTCAGATCTTCCAGAATGATCGGCGTGGTCTTTTCGTAGTACATGTTTGCGTACTTACCGGCATCCTCTGTCGTCATACCCTTGCCGTCAACCGGAACGATGATCGGAATATCATACTTCTGGCAGACAATAAAGTCATCCGCACCAAAGCCAGGCGCTGTATGAACGCAGCCGGTACCGGCATCCAGCGTAACATGGTCGCCGCAGATAACAACGCTGTCACGATCCATAATCGGGTGCTTGGTGCGCATCAGTTCCAGATCCGAGCCAAGCAGCGTGCCCAGCACTTCCCAAGAGTCGATCTTGGCGGCCTGCATCACAGACTCCACCAGTTCCTTGGCGAGCACATAGATATCACCCGACGGAACCTTAACCAGATCATATTCAAAGACCGGATTGACCGAGATCGCAAGGTTGCCCGGCAGGGTCCAGGTCGTCGTGGTCCAAATGACAAAGTAAACATTGTCCAAGCTGCCGGTGATGGCAGAAATCTTGCCGCCCTTATCATCGGTCACATGGAACTTGACATAAATCGAAGAGCAGGGCTCATCCTGATATTCGATCTCCGCCTCAGCCAGCGCCGTTTCATCATGCGGGCACCAGTAAACTGGCTTCATGCCCTTGTAGATGTAGCCCTTCTTGGCCATCTCGCCAAAGATCTCAATCTGCGTTGCCTCATAATCATGCGTCAACGTCAGATACGGACGATCCCAATCGCCCACAACGCCCAAACGCTTGAACTGGCTGCGCTGCGTGTTGACATGGTCATGCGCAAACTCTTCGCACTTGGAACGGAATTCCGCCGTGGAAACCTTGTCGCGGTCCATGCCGTATGCCTTGATCGCCTGACGCTCGATCGGCAGGCCGTGCGTATCCCAGCCCGGAATATAAGGCGCCTGATAGCCCATCATATTGCGGGAACGGACGATGAAATCCTTCAAAATCTTGTTGAGCGCATGCCCCATATGCAGATTGCCGTTTGCATACGGAGGGCCGTCATGCAGAACGAAAAGCGGCTTGCCTTCGTTCTTCTTCATCAGTTCGTGGTACAGATCGTTCTTTTCCCAGTTTTCCAGAAAGCCCGGCTCACGCTTGGGCAGTCCCGCACGCATCGGGAAGTCGGTTTTCGGCAAATTGATCGTGTTATTGTAATCCTGCTGCATTGTGCAGTATTCAGTCCTTTCGCTTGTTACTTTACTTCCTTGGGGTCATAATCGGCGCCGAATTTCAGTTCGCCAAAATCAAACTTGCGCGTGGCGTCCTCAATCGGGGCATCGGCTTTTTCTTCCTGCTTCGGCTGCTGCGCCGGCGCCTGCTGCTCCGCAGGCTGGGCTGCCGGCTTAGCCGGTTCCTGCTGCTGACGCACCAGCTGCTCCGCCTTGGCCAGTTCCACCAAAGCCTTTGCCTGCGCCTGATAAACCGCAGAAACACGCGCAATGAATTCAATCGTATTCTTTTTCGCAGCTTCGAGCTTCTGCTCTTCCAGCTCGATCTCATCGCGCGTATTTTTAACCTTGTTTTCCGTCTCGTCCTTTGCCGCGGAGACGATATCCTGCGCTTCCTTTTTCGCCTTATCGATCGTGTCCTGCGCGATCGTCTGAGCGCTCATCAGTGCGCGGCGCATGCCGTCTTCCACGCCGCGATACTCTTCGATCTTATCCACCAGCACCTTCATTTTCGCTTTCAGAGCAGCGTTTTCCTTCTGCATGGCAGCGAATTCTTCTGCAACGCGCTCCAGGAAGGTATCGACTGATTTCATATCATACCCACCGAAAACCGCCTTTTCAAAGCCGATTTCCTGAATTTCCTGTACCGTCATATGTTTCTCCTCCGTTTTTTTATCTTTTGTCGTCCTTACGGGAAAATGGTCGGGCGCAGCCCGACCACTTATTTTGCCGTATTTTCGACAGGCTTAGAGCATGTATAAAACTTGTTCCAACGCGATCAGAACAAAGAACGCCACCAAAAACGCCAAGTCAAACGGACTGTTTCGCAGCGCATCAATACGGCTGAGCAAACTGCGGAACGGCTGGATCAGCGGCTCGGTAACCAAACACAGAAATTCGTATATTTGTGAACTGCTGCCCTGTGCAAACCAGCTCATGATCGCCCGTGCAAAAAACAGAAATTCCAGAATCCGCAGCAGGCTGCTGACCACATATACCACTATTGTATTCACGGCGCTATGACCTTAAAAATACATTCCGCTGCTTTCCAGTTCATCAATCAAATCCCCCATAATATCGACATTATAGGGCGTAATGATGTATGTGCTGTTCGCAACCTTCTTGATTTTTCCTTCGTTTGCATACGCAACGCCGCTGAGAAAATCAACCAGACGACGCGCCACATCCTTGTTGGTTTGCTCCAGATTGAGCACAACCGTGCGCTTGTCCTTGAGATGATCTGCAATCTCTGCTGCATTTTCAAAGCGGTCCGGCTTGACCAGAACAACCGCAAGCTGTGTCGTTGTATTGATGTTGACTACTTTATTTCCACGACGGGGTGAAGCCGCGTCTGCAGATGCGGTATCATAGGAACGGTCATACGATCTGTCATAAGACCGCTCATACGAGGATGCTGCACTGCTCTTCACCGGTTCTTCACTGCGCTGACGGGGCATTTCTTCTTCGTATTCGTCCTCTACATCCTCGCCCTTAACCCAATCGATAAAGCCTTTGATCGAACCCATGAAAGTTCCTCCTTATGTTTTAGGCGAAACGATCTGATACGGACGCGCACCAAAAATCGCCGTGCCGATGCGAACCATATTCGCACCGCACTCAATCGCCGTTTCGAAATCATTCGTCATTCCCATAGACAAATAATCCATATTTACATTATCGTATTTTTTCGTCAAAATGTCAACAAATACTTGATGCATTTCAGTAAAGTAGCTTGAATTTTTCGATATTTCATCCGCAATGGGTGGAATTGCCATCAAGCCGCGAATATGAAGCGACGGTTTCTCGCTCAACCGTGCAATCGCTTCGTCCAATTCCTCGATCAGCAAGCCGCTTTTAGCGGTTTCTCTGCCGATATTGACTTCCAGAAGGATATCCTGACGGACATTGTGTTTTGCCGCTTCCTTCGCGATGGCCTCGCCCAAATGGACCGAACCGACCGACTGGATGAGCGATACCTTTCCGATCAGGTATTTCACCTTGTTGGTCTGAAGCGTACCAATAAATTGCAGATCCGCACCGTCATATGCGTGCTGCTCATATTTCTCCAGCAGCTCCTGCACCCGGTTTTCTCCGCAAACCTTGATTCCGGCAGAAATTGCAGCGCGAACCCGCTCTGCATCATTCATTTTAGACGCCGCCACCAGAATGATATCTTCCGGCTTTTTTCCTGCGCGCAAAGCGGCCTGCGCTACGCGCTCCTTAACTGACTTAATACGCTCTGTCAGTTCCATGTTTTCTTGCTCCGTCATGTCTTCACCACCATATTGTTTTGCAAATTTTTTCCTCGCACGATAATTTGGTCCTGCTCCACCAGCATGTCCGAATTCGTTGCACTTTGCTCCACTACATAATAGTCATCTGCCTCGTACAGTTTATTGATAATCTTAAACTTGGAGAACGAACCGCTGAGAATGTATACGCCGGTCTCCTGTGTTACCGTACCATCGCTTTCCGTGACTTCCTGCACGCTGACCGCTTCCTTCGGCACGCGCAAGCCGGTGTAAGTTGCAATGATGATTTCGACCGGTTGCTGGCGCATAGAAACCATCTCGCTGTTGAATTCCGTGCCCGCCAAAATGACCAACGCAGAGTCGCTGTTGCGATCCTTCACAATGGAGTAGACGGTAACCGGCGCCTCCAAAGATGCCTGCGTAAAATTCACACGAAGACTCTTCCCCACCGAAAGCCGGGAAGCGTCCTCCTGCGAAATTTCTGCAACCAAATACCAGGTATACCCTTGAATGATCTTGCCCCAGCTGTCTGTGCTGGCAGCCGGCTGGGTCTGTGTCAGCTCCCGAAAACGATCGACTGTTAGGTCATCCAGCGCATCCAATGTAAGGATATCTTCATAACCGTCCACCACTTCGGAAAAATAGCCGGCGGCCGGCGCAGTCAACTGTGTCGTGTGACCGGACAGCTGCGCATTCAGGCTATCTCGTTCTGCTTCCAAGGTATTGCGCTCTTCGGTGATTGCCGCCGTGTCCACGCTATCCGATTCCCGTCGGAGAGAAAGGGTACGCAGCGAATCCGCAGAGGACGACAGTGCACTGCCCGAGCCGGTTTTCGCCTGATCGGCCATCTGCTGCAGCGACAAGATAATCATTTGATCGAGTTTTGCCGCATCCGAGCCGTCCGTCGCGGATTGCAGAGCTGTGTTCAGCAGCGAAATCCGGTTTTCCAGCGGATCCAGCTGCTGACTCAAAGCAAGCGCATCCGCATCCGAATACACAATGGCAAGCGGCGCATTCTGCTGTACCCGTTCACCGCTATATACGATATGTTTGACCGATCCTCCCGTGCTGCCGCTGATCGGAACTTCGTCACGGAAAAACCAACCTTCCGCTTCGATGCTGTCGTTGACAGATACCTGTACCGCAGGAACGGTTTCTGTGGTAACAGAGAATGCACTGATCACTTTTTGTCCCATGTAGACCACAATGACCACAACAATCAGCAAAAAAATGAGGCGGCTGCCGTCAATACGGTTTCTTCTATGTTGTTGTTTGTTTTCGGTTTGCTGCTGCATATAGAACCTCGTATCGAATCATTCTGCTGCACGCTCCTCTCGCGGCGCATGCAGATCTATGCGATTCTGCGGGATCAACGTGGAAATGGCATGTTTGTATATCATTTGCTGTTTGCCATCGCTGTCCAGAATCACAACAAAGCTGTCAAACCCGCGGATAACCCCGCGCATCTGAAACCCATTTGTCAAAAAAACAGTGGTGGTAACTCCTTGCTGGCGCAGCGCGCACAGCATCCGATCCTGCAGATTCATTTCGTTTCGCACAATGACTCCTCCAATATTTTACAATTTATGGTATCATTGTACTCTTTGATTTTGCAGATATTCTGTCGCATCCTGTAAGACGCAAGAGAAGTCCTCTTCTCTATTATAATAAATCCAATGGATGCTGTCATCCCTTTTTAACCATGTTAGTTGTCTTTTTGCATAATTCCGGCTGCGCTGTTTGAGCAATTGCACACAAGAATCCAAAGAATCCGACCCGTCCAAATAGGTCAGCAGCTCCTTGTAGCCAATGGCCTGCGCCGCCGTACTGGACAGAGCGCCCTGGTGCAGCAAACGCCGTGTTTCTTCCAGTAACCCCGCCGAAAGCATCTCATCCACGCGCCGATCAATTCGATCATAAAGCACCTGCCGCTCCGCAGGGCAAACACCGATCTTGACCGCCTGATATTTTGGTTCCGGGCGCTTGTGCATGCGATTGAATTCACCGATCGTCATGCCGGTCTGTTCATATACTTCGAGTGCTCGAATCACTCGTTTGAGATTGTTCGGATGTAGGCGCTGCGCGCTTTCCGGATCCACCTTAGCCAGCAGCGCATGCACCGCTAAATTGCCCTGTGTATCTGCGATTTGCTGATATTTCTGCCGCACCGTCAGATCGGTCTCATCGCCGGAAAACGTGCTGCATTCGATGAGCGCATCCATATACAGCCCTGTGCCGCCAACGACGATCGGCGTCATACCACGCGAAAGGATGTCCTGCGCGGCGGCATCCGCCAATTCCACATATCGGGCCACGGAAAAAGCCTCGTTCGGCTCACAAACATCCAACAAATGGTGCGGCACACCCTGCCGTTCCTCCATGGTCGGCTTTGCCGTACCGATATCCATGCCGCGATAGATCTGCATCGAATCCGCCGATATGATTTCTGTGTGCAGTTGTCTGGCCAGCGCAACCGACAACGCGGTTTTCCCGCTGGCGGTCGGTCCGCAAATGCAGATCAAACGGTTTTCCATTCTGTTCTCCTCATTGATTGACTCGCTTAAACATTTTATCCAGCTCGTATTTGGTCAGCCGTACCGTGGTCGGCCGTCCATGCGGACAAGACCGCACATCGTCGTCCGCCAATACTCGGTCGCACAGATCCTGCAATTCAGTCAGACTGGAGGATTTTCCTGCCTTGATTGCCGCCTTACAGGCAACCGTATGGATCAGATCGTCCAGCCGGTCCGGCACCGCTATGCGGCTGTTCATCAGCTTTTCCGCCAGCTCTCCGATAACGGCCGGGACATCAGCGCTGTCCAGATAGGCCGGCACACTGCGCACCGCAAAGCTGTTTTCCCCGAACGCATCAATCACAAAACCAGCCTGCCGGATTTCCTCCAAACCAGCCTGCACCGCAGCCGCCTCTTCCCCGGTCAGTTCCACGACAACAGGCGTCAGCAATTCCTGCTGCGGCATCTGGGTTTCCTTGCGCAATTTGTTAAACAACAGTCGCTCATGCGCCGCATGCTTATCGATCAGGATCAGGCCGTCCTGATCTTCCGCGATCAAATAGGTCTGGAAGCATTCCCCGATCACCCGCGCACCGCTGTCGATCGGTTCCAGTACCTCGTGTTCCGACACCTGTTCTTCGATCGGTTCTGCCGGACTGCGCGATACAGAAACGTTTTCAGGCACGGCAGACACAGGCTCCTCAACTGCGCGCGGCGAACTTACAAACGAGTGGTCCTGCACGAATTCGGTTGGCCGATCCTGCAAAATGCGCGGTGATGAAAGCACGGTGCCTGTATGTACGGGCTTTTTGGCACGCGGCGGCACAGCAACCAGAAAATCTTCCAGATCCGGCGGATCCAACGTCTTGCCGGAAGATGGGAGGGACGTCGGTTTGGGCACCGCAAAGCGCTGCTGCGTATACACAGGAACACTTTCCTTCGGTTTTTCCTCCGCCGAAGCCTTCTCCTGGTGCGCCAAACGCGGTATATTGTCGTTTGCCGCGATGGCGTTCTTGCAGGCAACATATACCGCTTCAAACACAGGCTTTTCCTGCGAAAATTTGACCTCAGTTTTGGCCGGATGTACATTGACATCCACCGCAGAAAGCGGCATTTCCAGGAATACCGCGCCGGACGGGTATTTCCCCGTGATAATGGCGTTGCGATAGGCTTCCTCCAGCGCCGCTTGCATCAGGCGGCTTTTCACATATCGGCCGTTGACAAAAAAGTGCTGCATGGAGCGGTTGGGCCGCCCGGCGTGCGGCTTGACAATGTATCCGTAAACCGTCATGCCGTTTCGCTCAGAGCGCGGCACTTCGATCATGTTGGCCGTCATTTCTTTGCCGAATACCGCAAACACAGGCGCCATCAGTTTGCCTTTGCCATCGGTGGAAAACACCTGCTTGCCGTCACGGATCAGGCAAAAGGCGATTTCGGGATGCGAAAGCGCTGCATGCTGCACAACGCCTAAAATGTAACCCGCTTCGGTAAAATCTTTCTTCAAAAACTTCATGCGCGCAGGCGTGTTGTAAAACAAATCCCGCACCACGATGGTGGTGCCCTCCGGGCAACCGGCTTCCTCCTGGGTCAGGATCTCCCCCGCTTCCAGGTGCAGATGCAGGCCCGCGATCGCGCCTTTCTGCCTTGTAAACAGATCGATGCGGGTGACCGAAGAAATTGCCGCCAGTGCTTCTCCTCGAAAGCCCAGCGTTCCGATTGCCGCCAGATCCGCCTCCGTGCGCAGCTTACTGGTCGCGTGACGTCGAAACGCCACCGGCGCGTCTTCCGCAGACATGCCGCAGCCGTTATCCGCAATGCGCAGATAAGTGATTCCACCGTTTTCAATTTCCACGGTAATACGGGTCGAACCCGCGTCGATCGCGTTTTCGACCAGCTCTTTTGCAACCGAAGCAGGTCGCTCCACAACCTCGCCGGCTGCAATCAAATCCGCCAGATGCGGAGATAATTCATGGATAACTGCCATTCCAGTGTCCTTTCCACTTGGGATTCTCAGTAAAAAGTATGCCCACAGTCCGGGCAGCGCCGTGTACCGAGCACGGACTGCTTGCCGCATTTGGGACAAGTAACTTTGGACTGCGTCAAATGGCGGTCCTCATCGGTAGGCTGAAACAGCTCGATCCGGCCGCACTGCGGGCAGGACATAATCATCACATCCAGCCCACCGGATATCAGATTCGGCAGATCGCCAAAAATCCAGCTGGTTTTGCCAAGCTGGATCGTGCTGCAAACGATTGGCTCCAGCGGCACGCCGCATTGCAAACAGTTTCGCTCGGTCATATCCATCCGCCTCCCAGCGTCATCAGAGCAGTTTTTTCAGTTCATATAGGGCGTTGAGCGCTTCGATCGGCGTCATGGTATCCACCTGCAGCGCACGCAGACGCTGCGCGACCGCGCTGTCCGCCAGTGTTTCCATCGTGATCTGCGGGCCTTCGTCCTCGGCGTCAGACAGCTCGTGCAGTTCTGGTTTGGGCATCGTTGACTCCAAATCAGCCAGCACAGCTTTAGCTCGCTTGATGACCGCATTGGGAATGCCTGCGAGCTTCGCCACCTCGATGCCGTAGCTGTCATCCGCGCCGCCGCGTACGATCTTGCGCAGGAACGTGATATCGTCGCCGCGCTTTTTGACCGCAATGTTATAATTCTTGACTCCCTTGACCATTTCTTCCAACACGGTCAGCTCGTGATAATGCGTGGCAAACAGCGCGCGCGCACCTACCTTCCGCTTGTCCGCGACGTATTCAATGACCGCGCGGGCAATCGACATACCGTCGTACGTCGAGGTGCCGCGGCCAATCTCGTCCAGAATCAGCAGGCTGGACTTGGTGGCGTGCTTGAGAATGTCCGCAACTTCGCTCATCTCCACCATAAAAGTGGACTGGCCGCTTGCCAGATCATCCGACGCACCTACACGGGTAAACACCCGGTCGGCAACGCCGATATGGGCAGAGGACGCCGGCACAAACGAGCCGATCTGCGCCATGATCGTGATGAGTGCCACTTGCCGCATATAAGTGGACTTACCTGCCATATTGGGACCCGTGATGATCGCCACACGGTTTTCGCCGCTGTCCAAAAGCGTATCATTCGGGATAAACAGGCTGTCCGCCAACATTTTCTCGACAACCGGATGGCGGCCGTCATGAATCTCAATCTTGTCGGAGAAATCAACGACCGGGCAGGTGTAATTATTATCGCATGCAACTTCTGCCAGCGCACACAGAACATCGAGCGCCGCGACCGCCTGTGCAGTTTTCTGCACGCGGTGTACCTGCTCCGCGATCTGATCGCGAACCGATACAAACACCTCGTATTCCAGCGTCGTCAGCCGCTCCTGCGCGCCAAGCACCGTGCTTTCCAGCTGTTTGAGCTCTTCTGTAATGTACCGCTCGCCGTTGGCAAGCGTCTGTTTGCGGATATAGTAATCCGGCACGGCATCCACATTGGATTTGCTGACTTCAATGTAATATCCAAACACACGGTTGTATCCAATTTTCAGCTTGCTAATGCCGGTTTTTTCGCGCTCGGTCTGCTCGATCGCGGCGATTTTGCCTTTACCGCCGGATGCCAGATCGCGCAGATAATCAATTTCCTCGTTATAGCCGGTCCGAATCAAACCGCCTTCGCGCAGCAGAATGGGCGGCTCATCCACAATGGCCAGTTCCACCAGCGCATGGATATCTTCCAGCAAATCCATATTCTGCGTGATCTCCCGTAGCATGGGCTGAGAAAACTGCGCCGCCTGCTCTCGGATTTCCGGCAGGCAGGCGATCGCCGACGAAAGCGCGTGCAGATCACGGCCATTGGCCGTGCCGTAGGTGACGCGCCCGATCAAGCGCTCGATATCAAACACCTTTTTCATGGCGTCGGACAGCGCGGTTCGTGCGATCACATCATCACACAACGCCCCTACCGCCTGCTGGCGGCGAACAATGTGCAGCGGATTATACAGCGGCTTCTCCAGCCACTGGCGAATCAGCCGCGAACCCATCGCGGTTTTGGTGCGGTCGAGCACCCAAAGCAGCGTACCCTTTTTCTCTTTGGTTCGCATGGTCTCGCACAGCTCAAGATTGCGGCGTGCAATCAGATCGAGCTCCATGTACTGTCCCTGATGATAGACCTGCAAATGATTGAGCGCCGCAAGACTTGCCTGCTGGGTCTGTTCCAGATATTCGAGCAATCCGCCCAGACATTGAATCGTCTGCGGCAGATCGGTCAGACCCGCAGCATCGAAATCCTCCACCTGAAAATGCGAGCGGATCCGTTCCGCGGCATGCTGCGTTTCAAAGCTCTCCTCCGCCATGGGCTCGACAAGGGCCTCCAGCCGATCTTTCAAAAACGTCAGAAAAGCTTCTGCAGACGCGGCCACACCGCCGACCAACACCTCGCGCGGGCCAAACCGTCCCAGTTCACTGGCAATATCCTGCCAGTTATCCGAACCGGTCGCCCAGACCTCACCAGTGGTGATATCGGCAAAGCTCACGCCGATGCCGCCCTGCTCCGCGTAAACACAGCCGAGGAAGTTATTGCGTCCCTCGTCCAGCATAGAGGCTTCCACAACCGTGCCGGGCGTGACACGGCGGACGATCTCTCGTTTCACCAGCCCTTTGGCCAGCTTGGGATCTTCCACCTGTTCGCAGATGGCAATTTTATACCCCTTGCGCACCAGCTTTGCAATATATCCTTCCGCACTGTGATACGGCACGCCGCACATGGGCGCGCGTTCTTCCTGTCCGCAGTCACGGCCGGTCAGCGTCAGCTCGAGTTCACGGGAGGCCAGCTTGGCATCCTCATAGAACATTTCATAGAAATCGCCCAGACGATAAAACAGGATATAATCCTTGTTTTTGTTTTTGATTTCAAAATACTGTTTCATCATGGGCGTGAGTTCTGCCATTGATTCTACCTCTTTCTACAATTTCTGCGCAAACAGACAGCGCAGGCTGGTCTTTTCAATCTTTGCTTCGATGAACTGACCAATTTGGATATTCTCACCGCGCACGCATACCAGCAGATTACCCTCCGTGCGCGCAGTAAACGGGTATTCTGGCCCCTTTGCCGTGCCGTCTACCAGCAGGCGAAGCGTTTTCCCCTGATATGCTGCCTGCCGCTCAGCGACGATCTCATCCTGTGCTTTGAGTAGCCGTTCAAAGCGGTCCTGCTTTTCCTGCGAAGTGGCGTTATCCTCGTAGGAAGCTGCCGGCGTCCCGGTACGGGGCGAATACAGGAACGTAAACAGCAGATCAAAACGGACGTCTTTCACCAGACGCAGCGTTTGCTGGAAATCCTCCTCGTTTTCCCCCGGGAAACCGACAATGATATCACTCGACAGCGTAATATCCGGCATTTTTGCCCGTGCATCCGCAATCAACGCGCGGTATTCTTCCGCTGTGTACCGACGGTTCATGCGGCGCAGGATCTCGTCGCTGCCCGACTGGAACGGCAGATGCAGCTGTTTGGCCACCTTGTCACACTCGGCCATCGCGTCAAACAGACGGGGCGACGCGTCCTTCGGGTGGCTGGTCATAAACCGCAGCCAGAAGTCGCCCGGCACGGCATTGAGCCGCCGCAGCAGGTCAGCAAAGTCGATATCCAATCCCAGATCCTTGCCGTAGGAATTGACATTCTGGCCCAGCAGCGTAATCTCCTTATAGCCTGCTGCCACCAGCTCACGCAGCTCTTTTTCAATCTCCTCCGGCCGGCGGCTGCGCTCGCGTCCGCGCACATAGGGCACAATGCAGTAAGTGCAGAAGTTGTTGCAGCCATACATGATTGACAGCCACGCCTTCGGGCCCTGCGCACGCAGCACCGGCAGACCTTCGGCAATATCATCCTCACCGCCGATGTCAAACACCCGTTTTTTCTCGGTCAGCGCCCGATACAGAAGCGACGGAAAACGCCACAGCGCATGCGTTCCAAACAGAAGGCTAACCTGCGGATAACTTTTCTTGATTTTTTCGACGTTTTTCTCCTGCTGCGCCATACAGCCGCACAGCGCAATCACCACGTCGGGACGCTGTTTTTTCAAATGGCTGAGCGCGCCGATATTGCCAAACGCACGGTCCTCCGCGTGCTCACGCACCGCACAGGTATTGAACAGGATAAAATCCGCGTCTTCCGGCTTGTCGGTCATGGTGTATCCCATCTCATGCAGCATGCCGCGGATGCGTTCGGTATCCGCTTCGTTCTGCTGGCAGCCAAAGGTGTGGGTATAAGCGCGCAGCTGTTTACCGCGGATCAGCGCGGCGACTGCGTCGATATAAGTGAACTGACTTTGCAGTTGTTCTTGAGAAACGGTAACAGGCATCTTGTGCCTCCTCTTATCGGAATGGAGTGCCGTCTGCCGTGAACACATTCAGACGGTGATAGGCGCAGAATGGGATTTCAAACTGCGGCAGATATTGGCGAATGGCACGGGTCAGGTATTCCGGGCTCATATTGTTATTGCCGGCAGCCGTCGTCACGACTGCCACGATCTCCCCATCCTGCTCGTTGATGGTCAGATCGCGCATCAGTTCCTTCATATTGACCGTCTTTTCGCCGCGCTTGCTGCGCTTTACGATCTCGACTTTCTGCCGTCCAAACAGTTCGCGCACCGCGGGCAAAAAGCCGGACGGGATTCCGTCCTCAAAGCCCCAGGTAATGCGGTACTGCGACCATGCGATCGCGCCGACCTTCATGCCGCCGTCCTCCAGCGGATAAATCTCGATCGCGCGCAGCCCTTCCGGGAATACATCATTGAGCGCCTCGACCGCGTTTTCCGGCACAGCATCCGCGATGATATTAAAGTCCAAAAACTCACATTCGCCCGAATATCCGGTCGAAAGCGGCAGAGCGACCGACACATACGCATGCTGGTTAAATCCCTCGGTAAACCAGAGCGGCATCTGGCAGCGTGCCATCGCGCGCTGCATGGTATGCATCAAGTCGAGGTGGGAGATATACTTGGCTCTCCCCTCTTTGGCAAACTTCATCCGCGCCTTAAACATGACACTTGCCCCCTTCCAGCAGCGCATTTGCGCCGCAGCCGGCACACTGATGCATGCAGTCGGGCGTGATGGCCGCTTCACGCGAGCGCTCCCATTCCCGCTTCAAATGCTCTTTGCGCGTGCCGCAGCCGATGTGATCCCACGGGAACACTTCATCCAGCGGACGCTGACGGGACGCGTAAAACGCAGGATCAAGACCGCAGTCGGCAAACGCCTGCATCCACTTATCAAAGTCAAAGCACTGGTCCCAACCATCCATCTTGCAGCCGCGCTGCCATGCCAGATAGATCGCTGCGCCCTGACGGCGGTCGCCGCGGGCAATGACCCCCTCCAGCACCGAGGTTTTGGCGTCGTGCCAGTTATACGTCACATTGCGCGTGCGCATGATCTCCTTCATGTGCGCCTGCTTTTCAACAAACTGCTCGAGCGTGTCCTGCGCGTCCCACTGGAACGGGGTCTGCGGCTTGGGCACAAAGCAGGATGCCGACGCCGTGATGCGCACGCCGCGCGCGCGGTTGTTGGTGTTCATGCGCCAGCAGTAGGCCACCTTTTTGCAGATCTCCGCAATGCCGTCCAGATCTTCGGTCGTTTCGGTCGGCAGGCCGATCATGAAATACAGCTTTACATTGTTCCAACCGCCCTGGAACGCGATTTCACACGCGTGCAGCACGTCCTCTTCACGGATATTCTTGTTGATGACGTCGCGCAGGCGCTGCGTGCCCGCTTCGCAGGCAAAGGTCAGACCGCTCTTGCGCGTTTTCTGCACGCGCTGCATCAGTTCGGCGCTGAAGCTGTCTGCACGCAGGCTGGGCAGCGACAGGCTGATGTGACGCGGCTCGCAGTAGTCAAGCATGCACTCGGTCAAGCCGGACAGATCGCCATAGTCGCTGGTGGACAGAGAGGAAAGCGAGATTTCCTCATAGCCCGATTTTTTCAGCACCGCTTTCGCCTGCCGAAGCAGCGTCTCCTTGGATTTGGTGCGCAGCGGACGATAGGTGTGTCCCGCCTGACAGAACCGGCAGCCACGCGGACAGCCGCGAAACAGCTCGATCATCGCGCGGTCGAATACGATGTCGGTAGACGGTACAACAAAGGATTCCGGATAATACATGGTATCCAAATCCTTGACAATGCGCTTTTGTACCATGGCGGGCGCGCCGTGCGTCGGCGTCACTTGATCGATCGTTCCGTCCTCATGATAGCTAACCTCGTAAAGCGACGGCACATACATGCCCTCGATCTGAGCGGCCGCGATCAAAAACTCTTGCTTGCTCCAGTTTTCCCGCTTTGCCTTGCGGTACAGGTCGGTAAACTCGAGCATGATCTCCTCGCCGTCGCCGATCATAAACAGATCGACAAAGTCGCAAAGCGGCTCAGGGTTATACGCGCATGGTCCGCCGCAGGCGACAATGTGCTTGAGCTCCGTGCGGTCCTTCGCCAGCACCGGGACACCGCCGAGATCAAGCATGTTCAGAATATTCGAGAAAGAAAGCTCATATTGCAGGGTAAATGCAATGATATCAAAATCATAGAGCGGGTCGCCGCTTTCCAAACCGTACAGTGGAATGCCGGCGGCGCGCATTTCGGCTTCCATATCGATCCAAGGCGCGCAAACGCGCTCGCACCAGATTCCCTTTTGGTCGTTGAGCAGACCATACAGAATACGGGAACCAAGATGCGACATGGCAACCTCATAGGTATCCGGGAAACAAAAAGCGAAGCGCAAGTCGACTTCTGCCTTATCTTTTGTCACTGAACCCCACTCTCCGCCGACATAGCGCGCCGGCTTCTGCACGCGGGACAGGATCGCTTCCATTTTCTTATGCAAGTCGTTTTCCTCCAAAGCAAAATACAAAGTTATTATAGCATAAAAGGTGCAAGAAGGCCATACCGACTTGCGCCGGCATGGCCCCTTTTCCTATATTTACTTAATGCCTAAAATACGGGCTGCATTCAAAACGGTCAGCACCGTGAGCAAGACATCTGCCGCAACGGCCTGCCACATATAGGCAACGCCCACCAACGTCAGCAGCGCCAAAACGATTTTGATCAAGATCACAACAACCATGTTCTGCAGCGCAATGCTGTGCGTCCGGCGGCAAATCCGCAACGTATCGCTCAGACGCGTCAGATCATTGCTCATCACGAGCACATTGGTCGCCGACGCCGACTGCTGCGAACCAGCGACACCCATTGCGACACCGACATCCGCCATTTTGAGTTCTTCGATGTCATTGACGCCGTCGCCAACATAAGCTGCCGTACCGTCTGTCGGAATGGTGCGCATCAGGAATTCCATTTTGGATGCCTTCTCTTCCGGCTGCAAGCCGAAATGCACCGTATCGATGCCGATGGCTTCCGCCGCCTGATGCGTGGGCAACTCGGTATCACCAGTCAGGATGACCGTGCGCAGAACGCCCTGATTTTTCAGTTCCTTGATCGCGTCCGACGCTTCCGCGCGAACGGTATCTTCCAGCACGATCGCACCTGCATAATCGCCTTCGTACGCGACATATACCACCGTGCCGCGGATATCCGGTACGCCCTTCACACCACGGGAGATCATCAACCTGCGGTTACCGGCCAGCAGATTGCGGTTTCCAATTCTTGCCCGCACGCCGCGGCCGGGGAACTCTTCAAACTCGCTGATCTTCTGGGGCACGCCCTGATAGGCCGCAACCACCGCACGGGCAACCGGATGCTGAGACAGCTGCTCGGCAGCCGCCGCCAATGCAAGGCAGCTCTCCTGATTGAAGTCCTGCGTGCCATGAATTTCCTTGACGCGCAGATTGCCTTCGGTCAGCGTACCCGTCTTGTCAAACACCACCATGCGCAGTTCTGCCATTTTCTCAATGGCCTCACTGCCCTTGACATGGATACCCTTTTGCATCAATCGTCCGCCGCCGCACAGGAAGCACAGCGGTACCGAAATCATCAGTGCGGTCGGGCAGCAAACCACCAAAATGGTCAGCGCGCGATACACCCAGTTGGACATCGACGTACCGGAATTAAACAGCGGCGGGATCACAGACAACAGCACCGCCAGCACAATGATCACCGGAATCACGCGCGCCGCGCCCTGCACTACACTGTTCTCCAGCGCTGCTTTTCGATCTTTGCCTTCTTCCTGCACGCGCAGGATCTGATTTACCGCACAGTCATCAAACCGGGCTGCTGCACGAAGCAGCAGCAGCGAGCCGTTATACAGGCTGCCGGCCAGCACCTTTGCGTTTTTGACAACCGGAACCGGTTCATTTTCACCGGTCAGAACCGTGTCATCCACCGTGCCTTCGCCACGAAGGACAACACCGTCGATCGGGATACGCTCTCCCGAACGAACCAGAATGAAATCGCCGATTTTGATTTCACTGGGAGCGACCTGACGCTCCTCGCCCTGCATATTGACCACAGATGCGCGGTCCGGAATGAAATCCGTCTGCTGCGTGAGCGATTTATGGGTGGAGCTGAGCACCAAATCGCTGACAATTTTGCCGACCCCATGCAAAATCAGCACTACGCTGGCTTCCGCGTGATTACCCAGCAGAAACGCGCCGAGCGATGCAATAAAAATCAGCAGATATTCGTCAAAATACTTGCCATGGGTAAAATGATATGCAACCTTCGTCAGAATCGGCAAAACCGTAATCAAATACGCGATCAGATAAAATACGACACCGACGCCGGTCTGCCGCAGGAAAACGCCAAAGATCAGGAAAATAGCAGCAATGGCCAAACGAACCAGCGTAAAGCGCATATCCATCGGTGTCATCGCCTGATACGGCACTTCTCCGCCGGAAGCGCCCCGCTTGGCGTTTTCACGGCGCAGACGTGTCTGTTCACGCCGGCGCATCCGCGCATGGTATTGCGCACGCTCAATCAGCGTCATGCCTTCGGTTTCATCCGCGCCGCTCGGCTTCACCGTCAAAGCCGTTTCCGAAATCGGCGGCAGTTCGGTTTCGTCCTCTTCTTCCGCCTCTGCCGGTTCCGTCTCGAGCACTACTTGAGACGCAGCATCTTCGGCCGTATCTTCCGGTTCCCCTTCCTGCTCCGCAGTCTGCTCGGGTACCGCTTCCGCCGAGGGCACCTCTTCGGTTTGCTCCGGCATGGTTTGCGGCGCTGCCTCTTCCAAAGGCTGCTCTTCCGTCGTTTCTTCGGTGACGGCTTCCGGCTGTTCAGCCTGCACCGGCTGCGCTTGCGCCACACTGTTTTCCAAACCGGACAACAGATTATTGAGCAGTTCCGTCGGAGAAGGCAGTTCGGTTTCCTGCACCGGAGCAGCCGAATCCGCAGCAGGCGTCTCAGTCACCGAACCGTTTTGTTCCAGCCGCTGATCCTCTTCCGGCTGTCCCGCAAGGCGGTTATTCATATCACTCATTCATCTATCCCTCCTGCACATGTGCGATTCCCTGCGCTAAAATCACTTGGATATGGTCATCGCAAAGCGCATAATACACTGTTTTTCCGCTTTTCCTGCTTTTCACCAGACGGGCCTGCTTCAAAAACCGCAGCTGATGCGAGATCGCCGACTGGCTCATCCCCAACAGCGAGGCAATATCGCATACGCACAATTCGTCTGCAACCAGCGCAGTCAAAATACGCAAACGCGTTTTATCGGAAAAAGCCTTAAAAAAATCCGAAGCCGCAGAGGTGATCTCATCCCCCGGCATAGCTGCACGCGCATGCGACACGGCATCGGTATGAATGACATGCTCTTCGCAGCATTCCACTTCCTCATTGATACGCGTATCAGCCAACCGGATCCCTCCCGCAACACACAATTATCTATTAAATTATAGTATCATCGAATGTCTCTCCTGTCAAGAATACATCAAAATGCGGCAAACAGGAGTTTTTCCGCGCTGCCGCTTGCTTTGCAGCAGAAAAAAGCGGGTATCACATGGATACCCGCTTGACGCGTCAAAGAATGATGCAGATCAGTCCGCCCGCGCTTTCGTTGATGATTTTTTCCAGTGTTTCCCGGATTTTACCCCGCGCATCATCCGGCATGCGGCTGAGTTTGTGAGACAGCTCTTCCCGCACCAGCTCATTGAGGGATTTGCCGAAAATATTTGTATCCCAAATCTTTTCCGGCTGCTCCTCAAATTCGCTAAGCAGATAATGCACCAGCTCCTCCGACTGCTTTTCCGTGCCTACGATCGGATTGACCTCTGCCTTGATGTTGGCACGCATGAGATGAATGGACGGCGCCGACGCACGCAAGCGAACACCGTACCGGCCGCCCTGTCGGACAATTTCCGGCGCTTCCAGCGTCAGTTCATCCACCGACGGCATGACAATGCCATAACCGGTCTGATAAACCTGATCCAGCGCACCGCGCAGCCGTTCATATTTCTTTTTCACCTCTGCGAAATCGCTGAGCACAGAGATCAGATCTGCCGCGTCCTGCACACGAATATTGGTCTGATCGCCGACGATCTCGTAAAACACCCGTTCCGGAATTTCGATCCGGATACTGGCCTTTCCGTTACCCAACGCCATCTGATCGATATCCACGCGCCCGACATATTCGTTTTGTCCGATCTTCTCGCAGATACTGCGGATGTCCCGCATTTTTTCTCCGCCCTGCGCCGAAGTGCGAACGGATTGGAAAATGCTTTGACGGACTGCATGCTGCGCCGGCAAGGCGCTGATGTACCGTGGCAAAACGAAGGCAATTTCACACACTGGAAACTCATACAGAACCCGCTGCATGATGAACGCAATGTCGTTTTCATCCAGTTCCATGCAGTTGACGGCAAGCGGTTCGATCTGATACTGGGTGCGTAGCGTCTCGCACACCGCCTTGGCGCGCTCTCCATCCGGTTCCGCGGAATTGACCAACACCAAAAACGGTTTGCCCAACGCCCGCAGTTCTTCGATCACGCGCTGTTCCGCCGGAACATAGTTTTCCCGCGGGATCTCTGTGAAGCTGCCGTCGGTCGTCACCACAAGGCCGATTGTGGAATGCTCGCCGATGACTTTGTGTGTACCCGTTTCCGCCGCTTCAGCCAGAGTCATCGGCTCTTCGCGCCATGGCGTGGAAACCATGCGCGGCATATCGTCCTCCATGCCGCCCAATGCACCATCCACCAGATAACCAACGCAATCCACCAAACGCACGCGGCACATACCGCCGTCCGGCAGGGCGATCTCCGCTGCTTCCTCCGGCACGAATTTGGGTTCCGCCGTCATGATGGTCTTGCCCGCGCCCGATTGCGGCAGTTCATCGCGCGCCCGCTCCCGCTTATACACGTTATCCATGCCGGGCAGCACCATGGTTTCCATAAACCGCTTGATAAACGTTGACTTACCGGTGCGCACCGGTCCCACCACACCGATATAGATATCGCCGCCGGTGCGCGCGCTGATCTGATTGTAAATTTGATGATCCAAGATTCCCCCGCCTTTCATACCTGAATCGGTATCAGCAATACCGTATGGGAAACACAGGTGGCATCCGCTGGAAGATCGTTTGCCTGCCGGATCTCATCCATCGTCGTGCCGCAGTCTTTGGCAATTTCCCATAACTGTTGTTCCTGCTCAATGTAGCGAAGCAGCAGCGTTGCATCCGCCGTTTTTTGCTGTGCCTCTCCGGCTTCCAGCGATTTGATGTGGCGAAATGCGACCCGCTCTTCTGCTGACGCCATGCCTGACGCCGTCATGTTCAGCAAAATCCCGGTTTCCCCGGCAGCCGATGCGCGCACCGCCAGTGTGATATCCGAAACTTCTCCCGTCGCAATGCACGACATGCTAAGCGGCACCAACCGTTCCAACATATATAGCTGCTGCTCATCGCTCAAATAGAGGATGCGCACGGCAGCCGTCATCTGGATCTCGCCTTCTTTGCTGCGTTTTGCGCCGCAGCAAACCGCTTCCGCTGCCACGATATGCGCCGCATGCTGCGCGGTGGGCAGTGTTTCCGTGGCATCGGCGGTAAACGGTACGCAGGGCGGCGTGGAATGCAGGAGCGTTTTTTCTTCACTTAACCGCAGCGTCTGTCCCGGTAAATAGAGATCCTTGATGCAGCACAGGGATCTGGTGCGCCGGACGGTAATCAGCGCGGTTACCGATACGGTATACGAAAGCAAACCGTCCTGTTCCAAGCGGCAGTCGATTTCCCGCACCGCCAGCTGTGCAGCGACAGTATCCTGCTCCTCCACTTCCGGCAGCTCGAGGATCTGCGTAAACGGCGTCGTATTGGATAACACCCGCACCGCATCGTCTTCCTGCAGCACAAGGCACTGCACCTCAGCTTCCCCTTTCAGGACGATCTTTCCCCGCATGGCGCGGCACTCGGACGTGCGCAACATGCATTTGGCATGCAGAAGCGCTGCGTCGTCCGCTTCCTGCATGGTGACATCATCCAAAATTGTGATCGGATAGGCGCGCGCCTGCTCGGTCAGCGTCACCGTCTGCATTTCACTGAGCAGTTGCACCTGCTTTTCCTGTGTGCCCTCGGTAATTTCACACTGAGTTTGGCAATATCCTTCCATCGAAAAGCAAAGCTGTACCTTCACATTTACCTTGCGGCTGTTGACGGCAACCACATCGACCGTCGCCACCCGGCAATCCACGATGTTTACAGTTTCCGCATCGATTCCCTCGCACTCTTCAATGTGCGCAAAACTGACCGGCACCGTCAGCCGGCGCAGTCCATCCCCTTTTTCCGGCTCATACAAAACAACAACCTGTACCATGCCGGAAGCCAGCAGCCGGCCGCTCTGCGGCGATTGGTCGCGTACCGCAGCGGTGCCATACGCGCAAACAATCCTCCCGATATCCGGAAACGTGTCTGGTACAATCGAATCTGCCGTTTCGCTGCATGTCGATATTCGCGCGAGTCGCTTGTCATAATATTGGATGCTTGTTTGGTTTAGTTCCATTGATGCTGTCTCCTCCTTTTCGCTGCGCTCCTGTATAACGATATGTCCACCCAAAAGAAAATATGAGAAGTACCAGCAATTCCTCATGCAAAGAACACGGGATCATGGTATACTGAGAATACCAAACAGACAAGGATGTGATCCGCATGGACAACTTTACTTTAATAAATGGCGTTGTCATCCCGGCCGTCGGCTTCGGCACCTATCTCACCAGCGAGCGGGACGACGGAACTGTGGCAGCTGCGCTTGAGGCCGGATACCGGCATTTTGATACCGCCTCCTTCTACGGCACGGAGCAGGCGCTCGGCGACGCGCTCCAATCCTCCCATGTGCCGCGCAGCGAACTGTTCTTGACCAGCAAACTGTGGAAAACCGAAATGGGATATGATGGCGCGCTGGCGGCATTTGAACGTTCACTGCAAAAGCTTCATACCGACTATCTGGATCTGTATCTGATCCATTGGCCCCGCACGGATGATCTGTCCGCCGAATGGCGGCAGCTGGACCACGATACCTGGCGTGCGCTCGAAGATCTTTACCGCGCCGGACGCGTCCGCGCCATCGGCGTGAGCAATTTCCTGCCGCATCATCTGAGAAACCTGATGGAAAGCGCGGACATCATGCCTATGGTCAATCAGATCGAATTCCATCCCGGTTACCCGCAAACCTACACGGTAGAGTTTTGCCGCAAAAACAATATTTTGCCGGAAGCATGGAGTCCACTCGGCCGCCAGCGCGTTCTGCAGGATGCGCGTCTGGCTGAGATCGCGGCAAACTACCACAAATCGGTCGCACAGCTTTGCGTCCGGTTCGCGCTGCAATGCGGCGTGCTTCCGCTGCCAAAATCCTCTTCCCCGGAACGGATGGCCGCAAATCTGGATGTTTTCGACTTCTGCATCTCGGATGAGGATATGGATCGCATTCTCACTCTGCCGCAATTCGGCTGGTCCGGTCTGCATCCGGACTATCCCAAAGCGGATTCATGAAAAAAGCGGGGCGTCAACGCCCCGCTTTTTCGTATATAGAAATGAAATAAAAAACAGCACTTTATCATAAGATAAAGTGCTGTTTTTGTGGCGGAGAAGGTGGGATTCGAACCCACGTGACGTGTTACCGTCAACTCGATTTCGAGTCGAGCTCGTTATGACCACTTCGATACTTCTCCATGACAGCGCCTGTCTTACAGGCGCTTGATTATTATACCATGCAAAGCAAAGAAAAACAAGCCTTTTTTCAAATTCAATGCTATCTTTTTTATCGCACCAAAAATGCGTCCGGCAGATATCGTCCCTCCGGATTTTTGGACAAGGTGGTCGGGCTGGTGATTTCCCGTCCGCTGTACACCATGACCGAGGACGAACCGCCATCCAGCATCGATGCCTGATACGCGCCGTATTTTTCCATAATATCCGCGCATTTTTCGATCGAAATACCGAAAGAATGGAACTGGCGACCATCGACGACCAGCATCATGACCGTTCCGTCCTCCGCCTGACCGATCGCAGTGCGCGGCTGCTGCTCATTCAAGCCGGTGCCGGCAACCAAATTTTCTCCGTTGATGATGAGCGCCGGATGGAACTCCACCGCATCGCGCAGATTGGAAGTATCGTTGAACGCGCCGATCTGCAAATGGTCATCCTCGTCAAAGCCGATGATTTTCCAGGTGTCCCCTACGGCATTCTGTAATTTCACGCCTTCGCTCTTGAGGAAACCGTACGGCAGGCCACCGGTACCGTTTCCTTCATAATCCGCAAAGCCCGACGCATTGATACCCAGGATCGCATCATACTTACGCACCATGTCCGAAACATAAGAACCATAGGAAAACAGGCCTTCACAAGTCCCAACAAAAATATTTTCCGGTTTTTTGCAGAGCGCGATCTTGCCCGCATATTCCATACCGAGAGAGTCCTCGCCGACAATTTCCGCGATCATGATGCCGTGTTCCGCGTTGATGGCCAAAACGGTATCTCCCTGCTTGGTCACAATGCCGGTGTTGTAATTCTTTTGCGTCGCGTCCCCAATCAAATCGATATTGATATGCTCATACCCATTGGCTATGTAATCCGGATTGTCCCGGAGGAAAGCCTCAAAGCTATCCCGGTCCAACTCGGAAAACGTCTGATAAAACTGCTCTTCCGGCGTGGATGCAGTGCGGTCTTCATCATCTACATTGCCCCACGCGCTGACCACGCCTTCTTGTTTCTGGTTGAGCAAATACCGCTTGGTCATCACTTCTTCAATGATATCGCCCGGAATGAACCAGGTGGCAAGCCATTGATGCGTCATGGTGCCCATCGCCGTTTCGATATACCACTCCCGCCACCGCGTGATGAACTCGTTCGGAGTATACAGCAAAAAGGGGTAAACCACGGTCAGGCATATCATAAAAAAGCAGGTGAGCCCAAGGGCAAAGCGGTGTCGTGCGCCGTTCATTGTCGTTTACTCCTTTTCCCGTTCCGTATTTTTCTATCAAAAGGATGTTTTTAACTCTGTTTATTTTGCGCGACGGCGTCTGCGACGTGCAGCAGGCTTTTTGGCTGGCTCCGCAGGAGCCGCTGCTTTTTTCTGTGCGCGTGCCGCGAGACCGGCTTCCACCTTTTTGCGAATGCGCGCTGCCGCTTCCTCGCTCAGCGCATAGGCGCGCGAAGGCGTATGTGCATCCACACGCGGCTCATTCTTTTCATAACGCGCGTACGGATCATTGCGGCGGCCTCTTCCGCGCGAAGCCGCACCCGTTTTCCGCGCGCGGGGCGCAGACGCCTTGGCACGCTGCTCGTTCTGAATCTCCGCTGCTTTTTCCTTGCGGGACGGACGCTTGGCCGCCGCATTTCTGCGCGCCTTCTGCTTTGCAGCCTTTTCTCTGGCCACATCCGCCGCGACCTCTTCCGCCGAAGCATTCTCCGAAACCGGCTTGCGGCGCGTACGCACGTTGGTGGTCTTGCGCTGCCCGCTGTCCCGTCCTGTGTGTTCTTTCTCTTTTTCCACATGCGGGATTTCCCCTGCCAGCGGAATGCGCTTGCCGATCAGCTTTTCAATATCCGCCAAATACGGACGCTCGGACTGATCGCAGAAAGAAATAGCAGTACCTTCCTGTCCCGCGCGGCCCGTCCGGCCGATACGATGGACATAGGTTTCCGGAATATTGGGCAGATCAAAGTTAATGACCAGCGGCAATTCGTTGATGTCAATGCCGCGTGCGGCGATGTCGGTCGCAACAAGGACAGCAATCTTACATTCCTTAAAATCCTCCAGTGCGCGCTGCCGCTGATTCTGGCTTTTGTCGCCGTGGATGGACTTTGCCTTGATGCCTGCGCGGTTCAGATCGCGGGCAACGCGGTCCGCACCGTGTTTGGTTCGTGTAAACACCAAAGTCTGGTGCACATTGCTTTGACGAATGAGGTCAACCAACAGTTCCCGCTTTTCCGCTTTTTCCACCAGGAAAACCTTCTGCTCGATCTTTTCCACCGGCTTTGCCGACGGCGTGATCGAAATGCGCGCCGGATTGGTCAGCAGGCTGTCCGCCAACGCGGCGATCTCATTCGGGATGGTCGCGGAAAACAGCAGGGTCTGCCGCTTGGACGGCAGATACTTAATGATCCGCTTGACATCAGGGAAAAAGCCCATATCCAGCATGCGGTCCGCCTCATCGAGCACAAAGCATTCCACTTTATTGAGCTTGACAATCCCCTGTCCCATCAGGTCCCAAAGGCGGCCGGGCGTGGCGATCAGGATATCCGCGCCGCGTGCGATCGCTTCCACCTGCGGCACCTGAGACACGCCGCCGAAAATAACCGCTGCGGTGCACGGCGTATAGCGCGCATACTGGCAGACATTTTCATAAATCTGCAGCGCCAGTTCGCGCGTCGGCGTCAGGATCAGCGCGCGGATCGTACCGGCCTTTCCGCTTTCCCGATCCAGCCGCTGAATGATCGGCACCGAAAACGCACAGGTCTTGCCTGTGCCGGTCTGTGCGCAGCCCATCAGATCGTGTCCCGCCAGCACCGGCGGAATCGCCTTTTGCTGAATCGGCGTCGGTTCCTCATACCCCGCCTCGCGCAGCGCCTTGAGTATACTTCTTTCAATCTTCAAATCACTAAATTTCATAACCGTACTTCGTTTCCTTTTCAAAACTGGTGCATTTCAGCAAATCTCGCTTGCCCGATTGCACAATCATGTGTTATACTGTTTTACAGTTGTCTCCGTTTAACTGAAAATAGCTATGAGGTGAAATTTTTGCTCGATATCCTATCTCATGTTTTGCCGGAAGCGTTTTTCGATGTATTAAAGACCATTCCGCTTTTACTTGTGGTATATGCTCTTCTATATTATATCGAAAACCGCCTGACCAATACACCGGCACTGCTTTCCCGCGCAGCGCAATTCGGTCCGGTTGTCGGCGCGCTCGCCGGAACCATCCCGCAGTGCGGCTTTTCCGCCGCCGCGGCTGCGCTTTTCTCTGCCGGGTATTTGGCGCCTGCCACCTTGGTTGCCGTCTTTCTGGCTACCTCGGATGAAGCCGTTCCCGTCATGCTGGCGGGCGGCGCCAGTGTACCGCAAGTGGTCTGGCTGCTGGTGATCAAGTTTGCCATCGCCGTCATCGGTGGATACATCCTGCGCTATACCGTATTCCGCAGCCACCGCCCGAACAGCGACGAAGAACTGGAAATTGAAATGTCCGCCTGCGACTGCAGCGCCGGTTCCCCGGTTTGGAGCGTGGTCTGGCATACGCTGAAAACCGCGTTCTTCCTGTTTGCCGTTCTGTTCATTCTCAACACGGTCGTTCATATCATCGGTGAAGAGGTGTTGGCGTCCCTTCTGCTTTCCGACAGCATTTTCCAGCCGCTGCTGTGCGCCATCCTGGGTTTGATCCCCAGCTGTGCGATGAGCGTGCTGCTGAGCGAACTGTTTGTCGGCGGCACCATCAGCTTCGGCGCGTTGATCGCCGGCCTTTCGACCGGCGCAGGCTTCGGCTACATCGTGCTGTTCGAAGAAAAAGAAGGCCGTCGCCGTGCGCTTCCCGTCATTGCAGCTACTTTTGCTGTCGCCGTGATCGGCGGTACGCTTGTGCAGGTGTTGATCGGCTGATACAAGGACTCTCTACGGTCTTCCCTTACGGGAAGGCCGTTTTTTTATCCCAGTTCGTGCAGCAGCTCCAGCGCGCTGTGCGCCCACGCCATATCGATCTTGGAAAAATCACCACCGGGTGTATACAGATAGGTTTCCACGTCCTCCCGCAGTCGCTGATACACCGTACCGGGCATGGCAGCATACTGCTCTGCGCCGTCAGACAACACCGCCACAAAACGGAAATCGCCCGTGCGCTCATCCAGCTCGTGAAACAGCAGTTCCACAACGTCCAGATCATGGGTCAGCTGCGAAAACAGCAGCAGCTTCATAATCTCCACCGCGCGATCATCCAATCCCTTTTCCAGAATGTTGATCTTTTCGCGGAATGCGTTCAGGCTGTCCACAATGCGCAGCGTGTACCCGGACAGCGGATCAAACTGCGCTTTGGGAGCTTCCCCTTCCTCCGGCCACAGCCAGACCATGAACTGGTTAGCCATATCGTGATACAGACAGGGATGCACCACCAACGCCGTCTCGCCGCAATTGGGGCATTTGACGCGGAAACAGGACAAATCCTGCACCTGTGCCCTGAGTTCCGGGCTCCGGTCAATATTGATATGATCAAGCACCTTATGGTCGGTTTCGGCCTGACAGTGCGGACAAGTGATAAGCATGTTTTTGGTTTTCCTCCTCGGTATATACCCAATTCAATGTATTATACCATATTTTAAACGCTCGAAGCAAGCGATGCAGCATATCCTGTTTCTTAAATATTATAAAGGAAAAACGCATGGTTTGCTGCCATGCGTTTTTGTGGTCTTATCTCTATATCGCCGTGCCGCAAATCAGCGGATCGCGCAAGAGCAGTCGTACGATCCAAATCCCTGCCCACAGCGCCATCACGCCCCAAAGGAAGATTCGCTCACGCCGGTTGGAGCCGAGCAGCGGTTTTTGCCGGAACAGAACCAGAAGCACCACCGGCGGCAGCACATAAATCATGGGGTGATAGCGAAACGCCAGCCCAAAATCCAACCGCAGCAGCGCGACCGCCGCGCGCGACAACCCGCAGCCCGGGCAAGGAATACCGGTAAAATGCTGCAGCGGACAGCCCCATCCCAAAATCGAGGAGGACACAAACGCCGCCGCAGTCATGGCCAGCAGCACCAAAAGGCCGCATACCCCTTTTTTCATTTAACCCTGATAGGTCTCGCGGAACTCCAGGAACTCGTCATAGGTGCACTCCTTGTCCAGCACGCCCTTGTCACGGATTTCGATGATGCGCGTTGCAATGGTCTGCACGAACTCATGGTCATGCGAAGCAAAAAGCACCGTACCCTTGAAATCGCGCACGCCATTGTTGACCGCCGTGATGGATTCCAGATCCAGATGGTTGGTCGGCTGGTCGATCACCAGCACGTTGGAGCCAAACAGCATCATCCGCGCCAGCATCAGACGCACTTTTTCACCGCCCGACAGTACACGCACCGGCTTATACACATCGTCGCCTGAGAACAGCATGCGGCCAAGGAAGCCGCGCAGCGTGCTTTCCAGCGTGTCCGTGCGCGAATACGGCGCAATCCAGTCCAGCATGTTTTCGGTATGTCCTTCAAAGAACTCGTTGTTGTCCTTGGGGAAATAGCTCTGCGACGTAGTAACGCCCCACTTAAAGCTGCCCTCGTCCGGCTTGATCTCTCCCATCAGAATCTGGAACAGCGTAGTCATCGCCAGTTCGTTGTCCGAGATGAATGCGATCTTATCCCCGCGGCGCACAATAAAGGAGACGTTGTCCAGCACCTTTTCGCCGTCGATTGTCTTGGAAATGCCGCGCACCTCGAGAATATCCTTGCCCGCCTCGCGATCCGCCGCAAACGAAACCCACGGATAGCGGCGCGAGGACGCCGGCAGTTCCTCCACCGTCAGCTTGTCGATCAGCTTGCGGCGGCTGGTCGCCTGACGGGACTTGGATTTGTTTGCCGCAAAACGCTGAATGAAGTTCTGCAGCTCCTTGATCTTCTCTTCGTTCTTGCGGTTCTGGTCCTTAATCATGCGCTGGATCAGCTGAGAGGACTCATACCAGAACTCGTAGTTACCGACGTACAGCTTGATCTTGCCATAGTCAATATCCACGATATGCGTACAAACGTTATTGAGGAAGTGACGGTCATGCGAAACAACCAGCACGGTGCCTTCAAAGTCCGCGAGGAAATCTTCCAGCCAGCGCACTGCCTGGATATCCAGATGGTTGGTCGGCTCGTCGAGCAGCAGGATATCCGGCTTGCCGAACAAGGCGCGCGCCAGCAGCACCTTTACCTTTTCCACGTCGCCCAGATACTGCATTTCGGTATAAAGGATCGCGTCGGCATCCAGACCAAGGCCGTTGAGCAGCTGGCTGGCTTCGGTTTCCGCTTCCCAGCCGCCCATCTCAGCAAATTCCGCTTCCAGTTCCGCCGCCTTGTTGCCGTCCTCCTCGGTAAAGGGGTCCTTCATATAAAGCGCATCCTTTTCCTGCATGACCTCCAGCAGGCGCGGATTGCCGCCGAGCACAGTATTGAGTACGGTCTCCTCATTAAACGCAAAATGGTCCTGCTTCAAGACGCTCATACGCGTTTTGGGCGCGATGGAAACCGTGCCGGTGGACGGGTCCAGATCACCCGACAAAATGCGCAGAAACGTGGATTTGCCGGCGCCGTTTGCGCCGATCACGCCGTAACAATTTCCTTCCGTAAACTTCAGATTGACGTCCTTAAAAAGCGGCTCCCCGCTGAAATTCAAGCTCAGATCGCTGATGGTAATCATGCTGCATCCGCCTCCTGTTTGTCTTTTTTCGATCTGTAACAGTATATCATACAAACTTTGCTTTTCACAGTTTTTTTACACGTCCGTCCGCATTTTTGGTGATGTTGTATTGAAACCGGACCGCACAGGGTCTATACTATATTTATTCTTATCAAGGAGGTTTTTCCATGTCCAACCTGATGCAAATCATCAAATCCCGCCGCTCCACGCGCGCGTTTGAATCCAAGCTCGCCCCGAAAGACCAAATCATGCAGTTGGTTGAGGCCGCCGAATGGGCGCCCTCCGGCATGAGCAAATATCTTTGGCACTTCACGGTGGTTTACAGCGCCGATAAATCCCTCGCATTGGCACGCGCCGTTGCAGAAGCGGACAACCGCGGCCCGGAATACAACTTCTACGGTGCGCCGGTCAACATTATTATTTCCTACAAACGCGACGAGCATCACGCTTTTGTCGATGGCGCCGCAGCAATGGAAAACCTGCTGCTCATGGCGACCGAACTTGGACTGGGCTCTTGCTGGATCAACCAGATCCGGGAATGCTGCGATGACCCGAAGGTGCGCGCGCTGTTGACCGAATACGGTGTGCCGGAAGATCATATCGTCATCTGCTCTGCCGCGATCGGCTATATCGCCAAGGAAACCCCGGCAAAGCCCCGCAAGGAAGGCACCATTTCTGTCGTGGAATAAAGGAGGTCCTCTCAATGGATGCACAAGTTGCCAAGCTGAAAGAATGGATTGATGCCAGCGATAACATCGTGTTTTTCGGCGGCGCCGGTGTTTCGACCGAAAGCGGCATCCCGGATTTCCGCTCGGTGGACGGCCTGTACAACCAGCAATATAAATATCCGCCGGAAACCATCTTGAGCCACACCTTTTTTATGGCAGAACCGGAGGAATTTTACCGTTTTTACCGCGCCAAAATGCTTGCGCTGGATGCGCAGCCCAATGCTGCGCATCTGAAACTGGCGGAATGGGAACGCATGGGCAAATGCCGCGCGGTCGTCACCCAAAACATCGACGGCCTGCACCAGAAAGCCGGTTCCAAAGAAGTGCTCGAACTGCACGGCTCGGTGCTGCGCAACTACTGCATGCGCTGCCACAAGCCCTATGATGTGCGCGACATCGCTGCCGGCAAGGGTGTGCCCAAGTGCGAGTGCGGCGGCACGATCAAACCGGATGTTGTTCTGTACGAGGAGAGTCTGGACAGTTACACGATCAACAAGAGCGTGGAGTATATCCGGAATGCCGATATCCTCATTATCGGCGGCACTTCCCTCGCCGTTTATCCCGCGGCCGGACTCATCGACTATTACCGCGGCAACAAGTTGGTTCTGGTCAACAAATCCGCAACCCCGGCCGACCGCCGCGCCGATTTGGTAATCCACGCGCCGATTGGGCAAGTGTTTTCTCAGCTTTAATCGATAGCATCGAAAAAATCCATTTTTCTGCATGGTTTCTCCCCTTTCCGGCAATACTACGAAAAACCGGAAAGGGGAGTTTTCATGTTTCTTGATAAACTTGCATTGATTCTGGCCATTATTGGCGGTCTGAACTGGGGCAGCATCGGTCTGTTCGGTTTCGATCTGGTGGGATTTCTCTTCGGCGGACAAGCGAGCGCCATGAGCCGCATTATCTTTTCCCTTGTAGGTCTGGCGGCACTATGGTGCATTTCCCTGCTGTTCCGCGGCAACAACGATTCCGAAGAACGACATACTTCCTGACGCAAAAAGAAAAACCGCTGCTCAAAGCAGCGGTTTTTCTACTTATCTTTGCTTAAAACGCAACCTTTTCTGCGATATATGCAGCCACATCTTCTACCTTGATGCGCACCTGCTCCATCGTATCACGGTCACGGACGGTCACGCAGCCGTCCTGCTCGGTTTCAAAGTCCACCGTGACGCAGTACGGCGTGCCGATCTCGTCCTCACGACGGTAACGCTTGCCGATCGAACCGGCGTCGTCAAAGTCCACCGAGAACTGCTTGGACAGCTCCTGCCAGATCGGCATTGCCTTGTCGGACAGCTTCTTGGACAGCGGCAGCACCGCAGCCTTGAACGGCGCGAGCGCCGGATGCAGACGCAGTACGGTGCGGACATCGTCCTTGCCGTTCTTATCCTGGCCCACGACTTCCTCGTCGTACGCATCGCACAGGAATGCAAGCGCAACACGGTCGGCACCGAGCGAAGGCTCGATAACATACGGAATATACTTTTCGTTCGCTTCCTGATCGAAGTATTCCATCGACACACCGGAAGTTTTCTGATGCTGAGTCAGGTCAAAGTCGGTGCGGTCGGCAATGCCCCACAGCTCGCCCCAGCCAAACGGGAACAGAAATTCGATATCGGTGGTCGCATTGGAGTAGTGCGACAGCTCCTCCGGATCATGGTCACGCAGACGCAGGTTCTCATCCTTCATACCGAGGGACAGCAGCCAGTTGTGGCAATAGTCCTTCCAATACTTGAACCACTCCAGATCGGTACCGGGCTTGCAGAAGAACTCCAGTTCCATCTGCTCGAACTCACGGGTACGGAAGGTAAAGTTGCCGGGCGTAATCTCATTGCGGAAAGACTTGCCCACCTGACCGACGCCGAACGGGATCTTCTTACGGGTGGTGCGCTGGATATTCTGGAAGTTGACAAAGATGCCCTGCGCGGTTTCAGGACGCAGATAAATCTCATTCTTTGCGTTTTCCGTAACACCCTGATAGGTCTTGAACATCAGGTTGAACTGACGGATATCAGTGAAGTTATGACCGCCGCAGTTCGGGCAGGCAATCTGATGCTCATCGATATAGGCCTTCATCTGCTCATTGGTCCAGCCGGCCGGATTTTCGCCGGTCGCATCTTCGATTAGCTGGTCGGCACGATGACGGGTCTTGCAGTCCTTGCAATCCATCAGCGGATCGGAAAAACCGCCTACATGGCCGGAAGCCACCCAAGTCGTCGGGTTCATCAGAATGGCTGCATCCAAACCGACATTGTACGGGCTTTCCTGCACGAACTTTTTCCGCCATGCAGCCTTGACGTTGTTCTTAAACTCAACGCCGAGCGGGCCGTAGTCCCAAGTGTTGGCAAGACCGCCGTAAATCTCCGAGCCGGAATACACGAAGCCACGGCCCTTGCACAGGGCAACGATTTTTTCCATTGTCTTTTCGCTGTTTTTCATTTTTCAATTCTCCTTTTGGCGCATCTGGCTGATGCACGCTTTTTTTGATCAGGCATCAAAAAAATGCTTGACATGTGTTTATTCTACATGTATAATATTTACTTGTCAAGAGCAGTTACGAAACACTGTAAAAAACAAAATATGGGCCTGTAGCTCAGTTGGGAGAGCGTTCGGTTCGCATCCGAGAGGTCGAGAGTTCGAATCTCTTCAGGTCCACCATGCTCGGGAGATCTCGTTTTGAGATCTCCCGATTTTTTATGCTCCCAGGATGCGTGATGATACACACTCTTGTCCCCTTCCGGATGTAATCAGTCAAAGAGCTGTGTGACACTGATTTTAAATTCCACTTCGATTTCAAACTTCTGCCTAATATTTACCCGCTCAATAATTTGCCGCAGGATCGTCCTCTTTCCATCTATATGGCTCCCCGCATACAGATCATCCAGGACATGATCTTGTTATACTCTTTTCCCCATTTGCCTGTTCCAATTCCTGTGCCAGTGCCAGGGCTAACTGATCCGGGCAGGAAGTCCCTTTATCCAGGCATTGGATTCCCTGTAACCGCGCAATCGCGTCCTCCACATGCATCCCTATCAGCAGGCGGCTGAGCGCCTGCGTAAATCCTGGACAGCCCAACACAAATTCCACCGACCGAATCACTCCATGGTCTACTTCCAATCGAATTTCCTTGGCACAGGTGCCTTTGGTCTCATAAATCATACGGTTCTCTCCTGTCTCTGGCAATCCTTGACGATTTGCTGTATAATAACAAAATAGTCCTTCCCATAATAGGAAAGTCAAGTAGTAATCAGGAGGAATGACAGATGCAGGGCTTTCTTTCCATCGGTGACTTTGCCAAGCTTCGCAATGTAAACCCCAAATCGCTGCGATATTATGAGCGGATCGGTGCGCTGATTCCAGCATATATCGACCCGGAAACTGGCTACCGGTACTATGCCTTGGAGCAGCTGGTGGAAATGGACATGATTTTGATGTGTCTGGAGCTGGACATTCCCCTGCGAAATGCAGAGCAATACCGGCAGTCCGACCAGACGCTGGACATTCGCCGCTTGCTCGAGGATGGCCAGCAAAAAGCACACGAAAAGCTGGCCCACCTGCGCAACACCATGCAGCAAATGGAGGAAGCGCTCCGCCGGATCGAAGAAAACAAACGCTATCAGGAACAGGAGGGTGTTTATCGACGGCATCTGCGCCAGCGGCTTATTTTGCGGCAACCCTTCACTCCCTCCGGCGGAGAGTTGGCGTTCAAGCAGAGCTCCACGGAGATTTTTCTCCGCGGACAATCCCTGGGTCTGCTGCCCGCCTTCACTTTTCCCATTGGACTAATTGCCCAGCGACAGGGAGACCGCACAGATACTGATATTTTTCTGGAGGTACTCCAGCAGGAAGATGGGATTACCAATCTGGACGTGCTGCCCGAAGGGAATTATCTCTGCCAGCAGAGACCCGCACAGGCGCTGGAACATGTGGATGCGTTGATCACAGAATACTTTGTGCAGCATCCCGAAGCAAATCAGGTGATCATCACCAATCTGACTTCCGCATTTTTTGATCTGAAAGGACCGCTACTCGAATTACAGCAACCAATTTGACCCCAAAGGGCGCTGGGAGCATTTCTCCCCGCGCCCTCTTTCTTTGAATAATTTTTACTCAAAAAATCCCCTTGACTTTCCTATTATAGTAAGGTTTATGATTGCATATTGCGGGGATTTCCCGCCCAATCAAAACCAAAATGGAGGAAGAAAAACCATGCAGGCGCAAACCAATCCCCTTGGGTATGAGCCGGTCGGAAAGCTGCTTGGCACCTTCGCCGTGCCCAGCATTATTTCCATGGTAGTCAGTACCCTGTATAATATCGTCGATCAGATTTTCATAGGCCGCGGTGTCGGCTATTTGGGAAACGGTGCAACCAATGTAATCCTGCCCCTGACCGTAATTGCCCTGGCGCTTGGCCTGATGATCGGAGACGGTACCACAGCCTATTTCAGTCTGTGCTTGGGGCAGGAAAACCGTCAGAGAGCCGCACAGGGCGTAGGCAATGCCATTACCCTGACGGTGATAGTCAGCATTCTGTTGACCGCCCTGTCTCTGCTCTTTCTGAAACCCCTCTGCGTTCTGTTTGGCGCCACAGACGCCACCATGTCCTACTCTCTGGAGTATGGGTACATCATTGTATTGGGCTTTCCCTTTTATATGTTCAGCATGGGATTTAACTCCATTATGCGTGCGGACGGGAGCCCGGTCTATGCCATGCTGGCGACACTGAGCGGCGCGATTTTGAATACCATTCTGGACCCAGTTTTTATTTTTGTTTTCCACATGGGGGTAAAGGGAGCTGCCATAGCCACGGTTCTGGGGCAGATCGTTTCCTGCATCATGACCCTGCTTTATCTGAGAAAATTCCGGTGCATCACCCTGACCCCTGACTGTTTGCTCCTCCGATGGAAGTTGTGCGGCAAGGTATGCAGCCTTGGCATTTCCAGTTTCTTTCTTCAGCTGGCGGCCACCATTGTGATCACTGTAATGAACAATGTGCTGGTCAAATACGGCGCAGCCTCCAAGTATGGCGCTGAAATCCCCATGACCACGCTGGGCATTACCATGAAGGTCAACCAGATTATCACCGGCATTGTCATCGGAATTTCTGTTGGCTCCCAACCCATCATTGGATACAATTATGGTGCCGGAAAGACAGCACGGGCGCAGAAAACCTACTTGTTGGCGATCATCTTTTCCACGATCGTCATGGGTGCAGGTACGCTGTTGTTTCAGTTGTTCCCCGACTCGATCGTCAGTATTTTTGGCTCAGAGTCCGAGCTGTATCGAGAATTTGCAGTCAAGAGCCTGAAGATCTTTCTGCTGCTCATCCTCTTGAACGGATTTCAGCTGTGCACAGGCACCTTTTTTCAGGCAATCGGAAAGCCGATACAGGCCACTTTGATCTCTCTATCCCGTCAAGTGCTCTTTTTGCTGCCGGCTCTGTTGATCCTGCCCCGCTTTTTTGGGGTGGAAGGTGCCCTGTGGGCCGGACCGGTAGGCGACGCCTGCGCCTTTGTGTTGGCACTGGCCTTTGGCTTTGCGGAATGGAGAAAAACCGGACGCTGTGGCCAATCCCAAACATAAAGTTTTCTATGGAGGATATTGTTATGACTCATATTTCCGATCCCATTACCATCCGGAACCTGACCCTGTCCAACCGTCTGGTGATGCCTCCCATGGCCACCGCAAAGGCGGACGAAAACGGCCATGTGACAGATGCGGTATGCGACTACTACCGCGAACGCGCAAAATACAGCAAAATCGGCCTGATCATCACCGAACACAGCTATATTCATCTGCAAGGCAAGGCCCATCCAGGCCAAACCTCGCTGGCCTCGGATGATGTGATCCCCTCTTTTCGGCAGCTGACCGACTGCATCCACCGGGAGGGTGTCAAAGTCTTTGCGCAGCTCAGCCACGCGGGGTCGGCGGCGCTGTCCAAGATCACTGGGCAGCCGCCCGTAGGCCCCAGCCCGATCTGCCACCCCAAGCAGCAGGAAGAACCGCCTGCGGAGATGACGCTTGCACAGATCCGGCAGGTAACCGAATGGTTTGCGCAGGCTGCCGTTCGGGCAAAACAGGCTGGCTTTGACGGCGTGGAGATCCACTCCGCCCACGGCTATCTCCTCAATCAGTTTTTCTCCCCGCTGGCCAACCAGAGAACCGATGCGTACGGTCCTCAGTCAGTGGAAAACCGCATCCGCTTCCATCGGGAAGTCATTCAGGCAGTTCGACAGACTGTGGGGGATGACTTTCCCATTGCCCTGCGGCTGGGCGGCTGTGACTATGCAGAGGGAGGAAGTACCGCTCTGGACTGTGTGGAGGCTTGTCGGCTGCTGGAGCACAGCGGCATCGATCTGATTCATCTCACCGGCGGCATGCACGGCTTCATTCGACCCGGACACACCGAACCCGGGTATTTCCGGGATCTGTCTGTTCCCGTAAAGCAGGCTGTCTGTCTCCCTGTTCTTCTGACAGGAGGGGTCACCACCCCAGCACAGGCCGAAACCCTCCTGCTGGAGGGCTGTGCCGACCTCATCGGCGTGGGCCGAGCAATCTTTAAAAATGCCCACTGGGCAGACTGAGTTTTCCGTTTTGTATCCCCCCTTTGGGGAAACTCACATGTAATTGCAGACCCTATCTGACAGGATTCGGATGCAGCGTGCAGTATAAAAGCAAAAAGTGAAATGCTGCTTTACTATGAAGAATCCCCTCATCTTGCAGATGTAACGAAGGAACTCATCATTTGCTATGAGGGAGAACCTTATAAAGCAATAAGTGGTACTTTGGGCAGCGTCATGATAAACAATTATGTTGAGGATGTTCGCAGCGCTGTAAATGAGTATTACGGTGTTTATATGTTGCATATATGCCCAGAATACCAACTGATTGATGGAAGAAAAATAGTGACAAACAGTATGAATATCCGGTGATACGCATTTGCCATCGCTGGGAAAAATAACAGGTTACCTCCTGTACTTCTGGCAATTATTACTCTGTGTTCACAAAATAAGCTTTATCACATGGAAAGCCCTGCAAAAGCAGGGCTTTCTGTAACAATATGATAGTTCAGTAGAGGGATTGCGCCACAAAGCTGATCGATGTGATCCGGCCATCTATTACCTCGATAGGCATCTTGTCTTTTGATACCGTCAAGGTGGTTCCATATAGATCTTTATACCGCTCCATGCTGTCGCCGACCCGCAGTCCCCGGATCGAGGAATAACGGTCTGTAACCAGCTTTACGCTCCGTATCTCCTTTCGGGAGGCCGGCCATTCGCGGTATCCGGAACCCAGAACCAGTTCAATATCGCCATCCGTATAGGTCTGCTCACAATACCCTCCCAGACCCAGCGCGGGATGGGCATCTTCCACAGGGTAAAACCGTTCCTGAACCGCATCATCCAGCCCGCTGAAGTCGCTTCCGACAGCAAACCCCGGTATGCCGTTTTCGTTTCTTGCCATCGTAAGGATGACGCGCTGGTCATCCGGCTCCCAAACCACCTCAATCTGCCCGCTCATCTGCATCACATGAACCGGAACAAAAATTCGTCCATGCCGAAGCTGCGGCAAAAGAGATGCCTGTTCTGCCCCATAATCCCTGCGATAATATTTGTCCTGCCAGCGGGGCTGCATACTGCCATTGAGCATATAATCCGTATTGTCCATCCAGATTTGCGAAAAGCACCAGCTCTCCGGATCGTTCCTTTCCGGCAATGCATAAAGTGCGCCGGAAATGCTATTGCCGATATACGTCGGCGCAATGATGCCGCCAAATCGCTCAACCGTTTCCCGAAGCGGCACATACGGGACATCATCCAGCAAAAACGGTGCATTTTCCAAAGCAGTAGGTTCACCGTTTATCAGGGCCGATGGCTCGGAGATTTTCATACTGATGGACAGACCGGACACTTTGGGTACATCAGTTTCCGTTTCTGCTGCAAACGCTGCAGGAAGCACAAGAGAGAGCAGCATGCAGCAAGCGATCATGCTGTATTTCAGTCTGCGCATAGGCCCTTCCCTCCTATTCATCCTACCCTTAACAGTCCTACCTTCATCCACTTTTACGAAACTCTCATATCCGGTACAGCTTCGCGGGAAATGATGATGGCCGCTTCCAGACGAGAAATCGTATCATTCGGACGATATCCTTTTTCATCTCCGATCACGATGCCGGCCTTTTGCAGTGCTAAAATGCTTTCAAAATAAGGGGTTTGGTCCGTGACATCCGGAAATGCGGACATATCACTGATCTCTGCCAGTTCCTGTTCCGGCAGTGCATTTGCAAACAGGTATGCCATCTGTGCGCGTGTAGCCGGTTGGTTATAATCGTCAAATTCTGTCCCGGTCATGATTCCCAGCGCAACACAGTAGTCTACATAAGGCTGATACCACGCTGCACCCTGCGCCCGAATCGGAAATACACCCTGAAAGCCGTTATAAGTGTTATGCACCATCGCCGCCATTTTTACCGCTTCGGCCACAGTCAGCGAACCGGACGGCGCAAAGCGGCTGTCGGACTGGCCATTCATGATGCCGAGCTCATAAACGGTTTTGACCGCAGACTCTTGCGATGCAGCAATATCTTGGAATTTCCCAGCAGGATATTTGGCCTGTCCACGGAAAAACGTCAGGCTTGGAGTTTCTGCACGAGCGACAAAGGTTATATTATCTTTTTCGCATTCTCCTTCAATAAATGAACTTGCTTCCCCATACACCGTCAGACCTCTGTAATTCCATGTGCCGTCTGCACTTCCCCATGACATGAAGATATCTTCGCCATTTTGTACGCTATCAGGAATCCAGACTGCTTTCAAAGAGCCGTTATAAAACGGAGCCCAACCCAAATCCGTTGTACCATCCGGGAAATGTAATGCAGTTAAGCTGGGGCAATTTGATAAGGACAAATTCGAAAAGGTAGCAGGACTTTCAAATATAATGGAATATAATTCCTCGCACCCTTCAAAAACATTATTTTCCAAATATACAGGTCCAGAAAAGGTGATAGAAGTAATTGGACACTGTGAAAATGCCCAACATCCAACTTCAGCAACCGTAGAGGGAAGTTCCACAGTTTTCAAATTATTCATTTTCAAAAATGATAGTTGTCCGATACGTGTAACGCCTTCCTCAATGATTACTTTTTCAATATTCATGCCATACCAAGGGGCTATGGATTCGTTGTTGAAGTTATGGTTGGGGTCGGCATAGTCCGGTATAGCTCCTTCGCCGCTGATGGTCAGCGTTGTCCCGTCTACCGACCAAGTGATCCCCCTGTTTTGCTCCGTAGTCGCTGCATATGCCGGCGATAGGCAGAAAAACAGCGCAGCAAGGAAAATAACTGTGAGTTTTTTCATGTTACCAACCTCCTCATCTATAGAATAGCATGGGATAAGACCGTTTTTTTCACCAATGTACCGCCCCTACCCATCTGATTGTTGTCCTTTGTATTTGTAAGCAAAAGCCACCGGCTTGGCCGGTGACTTGCAAAGGATTTGCTTTTTTGCCCCGATTCCCTAACCGATATATAGGCGGTAAACCGTGGCTGCGGCCTGCTCCCGTGTATAAGAACCTTTTGGCGAGAAACGGTTATTTCCTGTTCCATGCATGACAGGTCGGCCAGCACCGCTGATGGAAGAAATGGCATTTACCGATTCCAGCGCCCAATCAGAAATCTTATTTTGATCCGCAAAGGACAGCGGCTCATCCGTTGCTTGGTATCCTAGTAAAATGGCTGCTTTCCAAAGCATTTTGGCCGCTTCCTCTCGAGTAATGGACTCGTCCGGAGCGAACCGCCCGTTTCCCACACCGTTTACGATTCCGAGTGCATAGGCTTCCACCACATCCTCATGACTGGTATCTGTAAACGGATCAGAAATCGAAGGATCGTCTACCGCAATTCCTTGCTGGTGCAGCGCCTGCATCACCAGCACGCAGAAGTCCTCTCTGCTGATCGGCATATCCCAGCTCACTTTTAGAGCATCCGGCAGTATCCCGGCGCTCTCTGCCGCGTTAATCTCCGGCTCAGCCCATGCAGAAGGTGACCCATCATAGGGGTGCAGCATCGCAACTTGCCACTTTCCATTCCGCTGGATGTAGATCGCATTTCCAGACCATTCGGTACGCAGAAGATCTGCCTGTAGGATGCAATCACCATCTGTCGTATAGATGCGATCCCCCGCTGAATACAAACCAAGCTGCGGCCAATCATAACCACCATCGTGCGTGCAGTCCTCTATGGGGATTGGTGCAGTCGCAATTTTGCGCCCTTGCTTGTCGTAAATGGCACACAGTTTGCCATCATGGAAGCACCAGACCGTCTCATCATCTGTACCGTAATCATAGGAAAACCGAAGTTCCTCGTACCGTCCTGCAGGGATCATGACTTTCTCTGTGTCTTTGGTGGCAAATACTCTATAATAATATAGACGCATCATCTTCTCGATTCGATTCATCTACTTTTCTGACTTTTGACAGCGCAGATCCTATTACCGTCCGCAGCAAGATTTCGCACTCTTGTTCAAAACTGCTTTTCCCCAGTGCTGGACTGCTCAGTGGTTCGCCGGTAGTCAAATTGTAACACACCATATCTGCAGGATCAGAAAAATCAAAGTTTGCATGAGAAGAACCGGTTCGTAGTTTTCGTAAATGTGAGTAAACCACGCACTGCGATTTATAAAAAAGCGTGACTGTTGGATGCAAAGCGTTTCCCCTAAGAAGGAATCCGGCAGCATCCAGCTGGACTCAATCCCATACTGTTTTATGCCAGCAAAAGCGTATTTTCCAACACATCGCTGTACTCATCAGGATGCATAACGCGCATTTCCGCGTCCGTCAAATGGGTTCCATCGACAGCATCCAACATTCCGCCCCGGAAAAAACATCATGATCTGATTGAAATGCAGCAGAGGTATACAGTGGACAGTAATCCGACCATTGCGAAGCTGCAGCAAAAATGACGCCTGTTTCGCCCGTATTCCCTGCGATAAAAATGTCCGGCCGATGGAGTACGCGGCTATCGCTGGCATAATATTGACCGCCTATCAAAAGCACGTGATTTCCCTATCATATGCTGCATCATGTGCTTCCCGAAACGGTATGCTCCATCCCTGCTCGCACCGCGAATAAAGCCTGTATTGATGACTCTTACTAGCAAAGGTTCGCAGAATATATCTCAGCGATTGATTTCCTCAACCAGGCGCACAAATTCATTCATTTCTCTGGTGTGCCATTTTTCTTTGTGCGAGAAAATCTGACGATACAGGGAAACATGAAAATTACTCACTCTCAGCAGGGACAGTTTTCCCTGCCGGACGCTTTGCTCCACCGCATACCATGGCAAAAGTGAAATCCCCCGATTATTCTCCAGCATTTTGATGATGAAGGACGTATCACTGCATTCCAAAAACGGCGTCAGAATGGTTTCGCGGGAAGCAAGGAACCGATCCAATACACGGCGGTAGTTGGCATCACGCTCTGTCAGATAAAACGGCTGATCAAGCAGCTGCTCCAACCTGAGATCGGAAATGCCACGCATCTCCTCTCCAAGCGCAGCCGAAGCCACGAACACAACTTCTTCCCGCTGCTCCATCAGCTTGCGCCAGTTGTTGTTATACTGTGGCTCATCCAAAATATAGATCATATCCAATTCGCCGCGCTCCATTTGTTCAATCAAATGTTCCGGTTCCCCGATGGTCACATTGATGACCACCTTCGGGTGTCGTTCCCAGTATAATTTGAGAACAGCGGGCAGCTTAAAGTAACACAGGGATTCGATCGTTCCGATATGTAAGCGTCCATGCAGTTCTCCTGCGTCCGAAACCGAAAGCCTTGCTTTGTTGACTTCATTGAGCACCTCATACGCGCGTTCGAGGAACTGCGCGCCCGGATCGGTCAGGGCAATCCGTTTACCCATCCGGTCAAACAGACGGGTGTGAAGTTCTTCTTCCAGCTGATGAATCTGCACAGTCACAGCGGACTGCGAATATCCCAGGCTTTCCGCTGCCTTGGAAAAACTCTTGAATTGAGCAACCCGGATGAATGTGCTGATCTGTCGCAACTCCATATCAACGCGCCTCTTTTCGATTGCATTTTTAGTATTAAAATTTTGAAACAATAATATTAAATTTATGAATTTGACTTATCATTATAAACAGAATATACTAATTTCAACAAAGGGTCAAGGGAAAATTGAGCAAAATTATAGGAGGTTGTTTCGCTTATGGACAAGAAAAAATTCAAACTCGGCCTGCTCCCCAAACTCGTCATCGCAATCATCGTCGGTATCCTTTTCGGCCAGTTCCTGCCGGAATGGTTTTGCCGGGTCGTGGTGACCGCATCCACGCTTTTCAGCACCTTCCTCTCATTTGTCATCCCGCTGATGATTCTGGCTTATGTCACCATGGGTATCGCCAATCTGAAAAACGGCGCGGGCAAGCTGCTGCTGATCACCGTCATTCTTGCCTATGGTTCCACCCTGATTGCCGGCTCGGCCTCCTATCTTGTTGCGCATAACCTGTTCCCCAGTTTTATGAGCGCCGACGCACTCGAGCAGATTTCCGCCACCGCAGAAAATTCGCTGGAGACCTATTTCAGCCTGAATCTCCCCGCCCTGATGGACACTCTTTCCGCAGTTGTTCTGGCTTTTGTGCTCGGTCTGTGTCTGTCCACACTACGCGGAAAAACCATCGGAGATACCTTATATAATGGAATCAGCGATTTCTCCGGCATCATCGACAAGGTCCTGCACGCGGTCATCATCCCGCTGCTGCCGCTTTACATCTGCGGTACGTTCACCGATATGACCAAATCCGGTAAAACCTTCGCAATTCTGGGCATCCTATGGAAGGTATTCCTGGTTGTCATCATCATGCACCTGATCTGCATCGTGATCCAGTTCACCATCGCCGGCCTGGTCAGCCGCAAAAACCCCTTTGCGCTCATCAAGAATCAGATCCCCGGTTATGCCACGGCGCTGGGCACGCAGTCTTCCGCCGCCACCATTCCGGTCAACCTGCAATGCGCAGAAGCGGACGGCGTTTCCGAAGAAATCCGCAATTTTGTCGTTCCACTGTGCGCCAACATCCATATGGCGGGTTCGATGATCACCATTACCGCCTGCGCTACCGCAGTCTGCCTGATGAACCAGATTCCGATCAGCCTTGCCACGGTGGTTCCCTTCGTCATGACGCTCGGCATTGCGATGGTCGCCTCTCCCGGCGCGCCCGGCGGCTCGATCATGACCGCACTGCCCTTCCTGTATATGATCTTCGGTGCGGAAGCCGGCGACCCCAGCGGCCCGATCTGCGCGATCATGGTTGCGCTGTACATCACGCAGGATTCCTTCGGCACCGCGTGCAACGTATCCGGTGACAACGCGATCGGCGTGATCGTTGACACCATTTATCGGAAATTCATCAACAAATCTTCTGTCAAATCCTGATTTTCCGCATCAGATAAGGAGAACTGCAATGTCCTATGTCAGTGTTTTCGATGTTCTGGGGCCGAATATGATCGGCCCCTCCAGCTCCCACACAGCCGGCGCCGCCGTCATTGCCTTTCTGGCGCATAAGATGATCGCTCCCCCGCTGAAAAAAGTGGATTTTATCCTGTATGGTTCGTTTTCCAAAACCTATCACGGGCACGGCACCGACCGTGCCCTGCTGGGCGGCATGATGGGCTTCAGCACAGATGATATCCGCATCCGCAACTCGTTCCAGATCGCCGCGGAGCGCGGTCTCGCTTACAGCTTCACCCCGTGCGAAACCGAAACCGATGTGCATCCCAACACGGTCGATATCCGGATGGAAAACGCACGCGGACAAGTGATGACGGTTCGCGGTGAATCCTTGGGCGGCGGCAAGGTGCGTATTTCCCGCATCAACGGCGTTTCCGTGGATTTCACCGGCGATTACAGCACCGTCATCGTTGTCCAGCAGGACAAGCCCGGCGTGGTCGCGCATATCACCAAAGTGCTCAGCGACAGCAATGTCAATATTGCCTTCATGCGCCTGTTCCGCGAATCCAAGGGCAACACCGCCTATACCATCGTGGAATCCGACGGGCGCTTCCCGGAGGGGATTGCAGAACCGCTGCGCAACAATCCCAATGTGCATGACGTTATGATCGTAGAACCGTAGAGAGAGGGAAAAAGATGGATTTCAAATCTGCCAAAGAACTGCTGGAATTATGCCGGCAGGACCAATGTCTGATCTCTGAGATCATGCGCCGCCGGGAATGTGTTCTGGGCGAAACGACCCGCGACATGGTGGATCACCGCATGGCGCGCGCCTTGGAGATCATGCGCAATTCCGCAACCCAACCGCTAAAAAGCCCCCTGAAATCCATGGGCGGTCTGATCGGCGGCGAAGCGAAAAAAATATCCAGCCATGCCGCCAAGGGCAAAGCGATCTGCGGCGATGTGCTGACCAAGGCCATGACCTACGCCATGGCTGTTCTGGAAGTCAACGCATCCATGGGCCTGATTGTCGCAGCGCCCACCGCTGGCTCTGCCGGTGTGGTGCCCGGTCTGCTGCTGGCGCTGCAGGACTGCTACAAAATCTCCGACAGCCGCCTGATCGATGCGCTCTTCAACGCCGGTGCCGTGGGCTATCTGGCCATGCGCAACGCAACGGTTGCCGGCGCCGTCGGCGGATGTCAGGCGGAGATCGGCGTCGCCGCTGCCACGGCGGCCTCCGCAACCGTGGAATTGATGGGCGGCACCCCTGAGCAAAGTTTGGACGCTGCCTCCACCGTATTGATGAACATGCTCGGTCTGGTGTGCGATCCGGTTGGCGGTCTGGTCGAATACCCCTGCCAGAACCGCAACGCCGCCGGTGTTGCCAATGCCCTGATTGCGGCCGAGCTCTCGCTCAGCGGTGTACAGCAGCTGATCCCGTTTGACGAAATGCTTGCAACCATGTATGCTGTCGGCCGCCGTATTCCCATCGAACTGCGCGAAACCGCATTGGGCGGCTGCGCCGTCACCCCTTCGGCCTGCGAATTGTGCGGCCGGTGCAGTTGAATTTCGCGTCAGCATCCATACGCGATCGGAACACCGCAGAAACTTCTGCGGTGTTCTGCTTTTTGTCAAGCACAAAGCAGCAAGAGACAATCTCGTGCATCCACGCTTGACAAATTCATACTGAATTACTATAATATAAGCATAAGAGGCAAGGATGCCCCATATTTTTTGCATCACAGTTAGTTACATCTAACTCTTATTTATTCAGGAGGATTTCATTGAATCAATCACTTTTTCTTGCGTTCTCCCTGACGCTGCTCGCAGGACTCAGCACGGGAATCGGCAGCTGCATTGCCTTCCTCTGCCGGCAAACCAACCGAAAATTTCTTTCGGTTGCGCTTGGATTTTCCGCAGGCGTCATGATTTATGTATCCATGATCGAGATTTTCTCCAAGGCACGGGAATATCTGCTTCCCCAGTTGGGGGACCGACTCGGCAACTGGGTCACCGTTATCTCCTTTTTCGGCGGCATGCTACTGATCGCTCTGATCGACCGATTAATCCCATCGGAGGAAAATCCCCACGAAGTCAAATCCATGGAGCAAACAAGCAGCGACATGCCGCATCCGAATCGCCTGATGCGCATGGGTCTGTTCACGGCGCTGGCCATCGCAATTCATAATTTCCCGGAGGGACTTGCCACCTTTGTATCCGCCCTGCAAGAGCCCAGCGTGGCGATTCCTATTGTGGTCGCCATTGCGATTCACAACATTCCGGAAGGCATTGCGGTCTCCGTGCCGATCTATCAGGCCACCGGTTCCCGATATCGCGCGTTCGGGTATTCCTTTCTTTCCGGACTGTCCGAACCGGTCGGCGCGCTGCTGGGATGGCTGCTGCTCCGTCCAATCATGAATCCAACGGTATTCGGCATTCTCTTTGCAGGCGTAGCCGGTATCATGGTGTTCATCTCTTTCGATGAACTGCTGCCTGCCGCGCGGGAATATGGAGAGCATCACCTGTCCATCTACGGACTGATTTCCGGGATGGCTGTCATGGCTGTCAGCCTGCTGCTATTTTTGTAAAGCATTGGATGAAAAAACAGACTTGCAAACTGCAAGTCTGTTTTTTTATACATCACTGCACAATGTATTCTGTTTATCAAACGATCGATTCTATCTATGGGGTAAAAAAACGATCTTTATTATTGGTAAAGACTCACAATTCGCCGCCATCCAAAATATACTGTCGAAATTGCCGAACCGCCGGCGACTGGAACGCCTTGTCATTACTGACCACATAAAAATTCCGCTCCCAAGCAGGATGACTGATCTGAATAATCTTCACGTCCAGCCGCAGCAAAATCTCCATATACGGCACAACCGCGATGCCAAAGCCCTGCGCCACCAGTCCGGCAATCACCTGATCCTCCTCCGTTTCATAGGCGATCCGCGGCGTCCCGCCGATCTGCGCATACAGCCCATCCACGACGTTCCGCAAACCAGATTCCTTGGAAAAATAAACTTGCTCATAAGGCAAGGTCTCTTCCAAATCCACCGAATGCCGCCCCGCCAACGGATGATTGCGCGGAACGATCAAAACCAAATCCTGCTTATCGACCGGAATTGCCGTAAACTCCATTTCCGCAGGCGGTTTTGAGCAGAAAACCAGATCGAAATGTCTCGCGGACAGTTTTTCCAACAACTCCTGTGTTACACCGGTTTGAAAGGTGAAACGAATATCCTTTCCGGGATTTGCTTTCAAAAAACCGGCGGCGAGGCGCGGAACATATTCGACCCCCAGCGTGCGCAGCAGGCCAAGACGAATGAGCCCCTCTCCGCGCGCATTGCGCCGCATGGCTTCCACCCCTTCATCCAACGTGGACAGGGTATTTTCCGCACAAATCAGGAATTCCTCACCGAAGTGGGTCAGAACCGTATTCCGCCCTGTTTTTTCAAACAGCGGCACACCCAACTCCGCCTCCAACTGCGCGATCGCATGGCTGAGGCTGGGCTGCGTAATACATAACTGTTTTGCTGTTTGTGTGTAATGCTTCGTATGCGCCAATTGCACAAAGTATCGTAAATGGAACAAATTCAAGGCGTCCACCTCCATTTTTACCATACCACATTTGATAGATAAAATCTATCGTTTTATGAGAACAATTGATTTGTTATTTTTCTAACAATAAGCTAAGATAGGAGTCGCGAAACAGAAACGCCGTATTTGCGGCAGAAGGAGCTGTGCAATCATGCACATTTCGGGAACAACCCAAATGCTTGGACTGATTGGAACGCCGGTGGCGCATTCCAAATCTCCAGCCATGTATAACTATTGTTTTGACAAATTCGATTTGAACTGGGCATACCTCGCCTTTGACGTTCCGGCAGAGGACGCCGGCAAGGCGGTTGCCGCGATCCGCACCCTGCACATGCGGGGCGCCAATGTGACGATGCCCTGCAAAAATGCGGTCATCCCCTTTTTGGACGAGCTTTCCCCGGCAGCAAAAGCCATCCAAGCCGTCAACACCATCCTCAATGAAAACGGACGGCTGATCGGCCACAACACTGACGGCTGTGGCTACACACAGAATCTGCGCCGAAACGGCGTGGACGTCGCGGGCAAGAAAATCGTATTGCTTGGCGGCGGCGGCGCAGCTTCCGCGATTGCCATTCAGGCCGCGCTGGAAGGCGCCGCTGAAATCGCGGTGTTCAACCTGAGAGACGCATTCTGGGAGCGGGTCAGCAATGGGCTGAAATCCATCTCTCAGGCGGCACCCGGCTGCAAGCTCTCTCTGCACGACCTGAGCGACCGCAACGAACTCAAAGCCGCCATCGATCGCTGCGACATTCTCTCCAACGCCACTCGGGTTGGCATGGCGCCTTATGAGGAGCAGAGCAACATCACCGACCTTTCCTGGTTCCGCCCCGACCTCGTCGTAACCGATGTAGTCTACTCTCCCGAAGAGACCAAAATGCTGCGCGAAGCCAAAGCCGCCGGCTGCCGCACCTGTGACGGTCTGGGCATGCTGCTGTGTCAGGGCGCTGCTGCTTTCCGGCTTTACAGCGGTCTGGAAATGCCTGTCGAACAAATCCGGCAATTGCTTTATCGATAAACAAACAGAAAGGAACTGCATATGAACGAATCCAAACGATACTATCCAACGGCGCTGGCGCTGTATATCACCTATTTTGTCCTCGGTGTTGCCTCCACCATCATGGGACAATACAAACAGAACTTTGCCGCTCTGTGGGGCGCTGCCACCCTTTCCGACGGCAGCTATGATGTTTCCAGCGTGGTCGCCGTCATCGCCGCCATTGGTCTTGGCCGCCTGTTGGCGTTTCCGATCGCCGGCCCGCTCAGCGACCGACTGGGGCGTCGGCTCTCCGCCTTGATCGGCTGCACGCTCTATGCCATTTTTCTGCTGGCAGTCACGTTCTCGCCCAATCTGTATGTCGGCTATGTGCTGGCCGTCATCAGCGGTATGGCCAATTCCTTTCTGGATACCAGCATCACCCCCTCCTGCATGGAAATCTTTAAGGAAAAAGGCACCATCGCCAATATATTCACCAAACTGTCCATTTCGATCGCACAGTTTTTGCTGCCGTTTGCCATCGGCTTTGTTGCCGTTCGCAATCTGCCGTTCAACACGATCTTTCTGGCGACGGCCGTCATCATCGTGGTCGATGGAATCTTCCTTGCGTTTCTTCCGTTCCCGCCCTTTGAGCGCACGGTGAAAGGCGAGAAAAAGAAAGAAAAAATGCACTTCTCCCCCGCCGCCATCGTGCTGGTCTGCCTGGGCTTTACCACTTCGACCACCTTCATGCTTTGGATGAACTGCAATCAGGAACTGGGCACGCTGTACGGTCTTGCAGATCCCAGCAAAATCCAGTCCTTCTACTCGGTCGGCATTGTACTGGCGCTGTTTGTCAGCGCAGCCTTGCTGCGCAGAAACGTGCAGCCGGCAAAGATCCTTGTCACCTACCCCACGATTGCATTAATCACGTTGGGCGCGATCTATTTCATCCAGCAGCCTGTGATGTGTCTGATCGGCGGCTTTTTGCTGGGCTTCTTTGCCGCAGGTGGCGTATTGCAGCTGGTGACCGCGGTAGCAAATGAAATGTTCCCCAAAAACCGCGGCGTTATCACCTCGATCGTGATGATCTCTTCCAGTCTGGCCAACTACATCGTCATCAGCATCGCCGGTGTACTGACCAAAGTCAGCGGCACCGAAGGCCCGCGTCTGGTGCTGCTGTTCAACATGGTCATTACGCTGATCGGCATCATTCTGGCACTCTATCTTAACGCCTGTCTCAAGCGCGAGCGGGCAGCGGTGGAAACCGAGGGATAACAAATGAACAATGTGTTTTTGATTGGATTTATGGGGGCCGGCAAGTCTTCCGTCTCCCACCGCCTGCACCAGCTGCTGCACCGGGAAGTCATCGAAATGGATGCGTGCATCGCACAAAAAGAAGGCATGTCCATTCAGGAGATCTTCGCCCAAAAAGGCGAGCCGTACTTCCGGGCCTGTGAAACTGCGCTGCTGGAAAGCTTCACCGCCGGCGCGCCGCGCATCGTCTCCTGCGGCGGCGGCGTGCCCATGCGCGAAGAAAATGTTGCGGCCATGCGCCGCTGCGGCACCATTGTGCTGCTCACCGCGCGCCCGGAAGTGATTCTTGGGCGGGTCGAACATGACCACAGCCGCCCTCTGCTGGAAGGACACAAAGACGTTCCTTATATTTCTGCGCTCATGGAACAACGCAGACCGAAATATGAGGCCGCAGCCGATATCACCGTAGATACCTCGGATCGAACGATCGAGGAAGTCTGCCGGGAAATCATCAAGCTGGCTGCGCAGACCGAGACAACCACAAAATAATTTTGGATCACAGGAGGAAATCATCCATGTCTCACAAGTATCCCATTACCATCAGTTCCTGGACGCTCGGCGATCAATGCACCTTTGAAGAACGTGTGGCAGCTGCCAAAGCCGCCGGCTTTGAAGGCATCGGCCTCCGCGCGGAAACCTATGTCGATGCCCTGAACGAAGGCCTTTTTGACGCCGATCTGCTGGCGATCCTGAAAAAGTACGACATGCAGGTCACCGAAGTGGAATACATCGTACAGTGGGCGGAAGAGCACCGTTCCTACGAGCAGAAATACAAGGAGCAGATATGCTTCCACATGTGCGAGCTGTTCGGCGTCCACCACATCAACTGCGGTCTGATGGAAGACTACTCGGTAGAATACACGGCGCAGAAGCTCAAAGAGCTGTGCCACCGCGCAGGCAAATACACGATCGGCGTCGAGCCGATGCCGTACAGCGGCCTGCCCGATGTGAAAAAGGCTTGGGCCGTGGTCAAAGCTTCCGGCTGCGACAATGCCAAGCTGATCCTGGATTCCTGGCACTACATCCGCGCCGGTCAGCCCTGCGATCTTTCCGTGCTGGCTGATATCCCGGCAGACAAGATCGTCTCCATCCAGATCAACGACGTACAGGCGCATCCCTATGCCAAGAGCATTCTCCGCGACGAATCCATGCATGACCGCATGCTCCCCGGCACGGGTTACGGCGACACCGCAGGCTTTGTCAAGATGATCCACGACAAGGGCATCGAGCCCGCCGTTGTCGGCGTGGAAGTCATCAGCGACGAAATCCTGAGCCATGGCGTTGCCCAAGCTGCCAAGGAAAACTTTGACGCGACCAAAACCCTTCTGGAACAGGTTTGGCCCGAAGTATTGCAAGCATAATCAGAAAAAATAGGAGGATTTACTTATGGAAAACAGAATTTCCGGTCATACCAGACTCTATTGCCTGATCGGTTCCCCGGTCGGTCATTCCGGCTCGCCCGCGATGTACAATTACAGTTTTGAGCGCACCGGCGTGGACGCCGCATATCTCGCCTTTGAAATTCCGCTGGAGCAGGTAGAAGAGGGCGTTGCCGCCCTGAAAACACTCCATGTCGGCGGTTTTAACGTCACCATGCCGGACAAAACCGCGGTGGCTGGCATCGTGGATGAGCTGTCGCCTGCCGCCCGTCTGATCGGCGCATGCAATACCGTCACGGTAAGCGAAGACGGCAAGCTGACCGGTCATAACACCGACGGCATCGGTTTTGTCCAAAACCTGCATGAAAATGGCGTGGAAGTAAAGGGCCAGAAACTGGTCGTGCTCGGCGCAGGCGGCGCCGCGACGGCGATCTGCGTACAGGCGGCGCTGGACGGCGCAGCGGAGATCGCGATCTTCAACCGCCGCGATGAATTCTATGCCAACGGCGAGCGGACCGTCGAAAAGCTGGCGCAGGCCGTGCCCGGCTGCAAGGCTACGATCACGCCGCTGGAAGACGCGGACGCACTGGCCGACGCTGTACGCGGCTGCAACATTCTTGTCAACGCCACCAAGGTCGGCATGAAGCCTCTGGATGACCAGACTCTCGTTCCCGCTTCCCTGCTCCGCTCCGATCTGGTAGTGGCGGATACCGTATATAATCCGCGGGAGACCCGCATGATCCAGCAAGCCGAAGCAGCAGGCTGCAAGGCAGCGGTTGGCGGCATCGGCATGCTGTTGTGGCAGGGCGTTGCAGCGTTTAAGCTGTTTACCGGCAAGGATATGCCCGCGCAGGAAGTTCTGGAAAAGTTCTTTTCCTGACAGACCGAACAGGAGCGTTAAGATATGAAATTTCCCACCATGTTTTCCCCCATCCAGATCGGCACAGTAACGGTTCCCAACCGCTTTGTCGTGCCGCCCATGGGCAACAACTTTGCCAACACCGACGGCAGCCTGAGCGACCGCTCGCGGGACTACTATGCGGCACGCGCCAAAGGCGGTTTTGGCCTGATCACCATTGAATCGACCGTCGTATATCAGGAGGCCAAGGGCGGACCGCGCAAACCCTGCCTGTTTTCCGACGACACCGTAGAGAGCTTCCGTCAGGTTGCCGACGCCTGCCACGCGTATGGCGCCAAGGTATCCATTCAGCTGCAGCACGCCGGTCCGGAAGGAAACTCGGCACTGACCGGTTATCCGCTCAAAGCCGCCAGCGCAGTCCCTGCCGCGCAGGGTCGCGAGATTCCCGAGGCTGTTTCCAACGAAGAGCTCTACCGCATCATTGAATGTTACGGCGACGCCGCACGCCGGGCACAGCAGGCCGGCATCGACATGGTCGAAGTGCACTGCGCGCACGGCTATCTGGTCAGCACGTTTATTTCCCAGCGCACCAATCACCGCACGGACGAATTCGGCGGCTGCTTTGAGAACAGAATGCGCCTGCCGCGTCTGATTATTGAAAATATCCGCCACAAAACCGGCGGGAATCTGCCCATCCTGTGCCGCATCAACGCCAGCGACGAAGTCGAAGGCGGCCAAAGCGTCCAGGACGCCGCAGCCGTTGCCGCCTATCTGGAACAGGAATGCGGCGTGGACGCCATCCACGTCACCCGCGCGGTGCACCTGCACGACGAATTCATGTGGGCGCCCGGCGTGACCCACGGCGGATTCAACGCCGATCTGGTATCCGAAATCAAGCGGGCGGTTTCCGTGCCTGTCATTGCCGTCGGTCGCTTCACGGAACCACAGTACGCGGAATTGCTGGTCAAACAGGGCCGCGCCGACTTGATCGCCTTTGGCCGTCAAAGCATTGCCGATCCGGAACTGCCGAACAAGGCCCGAAACGGCCAGTTGGAAGAACTGTGTCCCTGCATCGGCTGTCTGCTCGGCTGTGTGCCGAACATGTTCGCAGGCAAACCCATCACCTGCGCCGTCAATCCGTGCGTAGGCCGTGAAGCCGATCTCAAACCCGCCGCGCAGCATAAGCAGGTTGTTGTCATCGGCGGCGGCCCCGGCGGTCTGTATGCTGCCTGGGCCTGTGCGGTTCGCGGTCATCGGGTCACGCTGCTGGAAAAGGACAGCGAACTCGGCGGCAACTTCCGTGTTGCCTCCTTCCCGACCGGCAAGGGACAGTTGTCCGAACCCATCCGTGCTATGATCGTCCGCGCACAAAAAGCCGGCGTGGACATCCGCACGAGCACGGAAGCCGACGAGGAACTGCTGCGTGCTTTGCAGCCGGATGCCATCATTCTGGCCACCGGCTCTACCCCGCTCATTCTGCCGATCCCCGGATTGCAGGACTGCGGCTTTGTCACGGCACAGGATATGCTGGTCGGCAAGGCTGCCGTCGGCAAGCGTGTGCTGGTCGTCGGCGGCGGCATGGTCGGTTGTGAAGCTGCGGAATATCTGGCCGAACGCGGACATGAAGTCGGCATCATTGAGATGAAGGACGTCATTGCCGCGGACGTCATGCCGGAAAACCGCCGTGTTATGTTTGACACGTTCGAGCGGCATCATGTTACGCTTCGCGCCGGCGCTAGGGTCGGTCATTTCTATCCGGACGGCGTAGATTATACGCTGGCAGACGGCACCGTCGGTTCGATGCGCGGATACGACAACGTCGTGCTGGCAATGGGCTCGCGCTCCAATGCCGCACTCAAAGAAACCGCGGAACGCATTGCGCCGCAGGTTCTGGTCATTGGCGAAGCCGCCAAAGCGCCCGGCAACGCGGTTCACGCCACCGGCGACGCGCTGGATGCCGCATTACAGATCTGATTGTCTTGAAACCAGCTGATACCACTTCCCAAAATAGCAGAAGAGCCGATGCAGCGATTTGGCTGCATCGGCCCTTCTGTTTCTTTATTGATCCTGCTTTTGCACAAAGCGCATCAGCATAGCTGCCGTCTGCGCACGGGTCGCATTACCGCCCGGCGTCAGCTCGGTTGCGCTGGTACCGTTTACGATCCCCTCCGCATTTGCCCACTGCATCGGAATCTGCGCATACGCGCTGATCTGCGATGCGTCGGCGAAAGCGCTGAGATCCGCACGGTTATCCGTACCGTATCCCTTCAGGCCGGAATACCGATACAGCATGGCCGCCAGCTGCTCCCGCGTCACGGCGTCGTCCGGCCCCATCAGACCGTCTCCATAGCCGGTCAGGATATGGTTGGTCACAGCCCAGTTGATCGCATTTTCATACCACGCGCCCGGGGTGACATCGGAATACTCCGCATGCACGGTTTCCGGACGGCCTTCCATATTATAAAGCACCTGTGCCAACTGCGCGCGGGACAGATTTTCTTCCGGCCCAAATGCAGTTGCCGAGTGCCCGTTCATGATGCCATGGGCACAGACATACCGCACGGCATCGTAGTACCAGTCGGTCGATTTGACATCATCAAATCTGCCCTGCCACGCCGCCGTCTCGTCGTAAACGATCTCGACCTGGGACAGCTGGTGCAACGTAAACTGAACGGTTTGCGTTTTCCGATCATACGTCGTGCTGCACGCACTTCGTCCGCCATCTGCCGCCACCGCATAAGCGATAACACCACCGGCCTGCTGGTCTACCCCAAGCGTGTACGGTACTGCTGCCACAGCAGTGCCGCCGGACAGATCCGTGATCTTCTTGCCGGCACTCTGGATCGAAATATCATATCCCGGACGGTTGTTCTGTCCCGCTTCGGTCACGGAGGCAATCGTCAGAACAAACGCATCCTGTCCTGCCTGCTGAACAACGGCCTGGATGGCCTTGGCGTTCAGCGTCACCTTGCCGAGTCCGCACCGCACGGAAAACACAGCTTTTGCATTTTTGGCAAGTTCTCCCAGCGCCTGAGACGGCACGGAAAGCGATACGGTTTTCGCAGCGTTGGAATCCATCGTCACCGTGATGACCGGCGCGGACTGATCCTTTTGGGCTGCCTGAAGTGCGGCATCCACTTTTTTCTTGACCTCTGCCGCATCCAGCTGCGCCTTCGCCGTGCCTGCCGAAGTATCTGCCGTAACCGTTGCTGCAATCGTCTGTTCACTGCTTACCTGGTCGGACGGTCCCGGCGCGGTGCCACCGCCGCCGGCACCTCCGCCCGCAGCACCGCCGCCACCGGCGGTTCCTCCTCCGGAAACGCCGCCGCCAGCTCCGCCTTCCCCGGATTCACCGGATTCCCCGCCGCCCGGCTTTTCCGTTTGGTTTTTGTCCGGAACCGCGCGCAGCTCCTCCTGCGCCTTCGCCAGCAGCGCAGCTACTGCGCCGTTCGAATCCGCCGCTTCGATTCCGTCCGTACCGGACTGGAAAATGCTGTCCAGCTTGCGAAGATTTTCTTCGGTGTACTGTTCCCGATCCAAGCCGCTGTAATCCATGTGCAGCTGGGTCACCGCCTGCTGCTTTTGCAGCGCGAGCGACGCACGCATCTGCAAAGCGTTCATCAGACCGGCACTGAGCTGCGCCTGATAGGCCCCGGCTTGCTGATATGCGGTCTCGTAATTTGCCTGCCACTGCGAAGTAACCTCCGACAGCGCACGCGTGGACAACCCGTCCAGACCGCCCGCCCAAGCGGCCGCATCTGCCAGCTTTTGCAGCGCCTGCACGGTCGTTTCAATTTCCTGCAGCGCGCGTGCGGTCACCAGTTCCCGATCCGCCGCGATCGTCAGGTCGGAATTTGTCGCGACAAAGTCAGTCGTCAATCCAACCGCTGCCGCCTGTGCCGCAGCGCCGATCTCCTGTGCGTTTGCCTCGTCCACTGCGCCGCCGGATGCCTGTGCAATCACCGTACGGTAAGCGGTTTCCCACGCGGAAACTGCCTGCTTCACGCGCATGGCGAAAGTCGGCACCGTTGCCATCTCATTTTTGGCAGTTGCCAAAATATCCTGCATCTGCGACTCTTCGGCAGTTCCCGCAAGATTGCGGGTCGCTTCATCATAGATCCCGGCCAATTGGCTCCAATCCTGTTCGGTGTATTGATCCGCCTGGTAGGCGGCGAATGCCTGATCCAACGCATCCCGATACTGGTTGACGATCGGCTCGCGCCAAATCGCATACAGTGTAATGGTTTCATCCTGTGTTGCCGTCAGGTTGCGCACAGAAGCACCGTCCGCATACAGAACCGGACCGTTTTTCTGTCTTGCCCATCCGGCAAATTCCTTGCCCGCCGGCGCCTGGATCGTGTTGCTCGACAGGGTTTTGGACCGATCATAGGTATGCGTCTCGGGTTGCATTTCACCCTGCCCGCCGTTGGCGTCAAACGCCACCGTATAGGTGATCGGCTGCCACTGCGCATACAGCGTAACGCGGTCGCCCTGAATCTCACCCGCCAGATTGGTCACGGTCTGCTGATCGGTGTATTTCGCACCATCGCCAAACGTATCTTCCCAACCTGCAAACCGATATCCAACACGGCTGAATGTGCTCTTGGGCAGCTCCACCGGCGCATCCCACACCGCGGGCACTGCGGGCATCAAACCGCTGCCGCCATTGCCGGAAAAGGAAATGGTATAATCGTTCGGCAGCCATTTGACATACAGCGTCTGCCCGTTGGCAACAATTTCCGAAGGCGCCGGCTGCGTGAACGCGCTATCCAAATACCACTCGGTCCGTTCATACCCCTTCTTCGGGTCCTGCTCCGCGTAAACCGAATCCTCCACAATCAAGGTCGCTTTCACCGGAAGCGTCAGCGTATCCAGCTGATTGTTGCGAGCGACAAAGCCGCTGCCCACCGGGCTGAGATTGGTATTTGCGCTCAGATCCAGATGGGTCAGCAGGTTATGATCCAGATGGACAAACTCCAACTGCTTCAGATTGGACAGATCCACCTCTTTGAGCTTATTATCAAACGTTTCGATAAACTTGAGCGCGGTATTGGTGGAAAAATCCACCTTCGGCAGATTGTTATTGCGGCAGTAGATGATTTCCAGAGCCGTGCAGCCTGTTAAATCCAGCGAAGTCATCTGATTGCTCTCGCAATTGAGCGAAATCAATTGATCGAGCCCGGACACATCCAGCGATACAATGCTGTTAAACGCACAATGCAGATATTTCAGCGAGCGGTTGTTTTGCACATCCAACTGCGTCAGCGCATTGTTTTTGCAATCCAGCTGCTCGAGTGCAGAAAAATACTCAATGCCTTGCAAGGAGCGCACTCCGATCCCTGAAACATTGATTTCCGAAATCCCCGCCAGTTCTGCCGTCGTCAGAATGCCGTCTGCACCGTAGCCATGGATATTTGACGAATCCGTCAGCCACTGACGGAACTTCTGATCCGGGAACGCCTGCTCTGTGATAGACACAGAACCCTGCTCCTGATCGGATGCCGCCGCATAGGACACGGGCAGCGCCTGCCCAAGCACCATAACGGAAAGCACCGCAGAAAGCCCCTGCCGGAATAATTTGTTCATTTCATCTTCTCCGTTCCTTTTATTACAGCTAACTGTTTCCTGGTTCAATCAGCTTTTAAGCATTATAACAAAATTATCCCTACAAGACAAATGGGAAAAGAAACATTTTTTTCGGTAATCCACTGCAAATATTGATACATATAACTAAATAACCATATATGCCAAAAGAGGGATAAAAGTGGTAGACTAATTGAACGGATGCAGGTATTCCGCATGTCCCCTATTGATGCACGGAACCACTGAAAGCGCGTTTCTTCCGATAACCGCATATGCGTGAACCCGGCTGCATCTTAGATGCAGCCGGGTTCTTTTTGTGCGAAGGATCAGTGCAGCCGGATATTTCAAATCGGTATTCTGCACCGCGCTCCCCCTTTTCAGTTTTGCAGTTTTCTTTTCAGAGCCAGAATATTTTCGTGAATACGCTGCATGGTTTCCAAAAAAGCCGCATCCGACTTCCCGGTCGGATCTTCCAAGCCCCAATCCTCCCGATGCCGGCAAGGCAAGTTCGGACACGCCACATTGCATCCCATAGTAATCACTACGTCCACAGGCGGCAGTTCAGACAACAGTTTACTGCGCTGTGTGCGCTCCATATCAATGCCATAGACCTGTTTCATCAACCGTACCGCATCCGGATTGATCTGCGGCTTGGTTTCGGTTCCCCCCGAAAAGCTCTCAAATACATCCGATGCGAGATGCTTACCCAGCGCCTCGGCAATTTGACTTCGGCAGGAGTTGTGCACGCAGACAAACGCAACTTTGGGTTTGGTCCGATTGTTTGTCATTTTCTCACTTCCAGAATCAGTTTCTTGACCGCTTCCTTTTGCAGCACTTTGCCGCTGGACACTACTTTTCCATCCACGACCAGCGCCGGCGTAGACATCACTCCATAGGCTGCGATCTGCGCAAAGTCAGTGACATGCACCACCTTCGTGTCCATACCCAATTCTTCCAACGCTTCGCAGACGGCTTTTTCCAGCGCCTGGCACTTGCTGCAACCCGAACCCAAGACGCAAACACCCTCTGTCGGCGATTGTGCAGGCGCGTTTTCCATATGCGGCTCCGTGTGAGGCGCTTCTTTTGCTGTATCCTTCGTTTTGCCAAACCATTTCATTGTATCTTCTCCTCCTTATATTATAATACCACTTGTAACAGATTAAATAAATAGCCTACCAGCACGATGCCCACCGTACAGATTCCGATGAACACCCACAAAAGGCGACGCTTCACGGCTTTACGAAGCATAATCAACGACGGAACTGACAACGTGGTAACCGCCATCATAAAGGCGAGAACGGTTCCCAACTGTGCGCCCTTGCTGAGCAATGCTTCCGCAATCGGAATCGTGCTGAAAATATCCGCATACATCGGAATGCCCACAATCACCGCCAGAATCACGCCCAGCGGATTGTTGGTGCCCAAAATCGTCTGTACCCAACCTTCCGGAATCCAATTATGGATCACAGCGCCAACACCAACACCGATCAGCACATAAGGAAAGACCTTTTGAAAAGTGCTTTTCATTTGTTCTTTTGCATATGCAATGCGATCGCGTACCGTTACTTCAGGCGATGACGTGTCAATGCTCTGGGTTGTAAAGATGTATTCTTCCACATACGGCTCCATATGAAGCTTTTCTATCATCGATCCGCCCAGTACGGCAATTACCAAGCCGAGTACCACATAAGCAATCGCGATTTTCCAACCGAACACACTCATCAGCAAGAACAGACTGGCCAGATCCACCATGGGGGAAGAAATCAGAAATGAAAAAGTTACCCCCAACGGCAGTCCTGCGCTGGTAAAGCCGATGAACAACGGAATGGATGAGCAGGAGCAGAACGGCGTGACGGTTCCAAGCAATGCAGCCAAGCAGTTGGCCTGCCAGCTGTGAAACCGATTCAAAATCTTCCGGCTGCGTTCCGGCGGAAAATAGCTTTGTATATACGAAATCAGAAAAATCAGCAGACAAAGCAGGATGGCAATTTTTACGACGTCATACAAAAAGAATTGGATGCTCCCTCCGATCCGGCTGCTGAGGTCCATTCCCAGTGCGGAAAGCGCATTCCCGATCAGCTGATTGAGCCACTTCATGCTCAACACCTGATCCTGCAAAAATTGAAATACTTTCATTTCGATTCCATCTCCATCAAATCAAATTATTTTGATGTGTTGTGCAAAGCAAAGCGCCACCGATCTTGGATGGCGCGGATCGTCAGCATTGCACGCAAACATCATTGGCTTTGGAAATTGGCGTCAGGATATCCGACAGCAGCTGCAAAGCATACGCTTTTCCCTCAGGCGCAAGACAATAATGGGTCCATTTTCCCTCTTGGCGGCTGATGACCAAACCGGACTCACATAAAATTCTCATGTGATACGATAGCCCGGATTGCGTCAGGTCCAGCGGCTCTTGCAGCACACAGGCACACTTTTCTCCGCTGCGCAGCTGCTCCAAAATCGCCAAACGCTTTGGATCGCACAACGCTTTGAAAACCTTTGCCTGGTCCAGATACTTCTCCTTCATTGCGGCATTCCTCATATCAAATATTTTTGATGTATTATCAGTATAGTCGCCTCTCACCGGATTGTCAAGATTTTTTTCATTGTGGAACGAGAAAAAACAAAATAGCAAACCCCCGTATTCATACGAATACAGGGGTTTTTGGTGCCGGTGACCGGACTCGAACCGGTACGCTGTCGCCAGCGGTGGATTTTGAGTCCACTACGTCTACCAATTCCATCACACCGGCAAATATGGGGTGCAACAATAGATATTATATCCTATTGCACCCCAAATTTCAAGATATATCAGGCAAAAAATTTATCTTTAATACCGAGCACAAAAATAATCAGAACGATCAGCGGCAGGATATAGCTGACATAGAACCGAATGCCATCGCGTACCTTCAGACCGCCGCCTTCGTTGGCTTCCTCCTTGAAGTTCTTCCAGCCCCAACCGTAGCGCGTAGTGCAGAACAGCAGGTAAACCAAAGAACCAAGCGGCAGCCAGATATTCGAAACCAGAAAATCTTCCAGATCCAGCACAGCAGAACCATCGCCAAACGGCTGGAAACCGGACCAGATATTATAACCCAACACACACGGCAGGGAGAGCACAATTATCAGAACGGTATTCAGCAGCGCAACCTTCTTACGGCTCCAACCGGTCAGATCCATGCAGCAGGACATGATGTTCTCAAAGACCGCCAGAACGGTCGAGAACGCGGCAAACGCCATGAACACGAAGAACAGGCTGCCCCAGAGGCGTCCGCCCGCCATGTGATTGAAGATGTTCGGCAGCGTGACGAAAATCAGATTCGGGCCGCTGTCCGGCGAAACACCAAATGCAAAGCAGGCCGGGAAAATAATCAGACCCGCGGTAAAAGCAACAAAGGTATCCAGAATTGCAACGTTAACCGCTTCCCCCAGCAGCGCACGACCCTTGCCGATATAGCTGCCGAAGATCGCCATTGCACCAATGCCGAGCGACAAGGTGAAGAACGACTGGTTCATCGCGCCCACGATGACATTGATCGGGCCGGATTCCATCATGCGATCCAGATCCGGAATCAGGTAAAACTTCAGACCCTCACCGGCACCCTCTGTCATCACGCTGTTGATGGCCAAAACCACCATGATCGCGAGCAGCGCGATCATCATCACCTTGGTCACGCGCTCCAGGCCACCCTGCAGGCCAAAGGAATTGATGGCAAAGCCGACCACTACGACAACGATCATCCAGCCCACCATCACCAGAGGCTGGCTGAGCATTTCCGGAAAGGCCGCGCCGACCTGCTCCGTGGACGCGCCGACAAACTTGCCGGAAGCGGTCAAATAGAAATAGTGCAGCATCCAACCGCAGACCGTCGTGTAAAACATCATCAGCAGATAGTTGCCGATCATGGCAAGATAGCCATGAATATGCCATTTGGTACCCGGCTTTTCCAGCACCTGATAGGCACGCACCGGGCTTTTCTGACTGGCACGGCCGACGGCAAATTCCATCGTCATAATCGGAAGACCCAGAATAATCAGAAACAGTACATAAAAGACAACGAACGCACCGCCGCCGTACTGTCCCACCATCCACGGGAACTTCCAAACGTTACCCACGCCGATCGCACATCCCGCAGAGAGCAGAATGAAGCCAAGGCGCGAGCCAAGCTTTTCTCTTTGCATTGTTTTAACCCCTTATTTCTCTTGGATTCTATGTTCAAACACTGTTGGCAGTGTCTGATTTCTGTTGCAGGCGAAGGGCTTTCCTTTTTTCACGCAATGCCTTGAAAAAGGATTTCAATACCTCCGCACATTCTTCCCCCAGCACGTCCGACACGACTTCCGGCTGGTGGTTATATGGCAGTTCAAACAGATTGACCAGCGATCCGCACGAGCCAGCTTTGGGATCAGCAGCGCCAAAATACACGGTTTTGATTCTGGCATTGATGATCGCTCCGGCGCACATCGGGCACGGCTCCAGCGTAACATATAAATCACAGCGGTGCAGCCGCCATCCGCCCAGCTTTTTGCAAGCTTTGCCGATGGCCTCGATTTCCGCATGGTGCAGCGCATTCTTCTTGGTTTCGCGTCGGTTTCGTCCGCGTCCCACGATCTTGCCGTCGCAAACCACAACAGCGCCCACTGGGACTTCCCCTTCTTCTGCGGCCTTGCGCGCCAGCCGAAGGGCAGCCTTCATGTATTTTTCCTGTTCGGTCATATTCCCCTCAACCATGTCGATCTACTGGCACTTGTTTGCATTAAAAACACCCGTTAAATAACGGGTGTTTTTTCACATACATCCCTTGGATTACTGCATCATCTGACGCTGACGCGACAGGTTCATGGTACCATCCTGCATACCGGCCAGGTTTTCCAGACAGTTGCCCGTACCGTATGCCACACACGAAATGGCCTCGTCCGCCACATGGGTCGGAATTCCGGTCTTGGACGCAACCAGCTTATCAAAACCCCAGATGAGCGAACCGCCGCCGGTCATCACGATACCGTTGGTGGAAATATCGCCCGTCAGTTCCGGGGGCGTGCGCTCGATGACCCAATGGATCGCTTCGATGATCGCCGTGGAGACTTCCTCCAGCGCATCCAGAATCTCAGTGGAATTCACGGTAAACGTACGCGGCAGACCGGTCATCAGGCAGCGGCCCTTGACCTCCATCGTCACTTCTTCCGTGCGCGGATAAACGCAGCCAATATTCTTCTTGATCTGCTCCGCCGTGCGCTCGCCGATGAGTGCATTGTGCTTGCGGCGGACATATTTGACGATCGCTTCGTCAAACTTATCGCCCGCAATTTTGATCGAAGTGGATTCCACGATACCGCCAAGCGAAATGACCGCAACGTCGGTCGTACCGCCGCCGATATCCACCACCATATTGCCATTCGGCTTTGCGATGTCAATGCCCGCACCGATCGCGGCCGCGACCGGCTCCTCGATCAGGAAAACGCGCTTGGCGCCCGCCTGCGTACCAGCATCGATAACCGCACGCTCTTCTACTTCCGTGATGATGGACGGAACGCAGATGACAACGTTAGGCTTGAACAAGCGGAACCCCTGCACCTTACGGATAAACTCCTTGATCATGCGCTCGGTCATCTCATAGTCGGAAATGACGCCCTCACGCAGCGGACGAATGGCAATGATATTGCCCGGCGTACGGCCCAGCATCTTTTGTGCCTCCGCACCGACAGACAGAATTTTACCCGAAACCTTGTCCACCGCTACGACAGAAGGCTCGTTGAGCACAACGCCCTTGCCCTTGACATACACCAGAACGGTCGCCGTGCCAAGGTCAATACCGATATCACTTGAAAAAAGCGAAAACTTCTTCGCAATTGTTTCCAAAAAAGAAGCCATAATCAACAATCATCCTTTTTTGCTCTGTTACCACCAAATTGCAGTATTATTATTATACCCCATAGATACATCCATTTTCAAGACAATTTGCAAATTTGTTATGAAACTGACAACATTTCACGCGCAAAAAACGATCACAACGCGGGCTGAGACGGCTGCTCTTCGCGAAGCCGCGCCTTCAGCGCGCTGTACCGCCGTCCCTTCTGGTTGTTCCCCACCATATATGCCACGACATCCTGACTTCCAACGATCACCAACAGTTGCTTCGCTCTGGTGATCGCCGTATACAGGATATTGCGCGTGAGCAATCTGCGCGGCAGCGAATCCGACAGCGCCAACACCACTGCATCAAACTCACTGCCCTGCGATTTGTGCACCGTCACGGCATACGCCAGCTCAAGTTCGCCCAGCATGTCATATGTATAAGTCGCAATCCGATCGTCAAACCGGATCACCATACATTCCTGCCGTGGAAAGATTTGCAGGATCTCCCCAACGTCGCCGTTGAAAACGCCGGTACCCTGCTCCTCGTTTTCGCGTTTTTCCCAGATGATATCGTAATTGTTGCGCACCTGCATCACCCGGTCGCCCTCACGAAAGATCCAGTCGCCGAATCGCTTTTCGAGTTTCTCCTCCGACGGCGGATTGAGCGCTTCCTGCAAACGGCGATTGAGGGCAATCGTGCCGCTTCCCTGCCGTTTTGCCGGCGAAAGTACTTGGATTTGCGACGGCAACAAGCCATAATGATTCGGCAGCCGGTATGAACAAAGCTGTGCAACGGTTTCGATCACGGCCGCAGGGTCCGAACGCTTCATAAAGAAGAAATCCCCGTCCGCACCGGACGGCACCGGCATGCGGCCTTCGTTGACAGCATGCGCGTTCATCACGATATCGGACTGCTGTGCCTGACGGAAAATATCCGTCAGCTGAATCGTCGGCACGCGATGCGAACCGATGATATCACGCAGGAAATTGCCCGGTCCCACCGGCGGGAGCTGGTCAGCGTCGCCAACCAAGACCAATCGCGCGCCGTGTGGCAACGCTTCGATGAGCGCCTGCATCAAGGTGATGTCCACCATGGACACCTCGTCCAAAATCACCGCATCACATTCCAGCGGATTGGTCAGATTCCGGGCAAAGGCCGTGCGCCCGCCCACGCCGAATCCGGCTTCCAGCAGCCGGTGAATGGTTTTCGCTTCCATGCCGGTCAGGTCGGACAGGCGCTTCGCTGCACGCCCGGTCGGCGCCGCCAGCAGCGTATTGAGCCCCAGCGCCTCAAACACCTGCAAGATACCGCGCACCGTCGTCGTTTTGCCGGTGCCGGGTCCGCCGGTCAGAATAACCAAACCGTTGCGCGCAGCGGTCGTGATGGCGAGCTTTTGTGTCTCCGAATACGGCACTTCGCTGTCCATCACCAACGCGCTGAGCAGCTCGTCCACATCGAAATCATACGCATAGTTTTTTTCCGCCATGCTGCCCAGCATTTCCGCCAGATACGCCTCCGCGTCATGCATGTCGCGCAGATAGACCGCATCCCGACCGGCGATATGCTCGCAGACCAGCCGCCCGCGCTCACGCAGCCGTGCAATGGATGCGAGCGCGCGATCTTCATCAAACAGCACATCGTCATCCGACAGCAGCGAACACACCGCCGCCGTCAATTTTTCCACCGGAATGAACGTATGGCCGTTATCCAGATTGAACACCAGCGTATACAGCACGCCGGCGTCCGCGCGCTCATCCGAGAGCAGTGAAAGCCCCAGTTCCATTGCCAGCCCGTCCGCCAGCTTGAAATCCACATCATAATATGGGTCACACAGCAAATACGGATTTTCGCACAGCGCGTCGATCGCACTGTCGTGCAGCCGCTTATAAAGCAGCGGTGTCAATGACACCGGCAACCCGTGCTCGGCCAAAAAGTCCATCAGCAGGCGCATTTCGTTCTGTTCGGTGAACTGACGGCCGATCTCCCGTGCCTTCTTTTCCGTGATCCCACGAATCGCAGTCAGGCGTTCGGGCTCATAGGCGAGCACGTCAAACGTATCCTCCCCGAACTTCTCCGCAATTCGCGACGCAAGGCGCGGACCCACACCACGGATCAAACCTGACCCGAGATACTCCGCAATACCACGCACCGACGACGGCAGGCGCCGCTCAAATGCTTCCGTGGCAAACTGTTCGCCGTAGGACGGATGCGTGACCCAGGTGCCGGTCAGGATTACCTCTTCCCCCAAACCAATGTTGGGAAATGTTCCGGTTGCCGTGACCTCTGCACCGTCCTCTGCGTTCAGACGCAGCACAGCATATCCATTTTCCTGATTATAAAATACGATTTGCTCTACCGTGCCGCGTATCAGCACATACTCTCTCTCGTCCAAACGCAACCGTTCCTCTTTCTCGTCATTCCAAATACATGATATCGTTGCGGGCTGCCATGTGCTTGGCAACGTTATTTTCTTCCCCGCAGCCGATCTCTACAAAAGTGATAGACAATCCCGGCAAATACTGCTTTCGCATGCGCAGCGCGATCCGAAGCAGCTGCTCGCTGGCGGCCTCGCTGCCGTCACCATACAGTGTCAGCTCCGCAGAACCGTGCATGCGCAGCAGACGGGCATAGATGATTTCATACACAACATGCAGCAATGAATAAAACCCGATCGCCGCAAAAATGGCCAGTACAGACTCCCAAAAAACAGGCATGAGACTCCCCTCCTGTTTTCAGGCTATGCCGCAGAACCGATCCCGGTTCCTTTATCTTGATACATTGTATCACAAGTCACGAAAAATGTAAAACGCCATGCAAAAACAGAGCTGCCGGTCTGATACCGACAGCTTTGCTTGCTATGATTCGTGCTTGGTGCACCATTCGGTCAAATCTTCGCTGTTTGTTCCGCGCATTGGGTGTGCGCGGCCGCAGTCTCGCTCATGCGGCGGCAAAGCGATCCCCTCCGGAACGCCATCTGCTTCATTTTGATCGCTGCAAGACGACGCCGGCGTACTGCGCGCCAACCATTCAAACTGTTTTTGCGCCGCCTGCTCCTGATACCGCTTCTGCTTATCCTGCTCGATAGCGCATCCCTCCTTCAAAGGTATTTTGCGCAGCAAAACAGGATTTAGACAAGAAAAAGCTCCCATGTAAAACATGGGAGCTTTTGAAAGATCAATTAGTCAGCGTTGATCTTGGTAACAACGCCGGAACCTACGGTGCGGCCACCCTCACGGATAGCGAAACGCAGACCTTCCTCGATGGCGATCGGGGTGATCAGCTCAACGTCCATCTCAACGTTGTCGCCCGGCATGCACATCTCAACGCCTTCCGGCAGGGTGATAACGCCGGTAACGTCGGTGGTGCGGAAGTAGAACTGGGGACGATAGTTGTTGAAGAACGGAGTATGGCGGCCGCCCTCTTCCTTCTTCAGGACGTAAACCTGGCCGTGGAACTTAGTGTGCGGATGAATGGAGCCCGGCTTAGCCAGAACCTGGCCACGCTCAACCTCATTCTTCTGGATACCACGGAGCAGAGCGCCGATGTTGTCGCCAGCCTCAGCGTAGTCGAGCAGCTTGCGGAACATCTCGATACCGGTAACAACGGTCTTGCGCGGAGCATCCATCAGGCCAACGATCTCAACTTCTTCGCCCATCTTGAGCATACCACGCTCAACACGGCCGGTAGCAACGGTACCACGACCGGTGATGGAGAATACGTCCTCAACCGGCATGATGAACGGCTTGTCAGCAGCACGGTCCGGGGTCGGGATATAGGTGTCAACAGCGTCCATCAGCTCGTGGATGCAAGCATACTCCGGAGCGTTCGGATCGGTGGAATCGCAGGTCAGAACCTGAAGTGCAGAACCACGGATTACCGGGATGTCGTCGCCCGGGAACTCGTAAGAGGACAGCAGGTCGCGGATTTCCATCTCAACCAGATCGAGCAGCTCCTCGTCGTCTACCTGGTCAACCTTGTTCATGAATACAACGATATACGGTACGCCTACCTGACGAGCGAGCAGGATGTGCTCACGGGTCTGGGGCATCGGGCCGTCAGCGGAAGAAACAACCAGGATAGCGCCGTCCATCTGAGCAGCACCAGTGATCATGTTCTTAACGTAGTCAGCGTGGCCCGGGCAGTCAACGTGCGCATAGTGACGGTTCTTGGTGTGATACTCAACGTGCGCAGTGTTGATGGTAATGCCGCGCTCCTTCTCTTCCGGAGCCTTATCGATCGAGTCGTAAGCCTGATATTCAGCCTCGCCCTCGAGAGCCAGCACCTTGGTGATCGCCGCGGTCAGCGTGGTCTTGCCATGGTCAACGTGGCCGATGGTACCGATGTTAACGTGCGGCAGGGAGCGGTCAAATTTTTCCTTTGCCATTGTGGATATCCTCCTCGTAAATTAAATTCAAAGTCATGGTGAATTTATTCTACTGCAAATCACAGAAAATTGCAATAGTTTTAGTCGTTTTTATTGCGGGCGTCGATGATCTTCTCCTGAATGCTCTTCGGCACCTCGGTGTAGTGGCTGGGCTGCATGGTGTACTGGCCACGACCCTGCGTACGAGAACGCAGCGCAGTCGCGTAACCGAACATCTCGCTCAGCGGAACAGCAGCCGAAATCGCCTGCACGCCGCCGCGCGGCTCCATGCCCTGAATCTGGCCACGGCGGGAGTTCAGGTCGCCGATAACGTCGCCCATATAGTCCTCCGGAACCAGAACGTCGACCTGCATGATCGGCTCCATCAGAACCGGATCCGCCTTCTTCATGGCTTCCTTGAACGCCATAGAACCGGCGATCTTGAATGCCATTTCAGAGGAGTCAACTTCGTGATAAGAACCGTCGTACAGCGTAACCTTTACGTCAACAACCGGGTAACCCGCCAGAATACCGGACTGCATAGCGCCCTGAATACCCTGGTTAACAGGCTCGATATATTCCTTCGGGATCGCACCGCCAACGATCTTGTTGATGAACTCATAGCCCTTGCCGGACTCGTTCGGCTCAACGATGATCTTAACATGACCGTACTGGCCCTTACCACCGGACTGACGAGCGTACTTCTGATCCACGTCGGCAGAACGACGGATGGTTTCCTTGTACGCAACCTGAGGCGAGCCAACGTTGGCTTCTACCTTGAATTCACGCAGCAGACGGTCAACGATGATTTCCAGATGAAGCTCGCCCATACCAGCGATAATGGTCTGGCCGGTTTCCTCATCGGTGTAGGTCTTGAAGGTCGGGTCTTCTTCCGCCAGCTTAGCCAGCGCAATGCCCATCTTTTCCTGACCAGCCTTGGTCTTGGGTTCGATCGCAACACGGATAACCGGATCCGGGAACTCCATGGACTCGAGGATGATCGGATGCTTTTCATCACAGAGCGTATCGCCCGTGGTGGTGTTCTTAAAGCCGATGCCCGCAGCGATATCGCCGGAATATACGCAATCGATATCCTGACGATGGTTTGCATGCATCTGAAGAATACGGCCCAGACGCTCGCGCTGATCCTTGGTCGCGTTGAGGACCGAGGAGCCCGCGGTGATGGTACCGGAATATACACGGAAGAAGGTCAGACGACCAACAAACGGGTCGGTCGCGATCTTGAATGCAAGAGCAGCGAACGGCGCGTCGTCGGAAGACGGACGGGAATCCTCTTCATCGGTCTTCGGGTTGATACCCTTGATATCCGGGATATCGGTCGGAGCCGGCATATACTCGACAACCGCATCCAGCAGGGGCTGTACGCCCTTGTTGCGGTAAGCGGTACCGCAGAGTACCGGAACGATCTCGTTGGCGATGGTGCCCTTACGGATCGCAGCCTTGACTTCCGGAATGGTCAGCTCTTCGCCTTCGAGGTACTTCATCATGAGGTCCTCATCCAGCTCGGCAACTGCTTCCCACAGTGCGTCATGGTACTCCTTCGCCTGATCCATCATATCAGCCGGGATATCCTCATCGCGGATATCCTTGCCGAGGTCATCATAATAAACCTCTGCACGCATGGTGATCAGGTCGATGATGCCCTTAAAGGTATCTTCAACGCCGATCGGCAACTGAATCGGAACAGCGTTGCACTTGAGGCGATCCTTCATCATGTGGACAACGTTAAAGAAATCAGCGCCCATGATGTCCATCTTGTTGACGAACGCCATACGCGGAACATGATACTTGTCCGCCTGATGCCATACGGTTTCGGACTGGGGCTCAACGCCGCCCTTGGCGCAGAATACGGTAACCGAACCGTCCAGTACGCGCAGGGAGCGCTCTACTTCTACGGTAAAGTCAACGTGGCCCGGGGTGTCGATGATGTTGATGCGGTGCTCCGGGAACTGATGCTGGGAGCCCGACCAGTGGCAGGTGGTAGCAGCGGAGGTGATGGTAATACCGCGCTCCTGCTCCTGCTCCATCCAGTCCATAGTGGCGGTACCGTCATGGGTATCGCCGATCTTGTGATTTACACCGGTGTAATACAGAATACGCTCGGTGGTAGTGGTCTTACCGGCGTCGATGTGCGCCATGATGCCGATATTTCTGGTTCTTTCCAGGGAATATTCTCTAGGCATATTGCTCTCCTTTCAAACGCTCAGTGGATCGCAGATTAATAACGATAGTGTGCAAACGCCTTGTTTGCTTCCGCCATCTTGTGCGTATCCTCGCGCTTCTTGACAGCACCGCCCAGATTGTTGCAGGCATCCATGATCTCGCCAGCCAGACGCTCGCGCATGGTCTTCTCAGAACGAGCACGGGCATACTTGGTGATCCAGCGCAGGCCCAGGGTCTGACGACGCTCCGGGCGAACTTCCATCGGTACCTGATAGGTAGCACCGCCTACACGGCGCGCCTTGACTTCCAGCGACGGCATGATGTTCTCCATCGCTTCGGTGAAAACCTCCAGCGGTTCACGTCCGGTCTTTTCGCGGACGATATCGAAAGCACCATAAACGACCTTCTGCGAAACGCCCTTCTTGCCGTCGAGCATGATAGAGTTTACCAGCTTGGTGACGAGCTTGGAATTATAAAGCGGATCGGGCAGAACGTCTCTCTTGGGGACATTACCTCTTCTTGGCACTTTACTTCCCTCCTTCAAAATAATTTGATTTCATAGGTACTCCGGCGTGCCTTTATGACAGCCGTTGTAATGCCTGTCCGAGGAAATACACCCGTTTATCAGATAAATCGGATATAAAACGCCTCAGACAAAGCATGCTTTGTGCTTTGCTGAAAACTTTTAATTCTCGCAAAACCTTGTGGGTGGCAAAATTACTTGCCGGCCTTCGGGCGCTTCGCGCCGTACTTGGAACGAGCCTGACGGCGGTTCGCTACACCCTGGGTATCCAGCGTGCCGCGGATGATGTGGTAACGGACACCAGGAAGGTCCTTTACACGGCCACCGCGAACCATTACAACCGAGTGCTCCTGCAGGTTGTGACCTTCGCCCGGGATGTAAGCGGAAACTTCCATCTGGTTGGTCAGCTTAACACGAGCAACCTTACGAAGCGCAGAGTTCGGCTTCTTCGGCGTCATGGTTTTAACCGTCGTGCAGACGCCACGCTTCTGCGGAGCGGACTGATCGGTGGCCTTCTTCTTCTGAGAATTGTAGCCTACCTGCAGAGCCGGTGCCGTAGATTTGTAAACGACTGCCTCGCGACCCTTACGGACGAGTTGGTTAAAAGTTGGCATTTTATTTCCTCCTTCTTTCAAAGATATTTATGAAAAGCGCCTTTGCGCGATTCACCAATAAGAATTCAGCGCAGAACGGTCACGACTGCCGCACCGACATCAATGCCGGCTGCGTCTCCCAGTTCTGTCATCGTGGTGATCTCTGTGAGCTTGGTATCCATTTCATGACACAGCTCATAAATCGGGCCAACCACGCGTTTTTCGGCGTCCAGCGCAACAAAGACCTCTGCGGCTTTGCCGTCACGAATGGCCTTTTTCGACTGCTTCACGCCGATCACTTTGTGCGCCGTGCGAAGTTCTGAAAGCATACTAACCCTCCTATACGGCATACTTCATTAGTATAAGTCTTTCTCTTTCGGAAGTCAAGCATTTTTAAAGAGTTTTTCTTGTTTTTCGGCCAGATTTTACCGAATCCGGCGGCATGCGCAAATTTGCCTTCCTGACTTATCCCAACTGAAGTTACCAAAACAGGGGAACGCCTTTCAGCATTCCCCTGTTCTCTCATTTTTATACGGCTGATTTTATTAATTCCGCCGATTTCTGTTAGTCCAGATCGACTGTCTGCTCGTAATGGCCGTCGCAGTACTCGCTCATGCCGGAACCGGCCGGAATCAGCTTGCCGATGATGACGTTTTCCTTCAGGCCCATCAGCGGATCGACCTTGCCCTTGATCGCGGCATCGGTCAGCACGCGGGTGGTCTCCTGGAAGGAAGCCGCCGACATCCACGAATCGGTTGCCAGAGACGCCTTGGTGATACCCATGAGCGTCGGCTCCGCGATCGCCAGACGCAGGCCTTCTTCGCCCGCATCGATGCGATCCTGCACCTTCTGGTTGTAATCCTCGAACTCGAGCAGGTCCATCACGGAACCCGGCAGCACTTCCGCATCGCCCGCGTCTTCCACGCGCACCTTGCGCATCATCTGACGGACGATAACCTCGATGTGCTTGTCGTTGATATCAACGCCCTGCTGACGGTAAACCTTCTGGACTTCCTTGATCTCGTAGTCGTGCACCGCACGCGGATCCAGGATGCGCAGAATGTCATGCGGGTTGAGCGAACCTTCGTTGAGCTGGAAGCCCTGCGGCACTTCCTGTCCGTCGGTCACGCGGATGCCCGAAGAGGATGCGAGCTGATAGGAACGCATCTCGCCGGATTCCGGGTTGACAATATTGACGGTCTTGACGGTCGTGCGCTTGGATTCCTCGATGGTGACAACGCCGCTGATCTCGGCGAGCGTCGCCGCCTTCTTGGGCTTGCGCGCCTCGAACAGTTCTTCGACTCGCGGAAGACCCTGCGTAATATCCGAACCCGCAACGCCGCCGGTATGGAACGTACGCATGGTCAGCTGGGTGCCCGGCTCGCCGATGGACTGGGCCGCGATGATACCGACAGCCTCGCCCTTGCCGACCAGCGTGCCCATTGCCAGGTTGATGCCGTAGCAATGTGCGCAGACGCCCTTGCGTGCGCGGCACTCGAGCACCGAGCGGATCTGCACGCGGGTGATGCCCGCCGCGATGATCGCGTCCGCATCCGCGTCGTTCATCATCTTGGTCTTGGGCACGATCACCTCGCCGGTCTCCGGATGGCAAACATCGTCAACCGGGAAGCGGCCGAGCAGACGCTCATGCAGCGGCTCGATGATCTGGTTGCCTTCCTTGATATCCTCGACCCAGATGCCCTTGGTCGCGCCGCAGTCGTCCTCGCGGATGATGACATCCTGCGAAACGTCTACCAGACGACGGGTCAGGTAACCCGAGTCCGCCGTACGCAGTGCGGTATCGGCCATGCCCTTTCGAGCACCGCGCGCCGCAATGAAGTATTCGAGTACGGTCAAACCCTCACGGAAGTTGGACTTGATCGGGATTTCGATGGTCTTACCGGAGGTGGACGCCATCAGGCCGCGCATACCGGCCAGCTGACGGATCTGGTTGATCGAACCACGCGCACCGGAATCCGCCATCATATGAATCGGATTGTAGCGCTGTGCCTTCATGTTGTCCTGCAGCTTGGAGGTAACCTTCTTGGTGGTCTCCTCCCACTCTGCAACGGTCAGGCGATAACGCTCCTGATCGGTGATAAAGCCGCGCTTGTAGCGCTTGTCGATCTGCGCAACCTTTTTCTCGGATTCCTTAATCAAGGTATCCTTGCCTTCCGGCACGAGCATATCCGCGACCGCAACGGTCAGCGCGCCCTTGGTGGAGTACTTGTAGCCCATCGCCTTGATCGCGTCGAGCACCTCCGCGGTCACGTTGAAGCCGTGTACGCGGATGCACTTGTCGATGATCTTGCCAAGCTCCTTCTTGCCGCAGGTGAACATGATCTCGAGATCCAGGATCTTCTCCGGATCGGAACGATCGACAAAGCCCAGATCCTGCGGGATGCGCTCGTTGAAAATCAGGCGGCCCGGCGTTGCATCGACGATCTTGGAGATCTTCTTGCCGCCGATTTCGCGCGTCATGCGCACCTTGATCGGCGCATGGATGCCGACGATGCCTTCGGTGTACGCCATGAGCGCCTCATCCGGATCGCGGAACACCTTGCCGGCGCCAGCTTCGGTGTCGCGGTCAATGGTCAGATAATAGGAACCCAGTACCATATCCTGCGACGGAATGGTAACCGGCTTGCCGTCCTGCGGCTTGAGCAGGTTATTGGCCGACAGCATAAGCAGACGCGCCTCGGCCTGCGCCTCAGCGGACAGCGGTACATGCACCGCCATCTGGTCGCCGTCGAAGTCGGCGTTGAATGCCGTACATACCAGCGGATGCAGGCGGATCGCGCGGCCTTCAACCAGCACCGGCTCGAACGCCTGAATACCCAGGCGGTGCAGCGTCGGCGCACGGTTCAGCATAACCGGGTGACCCTTGATGATGCCTTCGAGCACGTCCCAAACCTCAGGCTTGGCGCGCTCGACCATCTTCTTGGCGGACTTGATGTTGGAAGCCGTGCCATCCTCGACCAGCTTCTTCATGACAAAGGGCTTAAACAGCTCGAGTGCCATTTCCTTCGGCAGGCCGCACTGATAAATCTTGAGGTCCGGACCGACGACGATAACCGAACGGCCGGAGTAGTCAACACGCTTGCCGAGCAGGTTCTGACGGAAGCGGCCCTGCTTGCCCTTGAGCATATCGGACAGGGACTTCAGTGCGCGGTTGTTCGGGCCGGTGACGGGACGGCCGCGGCGGCCGTTGTCGATCAGGGCGTCAACCGCTTCCTGCAGCATGCGCTTCTCGTTGCGCACGATAATATCCGGTGCACCCAGCTCGAGCAGACGCTTGAGGCGGTTGTTGCGGTTGATCACGCGGCGGTACAGGTCGTTCAGGTCGCTCGTGGCGAAGCGGCCGCCGTCCAGCTGTACCATCGGGCGGATTTCCGGCGGAATGACCGGAACCACGTCCATAATCATCCATTCCGGACGGTTATGCGACAGGCGGAACGACTCGACGACCTCGAGACGCTTGATGATGCGCAGGCGCTTCTGGCCGGAGGACTCGCGCAGCTCGGTGGTCAGCTCCTTGGAGAGCTGGTCGAGGTCGAGTTCCTGCAGCAGTTCCTTGATCGCCTCCGCGCCCATGCCGGCGCGGAAGTCGTCCTCGTACTTTTCGCGCATATCGCGGTACTCCGCCTCGGTCAGAATCTGCTTCTTCATCAGCGGCGTATCGCCCGGATCGATGACGATATAGTTTGCGAAATACAGGACCTTTTCCAGCACGCGCGGGCTGATGTCGAGGATCAGGCCCATGCGCGACGGAATGCCCTTGAAATACCAGATGTGCGACACCGGCGCGGCCAGCTCAATGTGGCCCATGCGCTCACGGCGTACCTTTGCGCGAGTGACTTCTACGCCGCACTTATCACAGATCTTGCCCTTGAAGCGAACCTTCTTGTACTTACCGCAGTGGCACTCCCAGTCCTTGGTTGGGCCAAAGATGCGCTCGCAGAACAGGCCGTCTTTTTCCGGCTTGAGCGTGCGGTAGTTGATGGTTTCGGGCTTTTTGACTTCACCGTACGACCACTGACGGATCAGGTCAGGAGAGGCCAGACCGATCTTGATGGCGTTAAACGTATGATATCCCATATATTTTAAGATGCTCCTTCCCTATTCACAGATGATTTTTGCTATCCGTCACGCTTATTCGCTCAGGCCATCATCAAAATCATCCACGGCATCATCGCCGTCCTCGACGGCGTTATCCAGCGCAAAGAGATCGGTATCGCCTTCCTCGGCATCGTTGATGCCAAAGCCGGCAGCAGTGAATTCATCATCCGCACCCGAAACAGCCTGTTCCATCGGGCGGATGTAATCCGCTTCGTCCTCGTCATCCTCAGACAGCTCGATGACTTCCATATTCTCGTCGAGCACCTGAATATCCAGGCACAGGCTCTGCAGTTCCTTGACCAGAACCTTGAAGGATTCCGGCACGCCCGGCTGCGGTACGTTGTGACCCTTGACGATTGCCTCGTAGGTCTTGACACGGCCGGTGATATCGTCCGACTTGACCGTCAGGATTTCCTGAAGAGTATAAGCCGCGCCGTACGCCTCGAGGGCCCAAACTTCCATCTCGCCGAAGCGCTGGCCGCCGAACTGCGCCTTGCCGCCCAGAGGCTGCTGGGTAACCAGCGAGTACGGGCCGGTCGAACGGGCATGGATCTTATCGTCTACCAGATGGTGCAGCTTGAGGTAGTACATATAGCCAACGGTAACGCGGTTGTCAAACTGCTCGCCGGTGCGGCCGTCATAAACCACGCTCTTGCCGTCCTCGTTGACGCCGGCCTCGACCAGCATCTCCTTGATATCATCCAGCGTTGCGCCGTCGAATACCGGAGTCTCTACCTTCCAGCCGCGCTTTTTCGCTGCAAAGCCAAGGTGTACCTCAAGTACCTGACCGATGTTCATACGAGACGGAACGCCCAGCGGGTTCAGAACGATATCCAGCGGCGTACCATCTTCCAGGAACGGCATATCTTCCTGCGGCAGAATGCGGGAAACAACACCCTTGTTACCGTGACGGCCCGCCATCTTATCGCCGACCGAGATCTTGCGCTTCTGCGCAATATACACACGGACCACCATGTTGACGCCGGGGCTCAGCTCGTCGCCGTTCTCACGAGTGAATACCTTGACATCGACTACGATGCCGGATTCGCCGTGCGGTGCACGCAGCGAAGTATCGCGCACTTCGCGCGCCTTCTCACCGAAGATCGCGCGCAGCAGGCGCTCTTCCGCGGTCAGCTCGGTCTCGCCCTTGGGCGTTACCTTACCGACCAGAATGTCGCCCGCCTGGATCTCCGCACCGACGCGGATGATGCCGCGCTCGTCAAGGTTGCGCAGCGCATCTTCACCGACATTCGGGATATCACGGGTGATCTCTTCCGGCCCGAGCTTGGTGTCACGGGATTCGGATTCATATTCCTCGATGTGGATCGACGTGTAAACGTCATCACGCACCAGACGTTCGTTCAGCAGAACAGCGTCCTCGTAGTTGTAACCTTCCCAAGTCATAAAGCCGATCAGCGCATTCTTGCCCAGCGCGATCTCGCCCTTGTCGGTCGAAGGACCGTCCGCCAGTACGTCACCCTTCTTGACGCGCTCGCCCAGATCGACGATCGGACGCATGTTGATGCAGGTGGACTGGTTGGAACGCAGGAACTTGGTCAGATGATAGGACTTCTCTTCGCCGTTATCATACAGCACGACCACTTCGCGCGCGGTCACGCGGGTGACAACGCCGTCGCCCTCGGCCAGCGGAATCGTGCCGGAGTCAACCGCAGCCTTGTATTCCATGCCGGTTGCCACGATCGGCGCCTCGGTCTTGAGAAGCGGCACCGCCTGACGCTGCATGTTCGCGCCCATCAGTGCGCGGTTTGCGTCGTCGTGGTCAAGGAACGGAATGAACGCGGTCGCAACCGAAACCATCATACGCGGGGAAACGTCCATCAGGTCAACGTCCTTACGGTCAACCTCGACGAATTCATCGCGCATACGGCAGGTAACACGCTCGTTAAGCAGGTAGCCGTTTTCGTCGATCGGCTCGGTCGCCTGGCAGACGATATATTCGTCCTCGACGTCCGCGGTCATATACTGCACCTGATCGGTCACGCGGCCGTGCTCCTTATCGATGATGCGGTACGGCGCTTCGATGAAGCCAAAGTCGTTGATGCGGGCGTAGGTCGCCAGATAGGAAATCAGGCCGATGTTCGGACCTTCAGGAGTCTCGATCGGGCACAGACGACCGTAGTGCGAATAGTGAACGTCACGCACTTCGAAGGACGCGCGGTCACGCGACAGGCCGCCAGGGCCGAGTGCGGACATACGGCGCTTGTGCGTCAGCTCTGCCAGCGGGTTGTTCTGGTCCATGAACTGACTGAGCGGAGAGGAACCGAAGAATTCCTTGATCGCTGCGGTGACCGGACGGATATTGATCAAGCTCTGCGGAGTGACGATATCCAGATCCTGAATGGTCATGCGCTCACGGATGACGCGCTCCATACGGGAGAAGCCGATGCGGAACTGATTCTGGAGCAGCTCGCCCACGCAGCGCAGACGACGGTTGCCCAGATGGTCGATATCGTCGGTCGTGCCGATGCCGTGGCTCAGACCCAGCAGATAGCAGATCGACGCGAGCATATCATCGACGATGATGGTCTTCGGAATCAGGTCGTGGATGCGGACGCGAACGGTCTTTTTCAGTTCCTCGCCCGAAACGCCCGAGTCGATGATCTCCTTAAGAACGGAGAAGCGGACCTTTTCCTTCACGCCAAGCTCTTCCGCAGAAAAACCGGTGTAGTCGCTGAAGTCATCGATATCCACCATGCCGTTGCCAAACACCTTGACGGCAGTGCCTTCGGTGGACTCGATCGTCACGTTGTTCACGCCGCGGCGGGACAGCAGACGCGCCTTATCGCGGCTCAGCACCTCGTCCGCCTCGGCCAGCACTTCGCCGGTCATCGGGTCAACGGCAGGCTCGAGCAGCTTGTGGCCGGTGATGCGGCGGGCAATGTCCAGCTTCTTGTTGTACTTATAACGGCCGACCGCAGAAATATCATAGCGGCGCACGTCAAAGAACATAGCGTCCATCAGGCTGGTGGCCGACTCCACAGAGGGCGGCTCGCCCGGACGCATCTTCTTGTAAATCTCGATGAGCGCTTCATCCGAGGTGTGCGCCGGGTCCTTATCCAGCGTTGCCAGAATCAGCGGGTCCTCGCCGAACAACTCCTTGATCTCCGCGTCGGTCTTGACGCCGATGGCGCGGATAAAGCTGGTGATCGGGATCTTGCGGTTTTTATCAATACGGACATAGAATACGTCGTTCGCGTCGGTCTCGTACTCGAGCCATGCGCCGCGGTACGGGATGACGGTTGCGGACAGGATCATCTTATCCGTCTTGTCATATTCCTTGCCGTAATATACGCCAGGCGAACGAACGAGCTGCGATACAATGGCGCGTTCCGCACCGTTGATGATGAAGGTCGCGGAATCGGTCATCTTCGGGAAGTCACCCATGAAGATTTCCTGTTCCTTGATCTCACCGGTTTCCTTGTTGCGCAGGCGCATGCGCACCTTCAGGGGCGAAGCGTATGTGGCGTCTCGCGCCTTGCACTCCTCGATGCTGTACTTCGGCTCCTCATCCATCGAGTAATCGAGGAAGGAAAGCTCCAGATTGCCGGTGTAGTCCGTGATGGACGCGGTGTCGGCGAAAACCTCACGCAGTCCCTCATCCAGGAACCACTGATAGGACTTCTTCTGCACCTCAATCAGATTGGGCATCTCCAAAATCTCATTGATGCGTGCAAAGCTCTTTCGTGTGGTTTTGCCGTGCTGTACGTCTTTCACCTTCATGTGCTTTGATCACTCCGTTTCTTTCGGCTGTGTTGGTGTTGATACGCCCGGCGGCGTTGCAAAAATATTGTTTTTGGTCTTGCTTTTGTCAGCAGACCGTGCTAACATGTAATTAGGAATCGGGAAGTTCACCCGATTTTGTTGAGCGTTTTATTATACCATGTTTTTCTACAATAAGTCAATATTGTTTTTGTATAAAAAGCGAATGTTTTCCCGTTTGCTTTTTATTTTTTTACCAAAACAAATGCGCAGACAGAAAGCAGGCCCTTCGCAGCAAGCGAAAGGCCTGTTTTTTTGCATATCCCCTATCGATCAGGAAGCATACTGGATCGTGACGGTCTGGGTCGCATCCGCCCACGAAACCGTGCCGCCAAAGTATTCTACGATAAAACGGATCGGAAGCATCGTCCGGTCATTGACCAGAATAGGTGCTACATCCATCGAATACTGCACCCCGGCGCCGCTCCACGCGGTCTTGCTGCCGATCTGCAGATTGAGCGACTTGCCGTCCATGCTCATCACAACGGTCTCCGAACTGCCGATCCAGCCTACCGTACCGCCCATTGCTTCCACAACCGCGCGGACAGGCAGCAAGGTGCGGTCATTGCGCAGCAGCGGAACCGTACCCTGCGCATCAATGGTCTGACGAACGCCGTTGATATACAAATACGGGCTGCCGATCTGCAAGGTAATGGTATTCGTTTCCTCTGCATTTTCCGTCCAATGCGGATACAGGTTCTGATCCTTCGTCAAGTTGACCGTGGTCGAAGCGGTCACCTGCGTGCCGCCCGTATACGCAGTAAACCAGCCGGCAAAGGTATATCCCTCGCGGGTCGGCGTCTTGGACGGAATCGGATACTTGTCGCCGTTCTGCACGGTATAAGTGCCGTACGAGATCATCGTGCGAAGGTCCATATAAACGAGCGTATAGGTTTCCGGCTCAGGCTCGGGTTCAGTTCCGGTATCCGGATTAACTACCACATCAGGTCCGACCGAAACATCCACTTCCGGTTCGGAAACTTCATTCTTGGTATAATGCGGATATAGGTCAACATCCGAGGTGCCGGTATACGTCATTGACAGCGAAATCTTGGTACCGCCGACCGGATCGGTATACCATCCTGCAAAAGTGTATCCGTCCCGCTCATACGGCTGTGGGAACTGACCGAGATAGGAATAACCGTATCCCGTCCGCAGCGCAACGGTCTTATTTTCCGAATCACTGAGCCAGAAACGGGCAACAGGTTGTTTGCCGGTGGTTGTGAAGGTGTAGGTCGGTCCGGCAATCTTCTGCCCATCGAAATAGCCATAGAACTGGTACTTATACTTAGTGCCCGGCGTCAGCGTGACATGCAGCTCGGAATTGATGTCAAACCAGGAGTGATAAGTTTTGGTGGAATCTTTGACATTGGACACATATTCCGAATGATCAAAGATCTTGCCATCATTTTCATCGAAGAGGATCACACCCATGCGGTTAACCGAAACACCCGCAGGTTTGGTGATCTTGTTGACCACCACGGCGTTGGTGTTGGTGATCTTCTGTTTGGAGGTATAGTTCGAATCGGTCGGCATGGAAAATGTCACGCCGCTTGTATTGGTAACAGAATCCGGCTCGCCAATGTAGAGCCCATCGCCGTCTACCCCAGGAATTCGGATGACGCCTTTGAGCTCCGCCCTCACCACACTGACCTTGGTGTATACGACATTCTGGAAATCTCCTCCGGTTTCATGCACGATCATATGATTCCCCTTGGAATCCTTGCCTGCATAAATCGCCACATGGCCATCAAACCAGATGATGTCACCCAGCTTTGCAACATTCAAATCCGTACCCAAGTTTGTGCCGTAATTGCGCAGTTTTGTGCGGTACGCCCACATATCGATACCGAATTTTTCATAAATCCGGCAAATGAACCCGGAGCAGTCCGCCCCCGGATTGCTGCCGTCAATCTTTGTCCCGCCCCATACATAGGGCACCTTTCCGATGTATTCCATCGCCTTGTCCACAATATCCCGTCCGCTGACCGAAGCCGCTCCAGCCCAAGACAACGGGATCAGTGTGCAAATCATGACTACCGCCAACAACAGACTCAAAATTCTTTTTCTCATGTTACCACCCCAGAAATTTATAGTTTATACAGCAATTGCCATTCCCCATTTTCAATCATACTTCAACGTTCTAAAACTGTCAAGAACCATGCATCCGACACGAAAAAATCCCCCTCTGTTTCAGAGGGGGATTTTCATTTTTAGAGTACCTTAGACAGAAAGTCTTTCAAACGAGGATTTTGCGGATGCTCAAAAAAGGCATGCGGCTCATTTTGTTCTACGATATTGCCGCCGTCCATGAACAGCACACGGGTGCCGACTTCACGGGCAAAGCCCATCTCGTGCGTAACAACGACCATCGTCATGCCGTCTTCCGCCAGTTCCTTCATAATCTCAAGGACCTCGCCGACCATCTCCGGATCAAGTGCCGAAGTCGGCTCGTCAAACAGCATCACGTCCGGGTTCATCGCCAGCGCACGCGCGATCGCGATGCGCTGCTGCTGACCGCCCGAAAGCTGGATCGGATAGCTGTCTGCCTTATCCGGCAGGCCGACACGCTCAAGGAGTTCCATTGCACGCTTGTCCGCTTCCGCATCGGTCATCACTTTGAGCTTGACCGGCGCGAGCTTGATGTTTTCCTTGACCGTCAAATGCGGGAACAGGTTAAACTGCTGAAACACCATGCCCATCTTACGGCGGATCAAGTTGATATCCGTCTGCTTGCTGGTGATGTTCTGACCTTCAAAAATGATTTCACCGCTCGTCGGCTCTTCCAGCAGATTCAGGCAGCGCAGAAAAGTTGATTTGCCCGAGCCGGACGGCCCGATAATAACCACTTTTTCACCCTTTTCGATCTGCTCATTCACGCCAATCAGCACCTTATGATCACCAAAGGATTTGTGTAAGTTTTTAACGCTGATCACTTGCGCGCAGCCTCCTTTCGAGAATACCCAGCAACTTGGTCAGGATCAGTACCATCACCAGATAAATCACCGCGATCGACAAATACGGCATCCACGGCGCATAGGTACGGCTCTGCACAATCATTGCGCCCTTAGTCAGATCCATCAGACCGATTACCGTACAAATCGAGGTTTCCTTGAGCAGCGTAATTAGCTCATTACCCAGTGCCGGCAGGATATTCTTGATCGCCTGCGGAATGATGACATATCGCATGGTAGCTGCATAATTCAGTCCCAGCGAGCGGCCCGCTTCCATCTGTCCTTTGTTGATGGACATAATACCAGAACGCACGATCTCCGCAACATAAGCACCGGAGTTGACGCCGAACGATATAATCGCCGCTGCAATCATGTTTTGCGAAGAACCGAAAATAATAAAGTACATGATCAGCAGCTGAACCGTACTCGGCGTACCGCGAATCACGGTCAGATATACCTTGCAGACGATATTGCCCAAACCGAGCAGCACGCCGCCCAGGCCGCGCCAGTGCACACGCTGCGAATCATAAGCCGAGCGGATGATCGCAATACAAACGCCAATGACAACGCCCAAAATCAGCGCACCGACCGTAACCTCCAGCGTTGTGCCAAGGCCCTTGGCAAAATAGATGTACCACCGGTCGCCCTCAATGAAGGTTTGATAAAATTGGTCCTGAAACCATTGGATAAAATTTGACACCGGCACAATCCCCCTTTTTATTGATTAATATGCGCAGAGGGGGCGGCCAAAAAGGCCGTCCCCACAGCTTTTTCTGCTCACTTAGTCCGCCGTGATATACTTATCAATGATCGACTGAACCGTGCCGTCTTCAATCAGCTCGCCCAGTGCAGCGTCAACCGCATCCTTCAGCGCGGTGTTGTCCTTAGCAAATGCAATGGCGTAATCCTCTTCCGCATAAGCGGTATCCAGAATCTTCAGGCCCTCATTTGCTTCCACATACTTCTGCGCCGGAGCGTTATCGATAACAACGCAGTCAATCTTGCCCTGCGTCAGCGCCATGATGGCGTCCGTACCCTTGCTGTAACGGCTCATCGCTTCTTCGCCAAAGTCATCGGTGCAGTACAGGTCGCCCGTGGTGCCCTGCTGCACGCCGATCTTCTTGCCAGCCAGATCGTCCGGGGAAGTGATATCAGAGCCCTCAGGAACGATGATAGACTGTACGCCGGTTGCATAGGTGCGCGAGAAATCAACGTTCTTTTCGCGGTCCGGGGTAACGGTCATGCCGGCCATACCCATATCAGCCTTGCCGGAAGAAACCGCAGTGATGATCGAATCGAACTCCATGTCGGAAATTGCGAAGTTCAGACCCAGCTTATCCGCAATTGCCTTACCAACCTCAGCATCAATACCGACGATCTCTTCGCCCTCGTAGTACTCATACGGCTCAAAGAACGCATTGGTCGCCATGGTCAGCGTACCGTCAACCGCCAGCTTATAATCCGTATTGGTCTCGGAAGCGGTGCTGTCAGACTGATCGTCCGTGGTCGTCTGCGCGTCGTTGCCGCCGCCGCAGCCGGTCAGCAGCATCGAGCCAGCCAGCAGCATGCTCAGCATAGCAATAGAAAGCTTTTTCATTGTTTTCTTCTCCTCCCAATTGCCGGTTTTTCTACCGGACATTTCAAACAAGATTTATTATACATGGGCTTGTTTAAAGATTCAACCCAAAAATCAGCAAAAACACGATAAAAATCCGGTCCGTTTTCGTCATATCCACAACAAAGCTCCGCTGTGACCATTTTCGCCACCCCTGCATACCCTGACAATACCTTAATTTACAGGAGGCATTCCTATGCGGTATCATCGTGTTCTTACATATGACCGTTCCTTGCAGCACTCCGGCAGACCAATCCACGGCCGGACGGCAACCGCCGAGTCTTTTTCCGGTGACGTGTCTATCTATGCGTCGCCCTCTTCTCAAGCCGAGGTCATCGGCACCGCGCCATGCGGCGCCTGCCTTCAGGTGCTCGGCCGCCGTGCTGATTGGCATGCCATCCGCTACGGACAATACCTTGGCTATGTTCCCGGCGATAAAATTGTGCTGAATTACTAAATTCACCGTGTCTTTGGGACACAAACATCTGTCTTTCTGGCTGGATTTCTCCTTGCGTTCGACCTGCATAGACAGTATAATAGATATGTTCGATGCGATAAACGCAAGGAGGTACGAAATTTCGTGTATCAGATTTTGAAAAAGCAGACGCTCAACGCCAACACCAAGCTGATGGTGATTGACGCGCCGCATGTGGCGCGCAAGGCCGAGCCCGGCCAGTTTATTATCCTGCGCGTGAGCGAGGACGGCGAGCGTATCCCGCTTACCATTGCGGACTATAACCGCGAGACGGGTGCGGTCACGATTATTTTCCAGGAGGTCGGCGCAACGACCATGGCGCTCGGCGCGCTGAACGAAGGCGACTGCCTGCATGACTTTGTCGGCCCGCTGGGCAAGGCAAGCGAATTTGACGGCATGAAGAAGGTTGCGGTCGTCGGCGGCGGCCTCGGCTGTGCCATCGCCTATCCGCAGGCCAAGAAGCTGCATGAGATGGGCTGTGAAGTAGACCTGATCGCTGGCTTCCGCAACAAGGATATCATCATCCTCGAAGATGAGATGAAGGCCGCTTCCACCAACCTTTATATTATGACCGACGACGGTTCGAATGGCCACAAGGGTTTCGTCACCGACAAGCTCAAGGAACTGATCGACGCGGGCAACCAGTATGACGCAGTCATTGCGATCGGCCCGATGATTATGATGAAGTTTGTTTCCGAAGTGACCCGCCCCTACGGCATCAAGACCATCGTTTCCATGAACACCATCATGGTAGACGGCACCGGCATGTGCGGCGGCTGCCGCCTGACGGTCGGCGGCGAGACCAAGTTCGCCTGCGTGGACGGCCCGGACTTTGACGGCCATCTTGTCGATTTTGACAGTGCAATGCGCCGCGGTGCGATGTACAAGGCACAGGAAAAGCAGGCAGTGGAACGCCGCGAGGACCACTGCAACCTGTTCAAGATGGAGGTCAAGTAATCATGCCGAATATGAATCCGAAAAAGATGCCCATGCCCGAGCAGGCGCCGGACGTGCGCAATAAGAATTTCGAAGAAGTAACGCTGGGCTATACGCCGGAAATGGCGATCGAAGAAGCACAGCGCTGCCTCAACTGTAAGAACAAGCCCTGCATCACCGGCTGCCCGGTTCAGGTCAAGATCCCGGAGTTTATCGCGCTGGTCGCCGAAGGCAAGTTCCTTGAAGCGGCCGCCAAGATCAAAGAGACCTCTGCCCTGCCGGCTGTCTGCGGCCGTGTGTGCCCGCAGGAAACCCAGTGTGAGATGAAGTGTGTGCGCGGCATCAAGGGCGAGCCGGTCGCGATCGGCCGTCTGGAGCGCTTTGTTGCCGACTATGCGCGCGAGCATGGCGAAGAGAAGCCGGTGAAGCCCGCTTCCAACGGCCACAAGTGCGCGATCGTAGGCGCCGGCCCTGCCGGCCTGACCTGCGCGGGCGATCTGGCGCGTATGGGTTACGAGGTGACCGTATTCGAAGCGCTGCACACCGCGGGCGGTGTGCTGATGTACGGCATTCCGGAATTCCGTCTGCCCAAGGCGATCGTACAGAAGGAAATCGATACGCTCAAGGACCTCGGCGTTGAATTTGTGCTCAACTTTGTTGTCGGCCGCTCGGAGACCATCGACGAGCTGTTTGCCGACGGCTATGAAGCGATTTTCGTCGGCTCGGGCGCGGGCCTGCCGTCCTTCCTGGGCGTACCGGGCGAAAACGCAAACGGCGTGTACTCGGCTAACGAGTATCTGACCCGCATCAACCTGATGAAGGCCTACAAGGAAGGCTCGGATACCCCGATCTTCCACGCGCACAAGGTTGCGGTCGTCGGCGGCGGCAACGTTGCCATGGACGCGGCGCGCTGCGCCAAGCGCATGGGCGCGGAAGAGGTTTACATCGTTTACCGCCGTTCGGAAAAGGAGCTGCCCGCGCGTCTGGAAGAGATCCATCACGCCAAGGAAGAGGGCATCATCTTCAAGTTCCTGACCGCGCCGCTCGAAGTGCTGTCGGACGAGAATTACAACGTCACCGGCATGAAGTGCCAGCAGATGGAACTGGGTGAGCCGGATGAGTCCGGCCGCCGCCGTCCGGTCCCCGTGCCGGGCAGCGAGTTTACGCTCGATCTGGACTGCGTAATCGCCGCGATCGGCACCAGCCCGAACCCGCTGATCCGTCACACCACCCCGGGTCTGGAAACCAACCGCAAGGGCTGCATCATTGCGGATGATGAGCACGGCATCACGTCCAAGGACGGTGTGTTCGCCGGCGGCGACGCCGTTACCGGCGCTGCCACCGTTATTCTCGCGATGGGCGCGGGCAAGCGCGCTGCCGCTGCGATGGACGAATACATCAAGAACAAGCAGTAAACAACATAAAAAAAGCACCGCCAATCGGCGGTGCTTTTTTTATCCCGATCAAGCAGCCGCCGGACAGCAAGGAACTTCTCCCCTGCCGTCCGGCGATTGATTTTCGAAGCAATGCTCAGCGCACTTCTTCCAGTGCACCGGAAAGCTCGGCTTGCAGTGTTGCGGTCGAAACACGCAGCACCTGCGACGCAATGTGACCGTTCCGTACGGTCTGCACCAGTACTGCATCTTCCCCCTGTTCCAACGCGATGCCGGAATGCGACAACGCCCACAGACCGCCATCATACTGGGCGGGCAGGCCGGTAAACGAGAACGTCCAGTCATTCCCCGACCGCTCCACGGACTGCACGCAAGCCAGCGGTACCGTGCCATATCCATACAGCAGCGCAGTTTTCTCTGCTCCGGACAAATCAGCTGCATCTCGGCGATAGGCCTGCGTATAGGCATCCACCATCGGCGCGTCCAGCGTGACCGTTCCTTCCGAAACCGCCGTGCCGTCCGTGCGGTTGGCCGTCGTATAATCCTGCGTCTGCACGGTCAGGCTGCTCTTCCCGTCGGATATCACATTGGCTTCCAAACCGCCGCGCACGGCAAATTGCTCCAGCGCAGCCATGTCTGCCGTCGCTGTGCGATACTGCGCATAGGTGTCAAACAGCGCCTGATACGGCTCGGCCGCCTGCGCGTCCACCGCGCCGTCCGCAACCAACTGCTCCAGCAGCGTTTGTTCGCTGTCCTTCGGTGGGAGCGACAAAGCCGTGTAGCTGGCAGCCGCCACATCGTCGCGCAAAAAGTCTGCCGTATCGATCACCGCGGCATCATACAACCCGATTTGCTGCGCAAAGACGTCCACGTCCGTATAAGTAAAGTCACCGTCCGCCTCGGTATATCCAAGGGCGCGCAGGACAAACGCCGCATACATCTGTGCAGTGCAGGATTCCTCGGGGGCAAATTCGGTCGCCGACACACCGGTCGTCGCACCGATCTCATACAGATATTGCACATAAGGCTTTTCCCAATCCTGCAAATCGGTAAACGGCGCAGAATAGGTAAGCGTCAGCGCGGACTGTTCTTCTCCCAGCAGGCGCACCAGCATGACCGCTGCCTCGCCGCGCGTGGGCGCACGGTCCAGCTCATAGCCCTGCTCGGTTCCCTGAAACAGCCCCAAATCCTGCAAGTGCTCGGCACACACCGTATTATCCGCAGCAGCTGCCGAAACCGTTAACGCACCGGCCAATAACGCTCCGGCGATCGCCGCTCGAAACCAATGTCTCATTGTCATACGCTCCTTCATTCTTCGGTCTTTTTATCTTATCATACATTTGCGGTTTTTCCAACAGAAAACGGACATACTACCCCAAAGAAAGGGAGTGTTCGATTTGACCAGTATGCAAAAATGCGGTGTGATCGGCGTCGGTTTTGTGGGCGCCACCTGTGCCTATACGCTGGCGGTTTCCGGCCTGTTTTCCGAAGTGGTGCTCGTGGACATGAACCGCAAAAAGGCGGAAGGCGAAGCCGCGGATATCAACCACGGGGTTTCTTTTGCAAAACCCTGCTTTGTGCGCGCCGGAGACTATGGCGATCTGGCCGCATGCGGTCTGGTCATCATTGCCGCAGGCGCCAACCAGAAGCCCGGTGAAACGCGCATTGAGCTGCTGCACCGAAACCGTGTGATCCTGTCCTCCATCATGGAGCAGCTGACCGCCGTCAACCGCGACGCCGTGCTGCTGATCGTGTCCAACCCAGTGGACGTGCTCACCTGCATGGCGCAGCAGCTTTCCGGCTTCCCGGCCGGTCATGTGATCGGCTCGGGCACGGTGCTGGACACCGCGCGGCTCAAATATCTGGTCGGCCAAAAGCTCGGTGTGGACAGCCGCAATGTGCATGCCTTCATCATCGGTGAACACGGCGACAGCGAACTGGCCGTATGGTCGAGCGCCAATCTGTCCGGCGTGGATCTGGACGACTATTGCCGCATCACCGGCATTGCCGAGCCTGCCGAGCTGCTGCATCATATTTACGAAAGTGTGCGCGATGCTGCGTATTCCATCATCGAAAGCAAAGGCGCCACCTACTACGGCATCGGCATGGCGGTCCGCCGCATTGCAGAGGCGATTGTCCGCGACGAACATTCCGTCCTGCCGGTATCCTCTCTGATCCGCGGACATTACGGCGTGGACGGGATTTGCCTAGGCCTGCCTTCGATCGTGGGTCGAAACGGCGTCGAAGCTGTGCTCGATATTCCGCTGTCCGCAGAGGAACTCAGCCGCCTGCAAAGCTCGGCACAAAAAATGAAAGCATTGATCCAGGAACTCCACTGAGCGTCCCATGAATTCATACGCATCACAGCCGCTTTTCCCGCATAGCGCCTGACAAAAAATTGCAGATCACCACCACCATCTGCCCAACTTGTGATACAATAAGACATAAGGGGTGGTTTGCCATGCAGATGGACGCGTTCATTCATCTTGCGCCGGAATACAATGCGCTGCGCCCCATACTGGAGCTGAGCGTTGTCATTCCGGCCGCTGTTTTATGTTTCTTACCCTTGAAGGGCAAATTGAAACGTTCTGCGCACGCGCTGGTTTCGCTCGGGCTTCCCTTTCTCGTGCTTTGGACGGTTGCCGGCGGCCTGATTTGTAATACCCTTTCCTGGAAATCCAACACCTGGCTTGCTCCGTCGCTGGTGGCTTTCGCTGTATTCTATTGCTGGATCTCCGATTTATCCGTCTGGAAAACCATCAGTGTTTTTCTGGCTGTGTGCGCGGTCTTTTCCTGCCTAACCAACTTGGCTACCACCGCGGATGCCCTGCTTGCCCCAGAAAACCATTCGCCATGGTTTACCCTTCCCGGTGTTGCCATCCATATCCTGCTTTGCTGGGCCGTGCTCGCTTGCGTCTGGTATCCCGCCACTCACGCCGCGCGATGGCTCCTGTCCGAATGGGAGATGCCAACTACCTGGTATGTATTCTGGCTTCTGCCGGTTGTTTTTATCGGCATCAATATTTTTATCCAGCCGCTGGACTACAACACGCTCTACACCGGCCGTATGATGATCATATACCCGGTCATGACTTTTATTTTGCTGTGCCTGCTCTTGTTCCTCTATCTGATGTTTTATTTGATGGCACGCGGACTGGGTCAGGAAATGCGTCTGGAACAGGAAAACGAAATCCTGCAAATGCAGTCCGCTCAATACCGCCTGCTGCAAAAAAACATGGAGGAAACCCGCCGCGCCCGGCATGACCTGCGCCATCATTTCGTTGCCTTACAGGGATATATCCAAAGCGGCGACCTGCAATCGGTTTCCAATTATGTGCATGCGCATATCAAAGCCCTGCCGCTCGACGCTCCGCAGCTCTACTGCAAAAACCTTGCGGTCAATGCTGTGCTGCACTACTATGCCGAACAGGCAATGCAGAATGCTATCGATTGGGACATTTCCGTCCAGATGGGCGATGATACCGTTATTCCGGAAACCGAGCTCTGCTCCCTGATCGGCAACCTGCTGGAAATCGCATTGGAAGCCTGCGCCAGCATACCAGGCGATCGTTTTATTCAGGTGCGGATTTGTCAGGACCGGGCGTCCCATCTGGTCATCACCGTGGATAACAGCTGTCAGGAATCCCCGCAATGGGAATCCGGCCACCTGCGCTCCACCAAGCATAGAGGATTCGGTTTTGGAACACAATCCGTTTAAGTCACCGCAAAGCATTATCATGGGACAGCGCGTTTTGAATGGAAGGATGGGATCTTTTATTCGTCCGTACTGCTCCATCGTCCTGAGTAAACCGAAAAATGCAGAAAAAACCGGCGGAAGTTCCGCCGGTTTTTTTGATAAGAAGCCCTTGATAGGATTTGAAAAATCGTTATGCTGCGGGAGCGTTTGCGCCGCCGATCATATCCACATAGGTATCCAGATCGTTCGGCAGCGTCACCGTTACGTTGCCGCCCAGTGCGTTGACGTCGCAATCCATGCTCATGTTCATGGTGACCGTCTCACCTTCCACGGTCATCGACATCTTCATCGTCATGCCCATATTCTTGATGCTGCCGCCGGATACCGTTACCTTGGAGGTCATATCTTCCAGCTGAACGCTGATATCGACCGTATTTGGATCCATGCCCATATTGGCCAGAACCGAATTGACCAATGCGTTCACGCCGGACGAAGAATACTGCACTGTCATCGCGCTGCCCGACTCGCTGATGGACTCAATCAGGCAAAGCGGTTCGGAGGACTGCATGCCGGTCAGATCGCCCAGCTGCGCCATCACATCTTCAAAAGACATATCCATCTTGACCTTCTGGCCACCCATGTTCATGTAATAAACGCCGTCGGTATAGTAGTAAGCAATATCCTGATTGATGGTGGTCTCCGCACCCGGTTCCACCAGTGCTTCGTTCATTTCCATCTTGACCGTTCCGGTCACTGCGATCTTGGACTGATCCATATGCGCCGTATTCAGATCCATCTTCATGCGCAGCGGCATGGACAGATCCATCACCTTGACGCCGCTCATCGTCACATCCGCTACAATGTTAGCCGACATATCCGATTTGGTTGCACCATTCATCTGTTTGGAAGCATCCATATAATCGTTGTAACGGCCGAAGAACGTCAGCAGGTTGTCCGCCTTGCTCTTATCTACTGCGCCGTCCGCTACCAACTTCTTCAGCAGGGCGGTATCTTTTTCACCCTTGACATCCGTGTTGAGCGCCGTCAGGCTCATCGCTGCAACATGATCGCGCAGGAAGTTGCTCTGATCGCAGTTGGCATAGTCCACCAGACCGATCGACTCACCAAACGGAATCGCCTGTGCGTAAGTAAAATCGCCGCCGGCTGCATCACTGTAACCCAGCGCACGCAGCAGGAAGGTTGTGTACATCTGCGCCGAGCAGGTGTCTTCCGGCTCAAACGTGGTCGCGGTCGCGCCCGTCGTCAAGCCGTTTTCATACAGATACTGTACATACGGTTCCTGCCAGGAATCCAGATCGGTAAACGGCGCGGTATACTCCAGTGTCTTGGCTTCCGCTTCCTTGCCCAGCAGACGCACCAGCATGGTCGCCGCCTCGGCGCGTGTCGGCGCACGATCCAGTTCATAGCCCTGCTGTGTGCCCTGGAACAGGCCGAGATCCTTGAGCTGATCTGCACAGTGGCCAAAGTTGGCAGCCCCCGCCGTTGCCATCAGGCCAACCGCTGCCACAGCCGCGATCAACGCAATTCTGATTTTGCTTTTCATAGAGTGACCTCCTTTTATTGAACAGTACAACATACTGTTGTTTGTTTCATTCTATCATTTCAGTTCAGCAAAGTAAATAGTTTATGTAAGAATTATTGAGAAATCGTTTTACATTTTTTACAAAAAAGCGGACTGTCCAGTGGACAGTCCGCTGCAATTTACTTTTGCATGACAACCAAATGGGGATAAGCAATATCAATCCCGTTCTGCTCATACGTCTTTTTGATGTTTTCCAACACCTTGCATTTCAGGCCAAACGCCGTGCTGTTATCCTTTGCCCACAGCGACGCGCGCAATATGACAGACGAATCCGCCAGTTCCAGCAAAACCACCTGCACCGGCGGCGCACCTGCCGCTTTCTGCTCCGGTGTGCGCACATCGAGAAAATCCGGCTGCTGCAAAATCTCCTCGGCCAGCAGCTTTTTCGCCATCTCCACATTGGATTCATAGGTAATGCCGATCTGCATGAATACGCAGACCTTGCTGTCGGCATAGTCGGCATTTTCAATGATCGCGCTGTTCATTTTGCTGTTTGGAATGATGACGCGCTTGTTTTCCCAGGTGCGGATGGCAGTATGGTGCAGCGTAATCTCTTCGATCACGCCGGAAATATCGTTGTCGATATACCGCACCACATCGCCCATCCGGAAGGGCTTAAACGCGAGAATCATCATGCCGCTGACTACACTGCCGAGCGCTTCCTGCGCGGCAAGGCCGGCCACCACAGCGATGACGCCGCCTGCGGTCAACAGGGTGCGCACCGCGCTCGACAGCAGCGGGATGCTGTACACCACAACCATGACGCCGGCAAAATATACCGCCGCTACCGCGATATAGCGGGCAAATCCCAGCACGGTCGCCGCGCCGCTGTTGGTTTTCCGATGCCGGTCCACCAACCGGCGCATCACCCGGTTGACCAATTTTGCGAGCAGGAATGTGACAACCAGCACCAGCACCGCAAAAACGATCGAACCGATGACCGATCCTGCCTTGCTTTGTAAAAACGGCTGCAGCAATTCAAGCATGCGCTGTCTCCTTCCGTATCGCCTGTACTCTGTCTTTAATATGCAATGCCCCAAACAACCATCTTGTGCGCCGGCTTGCCGCAAACCGGGCAGACGTCGGCAATGTGCTCCTGCTCGAACGGCATGCAGCGGCTGGGCATACCGGTCTCTTCCTTGACCTTTTCTTCGCAGGCACGGTCGCCGCACCACATGGACTTGACAAAGCCAACATGGTTCTTCAGGATCTCCTTCATCTCGTCCAGGCTCTTGGCCGTGTAGGTGTGCTCCTCACGGTTTTTGAGCGCCTTTTCAAACAGCGCCTTCTGGATGTCCTCCAGCAGCGCCGGAATGGTGCTTGCCAGATCCTCAAACTTGACGACGGTCTTTTCGCGGCTGTCGCGGCGCACCAGAACGCACTGACCCTGCTCGATGTCGCGCGGGCCAACCTCCAGACGCAGCGGGACGCCCTTCATCTCGTACTCGGCGAACTTCCAGCCGGGGCTGTTGTCCGATACGTCGATCTTGGCACGCACACCGGCTGCCTTGACCAGATCCAGCAGCTCCTGCGCCTTTTCGATGACGCCCGGCTTGTGCGCCGCAACCGGAATGACCACCAGCTGGGTCGGCGCAATGCGCGGCGGCAGGACAAGGCCCTCGTTGTCGCCGTGGGTCATGATGATCGCGCCGATCAGACGGGTGGACACGCCCCACGAGGTCTGCTCCATGTACTGGAGGGTGTTGTTCTTATCGGTGTACTGCATGTTGAACGCCTTGGCAAAGCCATTGCCGAAATAGTGGCTCGTGCCGGACTGCAGCGCCTTGCCGTCGTGCATCATAGCTTCGATCGTATAGGTCTTTTCCGCGCCCGCAAAGCGCTCCTTCTCGGTCTTTTCGCCCTTGACCACCGGAATAGCCAGATACTCTTCGCAGAACTTCGCATAGATGTTCAGCATGCGCAGGGTTTCTTCCATCGCCTCTTCCGCGGTGGCGTGCACGGTATGGCCTTCCTGCCACCAGAACTCGCGGCTGCGCAAGAACGGACGGGTGGTCTTTTCCCAGCGCACGACCGAGCACCACTGGTTGTACAGCTTGGGCAGATCACGCCACGAGCGGACGATCTTGGCGTAGTGCTCGCAGAACAGCGTTTCCGAAGTCGGACGCACGCACAGACGCTCCTCCAGCTTTTCCGAACCGCCGTGGGTGACCCATGCGCACTCGGGTGCAAAGCCCTCTACATGGTCGGCCTCCTTCTGGAGCAGACTCTCCGGAATAAAGATCGGCATCGCAACGTTCTCGTGGCCGGTCTCCTTGAACATGCCGTCCAGCGTCTTCTGGATGTTCTCCCAGATCGCCTGTGCATACGGACGCATGATGACGCAGCCCTTGACCGAAGAATAATCGATCATCTCCGCCTTTTTCACGATGTCGGTGTACCACTGCGCGAAGTCCACGTCCATGGACGTGATCTCGCTGACCAGCTTTTTCTTGTCTGCCATAATTGTGTTCCTCACCTTTTCCGTTTGTATTTCATAAAATGTCAATAGAATTTTGTATCAGAAAGGGGTCTCCCCCAATGAATTTGATCCAGTCCTTTTTTGTCAAACCCGCGGCCAACGAAGTCATCCAGACCAAGGTTTCTCTTTCCGCCGATCAACGTCCCGCGCTTGTCGGCACGGTTTCCGGCGCAGACGGCAAAGCCGCCGCCGGAGCGCTCGTGACGATCTACTGCGCGGACGCACCGGAAACACCGGTCGGCGCGCTGTACACCGACGAACAGGGACAATTTGCCTTTGGACCTTTGGAAGCGGGACGGCTGTACCATGTCAAGGTGTTCCGCCGTTCGGACAACTTCCGCGCGCTTGAGTAGAAGTTAAGCCGCACCGACGCCGACGCCGAGCGCGTCCAGACGCGCCTGCTCGACTTGGATCGCGTCCTCGCCCCACATATAGAAAATATCATCCGTCGCGTCAGTCACGGTGACCTTGCCATCATCCAGAACGCAGGTAAAACGCCCCATCATGCGCGGCTCGGTTGGCTTGAGCATGGTAAACTGGATGCGTCCATCATCCAAAAAGCCGACCTGATCCAGCAGCAAGCTGCCTTCCGGCAGTTCCGGCAGCAGCGGCTCGACCGTGCCGTCCGACAGGATACGCATAAGCGTATCGCCTGTGCGCATCGTGACTGCGCTTTCTGAGTAAGCCACAAAGCGGCTGCGGTCGTGCGTGACAATCACAATGCTGTCGTCCGACGGGTTACGCGTATAATCATAGGTCGGCAGCGGCGTGATCTGTGTCAGGCCGTCCGCATCCATGCGGTACAGACCCGCACTGCCCCAAAAGTATACGTTATTGTAATTTTTCAGCTGCGGCGCAAATACTACGCGCGCATCGTCCAACGGATAAGCCAGCAAATCGTTCTTCACGGCGATCGTGTTGACCGGCTGCCCATCCGGTGTCCAGGTATAGATCGTGGTCTGCTCTTCATTCACCCACTGGGTCACCATTCTGCCGTCCGGCAAGGTTGCAAAAACCAGTCCCCGCATCTGTGTGGACTCGGCACCGTTTTCGGTCAGCAGCCAGCCGGTCTCGCCCAGCATAAGCTGCCCGTCCTTCCACGAACGGAGCTGCCATTCGCCTTCCAATCTGATGTCCGTCAACTGCACGGTGTTGCCCCGTATCATCAAAACAGACGTCTTTTTGAGCGAATCATCCGGCCAAACATCGATATAAAAGTAGTCCGTGCCGCCGACCCGGCACAAATCATAATAATCCGCTTCGCTGCCACAGGTATCCATCGGAACCAGCCGCATCGGCTCCATTTCGATCCGGCACAGTGTTTTTTCCTCACCGGACCCGCCAACTACCGCATAAACCGGCGGCGCACCATCGTCCAGTGTGCACACACTGACCTGCGCACCTGCTTTGACCGATTCCACCGTCACGCCTGCCGTCGTATAACACACCTCGGTATCGGCACCCTCGCCGGAACACCGATACGCAAACGGCAGCACGTTTTGCGCCGCTGTTTTCAGCTGTTCCGCAGTAAATACGCCCTGATTGATCAGCTTCTGCGCGACGCTAAACCCATTGGTATCGCCATTTCTGGTGTAATGCTGCTCGAGCAGCCGCACGGAGAGCGAAACCGCGTCACCCCGGACAAAGCCCGCCGCATCGCAGCGTTCCTCCTCGTTTTCCCCATACCGGAGCAGCCAGGAGTAAAAATCATCATCCGTTGAAGCACGGGCAAGGAAAGTGCAATACTGTCCACAGGTCACGTTTTGCTCCGCCCCGTACGTCGTGGCGGAAGTGCCCTTGGTCAGACCGTTTTCGTACAGCCAGCCGACATAGGGATCGGCCCACTGCGGCACATCGGCAAACGGATGCGTCCACGTCCCATGCAGCGCTTCTTGCTCCGCGCCCAGCAGACGCGTGAGCATCGCGGCGGCCTCGGCGCGGGTCATGGGCTTTTCCAGCTCGAATCCGTTTTCCGTTCCGCGGAACAGGCCAAGGTCATGCAGCAGCTGTGCCTGTGCTTCCGTGTCCCCCGGATAGCCGTTATCAATTGTGCCGACCTGCGCCGCACCGGCGGCGCAGAACAGCATCAGACAAGCAAAACAAACAGCAACCAGCTTTTTCATACCAAAATCCCCTTTCGGTATATCGGGCAGATCAACGGATCATTTGGACTTGTCAAAAAAATCTTATCTCAGTTTTTCCTTAACCTCATAGCTGAGCTTCTCAATGAACTCGGAGAGCTCCATCGGCGTGGTCTCGCCAGTCTTGCGCTCGCGCACCGAGATGATGCCCTTTTCCTCGTCCTTGTCGCCAATGACGACCATATACGGCACCTTGTGCACCTGCGCCTCGCGGATCTTGTAGCCGATCTTTTCGTTGCGGTCGTCCATCGTCACGCGGAAGCCGGCAGCCGTCAGCTGGTTCACAACCTCCTGCGCGCACGGCACATTGCGGTCGGTCATCGGCATGATGCGCACCTGCTCGGGTGCAAGCCAAGTCGGGAACGCGCCGGCAAAGTGCTCGGTGATGACGCCAATGAAACGCTCGATCGAACCCAGTACCACGCGGTGGATCATGATCGGGCGATGCTTCTCGCCGTCCGCGCCGATGTACTCGAGTTCAAAACGCTCCGGCAACTGGGAATCCAGCTGGATCGTGCCGCACTGCCAGGTGCGGCCAAGCGAATCGGCCAGATGGAAGTCCAGTTTCGGGCCGTAGAACGCGCCGTCGCCCTCGTTGATCGTAAAGGGCTTGCCCAGCTCGGTGATCGCTTCCTTCAGGACATCCTGATTGTGCTCCCACTGCTCGACCGTGCCGATGTGGTCCTCCGGCATAGTGGACAGCTCGATCGTATAGGTCAGGCCAAAGACCGAGTACACTTCGTCAAACAGCTTGACAACGTTCTTGATCTCGTCCTTCATCTGATCCGGGGTCATAAAGATGTGCGCATCGTCCTGCGTGAAGCAGCGCACGCGGAACAGGCCGTGCAGCGCACCGGACAGCTCGTGACGGTGCACCAAACCCAGCTCGCCCACGCGCAGCGGCAGTTCGCGGTAGGAGTGCGGCTGGGATTTGTAAACCAGCATGCCGCCCGGGCAGTTCATCGGCTTGATGGCGAAATCCTCGTCGTCAATGACTGTGGTGTACATGTTCTGCTTGTAGTGATCCCAGTGGCCGGAACGCTCCCACAGCTTGCGGCTGAGGATGATCGGGGTGGAAACCTCAACATAGCCGTACTTCTTATGCACCTCGCGCCAGTAGTCGATCAGAGTGTTCTTGAGCGTCATGCCGTTGGGCAGGAAGAACGGGAAACCCGGGCCTTCCTCGGTCAGCATGAACAGACCGAGTTCCTTGCCGAGACGACGGTGGTCGCGCTTTTTAGCCTCTTCCAGCATGTTCAGATATGCGTCCAGCTCGTCCTTCTTCGGAAAAGCCGTACCGTAAATACGCTGCAGCATCTTGTTCTTGCTGTCGCCGCGCCAATATGCGCCGGTGACATTCATCAGCTTGATGCCGTTGCCCTTGACGCGGCCGGTCGAATCCAGATGCGGGCCGGCGCACAGATCGGTGAACTCGCCCTGCTTGTAGAACGAAATAGTCGCGTCCTCCGGCAGGTCGTCGATCAGCTGCACCTTGTACGGCTCATCCTTGTCCTCCATCAGCTTGCGGGCTTCCGCACGCGGCAGCTCAAAGCGCTCGAGCGGCAGCTTCTCCTTGCAGATCTTCTTCATCTCGGCTTCGAGCGCATCCAGATTCTCCTGCGTGAAGGAGAACGGCGCATCAAAGTCATAGTAGAAGCCGTTTTCGATCGACGGACCGATCGCGAGCTTCACTTCCGGATACAGGCGCTTGACCGCCTGCGCAAGAATATGCGATACCGTGTGGCGGTAGGTGTCGCGGTATTCCGGGTTTTCAAACGTGTACTTGTTTTCTTCGGACATCACAGTGTTCCTCCTTTTGTTGTTGCGGGGAGAACAAAAAAGCCCACCCCCGACGTAAGATCAGGGGTGAGCTTATAATAAACCCACGGTTCCACCCTGCTTGCAAGCCCTTTTGCGGGCTTACCGCTCTGGAGTCCGTAACGTGGACGGGACGCCGCGGCATACTGCGTTTTTCCGCCGCGGGGCTCGGGAATCGGTGCCGCCTTGCCCGCACCTGCGGACGCTCTCAGCCACGTCATCCGCTCTCTTGCAGGTGTTTTTTGGGGTTCTACGGGATTTCCTTCATCGCCTTTTGCAATAATACATGCTTATATTATACCCCAAAAACGCTTTTGTCAACCGTTTATTCGGCAGTTTCGTACCGACCGACAAACAGAATTTCCCCGTTTGCGTTATCCCGAATGACAAACCAGAACGGGCTGTCGGCCGTGAATTCGCGCTCGAGCGGCGGACGATCCGGCATCGCCGCGCCTCCGGTGTCTGCCGCCACGGTGACAGCCGCGGCTTCGGTGCCCTTTTCGTCAACGGCAATATACGCCTTTTGCAGCACCGTGTCGAGGAAATGTTGGCCGCCCGGCAGGCCGGACGGGTCAAGCATCGCGGTCAGGTCGGCCTTTTCCGGGTCATAGGCCGTTTTGACGCCGAGCGCTTGCAGCGCATCGTCGAGCGCCGCACCGTATTCCACCTTAAATTTCGGCACGGACACATTGACCAATCCATACTCAAATTCTGCACGATCCAACAGATGCTGCACGTCCAATGGCTCGTCCGACTTGATCAGATACATGCTGAAATCCGCATCCCGGAAAATTTCCCAGTTGTCTCCCTCCGGGTTGTCCGCCGCGTATTTTCGGTAATTCATCCGAAGCGCTTCGACGCCCGGCGCCGCATAGTAACCAAAGCCGCTAGTCTGGTGCATCATATCAACCGTGCCGGTCGTGCCGTCGGCATTGGTAAAGTCGGCTTTTTCTGTCTGATTCTCGGAAAATTCATTCTCCCACGCGGCCTTGAAGTACACCGCGTTAATCAGCGCTGTGACAAAATCGCGGTTGTCCTCGGTCAGGATGGCCGGAATTTTGCCGTTGGTCTTTTCATTTACCCATTCGTTGACCCGTTCCACCGAATCCGCGTCCGTGACCTCTTCGGTAGTTGCGCGATAATCTTGCTTCATCTTCTCGGCAAAATCCGACAGGAATGCGCCCTTGCCGTCAAACCAGCTCTGGTTGATCCAGATGGAGTTTGCCGTGTCGAGCGACAGAATGCGCGCGTAGCCGTCGTACGTTTCCATCAGTTCCTTGACGCGCTGGTTAAACGCATCCAGATCGTCGATCTGCAAGGCATCCAGCAGCTCCTGCTGCGTTTCGCCCTTCGCGCCGTTTGCCAGCATGGCAAGGCACAGCCGCGCGGAATACGGCGAAAGCGTCCAGTTGCCGCTCGGGGCCGCCGCGCGCACCAGCGCATCGGCAAAGCCCGGCGCATCCGTCTGCAAATCCGCAGGCAGCTCCGCCAGCTTGCGCAGATTGCCGCACCATTCCTTGGCGTCCGCCACGGTCACCCGGTCTTGCGGACGGAAATCCAGCGCGTCGTCCGTGTCGATGATGCCGTACATCCAGCATTTCATCACGCCGTCCTGCGCCCATTCGGAGATATTATCCATGTTCGGCGCACCGGTACCGCAGCCTGCGGGCAGCTCGGTATAGGTGTGGTCGATCCAGCGGCCGAGGATGGTCGCCGCTTCCTCCCGGTTGATTTCGTTGGCACGGCAGGCACCCGTTCCGTCCCCGTTGATCAGCCAGTTGTACCACGCCCACGCAATGCTTTCATCCTGCGAGCAGTCGGTAAACGGCAGCTCCACATCCGCATACGCACTGGTGTCCGCCCCGATTGCCTGCGCCAGCTCACCGAGGAACCCGATGCGGGACACAGCCGCCTGATCTCCCTCCGCCGGAACGCTTGTCGCCCCGGCAGCCACCGGCAGCAGCAGACACAAGCTGAGCAGCGCCGCTAAAATCCTTCGTTTCATGGCAATCCCTCCCTTGTTTATGGTACTTGGTTAGACGCACCGCTTTGGGATACGGTTCCCTGTCAAGCAAAAAAGCTCCCGCAAAAGGGAGCTTTTTTTCAGCATTTGAGCGCTTCGTCCTCGATGTGCACCGTGATGCGGTCATAAAATTCCTGCTTCTGCGACGCATCGGCAAACGCGGAAAACGGCACGATGATCGCGGAAAACTCATCGACAAAAATATAATAATGCCCTTCGTCCGACGCAGTACGCTGTACGGCCTCATACTGATAGGTGGTGTCCTCGTTCTCCCCTTTCAGTTCAAACGAATCCTCCCCCAGCGTCAGCGTCTTGGGGCCGCAGAGCTGCTTGTTGCGGGCATTGCGCAAAATCCGCTCGGTGTTCTTGACCACCTTGCGCTTCATATACCACGGCGTGCCGAAAAAGCATACGGCCGCCAGCGCCAGATAGACCAGCACGCTGAACACGCTCAGGCCCTTGACCCAGTACATCAGCGCCGTACCGCCCAAAATCACAATCACTGCCGTGGCGATGCGCGTTATCAGAATACTACGCTGCACGACCGCGTTATTCACATAATAATTGAGGTTAAAATCAATATAATCCTGTTTGGTAATATCATAATGCAGTTCCATGAATGGTTTCTCCTTTGCGGCTTTTTTGCCGGTTACGCAGTCATTATACCGAAAAGCCTGTGCAAAAGCAAGGCCAAACCGTATTTTTCCAGACTTTCATCCGTGCGCTTCCTGCTTTGCGCCTTGTTTGAGTTCGGGCATCACGGTCAGGCGCATGGTCAGATAGCACAGCAAGCCGCCCACAAAATTGGAGATGGGTTCCGCGATAAACACACCGTTGACGCCGAGTCCCGCCACATGCGGCAGCCACAGTGTCAGTGGCACGACGATGATCGCCTTGCGCAGCAAGGAAAAAAAGATTGCAAGCCGCGCCTTATTGAGCGATTTGAACACACACTGCCCGGAAAACTGAAACGCCATCATCACAAAGCCGAAAAAGTAAATATGCAGCGCCGGCACAGCGAGCGACAGCAGCTCAGGCTCATGGTTGAAGATCATAATGAAAAACATCGGGAACGCGGACACCAATCCCCAAATCAGCAGCGTATAGCCAAAGGCGAGCTGCGTCATAAAGCGGATCGCCTCCCGCACACGGGCAAACGCATGCGCGCCGTAGTTATAACTGATGACCGGCGACGCGCCGTCCGAAATCGCCATGACCGGCGTCTGCGCAATCTGACGCACGGAATTGATGACCGTCATCACGCTGATGTAAAGATCACCGCCGAACTGCCGCAATGTTGCGTTGCATGCCACCTGCACCAGACAGTCGGTAAACGACATGACAAAGCTGGCAGTGCCGAGCAGCGCAATTTTCCGGATGCAGCCAAGATCCGGCCGGAATCCACGGAAATGCATGGTCAGTTCGGCTTTTTGCCCGGTCAAAAACCGCAACACCCAAATGGCCGACAGAAGCTGCGACAAAATGGTAGCCAGCGCCGCGCCGCGCACGCCCATGCCCAACAGAAAAATAAAGATCGGATCGAGCACGATGTTGGCCACCGCGCCCAGCAGCACCGTGAGCATGCCGACGCGCGCAAACCCCTGACTGTTGATATAGGGGTTGAGCCCCAGCGACGTCATCACGAACACCGTACCCAGCAGATAGATGATCATATACGCCGCGGCATACGGATAGGTCGCGTCGCTCGCGCCAAATAAATACAGGATCGGCTTGTGCAGCGCGATCCCCAGAACGGTCAGCACAACACCGGTCAGCAGCAGCATAAAATACGCGTTGGTCATCACCTTGCGCGCGCCGTCCTCGTCTTTCTGTCCGCGCGCGATCGAACACAGCGGCGCACCGCCCAAACCGAACAGGTTGGCAAACGCCGTCACGAGCGTGATCACCGGGAAACAGATCCCAAGTCCCGCCAGCGCGATCGTGCCCTCCCCCGGGATTTTACCGATATAGATCCGGTCCACGATATTGTAAAGCAAGTTGAGCGCCTGCGCCACCAGCATCGGCGATGCCACCGCCAGCGTGCTCCGCCGCACACTCCCCTTGGAAAAATCAATTTGCTGTTCGCTCAAAGTTTCACCTCATCTGCATTGCCTTTCCGATACGGAAGCAAGGGAGGAGCTCCCAGCTCCTCCCTTGTTTTCTCTAATCTTACCATTCTCCCGACCGTTCGTCAAGAACCACACCATCCCGCAGAATGGAAAACAAAGGCGCATCCGCCACAAATCCTGACGGATGCGCCCCAAATGCGCTTTTTTTATGCGTCCTGATTGCCCATGAGCGTCACCATGACGGCCTTCTGCGCGTGCAGACGGTTCTCCGCTTCTTCGAAGATCTCATCCGCGTGCGCCTCGAACACCTTGGTGGTGATCTCCTGCTCACGATACGCCGGCAGGCAGTGCTGCACCATGCAGCCGGGCTTTGCGGCAGCCAGCAGTTCGTCATTGACCTGATAGCCCTTGAACGCCTTCATGCGGATTTCCTTTTCCGCTTCCATGCCCATGGAAGCCCAAGTGTCGGTGATAACAACGTCCGCATTCTCCGCGGCCTTCATCGGATCGTCCGTGATGAAGAAGTTCGGATTGCCCTCGGCAAACGCCATCACGTCCGCATGCGGACGGTATTTCTCCGGCGTGGCGATCGACACCTTCATGCCGGTCTTGAGGCCGCCGACGATCAGGGAGTTTGCCATGTTGTTGCCGTCGCCGATGTAGCACATCTTGATGCCCTCGAGCACCGCGAACTTCTCACGAATGGTCATCAGGTCGGCCAGCACCTGGCACGGATGGCAGAAATCGGTCAGGCCGTTGATGACCGGAATCGAGCCGTACTCCGCCAGATCCTCGACTTCCTTCTGCGCATAGGTGCGGATCATGATGCCGTCCAGATAACGGCTGAGCACGCGCGCGGTGTCCTGCACCGGCTCGCCGCGGCCGATCTGCAGGTCGCGGTTGGACAGGAACAGCGCCTGACCGCCCAGCTGATACATGCCGGTCTCGAACGAGACGCGCGTGCGGGTGGACGACTTCTGGAAGATCATGCCGAGGCTCTTGCCCTCCAGATGGCGGTGCGAAATGTTATGCTTCTTTTCGTATTTCAGCTGATCGGCCAGATCGAGCAGGCCAATGATATCCTCCGTGGAGCAGTCCAGCAGCTTGAGTAAATGCTTCAATCAAAACACCTCTTTCATAATGTTGAGCGCTTCGTCCATCTCTTCCTTGGAGATGGTCAGCGGCGGCAGCAAACGGACGGCGTTCTTGCCTGCCGTGATCGCCAGCACGCCTTTTTCGATCAGTTGGTTGGCAAAGACCGTGTGTTTGCCTTCGTCCACAATGATGCCGAGCATCAGACCCATGCCGCGCACACCGTGGATGTTGGGCGAGCCGAGGGACAGGATGCCGTTTTTCAAATATTCGCCCTTTTCCTTCACAGCAGCTAGGAACTGACCGTCCCCAACCGTGTCGAGCACGGCGTTGGCCGCTGCGCACACGATCGGCGTGCCGCCGAAGGTGGTCGCATGCGTGCCCGGCGTCAGCACATTCGCGCAGTTTTCCGCAGCCAGCACTGCGCCGATCGGCATGCCGCCGCCAAGGCCCTTGGCCATGGTCACGACATCCGGGCGGATGCCGTACTGCTGGAAGCAGAACAGGCTGCCCGTGCGGCCGATACCGGTCTGCACCTCATCAATGATGAGCAGCAGATCCTTTTCGCGGCAGAGCGCCTCGACCTGCTTGACGAACGCCGGATCGAGCGGCAGCACGCCACCCTCGCCCTGAATAAGCTCCATCATGACCGCGCAGGTCATGTCGTCCACTTTTTTGCGGACCGAGTCAAAGTCATTGGCCTCGGCGTAATCAAAGCCCTCGGTAAACGGGAAAAAGTAATTGTGGAACCGGTCCTGACCGGTCGCTTTGAGCGTGGTCACCGTGCGCCCGTGGAACGAATTGATGAGCGTTACGATCTTATAGCGGCCTTCGCCGTATTTGTCAAACGAATACTTGCGCGCCAGCTTGATCGCGCCCTCGTTCGCCTCCGCGCCCGAGTTTGCGAAAAACACCTTGCCGTTCAGATGCGTCTTTTCCACCAGCTTTTTGGCCACCTGCACCATCGGCGCGGTCGTAAACAGGTTGGAAACATGCATCAGCTTGTGCGCCTGCTCGGTGATCGCGTCCACGATTTTGGGGTTGTTATATCCCATGCAGTTGACGCCGATGCCCGAGGCAAGGTCGATGTACTTTTTGCCTTCCACATCCCATACGGTCGCGCCCTCGCCATGGTCAAGCGCGATCGGGAAACGGCCGTAGGTGTTCATTACATATTTGTTTTCCTCGGCCTTGAGTTCTTGATATGTCATTGATTTCTCTTCCTTCTCACTGGAACATCGTGCCGACGCCCACCTTGGACAGCAGTTCGATCAAAATCGAATGCTTGACACGGCCATCCTGAATATTTGCCTGATCCACACCCTTGCGGACCGCTTCGACGCAGCAATCCACCTTGGGGATCATGCCGCCCTTGATGACGCCGTCGCGCATCAGACGCGGCACCTCGGAAACCTTGAGGTTGGTCAGCAGGGTCGACTCGTCGTCCGGATCGAGCATCAGGCCGCGCACATCGGTCAGCAGGATGAGCTTTTTCGCGCCCAGCGCAACCGCCAGCTTGCACGCTGCGGTGTCCGCGTTGATGTTATAGTTGGTCTCGTCGTCCACGCCCTGCGCGACCGTCGAAACGACCGGGATATAGCCCTGCTCGAGCACGTCGATGACCGGCGCCGGATTGACGTCCACGATATCGCCGACATAGCCGTAGTCCGTGCCGGTGCGGTCGGTCAAGCGCTTGGCCTGGAACATGCCGCCGTCCATGCCGCCCAGACCGATGCCGCGGCCGCCCGCCTTTTCGAGCAGCGTGACAAGGTCCTTGTTGACCTTGCCGCACAGCACCATCTGTACGATATCCATGGTTTCGCGGTCGGTGTAGCGCAGGCCGTTGACAAACTTGGACTCCTTACCGATCTTTTTGAGCATCTCGGTAATCTCCGGTCCGCCGCCGTGCACCACAACGACCTTGACGCCGACCAGATTGAGCAGCACCAGGTCATGGATGACCGCGTCCTTGAGTTCTTCGTTGATCATGGCGTTGCCGCCGTACTTCACCACGACAGTCTGGCCATAGTATTTCTGGATATACGGCAGGGCTTCGACCAGGATTTTGGCCTTCAGCTCTGCATCAAGTTGTGTGTCCATGTTGCCTCTTCCCTTTATTTTTTATGAATGGATCAGGTGCGGTAATCCCCGTTGATCTTGACATAATCATATGTCAGATCGCAGCCCCATGCGGTCGCGCTGTCCTCGCCTTCGTTGACATTGATCGCGATGGTGACCTCATTTTCGCTCAGGATCTTCTTGGCGGCATCCTCATCAAAATCGACCGCCTCGCCCTTCTCGCAGACCGTGATGCTGCCTGCCGGAGAAGAAAACGCCACCGTGACGTATTCCGGACGGAACGGCGCCTTGGAATAGCCCATCGCGCACAGCACGCGGCCCCAGTTGGCGTCCGCGCCGAACATGGCCGCCTTGACCAGATTCGAGCCGACCACCGCCTTGGCCAGACGCTCGGCCGTCTCTTCCGAACGCGAACCGCTCACCGTGCAGGTGACCAGCTTGGTCGCGCCCTCGCCGTCCGCCGCGATCTGACGCGCCAGACGCGTGTTGACCTCGTTCAGCGCCTTGCAGAACACCTGATAATCCTCGTCCTGCCAGTCGATCAGCTCGTTGCCCGCCTTGCCGTTTGCCAGCACGACGCACATATCGTTGGTCGAGGTATCGCCATCGACCGTAACCCGATTATACGTCTTGCGCACGTTCTCCTGCAAGGCATCCGTCAGCATTTCATGCGTGATCGCGCAGTCGGTCGTGATGAAGGACAGCATGGTGCCCATGTTCGGATGGATCATGCCGCTGCCCTTGCAGATGCCACCGATGCGGCAGGTCTTGCCGCCGATCGTAAACTCGACCGCCGCGGTTTTGGTGCGCGTATCGGTCGTCATAATGGCATAATTGGCCTTTTCCGAGCCGTTCTCTTCCAGTTTGATTTCCGGCAGGTGCTCCTCAATGCACTCGACCGGCAGGCGCTGGCCGATAACGCCGGTGGAAGCCACGACCACGTCGTCCTCGTCCACGCCGAGCAGCTTAGCAGCCGCCTTCGCCATCCGGCGGGCGTTCTCCATACCATCGGGTGCGCAGGCGTTGGCGTTGCCCGAATTGGCGATGATCGCACGCGCCACGCCGTTTTCCAGATGCTCCATGGTGACGTAAACCGGCGCCGCCTTGACGCGGTTCATCGTATAGGTTGCCGCAGCGGTGCACTCGCACGCGCTGAAAATGACAGCAGTATCGTCATTTGTGCGGCTTGCCTTGATGCCGCAGCGGATGCTGCCCGCGGTAAACCCCTGTGCGGCGCACACGCCGCCTTCGATAATTTTCATTGTTTCATTTCTCCTTTATGCAATGCGCCGTCAGGATCGTTACAGTGTCAGACCGGTCGTCTCGTCCAGTCCGAGCATGATGTTCATATTCTGCACCGCCGCGCCCGACGCCCCCTTGCCGAGGTTGTCAAACAGCGCTGTGACAATGGTCTGCTCCTCGTGCCCGTTTACGATCAGCCGCAGGCTGTCGTGTCCGGCGAGCGTGTTGGCATAAATCACCGGTGCATCCCCGCCAAGCGGCGCCACCGTGACCAGCTTCTGCCCTTCGTAATGCGCTTGCAGCGCTTCGTGGACGCGCTCCGCGTCCAAACCGGGCAGCATGACGGTCGTGGCCATGCCTTTATAGAAATCGCCGACCACCGGCACAAACACCGGCGGCTGGGTCAGTCCGCAGACGTATTCCATCTCCGGCAGATGCTTGTGATGCAGGTTCAGTCCGTAGATGCGCTCGGAATCATGGCAAACATCCCGATTTGCGTCCTCATATTCCGCGATCATCTTTTTGCCGCCGCCCGAGTAGCCGGTCAGCGAAAAACAGGTGAACGCGAAATCCGCAGGCACGACATCGCGCGCCACGAGCGGATACACGGACGAGATAAACCCACTTGCGTGACAGCCGGGGTTGGCCACGCGCTTGGAGTCTGCAATCGCCGCGCGGTGCGCTTTGGACAGCTCGGCAAAGCCGTAATCCCAGTCCGGGTTGGTACGATGCGCGGTGGACGCGTCGATGACACGGGTATGGTCGTTTTCGATGAGCGTGACCGCTTCCTTCGCCGCGGCGTCCGGCAGGCACAGGAACACGATATCCGCTGCGTTCAGGAACTTGCGGCGCTCCTCGGTGTCCTTGCGCTTGTCCTCGTCGATCAGCAGCAGATCGATGTCATCCCGGCCGGAAAGGCGGTCGTAGATCTGCAGGCCGGTCGTGCCCTCTTTGCCGTCAATATATACTTTAGGCTTCATCGCCCTCTACCTCCGCGATGAAGTTTTCGATCTTGTCGATCTGGCGGGTGACCTCCTGCGGCGCAGGGCCGCCGGTCACCTTTCTGCCGGCAACACAGGTGCGCAGATCGAGCGCGTCATAAATGTCGTCGCCGAACTTATCCGAAATCGCAGCAAAGTCGCGCATGGTCATGGTTTCGAGCGTCTCATCCGCCTTGATGCACTGGTTGACCAGACGGCCGACCGTCTTGTATGCGTCGCGGAACGGAACACCCTTTTTGGTCAGGTAATCCGCGCAGTCGGTGGCGTTGATAAAGCCGCGGGACGCCGCCTTGCGCATGTTATTCTTGAGCAGCGTCATGGTGGAGAACATGGGCGTGAACACCTCGAGGCACTGCTTGACCGTATCGATCGCACCAAACACGGCTTCCTTATCCTCCTGCATATCCTTGTTATACGCAAGCGGCAGGCCCTTCAAAACAGTCAGCATGGTGGTCAGTGCGCCGTACACACGGCCGGTCTTGCCGCGGATCAGCTCACATACGTCCGGGTTTTTCTTCTGCGGCATGATGGACGAACCGGTGGAATACGCGTCGTCCAGTTCCACGAACTTGAACTCCCACGAGCACCACGAGATGATCTCCTCGGACAGACGCGACAGGTGCATCATCAGGATGGACAGCGCAGAGAGCAACTCCACGCAGTAGTCACGGTCGGAAACGCCGTCAAGCGAGTTGTCGGTCAGGCGGGCAAAGCCCAGCTGCTGCCGGACAAACTCACGGTCGATCGGATAGGTCGTGGACGCCAGCGCGCCCGAGCCGAGCGGCATTTCATCCATGCGCTCGAGGCAATCCTGCAAACGGCCGATATCGCGCTTGAGCATGTTGGCATAGGCCATCATATAATGTGCAAACGTGGTCGGCTGCGCACGCTGCAGATGCGTATAGCCCGGCATGACCGTATCCAAATTTTCGCGGCTCTTCTTGCACAGCGCCTTCATAAAGGTGCAGATCATGGAGATGATCTCGCGGATCTCGCTCTTGACATACATACGCATGTCGAGCGCAACCTGATCGTTACGCGAGCGGCCGGTATGCAGGCGCTTGCCCGTGTCGCCGATACGCTCGGTCAGCAGCTGCTCAATGTTCATGTGGATATCCTCGTAATCGAGCGAGAACTCCACCTTACCGTCCTCAATGTCCTTCAGGATGCCCTTGAGGCCTTCGACGATCTTCTCCGCCTCATGCTCCTCGATGATGCCCTGCTTGCCCAGCATGGTCGCATGTGCGATCGAGCCGGTGATATCCTCTTTATATAAGCGGCAGTCAAACAGGATGGACGAGTTAAAGTCGTTTACCACCAGATCGGTTTCTTTCTGAAACCGTCCTGCCCATAATTTTGCCATATTGCGTTACCTCACAAAACACCCGCAGGGCGGCACGTTCGGACATGCCGCCCCACGATCTTTTCAATTACTTTTCTACCGACGGGAAGTGCTTGCCGGTCTTCTGATACAGGATCTGGTCGTTCAGCGCACGAACCTTGAGCGGCAGGCCGAACAGGTTGATGAAGCCTGCAGAATCCGCCTGATCGTAGCAGTCGTCCTCGTTGAAGGTTGCCATATCCTCGGAGTACAGGCTGTACGGCGAGGTGACGGACGCCGGGATGATGTTGCCCTTGTACAGCTTGAGCTTGACGTCGCCGGTGACGGTTTCCTGCGTGGAATCCACGAACGCGGAGAGCGCCTTGCGCAGCGGGGTGTACCACTGGCCGTTGTAAACCAGTTCGCCGAACTTCATCGCGACCTGCGCCTTGTAGTGCGCGGTCTCCTTGTCGAGGGTGATCTCCTCGAGCTTCTGATGCGCTGCATACAGCACCGTGCCGCCCGGGGTCTCATATACGCCGCGGCTCTTCATGCCGACCAGACGGTTCTCGACGATATCGAGGATGCCGACGCCGTTTTCACCGCCGAGCTTGTTGAGCTTTTCGATGATGGCAACCGAATCCATTTCCTCGCCGTCAACCGCGGTCGGAACGCCCTTCTCGAAGTGGATGGTGACGTAAGTCGGCTTGTCGGGCGCCTGCTCGGGCGAAACGCCCAACTCAAGGAAGCCCGGACGGTTGATCGGCGCCTCGTTGGACGGCAGTTCGAGGTCGAGGCCCTCGTGGCTCAGGTGCCACAGGTTCTTATCCTTGGAGTAGTTGGTCTCCTTATTGATCTTGAGCGGAATGTTGTGTGCTTCCGCGTAAGCGATTTCCTTTTCACGGCTGTTGAGCTCCCAGAAACGCCACGGCGCGATGATATCCATCTGCGGTGCAAACGCATGGATCGCCAGCTCAAAACGCACCTGATCGTTGCCCTTGCCCGTGCAGCCATGGCAGATGGCGTCCGCGCCTTCCTTGAGCGCGATCTCCACGATGCGCTTTGCAATGATCGGACGCGCAAACGAAGTGCCCAGCAGATACTGCTCATAGGTTGCACCGGCCTTCATGGTCGGGATGATGTAGTCATCGACAAATTCCTTGGTCAGATCCTCGATGTACAGCTTGGACGCGCCGGTCTTGAGCGCCTTCTCTTCCAGACCGTCCAGCTCACCCGCCTGACCGACATTGCCGGATACCGCAATGACCTCGCAGCCGTAATGCTCTTTCAGCCACGGAATCAGCACCGAAGTATCCAGACCGCCCGAATATGCCAGAACTACTTTGTTATATTTCTTTTCCATGTCTCCGTACCTCCGTACCTGTCATTTTTTCGACTGTTTCATTATACTCCCGATCCCATCGTTTGGCAAGAAAAATTTATAAATATTTTATGTAATGCATAAATATTCAATCTCTGTATTTTCATTGTGAAAGAAATGCTTGCACTTTTGTTAAAAAGGTACTATGATATCTATAAATGTACTGTGTCAAGACAGATGCAGGGAATGAATAAAAGCGCACGGTTTCCGCGCGCAAAGGGGCGTTTTCGCAATGACAGACAAAAATCTGACCATGTTGACCGACTTTTATGAATTTACTATGGCACATGGCTACTTTGAAAAAGGGATCGCGGATCGCCGCGCATACTTTGACATGTTTTTCCGCCGCGTGCCCGATGGCGGCGGCTATGCCATCATGGCAGGCGTGGAGCAGCTGATTGATTATTTCAAAAATCTGCACTTTACCGAAGAGGATATCAAATATTTGCGCGGACGCGGCTGCTTCTCCGAAGCATTCCTGCACTACCTCCGCCATTTCAAATTTGAATGTGACGTCTGGGCGGTGCCGGAAGGCACGCCGGTTTTCCCCGGCGAGCCGCTGGTCACCGTCGCCGGTCCGATGATTCAGGCGCAGTTCGTGGAAACCATGGTCCTGCTGACCATCAACCACCAGACGCTGATCGCTACCAAGGCGAACCGCATCACCCGCGCGGCGCAGGGCCGCACGGTGCTCGAATTCGGCTCGCGCCGGGCGCAAGGCTATGACGGCGCCATCTACGGCGCGCGCGCCGCGTACATCGGCGGCTGCCAGGGCACGGCCTGCGTGCTGGCGGACCGCGACTTCAAAATCCCTGCCGGCGGCACCATGGCGCATTCCTGGGTGCAGATGTTCGACAGCGAATACGAAGCCTTCAAGGCCTATGCGGATATCTATCCGGATAACTGCATTTTCCTGGTCGATACCTATAATGTACTCAAATCCGGCGTGCCCAACGCGATCCGGGTCGCCCGCGAGATGGTCGAGCAAAAGGGCATCCGCCCGCGCGGCATCCGTCTGGACTCGGGCGATATCGCCTATCTGTCCATTGAAGCGCGCCATATGCTGGATGAAGCCGGTTTCCCGGACATGCAGATTATGGCGTCCAACTCACTGGACGAATATCTGGTACGCGATCTGCTGGTACAGGGCGCCAAGGTGGATTCCTTCGGCATTGGCGAGCGCCTGATTACCTCCAAGTCCGAGCCGGTTTTCGGCGGTGTGTACAAGCTTGCCGCAGTCGAAAACGCCGATGGCGAGATCATCCCCAAGATCAAGGTTTCGGAAAACGTCGAAAAGATCACCACGCCGCATTTCAAGCAGGTTTACCGCCTGATGGACAACAAGACCGGCAAGGCATTGGGCGACGTGCTGACCGTTTATGACGAAGTCATCGACGACAGCCAGCCGTATACCCTGTTCCACCCGATCCACACTTGGAAAAAGCGCGTGGTCACGGATTACACCGTGCGCCCGCTGCGCGTGCAGCTTTTCAAAGCCGGACGCTGCGTTTACACCAGCCCGGACATCAAGGACATCCGCAGCTACTGCCTGTCCGAAGTGGAAACGCTTTGGGACCAGATCAAGCGCTTTGAAAATCCGCAGACCTATTTTGTGGACCTGTCCAAAAAGCTGTGGGACTGCAAACACGAACTGCTTGAATCCTGCCGCATCTGATGCAAAAACCGCCAGAACAGCGAACCGATTCCGGTCCGCTGTTCTTTTGCGTCCAGTGATCCCATTTCACTTCCTGCAATATAATTAAGGAGATCTTATCCCATGAAAGCATTTTTCGCTTCGCTCGGCAAACAAAAAACCTACGTCGTTGCGGAGCTGTTTCTGGTCTATTTTGCATTGGGCATCGGCCTGATCATGCTCGGTTCGGTACTGCCGCAGCTGCGCGAAGCCTACGCGCTGGATTATAAAACCGGCGGCACGCTGCTGTCCGTCCAGTCGGTCGGCTACCTTGCGGTCGGCCTGATTACCGGTACCGCATCGGTCAAGCTCGGCCTCAAACGCGCCTACCTGCTGCTGTACGCGCTCATGCCGGTCGGCTTCCTGATGATGCTGCTGTACGGCGCTCCCCTCTGGCTGATCGCCGCCATGCTGCTCACCGGCCTGGCCAAGGGCGCGGTCACCGACTACAACAACCGCATCATGAGCGATTATTCCGGCGGCAACGCCACGCCCCTCAATCTGCTGCATGCCTTCTTTGCCATCGGCGCCTGCGTCGCACCGATTCTGACGCTGGTCTGCCTACAGCGCGGCAGCAACGGCTGGCGTCTGGCGATGATCGCCGCGCTCGTCCTGCTGATTGCGGCGCTGGTATTCGGCCTGTTCATGCACATCGAGGACGAACGCCCGGCGGAAGGCTATCAAACGCCGGCCAGCGGCGGCTTTGGGTTCTTCCGCGAGCACATCTTCTGGCAGACCACCGCGATCGGGTTTTTCTATCAGGCGGTGGAAGCGTCCATGATGGGCTGGCTGACCACGTTTTACATCGATTCCGGTGCGCTGGATGCCAGCGCCGCACAGATCGTCACTTCGCTGCTCTGGGTTGCGCTACTGGTCGGCCGCTTCTCCTGCAGCCTGATCGCCGCGCATTGGAAGCCTTGGCAGATGATGCTGGTGATGTGCACCGGTATTGCCGCCTTCCTCGCGCTGCTGGTCTGTGCCACTGCCCTGCCGCTTCTGCTGATCGCCACCGCGGGCCTCGGCCTTTGCATGTCTGGCATGTATGGCACTTCGGTGTCCAACGCCGGCGACATTTTCTCCCGCTATCCGATCTGCATGGGCCTGTTCGTCTCCATCACGGGCGTCGGCGGCGCCGTCGCGCCGACTGTGGTCGGCCTTGCGGCGGATCATGTCGGCATCCGGTTTGGATTCGCCATGCTGCTGATCGCTGCGATCTGCCTGCTGGCCGCCGCCATTCTCAACGCACACACCTTCCGGTCCAAGTAAACCAAAAAAGTCCCAAGCCATTTGGCTTGGGACTTTTTTTCAAAACAGATTGACCACACCGATCACGCTGTGCGACGCGATCAGCATGATGATGCCCGCGGTGATCACGCCCGCCAGAATGGACAGCAGCGCTTTGGTTTTGGGCATTTTCAAAATAGTGGCGATCAATGCGCCCGACCACGCGCCGGTACCCGGCAGCGGGATGGCCACAAACAGGAACAGACCGATGCGCGCATATTTGGTCACCTGATCGGTCTTGGACAGCAGTTTCTGTTTATACGCGGTGGCAAATTTGGTCAGCGGCGGCAGCGTGCATACCCAGTCCAGAATTTTCTCACCGAAAAACAGCAAAAACGGAATCGGGACCATATTGCCAAGAATCGCCAGCGGAATCAGCGTGGTTTCCGGTATCCCGACCGCAACGCCCAGCGGCACCGCGCCGCGCAGCTCCACCAGCGGCACCATGGAAATAATCACAACCGCAAGCTCTCGGCCCGCGCCGAGCAGCCATTGGAACAAATCAGAAAACATTTATTTTCATCCTCCAAAGCGAACGAATACTTGACTATAATACACGAATTCCGCCCATAAAGCAAGGGATCTGCCAAATTAAATGTTTGACACAACGTATCCTGCGGGATATACTATGAATACATCGAAAATCGAGGTATCCGGAGGTGTTCCCCATGCCGCGCAAGAAAAACGACCCGGCTTTTCCGGGCAGCAACACCCTGCTTGTCCTCGCCCTGCTCGAGGATGAGGACAAATACGGCTATCAGATCATCCGCGAACTGGAATGCCGTTCCGACCAGACCTTCTCCATGAAGGAGGGCACGCTCTACCCCATTCTGCATGGGCTGGAAGCGCGCGGCGAGGTACGCTCCTACGAGCGTGCGTCCGATGCGGGACGCCCCCGCCGCTATTATCAGCTGACCCGTCAGGGCGTCAAAACGCTTGCGCGCTGCCGCCGCGAATGGGAATCGTTTTGCAAACAATTCGGCAAGGTGGTCGGAGGTGAGGCATGTGTCCTCGGATGAACGCATCACCCGCTATCTCAATCAGGTGTGTCGTCATCTGTTCTGGCCGCCTTACCGCGCGCGCGTGCGGCGCGAACTGACCGACCATATTTTATCCCGCGCAGAATATCTGATCCGTGACCGCGGGGAATCCCCCGACCAGGCGGTTTCGGCCGCCCTGCGCAGTCTCGGAGATCCGGACGAACTCGGTGAAAGCCTGCGGCATGCGCGTTTTCCCGTCAGCTATGTGTTTTGCCTGCTGCTGACGCTGTTGATCTGGGCCGGGATCGCCGGCTGTCTGGTCTATCTCATCCTGTATTTTATTTACTGAAAAGCGTTCTGCATTTTTGTCATGCGGAACGCTTTTTGTTATATCTTTTGCTCGCGAAACAGTCCCCACAGGCGAAGCGCCATCTGCACCGCGCACGCCACCAAGATGATGCCGAAGGAGATCGCACCCGCCTCGCGGATGAACATGCCGCCGTACTGCGCAAACGCCTCCATATCCCCTTGCACGAGCGCCAGCGTGGTGTAATACAGGTCGCCGCCCGGAATGAGCGGCACCAGCATGGGCACGAGCAAGGTAATCACCGGGGTTTTCATCAGCCGCGCCAGAATTTCCGCCAGCACCGCCGTCGCCAGCGCCGCGACGAAAAACGCAATCACGCGATCGCCGTACATGGCCATGCCAACCAGATAGAAAATCCAGTTGGCCGCGCCGCCCAGCGTGATCACCAGCAGCCGCCCGCCGGACATGTGGAACCACAGTCCGAACCCCAGCGCACCGATCATCGCCATAACCACTTGCAGTATCATTTGCGCGTTCATACCACGCCTCCCAACTGCATCAGTACCAGCGCGCAACCGCCCGCAATGGCGATGGCACGCAAAAGCGCCTCGCATGCACCGAGCAGACCGCTGATGGTATCGCCCACAATCATATCGCGCAGCGACGTCACCAGCGCGATCCCTGGAATCAACAGCATGATGTTGCCAATGATGATGTAATCCAGCCCTTGTCCCAGTCCGACCTTGACGGTCACCAAGGCGCAAAGGCACATCACCGCCGCACTGATGACGGTCAGCACGATCGGCTGCAAATTGATCCGCGCGCCGACACGCCCTACACCGTACAGCGCCATGCTGCACAGCATAGCCGCGATGCCGTCACGCCACGAGCCGCCGAAAAACACCGCGAACGAGCCCGCGATCAGCAGATATGCTGCCGGCACGCGCCATTTTGCGCCGTCCGGCATGTTGCGGATCGCCTCGACCCGGTCATGCAGCATCTCGAGCGGCAGCGGACTACGGCACACCTCACGCGACAGCGCATTGACCGCTTCGATGCGGCGCATATCGGTTTCGCGCCGCAGAATGCGGCGGGTCTGGGTGAACACCTCGCCGTCCGATGTCTGCGCGGTCACCACCATGCTGGCCGTGATCGTCAAAACGTCCGTGCGCACAAAGCCATACGCCCCCGCCATGCGGCGGATGGTATCCTCCACGCGGGCCACTTCTGCGCCCGCCGTCAGCAACAGCTCTCCTGCATCCAGGATGGCAAACAAGATCCGCTCCTGCTGCTGCATATGCTCTCATCCTTCCCCATATCTCGCGGCCGCATCACAGCAGCGGCGCAAACAAACGCAGCACGCTTGCCACGATCGACCGCAGCCACCGCACCTTGTGCAGCCATTCATCCGTGATCTGACGGCTGACATTGATGGTTTCCAGAATATCCTGCTTGACCGCGCCGACCACCGAACTGTTATAAAAGCAGGTCGCGCATTCAAAATGCAGGAAAAACGAACGAAAATCCATGTTGATCGTGCCGACCACCGCCGTGTCATCATCCGACACAATGCTTTTCGCATGCAAAAAGCCGGGACGGTATTCGTAAATCTTGACGCCGGCGCGGTGCAGCTGCTGGTAATAGGACCGCGTGATCATATAAACCAGTTTTTTATCCGGAATGCCCGGCGTCAGAATGCGGACATCCACGCCGGACTGGGCCGCGATTGTCAGCGCGGTGATCATCTCGTTGTCGAGCACCAGATAAGGCGTTGTGATATACACATAATCGCGTGCATTATGGATAATTTGCAGGTAAATGGATTCACCGATATTCAGATCATCCAGCGGGGAGTCCGCAAACGGCTGCACATAACCGTCCGGCGGCAGTTTGACCGTCGGCAGGTACGCGTCCAGCGGCGGCACGATCTCCCCTGTCACATACTCCCACATCTGCAAAAAGAGCGAAGTCATGTTGGCCGTTCCCTCGCCGCGCAGCATGATGCCGGTGTCCTTCCAATGGCCAAAACGGACTTTTTTATTGATATACTCATCCGCCAGATTGATGCCGCCCATATAGCTGACGTTGCCGTCAATAATCATCATCTTGCGATGGTTGCGATAGTTCAGATAGGTGTTAAGCGTCGGGATAAACCGGTTGAACCGGACCGCGCGGATGCCAAGCGAGAGCAGATAGCGGTCATAGTGCTGCGGCAGCGTCGCAATCGAGCCGACGTCGTCATAAATGACGCGCACATCCACGCCTTCCCGCACCTTTTGCTGAAGGATATCGAGGATGGTGTTCCACATGACGCCTTCCTCGATGATAAAGTACTCAAAAAAGATGAATTTATGCGCCCGTTTAAGTTCCTCGCACATGGAGGCGAACATCTCTTCGCCCACACGGAAATAATGCACTTCGGTGTTGGTCCATGCGGGCATGCCGTCGAGCGAGGCAATATAACGCGCCCGCGATGCATGGCGCGGATAGCGCTTCGCCAGCTCTTCGGTTGCCGGTGTGCGCATATAGTCGCGGAAATCCGGCGGATTGGGCTCGTATTTATGCTGCGTGCGCGCCCGGTTGAACGGCGTGTTGCCCCAGAGCAGATAAAACAGTCCGCCAAACAGCGGCAGCAGCAAAATAACGATGATCCAGGTGATCTTATAGGTCGGATTATCATATTTGCGGACCAGCCAAATGACAATGATCACACTCAGCACGGTCAAAACACGCGGCACCCAGCTCCATGCTCCGCTCAGCCAATCCAAGCCATATATCACGATCAAAAGCTGGAGCGCCAGCAAAAAGCCGCCTACGACCCGACGATCGCCCAACAGGCGGCCAAACAGTCTGCGCATAACCCGACTCCTTTCATCAAAAACTTTCACATATATCATGATAGCGCACCAATTTATAAAAGTCAATGCGCATGCATTGCCCTTGGTTCAAATCTGTGTTATGATAAAGTATACAAAATTAAAATTCTTTACCGGAGGACGATAGCAATGCCCCATACCCCTGTTCCTGCCGATGAACTGTCGGCCCGTCTCGACCGTTTACGCCATGTCATGACCGAGCGCGATCCCGCATGGTCCATGATGATTCTGGACAACAAAATCGATCTTTATTATTTCACCGGCACCATGCAGGAAGGGGCGCTTGTCATCACCCCGGACGAGGCCGTTTTATTTGTCCGGCACTCGTTCGACTGCGCACAGCAGGAGTCGCTTTTCGGGGATATCCGTCCGCTTGGCAGCTTCCGCGGCATTGCAGAGGCCTTCCCCAACGTGCCGGAAACCGTCTATGTCGCTTCGCGCACCATGACGCTGCAAAAGCTGAACATGCTGCGCAAATACTTGCCCTTTACCCCCAAGCCGGCGGATGATGTTCTCGCGGGCCTGCGCGCAATCAAGAGCGGATACGAGCTGGACTGCATGCGCAAAGCCGGCCGCCTGCACCAGCAGGTGATCGAGCAGATCACCCCTGCCCTGCTGCGTCCCGGCGTGAGCGAAGCGCGCCTTTGCGTGGAAGTCTGCACCGCCATGCTGGAGCGCGGCGCGATGGGCATTTCGCGCTTCAACCAGCCGGCAGCCGAGGACGTGCTTGGCGTTGCCAGCTTCAGCGAAAACAGCCTGCGCGCCGCCGCACTGGACAGCCCCTCCGGCACAGTCGGCACCTGCATCGCAATGAAATCCATCGGCTCTTCCGAGCGCCGCCTGCGCGTGGGCGATACCATTCTGCTGGACATCCCCTGCGGCATGCATGGCTACCATACCGATAAAAGCATCACCTTCTATTTCGGCGAACTGAGCCGTCACCCGCAGGGCAGCCTGATCCGCGCGGCCAGAGAGCAATGCGTGTTTCTGGAAAATGAAGCGGCCGCCATGCTGCAGCCCGGCGCCGTTCCGGCCGAGGTATATCAGAAGATACTCGCCTGTGTGGACCCGGCATTCCGCGGCGGCTTTATGAACGCCTGCAAATTCCTCGGCCATTCCATCGGCCTGACCATGGACGAAACCCCGGTTTTGGCCAAGGGCTTCGAGGAACCCCTCGTCGCCGGTATGACGCTGGCCGTCGAACCCAAGATCGCACTGGAAGGCATCGGCCTGATCGGCTGCGAAAACACCTACGAAATCGTATCCCATGGTCCGGCGCGCTCTCTGACGGGTGCGTGCGATACCGATTTGGAAATCACCGGTTAAAACCACCATCCCGAAAGGAGAACGCACATGCATCCGTTCACGCTCATCACCGACTCTACGATCGACGAAAACGCTTCCTATTTCGCCAAGAACGATATCAAGTACGCGCCGCTTTCCTTTACCATTGACAACCGCACCATCGAAGAGGACTGCGGTCAAACCGTCCCCTTCCATCAGTTTTATGACCTGCTGCGGCAGGGCAAACGCTCGACCACCTCGCAGGCCAAGCTGGATACCTTCCTCCAGCTGTTCCGCGAAGCGCTGGACGCCGGTCAGGACGTTCTGTATATCGGTTTTTCGTCCGGCCTGTCCGGCACGTTTCACGCGGGCTGCATGGCGCGCGACGAACTGGCGCCCCTCTACCCCGACCGGAAAATCTTCTGCGTGGATTCGCTTTCCGCCACCGGCGGCGAGTATCTGCTGGTGGACAAGGCGCGCGATATGCGCGACAGCGGCTGCACCGCTGAAGTGACCGCCGCCGCCATTGAGCAAATGCGCCTGCATGTCATCCATCTGGTCACAGTGGACGACCTAAACCACCTGCACCGCGGCGGCCGCCTGAGCAAAACCTCGGCCGTGGTCGGCAGCCTGCTCGGCATCAAGCCGCTGATCTGGGTCAACGACGAGGGCAAGCTCGAGGTTTGCGGCAAGGTTCGCGGCCGTCAGAAAGCGATCCAGTATCTGGCCGAACGCACCCTGCGCGAGATCAGCGACAAAAACCAGGTCGTCCGCATCGGTCACGGCGACTGCCCGGATGACGCGCAGACGCTGGCCGATCTGCTGCAAAAAGGCGGCGTGCGTGCGGATATCCGCTGCATCGGCACCGTCATTGGCTCGCACACCGGCCCCGGCGTATTGACCACGTTCTTCTTCGGCGGCGACCGCAAGCCCGAATAACCTTTGAGGCATTTCAATTCCAAAAGCTTTTCACCAACCGCTTTGGCGTTTTATCCGCCAAAGCGGTTTGCTTTTTGCCCCGCCGCACCGCCGCCGGAATGCCAGCATAGGATGGCACAAAGGAGGAATTACTTATGAATCAATCGGCAACCCTTGCGGTGGCCGGCGGCGATATCCGGCAGGCCCATCTTGCTGCGCTGCTGCATGCCGATGGGTATACCGTGCGCACCTTTGCCTTGGAACGCCACCCGATCGAAGGGTGTGCCGCTGTCAGCGATCCCCGCAGCTGCTTTACCGACGTGCAGGCCGTCATCCTGCCGCTTCCCGTGCAGCATGGCAATTCCCAGCTCAACGCCCCGCTCTCCAACACATCCTATCCGCTGATCGACGTGCTGGACGCCATCCCGGCAGGCACGCTCACGCTGGCCGGTTCCGTGCCCTTTTGGGTGCACGCCCGCGCCGTACAGAACAACCTGCGCTTGATCGACTACTTAGCGCGCGACGAGCTCGCCATCCGCAACGCGGTGCCAACCTGCGAAGGCGCTTTGCAGCTGGCGATGGAGCAGACAGCGTTCACCCTGCAAAAGGCGCGCTGTCTGGTGATCGGTTACGGCCGCATCGGCGCGATGCTGGCACACAAACTGCGCGCGCTGGATGCTTTGGTCACGGTTTCCGCGCGTTCTCCGCGCGATTTCGCACGCATCCAAACCGCGGGCATGCAGACTTTGGACACCCGCCATCTCGCCGGAAAGCTGGCCGGATTTGATCTCATCTTCAACACCGTGCCCGCGCCGGTGCTCGGCGACGCGGAACTGGCAGGCCTGACGCCGCCCTGCCTGGTGATCGATCTGGCCTCCCTTCCCGGCGGCGTCGCGCCCGACGCGCAGCTGCCGTCCGGCTGCCGCCTGCTGCATGCGCTGTCACTGCCCGGCAAAGTCGCTCCGCTCACCGCCGCGCACGCGATCCACGACACCATCCGCACCATCTTTCACGAGGAGGGCATGCTATGACCCCACCCATCCGCATCGGCTTTGCGCTGACCGGTTCCTTCTGCACCTTCGCCGCAGTGCTTCCCATCGTGGAAACATTGGTCTCCCGCGGCTGCGAGGTCACCCCCATCCTGTCCACCAACGCCGCAACGCTGGACACCCGCTTCGGTTCTGCCGATATGTGGCGCAGCCGTCTGCATCATGCCACCGGACGCGAGGCGATCGACTCGATCCCCGCCGCCGAACCCATCGGACCGAAAAAGATGTTCGACATTCTGGTCGTCGCGCCCTGTACGGGAAATACACTGGCCAAACTGGCGCACGGCGTAACCGATACCCCGGTCACCATGGCGGTCAAAAGCCACCTGCGCGGGGAAAAGCCCGTTGTGCTCGCCGTTTCCACCAACGACGCACTGTCCGGCAGCGCGGCCAACCTCGGCGCGCTGCTCAACCGCAAGCACTATTACTTTGTGCCCCTGCGGCAGGACGCGCCGTTTGCCAAGCCGCGCTCGCTGGTCGCAGACATGGACCGCATCCCGCAAACCATCGGCGCCGCGCTGGAAAACCGGCAATTGCAGCCCATTTTCCTGGCACCAGGCGAACACTAAGACGATTTGACACAAGAAAGCCCGCAGAGCATTGCTCTGCGGGCCTTTTTCTGCTTATTTTGCCGGCTGTTCCAGATTCTTGTTGTTGCCGGTGGCAAAGGTGATCGCGCGGGCACAGTTGGTAATCTCCGCCCGCTTGGTTGCGCCGCCGAACTCGCCGTCCAGCGTCCACGGCACTTCCTCCGCCGCATCAAACGTGATCTGCGATGTGCGGAAATACACAAACCGAGTCGATTCCATATTGTGTGTCAACAGGTCATTGACCAGCCACTGCAATTCCATCGGGTTTTCCACCGGATACACAAGCAGCACTTCGTGCAGACCATCATCCAATGCGACACCGTCCGGCGTGATGGCCTTGAAGCCGCCGACCGACACCGAATTGGAAACCATGCCGTAAATAAAATCGTCTTCGATCGTCATTTCCGCGCTGGTTACACGGATATGGTGCTCCTTGATATTGGCGAGCGATTTCACGCCTTCCAGAATATATGCCGCGCGGCCGAAAATATTTTTGGACTGCTGCGGCGTGGCATAGGACACCTCGGTAAACACGCCGAACGCCGCGATATAGTTGAAATACCGGTCGTTGAACCGTCCGATATCGAGCGCCTGCAAATTGTCCCCGACGGCGACCACGGCTGCCTCCGCCGGCACTTTGGAAATGCCCAGACTGAGCGCGAAATCATTGGTCGTGCCGGCCGGAATATAGCCCAGCGGCGGCCGTGTGTCCGCTTCCATCAGGCCCGTGACCACTTCGTTGAGCGTGCCGTCTCCGCCCGCACACACAATGCGGTCAAATTCCCCGGCGCGCTCGCGCACCATGCGGGTCGCATCCTGCGCGCCCTGCGTCACATACAGCATCACTTCATAGCCCGCCTGCTGAAACGCGTTGACGCAGCCAATGATCTTGCCGCTCATTGCGCCGCGCCCAGCGTGCGGATTGACGATCCAAAGCAATTTTTTCACGGGGCGCGCCTCCTTTGTTCCCAAAATTCTTTCTTACATCAAGAAATCAGATCGCAGACCGCATTGGCATAAGCCACCGGATCATCCACCGGCAGGCCCTCGATCAGCAGCGCCTGCGTATACAGGATATCGGCATAGGTCTTGAGCTGATCGGAGTTCTCCTCCTGCAGCTGGCACAGCTTGCGGAAGATCGGATGCTCGGCGTTCAGCTCGAGCACACGCTCCGCGTGTACGCGCTGGCTGTCGTCCATCGCCTGTTGGTTGAGCACCTTTTCCATCTCGAGCGTCACCGGACCTTCTGCACGCAGGCAGCACGGATGGCTCTTCAGGCGGCGCGTCAACTCGACCTTTTTCACCTTGCCGGACAGGGCGTCGCCCAACGCGGTGAGCAATGCGCTCTTCTCCTCGGTGAGCTTTTTGATCTCTTCCTTATCGTCCTCGCTGTCCAGACCCAGATCCGCATCGGCAATCGACTTGAAGTCCTTCTCCTTGTAATTTGCCAGCATCTTGATGCAGAATTCATCGATGTTGTCATCCAGGCACAGAACCTCGTAGCCCTTGTCGCGCAGCGTCTCCATCGCGGGCAGCAGCTTGATCTTGTCAACCGTCTCGCCGCAGGCATAGTAGATATACTTCTGGTCTTCCTTCATGCGGGAAACATACTCGTCCAGCGTTACCAGCTTATCCTCGGTCGAAGAATAGTACATCAGCAGATCCTGCAGCAGCTCCTTATGCGCGCCGTACTGCACATAAGCGCCGTACTTGATCTGACGGCCGAACGCATGCCAGAACTTCTCGTAATCCTCGCGCTTGTCCTTCTGCATCTTGACAAGCTCGCTCTTGATCTTCTTCTCCAGGCTCTGCGCGATCGCCTTCAGGTGACGGTCATGCTGGAGCATCTCACGCGAGATGTTGAGCGACAGATCCGCCGTATCCACCATGCCGCGCACAAAGCTGAAATGGTCGGGCAGCAGGTCCGCGCACTTATCCATGATCAGCACGCCGTTGGAATACAGCTGCAAGCCCTTTTCATAATCCTTGGTGTAATAGTCCATCGGGGCATGCGCCGGGATGAACAGCATCGCGGTATAGGTGACCGCGCCTTCCACGCTGGTGTGGATATGACACAGCGGGGGCTGATAATCATAGAACTTGCTGGTATAGAAGGTGTTGTAATCCTCGTCCTTCAGTTCTTTCTTGGACTTCTTCCAGATCGGCACCATGGAGTTGAGCGTTACGTTCTCGGTATACTCTTCCCACTCGGGCTTGTAATCGTCCCCTGCGTCGGCCGGCTTCTCTTTCATGCGCGAGCGTGTCATATCCATCTTGATCGGGTAGCGGATATAATCCGAATACTTCTTGACCAGACCCTGCACACGGTACGGTTCCAAAAACTCGTCGTAATTCTCGTTTTCTGTGTTCTCCTTGATGGTCAGCGTGATGCGTGTACCGTTTTCCGCCTTCTCGCACGGCGTTACAGTATAACCAGCAGCACCGTCCGACTCCCAGCGGTTTGCCTGCTCGCTGTCAACGGCACGCGAAACCACTTCCACATGGCTTGCCACCATGAACGCCGCATAAAAACCGACGCCGAACTGGCCGATGATATCCACATCGTCCATCGCGTCGTTTTCCTTCTTAAACGCAAGCGAACCCGAGCGCGCGATCGTGCCGAGGTTGCTCTCGAGCTCCTCCGCCGTCATGCCGCAGCCATGATCCTCGATCACGAACTTGCGGTTTTCCTTGTCCAGCGTGATTTCGATCGGCAGGCTGTCGCGCGTAATGCCCGTTCTGCCTTCCTTCATCGCATTATAGTACAGCTTATCCGTCGCATCCGACGCATTCGAGATCAGTTCACGCAGAAAAATTTCCTTGTGCGTATAAATGGAATTGATCATCAAATCCAGCAGACGCTTGGATTCCGCCTTAAACTGCTTCTTTGCCATGATTTCCTACACCTCTGTTTTTTGGTATTAGCACTCTCCATCTTAGAGTGCCAACACTGATATGATAATCCTGTGTTAAGGAAAAATCAAGTAGTAAGCAGAAAATTCATGATTTGTTTATATTTCGGCAAAAGCAAACGGCCCGAAATCCGGTTTCGGGCCGCTGTACTTATTGAATTTTGTTTTCTGCGATGCCGCGCTCGCGGATGCTGTCGCGCACATATTCGCGCAGCAGCGTATATACCACCGAAACCACCGGAATGGCAAACAGGATGCCCAGCACGCCCGCCACACTTGCGCCAAGTGTGACAGCCACCAATACCCAGATGGACGGCAGGCCGACCGAGCCGCCGACCACGCGCGGATAAATGACGTTGCCCTCGATCTGCTGCAGCACCAAGAACAGCACGATGAACCACAGCGCTTGCATCGGGCTGGCAATCAGGATCAGGAACGCGCCCACAATGCAGCCGATGAAGGCGCCGAAGATTGGGATGAGCGCGGTCACGCCGATGAGAACGGCAATCACGAGCGCATAGGGCATTTGCAGCGCCGACATGCTGATAAAGAACATCATGCCGAGGATGAACGCCTCCAGGCACTGGCCGGACAGAAAGCTGTTGAAGGAAGCGGACGTCAGGTTGCAGACCTCCAGAAAGCGATCAACATGCTTTTCCGGGAATACCGCATAAAACAGACGGCGGAACTGACGGCCCAGATTTTCTTTTTGCAGCAGGATATAGATCGCAAACACCAGACCGATGATGGTATTGGTCACGCCGCTGACCACAGACGTTGCAATATCAACTGTACTGCTCAGGAAATTGCTGTTTTGCAGGAAATCCTTCGCCATCTGGCCGATCTCTTTCCAGTTGACGTCGAGCAGGTCGGCCTCGATCTTGCGGATTTCATCGGCGAACATGGGCAGACGTTCTCCCGCTTCCTCCAGAATCTGCGGCAGGCGTCTTCCAAAGCTCGTCATTTCGCGCCCGATGGCAGCAAACGAACTGTACAGTTCCGGTGCCACCATAAACAGCACAATCACGATCACGCCAAGCACCACAGCCAATGTGAGCAGCAAGCTGAACACCCGCTGCATTTTCCGCATGCGTTTGCTGCTTTTTGCCTTGCTGTTTGCAAAAATCTTTTGCTCAAAAAAGCGCATGGGGACGTTCAGGATAAACGCAATGCAGCCGCCGATCAAAAACGGCGCGGTCAATCCCGCCAGATAGCGCAGCGCAGCCGATACCATCCGGGTGTTCTGCAAACCCACATACAGCAGGATCCCAAAAGCAATCAGCCCCATGATTTTTTTCATTGTATCGCGATTCAGATTCAACGTTAAACCCTCATCCATTTTTGTGGTTTGATATTGATATATATCTAACCATTTTTCCCAGTTAAAGTCAAGCAATTGCGGTCAGAATTCACACGTTATTTATAAAGCCCGCAAAGCGCTTCTCTTTTTTTGCATATTCTGTCATTTTTTATGAAACCCCCTTTTCAATATTCGTCATATCTGCTAAAATGAATTTGGTATTGTTTCTATTTTTATGCAAAAAGGCAATACGCAAGCGTATGCAGCCTATTTACCGGAATCATACGCGACAACAAGGGGGTTTTATCATGTACAAAAGAATTCTTGCGGTATGTCTTGCGGCCATTCTATGCGTCGGCAGCGGCGTACCCAGCGCGCTGGCGCTGAGTTTTCAGGCGGAAAGCGTCTTTGTCATGGACGGCGACACCGGCGAAGAGCTGTACTCCTACAACGGCGACGTCGCACGCGTGCCCGCCAGCATGACCAAGGTTCTAACGGCCTACATCGTTTATCAAGAGCTGGAAGCCGGTACGATCACGCTCGACACCCCGGTGAAGATCAGCCATAACGTCGCAGTCAAGTCGCGCGATTCCAATTACCCGACCGCCGTCCCGCTGACCGAAGGCGCGACCTACACCGTGGACACCCTGCTGCACCTGATTATGATTCCGTCGGCCAGCGCATCCTGCATCGCCATGGCTGAGCACATCAGCGGCAGCGAAAGCGCGTTTGTCACGCGCATGAACGCCACCGCCAAGTCCCTCGGCCTGAACGCCACCTATTACAACTGCCACGGCGCGCAGCCCAACTATATCACGGCCCGTTCACAGGCCAAGCTGACCAAGATCTTCATTGACACCTATCCCGATATCCTGCGCATCACGAAAAAGAGCGGTTTCAGCTTCAACGGCACTTACTACAACAACACCAACCACCTGCTCAACACCATGGCGCCGTACGAAGGGCTGGACGGCTTCAAAACCGGCACCATCTCGGCCGCAGGCTACTGCGTGACCACGACCGCCGTCCGCAACGGCCGCCGCGTGATCGCAGTCGTGATGAAGTCCACGAGCGACGCGCAGCGCTTCGCGGATTCCCGCCAGCTGCTCGACTACGGCTTCGACCAGATCCAGAAGCGCGACGCATCGCGCGCCTCGACCGGCGTCAGCATCACTGCGCAGCCCGACAGCGTCCGCCCCTATCAGCCCGCGTCCTTCACCGTGCAGCTGAGCGGCGTTTCCGCGGCCTATACCGCAAAAGCGCAGTGGTACGTCAACGGGGAAGCTGTGGAAAACTACGGCAACAGCAACTTCCAGGTGACCGCCAACAAGACCAGCACGCTCAACTATACGCTGCGTGAGCTGACCGGCGATACCCTCGACGTTTCCTTTGTGCTGACCATGCCGGACGGCACGGAAAAGCGCGCCGACACCACGGTCGCGATCGAACAGCGTCCGGTCTCCTATACCGGCTCGCTCAACATCCGCAGCGCAGCCGTCTATCCCGGCAAGACGCTGACCATCACCGCCGACGTCCTCGGCGCAAACGACATCTACCGCGTGCAGCTGCCCGCCGGCTGGCAGTGGGACGGCGAGGCAATCCCCGGTTATTCCAACAACGCCTTCACGATCCTGAACGATCAGGCGGCCAGCCAGTACACGCTCCGTGTTCCGGCTGACGCGCAGCCCGGCCTGCACACGCTATCCTTCGTCGTCGGCCCCACGGGCAGCACCGGCGTGGAACAGCTTGTTCTCTCCGCAGACATTGAAATCGCCGCGCCTCAAAGCGCGGAGGATACCGCATCCGAAACGCCCGAAGAGATCGATGCGCAGCCGGAAAATGCGCAGGCTGCATAATCCAATACGCAAAAAGGTCGGAAGCATGCTTCCGACCTTTCTTTTTGCCATAAAACACATTTATGACGGCTTGTTCTGCCGCAGCTGCGCCAGCGCAGCGAGCAGCGTAGAGCACGCCTCGTTTTCGCATCCCTGCCAATCGATCGCGCCCAAGCGCACATCCGGTTTGCTTCTGCCGTGGAAATCGCTGCCGCCTGTGAGCAACAGGTTGCGCTCCACCGCTTTCTGCCGATAAAGCGCTGCCTGCTCTGCGGTGTGATAGCTGCTGAACGCTTCCACGCCGTCCAGCGGCAGGGCGAGCACCTCGTCCAGCGCCTCTTCGTCCGACATGCTGGCGCCCGGATGTGCCAGCACCGCGATCCCGCCCGCCTCATGGATCAGGCAGACGGCCTGCGCTGCCGTCATAAAATCAACCGACACGGCTGCCGGTTTGCCCGGTGCACAGACCGACCAATAGAAATTGGCCAGTGGACGGTCGGCCAGCTTCCCGCCCGGCAACAGCGGACGGATCAGCGGATGCGCGCGGTTTTCCGGCAGTTGCAGCGCGGACTGCGCGATCGTTTCCGCGCATACCGCGCCGTCTCCCGCCAGTTCCAGCACCTGATCCCGCTGAAACCGAATGCCAAGCGCCGCCACGGCGTCCATCAGGCGCAGCCCTGCCTCGATTTGCAGGCCGCGCACCTCCTGTATCGTATGCTGCAAACGCGGGCTGGCAATATCAATGCCGTAGCCGAGCAGATGCAGATGGGTTGCCTGATGCAGGCAGTCCAGTTCCACGCCGGGAATCGCCTGCACCCCCAGCTGCGCACAGCGCCAGATAAATTCCGCCGATCCCGCAACATCATTGTGATCGGTCAGCGCCGCCAGCGTCACGCCCTCCTGACAGCACAGCTCCGCCAGTCCGCGCGGCGAGATCTCTCCATCCGCGCTGACGGAAGAATGCATATGCAGATCGGTCTGCGCCATTGCTCTGCCCCCCTATCCAGTCGTTGCTCAAGCGGAAATCCTTTTGATGACCGCATATTCCAGTTCAGGCGGCAATACGGCATCCGCCGGGATAAACCACCGGCGGCTCAGACGGATCACGCCGCGAATGCGGGATTTCTCGCATTCTCTCCGCACCTGCTGCGCGCTGACGCCCCATTTGATTGCGGCTTCCGGAATGGTCATATAATCCTTCATTTTTAACGCTCCTTTCATGCCAGCCTCATACATGCTTTATGCCAAAGGTTTTATGAAAAAAGATGATACACTGCCTGTGCCACGCCGTCGTGGTCACAGTCGGCTGTGACATACTTCGCCACAGTTTTGAGCGCCGGGTCGGCGTTGCCCATCGCCACCGGCATGCCGACCGCGCGCAGCATGGCCGCGTCATTGTCGCTGTCGCCAATGGCGACCATTTCCTCGGGTGCCACGCCGAGCATTTCACCCAGACGAATCAGTGCCCTTCCCTTGTCCACGCCCGCCGGCATGACTTCGAAATTATCGCTGCCCGAGCTGGTGATCGTGATGCCCGGTAGCAGGCGGATGGTCTCGAGCGCCTTGTCCAGATCGGCACGCTCCCCGATTGCATACACCTTGGTCACATCCAGCCCGCGCGCCCGGATTGCGCCCGCAATATCGTCCAGCACGACCTTGTTGGCGTGAAACCCTTCGACGCGATAGTTCTGCACAAAATCGCGGTCGGAAAACGGGTTGATATAGATTTTGTCGCCCACATAAATCATCACGCGCACGGGCAGATCCTGCACCGCCGCGACCGCCTGCGCACCGATCTCGCAGGGCATCGCCCAGCTTTCCAGAATGCGCTCGTCTGACGCTGTGGCGATCGCCGCGCCGCCCGCAGTGACCATCTTGTCCTCGCAGGCGATCTCGCGGGCAAACTCCGCGGCCTCGCCCACGATGCGGCCGGTGGACAGCACCACATAAACGCCGCGCGCCTTGGCCCACGCAAGCGCTTTGCGCGTTTCGGGCGTGATCTCCTTTTGGGAATTGAGCAGCGTGCCGTCCAAGTCGAGCGCAAGCAAACGATATTTCATTTGTCTCCCTCCCCGATCCAATGATACACCGCGGCCGCCACGCCCGCGTGGTCGTTGTCCGGCGCGATCCAGTCGGCCGCCTTCCGCGCGGCGTCCGAGCCGTTGCCCATCGCCACGCCGACGCCCGCCGCACGCAGCAGCGCGCAGTCGATATCGTGATCACCGATCGCCATAGCCTGCGCCGGTGCAATGCCAAGATACTGGCACATCGTCAGCAGCGCTTCCGCCTTGCCCGCCTGCCGCGGCATGATCTCCAGATATTCGTCCTTGGAGCGGAGCAGTTCAGCTTCCGGCATCCGCTGCTGTAAGGTTCGGTCAAACCGGTCGATCTGCGCCGCCTCGCCCATGCACAGCAGCTTGTGCGGCGCGCCCTCTGCCAGCGCCTGCACAAGCGGCAGCGCCGTCGGACGCAGCCCGGTGATCGCGCTTTCCCGCAGGCTCCATCCGTCCTCCCGCTCGACACACCAAGCGGTGTCGCGGTACAGGCTGAGCGAAATGTCCTGCTTGCGCGCCAGATCGATCACCGTCCGCGCCGTATCCACGGGCAGTCTGCGGTCGAAAATGCGCTTATCTCCTTGTTCAATCAGCGCCCCGCCGAAGCTCGCCACCGGCCCCGGCACGCCCAGCGCATGCGCAATCGGCGCGATTGCCTGCGGCGGCCGGGCGGACAGCAGGCAAATGCATATCCCTCTGTCCGCCGCAAACCGCACTGCCGCCCGGTTTTCGGGCGGCAGCTGATGCGCGGTGTCGAGCAGGGTTCCGTCAATATCCAGACACAACAGGCGAAGGGGAAACGCTGTGCTGCCGGTCTTGCTCATGCCTGCTCCACCGCCTTTAGGATGTGGTCCACATTGCGGCGGCCGTTGTGGATGCCCAGCCCGATCAGGGCGGCACAGGCCACGCTGACCGCTGCCAGTACGATGCCCGCCACGCCGCAGGCCAGGCGGAGTCCGCCTCCGCTCAGGCCCCACCAGGCCAGCACCGCAGCGCACGAGGAAAGGAGCATCGCATTCCTGAGCCAGCCTTGCAGCCGTTTCAGCGCGTCCTTTTGCTGCTGGGCTTCCAAAAGCAGCGTTTTCTTACTCAGTTTGGTTTTCATCTGCGAAAACTCCTTTCCAAATCTTTGTCTTAGTAGCTCAGCTGCGGATCAAAGAAGCCGAGCAGCACGCCGATCAGCGCCACGCCGACCAGAATGAGCATAACGGTCGTCGGCGCCATTTTCTTTTTGCTCATCAGCCAGTAGCAGAACATGACGGCAGCCAGCGGCAGGATCTTGGGGAAGATCGTATCAAGTACACCGGTCTGCAAGGCGATGTCGCCGGGCAGGACCAGAGGCGTCGTGATCGAAATCCAGGTTGCGGCAACCGCGCCGATGACGATGGTGCCCAGCATGATGACCGACTCGCGGATGGCGTTTGCCTTCTCGCCGACGATCAGCTCAACCGCCTTGCCGCCCAGTTCGTAGCCCTTGTAGTACAAAAAGCGCATGCCGAGCGTCAGCACCAGATTGTAAACAATGATGTAGAAGATCGCGCCGAGCGGCGAGCCGCCGGACGACATGCCGAGCGCCACGCCCAGCAGGATCGGAATGAGCGTACCGACCAGCAGGCTGTCGCCGATACCGGCAACCGGGCCCATCAGGCCGGCGCGGATACCGTTGATCATTTCGCCGTCGATCTCTTCGCCGTTGGCCTTGGCCTCCTCGAGGCCTGCGGTCATGCCGACGATCACCGTGCCGAGCTGCGGCTCGGTGTTGAAGAATGCGGAATAGGTCTGGAGGGCTTCCTTCTGCTCCTCCTTGGTGTCATACAGCTCCTCTACCAGCGGGAGCATGGCGCACAGGTAGCCGAACGTCTGCATGTGCTCCTGCGAGAAGCAGGTCAGATGGCCGTAATACCAGTTGCGGAAGGATTTCGCAAGCGCCTTTTTGGAAAGCTTCTTTTCAGCCATGGTCAAATCTCCTCCTCGTCATCGTCGAATTCGTCCGTGCCGGCGTCAGACGCGGCAGCGGGCGCAGCCTTCTGCATGCTCAGCAGCTTGATGCGGTAATTGATGACCGCGAAGAAACCGCCGACGACCGACGCCGCGATCAGGTTCAGACCCATGCAGGCCGCCAGCGTAAAGCCGAACAGGAAGGTCAACAGATCGACCGGCTTGGTCGCCACCTGCTTGAGCAGGATCGCAATACCGACTGCCGGGAGGAGCGAGCCGACCGTAAACAGCGTTTTCATAGCGATGCCGTCCATCGGCAGATACGCCTTCATCAGGTCAACCATGTTGACGCCGACCTTGGTGATGATGAACGTCGGGATAAACGAGCACAGGATGTGCGAGATCCACGGCAGCCCCATATCGACCAGATAGAGCTTGCGCAGATTACCCTTTTCCAGCGCGCGCCAGCCCATGTGCTGCCAGACGAGGTTGACGGTTGCCGTGCCGTAGAACAGCACCGTGCCGAGCGTACCAACCGCAGAACCGAGGGTGACTGCCATTGCCTGTCCTTCCGGCGACGCCGGGCTCAGGCCCATGCCGTGCACCGCAACGATGGACAGCGGGATGCCGATGTAAGAAATGGCGCGTACGTCCGCGGATACCGTGCCGCCGGGCGTGACCAGCGCGATGTAAACAACCTGAATGGCTGCGCCCAGATAGATACCGGTCTGCACATCACCCATGATCAGGCCGACTACCAAACCTGCGACCAACGGACGGCCCAAGGTGTAGTTGCCGAATACCGTGCCGCCAAGGCCGGGCATGGACGCCAAACAGGCGAACAAGCCGAACAATGCTGCCTGCCATACCTGGATTTCCATAAATCCTTCACCTTACCTTTCTGATAAAACCCCTTTTGTTGTTATCACAAAGCCGCACAAGGCAGCCTTTGGATACGATCAATAGCCGAACTGGCCGCGGAATTTTCTCCAGTTGCCAATGGCGGCTTCTTTAATCAGGGCAAATTCCACTTCGTAGCCCTTCTGCATGATCGCCTCGAGTGCGTCCGCCTCTTCCTGCGTGATGGACTGGTTGTTGCCCAGCTTGACCGCGCCCTCACGGTCGTTGCACGGCCCGATGATGACCGTCTTGACCTCGCCGGGATCAAAGCCGTCATCGACGAGGATCTTCTTCATCGTGATCGGGTCCTTGGTGATCAGGAAATAACGGTCCTTGCTGGCCAGCACCTTGCCGCACTTGGCGCGCCACTCGTCGAGCGTCCAGACGAAGGTCTTTTTGTCGCTGGCGTTCTTGTACGCTGCCTTGAGTACCGGCGTCTTGGCTGCCTTATCGTTGACGGCGATCAGGCCGTCGCAGGGATATTCCAGCGCCCAGCGGGTGCAGGTCTGACCATGAATCATGCGGTCATCTACGCGAATAAATGAAATAGACATATGATTTCCTCCTTATTCCGTGCTGCAAATTATCCTCAGATCTCGTCTTCGTCGCCGCCGTCCAGCGCAAACGGCTTGAGCTGTCCGCGGCCCTCTTCCATGATTTCGGCTGCAACCTGCTCGAGCGGTGCGTCCGCGTCCGCAAAGGCAGCAGTCAGTACCAGCGGCAGGTTCATGCCGCCGATGGCAGCCGTGTGCGGCAGCAGGCCTTTTTCGGTCAGCACCTCCATCGCGGTCGTCAGCGGTGAGCCGCCGATGATGTCGGCAAACAGCAGGATCTCATCCTCTTCCGTGACATCGGCAACCAGTTCGGCAAACGCCTTGCGGTAGGTGTCCACATCCATACCGTCCAGCAGGCTGGTCGAGCGGATATCCTTGCGGTCTGCGCCGGCCATCATGCCCACCGCGTTGTGCAGGCCCGGTGCGAAGGTGCCGTGGCTGACCAAAATCAGATATCTCATGTTGTGTTTCCCCTTTCTCGTTTTTGTTGAGTCAATTTTACCAATCGAGCCATCAATTTACATCTGCACTTTGTCACGAATGTCAGATGACACTTATCCTGTTTTACATGACAAATGTCATTTGCTTTGTCCAAAAATGCAAAAAAGCCGGTTCCGGTTTTGACACATTGCCAAAGCCGGAACCGGCTGATCGGGGTTTAACCCAAAAGATCGGATTTAATTTTGCAAATATTCCTCCAGCTCACGCTGCACGCGCTGCAGCTGAAGCGCCAGATTATGGTCGTCCTCCATCGCGGTTGCCACCAGACTTTCCGCGAGCAGCAGCGTCTGATCATACGACCGGAAATGCGGCGCTGTGACCGCCTGCTCCATGACATCCGACAGAATCTCGAGCCCGAGCTGACTGTCGCCCGGCGTATCCTGCTGCAAGATCCGCTGGGTCTGCGGCGACTGCGTGACGCGCCGCAGCGCGGACACGCCATGCGAATCGGTGTACAGCATCTCCTGCGTCTCGTCCGAGCAGGTCAGCTCTTTGAGCAGCTCCCACGCCAGCGCCTGCTGGGAGGAACGGCTGCTGATCGCCGCCAGCACGGTGCTCAGCTCGGACCGACCGGACCCGGACGGCCCGCCCGGCATGGGGATGCAGTCCCACTCAAAGCCGGAATACCGCTTGATGCGCCAAGGATACGGCTGATAGGTCCGATAATCGGAAAACAGAAACGGCCGGAACGCGACATTTCCTTCGTCAAAACTGCGCGCGGTGATATCGCAGTCCACATAAAGCTGTTCGAGCTTTTGCGCAAATTCCACCGCCTCCACCGAGGACGGCTCCGCAATCAGGCATCGGCTGCCGTTTTCGTCGAACAGCGCCGCGCCGTTGGACACCAACGCGTCCCGCCAGGTGTAGCCATAGCTGCCGAAGCGGTCGATCGTGCCGTCGCCATCGGTATCCCGCGTAACTTTGGCGCAGATCGCATAGAAATCCTCCCACGTCCAGTCGCTGTCCGGCACGGGGATGCCCTCCGCCTCGAGCAGCGTCTTGTTGACAAACATGAGCGTGGGCACACATTCATACGGCAGCGCGTACTGTACGCCGCCGGACACGCCGCTTTCCAGCGCCGCCGGATAAAAATCCGCCTCGGACACGGCGCCGTCGTTTTGCAGCAGACTGTCCAGCGGCTGCAGCGCGCCAAGCTCCGCCAGCATGCCGAAATCCTCTGGCATTACCAGAAAAACATCAGGCTCTTTGCCCAGCAGATATTGATCCGCCAGCCATTCGGAATAGTCCCGTTTGAGGATACCGCTGGTGTATTCCACACGCACATTGGGGTGCGCCTGTTCAAACCGGGCAATCGCGTCATCTATCACCGCATAGCAGTTGCCCGTCGGGGCATCCCAGTAGCTGCCGGCAATCACGCCGACCGTGATCACGGTTTCCCGCGAGGAGCCGAACACTGTGACGGCGAGCACCAGCGCCGCCAGCAGCCCCCCGCCCGTCAGCCGTTTGACCGCCCTCATCATGGCTTGTCTCCATAGGGGTTGGCCGCTACCCCGGTCTGCACCGCCCAGATGGCCAGCTGCGTGCGGTCGCGCAGGTCGAGCTTGCTCAGTGCACTGCTCAGATAATTGCGCACGGTACCTTCCGACAGACAGAGCGCCGCCGCGATCTCCTTGTTGGATTTTCCGCAGCCGACCTCACGGATCACACGCCATTCGTTTTCCTGCAGCTCGTCCGTCTGCTTGGCGTTAACCGGGATCTGCATGCTGCCGCGCGCCATGCGCGCAAACATTTCCAGCGCCTTGGACGCCACGCCCGGCATGATGATCGACCCGCCGCGCACCACCTCGCGCACGGCATTGGCCAGTTCCTTGACCGAAACGCCCTTGAGCAGATAGCCGGACGCGCCGTAGCGCAGCGCGCCGAACACATATTCGTCATCGTCAAAGGTCGTCAGAATGATAACCTTGATCTCCGGATGAGCGGCCTTGATCAGCCGCGTGCACTCCACACCGTCCACCTCCGGCATACGGATATCCATGAGCACGACATCCGGTTTTTCCTTGCGCACCAGTTCAATCGCTTCGCGCCCATTGGACGCGGTGCCCACCATCTCGATATCCGCCTGCGCATCCAGCACAAAGCTCAAACTTTGACGAATCAGCTCCTGATCGTCTGCAATCAATACGCGGATCATACTTCATCCCCCCATCGAAGCGGTATATCGGCCTCAATCCGAAAGCCGTTGGTTCCGTCCACGCGCAGGCTGCCGCCGAGCAGCCGCAGCCGCTCGCGCATATGCCGCAATCCGAAGCCCTGCTCAATCTTCGCGCAGCCGATGCCGTTATCCTGCACCACGATCGACATGCGGCGCTCCTGACAGGACAGGCACACATTGATTTCGGTCGCATGCCCGTGCCGGATGGCGTTTGTCACGCTTTCCTGCACGATTCGGTACACCGCATCCTCTTCGTCCTGCGACAGGCGCAGATCGGTCTGCTGCATGTCCAGCCGAATCTCGGCATGTGAGGTCTGCTGCATCTCGCTGCACAGCTTGGCCAGCGCCTCGGACAGGCGGAAACGCTCCAGCGCGTCCGGGCGCAGCGCGCTGACCGAACGGCGCACCTCGTTCATGCCCGCGCGGGCGGTTTTCGCAATCAATTCCATCTGTTTGCGCGCCATATCGGGCGAAATATCCATCATCTCGATGCAGGCGTCCGCCCCGGCGGTGATACCGGTCAGCGCATGGCCGAGCGTATCGTGGATTTCGCGCGCCAGGCGGTTGCGCTCGCGGGTCTCCGCCATACGCTCGCTTTCTGCGGCATAGTTTTTCAGCTGGACATTAAGAACGGACAGTTTCTCGTTCGCCCGTTCCAGTTCGCCATTCAACCGGCGGATGGCGGCGTTCTCTTCCGTCCGCCGTCCGACCAGAATGACCATATACCCGAGAAACAGGATCAGGTTGAGCGCGCTGAGCAAGCCGATCGCCGACTGCATCAGCTGACGCGGCTGCCCCTCGTAATAGGCCAGATATTCGGACACGGAAACCATGCCCAACCCCGACCGGAGCACATCCAGACTGGTCAGCAGATAGAGCGAGGTCATCGCCGCGAGAAAGCGCATCCGTCCGCGGCCGCGCAGGCGATCGACCAAGTTGACCACCGCAAGCAGCAGCAGCCCGTTATAGTCCAAATGCAGCGCCAGAATCACGAGCAGCGCAAAGGCCGGTTCCAGCCACAGCGCCGGCCGACCGCTGCCCAGCTTGCCGCGCCGGCAAAGCAGGTCGATCATCACAAATGCGGCAAAGCCCATCGCCGCAAAGGCGACGCTCCACGGTGCGGCGGGCAGGCTGCTCAGTCCCTGCAAGAAATGTACGCCTTCCGCCCGCTGCGCCGCACGCAGCGGGGTCAGCACAAACACGGCACTGATAAACGCGCACAGCGCCAGATTGATCAGCAGCATCACCTGCCGCAGCAGGGTCAGGCTCTCGTCCTTTTGCATGGTGCCTTCCCCCTTTACTGCCAGCCGTCCGCGCCGAACTGGCTGACGTTCTCCGCCGTGATCAGTTCGACCGGCACAATGATTTCGGTCTCGTACGGCTCACCGGACAGGATCTGATAGATCACCTGCGCCGTGGTCTGGCCGATCTGAATGGGCGACTGGGCAACCGTCGCCGTCATGGCACCTTCAAAAATCATGTTTTTCGCTTCCGGCGCGCCATCCACACCGTAAACCAGCGTCCGGTCGAGCAGATGCCGTTCCTCCAGCGCCGCCATCGCGCCCAGCGCCGTGGGATCGTTGAGCGCCATGACCACATCAATCGCCGGGTTGCTGTCCAGCAGGCCGTCGAGTGCCGGCATGGCCAGTTCCAGCTGGCCGTCACTGCTCGCGCGGCCGGCAATCTGATACTGCGGATGGCCGGCGATCGTATCGCAAAACCCCTGAATGCGGTCCACGCCCGACTGCGCGGCCGGATGCTCGAGCAGCGCGATGCACGCCGCATCCCGCGTGCGCATCAGATGCTCGGCACACAATACGCCCGCGCCATAATTGTCCGACGCGATCGTACAGGCTACCAGTGTGGGATCGCTGACCTGCGAATCCACGATCACAACCGGCACACCTGCCGCGCGCGCCTCTTCCAAAGCCGGGCGGATCTGCTGATAATCCACCGGGTTGATCACCAGCAGATCGATTCCGTCGGAAAGCAGCTCATGGATCTGGTCGTTCTGCTTGTCCTGATCGAGCGCCGGGTCGCGCGTCAGCAGAATATCGCCGCGGCTTTCGATCATCAGCCGAAGTTCTTCGTCAATGACGCTGTAAAACGGGTTGTTCATCGTCATGTACGTCGCGCCGATGCGCAGCGGCTCCTCCTGCTGCCCGCCCCATGCGCCCAGCGTCAGACAGAGCCACACCGTCAACACCACACCGCACAACGCGAGAAGCAGCCATCTCCATTTCATCGCCAGCCCCCCTCATTTTCTTCCATCATATCATATTAAAGAAGGGATGCAAACTGTTTTCGACCGTTTTTTCTCTGGGATGATATCAGACAGGCTGTCTCAAACCCATGCGATGCCGCCCGGCTGCCGGCATTTTTCATGGGTGCGCCGCGGGCAGCCACAGCTCGCAGCGATAAACCGCGCCCGGGAAAAAGCGCGCCTGCCCGCCGTGCGCCGCCGCGATCTGCGCGACCAGTTTCAAGCCGGTGCCGTGTGCTGCGCCGCCGGTGGCCTTTGGCCTGATCGGCGGGATTTTCGGCCTGCTGATTCTCGGGCAGGGCTGGGGCTACGCTTTCCCCTATTCGCTGCTCTCCCTCGGCATGCGCGCGAACAACCCGCAAATGACGATTGCACTTGTGCCTTTTCTGTTGGCCTGCGCCGCATATACGGTGGTCTTTACCGGCCTTGCCATCCGGCTGATGCAGCGGGACGTCACGGCAGAATGAACGCTTTCCTACACAGACGAACCCCGTCCGCAGACGCATGCCTGCGGACAGGGTTTGCATGTTTTACGGCGTCTTGTGCGGTCAAAGGCCAAAACGCAAAACACGAACTTTTTTAAACAAAACCACGGCATAAAAGAAGAAAAGCACTCCGTTTGGAGTGCTTTTCGTAACTGGTGGGAGGTGGTGGATTCGAACCACCGAAGTCATAGACGACAGATTTACAGTTCGGCTATGTTATTCTCCTCACGTATCTTACAATACCGTTTTGTTTTATTTGGTGATATACTATATTGAAAAGCTGTTTCATGTATCGATGTTAACAAATATTACTTCATATTACTGTGTATTATTTTTATACTATTTTATCCCAAATCATGTCTTTCTTTTGACATGACAGAAAAATGACAGAAAAACTTCTTCCCGCACTCGCTGTGTTACGGGTTCATGACGAGCACCTGACAACACAATACCATACTGCTGTTCTGTTGATTGGCTTCAATCCATAGATGCATAGATAGCACGGGCGAACTCCGACTATCCTTTTCTCTGGAAGTCAATGCTGCAAGCTGTGTACTCCCATCCGTACCAACGAATGCGTCCGATGTAAAAGAGATGAGTGTTTGCAGATGAACAACCATATCACAATCCCAGAAGCACTGATCAAGCGAAGTGTCAACGCGCAGCGATATAGAATAACTGCGAAAAATTCGTATCAGTAGCATTCTTTCTCCACCCTGCACAACTCAACACACATCTTTTTGTCGGACTTGCGCATTGTTTTTTCTACTGTGCTCTGCTAGACTAATTTCAGTCAATTGAATGGCTGTTACTGGTAATGCAGGCAAGACCACGCAAAGGATCATCTTCTGGATGATTTTTTGTTGTGGTCTTTTTTTGTGCCGTTTGAACCGTATCGCGCGCAGCGGACCGGACGGCTCTGCACCACAAAGAAAGGGGTTCCTTATGGATTACAAAAAATTAGCTTATGACCTGCTGCCGTTGGTCGGTGGCGTGGACAACATCAGCAAATTGACACACTGCGCAACTCGTCTGCGCTTTGAGTTTCACGACCGCAGCAAAGTCGACGACAAAGCGATCTCCAAAACGCCGGGCGTTATCAGCGTGGTCGAAAAGGGCGGCCAGTTTCAGGTCGTCGTCGGCAACGACGTGCCGATCACCTACCGCGCACTGATCAACGAAATGGGCGGCACCGCTTCGGGCGGCGGTAACACGGCCTCTGCTGAGCCAGAAAAGAAGCCCTCAATCATCAACCGCATCGTTAGCGTTATCTCGACCACGTTCACGCCGGTTATCCCAGCGCTGATCGGCGGCGGTATGATCAAGGCTGTGCTCTCCATTCTGGTACTGTGCGGCCTGAGCGACAGCTCATCCACCTATCAGATCCTCAACTTCATCTCGGATGCGGCGTTCTATTTCATGCCCGTGCTGCTGGCTTACGGCGCGGCGATCAAGTTTGAATGTAACCCGGTACTTGCGATGACGCTGGCCTGCGCCCTGCTGCATCCGACGTGGAGCGGTATGGTCGCTGCGGGCGAACCGATAGACTTTTTCAATATCCCGGTGCGGCTGGTTGACTACTCCTACTCGGTCATTCCGATCATCCTGAGCATCTGGATCATGTCCTATGTCGAAAAGCTCGCAGAAAAATACACGCCCTCGATCATCAAGTTCTTCCTCAAGCCGCTGATCATCCTATTTATCTCGACCCCAATCGCACTGCTGATCGTCGGCCCGTTCGGCGCGTTCCTCAATACGGTCATCGAAACGGCCGCCAACTCGATCAACGCCACCGCAAGCTGGCTGCTGCCCATGCTGATGGGCGCGTTCCAGCCGTTCCTTGTCCTGACCGGCACCGCGTGGGCCATGACCCCGATCGCTACCGTGCAGATCTCCTCGCTCGGCTATGAGATCGTCAATGGCCCCGGCATGCTGGCCTCCAACATCGCACAGGGCGGCGCGACGCTTGCAGTCGCCTGCAAGTCCAAAAACCACCAGCTGCGCCAGCTGGCATTCTCCTCTGGCTTTACCGCCGTCATGGGCATCACCGAGCCCTGCCTGTACGGCGTTATCCTCAAGCTCAAAAAGCCGCTTATCGCCTCGATGATCGGCGGCGGCATCGGCGGTATCTACGCCGGCCTGTCCGGTCTGGTGCGCTATGCGTTCGTCTCGCCGGGTCTCGCGGCGCTGCCCGCCTTCATCGGTGAAAACCCGATGAACATTGTCCATGCGGTCATCACCTGTATCATTTCGTTCGCCGCGGCCTTTGTCGCCACTTGGATCATGGGCTTTGACGATCCTACCAATGAAGAAGACGAAGCGCCCGCTCCGTCCGCCCCTTCCGCTCCCCTTCCGGCCGCGGCCGGCGAAGCGCAGGCTGCCGCCCCGCTCGCGGGCCGCGCCCTTCCCCTGACCGAAGTCAACGACGCGGTGTTCTCGCAGAAAGTCATGGGCGACGGTCTGGCCATCCAACCGTCCGAGGGCAAGGTTTACGCGCCGTTTGACGGCGAGGTTGCCTCGCTGTTTGAGACCAAGCACGCGATCGGCCTCATGGGCGACAACGGCATGGAGCTGCTCATCCACATTGGCATCGATACGGTCAACCTGCAAGGCCAATACTACGACGCACATGTTAAGGCGGGCGACCGCGTGAAAAAGGGTGACCTGCTGATCTCGTTTGACAAGGACGCGATCGAAAAGGCCGGATATGAAACCGTCACACCGATCATCCTGACCAATACAGACATCTATACCGCGATCGAAGCGCAGACCGGCTGCGAGGTACGTCCGGGCGACACTGTGCTGACTGTGAAATAAGAAAGGAAACATCCTCATGATCTATCAGAAACTGCTCGATTTCCCAGAGCATTTCCTCTGGGGCGCGTCCACCTCGGCCTATCAGGTCGAGGGGGCGTGGGACGAGGACGGCAAAAGCCCGTCCATCATCGACATGTATGAGCATCCGGCGGGCTACGCGGATTTCACGGTCGCAAGCGACCACTACCACCATTTTGCCGAAGATATCGCGCTGTTTGCCAAAATGGGGCTGAAAGCCTACCGTTTTTCGATCGCGTGGACGCGCATCCTGCCGCAGGGTACGGGTGAGGTCAATCCCGCAGGCGTCGAGCATTACCGCGCCGTGATTGCGGAATGCCGTAAATACGGTATCGAGCCGGTCGTCACGATGTACCACTTCGACCTGCCGTGGTGTCTTGAGCAGCAGGGCGGCTGGCTCAATCGCGCAACGATCGACGCGTTTGAAAACTACGCCCGCGTGCTGTTTACCGAATACGGTAGCGAGGTCAAATACTGGCTGACCATCAACGAGCAGAACACGATGATTCTGCATCCGGGCGCCATCGGCCTGCCCAAGGGTGGCCAACTGCCCTCGCGCAAAGATCTTTACCAGATGAACCACCACATGATGCTCGCTCAGGCGCGCGTGATGAAGCTGTGCCACGTCCTGTGCCCGCAGGCCAAAATCGGCCCCGCGCTCAACCTGACCGCGATGTACCCCGAGACCTGCCGTCCCGAAGACGCGATTGCCGCGCACAACTGGGAGGTGCTGCGCTGCTGGAACTTTGCGGATGTGCCGGTGTTCGGGCAGTATCACCCGCTCGCCATGCGCTATCTGGAGGACCGCGGCCTGACGCCCGAAATCCAGCCGGAAGACTGGGACACCCTCGCGGGCGCAAAGCCAGACTTTATCGCGATGAACTACTATTCTACCGCGACCATCGCCGCCAGCCGCGGTGACGCATCCGACGTATCCGCCCGCGCGGGCGACCAGCAGATCATGCTGGGCGAAGAGGGCGTATACCGTGCGGCGGAAAACCCCTATGTCGGCAAAACGCAGTACGGCTGGGTGGTCGATCCGACCGGCTTCCGCTACACGCTTCGCAAGGTGTGCGAGCGCTACCACCTGCCCATCCTGATCACGGAAAACGGCATCGGCGCGCCCGACAAGCTGGAAGCGGACGGCAGCGTGCACGACCCCTACCGCATCGAGTTTTACGAAAAGCACCTGCACGCGATGCGCGAGGCCATTACCGACGGCGTGGATATGCTGGGCTATTGTCCGTGGGCGGCGGTGGATGTGGTCAGCACGCATCAAGGCTATGCGAAGCGGTACGGCTTTATTTATGTCGACCGCGACGAACAGGACTTGCGTGATCTGCGCCGCTATCCCAAGGACAGCTTTTACTGGTATCAAAAGACCATTGCCGAAAACGGCAAAAACCTATAAAATAGAAAGCAGAGAAACTTCTCAGGTAGGAGAGATAACGGTATGATCGTGCGCAAGATCCTTAACAACAATCTGCTGCTTGCAGCGGACGAAAACGGGCGCGAGCAGATCGTCATGGGCAAGGGCCTGCGCTTTCTCAATCAGGTGGGCGAAGAGCTGCGGCAGGAACAAATTCAAAAGGTGTTCGTGCTGCAGGACGAGAGCTCCGCACAGCGATATATGCAGCTGCTGCAGGAGATTCCGGATACCTTTGCCGAAACACTCGAAGATGCCTTGCAGCTGGCCTATGAGCAGTTCCCCGGCAAGCTGAGCGACCAGCTGTTCGTGACGCTATTCGACCATCTGGTCTACGCGGTCGAGCGCTGCCGCAAGCATATCGTGCTGCCCAACCGGCTGCTGTGGGAGGTGCAGCGGTTTTACCCCAAGGAGTTCGCAACCGGTCAGCAGATCCGCGCGCTGCTGAACGAGCGGCTGGATATCGAGCTGCCGCCCGAAGAAGCAGGAAACATCGCCTTCCATCTGGTCAACGCGCAGACCGAAAACCCGGATATGGAGCGCACCATGCAGGCCATGCGCATGCTCAAGGACATGTACGGCATCATCCAAATGTCTTTTGGCCGGACAATCGACGAGAACTCTATCCATTATTCACGCTTTTTGACGCACATGCAGTTCTTCATCGAGCGTGTGCTCGACGGCAAGATGCTCAAAGGCGAGGATATTCAGGTGCTCGAGCCGGTGCTGGAACAGAACCCGCAGGCCTATGCCTGTGCCAAGCGCATCGCAGGCTATATGCAGCGCAACCTACAGGTCGATATCCCACGCGAAGAACTGATCTACCTGACCATCCACATGACGCGCATCATGCTGTAACGTTTGCTTTTTCAAAACGCACCGCAGCTTACACCTTTTAAGTGCTGAAATCTATCAACCCCCAAGAGCTGGTGAACGGGTCCAGTAAAAACGGACAGTGACAAAATACCCCTTGATGTAGGAAAATAGAACTACATCAGGGGGTATCGCTATGTGCAAGAGAAAATATACGCATCTTAAAATTTGGGAAGCCGAGATTGTCGAGATGAAAAAAGCGGGTAAAACCAAGCGCGAAATTGCAGATCACTTCGGACTTTCAAAAGAGCAAGTCAAAGATTTGCTAAAGCGCTATCGGCGTCGGGAAAGAAAAATCGCGGCAGGACTCAATCCAAAACCTGTAGGTCGGCCGAGGAAAGATGCGTTGCCACGCAATAAAGAAGCGGAACAGGCTTACGAGATTGCCCGGCTCAAAATGGAGAACAAGTTACTGCGGGATTTTCTGCAATCCACCGGAAGGAAGTGAAGCCGTCTGTAAAATACGCTGTGATCTATCGTCATCGAACAGAATATCCAGTAATCGTTATGTGCGATTTCTTTGCCGTATCACGAAGTGGTTACTATAGCTTCGTAAGTCGCTTGGGCAGGCCGGTAAAAGATGCCGAACTGATAGAAAAAATTAGTCAGCAGCAAAGGAAGTGTTTTGAAACCTATGGATATCGCAGGATGTGGCAATGGCTGAAAAACAATGAGGGTATCTACCGTAATCCTAAAACAATTTTACGTATTATGAAGAAATATGATCTGCTTTCTAAAATCCGCCGTCACAGAAAATGGCAGCAGATGGGCCGACAGGTACATAAATACGCGAATTTGCTCAACCGCCAATTTCACGCACAAAGGCCAAACTCGAAATGGGTAACGGATATTTCGTATATTCAAACCAAACAGGGTGTCGTGTATCTGTCTATGATCCGAGACCTCTATGACAACAGCATTGTGGCTTACAAGACCGGAACCCGGCAGACGGTAAATCTGGTTCTGGATACCATTCGTCTGGCTATGAAACAGGAGAAAAAGAAGATCGCTGCGGAGTTGCAGCTCCACAGCGACCAAGGGTTTCAGTATACTTCCCAAGCGTACTTTAACCTAACTAAACAATACGGCATTACACCATCTATGTCAAGAAGAGGAAATCCATATGACAACGCTATGGCGGAAAATTTCTTTTCTATCCGCAAAACAGAGTGTATCTACCGGCACAAGCCTGCTACCTTTTCCGAGGCCAATGAGATGATTGACCGATACATTCACTTTTATAACCACGAGCGCATCCAGTTAAAAACAGGAGAGCCGCCGCTAACGCAACGCCTCTCCTCCTAAAACGCAACATTTCCTATCAGGGGGCTTTTTTGTACTGTCCGCACAATCCGGAGCAGTTCACTGGGACACATTGCGTCTTGACTCTCGGGGGTGGTTTTTTATCATAAACTTATGCTATTTCATCCCAGATTATCTATTTCTTTAACATGACAGAAAAACTTTTTCCTACGCTCGCTGTATTACGGTTTCATCACGAACATGCTTATGCATGGATAGCGGCAATAGATGATACGGGTCGCCATACGGTTACGGAATCACTGCTTCTTCAAAACTTGGATAGTACTGTGTTCTTCAGCTCTCAGATACTTCCCCTTCTTGCGGTCTGCAAAATCTATGATAGAATAAAGAGTATCTTATCACTTAGCCCTTTCTGTCAGAATACGTATGAGAACCTTAATTCTAACAGACATCTGATTTTCGTGAATCGTTTGATGCGTTCATTTCAATTATATAACTTACACATTCAACGTTTGTCGCAAACCGACACAAAAAGGAGGGTTTATCATGGGTATGCTCTTCCACCGTCTTTTGATTCTCTTAAACGAGGAAGAAGCGGACTCCACCTATTATCACATTGCGGTTGTCATGCTGCAAAATTTTGATGCACTACAGCATTACTCTATCAGTGAACTGGCGGCAGCCTGTATGGTTTCCAAATCCACGATCTCCAAATTCATCCGCTATATTGGATACGATGACTTTGCCGACTTCCGCGATGCATCGGTATTTTTGGATAACAAATACCACAACCAGTTTAACTATGTAACGAACGTGATGGATTATATCCGGGATACCTCCCTTGACTCCTATATGCTCACCGTACAACAGGATATCGGTGAAACCTACCGCTCTCTGGACTGGAGTGCGGGGGATCGTCTGGTGCGGGATTTGGCGCACTATCAGCGGGTCGGCGCGTTTGGCCTGATGTTCTCCGAAACGGCTGCATTGGATTTTCAGATCAAGCTGGCTTACAACAAAAAATTTATTGTCACTAACCTCAACGACCTGAAGCAAGACAATTTTATTCAAAATGCAGGAGAAGATGTGCTGATTATCGTATTCAGCGATTCGGGAGACTTTCTGGATAAATATCAGCAAATCGATGATTTTGCAAACAAGCGCGCCTTTTCACGCACACACGCCAAGGTAGTTGTCATCACCTCCAACCCGCAAATCGAGCATGACCCACGGGTGGCCTATTGTGTTCGCTATCAGAAAACCCGCTCCCTATGTACCCATCGCATAGTGTATGGGGTAATTACGGATATCATCGCCTATAAGTACCGGGAGTATGTGCAGAAAAGCCAAAATATTTGAATGAACTTGTGCATTCTTACAATCAACAGAACCGGAAAGCTTTTGCCTTCCGGTTCTGTTCTTTTCCATAGTTTCCATTTTTCGAAAAAAACAGTTTTCCTGTCTTTTGGTGCTAAAATTGATTCATCCAAGTCAAACAACAGGCAGAAAACGGGAGGAATAAGCATGAAAACACCAAAAGAGTTTCTTTGGGGCGGTGCAACCGCAGACTTTCAGTTTGACGGCGGCTGCCAGGAAGACGGGCGCGGCTTATCCACGCACGACTTTGAAACAGACGGATCGGTTGAGCATCCGCGCTGCATCACCTACCGCATGCCGGACGGCAGCATCGGGCTGGCGCGCAGCAGCTTCTTCAATCCGGAAAGCCTGCCGGATGGCGCTGAACCGTGTCTGGATGCGCAATACTACTACCCCAGCCACAAGGCGGTTGACCATTATCACCACTGGAAAGAAGATCTTCGCCTGCTGGCAGAAATGGGCTGCAATGTGTACCGCTTTTCAATCTGCTGGAGCCGCATTTTCCCGACCGGCGAGGAAACCGAGCCCAATCAAGCCGGACTGGACTTTTATGATGCACTGATCGATGAGATGATCCGGCTGGGCATGGAGCCGCTCATCACCATCCACCACGATGAACTGCCGGTCTATCTGGCGGAACACTATGACGGCTGGTCGAGCCGTCACACCATCGACTGCTACCTGCGATACTGCAAGGTGCTGTTTTCGCGCTATGGCAGCAAATGCCGCTATTGGCTGACATTCAACGAGATCAACGCTGTACGCGGTTTTGCAGCCTGCGGCACCCATAAATGCGACAATCAGACGCACTACAACGCGGTGCACAATATGTTCTTGGCATCGGCACAGGCGGTCAAGCTCGGCCACGAGATGATGCCCGGCTCGATGTTTGGTGCAATGTATGCTTCGAGCGCCATTTACCCCGCCACCTGTAAACCGGAAGACGTTTTCTGCCATATGCAGCAGCGCCGGGAAACCTATTATTTCATTGATACCATGGCGCGTGGCCAATACCCCAGTTACGCGGCCGACCTGCTCCGCCGCCGTGATGTAACGCTGCATACGCAACCGGGAGATGACGAAATTCTTGCTGCGGGCGCGCTGGACTTTATCAGCTTTAGTTATTACCGTTCCAACGTTATCTCGACGGAAACACGGGTGAATGTAATCAGTGGTGACCCCAATCCCTATCTGGAGTCCACACCGTGGGGCTGGCCGGTAGACCCGATTGGCCTGCGGTATGTGCTCAATGAATTTTACGACCGCTATCAGAAACCGCTGTTTATCGTGGAAAACGGCTTGGGGGCAGTCGACACGATCGAAGCGGACGGCTCGATTCAGGACGATTACCGTATTTCCTTCCTGCGCGACCATCTGCGCGAAATGATGAAGGCCATGTGCCAAGACGGTGTGGAGCTACTGGGCTATACCATGTGGGCACCGATCGACCTAGTATCCCTTTCCACGGGTGAAATGAAAAAGCGGTACGGCTGGATCTATGTCGATATGGACGACAAGGGCAACGGTACCCTTGAACGCCGCAAGAAAAAGTCCTACGACTGGATGCATCAGGTGATCGCCACGCAAGGCGAATCCCTGTGGGCGCAAGACTAAAGGGAAAGGGGAAAAGAATCATGGCGGAAAAATTAAATTATACGGAAATGGCGCATGACATTGTCCAGCTGGTCGGCGGCGCGGAAAATGTTATTTCACTGGGGCACTGCATGACACGTCTGCGCTTTGTGCTCAAAGATGAGAGCCGCGCCGATACCAAGCGGATTAAAGCGGTCAAGGGCGTTCTGGGCGTGGTTTCTGCCGGCGGGCAGTATATGGTTATTCTGGGCCAGAATCTGCTGCCGGTCTACGAAACAGCAATCCGTGATTTCCACCTGAATGCCAGTGCGGAAACAACGGAAAATCTGGATGCAAAAAAGCAGCCCCTCACCCCTAAAACCGCGGTACTGGGTGCGCTGGGTTATGTATCCGGCGCAGTAGCGTCTATGCTGCCCGGTTTGGTGGCAGGCGGTATGCTCAAGGTTGTCCTGCTGCTGATTACGTTGGTGAACAGCGGTTTTGCGGATTCGACCACCTATACCGTACTCAGCGGCGTAGCGGATGCGGCGTTCTTCTTCATGCCGATTTTTGTAGCCTACGGAGCGGCGTCCAAGCTGGGCGCAACCCCCATTTATGCCATGATCGCGGCGGCGGCACTGCTGCACGGCAATTACACCGCACTCGTCGCAGCCGGTGAGCCGGTCAGCTTTCTGGGGTTGCCGCTGTGGCTGGCATCCTACTCCAGTTCCCTGCTGCCGGCACTTCTGATCTCGCTGCTGGCCTTCTACATGGAGAAGTTCTTCAACAAAATCATCCCCGGTATTTTCAAGTCGCTTCTGGTCGGGCTTTGCACCGTCACCGTGACCGCCTGCATCGGTTTTCTGGCGCTTGCACCGCTCGGCGGATTTTTGGGCACTTATCTTGCCAAAATCTTTGTATTCCTTGGCGACAATATCGGCTTTGTGGCAGTCGGTGCGCTGGCGGCCTGCCTGCCGTGGCTGGTCATGTGCGGTATGCACACGGCACTTGTGCCTTTTATGACGCAAGCCCTTGTGGAGCCGGGCTATGATTCGATTTTCCGTCCCGCTTTCATCCTGCATAACATGGCCGAAGGCGGCGCCTGCATTGGCGTCGGACTGCGCGCCAAAAATGCAAACCAGCGCTCGGAAGCGCTGGGCATCGCGTTCGGCTGCATTGTAGCCGGCGTAACTGAACCGGCAATCTACGGCATCAATCTGCCGCGTAAGAAGCCAATGATCGGCGTGATGGTCGGCGGCGCGGCTGGCGGCATTGTTGCGGCACTGTTGGGTGCGCGTGTATACATCATGGGCTATTCGACCTTGTTGGCGCTGCCAATCTTCCAGGATACGATTATCGCTGCAGCGGCTGCAATTGCTATGGCCATCGTTGTATCGGCAGTGGTCACCTTTCTAATTACGTCGGATACCGATTCCTCGACCAACACGACGCAGGACACTAACACGCCCGTCCTCGCCCCTGCAGCAGATGATGTGCTGACCGCACCTGTAGACGGCGAGATGGTAGACATCACCACCGTTAACGACGAAACCTTTTCTGGCAAGATTTTGGGCGACGGCGTTGCCTTCGTGCTCGAAAACGGTCTCATCACCGCACCTTGCAACGGCACAATCGGTATGCTGGCCGATACCGGACATGCTTTCGGTATAACACGCCCGGACGGCGTAGAGGTATTGATACACGTTGGAATCAACACGGTTGAGCAAAAGGGCAACGGATTTACACTTCTGGCGGCCGAAGGCGACACCGTGCAGGCCGGACAGCCCATCCTTCGCGTAGATGTGGACATGCTTCGCAACAAAGGCTATGATATGACGACCATGTTGATCGTCACTGAGCCTGCGGATAAAACAATCGCGTTTGTTCCGTTCGGCAATGTCGGCCATGGACAAATCATTACGAAGTAAGCTTCCCCTTTCTGCCATGTTGACGGCAGATAAAAGGCTCGGCGTAAAATGCGTCGAGCCTTTCCTTTAATAGTTGTCGAAATCAGGGTTGAAACAACGCCAATAATTAAATCTCTCATCTATTTCTTGCTTTCTTCCGTCAATTTTTGATACATCCGCATCAGCTCCGCTACGCAAGATGTCTCGGTGGTGGTTTTGATGTCAAAACCATAGGCGCGCATGACGGCCTTATCGTTCTGCTGATGGGCTTTGCGCAGTTCCGGGGGCATGGTGGCCTCATCATAAAGATCAGCCAAGCTGGAGTCTGGATAAAGGGCGCGAGCGTCCAGAATGGCTTGGGCGGTCTCCTCGATTTTAGTCTTCTGAGCATCGGTGGGCGTGGGCCAAGGGAAATTATTGTAGACAATGTCTTTTAAATAACGATAATCGCTCTTTAATCTTCCACTTACAGCGCGCATCCAAGCCATATGTACATTTGAGGTTAGAACACCAAATTCGAAGAGTGAAGCATTCGGAACAATTTGAACTAAATCCGTAACAATCGTCTCTGCACTCATGAATCCCATCGGCACATACCGTCTGCGTTCAGATGATACTCGCGGAATGATAATATAATCTGCACCCTCTGGTTGGGTTATTTGAGCAAATAGCATCGGAGTATCAGCAAATTTTCGGATGCCAGCGGCAATGCTATTTTCCCTTGTTTCTTTGCAACGTTTAATGCGTTCCATTACTAATGGACACTTTTGCAGTTCAGCGGGTGATACACCCTTCAACCATAGGCACCATCGTTTCTTATTGTGTAGATACTCAAATGCTCCTAATAATGGATGAATAAACTTTGCTGAATCTGGGTCTTTACATATGAAATCATTATAATCGCTATCTTCAATGAGCAAATTTCCACCATCCGCTGGCTTGTTTCCATACACCATTGCCGGGGCATTACACAATGGCTTACTTCGACTCGCAACGATAATATTGGGCGCGTCACATAGATACGCATTGATATTTTCTACTTGAATCCTATTGTTTCCCTGAAATATCCACTTGACTTTTCTGTCGAAATCTGCAAAACCAATGATAACACAGTGAACATGAGCCTTTAATTTTGCTTCACTATCCCATATAAATGTGTGGTATGCATAATTGATTTTAATATTCAGGTACTTCCATAATGCCGAAACAGTTTCGCCTTGTGCAATAGAATTCGTAGAAACAAATCCGCACTCAATTACTGTGCCATGAATAAAATCAGAAGCCCGCTTATACCATCCACAAACAAAATCAAGATTTTTTGTTTTAGGAAAAACTGTTTGCATATCTGCCTTTTGTGCTGAGGTCATATAGGTGAAACCAACAAACGGCGGGTTACCCATAATGTAATTCAGCTTATTCTTTGGAACAACGCTCTCCCAATCCAGCCGCAAGGCATTACCCTCCACAATATTCGCGTAGGATTTCAGCGGAAGAAAGTCCAGAGACATGTGCATGATGTCCTCGGTCTCTTTCATCATCTGGCTTTCCGCGATCCACAATGCTGTCTTGGCTACTGTCACAGCAAAGTCATTGATCTCGATGCCATAGAACTGACTAATAGAGACCTGAATTGGATTGTCCATATCCAATATTATCTGATCATAATTGAGCACTGCCAGAACTTTATTTTCTAATCGACGTAAAGATAAGTAAGTCTCTGTCAGGAAATTGCCTGAACCGCAAGCCGGGTCGAGAAAGGTTAGACCAGCCAGTTTGGCCTGAAACGCTTTGAGCTTGAGTTTTCGAGTCCGTTCGATAGCGATTTCTTGAATTTCCTTCAATTCAGCCTTTAAGTCATCCAGAAACAGCGGGTCAATGACCTTGTGAATGTTCTCAATACTGGTATAGTGCATTCCTCCAGAGCGCCGGGTCTCCGGGTTCAAAGTGCTTTCAAACACAGCACCGAAGATGGTGGGACTAATGGAAGACCAGTCGAAATCCTCGCTTGCCCGGTGGAGAATCAGATCTACGATGTTTTCATCCAGCCGGGGGATAATGATATCCTCATCGGCAAACAGACCACCGTTGACATAGGGGAATGCGGCGAGATCGTCGTCCATATAGGGGTCTCTGGCTTCCGGCTTTGTATCCAGCACCCGAAACAAGTCAATCAGGGCGCGTCTGGCATCGCTCTGGTGCCGTTGCATATAGTCGTGAAATTTACCATGACCGCCGAAAATCTCCGCATCCTCGGCGTACAGACAAAATACCAGCCGAACACACAGGGCGTTCAGACTTTTCAGTGTCTCCGGGGATTCCGGGTCTTTGTATTGCTTCAAGAGAGCATCATACAGGACGCCAACGATTTCGCCGGCCTGTAAGGAGACCTCCATCTCCTTTTTGATATTCTCGTCCCCGGTGTCTATCAGAAAGTTCAAGCGATGATATTCTTTCTCTAGATCGTCCAGTGCCACTACTTCCGGCTCGTCATTCGGACGGTTCATATCGTGGATATGAAACTCACGGAAATTGCAAACCACAATCCAACGTGGATTCATATCATGGGGCAGATAGCCTGCATAGCGACGAGCCTGCTGATAGGGTGTCAGCATGGAACCATCAGACTGTTTGTAGCCCCGCCGCAGATCAATGTCCGCGCCCTTTTGCTCAATAAGCACACGAGTCTCCCGGATATATCCATCAATAAAACTGACATGATCCAGCTTCACGGGATACTCGAATTCAATGGCTTTTTCCGGTTCTTCCACGCCGTAGACGTTCCGCAGCAAGTCAATCCAAAAACGCTGTGTTTCCTGTTTCTCGTCCCCTCGGCCTGTCCAATATTTTGTAAAATCTTTTGCCGCCGCCCGCTGCTGCACATCTGTCATGGTAGCATATCCTCCCAGAAATAATTCTGTTTTAATTAAGCATAGCACAGGCTAGTTGATTTTTCCAGACAACAACGCACATTCGCGCAATTTTGTAAAGCATTGGATTGTGATAAATCTAATCAGTATTCTTTCGTCGACAAAGCAACTTCAAAATGCAAGCTGAATTATCTCCTATCAGCAAATAAATTTATATACCCGACAAAATGTCAACTATACAAGCGGCATCAGCCGCGCTATAATAAAAATGAACTCAGGTTTTCGTATTTTTTGTTGTCATCGTATCACCGCCCAGGGGACAGTCTGCCTTCTGCGCCGTTATAAATGGATTGGCAACCAAGAATTGACGCGATACCGCAGGTATACGCACAAAATTCACATGAAATCAGAAGCCCTTAGGACATAGAACTGCTATGCAGTGCTATGTCCTTTTTACTCAGGAAAGGAAAAATGAACGAGGGTACCGATAGTCTGAACTTTTTAGTAAACCACTTTTTCATCCATGGTGCAATACGAAAAAACTTCCTATTTACGAAGGTTACTTTTAATTGTATACTGAACTTGTAACTAGGTAAGATTTTTCATGAGTCAGAGTAGCCCGCCCGGGGAGCAGTCTGCCCTCCGGACCGTAAGAATTTCAGAACACCGAATAGCCTACAATATAGACTATCACGAACGACGGACGTAAAACTGTTTTTATGCAGTATTATGTCCGTTTTTACGTTCAGAAAGGAAAATTTGTATGAGAAATCAGCAAAACAGGCACGAACGGAACTTGCTTCCGCGCCACAGGCGGGTATCGCGCACGCCAGCACGATGCAGGTCAGGAAGCCGAAACAACGCCGCACTTGCCCATTCGCAAAAGGCGGCCACGAGCGCCCTCTCACCGGCGCTGCCCATTCGC
>NZ_UYYD01000002.1 GCF_900625105.1 Agathobaculum sp. Marseille-P7918 | reverse complement strand
TACACGCTGGGAAATTAGACTGACATCTGGAGAGCCGGATACGCTGAGAGGTGTAAGTCCGGTTCGGAGGGGAGTTCTCGGAAACCTACCATAGCAATATGGCAAGGCGCCGGGTTCTTACCCTACTTGAACACAATCCGTATAAGCCTTTTACAAAGATCCTTATCGACAATGAACTGGTCAAAGACAACAGCTCTCTCAATTATAAGAACCGCCCCTTTCAGGAGTGGGTAGAGGGCCTGCCCGCTACACTGCGGGACGAATGTGCCGATGATGAATTCCACATCACCTTTCATGGTACGATCCTGGACTTTGAGGATTTGCAATTCGTAGCTCTTGCGGCTGAAAATGATGGGATAAAGATTACCTGCACACATGAGCCTGCCAAGGAAGTTAAGGATAAGGAGGCTGCTATTGATGCCATTTTCCAGGAGATTGCTGAGAACCAGTTTTTTGAAGAACTGAAGTCTCCTGATATGCTCAAGGCATTTGAAATTGCCAAGGGCAAGGAATTCCCCGTCAATGTGATTGCAACGATGAGTTCTGGCAAATCCACTTTGATTAACGCACTCCTGGGGCAAAAGTTAATGCCTGCTATGCAGGAGGCTTGTACGGCTACTATTACAGAGTTGCACGATGATGACGGTGATCATTTCGTGGCCACCGCCTATGATGCCAACAACCTTAAATTAAGCTTTATTGATCCGCTTAACCTCTCCGCAATGGAAGTTCTGAACAAAGACTCGAAGGTTTCCAAAGTCGTAGCCCAAGGCAACATTCCTTTTGTTTCTTCCGAAGATGTGTCTCTAGTTTTAGTCGATACTCCCGGCCCCAACAATGCCAGAAATGATGAGCATAGAGCGGCAACCTTCCGTATGCTGTCTGAAAGTTCTAAGCCACTGGTTTTGTATGTCCTTAATGCCACCCAACTGGCCATCAATGATGATAATGCTCTCTTGACGGAGGTAGCGGAGAGCATGAAGGTAGGGGGCAAGCAGTCTAAAGATCGGTATATTTTTGTGCTGAACAAATTGGACAGCTTCAAAGCCGGAGAGGACGACATTAACAGTGTAATCCAGAATGCACGGACATACCTTGCCGATAAGGGAATTGAGAACCCTAACATCTATCCGGCCTCTGCACTGACGGCCTTGGAGATTCGTTCCGATTTCAAAGATGTTGACCTTAAAAATATTGATCCCGCCAACTATCTCAAACCGGAGTTCCTTGCTACCATGGCGAGAATCAGCAATCTCAATACGAATCTTCATTTAGACGAGTATGCGCCCCTCACCCCCAGTGTCAATTCGCAGATTGTCATGCAATTGGCCGCAGCAAGAGAGTCTGGAGACATGAAGGAAGAAGCACTGATTCACTCCGGGATTAAATCCATCGAAGCTGCTATCCGTGTGTACGTTGACAAGTATGCTAAGACGGCTAAAATCAGAGGCATTGTTGAAACCTTTGCCAAGAAGTTGGAGAGCCAAAAATCTTTTGAACGGACACGGAAGCAAATTGCGGAAAGCCAGGAGCGCAAAGCGGAAATCAGAGCCAATATTGAAGTCATAAAGGGAAAAATCGATGATGCAAAAGCGGCAAAATCGTTTAATGAGACGATCAATAAGCTCGATTTTAGCAAAGACGTAGCTGCTAAGACAGGCAAGATTATTGAGAAGGCACAGGCGTCAGTTCGTGAGCAGATAGAAGCTGTTGGTGAGCGCAAACTTTCCAAAACCGAAGCGGAGGGTATTTGTGCCGGGTTTACAAACTATGCAAAAAACTTGCAGGCCAAGGTTTGCGTTGACATCGAAAATGAAGTTAATCGGTTTATCAAAGAGCAGTGTGATCAGCTGACCGCAGCGTATGTAGAGCGACTTCAATCGTTTGCTAAAGATGTGAATTTTGGGGAACTTCAAATCGATCCTGTTAAAATTTTGAGCGGTGAAATTGAAAGCGCCAACCGGATTGCCTCTATCATTAATTCTGCCACTGAAACGGAATCGGTCAAGGTTGGTGAAGAATGGATAGAGAACACAAACAAAAAGTGGTACAAGCCATGGACGTGGTTCCAGGAAAAGGGCCATTGGCGCAGCATTTACGAGGATCGAGAATTTGTCGATGGGAAAGGGCTCGGCGACGCATTCTTTGCACCTGTCCAGGAAAATCTACGTCAAAATAGAGATGACATCAATGAGGCTACAAAAAAGCAGGTCAACAAGATTAAGAAAGAGTTCAAAGAAAGATTTGCTGAACTGGATAGGGCATTGAAGAAAAAGCTGGCTGAATTGGAGCAGTGCGCTTCAGATGAAAACGCTCAGGATGAAATTATCCGCCAGACTACGGAACGCCTGAATTGGCTTACCGATATTCAAAATCGTGTAAATGCGATTCTTGAAATCTAATTTACAAGGAAATAAGATAGGAGGTTAATCAAGATGTCGATCAGCAAAGAGTTTATGGAAGCCGTCGCTGCGGGAAATAAACTCCGCACTCGTATTATGCTCAGCAATTACATGATTACTGATCCCAGCTTTGGTGCGTTCGATGAATCCATTGCCTATGCGTTGAAGGTTATACCGGATCTGATCGTTCCGCACGATGGCGAGGAACTCAACTATGACAGAACCGCTTGGACTAAGGCGTATCTGGACAACCAGTGCAGTACGGTGGTCGATAATTTTTCTCAAGAACGTATTGAGCTGTTGAGAAATATGTGTGCCCACATTTACGGCAAGAAGATCGAAAAACCGCAGCAGAAGGAATTCGTGACTGACGCGCAGACCAGAAGGAAAAAAAGCACTCTGCCTAAAAAGCAGGTTGGTGTTGCTACTGCGGGGGCCGGTGTTGTTGTTGCCGCCGCAGGAATTGCAGTTTCCTCTACATCCCTCACTATCGCTGGTGTCATAGTGGCTGTCGCAGGTGGTGCTATCATTATGATGGACAGATAAGGGAGGCTGGATAATATGGCTGATACAGCTTTGGACAACTTTAAGCAACCTGCAACTCCTGCTCCTAGTCATGAGGAACTTCAGATCGGCCTTATTCAAGCATTGCAAGTCGTTGATGATATTGTTCTGAAGAACTATGTGACTAAGATTAAAGACCTTGATGTTATTCCGCTATCCGACGAACTCAATGTTCCCCTTGATCCGGCAGTTGGAAAAGCGAATCTGGCCAAAGATGTTCGGTTCTTCAAAATAAACCAGATGGTTTATGAGAAAGACGAGTTTTCTACATATAAATTTGCGAGTGTCTTTAATGCGCTGTCTACACTCAATTGTTCCGTTTTTATCATCATTGATAGTGATGGCCGGAAGGCTGATTTTTACATGGGTGTCCGTTCTATTGATTCTGAGCGTAGCACTCTATCTCTTCGTGATACGTTAAAAAACTCCCTAAAAGGGCAATTCCCAGGCATTAAGTTCCCAGAAAAAGACCTTATGAATGATGATATGCGAATAATTCTTCATAAAATCAAGGCGCATAGTATTTCCGCTGTTTCATGTGTCGCAAACACCAAGGATTCCAATATTCGTGATAATCAGTCGTTTGTTCAAGGGCTGGAGAAACTGCTGTTCTCGATGCAGGGCAAACCATTTACGGGGATTTTCATAGCTAACGGAACTACTCAGAAGCAGTTGACTGAGCTGCGGCAAAATTATGAGAATATCTATACGCAGCTGGCTCCCTTTGCGAAAACGCAAGTCAGCTATAATTCCAACAGCTCCATGAATATCTCACAGTCCAGCACTGTTGGCAAATCCATCAGTACAACCATTACCAATAGTTTTTCACATACAGTGTCCAAAGGCAAAACGGTTACTGCCAATGATACTGAAGGTCGCTCTAATCCGGGTGCAGCGAGTAAAGCGGTGGCGAGCCTATCTATCGCTTCCTCTGTCCTTGGCGTTGCTCTTGCCATACCAACTGGAGGGGCCAGTATCGGCATCGGTCTCTTAGCTTCTCAGGGCTTGAACCAGCTTGGACAGGTTGTTGGAAGCACTAACTCTAAGAGTCACTCCTACGGAAGAAGCTATAACAACGGCGAGAGCGATACTACGGGCGGTTCTGATTCCAGGCAAGAGGGAGAAAATGAATCCGTTACGGATTCCAAGGCAATCACTACCGGCACTGGTGAGGCGCTTCTACTGAATGCTGAGAACAAAACCATTATCGACATTCTTGAACGCATTGATCTCCAGTTAAAGCGGCTACGGGAGTTTGAAAGCCTTGGTATGTGGGAGTGTGCTGCCTATTTTATTTCTGACGCATCGAACCAGTCTGCTGCGGAGATTGCTGCTTCTACATACAAGGCGCTAATGAGAGGCGAGAATTCTGGGGTTGAAGTTTCCGCAATTAACACCTGGAACATGAATTTTGCAGAGCAGGCTCCGAAGGTAAAGGCAATCCAAGATTACGTGACACATTTCATCCATCCTGTATTTGGCTATAAAACTGGTGATAAGGTCATAGAGGTTACCCCCTGTTGCCTGGTCAGCGGGAATGAACTCGCCTTACACATGGGCTTGCCACGCAAGTCCGTCTGCGGGTTCCCGGTAATTGAACACGCTGATTTTGGAAAAGAAGTCAACTACGTGGATGGTCATACAGACGCTGCTTCTATCAAGCTTGGAAAGATTTTTAACATGGGTAGCAACGGCCCCAGCCATGTGAAACTGGACATCAACAGTTTGGCAATGCACACCTTTGTTACCGGCTCTACGGGATCAGGAAAGAGCAACACAATCTATGAGCTACTTCGTCAACTCAATACGCACGGTATCAATTTTATGGTGGTCGAACCAGCCAAAGGTGAGTACAAAAATATATTTGGGGATAAACCTGGAGTTACGGTTCTTGGAACGAATCCGGCATATATGCAGCTCCTCAGAATCAACCCGTTCAAATTTCCCAATAAGATTCATGTTTTGGAGCACATAGACCGGCTAGTAGAGATCTTCAATGTATGCTGGCCAATGTATGCCGCCATGCCTGCTGTGCTGAAAGATGCGTTGCTTCAGGCTTATCAGGTTTGCGGCTGGGATTTGGCTGCATCCAGAAATATCTATTCTCCTAACCTGTTCCCGACTTTCCTAGACCTTCAGAACGAACTGGTTGAAGTGATTCAGAATTCGGCCTATTCCGAAGAAGTCAAAAGCAATTACCTTGGTTCTTTGGCCACCCGAGTTAAGTCGCTGACCAATGGCTTAAATGGACAGATTTTTTCCGCCAATGAAATTGAAAATGCGATCCTATTTGACCACAATGTTATCATTGACCTGAGCAGAATTGGATCGTTGGAAACGAAGTCGCTTATTATGGGTATTCTGGTTATGCGGCTCAATGAACACCGTATGTCATTTTCGGAGGGGATGAATATTCCTTTGCGGCACGTTACAGTGCTGGAGGAAGCCCACAATATTCTTAAACGAACATCTTTCGAGCAGAACCCTGAAAGCCCTAGCATGAGCGGAAAGTCTGTGGAAATGCTCTCTAATTCTATTGCGGAAATGCGAACCTATGGTGAAGGATTTATTATTGCGGATCAATCTCCTGGAACCGTGGATCTTTCTGCGATTCGTAATACAAATACAAAAATTATCATGCGTTTGCCCGATGAAACTGATCGCCGTAGTGCAGGTAAATCGGCAGCACTGAGAGACGATCAGCTTGATGAGATTGCAAAACTTCCGAAAGGTGTTGCAGTGGTCTATCAGAATGACTGGCTTGAACCGGTTCTTTGCCATATCTCCAAATACGCCGGTGAGGAAACTCCATATGAGTATAACTCCGATGATGCAGATCTGAACCTGAAATGCGATGATGAATGGGTAAAGACAGAGTTACTCAAACTTTTAATGGGAGATCGGTTGCCCAATCCTCCTGAGATTGCGATTGATAGACTGCAAGTGGAACTCCCTTATGCTACGCTTTCTACCAAGAGCAAGATATGGGTCAATCAGTTGATCAGAGAGTATGAACAGGAAGGTTCCTTACGCCTATGGAAAGATGAGCATTTTTCTGACCTTTCAAAAATGACAGTTGAATTGCTGGATTGCAAATCCAAGGTAGAGAATAGTATAAAAACTGCATTAGACTTTGATGATCTTAATCGTAGCTTTATGCAACTGATTCAGGAGCACACTGTCAACGCCAGCAATGAACTCGCACTGTCCATCAGCCAATGCTTTATGAAAGCCTTTACAACAGATCATCCTGACCAAATTAACATTTATGCTGCTTGGCAAGATGCAATAAAAAAGCACAAGAAGGCCGTTGTATGATGGGCATAGCTTCCAATCCTTTTATTAGTTCAATAGAAACTAGATTTAGTGATTGCCCCTTGGCATACAGAGCCAGAGAGATCTCTCCCCAAATGATCAATGAGGCAGTCCTGGATAGACCACTAGCAAAAGATCCAGAAGCAGCCAAAAACTATTCTTCCGCTGCGGAAAATCCTACGAGAGAACTCACAGAAGATGAGAAAAAGCGGCTTCAAGAAGTCCTTGGGTGGGGCGATAAACAAATCGGGAAATGTACGATTGACGCTGAAGGCGTCATTCATTACAGGACAGATCGTTGCGATTTGGAAGGCAAGACTTCTGAAAACGGTGTTCCCTACGAACGGAAGCGAGTTGAAATCAAAGGAATTGTCATTGAGGGGGTCTTTCCTGAATTTGATAGTGCCTTTGATACATACTTAGATCCTGAAGATTATACATCCAGGAATTATGCCACAAAGTGCAACGCAAAACTGAAAGAAGCTGTCAATAGTGATCTAGAACTTAGAAGCAAATTTACCCAAAGTCAGTTGGAACAGATCGAATCTGGAAATACACCCGATGGGTATGTGTGGCATCATAATGAAGAACCTGGGAAGATGCAGTTGGTCAAAAAGATTGACCATGATCGATGTATAGGCGGTGCGGCGCATACTGGCGGTAATTCTTTGTGGGGGCCGGATAGCGTACCCAAGGAACAGAAAGGAGAGCGTTTTTAATGAAGCGGATTTCTGTTAATCCGAAAGAAAACGCTGACACAAGCATTTGGGCGGAAGTAGAGAAAAACTTCAATATTGCTGTGCGTAAGGATATAAAAGATTTTTTTGCCGTAAATGCTGGTGGGCGTCCAACTAGGAATATCATTGTGGTGCAGGGGGAAGAATATGAGGTGAGAATCTTCCTTTCTCTGGACGCACAAGATCAGTATTATTATATTAAAAAGCCTCTGCTGAATTTTTTGCAGAGAACCAAAGGTAGAATTATTCCAATTGGCATAGATTCCGGCGATAATTACTACTGCGTCAACAATGAAAACGGAAAGGTGTACTATTGGAGCGCAGAACCGGATGAGTACTACTGTATTGCGGATAATTTGGAAATGTTCATCAATCTGTTTGAATAATATCAATAGAAACTCCTTAAAAGTATAAACTGCTCCAGGTTGCACAGACAGTACAAAAAGCACCCTGGTAGAAAATATTAAGTTTTCAGTGGAGAGGCGTCGCGCCTAGAGCGCCTCTCTAGTCTTTAACTGGATGCACTTGTAGTTGTAAAAGCGGATATAGCGCTCAATCATCTTGTTGGCTTCGAGAAGCTTGCCGCTTTGTACCGGTAAATACATTCTGTTTTGATGATGGAAAAGCAATTTTCCGCCTTGGCGTTGTCATATGGGTTTCCTCATCTCGACATAGATATCATCATGCCACATATTCGAGCCAGGTTTAAGTATGATTAAAGATGTGTACTGCAAACCTTGGTCGCCGCGGAACTGCAACTCCGTGGCGACCTTCTTATTCTCCTGTTTTAGTTCAAGATGAATGGTGTCCAGAGCCAAATTCACCGTCTCTTGGGATCCAGTCTTGTAGGCGATGATGCCGTTGTCATAAAGATCTCAGATCATGGATAGGTACAGTAGCCCTGTTTGGTGTGAATGCAGGAGATATCTATTACCCATTTGCTGTGGGGATGGTCCGCATGGAACTCCCTGTTTAACAAGTTTTGTACTTGTGGACTTGCTGCCCTATTTGCTTGTAAAGGGGATGCAGACACAATCCTAGACTGATTTTAAATCAATCCAAGACTTCGCCTGAATTTCAACAGGCTCATACCGTCAGAGAGCGTTTAATCCGTGCTTCATTGTACCAACATATGTAGTTATCCAAAAATTCCATGAATCACTCAAGGCTCACACCAGCCCATTGCCATCCATAGAACATCTTGTTTTTTACCGTACAAAAAATTCTGCTTCCTTCATGCACTCCTCAAATGTTTACATTATTTCCCTCTCGTCTTATTTGAGGTCCAGAATTTCGTCCACATACACTTTACATTCCATAAAATCAAATAGCCTGTTATTTCGAAAGAAACAACAGGCTTTTTGTATTTTTAGAGTTTTTCAAATGAAAATAGTCGTTCCGCATAAGAGCATGTCTTGCCGAGCATCTTGAGGAGGACAGGCTCTCCTACACCGAACAGCATGACTGGCAGGCGAAGCTGGTTACAACGATGCAGCGCCATAGTCAGTCCTTTGAGATCCTCCGACCGCAACGCTTGCATTTCGTCAATCAGAAGGCAGATCCCTTGCTTTGTTTGCGCAGCTACCTGACCATATAGCACCATGTCCTCTGTCAAATCAGCCGTGTCTACGCCGGGAATGTGGTCTGGTTTTGTCTCGGTTTTCGCAATACCACTGTTTTGAAAGCATAGAGCAATCTGCGTTACAAGCTGTTTTGTGAAGTCTGTTGCCGTCGCAGCATCCAGATAACAATGCAAAATCCCCACTTGCTCTGCAAGCAATTCAATCTGATGTAGCAAAGCAATTTTGCCAATGCTTTTTGCGCCATAATAAAGGACAGATCGCGGTGGAAAACCGTTCTTCAGACTTGTGAGATCATTTTTGGCTTGGGATAGATACCTCATCATGCAGGTTGTCTCATCCTTCATATGCAAGACACACACCTTCTCCCTTTATTCTATGTGTCAGCAAGCATATTTCTTTTTGAGACCAATATTGGATGCGCAGAACGGTCAGTCGCCTGCTTGCATGTTTTCCAGTATATTATTTCTAAAGTAAGTATATAATAGCACATTCCTTATCACAATTGCACTCCTTATCAAAGATCATTTTATTTTTTATTTGGTGTCATAAGCGGAACAACGAAATACATATAGTGATAGACAGAGTTCAAAGCGGCTGGAACTAAAAAGTTCTTGAAGAACGCTTTCTGTGATAACGAGATCAAGGCCACTGGAACGGATATCGATAAACTGATGTCGCCGGTCTCTCGTTTCGGCGGTGGCGGTATCGGAGCGAACCAAAAGGAGTCTGTGATCGACAAGCTCAAAGGGTTCTTTGACCGTTTCTTTGGAATCAGTAATTGAGTTGCCGATCGGCCAGATGAACCATAAACGCTCTTTATTCTTGTATTCTGTCATTTTGTCATTTTGTCTAAGAGACTGAGGGAGGAAATGCGAATCACGGTTTCTAATATCAGCTTTGGCCTTTATTTGGCCTTTATTTGGATTGACTTCAAATGATGTAAAATTTATAGGCTTTGTAGAATGCATAAAATTGCGTTCTAAAATGCGTAAAATTCACAAAATAGTGTAGATTATGTCGTTTAACAGCGGTATAGGATTTTCGTAATGCGCAGGTCGCCGGTTCGAGTCCGGCCGCAAGCTCCACAAAAAACCCGTTATTTCGAAAGAAATAACGGGTTTTTTGTACTTTCAGAGGTTTTCAAATTGGCTGACCGGCAGGTTGGTGTTTGTTTGGTGTTTATCCGATACGGTGGTAGGAATTGCGCTGCGGCATGGGATGGAGCAGATCATCCAAATACGTAGAAGCCGCTTCGTTTGCAGAACGAATTTCATGTGCGTAAATACGGGTCGTTGTAGAAACATCGGCATGCTTTACTCGCGCTGCGATTGTGGTTAATGGAATACCGCCTGCGATTTGCAGCGTAACATTCTGTATTTTTTTAAGCAGTTGGATAACATGATCCGGTACTTTAATTGGCCGTGTCGAAGAAGTGTTTTTTTTCATCTGTAAATATTCTCTTTCCCGGAAGGTATAAAGAGGAACACCTCTTAGACCAAGCTATTTCATCATAGTGAATGACGCAAAGATACCCGACCTGTATCATGTAGGCACAGAACGGGCATCTTTATGTCTTCTGATGATTGGTTGCTGACAAGTTGATGTTTGTTAAAACATGAGGAGTGACTATCCATGGCTTCGGAAACATTGAGGTTGCGAAGCGGGATCATCCCCTTTATTGATTTGCACAAAGGAGATGGTTTATATAGTAATATTTGTTATTTATTTTAATACATAGTTAGGGGCTGTTAATTGTATACCAATTGTCTTAATTTTGGCGTAGAACAAAAATTCATGTATACCAGACTAAAATAAATTTTTCTTCATCAGGAGTTTCAGTTTGATACAGCTAAAATGGTTTATTTACAAACTATTGAGTGGCTTGATGAATTTGCTCCCTATTCGGTGGACGATATGCTGATTGCCCATGTCATTATGACGCCAGACTTAGTGGAGAAGTCCGGTATATCAAGTACCAGGTCTGTGGCACACGTTACTGCTTTTTCAATAGGATCCTACCTTTTGTCTGGTTACCAATGGAGTACATCATTCACGATTGCCATCAAAGCATCGCTCATGGAAGTGATCAAAACGAGCGATGGAAAAGTGGATTAATATTGCTGATTCATCAGCGAGAGTAAAATATCAAACGAACAATAATAACAAAAATCCGGCCAAAAGGCTGGATTTTTTGCTGTCATTATATCATTTTCCAGAGATTAATACTTTAACAAACCAAATGTTGTAGTTTCTTAAATGACGAAAAATTACTTTATCGTGTTTTTTCGTCATTTTCTTCTATATATTGCATGATATCTTCAACATGATAATTCAGCAGCCTGCAAAGCAGATCTCACGCAAGAGAGCAGCAGCCCCAGCACAGTCAGCGGAACAACCGAGCGGCTGGCATCTGATCAAATACGACTGCGTAGACGGCAAATATCTGTACAATCGCTGTCACCTGATCGCGGATACCAGCTGACCGCTGAAAATGCGAATGAGCGCAATCTGATCACCGGTACGCGGTATCTGAACATTGAGGGGATGCTGCCGTTTGAAAATCAAGTTGAGGACTATGTGCAGCAGACCGGCAACCATGTGCTCTATCGCGCGACGCCGATTTCCGAGGGAGAAAACCTATTGGCGAGCGGTGTTCTCATGGAGGGCTATTCGGTCGAGGACAGCGGTGCAGGGATTTGCTTTTGCGTTTATGCTTTCAATGTCCAACTAGGCGTGCAGATTGACTATGCCACCGGGGAAAGCGTATTGGCAGACGAAGCCCCTTCTGAGCCGACCGAGCAAGTACCGCCCGAGGAGGAACCAAGCTATGTGTTCAATCACAACACGCGTAAGTTCCATCGTCCAAGCTGCTCCAGCGTGGAGGATATCAAGCCGTCTAATCGTGAGGATTACTCCGGTTCGCGAGAGGCCCTGATTGAGCAGGGATATGTACCGTGCAAACGGTGTCGGCCTTGATCGTGCAATTACTCTTTCGTTGTACCAAGTGATTCGGACATTTTCTCATAGGCCTGTGCATAATCGTTCAGAATATTGTCTGTATCGGCCAGCATCTGCTCCCGTGTTATCTCAGTAGCCGGAGTTTCCAGCCGGACCGGAAACGGCATCCCGCCAGCGCGCACAAAGGCAGTGGCCGCCGTGGAAGGAGTCATGCCAAGCTGATTGCAGATCTCTGTCATCTGCACTTTGGTTTGGTTGTCCATGCGAAACGTCATGTTGGTGTCCATCTGCCGCACCTCCTTGTACTACAAATATAGTACTTACCATGTGCAATGTAAATGTTTTGCATTTGAAAACTTAAAGTGGTGCAGGCCTTGATTCTTGACATTTGTTTGACCGTTTCTGTGATCTATATTATAATTTTACCCATAAGAAAAGTGTGGAGGAGAATGCAAATGGATGATCAAAAGCAATTTGATTGGGTTGATTTTTATCAGGCGCTGGCGCGTAAGCTGCTTGCTTATCATGATGATCGGCAGACCTTGATCGGCAAAATCCAACAGGTATATCAGAACACCGGAATTGCAATGCCAACATTGGAACGAGATCAGCAGATTGTGGACATTGACCCCTTCACTGTGTTTGGCTTGTTCAATAAAAGCTCTCAGCGGGAGGATAACCGCAAAAAAATCATTGCAGCAATGGCAGAGCTTTTTGATATTTCTGCAGCGCTGCCCACCTCCTTTGTCAGCGTACCGGTGCTGAATAACCAGAATGCGACGTTTTATGATTTCACCGGTTATCGCGGGGAAAACGATATCGAAGACCTTTGGCAGCTGTTTTCCGCAGCGCTCCGGTATGCAGACAATCAGACGGAGACAAATCGGGCAGAGCTCTTCTTGTACTTTGACCGAACGATTCAAAAGAGAGGAATTGGCAACAGTAAGATCACTATGGGGTTATACTGGATTGCACCACAGGTTTTTCTCAATCTGGATCAGCGAAACACATGGTTCATCTATGAGTCCGGCAAAATCCCGGACGAGATAGTCAACACATTGTCTGCCCCTGAATCTAAAATCTCAGCCGAGAAGTATTTTGCGATCACAGAGAAGATGCGCACCTATTTGCAGAGCGGCACCTGTCCGTATCACGATTTCATGGAACTGAGTGCGGAAGCGTGGCGGTATTCCGAGGAGGTAAACCAGAAAAAACGTGCAGCTGCAGCCAATACCCATCAAGAGGCTATACCTACACCTCAGCAGGATACGTTGGACGAGGATGCAAACACAGTTCGATATTGGTTGTATGCACCGGGGGATGGCGCAAAAATTTGGGATGAATGCTATCAGCATGGTATTATGGCGATCGGTTGGGATAAAATCGGCGATTTGCGCTCGTTTAGCAACAAGGAAGAGATGAAGCAGCGCATGAAAGAGACGATGGACCCCAGTCGCTCGTACAAGATGGCTGCACATGCGACATGGCAGTTTGCCAACGAGATGAAACCCGGCGATATCGTCTTTGCCAAAAAGGGCATGCACACTGTAATCGGGCGCGGCATTGTCCGGTCGGCGTATTTCTTCGATTCTACTCGCAGCCAATACAAAAATGTGCGCAAGGTAGAGTGGACCCACAAGGGCGAATGGCAACATCCCGGACAAGCTGCCATGAAAACGCTGACCGATATCACCCCATACACAGACTATGTAAAACAGATGAGTGCGCTGTTCGAAAGCGATGAGATCAACGACCAAGAACCGCCCGAGATCCTTTATCCGCCATATAATGCGGCGCAATTCCTCGAAGAAGTGTATATGGATGCGGCGAAATACCAAAAACTCAAATCGTTGCTGCACCATAAAAAGAATATTGTTTTACAGGGTGCCCCCGGCGTCGGCAAAACCTTTATTGCCCGTCGTCTTGCCTATTCCATCATGGGCTGCAAAAATGCAGAACGTGTGGCCATGGTGCAGTTTCACCAAAGCTATGCCTATGAGGATTTCATCATGGGGTATCGTCCGGATGGGAACGGATTCAAGCCCAATCCCGGCGTATTTTACAGCTTCTGTAAGCAGGCGGAAGACGACAGCGATAACCCGTATTTCTTCATCATCGACGAAATCAACCGCGGGAATCTGAGCAAAATTTTCGGTGAGCTGTTCATGCTGGTGGAAAAGGACAAGCGTGGAAAAGTGAAAGTGACGCTGCCAAATCACGATCAATTCTCTGTGCCGGAAAACATCTATATCATCGGCACAATGAACACCGCTGACCGCAGTCTTGCCATGCTGGACTATGCGCTGCGCCGTCGCTTTGCGTTTTTCGATCTGGAACCCGGTTTCCGTACTGCGGGCTTCCAAGCCTATCAGACGGAGTTGGCAAACGAGAAATTTGACCGGCTGATTGCGCAGGTTGAAGAACTCAACAAGGCGATTGCGTCGGATGAATCACTGGGGGCGGGATTCTGCATCGGTCACAGCTTCTTCTGTGCATTGGATGGCGATATTGCGCAAAAGCTGGAGGAAATCGTTGAGTTTGAACTAATCCCGCTGCTTCGGGAATACTGGTTTGACGAACCGTCCAAAGTACAGAATTGGACAAACCGGTTAAGGGGCGCGATCGCGTGATACCGATTCAAAACATCTACTACATGCTGTCCTATGCGTTTCAAACTTTATCCGAGCAAGGCTATCGGGATCTGGCACTTGAAACTTATCATCATGTGGCAGATCTATGTGCTGCAATTTTGTCCAAAGGGGTCGCCATACAGGTCAAGCGCGGTTTGCATCGTGAATATCGGCTCAAAACCGATGCGTTGTCCTCTCCGCGTGGCCGGATCGAGCTTTCCGACTCCATTCGAACGAGAAGCAAGATGCGCGGACAGCTGGTATGTACTTATGATGAATTTTCAGCCGATAACGATCTGAACCGTGTGCTGAAAACCACCATGCTGTTTCTGCTGCGCAGCAAAATCGATACGGAACGGAAGAAAGCGCTCCGGCGTGTGCTGGTTTTCTTTGAAGGCGTGCAAACACTGCCGATCCGAAGCATCCGCTGGAATATACAGTACAATCGCAACAATCAAACTTATCGCATGCTGATCGGGATTTGCCAAATGGTGCTGCAAGGGCTGCTGCAAACGACCGAGGATGGTTCTGTCCGCCTGATGGACTTTCTGGATGAGCAGCACATGCACAAGCTGTATGAAAAGTTTATATTCCAATACTATTATCAAGAATTTTCAAATCTCACTGTCCGCGCACCTCGAATCCGGTGGGCAGCGAGTGGTGCATCTTTGGCTCGGCTACCAGCGATGCAAAGCGATGTTGTGTTGTCACATGACGGCCGGATTTTAATTATAGACGCAAAATATTATGCGCATTCCATGCAGATGCACTTTGATAAGCCGACGATACACTCACATAACCTGTATCAGATTTTCACCTATGTCAAAAACGAACAGGCCAATCAGCCAAAAAAGCAGGTTTCCGGCATGCTGCTCTATGCTCGTACCGATGAAGAGACACAGCCGGATGACGTTTATCAGATGAGTGGCAATCAGATCAGCGTGCGGACACTGGATCTGAATCAGGATTTTGCGCAGATCGCAGCGCAGCTGGATGAGATCGTGCAGACGCATTTTGGAATCGAAAAGGCAAACGAAAAGCAGACCGTTTACGCACAATGAGGTGAACGGTCTGCTTCGCTTTATTCCCAATTAAATTGCACTACTTCCGAAAAAAGCAAAGATTTTATATACTAACGTGAAAAAGCATACATGGCTCCCAAGAGGATCAAATTAGTGACCCGCAATATTCTGGACTATTTCGACCAAAAAACTTATCGCGGAGACAAAAGCTATTGGTTTCACACGCTCACAACCTTGCACAGGTTGATTCCAGCAAAAACAATAAGGTGTAAGAGATCAAGCAGAAGCAACGCCTCAGCGGTTTCAATTCGATTTTTGCGGTTTCTTCGGTTTCCATGGCGAAGCTGACGAGATTCTGGATGAGGAAAACAGCGAAGACACCAGCGCGCTGGATCAGAGCAGCCGTGACTTTCTGGATGCTGCGATTCAGGATTATAACAAGATGTTCCACACCAACTACTCCACCGACAGCGACAGCTTCCAGAACTACTATAAGGATGTTTCCTTGCGAATGAAGAACAAGGAGCTGGATCTGCTGATCGTGGTCAACATGTTCCTGACCGGCTTTGATGCAACTACGCTGAATACCCTTTGGGTGGACAAGAACCTGAAGATGCATGGTCTCATCCAAGCATTTAGTCGCACCAACCGCATTCTGAATTCGATCAAGACATTTGGCAATATCGTCTGCTTCCGAAACCTGCAAAAGCGCGTGGACGCTGCAATCGCATTGTTTGGCGACAAAGAGGCTGGCGGAATTGTTCTGCTCCACAAATTTGCCGATTACTACTATGGTTACACGACGAAGGAGGGCAAAGACAAGCCCGGCTATATAGATATGATCGAAGAGCTGACGCAAAAATTTCCGCTGTCCGCACCACAAATCGAAGGCGAACAAAATCAGAAGGATTTTATTGCTTTGTTCGGTGCCATTCTGCGGATGCGCAACTTGCTATCCTCGTTTGACGAATTCAAAGGAAAAGAACAGCTCTCTGAACGTGATTTGCAAGATTATCTTGGACGATATCAGGACCTCCGGGATGAGTGGATGCGCCGTACAAAAGGCAAAAAAGAGGATATCACAGATGATATTGTGTTTGAGATCGAGCTGATACGCCAGATCGAAATCAATATCGATTACATCCTGATGTTGGTGAAAAAATACCATGATTCCCATTGTGATGATAAAGAGATTCTTATTACCATCCAGAAAGCCGTAGACGCCAGCCCCGAACTGCGCAGCAAAAAGCAGCTCATCGAAACCTTTATTTGCGACATTAACGATGTGGAGGATGTATTGGAAGAGTGGCATGGTTTTGTGGCAGAGGAGCGAGAGAAAGAACTGACGCAAATCATCCGGGACGAAAAGCTCCGCGAACCGGAAACCCGCAAGTTTTTGGAAAACGCCTTTCGGGATGGCGAGATCAAGACCACCGGAACGGATATCGATAAACTGATGCCGCCGGTATCTCGTTTCGGCGGTGGCGGTACCAGAGCTAAGAAAAAGCAGTCTGTGATTGACAAGCTTAAAGGATTCTTTGACCGCTTCTTTGAAATCAGCGAATGGGATGCTGATCGCGCTGATGAACAATAGTCGCTTTTCATTTTAACATTCTGTCATTTTGTTTAAGAGACTGGGGGAAAAGATACACACTAAGGTTTTCTCTATGAACTTGGCCTTTATTTGAGATCACATGAAATAATGTAAAAAGTGTCGATTTTTGTCAGCATAGATTTTTCGTAATATGCAAGGTTGTTGGTTTCAGTTCAGCCTCAAGACACACAAAAAATCCCGCTATTTCTTCGGAAATAACGGGTTTTTTGTACTTTTAGAGCATTTCATGAAGATTTAGCTGAGCAAGCAAAGCTGCTTATCGAGAGCGTGACCGTTTTGCCAATTTCCAAACTGCCGCTATCAGAAATATCCCCAACAGGACGCATATGAGTAAATCAAACGGTATTGGAAAAGGGGTATCTTTTTCCATCCCAACATTGGTGCGCTGCGGAGGGTCGGCTTGTGCAATTGCCTGCTGGAGCACCGAAAGCGCAGACGCCTCGAGTCCATTCTGTGCTGCCGGCAAGGTCACATCAACCAGTTTATTCTCAACGGCATAGGCAATCTGTCTGCCGAGACGCTGAATATCGCTGTTATCCAAATCCGAGATCATTTCGCCAAACGCCGTGGGATCGGCTTCATATGCTTCCGTAATCGAGATGCAAAACGCTTCGTCTGCATACGGATCAGATTCCGACAGATTCTGGTCGATGAGGCTGCGAATGGTCTGTACATCAAAGCCGGGCAGAGTGACCGACGTATCTTCCGGGATTTCTGTTTCGGGGTTTTGCGCCTGATAGGTGGTCCAGTAGTTGGTCAATTCCTCTGCTGCATCCAACTGGTCGTCTGAAAGGTGAGAAAGTTTGCTTAAGATATCCGGCAGCGTGTTTTCATCGTAGTTGTTTTCCCAAACAATAAACTGTATGACCACCTGACGCACATCGTCCGGCTGGGAGGCCAGCTCGGAGAGGAATGCGGCCGGGTCATCAGTAAATCGCTGATACAGTTCATAACTGATGGCTTCCGAGCCTGCGCCGTCCGATGATGCTGCTTGTTCCATAAGTGCAGAAGTAGATTGTGCACTGTCTACTTCATTTGCAGCAAGAGCAGAAAAAGACATCGCAAATGCTGTCAGCAAGGCAATCGAAATCAGTTTTTTCAGCTTACGCATTTTATTCTCCTTCATATACCGAATCAATAACCTTTTTCATTTCGTCTACGGTCACTGGCCCAGATATCAGAATAAGATAGTCATCTACGATTGTAGTAGCATTGATGGTATCAAGGTTGTGCATGATATACCAGTCCACATTTCCGGCTGTATAGGTAATGACAGGGCGATCATCTTTTTCGATTATAGTACATTCCAGAGCATTATCAATTGCAAGGACACTGGAAATAATGCTTACTCCAAACAGATATTTCTCCCCACGTTTTTCATAAGAAATATCTAGATCCATGCTGCTTGATTCATGATCCTTTGTTACAAGAATTTCATCCAAAACAAAACCATCCGGAATCCAAGTGGGAAATGCAGGGATGTTAATCCCCAATGCGGTAGCTACTTCAATTGTATCAGAATTTAAAATGCGAAATGTTTCTATCATATGTGAGTGATCCCATTCGGATTTACTCTTTTCAAGCCCCAATGCGGATACATCGGTGTCTGGAATATTTGCATATTCTGGAAGAGGTTCCAGACTATCGAGTGGAATCGGATTTTCTTCAGAGCCAAGCGGAGCATTTGGATCATATTCCGGCAATTCGCCAATGTACTGTTCTCTGGGATTGTAATAGGTATCTGGATCGTACTTCTCAGGATTTGCCGTCTGCATGATATAGCCGAACGTCTCCGCGCCCCACATTGCCGCATAGTCGTATATGCTGCGGCCGAACGCAAAAATGCAGAATGTATTGAGCACAATGATTGCCGCGGCGATCACACACAAACGATACCCCCACCGCCGGACGCGGGTATGCTTATGCGTTTCAAAGGCCGCAGCGTGTTGCTCTTTGAACGCTTTCAGTGCGCTTTCTGCGTCGGGATGCGTGCTCCCAACATTTTCAGTCTTTGTATCATCTATATAGGCCTTCAGCTGGGGGAGGGCATCTTCTCCGAATGCGCAAACCTGATCCAGAAGCGCAAGCAGCTTCGGATCGATGTCGATTTCGTCCGTGACTTGATTGTTGGCATGTGAAAAGGCGGTTTCATGCTCTTGCTGCCCTTTATGCTTTTGAGGTTTCGTTTCCATGTGCTTCACCTCCTCGGTGTATCATGCCGTTCAACAGTTTGCGTGTGGTTTTATGGCTCTTCATATACCGAGTCAATCATTTTTTTCATTTCATCCACAGTCACAGTCCCGTAAAACAGGACTTCTCGGTCTCCCACTACGGTTATCGCATTAATATTATCAAGATTGTGCATAATATACCAATTTACATTATGTACTTCGTATTCGATAACAGGACGATCATCTTTTTCTATAACCGCATTTGAATCGGTGTGAATGGAAGAAATACATACAGATAGGTTTCTCTCCCCATTCAAATAATTCGCAAAAAAATCCGTAGTTTGGGACAGATGATCTTTGGTGATCTGAATATACTCCTGCGTAAACCCTTCTGGTAACCATGTCGGAATCACCTTGTCTGATACCCCAAACGCCTTTACCGTTTGAAGTAAATCAGCGTTTACGATTTCAAAGCGTTCAACGACGTGGGAGGCACCCCATTCAGAAGCAGTTTTTTCTAATCCCAACGAAGTCACATCTGTATCTGGTATATCAGAAAAATCGGGTTGCTTTGAGCCATTGGTCGGAATCGGATTTTCTTCAGAGCCAAGCGGAGCATTTGGATCATATTCCGGTAATTCGCCAACATACTGCTCTCTGGGATTGTAATAGGTATCCGGGTCATATTTCTCAGGATTCGCGGTCTGCATGAGATAGCCGAACGTCTCGGCGCCCCACATTGCCGCATAGTCATACATACTGCGGCCGAACGCAAAAATGCAGAGTGCATTGAGCACGATGATTGCCGCGGCGATCACACACAAACGATACCCCCACCGCCGGACGCGGGTGTGCTTATGCGTTTCAAAAGCCGCAGCATGTTGCTCTTTGAACGCTTTCAGCGCGCTTTCTACGTCGGGATGCGTACTCCCGGCATTTTCAGTCTGTGCCTCATCTGTGTAGGCTTTCAACTGGGGGAGGGCGTCTTCTCCGGACTGACAAACCTGATCCAGAAGTGCAAGCAGCTTCGGGTCGATGTTGGCTGCGTCTTTCATCCGGTCAGTGGAATGCAAAATGGTTTTATCCCTTTCATGCTTTTTCTCATTATCCTGACTGTTTGTACACATGCGCTTCACCTCCTCATACGGTTTCTGCTACATAAATAATGATTGACAGCAGGATTCTGTAACAGAAAACTTGCTATTTATCCCGTTCCATCAGTTCCGCACAACGCTTTTTGGCGCGGCTGAACTTCATGCGGCAGGCGCTTTCTGTTGTATGCAGGCGCTTCGCGATTTCTGCATAATCCAGATCTTCGCCAAGCCGAAGGAGCAGAATGTCGCGCTCCTCCGGTGTCAAACCCTTGGGGAGCATCTCTGAAAACGGGATCAATTCCTGCTCCTTGCCGCGAATGATCGCATCATCCAGCGATACTTCTTTGCGGACTTTTGATTTTCTGTACTCGCCGAGTGCATTGTTCTTCAGCACTGTAAACAGCCATTTGACAGGGTCTTCATGGTTCATCACAGTGGAAATTTTCAAGATAAGTATGAGAAAGGTGTCCGATACCACATCCGAAGCCTTGACCGGATTTTTTACGATTCGCAGTGCGACTTCGAACATGAGAGCATAGTGCTTTCGGTAGAGGCTTTCAAAAAATAAGATTTGCTCTTGTGTCAATCCTTAATCCCCCCCTTATAGTCAGCTGCGGCTTTATGAAGCAGCTCCGATATCGTTAATTTTAACATGCCATTAGGAAAATACAATCCATTTGCTTTTTGATCACAATTGTAAAGAGCTATTTCCTCACATTAGTACAATGCTTCAGAACGTTATTTTGTAACAGGAAAGAACACCAAAAATATTTTTTATTTACTGTTACAAAACGGAATCTTGAAGCATTGTACTTAATATGGAACGAAAAAGCCTGTCCCTAACTATTTAAGGAGGAATCATTATGAAGCGCACATTAAAACTAGTTTTATTCGCATTGGCGCTTTCTGTTGCCACAATATGCGGAGCAGCGGCGGCAGGAAATGAAATTGCAATCAGCGATCCGAACGCACAGATTTATGTGCAGGGTGTTCCGGTCATGTTCCCGAATGAACATGGAGAATACATGCCGGCAATCAGTTATCAGGGCTCTACCTATATGCCTGTTCGTTCGGCTGGCGAATGGATGGGTAAAAACGTGGGTTGGGATGGAACAACGCAGACCATTACATTGAGCGGCTCTGTGGACAGTGTAATCCATGGCGAAAATGAAGCGGTAGACGGTTCTGTTTTTCATGGAATAAAGGAAGGAGCTGCTGTTCTTTGCCCAGAACGAAAAGTTTATCTGGACGGTGAACTGGTGACTTTCAAAAATGAAAAAGGCACTGTCATCTACCCCATAGACTTTTTGAACGTGACATATTTGCCGGTTCGCAGCATCGGCGAGTTGACCGGCATGGATGTAAAATGGGTCGGCAGTCAAGACGGATATATGGGTCTCATCTTTCTGCGGATGCCGCTGAGTGAAGCAGAGCGTTCTTCTCTCCAAAGCTATGCGCAAAATCTCCAATCCGCAGCAGAAAAATTATATGATATATCCGAAACATTTCGCCAGGCAATCCCTGCGCGGGTCGTCATAACAGAAACGCAGTATACTGTTGTGGATCAGAAAAAAGCACAAGCCGCGCTGACTGAAATGCAGCAACAGATTGCAGAGATGCAGAAATTATGCCAATCGGATTCCACGCTGGTTCAGTATTACCAAAATCAGATACTTTCCAATCTCAAGACTTTACACACCGCAGCACAAACTGTAAGCAATATGCTGTCACAAAATGATTTTAGTACTGTGGTCGAAGGCACAGGTGTTATGGGCACTAACCTTCCCATTGTCCATAGCGGCAGCAATACGGTGCTGCAAATGACCGCGCATATGCGCGAAGTCATTGAGCAGACCGGATTTATCGATCCCTTTGCCAACATATAATTTATATCCTTTTTTGTCATGCATAAAAAGCCGCAGGATTCCCAATTTTGGATCCTGCGGCTTTTATGATTTCAACGCTTTTGCAATTTTTTTGACAGATTGAATTGATTCAATATATATCATAAAAAGAGTTCTGCTATGATTTCAATTTATCATAGCAGAACTCTTTTGTTGCTGATTTAAGAAACGGTTTCGCACCATCCGTGAAATTGTTCCTTTAGTGTTTTACACGCTTCATAGAAGATCCCCATATCAACTGAATAGGAAATATACTGGACGCCGGCTTTTGTCCACATCTCCATCGTCTCTTTGCTGTCTGTGAAGGTTCCGACTACTGCGCCCTTCTTTTTTGCAGCTTTGACTATTTTATTCATCGCTTCCACTACCAATGGATGGGTCACTTGTCCGGGGACACCCAGGCTCTGGGACAGGTCATACGGTCCGATAAAAAAGATATCTATTCCTTCCACAGTCAGGATATCGTCCAAGTTGTTGATGGCCTGCTGTCCTTCCAATTGCGCAATAACGATCGTTTTATTTGCGCCTTCAAAGTATGCCGCCTTATTCATGGCCGAATAGTGGGCTGCCCGCACGAAGCGACACACGCCCCTTTCTCCCATCGGAGAGAATTTAGCGAGTTTTACCGCTTCTCGTGCCTGTTCTGCCGTCGTAACCTGCGGGATCTCAACAGCTGCCGCGCCGATATCCAATGCCTTTCCAATTGCCTCCTCCGTGATAGCAGGTACTCTTACCACGGGGAGAATCCCGGATATTTGAGCCGCACGGATATTATTCTGCATATTTTGTATGCTGATAGGGCCATGTTCCATATCCAAAATGGCAAAATCCATTCCCGCATACCCTGCCGCTTCCACAAATCCTGGATCACAAGTTTTCATAAAAGGACCAAAAACTGCTTTGCCAGCTTTTAACCTTTCGTTGAATCTTTGAATTAATGCTTCATTCATTTGTCATTTCCTCCAAAGAACCTAACTGTTATACATCGGTACGACGCAGGTTCTTTCCGCAGGCATCATTGCAGAGTATTCCATCTTCCCATGCCAGTTGTCCGTTGACGAAGCATTTGGCAATACCGCTGGCAAGCTGCACCGGCTTTTCAAAGGTTGCATGATCCTTTAGTTCCGCAGGGTCAAAAACATTGATGTCTGCATAATATCCTTCTTTGATCTGACCGCGGCGTGCAATGCCCATTCTCGTTGCCGGAAGGCTTGTCATCTTCCGAATTGCTTCCTCCATCGTATACAGATGGCGTTCCTGCACATATTCCCGGATGATTTTCGGGAATGCGCCATACATGCGCGGGTGTGGTGTATCTGTAACCGCATAGATGGAATCGGAAATCACATTGGAGTATGGAAGTTTTGCAACCGTGTCAATGTCATCCTGACACATGCTCATATTGATGATCGCAACCTTGCCATCTTCATCATGCAGCAGCCATGCGACAAACGCGCCATCACTCTCAAAGCCGTACTCTCTTGCGGCATCGGATACCATCTTACCGACAAATTTCTGATTGCTTTCCTTGTTTACGCCGGAAATCAGGATTCTGTCCCAGCCAAGCGTGATTGCGAAGTTATCCCAGTCCTCATAGTTGATCTCCAAGGACTTGCAGAATTCCTCCACTCCGTCTTTTGTTCCCATTCGCTCGAGAGCGCGGTTCATATCTCCGTTTACAAATGCAGGGGGCACCATGGTTGTCAGCGAGGTGGAACCGCCTTCATATGGATAGAAGTCACAGGTTACATCCTGCCCTTCTTTTCGCGCCTGTTCAATCAGTTCGATGGCACGGTGAATCTCTTTCCTCCAGTTTGCCATGCCGCAGGATTTGAAATGGCTGATCTCAACCGGGCAGCCGACACGCTTTCCAATCTCGATGACTTCCTTGACGCTGTCCACCATACTGTCGCCCTCTCCTCTGATATGTACGCACAGAGGAGTATGATATTTTGCCATCGGAGCCAGCATTTTTGCATAATCATCGGTAGCGTTATAGCATTCCGGCAGATACATAATACCCGCCGATACACCGACCGCACCTTTTTCCAGCGCATCTTCAATATAACTTGAAGCCTGCTGCATCTCTTGTTCCGTAAAAGGGGTGTTAGAAAATCCTTTTACCGCAATCTTTACTGTGCCGGAACCAATCATGGATGCAAAGTTCAGCGGCAGTTTCAGCTGATCCATCGCTTCCATATATTCGCTGTATGTGTGGATGCCGCGGTATGCCGGCCCTACGACGGGCTCTGCAAATGCGAACATTTCTTCCGCTTTTGCCTCATCTTCCGGAACCGGTACCATGGAGAATCCGCAGTTTCCGGCAACCGTTGTGGTAATTCCCTGCGCCAGCATGACTTTTCCAAAGTCGGTGCCGTAAAACGGCTGGATGTCACAGTGTCTGTGAATGTCGATAAATCCCGGTGTTACCGCTTTTCCCTGTGCATCAATGATTTCCGTCTCCTGCAAAGACGCTTCCAATTCAGCTGTATCCGCTTCGCTGCGGATGACTTTTTTAATTACTTCATCTTCTATGTAAATATTGCCTTCAAATGGCTGATTTCCCAATCCGTCATAAATGACGCCGTTTTTGATCAGGAATTTGGACATCTATTTTGCCTCCTCTTGGGCTTCGTTGAGATAATTGTAGACAGTAAAACGGGAAATGCCCAAAAAGTCCGCCACCCTTTCCGCAGATTTTTTAATCAGGAAAACTCCTTTATTGTCCAGATAGCGTACGACTGCAACCTTATCATCTTTATCCAGCTCATCCAACGCATGGCCGGTGTTCTCCACCGCTTCTTTCATAAGGACTTCCAGAAGTTCATCAATGTTGCCGGTAAAGACTTCTCCTGTGCTGCCCTTTCCGTCAGAGTTTGTCAGTTTCATCATTGCTGTCTGTCCTGCAATGAGTGCTGTGATATTATAATTGATGCAAAGGCTACCTACTACGTTTCCCTTTTCATCCAAAAAGTATTTGCTGGAGGATCGCAAAATGCGTCCATCTTTGGTTTTGTTGATGTAACAATATTGATCTTTTGGTTGAGCGGTTCCGCGTAAAATAGCCAGCCCTGCATCCGTGCCGCCGTCTCCGACTTTTCTTCCGGTCACATGCCCGTTCCAAATTCCTACGATGGTATTATCGTAGTCCCTCGTTAAATCATGTAGAACGACTTCGCAGTCATCGCCAAATTGTTGGGCAATGCATTCGCATATCTCGCACAACATCTTAAAATTATCCACTACAAAGCTAATCGTCATCAACCCCCAACACATTTCATTATTGCAGAGCTGCGTCGTAGCGTTCTATCATGAGTTTTTTACTGAGCCACGCCGCGGCTTTCAATTACAAGTGCCATACGTTCTTCCTCGGACATCTCCACCTTCTTGGTGCAAAGAGATACGACTACTTCAGCAACCAAAGCGACGATGGTAGCCGGGATCGCCGGGCCAGTGAAAATGCCAACAATCCAGGACTGGAAAGCAGGTACAAACAGATAGAGAATACCGAACAGAGTGCCAACGCCTACGCTGGCCAGACCGCCCTGCCATGTTGCACGTTTCCACAAAGCGCCAAGCACCATTGCAATGGATACACCCGGAATGATCGAGCCGATCACGTTGCTGATGTAACTGATAACATCCTGTGCAAACAGCGTGGCGCAGAATGCCAGCAGCAGCGTAACGACCGTCATAATGCGCGACCATTTTCCGACTTTTTCCTCCGGCAAGCTCTTACCGGTGAAGATGGGATAAATATCCTGAATCGCGATCGTAACGCCCGCGATCGCATCGGAGTCACCCGAGGACATGGTTGCGGAAAGGCCGGAAATCATAAACAGCAGTCCCAGCACAGGGCCCAATGCAGTCGTCGCAATATAGGTGAATGCAAAGTCCGGATGCTCCAGAACCGATGTGGCGTTGTTGTTTGTTGCAATGGTATATGCGGCCATGCCGATGATTGCCGGAAGCAGAGAAAAGACCAGAAGCAACAGGCCGGATGTCTTGAGTGCGTTGGTCGCTGTCTTATTGCTTTTCGCCGTGTAAACTCTCATGCGATAAGTCGGTGTGCCCCAGCAGGGAATGAAGATGGACCAGATGAGTGATAACAAAGCCATTACGCCCATGGTGCCTACACCGTAAAACGTCAGGTTGCCTCCCATGCCTGCGGCAGTAATCGCTTCCGAGATACCGGTCCAGCCGCCTGCCATCGGAATACATACCGCAGTAATGGCGATAAAACCGGCAACCAGAATGGTAAGCTGAATCAGATCCGTCCAAACAACCGCCAGATAACCGCCGATGATAACATACACGCCAAATGCAAGAACTGCAATTGCCTTGGCCGTAACCAAATCCAATCCGGTAACGTAGCTCAGATAAGTTGCGCCGCCATTGACATGGTTGCCCAGCCATACCACTTCAATAATATACATCATGATACTCATGACGCTTTTCACAAGTCTATTTCCATTATAATGGAATTGCGCTTCTTCCGCCATAGTTACAAAGTTTTTTTCTCTTAATTTTGTCTTCTGCGCAATCCATGCCAGCGTCAGAACACCGAGTGCAGCGCCAAGTCCATAGGCAGCGCCGCCGAAGCCCATTTTGAAGCCGTTTGCTGTTGCACCGATGGAAGATCCTGTGCCGATCAGCGTCGCGCCCATTGTGGCAAAGATCAAGAAGAATGGTAATTGTCCGCCTCCTGTCAAATAGCCTTTTCCTTCGGATTTTCCCTTACTGCTTATATATCCGACGATAATCATCAGAACAACATAAGCCGCAAAGCCAATCAGAAAAAACGTCCCAAACTTTCCTTCCATTTCATTACCTCCTACATCCTGTATTAAACAAATTGTTTGAGTTGATTCTAATTTTGTTTCAACAGTTTGTCAATATGTTTTTTCTAACTGTGCTTCAATATCTATATTTTATATAACATATAACATAAATAATTGTCTAATTTAACGATTTTATACTTTCTTTTCGTCAGAGATTGACTATTTCAACATTTTGTGTAAAAATGTAATTGATGATTTGTAGATTCAACAATTTATCAAACTTATTGCGTTTTGGCATAGAAAAGATTATATTATTCAGAGGATAAAGGAGGAAAAGAAAAAATTGGAACAGTCTTACTCTTTCAAAGGAAGCGAAACTGTCATTACGCCCGCCCTTATTTATTACCGGGATCTTGTTCGCAATAACTTGGAAAAAGCGATCGAGACCGCTCATGGTGCGGAACACCTTTGGCCGCATGTAAAAAGCCACAAGATGGCTGATATCGTTCGCATGTCTATGAAATTTGGTATCTGTCGTTTCAAATGCGCAACGATTGCTGAGGCGGAAATGGCCGCATCCTGTGGGGCAGAGCATATTGTACTCTCTTACCCGCTGGTAGGGCCAAACATCGAACGTTTTATTAAACTGTCGGAAGCCTTCAAAGCGACGCATTTTTATGCGATTGGAGACAATCTGAACATGCTCTCGCGTCTGGGTGAGGCAGCAAAATGTTCCTCCCTCGGGAATGTGGATGTACTGGTGGATGTCAACATGGGGATGAATCGTACCGGTGTTCCGCTTTCCGAGCTGACCAGCTTCTGCGACGCATGTGCGTCCATTGACGGACTTACTTTCAAAGGGCTGCATTGCTATGACGGTCATCGTACCGAACACGATTATCATGACAGAAAGCAGCAGTCCGACCATCTTGACAGTGCGCTCAAACCGCTGTTAAAATCCATATGTAAGAATCATCAGACCTGCTCGCTGATTATTATCGGCGGTTCTCCGTCCTTTCCCTGCCATGCGGAGTCGCATCTCACAGATGGGGAAGAAACCAAGCAGGTAGAAGTCTATTACTCGCCCGGAACCATCTTTGTGCACGACTACGGATACAGTAAAAAGTTTCCTGATCTGCCTTACGTTCCCGCAGCAGCGATCCTGACTCGCGTGATCAGCAATCCCGGCAGAGGCATTTTCTCCATTGATCTCGGTTACAAGGGAATCGCAGCCGATCCGGCGGGTATTCGTGGGCAGCTGCTGGGGGTTGAGCATTGCGAAGAGATGTTCCAAAGCGAAGAACATTGGACTTTCCGCATGCAACCCGGCCATGAAGATGCATGTCCGAAGGTAGGGGAAGAGCTTTTTGTCATCCCGACCCATATCTGCCCGACCAGCGCGCTGTATCCTTCCGTAATCGTCGTAGAAAACGGAGAAGTGGTAGACGAATGGGAAGTAACCGCAAGAAACCGGAAGATCACTTATTGACCGGCATCTGGGGGATTTACCATACAGATTGGCATATCCCGATTTTATATTGTCCATTCAAACATACAAAGGAGAGATTCAAATGAATGTTTATGACGTATTAAAAGAAAAAGGAATTACATTGCCTGCCCCGCCGCCCAAAGGAGGTGTTTACACACCGGTACAGGAATTTGGCTCGAATTTTCTGTATTGCTCCGGCTGTGGCCCGGATCTTGGCAACGGCAATAACGTCATTGGACGCTTAGGCGAAAACCTCACGCTGGAACAAGGACAAAAGGCTGCTTATAACTGCATGCTCAACCTTCTTGCCAATCTGGATGCCAAGACCGGAGACCTGAATAAAATCAAAAGGTTTGTCAAGGTGCTCGCCTTTGTCAACAGCGCAGATTCTTTCGAACAGCAGCCGCAGGTAGTAAACGGCGGATCCAATTTGTTGGTTGAGTTGTTCGGCGAAGAAGTCGGCATGCCGGCAAGAACTGCCATCGGCACCAATACGCTGCCGGGCGGAATTGCTTGCGAGATTGAGGTTCTCGTAGAACTCAAGGAAGATTAATACGCGCGTTTGCGACGCACTCGAATAGAATTCAGAGATATTTGATCTTTGGTTTTGGCAAAACATCCGCAATTTTGCTTTGCAAAATTCCCCTGTTTGCTCCAGATGATCGCAATACACCAAAAACAAACAACCTCTATAAAGCAGCATTTGGCAATAAAAGACGGCACGGAGATTTCTCCGTGCCGTTTGTTTGTTGTTTCAAGCGATTTTTTTGTTTTTTGGAAAAACTTTTCTCAATTGCTGTTGGGCGGCGGTGTATTTGCTATCAATGCAATCGTATTCTGCAATCCTTTTCTATGCCGTTTTAATCATACACGTCTTTTTTCCTGTGCGCAGAAATGTTTCATACGTTTTTCGCCATACCGGTCAGTTTGGCTACTTTTTCATGTGTCAGATAGTGATACAGCGCGATCACGCGGCCCACGCCGATCACAGCCAGCACGGTGCCGATGCCTACGCCGACCAAATGTCCGGCCAGCAGCAGCCCCAGTGTGATGGTAATCGTGATGTTGAGCAGGTCGAAGCAGTTTTTGGTAAAGCCCACGTTTTTATGGATGCCGTCTGCAATCGCCTGCACGATGCCGTCGCCGGGGTTGGGCACAATCCGCATGGAAAGCGACATGGCGGCGCCGATGCCGGTGCAAACGATCGCAAGGATCAGGATAAGCAGCCGCTGCGGGAAATACTGGTCAAATCCGGTGGGATCGTCGGGAAAAGCCGGCAAAACCGATCCAAACAGGTTGAGAAACCGGGTAAAAATCAGGCTGAGCGGAATTTGCAGCAGATCCATCACAAAAATCAGTTTGCGGTTTTTGTTTTCCGGATGGTTGCGCCCCTGTACGCTGTGCAGGATGAGCTCGACCACCACAAAAACACAATACAGGAACAGCGTCGTGTTGCCGAAGTTGAGTGAAAAGATCTGAGAAACGCTGTATGAAACCGAAATGATCGGGGAGACCCCAAGTCCCGCCTTGGTGTTGAGCGTCAGACCCAATGCCAGAACCAGCAGCCCTACAATATAAAACATGATACGATTTGCTTTTTGGTTTTTCACACGATTTGTCTTCTTTCTGATATAAAATGTAGATTTCTATATACTTCTATTATAGTATGATTTTGTATAATTGCAAGAAAACCGCCGGTGAACAAGAAGCATTTGTCCTGTCCGAGGGGTTGACAAAACAGAGAAACCGCACTATTATGTAATTAGTTACTTATTATGTTGAGGTGGCATCATGGCAGGAAACATGCCGTTCGGGCTAAAAATTGCGATCATCAACCGGACTTTTCGCAAAAAAATGGATGAAAAGGCCAGCACGATGGGGCTGACGTCGGTGCAGCTGCGCGTACTGGGCTCGGTCAGCCGTCTGGAAGCGGCAGGGGAGGCCGAGATTCATCAGAACGATCTGGAGCGAATCGAGCATGTGACCCATCCGGCCATGACCAAGCTGCTGCAACGGCTGGAAAGCAAAGGGTTCATCCGCTGTGTCCCCAGCGCCAAAGACCGGAGATACAAAAAAATCACCTGTACGGAGCAGTCACGCGGCATCCATCAGGTGATTCTGGCACAGGATGAAGAGGTTTTGTCCGAGCTGTGCCGGAATTTCACGCAGGAGCAAAAACAAGCCCTGCTGCAAATCGCGGATATGCTTTTGAAAAATATCGATTCGGAATGATCCTTTCCCTGAGGAAAACGGAATTCCCCAGGCAGTGCGCCGGGCCACATCCCCGCGTTCACTGCCTGCTTTTCTGCCCTAATAGGTAACCAGTTACTTAATAAGGAGAGAACGTCATATGGAAAAAGTGGTATCAGAAAACAAAAGTCCTTTTGCAACCGAGCCGATCGGCCGGTTGATTTTGAAATTTGCGATCCCCTGCGTCATTTCGCTGCTGGTCAACTCGCTGTATAACATCGTGGACCAGATCTTCATCGGCTGGGGCGTCGGCTATCTGGGCAACGGCGCGACCAATGTCGTGTTCCCGATCACGATCATCGCACTGGCGCTTTCGCTGATGATCGGCGACGGCGGCGCGGCGTACCTGAGCCTCAAGCTGGGCGAGGGCGACATCCAGAGCGCGAAAAAGGGCGTGGGCAACGCCATTGTCATGGTCACGGTGGTCAGCATCGTCCTGCTGGCGGTTTTCCTGATTTTTCTCAACCCGATTCTCAACCTGTTCGGCGCGACCGATGCGCTGCGCACCTACGCGCTGCAATATGGCTCCATCATCGGCATCGGCCTGCCGTTTATGATGATCCCGGCCGCGATTAACTCCATGATCCGCGCGGACGGCAGCCCGAAATACGCCATGTTTTCCATGATCCTCGGCGCCGTCATCAACACGGTTTTCGACCCGATCTTCATTTTTATCTTCGGTATGGGCGTACGCGGCGCCGCGATCGCCACGGTCATGGGACAGGTTGCCACCTTCCTGATGTCCGTTATTTACGTTTTCCGCTTCAAAACCTTCCGCTTTGATGCTTCCGCCTTCCGGATCCGGCTCAAAACCTGCGGCAAGGTGCTCAGCCTTGGCATCAGCAGCTTCATCACCCAGATCGCCATCACGATCGTCATGGCGTTGTCCAACAACCTGCTGGTGGCATACGGCGCACAGTCGGTTTACGGTTCGGAAATCCCGCTGACCGCTATGGGCATCGTTATGAAGGTCAACCAGATCCTGATTTCCATTCTGGTCGGTATTTCCACCGGCGCGCAGCCGATCATCGGCTACAATTACGGCTCGAAGAATTTCCTGCGCGTGCGCAAGGCGTTTGATATTGCGGTGGTCGCCTCCGAAATCGTGGCCATCATCGCCTTTTTGATCTTCCAGTTCGCGCCGATGAGCGTGGTTTCGCTGTTCGGTTCGGAGGAAGGCCTGTATAACGAATTTGCCGTGCTGTCCTTCCGCATTTTCCTGCTGCTCTGCCCGCTGACCGGTTTCCAGACCGTCATGGCGATTTACTTGCAGGCGATCGGCAAGCCGGTCAAATCCGCACTGCTTTCGCTGTCCCGACAGATCATCTTCTTTGTCCCGACCGTCATCATCCTGCCGATGTTCCTCGGCGTAACGGGCGTTCTGTGGACGGGTCCGGTGGCGGACGGTCTGGCATTCCTGTTCTCGCTTATCTTGCTCATCTATGAGAGACGGCAGTTAAAAGAAGAGCCGGCTGCGGCATAACAATGAAAGTGCAGTTTATTTTTCCAGTGGAAGGAGATAAAACACGATGAAAAACCGAGTCATCACCATCAGCCGTGAATTTGGCAGCGGCGGCCGCACGATCGGCAAAAAAGTGGCGGAGGAGCTGGGCATCCCCTGCTATGACAGCGAACTGCTCCAGAAAATTGCGGAAAAGAGCGGTTTCAGCGAAAATTACATTAAGGACGCGGGCGAATATTCGCCCGGCGGCTATCTGTCCTCCGCGTTTTCGCACCGGGCTTACGGCCAGAACAACGCAGACTATTTGTGGAAGATCCAGTATAACATCATCACCGAGCTGGCGGAAAAGGGGCCGTGCGTCATTGTCGGCCGCTGCGCCGACTATATCCTGCAAGACAAGGCGGACTGTCTGCGGGTGTTCATCCATGCGGATATGAAATTCCGCGCCGAGCGCATCGTCAAGGTGTACGGCGAGCGCGAAGTCTCTCCGGAGCAGCGCCTCAAGGACAAGGATAAGCGCCGCGCCATTTACCACCGGTTTTATACCAATATGAAATGGGGCCACGCACAGAATTACGATATCACCCTCAACAGCGGAACGCTGGGGATTGATCGGTGCGTGGCCATCCTCAAAGAGCTTTATTGATTTTGGGCTGCGTGCCGCAGCTTGTGATAATACCGATCCACATGGATGGAATAGACGATACCGCCGACGATATAGGCAATGGCGGTCAGGGCGAAGCCGGTCGGCAGACCGATGGTCTCCTGCAGGCAGCCCATCAGAAGCGAACCGATGCCGATTCCGACATCATACGACAACATATAGGTGGCGTTCGCAACACCGCGTTTTGGGGCCGGCGTTGTCCCCGTGACGAAGGATTGGAACAGCGGCTGCAAAATGCCGTAGCCGATCCCGAAGAAATAGCCGGCGATCAACATATGCACCCCGGTTGATAAATAAAGGTAGCTGGCCATGGTGAAAACCAGCAAGACCAGACTGACATAAACCAGAACGCGGTGTTTGCCGGCGTCGATCATCCGCTGCGTGGACAGCTTGGAGGTCAGCATGCCGGCAACAAGGCAGATATAGAAGTAAGGGAGAAAGGGCGTTAAGCCCTTTTCCTGTGCCAGAATGGAGGAATACGCGATGACCGCGCCGTACGGGATCATCAGGAACATCATGTTGAACATGAAGGGCAGCGCGGAAGCGTGGATGGTGTCTTTGAGCACGAACTTTTTCCGCTCGACCTTGGGATAGCGGATGCGGCAGCAGGCCACGCAGATAAATGCGATTATGGTGATTGCAAAAATCGTCAGGAAGGAGGCCTTGCTGCTCATGTGGTTCTGCACCTGAATGCCCACATACGGGCCGACCGCCATGCCGATCGACACGGTGAAGGCAAAGCGGCTGATGCCCTCGGTGATCTTGGTGACCGGCAGCACGTCGCTGGCGAGCGTCATGGTGGCCGAGCCGCAGACCGAATACACCGCGCCCATGTACAGACGGATGACGATCAGCGCGCCGAACAGCGGAAAAATAATGAAGCTCGGGAAGGACAGGCAGAACAGCGCCAGAAACAGCAGATAGACGTGATAGCGGTTGAAGTTATCCAGCAGATAGCCCGCAACCGGACGGAACAGGATGGTCGCCACCGACATGGCGGTCAGCACAATGCCGATCTTGGAGCCGGTGATGCCGATTTCCTGACAATAGATGGGAATAATGGGGATGGATGCATAAAATGCCGCCAAAACCAGCAGGTTGGTGAGGAACAGGAGGATAAATTTCCGGTTCCATATCTTTTCTGTTTTTTCCATGGAGAGAAAACCCTTTCTGTGTGTAAATTGTCAGATGGTGGCATATGCCACTATATGAGCATACCATGGAAAACCCACTGCGTCAATATCCGGTTGCAAATGCAACCAAAATACACTATAATAACAAAAACGGCACAAGGGAGGCATGCGGCATGTCGGACCTGATGGACAGCGCATTCAAATCCATTTCGATTTTGTACCGCAAATCGCATATGTGGCTCAATAACAGCTGCGCGCCGCACCATCTGACGGCGGCGCAGGCCGTGGTGATCCTGATCGTCTGCGATTTTGACGGTTTGACGCAGGATGAGATCACAAAACGGCTTTCGCTGGACAAAAGCGTGATCGCAAAGACGGTCACCAAGCTGGAGGAGACCGGGTTCCTCGTCCGTTCCACCAACGCAAAGGACAAGCGGACCTACGATATCCGGCCGACCGAGCGATCCTGGGCGGTGTATCCGTTCATCAAGGAGCAGGTTTCCGGGTGTTTTGCGCATATGACGCAGCAAATGACCCAAGACGAGCGCAAGGAATTTCAGCGTCTGCTGCGCAAGGCGGCGGAGGCCGCCATCGCGCAGGAGGACTGAACCGCAGCAAAAATGAGAAAACCCCCGCCTTGAAAAAGGCGGGGGTTTTTGTTGCGGTTGTTATTCCGCTGCGCCGGTGTCGGGCGTTTGGTCGGTCAATCCGGCCAGCTGCTCGGTGCGGGCCAGTTTTTCCTGTTCGGCGGCCTCTTCCGCCGCCTCATCGACAGGCTGGCTGAGCTTGCCGCCGTGTGTTGCGGCATACTCCTGCCGCACCTGTTCGAAGCTGTCCTCAAAATCACCGGGGATTTCCACCTGGCCGATATCTCCCAGATCCAGACAGATCGACCGCGGCGAAATAAAGACAAAGCCCCATTCCTGACCCGGAATGACAAAGGCATATTGATATTTTTCGCCGTTATCCATATTTATAATGGCAAAATTATCGATCGATTCGCCGCAGAAGTATCGGTATGTTGTGGTGTGTGTGGAATTGCCGCTGCGGATCTCGGCCCGCTGGCCGGGCGACAGCGCGGACCACAGGCCGGGGGTAAACGCGCTGGTGTCATAGCGGTTGCCGCCGGAGGTTTTGGTACGGTAATAGAAGTCGCCGTAATGATAGCTGCTTTCTGCCGGGTCCTGCGTGTCGTAGTAGCCGCCGATGCCGTTGACCGTCGTTGCAAGGTCGGTTGCATCCGCGGTGAAAAAGTCGAGGATCTCCTTGCTGTCCAGATAGGTTTGGTCGCCGGCGTAGTCGGATTCCATCGCGGCCGAGAGCGCCTTTGCCAGCTGCTTTTCATCCTTCTGGTCATAGGCCAGGTCGATCGCCTGCGTATAGTGGTCCTTCAGTTCGGATACCGGATAGATGGATTCCCGGTCGATCTGATAAAAGTCGCCGGCGGCCTGATTGAACTCGTCGATCGCCTCCATACCGTCGTCCATGGCGGCCGCCAGACGGTATTCGCGCAGGATCGGGTCGGTTTCCTCAGATTCGTGGTCGATTTCATACTGCCGGTCCTGCACATAGAACTGATACAGGTTGTCCCGCAGGGACTCGTCCTCATAGCCCAGCTCGGTGAGCGCGCCGATGACCTCCGGCAGGCTGGAACGCAGGCTGGACAGCGTCGGTTCCTCGCCGAACTGGTCCTCAGTCGTGCTCATCCCCTGTCGGTCCTCTTTGCTGGTGTCGTAATAGGTCGTGTTGAGCAGCGCGACCTCGGTCTGCTTGCTGACCGTTTGTGCCAGCGCCTTGCGGATCGAACTTTTGCGGATGCCCTCGTTGAAAAATTTGACATAATCGTCGCGGGAATCCTCGTCGTACGGGGAATAGAACGCATAATCGTCAAACAGGCCGTTTATAATTTTGCTCTTGAGATATTCCGTGTGCTGATGCGTCTTGTAAGCGAAAAACGCGGTGGCAATTACCACGACCACCAGAATCAGGATTCCAAGCGCTTTCTGTTTTTTGGACAGTTTGTTCAGCATAGGGGTGATCCTCCGTTTCGTGAAAGAATAGAAATCATCTCTATATTAACTGTAAACCCGGTTGGGAAAAAGTGCAAGGCTGGCCCAATCCAAATTTTCACATAATTTTTTGGGTCTTTTGCGGAAAACCGGGCTGGCAGGACAAAAAAGCACCCGCCCTTTTGCAGGGCGGGTGCTTTTGGGAAGGTCATACGGCGGCGCGCACGGTCAGGATCATCAGGACAACGGCGGACAGGCTGAGCGCCAGCCCGACCAGCCGGGTGATTCCGGTCACACGGCGGATGCTCATGGCGTGGAAGGTTTCAAAGGAGCTGATGGGATAGGGAAACGCAACAAACGCCAGCCCCGCGATCAGCTGCCCGATGTAGGCGCCGATCATGTGCAGCGGTCCGTCGCCGCCGAAGAACGCGCTGATCAAAAAGCCCAGCCCGCCGGCAAACACCAGCAGGTAGAGCGCGGTCTTGAATCGCTTGTCCATCCGGACATAGCGTTCGGTCTGCTCGCGGCAGGTTTCGCAGCACACGCCGAACGAGCGTGTGTGCACCTTGGCCATGAGCTTGTTTTCCGGCAGGGCTTTGCCGCAGTAAACACATTTCTCCATGTGAGTTTCCTCCTGATCTTGCGCGGCAAAGCCGCACGGCTTTATTTTTTCCGGTAGGTCTGGAACGCGTTGAGCACAACACCGATTTCGTCGTCGGTCAGCAGGTTGGGCTGCTGTCCGGCCGCGCGGACTCGGTAATACAGCTCGGCGCAGAACTCGATCTGCTCGGCCACATCCATGGCGTAGCTGATGTTGCTGCCGCAGCAGAGCAGGCCGTGGTTGCCTAGGATGCAGGCGTAATTGTCGCCCATGGTCTCATAGGCGCACTTCGCCAGATCATAGGTGCCGAACTGGACATAGGGCGTGCACGGCACTTCGCGGCCGGAATAGGCGACCAGATAGTGCAGCGGCGGGATGGACCAGCCCATGCAGGACAGCGTGGTGGAAAAGGTCGAATGGGTGTGCACCACGGCATGGACGTCCGGGCGCTTCTGATAGAAAATACGGTGCATGTCCACTTCGCTCGAGGGTTTGCGGTCGCCGTCCACCTTTTCGCCGTCCGGCGTCAGCACGACAACGTCCTCCGGCGTGGTTTTGAAGTAATCCATACCGCTCGGGCTGATGGCAAACAGGTTTTCCTTTTCATTATATACGCTCAGATTGCCGAAGGTGCCGACGGTCAGCCCGCGGTCGATCATTTGCTTGCCGTATTCCACGACCAGTTCTCTTTCTTCCTGCAGCAGCATGCTGTAATCCTTCCTTTCTTTCCGTGAGTTTTAATGAATGGACGCGGCGTTGACCACGCGGTCGGTGACGCCGTCCTGCAAATACCGGTCCACTTCGCGCATCAGCAGGAACGGTGCGCGCGGGATGGCGTCCACCGTTGTGCCCGCGATGTGCGGGGTCAGCAGCACGTTGTCCATTTGCAGCAGCGGGGAGTCCGCGCCGAGCGGCTCGCTGTCGTACACATCGAGCGCCGCGCCCGCCATGCAGCCCTGCTGCAAAGCCTCGACCAGTGCGGGCTGATCGACCAGACCGCCGCGCGCGGTGTTGATGAAGTACGCGGTCTTTTTCATGCGCGAGAAATACGGCATGCCGATCATGCGCTCGGTTTCGGGCGTCAGGCGCAGGTGCAGCGAGACGATATCGCCCTGTTCGAACAGCGTTTCGAGCGAATCGACCAGTTTGACCGCGCCCAGACCCGCCTGCGCGAGCTTTTCCGGGTTGGTGTAGGCGTCGTAGGCGATGACCGGCACGCCGAGCGCGAGCAGACGGCGCGCCAGCGCCGCGCCCACATTGCCGATGCCGGCCAGCGCGACCGTGTGGCTGGACAGGGTCATGAGAAAATCCGAGTTATAGTAGTTTTTGCACCATTCGCCGCCGCGCATTTTCAGGTGGGACAGCGCGATGTCGCGCGTCAGGCACAGCATCATGCCCAGCGCGAAATCCGCCACGGGTTCGGCGTTGCGGATGACGTTGAGCACCGGGATGCCGCGTTCGCTGGCGGCCGCCACGTCGATGTGCTCCAGCCCGCCGCGGCAGGTCAGGATCAGCTTGAGGTTTTTGGCCTTTTCCAGCAGTGCGCGCGGCACCGGGTTGAAGTGCACCAGCAGGACGTCCGCATCCGCGATCGCCTCGTCCAGTCCGTCCGCATAGGGCACGGCTTCCGGGCCGCCGCGCTCGACTTTGAGCTGCCGCGCGGTGAATGCCTGCTTGTCGGACGGGCCCCAGAACAGCTTTTGGATATTTTCGCAGCACAGCGCGCTCTCGCGCACGGCCTGCTCCATGGTGTCAGGCGAAACGAATGCGTCGCCCACGACGATGACGTTTTGCGGCTGCGTGGTAAATTGGTTCATATGTGATGCTCCGTTCATAATGCAAACCGGCCGCCGCTGCATCAAAGCAGCAGCGGCCGGGTCTTGGTGGATGGTGGATGCAAACCTGATACCGAAGGCAATTTCAATCAATAAGCCGAGTATTCGGCAGCGGAGCGCTCGAGGTAATCGACGAAACGCGCCTTGTTCTTGCGGAACAGGAAGTACAGCACAAAGTACAGGATGACGACCGCGCCGATGATGATCGGGTTCTTGCTCAGGAAGCAATAGAACAGGCCGGCAATGAGCGGATGGCACAGGATGCCGAAGCTGGTGATGTAAACGCCCGCCTGCGGCAGCTGGAAGCCCGCTTCGACGGCGACCTCGGTGAAGGTCGGCGCGAGCTGGGAGGCGATGATCAGGCCCAGGGAGAACCAGATCGCGCCGCTGACCACGCTCTTGGCGATGTTGCCGTTGGAAACGCAGATGAACACCTCAACCATGTACGGCAGCGCGCACAGGTCGGCCATCGGCAGGATGGTGTTGCCCGGCAGGACGAAGGAGAGCAGCAGGATGATCGGGATCAGGATGATACCGGTGACCAGCGTGTTCGGCTCGCCGTAACCGCAGGCGTCGTTGACCGACAGGTACCACTCGCGGCCCTTGCCGGCTTCCACCGCCTTGGCCTTGTAGGCGTCGGACATGGTGGTGAACGCGTTGGCGAAGATACCGGCCACCTTGGGGAATACCGCCATGATGGCAGCGGTCGAAACCGCAGCGGAGGTGACCGTGCCCCATGCCGTCAGCGCGCCTTCGCCGAACAGCATGTTGTAGTTGCCGATGACGCCGATGATCGCGCCGACGATCAGGCCGATGAACATGGGCTCGCCCAGCAGGCCCAGCTTTTTCTGCAGGGTTTCCGCGTTGAGCTTGATCTTGTTGAAGCCGATCTTGCCGAGCAGCCAGTTCATGATGACGGCAAACGGCAGGCTTTCCAGATGGTGCGGTGCGGTCATGCAGCAGTTGTCATATTCATAATAGGTAGACCAGCGCTTGGCGCAGGCTTCGGAGAACAGCAGGATGTAAAGCAGCTGTACGACCATGCAGGCCATGGCAAGCAGCATGTTCTCGGTCAGGGCGTAGATCAGCGAGCCCCAAACCATGAACGAATAGTTGTTCCACAGGTCGGACGCCATGAATACATCCGTCCACTTGGCCAAAAAGAGGACGATTTGCAGCACGATGGCGACACCGATGAACAAAACGCCGACTTTGGTGGAATACGCGATAACCGAAACCGACTGCCAGCCGGTATCCAGGCCGGGCAGGTTGACGCCGGCGTTGGTGACCATCTGGTTGACAACGGGCGCGATGATCGCGGAATAGCTGTTGACGACAAAGTTGAAGCCGGTCAGGCCGACTGCGCAGAGCAGCGCGGACTGGAAGGCCTTTTTCGCGGGCGCACCCATGCACATGCCGATGATAAACAGGATGATCGGTACAAAAACGGTGGCGCCGAAGGTTGAGAATACATCGCTCAATGTCTGCAAAAATTCTGTCATTTTCTTTTTTTCCCCCTTTTGTTTCTAAACGGGACAGAGCGTTGGATGGCATCCGGTTTGCATTTTTTGAGAAAGAGGATGGGCGAAATCAGCCCTTGGCTTCCAGAATGGCCAGGCAGTCCTCGACGACCTTCTCTTCCGCCATGCCGGTCAGCATGCCGACCGCCTTGACCTTGGGGATGCCGAAATCCTGCCGCACGGGGCTGACGCAGGCGATCAGATCAAAATGCTTGCCGGAGATCTCAGACGCGATGCTGTTCGGGCTGGCTTCCGTCATCGCGGCGTCCCAGCCTTTTTCCGCCAGTTTTTCCTTCAGCTTGCCGGCGACCATGGCCGAGCTGACCGTACCGGAACCGCAAACACAGAGAATGGAACAGCTTTTCATAATGATTTTCCTCCTATTTCATAATTGGTTGTATGGTTTGGATGTTAGCCAATGTATTTCTGCGCGGCCGCAAACAGTTCGTCGTCCGTTGTGGCAGCGCGGAATTCCGCGACAACTTCGGGCTGCTGGAACACGCTGAGTACCTTTTGCAGCAGTTCCACCTGCTCGTCCGGATTTTTGATCGCCATCATGAACAGCATTTCCGCTTCCACCAGCGTATCCGGGTCGCCCATATGCGCGAACGTGACCGGATGGGCCAGCTGCGCGATGCACACGCCGGGGCGGTTGACATGCTGCGGATCGGTATGCGGCATTGCCACGGCAATATCCGCGAGTTGCAGTCCGGTGGGGTAGGTGACCTCTCGCGCCACGACGGCGTCGATGTAGGTGTCCTTGACGAATCCCGCGTTCAGGAACTTCTGTCCCACCTGCCGGATTGCGTCTTCTGCGTTCTTTGCGTCTACGTCGCGTGCAATGAGTTCGCGAAATGTAGCCTGCTCCATATGATGCGCCTCCTTTTGATCATTCGTTCAGGCCGTCGAGAAAAGCAACAATCTTTTCGCCGACTTCCTGCTCGTGTTCGCCTTCCACCTCGATCTTGATCGGGGTGCCGTTTTTCAGCCCGGCGCCCAAAATACCGAGGATATTTTTGGGATTTACCGGTCCTTTTGCCGTCACCAGACGGATTTCTTCCGAAAATCCCTTGCAGAGCGCGGTTAGCTGTGCCGCCGGGCGCGCATGCAGTCCAGTGGGGTTTTTAATTGTAAAATCTTGGCTAAACATAGGTTTTTTCCTCCCTAAAAGTATCGCTGCGTTTAATTATTGTATTTTATTCCTCTGTTCCCTGTCAACATGGTTTCATTTGACATTTCCCCGGAAAACGGATATAATATGTTCATCAGATGAACAAAGTTTCATATCACATGCCGGTGAGAGGAGTCTTTTCTTGGATAATCGTGTCGATTTGCTGGTACATGTTTCCGAACTGTACTATCAGCAGAAGCTGAGTCAGCAGGAAATCAGCCAGATCATGGGCATTTCCCGCCCGACCGTTTCCCGCCTTCTGGATGAAGCGAAGGAAACCGGCGTGGTGGAAGTGATCGTTCACAGCCCGGTGGTCAAGCATCCCAAGCTTTCCTATACGCTGCGCACGGAATTTGGCCTGCGGGATGCGATCGTGGTCTCGGGCGAATACGCGTTTGACAAAGCGATGGCGCGCTGTGCACAATGCGCTGCACATTTTCTCAACACTGTGCTGGAAAACAATATGTCGATCGGCATTTCCTGGGGCCGCGCGCTCGAGGCGCTGTGCGATGCGGTCCAGCCGAGCGAATATTACAACGTCAACGTGGTGCAGATGGTCGGCTGTCTGGGCACGGGCAATCCCCGCGTGGACGGTTTGGAACTGGCGCTGCGCCTGTCCAAAAAGTTCGGCGGCACCTATTCCAACATCTATGCACCGGTATATGTGGACAGTGAATTGGTGTATTCCTATCTGGTAGCCGAGCCGCAGATCGAAACCACGCTGAAAAAGGCGCTTTCGGTGGATATCGTCCTGACCGGCATCGGTTCGCTGGACGATCCGAACGCGTCGCTGTATCAGTCCGGCTGTTATAGTCAGGAGGACCGAAACGAGCTGATGCGGCGCGGGGCGGTTTCCAGTCTGCTGGGCAGAATGTTTGATATCGACGGCAACGAGGTCACGCTGGACGGGCGGTATGTGATCTCCGCACCGCTGGAGGCCATGCGTTATCCGACCTGGTCGATCGGCATCAATGCCAGTGCGGAAAAGGCGGAATGTACCTTGGCCGCCATCCATGGAAAATATCTCAACACCCTGATTGTCGACGAACCGCTTGCCCGCCGCATGTTGGAGCTGGAGGGCAAGCCGTTCGAAGAATAAGGGGTGGAAAGCTGCGAAGGCAGGGATGCAGGCATCCCTGCTTTTTTTCTGTTTATTTGAGCGTGTCGTCCAGTACGATGACGCCCTTGGCGCCTTCGCCGCGGATCATCTTTTCAAAGCCGTCACGCCAGTTTTCCAGCGGGTCGATCGAGGTGACGATCTTCTCCGGGACGACCGTACCGGCTGCGAGCAGCTCGAGCGACTTGACCCAGGAAGAGGGCTTCTGGCTGCGCGAGCCGACATAGACGATTTCCTTGTGCAGGATCAGGTCGGTCCAGATGCTTTCGTGCGATTCCGGGAACACGCCCATCTGCACGACCGTGCCCTTGCGGCGCACGATCTCGAGCGCCTTGTTGGCCGCGGGCACCGCGCCCGAGCACTCAAAGCACTTGTCCGCGCCGACGCCGTTCGTCATTTCCATGACGATTTCCTTCAGGTCCTCGGTCATCTGATCGACGCAGCGGTCCGCGCCCGCGCTTTTGGCGATCTCGAAGCGCTCCGCGTCGTGCGTCAGGCCGGCGACGATCACGGTTGCGCCCTGGCTCTTGGCGACCTGCATGACCATCTGGCCGATGGCGCCCGCGCCGAATACGACGCAGATGTCGCCCGGCTGCACGTTGCCCTTTTCAATCGTCGCATGTACGCCGCAGGCGAGCGGTTCGGTCAGCGCGGCCGACAGCAGGCTGACGTTATCCGGCAGCACATGCACGCTTTCTTCGCGGCTGACCAGATATTCCGCCATCGAACCGTTGATCTGGGTGCCGATGCCCTGCCGGTTGCCGCACAGGTTGTAATCCTTGCTCTTGCACATCGGGCAGGTGCCGCAGGTCTTATAGGTGGTTTCGCTGGTGACGCGGTCGCCGACCTTTACCTTTTTGACGTCCGGTCCGACCGCCGTCACGATGCCGGAAAATTCATGTCCGAGCACAACTGGCGGCTTGGTGCTGGCGTAAGTGCCTTTGAACGCGTGCAGGTCGGTCCCGCAGATGCCGGAATAGGCCAGCTTGATTTTGACCAGGTCTCCGGTCGCTTCCGGTTCGGGAATTTCCATATATTGCATATGGTCATAGCCGGTTTCTGTCTTTACGACAGCTTTCATAATTGCAACCCCTCCCGTTATACAAATGTTCATTATTTGAAATTAATTTCTAAGCGATAATCAAATTTTCTCACTTATTTACGTCTCATTATATGGCATTACGACATGATGTCAAGGATAAAGAATGAAAAAATTGTGAATTTTGCGCATTTGAACAAATGAGTTTTTCGATTTTTGGCTATTTCATATATTTTATTGGCGTTGACATTTGTTCGTAATTATGAAATAATGAATCATACCAAGAAAATGGTGTGATATGACACCAAGATATGGGTTGGTGAATCCGACATTTGTTCACACGCGCTCATGAGAAAGGAGTCAATATTATGGCGGAAAAAATCTATTCCACCGAAGAAATCCAGAAAGTAGCCAACAGTATCCGCAAACAGATCCTCGGCGTAGCTCTGCAGACGGGTGGCTGCTATCTGGCGCAGGCCTGCTCCTCGGCGGAGATCATCGCTTCGCTTTATACCAAAGTGATGAACCTCGGCCCCTCTGTGGGTAATTGGGAGCCAATCCCCTTCCCGGGCGTTCCGGGACCGGACAATATGGATTATCAGCGCGGTTCCGCGTACAACGGTGCGCCCGCACCCGATAAGGACCGCTTCTTTGTTTCCTGCTGCCACTATGCATCGGTCATTTACAGCGCGCTGGCAGCGACCGGCCGCATCAGCCCCAACTGCATGGAAAAGTTCAATGTAGACGGCTGGAACATGGAAATGATCGGCGCAGAGCACTCCCCCGGTTTTGAAAACACCGCGGGTTCGCTCGGCCAGACCATCTCGATCGCAGGCGGCACCGCCCATGCGCGCAAGCGCCGCGGCGACACCGGCAAGTGCTTCGTGCTGCTGGGCGACGGCGAGCTGCAGGAAGGACAGACCTGGGAGTGCATCCAGGCAGCCGGCCATTACAAGCTGGATAACTTCATCGTGGTGATCGACGCCAACAACCAGCAGGTCGAAGGCAAGATCGCCGACCAGATGACCGAGGAACCGCTCATCGACCGCTTTGAGTCTTTCGGCGCGACCTGCGTGGAATGCAACGGCCATGATATCGAGGCGTTCTGCAAGGCGTTTGAAACCCCGCACAAGGATCGTCCGCTCGTCGTGATCGCACGCACCAGCGGCGCAACCGGCATCAAACCGCTCGAAAAGCCCCGTTCGATGCACTTTATCCGCATCGGTCAGGACGAGCGTGAGGAATTCCAGAAGATCTACGACGCGATGTAAGAGAGGGGTTTAAAAATGAAAATTGAAGTCAATACCCACGAGAAAAACATGATCCGCTTCGCGGCGGAGCATCCGGAAGTCGTGGTTATGTCCGCGGACCTCGGTTCGTCCTGCGAAGTCAAGAAGTTCCGTCAGGTTTATCCCGACCGTTATCTGACCATGGGCATTGCCGAGCAGAACATGTGCTCCTGGGCGGCCGGTATGGCGCGCGAGGGCTATCGCCCGTTCCTGCACACCTTTGCCGTGTTCCTCTATCGCCGCATCCTCGACCAGCTCGAGATGAGTGTAGCCTATCCCAACCTGCCGGTTGTGTTCGTCGGCTTCGTGCCCGGCATCACCACCCCGGGCGGCGTCACCCACCAGTCGATCAACGACGTCGGTGTGCTGCGCACCGTGCCGAACATGACCATTTTCGACATCGGCGACGCGACCGAGATCGAAGGCGTGCTCGATCTGGCATATGCGTGCAACGGCCCGGTTTACATCCGCATGCTCCGCAAGGAAGTGCCGCGCCTGTTCCCGGCCAACGAGCCCATGCAGTTCAACCGCGCCCGCGTGCTGTCCGAAGGCGACGACATTGTGCTGCTGTCCTCCTCCATCTGCACCGAGGAAGCCATGCGCGCCACGGCAGTGCTCAAGGAAAAGGGCGTTTCCGTGCAGCATATGCACGTTTCCACCCTCAAGCCGTTCACCGACCCGACCATCGTCGAGGCGATCAACAAGAGCAAGTACGGCGTCATCACGATCGAGAACCACCTGAACATCGGCGGCCTCGGCACAGCGGTGGCCGACGTGATCGCGGAAAACGGTCTGGGCAAGCGTCTGATCAAGATCGGCCTGCCGGGTTACCCGCACGGCGCCTCCAAGATGTACCTGATGAAGAAGTACGGCATCGACGCCATGCATCTGGTCAGCGCCGTGGAGGAACTGACCGGCAAACAGCTCGGCATCCAGGAGGATGACCTCGAGAAGGTTCGTTTCGTCGATTTCCTGGAGGTATAACGTGCCCTTTCGTGCCTGTGTGTGGGATCTGGACGGCACGCTGCTCAACACGCTGCCGACCATCCTGCACTACTGTAACCAGTCGCTGGCGCATTTCGGCCTGCACAGCATCGCCATGGAGGATTGCCGCGACCTGTGCCGCCTGCCGATCGCGCATTTTTACCATCGCCTGCTCGAGTTGGGCGGCTGCCCGCCGCAGGACGTCGAGCGGCTGCAGCCGGCCATCCGCGACTACGACTGTAAAAGCTATCTGAAAAACTTTTCGCATCTGACCGAACCGTATGCGGGCGTGCGGGAAACGCTCGAAGCGCTGAAAGAGATGGGGGTCCGGAACGCGGTGCTGACCAACAAGCCGGATGCACTGGCCCATTCGCTGATCGGGCAGTTTTTCGGCGATCTGATGGAGGCATGCATCGGGCAGACGCCGGAGACCATTTCCAAGCCCGATCCGCGCTCGATGGATCGCGTGCTGGAGGTGCTGGCGGTGGAGCGCAGCGAGATTTTGTATGTCGGGGACACGGACGTCGATATGCTGACCGCGCGCAACACCGGCACCGCCGCCGCGGCCGCCTGCTGGGGCTATCAGTCGATCGAGCAGCTCCTGCCGTATGCGCCTGCGTATGTCGTGCACGCGCCGCGTGATCTGATCGCAATTTTTAGGAGGTAAACCGCATGTTTTCCGAAGTGAAAAAAGAAATCATTGAAGCAGGCATCATGCTCGACCGCTATGAGCTGGTTTCGCTGACCTGCGGCAATCTGAGCGTCCGCATGCCGTCGGGTGAGATTCTGGTCACCCCCTCCGGTATGATGTACGAAAAAATGGTCGAGGATGATATGATCGTCATGGATATCGACGGCAACATCATCGAGGGGACGCGCAAGCCCTCGTCGGATACGCCGGCCATCCTGCATATCTTCCGCGAGCGTCCGGATATCAACGCCGTCATCCACACCCACCAGCCGTACGCCACCGCGGTTTCGCTCATCCCCGGTTTGACCGAGTTCCGCGTGTGCATCACCGCGCTGGCCAACGCCGCGGGCGGCAATGTGCCGATCACCCCGTATTCCGCGGCCGGCTCGGTCGATATGGGCATTGATACGGTCAAGTATGTCGGCGACGGACATGCCGTCATCCTGTCCCAGCACGGCGTCATGACGGTCGGCAAGGACCTCAATCAGGCGCTGTACGCGGCCGTGTATCTGGAAGAGGCGGCCAAGTGCTATCTGGCGGCGCGCGCGGCCTGCGTCAACGGCGAGACCAAGCAGATGAGCGACGCGCAGATCCAGCAGATGGTGGACGTGTTCAAGTATTACGGACAGGGCACCGCGACCATTCCGGAAGATCTGGTCAAGCGTCTGGACTGATGTCCATCGCGCAATCGTTGAGAAGAGGCAAAACCCGGCTGTACCCAAGAGGTACGGCCGGGTTTTTTGCGTTTTGCGGTCGAATGCGGTGCGCGCCCTTGCCGAAGGACGTGGCGCTGCCTATAATATATATATATAAGGAAGAGGATGACAAAAAAGGAGGGCTTTGTCATGCGGATTTTGGTGGCGGAGGACGAGCGCGATCTCAACCGGCTGATTTGCCGCACGCTGACGCGCGCGGGATACAGCGTGGACGCCTGTCTGGACGGCGAGGCCGCGCTGGACTGCCTGCTCGGCGCGGAATACGACTGCCTGCTGCTGGATATCATGATGCCGAAAAAGGACGGGCGCGAGGTGCTGCGCGCGGTGCGCGCACAGGGCAGCGCCGTGCCGGTGATCTTTCTGACCGCGCGCGACAGCGTGCACGACCGCATCGAGGGCCTTGATCTCGGCGCGGACGATTATCTGGTCAAGCCCTTTGACTTTGACGAGCTGCTCGCCCGCATCCGCGCGGCGACGCGCAAATACGGCACGCAGAAAACCAGCGTGCTGACGCTGGCCGACCTGACGGTTGACACCGGCAGCCACACGGTCACGCGCGGCGGCAAGGAAATCCGCCTGTCTGCCAAGGAATACGCGATCCTGCAATATATGATGCAGCATCAGGGCACGGTCATCTCCCGCGCGCGGCTGGAGGACCACATCTGGAATTACGACTACACGGGCGGCTCGAACGTGGTTGACGTGTATATCACCTATCTGCGCCGCAAGATCGACAGCGGTTTCGACAAAAAACTGCTGCACACGGTGCGCGGCGCGGGCTGGATCCTGAAGGAGGAGCCGTGAAACGATTTTCTGTCAAACAAAAGCTGACCGTGTGGATCACGCTGCTCATGCTGCTGCTGACCACGCTGGTTTTGGGCTTTATGGTCGCGGTGAGCAGCTCGGTCGTCACGGACAACGCCTATGACCAGCTGACGAACACCGTGCGGGAAAACTTAACCGGTATTGCCCGGGAAAACGGCAATCTGACGTTCAGCGAGGACTTTTCCTTCACCAAAAACGGGGTGTACACCGTGGTGTATAGCAGCAGCGGCGCGCTGCTCGCCGGACAGCTGCCGCTGTCCTTTCCGGATGCGACGGCGTTTGAAAACGGCGCGATCCGTCTGGCCGAAGGGGACAGCGGGAATTTTTATGTGCTGGATTTCTGGCTGCCGTTCGGCTGGGAGGACGGCGTGTGGGTGCGCGGCATCATTTCTGCGCCCGACGTGGCCGATGTGCTGGACGATATGATGGGGCTTGCGCTGCTGATTTTGCCGCTGATGGTGATCGTCAGCGGATTGGGCGCGTATCTGCTCGCGCGTTCGACCTTCCGCCCGATCGACCGCATCATACGCGCGGCCGAAACCATCGGCGAGGGGCGCGACCTGTCGCGCCGCATCGGCCTGCCCGCAGGGCGGGATGAGATCAGCCGGCTGGGACAGGCGTTCGACAGCATGTTCGCGCGGCTGGAAGCGTCCTTCGAGTCGGAAAAGCAGTTCACCTCGGATGCGTCGCACGAGCTGCGCACGCCGACCGCGGTCATCCTCGCCCAGTGCGAGGACGCGCGGCGGCACGCCCAAACGCCCGCGCAGTATGCGCAGGCGATCGAGGTCATCGAGCGGCAGGCGGGCAAGATGAACGGCTTGATCGCGCAGCTGCTGCAAATGACCCGTCTGGAACAGGGCACGCAGCGCGCCGCCTTCGAGTGGGCGGATTTGAGCGGCCTGGTCGAGGTCATCTGCACCGAGCAGCCTGCGTTCCCCCAAAACATCACCCTGCAAACCGATATCCAGCCCGATGTGGAGGCGTATTTTGACGTGACGCTAGTCAGCCGCCTGCTGCAAAACCTGATCGGCAACGCCGCGCGGTACGGCCGGCAGGACGGCCACATCTGGGTGTCCCTGCGGCGCGAGCAGGCGGATGCCGTGCTTGCCGTGCGCGACGACGGCATCGGCATCGCCGCGGACCAGCAGGACAGGATCTGGCAGCGGTTTTATCAGGTGGACCCGTCGCGCAGCGGACAGGGCGGCACCGGCTTGGGCCTGACCATGGTGCGCCAGATCGCCGCGCTGCACGGCGGCACGGTGTCGCTTACCAGCGCGCCCGGCGTGGGCAGCTGCTTTTCCTTCCGGTTCCCGATCGGCCGGCAGCCCGGGGACGGCGAAACGCCTGCCTGAAAAAAATATTTTTCGAAAATTTACGATTTTAATATTTTTTTAATGTTGGGTTGGTATCCTGTATATGAACTCAAACGAAAGGTGTGAGCAGGATGAAAAAACGGTTTTTGATGTTTACCGCCGCGGCAATGCTGGCCGCCGCGTTGACGGGCTGTGGCCAGTCCACGCACAAGAGCGATACGCAGATGGGCTATATCGGTGAGGATGCGGCGAGGAGCATGGCGGCCACGGCAGCGCAGGTGAATCTGGACGACGCCACATTCGCGCAGACCGAGCTGGACGAGAAAAACGGCACGGTGTACTATGACGTTGAATTTGCGGTGGACGGTATGTGTTACACCTATGCGATCGACGCCATGACCGGCACGGTGATCGAGTCGAGCAGCCAGCAGGCGCAGTACGGCAGCGAATCGACCGGAAACACGGCGCAGACCAGCGGGGCGGTCGACGAGGCGAAGGCCAAGCAGATCGCGCTCGAGCACGCGGGCGTGAGCGAGGACGATACCTCGTTTATGCAGGTACAGGCCGACCGCGATGACGGTGTTTCGGTGTTTGACGTGGAGTTCTATGTTGCCTCCACCGGCACGGAATACGATTACGAGATCGACGCCTCCACCGGCGAGATCCGCAGCTTTGACCACGACGCGGAGCACTACACCGCGGGGCAGCAGAGCGCGAATACCTCTTCCGGTCAGGCCAAGAGCGAGGACGAGATCCGCGCGATTGCGCTGGCCAAGGTGCCGGGCGCGACCGAAAAGGACATCCGGCTCGAGCTGGACCGCGACGACGGCAAGCTGAGGTACGAGGGCAAGATCATTTACGAAGGCATGGAGTACGACTTCGAGATCGACGCATACAGCGGCGCCATTCTGGAATGGGAAGCCGAATCCGTATTTGACTGAGCAAAAAAAGAAAAGCCTCCCGCGATGCGGGAGGCTTTTTGCTGCCGTTTTTTACAGGGCACGCACCGAGATCATGCCGTCGATCGCGCGCAGCGCGTCGAGGTTTGCTTCGGTGGGCTGCTCGGCGAGGTCTACGATAGTGTAAGCGTAGTCGCCCTTGGAGCGGTTGCCCATGTTTTCGATGTTGCACTTGACCGCGGCGGTGATGGACGCGATCATGTTCGGGATGTTCTTGTGAATCATGCAGACGCGGTAGCCGCCCTCATAGGGAACCTTGAGGTTCGGGAAGTTGACCGAGTTGCGGATCGTGCCGGTTTCGAGGTAATCCGAGATCTCCTTGACCGCCATCTTGGCGCAGTTGTCCTCGCTTTCGGGCGTGGACGCGCCGAGGTGCGGCAGCGTGATCGCGTTTTCCTGCGCGAGGATCTCGTCGGAGGCAAAGTCGGACACATAAGCCGCAACCTTGCCGCTCTCGAGCGCCTTGGCCATGGCCTGCGTATCGACCAGCTCGCCGCGGGCGAGGTTGATGATGCGCACGCCGTCCTTCATCTTGGCGATGGACTCTTCGCAGATGGTGTTCTTGGTCTCTGCGTTGAGCGGCACATGGATGGTGATGTAATCGCAGTTGGCGAAGATCTGGTCGAGCTCGGTGACGTGCTTGACCGAACGGGACAGCGCCAGTGCGCCGTCAACCGACAGATACGGGTCGTAGCCCCAGACTTCCATGTCCAGACCGACGGCAGCGTTCGCGACCTTGACGCCGATTGCGCCCAGACCGATGACGCCCAGCTTCTTGCCGGCGATCTCCGGGCCGGCGTAAGTGGACTTGCCCTTTTCGGCGGCCGGGCCGATGTCCGGCGTGCCCTTGAGCGACTTTACCCAGTTTGCGCCCTGCACGATCTTGCGGGAAGCCAACATCAGCGCGCAGACAACCAGTTCCTTGACGGCGTTGGAGTTTGCGCCCGGGGTGTTGAAGACAACGATGCCTTCCTGTGCGCAGCGGTCGAGCGGGATGTTGTTGACGCCCGCGCCCGCACGCGCGATGCACTTGAGGTTCTTCGGGAACTGGACGTCGTGCAGCTTGGCCGAACGGACAAGGACAGCGTCGTAGTCCTCGAAATCTTCCGAGCAGGTGTATTTCGCGGGATCGAGGTCGTTCAGACCGACCTTGGAAATCTTGTTATACAGCTTCACCTGATACATGGGAATACTCTCCTTTGATAACAATATGGTGAGGGCGCGAGTGGAGTTCGCGCCCTGAAAATATTTTGGATGATGTTTTTACTTGTTTTCGTCTGCGAACTTCTTCATGAAGTCGATCAGGTACTCAACGCCCTCGATCGGCATTGCGTTATAGATGGAAGCGCGCATGCCGCCGACCGAACGGTGGCCCTTGAGGTTAGACATGCCGGCCGCCATGGATTCCTTGGCGAACTTCGCGTCCAACTCGTCGTTGCCGGTGCGGAAGGTGACGTTCATGTGGCTGCGGGACGCCTTTTCGGCAACCGGCTTGTAGAAGTCCTGGCTGTCGAGGTAGTCATACAGCATGCTGGAACGCTTCTCGGCGCGCTCCTGCATGACCTTGACGCCACCCATCTGCTCGACCCATTCAGCGACCAGACCGAGCACATAGATGCCGTACGTGGGGGGCGTGTTGTACATGGAGTCCTTGTCGGCCATGGTCTTCCAGTCGAGCATGACCGGGTACTTTTCGAGCGGGTAGTTGCCCAGCAGATCCTCGCGCACGATGACAACGGTTACGCCCGCGGGGCCCATGTTCTTCTGCGCGCCGGCGTAGATGACGCCGTACTTGGAAACGTCCACGGGCTTGGACAGGATGTTGGAGGACATATCGGCCACCAGCTCTACGCCCGCCGGGGTCTCGGGGTCGTACTGCCACTCGGTGCCGTAGATGGTGTTGTTCGCGCAGATGTAGAAGTAATCCGCATCCGGACGGATGTCCAGCTCAGCCTGGGTCGGCACGCGGTTAAAGCCGGTCTCCTTGGAGGTGAATGCGACATGGATGTCGCCGAACTTGACAGCTTCCTTGTACGCGTTGTTGGCAAAGTTGCCGGTGATCGCGTAATCCGCCTTACCGGTCTTCAGCAGGTTCATCGGGATCGCGGCGAACTGGGTCGTCGCGCCGCCCTGCAGGAACAGGACCTTGTAATTATCCGGAATGGAGAGCACGCGGCGCAGGGTCGCTTCGGTCTCCTTGATGATGCCGTCGTATACTTTAGATCGGTGACTCATCTCCATGACGGACATGCCGGAGCCCTTGTAGTTCAGCATTTCGGACGCACAGCGCTCAAGCACGGGTACCGGAAGCATAGAGGGGCCTGCGGAAAAATTGTAGATACGATTGTCAGCCATAGTGATAGTTACCTGCCTTTCAATAATCAAACGTGCTGTTCCGTATAGGAATGCAATATTCATTATAATATAAGGTAAAACGATTTACTACAGGAAATTAAACCAAAAATCCGCCGCAAAAAGACGAATGTCTGCACATTATGGACAGATTGCGCAGTATTGCCTCTGCGCGCGCATTGCAAGCGCTTTGCCCGGTGTGGTATACTGAATCCGTCAAGAAAATGAGAAAATCCGCGCGGTTTGTGCACAGGCTTGTGGACAAAACGAGGGCCGCGCGCGAAGGAAAGGAGAGGACGGCCATGTTCCGGCGCAAACAGCCGCATTCCCATACGCAGCTTTCCCACCGGCAGATCAACCGTCTGCTGCCGTTCACCAATGCCCCGCTGTTTCACGCGCTGCAATTGCTCGCCACGGGCGATTCCGCGCGTTTCCACATGCCCGGCCACAAGGGCGAGCCGCTGTTCAACAGCTATGCCGAGGTGTTCGCGATCGACTTCACCGAAACTTATGGCACGGGCAACCTGTATCTGGGCGACGGCCCGATCCGCGACGCGGAGGTCGCGGCGGCGCGGTATTTCGGCGCGTCCGACTGCTTTTTCCTGACCGGCGGCTCGACGCAGGGCATTTTGTCCGTGCTCGCGACCGCGGTCGGCCGCGGCGGCGCGGTGCTGCTCGACCGCGAGTGCCACAAATCGGTCTGCCACGCCTGCGCGCTGCTCGATATCACGCCGTATTTCTTCTCCGCGCCGGTTCTCGAGCCGTTCGGGATTTCGGGCGCGCTCGCGCCCGCGGACGCCGAGCGGCAGCTGATCGACCATCCTGAGATCCGCGCGGTTCTGCTCACCAGCCCCACCTATTACGGCGTGCGCCGCGCGATCCCGGCCTTTGCCGACCTGTGCCGCGCCTACGGCAAGCAGCTGCTGGTGGATGCGGCGCACGGCGCGCACTTTCCTGCCGTCGGCCTGCCCACGCCGGTCGCCGAGGGCGCGGATATGGCCGTGCTGTCCATCCATAAAACGCTGCCCTGTCTGGGACAGGGCGCGGTGGTGCTGAGCGCCAAGGGTGTGGACAAACACGCGCTGCGCGAAAACACCGCCCTGTTCGGCACGTCCAGCCCGTCCTACCCCATCATGGCGTCCATCGATCTGGCCCGAGCCTACACCGAAGGGCCGGGCCGCGCCGCCTACCGCCGCGCGGCCGAGACCTGCGGCGAGCTGCGCGAGTATGTGCTGCGGCGCACGGGCTTTACGCCGCTGACCATGGAGGATTTCCCCGCGCTCGACCCCTGCCGCCTGACCGTGTGCACCGCGGGCACGGACGTGACCGGCCATCAGCTGGCGGATATGCTGTGGAGCGAGTGCGGCGTCGCCTGCGAGATGGCGGACGACCGCAACGTGGTGTTCATTTTGACCTGTGCGGACCCCGCCACGGCGGTGCACCGGCTGCGGCGCGGCCTGCGCCGCATTTCGCGCCGCCGCAGCGAAGAGGTTCTGCCGCCCGCCGCCGAGCCGTTCCCGCCCGCCGAGCGGGTCCTGTCCGTGCGCGACGCATGGTTTTCCAAAACCGGCCGCGTGCAGCCCGCCGCCGCCGAGGGTCTGGTGTGCGCCCGCCCGGTCACGCCCTATCCGCCGGGCGTTCCGCTGCTGTGGCCGGGTGAGAAAATTACCCGCGCGCACATTGAACTTATTCGCAAAAGATGGTACAATGAAATCGGTGAGATCACGGTTGTGATCGGCTGATTTACCTCAAAGGAGGAGTTTTTTCTATGAAAATGGTACTTGCGATCATCAATTATGATGATGCTCAGGACGTGATCAATAACCTGATGAAGGCCGGCTTCCAGATCACCAAGCTGGCGACGACCGGCGGTTTTCTCAAGGCCGGCAACGTCACCATCCTGATCGGTTTGGACGAGTCCAAGCTGGATGAGTGCTTCGACATCATCCGCGAACATTCTTCCTCGCGCAAGCAGATCATCCCGACCACCGCAGAGCTGGGCATGGGCTTTTTCCCGTCCACGCCGGTGCAGGTCGAGGTCGGCGGCGCGACCGTATTCGTGCTCAATGTTGAGCGCTTTGAAAAGCTTTGATCTCTTTTGACGCGCTGCCGGGCAACGCTGCGCTCAAAACCGCGCTGCAAAAGGCGCTGGCAGACCGGTTCCCGCAGGCGGTGCTGCTTTCGGGGGACGACTCCGCGGCGCTGGCCGCGTGGTCGGACGTGCTGGCCGCGGGCATCCTGTGCGAAAGCGCGTCTTCGCGCCCGTGTGGGACGTGCCTATCCTGCCGCAAGGTCAGCGAGGGCGTCCATCCCGACCTGACCGTCATCGACGAGGGCGAAAGCGAGCTCAAAGTCGATCTCGCGCGCCGCATCAAGGCGGAAAACGCCATCATCCCGAACGACGGCGCGCGCCGCGTGACCGTCATCCGGCACGCGCACAACCTAAACCCCATGGCGCAGAACGCGCTGCTCAAGGAACTCGAGGAGCCGCCGGCATACGCCTTTTTTGTGCTCACGGCAGAGCAGCCGGATACGCTGCTGCAAACCGTGCGATCGCGCTGCACCAAATTCGCGCTCGCCCCGCAGGGCGGGGACGCGCCGGACGACGGCGAAGCCGTGCCGCTGCTTGCGCCCTATCTGGAAGCGCTGGCTGCCAGACGCGAGGACCGCATGATGCTGGCCGCGCTCGCGCTGGAGAAAACGCCGCGCCGGGCGCTTCTGGGCGTGATTTCCGTGCTGCAAAGCGCGCTGCGCGACGCGATTTTTGCCGCCAAAGGCCTGCCGCAGCCGCCGGTCGAGGGCGCGCTGCGCGCGCAGACGCAGGCGCTGGCCCGCGCGGTAAGCGCCGCACGGCTGCTTAAGCTGTATGATTTTCTGAGCGTACTGACCGACCGCGTCTCGCGCAATGCCGCGGCGGCCGCGGTCACCTGTGCGCTGACAAGCGATGCCTACCGCATCTGCTTTTTATAATATAGGAGGATCAGTTTTTGACGACGATTATAGGAGTCCGCTTCAAAACGGGCGGAAAAATGTATTATTTCGATCCGCAGGGCGTGCCGGTGTCGGCGGGCGAGGACGTGATCGTGGAGACCGCGCGCGGGCTGGAGTACGGCCAGTGCGTGCAGGGCAACACGGACGTGCCCGACCAGACGGTCGTCCAGCCGCTCAAGCGCATGGTGCGCGTGGCGACCGAGGCGGATAAAAAGACGCTTGCGCGCAACAAAAAGCGCGCGGACGAGGCGTTTGTCATCTGCAAGCGCAAGATCGAGGAACGCGGGCTGGAAATGAACCTGGTCACCGCGGAATGCACGTTCGATATGAACAAAATGCTGTTTTACTTCACGGCGGACGGCCGCGTGGACTTCCGCGAGCTGGTCAAGGATCTGGCCAGCGTGTTCCGCACGCGCATCGAGCTGCGCCAGATCGGCGTGCGCGATGAAGCGAAGATGATCGGCGGACTGGGCACCTGCGGGCGCGAGCTGTGCTGCTGCTCGTATCTGGAGGATTTCCATCCGGTGTCGATCAACATGGCGAAGGATCAGAATCTGTCGCTCAACCCGGCCAAGATCTCGGGCGTGTGCGGCAGACTGATGTGCTGCCTGAAATACGAGCATGAGGCCTATGCCGAGCTGCAGAAGGTCACCCCCAAGCAGGGCAGCGTGGTCGATACGCCCGAAGGGCGCGGCAAGGTCATCACGACCCAGATGCTGCGCGGCACCTGCAAGGTGCAGCTGGATGAAAGCCCGGACCATACGCTGACCGAGTTCCAGTGCGTGGACTGCTGCGTGGTCAAGGGCGCATGCCGCAACCGGCAGAACGCCGCGGCCATGGCCGAGGAGCGTCGCCGCATGGAGCAGGAAGCCGCCAAGCAGCAGAAAAAGCAGCAGGCTGAGGCCGGAGAGGCGTCGGAAGAGGCGCAGGGAGAGCAGCCCGCCGAGGGCGCTGCTCCCGCGGAAGGCGCACCGCGCCGCCGCCGTCGCCGCGGAGGACGCCGCCGCCGCAAGCCGCAGAACGCGGAAGGCGCACCCGCGCAGGAGAGCGGCGCGCAGGCAGCCGCCGCCCCGGCACAGGAATCATAAAGCGCAGCAGCGCCCCCCTTTGCAAGGGGGCGCTTTTTTGTGCCCGCGGGATGCAATCATCCTGTAATATTTCGCGCGCTTGTGTCACAATTGTTACACTTTTCCCCCTGCTATTGAGCGGATTGGAAGAAAAGGATATAATTTATTCATCATACAATCCAAGGATGGAAAAACCATGTTCAAGAAAACCATATCCGCCCTGTTTGCGGCGTGTATCATGATAATAGGAGCCGCGGCCGCGGGGTCGGTCTATCCGGTGCAGCGCACGGATATCGACGGCGTGACCCGGTACGGCTATCTGGATGAAGATGGCCAGACGGCGCTGCCGTTTTCGTATATCCAGGCCGGGGAATTTGCCGCATGCGGGCTGGCCGCGGTCGAAAACGACCAGTGGCAGACCGCGGTGATCGACCGCACCGGCCACATCGTCGTCGATTACACCGAAGCGCCGGTTTCGGTCGAGTTTTCGGATGACGCGATCGCCTATCGCTATGCCGACCACAGCGTGTATTACACGCTGTCCGGCAACAAGATCGGCTCTTACGCGGGCGCGGAGGGCTTTTTCGAGGACGGGCTGCTGCTGTGCAAAAGCCCGGCGTCCGGCCTGTATTCCTATGTCACCAAGGACGGCGCGACCGCTTTCGCGGGCGAATTTGAAGAGGCGGGCGCATTCTCCAATGGCCGCGCGCTCGTGTGCACGACGGACGGGCAGTATCTCGCCATCGACACCGAGGGCAAAACGATCTATACGCTCGACAGCAATATCCAGCCGTCTTATATGACGATCTTCGGTGAGGACACCGTGGTTCTGTCCAACGGGACCAATCAGGCGCTGTATTCGCTGTCCAAGGGCGAATATCTGACCGATTTCCTCTATAAGACCATTTCCGAGTTCCACGACGGCGCCGCGATGGTGTGTCAGGTCAACCGCTGGGGCCTGATGGACACGACCGGCAAACTGCTGACCGAACCGACTTATTACTACCTGTCCTATATGGGCGAAGGGCTGTATGCTGCGCGCAGCGAGGACGGCTCGGCATCCGCGGTCGATGTGTACGGCAACATCGCCTACCGCGTCAACAGCTATGTGGGCGGCTTCAATGAGCTGCGCTACGGCCTTTCCTGGCACGGCACGGCGGACGGCAGCCTGATTTTCTTCAAAAAGAACGGCGGCTACTTTGCCAGCCTGAAAAATGCCGAAAATCCGACGCTACTCAGCGAAAACGTCGTGCGCGTGACGCAGGACGGCACGCTCAAGTATATCAACCTGTCCACCGGCAAAACGCTGTTCGAGCAGCCCAAGTCCTTTGACCTCGGCAGCGGCATCACGGCCAAGACCGTGCATTATGAGAAGTTTTTGGGCTATCAGGCGGACGGCACCGAGCACGGCTGGGACGTGGATTTCCCCGAGATCAGCGGCCTGGCGGACGCCAAGGTGCAGAAGAGCATCAACGACGCCATCCGCGCGTTCTTCCTCAAGGGGCCGTCGGTCACCGCCGAATATGAAGCGCTCGAAGGCAGCTACGGCGCGTCGATCGAGGGGTCGGTGCTGGTCGTCTGGGCCAACTGCATCAGCGGCAAGGGCGCGGGCTCGTCGGTCTGGAACAACAGTCTGGCCTTCGACCTGCGCACGGGCGAGCAGTATCAGATCAGCGACCTGCTGGTCAGCGGCTATATGGACACCGTCAAGCAGCTGCTGCCGGCGGAGCACGCGATCTACCTGTATTCCTTCCCGCGCATGAGCGAGCAGGGCGTGACGTACTATTATAATGAATACGAGAGCGAAACGCGCCGCGCGTATACCGAAAGCTATCTGCTCACCTTTGAGCAGCTGGGCGACGCGGTGGACCGCGACAGCGCGTGCTATCTGGCGCTGCACACGGCGTATACCAAGCCGTCGGCGACGGTGGCGGGCTTTTCCGATGTGCCGGTGAGCCACTGGGCGGCCTCTTACATCCAGACCGTGTCCGAGCGCGGGCTGATGCAGGGCGCGGACGGTAAGTTCCGCCCGGATGACGCCATCACCACGGCCGAGGTCTGCGCCACGGTCGCGCGCAGCCAGCAGCTGCCCGACGCGGAGGCCACCATGGAGGGCATCAATCCCAACGCCTGGTACGCGCCCGAGGTCAGCGCGGTCGAGGCCGCGGGCCTGCTGGACGGCCTGACCGAGGGCTTCCAGCCCGAGACGGTCATGACCCGCGCGGACGCGATGCAGCTGTTTGCCAACGTGCTGGTGTCGCAGGGCGAGACGCTGCCCGACGAGCAGACCATTACCCAGACGCTGGCGGCGTATTCGGACGCCGCGTCCATCCCGGCCGACCGCCGCGCCGCGGTCGTGCTGTGCATGCGCAAGGGCCTGGTCAAGGGCTATGAGGACGGCACGCTGCGCCCGCAGGGCAGTTTCACGCGCGCGGAATTTGCCAAGCTCCTCACCCTGATTTGAGCGATCGTTTTGGGCTGCAAACCCCTGTTTTCAGGCGTTTGCAGCCCTTTTTCGTTCCGCGGCAAAGCGCCGCGGGCATCGGAAAACCGTTTTGGGGAAAGGGGTGTCGAAGCATGGGAAAACCCAGTCGGTTCCCGTAAAATAACAGTACACAAATGACGAAAACAATGGTAAAATAGGAATAACGAATCCAAAGAGGTGATAGCTGTGAAAAGATTTTTGTCCGCCGTGCTGGCGGCTGCGCTGCTTTTATGCATGCTGCCGGCGGCGTTCGCTGCTTCCGACATCGATAACCACTGGGCGAAAAAATACCTGCTGGAGATGGACGAGCTGGGAATCATCAACCCCTCTTCCTCCACCGGCCAGTATACGCCCGATCAGGCGATCATGCGCTGGGAGTTCATGCGCTATGTCAACCGCGCATTCGGCTTCACGGAAAAAGCTTCGATCAGCTTTTCCGACGTCAGCAGCAGCGCGGTTTATTATGAGACCGTGCAGATCGCGGTCAAATACGGTTACATCAACGGCGTGGGCAACAACAAGATGGACCCTGAAGGCACGCTGACGCGTGAGCAGGCCGCGACCATCCTCGGCCGCCTGCACAAATATACCCCGTCGGCCGACCTGTCCGAGCTGAACGATTTCTCCGACCGAGGCAAGATCAGCGACTACGCGCAGAGCTATGTGGCCGAAGCGGTCGCGCAGGGCTACATCAACGGGTATACCGACGGCACCTTCCAGCCGCAGGGCAACATCAAGCGCGGCGAAATCGCCAAGATCCTGTATTATTTCCTGGGTGGTTCGCTCAATACCGCGAATAAGGCCTATACCGGCAGCGACCTGAACAGCGATACCGCCAATGTGACGATCTCCGCTGCCTGCTCGCTGTCCGACACCGTCATCGACGGCAACCTGTTCATCACTGAGGGCGTGCACTCGGGCAACGTCAGCCTGACCAACGTCACGGTCAACGGCGATATCATCGTCAGCGGCGGCAACGTCACACTTGACGGCGTTTCCGCGCTCCACATGACGGTTTCCAATCCGCTTGGCCTGACCCCGCAGGTGACCTGCACGGGCAACACCAACATCGCTTCGACCGAAGTGCAGACTTCGGCCGCACTGACCGAGCTCAACCTCGCGGCGACGGCCGGCGGCTTTTCCGACCTTGCGCTGACCGGCGACAACCTTTCGCTGACGCTGGACGCCGCGGTGTGGGATCTGACCACGTCCGGCAAGTGCTCGATCCTGACCACGGGCAGCACCTCGATCAGCGAGCTGACCGCGAACGGTCAGACGACGGTCACCGGCGGCGGCTCGATCCAGTCCGCGGTGCTCAATGTGTCCGGCTGTGAGCTGATCATGCAGCCCGGCTCGTATACGCTGGGCGGCGGCGTAACCGCGGTCATCGGCGGCCAGTCAGTCACCTCGTCGAGCAGTGTGTCGGTCTCCCCGTCCACCCTGTCGATCGACATCAGCAATCCGGATGCGATCGCACATTCCTATGACTTCACCTTCAATGCGGACAAGAACGATCTCATCCGCATCACGGCAAACGGAAAAACGCTCCGTCTGGGCACAGACTACAACCTGCTGACCGATAAAAACGGCATCCGCATTTACAAGACCTTCCTGAGCACGCTCAAGGCGGGCAGCTACCCGATGGAGCTGCTGTTCGAGGACGGCACCAAGGCGCTGGTCGGTCTGGCGGTGGGCGATTCCGCGCAGAGCGCGGTCAGCCCCTCGCAGGTGGTGTTTGACAAGTACGAAGGCTCGGCAAACTACGCCGATGTGAACATCACGCTTGCGCTTGCGGCGGGCACGTCGCTCGAGTCGGTCAAGATCGGCAGCACGGTGCTCGAGCGCAGCACGGATTACACCTATAACGCTGCGACCGGTGTGGTCACGCTGCTGCGGGACGCGCTGGCAAAGCGCAGCCGCGGCTCGTACGGCATCACCTTTGTCGTCAGCAAGGGCAATTCCCTGACCTGTTCGCTGACGATCGAGGACACCGCCCCGGTCAACGAGGTCAGCCCGTCCGAGATCGACTTTGATTCCAACCCCAATTCCAGCGGCTTTACCGACCTGACCGTGACGCTCAGTCCGGTGGAAGGCGCAACGCTCAAGTATATCCGCGCAAACAACAAAACGCTGGAAGAGAACTGGCAGTACCGCGTGAGCGGCAACCAGGTGACGATCAACAAGTCCGCGCTTTCCGAGCTTGGCTCGAACGGCGCGACCTTTGTGGACTTTACTTTCGTCATGTCCACCGGCCAAAACCCGGTTCTGACGGTCAACTACGTCACGACCTATGCGCTGACCACGACCGTGGTGGATGACCTCGGCATGCCGGTCAGCGGTGCGGCGGTCACGGTGACGCCCTCGGATGCGGCGGACGGCAGCGCGACCCAGACCGCATATACCGATTCCAACGGTCAGGCGACCGTTTACGTCAAGCGCGGCTCTTATCAGATCACCGCGTCCCACGCGCGGTTCACCGCGCCGGTTTCCATGACGGCGAGCGTTTCCGCGGCCCGTTCGGTCAAGCTGACGGGCGAGATCCTCGAAACCGTGCAGATCGTGGTCACCAATGTGTACGGCGCGCCGCTGTCCGGTGCGATCGTCAGCATCGGCGGCAAGAGCATCACGACCGGCACTGACGGCACGGCGTCCTTCAACCTGCGGCGCGGCAGCTATGTGGCGCAGGTCGCCTGCACGGGCTACAAGACCCAGTCGGTCACGCTGGCGGTCAACGGCACGGTCCGCGAACGCGTGCAGATGAGCTGATTTTTTCGATAGGCACATAAAAAAACCGTCCGGCTTTTGCCGGACGGTTTTTCGTTTGCTCTATTCCGGTTTTTGGCAGGAATCGCGCAAAAACCGGATCACATCGCGCCGCGTGATGATGCCGCAGAACATGCCGCGCCCGTCGGTCACGGGCACAAAGTTCTGCGCGGAAACCAGCTCGATCATGTCCTCCATACGCGCGTCCATGCCAACCGAACGGTGCCGGATGCGCCGCGGCACTTCGCCGACGTTCATGTGATCCAGCTGTTCTGGGCTGTGGCTGAGCACGAGACGCAAAAAATCACCCTCGGTGATCGTGCCGGTGTAGCGGCCCTTGGGATCGATCACGGGGATGGCGGTAAAGCCGCTTTTCATCATATCGTCGAGCGCCTGCCGCACCGGGCAGTCCTCGAATAAGTACGAAACTTGCGCCTTGGGCGTAAGGAAAAAAGAAATATTCATGCCGTGTCCTCCTTGTGGGGTTCTGTCTCTATTGTACGATGCCGCCGCGAGAAGGTCAACCGATTCTGGTCAATGCTTACAGTTTATTAACAATTTGGACAGAGCCTATTGTGGAAAATGACGGCAGAGGCCGCAAGCCCGGGAGAAAAAAAGGACGCCGGAAGGCGTCCTTTTTGTTTATCCGATCACGCCGAGGTGCTCGAGCAGGATCTTGAGTCCCATCAGGATGAGAACCACGCCGCCGAACAGCTCGGCGCGTGATTTGTACTTCGCGCCGAACACATGCCCGACCTTGACGCCGATGCAGGACAGCACGAAGGTCGTCACGCCGATGAAGCACACCGCGGGCACGATATCCACCTGCAAAAACGCAAACGTGACGCCGACGGCGAGCGCGTCGATGCTGGTCGCGACCGCGAGCGGCAGCATCGTGGCAAAGGAAAACGAATCACTGAGGTTTTCCTCGTCGGTATCGCGCGACTCGCGCACCATGTTGCCGCCGATGAGCGCGAGCAGCACGAACGCGATCCAGTGATCGACGCTCGTAATCAGCGTCTGGAAGCGCACGCCCAGAAAAAAGCCGATCAGCGGCATGAGCGCCTGAAACCCGCCGAAATACGCGCCTGTGATCAGCGCGTGGCGCGGCCGCAGCGTGCGCACCGAAAGCCCCTTACAGATCGACACCGCGAACGCGTCCATCGACAGACCGACCGCGATGATAAACAATTCCAGCAAACCCATTTTCTTGTCCTCCTTGTTCTTAAGGCAACACCGCATCATCTGGTCTTCGGCGCTTTGCGGAAATTTTTTGCCTGCATTTTGTTGCGTTTTTTTGCAATACAGTAAGTATTGCTGCAAAAACGCGCCGCATTCAGCCGGAAAATTTGCGCGCAAATCGCTCTCGGCAAATTATGCGGTATTGCCTTAGCAGCGCCGGACAGGCACAAAAAAAGAGACCTATCCGCCGTAAAAACAGATAAGTCTCGTCATTTCATGCAGAACCAGGGAAGCGTCCTCCCCAGTATGTTGGCCCTGCCGCGCGGTGGAACAGTTCCGCGCCGACTACTCCCTTATTACCGCTTATGATACCATATGCGGCGGGCGAAGTCAATATCCGCGCGTCAGCCGTGGCGCAGGCGCTCTTCCATATAGTCGTGCGCGCGGTTTTCCAGCGTGTCGTCGAGCGGGGTGAGCGGCTCGGCGCCGTCGTACTTGTGCGCGAGCGCGGTGTGCAGGATAAAGTCGGCAAGCGCCGGGTTTTTGGGCAGCAGCGAGCCGTGCGAGTAGGTCGCAAACACGTTTTTGTAGCGCGCGCCCTCGGTCTGATCCTCGCCGTTGTTGCCGTAGCCCTTGAGCACCATGCCGAGCGGGGCGACGTCCTCGCCGAGGTAGGTCTTGCCCGAGTGGTTCTCAAAGCCGACCACGATCGTGCCGCCGCTTTCGGGTGTCGTGCGGTACATATAGTTGCCGATCATGCGCTCTTTCGCGCCGATCGTGTGAATGTTGATCGCGCCGATGAAGTCGAGCTGGTTGCCGTCCCACGTTTTGTAGTACTGGCCGAGCATCTGATAGCCGCCGCAGATGGCGAGGAACACCTTTTCGTCCTCGACCGCGGTGCAGATATCGCGCCCCTTGCCGGAGGCAAGGTCGCGCAGCAGCACTTCCTGCTCGAAGTCCTGTCCGCCGCCGATGAAAAAGATGTCGTATTTGTCCACGTCCAGCGGCTGGCCGATCGAACATTCCTCGATGTTGACTTTGATACCGCGCGCTTCCAGCCGGCGCTTCATGGTGATGATATTGCCCCGGTCGCCGTACAGGTTGAGGATATCGGGGTACAGATGACAAATATTCAGTTGCATGTCCTTCCCCTCCCCTTATTCGTAAAATGCCTTGACGTCGGTGTGCTTGGCGATCTCGCCGCGCAGGTCGAACATCGCCGTGTAAGTCGGCATGAGGAACGCAGGCGTCTCGTCCGCGCCGACTTCACCGAGCAGTGCTTCATAGTCCCGGATGACCTCGATGCGGTCGGCGGTGAAGCCCGCGTATTTCAGGCGCAGCGCCATGTCGTCCGCGCGCACGCCCGAAACCAGAATGCGCGTGAAGCGCGCTTCCTGTTCGGCCAGCGCTTCAAAGTCCACATCCCAGATCCAGCTGATGTCCGTGCCGTCCGCGAAGCGGTCGTTGAGCAGGAAGGCCAGCTTGCAGGTGCCCTTGTCGTGCGCGATCAGGTTGATGACCTGATTGAAGCCCGCCGGGTTCTTGACCAGCATCATGCGCGCCTGCGCCTTGCCGAGCGTGAACTGCTCGGCGCGGCCAAAGCCGCATTCAAACTGGCCGAGCGCGCTGACCGCGGTCTCCTCGTCGATGCCGACGACGTGCGACACGGCCGCGGCGGCCGCCGCGTTATAGATGTTGTAGCCGCCCGGCAGGTTGACGTGTACTTCGTGCGCGTGGCCGCAGATGGACAGCTCGATATCGGATGAATCCGCGCCCGCAGCCAGGATCTTGGTCACGGCGACGTCCGGCTCGTGCCGGTGGTAGCCGCACTTCGGGCACCGGAAGCCGCCCAGATGGCCGTAGGTGACGTAATCATATTCGTATTCGGTCTTGCAGTGGATGCAGTAGGGCGCGTCTGACAGCTCGTGCGCCGCGTTTTCGTAGATCGGGACGTTGACGCCGAACCACAGGATCTTGTTCGGGATCTTGTCCGCGAGCGAGGCGGTCAGCGAGCAGTCGGCGTTCAGGCACAGGGTCGCGTCCGGCACATGGGTGATGCCCTCGCGGATGGCGTTCAAGGTGTGCGTGATCTCGCCGTAGCGGTCGAGCTGGTCGCGGAAGATGTTGTTGACCACCAGACACTCGACCGGCAGAAATTCGCTCGTTTTACGGAAGGCGGCTTCGTCGCACTCGATCAGCGCGTGCGTGTACGGGCACTTGCCGGACAGCGTGCAGTGCTGCGCAAACACGGCGATGATGCCGGTCAGCAGGTTGGCGCCCGATTTGTTGGAAAAGTATTTGAGCCCCGCGTCGGCAAACGCCTGCTCGATCATGCGCGAGGTGGTGGTTTTGCCGTTGGTGCCGGTCACGACCGTGACCTTGACGCCGCGCGACAGTTCCCCGAGGATGTTCTTGTCGATTTTGAGCGCGAGCTTGCCGGGCAGGTTGGTGCCGCCGCGGCCGAGACGGCGCAGCACGGCGCCCGAGGCCTTACAAACCGCAACGGCCAGCCGGGTTTTCAGCTTCATATCATGACCCCTCAATCTGTCAATTTCATATAAATGAAGTATACCGCATTTTTCCGCGCAGTACAAGCATGGAAATGGGTCTCCTGCGGCATTTTGCACAAAATAACGATGGAAAATTTGGCAGCATGTCAAATTTCCAAAAGACAGAATAAAATGCACAAAAAAAGCAGGTTTGATTTGTGAAAAGATACCGGAGTGCATCGTAAAATGTACGAATTCGCGCAAAACCCCTTGCATTGACAGACAGATATTGTATAATTTAGATAGTGGCTTTAGCCAAATAACAGGATGAGGTGAATTCCAATGGATTATATGTCGGAATACAAGCGCTGGCTGGAAAGCGACGCGCTTTCGGAGGAAGAGCGCGCCGAGCTGCGCGCGGTAGAGGGAAATAACGAGGAGATCGAAAGCCGCTTTTTCGCGCCGCTGTCGTTCGGTACGGCGGGCCTGCGCGGCGTGCTGGGCGTCGGCCTCAACCGCATGAATCGCTTCACGGTCGGTCAGGCGGCGCAGGGCCTTGCCAAGCTGATCGTCTCCAATGGTCAGGCCGCAATGGACCGCGGCGTTGCCATCGCGTATGACAGCCGTCATTTCTCGCCCGAGTTTGCCCGGCAGTCCGCCTGCATCCTCGCGGCAAACGGCATCAAGGCGCTGCTGTTTGATGAGCTGCGCCCGACGCCCGAGCTGTCTTTCGCGATCCGCCACTATGGCTGCATCGCGGGCATCAACATCACCGCGTCCCACAACCCGAAGGAATACAACGGCTATAAGGTCTACTGGGAGGACGGCGCGCAGCTGCCGCCGGCCGAGGCAGACGTGGTCGCCAAGGAGATGGCGGCAACCGACATCTTCACCGGCGTCAAGACCGCGGATTACGACAAGGCGGTCGCAGATGGCATGATCCGCATCCTGAGTAAGGAAACCGACGAGGCATACCTCGGCGAGGTCATCAAGGTAGCGGTCAATCCGGATTGCGTTAAGCAGGTCGCGGACGACTTCAAGCTGGTTTACACGCCCTTCCATGGCGCGGGCTACCGTCTGGTGCCCGAGATTCTGCGCCGTCTGGGCTACAAGCACATCATCTGCGAACCCGAGCAGATGAAGATCGACGGCGACTTCCCGACCGTCAAGAACCCGAACCCGGAATATAAGGAAGGCTTCAAGCTTGCCATCGAGCTGGCCAAGCAGAACGACGTCGATCTGATCATCGGCACCGACCCGGACGCCGACCGCACGGGCATCGTCCTCAAGGACAAGACCGGCGATTATGTCACCCTGTCGGGCAACCAGGTGGGCGTGCTGCTGATCGACTATATCATCACCGCCCGCAAGCTGACGAACACCATGCCGGAGCATCCGGCGGTGCTGAAGAGCATCGTCACCACCGAGATGGCGCGCGCCGCGGCGAACAAGAACGGCGTGGAGTGCTTCGATACCTTCACCGGCTTTAAGTTCCTCGCCGAGAAGATCAAGCAGTTCGAGCAGACCGGTTCGCACCAGTACCTGTTCGCATTTGAGGAGTCCTACGGTTACCTCGCGGGCGACTACGCGCGCGACAAGGACGCGGTCACCGCTTCTATGCTGATCGCTGAGATGGCGGCCTATTACCGCACGCAGGGCAAGACCCTGTACGACGCGATGGAAGAGATGTACGAGAAGTACGGCTACTATTGCGAGCAGACCATCTCGATCACCATGCCCGGCGTGTCCGGCCTTACCCGCATGAAGGAACTCATGGGCGAGCTGCGCGACAAGCCGCTGACCCAGATCGGCCCGCACAAGGTCGAGTACACCCGCGATTACATGCCCGGCACCCGCACCTGCATGGCGGACGGCAAGGTCGAGCAGATCGAGCTCAAGGGCCAGAACGTGATGTACTATGAGCTGGAGGGCGGCACGATGTTCATCATCCGTCCGTCCGGCACCGAGCCCAAGGTCAAGGTATATATCATGGCCAAGGGCGACAGCAAGGCAGACGCCGCCGCCAAGGTGGACGCGCTGGCCGCCGCTGCCAAGGAGATCGTCAAGTAAAGATTGCTTTTCAGCCAAACAAAGGGCGTGCGCCGGTTTCCGACGCACGCCTTTGCGGTTTTTGGAGGACAGAGAACGGGGGAATTGCGATGAAACAGATCGTCATGCGCCTTGTAGCGGGCGTTCTGCTGGCCGCGGCGGTCACCGGCGTGACCGTGGCGTATCAGGCATCCGTGCAGCCGATCGACGGCACGCAGATCGCAACGCTGGACGACCTGCGCGCCGCGCTGCCGCGGGATACGCGGTATTACACCCAGACCTTGCGGTTCGATCAGGCTTCGCTGCGCGAGATGACCGGCGGCGCGCTGCCGGAGGACGGCGGCGGGGAGTGGTCGGAGTCGGTCTCGTACCAAGCCTATGACGCAGAGGGACGCCTGATCGCGTCGTTTTCCGATGGGGATGGCAAGCCCATGCTCAGCCTGAGAGAATATGACCGCGTGGGCAACTGCGTGCGCGGCGTGATGTATCTGGACAGCGCGCTGCTGACCGAGACGACCACAGCTTTCGACGAAGAGGGACGCGAAATCAGCGCAGAGACCCGCAGCGAGGGCGAAATCAGCACCAGAAGCGAACGAATCTACGAGCCGCAGCCGGACGGCACGACGCTTGCAGCCGTGACCGTATACGATGCGGACGGCGCGGTGATCGAGCAGGACGCCCACATTCTGGATGACAAAAATCGTATCGTCCACAGCGAAATCCAGCTGGGCGGCTATACGGCCGTCGCGGACTATGCTTACGACGACAAAGATCGGCTCATCCACAGCCTTGTGGATAACGGTGACGGCAATAAACGCGAAACCACCTTCCGCTACACCGACAGCGCGGACGGTTCGACCGGCAGCAGTGCCCAGTACGAAAACGGCGTGCTGCAAGGGCGCACGGAGCAGCGGTTCGACGCGCTCGGTGTGTGCATCTATCAGGCGGAATACAATGCCGAGGGCGTTCTGGTTTCGGAAACCATTTGCGAAGCGCTTTCATAAGTAAAAAAACGCCCGCTTTGCGGGCGTTTTTGCTTGTTTGGGTCACTTTTCTCTGCGCCAGGTCGCCGGGGCGAACAGCAGCAGCATCGGGAACACTTCCAGACGGCCGGCGAGCATGTCGAACATCAGAACGATCTTGCTCAGGGGCGAGAAAAAGCCGAAGTTTGCCGCGGGGCCGACCAGTTCGAGGCCGGGGCCGACGTTGTTGAGCGTCGCCGCAACCGCGGTGAAGTTGGTGATGAGCTCCTCGTTGGTGATCGACAGCAGCAGCACCGACACGATGAACAGCAAAAGATACGCGATCATGAACACGTTGACCGAGCGCACGACTTCATGCTGGACACGGCGGCCATCCATCTTGTTAACGCGCACCGCGCGCGGATGGATGAGGAACTGCATTTCCTTGCGGATGCTCTTGCACATGAGCAGCACGCGCGAGCATTTCATGCCGCCGCCGGTCGAACCGGCGCACGCGCCGATGAACATCAAAAGTACGAGCAGCGCCTTGCTGAACGCGGGCCACTGGTTGAAGTCCACGGTGGAAAAGCCGGTGGTGGTGATGATGGATGCCACCTGGAACGCGGCGTGGTGGAAGCTCTGGAAAAAGCTTGAGAACAGCGGCCGCACATTGATGGCGATTAGTACAGACGAGGCGAGAATGACGCCCAGATACAGGCGCACCTCTTCGATGCGGAAGGCGTTTTTCCAGCGCTTGGTCAGCAGCAGGAAATACACGCTGAAGTTGACGCCGAACAGGATCATGAAGATGGTCACGACCCCTTGCAGGTAATAGCTGTCATAATAGGCGATCGAGCTGTTCCAGATGCCGAAGCCGCCCGTGCCTGCGGTCGCCATCGAGGTGCAGGCCGCGTCGAACAGCGGCATGCCGCCGAGCATCAGCAGCACGATCTCCAGCACGGTCATGCCGAAATAGATGCCGTACAGGATCATGGCGGTGTCGCGCAGATGGGGCGACAGCTTGCTCACCGACGGGCCGGGGCTTTCCGCGCGCATCAGGTGGATGGTCTGGCCGCCGGCCAGCGGCAGCACGATCAGCATGAACACCAGAACGCCCATGCCGCCGACCCAGTGGGTCAGGCTGCGCCACAGGAGCGAGGCGTGCGAGAGCGCTTCGACGTCGCTCAGGATGGTCGCGCCCGTGGTGGTAAAGCCCGAGATGGTTTCGAACAATGCGTCCACCACCGACGGGATCTCGCCGCTGAACAAAAACGGCAGCGCGCCGGTCAGCGCCAGCACGATCCAGCACAGCGCGACCGTGACAAAGCCTTCGCGGGCGTAAAAGCGGGTGTTTTCCGGTTTTTTGTGACACAAAACGGCGGCAATCGCCAGACAGATCGCGGCGGTCGCCAGATAGGCCAGCACAACGGGTTCGCGGTACAGGATGGCGGTCAGCATGGGCAAAAGCAGGAACACCGATTCCACGCCCAGCATCCAGCCGATCAGGTAGCGTACCATGGCATGATTCATGATTCGATATCCTCCGCTTCTTCCGGCTGGAGAATATCCTGCAGGTCATTCATGCCGCGCCGGTTGGAAACCACGATCACGGTATCGCCTTCGCGCAGCACGTCGCGGCCGCGCGGGATGATGCGGCGGCCCTTGCGGTTAATGCAGCACAGCAGCACATCCGGGCGGATGGGCATATCCTGCAGCGGCACGCCGATCAGGTCGTGCGCCGCCACGCGGAATTCGAGCGCTTCCGCGCCGCCGTCCAGCTGGTGCAGCGTTTCCACGTTGGAACCCATCGAGTTCTGCATCGCGCGGGTGTATTGGCCGATCAGCTCGGCGGTCGTCTGCTTGGGACGGATGACCGTGCCGATGGGCAGGCTGGAGATGACTTCCTCAAAGTTGACGCGGTTGACCTTGGTGAACAGTTTGGCCTTGGAATGGCGCCCCGCGTGCAGCGCCAGCAGGATGTTTTCCTCGTCCATGCCGGTCAGCGCGCAGAACGCTTCACAGGTAGACAGACCCTCTTCGTCGAGCAGGTCGCGGTCGGTGCCGTCGCCGTGGATGATGGTCGCGCCCGGCAGCATTTCGGACAGCGCCTCGCACCGCTCGAGCTGGTTTTCGATGATCTTGACCGAAATGCCGGTTTCCAGCAGCATTTTGGCCAAAAAGTAGGAAATTTTGCCGCCGCCGATCAGCATGGCCGAGCGGATATGGTCGTTCGGCACGCCGATCTGGCGGAAAAACTCGGTCTGTTCCCGCGGCGGGACGATGACGGTCACGTCGTCGCCCTCATGCAGGATGAAATCGCCCTTGGGGATAAAGGTCTGCCCCTCGCGCCGCACCATGCACAGCAGTGCGTTCGTGCGCAGCAGCGGGTTGACTTCGCACACCGCCATGCCGTTGAGGCGGGAAGTGGACGGGACGCGGATATCGAGCAGTTCGATGCGGCCCTTGGCGAAGGTGCTCACGCCGATGGCGGACGGGAAACGGATCAGGCGCGAAACCACGCGCGCTGTGGACAATTCCGGGTTGATGACCATGGACAGACCCAGTTCGTCGCGGATGAAGCCGATCTCGGATACATATTCCGGGTCGCGCACACGCGCGATCGTGTGACAGCCGGCCGCTTTGCTGGCGATCAGGCAGGAAAGCAGGTTGATCTCGTCATGGGTGGTGACGGCGATCAGCAGGTCGGTCTCCCGCACGCCCGCCTCTTCGAGCACATGGTAACTCGTGCCGCTGCCGGTTACCGAAGTCAGGTCGAGCGTGTTGGTCAGCTCGGTGAGCCGCCGCTCGGACAGGTCGATCAGGGTCAGGTCATGCCCTTCTGCGGAAAGCTGTTCTGCCAGTGCGGAACCGACTTTGCCGCAGCCTACAATAATGATGCGCATGGTGCGCCTCCGATCTCTCTTTTTACAGGGTACATAAAATGGTAATACATAGCGATTATAGCGGTTTGGTAGCGAAAAAGCAATATCTTTGACCGACAGAAACGCAATCTTCGCGGTTTTTTAGCGTGTTTTTCGCCCCATCGTTGACCGGAAAAGGCGCTTCATGGTATACTTGTTTCAGCATACGGAAAGCAGACGGGGTTGTTCCGACAGACGGAACGCTCCGTGGCAGGCCGAAAAGGGGGGCGAAGGCATGCAGATCCAAAAAGTGCTCAATAATAATGTGGTGATCGCGCTGGACGAAAACGGCGAAGAGACCGTGCTGATGGGGCGCGGGCTGGCCTTCGGCCGCCGCGCCGGTCAGGACGCGCCCGCGGACCGGGTCGAAAAGCGCTTTACGCTGCATGCCGGGCAGCTGTCCGACCGCTTCCAGCAGCTGCTGACCAGCATCCCGCTGGCGCATTTCCTGCTTGCCGAGCGCATCATCGACCGCGCCAAGCGCACGCTGGGCGCGGCGCTGTCGGACAGCATTTATGTTACCCTGCCCGACCACATTTCAGCCGCGATCGAGCGGGAAAAGCAGGGCATCAAGCTGTCCAACCCGCTTTTATGGGATATCCGCCAGTTTTATCCGGAGGAATACAAGGCGGGCTGCGACGCGGTCGAGCAGATCCGCGCCGAGACCGGCATCGCCTTTGCCGAGGACGAGGCGGGCTTTATCGCGATGCATTTTGTCAATGCCGCGTGCGGCGGCGAGCTGCCCGAGGTGTACGACATGACCCGGCTGATGCAGCGGGTGTTCGGGCTGGTGCGCGAGCGCTGCGGCGTCGAGCCCGACCGGGATTCGCTCGATTTTTACCGGTTTGTGGCGCATCTGAAGTTTTTCGCGCGCCGCATTGCCGCGGGGCAGGGCTACGGCGACCGGGACGCCGACCTGCTGCCCGCCGTGCAGGGCAAATACCCCGCCGCGTTCGCCTGCGCGCAGGCGGTGTGCGACGCGGTGCGGGAGGAGTACGGCTTTGACGCCGGCAAAAGCGAGCTTTTGTGCCTGACGCTGCACATCGCCCGCGTCACCGGTGCGTAAACGCAAAAAAAGCAGCCCGTCGGGCTGCTTTTTGTCATTCGCCGCAGTCGGTACAGCCGCTGCACGCCGCGCAGTCGGCACAGCCGGACGCCGCTTCGGCTGCCTTGCGGTCCTCATAGTCCCGCAGGGTGCCTTCGGTGATGTGGCTGAGCGCGGCGATGCGCTCGTTGACCATATCCCACAGGCACATGGGCAGGTGGTCGCGGTGGCCGCGGTGGATGGTCACGCACTCAAAGCAGTTGCCGTGGTGCGGACAGGGCTGGCGGCACGGGCAGTGGTCGCCCGCCTCGCGCACCTGCCGCAGGAACTCCTGCTTGATGCGCCATGCCTCCTCTTTTTTGCCCTCGCGGTCGAGTTTGTCCTGCAAAATCGCCAGTTCGTTGCCGTCAATCTGCATGTTGTCTTGCGCCTCGCTTTCCTCTGTTCCCGCTTAGCATAGCAAAAACCGCGCGCCGCGTCAAAACCTTTGCCGCCAAAAACCAGTGATTTGTATGAGGTGCACAAAAAGTAGACCGATTTTCTGGCAGTTTGCGCGGGCGGTAGTGGCTTGAAAAAATCCTCTCGGTTTGTTACAATATTCACAACAAGCGAACATCGTCCTCGTTGTGATTGGATTGTTACCGTGTTGGCGGGCAAAACCAAATTTCTCGCGGCCGGCCCATAAGTTTGCCCGGCGGTGCAGGAGTTTGGTTCTTTTCGTTTTTTTGGGGCAAATTTTCCGTGCTTTGTGCAGTTTCGGCGGCGCAATGCCGCATGATTTGACGGCGGAAAGGACATACTTTGCCGGAACAGACGGTGGCATCGGACGATGGTTTGCCTACCCGGCAAAAGCCCAGTCAGTCATCCGCAACCATGCACAAGATAGAAAGGAAAATGCAGTTATGAAAACCGTAGAGTACACCATCAAGGACGAACTCGGCATCCACGCGCGCCCGGCAGGCATGCTGGTCAAGGAGGCTGCGCAGTTCAAGTCCTCCATCAAGATCGCCGGCCCGAAGAAGGAAGTTGACGCAAAGCGCATCATGGGCGTGATGAGCATGGGCGTCAAGCAGGGCGACACGGTCAAGTTGACCATCGAGGGCGAGGACGAGGAAGCGGCAGCAGCTGCGCTCGAGAAGTTCCTGCAGGACAATCTGTAAGAGAGAAAACCGGTGTTGTTATCCGATGCAGGCGCCGCCGCGGCCATGTTAAAGGCGCTCGGCGGCCGGGATAACGTGCGTTCCATTGGACACTGCATCACGCGTCTGCGTCTGCGCCTGCGGGACCCCGCGGCGGTGGACGAAGCGGGGCTGCGCGCGGCGGGCGCCGCGGGCGTGCTGCGCCGGGCGGACGGCGAGGTGCATGTCGTGATCGGCCCGGGCGTACATGCGCTCGCGCGCGAGATGGAAAAGCTGGTACAGTAAAAAAACCTGCGCCCGTTTGGATGGGGCCGCAGGCGTTCCTCAAGCGGCTGAGGCGGGCAAACGCCCGCCTTTGTTTTTTGGCGTCTGAAGTTTGGACAAAAAGAGAGGTAAATTACATGAAGATCATTCGTGCAAAGGATTACAACGACATGAGCCGCAAGGCGGCCAACATCATTTCGGCGCAGGTCATCCTCAAGCCGGATTCCGTGCTGGGCCTGGCCACCGGTTCGTCCCCGATCGGCATTTATGAGCAGCTGATCAAGTGGTACAATAAGGGTGACGTGGATTTCGGTGAGTGCACCACCTTCAATCTGGACGAGTACCGCGGCCTGACCGCGTACCACGATCAGAGCTACCATTATTTCATGCACAAGAACTTTTTCGACGCGATCAACGTGCCGGAAAGCCGCATCAACCTGCCGGACGGCGCGCAGATGGACGCGGAGCGTGAGTGCGCGCGTTATGACGCGGCGATCAAGGCGGCCGGCGGCATCGACCTGCAGCTGCTCGGCATGGGCCTGAACGGCCACATCGGCTTCAACGAGCCGGACGAGTATTTCTCCAAGGGCACGCACTGCGTCGATTTGACCGAATCCACCATCGAGGCCAACAAGCGCTTTTTCGAGTCCGCGGACGACGTACCGCGCCAGGCGTACACCATGGGCGTGCAGACCATCATGCTCGCGCGCCGCATCGTGATCGTCGTTTCGGGCGAAAACAAGGCGGATATCGTGCGTCAGGCGTTCTTCGGCCCGGTGACCCCGCGTGTGCCGGCTTCCATCCTGCAGCTGCACACCGACGTGTCCGTGGTCGCGGACGAGGCCGCCCTGTCCAAGAGCATGGATCTGCTGTAAGCGGCGCGCGGACAGATGGAGTTTAAAAATCTCAGGATCTACCAGCCGGACGGCTCGTTCCGCACGGGTGGGCTGGTGCTTTCGGGCGACCGGATCGCGAATGCCCCGGCGTCGGCGGACGCCTGCGATATGGATGGGCTGTATGCCATTCCGGGCCTGATCGACATCCACTTCCACGGCTGCGCGGGCTATGATTTCTGCGATGCGACCGAGCAGGCGATCTCCGCGATCGCACGCTATCAGGCCGAAAACGGCGTGTGCGCGATCTGCCCGGCCACCATGACCTATCCGGAGGAAAAGCTGTCCGATGTGATGCGGGCCGCTGCGGCGTACCGCACCGAGCGCTGCGGCGCGGCGCTGGTGGGCGTCAATCTGGAAGGGCCGTTCCTGTCCCCCGCGCGGCGGGGTGCACAGAACGGCGCATGGCTGCAAAATCCGGACGCCGGTCTGTTCCGCCGTTTGCAGGAACAGGCGCAGGGGCTGATCCGCCTGTGCGAGATCGCGCCCGAACTGCCCGGCGGGCTGGATATGATCGAGGAACTGGCGGGCGAGGTGCGCCTGTCGCTGGCGCACACCGAGGCGGACTACGACACCGCCTGCGAGGCGTTCCGGCGCGGCGCGCGCGAGGTCACCCACCTGTTCAACGCCATGCCGCCCATGACCCACCGGGAACCGGGCGTGATCGGCGCGGCGCTGGACAATGACGAAGTTGGCGTGGAGCTGATTTCGGACGGCTGCCATGTGCATCCGTCGGCGGTGCGCATCGCGTTCCGCCTGTTTGAAAACCGGATGATCCTGATTTCGGACAGCATGTCCGCGGCCGGGCTGGACGACGGGGACTATACCCTCGGCGGACAGGCGGTGCGCGTGCAGGAGGGCCGCGCGACCCTGCGCGACAAGGGCACGCTGGCCGGTTCGGTCGTCAACCTGTTCGAGTGCATGCGGCGCGCGGTGCAGATGGGGATCCCGCTGGGGCAGGCGGTGCGCGCGGCGTCCACCAATCCGGCGCGCGCCATCGGCATCCAGCATGACTACGGCTCGCTCGAGCCGGGCAAGCTGGCCAACATCCTCCTGCTCGACGAGGATTTGAACATCAACACGCTCATCCTGCGCGGACAGATCCTGTGAAGGTAAACATAAGGGCTTGGGACATGCGTCCCGGGCCCTTTTTCGCGCGCCTTGACCGCGGCGGGCGTTTATGCTACGATAATTTTATCCAAACAAGGGGGGAAAGGCCGCGTGATCCAGTGTTTTGTCAAAAAGGAATATGCCGCGCCCTTCGGCCTTTTGTGCATGCCGCGCCTGTTTTCGGTCAGCCGCACGGACGAAAAGGCCTCCGCCCATCCGCGCGTGATGCACGCGCATGACGATCTGGTCGAGGTGGTGCTCGTGCGCGGCGGCGAAAGCCGGTATTTTGTCGGCGGCACGCCCTATGACGCGCGCCGCGGTGACCTGTTCATCTTCAACAGCCGCGTCGTGCACGACGAGCCTTCTGGCCCCGACCGGCCGGTCGCGACGGTCAGTCTGGCACTGGGCGGCCTTGCCGTGCCCGGCCTGCGGGTCAACGCCCTGATCGCGGAGGACGCATCGCCCGTCTGCCACCTGAACGAAACGCAGACCGCGCGGCTCGAGCGGCTGTACGACGTGTTATACGACGAGCTGACCGCGGGCAACGACGACGGCGCGCACCATCTGCTCATGGCGGTGCTGTCGCTCGTGCAGCAGTTCCGCGCCGCGGCGGCGGACGGCCGTGCCGCGGGCGAAAACGTGTTTGCCCAGCGCATCAAGGACTATATCGACGCGCATTTCGCCGAGGAATTTTCGCTCCAGCAGATGGCGGGCGCGCTGCATGTCAGCCCGTCCTATCTGTCGCACGCCTGCAAGGAAGCGACCGGGTATTCGCCTCTGCAATATGTGCTGCGCCGCCGCATCGGCGAGGCGCAGACCCTGCTGATCACGACCGACCTGCCCATCACGCGCATCGCCGCGCAGGTGGGATACGACAACCCCAGCCACTTCAACGCGCAGTTTTCCAAGGCGGTCGGCATGGCGCCGCGCACCTTCCGGCGCGAGTATGTCTATCACGCCTGACGCCCCGCGCAAGAATTTGAAAGTTTGTTTTGTGCCGCCGTGGATTCACGGCGGTTTTTGCATGCAGAAAATGCAAGAATCCGATGGTAATTTTCCCGGTGCGGCGGTAGAATAAAGACAACAAAACGACAGAGGGCGCAGCCGGCGCCCGCACAAACGATGCAAAGGAGAATGCGGTATGAAAACGGTCAAAGTAGGTTCGGTCGGTCTGGGTCGTCTGGGTTACGAGCATGCGTGCAATCTGGCCACGCAGGTGCCGGGCTGCGAGCTGACGGCGGTCTGCGATGTGGACGAAGCGCGCGTCAAGGAGGTCGCCGAGGAACTGGGCGTCCCCTATACTTATACGGATTTTGAAGAGATGTGCAAAAACCCCGAGCTGGACGCGATCGTGATCGTATCCCCCTCCTTCCTGCACTGCCAGCAGATCGAGATCGCGATGAACAACGGCAAGCATGTGTTTTGCGAAAAGCCGCTCGGCACGGACGTGCCCCAGTGCAAGGACGCGGAAAAGGTCGTCGAAGCGCACCCCGACCTGATCTTCCAGCTGGGCTTCATGCGCCGCTTTGACAAATCCTATGCCGAGGCCAAGCGCAGAATCGACAACGGCGACATCGGCAAGGTCGTGCTCGTGCGCTCGTACACGCAGGACCCGCGCTCGACCATCGAGTCCACCCTCAAGTTTGCGCCGCACTCGGGCGGCCAGTTCCTCGATATGTGTGTACATGATATCGACCTCATCCGCTGGTTCACCGGCTCGAACGTCAAAAACGTGTGGGCGATCGGCGGCGTGTTCGAGTTCGACCTGTACAAGGAGCTGAACGACGCGGACAACGCGGCCGCGACCATCCAGATGGACAACGGCGCGATGGGCTTCATGTTCACCAACCGCACGCACGCGGCGGGCTGCAACGTCGAAACCGAGATCATCGGCACGCACGGCACGCTGCGCATCGCGAACGTCGGCGCGAAGAACATGCTCAACATCGTGGACGAGCACGGCTCGCGCGAGGAGTACTATCCGGACTTCATGAGCCGCTGGCACGAGGCGTTTGTCGCCGAGATGATCGCCTTCACCGGCCATGTGCGCGATAACACCAAGCCGTCCGACCTGACGGTGTACGACGGCACGGCGGTGTCCGAGGCGGCATACCGCTGCAAGGAGTCGTTTGAGACCGGCAAAATGCTGCCGATCCGATAAGACACATAAAAAAAGAGGCTTTCCGATTCGGAAAGCCTCTTTTTGTCTGCCGTTTTATCAGATTGTGAAGATGTGGAACACCTTGGTGGCAAGTTCGGTGCCGAGGATGACCAGTAGCAGGATCGGCGCGATCCAGCGCACCATGACGCGGTGCAGCGCTTCGCGGTGGAACGAGCCCGCGCCTTCCTTGACCTCGTCCGCGATGACCTTGGTGCCGACCACATGGCCGACCAGGATGCAGGTCAGGAACGCGACGATCGGCATGAGCACCGAGTTGGAGATAAAGTCGAAGAAATCGAGGAACTGCATGCCGATGATCGTGATGCCTGCCCACGGGCCATAGCCCAGACAGGACGGCACGCCGAACAGCAGCACGACCACGGTGACCAGAATGGTGGCGGGTTTGCGCTTGAGCGGGGTCTTGTCCATCAGCACCGAGACCAGTGTCTCCATCAGCGAGATCGAGGAGGTCAGCGCCGCGAACAGCACCAGTAGGAAGAACACCGTGCCGATGATCGTGCCGAAGTGCATGGAGTCGAACACCATCGGCAGCGTGATGAACATCAGGCCCGGGCCGTTGTTGATCTGGGACGGGTCGCCGTTATTGAAGGCCACAACTGCCGGAATGATCATCAGGCCGGCGATGAAGGCGAACAGGGTATCGAACACCTCGATCTGCGTGACCGAGTGCTCGAGCAGGTTTTCCTTCTGCATATACGAGCCGTAAGTGATCATAATGCCCATTGCCAGCGACATCGAGTAGAACAGCTGGCCGAGCGCGCCGAGCACGGTCGAAGCCGAGAACTGCGACAGGTCGGGCAGCAGGTAATACTTGAGGCCGGCCATCGCGCCGTCGATCGTCAGCGAGTAGACCGCCACGATCACGCTCAGCACGGCGAGCACGGGCATCATAAACCGGCTTGCCTTTTCGATGCCCTTTTCCACGCCGAAGATGACGACCAGCGCGGTCAGCAGCACATAGATCAGGAACCACGGGGTCGGGCCGCTGAAATCCAGCATGGTAGCCGGGATCGAGCCCGCGTCAAACCCGATGAAATCGTTGAAAAAGCCGCCGTTATCGGCCGCGGCCAGAGCGTTGCCGGTCAGGAACGTGACCAGATACTTCATCACCCAGCCGCCGATGACGCAGTAATACGGGGTGATGATGACCGGTACGAATGCCGCGATCCAGCCGAGGAAGCCGAACCGCCGGTCGAGCGCCTTATACGCCCCGATGCAGGACAGGCGGGTCTTGCGGCCGATCGCGATCTCGGTGATCATCAGCGCAAAGCCGAAGGTGATCGCCAGAATGATATACACGAGCAGGAAAATACCGCCGCCGTACTGTGCGGCCAGATACGGGAAGCGCCAAAGGTTTCCCAGACCTACCGCAGAACCGGCCGCTGCCAGCACAAAGCCGATGCGGCTGGAAAAGCTGCTTCTTGATTTCTGTTCCATTTTTCGCAAACTACTCCCTTACATGTTTCTTTCTCTTTCTGCATTGCCGCAAAAGCGGCGGGAAACGCTATTCCGTGGGGCTGAATTCGCCGAGGAACTGCCACGCGCGCAGCAGGTTGTCCAGATGGTAGTTGCCGACCACGTCCGCCGTGCTCTGCGGCATGGCGCAGATGCCGTTCGGCACCTGCAGCCCGAGGTCCGCCAGCCGTCCGGCGTTTTCCACCGACAGATGTCCCCTTTCATCCATCGCGCACAGGGCGGAAAGCTCCTGCCAGATGCTCTGCGCCAGCTTTTCGCAGCCGCGCAGATAGACGGCCTGCTCGTCGTGGTCCTGCTGGCGGAACAGCCGCTGCTTTTCGAAGATGGCAAGCTCGGCCGAGATGCGGTCGAGCTGGGCCTTGAGCGGCGACAGGTCGGGATAGTGCCCGTGCAGCACGCGCTCGCTGACATAATCGGGCACGGCCTGCCGGAACTGCCGCAGCAGCCCCGCGATGCGGCGGCTGTTGTTGTAGGGTTTGATTGTGACGTTGATGACGAGCGCCGTGGCAAGGCCGATGGCGGTGTCGAGCAGGCGGTTGCAGCCGTACTGGAACGCGTCGCCGGCCGGGGCCAGACAGACCGATACGAACACGATGCAGGACAGCGGCACGGCAAATTGCAGCCGCAGCCGGACGCACAGCAGGATGAGCGCGATCAGGCCGAGCCCGATGCCCACATAGCGGGTATCGGCAAACACGCTGATGAACAGCGCGCCGAAGCCGGCGCCGAGCAGGATGCCGGTCAGCTGCGTGCGGCAGGTTTCAAAGGCATCGCCCACCGTGCGGCTCATCGCGCTGATGGCGCCGATGGCGGCAAAGATCAGCGAGTTCGAACCGCGCAGATCGGCAAAAAGCAGCGCCAGCGCCACCGCAAGACCGGTCTTGACCGTCCGCAGTCCGAGGTGCGGGACTAACCGTGCCAACGTTTCTTTCCCCTCCGGAATAAAATAATGAAGTTATTGTATCATAAAAGCGGCTTTTTCACAAGATATTTGCAGGGAAAAGGCGGGTATGCTATAATAAATTTAACAGCCTATCAGAATGGAGAGGGGAACCTGCATGAAAACATACCGGTTTGGCGTGCTGGGCGCGGGCAATATGGGCATGGCGATCGCGGAAGGCGCGGTGCGCGCGGGCCTGCTGACGCGCGATCAGGCGCTGCTGTTCAACCGCAGCGAGGACAAGCGTGCCGCAAACGCCGCCCGCGGCTACGCCGTCACGGGAAATTATACCGAAGTCTATACCGCGTGCGAAACCGTGCTGCTCGCGGTCAAGCCGCAGAATTTTGACGAGATTTTGCCGGTTTTGGGCAAGTGCGAAGGCGAAAAACCACTGGTCGTGTCGATCGCGGCGGGCGTGACCTTTGAAAAGATCGAGCGGGCGCTCGGCGCGGACACCGCAGTGATCCGCGTGATGCCCAACACGCCGCTCATGCTGGGCGAGGGCGCGACCGAGCTGGTCAAAAACGCGGCGGCAACCGACGCGCAGCTCGCGCAGATCCGCGCGCTGTTCGACACCATGGGCGTGACGGTCGTGTTCGACCGCGAGGATATGCTCAACGAGGTCATCCCGTATGCGGGCTCGGCCCCGGCGTATATCTACGCATTCGCGGACGCGATGGTCAAAAGCGCTGCGGCGCACGGCATTGGGCAGGAGGATGCGCTCAAGCTGTTCTGCCAGACCATGATCGGCTCGGCGAAAATGCTGCTCGAGGGCGGCAAAACCCCTGCGGAGCTGATCCGCGCGGTCTGCTCGCCGGGCGGCACGACGATCGAGGCCATGAAGGTGCTCGAGGCGTGCGGCCTTGCCGATATGCTGGCGCAGGCGAACGACAAATGCATCGCGCGCGCCTATGAACTGGGCAAATAACCGGCTGCTGCCATTGACTTTGCCCCAAGGGTATGATAAAGTTAAGTAAATATTCCGCATCACTTTGAGAGGAAGTGGATTCTTTGAAAAATTCGACGAAAATCAAAGCGACCCTGCTGCTGACCAGCCTCGCCTGTGCGGCCGGCGCAACGGCGGCGCTTGTGCTGCTTCAGAAAAAGCGCGAAGAGGAAGTTTACCACGAGGCGGAGCTCAAGGCCATGGATGAGCTGGAAGAAATGATGCGCGAGGATTCGGATTGCGCGTCCTGCGCCTGCGCGGAAGAGTGTGCGTCCGTGGACGACGCCTATCAGGATACGTTCGACGAGGAAGTTCCCGAACAGGACGAGCCGGCCGAGGCCGAAGCGGCGGAGGAGCAGGCTCCCGCAGAAGAGAAAACCGAAGAATAAGCGGCAGCGGGCGGAGGATTTCCCCTTCGCCCGCTGTTTTTATCCACACACAAGGAGGAAAATACCCCATGATCGAATATGAAGGCCGCGTATTCCGTCCGCCCTCTGAGGCGTACAGCCTGATCGTACAGGTGACGATCGGATGCAGCCACAACAAATGCACGTTCTGCGATATGTATAAGGAAAAGCGCTTTCGCGTGCGCAAGTTAGAGGACGTCAAGCGCGACTTTGACGAGGCGCGCCGCATGTACCCGAACGTCCGGCGCATCTTTCTCGCGGACGGCGACGCGCTCATGTGCCGCGCCGAGCATATGGCCGAGATCCTGCGCTATATCCGTCAGCTGTTCCCCGAGTGCGAGCGCGTGACCAGCTACGGCTCGCCCGCGTCCATTCTGGTCAAAAAGCAGGAGGAGCTCAACCTTTTGCATGAACTTGGGTTGGATATGATCTATCTTGGGCTGGAATCCGGCTCGGATGAGGTGCTCCGCCGCGTCAACAAGGGCGAAACCGCCGATGAGATCGTGCACGCGGGCCTGATGGTCAAGGAAGCCGGCATGAAGCTGTCGGTCACCTGCATCGCGGGCCTCGGCTCGCTCGAACTGAGCGAGGAGCACGCCATCAAGACCGCCGAGGCGCTCTCGCGCATGAAGCCCGAGTATATCGGCCTGCTGACCCTGCTTTTCGAACTGCCCACGCCCCTGATGCGCGACTGGCAGGAAGGCCGCTTCTACCTGATGAACCCGATCGAGATCGCCCACGAAACGCTCATCCTGCTCGAGCATATCGACTCTGAGGGCAGCGTATTCCGCGCCAACCATGCGTCCAATTATGTCAATCTGGCCGGCACGCTCAACCGCGACCGCGAGGCTATGTGCCAGCGTCTGCGGCAGGCGCTCGAGGGAAAAATCAAATTCCGCAGCGAAGCGTTTCGGGCAAGATAACCAAAAATGTCATAAATTTGTTAGAGAATACGGCGAAAAATGAAAGAGTTTGTGTTGTTTTCGTTACAATTTCAAAAAACGCAAGACAAGACGGGAAAACTGTGTTATACTGAGTTCGATTCCGGGGTTTTGACTGGATCGTCCCGGATGTTAAGAAGTTGTTAAGAAATGCGCGTTCCGTCTGGAGGATTGCTGATGGATTCCGTATCCCATATTCGCGTTGCACACCTGTTGCTGGACTACGTTGAGCAGACCTGCGGCGTCACCTTTGACCAAAGCGGCTTTGTATACGGCAACTTAAAGCCCGACCTGACCGGCACGTATCTGACCAAGCGTCATAACCCGTCGATCATGATGGATGAGGTGATGGACAAGATCCGCACCTTTACCGAAAAATACACCATCGGCCCGGTCAACGGCCGCGAGCTCTCGGTGGATCTGGGTGAGATCTGCCACTACATGACCGATTTCTTCACCTATCCGCACAACGATGATATTTACGAGCACAACCTGCTGGCGCATTATCTGTATGAAAAGCGCGTGGCGCTGGTGATCCGCCGCCGCATGACCGAGGATCGGTTTGAGCAGTGGGCCAGCCCGATTATCCCGCCGGTTTCGGTGGACGCGCTCATCACGCGCATCGGCGCGATGCATGACGCATACCGCGCTGCCGACCGCCGGCACGGCATCAACGACGACCTGGTACATATCTGCCGCGCGACGGCGATGGTGGTGCTTTCCATCATCAGCATCGTCTACGAGCAGGTGGAAGTACCGGCAGGCGTGATCGCATAACCAAAACACAAGCAAAAGCCACGGGAACTCGTGGCTTTTGTTATTTTCGGACCAAACAGGAGGAAGCATGAAAAACGTAACCATCTATACCGACGGCGCGTGCTCGGGCAATCCGGGTCCGGGCGGCTGGGGCGCGATCCTCAAATACGGCGAGAAGGAAAAGGAGCTTTCCGGCTCCGAGCCGTCCACGACCAACAACCGCATGGAACTGCTGGGCGTGATCACCGCGCTCGAAGCGCTCAAGGAGCCGTGCAAGGTCGATCTGTATTCGGACAGCAAGTATGTGGTGGACGGCATCACCAAAGGCTGGGCGAAAAGCTGGCGCGCCAAGGGGTGGGTCAAGAGTGACAAAAAACCAGCCAAAAACCCGGAATTGTGGGGACGGCTGCTCGATTTGCTGGACAAACACGCGGTTCAGTTCCATTGGGTGAAGGGACACGCGGATAATCCGTACAACAACCGCTGCGACCAGCTCGCGGTGGCGGCCTACCAGCAGTATAAGTGAGGCGTGCGGGATGGAACGGATGCGCCGCGTGCGGAACGGCACGCTGATCTTCTATTATCTGTTCACGGCCTGCGCGGCCGTGCTGTGCCTGCGGCGGGAGGCGACCGTGTACAACGGCCTGCTGGTGCTGGCGGCGTTTTTGCTGCCCGCCGTGCCGCAGGTGCTGTACCGCCTGTGTCACCTGCGCCCGGTTTACCTGCTCGAGATCGTGTTCGACGGGTTTGTGCTGGCGGCGGTGTCGTTTGCCAGTCTGTTCGGCGGCTACGAGCTCATCCCCTGCTGGGACAAGATCCTGCACTTTTTGTCCGGTTTTCTGTTCGCGGTATTGGGAACGGCGGTGTATTTCGCCAAAAAGCCGGGACATGCCCTCGATCCCGCGGACGCGTTCAACGCATCGCTGTACACCTGGATGTTTGCAATGATGAGCGCGGTGCTGTGGGAGATCTGGGAATACATCGTGTCGTTTTCCGGCGCGGACCCGCAGCAGGTCGTGCGGACCGGCGTGGGCGACACGATGGGCGACATCATCGTGTGTACGGTGGGCGGCCTGATCACGGCCATTTCCTGCTGGAAATACCTGCGGCATATCGGACAAAACCGCCGCAAGGGTCTGATGATGCAGCTTTTTGAGGCGTATTACCGGGAAAATATCCAAAACCGGCCCTGAGACGGAAAAAGACCCGGCCGAAAGCGTTGGCTTTCGGCCGGGTCTTCTTTTCTATGTCCTTGCGGTATTTTTCAATTCAATGCCCGGAAAATCAATCCTTCGGGGCGTTGTCTTTGTGCGAAACCGGAATACCATAAGTGCGGAACAGACCGCGGACATAGCTGCTGTTCTGCATCGTAGCCTCGCTCATGTTGATAATCGCCTTTGCAAACTTGTTCATGTTGCGGCCTTCTTTCTTTTATGATTTGTCTATATAATACCATCATTTTTTGTACAAAACAATAGGTTGATTAAACAAATAGCACAAAAGAGAATTGCGTTATTTATGCAATATAAACATAAAAAAGCACATTTTGGAATGGACAAGCACAATTGAACAGGCAAAGCCGTCAGATCTCGCCGCACTGGACCGCAGCCAGTGCGTCCTCGGTCGTGCGGTCGCCGAGCGAGATCGCACCCAGCGCCTCGGCGCGGCGGCCGACCGCATAGTGGTGCAGCTGCACCCCGCCCGCAACGCATTGGGTGGTGATATACACGCGCGTGCCGCTCTCGATCAGGGCGCGCACCGCGCTTTCCAGCCGCGCGGGGATGCCGCCCGCGCCGAAGGTTTCCAGAATCACCTTGGGGTAGCCGTGCAGCGCGGCGAAAAAGGTCGGGTCGAGGTCGGGCGTCAGCTTGATCAGCAGCACATGCGGGTCGAGCGAATCCGGCGCGGTCTGCGCCGGCGGCGCGGCGGGCACATCCCAGCGCACTTTGCCGTCCGTGCCGATCACGCCGAGCGGCGGCACGCCCGCCGAGACAAAGGCGTCGATCCGGGTCGAGTGGTATTTGACCACCCGGTTGCCGGCGAGGATCTTACCGCACAGCACCGCGACCACACCCGCGCGGCTGTCCGCCGCAACGCGGCAGGCGTCCAGCAGGTTGCGCGGCGCATCCGAGTCGGGCGCGCCCATGGGCAGCATCGCACCGGTCAGCACGACCGGCTTTGTGAGATCCGCCAGCAGATGGTGCAGCAGCGCGGCGGTGTAGGCCAGCGTGTCCGTGCCGTGAGCGATGACAAAGCCGTCATACCGGTCGGCGTGCTGGCGCACCGCCTGGGCCATGGCCAACCGGTCGTCCGCGGTCAGGTCGGTCGAGTCCAGCTGCATCAGGTCACGCACGTCCACCGTGCAGAATGTGTGCAGCTGCGGCACAAAGTCCAGCAGCGCTGCGCCGTCCAGTGCGGGCGACAGGCCGTTTTCGGTTTCGCGGCAGGCGATCGTCCCGCCGGTGGCAAGCAAAAGCAGGTTTTTCATCGTGGGTCCTCCCCTTTCCCGCGCCGAAAGGCGCGCAATCGGATAGAAAAAGCCTGCAATCGCAGGCTTTTTCATCAAACGCCCCGCTTTGCCGGGCGTTTGATACAAGGGCGGAGCAAAGTTTCGTTTATCGGAACTTTGCGCAGCTTCGGGCGCATCCGCGGCTATGCCGCGGTGCGTCCTGCTCGATCGAACCTGCACGGTTCGATCGAAGTTTACTTATAGCTTTCCGCCAAAATCGCGATGATATCCTCGCGCGTGAGCGGCCGCGGATCGACGCGGAACAGGCCGCCCATCGTGTCGATGGCGTTGTCCGCAATCTTGCCGAAGTCCTCCTGCTGCACGCCGTAACCCGACAGGCGCAGGTCGCTGACATTGCAGCGCTTTTGCATCTCGCCCAGGACGGTGATGAAATCCTCGGGCTTTGCCGCGTCGGTCTTGCCGAGTGCGCGGGCGATATTCACCAGTTTGTCGCCCGAGGACTCGAAAAAGCGGCTCCAGTACGCCTTGGAAATCATGATCAGGCCCGCGCCGTGCGGCAGCGCCGGGTGGAACGCGCTCAGCGCGTGCTCGATGGCGTGCTCGCCCGTGCAGCTGGACAGCGTTTCGACAAAACCCGCCAGCGTGTTCGCCAGCGCGACGTCCGCGCGCGCTTCCGCGTTGCCGCCTTCGTGCACGGCGGTTGCGAGCGAGCGGCCGATCAGCTCGATGGCCTTGAGCGAGAACATCTCGCTGATGGGCGAGGCAGTCGTGGCGATATAGCCTTCCGCCGCGTGGAAGAATGCGTCAAAGCCCTGATACGCGGTCAGGTGCGGCGGGACGGTCATCATAAAGTCGGGATCGACGATCGAAATGGTCGGGAAGCACTTTTCCCCGCCGCCGCCGATCTTCTCTTCGCCGTTGGTGATGACCGTGAACGGGTCGGCTTCGGTGCCCGTGCCCGCGGTGGTCGGGATGGCGACGATCGGCAGGCCGGCCTTGGCGATGCGCTTGCCGCCGCCCGTGCCGCCGTGGATGTAGTCCCACCAGTCGCCGTCGTTGGTCGCCATGATCGCGACCGCCTTGGCCGTGTCGATCGACGAGCCGCCGCCGAGGCCGACAACAAACGCAATGTTTTCTGCGCGACACAGCGCGGCGCACTCGCGCACGCCCTCGATGGTCGGGTTGGGCTGCACCTTATTATATACAAGGGTTTCGTGTCCGGCTTCGGCCAGCGCGTCGGCCACCTTGGCGACATAGCCCAGGCGGGTGGTCGAGGTGCCGCCGGTGATGATCAGGCCGCGGCCTTCCGGCAGGCGGGCGCGCGCGAGCTTTTTCACCGCGCCGTGGCCGAAGAACAGGCGGGTCGGCATGTAAAAGCTGAAGATATCCACTATTATTGTACCTCCTTTGAAAAAAAGGGGGTCGAACCGACCCCCGAGACAGCGTTATTTGTTTCTTACCGATCAGCTGGGCGGATAACACACCCAACATAACCATTATAGCAAAATCCGCCATTCTTGAAAAGAGGGAAAACGCTGAAAGAAGCGCTTTTCTTTCGTGCAAATTAACCATGAAAAAACAGAAAATAACACTTGACGTTGTGCAATGTTGATGATATTATAATGTCACAGAAAAGATAAGGGCAAACACCAAGAGGGAAGTAAAGCAGGGGCTTTACAAAAAGGCGATAACCCATTCTTATTCTGAAAGGACTGGCGTGTAGCCAAATACGACCGGAGAAAGAGGTGAGTCCAATGGTAACAGAAGAAGCATCCTACCAGTTCGCGGGACTCGCCGCGACGCTGTAACCGAAACGATCAAGGTGATAGCTATAAAAATGAGCGAGTTCCAGACCAGTAAAACGAACCGCCTGAAAAGCGCGATCGACTTCTGAATGAAGTAAGGAACGGCACCTTTGAGGAAGCTATCCTCGTGATATCCATCCGTGAAACATACTGACGATGCAAGTGGATCGAGGCAGCAGGAAAGTAAGGTTCGAGCATGAAAGAACCCTGAAAAACGATGCGTTGGCGAATGAAAAGAATCCGTAACGATGCCTGCAAAAGCCAAAAATAGTGCGCATCCAAATGGCCGATGGGCATACTGATGAGTATGATGCCGCAAAAGCGAGTCAGAGCACAAGATTGAGATGATATCAAAACTTGCTGAAAGTGACTCGGGCAAACAGGAACAGAATCGAACGATCACCCGCCGAGTAAGAGACGCATCCAAATATTCATATAGAGTTCCCGAATGTATCAAAAAAGGTAAAAAACCAAAATGTTCATTACCAAACGAACCGCAGTCGGGCGACTCCCGTGAACGATAGGATAAAAAATCCTGTGAAAACAGGAAAGCAAGATAAGCAGTCAACCGAAGATATCAAATTTATATCGCGCAAACCGGGCTTTTGATTTCCGGAATACCGGAACAGAAAAAGTATCGCCGGAGCAAAAAGCATCGCCGGTAAAAATGGATAGCTTCATAAAACTGCAAAAACGGATCGGATCCAGGTTTCATTCCGATGTACATGGCGGACGCCGTGACAGGGTAACGGAAGGGGAACAAAAGAGAAATCCATCCGCGCAGAAAAAATAAATACAGCGGGAAAAATCCTGCTGGGAAAAGAGAATCTATGGAAATCTGGAAGTAAAAGGCCTCGTCGGGTGACGGGGCCTTTGTTGTTGTGTCAGGATGTGGGCGATTTGCCGATCATGTCGTACAGCGCGTCGAGCGCGTCGGACAGCGTGCCGACCGCGTCAATCAGACCGAGTTCGACCGCCTGCTTGCCCGAGATCACCGTGCCGACATCCGCGGTCAGCTGGCCGGTCTCGCGCATGAGCCGCTGCAGGCGCTCTGCGGTGATGTGCGAGTGACTGGTGATGAAATCGACGATCCGCTCCTGAATTTTGGCGAGATATTCGAATGCCTGCGGCACGGCGATGATCGTGCCGTTCATGCGCACGGGATGAATGGTCATGGCGGCCGACGCCGCGATAAAGCTTTTTTTCGCCGCGACGGCCAGCGGCACGCCGATCGAGTGTCCGCCGCCCAGCACGAGCGAAACCGTCGGCTTGGTCATGCCTGCGATCAGCTCGGCGATGGCAAGACCGGCTTCCACATCGCCGCCGACCGTGTTGAGCAGGATCAGCATGCCGTCGATCTCCTCGGCCTGCTCGACCGCGGTGATCTGCGGGATCAAATGCTCGTATTTGGTCGTCTTGTTCTGCGCGGGCAGCTCCATGTGCCCTTCGATCTGGCCGACGATCGTGATGCAGTGTACCGTGCCGCGCGCGGTCTTTGCGGTGATCGAACCGGTTTCCGCAATGTTGTTTTCCTCCGGTGCCTGGATGGTTGGATTGTCCTCTGCCATGGTGACTCCTCCTTTTATGCACAAGTGTTCACACAATCAGTGTGCCGCAGGGTGTGCACAATTATCCCCTGCTCCGGCTTTCCACAGGCAATATTACAATATGTAAACGCGATTCCCGCTGGATTGGGATGCTTGCGGGGTCAATTACTGAAAGTTATCCACTTTGTACACAGGGTTATCCCCAGATGGGCTGTGGAAAGATCTGTGCATAAAGTGGATTTTTTGACCCGGACGCTGTGGATGACCGCACAGAGTTTCATTATGGAAACAGGACTTGCTGTTTATAGGGAAATTTGTTACAATACATATATATACGTTTGTAAACCGCAATGATGGAGTGAGAATAACGATGAATAATCCGATTGTTACGATCGAAATGGAACAGGGCGGCGTCATCCGCGCGGAACTGTATCCCGAGGTCGCACCCAATACTGTGCGCAATTTCATTTCCCTGATTCAGAAGGGCTTTTATAACGGCACGATTTTCCACCGCGTCATCCCGGGCTTTATGATCCAGGGCGGCGACCCGGACGGCACCGGTATGGGCGGCCCGGGCTATGAGATCCGCGGCGAGTTCACCGCCAACGGCTTCCAGAACGACCTGAACCACACCCGCGGCGTGCTTTCCATGGCGCGCACGATGGCGCCGGATTCCGCGGGCAGCCAGTTCTTCATCATGACTGAGGATGCGCCCCACCTCGACGGCCAGTATGCCTCCTTCGGCATGGTCATCGAAGGCATGGATGTGGTGGACGGCATCGTCAACACCCCGCGCGACTGGCATGATCGCCCCCGTCAGGAGCAGAAAATGAAGTCCGTCACCGTTGATACGATGGGCGTGGAGTACGAGGAGCCAGAAACCCTGTAAGCAGAAAGAAGGGGAACGGTATTGTATTATACCAATAAGGAGATTTTTGTCCTGTCCTCGGTCGGCTGCATGGACACCGAGCGGGATGGGCTGGAATCCATCCTTGCCGGCAACGAAGAGGGCGCCAAGGGCTGCTGCCTGTCGGTCGATATGACCGCGGACGGCATCGCCGTACTCTCGTCGGACGGCTACTGCGTGGCGACCGACGGCACGCACATGAACATCGCCGATTACAGCTATGCCGAACTGCATCAGGCGGCGCCGCAGCTCATCCCGGCCGGACAGGCCATCGAGCTGGCGCGCACCTGTCAGGCAAAGCTTGCCATCACGGTACATAACCAGACGCTGCTGCCGCAGCTGCGCATGACGCTGCGCCATGCGAATTATCTGGACGATACGATTTTCGTCGGACTGGGTTTGGTGGAAGCCGCGCGCATCGCGGTGGCCAATCCTGACCTGCACATCATGGGCGAACTGCCCGCGCTGCCGGATAACATCGACGCGCTGGTGCAGGCCGCGCAGACAACAGGGCTGTTCGGCCTGCGCGCCGCGGCCGGCGACCTGACGCCGCAGCTGATTCTGGCCTGCCGGCAGGCAGGGCTGTTCACGATGAGCCTGCCGACGAGCAACGAGCGCACGCTGGCGGGACTGATCCACAGCGGCGTCAATTTCATCGAAACCGCGCGGCCGGATATCACCGCCATGCTGCTGCCGGCGGGCGAGTCCGAACCGCACCAGATTCCGCTGATGAGATACTGATGCTTTGCGGAAAGCGTGCAGCTTTCCGCGAGAGGGGCTGTGCCGCGAAACGCGCGGACACAGCCCTTGCGCGATTTTGCGCGCCAATGCGGCACACAAAATCGCTTCCTTGTATCAAAGCCGAGGCGCATGTCCTCGGCTTTTATGAAAAGAACCGCCTTTTGGCGGTTCTTTTCTGTTTTATGCGCGCCTTGTGGCGCGATATGGGACGTTTACGGTGTTTTGGGGTTTTCGGCGGCAGGGAAACGTGCTATAATAATACCGATTATCGAAATATCGAAAGGAGCCGCGAACGTGGCTGACATTTCCGTACAAAATTTGACGAAATATTACGGCGATAAGCTGATTTTACAGGATATTTCCTTTGATATCCAGCCCGGGGAAAAGGTGGCGATCCTGGGCGCGAACGGCGCGGGCAAGACCACGCTCCTGAACGTGCTGACCGGCCGCCTGCCCTATGACAGCGGGCATGTGTCCTTCGGACAGGGCAAAACCGCGGGCGTGATCGACCAGATGCCGGATTTCCCGCCGGAATCCACGGTCGAGGACGTGCTGCGCCTTGCCTTCCGCGAGTCGGACGAGGTCGCGGCCGCGATGGACGAGCTGACCGACGAGATGACCCGCCGGCCGGACGACGCTTCCCTACTCAAACGCTATGCGCAGCTTGAGACCCGGCTCGAGATCCTCGGCGGCTACAACCGCGATTACGAGATCGACCGCGTGTGCAACGGTCTGGACATTCCCGAGGCAATGCGCGCGCAGCAGTTTGCGCTGCTTTCGGGCGGCGAAAAAACGCGCATCAACCTCGCCCGCATCATTTTGGAGCAGACCGATATCCTGCTGCTCGACGAGCCGACCAACCATCTGGACATGCAGGCGGTGGACTGGCTGGGTGAATATCTGGAAAACTACCGCGGCACCGTGATGATCATTTCGCATGACCGTTGGTTCATCGACCAGTGCTGCGACCGCGTCATTGAGATCCACGACGGTACCTGCGATTTCTATAACGGCAACTATTCGTATTACGCGGTCGAGCGGGAGCGCCGCCGCGAGGAGCAGCTCAAGCATCACGAGCACGAGCTGGCCGAGAAAAAGCGTCTGGAAGCGACCGCGCGTGCGATGCACGAGCACGGCACCGAGCATCTGGCCAAGCGCGCGGCCTCGATCGAGAAGCGTATCGCGCGCATGAAGGTCACCGACCGCCCCAAGACCGAAAAGAAGATGACCGTCACCTTCGGCGACCCGAACTACGAGACCGAGGAAGTATTAAAGGTCAAGGATATTACAAAGAGTTATGACGGGCGGGAAATATTACACGACATCAGCTTCAACATCCGCAACCGCGAGAAGGTCGCGCTGCTGGGCACGAACGGCGCGGGCAAAACCACGCTGCTCAAGATCCTGCTCGGCGAGGAAACGCCGGACAATGGCGTCATCCGCAAGGGCGTGGGACTCAAACCCGCCTACCTGCCGCAGCAGGTGTACTTCGCCAACCCGCACCGCAACCTGATCGACACGCTGATCTACGACAAAAACGTGTCCATGCAGGTCGCGCGCAACCGGCTGGGCTCGTTCCAGTTCACGGGCGAACAGCAGATGAAAACCGTGGACATGCTGTCCGGCGGCGAAAAGAGCCGCCTGCGGCTGTGCGAGCTGATGTATGATCCGCTGAACTTCCTCATCCTCGACGAGCCGACCAACCACCTCGACCTCGCCAGCCGCGAATGGATCGAGGAAGCGGTCGAAGCGTTTGACGGCACGCTGTTGTTCGTCTCGCACGACCGTTACTTTGTCGAGCGGTTCGCGACCCGCGTGCTGTTTTTGGAAAACGGGCAGCTGATCGACTTCATCGGTTCTTATTCCGACTTTTTAAAATTCTGTGAAAAAGGGCAGCTGCCGGAAAATCCCGCCCCTGCCCCGGCGCCGAAGCGCAAAAAGCCCGATGTCCCGACACTCGACGACGTTCCCCGCCCGCCGGAAAAGCCGAAACGCACGGGCGGCACGAAGAATTTGCAGAAACAGCTCAACACACTCGAGCGGGAGATCTCCCAGCTTGAGCAGCAGTCGGCCGACCTGGAACAGCAGATGATCGACGCTTCGTCCGACTCGGCGCGCCTGCTCGAACTGATGACCGAAAAGGAAGCGTGCGACGAGTCGCTCGCCGCCAAGATGGACGAGTGGGAGGCCGTTGCGGCCGAATTGGAGGAATTGCAGCAATGATCGAACGCAAATTCTGGCTTGCGCTCGCGGCGCTGTGCGCCGTGGGCGGCGTGATCCAGCTGCCGTGGGCGCCGTCGCGCTTCGGCGCGGCGTTCTTCCTTGCGCTTGCCGTCGGCTGCGCGGGGATGTGGCTGGTGCTGCGGCTGCGGGAGAGATTCCGCGTCTGCCGCGTGCTGGCGGTGGTCGGGCGCGTGCTGTTTGCGCTGTTTGTCCTGTCGTTTGCCGCGATTCAGATTTTTGTCATCCAGGCGGGCATGCGCACGGAGACAGCCGACACGCAGGCGGATTATTATATCGTGCTCGGCGCGCTGGTCAACCCGGACGGGCAGCCGTCCGCGGCGCTGGCCGCGCGGTGCGACACCGCGGCCGACCTGCTGGTCGCGAACCCGGACAGCAAAGCCGTGCTGTGCGGCGGACAGGGCGGCAATGAGCCGTGCACCGAAGCGGACTCCATGTTCGCTTACCTGACCGAGCAAAAGGGCGTCGATCCCGCGCGCCTGCTGCGCGAGGACAAGTCCGCCAACACGATCGAAAACCTGGAAAACGCGCGCACGCTGATCGAAACGGCTGAAGCGCGCGACCATGAGAGCTATACCGCGGCGGTCGTCACGAGCGACTACCACCTCGCGCGCGCCAAAGTGCTGCTGCGCCGCGCGGGCTATGAGCAAGGGCTGGGTGTGCCCGCCCCCACGCCGTATCCTGCCCAGTGGGTGGCCGTGCGCTGCCGCGAATACTGCTCGATCCTCGGGCTGATGCTGACCGGTCGTTGGACGGTCTGAGGGGAAGGAGAAACGCATGTTTGAAAAAGTGAAAGGGCTGTGCCAGCGCATGGATGAGCTGGAAGCCCGTCTGTCCGAGCCGGGGCTGTACGACGACCCCGACCGCGCGGCGAAACTGCTCAAAGAGCGCAACGAGCTCGAGCCGATCGTCGCGGCCTACCGCGCCTATGAGCAGGCGCAGCAGACCATCGCGGACGCGACCGAAATGCTGTCCGACCCGGACATGAAGGAGCTGGCGCAGGAGGAGCTGCATCAGGCCAAGGACGATGTGGCACGGCTCGAGGACGAGCTCAAGATCCTGCTGCTGCCCAAGGACCCGAACGACGATAAAAATATTTTCGTGGAAATCCGCGGCGGCGCGGGCGGCGAGGAAAGCGCGCTGTTCGCAGCCGACCTGTACCGGATGTACACGATGTATGCCGACAAGCGCGGTTGGCAGACCGAGGTGATGAGTTCGTCCGAGACCGAGCTGGGCGGCTACAAGGAGATCGTGTTCCGCGTGGCGGGCGACAAGGTGTATTCGCGGCTCAAGTTCGAGTCGGGCGTCCACCGCGTGCAGCGCGTGCCCGAAACCGAGAGCCAGGGCCGCGTGCACACCTCGACGACGACCGTCGCCGTGCTGCCCGAAGCGGAAGAAGTGGACTTTTACCTTGACCCGAACGATCTGCGCATCGACACCTTCCGTTCATCGGGCGCGGGCGGCCAGCATATCAATAAAACATCCTCGGCCATCCGCGTCACCCATATCCCGACCGGCACGGTTGTGGAATGTCAGGACGAGCGCAGCCAGCACAAGAACAAGGACAAAGCGCTGCGCGTGCTGCGCAGCCGGCTGTATGAGGCCGAGGTCGAAAAGCAGCAGGCCGCTATCGCGGCCGACCGCAAAAGTCAGGTCGGCACGGGCGACCGCTCGGAGCGCATCCGCACCTATAACTTTCCGGAAAACCGCGTGTCCGACCACCGCATCAAGCTGACGCTCTACAAGCTCGACCAGTTCCTGAACGGCGACATGGACGAGATTCTGGACGCGCTGATCGCGGCGGACACCGCCGAAAAGCTGAAGGCGCAGAGCGAGGCCTGACCCGAAAGGAGAATCCCCATGAACGAACTGATGAACCTTGCGCAGGCCGCGCCGTGGCTGGCGATCGGCGGCGCGCTGGTCGTACTCAATCTGGTGCTGCTCGTGCTCAAGATCACGAAAAAGCTGCTGCTGCTCGCAGTCGGCGTGGTGCTGGTCGCGATCGGCATTTACACCGGCGTGATCGACGCACCGAGTGGATTGGTCACGGTTTCGAGTGTCTTTATTGGATGATAAACCCCACATGGAAGTGAAATAGATATGGAAACAATAATGCTTTCCCCACAAACAGATGAAAACGCGGTAAAAACCGCCGCAGACCTGATTTTGCAGGGCGAAGTGGTCGGCATGCCCACGGAAACGGTCTATGGACTCGCTGCCAACGCCCTAAATGGGGATGCGGTGGCGAAAATCTTCCGCGCAAAGGGCCGCCCGCAGGATAACCCGCTGATCGTGCACATCGCGGCGTTTGATCAGATCTACGACCTGTGCCCGGCGGTGCCGCCGCAGGCCAAACTGCTGGCCGAGGCGTTCTGGCCCGGCCCGCTGACCATGATCGTGCCCAAGGGCGACTGCATCCCGGACGAGGTCTCGTGCGGGCTGGAAACGGTCGGCATCCGCCTGCCGTCGCACCCGCTGGCGCGCGATTTGATCCGCACGGCGGGCGTGCCGCTGGCGGCGCCCTCGGCCAACACCTCGGGACGGCCGTCCACTACGACGGCCGAGCACGTCCTGCGTGACATGAACGGCAAGATCGCCGCCATTCTGGACGGCGGGCCGTGCGGCGTGGGCGTGGAGTCCACGGTCGTGACGCTCGCGCTTGACAAGCCGCGTCTGCTGCGGCCGGGCGGCGTAACGCTCGAGCAGCTCGAAACCGTGCTGGGCGAGGTCGAGGTCGATCGCGCGCTGTACGAGAAGATCGGCGACGATGTGCGCGTGTCTGCGCCCGGCATGAAATACCGCCACTACGCGCCCAAAGCGCCTGTGACGGTGGTGCGCGGCGACCCACAGCGCACAGCAGAATACATCGCAGCGCATATCTCCGGCCCCACCGGCGTGCTGTGCTTTGACGAATATGGGGACCTGTTCCCCACCTGCGTGGTCGAGCGCTTCGGCTCGCAGAACGACCTCGCCGCGCAGGCACGCGAGGTGTTTGACCGCCTGCGCGCGTTCGACGACACGGACGTGCAGCAGATCTGGGCACAGTGCCCGTCGGACGAGGGCTTAGGCCTTGCGGTCGCCAACCGCATCAAAAAAGCCGCGGGTTTTCATGTGATCGAGCTTTCCTGACCGCATAACCCGCAGGAGAAGGTGGAAAAATGAGAATCATCGGCCTGACCGGCGGCAGCGGCACGGGCAAGGGCACGTTTGCCGCCCTGCTGCGCGACAAGGGCGCGGGCTGGGTGGACGCGGACGCGGTCTACCGCACGCTGTGCGCCCAAAACCGCGATATGCTGCACGCACTTGACACCACGTTCGGCGGCGTGCTGGATGAGGACGGCGCGCTCGACCGGCCGAAACTCGCGGCAATCGTGTTTTCCGACCCGGAAAAACTCGCAAAACTGAATGAAATCACCCTGCCCTATATCCGCGCGGCGTCCATGGACGCGATGCGCGCGCAGGGCGACTGTCCGTTCGTGCTGTACGACGCGCCGACGCTGTTTGAGGTGGGCGCGGACGACCTGTGCGAGCGTGTCATCGGCGTGCTGGCGGATACCGAGGTGCGCGTGCAGCGCATTATGGCGCGCGACGGGCTGGACGAAGCTGCGGCGCGTGCCCGCGTGGCCGCGCAGCCGGATGCGGATTTTTACCGCGCGCGGTGCCAGTACATTGTGGAAAACAACGGCGGCCTTGCCGATTTACAGCGGCAGGCCGACGCGATTTTTGAAGTTTTACGCAAAGGAGACGGATAAAATGACTTCTGAACAGCTTTTTTATGACAAAAAACCCGGATTTGACCGCCTGACCGGCAGCGACAAGCGCGCGATGCAGGCGTATGCCGAGGCATACAAGGCGTTCCTCAACGAGGGCAAGACCGAGCGCGACGCCGTGAAGGAAATGGTGCGTCTGGCCGAGGCCAAGGGCTTCCGCGCGTGGACGCGCGACGATACGGTCAAACCCGGCGACAAGATCTATCAGGTCAACCGCGACAAGGGCATCATGCTCGCCGTCATCGGCAAAAAGGGCATGCAGGAGGGCGTGCGCCTGACCGCGGCGCATCTGGACGCGCCGCGCGTGGACATCCGCACCATCCCGCTGTATGAGGACAACGGCATGGCGTTCTTCAAGACGCACTACTATGGCGGCATCAAGAAGTACCAGTGGACGGCGATTCCGCTCGAGCTGCGCGGCGTGGTGTGCGTGTGCCACAACGGGCAGATGAAAAAGGTGGAAGTGCGCGTGGGCGATAAGCCGGAAGATCCGAAGTTCGTCATCACCGACCTGCTCCCCCACCTCGCGACCGAGCAGATGACCAAAAAGGCGACCGAGGTCATCAAGGGCGAGGGCATGAACGTGCTGATCGGCTCGGTGCCGAGCGAAACCGTGGACGAAGCGTGCAGCGAGAAGATCAAGCTCGCGATCATGGAATACCTCAACCGTCAGTACGGCATGGTCGAGGCGGACTTCCTGTCGGCCGAGCTGTGCTGCGTGCCGGCGTTCCAGGCGTGCGACATCGGGTTTGACCGCTCGTTCGTCGGCTCGTACGGCCATGACGACCGCGTTTGCTCGTACACCGCGGCGACCGCGCTGCTCGACCTCAAGGCGACGCCCACCCACACTTGTGTGTGCCTGCTGGTGGACAAGGAGGAAACCGGCTCGGACGGCGTGACCGGCATGCAGTCGCGCGCGTTCGACACCTTCATGGCCGATTTGTGCCGTGCGCAGGACGCGCTGGTTGAGGAGTGCTATGAAAACTCGGTCTGCCTGTCGGCCGACGTGTGCAACGCCTTTGACCCCAACTATCCGGAGGTGTCCGAGAAGCGCAACGACGCCAAGGCCAACTGCGGCTTTGCGCTGGTCAAGTATACGGGCGCGCGCGGCAAGTCGGGCACGTCGGACGCGACCGCGGAGCTGATGGCGCGCATCCGCTGCATCTTCGACAAGGCGGACGTCGTCTGGCAGACCGGCCAGCTGGGACGCGTCGATCAGGGCGGCGGCGGCACGGTCGCGATGTATCTGGCCAACCGCAACATCGACACGGTGGACGCGGGTGTGCCGGTGCTCTCCATGCACGCGCCGTTCGAGGTGATCGCAAAGCTCGACCTGTATATGGCTTACAAGGGCTTCGGGGCTTTCTATAAGGACTAAAACGAAAAAAGGACGCTCAAAAGCGTCCTTTTTTGTTGCCATATCAGTCCAAAATGGAGAATTCCACTTCCTCGAGCGGGTAACCGTCCTCGAGGATCATGGGCGCGCGCAGGTTGTGGTCGGCGAGCGACTCGGGCAGGTGCGCGAGCGTGAAATGCAGCTGGCTGCCGCCGCCTTCGCGCGGGGACAGAAGCAGGCTGCCGCCGTGCAGCAGCGCGATGCGCTGGACGAGCGGCAAACCCAGGCCGGGCGGTGTGCCCTGCCGCGCGAGCGCAAGATATTCGTCCAGCGGCGCGGGCATCTGCCAGCCGGACAGCAGCGCTTCGAAGCGCGCAGCGTCCAGTCCCGGCCCGCGGTCGGCGACCGTGATGGTGTAAAACGCGCCGTCATCATACAGGCTGAGTGCGATGTCGCCATCCGGCGGCGTGACGTGCAGGGCGTTGGTCAGCAGGTTATACAGCGCGGTGCGGATCAGCTGCGGTTCGATCAGCGCAAGGCAGGTGTCCTCCGCCTGCACGGTGATGGGCGCGGCGCCGCGGCTGCGCGCGTGGGCGGCGGCCTGATCGGCCGCGTCGCGGCACAGTTCGGCCAGATCGCAGTGATGCAGCCGCAGCTGCTCGGTCAGCGGCGGGTCGTGCAGGAAATCCGAATGGGTCAGCAGGCGGTGCAGCCGCAGGCACGCACGGCGCAGGTGCGCGGCCAGCTGCGGATCGTCCACTTGTGCCGCGTCCGCCAGCAGCGACCCCAGATATTGTGTGCCTTTGGCGTGCAGCACGCGCAGCGTGCCGTCATAACACGCGCGGTCTTCGCGCAAAAAGGCCAAAAGCGCCCCTTCGCGGTGCGGGATGATCTCCACGCGGTAGTCGGTGCCGTCCAGCTCCTCGTACACCGTGCGCGGCGTGCGCGCGGCAATGCAGTCGCGCAGGGCCGCGGCTGTCGGCTCGCTGAGCAGCTGGTCGATGCGCTCGAGCGGGTGCAGCCCGGTCAGCCGCGCGGCGGCTTCGCTGGCGTTTTCGATATGCAATGTGGGGGAAACCGCAACAACTGCGGCGTCGCGCAGGCCGGTGCGGGCAAGCAGTTCGCGCAGGGCTTTCTCATCGATCTGAGAGAAGAAAGTATCCGCCATCTCCATCCTCCAAAATATTTTGTTTCTCTTTTTCGTGGTATAAGGCAGCGCAGCGGCTGAAATACTATATTTTGTGGGATGTGCTTATTATACCACCAGACGGGAATGCATTGCAAAGAAAAATGTACAAAAAGCCCGGCTATAATGACAAAAAATTCACAAATATTACACCTTGCGGCAGCGGACCCGTTTAGTGTATAATAAAACCATCAACAGAGACTCATTAAAAATTATTAGGAGGATACTGTAAATGGCTATCAAAGTTGGTATCAATGGCTTTGGCCGTATCGGCCGTATGGTTTTCCGCGCTGGTCTGAAGAACCCGAACATCGAGTTCGTTGCGGTAAACGATCCGTTCATGACTCCGGACTACATGGCATACATGCTCAAGTATGACACCATGCACGGCCGTTATGATGGCACCATCGAGTATGACGACAACTCCATCACCGTGGACGGCAAGAAGGTTCTGTTCCACGCTGAGATGGATCCGAAGAACATCCCGTGGGGCAAGGACGGCGTTGATTACGTTGTCGAGTCCACCGGCGTGTTCCTGACCAAGGAGAAGGCACAGGCTCACATCGACGGCGGCGCCAAGAAGGTCATCATGTCCGCTCCGTCCAAGGACGACACCCCGATGTTCGTTATGGGCGTTAACCAGGACACCTACACCAAGGACATGACCTTTGTTTCCAACGCTTCCTGCACCACCAACTGCCTGGCTCCGATCGCTAAGGTTCTGGACGAAGCATTCGGCATCACCGAAGGCCTGATGACCACCGTTCACTCCACCACCGGCACCCAGAAGACCGTTGACGGCCCGTCCAAGAAGGACTGGCGCGGCGGCCGTGCGGCTTCCGGCAACATCATCCCGTCCTCCACTGGCGCTGCAAAGGCTGTTGGCAAGGTTTACCCGAAGCTGAACGGCAAGCTGACCGGTATGTCCATGCGTGTTCCGACCCTGGACGTTTCCGTTGTTGACCTGACCTGCAACCTGGCTAAGCCGGCAACCTACGACGAGATCTGCGCTGCGATGAAGAAGGCTTCCGAGACTCCGCTGTCTGAGGGCGGCCTGCAGGGCGTTCTGGGTTACACCGACGAGGACGTTGTTTCCTCCGACTTCCTGGGCGACGCTCGTACCTCCATCTTCGACGCCAAGGCTGGCATCCAGCTGACCGACACCTTCGTAAAGGTTGTTTCCTGGTACGACAACGAGTGGGGCTACTCCAACAAGCTGCTGATGCTCATCGAGCACATGGCTGAGGTTGACAACAAGTAATTGTTGCAAGTATTCTCTGATTTTTAATAAAATTACGGATAGAATGTGTTAAAAGTTCTAATGTGATTTTATGAAGGTCTACGTTCTGTTAGATAATATGTGAATTTGTTACGGTAGCGAAAGCGAAACGGTTCGTGGAAACTACAGTAGCGGATGGACTACCATAACAGAAGCAAATCGCACCTCTTTCTAAGGCATAACGCCGCAGAAAGAGGTGCTTTTTTATGTTATTAAAAGATGCAGCAAAAGAGTTTGAGTTTAATTGTAAATGCAGAAAGTTATCCGATAAAACCATTCGGAATTATAGTAAGTTAATATCGTATTTGCTGGAATACCTAAAGAACAAACATATGGTTTTAACTTTGGAGGATGTGCGTCCTGCCTATATTAAAGCCTATATTATGGAGTTGCAGGAGCAAGGGAAGAAACCACAATATATCAACGATCAGATTAAGGCATTTAAGGTTTTGTTCCGATATCTATATGAGGAAGGGTATACAGATTCAATCTTGACAGAGCGCATAAAGAATGTCAAAATGCCAAAAACCATTATTCAAACATTTACAGAAAAAGAAGTAAGAGCTATGGTTGATTTCTATCATGGGCAAAGCTATATGCAGCTTCGAGATAAATTGATGATCATGACATTTTTCGATACAGGAATCCGTGTGAGCGAGTTGATCGGCATGAAGCTTTCGCAAATCAAGGAAGAGTACATTATTATTTACGGTAAAGGCAACAAAGAACGGGTTGTTCCAAAGAGTCCTATGTTAAGTAAATGGCTTTTTAAGTATATCAATACAAGAGAGCATTTCTTTGAATATCGTCATGTGCCGGAAAATGTCTTTTTAAGTAGAAATGGAAGACCAATGACTACAGAAGCAATCCACCGAGTTTTGAAAATTGCTGGAAAAGCTTCGGGCGTCAATCAAGATATTCGTGTGAGTCCCCATACCTGTCGACATACATTTGCACAAATGCAGTTAAAGAATGGCTTGGATTTATACAGTTTATCCCGCTTAATGGGACATTCCAATATTAGCATTACACAACGTTATCTGGAAGGGCTAAAGGATGATGAGGTGTTGAGAGCTTGCAAAGCTACAGGCATTTTAATGAATATCTGATGCTGTATTTTGACCGGTAAGAGCATTGTTCAAAAATTATTCATATATTTTTTTGGATTTTTAATGTGGATTGGTTGATAAAACGAGAATAAAAAAATATGATATATAACAGGATAAAGGTGGCGATATGCTTTCGTGTGTTTAGAATAAATAGTGATGCTCTATTCTTTGGACTTGAGATTCTACAAAAGAATGCACTGATATTAAACAGCTGCCTATTTATTATAGGCGGCTGTTTGTTATTGCGCTAGGAGGTGATAATAATGTTAGAGGAACTTGCCAAGAAATTCCCTGAAGGATTCTTTGAAAATCAGGGGAAAATATATTTTCGTATGCTAACAAAGATCGATGAACAAGGAGAGTATTTTATTACAAATGCAGGGGATGCAGTAGAACACTATCATCGTGATGCAGATTATATAACCTATTTAAGACCTTGGAAAGATACAAAAGGATACGATACGGTTAAAATTCATGGGAAAAATGTCCGTGTCCATCAATTGGTTGCACAACAGTTTGTACCAAATCCGCAAAATTTGCCAGAGGTTCATCATATAGACGGGGATAAAAGCAATAATTGTTTTTGTAATTTAGAATGGTGTACACGTGCCGAGCATAATGCGAAGCATGGTAAACCTGTTGTTGCGCTGGACAAGGAAACAAAGGAATTAGTCTTCACGTTCCAAACTGCGGCTGAAGCAGAAAGGGAAACTGGAATACCTGCAACTGGCATCAGGGATTGCTGTAAAAAGCGTTATCGTACATACCGTGGTTACATTTGGATGTATGTGTCCGAATATGAAGCAATGCAAAATGAGTAATAGAGAACAAATGCCCTTTGCTTTGATTGTAAATGGTCTAGATTGAATCTATATTCTTCTTACACAAATAATTGCATTGAAAAGCGAAATGCAATATAGCGCATTGTGGCGCGAATATGAAGAATGAGAAAAAGAAAGATTTTTAAACCATTTTGTGAAATAATGATGAGTAGAGGGTATATAAATTTGTCTCATAGAAAAAATATTCGTATTATTTGGAGAATGTAGGTTGAAAGAACACCGAGCGGGTGAGAGTGCACCCGCTCGGTGTTTAGCTTGCAAGAAAATACTGTTTAATCTGTTTGTTGCTATCTTGTTGAATAATAGGGATATTCATGTAACGTACTTCGTCAGCAATAGGAGTTGGTACGTCAGAAAAAATCCATACTTTTGCATTGGTTCGCGCTGTACGTGCCCGGCCTGCAGCCTGTACAATGGAGGAGTGTATTGTGTTTATTTGTAATGTACGCAAGTTCTCATCTGAAAAGGAGAAAAAGGATGTGGTATAGTCTTCAATTTCCTGATAGTGTCTGTGCTGTATATTGCTGGAGAAAGGTAAACCTAATGCTTTTGCCATCAATTTATAAATGGGTTCAGGAAACGAGAGTTTGCCAATGACAAGAAGATTTTTCCCATTTAATGTATCTACGCCATCTAAATTGCCGAAGGCATAATAATTGCCTTCACTATTCTGTTCTGCATGAAAGCCTGCGGCAATAAAGCGTTCTACATATTTTTTGAATGTAAGGACTGTATAGGTTGCATAATCAGGGACAGTGGATTTAATATAATCCACTAAATCATCAAAATGTTCATCTAGAAACGTTGCGCTACATGAATATGTAATGTCTTGAATGATATTCTGTTGGTTGCAAATTTCAGGAACCGCAAACCAATGACAAGGACGTGGTTCGAATATTTTTTTTGTGATAAGCTTATCCATAGTGGCAGATAAGATGATCGTTTTGCAGATTGGTTTATAAGGTAACTTGTTGACAAATGAAACTAGCTTATCTGCATCTGAGCTAATCGTGAATGCACTACTCTGTGAAAAATAAGCCGCATTTTCATACTTGGTTTCGTTCGTGGCAGAACTATTAAATAATGTTATGTCAAAATCATCTTCGGAGAGTTCAGATAGTGTTTCTACTGTAGAAACTGGTTCTGAATAAACATAGGAACAATTTGAGCCGTTAGAAATCTCATCGTATGCATGTCTGAGTTGCGTTAGTAGTGGTTGATATTTGTTTTGTTTTTCGGGCAAAACAAGACTGCTATAGAATTTCATCAAAACATTATATGGACACGTCTTTATACCTAAATACGTGCTTTTAATATCTTCGTCAATCACTACTAAATCATAATTAGTTGGTTCGGCCGCAATAGAAAGAAACGCATGGGTACAAATCACAATATGAGCATGTGAAGAATCGTATAAAGAACGTTGGTATTCATCAAGACCTATAGGTTGATCTGTATGCGAAGCACAACACTGTGCATAGAAATTATGCGCTTGCTTCGTTAATCCTGCCTTTAAATATTTTTGATATTGTGCTTCTTCTTCTGGATTGGATAATGATGGGCGTCTTTTTATGCGAATAACATCGCTTTGCCCTGCATTGCGTAAGCGGAGTTCTATTTCGCAAGCTAAATCATGCGTGGGGACACATAGAAGGACTTTGCGATAGCGGCTATAATCAGCACAAGTATATACCTCAGTTTTACCAACACCCACACCTGCGTGGATGGCATAAACATCTTTGCTGGGAGATGACAAGGCCTTTTGAAAGTATGTAGTCAATTTGTTGAAAGCCTTTGCAAGTGGAATTTTGTCCGTTTCAGTAATTCTTGCGGGAAATACTACTCTCTGCTGTAAAGCATCAAATATATTTGTATATCCACAAAAGGCCAGATAGTCATTATAGGGATAAAGATTTTCATTTTGTAAATATGAAACTGAACATTTATAATGTGCGTATCGCATCATATTGTGTGTTTGATTTTTATAATAATCATAGTCATGCCCATAAAGCACAATATTTTCTTTAATATGGTGAAGAAAATATGAAATTCCGCCCTCTATAAATCGTAAGTTGGTAACAAAAAAGAAACGTTCCTGATAATTTAAAACTTTTGTTCCTTCTACAAAAGCATTGAATAGTTTAGACATCCAGAATAATTTTTTTTCCCAATTTCGAATGCGTTTGGGGTGTGGAACTTCGCTATTCGAGCGGGGGATATTGTTTATGCGTGTGCTTCTATTACTTACTACACTTATCTCGTTGCTTACGTTATCAATTGCGTTTAATAAAGTCAACATTTCTGTATCATTATTCTGTGTCTGCCTGCGATATGATTTAGCTATTGCAAATGATTTTTCGGCATAACCGTCAATAAACTCAAAATCAATTACAGGGCAAAACTCTTTTGTAATTACATTTGGCATTTGTGGTGTACCAATAATTTTTACAGCCCATTTTTTTGCAATGCTTTTCCATTTTTTTGTCTGATCTGTTGAGGTAAGACGAGAATTAGTGACTAGACATACATAATGCTGCCATAGTGTTTGCTCGTCTAGTGTTGCGTTTTCGTCAATATAGAAAGTGTCAATTGGTTGGTTTGTACCGAAAAACATACGGGCAAAGTCTTTGCACTGCTTATCACATGTCGGGAATAAAGTCATTAGCATATCGATCAAAATACATAGTTTACGCTGACGATCTTTTGGGATTGTTTCATTTAGGTGAAAAAGGACACGGAACTTATGGTGCTCTTGAGTAAAGGAGAAAGTGGGGTAAACAATTGTAGGATATAGCCCTGCTTTTTTCATTTTCTCGATACAGTCTTGCATCGTAAGATAGTTTTGGGCTTGAATGGATTCATTCTGCGAGAAAGCGTTATCAAAATCCAGCCCAATCCACTCGGATTCTTGAAATTTGCTGGAGTTTACGGTTTGGCTATCGGTAGCATTCAAATTCAAAACATTTGTATAAATAGTATATCCTTGGCTTATTTTTGTGGCTATTTCCTGAATGTTTCCGTGATATAGCTGAAGATTTTCACACATACGATGCATTCTACGTTCATTGTTAGAACTAGGTTTTTGAGAAAAGCCATTTTTTGATATAATAATACTCATTTTTTGCACTTCTTTCAAAAAAATGTGATAAATACCCCGTTTACCGTATTTTTACCAATATATATTATTTGGGTCATTGGACGGGAAAAAGGGGATTTTTTAAAAGAAGTTCGCGCGCTAACTTTTTTGTGTTTAATACGATATCATAATTTATCCTGTTTGTCAACTTATAAATGTGAAAAAAGTTTTAATAAATGCATAATTATCTAAATAATTGGAGATTATAAGATGAAAAAAGTTATAATTTTTAAGAAATGCGGAAAAAGTAAACAACGCTAAAAATGAGATAAAAATTACAAAAAACTGCCTAAAAAATAAAAAAGCCGATAGATCCCTATAAAAATAGAGCTAACGGCTTTTTGTGCTTTTACAATAAAAAATGGTTATTGAATAAGAGGAGTAAAAAAATTTTCGTTATACCATTTAACTTTTCTTTTTCATGCAAAAAACATAATGTTTGCGGTAGAATACGATTGTTGTACGATAAAAAGCTTTTTAAGGCTCATCGATGATTTGTAGTTTATCTAAAGCAAATTCCACGCATTTTAATATCAATTCATTTCTTGTTCTACCGGTACGAGAAGATACTTTATCGAGCTGTTTAAGTACTTCATTGGGCATTCTACAAGATACAACTGTAGTTTCTCCATAATTTTTTTTTGCACGAACAATGAATTTATCTTCAGAATTCATATTATCACACCTTTGTAATATTCTACATAATTATTTGTAGTTTTCATATATTACATACGTTTACAACAGTATACAGATGTGATAATATTAGTTTGAAATAACTAGAATGGTTTTTATATTTGTGTCGAAGATGTAAGAATACGAGGAGGTAATACAAATGCAAAAAAAGAATGTTGTTGCCACAGTGTTAAAAATATATGCAATAATAAATGCAGTAGCAGGCCTAGTTATATTTTTTTCTATGCAAGAGTCTTATGTGGATTTAATTGAATCGTTAAGTTTCGCCTTTTTGGGCTTATGCCTTGTATTCAGTTTTGGTAGTTATGCCTTCGGTGAAGTAATTCAGCTTCTGCAAGATATTAAAGACAACACACGAGGAGCAATGAATTTTATTTCAAACAATATCAATGACAATGACTCGGATGATTTACCTAACATTTGAGATTGGTATAAGGAGATAAAAAAGAATGGCTGATAGATATACAATTTTACAGCACTGTACAAACACCTTTTATCTTGTAGATTGTCCTATTCTCTTAGTTTCACATGCTTTAACCAAGGATAAACAGAATAATAATTTATTCGTTCAGTGTAAGTTTGAAAATACACTTCCGAAAGCAATTAAGGCACTATATGTTCATATAAATTGCTTTGATGTAACAAATAATACATTAACTGATGTAGATAGCTTTTCTTATCTGGATATAGAAGTAAGGCAATATCAAACTTTTGGAGATAAAACGCCTATTGTCTTACCGGACAAAGAAACAAGAAAGATTTCCATCACACCTACTAAAATTGTGTTTGTAGATAATTCTATTTGGGAAAATGATTTATCTAAACCCTTTGAGTTGTTTTATTTTAATCATATGCCTATTTCAGAATTAGGAGAATTGGCAGAAGAATATAGGCGGGAATTAGCCGCTATCTGTTTACAAAGTAACCGACATGAATTTCTGCCAACCCATAAAGATGGATATACCATATGTGGATGCGGCAAAATTCTTGTAGATGCAGAAAAAGCATGTCCCGCTTGCGGTGTGAATTTGAAAAAACTGTTTTTGCTTTATGATGTAGATAAGCTGCGAGCGGGATTAGAAAAATATAAGAAAGAAAAAGCTGAGCGCGAGGAACAGGAACGACAAGCGGCTATTGATAAAGAGGTTTTACATTATCAAAAGTGCAAAAGAAGAAAAAATATTATAAAAAAGGTGATTAGAGCAGGAGGAATTATTTTATTGGTTGTCCTTGTATGCTTATCTGTGATTTCATACCAAAACTATAGTCGTAGGCAGGAAGAACAAAAACAATTAAATGGTATTTTGGAGCAAATAGAAGAGTCCTGTATAGAGAATGGGAATACATGTTCCTATTCTGTTGATGAAAATATTATCAGAATAATTATTTCCGATTTAGGGCTGGATTTAAGCATCATTCCAGAAGATCTAACTCAAACCAGTTTTACTTTCTGGACTGATTTTGAGTCAGCAACAGATTCATGGGATACATTTGTTGATAAATGCGAACTATTAAAAAATCAAATTTTGACGCTCTTGGAACAAGATGAGATAGGAGCGAGTTACTCGACTAATATTGTGATGAATTCAGATGATGGACAAAAAATGTTAGAATTCGATAATGGCGAACTAACTTTTAATTATTGGGATAGACTTACTAGTTATTATAATCAGAATATTAAAATATGGATGGATGCATTGGAGAATTTAAATTAATAAAGATTTGCGAACAGAGGGGAAATATTATGTTTGAAAAAATATAGGATTTTTATGACGGAAAAAGCTATAAAAAAATATATGTATATGAGCTTTCATAGGGATAACGAAGAGCTATACATTTAAAAGTAACACTTAAATTCAAAAAGGGATAGTCTTGTGCTATCCCTTTTGTGCTATTAATGTTTGAAAACATACACTTTTGAATATTGCGAAGCAGCCATAGCTCATTCGTAAGTATTCATAATAATTCGAAAATAGAAAAAGGAATAGGAAAAATCCTACTCCTTCGCAAGTTGCTCATATTGTTTTTTATAACGATAGAAAGTCGGCTTTGTCATACCGAGTTGACGCATACATTCAAAAGGACGAAGTTCACCAGAAAGCACACGCTGATATTGAGCGCAAAAAGCATCAAAATCTATAACACGGGGGCGTCCATATTTTTCCCAATCGCCGCGCTCTTTCATAGCTTGGATTCCTTCGCGTTGGCGCTTCTCGCGCTTTTGCATCTCTGCTTGAGCAAAAACAGCATACATTTCAATGAGCATATTATTGATGGTTTGCATGATCATACTTGCCATATCATTTTGCAAACCAGAATAATCTGTTAGCGTAGTGGGGATTTCCAATATTCTGACGATAACACCTTTATCTTGGAAGAACCGAAGCTCTTTTAAAGTATCTTCTTTATTACGTCCCAAGCGATCAAGCTCGGATATAATAAGAGTATCGCCTTTAAGTAGTCTATTACGCATGAATCTATATTCTGGGCGATCAAAGTTTTTGCCTGTTTGTTGGTCTGTATACAGGTCTGCTAACTCTAAGTGATTTGATTCACAATATGCGCGAATTGCGGATATTCCTCTGTCCAAGTGCTGCTCAGTTGTACTTGTACGATGATAACCGTAAACAGCCATTCTCAAAAACTCCTTTTGATTTTTGATATCTCTATTATACATAAGGAGTCTTAAAAAGTAAAGAAAGCATATGAGAATTATTAAAAATAAATATGCATAGATTTTGAAACCATTTTCTGTATATATTTTGATAGTATCAAATTGTATACATTTTGGATATTTACAAATTTCGGAAGTTAGAAGCTGTGTTAAAAGCATATAGCTATAGAATATTTCGTTTAGGAAAAAGATGCACGATATCAAAATAAAAGCAGCACGAGAATTTAATCTCGTGCTGCTGTAAATTTAAATCACTTTGTCTACTTGTCCGTAAATTATTTGATCAAATTCATCTGGTGTGAGCAAAAATTCCCCTTTCATCAAATCAAACTTATGTTCTTTGTGATATGCTGACAATAAATGAGGATGCTGTTCAAGCATATTATAGGCATATGCTTTGTGGCTTTGTCCCTTAACTTCAAATTGGCAAATATCCGTTTTGGTCGGTTTCTGAATTTTTTCGAACCCATGCTTGTCAGTGGAAAAGCGACAAAGAGGCGAACGTTCTGCAAGTAGATCTTCTTGTCTTTGCGTAAGAACAAACTTGCGAAAGAAATTTTCTGCGGAGGTTAAAAGACGAGTTCCAACAAATGTTTGTGGACATAGAAGAATTGGAGTATTTTCAGCAATGATCTGAGGAACTTTGAAATTCTCCCAATTATGTGTTGTCACATTCCAATAAGTACCGGAATATACCTTAGTACTATATTTGAGGCATCCCCATTTGCGACATTCCTCAATCGTATATTTATAAAGCGGCATCCGAATTAATCGTCCGATTAAATCAGAACAGCGATCTTCTCCAAAATTATTAGTCCAAAGTGGAAGATCGGAAAGCTTTTCTACACGATCGAAATAACCTTGCTCAATCATCTGTGAGATGATAGGAAAAAGAATGTTTTCAGATGAACCGCGCCCTCGAGATTTCTTGGTAGAGTATCCTAAATGCAATTCATTGCATTCGCCGCCACCACTCAGAAGTTGATGCACACGAAACATATTATTGCATTGAACAGCAATACACAGTTCATTAAAAAAATCTCGAATTGCTGCTAAAGACTCTTTGGCGCATTGACCTGAAGAGAATTCGATGCGCTCCGCGTCCAAAAATAATGCAACATCGGTGTTGATAAAAATGTCAACAAAACTGATATCGGCATGTCCGGCAATTCTCAGAGCGTTTACAGTGGAAAAATTCAATTTATTCATGATGATATCTCCTTTATTTTATTTGTTTATTTTTACAATTGATTTTTAAAGAGATACCAACTATAATAAATATGCTAACTGTTATGATAGTGGTATCTCTTTACTATTATTGAGTTCTCAACTCAACAAATGTTTTATACCAATATCATGAGAAAAAAGGTTTTTCTGAACTTTCGTCTTTGGCTCAGAAAAGCCTTTTTCTTTTGCTTATTCGGCGCCCTACATTGATTCATTTCGTCCCTCCTTTCAGAAACATGAAAATGTACTTGTGTACCGCTTGGTCGCTTGGCATCTACCAAGGCCATCTACACTATACCACATTTTCTTCTACGACGCAATAGTTTTCCGTTATTTTGATAGATAACCTCTCGGAATCAAATAAAAGTTTGACTTATAGATGCTATTTTGCTATTATAATATCATCAGGGAGGAGTATATATGTTTACTCGAATTAAACTGCATAATTTTAAATCATTTGAAGATATTGAATTTGATTTAACTACTCGCAAAAACACCCCGAAGCATTTAGCTATTATCTTTGGGGAAAACGGTATGGGGAAGTCGAATCTTGCCGAAAGTATTGCTTTTTTCATTGATCTATTACGCACTATGGATGTGCGAGATATGTGGGCAAAAATGCTTGAGGATAAACAATTTAACTCCATGGGAGATGACTTTTTAGTATTCCTACGTCGTCAATTGCGTGAAATGAAAAATCTTATTACTGATAATTATATGATTGGTGCACTTGGAGACATGGAGCTTAGATATGAGTTTTCAATTTCTGGTCGAAAAGGACTATATGAAGTCGCATTTAACCCTGAAAATGGAGAACTCTCTCATGAAAGATTAGAATACACTCTGGAAAAAAATAAAGGTGTATATTTTGATATAATACCAGATAATGTAAGATTAAATAAAAAAGCATTTATCGATAATCAATTTCTCGCGGATTTGCATGAATTAGTCAGAAAATTTTGGGGAAAACATTCTCTGCTTGCCATTTTACTTCATGAAGAACATGATAAAACCTCAAAATATATTCATGAATCTATTTCAAATAATTTTGCTTTAGTTCTAAATGAATTCTCATATTTATCATGTTTTTTAAAAACTGGACATGAAGAACGTGGTTATCTGCAATCGTCAGTAAATTTACCAAGAAATTTGGAAAGTGGAGAAGTATCAGTAAATGCAGTTCCGAAGTTGGAAAAAGTTTCGAAAATGCTTTCTCTATTATTTAATGCGATCAACTCGGATAATAAAAAAGTATACTTCGATTTTTCCAACAAAGATGAAAAACATGTGGCTTATCAATTATATGTCACAAAACTGATTTGTGGAAAAGAGCGTAATATACCATTTTCGTTGGAATCTACAGGAAACCATCGCATATTGGATATTATATCTTTTCTTTTTGAAGCAATGAATGGACATATCGTTGTAATAGATGAAATTGATATGGGTATTCATGATGTCTTGATGAAAAAACTTATTGAAGAGGTTGCTCCTCATATTTCTGGCCAACTTATTGTTACATCACATAATACTTTATTGATGGAGATCGATTCGATTAGAGAAGCTATTTACATAATCAGTGAAGATAATAATGCATATAAGCAAATTAAATGTATTAGCGATTATACGGAAAGAACATATCTGCAAAACAATATTAGAAATAAGTATATGAATGAAGATTATGATGGAATACCTCATGTGAAGCAAATTAATTTTACACAACTCTTTCATTCCATTCAATAATGTGGTATTCTACAAGTGTTATCATTAGACTGATAATTATTGATAAGTGATAGCGAGTAAGTCAAATAACCCAGTTATGCTTTAAAAGAGTCAAGCGGGTATAGTTTCTTTTGACATATTAAGAAGACAGAACGAAAACATTATATCGAGCTTTAGGTTGATAAACAGTGATATTTTCGGCAAAAAAACTTTATTATATGAGACAAAAAGTTTGAAAAATGTTGAGTGGGGCTACTCCAACAAGCTGCTGATGCTCATCGAGCACATGGCTGAGGTTGACAACAAGTAAGTTATCCTCTTAACAATCACAAAGCACCTCTTCCAAATGGAAGAGGTGCTTTTTTGTTTGGTGTATGCTATACTGACAGCAGGAAACGGGGGTGGATACCATCAGGCGGAAGTACAGCCAAAGAGAAGTCGAAGCGCATATGCACGGCCGCTTTTACTGCAACCCGGATGACAAAAACCTGTTTGTGCGGCGCCGTGTCTGGGGCGCGTGGACGATGAACTTGGGCAACCCGTGGGCATGGTGCGCCGTGGGCGCGATCGCGCTGGTCGTCTGTGCGGCCGTTTATCTGCTGTTGAGGGCTTTCGGCGTGTGATACAAATAAAAACACTCTTTCCGTCGGAAAGAGTGTTTTTGTTTGCACAAAATCAGTCGGTCAAGTCGTTGGAGAGCTTGAGCTTGTCGAACACATAGAACAGTAGGCTCATCAGCATGCCGACGATAGCGGCCAGCGTCATGCCGGAGAGCGACACGTTGCCGAGCGACAGCGTCACGCCCGAAAGACCGGTGACGAAAATGACCGAGGTCAGCGCCATATTGCGGTTTTTGCCGTAATCGACCTGATTATCCACCAGAATACGCAGGCCGGAGGTGCCGATCATGCCGTACAGCAGGAAGGAGATGCCGCCGATGACCGGGCCGGGAATGGTCTGGATGAGGGCGGCCAGCGGGCCGACGAACGAGCAGATGATCGAGAGCACGGCCGCGCCGCCGATGACGCGCACTGAGTAAACCTTGGTGATCGCCATGACGCCGATGTTCTCGCCATAGGTGGTGGTCGGCACCGAGCCGATCAGGCCCGAGATCATGGTCGAGAAGTTGTCCGCGAACAGCGAGCGATGCAGACCGGGGTCTTTCAAAAGGTCGCGGCCGACGACCTTGCTGGTGACCAGCTGATGGCCGATGTGCTCGTTGGCGATGACCAGAATGACCGGCAGGATGATCAGGATGGCTTCCAGATCAAACTTCGGGGTCTGGAAATTCGGGATCGAGATGAAGCTGGTGTGCAGCGCAGCCGAGATATCGGCCAGCGAAATAACGCCCGTGATCACCGCACACACATAGCCGCAGATGATCGCGATCAGGATCGGGATGACCGACAGGAACTTGCGGAACAGCACGCTGCCCAGCACGGCCACGCCGAGCGTCATGCAGAAGGTGATGACGGTTGCGGTGGTCACGCCGTCGCCGATGATCTGGCCGGTGGACGCCGCCGAACCGGCAAGCTCGAGGCCGATCAGCGCCACGACCGGGCCCATGGCCGCGGGCGGCAGCACCACGTCGATCCACTTGGTGCCGCACTTATAGATGATGGCCGCGAGGATGCAGCCACACAGGCCGACGGCCACAAAGCCGCCCAGCGCATACTGGTAGCCCCAGTTCTGGATGACGATGGTGGCCGGCGCAATGAACGCGAACGACGAGCCGAGGTAGGCGGGTGACTTGCCCTTGGTGATGAAGATGAACAGCAGCGTGCCGATGCCGTTCATAAACAGCACGATCGCCGGGTTGATGCCGAACATGAACGGCACGAGTACGGACGCGCCGAACATGGCGAACATGTGCTGGATGGAAAGCGGTACCAGCAGCCGCGGCGGCACCTTTTCCTCCACCTGGATGATTCGATTGGTTTGCATGTTTCTCTTTTATCCCCTTTTTTGAATTTCTATGAAAAAGCGCGATTTGCGCGTTTTTCTCAGGTAAACAGGCGCCGGATGTCGTCCATGCGCGCACAGGCCATATTATACCCCATTTCGTAGCCCCATTCCAGCTTTTTCACATCTTTTTCAAAACTCTCCAGATGGTCGGTGGGCTGCAGCAGCACGGTGTTCTGCGGCTGCTTTTTGGCCAGCTGATGGCAGAAGCACACGGTTTCGTTGTAGCGCTTGGGGCGCGTGAGCATGGTCTTGGTCAGCGCGGGATACTTGCGGCGCAGGGCGCGCGCGGCAAACTGGGTGCCGTGCGTCATTTCCTTGCGGTAGTCGAGCGGCTGGGTCAGCACGATCAGGTTCTTCTGGTTGCCGTCGTGCAGGCTTTTGACAATCGGGATGGGATCGGCCAGACCGCCGTCGTAATAGGTTTCGCCGTCAATTGTGACCGGCGGGAAATAGATCGGGATCGCGCAGGTCGCGCGCAGCATGGTGCTCGCGCGGTCGAGCTGCATCCCATCGAGGTATTCGGCCTCGCCCGTGCGCGCGTTGGTCACGCCCACGCGGATGCGGCCGGCATAGCGGAAATAGGTGTCCCAGTCGAACGGGATCAGCTGGTTCGGGATGGTGGAGAACACAAACTCCACGCCGAAGATCGAGTGGTCGCGCCGCAGGTTGCGCGCGCCCAGATAGCGCTTGTCGTTGCGGTACTGCCGCAGCACTTCGATGTTGCGCCCGCGCTGGCGGGACAGATAGGACACCGCATAGGTGATACCGGCGGAAACGCCGATGACGTAGTCAAATAGAATATCGTTGTCGAGCAGCGCGTCCATCACGCCGCACGAAAAGACCGGGCGGAACGTGCCGCCCTCCAGAACGAGTCCGGGCATGGTTGGTCACAGCCTTTCTGCATAGGGATGAGGTTACCGGCGCTTGCGCGTGGGCGGCTTTTTGCCCTTGCGGCCGCCGCGTCCTTTGCCGCGGCCCTGACGGCGGCGCTGCGCGCGGTTTCCGGGCGCGGGGGCGAAGGCCGGAGGCGGTGCGTCCTCGGTCGGGTCGGCCACCGGCAGCGCGCCGTCCGCGGGCGCAAAGTCGATCTGGCCGGTCACCTCGCTCGCGGCGAGCAGCTTGACCCGGATGGGCGTGCCGATCGTGAAGCGTTTGCCCGTGCGGCGGCCGGTCATGGTCATGCGCTGCTCGTCGTACTGATAGAAGTCGCCCGCGAGCAGCTCGACGCGGATCAGGCCCTCGCAGCCGTTTGCGAGCGCCACAAAGATGCCGAACGACTGCACGCCGGACACTTCGGCGTCGAATTCCTCGCCGATAAAGCGTTTCATATAGGCCGCGATGAACAGCTTGTCGATGCCGCGCTCGCACTCGTCCGCCGCCTGCTCGCGCGTGGACGACTGGGACGCCGCTTCCTCGCACATGGTGTGGTCGGCGGTCGTGAATTCCTCGCCGGAAAGCGCCTTTTGCAGCATGCGGTGCGCGACAAGATCGGGATAGCGCCGGATGGGCGAGGTAAAGTGCAGGTAGAACTTGGCCTTCAGACCGTAGTGACCGATGCACTCGTCCGCGTAGCGCGCGCGGGCCAGGCTGCGCAGTAGCAGCGTCGGCAAAATGCGCTGCTTGGGGTCGTTTTTCGCGCCGCGCAGCACGGTCTGGAACTGGAAGGTGTCCTCCGGCTTGGACGGGTCGATGCGGTAGCCGAACGGCCGCGCAAACGAGGCGAACACGCGCAGCTTGTCTGGATCGGGGTTCTCGTGCACGCGGTACACGGTCGGAAGGTCGCGTTTGCACATATATTCCGCGACCGCTTCGTTGGCCGCAAGCATGAATTCCTCGATGAGCTTTTCACTTTCGCCGCGGTCGCGGTACTGGATGTCCACGGGCTTGCCGTCCGCGTCCACGATGATCTGCGCTTCCGGGATGTCGAGTTCGAGCGCGCCGCGCTCGATGCGCCGCTTGTACAACGCGTGCGCGAGATCGTTCATGCGCTCGGCAGTTTCGACGAGAAAGCCGTATTCCTCGCGCAGGGCTTTGTCGCCCGCGAGGATTTTGTTGACCTTGTTGTACGTCATGCGCGCGCCCGACCGGATGACCGATTTGGCAAAGCGCGCCTTGTAGCGCCGGCCGTCCTTGTCCACCTCCATCAGCGCGGAGAAGGCCAGGCGGTCAACGTTCGGGTTCAGCGAGCAGATGCCGTGGCTGAGCGCAAACGGCAGCATGGGCACGACATGGCCGGGGTAATACACCGACGTGCCGCGGCGGAACGCCTCCATGTCGAGCGGCGAGCCGGGCGTGACATAGTGCGACACATCCGCGATGTGCACGCCGAGCAGCAAATGGCCGTTTTCGAGCGGCTCGAGCGAGACCGCGTCGTCAAAGTCCTTCGCGTCGTCGCCGTCGATCGTGAAAATCAGCTTGTCCCGCAGGTCAAGACGGCCGGTCAGCGCCGCAGGATCGATCTCCTGCCCGATCGCGTCCGCTGCTTGCAGCACTTCGTCGGGAAAGACGTCGTACACGCCGTTTTCGTGCAGAATGCCCGCGATGGCGGCTTCCATCGTGCCGTCCTCGCCCAGATCGGCCTCGACCACGCCCTGCGGCGGCAGCGTTTCGTCGCCGTAGCACGAGATGGACACCGCCACGCGGTCGCCGGGCTGGGCGTCGCCCAGATGGTGGCGGTCGATCGCGACTTCGGGGTACTTTTTCGAGGCCGGCTGCACGAAATAGGCGTTGCCGCGCTGCACGAGCGCGCCGGTCACCTCGCGGTCCGCGCGGCGCAGCACGCGGATGACCGTGCCTTCGCGCCGGCCGCGGCCATTCTTGCGTTCGCTCATCTTGACCAGCACGCGGTCGCCGTGCCATGCGCCGCCGTTTGCGCCGGGCGGGATGAACAGATCGTCCGGCTTGGGGCCGTCCTCGGGCGCGTCAGGGGCGACGAAGGCAAAGGCGCGTTCGGTGGCGAGGAACGTGCCCGCCACGCAGCCATAATGCGTCGAGACCGCAAAGCGGTTTTTCTTGTTTTTCATCACCTGACCGTCGGCGATCAGGCGGTCAAGCGCGCCCTTGAGCTCGTTTTTTCCGGTTTCCGGCAGGGCGCGGCGCATTTCATCCATGCGCATGGGCTGTGTCAGCAGGGAAAGCAGTTTGTTTTCCAGCTCGGTTTGTTGCATGCAAAGCCCTCCTTTATGTTCTCAGTATACCATCATCGGGCGCGGATTAAAAGGAAAAATGGCGTAAGCTCCGGTTTGACGGCGCGCGGACGGCATGGTACACTAAAGGTATTCCAACACCCTCCGGAAAGGGGAGAATCCAAATGAAAGCATTGATCACCGGCGCGTCCTCGGGCATCGGGCGCGAGATCGCCCGGCTGCTGTCGGCGCGCGGTTATGACCTGATTTTGTGTGCGCGGCGCGAGGACCGGCTGCGGCAGCTCGCGGCCGAGCTGCCGACCATGTGCCACATCATCGCGGCGGACGTATCGGACGAAAAGGAATGCCGCCTGCTGTACGAGGCGGCGCGCGGGGACGACCTGGAGGTCGTCGTCAACAACGCGGGGTTCGGCCTGTTCGGCACGTTTGCCGAGACCGATCTGGACGACGAGCTGCGCATGATCGACCTGAACATCCGCGCGGTGCACATTCTGACCAAGCTGGCCGTGCAGGATTTTGCAAAGCGCGGGCACGGCTATGTGCTCAACGTCGCGTCCAGCGCGGGCTTTCTGCCGGGGCCGCTCATGGCGACCTATTACGCGACCAAAAACTACGTCCTGCGGCTGACCGAGGCCATCCGCGAGGAGCTGCGGCGCGCGGGCAGCGGGGTCAAGGTGTGCGCGCTGTGTCCTGGGCCGGTGGATACCGAGTTCAACAAAGTCGCGGGCGTAAGTTTTGCGCTCGGTGGCCTGACCGCGCAGCGCGTGGCGCGTGCGGCGGTGGACGGCCTGTTCGCGGGCAAGGGGATTGTTGTGCCGGGCGCTGCGATGAAAGCGATGACGCTGGCGCGGCATTTTGCGCCGGACAGCCTGCTCGCGCGCGTGACCTATCACTTCCAGCATAAGAAGGGCGGCGCATGACCGGGCAGGAGATCCGGCGTACGCTGCAGCGCGAGTTCGTGCGCACGCTGCGTAAACCGTTTGTGGACGCGGTAAAGCAATACCGGCTGGTGCAGCCGGGGGATACCGTCGCGGTTTGCATTTCGGGCGGCAAGGACTCCATGCTGCTGGCGTTGCTGATGCAGGATTTGCAGCGGACGGTGGGTTTTTCGCTCCGCTTTCTGGCGATGGACCCGGGCTATACGCCGGAAGGCCGCGCGCGGCTGGAGGATAACGCCGCGAAGCTTGGTCTGCCGCTCGAAATCTTTGACACCAATGTGCTGCGCGTTGCAGGCAATCACGCGGCCGGGCATCCGTGTTTTCTGTGCGCCAAGATGCGGCGCGGGCATCTGTATACCGAAGCGCAAAAGCGCGGCTGCAACAAGATTGCGCTCGGCCATCACTACGACGACGCGGTTGAGACCGTGCTGATGGGGCTGATTTACGGCGGGCAGGTGCAGGCTATGCTGCCGCGCCTTGCCGCCAAAAACTATGCGGGAATGGAGCTGATCCGTCCGCTCTACCATGTGCGCGAGCGCAATGTGCAGGCGTGGGCGGATTTCTGCGGGCTGGACTTTGCCTCCTGCGACTGCCCGGCAAAGCAGCTCGAGGGCGACACCAAGCGCGCGGCGGTCAAGGCGCTGATCGCGTCGCTTGCGGCGGAAAACCCGCAGATCGAGGCGAATATCTTAAACGCCGTCAAAAATGTGGATACTGGGAAGCTGCTCGGCTGGCGGGATGAAAACGGACGCCACAGCTTCCTCGACCGGCTGGAGAAATAAGAAAAAAGCGGAAAACCCATCGGGTTTTTCGCTTTTTTTGCGTTATTCGGTTTTGATATACAGCATGCGGATCGAGTTGAGCACGCACAGCATCGCGACGCCCGAGTCCGCGAACACCGCCAGCCACATGGACGCAATGCCGGCAAGACCGAGCACCATAACAAGCAGCTTGATGCCCAGCGCGAACGCGATGTTCTGATGCGAGATGCGCCGCGCGCCGCGCGCGATCTGCACGGAAGCCGGGATGGAGGACAGGTCGGCGTTCATGAACACCACGTCGGCGGCTTCGATCGCCGCGTCTGCGCCGCTGCCCATCGCCGCGCCCACATCCGCGCCCGCCAGTACGGGGGCGTCGTTGATGCCGTCGCCGACGAACATCACCGCGCCATGCTTTTCGCGCAGCTCGGTGAGCGCGGTCAGTTTGTCCTCAGGCAGCAGCCGCGCGCGCACTTCGTGGATGCCCAGCTCGTGCGCGACCGCGTCCGCGGTCTCCTGCGCGTCGCCGGTCAGCATGGCGGTGGTCAGACCCTGCGCCTGCATGCGGTCCATGGCCTGTTTGGCGTCCGCCTTGACCGTGTCCGCGATCACGATATGGCCGAGCAGCTGTCCGTCCCGCGCGAGCAGCACTTCGGTGCTGCCGGGCGTGCCGGCAAAGCCTGCCAGGTCGATGCCGTGCCGCTCGAGCAGCTTGCGGTTGCCGCACAGCACGGTTTTGCCGTCGATGACGGCTTCGACGCCCTCGCCCGCCTGTTCGCGGATGCTGTCCGCCGCTGGATAGTCGGTCTGGCAGGCGGCGAGGATGGATTTCGCGATCGGATGGGTGGACGCGGATTCACAGGCTGCCGCAAGCCGCAGCAGCTCGACCGCTTCCAGATTGGCGCCCGCCGCGGGCACGACCTGCTGCACCGCGAAATTGCCGCGGGTGATCGTGCCGGTCTTGTCCATGACGATGGTTTTCACGTCGCTGAGCGCTTCGAGCGACACGCCGCCCTTGAACAGGATGCCGCGCTTGGAACCGGCGCCGATGCCCGCAAAATAGGTCAGCGGCACGCTCAAAACCAGCGCACACGGGCAGGAAATGACAAGAAAGGTCAGCGCGGTGTACACCCAATGGCCCCAGTTGCCCGTGATGATGCCGGGGACGAGCGCGGTCAGCGCCGCGATCGCGACGACAGCGGGGGTGTACACGCGCGAAAAGCGCGTGATGAAGCGGTCGATCTTGGGCTTGCGCGCGGCAGCGTTCTCCACGCTGTCCAGAATGCGCTGCACCATGCTCTCGGCCAGCACATGGGTGACGCGCAGCCGAAGCACGCCGTCCGTGTTGACGCAGCCGGACAGCGCGCGGTCGCCGGGCGCGACGCGCACCGGCACGGGTTCGCCCGTGATGGCGGCGGTGTCCAGACGGCTGACGCCTTCGATGACCACGCCGTCGAGCGGGATGCGGTCGCCCGGGCGGACGAGCAGAACGTCATCGATCTGCGCATCGCCCGCGGGAATGGTCTGGGTGCTGCCGTCCGGCAGGACGAGGCTGACCGTTTCCGGCCGCAGATCGACCGCCTGCATGATCTGGCGGCGCGAGCGCTCGACCGCGCGGTCCTCAAAGTATTCGCCGATGCGGTAGAACAGCATGACGCCGACCGCTTCGTCGGCCGCGCCGATCGCCCATGCGCCGATGGTTGCCAGCGACATCAGGAAGTTTTCGTCGAACACGCGGCCTTTGCCGATGTTGCGCACGGCGATCAGCAGCACGCGCCAGCCGAGCAGCAGATACGCCGCCAGCATGGCGACGATCTGCGGCACGCCGTCCAGCACCAGCTCGCCGAGCAGGAACAGTGCCGCGCCGACCAGCAGCTCGGCCAGCGTGTGGCCGCCGGCCTCTTCCTCGTCCTCCTCGGGCGCGATGACCTTGGTCGCGCTCTCGATCGAGGTGCAGATCTCGCGGATGCGGGGCAGCAGCGCGTCCGGATCGTCGCCGGTCACGCGCAGCTGACGGGTTTCAAACACCAGCGTGCAGTCGTGCACGCCGTCCAGACGGCTGATCTGGTACTGCATTTCGGCGGCGCAGTGCGCGCAGCCCAGATTTTGCAGCGTGTAAACGCGCTGTTTGCCGTGCTTGTGGGACGCGTGCGCGTGCGCCTCGTGGGCGTGTTCATGGTGTTCGTGGTGGTGCTCATGGCCGCAGCCGCAGGCATCCTCGTGGTGATGCTTATGGTGGTGCTCGTGGCCACAGCCGCAGTCGTCCTCATGGTGATGCTCGTGGTGATGCTCGTGACCGCAGCCGCAGGCATCTTCGTGATGGTGCTCGTGGTGATGATCGTGGCCGCAGGTACAAGCCTCGTCGTGGTGGTGTTCATGACCACAGCCACAGTCATCTGCATGATGATGCTCGTGGGGATGATGATGCTCATGTTCACAGCCGCAAGACGCGGAGTGGGAATGTTCTGCGTGATTTTCAGTATTTTCCGCATGTATATGGGGATGCGGTGTGTTTTCGGCCGCAGCCGCAGCCGCGCCGGATCGCTCGAATGCCATAGAGACGGCCTCCTGCTCTATATATGAATGATTGCTCATATGTTCATACATTCATATTATGACGCAGGAGGGGTTTTGTCAATACGCAAATCGGGAAAAGATGCACAAAAGAAAAAGCCGTCAATTGACGGCTTTTTGACTGGTTTTGTCCGGCAGCTGCGCCAGAATGATGGCGGCAAACATCAGCACGCAGCCCAGGATCTCGCGGCTGGACAGCGTCTGATGCAGGATGATCCAACCCGCCAGCACGGAAATCACGGATTCCAGGCTCATGATGAGCGACGCGACGGTCGGGTTCATGCCGCGCTGGCCGATGATTTGCAGCGTATAGGCCGCGCCCGAGGACAGCGCGCCTGCGTACAGAATCGGCTTCCACGCGGCGAGCAGTGCGCTCAGGCTGGGGTGTTCGAACAGCAGCATGCCCGCGCCCGCGATGATCGCGCACACGAAAAACTGGATGCAGGACATCTTGACGCCGTCGGTCAGCGGCGAAAAATGGTCGATCACCAGAATATGGACCGAAAACAGGATCGCGCAGATGAAGGTGAGCAGATCGCCGAGGTTGATGCTCAGCCCGTCGGTTAGGCACAGGAAATACAGGCCGACGACCGCGAGCGCCACGCCGCACCAGACCAGCTTGCCGCACCGGCGGCCAAGCAGCAGGCCGAGCAGCGGGACGATCAGGATGTAGCAGGCGGTGAGAAAGCCGGATTTGCCGACCGTGGTGTACAGCAGGCCGATTTGCTGGAGAATGCTTGCAAAGCAGAGCGCCGCGCCGCAGCACACGCCGCCGAGCAGCAGCGTTTTGCGGGCCTGCCGCTTCTTTTCCGCGTTTTCGGGCGCGGGCAAGGGGGCGTTTTTGTGCAGCACCGCCACGACAGGCAGCAGCACGATGCCGCCGATGACGCTGCGCGCGAACAGGAAGGTGAACGGGCCGACATAGTCCATGCCGACGCTTTGCGCCACGAACGCCACGCCCCAGATGGTGGCGGTGAGCAGCAGGATCAGGGAGTTTCGGATTTTCAAGGCGGAAACGCTCCTTTGCGGGGAATTTGCAGCACGCATAAAAAAACGAACCGCTTGCAGGCGGTTCGCTTTTTGTGGAGCTGCTGACCGGATTTGAACCGGTGACCTCATCCTTACCAAGGATGCACTCTACCTACTGAGCTACAGCAGCAAAATGGCAGGGGCAGTAGGGATCGAACCCACGGCACTCGGTTTTGGAGACCGATGCTCTACCAGCTGAGCTATACCCCTGTATGGCTCCTCAAGTTGGACTCGAACCAACGACCCTGCGGTTAACAGCCGCATGCTCTACCAACTGAGCTATTGAGGAATGTACAATGTTTGCTGGTATCAAACTGTAAACATCTATTGCAGTTAGCCTAACTATTATAGCGCGCAAATCAAAAAGTTGTCAAGAGAAAAAACAAAGAAAATTCGGAAAATTTCGTAAAAAACCGCTGGCCCGTCTGCGGCGGACAGGGGGCGTCCGCCGCAGACGACCGGGGGAGGTCATTCCGCCAGACGGTAAATGGCGAGGATTGCGTCCTTGTCAAGCGGCGTATAGCTCTTGACCGGACCTTTCACGGTGCGCATGGTGTTTTCCGCGAGGGTGTCGTAATCGGCGGGCTTGATGCCGAGCTGCGACAGATGCACCGGCATGCCGATCTCCTCGAAAAAGCGCTTCATGGTCAGCAGACCCTCGCGCGCGGTGCGCTCGGGGCAGGCAAAATCCATCTCCACGCCGAACACGCGGTTTGCCAGCTGGGCGAAACGCGGGATGTCGTTCTTCATTTCATACATGGCCCACGCCGGGAACAGCACGGACAGGCCCGCGCCGTGCGCGATCTCGTCGCGGAAGGCGCTCAGCTCATGCTCGAGCTTGTGCACCGGGAACAGGCGCTTGCGGCCGCAGCCGGTGTAATCGTTGTGGGACACGCTGCCCGCCCACATGAGCGTGGCGCGCGCTTCGTAGTCGTTGGGGTTGGCGATGGCGCGGCGGCCGGCGTCGCGCGTTGCGATCAGCAGGCCTTCGGCGATGCGGTCGGTGATGTCGCTTTCGCCGCCCTCCGGGGTCAGATAGCGCTCCAGCGTGTGCATCATGATATCCACGATGCCGCAGCCGGTCTGGAACTTGGACACGGTGAACGTGTTTTCCGGATCGAGGAAGCTGATGCGCGGGCGGTTGGTCTGGCTGGTGATGCCGCGCTTTTCCTTGGTCTCTTCGTTGGTCAGCACGCACGAGTTGCTGGTTTCCGAACCGGAAGCCGCGAGCGTCAGCACCGTGCCGACGGGCAGGGTCTGGTCGGGCGCCGTACCGGTCGAGGCGAATTCCCACGGATCGCGTCCCGTGGCAACGCCCATGCCGATGCCCTTGGCCGAGTCGATGACCGAGCCGCCGCCGACGGCGAGGATAAAGTCGATCCCCTCGCGCTGGCACAGCGCAATGCCCTTGCGCACCATGGACACCTTGGGGTTGGGCTCGACGCCGCCCAGTTCAATAAAGGATAGGCCGGCATGGAACAGGCTTTGTTCCACGCGGTCGAGCAGGCCGGATGAGCGCGCGCTTGCGCCCCCGAAATGCACCAGCACGCGGTGCGCGCCGATCTCCTTGAGTTTCGGGCCGATTTGCTCTTCGATCCCGCGGCCAAAGACGACCTCAGTGGTGGTATGGATGGTAAAATTCAGCATAGCGGCGACATCCTGCCCTTCTTTTTGGAATGAGTTAACTCTATTATACCTGTACCCTTGCAAAAAGTCAAAAAATTAGATAGAATATTAAAACAGGCATCAAGGAATAAATTGCATCTTTTGGAAAGAGGTTTTGTCCTTTTGTTTTATGATTATTCCGCCCTGCAGTGGCTGTTGATTTTTTACCTGTACTGCGTGCTGGGCTGGTGTTTTGAATCCGCGGTCGTGTCCGTGCAGCAGCGGCATTTTGTCAACCGCGGCTTTCTGCGCGGGCCGATGCTGCCGATCTACGGCTTCGGGGCGACGATTCTGCTGCATGTTTCACTGCCGCTGTATGACCGGCCGATCGAATTGTTCCTCGCGAGCATGGTCGCGGCGACGGTATTTGAGTATGTCGTCGGGGTCGTGATGGAAAAGCTGTTCAAGGTCAAATACTGGGACTATTCCACCCATCGGTTTCAGTTTCAGGGACGGATCTGCCTGCAATCCTCGCTGTGCTGGGGCTTCCTCGGGCTGATCCTCGCTCGGGCGATCCACCCGCCGGTCGAGGCCATTGTGGTGTGGATGCCCTTCCCGCTGCTGGTTGTGGTGGATATCCTGTGGTCGGCTGCGTTCATTGGCGACGTTGCGGTGTCCGTGCGCACGGCACTCGATCTCGCCCGTATGCTGGAGGAACTCGACAAGCTGCGCGAGCAGAGCGCGGAGCTGCGGCAGCAGCTGTCCGAGACCGCTTTGGTGCATCTGACCCGGCTGTCCTACCGCGTGGACGAAGCGCGCGGCGAGTGGTCGGAAAAGATGGACGACGCGCGCGAGCAGTTTACCGAGCGTGTGGATGACGCCCGCGAACAGTTCACCGAGCGCGTGGGCGACGCGCGCGAGCAGCTGGCCGACGCGAAGGAGCAGATCCTTGTGCGGCTGGACGAACTGCAAAACCGCTTCGACGAGCAGGCGGCGAACCTCGGCCGCATCCGCAAGAGCATGCTGCGCGGCAACCCGACAGCCCGGTCGGCACGGTATGACGCCGTGCTCCAGCGCCTGAAAAAGCGCATTGACACGCGCCGTCATGGTTAAAACTACACAAAATGCACAAAATGATGCAAAAAGGCAGCGTTCTCTGCGCGCGTTTCGTCAGTTTTTCGCTTGCTAAAATGCGCGTTTCAGGTGTATATTAATAGTACCCGGAGAACCTATCGTTTTAGTGGTGTATCCGTAACTCGTATATCCCCTTTTTGGAGAGAAAGGCTTGATATAAAATGAAAAGATTTGTTTACGCGGACAATGCGGCGACGACCCCGCTGTCCGAAACCGCATTTAACGCAATGAAGCCGTGGCTGACCGAATACTACGGCAACCCGTCCTCGCTGTACCGCATCGGCCGCGAGGCCAAGATGGCGCTCAACGAGGCGCGCACGACGGTCGGCAAGTGCCTGAACGCGGCCATGCCGGTCAATGAGGCGAACGACTACGCCCCGGGCGAGATCATCTTCACCGGCGGCGGTTCGCAGGCGGACAACCTCGCCATCCGCGGCTTTATGCACGGCCCGACGGCGAAGGGACGCAAGCACCTGATCACGTCCAAGATCGAGCACCACGCGGTGCTGTACACCTGCGAAGCGCTCGAAAAAGAGGGCTACCGCGTGACCTATCTGGACGTGGACAAGCAGGGCCATGTCGATCTGGAGCAGCTGAAGAACGCCCTCTCTGAGGATACCGCGCTGGTTTCCGTCATGGCGGCCAACAACGAGATCGGCACCATCCAGCCGCTGAAGGAGATCGCAGCGCTCGCCCATTCGGTTGGCGCGAAGTTCCACACGGACGCGGTGCAGGCGGTCGGCCACATGCACATCGACGTGCAGGAAATGGGCATTGATATGCTGTCGCTGTCTGCGCACAAGTTCCGCGGCCCGCGCGGCGTCGGCGTGCTGTATGTCAAGAAGGGCATCGCACTTGAGCCGCTGGTGTACGGCGGCGGTCAGGAGCGCGGCCTGTGCTCGGGCACCGAGAACACCGCGGGCTGCATCGGTCTTGCGGCGGCCATGAAGGAAGCCGTCGAGGGCTTGGATGAAAAGATGGGCTATGTGGGGCGCCTGACCGACAAGCTGGTCAAGGGCGTGATGGAAAAGGTGCCGTATACGCACTACACCGGCGACCCGGTGAACCGTCTGCCGGGCACGGCGTCGTTCGTGTTCGAGGCGATTGAGGGCGAGGGCCTGATCCTGATGCTGGACAACATGGGCATCTGCGGTTCGACCGGTTCGGCCTGCTCGACCGGCTCGCTCGACCCGTCCCACGTTCTGATGGCGATCGGCCTGCCACACGAGATCGCGCACGGTTCGCTGCGCCTGACGCTCGGCGAGCAGAACACCGAGGAAGAAGTCGATTACATCATCGACACCGTCGCGCAGGTGGTTTCCACCCTGCGTTCGATGAGCCCGGTGTGGGAGAACGGCAAGCCCAATCTGACGGCAGCAAGTGAGCTGCACGCGCACTGAGTCTAAGGGGGATTCCATCCCCCTTAGATACGAAAAAAGTTCCGGGAGAAACTTTTTTCGATAACCCCCTCGCCTTTGCACGGCAAAGGCGGCCGCGCTACGAAGGCGCGGGCAGTGGTGTCAAAATCCGGCAAAGCCGGACTTTGACAGGGAATTGGATGCAGACGCTGCGGCGTCTGCACATGACTGAGATTTTTGTTAAGGGAGAAATCTACTATGCAATACAGCGAAAAGGTACTCGACCACTTCACCCATCCCCGCAATGTGGGCGAGATTGAGGACGCCAACGGCGTCGGCGAGGTCGGCAACGCCAAGTGCGGCGATATCATGAAGATTTACCTCAAGGTGTCGGACGACGGCATCATCGAGGATGTCAAGTTCAAGACCTTCGGCTGCGGCGCGGCGATCGCGACCAGCTCGATGGCGACCGAGATGGTCAAGGGCAAGAGCCTGGAAGAGGCGCTCAAGCTGACCAACAAGGCGGTTGCGGAAGCGCTGGACGGTCTGCCGCCGGTCAAGATGCACTGCTCGGTGCTCGCGGAAGAAGCGCTGCGCTCGGCCATCGCGGATTACTACAAGCGCATGGGCAAGGACCCGACCGAGATCCTCGGCTGCGACATGGACTGCGCCGCTTGCCACCACGAGCATGATGCCGAGCACGCGCAGTAAAATGGGTGCGAAGCACCCGCGCGTGCGAGTTCGCGCGGCGGCGAGCGATTTTCGAGCGAGCCGTAAAAACGTGCCAGTGGCACGTTTTTAGCGTGCGGGGTGCATGAACTGAAAAGAAATAACTAACGCAAATTCGTGCATTGTGTTTTAATAATGCGCATACAATGAGGGCAGATTGCAAAATCTGCCCTTTTGGCGTCTCCGGAGGAGGGTGACAGCCTGGCATGACGGAAATTACAAAAAGTATAACTTACCTAAATGAATACAAATCGTTAAAGGAAGCGGTGCGGCAGGGCAAAACGCCCGTGCTGGCGGTCGGCCTGTCCGCCATCCACAAGGCGCACCTCGCGGCGGCGCTTGGGCTGGATACCGGCCGCCCGGTGTGCGTGCTGACCGACGACGACACCGCGGCGGCGCGGTTTGCACTCGATCTGCACGGCTTTGCCGAGCGCGATGTGCTCACCTTGCCCGCGCGCGAGCTGGTGATGGCAGATGTGGTCGGTGTGTCGCGCGGCTACGAGCAAAAGCGCCTTGCCGTATTGGACGCATTGCCGGATGCCGCCTTTTCGGTCGCGTCCGTGCAGGCGGCCGTGCAGCGCACGCTGCCGCCCGACGCGCTGCAAAGCGCGGTGGTGCAGCTCGCCGTCGGACAAACCGTGCCGCTGGACACGCTTACCCAGCAGCTGACCCGCGCGGGCTATGAGCGCTGTGTGCAGGTCGAGGGCATGGGACAGTTCTCGGTGCGCGGCGGCATTCTGGACGTGTTCCCGCCGCAGGCGGCGAACCCGTATCGTGTGGAGTTCTGGGACGATGAGATCGACTCGATCGCGACCTTTGACGTCGGCAGCCAGCGGCGGCTGGAAAACGCCGACACGCTGCGCTGCCTGCCTTGCATGGAAACCCTGCCGCATCTTGCGCCGGGCGGCGCGAAGGGGCTGGCCAAGGCCGTACGCGGCCTGCTGAGCACCCGCAAAAAGAAGCATGCCGACCTCGCTTCGCACATCGAGCGCGACGCCGAGCGGCTGGAAGAGACCGGAACGCTGCCCGCGGCGGACAAATACCTGCCGCTGGTGTATCCGGAGATGGCGACCGCGCTCGATTACCTGCCGGAAAACGCGATCGTGCTCATCGAGGATACGCCGCGCCTGCGCGACGCCGCGCGCGACTTTGTCTCGCGCATCGCGGACGACGTGACCGCGCTGCTCGAGCGCGGCGAGATCGCGCCCGGGCTGGACGGCTATGCGCTCGACTTTGCCGCGCTCTGCGGGACAAAGCGCACGATTGTGCGGCTGGACAGTTTCCTCAACAACGTTCCCGAGCTGGCGCCGCAGCATTTGGAGAATTTCGTCGCCAACCAGATGAACGCCTACGGCGGCAATCTGGATATGGCGGCGGCCGATATCCGCGGCTATACGCAGCAGGGACGCGCGGTGGCCGTGCTGTGCGGCAGTGAATTGCGCTGCCGCAACATGTGCGATGCGCTGACCGAGGCCGGGCTGACCGCGACGGTCAGCGACCTGCTGCCCAAAGGCGGGCAGGTCTGCGTCATGGAGGGCACGCTGTCCGCGGGCTTCGAGTACCCCGACCTCGGTCTGGTGGTTATCACCGAGGGACAGGTGCTGGCGCGGCGCAAAAAGACGCAGGTCAAGAAGTCCAATCGCGACCGCGTCAAGTCCTACACCGACCTGACGCCGGGCGACCTCGTCGTGCACGAGCACCACGGCATCGGCCGCTTTGTCGGCATGGAGCGCATGACCGTGGACGGCGCGGAGCGCGATTTCATCAAGATCGCGTTTGCGGGCACGGATTTTCTGTATGTCCCCGCGACCAGTCTGGACCTCATCAGCAAATATATCGGCGGCGGCGAACCGGAAAAGGTGCGCCTGAACAAGCTTGGCGGCGCAGACTGGTCGCGCTCCAAGGCACGCGCCAAGGCGGCGGCCAAGGAGCTGGCCGAAGGCCTCATCAAGCTGTATGCTGAGCGCGCGAAAGTGAAGGGTTTTGCCTTCCCGCCAGACGACGCATGGCAGCGCGAGTTTGAGGAAGCCTTCCCCTATGAGGAGACCGACGACCAGCTGCGCTGCATCGCGGAGATCAAGATGGACATGGAATCCGACCGGCCGATGGACCGTCTGTTGTGCGGCGACGTCGGCTTCGGCAAAACCGAGGTCGCGCTGCGCGCGGTGATGAAGTGCGTGCTCGCGGGCAAACAGGCGGCCATCCTCGTGCCGACCACCGTGCTGGCACGTCAGCATTATCTGACCGCCTTGCAGCGCTTTCAGGGGCATCCGGTTACGATCGAGCTGCTCACGCGCTACAAAACCGGCTCGGAACAGACCCAGCTGCTCAAAAAGCTGGAAGCCGGCTCGATCGATATTGTGATCGGTACGCACAAGCTGTTTAACAAAAAGATCAAGTTCAAGGATTTGGGACTGCTCGTCGTGGACGAGGAGCAGCGCTTCGGCGTCAGCCACAAGGAGACGCTCAAGGAGCTTTCCAAGACGGTGGACGTGCTGACGCTGTCCGCGACCCCGATTCCGCGCACACTCAACATGGCGCTGTCCGGCATCCGGGACATGTCCTCGATCGAGGAACCGCCGCTCGACCGCCATCCGGTGCAGACCTTTGTGCTCGAGCAGAACGACGGCGTGCTGCTCGACGCCATTCGGCGCGAACTGGCGCGTGGCGGGCAGGTGTATTACCTGCACAACCGCGTGGAATCCATCGAGCGGTGCGCAAATCTGTTGCAGCAGCGGCTGCCGGACGCGCGCATCGGCATCGTGCACGGCAAGATGACGCAGAAGGAGATCGCCGCCGCGATGAACGCGATGGCGGACGGCGAGACCGATATTCTGGTCTGCACGACCATCATCGAGACCGGCATCGACATCCCGAACGCGAACACGCTCATCATCGAGAACGCAGACAACATGGGCCTTGCGCAGCTGCACCAGATCCGCGGGCGTGTCGGCCGGTCGAGCCGCCACGCCTACGCCTACCTGTGTTATCGGCGCGGCAAGGCGCTTTCCGAGATCGCGCAAAAGCGCCTGTCGGCCATCCGCGAGTTCGCGGCCTTCGGCTCGGGCTTCAAGATCGCGATGCGCGACCTCGAGATCCGCGGCGCGGGCAACGTCCTCGGCCCGGAGCAGTCCGGCCACATGATGAGCGTCGGCTACGACCTGTACCTCAAGCTGCTCGAAGAGGCCGTGCAGGAGGAAAAGGGCGAGACTCCCAAGCCGCGCGTGGACTGCGCGGCCGAGCTGCTGCTTTCGGCCAACCTGCCGTCCGATTATGTGCCGGACGCGGGCCAGCGCGTCGATCTCTATCGCCGCATCGCGCTCATCCGCACCGAGGAGCAGAAGAGCGACATGCTCGACGAGCTGATCGACCGCTTCGGCGAGCCACCGAAGGAAGCAATCGCGCTGCTGGATATCGCGCTGCTGCGCAGCCGCGCGAGCGAGCAGGGCATCTCGGAGATCAAGGAGCAGGACGGCCGCCTGCTGCTTACCTTTGCGGAAACCGACTTTGCGCGCCTGTCCGCCCTGTGCGGCGACGCGGAGTTCCGCGGACGGCTGCTGCTCAACGCGGGCTCGACGCCCTATCTGTCGCTGCGGCTCAATAAGGGCGAAGCGCCGCTTTCGATGGCGGAAACGCTGGTTGCCAAGTACGCCGGCACCGCCGCTTGACTTTTATCGGAAAGATTGCTATACTGGCACTGTAATAATGAAACGTATGCAAAGACGCGGGAAAAGTAACCGTTTTTCAGGCGCGCCCAAGAGAGAAGCCCCTCGGCTGCAAGGGCTTTGCGCGCTGCGCGGCGAAGTGCGCCCGTCGAGCATCGGGGTCAAACGCCCCGCGGGACGCACCCGTTACCCTGCATCCGAGTGACAAACAGGAGTGGAACCGCGACGAAACGCCGCCTCTTTGACCAAAGAGGCGGCTGTATTTTTGTAAAATCATCCCGATAAGGAGAGTGTCATATGAAACTGTACAACACCCTGACCCGCCAGAAGGAGGAGTTCGTTCCGATCACCCCGGGCGAGGTCAAAATGTATTCCTGCGGCCCGACCGTGTATAACTATTTCCACGTCGGCAACGCGCGCCCGTTCATCGTGTTCGACCTGCTGCGCCGCTACTTTGAGTACCGCGGCTACAAGGTGAAATTCGTCCAGAACTTCACCGATATCGACGATAAGGTCATCAACAAAGCCAATGAAGAGGGCGTGGACTTCAACGTCATCGCCGACCGCTATATCAAGGAGTATTACACGGACGCCGAGGGCCTCGGCATTGGCAAGGCGACCGTGCATCCCCGCGCGACCGAGACCATGGACGCGATCATCGACATCGTGCAGAAGCTGCTCGACAATGGCCATGCCTATCTCGCACCCAACGGTGACGTATACTTCCGCACCAAGTCCGACCCGGATTACGGCAAGCTGTGCCACCAGCCGATGGAGGAATTGCAGGCGGGCGCGCGCATCAGCGTGGGCGAGCAGAAAGAGGACCCGATGGACTTCGCGGTTTGGAAGGCAGCAAAGCCGGGCGAACCCGCGTGGGATACGCCGTGGGGCTCGAAGGGCCGTCCGGGCTGGCACATCGAGTGCTCCGCGATGGTCAACAAGTACCTCGGCCCGACCATCGACATCCACTCCGGCGGTTTGGACCTCATTTTCCCGCACCACGAGAACGAAATCGCCCAGTCCGAGTGCGCCAACGGCTGCGCCTTCGCGCATTACTGGCTGCACAACGGCTTTTTGACCATCGACAACGAGAAAATGTCCAAATCCAAGGGCAATTTCTTCATGGTGCGCGACGCGGCAAAGCAGTTCGGCTATGAGACCATCCGCATGTTCATGCTGTCCGCGCATTACCGCACGCCGCTCAACTATTCGGCGGAGAGCCTTGAGATGAACAAGGCGTCGCTCGCGCGCCTGTACGAAGCGCGGAACAACATGGAGTTCCGCATCGACAAGGCCGAAGGCGACGCGATGACCGCGGAAGAGGCAGCCAAGATGGAAGCGCTGGCGGCGTACAAGCAGAAGTTCATCGACGCGATGGACGACGATCTGAACACCGCGGACGCACTGTCCGCGATCTTCGAGCTGACGCGCGAGATCAACGCGTGGATGGGCGCGCATCAGGACGCGACAAAGGCATTCCTGACCGCGGCGCACGACCTGTTTATGGAGCTGACCGGCGTTCTCAACCTCGTGCAGAAGCGCGACGATGCGGTTGACCCGGATGCCGAGAAGATCGAAGCGCTGATCGCGCAGCGCGCGGCGGCCAAGAAGGAGAAGAACTTCGCGGAAGCCGACCGCATCCGCGACGAGCTGGCCGCGATGGGCGTCACGATCAAGGACACCCGTCAGGGCACCCAGTGGAGCCGCGCTTAACCCGAAAAGCAAAAAAACGGACGCATTTGCGTCCGTTTTTTTGGCTTTTGCGAGGCGGATGGCGCGCCGATGCGGCGCAAGGCGCAAAAAAAGAACCGCCCAAAGGCGGTTCTTTTTGATTTGCGTTCGGATCAATCGACCAGCTTGTCCAGCTCCTTGACGTATTCGGTGCCGGTTGCGGTCTTGTGCTCGGCCTGCTTGGCGTACAAGCCGACCACGGCTGCCGACTTCTTGATCGCCTGCATTGTGCCCGCGCCGGCGACACAGCCGCCCGGGCAGGCCATGCCTTCGAGCAGATAGCCGTTGTACTTGCCGGCCTTGGCCGCCTGCAGCATCTTGCGGCACTCGCGCAGACCCTCGGCGTTGACCACGTTGATTTCGCGGTCGGGGTATTTCTCCTTGATGACATTGACGACCGCCTGCGCCACGCCGCCGGACACCGCAAAGTTACGGCCGTCGGTGGACGCGTCGTTGACGCCGTGCGGATCTTCGGGCAGGGACTCGAGATCGACATGGCGTGCGTCGAAAATACCGGTCATCTCTTCAAACGTCAGCACGAAGTCCACTTCACTGCGGACGTCCTTGCGCATGGCTTCCAGCTTCTTGGCCGCGCAGGGGCCGATGAAGGCGACCTTGGCGTCCGGATGATGGTGCTTGATCAGGCGCGCGGTCAGCGTCATCGGGGTCAGCGCCATCGAGATGCAGTCCGCCTGATCGGGGAACATCTTCTTGGCCATCACGGACCATGCCGGGCAGCACGAAGTGCCCATATACGGCAGCTTTTCCGGGACTTCCTTGACAAAGTCCTCGGCTTCCTGTGCCGCGCACAGGTCCGCGCCGATCGCGACTTCCAGAATATCGGCAAAGCCCAGCTGCTTCATCGCAGCACGCAGCTTGCCCGGGGTGACCTTGGGGCCGAACTGACCGACAAATGCGGGCGCCACGGCGGCGTATACGCGCTCGCCTGCCTGGATCGCGCGGATCACCTGGAAGATCTGGGACTTGTCCGCGATCGCGCCGAACGGGCAGTTGACCAGGCACATGCCGCAGGAGACGCACTTTTCATAGTCGATATCGGCCTTGCCGTTCTTGTCGCTGTGGATCGCGTCCACGCCGCAGGCCGCGGCGCACGGGCGCACCTGATGGATGATCGCCTTGTACGAGCAGACATCCACGCAGCGGCCGCACTTGATGCACTTTTCCTGATCGATGTGCGAACGGCCGTTATAGCGGTCGAGCGTGATGGCGCCCTTGGGGCAGACCTCGACGCACGGATGCGCCAGACAGCCCTGGCAGCCGTCGGTGACCATAATTTCGTTTTCCTTGCACGCGTTGCAGGCGAACTTGATGATGTTGACCAGCGGCGGCGTGTAGTAGGTTTCTTCACGGGTAGCTGCCTCGATGTTGTCCGACACCGGCGAATGCTGCGCTGCGTTGCGGCAGGGCAGGCCCATTGCCAGACGCAGGCGCTCGCCGACGATGGCGCGCTCGAGGAAGATGTCGTTGCGGAAATTGCCGACTTCGCCCGGAATGATCTCATACGGGAGCGCTTCGATTCGCCGATCGGTCGGCCACTCCGTATGGTAAGCCATGCGGGCTACCTCGCGGAAAATACGACGCCGGATCTCCTGAATGCGGGTCTCTACGCCTCTCATGATTATAAAAATCCCCCTTGTATTCAAGTCGTTTTATTTGGATGCAGGGCGGTACTCTGCCCTGAAACAGGACATATCCATACCTATTATCAGGATACCGCAAAGTGGGAATCTTGTAAAGACATAAATTGTAGAAAATTTAACAATTTTCCGCTGCCGGTTTTTGCACAACCTGTTGCAACCCGTGCAGCAGGCGCAAGATCAATAAACGTATTCGAATTCGAGGTCGCCGATGACGACGAAGTCGCCTTCCTGCACGCCCATCTGCTCGAGCTTGTCGTATACGCCCGCGCTCTTGAGCATGCGGTCCATATACTGGCGGGACTCGTAGTCGTCCACGTTGACCGAGCCCATGATCTTGTCCACCCATGCGCCCGAAACAACATAGTAATCGTCCACCTTTTCGACCGTCCAGTCGCGCTCGCCCGTGGTGTCCTCGGGCGTTTCGACGAACTCCGGCTCATAGGTGAACACGGGCGGCAGCTGCTGCAGCTCGTGCCAGGTCAGCTTCATCAGCTCGGCCACGCCCTGGTTGGTGGCGGCGGACAGCTCGGCGAACAAAAAGCCGTGCTCTTCCGCGTATTTTTTGAGCTTTTCGACCGGCTCGCGGTCGTCGCCCAGCAGATCGACCTTGTTGGCGACGATGATCTGCGGACGCGCCGCCAGAAACTCGCTGTAACCGGCAAGCTCGGCGTTGATTTTCTCGATGTCGTCGAGCGGGTCGCGGCCTTCGCTGCCCGCTGCATCCACCAGATGCAGCAGCAGGCGGCAGCGGTCGATGTGGCGCAAAAAGTCGTGCCCCAGACCCGCGCCTTCGGCCGCGCCCTCGATGATGCCGGGAATGTCGGCCATGACGAAACTCTGCTCCTCGCCGACCGACACCACGCCCAGATTGGGCACGAGGGTGGTGAAATGGTAGTTGGCGATCTTGGGCCGCGCCGCGGATACCATGCTCAAAAGCGTCGATTTGCCGACGTTCGGGAAGCCGACCAGACCGACGTCCGCGAGCAGTTTGAGCTCGAGGATGATGTCGCGCTCGACGCCCGGCTGGCCGGGCTTGGCAAAGCGCGGCGCCTGACGGGTCGGGGTGGCGAAATGCGTGTTGCCCCAGCCGCCGTTGCCGCCCTTGGCCGCGACGAACGGCTCGTCGTCCGACAGGTCCTTGATGACCTGTCCGGTCTTTTGGTCGCGGATGATCGTGCCGCGCGGCACGCGGATGATCAGGTCCGCGCCGTCCTTGCCCTTGCAGCGCTTGCTGCCGCCGTTCTCGCCCGCGCCGGCGACGTATTTCTTCTTGTAGCGGAAATCCAGCAGGGTGGACAGATTGTCGTCCACCTTGAAGATGACCGAGCCGCCGCGGCCGCCGTCGCCGCCGTCCGGGCCGCCGGAAGCGATATACTTCTCGCGGTGGAAACCGACCTTGCCGTCGCCGCCCTTACCGGAAACGATCTTGATCTTGGCAATATCAATAAACAAGGGGAAAGCCCTCCTTTCGTATGCGTGTTAAAACAAAATCCCAGACAACCGTCTGGGATTTTGTCATACTTATTGGTTTACTGCGGGTAAACGGAAACCTGCTTGCGGTCCTTGCCCAGGCGCTCGAAACGAACAACGCCCTCAACCTTTGCAAACAGAGTGTCGTCCTTGCCGCGGCCTACGTTCAGACCCGGATGGATCTTCGTGCCGCGCTGACGGACGAGGATGTTGCCCGCCGGAACGGTCTGGCCGTCCGCGCGCTTAACGCCAAGGCGCTTTGCCTCGGAGTCACGGCCGTTCTTGGTCGAACCTACGCCCTTTTTATGAGCGAAAAACTGTAAGCTAATCTTCAGCATCTGTGTGCACCTCCATTACGCTCAAAAATTCCGAATAATTCTGTTCCAGTACGGAAAGATACAGCTTCAACGCACGCAACGCATCTTGTCCGCGCTCCACACCGCTTTCTTGCAATGTGATACGAATGCGAGTATCTTCATCCTGCGAAATAGTATCGGCTGGGACATGTTGGATGTCGTCAAGCAATACTGTCGTCAGCATGACCGCGCTGGAAATCGCCGCGCAAACGATGTCTTCGCCCTCGTCCGCGTATCCCGCGTGACCGAGGATGTCCACCGAAAGGAGCTTGCCTCCCCGCGACGAAAAAGTGACTTTGGTCACTGCCTTACGCCTTGATGGACGCGATGGTCACCTTGGTGTACGGCTGGCGATGACCCTGACGCTTGCGGTAACCCTTCTTGGGCTTCATCTTGAAGATGTTGATCTTCTTGCCCTTGCCGGTCTTTTCAACCGTGCCGGTTACAGCGGCGCCGGAAACATACGGAGCGCCAACGGTGAGCGCGTCGCCCTCGCCTACGGCCAGAACCTCGTCAAACGTAACGGTCGCGCCGTCCTCCACGCCGAGCTTCTCAACGTAGATCACGTCGCCCTCAGATACCTTGTACTGCTTGCCGCCAGTTTTCAAAATGGCATACATGTGGTTTTCCCTCTCTTTCGTTGTAGAGTCACGCTTGGCACGGCGGCGACCGGGAATCGGGCGCACTTAACAAGAGCCAATGCACAATGCGGCTTTTAGTAGCATAACACAAGCGGCAGGACTCTGTCAAGCCCTGCCGCGCGTTTTTTTGAATTTGTCAGGCAAAAAAGCTTGCCACAAAGGCATACATGCCGCTCGGCACGGTCGTTGCGCTGCCGGTGGCGGCGCGGTCCATGCTGACAAAGCCCTGATCGCCCTCGGCCAGGCCGATCACCCGGTCGGAGAACAGCACCCAATAGGTGCAGGTGGGCGCGTCGCCCTCGACTACGGTGTAGCCTGCGGCGTCGTCGCGGTACGCGGCGAGCTTATCCTGCAAATACCCTGCCGGGATGCTGAGGTACTGGTACTGCGAACCCGTGCTGTGCACAACGTACACACCCTCGGTCAGCTGCGGGATCAGGTCGGGCAGGCTGTCGGTCTGCGCGGTAGTCGGATCGGGCAGCGCATCGGTCAGCCCGGACAGCAGGGTCTGGTTTTCCTGCGTCAGGGAGTTGACCTGATCGGAAAGGGTGGTCTTTTCGCCGTTCAGCGTTTCGATCTGCTTGTTCAGGTCGCTGATCTTGCCGCCGCGCGACAAAAACAGGATGAAAAACAGCAGCGCCAGCAGGAAAAACACCAGCACCGCGATGCACAGCATCATGCGGTAGTTGAGTTTCACGGGCTTTTTGGATGGCCGTCGGCGTGTCGTGGTTCGTTCCATGGTCTTTCCTCCAGTCCCGTTTTCCGAAGTGCGTCTTTCCCCCATCACTTTGCGGGGTTCTCGATGACCTTGACTTCGCCCGAAGCGCAGCCGACGATCATGCGTTTGCACATGTTGAGGAACAGGCCGTGCTCCAGCACGCCCACGATGCCGCTGATCTTCTGGCGGACGTCCTCGATATCGAAGCCCGCGCCCAGATGCAGGTCGGCGATGAAGTTGCCGTTATCGGTGACAAAGGTCTTGCCGTCTTTGACGCGCAGCACCGGATGGAAACCGTATTCCTCCATCTTGGCCATGGCCTGCTTGGAGCCGTACTGGGCGATCTCAACCGGCAGGTGGAACGCGCCGATCTTGTCCACGAGCTTGCTCTCGTCCATGATCCAGATGACTTCCTTGGCGAGCGTCGCCACGACCTTTTCGCGGTACAGCGCGCCGCCGCCGCCCTTGATGGCGTTGAACTGCGGGTCGATCTCGTCGACGCCGTCGATGTCCAGATCGACATGATCGACCTGATCGATCGTCAGCAGCGGGATGCCCAGCTCGCGCGCCTGCGCCTCGGTGGCCTTGGAGGTCGGGATCGCCTGGATCTTCAGACCGTTCTTGACCATCTCGCCCACCGCGTTGACCATATGATAGGCGGTCGAACCGGTGCCCAGACCGACGACCATGCCGTCCTTGACGTATGTAGCGGCCTTATCGCCGGCCAGCTTTTTCATATCCATAGTTATTTCCTCCCTGCCGTCCGCGCCGGATGATCCCGGCAGCATTATTACTTTTATTATAAAGTGATTGGCAAAAAAGGTCAATCATTTCCGCACAAAAGCGCTAGGGATTATGCTTGGTGCTGAAGCTTTGCCGCCTTGAGCGTGTTTTTCATCAGCATGGTGATGGTCATGGGGCCTGCGCCGCCCGGCACGGGCGTCATAAAGGACGCCTTTTCGGCCACCGCCGGATCGACGTCGCCGCAGACCTTGCCCGCCGCGTTGCGGTTGATGCCCACGTCGATGACGACCGCGCCGTCCTTTACCATATCGGGCGTGATGAAGCCAGCCTTGCCGACCGCTGCAACCAGAATGTCCGCGCGGCGGCAGACCTCGTCCAGATGCTGCGTGCGGCTGTGGCACATGGTCACCGTGCCGTGGCGGTGCAGCAGCAGCATGCTCATCGGCTTGCCGACAATGTTCGAGCGGCCGACGACGACGCATTCCTTGCCCTTGGGGTCGATGCCGTATTCGTCGAGCAGCTCCATAACGCCCGCGGGCGTGCAGGGGACAAAGTCGAAGTTACCGGTCATAATCTTGCCGACGTTGACCGGATGGAACGCATCAACGTCCTTTTTCGGGTCGATGGCGTCGATGACCGCCTGCTCGGAGATGTGCCCCGGCACAGGCATCTGGCACAGGATGCCCGAGATCTTGGGGCTAACGTTCAGCTGCGCGATCAGGCCGAGCAGCTCCTCCTGCGTGGTCTCTTCGGGCAGGGCGTACTTTTCGCTGTAAATGCCGCACTCCGCGCACGCCTTTTCCTTGTTGCGGACGTAGATTTCGCTCGCCGGGTCGTTGCCCACGATGATGACCGCGAGGCCGGGTGTGATGCCCTGCTTTTTCAACTCCGCGGTTTCCGCCAGAATGCTGCCGCGCACCTTGGCCGACAGCGCCTTACCGTCCATTCTTACTGCACTCATTCAAAAGATCCCCCTTAGTTTTCTGTCTGTTTTGGTTCCGCCGGCGGCGTTTGTCCGTCCGCGTCGCCGGTTTTTTCGTCGTCTGCTGCGGCGGGCGCGGGCTGCGCAGCGCCGTCTGCCGGCTGTTCGGCCGGTGCGTCCGCGGCCGGCACGGGCTCGGCCTTGGGCGGCACATAGAACGCCTTGGCGACCTTCAGGCGGTTATACTTGCGCACCAGCAGCACGATGGCCACGATGCAGCTGACCGCTGCAAGCACCTGCGAAACGCGCAGCGAGCCGATATACAGGCTGTCCGTGCGCAGGCCCTCGATCCATGCGCGGCCGAGGCCGTACCACGCGACATACAAAAGCGCCAGCTCGCCCCGGAATTTGCGCTTTTTGGAATAGAAATGCAGCGCAATAAAGCCCACCAGGTTCCAGACCGATTCGTACAGGAAGGTGGGGTGCACGGCATCCGCGCCGTCGATCGACATGCCCCAGGGCAGGTCGGTCGGGCCGCCGTGCGCCTCGCCGTTGACGAAATTGCCCCAGCGGCCGATGCACTGGCCGATCAGCAGGCCGAGGGCCGCCAGATCGCACAGGCTGGCAAACGGAACCTTTTTGACCCGGCTGTAAATATACAGCGCGATCACCACGCCGATCACCGCGCCATAGATCGCAATGCCGCCGTTCCAGACCGCGATGATTTCGCTCGGATGCTGGCTGTAATAGCCCCATTCAAAGATGACATAATAAATGCGCGCGCAGATGATGCCCACCGGCACGCAGATGATCAGGCAGTCCATCAGGTTGTCCGACGTACAGCCGAATTCCTTGACGTGTGCGTTGACATACAGCGCTGCCAGCACAAAGCCGACGCAGATGATGATGCCGTACCAGTAGATATCCTTACCGAATACGTTCGCGGCAACGCGGCTGATCTGGAAATCCAGTCCGAGCGCCGGGAAAGAGATTGCATGTTCCATGATGTTTGCTTCCTTTGCTGTCGAAATCTTTTATTTGGGCAGAACAACCGACATGGAAGATCGGTCGCGCTGTGCCCAGCGTGCAAATACCGCCTGCACGTCCTGCGGGGAGATGGTGTCGAACAGGGCGGCAAAGTCGGCGTAATGTTCGCCCGCGAACAGGGCGGTCGCCTCCTGCCGCGCATATGCCTCCGGCACGTCCAGCACCCGCAGATACAGGCCGTAAAGCGCCTTTTTCATGCGGTCAAACAGCGCTTTTTCCACGCCTTCGCGCGCAAGGCGCGCGGTTTCCCGCTCAATGGCCGCGCGTGCGGCCTCCGGATCGCGGCTCTCGCCGCCGAGGATCGCCGCCGCGCCCTCGGGGATGAGCATATAATCCGTATCGAAATCGCGGCCGATCAGCCGCTTTTCGTACAGCTCCGCATACAGCGGCGCAGTGTCGCCGCACAGGATGCGCACCGCCAGCTCGCCCAGCAACGTGCGCCGCAGGCGGCTTTCGCCCTGTTCCAGCGGCGTATCCTTAAAGCCCAGCATAAACTGCGGCCGCGACACCGGCATGTGGCGCGTGACCGTCAGCTCATTGACCGCGTCCCGGCGCGCGCCGTAGTGCCGCTCGCCGATCTCGGGCGCGTCGGCGGGCGAAAGCCGCGCCGCCATGCGGCAGACTTCGTCGAAATCCGCCGTGCCGCACACGATCAGCGCCATGTTCTTCGGGCTGTAAAACGCGCGGTGGCAGGTGTACAGCACCTCGGGCGTGATGCGCGCGATGCTTTCCACGCTGCCCGCGATTGGCACGCGCACCGGATGGCTGCGGTACAGCCCCTCGAGCACGCCGCAGAATAGCTGCCAGCCGGGCGTGTCGTCCATCATGCCGATCTCCTGACCGATGATGCCGCGTTCCTTGGCGACGTTTTCCTCGGTGAAATACGGCGTAAACACGAATTTCAGCAGGATTTCCAGATTTTCCGCAAACCGCTCGGTGCAGGCAAAGTGGTATGCCGTCATCGTGTGGCTGGTGAAGGCGTTGGGGCTTGCCCCCGTGCGCGCAAACTTTTGCAGCGCGTTGCCGTCCTCATCCTCAAACATCTTGTGCTCGAGGAAGTGCGCCACGCCCGCGGGCGTGTCATAGCGCGTCCCTTCAAACGTGAAGGACGCATCCACCGAACCGAAGTCGGTCGCGAGGATCGCGAACGTCTTGCCGAAGCCCTCCTTGGGCAGATAGCACACGCGCAGGCCGTTGTCCAGCGTGCGCTCCTCCGCGCGCTCGCGCAGGGCGGTCCAAACCTTGCTCATTCCCCCGCCCCCTTCATAAAGTATACCGTGTCGAGTGCGGTCGTCTGCGCCGCCGCAACGATGCGCGCGCGGTCCACGGCCGTCACCTGTGCGATGCGCTCTTCGGGCGAGATCAGCGTGCCCGCGGCGGCCTGACCGAGCCAGTACCGCTCGAGCGTTAGCGGGTCGTCCAGCATGGCGCCCCAGTTGGTGATGAGCGTGCGGCGCGCGCCGTCAATCTCCGCGTCCGTGATGTCGCCCGCGCGGCAGGCGTCCAGCTGGCGCAGGATCTCGTCCCGCGCGACCGCGAATTTGTCGTTTTCGATGCCGGAGTTCACCATCATGATGCCCTTGGAGGCGATAAACTGCGCGCTCGCGTAGTAGCAGAGCGACTGTTTTTCGCGCACGTTGAGAAACAGCTTGGAGCTGGTCGAGCCGCCGTACAGCGTCTGGAACATCCAGTAGGCTGCGGCGTCCCCGCCGGTTAGGCTGGCCCCGCCCGTGCGGAAGCCGAGCGACAGCTTGCCCTGTGTGACCGCCTCTTCCTCAATGATCTCGCGCGCGTCGCCCTTCGGCTGCGCGAGCACCACGGTGGGCGGCAGCGTGCCCGCGTTCGTGCGCGGCTGGGTCAGCGGCGTGCCGGCAAACAGCCCTTCGACCGCCTCGGCCGCGAGCGGGCCGCAGTAAAACAGCTCGATCTGCGCCTGTTCCAGCGCGCGGCGGTAGGCCGCGTACAGTTTGTTTTCCGTGATCTTCTCGGCCTGTTCTTTGGTGCCGTACACCGGCTGGCCGTATGCCTCGTCCGCGCACATCAGCTGCGTCAGACGCAGCGGCGCCCACGAACGCGGGTCGTTTTTCTGCGCCGCGATGCGGTCGATCAGGTTTTCGCGCTCGCCCGCCGTGTAATCCGGGCAGAACACGCCGTCCTGCGTGTACGGGTCGCACAGCAGCTCGGCCAGCAGGCGGATGACGCCCGCGGTCAGGCCGTCCGCGCCCGGCGCGCAGCTTTCGTCAATGCAGTCGGACAGAAAGCCGACCGCCACATGCTCGCCCTCGCGGCGCACGACCGCTTCGATGCGCGCGCCGTACAGCTCGTCCAGCTCTGCGCCGATCGCGCGCAGGTCGGGCAGGCGACGGGTGCCGCGCCGCAGCACATGCGGCAGGCAGGCGCGCAGCGCTGCGTCCGGTCCGCCCAGCGGCAGCAGCAGCACTGCCCGGATGACCGCACGTTTGAATTTCGGCGTGGTCACACAGGTGAGATTCACCCCGGCGGCCAGCTTTTTCCGCGTCACTTGTTGCATGATTTCCCTCATTTCCGGAAAGATTTTTCCACGGGCAATATTATAGCATTATTCAAGGTGTGAAGCAAACGTAGATTATGTGAACAAAATCCGGCTTCTCCGCTATTTTTCCCTTGACACGGCGGCAAATATACGGTAGAATAGTCACGTTCGATGTAAAGGCGAAACACTTTACACTATTCAGGGAGGCCCGCCGATGAAAGGCAAACCGCTCGAGATGAGCCTGCTGTTCGACTTTTACGGCGAGACGCTCACGGAAAAACAGCGCGAGCTGTTCGACCTGTATTATAATGAAGACCTTTCGCTGGCCGAGATTGCCGAGCACGCGGGCATCACCCGTCAGGGGGTGCGCGACAGCATCAAGCGCGCGGAACACGCGCTGCGCGAGATGGAGGAAAAGCTCGGTCTGGTCGCCCGCTACGGCGGCACCGAACGGTGTGCGGAGGAACTTTCGCAGCAGGTCACAGCGCTCTTAGCGCTCAACGCCGACAAACTGCACAGCCGCGAGGCGGAGGATATCCTCTCCCGCATGGCGGCGCTGCTCGAACAGCTCAGGCAGGAGGCTTAACATGGCATTTGAAGGCCTTACCGAAAAAATTTCATCCGCATTCAAGCACCTGCGCAGCAAAGGACGGCTGACCGAGGCCGATATCAAGGAAGCGATGCGCGAAATCCGCATGGCGCTGCTGGAGGCCGACGTCAACTTCAAGGTGGCCAAGGACTTCATCAAGGCGGTCACCGAAAAGGCGACCGACGCGGAGATCCTCGAAAGCCTGTCCCCGACCCAGCAGGTCATCAAAATCGTAAACGAAGAGCTGGTCGCGCTGCTCGGCGGCCAGACCACGAGACTGACCATCTCGCCCAACCCGCCCACCATCGTCATGATGGCAGGCCTTCAGGGCGCGGGCAAGACCACCAACTGCGCCAAGCTCGCGGCGCTCCTGCGCAAGCAGCAGCAGCGGCGCCCGCTGCTCGTCGCGTGCGACGTTTACCGCCCCGCGGCGATCGATCAGTTGAAGGTGGTCGGTAAGCAGCTGGACATCCCGGTCTTTGACGAAGGGCAGGGCGATCCGGTCGAGATTGCAAAGCACGGCGTGGACTACGCCCGCAAAAACGGCTTCGATCTGGTGTTCCTGGACACCGCAGGCCGTCTGCACATCGACGAAAAGCTGATGGACGAGCTGAAAAACATCAAGGCGGCGGTCAAGCCCACCGAGATCATCCTGGTCGTCGATGCGATGACCGGTCAGGACGCGGTCACGGTCGCGCAGACCTTTGACGAGGCGCTCGGCATCGACGGCGTACTGATGAGCAAGATGGACGGCGACGCCCGCGGCGGCGCAGCGCTCTCGGTCAAGGCGGTCACCGGCAAGCCGATCAAGTTTATCGGCACGGGCGAAAAGCTTGGCGATATCGAGCCGTTCCACCCCGACCGCATGGCAAGCCGTATCCTCGGCATGGGCGACGTGCTGACGCTGATCGAAAAGGCGCAGGAGTCCTTCGACCAGAAGCAGGCCGCCGAAACCGCAAAGAAAATGATGGCCGGCAAGCTGACGCTGACCGACTTTTACGACCAATTACAGCAGATGAAAAACATGGGCTCGATGGAGGAAATGCTCGGCATGCTGCCGGGCGTGGACGCAAAAGCCCTCGCCGGTGCAAAAATCGACGAAAAGCAGATGGCGCACACCGAAGCCATCATCCAGTCCATGACACCCAAGGAGCGGGATAACCCCTCCATCATCAATTTCTCGCGCAAAAAGCGCATCGCGGCGGGCTGCGGCCTGTCGGTCGAGCAGGTCAACCGGCTGCTCAAGCAGTTTGAGGCCATGCAGAAGATGACAAAACAGCTTTCCGGCCTTGCCCGCGGCGGCAAAGGCAAAAAGCGCCGCGGTTTCCCGGGCTTCGGCGGCATGAAGCTGCCGTTCTGACCCGTAACTTTTGTTTGTAAAGAAATTTACAATAGATCAATTTCTATTTCAGAGGAGGTGAATCATCCATGGTAAAGATCAGACTGCGCCGTCTGGGCGCGAAGAAGGCTCCGTTCTACCGCATCGTTGTCGCTGATTCCCGTTACCCGCGTGACGGCCGTTTCATCGAAGAGATCGGCACCTACAACCCGCTGACCGACCCGGCTACCGTCAATGTTGACGCTGACCGTGCTCAGGAGTGGATCAAGAAGGGCGCTCAGCCGACCGACACGGTTCGCGGCATCCTGAAGAAGGCCGGTGTGCTGAATTGAGTGAGGCTATCGAAATGAAAGAGTTATTGACCTATATTGTCAAAAATCTGGTTTCCGAGCCGGATGCGATTGCCATCACCGAGGAGATCGACGGCGATAATGTCACCTTTTCCCTGCGCGTGGCGCCTGGGGACATGGGCCGCGTCATCGGTCGTCACGGCCGCATCGCAAAGGAAATCCGCACACTCATGAAAGCGGCAGGCAATCGCGAAAACAAGCGTGTAACAGTCGATATCCTCGACTGAATCGACGGGAACCCGGTTTCCGGCGACAAACGCCGTATAAAAATCGCCGCAGCGCGGCGATTTTTTGTTATCCGCGCGCGTTTTTACGCGCGTCATTCCCCCAAGAGACGGAGGAGGCAACATGCCCAAACAATTTTTAGAGGCCGGCAAGATCGTCGGCACGCACGGCGTGCGCGGCGACCTCAAGGTGCAGAGCTGGTGCGACAGCCCCGAGGTGCTGTGCGACTTTGACACGCTGTATCTGGACGAAAGCACGCCTGTTTCGGTGGAAAAGGCGCAGGTGCACAAAAATATGGTGCTCATGCACCTGAAAGGCGTCGATACGGTCGAGCAGGCCGAGGCGCTGCGCGGCCGCGTGCTGCATCTCGACCGGGACGACGTGGAACTGCCGGAGGATCTGGTGTTCATCCAGGATATCCTCGGCTTTGTCGTGTTCGACCGACGCACCGACAGCGAGGTCGGCCGTCTGCGCGACGTGATCACCAGCAACCCGGCGCACGATATGTACGAGATCAAGACTACCGACGGCCGTCTGGTCTATGTCCCGGCCGCCAAGCCCTTTTTGCAGGAGATCGACATGCAGGCGGGCATGATCTATATTGAGAGCATCGAGGGGCTGCTGGAATGAAAATCGACATCATGACGCTGTTTCCCGAGATGATCGACGCGGTCATGCGGGAAAGCATCATCGGCCGCGCGCAGCAAAAGGGTCTGGTCGAGGTGCGCGCGACCAACATCCGCGACTACGCGCTCGACAAGCACCATAAGGCGGACGACGCGCCCTATGGCGGCGGCCGCGGGCAGGTCATGCTGGCCGAGCCGCTTTACCTGTGCCACGAGGCGCTGTGCGCGGGCGAACACGTCCATACGGTGTTCCTGTCCGCGCAGGGGCGGCCGTTTGACCAGGCCAAAGCCCGCGAGCTGCTCGCGCGCGAGCATTTCATTCTGGTCTGCGGGCATTACGAGGGCATCGACCAGCGCTTCATCGACGCGTGCGTGGATGAGGAAATCTCGATCGGCGACTTTGTGCTGACCGGCGGCGAGATCCCGGCCATGGCGGTCGCGGACGCGGTGTGCCGCATGGTGCCGGGCGTGCTGCCCGACGAGCAGGCGTTCACCGCCGAAAGCCACTGGGACGGGCTTTTGGAACATCCGCAGTACACCCGCCCGGAAAACTGGCGCGGCCGCGCCGTGCCTGAGGTGCTGCTTTCCGGCCATCACGCCAATATCGAAGCATGGCGGCGCGAGATGAGCCTGCGCCGCACCAAGGCGGACCGCCCCGACCTGTACGCGCAGTTTGTCCCGCGTGACAAGCAGGATAAAAAGATCCTCGAGAAAATCGAAAAGCCGGACGGCTGAACCGTCCGGCTTTTTTGTATTTTCGTCGTTACAGTATGTAGACCTGCGTGGTTTCGTACACCTCGTAGACCTTTTTGAGCGAGGCCATCTCGGTGCCCGCCAGACGGCTGCACGCGCGCGCGGTCGCGACCGCATAGCGCGCCATCTCGTCGAACTTGAGCTTGTTGTTCATCGAGTTGGCGATCGCACCGACCATCGCGTCGCCCGTGCCGACTGCGCCTTCGTCGTAGATCTTGGGGTTGGTGTTGACATAGAGCGCCTCGGATTCATCCTTGGAGACCAGCACCGCGCCCTCCTGGCTCATCGAGACACAGACCGCACGCGCGCCCATGTCGAGCATCTTGCGCGCGGAAACCACGACCACTTCGGGGTCGGCGGAGGGCTTGTCGCCCACGGCCTCGGCCAGCTCGAAGATGTTGGGCTTGACGAAGTCCGGCTCGCATTTCAGCGCTTCGAGCAGCAGGTCGCCCTGTGCGTCGATGATCAGCTTGCAGCCGCGCTTTTTGATCAGCTTGCACAGCTTGCGGTAGTTTTTCAGCGGGAATTCGGGCGGCGTGGAACCGGCCAGAACGAAAATGTTCCCCTCGTGCAGGTACATTTCCATGCGGTCGAGCAGACGCAGGAAATCCGCGTCCTCGATCTTGCTGCCCGGCTCGTTGACCTCGGTATGCCCGCCCTGCGCGTCGATGATCTGGGTGTTGACACGCATCTGACCCGAGATATCGACAAAGTCATGGTGGATATCGGCAGACGTCAGCATATCCTTGAGGATACGGCCGTTGGTTCCTCCGCAAAAGCCGAGCGCAACGCTGTTGCCGCCCAGTGCCTTGATCGCACGGGAGACATTGATGCCCTTGCCGCCGGGTTCCAGATGGCTGGATACCGCGCGGTTGAGCTTGCCGACCACGAGCGGATGCTCGATCCGCTGGGTGCGGTCCAGCGCAGCGTTGAGCGTTATCGTGATAATCATGGGGCGCCCCTCCTGTTGCGTATTTTTCTCTTACTTTTTATTTTACCCAATCGCGCGCGTAATGTAAATGCTTTTTGTAAAGATTCGTGCAAAACGTACGGACGCGTCGGGTCAGAATCCCATCTGCACCAGTTCCTGCACCAGCCGGACATAGAACCCGCGCACGTCGAAGCCGCCGCTGTCCACGCCCTGCGCATCGACCAGCTGCTGGTGGCTGACGCCCGTGAGCGTGCCGCGGTAGCGGCCCCAGCGGGCGGACTGCGGCGTCACCAGACCGTCGCTGTCGCCGTGCGCGGGATAAAACAGCCCGTGCGTCAGCCGCATGGCGGCGTCGGTGTTGTGTTTGCCCAGCCGTGCGCCCCAGCTCTGGTAATAGACGCAACACGCGTCCGGGTGGGTGCGGTTGAAGATTTCCAGATAAGCAGGCGTCAGCTGTTCGCCCGCGCGCAGCGCGTCCGGGTGTTTGTCTCCGCCCTGCCGCCACCAGGCGTCGTTGCCGCGCGCCCAGACCGCAACGCCCGGCCGGGCATGCAGCAGCAGCTCGGCTACGCGCGAGCCGCGGTTGGGGGTGGACAGCATGGTGAGCGAGGCGACGTATTTGCCGTATCCCATCGCGGAGATCAGGTGGCGCGCTTCCAGCCCGCCCTTGGAGTGGGCGATGATGTTGACGCGCTCGCAGCCGTACAGATGCCGGATTTTGCGCACCGCCTCGGCCAGCTGCGCCGCGCCGGTTTCGATGCTGCCCCATGCGTCCTGTCCGCCGAAGCAGACTTCCGCGCCGTGCGCGCGCAGCACGTCGGGCACGCGCCCCCACGGCACATACAGCCCGCCGTGTTCGGTCACACCCAGACCGTGCGCCAGCAGCAGGGGATAGCGGGTTTTGCAGTCCTGCTTCCCGCTCATTTGTGATATTTGCCGCCCGCGGCGATGTTGAGCGCGCGGTACAGCTGCTCGAGCACCATCACGCGCGCGAGATGGTGCGGGAAGGTCATGGGCGACATGGACAGCCGCAGCGCGGCCCGCGCCTTGATCTTGTCCGACAGGCCGCACGACCCGCCGATCACGAGGCAAAGGCGGCTCGTACCGGTCACGGTCAGGCGGCCGAGGTAGTCGGCCAGCTGCTCGGAGGAGAGCTCCTTGCCCTCGACGCACAGCGCGATCACGGTCGCGCCCTGTGGGATCTTCGCGTCGATCAGCGCCGCCTCTTTGTCCAGCGCCTGCGCGATTTCGCCCGCCGAGGGCGTCTGCGGCAGCCGCTGCTCGGGCAGCTCGATGATTTCCAGTTTACAATATGCGCCAAGGCGCTTTTCATATTCGCGCACGGCCTCGGCCCAGAACTTTTCGCCGAGTTTGCCCACGCAGATCAGCCGGACAGCGAGCATAGCGCTTCCTCCCCAAACAAAACCGGTGCGTCCATGCGCTCGCGCGGCGCGACCTGCACCGCGCAGTCCGGCAGGCCGTGCAGCGCGCTGACCGTCTGCTGCAAGGCGAGCGCGGGCATGTTGTTCTTTTCACTCAGGTGCGCGAGCACCAGATTACGCGTGCCGTGCCGCACCAGATCGGCCGCGAACACCGCGCAGTCCGGGTTGGACAGGTGTCCCGCCGGGCCAGCCACGCGCATCTTGAGCGGGTACGGATACGGCCCGGCCTGCAGCATGTGCGGGTCGTGGTTGCTCTCCAAAACGACCGTCTCGCAGCCGCGCAGCAGCTCGGCCGCCTCGCGCGGCACAAAGCCGAGGTCGGTGGCAAAACCGAAGCGGTGGCTGCCGTGCTCGAGTATGTAACCGACGCTGTCTGCCGCGTCGTGCGGCGTGGCGAAGGTCGTAATGTCAATATCGCGCACCCAGAAAGCGTCGCCGCTGTCAAACTCGTTTAAGCGGTCCATGCAGGACGGGTCTTTGGCCGCCAGCGCCTCGGCCGTGCCGCGCGAGGCGAACACGGGCGCCTTCGCCTTTTTCAGGAACATCGGCAGGCCCTTGACATGGTCGATGTGCTCATGCGTGAGCAGCACGGCGGAAATGTCCGTGAGCCCGAGCCCCAGCCTGGCCAGCGCCGTGGTGATCTTGCGCAGGGACACGCCCAAGTCGATCAGGATCGCCGCACCGTCCGTTCGGTACAGCCCGCAGTTGCCCGTCGAGCCGCTTGCAATGCTGTAATAATACCGCTCCGCCAATGATGAAACTCCTTTGCTTTCCAAAACAGCGGAGAGGTTGCCCCCTCCGCTGTATCTGTTCGTTTTGTGTTATGCGCGCTCAGCCGCGCCCATGGAATCCGGGATCTCGGAGCGGTACATATCCGCGCCCAGCGCCACAAATTTCTCCACCAGCGTCTCATAGCCGCGCTCGATGTTCTGCACCTGCTCGACCTCGGTCACGCCCTTGGCCGCAAGGCCCGCGATGACCATGGCCGCGCCCGCGCGCAGGTCGTGCGCGCGCACCGGTGCGCCCTTGAATTCTTTTACGCCCTCGACAACCGCGATCTTGCCGTCCACATGGATGTTCGCACCCATGCGCGCCAGCTCTTCGGTGTAGCGGTAACGGCTGTCCCATACGCCCTCGGTGACGATGCTCGTGCCTTCGGCAAGGCACAGCGCGGTCGTCATCTGCGGCTGCATATCGGTCGGGAAGCCCGGATAGGGCATGGTTTTGATGTTGGTTTTGGTAAGCTTGCCCTCGCGGCGCACGAGCACCGCGTCGTCAAACTCGGTGACCTCGACGTTCATCTCCTTGAGTTTTGCGGTGATGCATTCGAGGTGCTTGGGGATGACGTTCTTGACCAGCACCGAGCCGCCGCAGGCCGCGACCGCCGCCATAAACGTGCCGGCCTCGATCTGGTCGGGGATGATGGAATAGCTGCCGCCGTGCAGGCGCTCGACGCCGCGGATCTTGATGACGTCCGTGCCCGCGCCCTTGACGTTTGCGCCCATGGCGTTCAAAAAGTTCGCCAGATCGACGATATGCGGCTCCTTGGCGCAGTTTTCCATGATGGTCTGGCCCTTGGCCAGCACGGCCGCGAGCATGATGTTCATGGTTGCGCCGACCGAGACCACGTCGAAATAGATATGTGCGCCGTGCAGGCCGTCCTCGGGGGCCTCGGCGCGGATGTATCCGCCCTTGGGCAGCGTCACCTTGGCGCCCAGCGCTTCAAAGCCCTTGATGTGCTGGTCGATCGGGCGCACGCCGCCGAAGTTGCAGCCGCCCGGCATGGCGACTTCGGCATAACCGTATTTGCCCAGCAGCACGCCGAGCAGATAATAGGAAGCGCGCAGCTTGCGCTCCAGCTCATGCGGCTTGAGGCTGGGGTGTTCGGTATTCTGGATCTCCACCGTGGTGGAGTTGATCAGACGGATCTGTGCGCCAAGCTCGCGCATGATCTCCATCTGCAGCGTCACATCGATGATCTTGGGCACGTTCTCGATCCGGACCGGACCGTCCGCCAGCAGAGCTGCCGGGACGATCGCTACCGCCGCGTTCTTCGCGCCGGAGATCGTGACCTCTCCGTTGAGCGTTTTACCGCCGTTGATGACATATTTGGTCAAACCTACCTACTCCTCACTGTTGCAGTACGCGTAACCGTCGCGTGAACTTTCTTGCTACTGTATTCTATGACTGCGCGCTTTGACAGGTGCGCGCGTAAAATTTCTCATCCAATCTATTGTACCACAATTTTTGATAAAGGAAAGTTTTTTTTCAATTTTCCTGGTCTACAATCGTTTTTTTGGCACAATCCACCAAATATTCGCCCGAATCGGTCTCGATCTTCCAAGTCGGCGTAAGCTGCAGGCGGCGGTTGCTGTCCACCTCCATGCGGTAGCCCGCGGTCATGGAATCGATCTCTGTGGTATCCTGCACGCGGGCGGCAAATTCAAGCAGCGCGTCGGCCGCGTTGCAGGAAACGCCGCTGCCGCGCACGGTGGTGTACGGCGTGCCGAAGCTCCACAGGCCGGTCAGGGAAACGCTGCCGTCTTTCTCAAAGGACAGCGTCAGCATGCGGTTGTGCACCGGCTGGCCTGCGACCGTGCCGGTCAGGGTGACGGTCAGGCCGTCCGAAGTGAACGACGCGTCCTCCGCCTGCAATCCCCAGTCGGAAAACAGCTGTTTTGCCTGCCGCAGCGCCGCCGACGCATCGGCGGGCGCGTCCTGTCCGGTCGTGCACTCCGCCCGCATCGTGCCGTCCGCGCGCCATTCGGCCTTGCCGCGGTCGCTCGTGAACTGCACCGTACCGTCCTCCTGCTCGGTGCGCTCGGCGTCCTCGCCCAGCATGGCCAGTGCCACCGCCTCCTCGTCCGCGCGGCTGCGGTCAATGGACAGCGTGGGCAGCACCTTGTCCTGCGGCAGGTGGAACGCACCGTTCAGCTGGATGCCGTAGGCCTGCGTCAGCGTGCGCAGATTGGCTTCCAGTTCCTCCGCGCGCTGCCGGTTCTGCCACAGCTTGGCGCCGAAGTTGCCGATCAGAAACAGGTTGACCGCCAGCAGAATGACGATCAGCACATTTTTTACCTTATCCCATTGCAAGCGGCCTCACCTCCCGTCATGCGGCGCTTTTCAGATAGAAGCGTGCGGGGACGTAGGTTCCGTCCTCCTGCGCGCGGTAGGCAACCATCAGGCTGCATGCTTCGCCCATTGCGCCCGCAGCCGCCTGCCGGGCGGGCAGGATGATGCGGCTGGTGTCCTGCGCGGAAAACCGCTGCAGGCGGATGGTCGCGGAGACCAGCGCGCCGCCTTCAAAGGTGAAGGTCGCAAAGTCGTTTTCGCCCAGCACAGGCACGCCGCCGTACATCTGCAAAAAGACCAGCGTGGTCTGTCCGTTCTCCTGGTTGGCTGCGTAGAGCGAGGCGTGCGTGTCGGTTTCGCCCGCGCGCAGCGCCGCGTCCAGAATCAGGCGGGCGCAGTCCATCTGCGCGTCGAGCGCGGACTGGCCGCTGACCTCGCCTTCGTCATAGGCGCGCACCGTGGTGTTTTCCGCGGCGGCGGCATATTGCAACAGGCCCGCGGCGTGCACGCGCAGCGTGCTGACGTTGTCGATGAACACGCGCACCTGATCGTTTTGTTCCGCGTAAAAGTCCGCATAGGCGGTAAACCCGAAGGCTTCCAGCAGGTCTTCCAGTCCGGTGCCGCTGCGCGTGGAGAACAGGTTGATCGCCTCGGTGTTCAGCAGCGGCAGGGACAGGGTTTCGTTGTCAAACAGCAGCGTTTCCGGATAGACCGCGTAGGCCTCGCCCGAAAACTTGCAGGGCTGCCCGCGGAAGGCGTCCTGCGCGCTTTGCAGCGTGCTCTTGTCCGCCTTGGCCGCAGCGGCGTACAGCGCGCCGTCCGAGGTGCGCACGAACAGGCGCTCCACCCCTGCGGCATAGACCAGTGCTTCGACATTGGTGTCGCCGCCGTCCTTCCAGCTGCCGCCCATCCAGCCTGCGATCGCGCCCAGCGGGATCGCGCCGTGGTAGCGCAGCTCGGCACAGTCGCCCGCGCGCAGTGCTGCGTTCAGTTCGTCCTCGGTGGCGGTGGTCAGGTCGCCGCCGGCCAGCACCTGCGCCCACAGGCTCTGCACGGCCGAAACGGCGGCGTCCAGTTCGGTTACATCGTACTGCACGCCGGACAGCTGACCGTTCACGGTCAGTGCGATCTGGGCCGGGTCGGCCGCGGCCACGCCGGACGAGCGCAGCTCATAGCCCACCGCGCCGCCGAACAGATGGTCGTGCGCGCGCCGCAGCCAGTTGTCCGCCGGCATCTGGGCAATGTTGAGCCCGGTCAGCCAGTTGGCGGCGCAAAGTGACAGCAGCAGCACCACCAGCACGATCAGCGACACATTTTTCGCCGTGTTTTTCACCGACCGCTGCGCGCCTCTCATACCGGACCCTCCTCGCTGTTCGGGGTCAGGTCGGTCGGCAGGGTGATGGTGACGGTCGTGCCCTTGCCGTATTCACTGGCCAGCGCGATCTTGCCCTCGTGCTGCTCGACGATCTCCTTGGCGATCGCAAGGCCGAGGCCCGTGCCGCCCGCGGCACGGCTGCGCGCCTTGTCCACACGGTAAAAGCGCTCAAACAGGCGCGGCACATCGGCCGCCGGGATGCCGACGCCGTCGTCCTCGACCGTGATGCGCACGCGGTTTTTCGCCGGCACGCAGGCCGACAGGCGGATATGCCCGCCCGACGGGGTGTACTTGACCGCGTTGGACAGGATGTTGACGACCACCTGCTCGATGCGCTCGCGGTCGCCCACGATCTGCGGCAGGTCGTCCGGCGCGTCCACGATCATCTCGTGGCCGTTGTCCTGTACGGTCAGGCGCATGGCGTTGGCCACCTTTTTCAGCAGGTCGGACAGCGAAAAGCGCGTCATGCGCAGTTCCATCCGGCCGTAATCCAGCTTGGACAGGGTCAGCAGGTCGGTTACGATGCGCGCCATGCGCTCGGATTCGCTCGAAATGACGCCCAAAAACTGCTTTTCGGTGTCGATCGGGATGTCGCCCGCGGCGTCGAGCAGGGTTTCGGTATACGAGCGGATGTTGGTCAGCGGGGTGCGCAGCTCGTGCGAGACGTTGGCGACAAATTCGCGCCGCGCGTCGTCCAGACGGCGCTGCTCGGTGATGTCGTGGATGACCGCGATCACACCGCCCTCGCCGTCGAGCGCGCCGTAGGGCGCGAGCGTGACCGACAGCACGCGGTCGTGGCGCGTGATCTCGCTGGTCAGGAAGCTGCGCATGGCGGTTTCATCCGAGTTGGGCATGTCCAGATCGGCGAACATCTCGTCGAAGGACAGGTTGTCCTCCATGCGCACGCCCAGCAGGTTCTCGGTGGCGGGGTTCATGTGGATCAGGCGGCCGTCGGTCGTGAACGCGGCCACGCCGTCGGTCATGTGCAGGAACAGGGTGCTCAGCTTGTCGCGTTCGCCCTGCACCTCGCCCACCGTGCTTTTGAGCCGCCGGGCCATGTAGTTGAACGAGCGGGTCAGCTCGCCGATCTCGTCGGACGACTGCACGCCCAGATCCTGATCGAAATTGCCCTCCGCGACCGAGCGCGCGCCTTCGGTGATGCGTTCGATCGGGGTGGTGATGGTCTTGCTGAGCAGGAAGGACAGCAAAATCGCCGCGAGCAGGCCGAACATCATCGCCTGCATGACGATCTGGAAAAAGCGCCACGACAGGTCGGAGATCTCGCTTTTGTCGTCCGTGATATACACAATGTAGTCCACGCTGCCGTTACTATCCTTATCGATGGGCACGGCAATATCCATCATGCTGTCCGAGACGGAAGAGCGGTCACCGATCTCGCCGGCCATGGCGGCGACGATGTTGCTGGTCCGGGTCAGCGTGATGTTGGGGTTGGAGCCTTCCAGATACCGGCCTTCGGCATCCAGAATATAGTAGTTGCGGTAATCGTCGATGCCCAGCGCGCTTTCGCGTGCCGCGATGACGGTCTGCAATCCGGGCGCGCCCTGTTCGGCGGCCGCTTCGCGCAGGGAATCCATCGTGCTCGACTGGTTGAACACGTTCTGCATCTGCTCATAGAAGCTGTCCAGATAAAACGTGCTGACGCTGTTGATGAGGAAAGTGCCCACCACCGCCATGACCGAAACGATCATCAGCACCAGGATCAGCACCAGCTTCATGTGTAAGGAACGAAACAAACAAACACCTCCGGCGTGCGCAGCGCCGCCGCGCCGACTTTCTTTTTCTCCCGTGCCGGGGGCACGGGGTCATTCGCCGTTGAAATAATAGCCCATGCCGCGCTTGGTCATGATATAGCGCGGGCTGGCGGGCTGGTCCTCGACCTTTTCGCGCAGGCGGCGGATCGCCACATCGACCGCGCGCAGGTCGCCGTAGTAGTCATAGCCCCAGACCTGTTCCATCAGCTCCTCGCGCGAAAACACGCGGCCGGGCGCCGAGGACAGGAAGCACAGGATGTCAAACTCGCGTGCGGACAGCTCGAGCGCCCGCCCGTTTTTGTACACCATGCCGTTGTCGCGCGAAATGCGCAGGCCGCCGCCGGACGGCATCGCGGGTTTTTCGCGCTCCTCGCCGGACAGCGTGCGCCGCATGTTGGCCTTGACGCGGGCCATCAGCTCGCGCATGGAAAAGGGCTTGGTGATATAGTCGTCCGCGCCCAGTTCGAGGCCGAGCACCTTGTCGGTCTCCTCCTCGCGGGCGGTCAGCATGATGATCGGGGTGTCCTGCTTTTCGCGGATGTGCCGCAGCACTTCAAAGCCGTCCATCTCGGGCAGCATCACGTCCAACAGCACCAGATCGGGCGCGTCCTCGAGCGCTGCGCGCAGGCCTTCCGCGCCGTCATAGGCGACGAGCGTGTCGTACCCCTCGCGCTGCAGGTTGAATACCAGAATGTCCGCGATCGCCTTTTCATCCTCGACGACCAGAATTTTTTTCTTATCCATCTTTGCCTCCTTTGACAGAAGGGAAACGGGCTGCTACGAAAAAATCAGTACAGCCCCTTGAGTTTTGCACGGTACAGCGCGGCCAGCGTCTTGGCGTCGCGGATCGCGTCGCGCGAAACCATGGCTTCGACCTCGGCAATCGGCAGCCGCACCACTTCGACAAATTCGTCCTCATCCGGCTGCATTTCGCCGTCGGTTAGGTCGAGCGCCGCAAACAGGTGCACGACCTCGGTCAGAAAGCCGGGGGAGGGGTACACGCAGCCGAGCGGCACGATGCGCCCCGCCGTGCAGCCGGTTTCCTCCTTTAGCTCGCGCGCGCCGCAGTCGGCCGCGCTTTCGGCTTCGCCGTGGTCGAGTTTGCCCGCGGGGATCTCGAGAATCTCCGCGTCATACGGATAGCGGAACTGCCGCACCAGAATGATGTTGCCGTTCCGGTCGATCGGCAGGATGCCCACGCCGCCGACGTGCTCGCACACCTCGCGCGGGGCGGTTTTGCCGTTTGGCAGCTCGACCTCGTCGAGCCGCGCCTTCATGATCTTTCCCTCAAAAAAATACCGATGGGAAAGCTGTTTTTCCCTCATATCCATGCTGTTTTCCCCCTTGTTTTACGGCGTGCCGAAGCAGCGCAGCACATAGGCGGTCTCGGGCGGCACGGAAATGTGCACGCCGTGGCTGTCGGCATCCTCGAAACTCTCCCCGCTCAGCATATCCACCGCGTAGACAGCCTGCGCGCAGGTGCGGATGGTCTGATGGCCGCGGTTGACGAGCACCATCAGGCGGGACGTATCGCTCACGCGCTCATATTGCAGCAGCGCGCCGTGGCAATGCAGGAAGTGCAGTTCGCCGTCGGCCAGCGTGTGGCTGTCCGCGCGCAGGGCGCACAGGCGGCGGTAGAACGCGAGCAGCTCGCGGTCCTCCTGTCCCCACGGGTAGGTGCGGCGGTTGAACGGGTCTTCAAAGCCCTGTCGGCCGGCCTCGTCGCCGTAGTAGATGGTGGGCGAGCCGGGCATGGTGAACTGGATGATTGCCGCCAGCCGCAGCTTGCGCAGCGCACCCGCCAGCCGGTCGGGCGGCAGCTCGTAATGCGCGCGCCCGTCGCGGTCCATTTTCCATTCCTCGTCCGAGACGCCCAGCAGGGTCAGTGCGCGCGCGGTATCGTGCGTGCCGATGACGTTCATCAGGTTGTAAAAGATAGCGCGCGGGTAGTTCTCGCGGATGCATTCCATGGTTTCGGCGAAGTGTTCGGCCGTGCCGCCGCCCAGAAACGCGAGGATCGCGTCGCGCAGCGGATAGTTCATCACGCTGTCTAGCTCGCCGCCCTGAAAATACTTGCGGCGCTCGGAATAGGCGATCTTGTTGGAGGCGTCCTCCCAGACCTCGCCGATGATGAGCGCATCCGGCTTTTCGCGCTTGGCAGCGGCGTTTAACCGCTGGATAAAGGCGTCGGGCAGCTCGTCTGCCACGTCCAGCCGCCAGCCGGACGCGCCCAGCCGCAGCCAGCGGCGCACGACGCTGTCCTCATTCTCGATGATGAAGTCGAGATAGCTTTCGTCCATCTCGCGCACCTGCGGCAGGGTGTAGATGCCCCACCACGAGCCGTATTTGTCCGGCCACTCCTGAAAATCGTACCAGCGGTAATAGGGGGAGTCCTTGGATTGGTGCGCGCCCAGGCTGTTGTAGCGGCCGCGGGCATTGAAATAGCGGCTGTCATAGCCAGTGTGGTTGAACACGCCGTCCAGCACCACGCGCATGCCGCGCTTTTCCGCCTCGCTGCACAGCGTGCGGAAGTCCTCCTCGCAGCCGAACAGCGGGTCGATGCGCTTGTAGTCGCCCGTGTCGTACCGGTGGTTGGAATACGCCTGAAACATCGGGTTGAAATAGATGGTGGTCACATGCAGGCTTTCCAGATAGTCCAGCTTGCTGATGACCCCGCGCAGCGTGCCGCCGAAAAAGTCGTTGTTGAGGATCTCGCCGTGCTCATCCGGCTTGTAAACCGGGATATCGTCCCAGTTTTCGTGCAGAACGCGCGGCGCGATGCCCTCGCCTTCGGGCTGGACGGGCATTTTGTCCCGGCAGAAGCGGTCGGGGAAGATGTTGTAGGTGATGCCGCGGCCAAACCAGCGCGGCGGCTGATAGGCGGGATCGTACACGGTCAGCTGATATTTGTCGCCCAGTGCGTCGATGATCTCAGCGCGGCCGGCGTAGCCGCGCGCGCAGTAGCGCGGGCCGTCCGCCGTGTCCAGCGTGAAGTAATACCAGTACAGGCCCGGATGCGACGGCGTGAAGCTGGTGGTGTAGTGGTCGCGCGCACCGGCAAGGCCGCACCAGCGCATCGGGAAGGCTTCGGGCTCCTTGCCGTCCTCCTCCACCCAGAGGGTGATGTGCTCGGTGCCGCGTTCCCGCTTGGGATAGGTGGAAAACTCAACCGTCTGCCCGGCGGGCACGGCGCCGTACGGCGCTTTGCAGGCAAGGCTGCGGGAGTGAAAAATACAACTGGGAATGGTGTTCAAGAAATTTCCCCCAAACATAAAATCTCTTTATATAGTATAGCACGAACCATGCGCAAGGTAAACAAAAAACGGCTGCTGCAAGCCGTTTCCCGTGTGCGCATCCGCACCTTCATGTTCATAGAATGATACCGGCCGCCGGTGCGCGGTTTGCCCGTTTGCGGTCAATCAAACGGGTTCTCGGCGGTTGGGATGAGAGGCCGCGCCGGCGGCCCGACAAACCGAAAGGAGGTTTTGCCTTTGAACCTGCGTGTCCGCATTAAAAACCCGGTGTTCTGGGTGCAGCTGCTGCTGGGCGTGTTCGCTACCTTGCTGGCCTATGCCGGCCTGACCGCGGCGGATATGACCAGCTGGGGCGCGGTGTGGGACGTCGCCCGGCAGGCGCTGACCAATCCGTATTGCCTGTTTCTGGTCGCGTCCAACGTCTGGAATGCGCTCAACGACCCGACCACCAGCGGCCTGACCGACTCCGATCGCGCGCGGCAGTATGAAAAGCCGCTGGAAAAGTAGCCAAAACCGCCCGAAACGCAGATCAGGGGCGCGGCCGTATGGCCGCGCCCCTGACTCGTTATGACTTTGCGGTTTCTTTTTTGTGCTGCGCGATCGCGTGTGAGATATAAGAATGGACTTCGCCCACCGGGATGCCCAGCGCCACCGCCAGCTCCCCGTGCAGCAGGTCCTCGGCCCGCTTGCGGTACCGCTGATCGACCTGGCTGATGCGGCGTCCGCTGCGGCGGGATTTGGCGTACACCGTCTTGATCAGCTGCACCAGATCGCGGCAGTCGTGGCTTTGCAGCACCGCCTGATAGTGCTCGCTCGACATGCGCATGCTGTGCGAGGTGAAGCCGTCCTCCTCGATGGTCGGGATGGTCTGGATCAGCTCTTCGGCCTGCGCGCGCGAGATCACCGGGCGCGTGAACACCGATGAATCGACCGGGACATAAATGGTTTCCGTACCGGCGACGGGCGCAAGCGTGTAATACGGCTTGTCCTCCTCCGTATCAAAGGGTGGTTTACCGATCGCCTCCACCCGGCATACGCCGCTGGTTCCGTAAACGATATATTCCCCCGTCTGATACATGGTACTCCTCCTTACTGTGCCGAAACGCGACGGCGGGCAGCGTGAAAACGCTGCCGCCGACTGTTTGTTCTTGTTATTATTATAGCACATTTCATAGGAAAATGTAAGAAAAAATTTATTTTTCTGCATACCAGTCCAGGTTTTGGGCTGCTTCGTGCGGCAGATAGAAGCACAGGTGATCCTTCACCTCGCCGTTGTAGAGCAGCTCTGCGCGGTGCAGCATGCCCTCGTACCGGAAGCCGCATTTTTCCAGCACGCGGCGCGAGGCGGGGTTGTCCGGATAACAGGTCGCGCTGATGAGGTCCAGCCCCATCTGCGCAAACCCGAAGCGCACGGTTTCCCGCGCGGCTTCGGTCATGTAGCCCTGTCCCCAGTAGTCCACGCCCAGCGCGTAGCCCAGCGAGCGCGACGAGCCGTACTGCCGCGCCGAGTCGGTGATCAGCCCGATCGAGCCCATCAGGCGGCGGTCGGCCGTCCGCTCGACTGCCCAGACGGTCGGCTGGTCGAGGAACACCAGATGCAGGATGTCGCTCGACTCCAAAAGGCTCTCATGCGGTTTCCAGCCCGCGCCCAGGCCGACCGCCTCGTCTTTGGAATATGCATACAGCGCCTCGACGTCGTCCTCGCGGAACGGGCGCAGGGTCAGTCGTTTGGTCGTCAGCGTCATGGGGGCGCCTCCTTTCTGTAAAAAGAGAGAAAAAGGGCGCAAAGCATGTCGCTTTGCGCCCCGTTGCGTTTACTTGATGGTCATAACCTGATCGCGCGCCGGACCGACGCCCAGCATGGTGATCGGACACTCGATGATGCGCTCCAGCTCGCGGATGTAATCCTGCACGGTCTTGGGCAGTTCGCCAAACGAGCGGCAGTTCGTGATGTCCTCGTCAAAGCCATCGAACTCTTCATAAACCGGCTCGCAGTCCACCAGATCCATGAAGTTTGCCGGGAACTCGGTGACGGTTTCGCCGTTCTTCAGCTTGTAGGCCACGCAGACCTTGAGCTTGGGCAGGCCGCGCAGCGGGTCGATCTTGTTGATGACGACCTCGGTCAGGCCGTTGACGCGCACGGCATAGCGTGCGACGACTGCGTCGAACCAGCCGGTGCGGCGCGGGCGGCCGGTGACCGTGCCGAACTCGCCGCCGGCGTTGCGGATGTAGTCGCCGGTCTCGTCAAACAGCTCGGTCGGGAACGGGCCTTCGCCCACGCGGGTGGTGTAGGACTTGAAAATGCCCATGATGCTGTCGATGGCCGTCGGGCCGACGCCCGAGCCGATGCAGCAGCCGCCCGCGACCGGGTGCGAGGAGGTGACGAACGGGTAAGTACCCATATCGAGGTCGAGCAGCGTGCCCTGCGCGCCTTCGAACAGCACTTCCTTGCCCTCCTTGACCGCGTTCCAGGTCAGGATGGAGGTGTCGCACACATAGGGGCGCAGACGCTCGGCGTATTCGCGGTACTCCGCGATGACCGCGTCCGCGTCGATGGCCTCGCCGCCGTATACGCCGGTGATGACGCGGTTTTTGTGCGCGCATGCCTCGCGCAGCACGGTCTCGAACCGGTCGGGATCGACAAAGTCGTGCATGCGCACGCCGCTGCGCTCGGATTTATCCATGTAAGTCGGGCCGATGCCCTTTTTGGTCGTGCCGATCGCGGTGCCGTCCTTGGCCTTTTCCGCCTCGCTCAAAGCGTCCAGCTCGAGGTGCCACGGCAGGATGCAGTGGCAGCGCGCATCGATGTGCAGCTTGTCGGTTGAAACGCCCTTTTCGTGCAGGCCGTCGATCTCGCCCAGCACGGCCTTGGGGTTGACCACCACGCCCGGACCGATCACGTTGGTGCAGTCTGGATACAAAATGCCCGAGGGGATGAGCTGCAGCTTGTATTTGACGCCGTTTGCCACGACCGTGTGGCCGGCGTTGTTGCCGCCCTGACTGCGGACGACCAGATCGGCCTTGCCCGCAAAAATATCGATAAACTTGCCCTTGCCTTCGTCGCCCCACTGGGCGCCGAGAATTACCTTACCTGGCATAGGTTTTCCTTCCTTTCTGCTCTCGGACATGCTTTCATCATGTCATACAGCTAAAGTATAGCATAGCATGCCGGGCTTTTCAATCCTGTTTTGCACCTTTTGACTTGTAAAAGCCCATACGCCGTTGTAAAATATCCGTGTAAAGCATGGAAGGAGAAGAAAAAGACATGCACTATCTGGACAATGCGGCGACGACGGCGGTGCTGCCCGAAGCGGCGGAGGCGGCCATGCACGCCATGCGCACCTGCTTCGGCAACCCGTCGAGCCTGCATAAAATGGGAATAGACGCTTCGCATTTGCTCGAGGACAGCCGGAAAACGGTGGCCTCGGCGCTCGGCTGCCTGCCGGAGGAGACCTATTTCACCTCCTGCGGCACGGAGAGCACGAACATCAGCCTGCGCGGGGTGGCGCACTTAAACCGCCATCAGAAGGGGCGCATCATCACGACCGAGATCGAGCACGCGGCGACGCTCAACACCTGCAAGCAGCTCGCGGCCGAAGGGTTTGACGTGGTCTATCTCGCGCCGGACGCGACCGGGCACGTTACGCCGGACGCGCTCGAAAAAGCGCTGACCGAGGACACCGTGCTGCTGTCCTGCCAGCTGGTCAACAACGAGATTGGCACGGTGCAGCCGGTGGCCGAACTCGGCGCGATGCTCAAGGCGAAAGCGCCGCGTGCGCTGTTTCATATCGACGCGGTGCAGGGACTCGCGCGCGTGAAGCTGACTCCGAAAAAATGGCACTGCGACCTGATGAGCGTGTCCGGCCACAAGATCGGCGCGCCCAAGGGCATCGGCGCACTATATGTCAAAAAAGGGCTGCGCCTGCCGCCGCTGATGTTCGGCGGCGGACAGGAAAAAGGCATGCGCCCGGGCACCGAGCCGCTGCCGAACATCGCGGCTTTCGCCAAGGCGTGCGAGATCCGCATGGCGCATTTTGACGAGGATTATCAGCATGTGCAGGCGCTTGCCGATTATCTGCACCAGCAGGTGGCGGCGCTTTTGCGGGACGCGGCGTTCAACGGCGTGGGCGATATCCCGCATGTGGTCAACCTGTCGCTGCCCGGCTGCAAGAGCGAGGTCATGCTGCGTGTGCTCGAGAGCGACGAGGTCTATGTCTCGAGCGGGTCGGCCTGCTCCAAGGGCAAGCAGAGCGGGGTGCTCAAGGCGCTCGGTCTGCCCAAAACGCGCACGGACAGCGCGCTGCGCGTATCCTTCTGCCCGTCGAACACGACGGACGACGTGGATGCATTGCTTGCGGCCGCGCAGAAGGGCCGGAAAATGTTGGTTCGATAACCTTATTATAAAGGAGACGTTATGAAAGAAGTATTGCTGCTCAAGTGCGGGGAGATCGTCCTGAAAGGCCTCAACCGCAAAACCTTTGAAGACCGCCTGCTGAAAAACCTGTCGCGCCGCATGAAGCATGTGGCGGACTGCGAGATTTCCATGCGTCAGTCGGTCGTGTATGTCGAAGTGCCCGAGGAGGCGGACGCCGACGCCGTGATGGACTGCGCGCGCCATGTGTTCGGCTTTGCGACCATCTCGCGCGCGGCGGTCTGCCCGGAAAAGACGCTCGAGAGCGTCATCGACACCGCGCAAAGCTATCTGGCCGACCGCTTTGCGCAGGCAAAGACCTTCAAGGTCGAAACCAAGCGCGGCGACAAGAAGTTCCCGATGACCTCGACCGAGATCAGCCAGCACGTCGGCGGCGAGCTGGCCGACCGGTTCCCGAACGTGCGTCCGTACATGCACGGCCCGGATCTGACCGTACACGTCGAGATCCGCGAAAAGTACGCCTTTGTGCACGCGGGCCCCGAGCCGGGCGCGGGCGGCATGCCGGTCGGCACGAACGGCCGTGCGGCGCTGCTGCTCTCGGGCGGTATCGACAGCCCGGTCGCGGGCTGGATGATGGCCAAGCGCGGTCTGGAGCTGGTCGGCGTGCACTTCTTCAGCTATCCCTACACCTCGGAGCGCGCCAAGGAGAAGGTGCTCGAGCTGGGCCGCAAGCTGACCGTGTGGTGCGGCCGCATGAGCGTTATGGTCGTGCCGTTCACCAAGATTCAGGAGGAAATCCGCGAAAAGTGCCACGAAGAGCTGTTCACGCTCATCATGCGGCGCTTTATGATGCGCATTGCCGAAAAAGTCGCCATCCAGTACGGCTGCGGCGCGCTGATCACGGGCGAGTCGCTCGGTCAGGTCGCGAGCCAGACCATGCCCGCCATGGGCGTGACCGGCGCCGTGTGCGAGCTGCCCATCTTCCGTCCGTGCATCGGCATGGACAAGGAAGAGATCGTGCGCATTGCGCGGCATATCGACACGTTTGAGACCTCCATCCTGCCCTATGAGGACTGCTGCACGGTGTTCACCCCCAAACACCCGAACACCAAGCCCAAGATGCCCAAGATCCTCGAGGCGGAAAGCCATCTGGATGTGGAAAGTCTCGTCAACGAAGCGGTTGAAGGCGTGGAAATCATCCATCTGCCGTAAGCACGAGATAACGCCGCCTGCGGGCGGCGGGAACGGCGCCGCTGCGCGCGGCAGGCGCACAAGAAGGAGACAACCTGCGGTTTTCCCCTTCTTGCGAATCTTCCCCTTTCCTGCGGGACAGTTGCTGCCGCTTTGCAGGTGAACCAAAACGCCCAATTTGCTGCCGCAAATAAGGGCGCGCTGCGCGCGCAAAGGTCGGTGACGCTTTCTGCGAGCCGCCCGGCTGCGGCAGCGAACAAGCAAAAATGACTGCCACCCCAAGGGGGCAAAGGCAGCCGAACCATGATACCATTGGGAGGAACGCAAAATGAATGCAGAACTGATCGCCGTCGGCACGGAAATCCTGCTGGGCGACATTGTCAACACGGACGCGCAGGTCATCTCGCAGGGCCTGAGCGAGCTTGGCATCAACGTATTTTACCAGACGGTCGTGGGCGACAACCCGGCGCGTCTGCGCCACGTCATCGAGACCGCGCGTGACCGCGCAGACATCATCATCACGACCGGCGGCCTCGGGCCCACGCTCGACGACCTGACCAAGGAGACGCTTGCGACCGTGTTCGGCCGCAAGATGGCGCTGCACCAGCCCTCGCTCGACCGCATCAAGGGCTTTTTCCAGACCATCGGCCGCGAAATGACCCCGAACAACGAAAAGCAGGCGTGGCTGCCCGAGGGCTGCACGGTGTTCGTCAACGAATGGGGCACCGCGCCCGGCTGCGCGTTTGAAGCCTACGGCAAGCATGTGCTCATGCTGCCCGGTCCGCCGCGCGAGTGCAATCCCATGTGGAAGGAATGCGCGATGCCGTACCTCTACAAGCTCGCGGGCGGCTGCATCGTGTCGCGCAACGTGCGCGTGTTCGGTCTGGGCGAGAGCAACATGGAGACCATTCTGCACGACATGATGGAGACCAGCACTAACCCGACCATCGCGCCGTACGCCAAGACCTCGGAGTGCTTCGCGCGTGTGACCGCCAAGGCGGACACCCCGGAAGCATGCGAAAAGCTGCTCGAGCCGGTGGTTGAGAAGATCTGCGACCTGCTGGGCGACGATGTGTACGGTGTGGACGTGGATTCGCTCGAACAGGTCGTGGGCGACGGGCTGCGCGAGCGCGGCATGACGCTTGCGGTCGCGGAAAGCTGCACGGGCGGTCTGCTTTCCAAGCGCATCACCGATGTGCCCGGCTGTTCGGATTACTACCTCGGCGGCGTGTGCTCGTATGCCAACGAGGTGAAGATGAAGGTGCTCGGCGTCAAAAAGGAGACGCTCGACACGGTCGGCGCGGTATCGCCCGAGGTGGCCGAGCAGATGGCCGAGGGCGTGGCCAAAGCGCTCGGCGCGGACGTCGGCGTGGGCATCACGGGCGTTGCAGGACCGGGCGGCGGCACGGATGACAAGCCGGTCGGACTGGTGTACATCAGCATCTGGTGCAAGGGAAAACACTACACCCGCAAGATGAAGTCCACCAACGGACGCGACCGCGTGCGCATGCAGGCAGCGTCCACCGCACTGGATTTAATTCGCCGCAACATTTTCTGAACAAAACAGCGTATTTTTGTGTGTTTTCTCGACATTTCCAGTCATTGCCTGTGGAAACCAAACAAAATTTTTAGTAAAATAGTCCAGCAATTGTGTAAAATTGCTGGACTTTTATTTTGCCTTGATGTATACTATACCTAACTAAAGTGAGAGGTGTCTGCCTGAATCAGGGCGAATTGTACAAATTGTATGGAAAAAATTCGCAAAGACGCTGGATTTTGGCAGGATGAGAAGTATAAAGAGGGAGAGATGCGATATGAAGAAAACACCCGCAGCACCGGCCTGCGAGAAGCGAAGCCAGCTTTTCTACTCAGGCAGGGACTGCCGCGCCTTTGACTACATGGGCGCCCATCCCTTTGAACAGGATGGCGAGAGCGGTTATCTGTTCCGCGTTTACGCCCCCGAAGCGGAAAAAGTTTCGGTCATGGGTGAGTTCAACGGCTGGAACCGCGACGTGGATTACATGATACGCGACGAACAGGGCATCTGGGAAAAATTCATTCCGCATGTTTCCGAATACGCGGCATATAAGTATAGCGTATGGGCAAAATCGGGCGATGTGTTCGACAAGTCCGACCCGTACGGCTTCCATTCCGAGACCCGCCCGGGCAACGCCTCCAAGGTGTACGATATCGAGGGCTACGAATGGAACGACGCGTCCTGGATCGAATGGCGCAAGAACAACCTGCCCTATTCCAGCCCGGTCAACATCTACGAGTGCCACCTCGGCTCGTGGAAGGTACATGAGGACGGCAATTTCTACTCCTATCGCCAGCTCGCGGAAGAGCTTGTCCCCTATGTCAAGGAAATGGGCTACACCCACATCGAAGTCATGCCGCTGACCGAGTATCCGTTCGACGGCTCGTGGGGCTATCAGGTCATCGGTTACTTCGCCGCGACCAGCCGCTACGGCACGCCCAAGGATCTGATGTACTTCATCGACAAGGCGCATCAGGCCGGCCTCGGCGTCATCATGGACTGGGTGCCCGCGCACTTCCCCAAGGACGGCTGCGGCCTGGTCGAGTTCGACGGCTCTTACCTCTATGAATACGCCGACCCGCTCAAGATGGAGCACAAGGAATGGGGCACGCGCGTATTTGACTACGGCAAGACCTCGACCCGCAACCTGCTGTTCTCGTCGGCGATGTTCTGGATCGAAAAGTTCCACATGGACGGCCTGCGCGTGGACGCGGTCGCTTCCATGCTCTACCTCGACTATAACCGCCAGAACGAGTGGCGGCCCAATATCCACGGCGGACGCGAGAACCTCGAGGCAATCGACTTTTTGCGCCTGCTCAATGAGTTCATCCTGACCGACCATCCGGACGTCATGATGATCGCGGAGGAATCCACCGCGTGGCCGATGGTGACCAAGCCCGGCTATGACGGCGGCCTCGGCTTCAACTTCAAGTGGAACATGGGCTGGATGAACGATATGCTGTGCTACTGCTCGGCCGACCCGTTCTTCCGCAAGGACATGCATGACAAGATCACCTTCTCGTTCATGTATGCATTCTCGGAAAATTACATTCTGCCGCTTTCGCACGACGAGGTCGTGCACGGCAAGTGCTCGCTGATCGCCAAGATGCCGCCTCCGTACGAAAACCAGTTCGGCGGCCTGCGCGCCCTGTACGGCTACATGACCGCCCATCCGGGCAAAAAGATGCTGTTTATGGGCGGCGAGTTCGCGCAGTTCTCCGAATGGGCGTACCAGCGCGGACTGGACTGGATGCTGCTCGACTATCCGGCCCACAAGCAGATGCAGACCTACGTCAAGGCGCTCAACCACTTCTATCTGGAAACCCCGCAGCTGTGGGAGCAGGATACCGACTGGCGCGGCTTTGAGTGGATCAGCCACGAGGATAACCGCAACAACATCATCGCTTTCCGCCGTATCGCCAAGGACGGCAGCGATATCGTCATCGTGGTCAACTTCTCGCCGGAGATTCAGGAAAATTACCGCATCGGCGTGCCGATTGCCGGCACATACGAGGAGATCTTCACCTCGGACAAGACCGAGTTCGGCGGCAGCGGTATCTCCAACGGCAAGGTAAAGACCGACAGCAAAAAGCCCATGCACGGGCAGGAACAGTCCATCAGCATCCATATTCCGCGCTTCGGCGTGTTGTTCTTCAAGGGTAAGCCGCGAGCCAAGCGCCGCACCAAGGCCGAAATCGAAGCAGCCAAAAAGGCTGCGGCCGCAAAAGCCGCCAAGGGCGCCCACGCTTCCACCAAGTCCGTTGCCAAGACGGGGACGCGCGCGGTAGCCAAGACCGGCTCCAAAGCGGTGGCCAAAACCGGAGAAAAAGCGGTAGCAAAAACCGGGGAGAAAGCGGTCGCGAAAACCGGCACAAAAGCAGTCACCAAGACCGGAGAAAAGGCGGTGGTGCAGGCAAACGATGCCGGCAAGCAGGATTCTTAAAAGGGGACGCGCCGAAACCGGCGTGAAATAAACGTAAACCGCAAAAAGGAGAGTTCATCAATGTATCGGAAAAAAGAATGCGTAGCCATGCTGCTCGCAGGCGGTCAGGGCAGCCGCCTCTACGTACTGACCAAAAAGGTCGCCAAACCCGCGGTGCCGTTCGGCGGCAAGTACCGCATCATCGACTTCCCGCTTTCCAACTGCGTCAACTCCGGCATTGACACGGTCGGCGTACTGACCCAGTATGAGCCGCACGTGCTCAACGCTTACATCGGCTCCGGCCAGACTTGGGACCTCGACCGCCTGCGCGGCGGCGTCTATGTCCTGCCGCCGTACCAGAAGGGCAAGACCTCTGAGTGGTACAAGGGCACGGCCAACGCCATTTATCAGAACATCCAGTTCATCGACGATTACGATCCCGAGTATGTCCTGATCCTGTCGGGCGACCATATCTACAAGATGAACTACAACAAGATGCTCCAGCAGCACAAGGAGACCGGCGCGGATGCGACCATCGCCGTGCTCGACGTGCCGCTGTCCGAGGCATCCCGTTTCGGCATCATGAACTGCAAGCCGGACGGCACGATTTACGAGTTCGAAGAGAAGCCCAAGCAGCCCAAGTCCACGCTCGCTTCCATGGGTATCTACATCTTCTCGTACAAGAAGCTGCGCCAGTATCTGGTGGACGATGAAAACAACCCGAAATCTTCCAACGACTTCGGCAAGGACATCATCCCGGCCATGCTCGCCAACGGCGAGAAGCTGGTCTCCTACCGCTTTGAAGGCTACTGGAAGGACGTCGGCACGATCGAAAGCCTGTGGGAGGCCAATATGGACCTGCTCAGCCCGAATTCCGGCCTGAACCTGTCGGATGACAGCTGGAAGATTTACGGCCGCACCACCGGTTCGCCCCCGCACTTCACCTACAAGAACGCGTCGGTCAAGCACACCCTGCTCTCCGAGGGCTGCGAGATCGCGGGCGATGTTTCCGAGTCCGTCCTGTTCTCGGACGTCAAGATCGGCAAGGGCGCCAAGGTGGAATACTCCATCCTGATGCCGGGCGCCGTCATCGAGGAAGGCGCAACCGTGCGCTACTCGATCATCGCGGAAAAGGCCGTCATTGCCAAGGACGCCGTTGTCGGCGGCAGCCCGTCGGACGGCGACGTGGATAAATGGGGCGTGGCCGTCGTTGCGGAAGGCGTGCGCATCGGCCGCGGCGCAACGCTGGCGGCGAAAGAAATGGCAGACGAAGATCTGCCGGACGTAAAGTAAGGGGGCGGAAATGATGAACAGTGTTTTAGGCATCATCATTGCATTTGATAACGATAACGATCTCCGTGAGATCACCGAGCACCGTACGGTCGGCGCGGTGCAGTGGGGCGGACGCTACCGCATCATCGACTTTATGCTGTCCAACATGGTAAACAGCGGCATTTACCGCGTCGGCGTGCTGATGAAGGACAAATACCAGTCCCTCATCGACCATATCGGCAACGCCAAGGACTGGGACCTGTCCCGTAAGAACTCGGGCGTGACCCTGCTGCCGCCGTACTCCTATTCCAAGAAGGCTTCGCCGCTCGTGACCGGCGAATACCGCGGCAAGATCGACGCGCTGGCCGGCGCGGTTGATTTCCTGCAGAAGAACAAGGCGGATTATGTGGTCGTGGCCGACGGCGATATCGTCGCCAACATCCCGCTCGACGACGTTATCGAGCGTCACATCAAGTCGGGCGCCGACCTGACCATGGTCTGCACCAAGAAGCAGAAGGACTCCCCGTTCACCACCTATGTAGAGCTCAACCGCAAGAAGGAAGCGGTTGATATCCGCGTGGGCGACTCCAACGAGGGCAAGTGCAAGCACATCGCGCTGGGCGTGTATGTCATGAGCCGTCAGTACCTCATCCATATGCTGTCGGACTGCGTCACCCATAACTGCATCCACTTCGAGCGTGAGTTCCTGACCCGTGCGCTGATCGACGGCACGGTAGCCGGCTACCTGTTCAACGAGTACGCGGTCAAGATCGAGGATACCTTCGATTACTTCCGCTCCAATATGGACCTGCTGGACAAGGACGTGCGCGACGAAGTGTTCCTGCGCAATCGTCCGATCCTGACCCGCATCAAGGACGAAGCGCCCGCGTACTACGGCGACAAGGCGCTGGTTGAGGACAGCCTGATCGCGGACGGCTGCCGCATCGAAGGCACGGTCAAGAACTGCGTGCTGTTCCGTGACGTGGTCGTCGAAAAGGGCGCGGAGATCTGCGACTGCATCATCATGGAGGGCGGCCGCATCCAGTCGGACGCCAGCCTGCGCCATGTCATCACCGACCGCAACGTCGTCATCCGCGACGGGCGCACCATGATGGGACACGAGAACTACCCCATTACGATCGCAAAGAACGCAACCGTCTGATAAAAACACGTTAAATTCGCTGCAAATGAGCGAAAAACACGGGCTGAAAGTGTGAAATGTTCGTGGAAATTCCCTATTTTGCAGGAAGGAAGAATCTAGTATAATAAAGATATGCAAGATAGCAGGTGCGGAAGCGGAGACTCTGTTTCCGCGCCTCCTATTGGGGAGGCTCGGTTCTTATGAAAATTATGTACGTTACCAGCGAATGTGCCCCGTTCGTCAAAACCGGCGGTCTGGGTGACGTTGCCGGCTCGCTGCCCAAGGCCCTTGCTGCAAAGGGACACGACGTGCGCGTATTCTGCCCGCTGTATTCCGCGATCGGACAGGACTGGCGCGAAAAGTTCTATTATCTGAAGAACGCTTATGTCCGTCTGGGCTGGCGCAACCAGTATTGCGGCATCTTCCGCTATGAAGCGGACGGCGTGACTTACTATTTCATCGACAATGAGTATTACTTTGCCCGCGGTCAGGTTTACGGCGAGTATGACGACGCGGAGCGCTTCGCCTACTACTCCAAGGCAGTGCTCGAAGTGCTGCCCGATCTGGACTGGCGTCCGGACGTCATCAACTGCAACGACTGGCAGACCGCGCTGGTTCCGGTGTATTACAACCTGATGTTCTCCTCCCGTCCGTTCTATGAGAACATCAAGACCGTTTTCACCATTCACAACATCCAGTATCAGGGCCGCTACGGCCGCGAGATCCTGGAATATGTGCTCGGTATCGACGACGCGCATTTCCGCTCGGGCTTTATGGCGATGGACGGCGACGTCAACCTGATGAAGGCCGCGATCGTGGCTTCCACCGCGGTGACCACAGTTTCGCCCACCTACGCAAATGAGATCCAGACCGAATACTACGGCTACCGTCTGGATTCCGTGCTGCGCATGAACAGCTATAAGCTGCACGGCATTTTGAACGGCATCGACATGGATGCGTTCAATCCGGAAACCGATCCCAAGATCTTCAAGAACTACGGCCCGAAGAACCCGGACGACAAAAAGGTCAACAAGCTCGAGCTTCTCAAGCTCTGCGGCATTGAAGGCGACGAGAACACGCCGGTCATCGGCATGGTCACCCGCTTTGTCGATCAGAAGGGCCTTGACCTGATCGAAGCCGTGCTGCACGATATCCTGTCCGACGACCTGCGCCTGATCGTTTTGGGCAAGGGCGACTGGAGATACGAGCAGATGTTCCTCGAGGCCAAGCGCCGCTATCCGAACAACATTTCGGCGTCCATCATGTTCTCGGGCGATCTGGCCAACCGCATTTATGCGGGCGCGGATATGTTCCTGATGCCGTCCAAGTTTGAGCCGTGCGGTCTGGCACAGATGATCGCACTGCGTTACGGCACGATCCCGATCGTACGCGAAACCGGCGGCCTGAAGGACACCGTTCAGGCGTTCGTCGATTACGCGGGCACGGGCAATGGCTTTACCTTCGCCAGCTACAATGCGCACGACATGCTGCACGTCATCCGTGAGGCTTGCGGCGTATTCCGCTATAACAAGCCCGCCTGGAAGAAACTGATGCTGCAAGGCATGCAGAGCGATTTCAGCTGGGATAGCTCGGCAGATAAATACATTGAGGTTTACCATTCTGCCCTGGGCTGGTAAGACCGATCAAGCAAACTAAGTGAGGAGACAAGAGAGACCATGTCAAAGAATCAGTACACAAAGACGGCTCTGAAGGAGGCCATTGCGGGCAAGCTGCAGCGCCACTTCGGCCGCGAGGTTGCAGATGCCTCGAAGGAACAGATTTACGAGGCCTGCGCGCTCGTCGTGCGCGACGCGCTCACCGAGCATATGATCGAGACCCAGAACGAGGTCGAAAAATACGGAGAGCGACAGGTGCACTATTTGTGCATGGAATTTCTTGTGGGCCGCAGCCTGCGCAACAACGCCTACAATCTGGGCATTCTGCCCGCGCTGACCGAGGCGCTCAAGGAAATGGGCTATGAAATGGCCGACATTTTCGAAGAAGAAGCCGACCCCGGTCTGGGCAACGGCGGTCTGGGCCGTCTGGCAGCCTGCTATATGGACGGCATGGCCACCATCGGCGTGCGCGGCACCGGCTACTCCATCCGTTATGAACACGGTATCTTCAAGCAGAAGATCGAGGACGGCCAGCAGGTCGAGCTGCCGGACTCCTGGCTCGCATCCGGCGACGTTTGGCACATCCCGGCGATGGACGACACCCGCGAGGTCAAGATCGGCGGCACGGTCAACACCTACTTCAACGATCAGGGCAAGCTGGTCGTCGAGTATCACGACTATACCCCGGTTCTGGCTGTTCCGTATGATATGCCGATCTCGGGTTATGACACCAACAACATCGCCTGCCTGCGCCTGTGGGAGGCCAAGAGCCCGATCGCGCTGGATATGAAGCTGTTCTCGTCCGGCGAATACCTCAAGGCGCTCGAGAAGCACGCGATGGCCGAGACCATTTCGATGGTGCTGTATCCGGAGGATAACCACCGCGAGGGCCAGTCCCTGCGCCTGAAGCAGCAGTACTTCCTCGTTTCTGCTACCCTGCAGGACATCTGCGCCAAGCACAAGGCCAAGTACGGCACGCTGGAAAACTTTGCGCACAAGCATGTGCTGCATATCAATGATACCCACCCGACGCTGGTCATTCCGGAACTCATGCGCATCCTGATGGACGAGAACGACATGTCCTGGGAGAACGCCTGGAACATCACCAGCCAGTCGGTCGCTTACACTAACCACACCGTTATGCCCGAGGCACTCGAGTGCTGGCCGGTATCGCTGGTGCAGGAGCTGATGCCCCGCATCATGCAGATCATCTATGAAATCAACGAGCGCTTCTGCAAGGAGCTGTGGGGTTACTTCCCGAACGACTTCCAGAAGATCTCCAAGCTGGCCATCGTCGCCGACAACACGGTCCGCATGGCGCATCTGGCGATCGCGGGTTCGTTCTCGATCAACGGCGTTTCCGCGCTGCACTCCGAGATCCTCAAGGACCGCGTGTTCAACGATTTCTACAAGATCTACTCTTCCAAGTTCTGCAACGTCACCAACGGCATTGCACACCGCCGCTGGCTGTGCGAGGCCAACCCGGAGCTGGCCGAACTGATCGAGAGCAAGATCGGCAAGGGCTACCGCAAGCACCCGTCCGAGCTGCAGGTTCTCGCCAACTACGGCAGCGACAAGGCGCTGCTCCAGCGTCTGGGCGAGATCAAGCGCGACAACAAGCAGATCCTCGCCAACTATATCAAGGAGCATAACGGCATCGAAGTCAATATGGACTCGATCTTTGACGTACAGGTCAAGCGTCTGCACGAGTACAAGCGTCAGATGCTGAACATCCTGCACATCATCTCGCTCTACCACAAGCTCAAGGACAATCCGGGCATGGATTTCGTCCCGCGTACCTTTATCTTCGGCTCCAAGGCCGCGCCGGGCTACGCTGTGGCGAAAAAGACCATCCGCCTGATTAACTCCATCGCGAACATGATCAATAACGATCCGGACATCGGCGATAAGCTCAAGGTCGTCTTTATCGAGGACTACAAGGTGTCGCTGGCTGAGATGATCATGCCGGCAGCCGAGGTTTCCGAGCAGATCTCGATCGCAGGCAAGGAAGCATCCGGTACGGGCAACATGAAGTTCATGATGAACGGCGCGCTCACCATCGGCACGATGGACGGCGCAAACGTCGAAATCTGCGAGGCGGTCGGCCGCGAGAACATCTTCATCTTCGGTATGGAGACGCCCGAGGCAGAGGCGCTGGCAGCGTCCGGCAACTACGAGCCGATGCTGATCTACCAGAACGATCCGGTCATCAAGCGTGTGCTCGACCACATGATCCACGGCTTCGGCGACGGTGTGGACTACACCGATCTGGCCAACCTGCTGCTGCACGGCGGCAACGGCGGCCCGGCGGACCGTTATATGAGCCTGAAGGACTTCTCGTCCTACGCGATCGCGCAGGAGCGCGTCAGCGAGATGTACCGTCATCCGGAGAACTGGAACTATATGTCGCTGATGAACATTGCAAACTCCGGCCGCTTTGCGGCGGACCGTTCGGTCGCGGAGTATGCGCAGAACATCTGGCGCGTCAAGACCAACTTCGCATTCTAAACCCTTTTGGCATGGAAAAAGCCCGGCTTAGCCGGGCTTTTTTGATGAAAAACAGGCCGCAAAAGCGGCCTGTTTTACTATTCTATGGCGCCTTGCGGCGCGTTTGTTCAAATGGTGATGGCGACTTTGAACACGTTATCCCGTTTGCCCTCGAACAGCGCATAAGCGGCGTCGATCTCGCTGAGCGGGAAAATGTGCGTGATCAGCGGGGTGGTGTCCAGCTCGCCCGCGGCGATCAGCCGCAGGATTTCGGCGCAGTCGCAGCCGTCCACGCCGCCGGTCTTGAAGGTCAGGTTTTTGCCGTACATGTCGGGCAGCGGCAGAATCTGCGGCTGCTCATACAGCGCCACGATCGTGACGGTCGCGTTGGGACGCGCGCACTCCCACGCCAGCCGGAAACTGTCTTCCGTGCCCGCGACCTCGAGCACGACATCCGCGCCGCCGTGGCCGCTGTTGTGCCGCACAAACTCGAGCGCATGCGCGGGCGAGACGGTCAGCACGTCCGGATAGTGCTCCTGCACGAAACGCCGCCGCGCGGGATCGCTTTCGCATACGATGACGCGGCGCGGCCGGTGCAGCAGGGTGCACAGCAGCGTGCAGATACCGGTCGGCCCCGCGCCGATGAGGAACACGGTGTCGGTCGGCCGGATGTCCGAAATGCGGGCCGCCCAATAGCCGGTCGCGAGGATATCGCCGGTGAACAGCGCCTGCCGGTCGGAAACGCCGTCGGGGATGCGGTTGAGCCCCTGATCGGCATAGGGCACGCGGACATATTCCGCCTGCCCGCCGTCGATGCGGCAGCCAAGCGCCCAGCCGCCGTTCGGGTCCTCGCAGTTGTTGACAAAGCCGTTCTGGCAGAAAAAGCAGTGCCCGCAGAAGGTCTCGACGTTGACCGTCACCCGGTCGCCGGGCTTGACGGTCTGCACGGCTTCGCCCACCTGCTCGACCACGCCGACCATTTCGTGCCCGACCGTGATGCCGGGGACGGCGCGCGGCACCGACCCGTGCTTGATATGCAGGTCGCTGGTGCAGATGCTGGACAAGGTGACGCGGACGATGGCGTCGCGCACATCGCGCAGAACCGGCTTGGGCTTTTCGCGCAGGGCAAAGTGCCCCGGTTCTACATAGGTGTATGCAAGCATGATCTTCCGCCCCTTTCCGATTGCATTTATTATAGAGCACGGCGCGGATAAAGTCAAATCCGGACGGTTTTTGGCGAAGATATCGGCCGGATGGCTGACAGGTGCTGCATGCTGTGGTATAATAAGGGTTCCAAATCAACAGAAAAGGAAGGATCGACATGCTCGAGAGGATCATTGCCATCCATTTCAGCCCGACGGGCGGCACGCGCCGCGCCGCGCTGCTGCTGGCCGGCGGCATCGCCAAACAGGTGGAGGAGATTGACCTGACGCTGCCGCAGGTGCAGGAGAAAAGCTTTGGACCGCAGGACGTGGTGCTGGTGGCCGGGCCGGTGTACGGCGGGCGGCTGCCCGCGCTGATGACCGAACGGCTGCGCCGGCTGACCGGCGGCGGGGCACGCGCGGTATCTGCGGCAGTGTATGGCGGCCGCGCCTATGAGGACGCGCTGGTCGAGTTGGACGACCTGCTGGAGGCGCAGGGCTTTGCAGTTGCGGCAGCAGCCGCGCTGCTGGCCGAGCATTCGATCGTGCGCAAGCTCGCGGCCGGGCGGCCGGACGCACAGGACGAGGCACAGCTGGCCGCGTTCGGCGCGCGCATTGCGGAAAAGCTCGGCAGGGGCGAGAAAAGCGCGCCGCAGACGCCAGGCAACCGGCCCTATCGCGACTGGGCGGGCATGCCGGTCACCCCGGCGGCGAACGACGCCTGCACGGGCTGCGGAACGTGCGCCAAAAGCTGCCCCGCGCAGGCGATCGACCCGGCAGATCCGCGTCAGACCGACGAAGCGCGGTGCATCACCTGCATGCGGTGCGTAGCGGTCTGCCCGGCGCAGGCACGCGCCCTGCCCGCGCAGGTGCAGGGGATGCTGGGGCAAAAGCTTGCGCCGTTTATGGAAAAACGGCCGGAAAACGAGCTGTACTTATAAGAAAAGACGCAAATGAGGCTGTACCCATTTCTGGGTACAGCCTCATTTCGGTATGGAGGGAGATTATCCGCGAACAATGTTGCGATAGCGTCCCAGCGCGTCGTTCCAGCTGTTGTCGTGCGCTGCGTCGCGCTGGTCGGCCAGACCATAGGTATCCTGCAAGTACTTGCCCAGGAAAGAGGACACCTTGACCGCGCCGGCGTAGTTGAGATGGTCGCCGCGGTCGCGCGTGTCGCGCGCCCAGTCGATGGGCACTTCCTTGGTCATGGTGTTGAGGTCCAGATAGGTCAGGTTGTTCTCCTTGGCGAAGGCCGCGATGCTGTTGTGCCGCGCGTTGTTCCAGTTGATCGTGCTCGGCGTGCTGACCAGCAGCAGCTCGGCGTTGTTTTCCTGGCACAGCGCGATCATGTCCTCCAGACAGGCTTCGTTGAGCGTCGGGATGGGCGCGGATGCCTCGGACGGCAGCATGTAGTTCTGCGTGCTGGCCGCGGCCACCGCCGGGTTATAGCGGAAGCCCTTGAGGTCGTCCGTCCAGGTGTATTCGACCGGACGGCCGAAGTCGTTGACCTTGAGCGCCTTCCAGCGGTCGTGGTAGCGCAGCACGGAAAACAGGTTTTTCGCGCGGGAGAGCAGATAGTCGTTGAGTTTGTACGGCCGGAAGATCGCGTTGGTCTCCAGTATGACAACTTTGGGGCTCTGCCGCTCGAGCGCCTGCCGCAGAAAGCGGTAGGAGTCATAGAGCGGCTGTGCGGGCGTGCTGCACAGGTAGGAGCGGAAGCCGCGCTCCTCCCAGATCTGCATGGGCGAGATCGAGCTGTATGCCTCGCTGTCGCCCACGACCAGCACGTCGATCGAGTCCTCCTTTTCGCCCAGAATACCGCTGGCCAGCATTTCGGCGTCGCTCACGCCGAAGGCCTTGTGGTTGTTTTTGGGCATGAACAGATAGGAGGCGGCCACCATCAGCGCGCACAGCAGCGCGAGAAAGCAGGCCCCTTTGATCAAGGGCGCAAAACGGGTTTTCAAATGGGACACACCTCCTTAAAATGCGGCGTAAATCGGATCGACCGGCACATAGCCGACGCCGTATGCGCCGAAAATGACGAGAAAGAAGAAAGCAGCGTAATAAATCGACCAGCGCAAGGCAAGTGGGCGGCGCGCGATCGACTCGCGCAGCGGCACGCCGCGCTCGCGCAGGATGCCGACCAGCAGCACAATGCCGACCGCGATCAAAACGATCGCAAAGTCCATCTTATCCATGCCGAGCGACAGGAAGCTGCGGTCGAGGAAGGAGCTCAGCGAGAAATCCGTCACCATCGTGCGGAACATCGCCAGACCCGCGCGCAGGCCGTTGGCGCGGAAGAACAGCTCGCCCACGCACACCAGCAGCGCGGTGCGCACGATCTGGAAGATGCGGTAGGGCATGCAGCTGCGGTCGATGTGCAGGAACTTGGTCACGCGCTGCGCCAGCGGGTCGATCAGGTTGCCCGTCAGGATGAGCGCGAAGTGGTACAGGCCGAAAAAGATGTAGTGCCAGCCCGCGCCGTGCCACAGGCCGTTGAACAGCCAGACCACGCCCAGCGCGATCGAGCCGGAGACCAGCGGACCGTAGTGGTTGCCCAAGCGGGGACGCGCCGCGCCGGTCAGCTTTTTCAGCGGGCCGGACATGGAAAGCGGGTAGAACACATAGTCCTTAAACCAGGTGCCCAGCGTGATGTGCCAGCGCATCCAGAACTCGGAAATGCTGCGGGAGAAAAACGGCTGACGGAAGTTTTCAGGCATGCGCACGCCGAACATTTCGGCACTGCCGATGACCACATCCATCGTGCCGGAGAAGTCCATGTAAAGCTGGCAGGTGTAGCACACCATGGCCAGTGCGATCACGCCGCCGTTGTAGGTGGTGTAATCGTTGAAAACGGTTTTGATGAGCAGGTTGAGTCGGTCGGCGATGACGATTTTCTTAATCAGGCCGAACAGGATGCGCTGCATGCCGAAGGTCAGGCCCTGCCAGGTGACCGGGCGGCCTTCCCACAGCTGCTGCGCGGTCTGCCCATAGCGGCAGATCGGCCCTTCCATGATCTGCGGGAAAAAGCCGAGGAAGAGTGCGAGGCGCGCCAGATTGCGGTCGGCGCGGATCGTGCCGCGGTAGACATCGAGCAGATAGGAAAGGGCCTGCAAAGTGTAAAACGAGATGCCGATGGGCAGTAAAAACGAGGGAACGGGCAGCGAAACCGGAAGACGAAGCGAATGCAGCAGCGTGTTCAGGTTCGTGCTGAAAAAGACCGCGTATTTGAGCGTCAGCAGGGTGCCGACGTGCACCAGCACGGCCAGCGCCAGAATGCGCCGCTGCCGCGTGGTGAAACGCTTGCGGATCGCTTTGCGTTCGGCCGGCGCAGCGGCGATCAGCCGCTGGTCACGGTCCTGCTGTTCGGCGGTCAGCCAAAGGCCGAAATGGTGAATGGAAACAGTGGAAAACAGCAAAAACACCAACAGCTTGCCGCTGACCGACCAGAAAAAGATATAACTTGCTGCCAGAAGCGCCGCCCAGCGCAGGCGCTGGGGCAGGAACTTGTAAGCGAGCACCGCCGCCGGCAGAAAAACGGCCAGATACAGCAGCGAGCAGTAGGATGTCATGGATTAGCCTTCCTCCTGTAAACGGACGATCATGGCCCACATATCCTCGGCGGAATTGAAGTTGGCCGGAATGATCTCAACGGTCGGGATGGTGATGTCAAACGCGTCTTCCAGCTCGGCGACCAGCGCGAGAATGGTCAGCGAGTCCAGATAGTGCGCATCGATCAGATTGCGGCAGGTGGCGTAATCCACGCCGGGCTGAAGTTCCTCCAGAATAGCAAGCAGTTGTTCCATAATTGTCCGTCCTTTCATAGTTGGGTGAGTTGATTTCATCGGTGGGCAGCGCGTCGCGCACCAGCAGCGGACGGCCGTCCTGTTGCAGCAGCACGATGCGCGGCAGCGCGCGGCTGAGGAAAAGCGAGATGCCTTCGGTCATGCAGTAGGCGCCGGTCTGCAAAAAGGCGAATAGGTCGCCGCATTTGAGGTCGGCCACGGGCAGCTGCTTGACCAGAATGTCGTTGACGGTGCACAGCGAGCCGCACAGGTTCCACGGCTGCGTCTCGCCCGTGCGGGGCGGGTACATCTGATGGGGCGGCAGCTGCATGGCCATGTGCTGGCCGTAATACACCAGATGGTGGATGCCGCCGTCGAGAATGGCGTAATTCTGCCCTTTGTTGCGTTTGACATCGACCACGCGGGTCAGATAGGTGCCGCAGCTGGCGGCGATGCTGCGCCCGAGTTCGAGCGTCACATGCCCCTTGCAGCGCAGGTTTTTGAGCATCGCGGAAAAACCTGCGAGAAATTCGGTTTCGTCAAAGCTGTCGGGCGAGAAATACTGCACCGGGAAGCCCGGGCCGAACTCCAGTTCGTGCACGGGAAAGCCCAGTTTTTCCTCGAGCGAAACGGCGAAATCGTCCAGCGCGGTCAGTTCGCGCTGCAAGCGCTTGAGCGATGCCTTCTGCGTGCCGGAAAAGTATTGCAGGCCGCGGATGTTGATGTTGGGATGGTCGGCGCGGCCGCGGATGATCTGGATGATCTCCTCCTGCTCCAGACCGAACTGGCTGCCGCTGGTCAGGCGCAGCAGCACATGGATGGTCACGCGGTAGCGCGCGGCCAGTCGGCTGAGCAGCGCAAACTGACGCAGGGATTCCACGGTGAACAGGCGCGGACCGTTTTTCTGCGCGATCATGCGCTCGATGTCCGCCGGGGTCTTATAGACGCCCGAGATCACCTGCTGCCCGGCCGGGATCTGCAAACGGCGGCAGATTGCGGCCTCGCCGGGCGAGCAGACTTCAAAACGCTCCACCTGTCCGCACAGCTCGCGCAGCAGAAAGGGATTGGCCTTGATGGCATAGCACAGGCCGACGCCGTACGGCAGATTGCGCCGCAAAAACGCGATGCGCTGCCGCAGGACCTGCACATCGAACACATACAGCGGCGAGCCGTATTGTGCGGTCAGGGTTTCCATTTGCTGTTCGGTCATACGATCTCCTTTCTTGCCAGTGCAAGCAGAAGCTTGCGGTTGGTTTTGCCGTTTTCGGTCAGCGGCAGGCTGTCCAGCCGCTCGAGGGTGCGCGGCAGCATAAAGACGGGCAGCCGCTGCATGAGCGCGGTGCGCACCGCAGCCTTGTCCGCCGTGCCGGTGTAAAAACCGTGCAGCCGTTCCTTGTTCGCGTCATAGACGCAGCAGCACCGGCTGACGCCTTCGACCTCCTGCACCGCGCGCTCGATCTCTTCCAGCTCGATGCGGTGGCCCATGTGCTTGATCTGAAAATCCTTCCGGCCGAGGAAGCACAGCTCGCCGCGGGCATTCCAGCGCCCGAGGTCGCCCGTGCGGTAGACCGGCTGTAAATAGCGGGAGTTGCCGGGGTGTTGGGTGAATACGGCGCGGGTCTGCTCGGGGTTGTTGTAATAGCCGAGCGCGAGCGCGGCGCCGCTGACACAGATTTCGCCTTCCTGATCGGGCTGATGGATTTCCTGTCCCACCGCGTCCAGCAGGAAGACCCGCTCGTTCGGGAACGCTGTCCCGAGCGGGATGCCCGCTGTATAATCCCGACCACTCTCTATCCTATGGTACGTGCAGTTGCACGTGATCTCGGTGGGGCCGTACAGGTTGACGAAATCCGCGTGCGGCAAATGCTCCATCCAGCTTTTCAGGTGCTTGGGCGGCATCACTTCGCCGCTGAACAGCACCTTGTTCACCGTTTCCGGCGTGCGGTAGTCCAGACCGTGGAAGGAGGACACCAGGCACAGCGCGGAAACAGCCCAGATGAGCGTGGTGACACGGTACGTACACAGAGCGTCCATCAGCGCGGACGGCTGGGAGAACAGCCGCCGCGGCAGCAGGACGAGGGTCGCACCGGTGTGCATAGCGGAATAAATGTCCTTGACCGAAACGTCGAAATCAAGCGGCGCCTGATTGCCGATGATATCGTCCGGACCGATCCGGAACAGTTCGGTGAAGGGAGGGATGAAATCCAGCACGGAGCGGTGGCTGACGACCACGCCCTTGGGCGTGCCGGTCGAGCCGGAGGTGAAATTGCAGTACAGAGGGTCGCCGTCGATCGCGTTTTTGCGGATACGCGCCAACAGCGCGTCGTCGGGCTGCGTTTGCAGCAGCTCTTCGACCAGCAGGACGCGTCCCACGCCGGGCAGCTGTGCGGCCAGTGCTGCGTGTTCGTGATCGGTCACGAGACAAGGGGCGTTGAGCACTGAAAGGATTTGTGCCAGCCGTGGCTGCGGCAGCGCGGGCGAGAGCGGAACATAAAAGCAGCCGGCGTACGCCGCACCGAAAAAGGCATACAGGGCTTCGCGGCCCTTTTCCAGCAGCACCGGGACCGGGGTGGTGGGGGAGAGATGTGCGGCCAGTGCCGTGCCGCAGCAGCGGCTGCGGAAAAGCAGGGTCTCAAAGCGGTCGATGCCGTTTTCGTCGATGACGGCGGTTTTATCCGGCCGCACGGCGGTGGTATGCTCTAAAAGTTCCAGAATGTTGTTCATAACTACCTCGTTTTGCTCCGTGCCGGGTTTCGGCGGAAAAAATTACTTGCTGGCGGACTTCTGGGTGGAAGCTGCCTTCTGGGTGGAAGCGGTCTTGCTGGAAGACTGCGTGGACTTCTGGGTGGAAGCGGCCTTGTCGGTGGACTTGGCAGCCTTCTGGGTGGAAGAAGCCTTGTCGGTGGACTTGGCAGCCTTCTTGGTGGCCTTCTTCTTGGAAGCGGCCGTGCCGCCGGACTGCTTGACCGCGGCCTTCTTCTGGGTGCTGGTCTTGCTCTTGGCGGTGCTGCTCGTTGTGCTCTGGGACTGCGAGGTGGTCTGCTTGGCATCATCGGCCTTGGGCTTTTCCATCGAGCAGCCGGCCAGTGCGGGCAGTGCCATCAGCATGGCCAGAGAGAATGCAGCGACGCCTTTTGCGGCTTTATGGTTGATCGTTTTCATGTGTAAGATCTCCTTTGTGTTGGTTTGGGGGGCTTTTGTTCTTGCTGATGTTAAGATACTATCGCAGTATTCATACAATCTTCAGCAAACCTTAAAAAATCTAAAGAAAACAAAAAAACAGGACAGACCCGGAAAAGGGTCTGTCCCGTTTGGCAAACGGAGGAATTTTATAAGATGCATCGCGGCAGCACCAGCTCGAACTGGGTGTGCCAGCCGTTCTGTGGCGGCCGCACCAGCCGGATCGAGCCGCCGTGCAGTTCGGCCACCTTTTTGACGATCGCCATGCCCAGCCCGGTGCCGCCGCCCGAGGTGCGGGCGCGGTTGCCGGTGACAAACGGCTCGAACAGCGTATCGGCCAGCTCGTCCGGAATGCCGACGCCGTTGTCCGCAATGGTCAGATAGATGTGGTCCGCCTCGTCCTTGAGGCCGAAAAACAGCGTCGTGCCGGCGGGGTTGTATTGCAGCGCGTTCGCGGTCAGGTTTTCCAGCAGCCGCCGGAGCAGGCGCGGATCGAACGCCGCCATGACCGGCGTTTCGGGCAGGTCAAGCGACAAAACAAAGCTGCGCGACTCGATCTCGGGGTATTTTTCCGCCAGATAGCTTTTGCAAAATTCGCACAGGTCGGCGCGCTCCGCTTGCAGCACATAGTCCGGATGCTCGAGACGGACGTAGTCGAACAGCGAGTTCATCAGCACCGTGCTGTCCGACGCCTTGCGGCAGATGGTCTCAAGGTATTGCCGCTGCTTGTCCGGCGGCACTACGCCGTCCACCAGCGCCTGCGCATAGCCCTGAATGACGGTCAGCGGGGTTTTCAGGTCGTGCGACAGGTCGGCAAGCATGCGCTGCTTGTCCGCGTCGGCCGCCTGCTTTTCCGCACTGACCTGCTCGAGCCGGTCGAGCAGATGGGTGAAGCTGTCGGTCACCTGCCGGAATTCGATAGGCAGCGCGTCCGTGTTGACTTCGACTCGTCGGCCCGCGCCGTAGGCAACGATGGCCTTGTGCAGCGGCAGGATTGAGCGGCGGATCTGGCGGCGGAACAGAACGGCCAGCATCAGGATGGCCGCCAGAATGATCGGGATGGAAAGCAGCAGCAGCCGGTTGGCGTTTTCCAGCGCGTTGAGATAGGCGGTTTCGGTGAAACGCGGGCAGACAAAGACCAGCGTGCGTTCCTCGCCGGCGGTGGTGTAATACACGGCCTTGGAGATTTCCCACTGGCTTTGGTAAATGCCTTGCAGCAGCTCAAATTCCCGTTCGGACAGCTGATCGAGCCAGGGGAACAGGTCGCCTTCGAGGATGTTGTAGTTTTCGTCGATGATGCAGTAGTCGAGGAATTCCGCTTCGCCGGTCTCGGCGTCAAAACGGTGCAGCGCAATATAATAGTAGCCTTCGCGCGGCATGTCGGCCATTTCCTGCACGGTATAGTACAGATCGGAGTCGTATTCGTTGATCATCCACAGGTCATCCGACTGAAAATGCTCTTTGAACTCGTTGTCCGAGGCATAAAGGACACGGCTGTCCGCGTCGAACACCATATAGGCGCAGTCGTTAAAGCGGCGCATGGGGATGGCGGCAAAATCGTCCTGCGCGAGCGCTTCCCCGTATTGCAGCATGTTGCCCAGCGAGGGGAAGGCGTTGTCCAGCCGTGCGGAGATCCAGGTGTTGAGCAGGGCGTTGATAAAAAACACCAGCAGCGAGCACAGGACAAAGTAGCTGATGCAGGTGCGCAGGAAACTTTTGCCCAGCAGCAGTTTATTGGTCTTCAATTTTGTAGCCCAACCCCCTGACTGTTTTGATATAGCGCGGGGATGCCGGATCGTGTTCGATCTTGGCGCGCAGGTTGGAGATATGTACCATCATGGTGTTGTCGTCGCTCTCGTAAAAGGTGCCGCCCACACATTCATACAGCTGCGCGCGCGTGAACACCCGGCCGGGGCAGCGCATCATTTCCGCGAGGATCTTGAGCTCGGTCGAGGTCAGCGGCACGATCAGGCCGTTTTTGCGCAGCACGAATTTGTCCGTGTCCAGCTCCAGCTCGCCCACCGTGATGACGCGCGGCGCGGCGGTCGGCGCGCTGTCCGCCCCCAGTTGATAGTACCGCCGCAGCGCGGACTTGACATAGGCCACCACCTCGAGCGCGTTGAACGGTTTGGTGATGTAGGCGTCCGCGCCGATGTTGAGCCCGAGCACTTTGTCGGTTTCCATGCTCTTGGCGGACAGGATGATGATGGGCAGGTTGCTGAACTCGCGCACGCGCTGGATCAGCTCATAGCCGTTCAGACCGGGCATCATGATGTCCACCAGCGCCAGCGAGACCCCGCCCGCGCGGATGGCTTCGAGCGCCTCGGCGCCGTCCGTGACCGACTGCACGGTAAATTCGCTGCTCAGATACAGGGTCAGCAGCTCGATGATGTCGCGGTCGTCCTCTGCGATCAGAATGGTATGCTTCAATTTTTTCTCTCCGTTTCTGCGGCCCGGCAGGGTGAGATGCCGGAAAAATCCCATAATCCTTTTATTGTAAGGCGCGCAGGCGCACTTTTTTTAATACTACTATATTCTTCTGCCGATGGCAAGAGCGTTGTTGGAAAAGGATTGACAGAGCCTTTCGGCAGGGATTAAGATGTTGCAAGGGAAAGGATGAATGGAAATGAGGAAATCGTACGAGATCGACATGACGCGCGGGCCGCTGCTCAGCCGCATCCTGCTGTTCGCGTTCCCACTGATCTGCTCGGGCGTGCTGCAGCTGTTGTTCAACGCGGCGGACATCATCGTGGTCGGACGGTACGCGGGCAGCCACGCGATGGCGGCGGTCGGCTCGACCAGTTCGCTGATCAACCTGCTGGTCAACTTTTTCATCGGCATTTCGGTGGGCGCGAACGTGCTGGTGGCGCGCTTTTGCGGCGCAAACGACTTTGACGATGCGCAGGAAACCGTGCAGACCGCGCTGATCACCGCGGTGGGCGGCGGCATCATCCTGATCGTCGCGGGTATCGGTCTGGCGCGGCCCATGCTGGAATGGATGGCAACGCCGACCGAGGTGCTCGATCAGGCCGTGCTGTACATGCGCATCTATTTTGTCGGCATGCCGGCGACCATGCTGTATAACTTCGGCGCAGCGATTCTGCGCGCGGTGGGCGACACCCGGCGACCGCTGTATTTTCTGCTGTTTTCGGGCGCGGTCAACGTGGTGTGCAACCTGTTTTTCGTGATCGTGCTGCACATGGGCGTGGCGGGCGTCGCCACGGCGACCGTGATCGCGCAGGTGATCTCGGCGGTGCTGATCGTGCTGTGCCTGACGCGGATGGACGGCATGTGCCATGTCAACCTCAAGCGGCTGCGGTTTCATCGGGAAAAGTTTGTGCGCATCATGCAGGTCGGCCTGCCTGCGGGCCTGCAAAGCGTGATCTTCAACATCTCCAACGTGCTGATTCAGTCGTCAATCAACTCGTTCGGCGCGATCGTGGTCGCGGGCAACACGGCGGCCAGCAATATCGAGGGCTTTGTCTACACCTCGATGAACGCACTGTACCAGACCTCGCTCAGCTTCACCAGCCAGAACCTCGGCGCGAAGCAGTATCACCGCATTGATCAGGTGCTCGTGCGCTGTTTTGTGCTGGTCATGCTGATCGGCTTGGTGCTGGGCAACGGCGCGCACCTGCTCGGCCAGACACTGCTGGGCATTTACTCGACCGACGCGGAGGTCATCTCCTACGGCATGATGCGTCTGGGCGTGGTCAGCGTCACCTATTGCCTGTGCGGCATGATGGACGTGGTCGCGGGCAGCGTGCGCGGCCTTGGGTATTCCATCCTGCCGATGCTGGTGTCGCTGGCGGGCGCGTGCGTGTTCCGAATCATCTGGATTTTCACCGTGTTCCAGTGGCAGCACACGCTGTTTTCGCTCTATGTGTCCTATCCGATCTCGTGGGCACTGACCATCTGCGCGCATCTGGTGTGCTATTTTGTGGTGCGGCGGCGGGTGTTCCCCAAAGCGGCGGAGCAAACCGCCTGATCCGGCCGGAAAAAAGCGCGCACAAACCGTTTGGGTTTGTGCGCGCTTTTCTTTGTGCGGTGGAAAGGGCCGGATCGGACAAAAAAGTTGTGCGCGACGGCAAATTTATGATATAATGGGGCATAAGTTGTCTTGACAGCAAAATAGACAGATGGCCGCGCCACGCGGCAAAGAAGGGGTTTTATGGACAAGGTAAAAGAATTTCTCAAACGAAAGGATATCGTGATTTCGGTTAAGCGGTACGGCATTGACGCGCTCGGCGCAATGGCGCAGGGCCTGTTCTGTTCGCTGCTGATCGGCACGATCATTGACACGGTGGGCAAGCAGTTGGGCATCCCGTTTTTGACCATGTCGGTGGCGACGGTCAACGACGTGGCGTACACGGTGGGCGGACTGGCCTCCGCGATGAGCGGCCCGGCGATGGCGGTCGCGATCGGATATGCGCTGCACTGTCCGCCGCTCGTGCTGTTTTCGCTGATTTCCGTGGGCTTTGCGTCCAACGCGCTGGGTGGCGCGGGCGGACCGCTCGCGGTGCTGTTTGTGGCGATCATCGCGGCCGAGGTCGGCAAGGCGGTCGCCGGGGAGACGCGCATCGACATCCTCGTGACGCCGCTTGTGACCATCGGCGTGGGTGTGGCGCTGGCGGCCTGGTGGGCGCCCGCGCTTGGCGCCGCGGCCATGCAGGTGGGCGCGCTCATCATGTGGGCGACCAATTTGCAGCCCTTCCTGATGGGCATTCTGGTATCCGTGCTGGTCGGCATCGCGCTGACGCTGCCGATTTCCTCGGCGGCGATCTGCGCGGCGCTCGGTCTGACCGGTTTGGCCGGCGGCGCGGCGGTCGCGGGCTGCTGCGCGCAGATGGTCGGCTTTGCGGTTATGTCCTTCCGCGAAAACCGTTGGGGCGGTCTGGTGTCGCAGGGCATCGGCACGTCCATGCTGCAAATGGGCAATATCGTCAAAAATCCGCGCATCTGGATCGCGCCAATCCTCACTTCGGCCATCACCGGGCCGATCGCGACCTGCCTGTTCCGGCTGGAGATGAACGGCCCGCCGGTGTCCTCCGGCATGGGCACTTGCGGTCTGGTCGGCCAGATCGGCGTGTATACCGGCTGGCTGGACGATGTGGCGGCCGGCGTCAAGGCGGCGGTCACCGCACAGGACTGGATCGGGCTGGTGCTGATCTCGTTTGTGCTGCCCGCGGTGCTGTGCCCGCTGATCAACATGGTGCTGCGCCGTATCGGCTGGGTCAAGGACGGCGACATGACACTATAAAAAAAGAGGAGGCAAAAGCCTCCTCTTTTTTTCGATGAAAACTACAGTTTCCATCGAGACTGATGGTATCACAAAGTCGGGCAAAGCTCGACTTTGCGATGCCGCTCACAGAGCTGCGGATTGATGCGCGCAAGGGCGCGATTTTTATAGTGTGCCCAGCGCGGGGAAGATCCGCGCAAGGAAAAAGAAGATGATCGGGAAGAGCACGGCGGGCAGCAGGTTGCCGACCTTGACCTTTTTGTCGAACATTAGGTTAAAGCCGATCGCGAAGATCAGCACCGAGCCGATGCAGGACACCTGCGAGATCAGCGCATCGGTCAGCCACGGGCGGATGAACCGCGCCAGCAGCGTGATGCCGCCCTGATAGATAAGCAGCGGCAGGATGGACAGGTAAACGCCCTTGCCGAGCGAGGCGGCGAAAATCACGGACGAAACGCCGTCGAGCACGGCTTTTGCGATCAGGATGGACGGGTCGCCGTTCAGGCCGTCCTCGAGCGCGCCGACGATCGCCATCGCGCCCACGCAGAACAGCAGGGACGCGGCAACAAAGCCCTGCACGAACTTGCCGTCCTCGCTGCTGCCGGAAAAACGGGTCTGGCACCACGAGCCGAAGTCGTTGAGCCGCGTTTCGATGTCGAGCGCCTCGCCGACCACCGCGCCCAGCACCAGACTGAGCACGAGCAGCATGGTGTGCTGGGTGGCAAGCGCGCCGTCCTCGACGGTCACCAGGCCGCTGACCGCGCCGCCGATGCCGATGAAGAATGTGCACAGGCCGAGCGCCTGCATGATGGTGGTTTCAAAGCGCCGCGGCAGGCCGCCCTTGAGGAAAACGCCGAGCGTCGTGCCGGCCGCGATGGTGGCGCAGTTGACAATGGTGCCAAGTCCGATCATGTTGTGTATTACCCCTCTTGATACTTTAGTGTACTAAAATTTATTGTACGGCAAATTCGGGGTAAAGTCAAATATTTTTGTGCTAGTAAATGACGGCTTTGCCGTCTGGGTTGTCAGCAGTTTTCCAGATCAATGACCAGCTTTTTGCAGTAGGAGCAATGCCACGCACGCGCTTCGGCGCGCTGCGTGGGGGTATGGGAGCCGACGGTCAGTCCTCCGCAGGCCCACAGGCCGAACAGCATTTTTTTGTCGTGCGGCTGCCATCGCAGCGCCTTGTGGTCGCCCAGCAGCTTGCCGTCGAGCATTTCTTTTCCGCAGTAAGGACATTGCATCATCGTTTTCCCCTCCCAAAATCATTTTTCTATTGGTATGAGTCATTCCAGACAGAACGGGGTTTTGCGGTATCGCCCGCCGCCCACGCGCAGCGCGGGATCGAGGTAGGCGAGGGCGTACAGATCGTCCGCGAGCGCATCGTGCGCAAGGGCGGGCTGCAATGCGTCCGGCAGTGTGCGCTCGGTGACCGGTTTGACGATGACCGGCAGCGCGCAGGTATCCTTCATGCGCCGCAGGACGTCGCGGCCGCGCGCGCCAACCGCCAGAACGCGGACATAGTCCGCCGTCGGCGGGACGGTGTTCGGCAGGTCGAGCCACGCGCGCAGGAGCGCGCGGCGCACCCGCGCGAGCGGGTAACGGCGGGTCTGCGCGGCGGAACAAACGGCCGCAACATTCGTATTGTCGCGGATCGCTTCCCACAGGCGGTTTTCCAGCCCGTCGCCGCCGCAATAGCGGGCAAGGTCGTCCGGACGGAGCCGCCGCAGGTGCGCCAGAATCGCTTGATCGACTGTTTGCCGCGTGACCGGGGCTTCCCGGTCGTCGATGGCCTGCCGGAGCACGGCAAACGACGCTTCCGGCATGAGTGGGCGACAGGCGTCGATTTCCCCTTGCGCGATTCGCTTGCGCAGATAGGAGGCGGAGGGCAGGCCGTCCGCGGGCAGATCGCTGTCATGCGCGCCGCCCGCGCGTGGGATGGCAAGCGGCTGTATGGCGCTTTGCAGCGTGTCCAGCGCGCACAGATATTCGACCGCAAGCGTGTTGTTCGGGCTTTGAAGCAGCGCGCCGGCCTCCGGGTCGGTGCAGGCGACCGCCTGCTGCACGGCCGCGGCATAGGGCAGACCGGCCGCGAGAGCCTGCTTGAGCGTGTCTGCGTGCACGCCCTGTGCGCGCGACAGGTCGGCCGCGCGGCGCAGCAGCGCAAGGTCGGCGTGTTCCGCGCCGAAAGACAGGTGTGTGACGCATCCGAGCGCGTCCAGCAGGTGCACCGCGCCGAATGCAAAGCCGGACGCCGACCACAGGCAGGCGGACAGCGGCGTTTCCAGCACAAGGTCGGCGCCGCTTTGCACCGCGGCCGCAGCCCGGCGGTACTTTTCCAAAATGGCAAGGTCGCCGCGCTGGACGAAATTGCCGCTCATGGCGCACACAATAGCCGTGTCCGCGCCCAGCGCGCGGCGGGTTTCGGCCAGATGGTGCGCGTGTCCCGCGTGGAAGGGATTGTATTCGGCAACAACGCCGCAGACGGTCATAAACAGGCTCCTTCAAATTGCAAATGAACAAGGGCACGGCCTAAAATTTGGCTTGTACATTTGCGATAAATCGTGTAATATAGTAATGTAACATTATTATATCGGCTTCCGCGGCTTTGTGCAAGCCGCCAAATACGGCACAAGGGAGTTTTGCAAATGAAAGTTCTGGTTATCAATGCCGGCAGCTCTTCGCTCAAGTATCAGCTGCTCGACACCGAGTCCGGCGAGGTCATGGCCAAGGGCCTGTGCGAGCGCATCGGCATCGACGGCGTGCTCACCCACACCGGCAACAAGTCGGATGAGAAGTTTAAGTTTGATATTGCGATGCCGACCCATAAGGAAGCAATCCAGTCGGTCATCAACGTGCTGCTCGACCCCGAAAAGGGCGTTATCTCCTCGATGAGCGAGATCGACGCGGTCGGCCATCGCGTGGTACATGGCGGCGAGTTCTTCTCGGACAGCGTCATCATCACCGAGAAGGTGCTCAAGGCGATCGAGGACTGCGTTCCGCTCGCACCGCTGCACAATCCGCCCAACCTGATCGGCATCGAGGCTTGCCGCGACGTTATGGGTCCGGACGTTCCGATGGTTGCCGTGTTCGACACCGCGTTCCATCAGACCATGCCGCAGTCGCACTATATGTACGCGATCCCGTACGAGTACTATGAGAAGTACAAGATCCGCCGCTACGGCTTCCACGGCACCAGCCATAAGTATGTTTCCCAGCAGGCTGCCGAAATGCTCGGCCGTCCGCTCGAGGAACTGCGCCTGATCACCTGCCATCTGGGCAACGGCTCTTCCATCTGCGCGATCAACCGCGGCAAGAGCTACGATACCTCGATGGGCTTCACCCCGCTGGACGGCCTGCCGATGGGCACCCGCGCCGGCAACCTGGACCCGGCCATCATCGAGTTCCTGTCCGAGCATGAGAATATCTCGGCGGCCGAGGTCATCAACATCCTGAACAAGAAGTCCGGTATGCTGGGCATTTCGGGCGTTTCGTCCGACTTCCGCGATCTGGACGCTGCCATTGCCGACGGCAATGCGCGTGCAGCGCTGGCCAAGGAAATGTTCAACCTGTCGGTCAAGAAGATCATCGGCTCGTACATCGCGGAGATGGGCGGCGTGGACGCCATCATCTTCACCGCGGGCGTCGGCGAGAACGACCGCTCGGTCCGCTGGGATGTATGCGAGCATATGGAATATCTCGGCATCAAGATCGACCCGGAGAAGAACAAGTACCGTGGCAAGCAGATGGATATCTCCATCGACTGGGCGCGTGTGCGCGTGCTGGTCATCCCCACCAACGAGGAACTGATGATCGCCAAGGACACCGAGCGTCTGGTCAACGAAGCAAAGGCAAAGTAACAAAGAGATCGGAAAAACGGGGCGGGGCAACAAGGCTTTGCCCTGTTTTTCTGCCGTCAGGGGGAACCATATGCAGGAAACCGACCTCCGTCAGGAGAAAAAATACTGTTCGCACCTGGGCTGGGCGATGACGCTGACCATAGTGTGCGCGTTTGTCTGGCAGATAGCGCTGCTCGGCCTTTCCTATGCCGGCAGGCTGAACGCGGACCAAACCACCTATATGCTGCTGGCGCTGGTGGGGTATTATGTGCTCGCGCTGCCGCTGTCGTACTGGCTGTGCCGCCGCATGCCCGTGCCCGATAAGATCCGGCGGCCCATGACCGTGCGCCGGATGGGACGCTGGTTTGTCATCGGCATCGGCCTCATGTGGATCGGGTCGCTGGTCGGCTCGTGGCTGAACGATCTGGTTTATCGGGTGGCACATCTGGAGACGGTGGATCTGGTGACCGAGGCGTTCAACGAAATGCCGCTGGCAGCCGTGCTGCTGGGCGCATGCGTGCTCGGCCCGCTGTGTGAGGAGCTGCTGTTCCGCGGCCTGCTGGCCGGGCGGCTCGCGCGGTACGGGCAAAAGCCCGCGGCGCTGGTCTCCGCGCTGCTGTTCGGGCTGTATCACGCCAATCTGTCGCAGTTTTTCTATGCGTTTGCGCTTGGTCTGCTGCTGGCCTATGCGTATTTCTACACCGGCTCGCTCAAAGCCCCGGTGATTCTGCACATGCTGTTTAATTTTTACGGGTCGTTTGTTGTGTTCATCCTGCCCGAAACAGGCGTGCTGCCTGTTTTGTACTGGCTGAGCTGGCCGGTGCTGACCATTGCGGGCGTGGTGCTGCTGGTGCGCGGCAGAAGCTGGCAGTTCTGGTCGCACGGCCCGTGCGAGCCGTCCATGCAAGTGGTGTTCGGCAACATCGGCATGACCGTGGCGATCATCCTGTGCTTTGTGCAGACGGCGGCCATGTATATTTAGAAAGGCGGAAACAGGAAATGCAAGTGGATCTGCATATGCATACCGGGTATTCGGCGGACGCCGCATACCCGCAGACGGTGGAAGACAAGGTGCGCGCCTGCCGCGCGGCGGGGCTGGACATCATCGGCATCACCGACCATCTGGATTTTTACCGCACCCGCGGCCCGGCGGAAAACCGGGATGCGGAAGCCTGCCTGCGCGATGCGCGGGCGGCCAAGGACGCGGCCGAAGGGATCGAGGTGCTGGTCGGCATCGAGATCGGCCAGATCCATGCCGATCCCGCGGCGGACGACTTTGTGCGCGGGCACGAGCTGGACATGGTGATCGGTTCGCTGCACGCGATGCCCAACGATCTGGACATCTATTTCCACGACTATGAGCATCTGGACTGCGATGCGTTTTTGCAGGAATACTTCGATCAGGTGCTCCAAATGGAGGCGCACGGCGGGTTTGACGTGCTGGCGCACATCGACTATCCGCTGCGTGTGATGAAGCACGGCGACTATGTGCCGTCCTTTGACCAGTATATGGACCGCGTCGAGCAGGTGCTGCGCGCGTGCATCGACCACGGCTACGCCCTCGAGCTGAACGCCGCGGGTCTGGCCGGCTGGCAGAAACGGGTCGGCCCGCCGCAGAACATCCTGTATGAATACCGCCGCATGGGCGGCGAGCGCATCTCGATCGGCTCGGATTCGCACACGCTGGACACGGTCGGCCGCGGCGTGCGGGACTGCGCGGCCAATGCGCTGGACGCGGGCTTTACGACCGTCACCGTGTTCCGCGGCCGCCGGCCGGAACAGGTGCCATTAACAAAATAAGCAGGGAGAAATCATGTTATTTCATAACAAAACCGAAATCACGCACGCCGAAACCACGGTGCAGGCGCGCGCGAAGATCAATTTGACGCTGGATGTGACCGGCCGCCGGGACGACGGCTATCATACGGTCAAAATGGTGATGCAGTCGGTCACGCTGCACGACGAGATCAAGGTCGTCGTGACGCACGGCGAGAAAAAGCCGCGCGGCATCCTGCTCAGCTGCAACCTGCCCTATCTGCCGCTGGACGAGCGCAATCTGGCCTATCGCGCGGCGGAGCTGTTCTATGAAACGACGGGCACGCTGCTGGAAACGTGCGAGATCCATATCGAAAAGCGCATCCCGATCGCGGCGGGGCTGGCCGGCGGCTCGACCGACGCGGCGGCGGTGCTGCGCGCGCTGAGCGCGCTGCACGCCACGGGCCTGACCGACGACGAGCTGTGCGCAATGGGGCTGAAACTCGGCGCGGACGTGCCGTATTGCCTGCGCGGCGGCACAATGCTGGCCGAGGGCATCGGCGAGGAGCTGACCGCCCTGCCGCCCATGCCGCATTGCTGGGTGGTGCTGTGCAAGCCGCCGTTTGGGGTATCCACCAAGGAGGTGTACACCGAGATCGACGCGATCGAGCTGAAAAACCGGCCGGACACGGCGGGCATGATCCGCGCGCTCGAGCAGACGGACTACGCGGGCGTGACCAAGCGCCTGTGCAACGTGATGGAAGCGGTGACCGCCTCCAAGCGCCGCCAGATCAGCGAGATCAAGTCCTTCCTCGTGGAAAACGGCGCGGACGGCGCGCTGATGAGCGGCTCCGGGCCGACCGTATATGGTCTGTTTTCGGATGAGGGGCGCGCCAAAACCGCGGCCAAAATGCTCTCCCGCCGCTTTGCGGACACATTCCTGACCGAAACCGTATAATTGGGCCGCCTTCCGGGCATACTGGGGTCACCAGATGACGGAAGGCGGTATTTTTTATGACAGAACAGAGCAAACGGGCGGTCATCGCGGCAGCGACCGCGTGCAGCGTGCTGCTGACCGGGGCGTTCGCGCCGCAGCAGCCCAAAGGCGCGTGGTGGTGCACGGCGTTTGCAGTCACCTGCGATGAGGCGGCGGCGCCGGCGGAACATGGCGAAACGGTTACATTTCGGTGCAAATTGGTCGATTGGTGGCGCGAGATCATGGGATAAAACTTGCCGCGCCTGTCCCTCTGTGGTATAATAGCCGCAAAGCGGCACTGCTGTTTCTGAGCGGAAAACCGGCCGCAAACCTACCAACGGAGGAAAAACATGAAAATCATCAACGAAAAGGGCAAGCTGTTCGGCGTGATCAACATCGTCGATCTGCTCGTGCTGGTGGCGGCGATCGCCGTCATTGCGGGCGTGGGCTATAAGCTGTTTGCCCCGCAGATTGCGGAAGCGACATCCAAGCAGGTCCCGATGACCGTGGTCGTGCGCGTGCGCGGCGCAACGCCTTTCCTGGTGGAAGAGGTTGAGCGCAACAGCCAGGTTGGCAAGAAGATCGTCAGCGGCAGCTCGTATACCAGCGCTACGATCACCGACATGCAGATCGAGCCGTATGACCAGCAGGTAACCACGGCGGACGGCCAGATCGTCACCGCGCGCGATCCGGACAAGCGCGACCTGGTCTTTACGATCGAGACCACCGTGGCCGAGGGTACGGCGGCGCCTTCGATCGGCACGCAGGAAGTGCGCGCGGGCCGCACCTTCATCGTCAAGACCAACGATTTTGAGACGACCGGCAACATTGATTCGGTACAGATCGGCGAGTAAGGCCTATGAAAGCGATTTTTCAAAACAGCCTGCTGGTGCGGGCAGTGCTGCGCCTGCGTGAGTGGTATCACGAGGGCGCGATCGCGGGATTTTTCCGGAAAGTCGCGGACGCCTATCCGGATTCCCGCTTCCGTCGGTTGTGGGACGGCTTTTGCGCCACGCCCATCTGCACGGCGGCCAATAGCCGCTATGCGCGCATCCTTGCCGCGCTGCGGCGCTTTGTCGAGCGTTTGGGCGACGCGGCATCGCAAAGCCTGATCTATCGGATCTGTCTTGCGATCTGGAAGCCGGTTTCGACCTTCCTCGGCGGCGGTGTAGTCGGTCGGGTGTTCCGGTTTTTCGGCGTGCGCGGGCTGTTGCTCGTGTGTCTGGCGATGTATCTGCCGCTTGACTATTTCATCCGCAACTTCATTCCGATCGCCTTTCTCGGCTCGGTGTGGGACGAATGTCTGATGCTCGCGGCGTTTGCCTATATTCTGTGGCATACGGCGATGCGCCGCGCGCCGCTTCAGTCGCGCGCAACACCGGTGGACGCTTATCTGCTGCTGTTCATCGGCGTGGGCTTTTTCCTGATGTGCGCGGTTTCGCCCTATCCGTCCATTGCGCTCGACGGCTACCGCGCGGTCGTGCAGTACCTGTTCTGGTTCTTCCTCGTCACGCGTCTGATCGAGGATGATCACGACTTCGCCATCTTTTATGGCGCACTGCTTGCCATGGCGATCCCGATCGCGCTGCACGGCATCTATCAGTATATCGTCGCCGCGCCCATCCCGGCGGGCTGGGTCTCCCAGACCGAGGAGAGCGTGCGCACGCGCGTGTATTCGCTGACCGGCAGCCCGAACATCATGGGCAGCCTGCTCGTGCTGTTCGCGCCCATGGCGGCGGGCCTTGCGTATTACTGCAAAAAGATGTGGGTCAAGGTGCTGGCCATCTGCGTGACCGGCATGATGTGCCTGTGCTGCATCTTCACCTTCTCCAAGGGCGCCTGGGGCGGTCTGGTGGTGGCGGTGATCGTGTTCGCGATCTTCCTCGACCGCCGTCTGATCGCGCTGATGGGCGTGGCCGGCGCAGGCGCGCTGCTGGCGATCCCGTCGATCGCGAGCCGTATCACCTATATGTTCACCGCGGACTATATGGAGGCCAGCCAGCGGGCGGGCCGTATGGTGCGCTGGGAAACCGGCCTCAATCTGCTGCATGAGTCCAACCCGTGGCTGGGCTTCGGTTTGGGCCGCTTCGGCGGCGCGGTCGCCATGCAGAACAAGATCATCGAGGAGACCGACACCTTCCAGTATTTCTATATGGATAACTACTATCTGAAAACGCTGGTGGAAATGGGCTATATCGGTCTGATCTTCTTCATCATTCTGCTGATCGGCATGGTGATCTGGTGCCTGCGCGCGATCGGCCGCACGAACTACAACCAGACCGACCGCACCCGCGTGCTTGCGGTTTCCATGTTTGCGGGCATGTGCGGCGTGCTGGTGCACTGCTATTTCGAAAATATCTTCGAGGTGCCGTACATGATGGCCTACTTCTGGAGCATGGCGGCGGCGGTGATGTATCTGGGTTATTTCCGGAAAAAGAAAGCGGCGCCGGGCGGCAAGCCCTGACCGGCTTTACAATCCACATGCAATAAAAATGGAATAATCTATCAAAAAGGACGACAAAACATCGGTTTTGCCGTCCTTTTTTGCACACTTTACACAAGGTTTTTCGCTTTACATGGATTTTACAAACACGGGCTTTTGGATTTTACATTGAATCCGTAAGATAATGCTTGTAACGAAAACAAGATCTGAATGAAAAGGAGAAATCTAAACCATGAAAAAGAGTGTATCCCTGCTTCTGGCAGGCCTGATGCTGTGCGGCGCCCTGGCTGGCTGCGGCAGCAACGATGCAACCACCAGTGATTCCAGCACGGACGACAGCGCGTCCTCCGGTACTTCCGGCGCGATCACCGTCATCTCCCGTGAGGACGGTTCGGGCACGCGCAGCGCGTTCGTTGAACTGACCGGCGTAGAAGATGACAACGGCGACAACACCACCGCAGAAGCGGAAATCGCAAACAAGACCGATGTGGTTCTGACCAGCGTTGCCGGCAACGAGAGCGCAATCGGCTATGTTTCGCTCGGCTCCCTGAACGACACCGTCAAGGCGGTTCAGGTTGACGGCGTAGACGCGACCGTCGAGAATGTCAAGAGCGGTGACTACACGCTGTCCCGTCCGTTTAACATTGCCACCAAGGGCGAGCCGACCGGCGTTGCCAAGGACTTCATCAACTTCATCCTGAGCGCTGACGGTCAGGCGATCGTGGAAGAAGAAGGCTACATCAAGGTAAACGACGAAGCTGCTGCGTTCACTTCGGACGGTTCTTCCGGCCAGATCGCGGTAGGCGGTTCCTCTTCGGTATCCCCGGTCATGGAAAAGCTGATCGAAGCTTACAAGGCAGTTAACCCGAATGCGCAGATCGACCTGCAGACTTCGGACTCCACTTCCGGTATGACCGGCGCAATGGACGGCACCTTCGCCATCGGCATGGCTTCCCGTGAGCTCAAGGACGAGGAGAAGGCGGAACTGACGCCCACCTCGATCGCACTGGACGGCATCGCGGTTGTTGTCAACCCGGCCAACACGATCACCAACCTGACGATGGACCAGATCAAGAGCATCTACACCGGTGAGACCACCGACTGGGCCGACGTCGCTGCGTAACAAATAACCGAACAAGGGAAAGCAGGGCGAAATCCGTTTCGCCCTTTCCCACTGTCTATGGGGTGAAAACATGAACGAATCCGCAACCAGGCAGAAGAGCGACATGAAAAACCTGCTCGAAATTGTGATGCACGGCGTGTTTTTTGTCTGCGCGCTTGCGTCCATTCTTGCGGTAGCTCTGATCTGCGTTTTCCTGTTTGCCAACGGCATCCCCGCCATCCGCGAGATCGGCGTGCTGGACTTTCTGACCGGCACGACCTGGAAGCCGGGCAATGATATCTACGGCATCCTGCCGATGATCGTCGGCAGCATTTACATCACGGCCGGCGCCATTGTCATCGGCGTGCCGATCGGCCTGCTGACCGCGATCTTTATGGCATTCTATTGCCCGAAGCGCATCTACGGCGTGCTCAAGCCCTGCACCGAGCTGCTGGCCGGCATCCCGTCGATCGTATACGGCTTTTTCGGCATGGTGGTCATCGCGCCGGTGGTGCTCGATGTGGCCAAGTTCTTCGGCTCGAAGATCTCTTCCGGTTCGACCATCCTGTCCGCTTCCATCCTGCTGGGCATCATGATCCTGCCGACCATCATCGGCGTGTCCGAAGCCGCGCTGCGCGCGGTGCCGAACGCCTACTATGAAGGTGCGGTCGCCATGGGCGCAACCCACGAGCGCGCGATCTTCTCGGTCATGCTGCCGGCGGCCAAATCCGGCGTGCTCGCCGGCATCGTGCTGGGCATCGGCCGCGCGATCGGCGAGACCATGGCGGTCATCATGGTTGCGGGCAACCAGCCGCGTCTGACGGGCAGTCTGCTCAAGGGCATCCGCACGATGACGGCAAACATCGTCATTGAAATGGGCTACGCGACCGGCCTGCACCGCGAGGCGCTGATCGCCACGGGTGTGGTTTTGTTCGTGTTCATTCTGCTGATCAATCTGACCTTCTCGGTGCTCAAAAGGAGGAAGGACGCATGACAACCGAAGCGACTTCTGCCGCCAAGAAAACGGCGGTCCGGGCGTCGGAAAAGCAGCCGCGCGTCTATGGCCGCGGCAAGGCCCGCCTGCAAAAGGGCCTGGTTTACGGCGCGGCGATCATCACATTTGCCGTGTTGCTGTTCCTGATCGCGTACATCCTCATCAACGGCGTGCCGCATCTCAAGCCGTCGCTGTTTGAGTGGACTTACAATTCGGACAACGTGTCCATGATGCCGGCCATCATCACGACCGTGGAGATGACGCTGCTGTCACTGCTGCTGGCGGTGCCGCTCGGCCTGTTCACCGCGGTGTACCTGAATGAGTACGCATCCCGCGGCAACAAGCTGGTGAATGTCATCCGCATCACCACCGAGACGCTTTCCGGCATTCCGTCGATCGTTTACGGCCTGTTCGGCATGCTGTTCTTTGTCACCCAGCTGCACTGGGGCTACTCGCTGCTGGCCGGCGCGATGACGCTGGCGATCATGATCCTGCCGCTCATCATGCGCACGGCGGAAGAGGCGCTCATCTCGGTGCCCGATACCTACCGCGAAGGCTCGTTCGGCCTGGGCGCGGGCCGTCTGCGTACGGTGTTCCGCATTGTGCTGCCCAGCGCGATGCCGGGCATCCTGTCCGGTATCATTCTAGCGATCGGCCGTATCGTGGGCGAGACCGCGGCGCTGATCTTCACCGCCGGCACGATGGCGCAGATCCCGGGGCTGTTCCAGTCCGGCCGTACGCTGGCGATCCACATGTATGTGCTGTCCGGCGAGGGCCTGAACATGAATGAAGCGTATGCGACCGCGGTCGTGCTGCTGGTCGTCGTGCTGCTGATGAACACGCTTTCGGCCATCATTGCCAAAAAGCTGACCAAAAAGTAATCGGAGGAAGCTATGGAACAGAATAAAATTGAGATTCGGGACATGAACCTCTATTACGGAGACTTCCATGCCCTGCATGATATTGATCTGGACATCAAGGCCAACGAGATCACGGCGTTCATCGGGCCTTCCGGCTGCGGCAAGTCCACCCTGCTGCGCTCGCTCAACCGCATGAACGATCTGGTTGAGGGCTGCAAGATCACGGGCGACATCCGGCTCGACGGTGAGGACATCTACCACGACTGCGACGTCAACATTCTGCGCCGCCGCGTGGGCATGGTGTTCCAGAAGCCCAACCCGTTCCCGATGTCTATTTATGATAACATCGCCTACGGCCCGCGCACGCACGGCATCAAGAGCCGCGTCAAGCTCGACGAGATCGTCGAGACCTCGCTGCGCCATGCCGCGATCTGGGACGAGACCAAGGACTGCCTGAAAAAGTCCGCGCTGTCCATGTCCGGCGGCCAGCAGCAGCGTATCTGCATCGCCCGCGCGCTTGCGGCCAATCCGGAAGTGCTGCTGATGGACGAGCCGACCTCTGCGCTCGACCCGATCTCCACCGCGAAGATCGAAGACCTTGTGCTCGAGCTGAAAAAAGATTATACTATCGTTATGGTCACGCACAACATGCAGCAGGCCACCCGCGTATCCGATACGACCGCGTTTTTCCTGCTTGGCGATATGATTGAGGTCGGAGAAACCGAAAAGCTGTTCTCCATGCCCAAGGACAAGCGCACCGAGGATTACATTACGGGGAGGTTTGGCTGATGAGAAACCGTTTCGATTCCCAGCTGCTCGAGCTGAACAACGAGCTGATTGCGATGGGCGCGCTGTGCGAGAACGCGATCGCAAGCTCGGTCAAGGCGCTGCTTGGCGGCGACACCAAGCTGGCCGCGTCCGCCATCCGCATCGATCAGGAGATCGACCGCAAGGAGCGCGAGATCGAGTCCATGTGCTTAAAGCTCCTGCTGCAGCAGCAGCCGGTGGCAAGCGACCTGCGCCTGATCTCGTCGGTTCTCAAGATGATCACGGATATCGAGCGCATCGGCGATCAGGCGAGCGACATCGCGGAGATTGTGACCTATCTGTCCGGCGCATGCGGCCATAACGCACACATTGAGCAGATGGCGCAGGCGACCATCAAGATGGTCACCGACAGCCTGGATGCGTTCGTGCGCCGCGACCTGTCGCTCGCGTGGAGCGTCATCGAGTATGACGACGTGGTCGATGACCTGTTTGCCGAGTGCAAAAAGGATCTGATCACCGAAGTGGCACACAATCCGGACGACGGCGAGCGCGTGCTCGACATCCTGATGATCGCCAAGTATCTGGAACGCATTGGCGACCATGCGACCAACATCGCCGAGTGGGTGGAGTTTTCCATCACCGGCACGCACAAAGCGCCGGCCAACTGAGGAGATATAAAAGGTTTGGAAATGGCTGCCTGGGGCAGCTTTGAGGAGGAAACGCAATGATCTATTGCGTGGAGGACGATGCAGGGATTCGGGAACTGGTCGTCTATACGCTGCAAAACACGGGCATGGAGGCCCGCGGACTCGAGGACGGCGAGGCGCTGTATGCGGCGCTGCGCGAGAAAAAACCGCAGCTGATCCTGCTGGATATCATGCTGCCGGGCGAGGACGGCATCAGCATCCTGCGCCGCCTGCGCGAAACGCAGGAAACGGCGGATATCCCGGTCATCCTGCTGACGGCGAAAAACACCGAATATGACAAAGTGGTTGGGCTGGACAGCGGCGCGGACGACTATGTCGCCAAGCCCTTCGGCATGATGGAGCTGGTCGCGCGCATTCGCGCGGTGCTGCGCCGCACGCACACCGAAGCGGACAGCGGGGAACAGGCCCGTCTGCTGGTCGCGGGGACGATCTGCGTGGACGAGCGCGCGCACAGCGTGTTCGTCGGCGAGCGGGAGGTGCAGCTGACGCTCAAGGAGTACCAGCTGCTGTGCCTGCTGATGAAAAACCGCGGCGCGGTGCTCACGCGCGACGTGCTGCTGGAGAATATCTGGGGTTATGGCAACGAGAGTGAAACCAGAACGGTGGATGTGCACATCCGCACCCTGCGGCAGAAGCTGGGCACGGCCGGTTCCATGATCGAAACCGTGCGCGGCGTGGGCTACCGCATGGGAGAGCACACATGAGAAAACGCGTTTTCAGCAGTATCTTTCTCACCGCGCTCGTGATTCTGGTGGTCACCGTGTCGCTCATGCTGGTGGCCGTGCATTCCGGCCTGTCCAGCGACCTGCGCGACCGGCTGAGCGACGAGTGCAACCACATCGCCTCGGCGATGAGCGCGGAAGGCGAGCAGGCGCTCGGCCGCATCGGCAGCGTATACGCTGACCGCATTACATGGGTGGATACGGACGGCACGGTGCTCTATGACAACAAGAGCGACGCGGCGGATATGGAAAACCATGCCGCGCGTCCCGAAATCGCCGCGGCGATGGACAAAGGCGTGGGCGAATCCAGCCGTCTGTCGGATACGCTGTCCGAGCAGACGTATTATTATGCGATCCGGCTGGTGGACGGCACGGTGCTGCGGGTTTCCTCCACGGCGGACAGCGCGTTCGGCGCGCTCTCTTCCGCGTCCCCGTGGATCGTGCTGGTCGTGCTGCTGGCGCTGCTGGTGGCGGCGCTGCTGGCCAGCTGGCTGACCCATGTGTTCCTCGCGCCGATCGTGTCGCTCGACCTGCATGAGCCGCTCAAAAACGAGGCGTATGACGAACTTTCGCCGCTGCTGCACCGCATGGATAAGCAGAACCACAAGATCGAGTCGCAGATGAACGAACTCAAGCGGCGGCAGGCGGAGTTTGACGACATCACCGCCCGCATGGACGAAGGACTGGTACTGTTCTCCGCGCAGGGCGATATCCTGTTCGCCAACCGCGCGGTGCGGGCGCTGTTCCCCGAGGACAGCGCGACCGGCGGCTATCTGACGCTGTGCCGCGACGCGGAGTACATCCGCGTGGTGGAAAAGGCGCTGGGCGGCGAAAGCGAGCACGGCCGGATGGAAAAAGACGGCCGTGTGTATTCGCTCACGGCCAGCTCGGTCGCGGGCGAAGGCCAGAACCACGCGGCGGTGCTGTTCGTGGTGGACATCACCGAGCGCGATCAGGCCGAGCGCCAGCGGCAGGAGTTTACCGCGAACGTGTCGCACGAGCTCAAAACCCCGCTGACCAGCATCATGGGTTTTGCGGAGATCATGGAAAACGGCATCGTCCGGCCGGAGGACATCGGCCGCTTTGCCGGCAAGATCCGCAGCGAGGCCATGCGCCTTTTGACGCTGATCGAGGATATCATCCGCTTGTCCCGGCTGGATGAGGGCGCGCCCGTGCCCTTTGAACCGGTGGAGCTGTCCGCCCTATGCGGCAGCGTGCGCGACCGGCTGACGCACAAGGCGTCCGAAAACCGCATCACACTGCATGTCAAGGGTTCGCCGGTGACGGTGTCCGGCCAGCGGCGCACGCTTGAGCAGATGATCTTCAACCTCGCGGACAACGCGATCGCATACAACAAGCCGCAGGGCTCGGTGACGATGACGACCGGCGTGGAGGACGGCGCGCCGTTTGTGCGTGTGTCGGACACCGGCATCGGCATCGCGCCGGCCGACCAGCAGCGCGTGTTCGAGCGGTTTTACCGCGTGGACAAGAGCCACAGCAAGCAGACCGGCGGCACGGGACTGGGCCTGTCGATCGTCAAGCATGGCGCAGTGCTGCACCATGCGCAGATCGACCTGCGCAGTGCGCTCGGCAAAGGCACCGAGATCACGCTGCGTTTTCCCAAGGCAGAATAAAAAAGAAAATCCCGCAGGGAAGCTCCCTGCGGGATATTTTTTTGCGTTAGGACAGGCGGTTTTTGAAATCCTCGTAGACAAACATGCGGATGACTTCGTCCGTGCCGTCCGCGCGGCGCACCGCGATGAGTGGCAGCGGCACGCCGTTGAAGGTGTTGGTTTTGACCATGGTGTACAGTGCCATGTCCTCAAATACGACCTGATCGCCCGGACGCAGCGTGTTATCGAACGAGTATTCGCCGATCACGTCGCCCGCGAGGCACGAGCGGCCGGTCAGCAGGTAGGTGAATGCCTTTTTGCCCGGCTCACCCGCGCGGAACACGGGCGGACGGTAGGGCATCTCGATCACGTCCGGCATGTGGCAGGCCGCCGAGGTGTCCAGAATGGCGATTTCCTTGCCGTTTTTCATCACTTCGAGCACGGTGGAGATCAGATAGCCCGCGTTGAGCACGACCGCTTCGCCCGGCTCGAGGTAGATCTGCACGTTGTACTTTTCGCGCAGGTAGTTGATGCAGTTCACCAGCGTTTCGACGTCGTAATCGTCGCGCGTGATGTGATGGCCGCCGCCCAGGTTGAGCCACTTCATGCCTTCCATGTATTCGCCGAAGCGCTCTTCAAACGCCGCGACCGTGCGGACGAGGTCGTCTGCGTTCTGCTCGCACAGGGTGTGGAAGTGCAGGCCGTCGATGCCGTCGAGCAGCTCGGGCTGGAAGTTTTCCAGCGTGATGCCCAGACGCGAGCTCGGCGCGCAGGGGTCATAAATCGCGTGCTCGGCGGGCTGGGTCGAGCACTCCGGGTTGACGCGCAGGCCGCAGCTTTTGCCGGCCGCGCGCGCAAGGTTGCCGTATGCCTTCCACTGGGTAAACGAGTTGAACACGATGTGGTCGGCGTAGTGCAGGATCTCCTGAAATTCGCCCTCGGCATAGGCCGGGGAGTAAACATGGGTCTCGCCGCCGAATTCCTCTTTTCCGAGGCGCGCCTCATACAGGCCGGACGCGGTCGTGCCGGCCAGATATTCGCGCAGCAGCGGATAGACCGAAAACATGGAAAACGCCTTCTGCGCCAGCAGGATTTTTGCGCCCGTGCGCTCGGCCACGTCCCGCAGGACGGCCAGATTCTGCACCAGACGGTTTTCGTCCACGAGGAAGCAGGGCGTGGGCAGTTCGGTAAATCTCATATCAGTCCACCAGCACCGGGTTTTCGTTGATCTGCCACGGCAGACCCCACTTGTTGAGGGCTTCCATGTACGGATCGGGATCGAACTCCTCGACCGTGTACACGCCGGGCTTGTTCCACTTGCCGGTCATCAGCATCGCGGCGCCGATCATCGCGGGCACGCCCGTGGTGTACGAAATGGCCTGCGAGCCGACCTCGCGATAGCATTCCTCGTGGTCGCAAACGTTGTAGATATAGGCGGTCTTTTCCTTGCCGTCCTTCTTGCCGGTGAAGATGCAGCCGATGTTGGTCTTGCCCTTGGTGCGCGGGCCGAGGGTGGCCGGGTCGGGCAGCAGCGCCTTGAGGAACTGGATAGGCACGATCTGGTGGCCCTCAAACTCGATCGGGGTGGTGGACAGCATGCCGACGTTTTCCAGACACTTCATGTGGGTGAGGTACGACTGGCCGAAGGTCATAAAGAAGCGGATGCGCTTGACATTCGGGATGTTCTTCGCCAGCGACTCGATCTCCTCGTGGTGCAGCAGGTACATGTCCTTGTGGCCGACCTGATCGAAGTCGTACTCGCGCTTGATGGACATCGCCGGGATCTCGACCCAGTGGCCGTTCTCCCAGTACGAACCGGGCGCGGAAACCTCGCGCAGGTTGATCTCGGGGTTGAAGTTGGTGGCAAACGGATAGCCGTGGTCGCCGCCGTTGCAGTCGAGGATGTCGATGGTGTCGATCTCATCGAACAGGTGCTTCTGGGCATAGGCGCAGTAAGCCTGCGTGACGCCCGGGTCAAAGCCGGAACCGAGAAGCGCGGTCAGACCGGCCTTTTCGAACTTCTCCTTGTATGCCCACTGCCAAGAGTAGTCAAAGTAGGCGGTGAAGCCCTCTTCCTTGCAGCGCTTTTCGTAGATGGCGCGCCACTCCGGGTCGTCCGTGTCCTCCGGCTCGTAGTTTGCCGTGTCCATATAGTTGACGCCGCACTTGAGACACGCGTCCATAATGGTCAGATCCTGATAGGGCAGGGCGATGTTCATGACGATGTCGGGCTTGTACTCGTCGATGAGCGCGACCAGCTCGTCGACGTTGTCCGCATCGACTTTCGCGGTGCGGATCTTGGTGGGCGTCGTGCCCTCGAGCTTGTCCTTGATCGCGTCGCACTTGCTCTTCGTGCGCGAGGCGATCATGATTTCCTCAAATACGCTGCTGTTCTGGCAGCACTTGTGAATGACGACCGAGGCTACGCCGCCGCAGCCGATGATGAGTGCTTTTCCCATAAGTTACTCCTCTACTTTCTCCAAAAGTTTTTGAACGTAATTCGGCAGATAAAACGCGCCTTTGTGCAGGTTGGTGTTGTAATACTTGGTTTCAATGCCGCGGGCATTCCATGCATCCGCGTCGAGGTCGTGCACCGGGTGCACGCCGCGCGACGAGAAGCCGAACAGCCAGTGGCCGGACGGATAGGTCGGGATGTGCGCCTGGAACAGGCGGGACAGCTCGAACGAATGGACGATGTTGCGGTGCGCGCGCTGGCAGGCGAGCGCGTCGCCCTTGTAGAACGGGCTTTCGTGCTGGTTGACCAGCACGCCGTGTTCTTTGAGCGCCTTGTAGCAGTTGCCGTAGAACTCCATCGTGAACAGGCCTTCGCCCGGGCCGAACGGGTCGGTCGAGTCGATGATGATCAGGTCGTACTCGTCCTCGATGCGGCGGACGTATTTCAGCCCGTCCTGATAGAGGATGTGCACGCGCGGGTCGTCCAGCGAGCAGGCCACGGTCGGCAGAAATTCCTTGCACACCGCAACCACGCGCTCGTCGATCTCGACCAGGTCGATGTGCTCGATGTGCGGATAGCGGCACAGCTCGCGCACGCAGCCGCCGTCGCCGCCGCCGATGACGAGCACTTTTTTGATCTCGTCGCCCAGCACGGCGAGCGGGACGTGCACCATCATTTCATGGTAGATGAATTCGTCGCGCTCGGTCAGCATCATATAGCCGTCGAGCGTCAGGAACCGGCCGAATTCCTCACATTCGAACACGTCGATGCGCTGGAATTCGCTCTGTTCGGTGTAAAGCTGCCGATCGACCTGAATTTGCAGGCCGACGGTCGGCGTGTGCATTTCGGTAAAGGTTAATCGCATGAATCAAGACTCCTTGCGTCAGTCGCAGGGGCTGATAACGCCCCGAATCACCTGTAGGTTGTTCACATCCGGATCTTCGGTGCCGAGCAGCATACAGTTTTTCTCTTTTGCATAGCGGATATAGTCCAGAATTTCGCGGGTGATGCGCTCGCCCGGGGCGAGGATCGGAATGCCGGGCGGATAGCACATGACGAACTCGGCGCAGATGCGGCCGGAGGCGTCGTTCAGCGGCACGGTCTGCTTGTCGGCATAAAACGCCTCCTGCGGGGCAGCGACCACCTGCGGGGAGATGTACTCCTGCCGCATCAGGGTTGCCTTGTCCCGTTTGTAGCGGCGGCGGATGTCGGCCAGCGCCGCGACCAGCCGTTCGAGGTCGCGCTCGCGGTCGCCGACCGAGACATAGGCGAGCAGGTTGCCCAGGTCGCCGAACTCGGTCTGGATGTCGTAAAAGTCGCGCAGCACGTCGTAGACCTCGATGCCGGCAAGGCCGACGTCCAGCGTGTTGACGGCGAGCTTGGTCACGTCAAAGTCGTACACCGTGTCGCCGTTGATGAGCTCGCGGCCGTAGGCGTAGTAGTCGCCGATCTGGTTGATCTCGCCGCGGGCGTATTCGGTCAGGTTCGTGACCTTGCGGAAGATCTCCTTGCCGTAAAGCGCGAGGTTTTTGCGCGAAATGTCCAGGCTGACCATCAAAAGGTACGAGCCCGAGGTGGTCTGCGTCAGGTTGATGATCTGGCGGACGTATTCCGCGTTCATGGACGGGCCGCACAGCAGAAAGCTGGACTGCGTCAGGCTGCCGCCCGATTTGTGCATGGAAACCGACGCCATGTCCGCGCCCGCGGCCATCGCGGACACCGGCATGTTTTCGCCGAAGTAGAAGTGCGTGCCGTGCGCCTCATCGGCCAGCACCTTCATGCCCTTTTCGTGCGCGAGCCGCACGATCTCCTTGATATCCGAGCAGATGCCGTAATAGGTCGGGTTGTTGACCAGCACGGCCTTGGCGGACGGGTGCTTTTCGATCGCGGCCTTGACGTCTGCGACCGACATGCCCAGCGAAATGCCCAGGCGATCGTTCATCTGCGGGTTGACGTAGATCGGGATGGCGCCGGTCAGCACGAGCGCGTTGATGACGCTGCGGTGCACGTTGCGGGGCAGGATGATCTCGTCCCCGCGGGTGACGACGCTTAAGACCATCGACTGCACGGACGAGGTCGTGCCGCCGACCATCAGAAAGGCGTGCGCCGCGCCGAAGGCCTCGGCGGCCAGCTCTTCCGCCTCGCGGATGACGCTGACCGGGTGGCACAGGTTGTCGAGCGGCTTCATGGAGTTGACGTCCACGGTCATGCACTGCTCGCCGAGGAACTTGGTCAGCTCGGGGTTGCCGCGGCCGCGCTTGTGCCCGGGGACATCAAACGGCACGATGCGCATATCTTTAAAGTGTTCGAGCGCCTCCTTGATGGGCGCGCGGGATTGATCCATAGGGATGCCTTCTTTCGGCGGGAATATTACGCGCGAAGCGCGCATTTTACAGGAAATTACGTATCACGGAATTTCCATCAAAAGCGCGGGCTTTGCTCGTGCTTTTGATACCCCGACCCAGCGGCCTTGGGCCGCGTCGTTCGGGTATCGAAAGACGGTTTCTTCGGAACCGGCTTTCGTATATAGGGGACTTGTCCTCATTTCATTCGCGCGCGGCGCGGGAAAAATGATAGGGGCCTACGGGCTGAAGTCCCCTATACTTTAGTAGACGTTTTTGCCCGAGAAAATCTCGATCATTTCGCGCCGCAGGTCGGAGTGGATCTTCAGGCGCGTCTTGGGCGGCAGCTCATAGATGTCGGTGTTGAACAGATAGTTCTGCAAATCGACTTCCTTGAGCAGCATGCGCGTGTGGAACAGGTTGGACTGATAGACGTTGACGTCGTAGGCGTCATAGCGGTCGAGCGTTGCGGGGTCAATAAAGTCCTGAATCGAGGTGATGTGGTGGTCCATGAACAGCTTTTTGCCCTCGATGTCGCGCGTAAAGCCGCGCACGCGGTAGTCCATGGTGATGATATCCGAGTCAAACGAGCCGATCAGATAGTCGAGCGTGGACAGCGGCGTGATCTCGCCGCAGGTCGCCACGTCGATATCGACGCGGAAGGTCGCAAGGCAGGTGTCCGGGTGGTACTCAGGATAGGTGTGCACGGTGACATGGCTTTTGTCCAGATGCGCCACGATCGTGTCCGGCTCGAGGGCGGGCTTCATGTGCTCCTCGGCGATCAGGAAGGTGACCGACGCGCCCTGCGGGTCGTAATCCTGCTTGGAGATGTGCAGAACATGCGCACCGATCATCTCGGTGACGCGCTCGAGGATGCCGGTCAGGCGCTCGGAGTTGTACTGCTGGTCGATATAGGCGATGTAGTCGCGCTGTTCGCGCTCGGTTTTTGCATAACAGACATCATAAATGTTGAAGGAAAGCGCCTTGGTCAGGTTGTTGAACCCATAGAGTTTGAGTTTGTTCTGCATATCCATATCCTCACAATAAATAAAAAAGTCCTCAAGCAAAAGAAAAGCCCCGCGATCGGCGGGACGTACTTTCACTTGAGGAAGGCAATCTCTCTCTTGGTCCGGTCGGGGCCGGACAGTCTGTATCTGGAAGAGGAAAGAGTCTATATAGCAAGAATCTACTTTTACTACTCTTATTGATTGTTTCACAAGTGTGATGTGCCCCGCGGCACACGGCTTTTAGTCAGCCAACTTATAAAATTCAATAAGGCAACAAAGTTGCCAAGTGCGGCATTTGACCCGGCTGTCCGTATGGCCTTGGCGCCTTCCGGGGGAAGGGCGGTCAAAGAATTCTGCTGAAAGGCTTTGCCTCTCCGAGTGAATATTATTATATCGTACAAAACGCCGGATTGCAAGGATTTCTTACAGTTTTTACGCACCGCAGGCCGGTGTTTTGCGGGTACACAAAAAGTTTACAGTCGAACCTTTGAAAATAAGGGCGAATCGTAGTACAATAAAGCATACACAGTACATGTTGGGGAGTTCTTACATCGTGAAAGTAACAGGGTTTCGCACCAAGCGAAAGGGAAAACGCAAGACAAACGGCCGCGTTTTGCTGTTGGCCGCGCTGGTGGTCGTCTCGTTTCTGGCGGGCATGTTCACGCACAGCGTCATCAGCCGGCCGCCGCAGGCGGACGCGGGCCTGTCTTATATAGAGGATATCCCGGTCTATACCGATTACATTCCGGAGGGCAGCCGCGCCCGTCCGGGCGAGATCCGGGAGATCAAATATCTGGTTATCCACGAGACGGATAACTTTTCCGCCGGCGCGGACGCCGCGGCGCACAATTCCTTCATCCATCAGAACGCCAATGCCGAGACCGGCATCGTTTCATGGCACTACACGGTGGACGATCACGAGATTTACCACCATCTGCCGGATAACGAAACCGCCTATCACGCGGGCGATCAGATGGAAAAAAACGGCGGCAATATGAACGGCGTGGGCATTGAGATGTGCGTCAACGAGGACGGCAACTATGAGCAGACGCTCATCAACACGGAAAAACTGTGCGCGCGCTTGCTGCTCGAATACGATCTGAATCCGGATAAGGCGCTGAAAAAGCATCAGGATTTTTCCGGTAAGGTCTGTCCGGCAAAGCTCATTAACGACGGCCGCTGGGATGAGTTCTGCGCGGCGGTGAAGCAGAAATACGAAGAGCTGAAAGCGGCGCAGGCAAACGGTTAGCGCTGTGCAACTGCGTGCAAAAATCAAACGAAACAACAGGGCGTTTTGTAGAAAAACGCCCTTTCTTTTTGTGCACTTTGGTGATATACTGGCAGGGCATATTATTTTTACGAACAAAAGGAGTGAATCGAAATGATCGTTGTACTCAAGCAAAACAGCGACAAGGAACGTGTGGAACGTCTGATGCAGCATTTTACGGATATGGGGCTGAGAATCAACTATTCCGAGGGCGAGCATACCACCATCCTTGGCCTGATGGGAGACACCACGCAGATTGATGAGAGGGATGTTCTGGCCTATGACGTGGTCGAGCGCGTGCAGCGCGTATCCGAGCCGTTCAAGGCTGTCAACCGCAAATTCCACCCCGAGGACACGATCCTTTCGGTCGCGGGGCGCAAGATCGGCGCAGGGTATTTCAACGTCATGGCAGGCCCGTGCTCGGTCGAAAACGAGGCGCAGATCATCGAGGTCGCCGAAGCGGTCAAAAAGGCGGGCGCGTCCTTCCTGCGCGGCGGCGCGTTCAAACCGCGCACCTCGCCCTACTCCTTCCAGGGACTCGAGGCCGAAGGGCTCAAGCTGCTGCTCGAGGCCAAGCGCCAGACCGGTCTGCCGATCGTGACCGAGATCATGAGCGAAAAGCACCTCGACCTGTTCGCGGATGTGGACATCATCCAGCTCGGCGCGCGCAACATGCAGAACTTCATGCTGCTCAAGGAGCTCGGCCGCTCGGACAAGCCGATCCTCTTAAAGCGCGGCCTGTCTGCCACGATCGAGGAGTTCCTCATGGCCGCGGAATACATCTTCGCGGGCGGCAATCAGAACGTCATCCTGTGCGAGCGCGGCATTCGCACGTTTGAAAACCTGATCCGCAACAATCTGGACATCTCCGCCGTGCCGATGGTCAAGATGCTCAGCCATCTGCCGATCATCATTGACCCGAGTCACGCCGCCGGCCGGCGTGATATGGTGCAGCCGCTGTCGCGCGCGGCGATTGCCGCGGGCGCGGACGGCCTGATCATCGAGGTGCACAACGATCCCAAGCACGCGCTGTGCGACGGCGCGCAGTCGCTCGACATCCCGCAGTTTGACGGCGTGATGGCGGATATCCAGCGCCGCGTGGCGTTTGAAGGCCGCGAAATGCAAGGATAAAACAAAAAGAGGAGCATTCGCTCCTCTTTTTTGTTTATGGTCAGCGGTTTCAGATCTTGATAAGCTCGTACTGGCGCGTGCCCAGACCGATCTTTTCCGCGTGCTCGAGTCCGGCCTGCCAGTTGGTGTCCGGATGCGCGGCGTGGAAGTGGTCGGCCTCGTCGTGGATGTGATGGCGCTCATGCTCGTCGCACAGCAGGCTGGCCGGGTTGACCGGCGCGGCGTTGACCGCGTCCACGCAGGCCTGATCGAGTGCGACCGGGTCAAAGGACGCGAACATGCCGATGTTCGGCACGATGGCGACGTCGTTTTCCGCGTGGCAGTCGCAGTTGGGCGACACGTCGATGACGAGCGAAATGTGGAAGCACGGACGGCCGTCCACGACCGCCTTGGTGTATTCCGCGATCTTGCGGTTGAGCACAATGTTGGATTCGTCATACGCGCAGCCGATGGCGTCCTGCGGGCAGACCGCGATGCAGCGGCCGCAGCCGACGCACTTGTCGTGGTCGATGTGCGCCTTTTTGTCCGTGATCGTAATGGCGCTGTGCGCGCAGATGCGCGTGCACATGCCGCAGCCGACGCAGGGGTCCTGATCGACCTGCGGTTTGCCCGCGTTGTGCTGCTCCATCTTGCCCGCGCGCGAGCCGCAGCCCATGCCGATGTTCTTGAGCGCGCCGCCGAAGCCCGCGTTTTCGTGGCCCTTGAAGTGGGTCAGCGAGATGAACACGTCCGCATCCATGATGGCCTGTCCGATCTTGGCTTCCTTGACGTATTCGCCGCCCTCGACCGGCACATAGGCCTCGTCCGTGCCCTTCAGGCCGTCCGCGATGATGACGTGGCAGCCGGTGGAGAACGGCGAAAAGCCGTTGAGATAGGCGGAATCGAGGTGGTCGAGCGCGTTCTTGCGTCCGCCGACATACAGCGTGTTGCAGTCGGTCAAAAACGGCTTGCCGCCGCGCTCCTTGACGAAATCCGCAACCGTTTTCGCCCAGTTCGGCCGCAGGAACGCGAGGTTGCCCGGCTCGCCGAAGTGGATCTTGATGGCGGTGAACTTTTTATCAAAGTCGATCTGGTCCATGCCCGCCGCTTTCATCAGGCGGGTCAGCTTTTGCTGGAGGTTTTCCGTCAGCGTCGTGCGGAAGTCCGCAAAATAAACCTTGGCTTTCTCCATAGGGGTTCGTCCTTTCCTGTCTGGTTTTGTCCTGTTCCCAGTATAACACAGGAATACAAGGCAAAACAAGCAAGTTTGCCCGCAAAGGCGGCGGCACCCAAAGCGCCGCCGCCTTTGCGGATGGGGCAAACCGGTTCAGCAAGCGGCAAGGTCGGCCAGGCTGCCGAAGGTGTAGCCCTCGTTCTCCCAACGGGTGAGCAGCTCGTCGAGGATGCGCGCGTTGGTTTCACTCGTCGAGTGCAGCAGCACGATCGCGCCGTTATGGATGCGCGGCAGCAGCTTTGCAAAGGCCTGTTCGTCGGTCGGCTGGTTGTCGGTGTACCAGTCCACATACGCCAGCGACCAGAACACGGTCGTGTAGCCGAGCGCCTGCGCCTGCTTGAGGTTTTCCTCGCTGAATTTGCCCTGCGGCGGGCGGTAGAACTTCTGCATCGGCTGGCCGGTCAGCGCGGTGAACTTCTCCTCCAGCCCGTTCAGCTCGGCGGCGAAGGCGTCCGCGTCCGCGATCGAGGACATATCCGGGTGGTGCAGCGTGTGGTTGCCGACGATGTGCCCTTCGTCCACCATGCGCTGCACGAGTTCGGGCGCGGAGTCGATGAAGTTGCCCACGACGAAAAAGCACGCGGGCGCGTTGTGCTTTTTCAGCGCGTCCAAAATTGCGCCTGTGTTTCCGTTTTCGTAGCCCGCGTCAAAGGTCAGGTAAATGGTGTTTTTTGTGGTGTCGCCCACATAATAGGCGTCCCATTGCCGCAGCGTGTCGGCTGATACGTTGCCGACCGGCGGTTGGCCTTCGGTCTGGAAGGACAGGCCCCAGTCGCTGATCGACGTCGGCACGGCGCTTTGCGCGTCGGCCGCGGCCTGCGCGGATGCACCGCCGTCGTCGTGCGGCACCAGGAAAAACAGCGCGGCCAGCAGCGCGCACACGCCCGCCGCCGCGCCAATGCGATACAGCGTGTCGCGGGTGATGGTGATGAACATAAGTAAACGCCCCCTTGGTGATACGGTATGCGCGTTCCGCGCCCGATATGCCGCGGTCTCTGGGCAAACTGCCTGCTTTTTCGCGGGAAAACTGGAGAAAACACAAATGGACGGTGCGGGCGGCGGGGCGTACAATAAGGGTAAGGATAGAAAGGGGGCAAAAAACCATGAAACAGAAGAGGAAACGCTGGTTGTCGCTCGTTCTGGCGATGGTGCTGCTGTGCGGCGCGCTGCCCGTGGCGTCCGCGGCTGAGACAGGCACGCCGCTCTATGCGCAGCTGGGATTCGAGAGCGCGGATGCGCTGATGGAGGGGTGGATTTTTGGCCCGGTCGATTACGAGTGGGTGACGGAACGGTATGCGGTCCACTTGGCCGAGCTGACCGCCGACCCGGACAAGGCATTCGAGGAGGGGTATGCCGGCTGGGACTGGGCGATGGCGGAAGAATACTACGGCAGCCGCGAGGAGTTCCTGCGCTATGCCGCGATGCAGCTGGTGATGATGGAAAGCTATGCCTACATCCCGCCCGTTTCCGTGCAGCTGGACGGCAAGACAGTCGATTTTCCGGACGCACAGCCGGAGATGAAAAACGACCGCACGATGGTGCCGTTCCGCGCGATCGCGGAAGCGCTGGGCGCAACAGTCGATTATGACAGCGGCGCGGTCACGGCGGTCAGGGACGGCGTGCGCTGTGATTTTGCGCTCGGCGGCGGCATGCTGACGCTGTCCGATGAGGAAACCGGCGCGGTGCTCAAAACGACGCAGCTGGATGCCGTCCCCTATGAAAAGGAGGGGCGCACCTATGTGCCGGTGCGGTTTTTTGCCGAGGCCTTCGGCCTGACCGTGCAGTGGGACGATTACCAGCAGGTAGCCGTATTGTATGACCGGGACGCGCTGGTCGCGCAGGTGGACGAGCGGTTTTCCGTCGTCAACCGGTGGCTGGCCGCGCAGCCCGTGCGCGACCCGGCGCAGACCATGCGCACCGCGCTGGCGCTGCGGGTATTGTTTACCCAGCTCAACTCGATCGACGGCGACGAGACCACGACGCTGCTCGACGGCACGCTCGAGGTCGTTGACGGCAGCGGCGGCATGACGGTGGACGTGCAGGCCGACCTGCACGGGCTGGTGACGCTGTTTGCGCGGGAATATGACCAATATGGTTGGGATGACGAGCAAACGCTGTCCGCGCAGCTGGCCGCATGGCAGGATCGGCTGCAAAACGCCCGGCTGGAGATGATCTGGGATGCGGAAAACGGCACGCTGTACCTGCGCTGCCCGCTGCTGATGGCGGTGCTGGAAGGGGCTTACGGCGTATCGCTGCCGGGGGATCAATGGATCGTTTTTGCCGATGTGATGGATGAATTGGCTGGGGTGGAAAGCCCGCTGCTCGAGACCGTGTTTACGTTCGATATGTCGTCCGTGGGCGCGATGGTGGTCGGCGCTGCTGAGCAGAATTGCACGCAGACTTACAGCACTTTGTGGGATGAAGTGCAGCAGGCGGCGGATGCGGCCGCATATCTTGCGGGCGACGATTGCTTCACCCAGAGCGGTACACGGTACACAGCGAAGCTGTCCGTGCCGCTGCCGGCGGAAGAAGGGTATGCTTCTGCTACCTATACGCTCGACCTGTCGGACGGCAGCATCGAGGGCGAGGCGGCCTGCCGCCTGCGGGACTGGGACAGCGACGCGCTGGCGACGCTGACCTTTGCCGGGGACACGCGGAAAGGCGAAGCGGCGCTGACCGCACATGTGAAAAACGACAGCATCACCGAGATCGCGCTGTCGTGGTCGCAGCAGAACGCCCCCGCGGGCAGCGAAGTGCAGCTGCCGGACCCGGATCAGGTTGTTACAAGCGACGAGATCGCAAAAATGCTGGACAGCGCGGCATCATAAAAAAGATGCAAAAAACGACGGGCGTCTGCCCGTCGTTTTTATGAGCTGTAGTCCTCGAGCAGGCGCGCCAGCGCCTGTGTGTCCGACAGCAGCACGCCCTGCTCGAGCGCTTCGCGGTCGGCGGAAGGCAGCGTGCGCACGTCGATATCCGTGCGGATGACGACCTCGCCGCCGCGCGAGACAACCAGACGGCCGTCCTCACTCTGCGCCACATAGGGCAGTTCGGTCGTGCTGGCGGGCACGGCCGGGGCGGAAAACCAGACGCGCGCGGCAAAAAAAGCGCTGATGAGCGCCGCCGCACAGGCCAGCAGCGCGATGCGCCGCTGCCGCCGGGCGCGCAGCATGGCGAGCATGTAAAACCCCTGCATCATGGAAATGACCTCCTTTATTCCGGGAGAATTTTCTTGCAGTATGCCCCGAATTGCGGAAAGTATTCCGTGCCGGACGTAAAATTTGTTTGGAATTTGCGGAATAATGTGGTATAATAGCCGCGAACGACTGTTGTTATCCTCGGAGAGGGCGGAAAAAGCCTGCTTTTAAAACCCCTGTTTCTGTGGTATAATGACGGAAAGAAGATAAAAAACTGCGTATTTTGATAAGATATCGGGAACAAAACGGACGGCTGCTGCGTCCGACCTGATAAGACCCGCGGCATGGACCCGGCGGGCAAGGAGGAAACCGAATTGGCAACTGGCAAAAGAAAAGGATCTGGCGTCTGGTATGCGATATCCCGCGTGCTGCTGACGCTGCTGCTTATCGGTGTGCTTTGCGCCTGTTTCTGCGGCATTGCATTTGCCTACTATGTGCATGCGTATATCAACCCGTCCGCGCAGGAAACCGCGGAGGACCTGAGCAAGGGCCTTGGCCTGGATCTCAACTCTTTCATTTATACGGTGGACTCTGAAACCGGGGAGGAAACGCTGTATGAAACCATCCGCGGCACGGAAAACCGCATTTGGGTGGACAGCGAGGACATCCCGGACAACCTGAAAAACGCGGTGGTCGCCATCGAGGACGAACGCTTCTACAAGCACCACGGTGTGGACTGGAAGCGCACCTTCGGCGCGGTGTTCAACTGGCTGGTCGGCGACGATCAGTACGGCGGTTCTACCATCACCCAGCAGCTGATCAAAAACGCGACCGACGAGAACGATTATTCGGTCAAGCGTAAGGTTAACGAGATTTTCCGCGCGCTCGCGCTCGAGGATGAGATCGGTGACAAGGACCGCATCCTCGAGATGTACCTCAATACGATTTACCTCGGCTATAACTGTTACGGCGTCAAAACCGCCGCGACGACCTATTTCGGCAAGGACGTTTCCGAACTGAGCCTTGCGGAATGTGCGGTGCTGGCGGGCCTGACCAACAACCCGTCGATCTACGATCCGTACAACCATCCGGACAAGGTTAAGGAGCGTCAGACGGCCATCCTCGGCAAAATGCTCGAGCTGGGCATGATCGATCAGGCGACGTACGATGCAGCGGTCGCGGAAGAGCTGAATTATCGCCCCTACGAGCAGTATCAGCAGGATATCAGCGACGTATATTCCTACTTTACCGATGCGGTCATCAAGGACGTAACGCAGGATCTGATGGAGCAGAAGGGCTATTCCGAGCAGGTGGCCAGCAACATGGTTGCCTCGGGCGGTCTGAAGATCTATGCAACGATCGACCCTGAAATCCAGCAGATCGTCGATGAGGTCTGGGCGGACGACTCGGTATTCCCGACCACGGAGAAATACGGCGAGCGGCCGCAGAGCGCCATGGTTATCACGGACAAACAGGGCAACATTGTTGCCATTGCGGGCGGACGCGGCGAAAAGACCGAAAATCTGGCCTTCTCGTATGCAACCGATGCGCGCCGTCAGCCCGGTTCTTCGTTCAAGCCGCTGTCCACTTACGGACCGGCGATGGACAAGGGCATTATCGTGCCCAGCACCACGGTTTACGACAAGCCGCTGGAGATCGGCGACGACGGCAAGCCCTGGCCGATGAACGACGGCAAGATGCCGACCGGCAACGCCATGACGATCAAGAGTGGTATCACCAGCTCGGTCAACACCATCGCCGTGCAGGTGATGAGTATGCTGACCCCGCAGGCTTCGTATGATTTCCTGACCCAGCGCCTGGGCTTCGGCGACGCGCTGGTGGGCAGCCGCACCTATGAGGACGGCACGGTCAAGAGCGATATCGACTATTCGCCGCTGGCACTGGGCGCGCTGACCGACGGCGTGACCGTGCGCGAGATGGCGGGCGGCTTTGCCACCTTCATCAACGAAGGCGTCTACGGCGGTACCCGCACCTATACCAAGGTCGAGGACTCCGAAGGCAACGTCGTGCTGGAAAACAACCCGAGCACCGATCTGGGCTTTGAGAATGTGCGCACCGCGTACTATATGCTCGAGTGCCTGCAAAACGTTACCGCATACGGTACCGCGTCCGGCACACAGATCTCCGGTGTGGAGACTGCCGGCAAGACCGGTACCACGACCTCCAACACCGATATCTGGTTCTGCGGCGTAACGCCGGAGTATTCGGCTGCGGTTTGGGTCGGTTATGAGCATAACTACACACTCAACGGCTTGTACGGCCGCAACGCTGCGGCGATCTGGCTGAAGGTCATGCAGAAGGTGCATGAGGGCGATTCCGGTCTGGTATTCGACTCGCACCCGCAGGACTTTGAGACCGTGACCTACTGCATGGATACCGGCTTGCTGGCGTCCGGTGCCTGCCGTGCGGCGGGACGCGCCGCTTCCGGCCGCTTCTGGAAGGATCAAGTGCCGACCGAGACGTGCAGTCATCAGGGCATCACTACGAAATACAACTTCGCGACCGTCGGCGTGACTGATTGGGCGGACGAAGAAGAAGAGGAACCCGAAGAGCAGCAGAAGCCGGACGAACAGAAGCCGACTGATACCAACGATCCTTCGATCGATCCGGAAACCGGCCAGACGGTCACCCCGACTGATCCGGAAGGCGGTTCGACGGGCGGCAATACCGGCGGCAACGCAGGCGGAGAGACCGGCGGCAATACCGGCGGCTCGACGGGCGGAGAAACCGGCGGCTCGACCGGTGGCGAGACCGGCGGCAACACCGGCGGGGAGACCACACCGCCGCCTGACGACCCGGAGGCATAAAATCCGCCGGAAGGCATAGACTAACAACCGAATATCTGTTCAGCGCCGCACAAGGCCGCACACATCGGGGCGTTAGCGGTGTCCTGTACCCGCAATCCGCTACAGCGGGGATGATGCGGGCGAGGAGGGACGTGCGCGCGGCGAAGCCGCTGCCAACAGGGCGATGAGAGACCGGTACTGCGCAACGGAGGACCGTGAACCATGTCAGGCGGGGAACCGAGCAGCATTAAGCGGAAACCATCGTGTGCCGCAGAGCTGCCGATTTTGAGTCCAAACCGCGGAAAGGCAGCCGGGCGTGCGCTTTCGAATCGACCGCGTGCGGTCTTGTGGGGCGCTGAACAGAACGTATAGGGGACTTTAAAAGTCCCCTATATACGAAAGCAGGTTCCGGTAGAAACCTGCTTTCGATACCCGAATGACGCCGCCCAAGGCGGCTGGGTCGGGGTATCAAAAGTCCGGCAGAGCTGGACTTTTGATGAATTGCGCGCATGGCGCGCAGAGAGAACGCTGGGAGGCGGGCTTGCGCCCGCCTCTTTTGTGGTATCATAGAGCAGAAAGGGGTTGGGACGCAATGTATCAGGCGCTGTACCGCAAATGGCGGCCGCAGACCTTTGCCGACGTGATTGGCCAGCAGCATGTGACGGATACGCTGCGTGCGCAGCTCCGCAGCGGACGGCTCAGCCACGCGTACCTGTTCACCGGTACGCGCGGCACGGGCAAGACCACCTGCGCGAAGATTTTGGCGCGTGCGGTCAACTGCGAGCATCCGGTCAACGGCGACCCGTGCAACGAGTGCGCGGCCTGCCGCGGCATTCTGGATGGCTCGGTGCTCGACGTGACCGAGATCGACGCGGCGTCCAACAACGGCGTGGACAACATCCGCGACCTGCGCGACGAGACGCGCTACACGCCCGCGCAGGTGAAAAAACGCGTGTTCATCATCGACGAGGTGCACATGCTCTCGATCGGCGCGTTCAACGCGCTGCTCAAGACGCTTGAAGAGCCGCCCGAGCATGTGCTGTTCATTCTGGCGACGACCGAGCTGCACAAGGTGCCCGCGACCATCCTGTCGCGCTGCCAGCGGTTCGATTTCCGGCGCATCGGCGCGGAGGACATCGCGCGTCGTCTGCTGGATGTGGCCGCGGGCGAGGGCATCGAACTGACCGACGGCGCGGCGCGGCTGATTGCGCGGCTGGCCGACGGCGCGATGCGCGACGCGCTCTCCATGCTCGACCGCGCGGCGGCTGCCGGTGCGGTGGACGAGCAGACCGTGACCACGGCGCTGGGCGTCCTCGGGCAGGACGACGGCATCCGCTTGGCCGAACACCTGAAAAACGGCGATCTCGCGGCGGCGGTCACGCTGATTGACGACTATTATAACGCGGGACGCGATCTCGCCGCGGTTTACGACCAGATGCTGGGCCTGATCCGCGACGCGCTGCTGGTCAAAACCAGCAAGACCGATGTGTCCGCGCTGATTTCCCCGGCGTATACGGTCAAAAGCCTGCAAAAACTGTGCGACGGGCTGGCCTCGTCCACACTCATCGCGTGGAGCCGCGTGATCGGCGAGGCGCTCGACCGCATGCGCAGCGCGGCCAACCGCCGCGTGGAAGCCGAGCTGTGCGCTGTGCGGCTGTGCAGTCTGGGCGCGGAGCAATACGATACGCTGAGCGGGCGCGTGGAAGCGCTCGAGGAAAAAATCAAGCACGGCGTGCCGGTCGCGGCCGCACCGACACAGACCGCGGCGCGCGTGGACGACACGCCGCCTCCGCCGGGCGATGAGGACGCACCGCCCCCGCCGGATGACGGCGACGCGCCGGTTTGGGCGGCGGAAGAGGCGGCAGCGGGGCAACCCGCGGCAAAATCCAAGGCACAGGCGCAGCCGTCGGCGGCGGACTGGCCGCAGTGGCCGCAGCTGCTCGAAGCGCTGACCGGCAAGATCAACACGGGCGCGCACACCAACCTCAAGCTGTCCGCCAAGGGCATTCTGGAGGACGGGGCGCTCGTCATCCTGTGCGAGGACGGCATCACCGCCATGCTCGCCAAGGCGGAGCCGACCATGAAGGTCATCCGTGAACAGGCGGCCGCGCTCGCGGGCGCGCCGATCAAGGTCAAGGTGCGCGAGGCGGGCGACGAACCCGTGATACAAAAAAACGCCGCGGTCGATGAGATCATCGGCCGGGCGAAGGCATTTGATATTCAAGTAAAAGAACTTTGAGGAGGACATAACAGATGGCAAAGGGAAAAGGCTTTGGCGGCGGCTTCGGCGGCGGCATGAACATGCAGGCGATGATGAAGCAGGCGCAGAAGATGCAGGAAAATATGATGAAGGCGCAGGAAGAGATCGCGCAGATGGAGACCACCGGCACGGCGGGCGGCGGCATGGTGACCGCGACCGTGACCGGCACCTCGACGCTCAAGTCGATTGAGATCAAGCCCGATGTGGTCGATCCGGATGACATCGACATGCTGCAGGATCTGGTCGTTGCGGCGGTCAACGAGGCGCTCAAGGCGGCAAACGAAAAATCCCAGAGCCAGATGTCGGCGATCACCGGCGGCATGGGCGGTCTGGGCGGCGGCCTGTTCTGATGGATTATTTCGCGCCGCCGGTCGAGCGGCTGATCGAGGAATTTGCCAAGCTGCCCGGCATCGGGCAGAAAACCGCGCAGCGGCTGGCGTTCCATGTGCTCGACCTGCCCAAGGAGGACGCGGAGCGCTTTGCCGACGCCATCCGTGAGGCAAAGGCCAAGACGTTCACCTGCAAACGATGCCAGAACCTGTCGGACAGCGAGCTTTGCCCGATCTGTTCCGACCAGACCCGCGACCAGAAAACCATCTGCGTCGTGGCGGAGCCGCGCGACGTGATCGCGTTTGAGCGCACCAAGGAGTACCGCGGGCTGTACCATGTGCTGCATGGCACGCTGTCCCCGATGGGACACATCGGGCCGGACGATATCCGCATCCGCGAGCTGGTGCAGCGCGTGGCCGACGAGGACACCGAGGAGGTCATCCTCGCCACCAACCCGGACACCGAGGGCGAAGCCACCGCGATGTACATTTCGCGTCTGCTGCAGCCTTTCGGCATCCGCATCACCCGTCTGGCCTACGGCATCCCCGTGGGCGGGCATTTGGAATATGTCGATGAGGTCACGCTGACCCGCGCACTCGAAGGCCGGCGGGACCTGTAACGGGTACGCTTTCTGCTTTGTTCCTGCCTTTTACGCGGCCAAACCGCGCAAAAAAACAGGAACGGCCGGACGATTGTCCGGCCGCTCCCGCAATAAAAGGTAGGATAGAGAGTAGAAAGCAAGAACATGTGGGGGGATCTTACGCTTTCCACAATTTTATGATATCGGGGAATTGTGAACATTCTGTGTACATTTCGCAAAAAATTTCGTTTTTGTACAATCGGGAGGAAAAAAGTCAGTGGCAGAACTGAAAAAAGAAATCGAAAACCGGCGCACGTTTGCGATCATTTCGCACCCGGACGCCGGCAAAACCACCATTACGGAGAAGTTTTTGCTGTACGGCGGCGCGATCCAGGAGGCCGGTATGGTCAAGGGCAAGAAAAACGCCCGCCATGCGGTGTCCGACTGGATGGAGATCGAGAAGCAGCGCGGTATTTCGGTCACCTCTTCGGTGCTGCAGTTCCGCTATGAGGGCAAGTGCATCAACATTCTGGATACCCCGGGCCATCAGGACTTTTCCGAGGATACCTACCGCACGCTGATGGCGGCGGACTCGGCCGTCATGGTCATCGACGCCTCCAAGGGCGTCGAGGCGCAGACCCGCAAGCTGTTCAAGGTCTGCGCGATGCGCGGCGTGCCGATTTTCACCTTTATCAACAAGATGGACCGCGAATCGCGCGATCCGTACGAGCTGTTGGAGGAAATCGAAAACGAACTGGGCATCGGCACCTATGCCGTCAACTGGCCGATCGGCTCGGGCAAGCGCTTCAAAGGCGTATACGACCGCATGGACGACGAGGTCATTGCGTTCGAGGGCGCGGACTTCCGCCACGAGGTCAAATCGCAGCGCCTGTCGATCGACGACCCGGTGCTTGAGGGCCTGTTGCCCGAGGACCAGTACCAGACGCTGATCGACGACATCGAGCTGCTCTCCGGTGCGGGCGACGAGTTCGACCTCAAGGCGGTGCACGAGGGCAAGCTGTCGCCGGTGTTCTTCGGCTCGGCGCTGACCAACTTCGGCGTAGAGCCGTTCCTGAAAAAGTTTTTACAGATGACTCCGCCGCCGACCGCGCGCACGGCCGATATTGGCGTGATCGATCCGTTTGAGGATCATTTCTCGGCCTTTGTGTTCAAAATTCAGGCCAACATGAACAAGGCGCATCGCGACCGCATCGCGTTCCTGCGCATCTGCTCGGGCAAGTTTGTGCGCGGCGAAGAGGTGCTGCACATGCGCACGGGCAAGAAGATGGTGCTCGCCGCGCCGCAGCAGCTGATGGCGCAGGACCGTTCGATCGTGGACGAAGCCTATGCGGGCGACATCATCGGCATTTTCGACCCGGGCGTGTTCGCGATCGGCGACACGGTCTGCGATCCCAAGCGCAAGTGCGTGTTCTCGGGCATCCCGACCTTCGCGCCCGAGCTGTTCGCCACCGTGCGGCAGAAGGACACGCTCAAGCGCAAGCAGTTCGTCAAGGGCGTCGAGCAGATCGCGCAGGAAGGCGCGATCCAGATCTTCCGCGAGCCGGGCGCCGGCATGGAGTCGGTCATCGTGGGCGTCGTGGGCGTGCTGCAATTCGAAGTGCTCGAATACCGCCTGAAAAACGAGTACAACGTCGAGATCATCCGCGAAAACCTGCCGTATGAGCACATCCGCTGGGTGGAAAACGACGAAGAGGACTTCGACATCAAGTCGCTGCAGCTGACCAGCGACACCAAGATCGTCGAAGATCTCAAGGGCAACAGCCTGCTGCTGTTCTCCTCGCCGTGGAACATCACCTATGCGCTCGACCACAATGAGGGTCTGCGTCTGGCGGAGTTTTCGGAAAACGCTTGAGTGCAATAAAAATCCCCGAAACCAAAACGGTTTCGGGGATTTTTGCGTTAAAACGACAGCGGGTCGTCCTCGCGCACCTGCACGGCACGCATGTACTGCCGCAGCAGCACAAGCGGCACGATCTGCGCGCCCAGCTGCACGATGACAGCCACGACCAGCAGCGTCAGCTGTCCGGCCAGCATGAGCAGGCTCGCCGCGAACGCGCCCAGCAGCGGCGCATACAGGCACCAGCGGATGCGGCGCGCGGGATAGTTGTACGCATGGGGGATGATGCGCTCATCCAGCCCCCAGTACAGGTAATAATCGCTCAAAAGGCCGGCCACGCTGCCCGCCATCGACAGCAGGGACATGAAGTTTTGCAGCATCAGGTTGTCGCCCGCCAGCTGGGTGACGACCAGCGCCATCCCGATCAGCACGATCGACAGCATCTGCGCGGGGAAGGCGCGCCCCAGCAGCGCGGATTCGTCCGACAGGCGATACAGCACATACGCGACCACGACATAGGCCAAAAGGTTGATGATGTTGGCGGCGAGCAAAACGGCCATGGAATTGCTCAGCGCGGCCAGGTTGACCGCCGCGGACACCGCAAGCGCGCCCCATAAAACGCGCAGAAGGGGGTAAATTTTCATAGGTTTCGTTCCTCCGATATGGCCTATTATAGCATAGCCGCGCCCGGATGAAAAATATTTTTTGTCAGGGCTTGACAATGATGTATTATTGTATTATTATCATAGTACAATATAACAGAGAGAGGAGCGAGGCTATGCAGTGGCAACTGCGGGGCGATCGGCCGATCTACCAGCAGCTGGTGGAAAAGCTGACCGAGCAGATCGTCAGCGGACAGCTGGCGGCGGGCGATAAGGTGCCGACGGTGCGCGAGCTGGCGGCGCAGGCGGGGGTCAACCCCAATACGATGCAGCGCGCGCTGGCAGATATGGAACGCGAAGGGCTGATGCACTCCAACCGGACCAGCGGACGCTATGTGACGGAGGATAAAGAGATGATCCAGAAGATTCGGGAACAGATCGCGGGAGACCGCATCGCGGAATTTTTGGCTGGCATGAGCCAGCTGGGCTTTTCCGAGCAGGAGGTTTACGACCTGCTGCAAAAACGACATGGGGAGGGAAACCAGAATGGAACAGAGAAATGAACTGCTTGTCTGCGCGGGGCTGACCAAAACCTATGGCGGCACCAAGGCGCTGGACAATCTGAATCTGACGCTGGGCGGCGGCCGGTTCGTCGGCCTGCTCGGCCCGAACGGTTCGGGCAAGACCACGCTGATCAAGCTGATCAACGGCCTGATCCAGCCGACGTCGGGCACGGTGCAGGTGGATGGGCAGGTGCCGGGCGTACACACGCACAGCGTCATCAGCTACCTGCCTGACCGCGGCTATCTGAACGACTGGATGCGGGTAAGCGACCTGATGGACTTTTTCGCTGATTTCTATGCGGATTTTGACCGCGTCAAGGCGAACGATATGCTGCAATCGCTGCACATCAGCGCGCTGGACCGGCTCAAGACGCTGTCCAAGGGCACCAAGGAAAAGGTGCAGCTCATCCTGACGATGAGCCGCAAGGCAAAGCTGTATCTGCTCGACGAGCCGATCGCGGGCGTCGATCCGGCGGCGCGTGACTACATCCTCAACACGATTCTGTACAATTACAGCGAGGATGCTTCGGTGCTGCTGTCCACCCACCTGATCGCGGATATCGAGCGGGTGCTGGACGAAGTGATCTTCCTGAAAAACGGCGTGATGACGCTGCATGAGAGCGTGGACACGATCCGGGAAGAACACGGAAAATCGGTGGATATGTTGTTCCGGGAGGTGTTCGCATGCTGAAGCTGCTCAAATATGAATGGAAGGCGTGCGCGCGCGTTTTCCTGCCGCTGTACGGCGTCGTGCTGCTGATGAGCGTCATCAACGCCTTGATGACAACCGACAGCGCGCAGAACTTCATGAACGGTATTCCGTCGGTCATTCTGGCGCTGCTGTTCGTGGCGCTGCTGGTAGCGGTGTTTGTCGTGACGGTGGTCATCCTGATCCAGCGGTTTTATCAAAACCTGCTGGGCGACGAGGGCTATCTGATGTTCACTCTGCCGGTAACGGTTGCGCAGCACATCTTGAGCAAGATGATCGTCGCCGTGGCGGTCTGCCTGCTGAGCGGTCTGGTCGCTCTGGTGAGCATCGCCATCATCGGCGCGGACACCAATTTGATTTTCGGCATCGGCATGATGCTCAATGAGTTTGGCAAGGCCATTGCGGCCGACCCCAATGGGCTGGGCTACATGATCGAGGGCATCCTGCTCTTGCTGGTGTCGCTGGCCAGCGGCGTGCTGTTTATCTATCTGTGCATGGCGCTCGGCCATCTGGCCAAAAAGCACCGCGTGCTGATGTCGGTCGTGTGGTATTTCGTGCTCTCGACCGCGGCGCAGTTCCTGTTCACCTTCGTGATGTTTGGCACGATGAGCGGCCCGATGGAAACGCTGATGACCGCGCTGGGCAGTGCGCTGAACGGCATGCCGCAGCAGGTGCTGCTGCACGGCGTGCTGATCGGCTTCTGCGTGGCCACCGCGATTCCGGGTGCGATCTGCTACTTCGTCACACATTATATCCTCAAAAACCGTCTGAATCTGGAATAAGCATGGCTTACACGGGGGACGCGCTTCCGCGCGTCCCTTTTTGCACCCCAAAATGGGGGATGCTCATAAAATCTTAAGGATTTTGCAGCGACAATCCAAAGAATTGCCGCGTACAATGAAAGGGTAAAACCGGGGGAGGGATGGATATGACGGCGGTATTGCGCAAGGCGCGCCGGGCGCGTTGGAACACGGCGGGGCGGTACACGCTCTGCGAAATGACCGGGTTGTTTCTGGTTTTTTCGGCAGCGGGGTGGCTGTTCGAGGTCGGGCTGCATCTGCTGCTCGACGGCGAGCTGGTCAACCGCGGCACATTGCTCGGGCCGTGGCTGCCGATTTACGGCGCGGGCGGGCTGCTGTCCGTCCTGCTGCTGACGCGGTTCGCGGCGCGGCCGCCCGTGGTGTTCGCGCTGGGCGCGCTCCTCTCGACGGCGATCGAATTCGCCACCGGAAAGTACCTGCTGTCGGTGTACGGCCTGCGCTGGTGGGATTACAGCATGTTCCCGCTCAACATCGACGGCCTGGTCAGCCCGCCGTCCACGCTGGTGTTCGGATTTGGCTGCTGCGCGGCCGTCTATCTGGTGTCGCCTCTGCTGCTGCGCGGGTTCCGGCATGTGCCGCGCGGCGCCCTCCGGCTGCTGTGCGCGGGGCTCGCCGTGCTGTTTGTGCTGGATTTCGGCGTGTCCGCGCTGCATCCGAACACCGGGCGCGGCGTTGCATCTCCCGCGACGGCGCAGGACGGCCTGCAGGTGATCGAACCGGCGCAGATTGAGCTGCTGCTGCACAATTTGCCGAAATAAACTTGCGGATGCTCCCGCGGTCTGTTATGATGAAAGCAGAGAGAGGGGGGCGTACGCATGAAGTGTCAGCATTGCGGGATCAATTACAGCGACGAGGATCGCGAGTGCCCGATCTGCGGGGCGCGCGCGGGAACGCGCGGCCGTGTCGGCGAGCTGGAAAAGAAGGCGGCCGCATGGCGGGAGAAACAGTTCGAAGACGAACCGACCTATCGGAAAACACACACGCGTGCGAAAAAAGCCAAGCCCAGCGCAAAGCCGATCCGGGAAACCAAAAAGGGCAAGGGCAAGGTCGCGGCGGTGGTTGCGGCCGCGGTGGTATTGCTCAATGTGCTGCCGTCTGCCATTCCCCTGCTGCAGGATTTCGCGGATAATCTGGGCGACAGCTTCCGGACGTATCAGGAGGATCTGGGTTGGGGCAGTTCCGAGCAGGAGGCCGAAGCCTGGGACAGCTACGACGACGGCACAGTGTATTACACGCCGGGCGAAACCTATGAATACGACGAAGATCATTATGTCAGTGTGTATGCGATCCTGTATGACCTGATCGACGGCCATGCGGCCGCGACGCTGGCGGACGGCACGACGGTCGATTTGCAGGCCGAGCCGGGCGAGATGAGCGATTATACGCTGACTATCTCGGACGGCACGGGCACCTATACCGAAAGCGGTTACTCCTGGAGCATGTACAATTATCCGGAGGAAGCGTGGTATGATGAGGCCTATCCGCCCGAGCGGTATGATTCGCTGTCGCTCTGTCTGAGTATGGAGGATGCGCGCTATACCGGCAGTATGAGCGAGCGGTATGCTGCCCGGCAGGAAAACACCGACCTCTGGCTGGTAGCGTATGTGGACCGGGATACCTATGATATCACTTTGCAGGATATCGACGACACTGGCGTGTTCGGCGGCGAAACGTTCGTGCCGCTGATGCGGGTGCAGCAAGGATAAGAAAAAAAGGAAGCCGAAAGGCTTCCTTTTTTTTATTCCCGTTTGGCTTTTCGCAGGTTTTGCAGGGTCTCTGCCACGTTTTCCTGATGCAGGTCGGCGGCGCGGAAGTGCAGCAGATGGAAATTGATGTTGAACAGCGAGCCGAGGCCGACCGCGCAGATCACGGTGCCGATGCCGACCTGCCCGCCGAGCAGGAAACCGGCGATGATGACGAAAATCTCGACGGTCGCGCGGCACAGGCCGACCGACCGGCCGGTTTTGCGCGCCAGCGCCACCATGAGCGCGTCGCGCGGGCCGGCGCCCAGCGCGCTTTTCATGTACATCCAAGTGCCCAGCGCGAGCAGTTCCAGCCCGACCAGCAGCAGCGGCAGGCCGGTGATCAGCGAATGCATCTGCGGAATCCAGCCCAGCCAGAGCAGACCGTCGATGAACACCGCGCACAGGATGATGTTGATGATCGTGCCGAAGCCGAAGCTTTCCCCGCACAGCATGGCCGCGCCGATGGCTGCCGCGCCGACAATCATCGAGGCGGTGCCGTAGGTGATGCCGAGCGTCTGGGCCAGACCCTGCTGCAATACGCTCCACGGTTCCAGACCGATGTTGGCTTGCAGCATCATGGCGATGCCCACCGCGCTGACCAGCATGCCGGCAACCAGCCAGAGCAGGCGGCGGATATAATGATTGGGCATGGTTCACCCCTCCGCGGCGAAGGTGCGCACCAGACGCGCGGCCTGATCGCAGTCCTCGCGAGAAATATCGTGATGGCAGACCATGCGGTACTCGCCGCCCATGCAGCCCGTGACCTTGACGCCGTATTCCAGCATCCAGCCGGGGAAGCGCGCGGCCTTGTCCGCGTCCCAGTCGGTGGTGAAAAAGATCATATCGATATCCAGACGGTCGTGGAACACCTGCACGCCGTCCATCGCGTCCAGCTGCGCGGCGAGGAATTTTGCGTTTTCGTGGTCCTCCCCGACCCGGCCCGTCATGTCGCGCAGCGCGATCAGACCAGCTGCCGCGAGAAAACCACCCTGCCGCATGCCGCCGCCCAGAATGCGGCGCGCGCGGCGCGCCCGCCAGATCAGGTCCTTTGGTCCGGCCAGAATGGAGCCGACCGGTGCGCACAGCCCCTTGGACAGGCAGCACATCACGGTGTCGCAGTACTGCGTCAGCTCGCGCACGTCGGAAACGCCGAGCGCCGCGGCGGCGTTGAACAGCCGCGCGCCGTCCAGATGCACAGATACGCCCTTTTCGTGCGCGATCTCATAGATTTGGCGCATGTTGTCGAGCGGAACGACCGCGCCCGAGGAGTGCGCGTTTTCCACCACGACGAGCGTCGCAGGTGCGACCTGCACGTCGCTGTCGTCGGTCAGGCAGGCGCGCACGGAATCCGGGTCCATCGTGCCGTTGACGCTTTGGGGATAGCGCATGGAGACGCCGGAAAGCTGGGCGTACGAGCCGGCCTCATGGTCGGCGATATGGGAATGCGGGTCGATGATGACGCAGTCGCCGCGGCGGGTGTGCGCCATGAGCGCACAGGCGTTGCCCTGCATGCCCGAAGTGACAAAGACTGCCGCTTCCTTGCCCAGCCGTTCGGCTGCGTAGGTTTCCAGCTCGTGCAGCGTGGGGTCGTCCTCAAAAACGTCGTCGCCGACCACGGCTTTGGCCATGGCGTCCCGCATGGCCTGCGTCGGCTGGGTGACTGTGTCGCTTCGCAAATCAATGTACCGCATAAGTCTATCCTCCTATAAATATAATTCGCCCCACCGGCCGCAGGGCGCAAACCCGATCTGCCGGTAGAGTTCGGCGACTTCGTCATAGCCCGCGATCAGACGCGGGGTCTTGCCGGCCTGCTGGATGCGCTGCACCAGAAAGCGGCTGATGCGGCTGCCCAGCCCGCGGTGCCGGTACTCCGGCACGACCGCGACTTCGCCGATCACGCCGCATTCGTCGTCCCAGGAGACGATGCTGCCCGTGCCGACGACTTGGCCGTCCGCCTCCAGCTGGTAAAGCGCCGCCAGTCCGCGCGACAGGCGGCCGTTCAGATCCGCGGCCCACGGCGCAAAGTCCAGATGGGTGCGGTAATACGCGTGGCTGCGCTGCAATACCGTGAAAACGGCATGCAGATCGCCGTGGGCGATGTCGGGGAAGTCCTCGGGCGGCTGTTTGCCGCTGCGATAGACCATATAATAGGAGCTGTCGGTATGTCCGCCGATCAGCTTTTGCAGCGCCTGGCACTGCGTCCAGTTGGTGTCGATTTCATGTACCTGCATGCGCTGCGCGAGTTCCGCGATCGGCGCGGGATCGGCGCGGTCGTCGGACGAGATGGTCAGCACATCGCCCAGCAGATACAGCGCGGCGGACGGCTCGCGGCCCTTGCGGCACAGGAAAAAGTGCGCGTCCGCGCTGCCCAGCCCATAGGTGCGCAGGGCGGTCAGCGCGCGCGAGCCGAAAACGTGCTCGTAGGCGCAGGCGGTCTGGAAATCCGGGATATCCGCGGCGGTTACGGGAATCAGCATGGTGTTCCTCCGTTCTTTGCAGCGAAAAAATGAGCGCGGAGCGCTCATTTTTTGCGTTTGACCAACAAGTGAATCAGGTTTCTTCTTTTTTGATCTGCGACAGGTAGCGGTAGACGCTGGCCTGCGAACAATGCAGCGCATCGGCGACATCCTTGACCGCACCCTTGAGCAGGAAAATGCCGCCTGTTTCGAGCGAAGCAATGATCTGGATGCGCTCGTCCGGCGTCAGCCGGTCGGCGGTCACGCCCAGCCGCGCCAGTTCGCGGCCGACTGCGTCGCCCGCGACCGCGTCGATCGAGTTGTGGAAGCTCTCGGTCGTGGCCGGTACGGCACGCGCTGCATCACTGTCGCCTTGCGTGTTGGCGGGCTGACAATGGTCCTCCACGAAGGAATCCGGATGGCACAGGCGCAGGATGCTTTCGCTGGCCGCCTGAAAGCGGCTGTCGTCGAAGTTAATACAAAGCATGCCAATCAGCCTGCCGTTTTGCTTGATGAACAGCGTGGACGAACGCAGCGTTTTGCCCGCGGCGGAAACGCCGCAGTAATGCAGCCGGTAGTCCTGCGATTCATAGCTTTTGTCCATCAGGATCTTGAGCGCGACATTGGTCAGCGGCGCGCCAACCTCACGTCCGCTGACGTGGTTGTTGGCGATGGCGATGATCGAGCGGTTCTTATCGGTCAGATCGTGCAGCGCGACCTCATAATCGGGGCCGAGTGCCTGACCGAGAAATTCGGTCAGTTTAATATAATGTTGCAGCAACGGATTGGCCATACGCTCACCTCATTTTCAAAAATAAGACAGGTTTTTGGTTCTGATTTTATTATAACGCAAAATGTTGCAAAAAAAAGAGGTTTGTCAAAAAAGGTGAGAATAATTTATCACAATTAAAAGAAAAAGTTATTATGTAGTTTCGACAAAACCTATGTAAAATTCCCACAAAACAAAAAAATAAAAGTGTGCTATCGTACAAAATAGACAAAAGACGCTTGACAAAATCTTCTTTCGATGATAAATTTATCTCAGAAAAGGAGGCGTGGACAGGATGAAAAAAGTAATCAGTACGGATCTGGCTCCCGCAGCCATCGGCCCGTACGCACAGGCCGTCGCAGTGGACGGACTGGTCATCACATCCGGGCAGCTGCCCATCAACCCGGCAACCGGCGCATTCCCGGAGGGGATCGCGGAGCAGACCCGACAGTCCCTGAATAATGTAAAGGCGATCTTGGCTGAGGCCGGCACCGGCATGGACCGGATCATCAAGACGACCGTATTTCTCAGCGACATGAACAACTTCGGCGCAATGAACGAAGTGTATGCCACCTTCTTTGGCGAGGGCGGTTATCCGGCTCGTTCGGCCGTTGAAGTAGCGCGCCTGCCCAAGGATGCGCTGGTCGAGATCGAAGTTATCGCGGCTCTGTAACAATCATTTTCTTTTAAGTTGGTTCACTTTTGTGAAAGATACTGTCCGCCAGTCGGAATTACCGGAAGTGGGAAACCGGTAATCGATGACCGGGGTATCCTCTAAGAATAAGGCGCTATGCGCCAAGAAAAATGGAGGTAATTTATATGGACAAGAACATGGCTCACTACCCGCTGGATGTACCCGCTCCCCATCATTTCACGTTTGCAGTTCGCGATCTTCCGGACGTAACGATCGAGCAGCGCGAGCGCGCTCTGAACGCAACGCACTGGAACGAATTCGCGTTCCCGGCCGGCATGCTGACCGTTGATATGCTGTCTGACTCCGGTACCACCGCTATGACCAACCAGCAGTGGGCTGCGCTGTTCCTCGGCGACGAGGCGTATGGCCGCAACACCGGTTACTATGTACTGCTCGATACCTTCCGCGACATCTTTGAGCGCGGCGGCGAGAAGAACTGGAAGAAGATCATCGACCTCGTCCGCACCGATTGCCGCGACGTAGAGAAGATGATGAACGAAGTTTACCTCTGCGAGTATGAGGGCGGCTTCTTCAATGGCGGCGCAAAGCAGATGGAGCGCCCGAACACCTTCATCATCCAGCAGGGCCGTGCAGCTGAGTCCGTCCTGATGGAAATCGTCCGCAATATCCTGAACCGCCGTTACCCCGGCAAGAAGTTCACCATCCCGTCCAACGGCCACTTCGACACCACCGAGGGCAACATCAAGCAGATGGGCTCCATTCCGCGTAACCTGTACAACAAGGAACTGCTGTACGAAGTACCGGAAGGCGGCAAGTATGAGAAGAACCCCTTCAAGGGCAACATGGACATCGAAAAGCTCGAGCAGCTGATCCAGGGTGTCGGCCCGGAGAACGTTCCGCTGATCTTCACCTGCATCACCAACAACCCGGTATGCGGCCAGGCGGTTTCCATGGCAAACCTGAAGGAAATCAACCGCGTTGCGCATAAGTATGAGATCCCGGTGGTATTTGATACCGCTCGCTGGGCTGAAAATGCATACTTCATCAAGATGAACGAAGACGGCTATGCCGATAAGTCCATCGCGGAGATCGCAACCGAAATGTTCCAGTACTGCGACGCGTTCACCATGTCCGCCAAGAAGGACGGCCATGCGAACATGGGCGGCATGCTGGCATTCCGCGACAAGGGCCTGTTCTGGCAGAAGTTCTCCGACTTCGACGAGAACGGCAACATCATCACCGATGTAGGCGTTACCCTGAAGGTTAAGCAGATCTCCTGCTACGGCAACGACTCCTACGGCGGCATGTCCGGCCGTGACATCATGGCTCTGGCTGTTGGCCTGTACGAGAGCTGCGACTTCAACTACATGAACGAGCGCGTTGCACAGTGCAACTATCTGGCAGAAGGTTTCTACAAGGCCGGCGTCAAGGGCGTAGTGCTTCCCGCTGGCGGCCATGCCGTTTACATCAACATGGACGAATTCTTCGATGGCAAGCGCGGCCACGACACCTTCGCGGGCGAGGGCTTCAGCCTTGAGCTGATCCGCCGCTATGGTATCCGTGTATCCGAGCTGGGCGACTACTCGATGGAGTATGACCTTAAGACGCCGGAGCAGCAGGCAGAGCTGGCAAACGTTGTTCGCTTCGCGATCGACCGCAGCCGTCTGACCCAGGAGCATCTGGATTACGTTATCGCAGCAGTCAAGGCGCTGTACGAGGATCGCGAGTCTATCCCGAACATGCGCATTGTCTGGGGCCACAAGCTGCCGATGCGTCACTTCCATGCGTTCCTCGAGCCGTACCCGAACGAAGAAAAGTAATCTGAGGAATACAATATGGGCGTAACCTGTGCCGCGTGGAAAGAGTACAGGAACGACTAGGCAAAGGCGCCTGCGGAAAAGTAAAGAGTTCCGCAGGCGTTTTTTATTTACCGAATATCGGTATAAAAAGGGGTGTAAAGTATGAGTAATGAAGAAACCAAACGCGATGGCTTTAAGAGCAAATGGGGCTTTATTTTAGCTTGTATCGGCTCTGCGGTCGGCATGGCAAACATCTGGCGCTTCCCGTACATGGTAGCGACCTATGGCGGCCTGACCTTCCTGCTTCCGTACTTCCTGTTTGTTGTGCTGATTGGCGCTTCCGGCGTTATGGAAGAGTTCTCGCTCGGCCGCTGGGGCGGCGCGGGCCCGGTAGGTTCGTTCGGCAGAGCAATGGAGGACGGCGGCAAGTCCAAACGAGTCGGCGAAGTCATCGGTGCGCTGCCGGTCATCGGCTCGATGGGCCTTGCAATCGGTTACTCGGTTGTTATGGGCTGGATCTTCAAGTACACCAAGATGAGCATCACCGGCGAGATGTTCAAGATGGGCCAGGATATGAACGTGATCGGCGGCACCTTCGGTGCGGCGGCTCCGGAATCCGGCTCGCTGGGTGAAGGCATCAGCATGATGCTGCAGAACGGTATCTTTGGTATCGGCAACGGCTTCTGGATCATCGTTGCGATCGTTGTCTCGGTCATCATCATGGCGCTGGGCGTTGCAGGCGGTATTGAAAAGGCTTGTAAGATCATGATCCCGATGCTGTTCGGCCTGTTCCTCATTATGGCGGTTTACATTGCGTTCCTGCCGGGCGCAAGCGATGGCTATAAGTTCATCTTCTCGCTCGATCCGTCCGGTCTGGCGGACATCAAACTCTGGGTATTTGCATTCGGCCAGGCGTTCTTCTCGCTGTCGGTCGCAGGCAACGGCTCGGTTATTTACGGCTCTTACCTCGGCAAGGACGTTGAAATTTCGTCCTCTGCGCGCAATGTAGCTGTGTTTGATACGCTGGCTGCTCTGGTTGCAATGTTCGTTATCATCCCCGCAATGGCTACCACCGGCAGCGAAGTCGGTTCCGCAGGCCCTGGCCTGATGTTCGTTTCCCTGCCCAGCGTATTCAACGGCATGGGCGCTTTCGGTTGGGCCATCGGCGCATTCTTCTTCATCGCGGTGCTGTTTGCCGGCACGACCTCGATCATCAACCTGTATGAGACGCCGGTTGCGTTCCTGCAGGAGAAGTTCAACCTCGGTCGTCTGCCTTCCGTTATCATCATCCATGCCATCGGCCTGGTTGTCGCGCTGCTGATCCAGCCGTGGACCTCGCAGTGGATGGATATGGTTTCGATTTACATCTGCCCGTTCGGCGCAATGCTGGCCGGCATCATGTTCTTCTGGGTCATGAAGAAAAAGACCGCACTCGACGCAGTCAATCAGGGTGCCCGCAAGGAAATCGGCAGCTGGTTCTATGTGTTCGGTAAGTACGCTTACGTTCCGCTTTGCCTGCTGGCGCTGATCTTCGGCATCTACTACGGCGGCATCGGCTGATCCCGTAACTGGAATAAATTATCGCTCCCCTTCCCACGGGAATTGCCCGCCGCCTGTTGCAGACGGCGGGCAATTTATGTTATACTATCTTGACTGAATGGAATGGAATATGAGGAATGAAGGAGAAAAAGATGAATTCGGATCTGCGCGATAAGATATCCACTGCGGCAACCGCTGTTGAAATTGTACTGGGCCTGATTATTCTGCTTGCGTGTATCGTGGGCAGCGTGGGCTTGGTATGCACAACGGAACTGGACCAGATGCTGCATGTGCCCGAATATTTTCAGGGACGCCTGAGTGACGCGTGCCTGATTATCATCGGTATCGAGCTGATCAAAATGATTACCAGCTACACAATTGACTCTGTGGTTGACGTCATGCTGCTGGCGATTGCCCGTCAGATGGTCGTCGAGCACACAACGCCGGTGGAAAACCTGCTGGCAGTGCTGTCGGTCGGCGTGCTGTTTGTGATCCGCAAATATTTGTACATATCGCATCTGGACCGTCGCAAGAGAAGCAAAAAGGATGTCGAAGCCGACGTCAAAGAAGAAGTATACGGTTTTGCCGTACGAAAAAAAGAAGAGAGAGCAGAGCAGGAAAGCCGTCCCTGAGGGGACGGCTTTCGCCGTATTTACCGGCGGGTGACACAAAACCGCACGCCGGTTTTTGTGTTTTCTGCATGACAGGTCAGACCGTGCAGCGCGAGGATCTTCTGTGTGATCGCAAGGCCGAGGCCGTGTCCGCCTGCGCGGGAGCGCGCCTTGTCGCCCCGGTAGAACATTTCAAACAGGCGCGGCAGTTCGCTTTCCGGGATGGGGTCGCAGTCGTTTTCGACCGTGAAGAGCGCCCCGCCGCTGCGGCGCAGCACGACCGCGACGCGCCCGCCTTCGGGCGAATACTTCGCGGCGTTCTCGAGCAGGCAGCCGAACGCGCGGCGCAGCAGCGTTTCGTCGCCGCGGATGTGCACGCCGGACGCGATATCCACGGTCAGACGGCGGTGCTCGAGCAACGGGGCGTATTCATCCACAAGGCTGTGGATGAGTGCGGAAAGGTCGGTCGCGGTGCGGTGTTCCAGCTCGCCCGTGCGGTCAAGGCGGGTGTAGTCGAGCATTTCGCGCACCAGACTGTTCATGCGGCCGGTTTCCTGCTCAATCGCGGCGAGGTAGCGCGCGTTTTCCTCCGGGGAGATGTCCTGCGCGATGGCCTCGGCGTAGCCGCCGATGAGCGCGAGCGGGGTTTTGAGGTCGTGGCTTGCCGCCGCGACAAACTGCTGCCGCCGGTCCTCCAAATCGCGCTCGCTGTCCCAGCGCGCGTGCAGGTCGCCCGCCATATCTGCGAGCGCGCGGTTGAGCTGACCGATCTCGTCGCCGCGGTCGGTGTCGGGGGAAAATTCGTCAAATTGCAGCGTGGAGACCAGTCGAGCCTGCCGCGTGGTTTCCCACAGCGGCTGCGTGACCGTGCGCCGGATTTGCCGGTGCAGCAGCCACAGCGAAAGCGCAAACAGCGCGATAAACAGGAAAAGCGGAATGCGGACGGACTGCCAGATGCAAGTGGACAAGGAATAGGTGCGGATGGTCGCGACCTGATAGCCTGTTTCGGCCGTGAGCCGGATATCCTGATAGTCTGCCGCATAGTCAATGCCGTGCGGCGGGAAAATCGGCTGCTCAGATGGTGTATTCATTGGCCCGTATTGGCGTAGCACGCGCAGGCCGAAGGCGAGCGCCTCCAAATCGTTGTATTCGATGCCAACGGCAGCGGTAGGGACGCAAGTCGCCTGTTCCGGGACGGGAATGGTGGACTGGAAAACGCGTCCATCGGCATGTACGATGCGGGTGGGGAAAAAGTTTTTGCCGATCTGCATGCCGTAGGCGGTCAGCTCCGCAAGGTCGGTGCCGGATTCTGTGAGGTTCCGGCAGATCGCGATGATATCCTCGATGGGAAACAGGCCGATATCCACATCGATCGCGGGGCCGTCTGCCGTTGTCGCATCGAGCAGAATACGGGGAGGACAATAGATGGTTTCACCGTTCGCTGGGTCATAATAGGTCAGCGCGGTCAGTTCGTTCCAAGTGTCATACAGGAGCGCACTGCGCAGCTGCCAGTACGCTTCCGTACCGGGGCTGGGCAGCTGTTCTCGCGCGTAGCCTAACTCTGACAGCTTGGCGGCGGTGTAATCGTTGGCGTCGCGCGTCTGCGTGAACTGGATTTCCGCGTGGTACCGCTCGGCCAGTTTGCACATCGGCAGCAAGCAGACCAGACCGCCCAGCACGAGAAATACGGCAAACAGCGCGGTCAGCCGTGTCGCGATGCTGCGCTTGCTCCAGAATGCTTTCAGTCGTTTCATCACGATTCCCCCAATCGGTAGCCCTTGCCGTAGACCGCTTTGATGTGCTGCGCGGCCGTGCCGAGGGCTTTGCGCAGCCCCGCCACATGGCGGTCCACCATGCGCTCGTCGCCGTCGAAGTCCACGCCCCACACGCGCTCGATCAGCAGGTCGCGCGACACCGTGTGCCCCTGCTCGCGCAGCAGCAGTTCGAGGATCTGCGCCTCTTTGGGGCGCAAGGATACCGGCGCACCGTCCACCGTGACCGCGTGCGTCGCGGTATCCAGCAGGATGCTGCCGTAGCCCAGTTCGGTCTCGCCCAGCCGCAGGCCGCGCGCTCGGCGCATGAGTGCCTGCGCTTTGGCCACCAGCACGGGGAAGGAAAACGGTTTTGTGACGTAATCATCCGCGCCCGCGCGGAAGCCCGCAAGCGTGTCGCCCTCCTGCCCGAGCGCGGTGACGAAGATCACCGGCACGTCGCTCTCGCGCCGCACGGCTTGGCACACTTCAAGCCCATTCAGCTGCGGCATCATCACGTCGAGCACCAGCAGGTCGAAGGTGCGCTCCTGCGCGAGCGTGAGCGCCTGCGCGCCGTCATACGCCGGGGTGACGGCAACGCCCGCCGCGCGGAAAAAGTCCTGCATGAGCGCGGAGAGCGCCTTGTCGTCCTCCGCCAAAAGAATGTGTCCCGCCATGTCCATCCCCTCCTTTTGTTGCTTTCAGTATAGCACGAAATTGTCCGAAATTTGTCCGCGCAGACGAAAAAACAGCCCGCCGAACGGCGGGCTGTTTTAAGTTCTTGGGGATGTCACTGGGCGGGCGGGATTTCGCCCACGCCGTTTAAGATATAGTGCGGCCGATAGGCGTAGTTTTCCACATCGGCGCGGGTCGTGCAGCCCGAGAGCACCAGCACGGTGTCCAGACCGGTTTCGATGCCCGCCACGATGTCGGTGTCCATGCGGTCGCCGACCATGACGGCTTCGTGCGAATGCACGCCCAGCAGCCGCAGGCCGGTGCGCATCATCAGCGGATTGGGCTTGCCGACGTAGTAGGCGCTCTTGCCGGTCGCCAGTTCGATCGGCGCGACCAGCGCGCGGCAGGCCGGGATGATGCCCTGCTCGGACGGGCCGGTCAGGTCGGAGTTGGTCGCGATCAGGCGCGCGCCCTTGTTGACCAGATCGACCGCCTTGAGGATGGTCTGATAGTTATAGGTGTTGGTTTCGCCCGCAATGACGTAGTCCGGATCGACGTCGTTCATCACAATGCCGGCCTCATACAGTGCGCCGACCAGACCGGGCGCGCCGATGACATAGGCGGAAGCGCCGGGCTTCTGGCTGGCGACGAATTTTGCGGTTGCGAGCGCGGAAGTATAAAAGTGCTCTTCGCCGATCTCCAGGCCCATGCGGGCGAGCTTCTGCTGGAGTTCGAGCGGCGAGCGCTCGGACGAGTTGGTCAAAAACAGGAAACTCTTGTTTTCCCTTTGCAGCCAATCCACAAATTCGGGCACGCCCTTCAGCAGACGGTTGCCGTGATAGATCACACCGTCCATATCGCAGATAAAGCCTTTTTTCTCACGAAGCAATTCGAGTGTTTCGCTCATTTCGGTTCTCCTTTCGGTGTGTTTGACGCTACTTCTATTATGCGGAGTGCGCGGCAGGTTCGTCAAGAGGGAAAGTGCGCGCAAGTGTTAAATAAGTGTAAAGGATAGAGGTTTTGCGCAGGCGGGCAAAGCATGGTATACTGTAAGGGAATTGAGGAAATGGAGAAGAAAACCATGGCGATCAGTAAGGCGATGCGTGCAGCGCTGCACGCACTGAGTTACACGGCAAATATTGATGTGGGGAAAACCTATAAGGTCGAGCGTGCGGTGCGCGGTCTGCGCACGCCGCTCGCGCCGCTCTATCATTTGTGGGACCACAAGATCGAGCGGGACGGACGCGACATCCGCGTGCGCATTTACACGCCCAAAAAGCAGACCGACGGCCGCCTGCTGCTGTTTTTCCACGGCGGCGGCTGGGTGCTCGAGAGCGTGGATACCTATAACGCGGTCTGCCGCAATCTGGCGCGGCGTACGGGCTGCCGCGTGGCTTCGGTCGAGTACGGCCTTGCGCCTGAGCATGTGTTCCCGGAAGGGCTGGAGGACTGCTACGCCGCCGCGCGCGAGGTGTACCGCCATCCTGAGCAGTTCGGGGTGCGCTCGCACGAGATCACGCTCATCGGGGATTCGGCGGGCGGCAATCTGGCGGCGGCGGTGTCGCTCATGGCGCGCGACCGCGGCGAGTTTGAAGTTGCGCAGCAGATCCTGATTTATCCCGCGACCCATTACGACCATACACCCGATTCGCGTTTTGATTCCGTGCGCGAAAACGGCGCGGATTATCTGCTGACCGCCAAGCGCGTGAATGACTACATGGCGCTGTACGCGGGCGGGGACGAAAGACGCATGCGTAATCCGTATTTTGCGCCGCTGTGCGCGCCCGACCTGTCGCATCAGCCGCGCACGCTGGTCATCACCGCGGAATTTGACCCGCTGCGCGACGAGGGCGAGGCTTATGCCCGCGCGCTGCGCGACGCGGGGGGCGATGTGCAGCAGTACCGCATGGCGGACGCGCTGCACGGCTATTTTTCGCTGCCCATGCGGTTTCCGATGGTGCGGCGCACCTATGATTTGATCGAACAATTCCTGAATGGAGAGACCATAGCATGTCAAACGACAAGCGCAACCGAAAAAACCTGAGCTGGAGCCGCCTGGACAACGCGGCGAAGATCTTTCCGCCGACCTCGCATGGGTCGGCGACCGGCGTGTTCCGCCTGTCGTGCGAGCTGACCGAGCCGGTCGCGCCCGATGTGCTGCAAACCGCGCTCGACCGCACGCTCGAGCGGTATCCGCATCTGCTGATGGTCATGCGGCGCGGCGTGTTCTGGTATTATCTCGAGCAGACGACGCTGCGGCCGTCGGTCGTGCCTGAGCATGCCGCGCCGTGCGCGGCGCTGTACGAGGGCAGCCGGTCGCTGCTGTTCCGCGTCAGCTACTGGCGGCACAAGGTCAGTTTGGATATGTACCATGTGCTGGCGGACGGCGCGGGTGCGATCGAGTTTTTCGAGTCGCTGATGACCGCCTACCTGATGCTGCGCCATCCGGAAGCGGGGGTGGACGGACAGCCGCAGGCATCGGTGTCCCAGCGCTGGGCAGACAGCTTCCAGAAATATTACAAACCGCGCAGCGGCGGAAAAACGTCCGAAGGCCTGGGACGCGCCTACCGCCTGCGCGGCGTGCGCCGGGCGGACGGCGGATTGACCGTCATCGAAGGCGTGGCGGACGTGCGGCAGGTGCTCGCGGCCGCGCACCGCTGCGGCGCGACGCTGACCGTTTACCTGACTGCGCTCCTGCTGTCCGCGATCCACAGCGAAATGTATGTCCGCGAGCAGAAAAAGCCGGTCGTGCTGACCGTTCCGGTCGATCTGCGCAGCTTTTTCCCCTCGCGCACAACGCGCAATTTTTTCGGCACGATCCGCGTCGGGTATGACTTTTCCAGGCGTTCGGGCGAAATCGAGGACATCGTCGCGTGTGTGGCGGCGGCCTTCAAAGAGGAATTGACGCCCGAGCGGCTGGGCGCGCGCATGAACCGTCTGGCCGCGCTCGAGCATAACCCGCTGCTGCGGGTCATTCCGCTTGCGCTCAAAAACCCGGTGCTGCGGCTGTCCGGCGTGGTCAGCGACCGCGGCGAGACCGCCGCGCTGTCCAACATCGGCAAGTTCCGCCTGCCGGACGCGCTGCATCCCTATGTGAGCGGCTTTGGCGTGTTCATGTCCACGGGCGCGGTGCAGCTGTGCACCTGCTCGTTCGGCAACAGCCTGCATTTCGGCTTTACCTCGGCCTTTGAAAACACCGAGGTGCAGCGCCGGTTTTTCGAGCTGCTCGTCGATGCGGGCGTTGCAATCGAGATCCGCAGCAACGAATACCATGAGGAAGAGGAGGAGACGCCATGCAGCGATGCCCCAGCTGCCGAGTGACCGTCGCCGGTCACAAAACCTGCTGTCCGCTGTGCGGCGGGCAGCTTTCCGGCACGCCCGAGCCGGACACCGAGGTGTTCCCCGCGCTGGAAAAGCCGCGCTTTACGACCGGATTCGTGCTGCGCCTGCTCGCGCTGATCGCGATCGCGGTCAGCGTCATCTGCGTGCTGGTCAACATCGCGACGGGCTGGCATGTGCTCTGGTCGCTGTTCGTCGTGGCGGGCGCGGCCTGCGTTTGGATCGCGGCAGCGGTCGGCGTGGCCTACCGGCGCGACATGGCGCAGAACATCGGCTGGCAGGTCGTGCTCATCCCCACGCTTTCGGTGCTGTGGGACTGGTGGACGGGCTGGCGCGGCTGGTCGATCGACTATGTGCTGCCGTGCGTGTGCGTGGTGGGCATTCTGGGCATGCTGCTGATCGCGGTGCTGTGCAAAACCCCGCTGCGGCTGTTCGCAGGGCCGCTCATCAGCGCCTGCGCGATCGGCTTGCTGCCGCTCGTGCTGGTCGCTTGCGGCTGTATCCGCGTGCTGCTGCCCTCGCTGCTGTGCGCGGGGCTTGCGCTTTTGTCGATCGCGGCGCTCGTGCTGTTCCAGTGGCAGACCATCAAGGCCGAGCTGCAGCGGCGGTTTCACCTGTAAAAAAACAAAAAGAGCGGCTTTTGCCGCTCTTTTTGTTTTGGGCCAGTGCCCAATGGGGATAAGAAAAAGAAGAAAGAGAGAAAGGGTGTCACAGCAGTTCGCGCTTGATGCGCTCGAGCGCCTCGGGCGCCTGCTTGTCCATCTTTTCGGGGAAACCGAAGTAGGAGACGCAGATGATGTTGTCGCCGCCGACCTTGGGTGCGTCGGGCTTCAGCTGCTTGTTTGCAAAGTCCATATCGCGCAGGGTCTCGAAGATGCCGTCAAAATCGACCTCGCCCTCGCCCATGGCGGTGTGCTGGTGGATGGTGACGTCCGCGCGGCCGCGGCTGTTGAGCCAGGGCGGATTGAGGATGTAGCGGCAGTCCTTGGTCTGGTTCCAGGTGTCGGCGAGCAGAACGTGGGTCAGCTCGTCGCCGGCGTAGCGCAGCATGTGGCGCACGTCGCCCTTGCCCTGATCGTAGAAGAAGCCGTGAGAGGCCGAGTAAACATAGCCGAGGTTTTTGGAGCGGAAGGACTTGACGATGTCGCAGGTCTCGTCGTTGAGCTCGCAGAAGTCATACGGGTGAGACTGGATCTCGACGCGCAGACCCTCGCGCTCGATGATGGGCAGCAGCTCTTCCATCGACTTGTAGAACATGCCGTTGCAGATCTCCTGCTGGTTGGGGTCGCCCGAGAACTCGGTGTTGATGACCGGAACGCCCATGTTGACCGCGATCTCGATCATGCGCTTCCAGTTGGCGACCGCGTGCTGGCGCTGCTCCTCGGTCGGGCCGGACCAGCGGTACACCACGATAAAGGACGAGATCTCCACGCCGGTCTCGCGCAGCGCGCGGCGATACTCTTCCTCGCACTCCTTGGAGAACAGCGGGTGCTTATAGAACGGGTTGATGCGCGGATGCGGGGACTGCTCGATGTATTTGTAGCCCCAGTCGGCTACCTTGTGAACATAGTCGTTGATGGACATCTGCTTGGCCAGTACGTCCACGTCAAATGCGATTTTCATGCGGGTTGCCCTCCTTGTCGGATGTGGTTCGTATTCTGTCTTGGGCCCTTTCGATGGTCTTATTATACGGCCCGGCGCGCCGCTTTCCAATGATACAACCCGCCCTAAACCTGCGAAATCCTGCTGTTTTGTCTTGCGCGTGCGGCGCGGGTCTGGTACGATAGGGGAAAGGAGGGTGAGGGCTGTGCTGATTCCCGAGGCGGGCGTCCATCAGACGTCCGAACGTTACTTTTTCACGCCATCCTCGCTGGCGCGTGAGCTTTTTTACTACCCGACGCGCTGCGGGCACTATTTCTGCGACAGGCGCTATTCGTTCAGCTATCGCTCGGAGATCGCGATGGAAGGCGACCACAACCGAAATATTATGCTGTTTCTCGTGCAGGACGGCGCGATGGAGCTGGAGCTTGCCGGGGTGCCGGTGCTGGCGGCGGCGGGGCAGGTCGTGCTGTTCGACTGTCAGGAGCCGTACCAGTATGCGGCGTCCGACGGGCTGGAATTTACCTGGCTGCTGTTCAACGGCCTGAACGTGCGCGCGTTTTACCGTCGCATTTTGCAGGCGCACGGCGGGCGGCAGTGTTTTGCGCCGGACGCGGTCACGCCGGTGGCGCAGGCGCTCGGCACGCTGCTCGAGGGCTGCGCCGCGGACGAGCGCCCGAGCGAGGCGGCCTGCTCGCAGCTGCTGCACCGGCTGCTGTGCCTGCTGCTGTTGGGCGAAGGCGAGCGCACCTCAGACGGCAGCGACCGCATCGCGCAGGCCATCCGCTTTATGAACCGGCACCTGTTCGAGCCGATCGGCGTGCAGGAGGTCGCCGCGGCGGTCAGCCTGAGCCCGTCGCACTTTTCGCGGCAGTTCAAGGCGCGCACCGGCTATTCGCCCTATGAATACATCGTGCTGCGCCGCATCGACAAGGCGAAATACATGCTCGCCTCGACTGCACTGTCGGTCAAGGAGATCGCCTATGCCACCGGCTACAACAGCGAGGAGAATTTCAGCCACAGTTTTCAAAAGCATGTGGGCATTTCACCCGGTTTATTCCGCAAATATCCGGTGTAACCAACGGAAAAGGTTGCATTTTTGCGCAAAAAGCCGTATACTGTCAGGATAAGACGGAAGGACGGCTCTGGCATGAACAAAAAACAACTGCTGCGGCTGATCGGCAGCGCCGTGTGCGCGGTGCTGCCGTTCTGGCTGCTCGACTTGACCTTACGCGCCGCGACCGGGTGCGCTGCGTGGTATCCGCTGTACGCGGCCGCGCCCAACCTGTTTTCGCTCGGCTTCGGGGCGCTGTTTGCCGCGCTCTGCCTGCTGCCGCGGCGGCGGACGGTCGGGCGCGTGCTGTACGGGCTGATTTACGCCGTTTGGGCGGTATACGCGGTGGTGCAGTACAGCATCTGGCGCATTTTCGACCGGTTCCTGTTCCTGTCGGACTTTTTGTTCGCGGGCGAGGGGCTGGGATTTGCGGGCTACCTCCGGCAGCTGATCGACGTGCGGTTTGTGCTGGTGGTCGTGCTGCTCGCCGTCTGGGGCGCGCTGGGCGTGTGGCGGCTGCCCGAAAACCTGCCGCGGCGGCGCGTCTGCCCGGCGTTTGCGGTGTTTTTCGCGCTGACGCAGCTCGTCGCGCCGCGGTTGTACGCGCCCGTGCCCGAAACGCTCGACTGGGATGCGTGGCAGTCGAGCGGATACGAATACGAGCGGTTTTCCTCGTCGGCCTACGATCTTGCGCTGACCGGGCCGTATCAGTTCGTCGCGCGGGACGCGTTTTTGTCCGTCCTGCCGGACGCGGACGCGGCGGAAAAACGTGCGCAGATCGACGCGTTCTTCGAGGAGCGCCCGGCGCACGAGGACAACGAGATGACCGGCCTGCTCGCGGGCAAAAACCTGATCCTCGTGCAGCTTGAGAGCGTGGACGACTTTGTGCTGAACGACGAAAACACGCCGACGCTCGCGCGCCTGCAGCGCGAGGGCATCAACTTCGCGGAGTTTTACACGCCGCAGTACTCCAACGGCTATACCTTCAACACCGAGTTCGCCGCGCAGACCGGCATTTATCCCTATGCCAACGGCAACGTCGCCTATTCGCTCAGCCGCAGCGCGTTTCCGTATGCGATCGGCAATCTGCTCGCGGGCGAGGGGTATACGGCCAATTCCTTTCACAAGAGCGAGGCCAAGTTCTATAACCGCGGCGCGATGCATCAGGCGTTCGGCTACGAGCAGTATCACTCCGCGCTCGACTACGCAGAGGACGAGTTGCAGGCGGGCGACGACCGGTTTCTGGTCGATTGCGACGAGCTGTATGACCGCATGGTGCAAACCCAGCCGTTTGCGGACTTCCTCATCACTTACAGCGGCCACCTCGGCTATGATGAGATCGACGCGCTGACCACTTACGCGCTGGGTGAGTTCCCGGAATACAAGGACGACAGCCGTCCGTATGAAATCAACGGCCTGTTCGCCAAGGCGCGGCTGACCGACGAGATGTTCTCGCACCTGCTGACGCGGCTGGAGGAGGACGGGCTGCTGGATAACACGGTCATCTGCGTCTACGACGACCACTATGCCTACGGCCTGACCGACCGCGCGGTGCTCGAGGCGTATTCCGAGGCCGCGGGCGGCCGCCTGCTCGAGCGCACGCCGTGCTTTATTTGGTATCAGGGCTGCACGCCGCAGACCGTGACCAAGACGCTGCAAACCGTCGATCTGCTGCCGACGCTGGCCAACCTGTTCGGCCTGCCCGTGCCCGACACGATGGGGCGGGATGCGTTCGACGAAAGCTATGCGGGATATGCGATTTTCCCGAACGGCGGCTGGCTGACCGATAAGGCCTATGCGAAAAACGGGCAGATCGTCTGGAACAACGGCATGACGGACGAAGAGGTGTCCCAAATGAACGCCTATGCCCGCCGGTTTCAGGAGGTAAACGACGCGATTCTGGACACGGATTACTACGCGGACAAGGCTGAATAAAACAAAAGGACGTTTCCGACGGGAAACGTCCTTTTTGCGTGTTCGTTTTAAATATCGCCGAAAAAGCGGCGGATCTCGATCTCCGCGTTTTCGGGAGAGTCCGAGCCGTGGATGACGTTATAGGTGGTCGAGCAGGCGAAGTCGCCGCGGATGGTGCCCGGCATTGCGTTTTCGTTCTTGGTCGGTCCCATGAGCGTGCGCATGCCCTGAATCACATTTTCGCCCTCGACGACCATCGCGACCACCGGGCCGCTCGTCATGTATTCGACCGTGGGCGGGAAAAACGGCTGGTCAACGATGTGCGCGTAGTGCTCGCGCAGGATGGGCTCGTCCAGCTGCATGGTTTTCATGTGGGTGATGCGGTAGCCCTTGCGCTCGATGCGCGCGAGGATCTCGCCGACGATGCCGCGCTGCAATGCGTCCGGCTTGAGCATGATATAGGTTCGTTCCATAATTCGCCTGCTTTCTTTCGTACTTTCTTCCAGTATAGCAACAAAGCGGCGCGGAAACAAGGGTTTTCAGTTCACAGACTGACGTAAGTCGGCTCGTGGCCGAGCGCGGGCAGGATGCGTCCGGTGAGGTCCGCGGTACGGATGCGCAGCGAAGAGGTGTTGCGGCAGGGATGGCAGCCGAAATACTCGTGCGCGAGCGCGTCGCGGTCGATCACCAGTCGCACGCGCTGTTCCGTGTCGTTCATCAGGCCGAGCACGGACACCGAGCCGGGCGTTACGCCCAGATATTCCTGCATGTGTTCGGCATCCGCGAAGGACAGCCGCGAGCAGCCCAGCTGCGCGGACAGCTCCTTGGTGCGGAAGGCCTTGCGGCCGGGCATGAGCAGCAGGGTGAACTGGGTTTTCTGCCGGTTGCACAAAAACAGGTTTTTGCAGATCTCGATGCCGAGCAGCCGTTCGACTTCGCCGCAGGCTTCGATCGAGGGCGTTTCGTCGTGGTCGGCGCGCTGGTAAGGCACGCCGAGACGGTCGAGAAAGTCGTAGCACGCGATTTCGACCGCGTCGCGGCCGGTCACATCGGCCGGGCGGCCGTCATACAGCGTGGGGTCAAGGTAAAATTCGGACATGGGGGTTCACTCCTTGGGGATTACGGTTTGGCGTGTCGCTGCGCGGGGTTTTCGCCGCGCGCGAGCGTGCGCAGCACGGGCACAGTGACAAAAACAGACAGCACGCAGGCGGCCGTGTCGCTGAGCGGCTGGCACAGCTGCACGCCGAGCAGTTGCAGGAAGATCGGCAGCAGGATCGCGAGCGGGATAAGGAACAGCCCCTGCCGCGACGCCGCGACCAGGCTCGCGCGCAGGGTCAGCGCGATGTTTTGCAGCAGCATGTTGCACATGGTCACCCAGCCAATCAGCGGGAAGGACAGGCATTGCAGCCGCAGCGTCAGCGTGCCGATGCGGATGACCTCGGGGTCGTCCGCGCGGAAAATGGAGATGATCTGCGGGGCGAAGATCCAGCCCAGGATGGCAAGGCCCAGCAGCACGAGGAAGGATGATTTGACGCAGAACCAGAAGCCGCGGCGGACGCGGTCATACTTTTTCGCGCCGTAGTTGTAGCCGCAGACCGGCTGGAAGCCCTGTCCGAAGCCGATCATGGCCGAGCCGGCAAACTGCGAGACGCGCGTGACAATGCTCATCGCGGCGATGGCGGCGTCGCCGTACGGGCGCGCGGCGGTGTTGAGAAAGGTCACCGCGACCGAGGCAAGGCCCTGACGGCACAGGCTGGGCAGGCCGCCGCCCGCGAGCGCGGCAAAGCGCGCCCGGCTGGGGGAGAACTGCCGCAGGCGGATCTGTACGCCGCGCGACTTGCGGATGCCGATGAGCAGCAGGAAAAAGCTGATGAGCTGGCTCAAAATCGTGGCGAAGGCCGCGCCGCTGATGCCAAGGTTAAAGACGAAGATGAACAGCGGGTCGAGCGCGATGTTGAGCACGCCGCCCGACACCAGCCCGACCATCGCATAGGTCGCGTTGCCCTGTTGGCGCAGCTGGTTGTTGAGCACGAGCGCGGCCATCATATAAGGTGCGCCGCACAGAATGATCTGCATGTAGTCGAGCGCATACGGATAGATGGTTTCGGTCGCGCCCAGCAGGTGGCACAGCGGGCTGCGCAGCAGCAGCCCAAAGATCAGGATGACCAGCCCGGTGATGAGCGCGGAGAAAAAACCGGTTGCGGCCATGCGCTCGGCTTCCTCCTGATGCTGCGCGCCGAGCTGGCGCGAGATATAGTTGCCCGAGCCCTGACCATAGAAAAAGCCGATCGACTGGATGAGCGCCATCAGCGGAAACACGACGCCGACCGCGCCGGTCGCACTGGTGCCCAGCTTGCCGACGAAAAAGGTGTCGGCCATGTTGTAGATCGAGGTGATGAGCATGCTGATGATGGTCGGCACGGCCAGCTTGCAGATCAGCGGCTCGACCGGCGACTCGGTCATCTGGTGAAAGCGGCGCGCCTGCGCCTCACTGGTGGATTGTTCCGCCATGGTAGTTCGCCTCCGTTCGTTCAATCTGTTCGCACAGCCATTCGGTTGCGCGCTCATAGCTTTCGTCTGCCGTCGCCAGCGGCGAGCGGAAAAATCCGGCGGTCTCCATGGACACATAGCCGTGCAGCGTGCTGCGGATCAGACGGGACAGGTGCACACGCTCGCGTGCCGGCAGGCCGAGCGGTTCGAGCATGCGCACGAACAGGTCCATAAACGCCTTTTTGCGCGCGACCAGCCCCGGATCGGAAAACCGCGGCAGCAGCATCATCGCGCGATACAGCTGCGGCTGCTCCTGCGCGAAGGTGCGGTAGGCTGCGGCGAGCGCCCGCAGTGTGTCGGTCACCGGACGGCCGTCCATGACCTGCTCGAGCGTTTGCATCAGCCGGTCGAGCGCGCGCTCGGCCAGCCGGACGTTCAGCTCGGGCAATCCCTGCAAGTGGTTGTACAGCGATGCGGGTTTGACGCCCAGCGCGTCCGCCAGCTCGCGCACGGTCAGGTTTTCCATGCCTTTTTGCTCGGCCAGCGCCGCCGCCGCGTCCACGATCGTGTCGCGGCTGAGCCCTTTTCTTGCCATGCGGCACCCCTCCAAACTAACAAGATTAGTTTTATATGTCCAGCATAAACGAACGGTGTTAGTTTGTCAAGCATGTCGCTTGCTTTTGCGGCCAAAGCGCGCAAACGGGTTGACATATATCGGATATCTATATATAATGGATATATCGAACACCGATATAAGGAGGGATAGAATATGGCCATCGACAAAAGCTTGCTCGCGGGAAGCACGGCGCTGCTGGTGCTGCGCCTTTTGCAGGAGGACGACCTGTACGGCTACCAGATGATCGAGCGGCTGCGCGAGCGGTCGGACGACACGTTTTCGCTCAAGGCGGGCACGCTGTATCCGCTGCTGCACACGCTGGAAACACAGGGGCTGGTGCAGAGCTACGAGCACGCCGCGGACGGCGCACGGGTGCGCAAGTATTATCATCTGACCGATGATGGACGTGCGCGTCTGGCGGAAAAAACCGAGGAATGGAGGCAGTTTTCCGGCGCGGTCGAGCGCGTGCTGAAGGGGGGAGAAGGCCATGCGTACGCCTGATACAGAAAAACGGGAGCAGGGCGCTTTGCCTGCGGCGCTGTCTGCGTGGCTCAAACAGGCAACCGACCAGATGCGCTGGCAGCGGGCGCGGCCGATGGCGGAAAAGGAACTTTCCGACCATCTGACCGACCAATATGAGGCGTTTCTGGAGCAAGGAATGGACGAAGACGCCGCCGCGCAGGCGACCGCGCGCGAGATGGGCGATGCGGTCGAGACCGGCACGCAGCTCGACCGCGCGTGGCGGCCGCAGCCGGACTGGGTGATGCTGGGCATCGTGCTGGTGGTCGCGGCGGCGGGACTTATGCTGCATGTCTGGCTGGGGCTGCCCAGTCTCCACGGGCCGGTCGGCGTCATCGACTATGTGAAAGCGTTCGGGTTTGGGGCATGCTTTTTCTTGGGCGGCTATTTTCTGGATTACACCAGCCTGGGACGTAATGTGGGCGATATCTGCAAAATCTGGATCATCATAAATGTGATCTCGCTGCTCGCATGGGTCTTCGGCGTGGGGCAGATCGTGCGTCCGGAGCATACCCTGTGGCTGTTCCCGCTGGTGTTTGCCGTGATCCTCTATGACCAGCGGGGCAAGGGAGCCGCCGGTGTGGTCCGGTGCGCGCGGAATGGTCTGCTGTTATATGTGCCCGTGCTGCTGTACGATGTTGTCATGCTGGTGACCGGCCTGTATGCGGTGTATCGCCCGATCGAAGGGGATGCGCTGGTGATTACGCTGCTGTGTACGCTTTTGCTGCTGGGCGCCGTCTGGCGCGGCTGGTTTCACGCGCCTCGCAGCAAATTGCTGCCGCGCGTGCTGCTGGTGCCGGCCGGCGGAGTTGTCGGCACCGGAGCTGCCTATCTGCTGTTTGAACTGGCGCACGGACGGCTGGAATACTTTGTGAGAGAGCCGCAGTATGCGGTCAATCCCATCCGGCAGATCATGGGAAACAGCGGTACCCAGAGAATGTATCAGGAATTGCAGACGGTGCTGTTCCCGGCGCCGAACGAAGCGAGCGGTTTGATGTTTGCCGATGCAGATAGCGTGGATGACATGCTGCTGCTGGTCGCAAAAACCCGCTGGGGCTGGCTGGGATTTGCGCTGCTGCTGGGCGCCGTGGTTGTGCTGCTGGTGTTTGGGTTCCGGCTGGCGATGCGGCAGCGCGGCGTGCTGGCCACGCTGACCTGCTACGCGGTGATGCTGACGCTGTCGGCGCAGACGGTGCTGTATGTTGTACAGAATCTGGCGATTCCGTTCATCGAAGCGCCCGGCCTGCCGCTGCTCAGCTGCGGGCGGAGCGGTGTGTTCTTCTGCCAGACCATGCTGCTGCTCGGCCTTTTGCTGTCCGCGCAGCGGTCGGGACAGCTTGAGAGCGGCCTGATGCCGGAAGGGGCGCATCCTGTCCCGTAACGGCAAACTATGCTATACTGAAAGACAGTCTCCCCGGAGGCTGTCTTTTGCTTTGCAAAAAAATTCCCTCCCACTGTCAGCAAACGCACCGCCCATTCGTATTGTAGGTGAAGCGACGTTGCTGACACGGCCGGACGGCCGCCAAAGGAGTTGATACAACCATGATACAACTGAACAGGGCCGAGGCCGAACGGTTGGTGAACACCTATTCCGACCTGATTCTGCGGCTTTCGTATACCTATTTGAAACACACACAGGACGCGGAGGACATCTGCCAGACCGTGTTCCTCAAACTGCTGACGAGCGGGCAAACCTTTGACAGCCCGGCGCACGAAAGGGCGTGGATCATCCGCGCGACCGCGAACGCCTGCAAGGATGCGCTGCGCAGTGGGTTCCGGCGGCGCACGGTGGCGCTCGAGGCGGTAGCCGAAGCGCCCGCACCCGCAGAGCCCGCAAACGACGTGCTGGAAGCGGTGATGGCGCTGCCGGAAAACTACCGCGACGCGGTTTACCTGTATTACTACGAAGGCTACTCGGTTCGCGAGATCGCCGGCCTGCTGGGCCGCAGCGAATCCGCGGTAAGCGCGCACCTGAGCCGGGGACGGCAAAAGCTGCGCATGACCTTGGGAGGGAATGAATATGAACAGAGCGTATAATGATAACAGAGAGTATACCGATGCGCTGGACAGCCTGCGCTTCTCGGACGAGGCCAAGGCGCGCATGGTGCAGAATTTACTGGATGCGGCGGGCGAGCAGCAGCCCGTGCAGCAAAAGCCGCACAAGCGGAGATTTGGACTGCCGCGCGTGGCGGCGGTCGGCGTCGCGGCGGCGCTGGTGTTGGGCATCGGCGCGGGCGCGTCCGGCGTGCTCAAGACCGCGGGCGAAGCGTTTTCCGGCGTGTTCGGCCCGACGGCCGACACCGAGATCATCGACCGGATCGGCCGCCCGATCGGCGCGAGCGATACGGATCACGGCGTGACCGTCACGGCGGACGCGATCCTGTTCGACGGCTACAATTATATGATCACCTATACCGTTGCCAAGGACGACGGTGCCGCGCTGACCATCGACCCGGTCGAGGCCAATCCGGGTGTGCTGGATGCGTTTTGGGACATCTGGTCGAGCGATATCGGCCTGAACACGAGCGGCGGCCACGGCGGTTCGTATTTTATCGACGATGATCCGTCGGATAACGCGATCCAGTATGTGGAGACCATGTCGTATGACGATCTGGTCAAAACCGGCGGCACGGTCAAGGTCAAGTTCGGTGATCTGCGCAATATGGAGGGCACCATTCTGGAAGGCGAGTGGAACCTCAAGTTCCAGCTCGAGGCGGGCAATCTGGCCGAGCAGCTGCCCGCAGGGCAGACCGTCAAGGTCGGCGGCAAGGACGCGACCGTGGACGAAATTATGCTCTCGCCCATCGGCTACCGCATCGTTTACACGGTGTCCGGCACGACCGAGACCGCGCCCGCGCCGAGCGGGCAGGAGTCCGCAGAACAGCAGCAGGCGTGGGAGAATTTGGACATCCATCCGGTGCTGCATCTGGCGGACGGCACGAGCGTCGACCTGTCCGAGAGCGGCGGCTCTCAGGAGAATGCGGGCGGACAGACGCACTGCATCCGCAGCGGCGTGTTTGACCGCATCGTTCCGCTGGAGGATGTGGTTTCCCTGACGGTCGGCGGCGTAGAAATCCCCGTCCAGCAGTAAAACCGAAGAGCGGCAGCGGCATCCCAAACGGGGTGCCGCTGCGCTGCGTTAACAGACACAGTGTTCGGAAATAGTAAAATCCGACCGGATTCGATTTACAAAACCGCCGGGCAGTGCTACAATCAAAACAGGAAAACCAAAAAATTACTGACCTCGGAGGGGATAAGAAATGGATATGCTCAAGGATTATCCGCTGCTCCGCACGGATAGTTACGCAAAGATTTTTCTGTACAATACGCATGAAACCGTGGCCTGTGTGCCGCGGCATATCATCCGCATGCGCGATAAGGTGAAGCCGGACCTGCTGCAAAAGGCGGTCGAGCAGGCGCTGCTGCGCTTTCCGCATATGATCCTCGGTGTGGAAGCGACCGAAACCAGCTTCCGGTATCGTCCGAATGTGCTGCCGCCCGTGGTGCTGCCGTTTGACGGCGTGGAAAAGCGCTACACGATTGGCTCGCCAGATACGCACGGCTACATGTTCCTGGTCGGCTATCAGGACAACACGATCACGATGGAGTACCAGCATTCGATCTCGGACGGCCGCGGGTTTGAGGAGTTCATCCGCTGCGTGCTGTTCCAGTATCTGACGCTGTGCGGCTATCCGGTCGAGAACGACGGCTCGGTGCGCGGCATGGATACGCGCTGGTCGCCTGCGGAAAGCGAGGACGGCTACCAGCAGCTGGCCGATCAGGAGTTTTCGCCCAAGGGCATCTGGAAAAAGCCCGAAGCGTCGCACGCGTGGGACCTGACCGACAAGGGCGATGCGCCCGAGATCGTGACCGACGTCACCTTCCCGTTTGAGCAGCTGCACAGCTACGGCAAGTCGATCGGCGTCAGCCCGCTGTCCATTGTGGCGCCGCTGCTCATGCGCGCATTCGATCAGAAATACGGTGAGCCGGACAAGCCGGTCATTTCGCAGATCCCGGTCGATCTGCGGCCGCTGCTGCCTTCGCTGACCACGCGCTATTTCATCTGCTTTATCGATCTGCCGTACCTGCCGGAGTATCGCGATCTGCCGCTGCCCGAGGTGTTCCGCAAGACCAAGGAATTCCTGAACAGCCAGATGGAGCGCGAGCAGCTGCTCTATCGTGCCAAGGCCGCGTCCGACCGGTGCAGCGAGCTGCACGAGGCGGATATGCCGCTCGAGCAGAAGATGAAGGAAGGGCAGAAGCTGTGCCGCGACTTCGTGCTGGAGGACAGCTTCCTGATCACCAACGTCGGCCGCTTCAAGATGCCGGAAAGCTGCATGCCATACATTCTGGATTACGGCGCGGTGCTGCCCTGCGCGGTGCAGCCGTTTGCGATGCTGGTGTCGTCCTTCGGCAGCCGCATGAAGCTGTCGGTGGCGCAGCGCGACCACGATATGCAGGTGGTGGACAGTTTGGTGGCAGGCCTGCACGAGATCGGCGTGGACGCCGAAGCCGTGCACTATCCCTTCCGCGTGACCAAGTACAACGGTCTGGTGTGCGGTCAGGTGTAAAAACACAAAAGGGGGCTTCTGCGGAAGCCCTCTTTTTGTGTGCTAAAAAAGAATTAGCATACGCTAACCGAAAAACTTTCCTTTTTGCCAAAAACGTGGTATACTATCTTTTAACGGAACCAAACTACAAAATGAGGCGAAACAAATGACGAAAATTGATATTATTTCGGGTTTCCTGGGCGCCGGCAAGACTACGCTGATCAAGCGTCTGCTGGCGGACGCCCTCAAGGGCGAGCAGGTGGTGCTGATCGAAAACGAATTCGGTGAGATCGGCATTGACGGCGGTTTTCTCAAGGATTCCGGCATTGTGGTCAATGAAATGAACGCGGGCTGCATCTGCTGCTCGCTGGTGGGCGACTTCGGCAAGGCGCTGCACGACGTGGTCGAGCAGTACCACCCCGACCGCATCCTGATCGAGCCGTCCGGCGTGGGCAAGCTGTCCGACGTCATCGGCGCGGTGCAGAACGCGCATCTGGACGTGCAGCTCAACTCGTTTGTCACGGTGGTCGATGCGCTCAAGGCCAAGATGTACCTGAAGAACTTCGGCGAGTTCTTTGAAAATCAGGTCGCGCACGCGGGCGCGATTCTGCTGTCCCGCACGGCGGAGTGCCCGGCAAAGCGTCTGGACGAGGTCGTTGCCCTGCTGCGCGGCCTGAATCCGCACGCGCGCATCGTGACCACGCCGTGGAAGGACCTGACCGGCATGCAGCTGCTTCAGACCATGGAAGGCAGCCGTGATCTGGTGCAGGAGGTGCTCGACGAGATCGCACACGAGCCGCCGCATGAGCATCATCATCACCATCATGACCACGAGCATGAGTATGAACATGAGCATGAGCATCCGCACGACCATGATCACGAGCACGAGCATCCGCATGACCATGCGCACGAGCATGAACATGAGCATGAGCATCATCACGATCACGGTCCGGAGTGCACCTGCGGCTGCCATGACCACGATCACGAGCATCATCATCACGACCATGACCATTGCGGCTGCGGCCATGACCATGACGCAGACGAAGTGTTCACCTCCTGGGGCGTAGAGACGCCGCATAAGTACACCGAGGAAGAACTGACCCACGCGCTGACCGCGCTGGGCGATCCGTCGCTCGGTACCGTGCTGCGCGCCAAGGGCATTGTGCCCGCCGCGGACGGCGGCGAGTGGCTGCACTTTGACTATGTGCCCGGCGCACCCGAGATCCGCCGCGGTTCGGCCGATTATACCGGCCGCCTGTGCGTGATCGGCGCGGAGCTGGACGAAGAGCGCATCGCCGACCTGTTCGGCGTAGCCTAAAGGGGGAAAACCGTATGCCGAGCAAGGAACCGATTCCGGTTTATGTGTTTACCGGCTTTCTGGAAAGCGGTAAAACCCAGTTTATCAAGGAAATCCTCGCCGACCCGAACTTCACCGAGAACGAGCGCACCGCGCTTCTGATGTGCGAAGAGGGCATCGAGGAATATGACGAGCGCGAGCTGCTGCATCTGGGCACGGCGCTCGTGCCGATCGATTCGGCTGCCGACCTGACGCCCAACCGGCTCAAGCGGGTCGAGCAGAAGTTCGATCCCGACCGCATCATCGTGGAATACAACGGCATGTGGAAGCTGGACGACCTGCTGGCCGCCTTCCCGGCGCGGTGGGAGCTGTACCAGATCGTCACGACCGTGGATGCGTCCACCTTTGAGCTGTATTCCAACAACATGGGGCCGATGATGTTCGAGCACATCACGACCGCCGATCTGGTGGTGTTCAACCGCTGCACGGACGCGCTCAAGGAGATGCTGTATCAGAAGAACATCCGCGCGATGAACCCGCGCGCGACCATCTATCTGGACGATGTAGACGGCAATTCGGAGGATTATGCGCGTAACATGCCGCTGCCCTTCGATATCGACGCGGATATCATCGATATCGCGCCCGCGGATTACGGCCTGTGGTATATTGATGCCATGGGTGACCCCGGCAAGTACGACGGCAAGACCGTGCGGTTCCTCGCGCAGGTCTACGTCGGCAACAACGTGCCGGCCGGTTCGTTTGTGCCGGGCCGCTTCGGCATGGTCTGCTGCGCGGAGGATATCAGCTTTTTGGGCTTTTTGTGCCGCTGGCCGGGTGCAAAGGATCTCAAACAGCGCGACTGGGTGCGCGTGACCGCGTCCATCACGGTCGAAACGCTGCCGCAGTACCGCGGCGAAGGCCCGGTGCTGCACGCAAGCGAGGTCGTGCCGGCGGAAAAGCCGGAGGAAGAACTCGTATACTTCAACTGAAGTTTCGCGCGAACCGTACAGGTTCGCGCGAGGGGGCTGTGCCGCGCAAATGCGCGGACACGGCCCTTTCGCGGTTTTGCGCGCCAATACGGCACACAAAACCGTTTCCATGTATCAAAAGCCCGGCGGAGCTGGGCGTTTGATGAAAACAGGCCGCTTCCAGCGGCCTGTTTTCTGTTTTATGCGCGCCTTGCGGCGCGGGACACGGCCGCAGAACAAGAAAAATCCCCTCAGGCATTGCCTGAGGGGATTTGTTATGTCGCTTTGTGTCCGAAAGGGGAAGGATTACTCCTCAACCTTTACGTAAACGCCGCCGTTGCGGCAGGACTCGGTAGCAGCCTTCGCCATCAGAACCGGACGCAGGCCGTCAACAGCGCCAACCGGAACCGGCTTGTCGTTGTTGATCGCGTCAACAAATGCGATAACCTGCTCGATGAACGCCTGATTGTAGCGCTCGAGGAAGAACCACAGCGGCTTCTCGGAGTGAGCGCCGTCCTTGGTCATAACGGTGGTGGTGTTGATCAGGTCGTTGGCATCGGAAGCCATGCCCTTGGAGCCAAACGCCTCAACGCGCTGGTCATAGCCGTAAACAGCCTGACGGGAGTTGTTGATGACAGCGATGCAGCCGTTAGCCATCTTCATGGTGACAACCGCGGTGTCAACGTCCGGGATACCGGACTCTTCCTGCAGGTTCGGGTTGACCAGGCAGGAGCCGACAGCGGAGATCTCAACAGCCTCGGAACCGGTTACGTAGCGAACCATATCGAAGTCGTGGATCATCATGTCGTAGAAGATACCGCCGGAAACCGCAACGTATGCCGGGGACGGGGGCTCCGGGTCACGGGAAGAAACGATAACGATGTGCGGATCGCCGATGGTGCCGTTCTTGACAGCGTCAGCGACAGCCTTGTGGTTGTGGTCGAAGCGGCGGTTGAAGCCAACCTGGAACTTAACGCCCTTCTCTTCAACCAGAGCGAGCAGCTTCTTGATCTTGTCGATATCATAGTCGATCGGCTTCTCGCAGAAAACGTGCTTGCCGGCGTTGACAGCCGCCATGGAAACGTCGCAATGCGTGTCGGTGGACGAGCAAACGAATACAACGTCTACCTCAGGATTGTTGATAACATCCATAAAGTCGGTGGAAACGTTGGTGATCTTGCGCTCTGCCAGCCACTCGCGTGCGCCGGACTTATCCAGCATCGGATCTGCCGCAGCTACGACCTGTACGCCCGGTACGCTGTTGATCAGGTTATTGATGTGCAGCTTACCAATACGACCGCAGCCGACTACGCCGATTTTCAAAATGCCCATTTCAAATCTCTCCTTTTTCAATAAGGTAACTTTATTATAGACCACTTAAAGGAGAGCATCAAGAGCATGGCCGGAATTTCGGCGCACCGCCCAATTTTAAAAAGCGCGATTGGTGAAAAATGGCGGCGCGAGGGTGCTGTTGGCGTGCAAAAAGGCTGTGCATTGTGCACAAATCAAAAATGCACGGTTATGGGACAATTGGGGCGAAAGTGTGCAAAATGCACAGAATTGCTTGTACCCTTGCAGGTGCTGTGGTAAAATGGCTATATATTACAGGATACCCGCAGCAAAAGCACGGACAAAGGGGAATCGACTCATGAAGGTAACTGCACAGTGGATCGCAGAGCAATGCGGCGTTTCGCGCGGCACGGTCGATCGGGTGGTCAACGGCCGCCCGAATGTGGCGCCTGAGGTGCGTGAGCGCGTGCAGAAAATGATAAACGAATACGGCTACAAAACGCCGGCGCAGCGGCAGGCAGCCCGGGCCGGCCGTGGGGCCTATCGGATCGGCGTGATTTTGCCGAGCTGGGATGCGTTTTTCATCCGCCGCATGCGGGAGGGCATCCGCGTGGCAGTGCATAACCGCGGCCTCAACGACGTAAACGTTTTGGTGGAGGAGCTGAAAAACCGTTCCCATCGGTCGTATTTTGAGGCGATCGAGCGGCTGGAGGGGCGCGGGATCGACGGCCTGATCCTGACCGCGCCGGATACGCTGGCCATGAGCGAGGAGATCGACCGTCTGGTGACCGCGGGCATCCAGGTGGTGACCTGCGACTCGGACGTGCGGCAGAGCCGCCGCCTGTACCACATCGGGCAGGACATGGTCAAATCCGGGCGGGTGGCCGCGGGCCTGCTCGCGCCGTACATATCGGGCGCGGAAGTGCTGGTCGTGACCGGCAACCGCGAGTTTACCGCCCACGGGCTGCGGGTGCGCGGTTTCCTCGACCGGCTGTATGAGATTTTCGGCGGCAGCGTCAACGCGCACGTCATCGAGAGCGTCGAGCAGTACGAGCTGACCTATGACGGCGTTTTGCAGCAGCTGCGGCAGAATCCGCGGCTGCGCGGCATTTATATGGCCAACGAGTCTGTGCGCGGCTGCATGGACGCGCTCGAGCGCGCCAAACCCGCACGCCGCGTGCATGTGGTCTGCCATGACCTGACGCCGCATGCGCGGCAGTATCTGGAGGACGGCCGGCTGGATTTCATCATCGATCAGGATTTTTCCGCGCAGACCACGCGGGCGATCGAAGTGCTGGCGCACACCCTGCGCACGGGGGAGCTGCCGCGGCAGGAGATCGAGTATATTCACACCAGCATCATCACGCGAGAGCTGCTTTGACAGCGGAAGGAGGCGATCGGGAATCAAATGAAACGGATACGAATTGCAGGCGCACTGCTGGCGGGCGTGCTGTGCGCCCAGTCGGTCGTTCCGGCGGGCGCGGTCAATGCGCTTGACCTGGCGGGCATCGGCATCGGGGCGGCCGCGTCCGCCGTGCAGGATGCGCTGGGCAGCGAGGGCGTCAACGCCGCGCCGCCGGTGCAGGACGAACAGTCGATTGGCTTTGCCGGGCTGGAAAAGACCGTGCGAGCCAACAACAAGACCATTCAGGGGTTTCAGAAAACGCTGGCGGGCATCGAGGACACCGATCTGGACGGACAGTTCATCGGGCAGGAGGCACAGTATACGGCCCAATATCAGCAGTATCAGGCGGAATACAACGTCTATGACCAGTATGTGAAGGCATTGCAGCAGTCCGCGGACGCGGGCAGCGATGTGGTACAGGCACAGATCGCCATGGCGATGGCGCTGCGCAAGATGGCGGAAGAGAGCATGCGCGCCACGCAGGCCATCATCAACGGGCTGGACGATGCGCAGGACGATGCGCAGGACCAGCTGGACGACACCTATACCGCGACCAAAAAGCAGCTGGAAAACGCCGCCAACCAGATCGTGGTCGGCGCGCAGACCGCGTACATCGGCATCATCACCACGAGGGAGGGCATCGCCACACTCGACCGCAGCCTCGCGGCGCTCGACCGCAGCATCGCGGCGGTCGAAAAGCAGGTTGAGCTGGGCATGGCGTCCCAGCTGACGCTGGATAATCTGCGGCAGTCGCGCCGCACGGCGGCCGCCCAGCGCGAGACGCTTACCCTGATGCAGACCTCGACGGAAAACCAGCTGTCGCTGCTGTGCGGCAATACCGCCACAACCACGGTTAAGCCGACCACGCTGCCCACGGTCACGGATAAGCAGCTGTCCGACATGAACTACGAAACCGATCTGGCCGAGGCGCTGGACAACAGTTACTCGATCTGGTCGGCGCAGGACGAGGTGCGCAAGGCGTCCAACGATTATGAGGACAATGTGACGACCACGGTAGATGCGTACGAGGCCGCCAAACTCAATCTGGAATACGCCAAGGAGAGCGCCACCAACTCGTTCCGGCAGATCTTTCAGGATGTGAAGGACAAAAAACGTCTGCTGGACGAGGCCAAAGCCGCATATGATACCGAGAAGAAGAACTTCGACGTGGACGCGCTGCAATATGAGCGCGGGATGATCTCGCAGCTCGATTACCTGACGGCGCAGGACGATCTGGCCGCCAAGCAGGACGCGGTGACCACGGCGGAGCACGATCTGTTTACCGCGTACAACACCGATGATTGGGCCAAGCGGGGGTATATGGCAGGCGGCGCGGCATGACGGCAAACGGAGAAAGCGAGCGACGGAGGACACAGATGAAAAGCAAACGTATTTTGGCTGCCGTAATGGCGGCGGCGCTGCTGCTGGGCGCGGGCTGCGGCCAGCAGGAGGAACAGGCGGAGGAAGCGCCCGCCGGCACCGCAGTGGAAGTGATGGCCGTCTCGTCCGGACCGATGAACGCGGAGTATTCGGTGACGGGCAAGGTCGTTGCGGTCAACGAGGTGCAGGTATTCCCGCTTTTGGCGGGGCAGGTGCTGACCCTGCCGGTCAAGGAGGGCGACAAGGTGACCAAGGGACAGGTGCTGTTCACGGTCGATACCTCGACGGTCACCTCCACACTGGGGGCGCTGCAGGAGTCGTACAGCGCCACCAAGGCTGCAACCGACAGCGCGATCTCCTCGGCGCAGATCGGGGTGCAGCAGGCGCAGCAGGCGCTGGACAACACCAAGGCGCTGTATGAGGTCGGTGCGGCGGCCGCGCAGGACGTGACGCGCGCGGAGCAGGCGCTGGCGCAGGCGCAGGCAGGCGTGGCGCAGGCGCAGGCGCAGCAGTCGGCGTCGCTGGCGCAGATCCAAGCGTCGATGGACCAGATCAACACGCAGGCGTCGCTCGGCACGGTCAAGGCACCCTGCGCGGGCACGATCACCGCGGTCAATGTGGTCAATGGCGGCATGGCCTCGTCCGCGCAGCCGGGCGTGGTCATCGCGGAGGACAGCAAGGTGGAGGTCACCGCATCGGTGGCGGAGGATGTGTTCGCCAACATCCACGAGGGCGACAGCGCGGGCGTCGTCATTTCGGTTTTGTCGGATGACATGGTGCAGGGTACGATCGGCTCGCTGCCCGCTGCCGCCAACCTGCAGACCAGCCTGTACGATATCCCGGTGCAGCTGCCGGCAGGCACCAATCCGCCGATCGGCTCGTTTGCGACCGTGACCTTCTATACCGCCCGCCGCAGCGATGCGCTGTCCGTCCCGACCGAGGCGATCCTGACCGGCTCGGGGGACGAGCGGTATGTGTTCGTGGTCGAGGACGGTGAAGAGGGCGAGACTGCGGCGCGCGTAGTGGTGCAGACCGGCCTGGTCAGCAAGACCGATACCGAGATCGTGTCCGGCCTTTCCGAGGGCGACCGCGTGGTCGTCAAGGGGCAGTCCTATCTGTCGGACGGCGCCATGGTGCGCGTGGTGACCGGCGAGGACGATGCGGCGGACGACGCCACGGACGACGCTGTGCAAAACGGGGAGGGCTGACACCCCTATGAAAATTGCGGAAAACTGTATCAAACACAATGTCATGACCATTCTGGCCTACATATTGATCGTTGTGTTTGGCTTTTACTTCTTTCAGTCGCTGCCGCTTGCGCTCATGCCCGATATGGAGCTGCCGGTGGCGATCGTGTACTCGACCTATGCCGGCGCGGGGCCGGAGGATATCGAGCAGCAGGTGACCCGGCCGCTTGAGTCCGCCTGTGCGGGCCTTGCGGGCCTGGAAACGCTCACCTCGACCTCGGCGGAAAACATGTCCATGGTCATCGTGCAGTTTGCCTACGGCACCGATCTGGATGAGGCGATGACCGACATGCGCGACAAGGTCGATCAGGCCAAATCCATGCTGCCCGAGGACGCGACCGATCCGACCGTCATGTCGATCGACATCGACTCCATGCCGGTCATCATGGTCGCGCTGCGCGGCAGCGATCTGGCAAGCCTCCAGTCCATGGCGGACGAGGAGATCGCCCCCGCGCTCGAGCGCCTGGACGGCGTGGCGTCGGTGGATATCTCGGGCGGCTACGAAAACGAGGTCGCGGTCAAGACCGACGCGGCGCGCCTGAAGGGCTATAACCTGACGGTCAGCTCGGTGGCACAGCAGATCGGCGCGGACAATATGGCCGTGCCGGGCGGCGAGCTGGACAGCGGCTCGCAGACCCTGTCCGTGCGCACGGACGGCGAATACCAGTCGATCGACGACGTGAAAAACGCGCTCATTTCGCTGCCCGCGGGCGGCACCGTGCGCCTGAGCCAGATCGCGGACGTTTCCCTGCAGCCCAAGGACCGCGATGCGCTGGCCAAGGTCAACGGCGAAGAGTGCCTGCTGCTGTCGGTCAACAAGCAGTCCGGCTCGAACACGGTCGAGATTGCCGAGCGCGCCAAGGAGCAGCTGGATACGCTGATCGCGAACAACGGCGCGCTGGAGTGGGATCTGGTCATGGACCAGTCCGACTATATCAACATGACGGTCGATAACGCGATGAGCAACATCTGGATGGGCGTGCTGTTCGCGGCGATCGTGCTGCTGGTGTTCCTGCGCGACTTCGGCGCGACGCTGGCGATCGCGATCGCGATGCCCTGCTGCATCCTGTTCACCTTCCTGCTCATGTACGCGCTGGATATCACGCTCAACATCATGTCGCTGGGCGGCATTGCGCTGGGCGTCGGCATGATCGTGGATAACTCGATCGTCGTGCTGGAAAACGTGTTCCATTACCGGGCGGACGGCTACGACCGCTGGGATTCCTGTGTCAAGGGCACGCACGAGGTCGTGCTGTCGGTCACGGCGTCCACGCTGACCACGATCGCGGTCTTTCTGCCGATCGGTCTGTCCGGCGGCCTGACCGGCATGATCTTCAAGGAGTTCTGCATCACGATCGTGGCGCTGCTGTCCTCGTCGCTGCTGATCTCGCTGACGCTCGTGCCGCTTCTGTGCTACATCCTGCTCGACCGCGGCGGCGTGCACCAGTTGGTGACCAAGCCGGGCCTGCGGGAGCAGGTCGTGGCGGATAAGCCGCTCACGCGCAAATACAAGCAGGTGCTCAAGCTGTTTATCACGCACCGCTGGGTCGGTCTGGCGGTCACCGCGTGCATCTGCGTGGTTTCCATTGCCAGCATCGCGCTGGCCGGTTCGGAGCTGCTGCCGGAAATGGATCAGGGACAGGTGGACGTCTCGGTCAGCATGCCCAGCGGCTCGACCATGGAGGAAACGGCCGCAGTGCAGGACCGCATTGTGCGCATTGTCGAGCAGACCGTGCCCGAAGTCGATCTGGTGTATTACAGCACAGGCAGCTCGACCTCGATCATGTCGAGCACCTCGGGCGCGAGCGTGACCGTTATGCTCCAGCCGGTGGCCGACCGTGACCGCTCGGCCTCGCAGATCGCCGCGCAGCTGCGCCGCGATCTGGCGGATATTGCGGGCTGCGAGATCACCGTGTCGGACGCGGGCATGATGATGATGGATACCGGTTCGGACATCAGCGTGCAGCTGTCCGGCAAGGATTACGACCAGCTCGCGGCGACCGCGGAGGATCTGGCAAACAAGATCGAAGCGCTGCCGGACGCGGTCAATGTGGAGTCCTCCGCGGGCGATCAGGTGCCGCGCGTGGCGATCAAGGTCAACCGCGAAAACGCATCCCGCTTCGGCCTGACGGCTGCCACCATCGGTACGCTGGTGCGCGGCGAGCTGACCGGTTCGGTGGCGACCACGCTGCGCATGAGCGGCGAGGAATACGACGTGACGATTTCGGGCGACGAGACGCTCACGCAGGATATGGATGCGCTCAAATCCTTGCAGCTGCCCGCGCCGACTGGCGGCACCGTGCCGCTGTCCATGGTCGCGGATGTGTATACCGAACTGTCGCCGCAGTCGATCTCGCGCATCAACCAGTACGAGACCGTGACCATCACGGGTGAGACCGAGTCGGGTGACAGCGTGGGGATCATGCAGCAGGTCAACGACCTGATCGCGAACTACCAGATGCCCGAGGGCATCGAGGTGGAGGACGGCGACACCGCGGCGTCCAGCATCGAAGAGACGACCCAGTCGCTGATGACCGCGCTGCTGGTGGCGATCTTGCTGGTGTACTTCATTCTGGCCAGCCAGTTCAACTCGTTCGTCCTGCCGGTGGCGATCATGCTCATCCTGCCGATCGGCCTGCTCGGCTCGCTGATCCTGCTGTGGCCGACCGGCAACAAGGTGTCCATGGTGGCGCTGCTCGCGGTTATCATTCTGGCCGGTACGGTGGTCAACTCGTCGATCGTGCTGATCGACTATATCCTGCAGCGCCGTCAGCGCGGCGAGGATAAGCAGACCGCCATCCTCAACGCCTGCCCGCGCCGCGTGCGTCCGGTGCTGATGACCGCGCTGACGACCATCCTCGGTCTGGTGCCGATGGTGTTCTCGGGCGGCGAAGGCTCGGAGATGATGAAGCCGATGGGCGTTGTGATGATGACCGGCATGGTGATATCCACGGTGGCGACGCTGTTTATCACGCCCGTGTACTACTCGCTGACCGACAGCCTGGCCGAGCGGATCAAACAGCGCTTTCATCGCCCGAAAAAGGGGCGCGGATGGCTGAAAAAGTGGAAAAAGGGCGACCAATGACGCATTTTCCAGATAACTGACCGTTGCAATTTTGCGCCGGATACGGTATGATTAAGGCGGCATCGCAGGGAGGCGGTGCCGCCTGATTTGCATGAGAAGAGAAGAAAGAGGGAGGCAGGCAGGATGAAACGATCGGTTGCCGCGGTGCTGCTCGGCACCCTGCTTTTGGCCGGTTGCACGCAGCAGAAGGATGTGGTGGAGCCCACCACGGAGGAAGCCGCCAAGGTCAATCCGCAGACGCAGGCGCTGGAGGCGGCGACGCAGGCGGGGCTGCTCAGCGACGATGCGAATACGGCGCTGACCGAGCAGGAGGCGCTCGATCAGGTCGCCGGTGCGGTGGACGAAAGCGAGTATACGGTGGAGGCGACGGACGAAACGCTGTCGGTCGGCGCGGACGAGGAACAGGCGCGCGAATACTATGTGTTCGCGGTCAGCGATACGTCGGGGCGGACGGTCGGCAAGGTCGCCGTGGACCGCGAAACGGGCGAGAAATATCACTATCTGGGTGACGGCGTGCTGGACGATTACAAAACCTTCCCGCTGTATGATGCTGCCGAACAGCATGAGGGCTGGCCGGGCAGCTATGTGAGCGCGGCGGGCGTGACGCTGACCATCACGCAGGAGGACCAGACCGGGATCTCGTACCGTTTTTCCGACGGCACGGCAGGCACGGCCGCGGTCAACGGCGAGACCGCCAAGTCCGCGGATGAGCAGATGAATTTCCTGCTCGCGGATGGCATCGTCACGGTGGCCGGCGGCGGGCTGACGGGCAACTATGCGGTGACGGTGGCGGACCAAGTGTCTGAACCGGAACAGGATGGGGCGGAAGCCTCTCCGGATGCCGCGGAATGACAACAACATACAAGCGCGCAAAGCCGCTGGACTTTTGTCCAGCGGCTTTGCTGCGTTTTGCGGTATTATTCGATTTCGCTTTCGCCCAGCAGCTCGAGCACATCGACCGGCGTGCCCGCGCGGGCGGCCTCGACATGCAGGTGCGGGCCGAGCGCGGCTTCCGCGTCGATGGTTTCCGCGACCGTGCCGATCGCTTCGCCCGCGGCGACGGCCTGTCCCTCCGCGACGCGCACGTCCGTGATGCCGCAATAGGTTGAGGTCAGGTCGGCGTCATGCGAGAGCGTGACGCATGTGCCGTACAGACCGTCCTCGACCACCTGCTGCACCGTGCCGTCGGTCAGCGCGAGCACGGTTTCCCCGGCTTCGGCGGCGAAGTCCGTGCCGGTGTGCACGCGCCAGTCGCCGAAGGTCGGCTGGAACAGCAGCTCATCGCCGGAAAACGGCGTGATCACCGCGCCGGCGACCGGACGCACATAGATGGGCGCGGAAACCGTCTCGACGGGCGCGGGCGCGGTTTCTGCGGCGGTGTCATCCGCCTGCTCAGGCGCGGCGCCGTCCGGTTCTTGATCGGCATCCGGCTCGTCCGCGTCGCCCGTCTCTTCGCTCAGCACCGGCGTATCCTCGCTCAGGTCGGGCAGGGATTCCGCGGGCGTGACGATGGGCAGGCTGGCCTGCGTCTCGTCCTCGGCGGGCGCGGTCGCGTCCGACCAGAGCACCCACGCGGACGCCGCGATAATGAGCGCGCAGACGGTCAGGATGGTGTAAAAGCCGCGGGTCGAAAGGACTGCGGTATGTTTGGAATGATATTGTTTCATATCCCTTTACCTCCGTTTTCTCCAGTATGGCCGCGGAGGAAAGGGTTTATACATGGGTCAGCACGGTATTCGGATAATAATGCGCCAAAATTTCCGCATAATCCGCCCCTTGCTCGGCCATATACTTGGCGCCGTACTGCGACAGGCCGACGCCGTGGCCGTAGCCGATGGTGTGGAAGGTGATGCTGTCGTCCGTGGTGGTGATGGTGAAGTTGGTCGATTGCAGGCCGAACAGCTCGCGCACATCCGTGCCCTCGACGGTCACGCCGCCGAGTTTGACCGTGATGACGCCGCCCGCATCCGACCGGGTCGAGGCTTTGAACCACTCGCTTGGCGCGCCGGATACGTCCGCCGCCGGAAACGCATCCGCGACTTTTTGACGAAATTCGTCCGCGGACACGGTCACCGCCGCTTCATAGCCGTCATAGGCCGTACCGCCCGGGCTGACCACGCTTTGCAGATAGGGCACGTCCTCGCCCCACACGTCGAGGGCGGCTTCGGTGCGCGGCCCGCTGACGCAGTGGAATACCGCCGCGATCGGCGCGCCGTCATAGGTCAGGATCTCGCCCTCGGTGTCCTGCACGGCCTGCTGCACGCGCGCAAGGTCATTGCCCGCCGCGGTCTCGACCGCGATATCGCGGTAGGCGGCGCAGTGGTGGAAGTCGTCGCAGACGTCGGCGTCGGGGTGCGCGTCCGGACGGCCGGAAGCCATTTTGTAAACCGCGTAGGTGCGCGCGGCAACCGCCTGCGCGCGGATCGCGTCGATCGGAAAATCATTGGAGATCTCCGCTGCGACCACGCCCGCGACATAGGTTTCGAGCGGCAGCTCGGTCGGCGTGCCGTCGATCGAGACGGTCACGGTGGAGTAGTCGCCGGTGGGGGCGGCAGTGTTCTGAACGGGGACGGAAGCGGTCGCGGCATCGACGGTTTCCGCCCGGCCGCCGAGCAGCAGCGCCGCGGGGATCAGATAAAGCGCCAGCACGAGCGCGCTGCCGGTCAGCAGCAGTCTGCGCATGTCCGATGCCTCCTTTCTTCTCCCAGTATATGTGGGTAAAAAGATTGATAGCACACCAAATGTAGGCTGATGTTGACATCATTTCCAATATGTAGTATTATGTGAATCAAGAAATACGAACAAATGTTCGATAATTGCAAGGAGGAAGGACATGCAGCTGCAAGAAATGGCAAGGGAGTACCGGTCCAACACGGCGCTTCTGGAGCTGCGCCTGAAGCTGTTGCAGGCAGCGCGGCGCCGCGCGAAACAGAACGAGGTCAAATACCGTCTCAAACGGCGCATCAACTGTTTGCAGGTGCTGATCAACGAAAGCCGCAAAACGGCCTTTGTGCTGGAACACTACTATGACAAAGGAGGAAACGGACATGAGAACAGAAAGGCTGTCTGAAGGAGCGGCGGACCGCGCGGCGTACGAGCGGTATCTGGCGGAGATCGGGGCGGACGACAGCGCGTTCCGCGCCAAGTTCCGCGAGGCGTTTTTCCATGCCCTGCGCGAGCAGCTGACCGCGCGGCAGTATCAGGTTCTGTGGCTGAGCGAGGTGGAAGGACTGTCCGGCAAGGAGATCTCCTATCAGCTGGGTATCAGCCAGTCAGCGGTGTCGCGCCATCTGACGCGCGGCAAAAAGCGGCTGCGCGTGCTGCTGGCCTATAATCTGGAGCTGCGCAGCAACGAGTTTGCGTAGCGGCAGCGCTCTCTTTTCAGTGTGCGCCGGACAGGCATAAAAAAACGCCTCCGGCGGCAAAATGTCCCGGAGGCGCGGCGGAAAGCAAAAAAAGAACGCGACATCAGGCCGCGCTATTGCACCGCCCCGTCGCGTGTCTTTAGCAATAAATAAAAACGGCTTCAAGCGAAAGGATGTTCAGCTGTCCACCGATGATGGTAGAATTATAGCACTGGAAAAGTTGTTGGGACAAGATGAAAAATCGACAAAATCTCGTTCACAATTTATTCATAATTGTACAATTCGACAAAATGGCCAAAGAAAAGTGCGAAAATGCGGCAAAGTAAATAAAAAAGCAGAAATTACTTTACAAATTCGTTCGGTCATGGTATCATATATTGTGCTTTCGCCCCGCGCTTAGCTGCCGGACTTCCGGGTGCGTCCCTACCGTGCCCATTTCACCAGCCGCAGCCCAGCCTGTGGGTAAGTAAAAAAATATCATTTGAAAGGTGAAACACATCATGATCCGTAAGGAAGAAAAGACTGCCGTTATCGAGGCAAACCGCATCCACGCAACCGACACCGGTTCTCCGGAGGTTCAGGTAGCGATCCTGACCGCGCGCATTCAGGAGCTCACCGAGCACCTGAAGGTCCACAAGAAGGACAACCACTCCCGCCGCGGCCTGCTCAAGATGGTCGGCCAGCGCCGTTCCATGCTGGCTTACCTGCAGAAGAAGGACATCAACCGCTACCGTGCGCTGATCGCCAAGCTCGGCATCCGTAAGTAAGAAGAACAAGCAAATAGGGGAGCAGTCTGCTCCCCTGTTTCTGTTTTCCAAAGGAAGGCGGCAAAACCGCTTTTTAGCAGTTGAAGGAGGAACGGAACGGCCTTTGCCCGTTTTTGCTTCAAGTGCTAAAAAAGTGATGCGCCGCCCTCCGCAACACAAAAAAGGAGGACAAAACATGGCAAACATCAATCCCTTTGACTTCAAAAACTACCGCGTTTTTGAAACCGAGATCGCCGGCCGCAAGCTGACCGTCGAAACCGGCAAGATGGCCCAGCTGGCCAACGGCTCGTGCCTGGTGCGCTACGGCGACACCGCCGTGCTGGTCACCGCGACCGCATCGGCCAAGCCGCGCGACGGCATCGACTTTTTCCCGCTCTCGGTCGATTTTGAAGAGCGTCTGTATGCGGTAGGCCGCATCCCGGGCAGCTTCATGCGCCGCGAGGGCCGTCCGAGCGAACGCGCGATCCTCGCGTCCCGCCAGATCGACCGCCCGATGCGTCCGCTGTTCCCGAAGGACCTGCGCAACGACGTTTCCATCGTCTGCACGGTGCTGGAAAACGATTATGACAACTCCCCCGAGGTGGTCGGCCTGCTGGGCGCGTCCATCGCGGTTTCAATCTCGGACATCCCGTTCGACTACGTCGTTGCGGGCTGCCAGGTCGGCATCATCGACGGCAAGACCATCATCAACCCGACGAGCGAGCAGCGTAAGCAGTCCGAGATGGACGTTACCCTGTGCGCGACCAAGGACAAGATCGTCATGATCGAAGCGGGCGCGAAGGAAGTGCCCGAGGACGATATGTTCAACGCACTCATGGAGGCGCACGAGGAACTCAAGAAGATCTGCGCGTTCATCCAGGGCATCAAGGACGAGATCGGCAAGCCGAAGTTCGAGTACGAGCATCACGACATCGACCACGAGCTGTTCGACAAGCTCGAGGCCGAGTGCAACGACAAGTTTGAGGTCGCCATGGACACCGACGACAAGACCGTCCGCGACGCGGGCGTGCGCGAGATCGTCGATGCGTTCGAGGCGACGCTTTCTGACGAATACAAGGAAGAGCATGGCGCGAACCTTTCCGAGTGCGTGGACAAGCTGCAGAAGAAGATCGTGCGCCGCTGGCTGGCAAACGGCAAGCGCGTGGACGGCCGCGGCATGGAGGAAGTCCGTCCGCTGGCTGCCGAAGTGCATGTGCTGCCGCGCGTTCACGGTTCGGGTATGTTCACCCGCGGCCAGACCCAGGTGCTGACGCTGTGCACGCTGGGCACGCTGGGCGATGCGCAGGAGCTGGACACCATCTTCGAGGAGAAGGAAAAGCGCTATATCCACCACTACAACTTCCCGTCCTTCTCGGTCGGCGAAACCCGTCCGTCCCGCAGCCCCGGCCGTCGTGAGATCGGCCATGGTGCGCTCGCCGAGCGCGCGCTGCTGCCGGTCATCCCGCCGGTCAGCGAGTTCCCGTATGCGCTGCGTCTGGTTTCCGAGGTCATTTCCTCCAACGGTTCTACCTCGCAGGGTTCGGTCTGCGGTTCCACCCTCGCGCTGATGGACGCCGGTGTGCCGATCAAGGCGCCGGTTGCGGGTATTTCCTGCGGCCTGATCACCGACGGCGGTCAGGAGACCACCTTCACCGATATTCAGGGCGTTGAGGACTTCTACGGCGACATGGACTTCAAGGTTGCCGGCACCAAGAAGGGCATCACGGCCATTCAGGTTGATATCAAGGTCGATGGTCTGACCCCGAACATCATCAAGCAGGCGTTCGAGAAGTGCCGCGTGGCACGTTACGGCATCCTGGATGAGATCATGCTCAAGGCCATTCCGGAGCCTCGTGCGGACGTATCCGAGTGGGCGCCCAAGATGACCACCATGCACATCCATCCGGACAAGATCCGTGAGGTCATCGGCAAGGGCGGCAGCGTGATCCAGAACATCGTGGCCGAGTCCGGCGCCAAGGTTGACATCGAGGACGACGGCACGGTCACCATCGCGGCGGTCAAGGCTTCCGACGCGGAGAAGGCCAAGAAGATGATCGAAGCGATCGTCAAGGAGCCCGAGCCGGGCGAAATCTACTACGGCAAGGTCGTGCGCCTGATGAACTTCGGCGCGTTCGTCAACCTGCTGCCGGGCAAGGACGGCATGGTGCACATTTCCAAGATGGCCGACCACCGCATCGAAAAGGTGGAGGACGCCGTCAAGGAAGGCGACATGGTCTGGGTCAAGGTCATGGAGATCGACGACAAGGGCCGCGTCAACCTGTCCATGAAGGACGTCAAGCCGGAAGAGAAGATCAAGTAATCTTCGTTTCAAGCGTACAGCTTGAAACGACAAACGGCATCGCCAGCCTGCGGCTGGGAATGCCTATTGCAGCAAAGCAGCGCAGGAATTTTGATTCCTGCGCCGTTTTGCTGTTTGGGAAAAAAGGCAGGCGCATGTCCCGCCTTTTTTCTGCCCGCGCGCAGCGCGTGCAAAATATCACGTCCTGCGTCCCGTCCTTTTCCATTTGCCCGGCTGTGCGGGCTGTGTTATAATAAAAGCCAATCCCATTTGGAAAGGAAATGAACCGATGGCCCAGACCTCCGTTTCGCTCCCCGAGGGCGAGTTGCGCGTGGCGCGCTGCGACATGCTGGACAAGCTGATCGCCGCCGCGGACGGCGACGCGGCGCTGCTCTATCTTTACGTCCTGCGGCACGGCAGCGCGGACGGGAAAACCGCCGCGCGTGCGCTGCATCTGCCGCAGGAGCGGTATGAGCGCGCGGCCTTCACGCTCAACGGGCTGATCACGCCCGCCGCACCGCCGCAGGAGGACAAGCCTGCGGACGCGCCGCAGTATACGGCCGACGAGCTGCGCCGCGCGCGGCTGGACGACCACAAGTTTGCCGCGGTCTGCGAGAGCGCGGAGGGTGTGCTCGGCCGCACGCTGACCGAGGGGCAGCTGCGCTGCCTGCTGACGGCCTATGACCACCTCGGCCTGTCGGCGGGGGCGATCATCGAGCTGCTCAGCTATCTCAAGGGCGAAAAAGGCGTGGTGCGGCTGGCCGATATCCGGCGCGAGGCCTATCTGTGGGCGGATATGGGCGTGGTGAGCGCGCAGCAGGCGCAGCAGTATCTGGCACGCAAGGCAAACGAAAAGCCGCTGAGCGAGGCGGTGTACAAGGCGCTCGGCGCCGATCCGGCGCAGCCTGCACCCAAGGCGCAGCGCGTGTGCCGCTTTGCGCTGGCGCACGGCTTCCCGCCCGAGGCGATCGCACTGGCGGTGCGGCGCACGGACAAGCAGCAGGGGCATAAGAGTCTGGACTACACGCTCGGCATCCTGCGCCGCTGGGACGAGGCGGGCGTACATACGGTCAGCGAGATCACCGCGCTCGAGCCCGAGACGCGCGCGGCCGTCGGGCAGACTCCGGCGCAGCCGACCGATCCGGGCACGCTGGCCGCGTGGGAGCAGGACTGGGCGGCGCGCGTGCGCAGCCACCGCCGCAAAACGGAGGAATAAACCATGGCATACGATAAAAAACTGTTGGCCGAGGCGCGGCGCGAGCTGGAACGCGAGCGCGCGGCGCGCAGCGATGCGTTTGAGGAGCGGCGGCGCGAGGTATATGCGCGCGAGCCGCGCATCCGTGCGATCGACCGCACGCTGTCGCAGACGGCAGCGTCGGTTCTGCGCGCGGCGCTCAATACGGGCGGTGATCCGACGGCCGCCATCGAGGGCCTGCGCGCGCACAATCTGGAATTGCAGGCCGAGCGCGCCGGGCTGCTGCGCGGCATGGGTCTGCCGGAGGATTATCTGACCGAAAAACCGCTGTGCGTAAAGTGCGGCGACACGGGTTACGCGGGCAGCGCGACCTGCGACTGCGTCAAAGAGCGGTATGCCAAGCTGCTGCGCGAGCAGCTGTCCGCGGTGCTGCCCATCCGCGACCAGAATTTCGCGCATTTCCGCATGGACTATTATTCCACCCGGCCGGACAAGCGGCTGGGGCTGTCCCCGCGGGAGAACATGGAGTACAATCTGGACGAGTGCAAGGCGTATGCCGAAAAATTCGGCAAACATTCGCCCAATCTGCTGCTGTACGGTTCGACCGGTCTGGGCAAGACTTTTTTGTCCTCGTGCATCGCCGAGGCGGTGGCGGCGCGCGGCTTTTCGGTCGCGTATGACACCGCGATCAACATTGTCGCAGCGTATGAGACGATCAAATTCGGCAACGGCAACGGCGAGGAGGCCGCCGAGCGCGCCGCGCGCTACGAGCGGGCCGACCTGCTCATCATCGACGATATGGGCACGGAGATGGGCACGGCGTTCACCGTGTCCGCACTGTATAACCTCATCAACAACCGCCTGATGGCCGGGCGGCCGATGATCGTCAACACCAACCTGCCGCCCGAGGCACTGAGTGAGAAATATTCGCCCGCCGTGGCGTCCCGCCTGCTGGGCGAGTTCGTGTCGCTGCGCTTTTTCGGCGACGATATCCGCCTGCTGAAAAAACAACAGCAGAGATAGGCGACGTAGAAAACAGGAGCGCAGCGATATGAAAATAACAAAATTCGGGGGCGTGTACCTCGAATTTTGACCACGACCCGCGCATTTTTTGCGCGAAACCGGGGGTATCGGTGCCGGTTTTCTCTGGAACCGGCGCCGTATCCAGGGGGTATGGATACCCCCTGGAGGGACGCCGCTTGCCGGCGTCCCAAATTGTAAACAATTCTTTCACAGGCCGTTCAAAATTTATTCACATATTCCCTGCGGGGATGGGGTATACTAAGCATGTCGATCAGGGAAGCCGCAATCCCGAATCGACAGCCTACCGATCTTTTATTTCTCTTTTACCCCCCTTTATTTTGTGAAATGAGCGAAAAACCCCCGGTTCCATTTCCCCCATGGGCCGGGGGTTTTTCCTGCCTTTTTTGCCGCGCGGCCAAAGTCATAAACCTTTCAAAGTATGTTCAAAAGCTGTTCACACTTTTTTCCACCGGCTGCGCTATACTATGATTGTCGGAAGGGAAAGACACCAGCCCAACCGACACCCCTTTTTACAATGTTTTCTTTCTTTCACCTTTTCTTTTTATCCTCTTTTTCATTTTGCATTGGCGTGCGCCCTGTTTTCCATTCCCCCCCTTGTGGAAAACAGGGCGTTTCCCATGTCTGCGGGAAAAATATGCCGGAAACAATTCTTTCACAGCATATTTATAATCTGTTCACACTTTGCACACGCAGACAGGGTATACTAAGCATGTCGATCAGGGAAGCCGCAATCCCGGGTCGGCAGCCTACCGATCTTTTATTTCTCTTTTTACCCCCCTTTTTCAAATCTGTGTAGTGAATGGGCAAAGCGCCGTCGTCTCGTTTCCCCCGACGAGACGGCGGCGCTTTCCTGTTGTGCGGCGGATGTGGCCGGACATGATTGCCCCTTGCACAAGAGAAAACAATGCGGTATACTAAAAAATAGGCAACAAAAAGATATGTTAGGAGTTGTTGAAGTATGGGTTGTTCGCATAACTGCGAATCCTGTTCTGCGGGCTGCGGCGGCGAAAAGAGCCTGAAGGTCGCGGCAAATCCCGCGGCTTCGGTCAAAAAGGTGATCGGCGTTGTGTCCGGCAAGGGCGGCGTCGGCAAAAGCCTGCTGACCTCGATGCTCGCCGTCGGCATGACGCGCAAGGGCTATACCTGCGGCATCCTGGACGCGGACATCACCGGCCCGTCTATCCCCAAGACCTTTGGCGTGCATGACAAGCTCGAAGGCTGCGAGGAAGGCATCCTGCCCGCGCGCAGCGAGGGCGGCGTGCAGATGGTTTCCATCAACCTGGTGCTGCCCAACGAGGATGACCCGGTCATCTACCGCGGGCCGATCATCGCGGAAACCGTCAAGCAGTTCTGGTCGGATGTGGTATGGGACGACGTGGATTTCCTGTTCGTCGATATGCCGCCCGGCACGGGCGATGTACCGCTGACCGTGTTCCAGTCCCTGCCGGTGGACGGCATTCTGGTCGTCACCTCGCCGCAGGATCTGGTCAGCATGATCGTGGGCAAGGCGGTCAAGATGGCCAAGATGATGAACATCCCGCTCATCGGCGTGGTGGAGAATTACAGCTATCTGGAGTGCCCGGACTGCGGCAAGCATATTTCGGTCTTTGGCGAAAGCCATGTGGACGAAGTGGCATCCGAGTACGGTCTGCCCGTACTGGCCAAGCTGCCGATCGATCCCAAGCTGGCCGCGGCGGTGGACGCCGGCAAGATCGAGGACGCCAAGCTGCCGGATGCGCTGAAAGATGCGCTCAAGACGGTGGAGGGCCTTCGATGAACATCGGTGTCGCATATGACGGCGGCCAGATCGCCAAGAATCTGGGCGAGTGCCGCTCGTTCCTGATCGTCAGCGCGGAGGGGCAGACCCCGACGGGCAAGCGGCTGGCCTCGGTGGAGGGCACCAGCACGACCGATTTGCTCAAGCTGGCGAGTCTGGAAAAAGTGGATGTGCTGATCTGCGGTGCGCTGGGTCTGGCCATGCGCAACGCGCTCGAGATGATCGGCGTGCTGCTCGTGCCGGGCTGCGAAGGCTCGGCGGAGGAAGCGGTCGCCAAGTTCCTCGTGGGCGAGAAACAGGGCGATCCGACGCTGCTCGAAATCGGCCGGGAAGAGGACCCGGACGACCCGATGGCGTGCATGCACGACTGCGCCAAGTGCGCGGGCTGCGGCCCGATCGAGATCCTGCGGCAGATCCCGCAAGTGCAGGAAGAGAACTGAAACCGAACGGGGCGTCCGATGTGGGACGCCTCGTTTTTACGGCATCGTCCGAAAGGGGGCGGACGGTCAAACAGGCAACGGAGATTCGGGAGGAAAAATGAGGAAGTTAGTTTATCGGTATTTGTGGTTTACGATTGGCGTTATCATCAATTCGTTCGGTGTGGCAATCATCACTAAGGCGGCGCTCGGCACTTCGCCGATTTCGAGCGTGCCGTATGTGCTCAGCCTGCGGTTCCCGTGGTCGCTCGGGCAGTTTACGTTTGTGATGAACCTGCTGTTTATTGCGGCGCAGGTGGTGCTGCGCGGGCGCAAGTTCCCGCCCATCCAGCTTTTGCAGATCGTGGTCAATCTGGTGTTCAGCGCGTTTATCGACGTCGGCATGAAGGCGCTGTGGTGGTTCGAGCCAAGCTCGCTGCCGGTCAAACTGGTGGCGCTCGTGATCGGCTGCGCGGTGCTGGGCTTCGGCATCAGCGTCGAGGTCGCGCCGGATGCGCTGCTGGTGCCCGGCGAGGGCGTGGTCGGCGCGATCACCGACCGGACAGGCAAGCGCTTCGGCTCGGTCAAGATCCTGTTTGACGTTACGCTGGTCATCATCGCGCTGATTCTGTCCTTCATCTTCTTCCGCGGCATCAATGGCCTGGGTCTGGGCACGATCGTGTCCGCGCTGATCGTGGGCCGTTTTGTCAACCTGTATAATGCGCGCCTGCCGCTCATCCCGCGCATCCGTATGCTGCGCGCGGTGGCCGTGCCGGCAGACGCGGCGCCGGCGGATGCGGAACCGGCACAGGAAGAGACGGCGTCGTCCACAGCGTCAGAAGAATAAAATAAACAGACAGCGCCCGGTGGGCAAAGCCGGGCGACACAGGCTGTCCGCCATGCGCGGACAGCTTTTTTGTCAGCAAACAGCGAAAAAAACCTTACTGTGCAAGGAAATTTATCGAAAAATGCTGATGCTTTTTATACAGGGGTGTTGTATAATAAATCTGTAACCGAAAACGGGGCTGTGCAGCCCCACGGAAACGGAAGGATTTTCTGCATGAATAAAATTACCGCCGCCCTGGTTGGCGGCCTGTTTGACGAAGGCGGTTTTTCCGCCTACGCACGTCCGGTGCTGTTCGGCACGGCAGGCGATGCGGTGCTGGGCGAGCTGCCCGACACGGTGGATGCGTGCTGCTTTGTGCACGATGACAGAGAGCCTGCACTGGCGGGTGCGGAAAGCATTGCGCTGACCGAGCCCAACCGCTTTGCGGCGCTGCATGCGCTGCCCGAAAGCGAGCATGTGCTGGTGATTGCCGCGCCGTTTGCGCTGGCGGAGGACGATGCGCTCACCCATCTGACCGAAACGCATGTTATGACCGGCTACGGCGTGAGCGTGCTGGTGGCAGAGCAGCAGGGCTTCGACGCGGAGGGCCAGCCCATCCCGCGCGATGCGCACTGCCTTGCGGCGATGTTCACTTGGGAGATGCTGCAAAAGGCGCTCGCGGCGGGCGGCGACACGCTGGATGCACTCGTGTCCGCGGCGGTGGCCGCAGGCGCGCAGAAGGGCGTGGCCGTGACCAATGAGATCGTCGAGATCCGCGACGGCGGTTCGGCCTATATCGCGTTCCGCGCGATGGTAAACCGCGTCAACTTCGCGCTCATCGACAAGGGCGTGCAGATCTTCGATCCGGCGAACACCTATATCGCGCCGGACGCCGAGATCGAGCCGGGCGTCACCATCCTGCCGGGCTGCCATATCCGCCCGGGCTGCAAGGTGGGCGCGGGCGCGGTCATCGGCCCGAATACCATTCTGGAAAAGGCTGAGATCGGCGCGGGCACGACGGTCAACAACTCGCAGGTGTATGAGTCCACCATCGGCGCACACACCACGGTCGGCCCGTTTGCCTATGTCCGTCCGCAGTGCACGATCGGCGACGGCTGCCGCATCGGCGACTTTGTCGAGCTGAAGAAGTCCACGATCGGCAACGGCACCAAGGTGTCCCACCTGACCTATATCGGCGACGCAACCGTCGGCGAGCGGGTCAATTTCGGCTGCGGCACGGTTGTGGTCAACTACGATGGGTATCATAAGTACCAGACCGTCATCGGTGACGATTGCTTCATCGGCTGCAACACCAATCTGGTGTCGCCTGTGACGCTCGGCGACCGCGCGTTCACCGCGGCGGGCGCAACGATCACCAAGGACGTGCCGGCAGGTGCGCTGGCGGTTGCCCGTGCGCGGCAGACCACGCTCGAGGGCTGGAACGATCGCCGCCGCGCGGCACACGAAAAAGAGCAAGACAAAAAGTAAAAATAGAAAAAACGGGATAAATTTTATCATTATGACGGAGGCTTACCAATGATTTCTCACGGAAAAAATATTAAAATTTTCTCCGGCAACTCTCACCCCGCACTGGCAATGCAGATTGCGTCCGCGCTCGGCCTGCCGATCGGCAAAGCGGCGATCTCCACCTTTGCGGACGGCGAAATCTCGGTTTCCATTTCCGAGTCTGTGCGCGGTTCGGACGTATTTCTGGTGCAGTCCACCTGCGGCCCGGTCAACAACAACCTGATGGAGCTGCTTATCATGATCGACTCCTGCAAGCGCGCGTCTGCGGGCCGTATCACGGCGGTCATTCCGTATTTCGGCTATGCGCGTCAGGACCGCAAGAGCAAGGCGCGTGACCCGATCTCGGCAAAGCTGGTGGCGAACCTGATCACCGCCGCGGGCGCGGACCGCGTGCTGACCATGGACCTGCACGCAGCGCAGATCCAGGGCTTTTTCGATATCCCGGTGGACAACATGCTTGGCTCTTCCGTGCTGATCCCGTATATCGCGGGCAAGTTCGGCGTGGGCACCGAAGATACCGTCATCGTTTCTCCCGACCTTGGCTCGGTCACCCGTGCGCGCAAGTTCACCGAAAAGCTGGACATGCCGCTTGCCATCATTGATAAGCGCCGTCCGAAGGCGAACGTATCCGAGGTCATGAACATCATCGGCAACGTCGAGGGTAAGAAGTGCATCCTCGTGGACGACCTGATCGACACGGCGGGCACGCTCGTGCACGCGGCGGACGCGCTGGTCGAAAAGGGCGGCGCGACCGAAGTGTACGCCTGCGCAACCCACGGCGTACTGTCCGGCCCGGCGATCGAGCGCATCGCGAACAGCCCGATCAAGGAGATGGCGATTCTGGATACCATCCCGCTGCCGAGCGAAAAGAAGCTGGACAAGATCAAGGTCCTGTCGGTGGCGCCGGTGTTCACCGAGGCCATTGCGCGTATTTACGAGGAAACCTCGGTTTCTACGCTGTTTGACTGAGATCCATTGGCAATTTGACAATTTGGGGGCGGACAACAGACGATTGTCCGCCCTTTCTCTCTATCCGGCGGCGTTTGGCGGCCGGAAAATACAAAAAAGCGAGGAACAGGCATGAAACTTCTCACGGTCGGCGACGTGGTCGGCGAGTCCGGCATTGATACCCTGCACGCGCTGCTGCGCCGCGTCAAACGCGCGCACGGCGTGGATTTTGTGATCGTCAACGGCGAAAACGCCGCCGGGCGCGGCATCACGCCCAAACAGGCGGACGATATCTTCGCCGCGGGCGCGGATGTGGTCACGCTGGGCAACCATGCGTTTTCCAAACAGCAGATCGCGCCCTATCTGGACGAGCGGCAGGATATCCTGCGCCCGGCGAACCTCGCCCCGCAAAGCCCGGGACAGGGCTGGGGCATTTACGACGGCCCGCAGGGCATGCGGCTGCTGGTGATGAACCTGATCGGCCGCTGCGACATGCATTACGGGCCGGACAATCCGTTTTTGTGCGCGGACAAGATCCTGCGCGAGGCGCAGGGCAAATATGACATCGCGCTGGCCGAGATCCACGCCAATGCCACGAGCGAAAAGCTCGCCATGGGCTATTATCTGGACGGCCGCGCGGCCGCCGTCTGGGGCACGCACACCCATGTGCAGACCGCGGATGAGCGCATCAACCCCAAAGGCTCGGGCTATATCACCGATGTGGGCATGACCGGCCCGATCGTGTCCGTGCTGGGCGTGCGGGTCGAGCAGTCGATCGCGATGTTCCGCGGCGACCTGACCGAGTATTTCAAGACCGCGCCGGGCGACTGCGCGCTGTCGGGCGCGGTGTTCGACCTCAGCCGGGACGGCAAGTGCCGCGCGGTCACCCGTGTGTGGGAGCGCTGGGCGCAGCCGTAAGCATTCGCAAAACCCATCGGCCGGAAAGGAGGGCGGCATATGATCGCGATTTTTCTGGCGCCGTTTTATATTCTGCTCAACCTTTATCTGGCGCGCTGGGTGCTGCGCTGGACGGGCGCGTGCCATCGCGTGTTCGGCACAAAGGCCTTCCGCGCGGTGTTTATCGTGCTGTATGCACTGGTCGCGTCCGCGCCGCTGAGCGGATTTCTCATCCGGTCGCCGGATGGACTGCGGCGGCTATTGCTGCAAATCGGCAACCACTGGTTCGGCTGGATGCTGTATCTCGTACTGGCGGTTTTGGCCGTCGAGCTGGCGCTGGTGGGCATCCGCCGCGCGCGCGGCAAGGATTTCGTGCAGATGCAGCAGGTGCGGCGCGTACAGGGCGGCGTGGCGCTCGCGCTGGTGTGCGCGGTCAGCCTGTACGGTATGGCGCATGCGGAGCAGCTGCATGTGACCGACTATGACGTGACGCTGCAAGGCGCGGGCGAGGACATGACGGTCGCGCTGCTGGCCGACCTGCATCTGGGGTACAGCACCGAGGTGGACTACATCGAGCAGGCGGTCGCAGCCATCAACGAGATGCAGCCCGATCTGGTCGTGATCGCGGGCGATATTTTTGACAACGCCTATGAAGCCATGCCCGAACCCGACCGCATCGCGGCGGCGCTGGCATCTCTCGACAGTACATACGGCACTTACGCCTGCTGGGGCAACCACGACGTATCCGAGCCGATTCTGGCGGGGTTCACCTGGGACACGGCGGACGAGGACAAAGACGACCCGCGCATGACCGAATTTCTGGCAAAAGCCGGCGTGACGCTGCTCGAGGACCGCGCGGTCACGCTGGAAAACGGTGTGCAGCTGGTCGGACGGCGCGACCCGTCGCGCGCGAAAAAGCTGGCCGAGCAGCGGCTCGAACCGGCGCAGCTGCTGGCCTCACTTGACCCGGACCGGCCGATTTTCGTGATCGACCACCAGCCAAAGGAGCTGGATGCGCTCGCGCAGGCGGGTGCGGACCTCGACCTGTCCGGCCATACGCATGACGGGCAGCTGTTTCCGGGCAACCTGCTCATGTACCTGCTGTGGGACAACGCCTGCGGCTGCGTGCAGGTGGGCGGCATGACGTCGGTCGTCACCAGCGGCCTCGGCGTCTGGGGACCGGATATGCGCGTCGGCACGAACAGCGAGGTCGTCTGTATTTCCGTGCATTTTTCAAAATAATGCACGACGGACAAGCGTCCATGTACGGAAAACAACCAAAAAGAAAAGGGAGTTTTGTACATTCTGCAAGAACTTGTATAATAACTTGCAAAAATGCGAAAATTGGTTGACGGGGAACCCTGTTTTGCAGTATGCTATAAATGAACAACAATTGGTCTTGCTGCATTAACGCGGATAAGACCTTGCAGCAGGCACACCGGCTGATGTTTTGGGAAGGGCATTGGCGGTGTGAAAGGAGGAAACAAACAGATGAACCCGTTGCTCAACAAATTCACTTTCACGGACGAGCTGAAGGATGTGCTCGAAAACTGTAAGGGCGTGTCGGTTCCGACCAGCAAGGCGGAACTCTATGACATGGTATTCGGCCCGGATCATGCGGACGTGTACGACGTCGTCTTCGACGTACCGGGTAAGGGCCCGGTCAAGGAAGCGGACGTGACGCGCTGCAAGAACGGTGCATCGGTCAACTTCGTGGAGGATTATATGCGCCGCCGCGAGCCGGACTGCATGCGCATTGCGGACGATAAGCCGACCGACAAAAAGCGTTTTGCCGATGTATACGGCTATCCCTTTGCCGATCTGCGCCGCGAAACCATGGAATGGTTCAAGACGCAGGAGCTGATCCTGATGCCCTTTAATTCGGGCGGCAACATCTATGGCTACGGCTCCATGCTGGTTTGCCCCAAGCAGTGCGCGTTCTTTGCGTTTGCGCTGGCACATCTGCAGGGCTTTGTCAACGCGGAAGAGACCGAAGGCTATAAGCCGCGCGCGATCGTTTACGTTGCGCCGCCGTTCCGCCACACCCACTTCGCGGGCAAGCAGGTCGTTGTCCACAACCGTATGGACGACTGCCACGAGGTCTTTTCCTACAACCTCTATCCCGGCCCGTCCGCCAAGAAGGGCGTTTACTCGGTGCTGCTGGACATCGGCGAGCAGGAAGGCTGGACCACCTGCCATACGTCCTGCGGCCGTCTGGTAACGCCGTATGAGAACGAAATGGTCATCATGCACGAGGGCGCGTCCGGCGGCGGCAAGAGCGAAATGCTGCAGGATATCGCGCGCGAGCCGGACGGCCGTGTGCTGCTCTCCAAGAACACGGTCACCGGCGAGGAGACCTATATCAACATGGGCGCGACCTGCTCGATCGAGCCGGTGTGCGACGATATGGCGACCTGCTATCCGCAGCTGCAGAACAAGTCCGGCAAGCTGGTGCTGGTCGATGGTGAGGACGGCTGGTTCCTGCGCATGGACGGCGTGACCCACTATGGCTGCGACCCGGTGTACGAGCGCATCTGCACCGAGCCGAAGGAGCCGCTCTGCTTCTTCAACATGGAAGGCCATCCGGGCGCAACGCTGCTGATCTGGGAGCATACGCTCGATTCCAACGGCAAGCGCTGCTCCAACCCGCGCGCGATCGTACCGCGCTGGGATGTGCCGCACATCGTCAAGGAGCCGGTGGAGGTTGACGTACGCTCGTTCGGCGTCCGTATGCCCCCCTCGACCCGCGAGAACCCGAACTACGGCATCATGGGCATGATGCATATCATCCCGCCCGCACTGGCATGGCTGTGGCGTCTGGTTGCGCCGCGCGGCTTCAACAACCCCTCGATCGTCACCGGCAACGAGCTCAAGAGCGAGGGCGTTGGTTCTTACTGGCCGTTCGCGACCGGCCTGCGCGTCAAGCAGGCAAACCTGCTGCTCGAGCAGATCATGAACAGCCCGAACACCCGCTATGTGCTCATCCCGAACCAGCACATCGGCGTGTACAAGGTCGGCTTTGCGGCTGAGTGGATCTCCCGTGAGTATCTGGCCCGCCACGGCGGCGCGAAGATCCGCCGCGAGCACCTCGAGCCCGCGCGCTGCTCGCTGCTCGGCTACGCGATGAAGGATATGACCATCGACGGTCAGCGCATCCGCTCCAAGTACCTGCGCGTCGATACGCAGGACCGTGTCGGCACGGACGGTTACGACGCCGGCGCCAAGATCCTGACCGACTTCTTCCGCAAGGAACTGGCCAAGTTCGACACGCCGGACCTCGATCCGCGCGGCAAGCAGATCATCGACTGTTTCATGAACGGCGGCACGCTGGCGGACTTCGAAGCGATCACCCCGACCAATCTGTAATAGTCTGCTGTAAGGCGACGGAAAATAAAAACCGCTCCCATTGGGAGCGGTTTTTTTCATTCTCGATCGAAACCACGCTTTCGATCGAATCAGATGTATCAAAAAGTCGGGCAGAGCTCGACTTTTCGATGCCGCTCGCAGAGCGGCGGAATGATTTGCGCTGTGGCGAGAGAGAGATCAACTCATCTTATTCGGCGTGGGGGTGATATCCTGCACGGTCAGGGTATCGCCCTCGACCGTAAAGCGCACTTCGCAGCCCGCAAACGGGAAGCCGTACACCCGGCCGGGTTCGTGCTGGTAGCCCGGCCGCGGGTCCTGCGCAAGGATGGCGAGCAGCGCCTCCCGCCGTCCGTCCGGCAGACGGGCGAGCAGCGCCTCCGCGCAGACAACGTGCAGTACGCCTTCGCGGCTTTGCAGCGCAAAACCGCCGGTGGCTTCCGGGTGCGCATCCGTGTAGGCCAGATAGGGCTTGATGTCAAAGATCGGCGTGCCGTCCATCAGGTCGGCGCCCGAGACGTGTAGCACCGGTCCGTCCGGCGTGTGCAGTTCCACGCGGTCCAGCCGCACCGAGGAAAGCCCGATCGCGTTCGGCCGGAAGGGCGAGCGGGTCGCGAACACGCCCATGCGGCGGTTGCCGCCCAGCTTGGGCGGCCGCACGGTGGGCGACCAGCCGTCGCGCACGGCCTCGGAAAACTGCCAGATCAGCCAGAGGTGGGAAAACCCTTCGATGCCGCGCAGCGCGTCCGCGTTGCGGTATTCCGGCTCGAACACGATGCGCGCGGGCGCGTCGGCCAGCCCGCTTTGCCGCGGGATGCCGAATTTGGTCGGAAAATCGCTGCGGATGCGCGCGATGATATGCATAGGTACGGTTTGGGGCATACATGACCTTCCTTTGCTGTTGATGCTATCAGTATAGCATGTCTGTGCAGGGGACGCAATTCTTCCCCCTTTTACAGATTGTTCATGGCTTTTTGCGGCAAAAGGCTGTATAATAAGCGTGTGACGACTGTAGAAACAGCCTGATTCGGAAAGTAGGGAACGATTGTGGCAAAAAAGATACTCATTGTCGAAGATGAAGCCAATATCCGCGAGCTGCTGCGCCTGTATCTGGAGCGCGAGGGCTACGCGGTGATCGAAGCGGAAAACGGGGTCGAGGGCATCAAGATGTGGAAGAGCGAAAAGCCCGACATGCTGCTGCTCGACGTGATGATGCCGGTGATGGACGGCTGGGCGGTCTGCAAGGAGATCCGCGCGGAAAGCGACGTGCCGATCATCATGCTGACGGCCAAGGGCGAAACGGCCGACCGCGTGTCCGGTCTGGAGATGGGCGCGGACGACTATATCGTCAAGCCCCTCGAAATGCCTGAGGTCATTGCGCGCGTGCGCGCGGTGTTCCGCCGCATGGCGCCGGACGACGCGCCCGAGAAGCTGACGTTCGACAACCTGGTCATCGACAAGCAGGCATACGACCTGATCATCAAGGGCAAGCGCGTGGATGCGCCCCCCAAGGAGATCGAACTGCTCTATTATCTCGCCTCCAGCCCCAACCGCGTGTTCACGCGCGCGCAGCTGCTGGACGATGTGTGGGGCTTTGACTACTTCGGCGATACCCGCACGGTCGATGTGCATATCAAGCGCCTGCGCGAAAAGCTCGAGGGCGTCTCGGATAAGTGGGAAGTCAAAACGGTCTGGGGCGTCGGCTATAAGTTCGAGACCAAGGAGTAAACCATGGGCAGACGCAGTTTCTTTTTCAAAAATTATGTCACGCATGTGCTGCTGATCGTGTGCGCATTTGCGGTGGCGGGCAGCGTGTTTTATTACCAGATGGGCAACTACGCGCTGCAAACCAAGCAGGCGGAGCTGCGCACGACCGTGCAGAGCCTGGCCGAGCAGACCCGGCTGATGCTGGGCACGGATTCCGACGTCATCCGGGAGATCTATATGCTGTCCATCGGCACGGTCGCCAAGGAGGATTCCATCACCGTGTATGTGACCGATCGCGACGGCGTGATCCAGATGATCGCGGGGCCGGACGGCGAAGCGTCCAAAATGTCGGGCTGGATGATCCCGGAAGAGGTCGCCGAGCAGGTGCGCCAGTCGGGCAGCTATGCCGAAGTCGGCCAGCTCGGCGTACTGGGCGACCGGTCGAGCTATACGGTCGGCACGCGGGTGGTCGGCGACGATGGCGAAACCAGCGCGATGGTGTTTGTGTATACGCAGGACGCAACCGCCGCGGGCGTGGTGCGGCACTCGACACAGACGCTTGTGCTCATCCTGCTGATCACGCTGGCCGTGGCGCTTGTGATGTCCTTCCTCCTGTCGCAGCACATGACGCGGCCGCTCAAGGTGATCGCGGCGGCGGCAAAGGAATTCGCCGCGGGCAACTTCGATGTGCGCGTGCCGGAGGACAACCACTGCTACGAGATCGACGAGCTGGCCGTGTCCTTCAACAACATGGCGCGCGACCTCGACCAGCTGGAGGAGCTGACGCGCGGCTTTATCTCCAACGTCAGCCATGAGTTCAAGACCCCGATGACCACCATCGGCGGCTTTGTGGACGGCATGATCGACGGCACCATCCCGGTCGAGCAGCGCGACAAGTACCTGCACATCATCGCCGAGGAGACGCGCCGCCTGTCCCGCATGGTCAACCGCATGCTGGACGCGGCCAAGATCCAGTCGGGAGAGCTGATTTTGAATCCCGCCCCGTTCGACTTCTCCGAGATGACCAGCCAGATCATCCTGTCGTTTGAGCAGAAGATCGAGAAAAAGGGCCTCGAGGTCGATTGCGATCTGGAGGACCGGCTGATGGTCATGGGCGACCGTGATCATCTGTACCGCGCGGTGTACAATCTGGTGGACAATGCCGTCAAGTTCATCAACGACGGCGGCCGCCTGTGCCTGCGGGCGCATCCGGAAAACGGCTTCTGCGCGTTTTCCATCACCAATACCGGCGTCGGCATCTCGCCGGAGGACCTGCCGCATGTGTTCGGCCGCTTTTACAAGGCCGACCGCTCGCGCTCGATGGATAAGACCGGCGCGGGGCTGGGCCTGTATATCGTCAAGAATATCATCAATCTGCACGGGGGCGAGATTTCCGTGCGTTCGGACGGCGGCGAGACCGAATTTTCCTTCACTTTGCCGCTGGCGCCCCAGCAATTGCCGGGGAGCATGAAAAATTCCCAGAAATAAACCGCAAAACCGTCCGCTTGCCGCGCGCTGCTGCGCGGAAACGGGCGGTTTGTCTGCGCTTGTTCAAAAAATATTCATATTGTTTTCAACAAACCGCCACAATGGCGGATTAGAATGAAATCACAAAATCGATAGGGAGGTCAGCACAATGGACGACTTCAATAATTTGAATAACATGACGCCGGAACCGCGCGGCGATGAACATACCGAGGCCCAGCAGCCCGCAATGGATCAGCCGCAGGCGGCAGAACAGCCGGCAGCCGAACAACCGTACACCGAACCGCGGCAGGAGGAACCGCGCACCCCGTATCAGACGCCGGTGCAGCATCCGGACTACCGGGCGCCTCAGCAGCAGCCGCCGTTTGGCGGCGCACCGTATGCGCAGGACCCGATGGGCGCGGCCCCGCAGCCGCCCAAGAAGCCGCGGAAAAAGCACGGCAAGGCGATTGCGATCGGCCTGTGCGGCGTCGCGGCCGCGTGCCTGCTGTTTGCAGGCGGCGCCGTGATCGGGCATGTGGTATCCTCGGGTGACGGCAGCGCCGTCACGGCGAGCGCGCAGGCGGGCGACCTGCCGACTGTGCAGATCAACGAGGCGCCCGACCTTGACCCGGATAACTACGACGTGGTCAACGGTCTGGCGGGAGAGGAGATCTACAAGAAGGTCAGCCCGTCGATCGTCTCGGTCATCTCGACCACCGCGAGCGGGACGGGTTCCGGCTCGGGTGTCATCATGAGTGAGGACGGCTACATCATCACCAACAACCACGTTGTCGAGGACGCGCAGAGCGTGACCGTGCAGCTGAGCGACGGCACGCAGTACGACGCCAAGATCATCGGCACGGATGAGCAGACCGATCTGGCAGTCATCAAGGTTGAGCCCAAAGACAAGCTGACAGCAGCAGAGTTCGGCGACTCGGATGAGTTGCAGCCCGGCGAATATGCGTATGCGATCGGCTCGCCCGGCGGTGTACAGTTCGCCAACACGATCACCGGCGGCCGCATTTCCGCCATCAACCGTGACGTCACCATCAACGACCGCGTTATGACCCTGATCCAGACCGACGCGTCCATCAACCCCGGCAACTCGGGCGGCGCGCTGATCAACAAGTATGGTCAGGTAGTCGGCATCACCTCCGCCAAGCTGTCCAGCAGCGGCTTTGGTGAGGCCTCTGTCGAAGGCATGGGCTTTGCCATCCCGATCAACACCGCCAAGGAGGTCGTCGATGAACTGATTGCCAACGGTTATGTGGCAGGTCGTCCGTCCATCGGCATCACCGGCCAGAACGTGGAGTCCGCGGACGGCAGCGTCGCAGGCGTGCAGGTTTACTCGATTGACTCGCGTGCCAAGGCGGCCAGCGAGGGTCTGCAGGTGGGCGATATCATCACCGCGGTCAACGGTACCCCGACCCCGACCATGGATGACATCAACGACATCAAGGAAGACATGAAGGCGGGCGACAAGCTGACGCTGACGGTTTATCGTATCTCGACCGGCAAGACGATCAACCTGACCGTGACGCTGACCGATGCGCACGATCTGGAAGGCGACGATCCGGCAGCGGAAAGCAGCCAGAGCAGTCAGAACAGCCAGAGCGGCAACGGCGGCTCGCAGTACCAGAATCCGTTCTCGTACTTTGGATGGTAAGTACTCGTTTGCAACCACGCTTGCAAACGAAGGGGCGATGCCGCGGTGCCTGCGGACATCGCCCGGGCTGCGCAAAGTTCCGACGCGCATAGCGCGCGAAACTTTGCTCCGCTCTTGTATCCAAACGCCCGACAGAGCTGGGGGTTTGGATGAAAAGAACCGCCTGAAAAGGCGGTTCTTTTCTTTTGCATGCGCGCCTTGCGGCGCGGAATGTGCAGGTAGGTGGATGAACATATAAAAACAGGCTCCCAAGTAGGAGCCTGTTTTTTTGCGCTTACTTTTCGTATTTTTCCGCCATCTGCTGGCTGATGAACTGGCGCGCAGTGCGCGGCGAGCGGCCGTTGCGGCGCAGCGCGAAGCGCTCGGCGAGCATGTGCAGCTGGTCGGCCGGCAGCGTCAGGCCGCTTTCCGCGGCGAGCTGATCGACGATGTACAGATATTCGTCCTTGTCCGGCACGGAGAACGTGATCTCCAGACCGAAGCGGTCGGACAGCGAAGTGACGGTCTCCAGGCTGTCGCGCACGCGCACGTCGTCGCCCTCGCGGTCGGCAAAGCTCTCGCGGATCAGGTGGCGGCGGTTGCTGGTCGCGTAGATGACCAGGTTGGACGGCTTGCCGGCCAGACCGCCTTCGATGAACGCCTTGAGCGCGGCGAAGTTGTCGTCCTCGCGGCTGAAGGTGAGGTCGTCCAGAAAGACGATGAAGCGGAAGGGCGAGCGCAGGGTTTCCGCGAAGATCTTGGGGAAGCAGGTGATGTGCCGCGGCGACATCTCGATGATCTTCAGGCCGCGCTCGGCGTATTCGTTGACCACGGCCTTGACGGTCGAGGATTTGCCCGTGCCCTTGTCGCCGTAGAGCAGGATGTTGTTGGCCTCGCGTCCGTCGAGAAAGGCGCGGGTGTTTTTGAGGATCTGCTGCTTCTGGCGCTCGTAGCCGGGCAGGTCGTGCAGACGGATGGCGTCCGGATGCACGATCGGGGAGACCGAGCCGTCGTCCTGCACCGCGAAGGCCGAGGACTGGGCGAAAAAGCCGTAGCCCTGCGCGCGGTAGTAGCTCGCGAGCTCTGCGCCGTCGCGGAAGGGCAGCGGGGCCGAGGCCGGAAAGTCCGGCAGCGTCAGCAGCGCGGGGGCATTGTACCGCCCAGCGGCGGCCGTCTTGAGTGCGGCGCCATCGACGGCCAGCAGGGCGTTGATCGCCTCGATGTCCACCGTGGCGGCGCCCAGCAGCGCGGCTGCGGGCGCGGAAAGCGTGTCGGTCAGGGTGTTGACGTCGTAGTGTACGGCGTCGAGCAGCGCCTGAGCAGCGTCGCCGTAAGTGTAGTGCGCGGCGCACAGCGCGCCGTAAGCGTCGGCAAAGCGGGCGGCGTCCGCGCCGTCCAGCACATCCAGCACCGCGGCGGTTGTTTTCACCAGCGGGTGCTGCTGCAGGCCGCGCAGCGCAGAAAGCGCATGCAGGCGCAGAGAAAGAGCAGTGAGTTCCATATCGAATCCCCTCCCGGGATGATTTTTTTATGCAGCATCAGCATAGCACACTTCGGCGCGCATTTCAACATAGCATGAGGATAGACTATGTTGGAGGGAGAGACAGCGGATGAGCCAATATGCTCTTTTGATATGCCGCAGCCAGACCGAAGCGGTCGGCCTGCGGCGCCATTTGGGACAGATGGGCGTGCCGGGCGAGGTGACGCGCCCGCCGCGCCATGCGCGCACCGAGTCGTGTGGCTGGGCGGTGCGCGTGGGCGCGCGCCAGTCGGAGGAGGCGCTGCACCGGCTGCGGCAGCTGGGCATCACGCCCTGCCGTGTCATACCGGACGAGGGGGCGGGCGTATGATCTATCTGGATAACGCCGCCACCACACTGCACAAGCCGCGCGCGGTGGACGAGGCAGTGCGCCGCGCGATGCATGCGGCGGCGGGGTATGCGCGCGGCGGCTATGCGGCGGCGATGCGCGCGGGCGAGACCGTATACGCCTGCCGGGAGCAGGCGGCCGCGCTGTTCGGCGTGCAGGACCCGGCGCGCGTGGTGTTCACGATGAACGCCACGCACGCGCTCAATCTGGCCATCCATGCGCTGGTGCAGCCGGAAACACGCGTCGTGGTCGGCGGGTATGAGCACAACGCGGTCATGCGGCCACTCGCGCTGCGCGGCGTGCAGCCGGTCGTGCTCGACACACCGCTGTGGGACGGGGAGGCGATGGTAGAGCGAGCAAAACAGGCGCTCGCGGACGGGGCGGAGCTGTTTGTCCTGAACCATGTGTCCAATGTGTTCGGCTATGCCGCGCCGCTGGACGCGATCGCCGATCTGCTGGACGAGGCGGGCGTGCCGCTCATTCTGGATGCGTCGCAGTCCGCGGGCGTGATCGCGCTCGACGTGCGGCGCCACCCCTGTCTTGCGGCGGTCTGCATGCCGGGACACAAGGGACTGTACGGCCCGCAGGGCACGGGGATTCTGCTCGCGCTCGACGACCGCATCGCGCAGCATCCGCTGCTTGCGGGCGGCACAGGCAGCCGGTCGGAGGACATGCGGCAGCCGGATTTCCTGCCGGACGCGCTCGAGAGCGGCACGCCCAACGTGCCGGGCATCGCGGGGCTGGCTGCGGGCGTGGCGTTTGTGCGCGCGGTCGGGCCGGAGAACATCCTCGCGCACGAGCGGCGGCTGATGCGTGAATTTGTCCGCGCGCTCGAACCGGAAGCGCGCATCGAGTGCTTTGCGCACCCCGCGCAGACCGGTGTGCTGTCCGTGCGCGTGCGCGGGGCGAGCTGTGAGGGCGTAGCGGAGACGCTGGCGCGGCAGGGCGTTGCCGTGCGGGCCGGTCTGCACTGCGCGCCGCTCGCGCACCGCACCGCGGGCACGGAGGAGAGCGGCACGATCCGCTTTTCGCTCTCGTTTTACTCGACCGCGCACCAGCTTGAGCACGCGGCTGCGCTGCTTTGCCAAACCGTAAAAAATCTGTGAATTCGCTATACAGGGGACGGGATTTGTGGTAGTATAAATAAGGAAAAAATCTGCCTTTCGCCTGACGAAAGGCTTTGAATTTACAGGACAGGTGGCTTTATGGAAGCATTTCAAAACATTTTCATTCCGCCCCTTCAGAATTTCGACCTGTTGTCCTCGCTCAAGAGCGGCGTTGCCTCTTTGCAGACCGCCGGGCCGATGGACGTCGTCGATATTCTGATCGTCGCCTATATCATCTACCGCATGATGAAGCTGCTCAAGGACACCAGCGCGGCGCGTCTGGCCAAGGGCATTCTCGTGCTGGCACTGGTGATGCTGCTGGCAAGCTGGTTCGGACTGACTTCGATTTCTTATATCCTGCGCACGGCGGTCTATTACGCGCCGTTTGTACTGGTGGTCATTTTCCAGCCCGAGCTGCGCCGGCTGCTCGAACAGCTGGGCAAGGGCAACCTGAGCCGGCTGCTGGTGCCGTCGGACGACCCGGATGAGATCGAAGCGGCGATCAACGCCACGGTTTCGGCCTGCGCGGATATGTCCAAGACCAAAACCGGCGTGCTGATCGTGTTTGAGCGCAAGGAGCGCCTGGGTGAGATCGTCGCGACCGGTACCGTGCTGGACGCCGACCCGTCGCCCGAGCTGCTCAAGAACATCTTTTTCAAAAACAGTCCGCTGCATGACGGCGCGCTGATCATGCGCGCGGGCAAGGTTTACGCGGCCGGCTGCGTGCTGCCGCTGTCGGGCAGCCAGACCCTGTCGCGCGATCTGGGCACGCGCCACCGCGCGGCCGTCGGCATGAGCGAATCGGCCGACAGCGTGCTGGTCGTCGTGTCCGAGGAAACCGGCGCGATCTCGGTGGCCATCGGCGGCATGCTCAAGCGGCATCTGTCGCCCGAGGTGCTGCGCAAAGTGCTGGAAAGCGAGCTTTTGACCGAGGAAAAGACGGATAAGAGCCGCATTGCCGCCCTTCGGAACCGTTGGAAGGGAGGCGCCGGCAAATGAGACAGTTTTTGAAGAAACATGATATCTGGCTGCGCCTGCTGTCCATCCTGCTTGCGTTTGTGCTCTGGATCGTGGTGCGCGATATGGAAAACCCGAGCAAACAGACCACCATCCACGATGTGGAAGTCCATTTGACCGGTACCGAGCAGCTGCTCAATCAGACCGGCCTTTCGGTCATTGAATACACGGATACGATCTCGGTCAAGGTGGAAGGCCCGAACAATGAGATCACGGACAGTGCGTTCCGCAAGAAGGTGACGGCAACCATTGACGTTTCCGGCATCACGGACGGTTCGGGCGAATATACGCTGACCCCGCAGATTTCGACCGGCAGCTATAATGTCGATGCCATCGGCACCGAGCCGACCACCGTGCGCGTGCTGGTTGATAAGGTGACGACCGCAACCGTTCCGGTCCGCGTGGAAACCACGGGCACCGCGGCGGATGGCAGCCGTCCGGGCACGCCCGAGCCGACCACGACCAAGGAGGTCACGATCTCCGGTCCGGAGGCTGAACTGCAGGAAGTTGCGTATGCATACGGCACGATCGATGTCACGGGCCGCTCCTCCACCTTTACCGGGGAGTGCAGCATCGCCCTGTATAATGACGCGGGCGAGCCGATCACCGGCAAACACGTCACCTGCCAGACCGACACCATCACCGTGCGCGTGCCGATCTATCCGGTCGAGAGCGTCCCGCTGACCGTTTTGCTGACCGATGGGGAGACGCTCAAGGAAGAGCAGGTCAATGTGGATATCAATCCGGCTTCGGTCACCCTGATTGGCGATCAGAATACGCTGGCCGGCATCACGGAGATCAACCTCAGCACGATCGATCTGGATGATGTGCGCACCGGCGTGCCGGTGGAGATGGAGATCCCGCTGCCCGAAGGCGTGCGGCTGGACAGCGGCCAGCCTTCGACGGCCGAGGTGACCATCAACGTCAAGGAACAGGAGAGCGTGTCTACCCGCAAGGTGCAGGTGACCAAATTCGTGCCGACCGATACCGCGCAGGGACAGACCCCGTATGTGGTCAACGTGCTGACCAACTCGGTCGAGATCGAACTGCGCGGCAGCGCAAGCGCGCTCGACCAGGTGGACGTCAACAGTCTGTCGATCGGCCTGACCTTTGACTCGGTGTCGCTCGGTCTGGGCACGCACAAGGTCAAGGGCGTCGTGGCCGCGACCGGCCTGCCGTCCGGCGTGACCATGGTCGGCAGCGACGTCGAGGTCGAGATCGAGATCACCAGCCTGTCCGATGAGACACCGGATGACGGCGGCAATACCGGGTCATCCGAGGAAGGCGGAGCCGACACATGAGCCTGATTGTGAGCAACATCCGCCTGCCGTTCGACGTACCCGAGGAACAGGCGCTGCGCGAGGCGCGGCGACTGACCGGCTTGACTTCGGACGAGACGCAGGCGGCGGTGAGCCGCGCCAGCATTGACGCGCGGCGCGGCAAAATCTTTCGTGTATATTCGGTGCGTCTGGACGCACCTATCGACGAAAAGGCATTTGCAGAAAAACTGCAAATGCCCTTCGTGCGTTATAAACCCGATGAAAAGCCGGCCGTGCCCTGCGGCAGCAGGCGGCTGGAACACCGGCCTGTGGTGGTCGGACTGGGGCCTGCGGGCCTGTTTGCGGCCTATACGCTGGCAAAACACGGCTATGCGCCGCTGGTTTTGGAGCGCGGCGGCGATCTGGACGCGCGCGACCGCGCGGTGGACGCGTTTTGGTCGGGCGGCGCGCTGGACGGGGAGAGCAACATCCAGTTCGGCGAAGGCGGCGCGGGCGCGTATTCGGACGGCAAGCTGACCACCCGCATCGGCGACCCGCTGTGCGACGCGGTGCTGGAAACGCTGGCGGCGCACGGCGCGCCGGCGGATATTGTCAAAAAGGCCAAGCCCCATGTGGGTACGGATATTTTGAAAGACGTGGTGCGCGCCATGCGGCGCGACATCATCGCAAACGGCGGTGAAGTGCGGTTCCACACGCGCTTGACCGGCGTTTTGGTCCAAAACGGCGCGCTGCGCGGCGTGCAGGCGGGCGGAGACGACATCGCCTGCGAGCGCGCGGTGCTGGCGATCGGCCATTCGGCGCGCGATACCTTTGATGCGCTGCATCAAAATGGGGTATACTTTGAGCCGAAGGCGTTTTCGGTCGGCGTACGCATCGAGCATCTGCAAAGCGAGATCGACCGCGCGCTGTACGGCAAATATGCGGGGCACCCGCTGCTGCCGCCGGCGGAATACAACCTGTCCCGCCGCGAGGGCGGACGAGCCTGCTATTCGTTCTGCATGTGCCCGGGCGGCGTGGTCGTCGCGGCGCAGAGCGAGCAAGACACGGTCGTCACCAACGGCATGAGCTATCACGCGCGCGACGGCAAAAACGCCAACGCGGCGCTTGCGGTGTCGGTCGATCCGGCGGATTTTGACGACGGCACGCCGTTCGGCGGCGTCGCGCTGCAGCGGCGCATCGAGCGCGCGGCCTTTCAGCAGACCGGCTCGTACCGCGCGCCCTGTCAGCGTGTGGGTGATTTTCTGGCCGGGCGTCCGAGCACGCGCGCAGGCGCGGTGCAGCCGAGCTACCCGCTGGGCGTGCAGTTCGGCGAAGCGGCGGCCAGTCTGCCGGCCTTTGCGCAGGACATGCTGCGGGACAGCCTGCCGTATTTCGGCCGCAAGATCCGCGGCTTTGACGCGGCGGACGCGCTGTTGACCGGGCCGGAGACCCGCACGTCCTCCCCGGTGCGCATCAAGCGCGGGGACGACCTGTTCGGCCTTGGCTGCGCGGGGCTTATCCCCTGCGGCGAGGGCGCGGGCTACGCGGGCGGCATCATGTCCGCGGCGGTGGACGGCATCCGGGCGGCCCACCGGATCATGGAAGAGTTTGCGCCGGTGCTCGACTGAGCACGGCAGAAAATAAAAAACAGAAACGGAGCGATACCATTGACCCAACAGGGAACGATTAAGAAAATACTGCCCGGCGGCATGGCGGAGATCGAAGTGACCCGCCGTTCGGCCTGCGGGCATGACTGTGCCAAGTGCGGCGGCTGCGGCGGTCTGGAGACCCAGACGCTGTACGTCACCGCGCGCAACCGCACGGATGCGCAGGTGGGCGAGCGCGTGCTGATCGAGGGCGAGACCGGACAGGTGCTCGGCCTTGCCGGACTGGTGTATCTGGTGCCGGTGGTGCTGTTCTTCGTCGGTTACGGCCTGGGCAGCGCGCTGCAAAAGGGCGCGGGCGTATCCGCGCTGTGCGGCGGCGTACTGTTTGCCGCGGGCATCGTGGCGGCGATGCTGTACAGCCGCGAGATGAAGCGCAAAAACAGCGTACCGTTTGAAATCACAAAAAAGATCTGATTTTTTTGTGAATTTTTACTGATTTTGTGTGGTTCGCCCTTGTGCTATCGGCGAAAGTTCGGTAAAATAGATTGAATACGCAAGGCCGTGCCCAAACACGGCGGGAAAGGGTTATCAAATGTTTGGCTTTATCCGTCCGGTCCGGCCCGAATTGCGGGTCAAGGAGGCTGACCGGTTCCAGCAGATCTACTGCGGACTGTGTCACGCGATCCGCGCACGGTACGGCCGGTTTTACACCCTGTTCCTGAGCTATGACATGACCTTTTACGCGCTGGTGATCGGCAGCGACGAGGCGCAGACCGCGCCGCCGTGCCGCAAACGGTGCGACGCGCATCCGCTGACGCGCCGCGACTGCGCGCAGCCGGATGCAGCGCTCGAACGGGCGGCGGATGTGAGCGTGCTGCTCACCTACCATAAGTTCCGCGACAGCCTTGCGGACGAAAAAGGACCCAAACGCGCGCTGGCGTGGCTGCTGTGCCGTCTGGGACGGCGCGCATACGAGCGCGCCCGGGCGCGGCTGCCCGAGGCGGATGCCGAAATGGTGCAGGCGCTCGAGGATTTGCAGCAGCTGGAGCGCGCAAAATGCGATTCGATGGACCGCGCGGCGGATGCTTCTGCGCGGCTGACCGCAGCCGCTGTGCCGCACACCGGGGACGACCGGGAGCGCGTGCTGCGGCAGATGTTTTATCATATTGGACGGTGGATCTACCTGCTCGACGCCGCGCAGGACGTGGCGGAGGATCTGGAGCAGGAGAATTATAATCCGGTGGTGCTGCGTTACGGGCTGCACACGCCGGATCTGACAGAGATCAGACAGCCGCTTGAGCGCACGCTGGAGCGGTCGCTCGCCGATATCTGCATGGCCTTTGACCTGCTGGACATACGGCGGGATGCGGACCTGATCCGCAATATTATTTTTCTGGGTATGCCGCTGGTGACGAAACAGGTGCTGGACGGGACGTACCAAACGAACGGAGGATGGGGCAAACATGGATCCCTATAAGGTGCTCGGCGTCACGCCGCAGACAAGCGACGACGATGTCAAACGCGCTTACCGCGAGCTGGCGCGCAAGTATCATCCCGACAACTATGTCAACAATCCGCTCGCCGATCTGGCGGAGGCCCGCATGAAGGAAATCAACGAGGCCTACGACATGATCATGAACGAGCGCGCGGGCAAGACGTCGTCCGGCGGGCAGCAGTATGGCGGACAATATGGCAGCCAGCAATACGGCGGCCAGCAGTACGGCAGCCAGCAGCAGCGCTCGTACACGGGCGCCAACGCGTCGCTGTACAGTCAGGTGCGGCAGGCGATCAATCAGGGCAATCTGGGCATGGCCGAGGCGCTCTTGCAGCGCGCGAACGGCCGCGATGCCGAGTGGTTCTACCTGATGGGCACGGTGTATTACCGCAAGGGCTGGTATGACGAGGCCGCGCGCGCCTATACGCAGGCCTGTCAGATGGACCCGTCCAATATGGAATACCGCACGGCGCTCAACAACCTGAACATGTCGGGCGGCTATGGCGGCTACCGGCCCATGCAGGAAGCCAACATGTGCGACTTGTGCGTGCAGCTGGCGGTGTGCAACTGCTGTTTGAATGCGTGCTGCGGCGGAGGCGGATGCTGAGTTGAACACGAAGGAAATTGCGCGCGGCGGCCTGCTGACCGCGGTCGCCGTGGCGCTGCTGTATATGGGCGGCGCGGTGACCTATATCGGCCCGGCGGCCTGTCTGGTGGCGGGCGTTGCTTCGGCCGTGCCGCTGCTGCGCCGGGCAAACTTGAGAAACGCGGTGCTGCTTTATCTGGCAGCATCCATTCTGTCTGCGCTGCTCGTGCCGCGCAAGATCGTGGCGGCCGCGTATATCCTGTTTTGCGGCCTGTATCCGATCATCAAGTTTGTGGTCGAAAGCCGCGCGCCGCGTCATATGCAGACGGCGATCAAACTCGTGTATTTTAACATTGTGCTGGCAGTCGCGGGCGCGCTCGCGTCGCGCGGCTTTTTCCCGCAGGTGGAGATGCCGGAATTCTGGCGGCTCGCCGGCTTGTGGTTTGCCGCCAATGTAGGATTTATGATTTATGACCTCGGGTTGTCGCGGCTGATCGCCGCGCTGCGCAGAACGCTGCCGCCCGACTGAAAAAGGGGAAAAACGATATGAAAAGTATGACCGGCTACGGCCGCGCGAAAGAGGAACGGGACGGCAAGACGATCACGGTCGAGCTGCGCGCCGTCAATCACCGCTATCTGGACTGCACGGTCAAGGCGCCGCGCCAGTACGGTTTTCTGGACGATGCGGTCAAGAAGGCTGCGGCGGCCCGCATTGCGCGCGGCAAGGTGGAGATTTTTGTCGGCGTGGAAGTGGAGGAAGGCGGCGACGTTGCCGTCACCGTCAACCATCAGCTGGCAAAGCGCTATCTGGACGCGCTGCATGACCTGAGTGAGACCTACGGCCTGCGCGACGATGTGACCGTCACGACGCTGGCCAAGCTGCCGGATGTGCTCGGCTCCGAGCGCATTGAGCAGGACGCCGAGGCCATGACCCGCGAGGTGCTTGCGGTGTTCGACAAGGCGTGCGACGGCTTTGACCAGATGCGCGAGCGCGAGGGCGAAAAGCTCGCCGAGGACGTGCGCAACCGCTGTGCGGCGATCGAGCGCATGGTCGGCGAGGTGGAGACGCGCTCGCCCGAGCGGGTGCGCGAATACCGCGACAAACTGCTCGCCCGCATGCAGGAGGTGCTGGCCGATTCCAGCATCGACGAGACGCGCATCTTGACCGAAGCCGCGATCTACGCGGATAAGACCGCGGTGGACGAGGAAACCGTCCGCCTGCGCAGCCATTTGCAGCAGATGGACGGCATGCTGAAGGAAACGCAGCCGATCGGCCGCAAGCTGGATTTTCTGGTGCAGGAGATGAACCGCGAGGCCAACACGATCGGCTCCAAGGCGAACGACGTGACGATGGCGCGCACCGTGGTGGATATCAAGAGCGAGATCGAGAAGATCCGCGAGCAGATCCAGAACATCGAATAATACAAACATTTCTGCGCCTTTGGCGCAATGCAATCAGCCGTTCTGCGAACGGCATCCAAAAGTCGAGCTCAGCCCGACTTTTGGATACAATTAATTCGATTGAAACCGTGGTTTCAATCGAGCGCAAGCATTTAGGGGGCGGCACGGATGAAACTCATCAATATCGGGTTCGGCAATATGGTGGCCTCATCGCGGCTGATCGCAATCGTTAGCCCGGAGTCCGCGCCGGTCAAGCGCACCGTGCAGGAGGCGCGTGACCGCGGTATGGTGATCGACGGCACCTACGGCCGCCGCACCCGCGCCGTGCTGATTATGGACAGCGATCATGTGGTGCTCAGCGCGCTGCAGCCGGAAACGGTGGCGGCCCGCTTTGCAGGCGATGCGGAGGAAGGAGCAAGCGAAGATGCGTAAAGGAAGCTTATATGTATTCACCGGCCCGTCCGGTGCGGGTAAGGGCACGCTGCTCTCCCGCCTGCGGGAACAGGACGACCGCCTGTTTTACTCGATTTCCGCAACCACGCGCGCGCCGCGGCCAGGCGAGACCGACGGCGTGCAGTATTACTTCCTGTCCAAAGCGGATTTTGAGGAAAAAATCGCGCAGAACGCCTTTTTGGAGCATGCGCGCTATGTGGATAACTATTACGGCACGCTGGAAGCGCCGGTCAACGAAAAGCTCGACGAGGGCTATGATGTCATCCTCGAGATCGAGGTGCAGGGCGCGATGCAGGTGCATAAAAAACGTCCGGATGCCGTGATGGTGTTCATCGCGCCGCCGTCATTTGAGGAGCTGGCCGCGCGCCTGCGCGGACGCGGCACCGAGGACGAGGAAAAGGTGCGCAAACGTCTGGAAACCGCGAGGGAAGAGCTGAAACAGCAGGATCGGTTCGATTATGTGGTCGTCAACGATGAGATCGACCGCGCGGTGGACGAAATCAAAGGGATATTTGCCGCGCGCCGCGGCTGATAGAATCAATAAAAACCGGGAGCAGGTATCACGGTTTTTATACCAGTGCGGAGCAAAGTTTCGCGCGTCGGAACTTTGCGCAGCTGGGAACGCATCCGCATTTTGGATGCGGTGCGTTCCGCTCGATCGAAAACGTGTTTTCGATCGAATGATTACAAAGGGTAATATAAGGAGATTGGATTACTATGCTGAAACCTTCGATGCAGGAACTGATGAAACGCGTGGGCAACCGCTATCTGCTGGTCAACCTGGCGGCGCAGCGCGCCCGCGACATTGCGGATCAGGCCGAGGAAACCGGCGAGCAGCTGCCGGATAAGGCGGTCAAGCTGGCGCTGGACGAGATCGCGGCGGGTACGATCGTGTACCGTCCGGGTCCGAAGACCACGCCGGTGATCGCGCAGAACAACGCCATCGCCGCGGCGATGGTCGATGTGGATGATTCCATCGATCTGGATGAGGAAGAGGACGCAGTGACCGACGAGGACAACACCGAGGAGCACGAGGACGAAAACCGCCGTCTGGATGAGTTCGACGACCACTCACTGGACGACGGCGACGTGCCGGAGGAGGACCGCTGAGCCATGCATCTGGCTGGGAAAACCGTGGTGCTGTGCGTGACGGGCGGCATCGCGGCCTATAAAGCCGCCGACCTGACCAGCAAACTGCGGCAGGCGGGGGCGACCGTGCGCGTGCTGATGACCGAATCGGCCACGCAGTTTATTTCGCCCATCACGTTCGAGACCCTGTCGGGCTACCGCACGGTGGTGGACACCTTTGACCGCAACTTCGCGTGGGAGGTCGAGCATATTTCGCTGGCGAAAGCCGCGGACGTGTTCGTCATCGCGCCCGCGACCGCGAATATCATTGCGAAAGCGGCGCATGGCATCGCGGACGACATGGTTTCCACGACGCTGCTCGCCACCAAGGCGCCGGTTGTGATCGCGCCCGCGATGAACACCGGCATGTATGACAATCCGGTCACGCAGCAGAATTTGCAGACCCTGCGCGCGCGGGGTTTCCATATCATCGACCCGGCGGCGGGACACCTCGCCTGCGGGGACACCGGCCGCGGCAAGCTGCCGGACACGCCGACGCTGCTGCACGGCATCGAGCAGGCGCTGACGCCGCAGGACCTCAAGAGCCTGCGCGTGCTGGTGACCGCCGGACCGACGCAGGAGGCGCTCGACCCGGTGCGTTTCCTGTCCAACCATTCGTCGGGCAAGATGGGCTATGCGATCGCAGCGCGTGCGGCGATGCGCGGCGCGCAGGTGACGCTGGTCTCTGGCCCGACCGCGCTGGCGACGCCCTTAGGCGTTGAGCGCGTGGACATCGTCTCCGCACGCGACATGTATGACGCGGTGGTCTCCCGTGCGGGCGCGCAGGATATCATCATCAAGGCCGCCGCGGTGGGCGATTACCGTCCCGCGCAGACGGCGGACGAAAAGCTCAAAAAGAGCGACCTCGATCTGAACATCGCGCTCGTGCGCAACCCGGACATTCTGGCCGAACTCGGCCGCACCAAGCATCCGGGGCAGCAGCTCTGCGGCTTTGCGATGGAAACGCAGAACCTTTTGGAGAACGCCTCCGACAAGCTGCGCCGCAAGAACTGCGATATGCTGGTGGCCAATTCCCTGCGCGACAAGGGCGCGGGCTTCGGCACGGATACCAACGCCGTGACGCTGCTGTTTGCGGACGGCACGCGCGAAACCCCGCCGCTCATGTCCAAGGAGGACGTGGCGGACGTGATTTTCGACCGCCTGCTGGCGATGCGCGAGAGCGCAACTTAACTTGAGATAAGAGAGGAGTATCCCGCTTGACGGAAAACATCTGCGCGGTCGCCGTGGACGCGGCGACCTACGCCATCGACAAGCTGTACTCCTACCGTGTGCCGGACGAGCTGCGGGAACAGGTGCAAATCGGCACCCGTGTTCTCGTGCCGTTCGGCTTTGGCAATAAACGGGCGGAAGCGGTCGTGCTCGCGTTCCGAGGGGACGCGGGCGGAAGGAAGATCAAACCGGTCATCGAAGTGCTGGACGACACGCCGATTTTGTCCGCGCAGCAGCTCAAACTCGCCGCGTGGATGCGTGAGCGGCTGTACTGCACGTTTTTCGACTGCGTGCATGTCATGCTGCCCGCGGGGCTGTGGTTCAAGCGCAACGAGACGTACACGCTCGCGCCCGATGCCGACCTTGCCGCCCTGCGGCAGCGGGACGGGGATGCGGGCCGTGTGATGCAGCTGTTCGACCAGCCGGGGCAGACGCTTGCCGTGTCCGATATCCGGCAGCGGCTGGGCGGCAAAAGCGTCACCCGCGTGCTGGACGCGCTGACCGGCGAGGGCGTGCTGACCTATCACAGCAACACTGTGCAGAAATCGGGCGACAAGACCGAGAAAATGCTCGCGCTCGACATGGAGTCGGGCGAGGCGATGGCGCGCATCAGCCGCCGCAGCCCCGCGCGCATGGACGTGGTTTCCGTGCTGGCGGACGGCGGCTGGATGAGCCAGAAAGAGCTGGTGTACATGACGGGCGTGACCGACGCCGCGCTGCGCGACATGGTCAAAAAGGGCATCCTGCGCGCGCGGCAGGAGGAGCGCTTGCGCACGCCGGACTTTTCCGAGGTGCCGCCCGCGCCGCCGCCGGTGCTGAGTGCGGCGCAGCAGCAGGCCTACGACGGCCTTGCCGCCCTGATGGACGAGGACGCGCCGCGCGCGGCGCTGTTGTTCGGCGTGACCGGCAGCGGCAAAACGCAGGTGTATCTCAAGCTTATCGCGCACGCGCTCGAGCAGGGCAAAAGCGCGATCGTGCTCGTGCCCGAGATCGGCTTGACGCCGCAGGTGATGCGGCAGTTCGCCGCGCAGTTCGGCGACACGGTCGCCGTGCTGCACTCCGCGCTGTCGGCCGGGGAACGGTACGACAGCTTCAAAAAGATCAGTTCCGGCCGCGCGCGCGTCGTCATCGGCACGCGCTCGGCGGTGTTTGCGCCGGTCGAGCGCCTTGGGGTGCTCATCCTCGACGAGGAGCAGGACGGCGCTTATAAATCCGAGCAGTCGCCGCGCTACCACGCGCGCGACGTGGCGAAATACCGCGCCGCACACGAAAATGCGCTGCTGGTGCTCGGCTCCGCGACCCCGTCGGTCGAGACCTATTACGGGGCGAAACAAGGCAAATATCCGGTGTTCACGCTCACCGAGCGCTTTCTGGGCACCAGCCTGCCCGAGGTGCAGATCGCGGATCTGCGCGGGCAGGCGCGCGAAGGGCGCAGCGGCGTGATCGGCCAGCAGCTCGAGCATGAGCTGATCGACACGCTGCAAAAGGGCAAGCAGGCGATCCTGTTTCTCAACCGGCGCGGCAACAGCCGCGTGATCGGCTGCGCGCTGTGCGGCTGGGTGCCCGAATGCCCGTCGTGCTCGACCAGCATGACCTATCACTCGGCCTCGGGCCGCGCGATGTGCCACTATTGCGGCGCGTCCATCAAAATCACGGGTACCTGCCCGGTCTGCGGCGGCACGAGCCTGTTTACCGAAACGCCGGGGACGCAGCGCGTCGAGCAGGAGCTGCACGAGAAATTCCCGGCGGCGCGTGTGCTGCGCATGGACGCGGACACGATGACCACCAAGGGCGCGCACGAAAAGCTGCTGTCGCAGTTCGCGAAAGGCGGCGCGGACATCCTGCTCGGCACGCAGATGGTGACCAAGGGGCTGGATTTCGAGAATGTGACGCTCGTCGGTGTGCTCGACGCTGACCAAAGCCTGTACGCGCAGGATTACCGCGCGCGTGAGCGTACGTTTTCACTGATTACGCAGGTGGTCGGGCGCGCAGGACGGCGGTTTGACACGGGCAAGGCGGTCATCCAGACCTACAGCCCGACGCATCCGGTCATCCTGACCGCCGCGCGGCAGGATTATGAGGCGTTTTTCGAGCGCGAGCTCGAAACGCGGCAGGCGCTGCAATGCCCGCCGGTCTGTGACCTGACCGTGCTGACCGCGGTGGGCGAGGTCGAGCAGCAGGTGCTCGCGAGCCTTTTGGCGCTTAAAACCCGGCTGCAAAGTCTGATGGAAGGGCAGTACGCGGACGTCAAAGCGCCCGTGCTCGGCCCGGCGGCAGCGCAGGTGGTCAAGGTCATGGGGCGCTATCGCTACCACCTGACCATGCGCGCGCACAACACCGCGCGCTGGCGGGCGCTGATCGCGGGCGTCATGCGCGAGTTTTTGCTGGACAGCAAAAATCGCGGCGTGACCGTATTTGCAGACGAAAATCCCGACCTGTAAGGCGTGGAGGAACTATGGAACAACAATTTGTGATCCGGCAGGCGGCGGCGCAGGACGCGGCCGCGCTGCTGGAGATTTACCGGCCGTTTATCACGGATACGGTCGTCACTTTTGAATATGAGGTGCCCGCGGCGGCGGAATTTGCCGCGCGCATCACGGATACGCTCGCGTTTTTCCCCTATTTGGTGTGCGAGCGGGACGGCAAGCCGGTCGGCTACGCCTACGCGCACCACATCCGCGAACGAGCGGCGTACGACTGGGCGGTCGAGCTGTCCATCTACCTTGCGCCCGAAGCGCAGGGGCAGGGCGTGGGCACGGTGCTCTACCAGTGCCTGATCGACCTGCTGGGGCAGCAGAACATCCGCATTTTGTACGGCTGCGTCACGCTGCCGAACGAAGGCAGCCGCCGCCTGCATGAAAAATTGGGCTTTGCGCTCACCGGCGTGTGGCACGGCTCGGGCTGGAAGTTCGGGCAGTGGCACGACGTGGGCTGGTTTGAAAAGCGTTTGGGCGGGGACGGGCCGGCGCAGCCGGTCGTGGCGTTTCCCGCGCTCGAACCGAAAAAAATACAGGAATGTTTATGCCGGTATACGGCAATGCTGAAGGATGGAGGACTGAACTGACATGGCACTTCGTAAAATTCTGACACAGGGCGACGAACAGCTCTTGAAGCACAGCCGCAAGGTGGAAAAATTCGACGCGCGTCTGCATACACTGCTCGACGACATGCGCGAGACGCTGGAAAACTCGGGCGGTGTGGGACTTGCCGCACCGCAGGTGGGCGTACTGCGCCGCGTGGTCGTGCTGCTGGACGTCAACACCGAGCCCGAGGAAATGGTCGAGCTGGTCAACCCCGAGGTGATCGAGCAGCGCGGCGAGCAGCGCGTGGTCGAGGGCTGTCTGTCCGTTCCGGGCGTGTACGGCTACGTCACCCGCCCGACCTGGGCCAAGATCCGCGCGCAGGACCGCGACGGCAACTGGTTCGAGCGTGAGGGTGAGGGCATTGTCGCGCAGTGCTTCTGCCACGAGACCGAGCATCTGGACGGCCACCTGTTCACCGAAAAGGTGGAGGAGTATGTCGATCTGGAGGAGATGCAGTCGGACGAAGAGGGCGACGCGGAATGAGGATCGTATTCATGGGCACGCCGGACTTCGCCGTGCCAAGCTTGCAGGCGCTGATTAATGCGGGACATGAGGTGTGCGCGGTATACACCCAGCCCGACAAGCCGCAGGGCCGCAAGCAGATTTTGACCCCGCCGCCGGTGAAAACGCTGGCGCAGGCGCATGGCATCCCGGTGTATCAGCCGCAGACGCTCAAAAACGAGGACGCACAGGCGCAGCTGCGCGCGCTCGCGCCCGAGGTCATCATCGTCGTGGCCTATGGCAAGCTGCTGCCGAAGGCCGTGCTGGACATCCCGCCGCGCGGCTGCATCAACGTGCACGGCTCGCTGCTGCCGCGCTGGCGCGGCGCCGCGCCCATCCAGTGGGCGGTGATCGCGGGCGATGAGAAGGCGGGCGTGACCACCATGCAGATGGGCGAAGGGCTGGACACGGGCGATATGCTGCTCACCTGCGAAACCGAAATCGGCGCGCGGGAGACCGCGGGCGAGCTGTTCGACCGGCTCGCGCAGGCGGGCGCGGAACTTCTGGTGCGCACACTCGAAGGGCTGGACAGCGTCGTTCCCACCCCGCAGGACGACAGCCAGAGCTGCTATGCGCACATGCTGGATAAGCAGATGGCCGTGATCGACTGGACGAAGTCCGCACACGAGATCGACTGCCTGATCCGCGGCCTCAACCCGTGGCCGGTCGCACTGACGACGTTGCACGGCGAACGGCTCAAGGTCTATGCGGCGCGGCCGGTGGACGGTAAGGGCGCACCGGGCGAGGTGCTGGTGAGCGATGCGAAAAAGGGGCTGATTGTGGCGTGCGGCGCGGGGGCGCTGGCGCTCGAGGAGATTCAACTGGTCGGCGGCAAACGCATGAAAAGCGCAGACTTCCTGCGCGGCCATGCGGTGGAGAAGGCAACCGTTTTGGGCGAATCAAAGGAGTAAACTATGCCTTATTTTGGTTACTACGGCATTGATATGTACTATATCGTGCTGGTTGTTCCCTGCATCATTCTGGCCTTTTGGGCGCAGAGCAAGGTCAAAAGTACGTTTAACCAGTATTCCCAGGTGTTCAATCGCCGCGGCCTGAGCGGCGCGCAGGCCGCGGACGCGGTGCTGCGCGCAAACGGCGTAAGCGGCGTGCGCATCGAGCGTGTGTCCGGCCGTCTCACCGACCATTTCGACCCGCGCTCCAACGTCATCCGCCTGTCGGACGCGGTGTATGACTCGACCTCGGTCGCGTCGGTCGGCGTGGCGGCGCACGAGGCGGGCCACGCGGTGCAGCATGCGGTCGGCTATTTTCCGATCCGGCTGCGCTCGGCCATCATCCCGCTGACGCAGTTCGGTTCGACGATGGCATTCCCGCTGATTATAGCGGGTATTTTCCTCAATTCCGAAGTGTTTATCAATATCGGCATTCTCGCGTTTGCGCTTTCGACCGTGTTCCAGCTGGTGACGCTGCCGGTCGAGCTGGACGCGTCGCGCCGCGCGCTGGCGGCCATCCGCGAGCGCAACCTGCTGTATGAAGACGAATATCCGATGGCGAAAAAGACGCTGACCGCCGCCGCGATGACCTATGTGGCCGCGCTGGCGGTGTCGCTCGCGCAGCTTTTGCGCCTGCTGCTGATTTTTGGAGGACGGAGACGAGATGACTGACAAACGCCCGCGCACGGCGCGCGAAGCCGCGGCCTTTGCGCTGTTCGCGATGGACGAGGACGGCGCGTGGTCGGACGGCGCGCTGCACCAGTGCCTTGCCCGCGCCGCGCTTGACGGCCGCGACGCGGCGCTGGCCTCCCGGCTGGTGTACGGTACGGTGCAGAACGAGACGCTGCTCGACTGGTACCTGCGCCACTTTTCCAGCGTGCGGCTCAAAAAGATCGCGCCGCGCGTGCGCACCTGCCTGCGCATGGGGCTGTATCAGCTGATTTTGATGGATAAAATCCCGCCGCACGCCGCGGTCGCGGAAACGGTGGCGCTCGTGCGGCGGTACTGCCGCGCGGACGGGCGCACGGTGTCGTTCGCGAACGCCGTGCTGCGGCACGCGGCGGACGCCGTGCAGAACGGCAGCCTGCCCGTGCTCGACTGCCCGGATAAGGAAAGCTACTACGCCCTGCGGTACAGCCATCCCGAATGGCTGGTGCGGCTGTGGTCCGAGCAGTTCGGCCAGAAGATGGCCGGGCAGCTGTGCGCGGCGGACAACGCGGACACGCCGGTGTCCGTGCGGGTAAATTTGATGAAAACCACGCCCGAAGCCGCGCGTGCGGCGCTCGAGAGCGCGGGGCTGACCGTGCAGGTGCACCCGGCGTTTGACGACATCCTGCTGTGCACCGGCGGGGACGCCGCGGCAACGCCCGCGTTTGAGGCGGGCGAGATCACCGTGCAGGACGCGGCGAGCGCGCTGGCGGCGGCGGTGGCCGGTCCCAAACCGGGCGACATCGTGCTCGATTGCTGTGCCGCGCCCGGCGGTAAGAGTTTTGCCATGGCCGGACGCATGCAGGGGCGCGGCAGCGTCACTTCGTGCGACATTTACGAACATAAGCTGACCCGCATCCGCGAGGGTGCGGCGCGGCTGGGGCTGCCCAACATCCGCACCGCCTTGCAGGACGCGTCCGCGCCGCGGGACGAGTGGAAGGGCACGGCGGACGTCGTGCTGTGCGACGTGCCGTGCTCGGGGCTGGGTATCATCCGCAAAAAGCCCGAGATCCGCTACAAAGACCCGGCGGAACTGGAAAACCTGCCCGCTTTGCAGGCAAAAATCCTGCAAAACTGCGCGCAGTATGTCAAGCCCGGCGGCACGCTGGTCTATTCGACCTGCACGATCCTGCGGCGCGAAAACGAGGACGTGGTGCGCGCGTTTCTCATCGCAAACCCGGATTTCGAGGCCGCGCCGTGGGAGCACAAGGTATGCGGCGCGCGCGAGGACGGCATGGTCACGCTCCTGCCGCCCGTACATCAGACCGATGGCTTTTTTATCGCCAAAATGAGGAAGAAAAACGCATGACAGAGATCAAAAGTCTGACAATTCAAGAACTCAAAGAGGAGCTTGCCGCGATGGGCGAAAAGCCCTTCCGCGCGGGACAGATCTTCAAATGGCTCCACGGAGGCGTAGAGTCCTTTGAAGAGATGTCCAACCTGTCCAAAGACCTGCGCGCAAGACTTGCCGAGCGGTTTATCCTGACCGTGCCGCAGGTGGCGCGCAAGCAGGTCAGTCAAGTGGACGGCACGGTCAAGTACCTGTGGCGGCTACGGGACGGCGACTGCGTCGAGTCGGTGCTGATGCACTACGAGCACGGCGTGTCGGTCTGCGTGTCCACGCAGGTCGGCTGCCGGATGGGATGCAAGTTCTGCGCCTCGGGCTTAAATGGCCTCAAGCGCCATCTGTCCGCAGGCGAAATCCTCGACGAAGTGCTGTTCATGCAGAAGGACAGCGGCGAGACCGTGTCCAACATCGTGCTCATGGGTACAGGCGAGCCGCTCGACAACTATGATAACGTGCTGAAATTCCTGCATTTGGTCAGCTGCCCAGAGGGTGTCAACATCGGTCAGCGGCATATTTCCTTGTCAACCAGCGGAATTGCTGATAAAATAGAGAAGTTAGCGGGGGAAAAGTTGCAGATCACGCTGTCGGTGTCGCTGCACGCGCCGGATGACGAGACGCGCTCGTCCATCATGCCGGTCAACGACGCGTATCCGGTCGAGCGGCTGATGCGCGCCTGCCGGTATTACTTTGACACGACCGGACGGCGCATCTCCTACGAGTACATGATGGCGCGCGATAAGACCGATCGCCCGTGGCAGGCCGAAAAGTTGGCTTCGCTTCTGCGCGGACGGCCCGCGCACGTCAATCTCATCCCGCTCAACGAGGTGGCGGAAAGCCCGCTGCGGCCCTCGCGGCCCGAGACCGTGCGCCGGTTCCAGCAGGCACTGGAAAAGCGCGGCGTGACCGCGACCGTGCGCCGCAAGCTCGGCCCGGACATCGACGCCGCCTGCGGCCAGCTGCGCCGCCGGGAGCTGCAAAAACAGCAGGATACAGGCCGGTTTTGACCAAAACCGGAGGTTATATCGGGAAAATCCGTATCAGACACTGGAGGTGTTCGTATGGAATGGTTTGGCTTGACGGACAGAGGCCGTGTGCGCCCGACCAATCAGGATATCTATCAAATCGAAGCGCGGGAGGAAAACCAGACCGCGCTGATCGTCGTGTGCGACGGCATGGGCGGCGCGAACGCGGGCAATGTAGCCAGCCGCTTTGCCGCGCAGGCGTTTGTGGAATACGCGCGCGGCATGCTGGACCGCGAGCTGGACGCCGAAAAGCGGCAGGCGCTGCTCACGCAGGCGCTCGAGCAGGCAAACGACACGGTCTTTACGCTGGCCGGCCGGCAGCCGGAGTTCCGCGGCATGGGCACGACGCTGGTCGCAGCGCTCGTGCAGGGCGATCAGGCGACCGTTCTGAACGTCGGCGACAGCCGCGCGTACTTATTCGACGGCACCCGTCTGCATCAGCTGACCGAGGATCACTCCTATGTCGAGGAGATGCGCCGTCAGGGCCGCATCACCGAGGCGGACGCCCGCACCCATCCGCAGAAAAACCTGATCACCCGCGCGGTCGGCGTCGAGCCGGACGTCGAGGGCGACCTGTTTGAGGCGCGTCTTGCGCTGGGCGAAACGCTGCTGCTGTGTTCGGACGGTTTGACCGGCATGGCCGAGGACGAGCAGATCGCCCGGACGCTCAAAGATGCCAAAACGCTCGCGCTGGCGGGCGATGCGTTGCTGACCCTGGCGCTTGAGGGCGGCGGCCGCGACAATATCACGGTTGCGCTGTTCACCCGCGGCGCGAAAGAGGAGGCGTAACCCCATATGGATAAATATATCGGCAAGTTGCTCGGCGGCCGGTATGAGATCATCGACGTGGTCGGCGTAGGCGGCATGGCGGTCGTCTATCGCGCGCGCGATGTGGTGCTCAACCGGTATGTCGCCGTCAAGATCCTCAAGGACGAATATGCCAAGGACCCGGATATCCGCAAGCGCTTCTCGATCGAGTCGCAGGCGGTCGCCAAGCTCAGCCATCACAACATCGTGTCGGTGTTTGACGTGGGCAGCGAAAACGGCACGGATTATATCGTCATGGAACTGATCGAGGGCATCACCCTCAAGGAATATTTGCAGAAAAAGGGCCACCTGGGCTGGCAGGAAGCCGTGTTCTTCGCGGAGCAGATCTGCCGCGCGCTCATGCATGCGCATTCCCGCGGCATCATCCATCAGGATATCAAGCCGCAGAACGTCATCATCCTGCGCGACGGCACCGCCAAGCTGACCGATTTCGGCATCGCGTCCTTCGCCACCACGCAGGAGACCCGCGTGGTGCAGGAGGCCATCGGCTCGGTGCACTATATCTCGCCCGAGCAGGCCAAGGGTTCCAAGATCGACTACCGGACGGATATTTATTCGCTCGGCGTCGTGATGTACGAAATGCTGACCGGCAAGCTGCCGTTTGAAGGCGAAACCGCGCTGCAGGTTGTCATGCAGCACTTAAATGCGGTGCCGCTCGCGCCGAGCGAACTCCTGCCCGGCATCCCCAAGGGGCTGGACGAGATCGTCATGCACGCGATGTGCGCCAATATCGGCAAGCGCTACGCTTCGGCGGAGGCGCTGTATGCCGATCTGGAACAGCTGAAAAACAATGTACAGACGCGCTTTGACTATGCCGCGGCGGACGATGAGACGGGCGAGACGCATGTCATCGGCCGGGACGTGCAGCGCGCCGCGCGGCGTACTGCCGCGCAGGAGCAGTCGGCCCGCGTGGCCGCGCAGCGGCGCGAGACCGCAACGGCCGTGCGCGAGCCGGAGGGCTTTTTCGACCGTCTGGCCGAGCGCCCGGCACTGGCTGCGGGCATCGCGGTCGCGGTCGTGGCCGTGATTGCGCTGGTGGTGGTCGGTCTGCTGATGTTCACGGGCGGCAGCGGCGAGAATAAGATCACCGTGCCGTCGCTGGTCGGGCAGACGATCGACGACGTGATGTCCGATTCGACCTACACCGAACAGTTCACCATTCAGGAAGCCGCGGAACGCAAGGAATCCGACCGGCCGGTCGGCGAGATCCTTGAACAGGACCCCGAACCGGGCACCAAGGTGACCAAGGGCACGATCATCACGCTGACCGTCTCCGCAGGCGGCGATAACGTCAGCGACACTTATAAGATCATCGACTTCAAGGGCCGCACGCTGGAATACGCGCAGGCCATGCTGGATGAGCATAACGTCAGCTATACGACGCAGGAAGAATTCAGCGACGAGGTGGAAGCGGGCAAGATCACGCGCACCGATCCCGCTGCCGGCGAGGAGCTCGAAAAGGGCGCGACGCTGACCATTTATATCAGCAAGGGCAAGGAAGATAAAAAGGCGACCGTGCCCGACCTGTACGGCATGTCGCAGAGCGGCGCCAAGCAGGCGCTGGAGGGCCAGGGCCTGTCGCTCGGCTCGGTCGATCAGGTGGAAAGCTCGGCTGCGGTCGGCACGGTCGTCTGGCAGTCGGTGAGCAAGGGAACCGAGGTCAGCCAGGGCACCGCGGTCAACATCCAGATCTCCAAGGGCAAGAGCCAGCAGACCAACCCGCCGGATACGTCGGATAACGACGAGCCGAGCGGCGGCGGCAGCGGCACGCAGGAGCCGCCCACCCCGACCACGGGTTCGGCCACCATTCCGGTGGCGCTGCCGGACAACACGGATATGGCGCATGTGGTCATCTCGGTGGACGGCGTGGTGCAGTATGACGAGACGCTTGAGACCAGCATGGGCAGCGTCTCGGTGCCGCTGACCAGCTCGCCCGGCCAGCATGAGGTCACGGTCAGCGTGGACGGCGTGTCCAGTTCGCAGACCTACACTTTCAACTGATGGAAGGGGCGAAAGTTTGATCGAAGGGATCATTCTCAAGGGCATCGGCGGGTTCTACTATGTGGACACCGCCGAAGGCCTGATCGAATGCAAGGCGCGCGGTCGGTTCCGCAAAACCGTGGGCAAGCCCATCGTGGGCGACCGCGTCACACTCGAAATCCAGCCCGAGGATGGCACGGGCTACCTGCTCACCATCGCGCCGCGCAAAAACAGCCTGGTGCGGCCCGCGGTGGCCAACCTCGACCTGCTGGTGGCGGTCGTGTCGGCCGCCCCGCCGGTGACCGACCCGTTCCTGATCGACAAGGTGACCGCGATCGCGGTGCACAAGGAGATCGGCGCGCTGGTGGTCATCAACAAGACCGACGAAAACCCGGGCGATGAGCTGTATGCGATCTATCAGAAAAGCGGCATCGATGTGCTGCGCGTGAGCGCGAAAACCGGCGCGGGCATCGACGCGCTCAAGGATCGCCTGCGCGGCCGCGTGGCGGCGTTTGCGGGCAACTCGGGCGTGGGCAAGTCGAGCGTTTTAAACCGCATCGACCCGCAGTTCGGCGCGGCGGTCGGCGCGATCTCGGACCGCATTGGCCGCGGCAAGCATACCACGCGCCATGTCGAGCTGCATCCGATCGAGGGCGGCGGCTACATCGCGGATACGCCGGGCTTTTCCTCGTTTGAGACCGACCAGATGGATCTGGTGCTGGCCGAGGATCTGCAATATGCGTTCCCGGAATTTGCGCCCTACATCGGGCAGTGCCGGTTCACCGGCTGCGCCCATGTCAAGGAAAAGGGCTGCGCGGTGCTTGCGGCCGTCGAGGCGGGCGAGATCGCGAAAAGCCGGCACGAAAGTTATGTCAAGCTGTACGAAAGCGTAAAGGACTTGAAAGAATGGGAGATTTCCAAGGGCGGCACGCGCTGATTTTTGCGGCCGCGCCCGAAACCGAATATGGGTACATCCGCGCTTTTCTGGACGAGCATCCGGACGCGCTGATCGCCTGCGCGGACGGCGGGCTGCGCCATGCGCGCGCGCTCGGCCTGCATCCGGACTTTATGATCGCGGACTGCGATTCCAGCCCGGAGATCGAGGGCACGGAGATCATCCGCCTGAAACCCGAAAAGGACGACACCGATACGCAGGGCTGCCTGCGCGAGGTGTTCCGCCGCGGCTGCACCGAGGCAACGCTCGTGTGCGCGACCGGCGGCCGCATCGACCATGAGCTGGCCAACCTGTCGCTGCTGGAAGAAGCCAGTGCGATGGGCGGGCATCTGACCGTGCTCGACCGGCAGAACCGCATTGTTTTGCATGAGGGCGGCTGCCGGAAATTCAAAATGCCGGCGGCGTACCACTATTTTTCCATTGTGCCGCTCGACGCCGTGCTGCATGGTGTGACGATCGAAAATGCAAAATACCCGCTGCATGACGCCGTCGTCACGCGCGCGGGTATGGTCACGATATCCAACGAGGCCGCCGCAAACGCAATTGTTACGGTCGAAATCCGGGACGGGCGTGCGCTCGTCGTCTTTTCGCGCGACGTGGACCGCGCTTTGTGAAAGTTCCACACCAAAACCGCCCAAACAGGCGGTTTTTTCTATTCTTCTGTTTTGCAATTTTGCGGGCGCGGACTTGCAAAAGGAAACCGGCAGGCATATAATAAAACCATAGAGAGACGAAAAGGGAGTGCTGAGCAGTGGCATTGAAACCGATTTCCAGAATCGCGGCGGGGGTACAGGCGTCCACAACGCTTGTCATCGACTCGCTGTTCAAGCAGATGAAGGCCGAAGGCAAGGATGTGGTCGGCTTTGGCGCGGGCGAACCCGATTTCCCGACCCCGGAACACATCAAGCAGGCTGGCATCGAAGCGATCGAGAACAACCAGACCCGTTATACGCCGGCGGCCGGCCTGATGGAGCTGCGCGAAGCGGCGTGCTACCGTCTGAAAGCCGATTTCGGTCTGGATTACGAGCCTAAGCAGATCGTGGTCGCATCCGGTGCGAAGCACTCGGTTTATATCGCGCTGATGACGCTGTGCAACCCGGGCGATGAGGTCGTCATCGCAGCGCCCTACTGGGTCAGCTACTCGGAAATGGTGCAGCAGGCGGGCGCGGTGCCCGTGATTGTGACGGCGGAAGAGGAGCAGGACTTCAAGATCACCGCAGCGCAGCTGGAAGCGGCGATCACGGATAAGACCAAGGTGTTCATGCTCAACTCGCCCTGCAACCCGACCGGCATGGTGTACACCCGGAAGGAACTGGAGGAGATCGCCGAGGTCTGCTGCCGCAAGAACATTTATGTCATCGCGGACGAGATCTACTGCAATCTGGTGTATGACGACATTGAGTTTGTCTCCTTCGCGTCGCTCGGCGAGGACGTTAAGAACCGCACCATCATCGTCAACGGCGTCTCCAAGAGCTATGCCATGACCGGCTGGCGCATCGGTTACAGCGCATCCAACCCGGAACTGGCGCGCGTGATGGGCAACTACCTGAGCCACTCCACCTCGGCGCCGTCCACGATCTCGCAGCATGCGGCGATTGTGGCGCTCAAGGGTCCACAGGAGGATATGCAGGTGATGAAGCAGGCGTTCGAGAAGCGCCGCGACCATCTGGTGGAGCGCATGAACCGCATCGAGGGCGTTTCCTGCATCAAGCCGCAGGGCGCGTTCTATGTCATGATGAACATGAAGAACTTCCTCGGCAAGACCATGTACGGCAAGAAGATCGAGAGCGCGGAGGACTTTGCGCAGCTGTTCCTCGAAAAGGGACTGGTCGCGACCGTGCCGTGCACCGCGTTTGCGGCGCCGGGCTTTGTCCGCTGGAGCTATGCAACCTCGCTGGCGGAGATCGACAAGGGTCTTGACCGGCTGGAGGAGTTCATTAAGAACGCATAAAAGCAGGTTATAGAAAAAGGACGTGCGTTGCACGTCCTTTTTTGTCGTTTCAGATGGATAGCGGTGAGAGCAGCGGCAGCAGCAGCCGGTATTCGGTGAAGTCGCCGCAGGTGTACACCTGTTTGAGTTTGAAGCCGAAATGCAGGTACATCGGCACGTTTTCGCGCGACAGCGTTTCGAGCGCGACCGCGGGATACCCCTGTGCGGCGGCGTGCTCGATCGCGCCTTCGAGCAGCTCGCGGGCGATGCCCGTGCCGCGGTAAGGCTTGTCCACCGCAAATTGCGCGATGTAATACGGCCGGCCGCAGTAGCGTTTGTACCAGTGGGCACTGTGCACCGCGAGGATCGGGCGGCTGTTGCGCATGATCTGCGTCAGCAGGGCGTTGGGGATGTCGCGCAGCACGCGCCCGTGCCGCAGGGCATAGAAAAACTGCCCGACCGGGCCGAAGCGCGACAGCCGCCGCGGGTCCGCGCCCACGAGCGCGCCGGCCAGCCCGCCGTCCGGTGCATCGCACACGAAAACGTCCCCGCGCGAGAAAAAGTACCCCTGCCCGAGACTGAGCACGGTCGGGCCGATCCGGCGGGCGGTTTCCGGGTCGATGCCGGAAAACTGCTGCTGCAATTCCTGTTTTTCGTAAAACTGGTCGAACATCAACGCGGCCAGCGCCGCGCGGTCCTCCTGCCGGGCTTTTCGCATGCTTGCGCACCTCCTGCATCCTTGCTGCCCTGATGATAGCACGCGTTCGCGCCCGGCGTCAAGCGGTTGGGCGCGGGGACGTGTCAAATCCGCGGCGCGGTGCGGTCAAGTCTTTGTCAATTGTTACAATATGTGCGCGAAATCGGGCGATTTCGCTTGAAAAGAACCGTGTGGAGTGTTAAACTAAATAAGATGTTTCACTGTGTGTCCATTTGTTTTTCGCAAGGGAAAAAAGATAGATTGGAAAGGACGACTGACATGAATAACGTGTACGAAAGCCCGCTGTCCTCGCGCTATGCCTCGGAAGAGATGCTGTATGTGTTCTCCTCGGACATGAAATTCTCTACCTGGCGCCGTCTGTGGCTGTCTCTGGCCAAGGCGGAGATGGCGCTCGGCCTGCCCATCACGCAGGAGCAGGTCGATGAGATGGCCGCGCATCTGACCGACATCGACTATGACACCGCGCGCGCCCGTGAGAAGGAAGTGCGCCACGATGTCATGGCGCATGTGTACACCTTCGGCAAAGCGGCGCCGAAGGCGGCCGGTATCATCCATCTGGGTGCGACCAGCGCGTATGTGGGCGACAACACCGATATCATCCAGATCCGCGAGGGTTTGCTGCTGGTGCGCAAAAAGCTCGCGGTCGTGCTGGACAAGCTCGCGCGCTTTGCCGACGAGCACAAGGCGCAGCCGACGCTCGGCTTTACGCACTTCCAGCCCGCGCAGCTGACGACCGTCGGCAAGCGTGCAACGCTCTGGATGAACGAGCTGCTGATGGACTTAAACGAGGTTGAGTACCGCATCGCCAACCTGCGCATGCTGGGCAGCAAGGGCACGACCGGCACGCAGGCTTCCTTTATGGAGCTGTTTGACGGCGACGAGGGCAAGGTCAAGGAACTGGAAAAGCGCATCGCGGACGACTTCGGCTTTGCGGGCGTGGTTCCGGTGTCCGGCCAGACCTATTCGCGCAAGATCGACGCGCAGACGCTGGCAACGCTCGCCGGCATTGCAGAGTCCGCGTCCAAGTTCGCCACCGACCTGCGCCTGCTCCAGCACCTCAAGGAGATCGAGGAGCCGTTTGAAAAGCATCAGATCGGCTCGTCCGCGATGCCGTACAAGCGTAACCCGATGCGTTCCGAGCGCATTTGCGCGCTGGCGCGCTACGTCATCTGCGACAGCCTGAATCCGGCCTTCACTTCCGCGACCCAGTGGTTCGAGCGCACGCTGGACGACTCGGCCAACAAGCGCATTTCCGTGCCCGAGGCGTTCCTTGCGGTGGACGCGATCCTCAATATTATGATCAACGTCGTGTCCGGTCTGGTGGTTTACCCCAAGGTCATCCACGCGCATGTGATGAACGAGCTGCCCTTCATGGCGACCGAGAACATCATGATGGACGCGGTCAAGCGTGGCGGCAACCGCCAGGAGCTGCATGAGCGCATCCGCGAGCACTCGATGGCGGCCGGCAAGCGCATCAAGGAGGAAGGTCTGGACAACGACCTGATCGACCGCATCGCGGCCGACCCGATGTTCGGCATGACGCGCGAGCAGATCCTTGCGCATCTCGACCCGGCGGCTTACATCGGCCGCTGCCCGTCGCAGGTGGATGAGTTCATCAGCGAGTGCGTCCGTCCGGCGATTGCACCCTATCTGGGAGGGGAAGAGGTTACCGTAGAGATCAACCTGTAAGCGCGGTGCGCTGCGGTTGACTTTTGCGCAGTTTCGCAGTATACTACTTGAGCTGTGCAACAAAACGAAGGAGGCAGAAACATTGAAGAAAAGTGTGATTTCCTTCATTGCGGTTATGCTTGTGATCATTTTCCTGGGCATTACCGCAGTGACAGGTGTGTATATTCCGGGGGGCTGGACCATGCCGTTCCGGGATGCCGCGGTATCGGACACCGCGGATACGGCGGACACCGCCACGAACACCGATACCGCCGCGGATACCACCGCGGACGATACGGCAAATCAGTCCACGGACACGACAGACGAGCAGCCGGCGGACGACACCGCAGCCGATGATACGGCAGCGGACGACACCGCTGCAACGGACACCGCCGCAAACGATACGGCGGCAGCTGACACCGATGTCAACACTGCGGACGCATCTACGGATACGACGGACACGACCGTCGCAGCGTCCCTCAAGGCGATCATCCCGAGCGTGCTGGATACCGAAAACGGCATCCGTCTGGGCCTTGACCTGGTCGGCGGCTCGCGCATCGTCTATGAAGCGCAGATCCCGGACGGCTATGATATGTCCAATCTGTCCGATGATATGAACTCGGTGCAGAAGGTCATCCGTCAGCGCCTGACCGATAAGGGCTTCACCGAAGCGACCGTCACCCTGACGGGCGACAACCGCGTCACGGTCGAGATCCCGCAGATCACCAACCCGGAAGAGGCCGTGCAGACGCTTGGCACCACCGCGCAGCTGCTCTTTATGGATGCAGACGGCAAGGAATGGCTGACCGGTGAGGACATCGCCAAGGCGTCCTACGGTTACGGCCGCCCGACCGGTTCGGAAGTGACCGATGTACATTATGTACAGGTGCAGTTCACCAACGAGGGCCGCGAGAAGTTCGCGGAGGCCACTGAGTCGGTGTCCAGCCGCACGGACGGCACCAACCAGCTGTACATCGTCATGGATAACCAGATCATCTCCTATCCGTCGGTCAGCAGCAAGATCGACAGCGATAGCTGTGTCATTTCGGGCAGCTTCACCCGCGAGAGCGCGCAGGAGCTGGCTGACCTGATCAACGCAGGCCAGATTCCGTTCTCGCTGACGCAGGTGGAACTGCGTTCGGTCGGCCCGCAGCTGGGCGCGGACGCAATGCGCACCTCGCTGATCGCAGGCGCAATCGGCGTGCTGCTGGTTTGCCTGTTCATGCTGATCGTTTACCGCATCCCCGGTCTGGTTGCCTGCCTCGCGCTGGGCTTCTACATCGTGATCGAAGCGCTGATCTTCAGCCTGATCCGCGTCAACCTGTCTCTGCCGGGCATCGCGGGTATCATATTGTCAATCGGTATGGCGGTTGACGCCAACGTCGTCATCTTCGAGCGCATCAAGGAAGAGCTGCGCGCGGGCAAGACGGTCAAGAGCGCGATCGATTCGGGCTTCAAGCGCGCGTTTACTGCAATTCTGGACTCCAACGTCACCACCCTGATCGCGGCGGCGGTTCTGTTCTTCCTCGGCACCGGCACGATCGTCGGCTTCGCGACCACGCTGGGCATCGGCGTTATCATCTCCATGTTCACCGCGCTGACCGTGACCCACTTCCTGCTCAACCGCATGGTGGACTTCCACATCCGCAGCCCCAAGGCGTATGGCCTGACCAAGCATGCGCTGCGTCCGCGTTTTGCGGTGCTCAAGCACTTCAAGCTCTTCGGCGGCATCTCGATCCTGCTGGTCATCACCGGTCTGGTTTCGCTCCTTGCGCTGCCGTTCGGTCAGAACTTCTTTAACCTGAGCATTGACTTCGCCGGCGGCACCGAGATGGAATTCGCGATGCACCAGACGGTGGATCAGAGCCTCCAGACCGAGGTCGGCGACCTGTTCCAGGAAGTCACCGGCACCGAGGCATCCTCGGTTACTTCGTCGGGTGACAACAATGAGAACGTGCTCATCCGTTCGACCTCGATCGATTCGGAGAAGCGTCAGGCAGTCATCGAAAAGATGACCGAAACCTACGGTCTGGCCGACACGGATATCTATAACAACAACGACGTTTCGCCGTCGGTCGGTTCCGACCTGCAGCGCGCGGCGTTCCTGTGCGCGATCGTGGCTATCGTGCTGATGCTGATCTACATCACCATCCGCTTCGAGCTGACCAGCGGTCTGGCAGCGATCGTGTGCCTGGTGCACGACCTGATGGTCATGCTTTCGGTTTACGTCTGGCTGCAGATCCCGCTGGACACCAACTTCATCGCCGCGGCGCTGACCATCTTCGGTTATTCGATCAACGCGTCGATCATCGTATTCGACCGCGTGCGTGAGAACCTGCGCACCGCGCGCAAGGAGCCGTTTGAGGACGTCGCCGAGCGCAGCGTATGGCAGACCATGGGCCGTACGATCAACACCTCGCTGACTACGCTGTTCACGGTCGGCATGATCTTCATTCTGGGCGTGCCGTCGCTCAAGCAGTTCACGCTGCCGCTGATCGTCGGTATCCTCGCGGGCGCTTGGTCGTCCATCATGCTGTCCTCCAGCCTGTGGGCGTTCTTCCGCAAGAAGTTCCGCAAAAAGCGTATCTGAGTTTATTACAAAAGGCCGGGCTGATGCCCGGCCTTTTGCCGGTTTGCGCGACGGGCGTGCAAAACCGGGCAAACTGGAATGAGACATCTGTGCGGCGGGGGCAGTGGGCGCCCGGCACAGCAAAAAAGGAGGGGAAGCCATGCGGATCGGCATGTCAACCGCGTGTTTTTATCCGCAGCCGCTCGAAGAGATCCTGCCGGTGATCGCGGGATTGGGCGTGCACGCGGTAGAGATCTTTTTCAATACGGAAAGCGAGGCGCGGCCGCGCTTTTATGAAACGCTGGGCGCGCAGGCGCGCAGCCTCGGACTGGATGTGGTGTCCGTGCATCCGTATACCTCGCTGATGGAGGGCATGCTGCTGTTTTCCGACTACGCGCGCCGCACCGAGGACGGCATGATGCAGTATCAGCGGTATTTCGAGTGCGCGGCGGCGCTGGGCGCGCGGTTTCTGACCTTCCACGGCGAGCGCGACATGGGGCAGAAGGACGACCCGGCGCGTTGGGAGCGCAAATGCCGGGCGTACCGGCGGCTGTGCGAGATCGGCGCGGCCTGCGGCGTGACGCTGGCGCAGGAAAATGTCGCGTGGTGCCGCTCGCGCGACCCGGCCTTCCTGCATGCGCTGTACCGCGATGTGCCCGAATTGCGGTACACGCTGGACATCAAGCAGGCCTACCGCGCGGGGCAGAGCTGGAAGGCGTTTGCCGACGCGATGGGCGACCGGCTGGTCAACGTCCACATCAACGATTTTTCCACCGAGCAAAGCTGCCTGATGCCGGGCGCGGGCACGATGGATTATGCGTCGTTTTTCTCGCGGCTGCGCGCGGACGGCTATGACGGGCACACCATCATCGAGGTCTATCGCTCGAACTTCGGCGCGCCCGAGGAGCTGCAGCACGCGGTGCGCACACTGCGGCGGTTTGCCTCGGTGTAACATGCGAAAAGCGGGGCGCAGATTTAGGTGTGTTGATTGACTTTACACCACAAGCGGTGGTATAATAGGGGAAAATGAAGGAAAAAACACCGGGTTGCAAGGGGGAAACGCAATGAAATGTCCGTTTTGCGGGTATGATGACAGCAAGGTCGTCGATTCCAGACCGACTGACGAGGGAACGAGCATCCGCCGCCGCAGGGAATGTCTCAAATGTCTCAAGCGTTTTACCACCTATGAGACCGTGGAGCGTATGCCGCTGATGCTGGTCAAGCGGGACGGCACGCGGCAGGCCTACGACCGGCAGAAACTGCTCAACGGTTTGGTCAAGGCGTGCGAAAAGCGGCCGGTGTCGCTGGCACAGCTCGAGCAGATCGTGGATAACGTCGAGCAGAAGGTGTTTGGCTCACTCGAAAGCGAAGTGTCCAGCAAGGTGATCGGCGAGCTGGTCATGGAGCAGCTGCGCAAGGTCGATGAAGTGGCCTATGTGCGATTCGCCTCGGTGTACCGCCAGTTTAAGGACATCAACACCTTTATGGAGGAGCTCAATACCCTGCTCAAGGATAAGTGAGCTTCGGTTTTCTCCCACAAGCAGAAATCAGCCAAAAGACAAAGGACGCAAAGCATTTTCCTGCTTTGCGTTCTTTTTTTACTGGAAAAATCATAGCGTTACGGCGCGGCCTCGGCCAAAAGCGCCTCCACCTCACTGCGGGTCATCTGCACCACCGGGTCGTCGGGCGAAAATACAGCGTCCGGATCATCCGGGTCCGGGCCGAAAGCGATATAGCTGAAGATGTCCGGCGCGGTTTCACACAGCTGACAGAATCGCGCGCCGACGATCTGGTAACTGTCCGCAGGGAAGGCAGTATCCGGGTCTGCATGCGTCAAAAACAGGATGTATTTGCTCCCAACCAACGGGTCGAAATGATAATCCGCGTGTTCGTGCACGATGGTGTTTTGCAGCTGCGCATCCGTGCGGTCGGTCACGCGTTCCCGCGTGCCCTGCGCCGTGAGCTGGTCATATTGCGAGAGATAGCCGCCCGAGCTGTATATCGTGAGCGCCGGGTCGGCGGGCGCTTCGCCCAACAGCGTCTGCTCGGCGGTGAAATCAAATTTTGTCCACGCATCCGCGCCGAAATTGACATATTCTTTGCCGGTCACGGTGCCGTACACGATCACATCGGCCAGCGAAACCATGTTTTCCAGGAAGGGATACTGCGCCCAATCCACGATACCAGTGCCCTCGACCACGTCCATGCCCGCGTACTGCGTCGGCGGTTCGGTCGCGATGATGTCCGCGACCGTGACGGTCTGCGCGTCGGACGGCTGCGCAGCGGCAGCAGGGGCGTCGGCGTCCGGCGCTTCTGCGGACGAGGCGGGCGCGCAGCCGCATAAGGCGGCAAACCCGCCTGCCAGCAAAATACACAGCGCGAAAATGGTCTTGCGCATCCGACCGCCTCCTTTTGGTTTACTGTGTTTATCATACCACAATTTGCGTCCAAACAAAATACTGCCTGGCGTTTGCACGCAATGCGTCGGGAAACCGTTGCGAAAACCGGGGCGGTAGGGTATGATGAAAGCATGCAACAAACGACAGGGAGCGAGCGATATGAAAAAGATCTTGGTGGTCGGCAGCCTGAACATGGATTCTGTTATCCGCGTGCACAACATACCGGTGCCGGGGGAAACCGTTCTGGCGCAGGGCATCCGGCAGGTGCCCGGCGGCAAAGGCGCCAATCAGGCTTATGCGGCGGCCAAGCTGGGCGGACAGGTCGCGATGATCGGCGCGGTGGGCGACGACGCGTTCGGACGGCAGCTCAAGGACAATTTGGCGGCAGTCGGGGTGGATATCTCGGGCATCGAAACGCTGACCGGCTGTCCCACGGGCAACGCCGTCATCCCGGTGGACGACCGGGGAGAAAACGCGATCGTGGTGGTGCCCGGCGCCAACGCGCAGCTGACCACGGAAATGATCGACCGGCACATCCGTCTGGTGGACGAATGCGACATGATCCTCCTACAGCTGGAGATCCCGCTGGAAGTTGTGGCCTATGTCAAGCAGCTGGGCAAGGCGCGCGGCAAGCAGATGATTTTGGACCCCGCCCCGGCAAAAGCGGGTTTGCCGGACGACTTTTTTGCGGGGTTTGACATCGTCAAGCCCAACGAGACCGAACTGCAAACCTTGTTGGGCAAGGCGCTGCCGACGCCGCAGGCCTTGCAGGAGGGCGCGCGGGCGCTTTTGCAAAAGGGGGTCCGCGCGGTGATCGTGACGCTGGGCGAGATGGGTGCGTGGATGGTGACAAACGCGGGCGTGCAGACATTCCCGGCCTGCAAGGTGACGGCCGTGGACACCACCGCGGCGGGCGACAGCTTTACCGCGGCCTTCGCCGTGGCGCGCAGCCGGGGCGAGAGCGACGCGGACGCGATCGCGTTCGGCAACCGTGTGTCCGGGATTGTCGTGACGCGGCCGGGCGCGCAGACCTCGGTGCCGACGATGGAAGAGGTCGCCGGGCTGCGGTGAGCCGGCGCCCGGCACGCAAACGGCGCGGCTTTGCGTTGTATTTGCGGCGGTTTGGTGCTATACTGATGCTGAACCGAAGCAAAGGCGTGCGCCTGCCGTGCGCCGGAAAGGGTCGGCATGGATCACAAAACGACGTTTGGATTATCGCAAAACCAAGTGAAAATGATCGCCGCCGCCGCGATGGTGCTCGATCATGTGGGGGCGGAGCTGTTCCCGCAGCTGACCATCCTGCGCATCATCGGCCGGCTGGCGTTTCCGGTGTTTTCCTATTGCATCTGTGAAGGCAGCCGCCGCACGCATCACCCCGTGCGGTATCTCACACGGCTGCTCGGCATGGGCCTGCTGTGCATGGCGGGTTACTACATTTATGACGGGACGGTTTACGGCAACATCCTGATCACGTTTTCGCTGTCACTGTGCGCGCTGTATGCGTTTCAGTATGCCAGAACGCGCTGGGCGCAGGGCAGACCTGCCGCGCGGCTGGCCGGCGCAGGCGTTTTGCTGGGCTGCCTCGGTGGGATCTGGCTGATCTGCAGCTGGATCGCTGTGGATTACGGGTTTATCGGGGTGATGCTGCCGCTGTTTGCCGAACTGCCCGTCGCCATCTTTGACAGGCATGCTGCGGCGGAGACCGAGCGCTCCACTGTGCGGCTGCTCGGATTTTCGGTCGGGCTGCTGGTGCTTTCGCTGCAAATGGGCGGCGTCCAGCCGTACAGCCTGCTCACGCTGCCGTTTCTGTTCGCCTATGATGGGACAAGAGGCGAGAAAAACCTCAAACAGTTCTTTTACTGGTTTTATCCGGTGCATTTGCTGCTCATCGGGCTGGTGAGTCTGTGCATCTGAAAGCCGCTGCGCATGTGCAGCGGCTTTTTCTTTGCCCCAAAATGCAGAGGACGCTTGACTTTCTCGATATTCGAGATATAATGAAGGTACAGAAACTCGATATTCGAGATTGGGGTGATAAGCCATGCCGAGAGCCAAGTTTCAGACGCTGACCGAGCAGATGTTTTATGTGCTGCTGTGCCTGCGGGAGGAGTGCTACGGCATCGATATTTTCGATAAGGTGTCGGCTATGACGCAGGGGCGCGTCACGGTTGGTTCGGGCACGATGTACAACCTGCTCGAGCAGTTTTTGGAAGCGGAGATGATTCGCGAGGTGAACGTGGACGGCCGCCGCCGCAGTTATCTGCTGACCGACAAGGGGCGGGAGAGACTCGCCCAGGAATATCAGCGGCTGCGCGCACAGGCGGCGGATTACGAACGGGTTTTCGGAAAGGAGGCACCGTGATGAGAAAGACCAAGCGCAGACTGGAAACGCTGTCCTTTTACGACCGCACCGGCGTCGGGCGGCATTTGGAGAAAATGGCGGCCAAGGGCTGGCTGATCGACCGTGTGACCAGCTTTGGCTGGGTTTACCGCCGTATCGAGCCGAAAAAGCTGCGGTTCGCCGTGACCTATTACCCAAAAGCATCCGACTTTGACCCCGGTCCGACCGAGGACCAGCAGGTTTACCACGATATGACCGAGCAGACCGGCTGGCACTATGCGGCAAGCTGGGCGCAGATGCAGATTTTCTACACCGATCAGCCGGACGCCGTGCCGATCGAGACCGACCCGGAACTGGAGTTGGAGACCATCCATGCCGCGATGAAAAAGACCTTTTTTCCGGGGTATGGAATATTACTGGCGGTTTCGCTGTTCTATCTGATCAGATCGCTGGCTGACCTGTCGGATGATCCGATCGGGGTGTTTTCCAGCGCGATCAAGATAGGAATGCTAGTGCAGTGGCCGCTCCTCGCGCTGGTAAGCCTTGTGGAAATTGCCGCGTATCTGTTTTGGTACCGCCGTGCGCAGAAGGCTGCCGAATGCGGTGAATTTGTCGACACGCCCAATACGCACTGGTTCCGGTGCGTGATGCTGACGGCCTGGCTGGTCTGTTTTGCGCTGACTTGGCTGTACATCCTGACCAGTTTTTCGTCGTTTTGGCGCATTGTCGCGATTTCGATTTTGCTGTATACGCTGCTGATGATGGGCGTCGTAGGGGGCGTCAAGCAGCTGCTTAAAAACAGGAAAGTGTCGCGTGGGGTCAACCGCGCGGTCACGATCGCGGTGGACGTAGTGCTCGCGTTCGGCATGATGGCCGCCATCGTATTCGGCACGCTGCGCGCAACCGAAAACGGCTGGCTGGACAGCGATACCGCCGTCGATGAACTGCCGCTGACACTGGCCGAGCTGTGGGGCGATGAACTGCCGGAGGCAGCGTATCAGTCCAGATGGACGGAAGATGCCTCGCCGCTGGCTGCGGTGTACGACGGTAAAGAGGAGGCCTATCCGCTGGAGCAAGGCGTGTCCACGCCGTCGCTCGACTACACGGTTATCGTGATCAAGCTGCCCGCACTGTACGACCGGTGTCGTACGCAGCTGGTGGAAAAGAAGATAGAAATCAGTTATCGGCAGATCGACGTCGTTGCGTATCGCATCGCCACGCCGTGCGACGCTGCGCCGTGGGGTGCCAACGAGGCGTGGCAGGTGACTTGGGAGAACGATATACCGGGTGACGATTACTTACTGTGCTACGACCGCAATCTGGTTGAGATCAGCTTCAGCTGGACGCCGACCGATGCGCAGAAAGCGCTGGTCGGTGAAAAACTGGGCGATCTGTAACGAGAAAGACAAGAAAAAGCCCCTCTGCCGCGTGCTGCGGCAGAGGGGCTGCGCTTTTTTGAGGGGGAAATTTAGAAGACCGCCACGACAGCGCCCTTGTAGGTGTCGTCGATGAACTGCTTGACCGTGTCGCTCTGCAGTGCCTTCTTGAGTGCCTGAATCTTTTCGCTGTTCTCGTCGCCATTGCGGCAGGCAACCACATTGACATAGACCTTGGCGTACTCCGGATTCTCGGTGATGAGCGAATCCTCCTTGGCGTTCAGGTCGGCCTGCAGCGCGTAGTTGCCGTTGATGACCGCGAGGTCAACGTCCTCGAGCGAACGCGGCAGCTGCTCGGCAGCGATTTCCTGAATGTCGAGGTTCTTCGGGTTCTCGACGATGTCCAGCTTGGTCGCATCCGAAGTCGGGTCGATGCCGTCCTTCAGCTTGATCAGACCGGCGTCCTGCAGCAGGAGCAGCGCGCGGGTCTCATTCGAGCCGTCGTTCGGGACAGCGACGGACGCGCCGTCCGCCAGCGCGTCCAGGGTCGCGGTCTTGCCGGGATAGATGCCGAACGGCTCGTAGTGCATCTCGATGGCGGAGACCAGATCGGCGTTATTTTCCTTGTTGAAGTTGTTCAGGTAGGGGATGTGCTGGAAGTAGTTCGCGTCCAGATCGCCGTCCACCAGCGCGGTGTTGGGCTGCACATAGTCGGTGAACTCCACAACGTTGAGCGTCCAGCCTTCCTCGGCCAGCAGGTCCTTGGCGGCGTTCAGGATTTCCGCGTGCGGTGTGGGGGATGCGCCGACCGTAATGGTCTTGTCGTCGGACGCGCCGGCGTCGGAGGACTGGGCGTCGTTTCCGCCGCCGCAGGCTGCCAGCGCGGACAGGCACAGGACGCCTGCCAGCAGTGCTGCAAGTTTCTTCTTCATGGTTGTTTTCTCCTTTTCTACGATTGATCTATCATTTTTTAATGATAACGAAAATATAGGGGGCTCAGCGGTTGCGCTTGTCCAGTCGGCGCGCGAGCCACATGCCGACGACCTGAAAAATCTGCACAACGATCACGATGATGATGACCGCGACCAGCATGATCTCGAAGTTATAGCGGTTGTAGCCGTAGTTGACGGCCACCGTGCCCAGACCGCCGCCGCCGATGAAGCCCGCCATTGCGGAATAGCCGAGGATGGTGACGATCGAGATCGCACCGCCCACCATCAGCGAGGGCTTGGCCTCGGGCACAAGCACCTTCCAGACGATCTGCCACGGGGATGCGCCCATGGACTGCGCCGCTTCGATCACGCCGAACGGCACTTCCTTGATGGACGACTCGACCATGCGCGCGACATAGGGCGCGGCCGCGACCGTCAGCGGCACGATCATAGCGGTTGTGCCGATCGCCTTGCCTGCGATCGCGCGGGTCATCGGGGTGATCATGACCGCGAGGATGAGGAACGGGATCGAGCGCAGGATGTTGACGATCACGCCCAGCACGGTGTTGAGCAAGGGCATCGGACGGATGCCGTCCTTATCGGTCACGACCAGCAGCAGACCGAGCGGCAGGCCGATCAGATAGGAGACTGCGGTCGATACGATGACCATATATAAAGTTTCCCACAGGCTCTGGGCCCAAAGTTCAGGTGAAAGCATCGGCGTCTCCCTCCTCTACATGCACATTCTGGGTTTCGAGGTACGCCAGCGCGCGTTTGGCGGCGCGTTCGTCCTCGGGTAGTTGCAGGATCATCTGGCCGTAGGCGCGGCCGTCGATATCCTTGGTGTCCGCGAACATGATGTTGACCGGCGCCTTGCACTCGAGCACCATGTTGCTGACCACCGGCTCAAACGACGAGTTGCCGTCGAACACGATGCGGCAGTAATGTTTGCCGGTGGCGAGCTTGTCCCGTTTGCCGTCCGGATAGATCAGCTGCTTGGCCATCGCGGACTGCGGGCGGGTGAACACCTGATCGACCGAGCCGACCTCTGCGATGTGGCTGGAGTCGATAATCGCCACACGCTGGCAGATCTCCTCGATGACCGCCATCTCATGCGTGATGACGATGATTGTGATGCCGAGCGTCTGGTTGATCTCTTTGAGCAGCGCGAGGATCGAGCGGGTCGTCGTCGGGTCGAGCGCGCTGGTCGCCTCGTCGCACAGCAGGATCTTCGGGCTCGTCGCCAGCGCGCGGGCGATGGCCACGCGCTGCTGCTGGCCGCCCGACAGTTGGGACGGGTAATTGTCCGCGCGGTCAGAGAGGCTTACGATCTCGAGCAGCTCGCGGGCGCGCTTTTCCGCGTCCGCCTTTTTCATGCCCGCGATCTCGAGCGGGAAGCAGATGTTTTGCAGCGCGGTGCGCTGCTGCAGCAGGTTAAACTGCTGGAAAATCATGCCCATTGAGCGGCGCGCCTCCAGCAGCGACTTTTTGGACAGCTGGCCGAGCTCCTGCCCGTCCACCGTGACCGTGCCTTCGGTCGGCGTTTCCAGAAAGTTGATGCAGCGCACGAGCGTACTTTTGCCCGCGCCCGACAGGCCGATGATGCCGAAGATCTCGCCGCGGCGGATGTCCAGATTCACACCGTCCAGCGCGACGACCGTGCCGGCTCGTCCGCGGAAGGTTTTGTTCAGGTTTTGGATTCGTACAATGAAATCCTGTTCCAAGTCCATTCCCCCTTTGTCAAAATAAAAGCGGAAAGCAGGGTCTGCTTTCCGCTCGTTTTCCATGTAAACCGTGCCATGCCGCATGAAAAGCGGCCCGCTTACAGCTTGCAGCTTTTTTATCGCTGCATGGCAGAAAAACGAGCAAAACCGCACATCATGCACATGTCCATTCGAATCGACAGCATCGCGGCTTCCTCCTTTTCCTACGGTTTTAATAGATTTTATTCTCTGTGGTAATAGTGTATTCCATCGCGGGGGATTTGTCAAGCAATTTCTGCGGTCCGGCGGCAAAACATGTTGGGCGGGGGTCACTGGCCGGATTTTTTGCCCTGTCCGCCGCCGCTGCCGGCGCCATAGCCCTGGCCGGCGCCGTTTCCGCTGCCCCGGCCCTGACCATTGCCTGCGCCGCTACCTTGTCCGTTACCTGCACCGGCACCTTGGCCGTTGCCTTGACCCTGTCCCGCGCCCGCACCGTTGCCCTGTCCTGCGCCGTGGCCGGTGCTCGGCGTCTCGCCGGAGAGCGCGGCGATTCGGTCGCGGATCTCGCGCATGGTCAGCCCCTGCACGTCCTCGGGGGTCACGCTCGGGTCGAGCGCCTGCAGCTGCAAGAACGCCTGATACTTGCCGAAGGACAGCCCGGCTTCGTGCGCCTGCTCGACCTCTTCCGCGTTCGCCGCATGGCAGTAGACGTTTTTCGTGCCCGCGGTGCAGGTCTGCGCCTGCGTGAGGATGGCGTCCGCCTGCGCGGCGTTCTCGCCCGTGACTGCAATGGACAGCACCTCGTCCTCGGCGAGGTAATCCTCGACCGTGGGGTTTTCCAGCAGGCTGTCCAGCGCGTCGGCGTAGTCGAGAAAACGCACGTCGAGCGTCTCGGCCAGCGCGTCGCCGTCCGCGCCGATGCCCTCGACCGCGATCACCTTGTCAAACCGGTTGACCGAAAGCTCGACCGAAGGGTTGATGTCGATGCTGATCGCACAGGTGGGGGAGAAGTACGCCCAGTAGCCCGTGCCGCCCGCGGCCACAAGGGCGCAGCAGGCGAAGGCCGCCGCAAAGCGGCGCGCGGTGTGCGGGCGGGCTTTGGCCGCGCCGTAGTTGCCCGTCTGCCGGGCGAGGAACGCGCGGGTGGACTGCTGGAGGGCTTCGTCCGCCGTGACCTTGTCCAGCGCGGTTTTCAGTTCGTCACGCATCGTCGTCCCCTCCCAGCGTTTCGCGCAGCGCCTGTTTGGCGCGGGTCAGCAGTGTATAAATCGTGTTCACGTTCTTTTTCAGGATCTCGCCGATCTGCGGGGCGGTGTAGCCCTCATAATAATGCAGATAGACCACGTCGCGGTACTTGGGCGGCAGCGCGAGCACCGCGTCGAGCACCGTGCGGTCGTTTTCGGTCATCTCGGCGGGCTGGTCGAGCAGGGTGTCGAGCGAAACCGTGCGGCTGCGGAAAAAGCTCCTCAGCAGATCGCGGCAGGCGTTGATCGTCACGCGGATGAACCACGCCTTTTCGTGTTCCTCGCTTTCGAACATGGTGGTACTGAGGACATATTTCAAAAAAACGTTCTGAAAGATGTCCTCGGTATCGGCGTGATTTTTCAAATGGATCATACAGATCCGCCGGACGGTGTCCGCGTACCGCTCGATCGCCCGGTTTGCTTCCTGTTCGCTCCGCATTGCACCAACCTCAACTTCGATTTGCCCGCCTGTGCCCCTCGCTCAGCGGCCGCGGCCCCAGCCGTTCTGACGGCCGCTGCCGTCGCGGGGGCAAAGCCCCTGCTGCGTGCAGTTATCGCACACACCGTCACCGTCTGCATCGACGAAATACTGTCCGCGGCCCGTGCCGCAGTTGTCGCACACGCCGTCGCCGTCCGCATCGACGAAATACTGTCCGCGGCCCGTGCCGCAGTTGTCGCACACGCCGTCGCCGTTTGCATCGACGAAGTACTGTCCGCGGCCCGTGCCGTAGTTGTCGCACACGCCGTCACCATTTGCGTCCACATAGTTCCGGCCGCGGCCGTTGCCGGCGGCGAACGCGCCCGTCACTGCCAGCGAGAGCACCAATGCGGCGCTGACCGTACCCATAACCATCTTTTTCATAAGAATGCCTCCTTGCAATCGTTTGTCGTTTTTGGTTTTCGTTTGTGCCTTTCACTACCAATACGACCGGGGGAGGAAAATCCATTCATGCTTCCGCAAAAAATTTTCGGAAATTTTTTTGCGGGCGCAAAAGGGAGACGCCGCGGCGCCTCCCTTGGGGTGTTTTCTCGGTTACTCTGCGGCTGCCTGCACGCCCGCCATATCCTGCACGGTCTTGCAGGTCAGCTCCTTGCTGATCTTGCCCGCAAAGCCGGTCAGCGTCTTGCCCGGGCCGATCTCGCATGCGGTGGTCAGACCCGCCGCCATGCCGTTTTTCACCAGCTGCGTCCAGCGCACGGGGGAAATCATATGCTGCTCGAGGTGCGCGGGCAGGTCGGAGCAGTCGAGCACCTGGCCGTCCAGGTTGGAGTAAATGTCCATCTGGGGAGCGGAGAAGGTGAAATCCGACACATAGGCGCGCAGCTCGGCGGCTGCCTTTGCCATCAGCGGGGTGTGGAACGCGCCCGATACCGCCAGCGGTACCGCGCGGCGCGCGCCTGCTGCCTTGCAGTTCTCGACCGCTTCCGCGAGCGCTGCCTTTTCGCCCGCGATGACCAGCTGGCCGGGGCAGTTATAGTTGACCGGGCGCACGATGCCGCTCGTCACGGCCGCGCACGCGGCTTCGATCTTGTCATCGGCAAGGCCGAGGATGGCCGCCATGCCGCCGTCGATCGAGTCCGCGGCCTGCTGCATCAGCTTGCCGCGCATCGAGACGATCTTGACACCGTCGGCCAGCGTCACTACGCCCGCCGCCGCGAGCGCAGTGTATTCGCCCAGCGAGAAGCCTGCCGCCGCCTTGAAGGTCACGCCCGCTTCCCCCAGTGCGGCGAGTGCTGCCATCGAGTGCGTGAAAATCGCGATCTGGCTGTTCTCGGTGCGCGACAGGGTCGCCTTGTCGCTGTCAAAGCAGAGCTTTGCCACGTCCAGTCCCGCGCCGTCGCTCGCTTCCTCGAAAACCAACTTGGCAGCCTGAGAATTTTCATACAGATCCTTGCCCATGCCCGGCGCCTGCGCGCCCTGACCGGGGAAAAATGCAAAACCGTATTCCATGTTCCGTTCCTCCAAAAATCGCTGTCAAACCTCGGAAAAGGTTGACATTTTCGTGTCCTTTTATTATAATAGTCAAGGATTACTTTGTCAATCAAACTATTGTCGCTTTTCCACGCTTTGGGAGAGCGATTTGAACTTTTGGGGAGCGTGGAAATCATCAACAGCCAACTGATCGGCACGGGTTCGTGCATTCCGGATTTTGTTTTGACCAACGCAATGCTCGAAACCATGGTGGACACCAATGACGAATGGATCGTCAAGCGCACGGGCGTGCGCGAACGCCGCATTGCCAAGAACACCCACACCTGGGAGCTCGCCCTCGGCGCGGCGCAGAACGCGCTGGCGGACGCGGGCATCTCGGCCGAGGAGATTGACCTGATTCTGGTCAGCACCTGCACGCCGGATACCAACACCCCGAACACCGCAAGCGTCCTGCAGGACAAGCTGGGCGCGCGGCAGGTGGGCGCGATCGACATCAACAACGCCTGCGCGGGCTTCGTTTCCGCCACCGACATCGCGGACAGCTTCATCAAGGCGGGCAAGGCAAAGACCGTGCTGGTCGTCTCGGCTGAGACGCTGCACCGCATCACGGACTACACCGATCGCTCGACCTGCATCCTGTTCGGCGACGGCGCAGCCGCGGCGGTTTACCGCGCCACCGAGAACGAGAACGTCGGCATCCAGTCCACCTTTATCGCGGCGGACGGCTCGGGTTCGGATTACCTTTATATGGAGGCGCTGCCGGTCGAAGACCCGTTCGCGGCTGAGCGTCCGGTCGATCCCAAGGCGCGCTTCCTTAAAATGCAGGGCGCGGCGGTCGTGCGCTTCACCGCGCGCGCGGTGCCGCTGGCGATCGACACCGCGCTGCAGCGCGCGAATGTGTCGGCGGACGAGATCGACTGGGTGGTGCCGCATCAGGCCAACCTGCGCATCCTCGACGTGATCGCCAAGCGCTATCACCTGCCGAAGGAAAAGGTCTATGTCAATATGGACCGCTTCGGCAACACTTCGTCGGCTTCCGTACCGATTTGTCTGGATGAAATGCGGAAAAACGGTTTGCTGCAAGCAGGGCAGACCATTGTGTGCACCGGGTTCGGCGGCGGCCTGACCTATGGTGCGTTTGTACTGAAACTGTAAAGGAGAGAGTTCAATGAAAACCAAGATTACAGAATTGCTCGGTATCGAGTATCCGGTTGTGCAGGGCGCAATGGCGTGGGTTGCGGAGCATCACCTCGCCGCTGCGGTTTCCAAGGCGGGCGGCCTTGGTATCATTGCAGGCGGCGCGGCTCCGGTGGATTACATCCGTGACGAGATCCGCAAGGCCCGTGAGATCACGGACAAGCCGCTCGGCATGAACATCATGCTGCTCTCCCCGAACGCGGACGACCTCGCGCAGCTGGCCATCGACGAAAAGATCGAAGTGCTGACCACGGGCGCGGGCAATCCGGGCAAGTACATGGCCAAGTGGAAGGAAGCCGGCATCAAGGTCATGCCGGTCGTCGCGTCGGTTGCACTGGCCAAGCGCATGGAGCGCGCGGGCGCGGACGCCGTCATCGCGGAAGGCATGGAGGGTGGCGGCCACATCGGCGAGCTGACGACCATGCCGCTCGTGCCGCAGGTGGTGGATGCGCTGAGCATCCCGGTCATCGCGGCGGGCGGTATCGCGGACGGCCGCGGCATGGCGGCGGCGTTCCTGTTGGGCGCCGAGGGCGTGCAGTGCGGCACCGTGTTCCTCGCCTCCAACGAGTGCTATATTTCGGATAAGTATAAGGAGCTGGTCCTCAAGGCGACCGATATCTCGACCGTTGTCACCGGCCGTCCGTCCGGCCATCCGGTGCGCTCGCTCAAGACCCCGATGGCGCGCAAGTGCCTCGAGCTGGAGAAGATCGGCACCGAGCAGTCGCTCGAAGAGCTGGAAACCGCAACCGCAGGCTCGCTGCGCAAGGCGGTGCAGGACGGCAACTACGAGGAAGGCACCTTCATGTCCGGCCAGATCGCGGGCATGATCAAGGAGCTGCGTCCGTGCGCGGATATCATCCGCAGCATGACGGACGATGCCGAACAGCTGATGAAAAACGCGTACAAGCGTTTTGAATAAGGAGAAAAACGATGGGAATTGCAATCGTAACCGGCGGCTCGCGCGGCATCGGCGCGGCCATTTCGGAAAAGCTGGCCGCAGACGGCCATGATATCGTCATCAACTGCGCCTCTTCGGTCGAAAAGGCTGAGGCGGTCGCGGAAAAGTGCCGCGCGCACGGCGTCAAGGCTGTTGTCAAGCAGTGGGACGTAGCGGATTACGAAGCCTGCGGCAAAGCGCTCAAGGAAATTAAGGAAGAAATGGGCGTGCCCTATATTCTGGTCAACAACGCGGGCATCACGCGCGACGGCTTGATGGTCCGCATGAAGGAGGACCAGTTTGACGCGGTCATCCGCACCAACCTCAAGGGCGCGTTCAATATGATCAGCCAGTGCGGCGCGATGATGATGCGCGCCAAGCAGGGCCGTATCGTCAATATTGCTTCGGTTGCCGGCATTGTGGGCAACCCGGGACAGATCAACTATTCCGCAGCCAAGGCGGGCCTGATCGGCATGACCAAGACCGCCAGCAAGGAGCTCGGCGCGCGCGGCATCACGGTCAATGCGGTCGCCCCCGGTTTTATCGATACGGATATGACGCAGGGCCTGCCGGACGCCATCAAGGAAGGCGCGGTCAAGCAGATCTCGCTCGGCCGCTTCGGCAAGCCCGAGGAGATCGCGGGCGTGGTCGCGTTCCTGGCTTCGGATGCGGCAAGCTATGTCACCGGTCAGGTCATCGTGGCCGACGGCGGCATGATCTGAGGAATATTTCGCGGCAGGAGTTGGCCGCAGGGTGTATGAGGGAAAAGGAGATGCTTTGATGGAACGAGTAGTCATCACCGGTATGGGCGCGATCACGCCGGTTGGCAATGACGTGAAAACCTTTTGGGAGTCGCTGAAGGCGGGTAAATGCGGCATTGGACCGATCACCAAGTTCGACGTGACCAATTATAAGGTCAAGCTGGCCGCAGAGGTCAAGGACTTTGACGTGACCCAGTATGTGGACAAGCGCGAAGCACGCCGCATGGATCTCAACTGCCACTTTGCGCTGGCGGCTGCGCAGCAGGCAGTCGATCAGGCCGGCCTCAAGGAAGGCAATTTTGACCCCTACCGCACGGGCGTGATTTACGGCTCGGGCGTGGGCGGCCTGCATGTTGCCGAGTTGGAGATCCCCAAGCTGCTGGAAAAGGGCCCGGGCCGCGTGTCCCCGCTGTGCATCCCCGAGATGATCGCCAACATGGCGGCGGCGTATATTTCCATGCGCTTTGGCTTCAAGGGCGAGAATTTCTGCCCGGTTTCCGCCTGCGCAACCGGTAACCATTCGATCGGCGAAGCGATGCGTGCGATCCGCCATGGCTATCAGGACGTTGTGCTGTGCGGCGGCACCGAGAACGGCATCATCCCGATCTCGATGGCGGGCTTCCAGAATATGAAGGCTGTGCACACGGGCGACGACCCGACCTGTGCGTCCATTCCGTTTGACGCACGCCGTTCGGGCTTCGTCATGGGTGAAGGCGCGGGCTGCCTCGTGCTCGAGAGCCTGACGCACGCCCAGGCGCGCGGCGCGACCATCCTGGCCGAAGTCGCGGGCTACGGCGCATCGGGCGATGCGTACCACATCACCAGCCCCTCGCCGGACGGCGAAGCGGCCTCCCGCGCGATCCTGGGCGCGATCACGGACGCGGGCCTGACCCCGGCGGACGTGGATTACATCAACGCGCACGGCACGTCCACCCAGCTCAACGAGAAGTATGAGACGATCGCCATCAAGAAGGCGTTCGGTGATCTGGCGCACAAGGTCAAGGTTTCCTCGACCAAGTCGATGACCGGCCACCTGCTCGGCGGCGCGGCGGCGGTCGAGGCGATCGCCTGCGTCATGGCGATCCGCGACGGCGTGATCCCGCCGACCATCGGCTATCAGGAGCCCGATCCGGAGTGCGATCTGGACGTAACGCCGAACAAGGCGGTCGAGATGCCGGTGAACGTCGCCATCTCCAACGCGCTGGGCTTTGGCGGGCACAATGCCTGCATCCTGATTAAGAAGGTGTAAGATATGGATATCAAGGAACTCAAGGACGTCGCCGTCGAGCTGATGGACGCGCTCAAAGCACATGGCTTGGGCGAAGTCGAGCTGGAGCTGGACGACGTCAAGATCAAGATCAAGTCCGCGCCGCCGGCGCCGGTGGTTCCGGTCGCAGCTGCACCGGTTGCCGCAGCACCGGCCGCAGCCGCTGCTGCGGGCGAAACTGCTTCCGCCGCGCCGGCTGCCGAAGAGCAGCCCGAGGGCACGCCGGTCAAGAGCCCGCTGGTGGGCACGTTCTATTCGTCTCCCGCACCGGATGCGCCGCCGTTTGTGCTGGTCGGCCAGAAGGTCAAGGAGGGCGACACGCTGTTCATCATCGAAGCGATGAAGACGATGAACGAGATCAAGGCCCCGTGCGACGGTACGGTTGTGCGCATTCTGGCGCAGCCGGGCGATATGGTCGAGTATAACCAGACGGTTGTCATTATTGAATGAGGGAAGGGGGCTTGCATCAAGCCCCCTATCTTGAATAAAAAAGCGCTCGATTGACGAAATTGCTTGCGCTTGCTGGGAAAGAGGTATAAGATATATGCTGAATAAAGAACAGATCATGGAGATCCTGCCCCACCGCCCGCCCATGCTGCTGGTCGATGAGATTCTCGAAATGGATGAGGAGCATGTGGTCGGCACGCTGCACCTGACGGGCGACGAGTTTTTCTTCCAGGGGCACTTCCCGGGCAACCCGATCATGCCCGCGGTGTTCCGTCTGGAAGCGCTGGCGCAGGCCGGCGGCGTGGCGCTGCTGAGCATGCCCGAGTTCAAGGGCAAGACCGCGGTGTACACCGGCATCGACAAGGCCAAGTTCCGCGCGATGGCAAAGCCGGGCGATACGCTGCGTCTGGAAGTCAAGTTCACCAAGCGCCGCGGCCCGATGGCGGTAGCCGAGGGCGTTGCCTGGGTGGGCGACCAGAAGGCTGCCGAGGCGGAGATCAAGTGCATGGTCATCATGGACTGAGGCGGGGAAGAACATGTTTCAAAAGGTACTCATCGCGAACCGCGGCGAAATCGCGGTCCGCATCATTCAGGCTTGCCGCGATCTGGGCGTGATCGCGGTTGCCGTGTATTCCGAGGCCGACCGCGAGGCGCTGCACGCGCAGATCGCGGACGAAGCGGTGTGCATCGGCCCGGCCCGCGCGGCGGACAGCTATCTGAATATGGACAACATTATCTCGGCGGCGCTCGCGTCGGGCTGTCAGGCGATCCACCCGGGCTTCGGCTTTTTGTCCGAAAACCCGGATTTTGCCGAGCGCACGACGCAGGCCGGTCTGGCTTTCATCGGCCCGACCGCCGCGACCATCCGCCTGATGGGCGACAAGTCCGAGGCCAAGCGCAACGCGATTGCGGCCGGCGTGCCGGTCGCACTGGGCACGGACGGCCCGCTGCGCGACTTTGACGAGGCGCTGTCCGAAGCCGAGCGCATCGGCTATCCGGTCATGCTCAAGGCGGCGTCCGGCGGCGGCGGCAAGGGCATCCGCGTGGCGCAGAGCGTGCGCGAACTCAAGGATGCGTATGACAGCGCGGCGGCGGAAGCGGTTGCAAACTTCGGCGACGGCCGCCTGTACATGGAAAAATATATCGAGAATCCGCGCCATATCGAGGTGCAGATCCTGGGCGACAGCTTCGGCAACGTGGTGCACCTGTTCGAGCGCGAGTGCTCGGTGCAGCGCCGCCACCAGAAGCTGATCGAGGAAAGCCCGTCGGCCTTCGTCACGCCCGAGCTGCGCGAGAAAATGACCAAGGCGGCGGTCGATCTGGCCAAGCGCGTGGGCTACCGCAACGCGGGCACGATCGAATTCCTGGTTGACAGCGACCGCAACTTCTATTTCTGCGAGATGAACACCCGCATCCAGGTCGAGCATCCGGTCACCGAGCAGGTGACGGGCGTCGATCTCGTGTGCGAGCAGATCCGTGTGGCGGCGGGCGAGCCGCTGTCCTTCACGCAGGACGATTTGGAGCTGCGCGGCCACGCGATCGAGTGCCGCATCAACGCGGAGGACCCGTCGCGCGACTTCGCGCCCTGCCCGGGCACGCTGGTGTCCATGCACCTGCCGGGCGGACCGGGTGTGCGCATGGATACGGCGGCTTATCAGGGCTATAAAATCCCGCCGTTCTATGATTCCATGATCGGCAAGCTGATCGTCTACGGCGCGGACCGCCAGCAGGCCATTGCCCGCATGCGCCGCGCACTGGCCGAGACGCTGTTCGAAGGCGTTGTGACCGGCACGGACTATCAGATGCATATTCTGCGTTCCAAGGCGTTTGAGGACGCGGAGTTCAATGTCAATTCGATCGCAAACGGCGATTTTGATCGATAAAAGAGGGGAGGGAGCGCCATGCTGCTCGATTTATTCCAGAAAACGCGGGAAACCTCGATGGAGATGAAACCGCAGGAGCAAACGGGCGTCAAGGTGGTCAAGTGCAAAGGCTGCGGCGCGGAGCTGAAAGCCTATGCCTATGGTAAAAATCTGTATGTGTGCCCGCATTGCGGCCGTTACGGGCGGCTGCTCGCGCGCACGCGCATCCGTCAGATCGCGGATAAGGACAGCTTTATGGAGCTGTATGCCGATCTGGCGCCTGCCGACCCGATCGACTTTCCGGGTTATGCGGAAAAGACGGCGCAGCTGGCCGAAAAGGTCGGCATGCCGGACGCGGTCAAGACCGGTGTGTGCCGCATCGGCGGGGTGGAAACCTGCATTGGCGTGATGGACAGCCACTTTATGATGGCGTCCATGGGCTCGGTCGTGGGCGAAAAGCTGACCCGCCTGTTTGAATATGCCACCGAAAAGGGCCTGCCCGTGGTGCTGTTCACCTGTTCGGGCGGCGCGCGCATGCAGGAAGGCATGTTCTCCCTGCTGCAAATGGCCAAGGTTTCGGCCGCGGCGCGCCGGCATTCGGACGCAGGGCTGCTGTATATCACCGTGCTGACCGATCCGACCACCGGCGGCGTGACCGCGTCGTTTGCCATGCTGGGCGACATCATCCTCGCCGAGCCGCGCACGACGGTCGGCTTTGCCGGACGGCGCGTCATCGAGGGCACGATCGGCGAAACGCTGCCGGAGGACTTTCAGTCGTCCGAGTTCTTGCTTTCGCACGGTTTTTGTGATAAAATAGTTCCGCGCAACAAGCTCAAGGGCACGCTGGAGACGCTTCTCAAACTCCATCGGCAGCCCAAACCGAAGAAACGGCAGGTGTGGCACTATGGCGAATAAACCTGCAAGTGAAAAAATGCGCATCATCCATGACCCCAAGCGTCCGCAGATCGAGGATTATATCGACGAGCTGTTCACCGACTTTGTCGAGCTGCACGGCGACCGCTATTTCGGCGAGGACCATGCGATCTGCGCGGGCATTGGCCTGTTTAACGGCACGCCGGTGACCGTCATCGGCCACCGTAAGGGCAAGACGACCGAGGAAAAGATGGCCGCCAATTTTGGCATGGCCAACCCCGAAGGCTACCGCAAGGCGCTCAGACTCGCGCATCAGGCCGAGAAATTCCACCGTCCGGTCATCAATCTGGTCGATACGACCGGCGCATTCCCGGGCGTGGGCGCGGAGGAGCGCGGACAGGGCGAGGCGATCGCCCGCAGTCTGTATGAGTTCATCGAACTGCGCACGCCGGTGATTTCGATTGTCACGGGCGAAGGCGGTTCGGGCGGCGCACTGGCGCTGGCTGTGGCCGACCGTGTGCTCATGCTGGAAAACGCGCTGTATTCGGTCATTTCGCCGCGCGGCTGCGCGTCCATCCTGTGGAAGGACCCCTCGCGCGAAGCGGAAGCCGCCGACACCCTGCGCATCACCGCGCAGGACCTGTATAATTTCGGCATGATCGAGGGCATCATCCCGGAAGGGCAGACAAACGCCCAGCTCATCCGCAACGTGGGCCGCGCGCTGCGCGACCAGCTCGCAGAGCTGGCAGCCGAGCCGGATATGGATACGATGCTGCAAAAACGGTATGAAAAGTTCCGTAAGATCGGAATTTTCAGAACAATAAATCAAGATCAAAATGAAGGAGTGTAAATCCCATGTTTGAAAAGGTATGCGAGATTCTGGCTGACAAGTTCGACGCCGACGCTTCCACCATGACCATGGATACCAAGGTAAAGGAAGATCTGAACGCGGACTCTCTGGACGTTGTTGAGCTGATGATGGACCTCGAGGAGAACTTCGGCGTAACGATCTCCGACGAAGAGGCGACCCAGATGAGCACCATCGGTGACATTGTCAAGTACATCGAGGAGCACCAGAACTAATTTGCTGTAAAGCAGAGAGAAGGCTTCGGAACCGTAAGGTTTCGAAGCCTTTTTTTCGTTTGCGCCTGCGCTCAGCCGTCGAGCTGGAATGTGACGCGCCAGCCGCCTTGGATGGCAGTACCGTCCACCGAGCCATAAAGCACCGGCGTGCAACCGGATAGCACATCCGGCTGAATGGCATAGATCGCTTCCCGGCAGTACAGGCCGCTGTCCGAATAGCTGTAAGATGCGTGGGCCGCAACCGGCTGCCCATCCGCATCCAGCAGTTCCAGAATGCCGTTGGCGCCGTCCGCCTGCTCGGTGCGAAGCTGCAAATGCAGCTGCCCATTTTGGTAAACGGCGGACACGGAGAACAGTCCGTCCTCGCTTTGCCAGAGCGGCGTCTGCGGGGCGAGGAAGGCGTAGCTCTCCGGTGCTTCGCCGCCGTCCGGCAGGAAGCAGTCGCTCAATACATGAGATTGCACGGCGGCGCTGCCCGGCAGATTGGACAGGGAAACCGGCAGCTTTTCGCCGTCATAGCTGGACAGGACCGGCGTGAGCGTATCCACCGAAAAGGTCAGCGGCTCCGCAGCGTCAAGCGTGCGGTTCAGCACGGAAAACTCCGCAAAAAAGGTTGCGGTTTGCGTCTTTTCGTCCCAGTCCAGCAGCCGATAGCTGCCGCTGCCCATGGTCCAGCCGTCGATCCGGTATCCATCCAGCAGCAGGTCATCGGCCGCGAGACGATCGCCCTGTGTGTCCTGCACGGTGAACACCACACAGGCCGTGTGGCCTTCCAGATAGGCGGATTCCACCTGCATCGTGATGCCCTGCTCGGTGCAGGCCTGCTTCACGGGGGACAGAAAGCGGGATACCGCGGTGTACAGTGCCGGCAGCTGGCCGGTGGCTTGGAGGGCGGCTGCGGTGCCGCCTAACGCGACCGCGGCGACAAGCGCCACAGCGATGCCGCGCCGCAGGCGGCGTTTGGGGCGCTGCCGCTGGTGCATGCGCGACAGGGTGTCGCTTACCAGCGCATCCGACGGCGTGATTGGTGTCTGCATGCTGCGATAGGTTTGCTCAAAGTTCATCGTCGTCCTCTCCTTTCAGCAGGTCGCGGAGCTGCGCGCGGGCGCGGGTCAGCCGCGTGCGGATGGCGGACGGCTTTTCGCCCGTCATGCGTGCGATCTCCTCGGCGGAATAGCCTTCAAAGTAGAACAGATGCACCGCGGCGCGGTACTTGGGCGCCAGCTGCCGCAGCGCCTCGTCCAGCGCGTTTTCCTCGGGTGCGGGGAACGGGATGCGCTCGTCGAGCGGCACGTCATGCCGCCGCCAGGCTGCGCGCCAATGGCTTTTCAGACAGTTGAGCGTCACACGCAGCAGCCACGCCTTTTCGTGGGCTTCGCTGTCGAAGACCGGATGGTGCTGCGTCACGCGCAGAAACACTTCCTGAAAAATGTCGTCCGCGTCGTGGCGGCTGCGCGTCTGGGCGTAGGCCAGCCGGTAAACCGTAGCGCCGTAGGTGCGGATCAGCTGTTCCGGTGTTTTGTCTGTCATGTGCTCCCGCCTCCTTTCACTGAGAATACGCCGCAGGGCGGCAGATCGCTACAAATGCCGCGGAACTTTTTCGGTTTGGTGGACGGCGGTGCGTCTCGGGCTGCCTGTGATCGGATGGGCGGCAAGAGAGGGCTTGATGCAAAAAAAGAGGACGGAATTTCCGTCCTCTTTTTTATTCGCCGATATACCGGAAGCGTGGGCCGCAGTAGCCGTCCCGTTCGACGGTCTCGTTCCACATCGCAGCGGGACGCACCCACAGGCCGTGCTCACCGTACAGCGCGCGGTAGACGACCATGGTCTCGTCCGTCTCCGAGTGGCGCGCGGTGCCGAGTACCTCGTACTCGTTGCCCTTGAAGTGGCGGTAGCGGCCGGGCCTGATAGACTCCATCAGCCCTGAACCGCGATGACCTCAACCTCGACCTTTGCGCCCATCGGCAGCGCCGCAACCTGTACGCAGGAGCGCGCCGGTGCGCCTTCGGGGAAATACTTGCCGTAAACGCCGTTGAACGCTGCAAAGTCGTTCATATCGGCCAGGAAGCAGGTGGTCTTGATGACGCGGTCAAACGACACGCCGCCCTCGGCGAGCACGCAGCGCAGGTTCTGCATGACCTGCTCGGTCTGCTCCTCGATGGTGGTGGCCTCGATCTTGCCGGTCGCGGGGTTGATCGGGATCTGGCCCGAGGTGAAGATCATGCGGCTTGCCGCGATGGCCTGCGAATACGGGCCAACAGCTGCGGGTGCGAGATCGGTGTGCAGTACTTCTTTAACAGACATGGGAATACTCCTTTATGGTGAAAAAATGGACTTACTTTTTGCCGCCCTTGGTCTTTTTCAGACGCTCGGTGTTGGACAGGATCTTTTTGCGGATGCGGATGCTCTTGGGCGTGATTTCGAGCAGCTCGTCGTCCGAGATGAACTCGAGCGCCGCTTCGATCGACATCTGGCGCGGCGGGATCAGGCGCAGCGCATCGTCCGAACCGGCAGCACGCATGTTGGTCAGCTGCTTTTTCTTGCAGACGTTGACCGCCATATCTTCGCCGCGCGGGTTCTCACCGATGACCATGCCTTCGTATACCTGCGTGCCCGGGCCGATGAACAGCGGGCCGCGCTCCTGCGCGTTGAACAGGCCGTAGCCGACGGCTTCGCCCGTCTCAAACGCGATCAGCGAGCCGGTGGTGCGCTTCTGGATCTCGCCCTTGTACGGCTGATAGCTGTGGAAGACCGAGGACAGGACGCCTTCGCCCTTGGTGTCGGTCAGGAATTCGGTGCGGTAGCCGAACAGGCCGCGCGCCGGGATCAGGAACTCGAGGCGCATGCGGTCCGAGCCCTTGGGGTTCATGGAGACCAGTTCGCCCTTGCGGCTGCCCATCTTCTCCATGATCGCGCCCACTGCGTCCTGCGGTACGTCCGCGATCATGCGCTCGATCGGCTCGCATTTCTTGCCGTCGATTTCCTTGAACAGCGCCTTGGGTGCGCCGACCTGGAACTCATAGCCTTCGCGGCGCAGGTTTTCGATCAGGATGGACAGATGCATTTCGCCGCGGCCGCACACGCGGAAGGAATCGGTCGTGTCGGTCTCGTTGACGCGCAGGGACACGTCCTTCAAAAGCTCGCGGAACAGGCGCTCACGCAGGTGACGCGAGGTGACGAACTTGCCTTCCTTGCCGGCAAACGGCGAATCGTTGACCGAGAAGGTCATCTCGACCGTCGGCTCGGAGATCTTGACAAAGGGCAGCGGCTCGACGTGCTCGGGGTCGCACAGGGTCTCGCCGATGGTGACGTTCTCAATGCCCGAGAAGCACACGATCTCGCCCGCCTTGGCTTCGTCCACCGGCTGGCGGTCGAGTTCTTCGATCGTGTACAGCGTGACGACCTTGGCGTTATACGGCTGGGTGGAGCCGTGGTAGTCGCAGACCATGACCTGCTGGCCGACCTTCATCGAGCCGCGCTCGATGCGGCCGATGCCGATGCGGCCGACGTACTCGTTGTAGTCGATCGAGGAGACCAGCATCTGGGTCGGGCCTTCGGTATCGACATGCGGCGCCGGGATGTGCTCGAGGATCTGCTCGAACAGCGGGGTCAGGTCGGTGCCCGGCACGTTCGGGGACATGGACGCGGTGCCGGCGCGGCCCGAGCAGTAAACGATCGGGCTGTCCAGCTGCTCGTCGGATGCGTCGAGGTTCAGCAGCAGCTCGAGGACCTCGTCGCCGATCTCGTTGAGGCGTGCGTCCGGACGGTCAATCTTGTTGATCGCAATGATGATCTTATGGCCGAATTCCAGCGCCTTCTGGAGGACGAAACGGGTCTGGGGCATCGGGCCTTCCGCCGCATCGACCAGCAGCACAACGCCGTCCACCATCTTGAGGATACGCTCGACCTCGCCGGAAAAGTCCGCGTGGCCCGGGGTATCGACGATGTTGATCTTGACGCCCTTGTAATGTACCGAAGTGTTTTTTGCCAGAATGGTGATGCCGCGCTCACGCTCGATGTCGCCCGAGTCCATGACGCGCTCCTCCACCACCTGATTTTCACGGAATGCGCCCGCCTGCTTGAGCATCTGGTCGACCAGCGTCGTTTTGCCGTGGTCAACGTGTGCAATGATGGCGATGTTGCGCAAATCGTTACGAACCATATCTATTCCTCCATCTGCGGATAATTTTCATACAGATATATTATACCCGCTTTCCGGTAGGTTTTCCACCTGTGTTATCATCAAAATTCGCGTGAAATACGCGCGCAAAACTGGCAATTTTGGCGCGTTTATGTCGGTATGCGCGGATTTTCGCACGGGGGATGCATGTCTTGACAGCGGTGGGGCGGCACAGTATACTGAAAGCAGAACAGACGGCGGAACGCCGGCAAAAAGGAGGATGCCTTATGCGAAAATGTGGGAAACGACTGTTGTGTGCCGTGCTGACGGGCGCGCTGTGTCTGGGCGCAGCGGGAGCTGCGGGCACGGGGAACCTGACGCCAAAGGGGGCGCGGGCGTATCTGGACGCGATCGTGCAGCTGCAGCAAACGTACGGCACGGCATGGACGGCGCCGCAAGGCAGCCCGCTGAGCGGCATGTGGCAGGGGCTGTCGCTGGCGCAGCTGGTGGATTTTGATGGCGACGGCACGCCCGAACTCTACTGCGGCAGCTATAGCGGCCAGCATTTGTACACCTATGACGGCGCGCTGGTCGATCTGGAGATCCCCCGGCAGGTGAGTAACTTCGGCACGGACGTCTCGCCGACCACGCTGCTGTATGTCGATGCGGACAAGGCGTATCTGGTGGACGGCCATGAGGTGATGAACGGCGGCGAGGTGCGGTATCTGACCAAACAGGGCGGCCAAATGGTGGCTGCGCTGACCTATACGGACGCGATCGGGGAAAATCCGGACGGCACTTGGGGCGCGCATCTGTGCACGGTCAACGGGCAGTCGGTGTCCTCGGAGGCGCTCCAGGCCGCGTTGGAGCAGCTGACCGCGGGCATGACAAAACTGGATTACACCTATTGGAATATCCCGTTGGAGCAGCAAAACGTGCGGGGCACGGTGCAGCAGACCATCACCGCGCTGCGCGCGCTGACCAATCCGACGGCGGCGGTCTCCGCGCACAAGGTTACGATCGACGGCAAGTCGGTGTCGCTGGCGGCCTATGAGATCGGCGGCAACAACTACTTCAAGCTGCGCGATCTGGCGCAGGCGCTGTCCGGTACGGCGGCGCAGTTCGAGGTCGCCTGGAACGGTGTGGAGCAGCGCATCGACCTGACCGACGGCGCATCGTACACGCCGGTCGGCGGCGAACTGGCAGCCCTTCCGGCGGGCAGCCGGCCGGCTGCGCTGACCGAGGCTTCGGTCTATCTGGGCGGCAAGGCGCTCGACCTGACCGCTTATGAGATCGGCGGCAACAACTACTTCAAGCTGCGCGATCTGGGCGCGGCGCTGGACTTCGGCGTGCAGTGGGACAGCGCTTCGCAGACCGTGGTCATTGACACGGATGCGCCGTATACCGAATAACGATCCGGCGACAGCGGCGGCCCGCCTGCGCGGACTGCCGCTTCGCATTTTGGGCCGCGCCCAAAGCGGGCGAAATCCCGACCGGCTGTGCGGGATTTGGCCATTTTCCTATGGCAACTCGCGGGGAAATGTGCTATAATGGTTTCGCAATACAAAACAAAGATAGAGGAAAACCATATGAAAGGAATTATTCTTGCCGCAGGCAAAGGCTCGCGCCTGTATCCGATGACGCGACCGGTGTGCAAACCGCTGCTGCCGGTGTACGACAAGCCGATGATCTATTACCCGCTGGCGGTGCTGCTGCAGGCGGGCATCCGCGACATCCTGATCATCATTCCGCCCGGAGAGGAAGGCCCGTTTTATCGTTTGCTTGGTTCGGGCGGCCGCTTCGGCGTGGACATCACCTATGAGGTGCAGGAAGTGGCGCGCGGCATCGCGGACGCGCTGCTCATCGGTGAGCAGTTCATCGGCGAGGATGATGTTTGTCTGGTGCTGGGCGATAATATCTTCTATTCCCCGGATTTTGAATCCTATCTGCAGCAGGCGCTGAGCTGGGGGCAGGGCGCTTGTGTGTTCGGATATTATGTGGACGATCCGCGGGCGTTCGGCGTGGTCGAGTTCGACGAAGAGGGCCGCGCGGTTTCCATCGAGGAAAAACCGCGGTACCCCAAGTCCAACTATATCGTGCCCGGCCTGTATTTCTATGACAATACGGTCATGGAGATCGCGCATAACCTCAAGCCGTCGGCGCGCGGCGAGCTGGAGATCACGGACGTCAATCTGGAGTACCTGCGCCGCGGTGCGCTGCGCGTGGTCAAGCTGGACAAGGACTTCGTCTGGCTGGATGCCGGCACGGCGGAAAACCTGCTCGATTCCGCGCAGGAGGTCAAGCGTGTGCAGGATGAAACCGGCCGCTATATTGCCTGTCTGGAAGAGATCGCGTATCAGCGCGGGTACATCAGCCGCCAGACGCTGCTGCGCCATGCGTCCGATCTGGATAAAACGTTGTATGGCCAATATCTGCAATGCCTGTAAAGGAGTTTTTTACCAATGGCAGTTTATACCGAAACCAAAACTTACCGCACCCGCGCCCATATGGGCATGATCGATGTGACCGATGATTTCCGCGCGGCGGTGCACAACGCTTGCCGCAACACAGGCATAAAGTCGGGCATCATCACCGGCTTCACGACCGGCGGCGTGGCGGGCCTGACCACGCTCGAGTTTGAGCCGGGCATGGTGCACCACGACCTCAAGGCCGCGCTGGACGTGTTTTCGCCCTATAAGGACGAGAACGGCCGTGTGATCTACTACCATCACCACGACACTTGGCACGATGACAACGGCTCGTCGCACATCAAGGCGGCGCTGCTCAGCCCGTTCATCGTTATCCCCTTTGTCGAAGGGGAGATCACCATCGGCCCGTGGCAGAACCTGACGCTGGTCGAGTGCGACACCCGCGACCGCACGCGCGACATCGTCTTTCAGGTGATGGGCGAATAACCAAAAACGGAGACAGAAAAAGCCGGCAGCATAAGCTGCCGGCTTTTTTGCGCCTTTGCGCCCGCAAACGGACAGGGAAAAGCCGCAGGGCAGCAGCCCTGCGGCTCTTATGAGGATTATCCACACTGAAACGGGAAGGAGAACAGCACCGGACCCGTCGTTGGCTTCCGGCGGATCGCACACCGCGGGATGCTCCGGCCCGTGGCGGAGAATAGGAGGTACAATCGGTGCTGCCCGGGGGATCAGTGGGAGAGAGGAGGCTGAATTACTTGGAAGCCTTTGCAGCCTTGATCGCGTCGATCATCATCGGAACAACCTTGAACAGGTCGCCGCAGATGCCGTAGTCTGCTACGTCGAAGATCGGAGCGGAGTCAGACTTGTTGACCGCTACGATGCACTCGGAATCCTGCATGCCAGCCTTGTGCTGGATCGCACCGGAGATACCCAGCGCAACATACAGCTTCGGATGTACGGTCTTGCCGGTCTGGCCAACCTGATGGTCGGCAGTCAGCCAGCCAGAGTCGATCGCTGCACGGGAACCGCCGACAACGCCGCCGAACAGGCCAGCCAGCTCTTCCGCCAGCTTGATGCCGGTCTCAACGTCCTTAGAGATACCACGGCCAACGGAAACGACTACGTCTGCGCCGGTCAGGTCAACGAGCTCCTTGGCTTCCTTGACAACTTCCAGAACCTTGGTCTGCAGATCTGCCTCAGACAGCTGTGCCTCAACCTTCTCGACAACAACAGCGTTTGCCTTCGCTTCGTTGTACTCGCCCTTCTTCAGAACGCCCGGACGAACGGTCGCCATCTGGGGACGGAAGCGCGGGCAGATAATGGTCGCCATCAGGTGGCCGCCGAATGCCGGACGGGTCATCTTCAGGTTGCGGTCGGCACGATCAAGCGCGTCGATCTGTGCTTCGGGCAGGGTGGAAGCTTCCTTCAGGAAGGCAGCGTACTTCTCAACGTCAACGTCGAGGTGCGTGCAGTCTGCGGTCAGGCCGGTGTGCAGGCGAGCTGCGCAGCGCGGGCCCAGGTCACGGCCGATGTTGGTAGCCGCGATCAGCAGGATCTCCGGCTTCTTGGCCATAACGGTATCGCAGATTACCTTTGCGTATGCATCGGTGGTGTAGGTCTCGAGCAGGTCGTTCTCGCAAACAAGGACCTTATCCGCGCCGTAAGCGCCCAGTTCCTTGACCATGGAGTCGCCTACGCCCTTGCCGCCCAGCAGCAGGCCGCATACCTCGACGCCCATGTCGTCCGCCAGCTTGCGCGCCTCGGAGATCAGCTCAAGCACGGTCGGCTGGAGCTTGCCCTGGCGCTGTTCACAAAATACCCATACGCCGGAAAAATCGGCGAGGTTGGTGTTATTGAAATCAGCCATTGTTCAATATTCCCCTTTCAGTTAAATGATGTGCTTCTTCTGAAGCTCGCCGACCAGCTCTTCGCAGGTGGACATATCGGCACCTTCGAGCATCTTGCCCTGGCCCTTCTGCGGGGGCGTAAAGGACTTGAAGATGTTGGTGGGAGAACCCTTCAGGCCGATGGTAGCCGGATCGATCAGCGGATCATCCTTCAGGGCGTTGTAGTCATAAACCGTAACCGGCTTGTCATAGCACTTCATGATGCCCTTGATGGACATGTAACGGGGAACGTTCAGCTCCTTGATGCAGGTCAGCAGGCAGGGAGTGTGGGTCTGGATGGTCATGTAACCGTCTTCCAGCATACGCTTGACGGTGATGGTGTTGCCTTCCTTCTTGATATCGGCAGCGTAGGAGATCTGCGGGATGCCGAGCTTCTCCGCGATCTGGGAGCCTACCTGCGCGGTATCGCCGTCGATAGCCTGACGGCCGCAGTAAACGATGTCGTCATCCTCAAGGCCGAGCTTCTTGATGGCTGCGGCGAGGATCTGGGAGGTTGCGAAGGTATCCGAACCGCCGAACTCACGGCCGGAAACCAGAATCGCTTCGTCCGCGCCCATAGCGAGCAGCTCACGCAGCATGCCCTGCGCCGGGGGAGGACCCATGGTGACAACAACAACCTTGCAGCCGGTCTCGTCCTTGAGCTTGAGGGCGGCTTCCACCGCGTTCTTGTCGTCCGGGTTGATGATGGTGGCCATGGATGCGCGGTTCAGGGTGCCGTCGGGATTGACCGCAACCTTGCCGGAGGTATCCGGAACCTGCTTTACACAAACGATTGCTTTCATGTTCTGTTTTCCTCCTATTCTTACTTGCCGAGAATGTTGCCGGAGATAACGACGCGCTGGATCTCGCTCGTGCCTTCGTAGATCTCGGTGATCTTGGCGTCACGCATCATGCGCTCAACCGGGTAATCCTTGGTGTAGCCGTAGCCGCCGTGGATCTGAACTGCCTTGGTGGTGATCTTCATGGCAGCCTCGGAAGCGAACAGCTTTGCGGTTGCAGCGTCAACCGTGAAGCGCTTGCCTTCGGTCTTGAGGGAAGCAGCCTTGTAGGTCAGCAGGCGGGCAGCCTCGATGGCAACGTGCATATCGGCAAAGACGAACTGGGTGTTCTGGAACTTTGCGATCGGACGGCCGAACTGCTCACGGGTCTTGGCGAAGGCCATAGCCTCTTCCATTGCGCCTTCGGAGATGCCGAGCGCCTGGGCAGCGATGCCGATACGGCCGCCGTCGAGGGTCTGCATGGCGATCTTGAAGCCCTTGCCTTCCTGGCCGAGCAGGTTTTCCTTCGGAACGATGCAGTCAGTGAACACGATTTCCGCCGTGGGCGAGCCGTGCAGGCCGAGCTTTTCCTCGTGCTTGCCGACAGAGAAGCCCGGGAACGAGCTTTCCACGATGAACGCGGAAATGCCGCGGGTGCCCTTGGATTTATCGGTCATGGCGAACACAACGAAAACGTCCGCAACATAACCGTTGGTGATGAAGATCTTGGAACCGTTCAGTACATAATGGTCGCCGTCGAGGACCGCGGTGCAGGTGCCCTTGGCAGCGTCGGAACCAGCGTCCGGCTCGGTCAGCGCGAACGCGCCTACCTTGTGGCCTTCGGTCAGCATGCGCAGATACTTTTCCTTCTGCTCAGGGGTGCCGTGCTGGATGATCGGGCCGCAGCACAGGCCGTTGTGGGTAGCGAGGATGTCGCCGGTGGAAGCGCACTGCTTGGACAGTTCTTCGATGGCGATGGCGGAGCAGATGTCGTCCGCGCCGGCGCCGCCGAACTCTTCCGGTACGATCATGCCCATAACGCCCAGATCAAACAGCTTTTCGATGGTCTCACGGGGGTAGGTAGAGGTTTTGTCGGTTTCCGCAGCGATGGGCTTGACTTCGTTTTCGGTGAAGTCATGCATCATCTGGCGAACCAGTTCCTGTTCACGGGTCAGATGGAAATCCATGTTCAAGTCTCCTTTTTTGATGGAAATTTATTGCCGATGCCGACGGAGAGCCGGCGTTCTGCCATAAAAAGTGCCGTGACGAACGGCAGGAAAAGACCAAGCCATCGGTTTTGCCGCGCACAACAGATGGTTTGGTTTCGGTTTTGTTTTGTGTATCTTTTTGTTAAGTCTTGCTTTCGTCTACCAATATACCACACGGAAAATCATGCGTCAATTGTCAAAATTGACGGAATAAAATGAGAAATTTGTTAATTTGTAAGTATGTTTTGGGCATGTTGTGCAACTTAGCAAAAAGCATGCACAACCCCTTGGGGAAAAAGATGAAAAAATGGGAAAAACAAACAAAAATACAAAGGGCTTGAGAAGGGCGGCGGCAGGCAAAAGACAGCGGCCGGACCCAAGTGGGTCCGGCCGCCGAAAGGGGGGAGAGAATGGATCGGGATTCAGAAGCCGACCAGCGCGCCGCCGTCCACGGGCAGGCACACGCCGGTGACGTACTTGGCCGCGTCCGAGCACAGGTATACGGCGGCCCAGCCGATGTCGGCCGGCTCGCCGACGCGGTTCATCTGGATGCGGCCGAGGATTTTGGCGCGGCGCGGGGGATCGTTGTCGGTCGCCGCGCGGTACATGGGCGTGTCGATCCAGCCGGGCGCGATCGCGTTGACGCGCACGCCGTCCGCTGCGACCTCGGCCGAGAGCGTGTGCACCATGCCGAGCACGCCGGATTTGGCGGCCGAATATCCCATGACGTAGGGCTGGCCGATGTAGCTGGTCATCGAGGCGATGAACAGCACGCTGCCGCTTTTCCGCGCACGCATCTGGGGCAGCAATGCGCGGGTCAGCGCGAACGAGCCGACCAGATGGGTTTGCAGCACGCGGGAGAAGTCGGCCGGCTCCATCTCTTCGATCGGCTTTTTGCAGTGGTTGCCCGCGTTGTTGACCAGAATGTCCACGCAGCCGGTCGCAGCGAGAATCCGGTCCGCCAGCGCGGGGGTAGCGTCGGTCTGCGCGACGTCGCTCGCAAAAAACAGCGCTTTGTTGCCGAACTGGGCGCAGTTTTCGTCAAAATGGGCCTTGTCGCGGCCGACCACGACCACGCGTGCGCCCGCTTGGATCATGCAGCCGGTCATGGCAAGGCCAAGCCCGGTCGCGCCGCCCGTGATGAGCGCGGTTTTGCCTTCCAGGGAAAACGGATGATTCATCTTTCAACACTCCTGTTCACAGCGGGGCGTCGCCCCGACTTGTTTGTCCTGATATTTATAAGGAATGCAGTATTCCTTGTGACCGAGCGCTTCGCTGCACGTCTGCTCGCCGGACGCGACCGCGATCACCTTGTCCGCCAGCCGCAGGCCGAGCGCTTGGGGCGTTTCCGCACCGGTCAGCACCGGTCCTGCGTCAAAGTCCATGTCGCCCTGCATGCGGCGGAAGGTGCGGCTGTTGCCGGTCACCTTGATGACCGGCGCGACCGCTGAGCCGACCACGTTGCCGCGTCCGGTGACCAGAATGGTCAGGTGGCAGCCCGCGGCGATCAGATCCATCAACCCTTCGTTGTCGTTCGGGTTGGTGATGCCGAACTGCATCCAGTGCGGGTCGGGCGTGGAGTCGAGCAGCCACAGGCCGGTGTGCGGTGGGCGCTGCCCGACCTTGATGACGCCCTCGATCGGCTGGCTGCCGCTTTTGACGACCGCGCCCATGCTTTTCTCTTCAATGGTGGACAGCCCGCCCGCGAAATTGCCCGGACTGACCGAATATTGCCGCACGGACTTGCAGTAGTCCATCGCCTTGTGATAGGTGTATACGATTTCGCGCCGCGCCTGTTCGTTTGCTGCGCGCCCGGCCAGCAGATCGACCAGCCCGACCGCTTCGACGATTTCCTCGAACACGGCCGTGCCGCCGTGGGCGACCAGATGGTCGTAAAACCGGCCGACCGCGACATTGCCCGCCAGTCCGCTGGTGTAGTCCGAGCCGCCGCACTCCGCGCCGACCACCAGATCGCGCAGCCGCATGGGGACGCGCGGCGTGTCGCGCAGCTGCGCGCGCAGCCAGCGGACGCAATCCACGCCATGCGCGATGGAGGAGGCGGTGCCGCCCATGTCCTGAATGAAAAACCAGCTTGCGGGGCGTCCGGCCTGGCGGGCGGCTTCGGCCAGCCGCTCGGGCTGGGTGTATTCGCAGCCCAGTCCGACCGCGAGCACCGCGCCCACATTGGGATGCCGGATGAGCGCGAGCAGCAGGCGCACGGCATATTGGTTGTCCGTGCAGCCGGCAAAGCCGACCAGCTCGGTTTCGCTGTCCGCCGCCTGCCGGACGATCTGCTCGGCGACAAAGTGCGCGCACTCGACCGTGTACACGACCAGCACCTTGTTGCGGATGCCGATCGAGCCGTCCGCGCGGCCGTAGCCCTGCCAAATGACTTGTTCGGGTTGCATCTTGCCGCCCTCCTTATTCATAGCTGATGTCGGTGGGCGCGCCGGTCACCACGTCCAGATGGGACGAGCGCTCGTCCACCAGACTGCGCATGCAGTGCAGGTGCACCCAGCTGCCCGCCGGGATGGGCGCGGTCGCGCGGCCGATGACCACGCCGTACTTGACAATGTCCTCGCCCGCCGCGATGTCGCGCAGCGCCAGCTTGTGCCCGTCCGGGATGTCCTGCGTGGCGGTGGTTTCCGGCTGCACCGGCTCGCCGGTCAGGCGCACCGCGCCCGGTGTGAGCGCGGCGAGCGCGGTCGCGACATTGTCGCGCCGGTCGATGACGAAAGCGGTCTGTTCCAGCGTCATGCCGCAGTCCTCCTCACAAAATGCCGAACACGCGGAAGGCTTCGGTTGCGGACATGCCGCCTTCGATCGCGGCGCGCACCTTCTTTTCGCCCGCGGCCTTCTCGAGCGCCTTTTCGAGCACCTCGTCCGCGACCTCCTGCGGGATGACCAGCACGCCGTCTACGTCGCCGAAAATTAGATCGCCGTCGTGGATGGTGACCTGGCCGATTTCGATCGGGCAGCGGAAGTCCACGACCTGCGTGCGCACGGACGAATCCTGCGCCCATGCGCCGCGCGAGAACACCGGCCAGTGCTGCGCAAGCACCTGCGGTGTGTCGCGGTGGTAGCCGTTGACGACCGCGCCTGCCGCGCCGCGGGTGCGGGCGGTGGCGGTCAGCAGCTCGCCCCAGTAGGCGCAGCGGCCCGTGCCGCCGGTGGCAAGGTAGATCTCGTTTTCCTTGAGCTGGTCGAGCGCTTCGGTCAGCAGGCCGAACGGTTTTTCCTGCGGGCCGAACACGTCGATCATCAGCACGGTCATTGCGTATCCGGCGAGCTTCATCTCCTCGCGCAGCGGGCGGATGTCGGGCGGCAGGAACTGGTGCGTGTAGCCCATCGCGTCCAGAATGTCCCCCACGACCGGGGTGTACAGCTTTTCCTTCATCAGGCGGAATTTCTCCGCCTCGTCCTTCCAGAGCGGCATAGGACTTCCCTCCTGTGATATATCAGTAAATACAGCATAGCACGCCGTCTGCCGGAATGCAAGCGCCAAGCCTTGCGTGGCTGAAAAAAATATGATAGGATAATCCCGTAAGGGCATGCTCTGCCCGCAGGAGAGGAGAAGCAAGTCATGGCGGAAAAACCCATTTCCTTGACCGAACAAGCCTATCAGGTGCTCAAACAGCGCATACAGGACTGCGAATATATGCCCGGACAGCCGCTTTCTGAAAAAGGGCTATGCGAGACGCTCGACTGCGGGCGCACGCCGGTGCGCGAGGCGCTGCTTGCGCTGCGGGGCGAAGGGCTGGTTGAGATTTTCCCGCGCAAGGGCATCCGCGTGGCGGGTTTCTCCCATGCGCGCATCAGTGAGATATATCAGATTCGCAAGCTGATCGAGCCGACGGTTTGCGTCAAATATTGTCTGCGGTTCGACAAGGCCGCGCTGCTGGATTTTGACCGGCGGTTTGCGTCGCTCGACCGCGCGGACGACCGCGCCTACTATCAGCTGGACACCGACTTTCACCGCTGGCTGGTGGCGGCGGCGGAAAACCGCACGCTGGACACGTTTTTCGCGGGGCTGATGGAGGTGCAGTACCGGTTCGGGGTGTATTCCGTGCGCGTGGGCACGGCCGAGAAGCGGGACTATTACACCGAGCACCATGAGATCATCGAGGCGCTGCTCGCGGAGGATCTTTCGCGCATTGAGCGCGCGCTGGTGTCGCACACCAACTACTCCGAGGTGATCGCGCTCAAGACACTCGAGGCGGTGCACGCGCTGTAAAAGCCCCTTGCGGCGGCGCAAAACGCGTAGTATAATAGCGGATACATCCGGACGGGCTTTTCGCGTGAAGCGCCGGACGGGAAACCGGAAACAGGGGGAATGGACCATGCCGCCGATCAATATCCTGATCAAACCCGCCTCATCCGCCTGCAATATGGCGTGCCGCTATTGCTTTTACCGGGACGTGGCCGAGCACCGCGCGCAGGCGTTCGAGGGCATGCTGTCGCTCGAGGACATGGAACGCGTCATCCGGGCGGGCATGGAGTATGCCGAGCATATCTGCTCGTTCGCGTTTCAGGGCGGCGAGCCGACGCTCGCAGGGCTGGATTTTTACCGCCGTGTGGTCGAGCTGCAAAGCAAGTATGCGCGGCCGGGCGTGGAGATCCGCAACGCGATCCAGACCAACGGCCTGCTGATCGACGAGGCATGGGCGAAGTTTTTCGCGGAGCATCACTTTCTGGTCGGCCTGTCGCTCGACGGCCCGGCGGACCTGCACAACCTCAACCGGGTGGACGCCGCGGACGACGGGACGTTCAACCGCGTGCTGCGCGCGGCGCAGCTGATGGAAAAGCACGGCGTGGAGTTCAACATCCTGTGTGTCGTGACCGGGCGCAACGCGCGCGCGGTCGAGAAAATCTACCGCTTTTACCGCAGGCAGGGCTTCCGCTGGCTGCAATTCATCCCTTGCCTTGAGCCGATGGAGCAGCAGCGCGGCGAGGAAAAGTACCATCTGTCCGCCGAAGGCTACGGCGACTTCCTCATCCGCCTGTTTGACCTGTGGTATGACGACCTGCGGCACGGCGAATATGTCAGCATCCGCCATCTGGACAACTGGCTGTCCATCCTGCTGGGCGACCGGCCCGAAGCCTGCAACATGGCGGGACAGTGCTCGGTGCAGTTTGTCGTCGAGGGCGACGGCGGCGTGTACCCCTGCGATTTTTATGTGCTTGACGAGTGGCGCATGGGCACGGTGGGGGAAACCTCCTTTGCGGAGATGCAGCAGGGCGAGGTCGCGTGGCGGTTTGTTGAGGCGTCGCTGCGCGTGCCCGAGCAGTGCCGCGCCTGCCGGTGGTACGGCCTGTGCCGCAACGGCTGCCGGCGCGACCGGCTGGTGCTGCCGGACGGCGCGATCGACCAGACCTGTTACTGCGCGGCGTATCGGAAGTTCTTCACGCAGCGCGAGGGCAAGCTGATGGACGCGGTGCGGCTGATTTGCCGGATGCGCGGCTGAGAAAACCGAAGAAAGTGCGGAAAACCGCGGTACATGGCGACATGTACCGCGGTTTTTTGTTGCAATTATGCAAAGTGCGCGGGTATGCGCCGGGCGTGCTTGTCGAGAATGCACATAAAATTGAAAAATGACATCAGATATTTGAAAGATTTACAGACGGGCGAAATTTATAATGGTCCTATCATGGGCGGGGTGTGTGCCGCCCGAAAAAACGGCTTTGCCGGAAAAGGGGAGTTGCGCATGAAAGCGATCCTTTTGCTGTTTGATTCACTCAACCGCCATTGTCTCGAGCCCTACGGCTGCGACTGGACGCATACGCCGAATTTCCGGCGGCTGGCGGCGCGCACCGTGCAGTTTGACCGCTGCTACGCCGGTTCGCTGCCCTGCATGCCCGCGCGGCGCGAGCTGCATACCGGGCGGTACAACTTCCTGCACCGCAGCTGGGGGCCGGTCGAGCCGTTTGACGACTCCATGCCCGAGCTGCTCAAGCGGCACGGCGTGTACACGCACCTGATTTCCGACCATCAGCACTATTGGGAGGACGGCGGCGCGACCTACCACACGCGGTACAGCTCATGGGAGTGCGTGCGCGGGCAGGAGGGCGACCCGTGGAGGGCGCAGGTCGCCGACCCGGACATTCCGCCGCATCTGGGACAGGCCGGACGGCAGGATGAGGTCAACCGGCAGTATTTCGGCAGCGCCGATGAGCAGCCGTTGGGACAGGTGTTTTCGCTGGCATGGGAATTCCTCGACCGCACCCGCAACGCGGACAACTGGCTGCTGCACATCGAGCCGTTCGATCCGCACGAGCCGTTTTTCACCCAGCCGGCATATCAGCGGCTGTATCCCGACGATTACGACGGCCCGCGCTTTGACTGGCCGCCGTACGACCACGTCACCGAGCCGCTGGGCGCGGCGGCGCACTGCCGTAACCAGTACGGCGTGCTGCTGTCCATGTGCGACGACTATCTCGGCCATCTGCTCGACTACATGGACGCGCACGACATGTGGCGGGACACCATGCTGATCGTGGCGACCGACCACGGCTTTTTGCTCGGCGAGCACGGCTGGTGGGCGAAAAACCGCCCGCCGTTTTACGAGGAGCTGTCGCACACGCCGCTGTTTCTCTGGGACCCGCGCGCGGGCTGCGCGGGCGAGCGGCGGCAGGCGCTCGTGCAGACCATCGACCTTGCGCCGACCTTGCTGGGCTTTTTCGGCGTCGCGCCGACGCCCGACATGCAGGGGCACGACCTGCGGGACACCGTGCGGACGGACAAGCCGGTGCGCGAGGCCGCGCTGTTCGGCATGTTCGGTGCGCACGTCTGCGTGACCGACGGGCGGTATGTGTACATGCGCGCCGATCGGCCGGATACGCCGCTTTACGACTATACGCTGCTGCCGCTGCACCAGCGCGCGATGTATGCGCCGGAAGAATTGCAGCAGCTGGAACTGGCCGAGCCGTTTTCGTTCACCAAGGGCTGCCGCGTGCTCAAAATCGCGATGCCCAAGGATTTTTATCCGTGCATGTCGGTCGCGGCGGAGGAAAACCGCGATCTGCTGTTCGATCTGCAAAGCGACCCGGGGCAGATGCAGCCGCTGGACGATCCCGCGCTCGAGCAGCGCATGATCGCGCTCATGCGCGCGCTGATGCAGGCAAACGACGCGCCGGCCGAACAATACCGGAGGATTGGTTTACAGGAGCCATGACAATATAGGAGGGAAACCGTATGAAAACCGTATTTATCCTTTGCGACACGCTCAACCGCCGCATGCTGCCGGCCTACGGCGGGGACGCTATCACCCCGAATATGGATCGGCTGGCGCGCCGCTCGGTGGTTTTTGACAACCACTGGTGCGGTTCGGCGCCGTGCATGCCCGCCCGCCGCGATATCATGACCGGCCGCCTCAACTTCCTCGAGAAGCCGTGGGGCGCGATGGAACCGTTCGACCAGTCGCTGCAAAGCATCCTGTCGGGGGAAAAGAACATCCACACCCAGATGTTCTCCGACCATGCGCACTATGTCATCCCCGGCGGCGAGAACTACACCAAGGGCTTCACCGCGTGGGAGGTCAACCGCGGGCAGGAGGGCGACCCGGTCTGGACGCGCCCCTGCAAGGACGGCATCCGCCCGGATGTGCCGCCCGAAGGCTTCAAGGGCACCTGGTCCGAGGCCGAGCGCGAGAACCGTTCGCACTTCCGCACCGAGTATGACTACCCGAGCGTCAAGACCATGTGGCACGCGGCCGAGTGGCTGGAGGACAACCACGACGCGGATAACTTCTTCCTCTGGGTCGAGGCGTTCGACCCGCATGAACCCTTCGACTGCCCGAAGTACTATCTGGACATGTACGAGCAGGAAGGCGACTACGACGGCCCGGACTTCACCCATCCGTCCTACGCGCCCAACGAATTCACGCTCGAGGAGACCGAGCATCTGCGCCGCCGCTGCAAGGCGCTGACCACGATGACCGACCGTCATCTGGGCGAGATTCTGGATGTCATGGACAAGTACAACATGTGGGAAGACACCATGATTATCCTGACCACCGACCACGGCTATCATCTGGGCGAGCATGGCTACATGGCGAAAAACTACATGTCGCCCTATAACGAAGTGTTCCACATCCCGCTCATGGCGGCAGCGCCCGGCGTTGCGCCCGGCCGCTGCAACGCCGTCACCCAGAACATCGACGTGCTGCCGACCGTGCTGGAATACTTCGGCATCTCCGAGGACGTGCTGCAATACCCGATCCACGGCCGCAGCCTGCTGCCCGCGATGCGCCGCGAGACCGATACCGTGCACGAGAGCACGATCTACGGCTATTTCGGCAAGCAGATCGCGTGGACGGACGGCAAATACACCTATTTTCGCGCCGCCAAGGACGAGAGCAATACCCCGCTCTATGTCTACACCGCCATGCCGACCGTGCTGCGTCAGGTCTACGGCGGCAACGACGGCGTGAACGTGGTCGATTACGGACGGATCGAAATGGGCCGCTTCCTGTCGTGGACCGACTACCCGGTTTACCGCTTCCCGGCGGACATCATCCATTGGGGCAACGCGTCGCAGGAATTTGTCGGCCGGTCGCCCTTCAATGCGGAGACGCTGTTGTTTGATATCCAGGCGGATTATGCGCAGGAGCATCCGATTCTGGACAAGCAATTGGAGAGTGCCTGCATGGCGCAGCTGAAGCAGTGTATGGAGCGGTATGACGCTCCCGCAGAGCAGTTCGAACGGATGGGTCTCTGATTTCTCGCTGCATACCGAAATGCACACTCTTGTTGGAAGAATAAGGGTGTGCATTTTTGCCGTTTATCGGGTATCATGGGGGATACATGCCAGAAATACCAGAACGGTGCAAAGGGAGGAAAGAGGCTTTGAGCGGAAAAAGGCAGCGGCCAAGACGAAGAAAGAAAATGTCGCAGTCGGTGATTGCGACCAGTCTGCTGTGCATTGTGGTTTCGGTGATCATCGCGGTCAGCGCGATCGCGTATTTCACCTTTTACCTGGTTTTGGAGGAAAAGGGAGAATCCCGCGTGGATGTTTTGCAGCAGATCAGCGACAGCAACTCGGTCAACCGGACCAATATGGTCAACGTCATGAACATGGTCTACGACGATTTCTATGAGGTGCTGACCGCGGACGCAAACGACCGGACCACGCAGCAGATCGCACATCAGCTGGAGGCGACCGAGGCGCTGCTGCAGCATATCGGCATGGATTTTACGATCGACATCGTCATGAACGACCATCGCCAGTTCACCACGGACGACGACAAGAGCAACATCGAGAGCTTGCAGAGCACCTACTGGTATATCCGCCATTACAGCGGCGAGACCGATACCAGCTGGAACCTGCGCTTTTGGGATGTGAGCGATATCTCCAGCTACGGCCTGTCCTACGGCAGGACGGTGTACGCGCCGGACGGGACGCCGATCGGCGTGATCGTCATCACCAGCGAGCATGAAGCCCTGTTCCGAACCTTCCAGAAGCTGGTCAGCGACGGCGCAAAGGTGTACATCCTCGACCAGAACGGCATCATCATCTGCCACACCAACGCGCAGCGCGTGGGCAACTGGATGACGAGCATGGAGGCGTTTCAGGAGGAATACGGCTATAACTCCTATCGCATCATCCAGCGGGGCGACGAAAATGTCATTCTGGCCAGCTATTGCGACAAGGACAGCGGCTGGACCTTTGTCGAGGAGCAGAACATCGACGCGCTGCTGCAGGAGGGCTTCGCGCTCATCCGCAACTGCCTGCTGGTGGTGCTGGCCGGCTGCCTGGTCGCCGGCATTCTGGCCTATGTGCGCGTCAAGCAGGTGACCGACGTGCTGGTCGAAGTGACCGACACGATCGGCGATATGCGGGCCGACCGTCTGACGCCGCTGCCGGTCAGCGAGACCTACGAGGAGACCTTTGTCCTCACCACGGCGTTCAACGGCATGATCCACCGCATCAAAGAGCTGATCGAGGACATCCGGCTGCGCGAGCAGGAAAAGCAGCGCACGGAATACGACTTTCTGCAGGCGCAGATCAACCCGCATTTTCTCAATAATACGCTTCTGGCGGTCAAAAGCCTGATCGCCATGGGGCATGTGGATCGTGCGAGCCGCATGATGAACGAGCTGGTCGAGCTGCTGCATATTCCGTCCACGCCGGAGATCCAGTTTGTGCCGCTGGGGGAAGAACTGCATCTGGTGCGCAATTACATCGCCATCATGAACTGCCGGACGGAAAAAGATGTGGAGTTTTTCTGCGAGATTCCGGAGCAGATGCTGTCTATTCCGGTGCCCCGCATGATCTTGCAGCCGATCGTCGGCAATTCCTTCTTCCATGGCTTTGCGGAGAAGGACGAGGGCTGCGAGATCCGGATGCGCGCGGGTTTCCGCGGCGCGGCACTCTACATTGAGGTGACGGATAACGGCGAGGGCATCGCGCACAAGCGGCTGGACGAGATCGCGTCGGGCCACTACAAGTCCGGCCGGATGCACCACGGCATCGGCCTGAAAAATGTGCAGAAGCGGCTGGAGATCATCTACGGCGGCAATTCCGGCGTGCGGGTGAAAAGCCGGCTGGGAGAATATACGACGGTGACGGTCACAATGGACCGATACAAGGAGCTGAAAAACAAGCGCAAGACCGCGTTGGATGCGGCAAAGGAGGCGACACATGAAGATCATGGTGGTTGACGATGAACCGCTCATCAACCAATATATCGTGCAATGCATCCGCAATGCGGACCCGGAAAACGAGATCATCGGCGCGGTGACCTCGGGCGCGAAGGCGCTGGCAACGCTCGAGAAAACGCCGGTGGATCTGGTGTTTGCCGATATCACCATGCCCAAAATGGACGGCATCGAGCTGCTGCGCGAGATCAAAAAACGCGATCCGTCGGTCAGCGTGATCATGCTGACCTGTCACGATGATTTTGAGTATGCGCGCGCGGCGATGCAGCATCAGGCCAGCAATTACATCCTCAAAAACGAGGTCAGCGTGGAACGGATGCGCGATGTATTGAAAGAAATGAAGCAGGGCCGGCAGGAGCACAGTGCCAAGGGTGCGGCGCAGCAGATCAGCCGCAACAATTACCTGCGCCGTCTGGCGGAGCAGGACGAAAGCGTGCAGCCGATCCGGGAAAGCGATCTGCGGGCCAATCACATCTACTTAAGTGACCGGGCGTTTGTGGTGGTCGCGTTCCGCAACAGCGCAAGCAACGTGGACCGGATGCAGGAAAGCCTGCGGGGCGGGTTTGAAAATCCGCTGTTTTATGCCTATAACAGTCAGGAAATGTATCTGCTGGTCAACCTGCACAAGGAGGAAGGCCCCTTGCAGGACGACCGCGCCGCCGCCGTGTTCCGCAGCGCGGACGACCGGTTTGACGACGCGGTCGGATGCAGCCGCGTGCACTATCATCTGGAGAAATTGCAGCAGGCCTTTGCCGAGGCGGACGAGGACCGCGACAGCCGGTTTTATCAGACCGCGGCCGAGGCGGGGGCTGAGGAAATGGGCATCCGCCAGGTGGAGACCTACATCATGCGCGCGACCCTTCAGATCGAGGAGAAGGAGATCGGCAAAGGCTGCACCGAGATCACCAAGCTGATGGGGTATGCGCAGCGATATCATGTGCGGGTGCCGTTCCTCAAGGAGGCGCTGCTGCAAATGTTTGCCGGCATCCGGGTCAAGCTCGGCATGGAACTGGAAGAGGTGGAGGCCGGCATCGAGAACAGCCGCACCTATCCGGAAATGCTGCGCTGCGTGCAGCAGGGGCTCGATCTGCTGCGCGGGCAGGACAAGCTGTATTCCGCCCCGATCCAGCGGGCGATCGACTACATCGGCTTTCACTATACCGAGGATATTTCGCTCAACACGGTGGCGGATTTTGTCTATCTCAACCGCGACTATCTGTCCCGGCAGTTCAAAAAAGAGGTCGGGGTCAATTTTTCGGAATTTTTGATGACCATGCGGATGCGGCGCGCCAAGCGTCTGCTCGAGACGACCAATATGCGCATTTCCGACATCGCGCTGAGCGTCGGCATCACCAATATGAGCTACTTTTCCACCGTTTTTCACAAATCCTTCGGCTGCAAGCCGAACGACATCCGAAAAAAGAAGAAAGCCGAATGATGTCATAAATGTGAAAAACGGGGTCAAAAATTAAAAAGACTTTGTGTAAATTTTACGGTAAACTGAAGTCAAATCAGAGGGAGGTATGAATCATGAAAAAAAGATTACTCGCATTACTTCTTACCGGTGCAGTATTGACCAGCCTGGCCGCATGCGGCGGCAACGATGCAAACGCGGGCGGCGATGACCAGAACGCGTCCCAAGGCTCGAGCGACGGCACGTTCACGGCGTCCGGCCAGACCCTGAACGTAGGCGTGCAGTCCAACATCATCTCCATCCCCACGGTTTATGCAGAAGAAAAAGGTTATTTTGACGAACTGGGTCTGGATGTCAACCTGATTATGTTCCCGAACGGTTCTCCGGAAAACGAAGGCCTCGCAGCCGAGCAGCTGGACGTCGCGTCCAACGGTCTGGCTTCGGTGTATTCGATGGCGTCCGGCCTGTGCGACTGGATCGCGGAATCCGACAGCGGTTCGGTCACGGTAAACGTTTATGTCCGTCCGGACAGCCCGGTGCTCCAGCACAAGGGTGAGATCGACGGCAAGCCGGATATGTACGGCAGCGCGGACAGCCTCAAGGGCCTGACCGTTCTCGGCCCGACCTCCACGATGGAGCAGTGGGTTGCCGCTTCTTACTTCTCGCAGTTCGGTCTGACGGCCGGCGCGGATTACGAGTACCTCAACATGGACCGTGCAGCGGCGGCGCAGGCGATCCTGACCGGTGAAGGCGACGTGTTCGTTGCCACCGACGTGGACTACTGCAACATGATGGAAGACAACGGCATGGTAGCGGTTGCCGACTGCCTGGAAGCGACCGACACCGAATTCCTCAACGGCTTCCTGGCCCGCAAGGACATCCTGGAAAACCGTTACGGCGATGTGGTTCTGTTCCTGCGCGGCATGTACAAGGCTGCCGAGGAGCTGCAGGCCGATCCGGATCTGCGCAATGAGTTCGCGCTCAAGTTCTATTCGGAAAACGGCAAGCCGGCGGACGCAGACGACGTCAAGGCGGAAACCGAGATCCGTCCGTTCATCGTGCCGGACGATCTGACCGCGGATGATTATTACCTGGGTTCGGGCACGCTGCAGGTTGGCAATTTCTTCGCTTCGATCGGCACGATCGAGGAGGATCAGGTGCAGTTCATCGAAGAGGCGATCAACGTCGGACCGGTACAGGATGCGCTGGGCATCACGGTCAAGGCGGCAACGCTCGAATAACGCCCAAACAACACAATAAAAAAGCCTGCGAAAGGGGGCCCATGCTCCATGGGCTCCCTTTTTGCGGAAAAATGACGGCAAACAGGCGATTTTTTCGGCTGATGCAGCAAGGGAGCGGGGCAAATGAAAGGCAAAAAGAAGTTTCAGATCAACAAATATTTCTTCATCAGTATACTATCCATCTGCTTGGGCATTTTCGTCTGGTGGCTGGTGACCGACGGATTGGGCATCTTCCGTTCGAACGCGCTGCCGTCTCCGGTCAAGGTGTTCGAGTCCTTCATCAAAAAGTGGTATGAGACCAAACCGGACGGCGCAACGCTGCTCGAGCACCTGATCGCAAGCTTGCAGGTCGCACTGGGCGGCTATGTGATCGGCGCGATCATCGGCATCCCGCTCGGCATCTTCATGGCGTGGAACGATAAGGTCGATATGTGCGTGCGCCCGGTGTTCGATCTGGTGCGTACCATCCCGGGCGTTGCGTGGACTTCGGTCATGGTTACGCTCGTCGGCATCGGGTTTCTGTCCAAAGCGTTGGTTATTTTCATTTCGGCCATGGTCGCCATGGTCATCAACAGCTATTCCGGCATCAAACAGACCAAAACCGTGCATCTGTGGGTCGGCCAGACCTTTGGCGCAAGCAACTGGGAGCTGCTGACCAAGATCGCGATTCCGTCGGCGCTGCCGATGATCTTCACCGGCCTGGATGTTGCGCTGGGTTCCGCATGGACCACGCTGGTCGCAGCCGAACTGCTCGCATCCACCAAGGGCCTGGGCTTCATGATCCAGCAGGCGCGCGGCATCTTCCGACTGGATATCGTTATCGTCGGTATGATCGTCATTGCGATCACGGGCGCCGTGCTGTCCTCGATCATCCAGTGGCTGGGCAGAAAGATGATTAAAGGAGGCAGAACCTGATGACTGAGAAAAAGAAAAGAGTGCTGTTCGGTGCATTGGGTATCTTCATCTTCCTGTGCATCTGGTATGCCGCAACAACGCTGACGTCGCTGGGCAAGGTCATGCCCGATCCGGTCACCGTTCTGGCCGGGTTCTTCACCGCGTTTGTCGAACCGATCGGCACCCATTCCATGATCATGCACATTCTGGTCAGCCTGCGCCGCATGCTCATCCCGTATTTCTTCGGCGGCGTGCTGGGCGTGCTGGTCGGCATCCTGATGGGCTGGTACAAGCTGGCCGACGCCATCCTCATGCCCTATATCCAGATGATCCGTCCGATCCCGCCGATCGCGTGGATCCCGCTTTCGATCGTATGGTTCGGCTTTGACGAAGGTTCGAAGTACTTCCTGATTTTCCTGGCGTGCTTCTTCACCATCGCGCTGACCACCTACAACGGCGTACACTCGGTTGACGAGACGCTGGTGCGCGCGGCGCGCATGCTGGGCGCGAAGGACAACCAGCTGTTCACCTCGATCGTGCTGCCGACCACCGTGCCCTACATCTTCTCCGGTTTGCAGGTTGCGCTCGGTTCGGCATGGGCGACCATCGTCGCGGCGGAAATGATCCGTTCGTCCGAAGGCGTTGGCTGGCTGATCATCAGCGGTCAGGAAGTAGGCAATATGACCCAGATCATGGTAGGCATTATGGCGATCGCGCTGACCGGCCTGCTGATCACGTCGATTATGAGAGGAGTGGAGTCTAAATTATGCGCATGGACAGTGAGAGGCAAGTAAGCACAAACGACGCGCTGATTGAATTCCGCAAAGTCGATAAATTTTTCAACAAGCCGGAAGAGGGCCGCTATCAGGTCGTCGGCGACCTGAACATCCAGGTGCGCGAGAACGAATTCCTCGTGCTGTTCGGCCCCGGCCAGTGCGGCAAGAGCACGATCCTCAACATGGTCGCGGGCTTTGAGATGCCCTCGGCGGGCGAAGTGCTCTGTCAGGGCAAGCCCATCGAAGGCCCCGGCCCGGACCGCGGCATGGTGTTCCAGAACACCGCGCTGTTCCCGTGGCTGACGGTCATGGGCAACGTGGAATACGGCCCCAAGATGCGGGGCGTGAAAAAGGAAGAGCGCCGCAAGAAGGCGCAGCATTACATCGATCTGGTCGGCTTGCAGGGGTTTGAAAATTCCTTCCCGGTCAAGCTGTCCGGCGGCATGCAGCAGCGTGTCGGCATCGCGCGCGCTTACTGCAACGAGCCGCTCGTCATGCTGCTCGACGAGCCCTTCGGCCATCTGGACGCGCAGACCCGCTATCTGATGCAGGACGAGCTGACCCGCATCTGGCAGGCGGAAAAGCGCACGGTCATTTTCGTCACCAACAACATCGAAGAGGCGGTCTATCTCGCCGACCGCATTCTGGTGCTGCGCAATTGCCCGACCGGCGTCAAGGCGGAATACGAGATCACTCTGCCGCGTCCGCGCAATTACACCGACCCCGAGTTCCTGCGGCTGCGCCGCGAGATCGACTCGGTGGTTGACCACACGCTGTAAAGGAGGCCGCTGCAAATGGCAAACAAGGAACCCAAGGTTCGCGTGCAGAACCTGACCAAAAAGTTCGGCGACCTGCTTGTGCTCGACAACCTCAACTTCGAGGTGGAGGAAGGCGAATTCCTGTGCATCGTCGGCCCGACCGGCTGCGGCAAGACCACGTTCCTCAACAGCCTGACGCGCCTGTATGAGCCGACCGCGGGCGATATCCTGGTCAACGGCATCCCGGTCGATCCGAAAAAGCAGAACATCTCTTATATCTTTCAGGAGTATTCCTCCTTCCCGTGGCTGACGGTCGAGCAGAACATCCGCTTCGGGCTGGAGATCAAAAAGACCCCCAAGGCGGAAGCGGACGCCAATGTCGAGGAGATGCTCGACATCGTCGGCCTGACCAAGTTCCGCAACTATTATCCGAGCCAGCTGTCGATCAGTATGCTCCAGCGCGTGGCGATCGCGCGTGCGTTTGCCACCAAGCCCGAGCTGCTGCTGATGGACGAGCCGTACGGCCAGCTGGACATCGACCTGCGCTTCAAGCTCGAGGACGAGCTGATCAAGCTGTGGAAAAAGACCGGCACGACCGTGCTGTTCATCACCCATAACATCGAAGAGGCGGTTTACCTCAGCCAGAAGATCATGGTGCTGACCAACAAGCCGACCTCGGTGAAAACCGTACTGGACAACCCGCTGCCGCTGCCGCGCGACGTCGTTTCGGAAGAATTCGTCGCGCTGCGCAACAAGGTCACCGACCTGATCAAGTGGTGGTAACCCCGTTCGGCGGACACCGGATGAAAAACGATCATATCTCTCTCTTCTTCTTTCTGATTTCCCCTTGGTTTGGCTTTGCCGGGCCAAGGGGAAATCCACCTATGAACCAATTTGCGTGAGAAAGGTGTGGATAGCATGCCGCGCAATATCCTTTTGCTTATGACCGACCAGCAGCGGGTCGAGTATGTCGGCTATGTGCCGGGCGGTGTGGTGGATACGCCCAACATCGACCGCATCGCGCAGGGCGCGTATTTCACCTGCTGCAACACGACCAATCCGATCTGTTCACCCGCGCGCACCTCGCTGATCACCGGGCGCTATCCGCGCCAGATCGGCACGCTGACCATGTCGGGCGACCTGTTTCCGCAGATCCCGACCTTCATGCAGGCGCTGCAGCGTGCGGGGTACAAGACCTACGGCATCGGCAAGTTTCATTACAACCAGACCTATCCGTGGTCCACGCCGCGCGGCTGCGGCATGGACCCGGTCGCGGGCGAGGACGGGGAGAAGGCCTATGGCTACGACTTCGTCTGGGAGACCGCGGGCAAGCAGCAGGCGGTTTCCAACTACTGTTTTTACTGCGATTATCTGCAAAAGAAAGGCCTGCTTTCGCAGGTGCGCGACTTTTTCCAGCAGTGCGGCGGGTCAAACGGCGATGTGCCGCATCACAACTACGACAAGGCGCTGCCGTGGCCGTTCGATGAGGAGGACTACATCGACGTGGTCACCGGCCGCGTCGCGTGCGAGCAGCTGCGCGCCCATCCGGCCGACCAGCCGTTTTACATGAAGGTGTCGTTCTGCGGGCCGCACAAGCCCTATGACGCGCCGCAGCGCTATCTGGATATGTTCCCGCTCGAGCGGGAGGACGACTTCCTGCTGCCCGAGGGACAGCAGATCGCGCCCGAGGACAAAGAAGCCCTCTGGCGGCAGCGGCGCTCGTCCAAGGCGATGATCAAGCTGATCGACGACCAGATTGGCCGGATCCTCGACCTGCTTTCAGAGCGCGGCATGCTGGAGGATACGCTCATCCTGTTCACCTCGGATCACGGCGACATGCTGGGCGACCACTATCTGCTGCAAAAGGGTGTGCCGTGGCGGCAGGCGGTCAACGTGCCGCTTGCCGTGCGCCTGCCGGGCGCCGCGCCGATCGGGGAAAACACCTCGCCGGTTGAGCTGTCCGACCTTGCGGCGACGATTTTGGATTACGCCGGACTAGACCCGGCCGCGGCGCTCAGCCGCAGCTGGCCGGCGTATAACGATGTCATCCCGTGCCGGTCGCTGCTGCCCGTGCTGCGCGGGGAGACCGACCGCTGCCGCGATTTCTGCTTTGCCGAGAGTGACTTTACCGAGGAGCGCATCGACGGCGTCCCGATCACGGACACGCCGTATTGGCGCGGGGCGGACGGCCGCCGCAGCAACGCATGGCAGTCGATCATCACGGAAAACAGCAAGTACATCAAGTATCTGGGTTATCAGCTGGGCGAGGCGCCTTACGAGGAGTTCTACGACCTGACGCGCGACCCGATGGAGACGAAAAACTGTGTCTCCGACCCCGCGTACCGCGCGCAGGTCGAGCAGGCGCGCGCCCGTCTGGCTTATATGGTCGATCACCATCCGGCGGCACAGAAAACCTGGTGCACCGCCTGCGCGCAGACGCGCGGCATTCGATAGGGGGGACGCAAGATGAAAACCATCGTTGTGCTGATGGACAGCCTCAACCGCCGCTTTCTGCCCGCCTACGGCAACACTTGGGTACGCACGCCTAACATGGACCGCCTGGCGGCGCGCAGCTGCGTGTTTGACAACCACTTTGTCGGCTCGGCGCCCTGCATGCCCGCGCGGCACGACCTGCTGACCGGCCGCATCGACTTCCTCGAGCGCAACTGGGCGCCCGTGCAGCCGTTTGACTGCACGCTGCCCGATGTGCTGCACCGCAACGGGTATTTCAGCCATCTGGCGACCGACCATTTCCACTATTTCCATCTGGGCGGCGAGAATTACCATGCGGTGTTCGATTCGTGGGAGTTTTTCCGCGGGCAGGAGACCGACGTGTGGGCGTCCAACCTCGGCAAGATGCCCGAGCGGCCGCATTACGGGCAGGACGAGGCGCAGTATGTGCGCAACCGCGCGCGCTTTACGGACGAGTCTGAATACCCCTCGCCCAAAACGCTGCACCATGCGGCGGATTGGGTGGAAGAGCACCACGCGGACGACAACTGGTTTTTGCTGGTCGATTCGTTTGACCCGCACGAGCCGTTCGACTTCCCGGACGAGGACGCGGCGGAGTACCCGGACGACTACAAAGACAAGCTCTATTACTGGCCGGAATACGCGGGCAGCGAGCAGGCGACCGCGGAGGCGATCGAGCATCTGCGCCGCCGGTACGCGACGCTTGTGACCATGAGCGACCGCTGGCTGGGCCGCCTGCTGGACGTGCTGGACAAGCACGACCTGTGGGAGGACACGATGGTCGTCCTGACCACCGACCACGGCCACATGCTGGGCGAAAAGGGCTTTCTGGCGAAAAACTACATGCCCTGCTACAACGAGATCTACCAGATCCCGATGATGGTCTGGACGCCGGGCATGACCGGCCCGACACGCTGCGCGGCGCTGACGCAGAACATCGACCTGATGCCGACCATTCTGGATTTCTTCGGCATCGGGCAGAAGGACTGCCGCTATCCGCTGCACGGGGCAAGTCTGCTGCCGCTCATGCGGGGCGAGTGCGACCGCATCCACGAGTCGGTCATTTACGGTGTGTTCGGCCGGCAGGTCAACATCTGTGACGGGCGCTATACCTACTTCCGTTCGGCGGTGCGCGAGGATAACCGGCCGCTCAACCTGTATACGGCGATGCCGAGCACGATCTGCCATTACTGGGACTTCGACCACTTAACCGACGTGTCGCAGATCACGGCCGGGCCGTTTCTGTCCTATACGGACTATCCGGTGTTCCGCATCCCCAACACGATCACGCGCTTTGCCAATGATTCGCAGAATTTTGCCGAGCGGTATGAGATCGTGGGGCATAATCTGCTGTTCGATCTGCAAACCGATCCGCAGCAGGAGCATCCGCTGGACGATCCGGAGATTGAGCGCATGATGTGCGGCAAGCTGGCGCAGGCCATGGCGCGGCATGACAGTCCGGCCGAGCAGTTCGAGCGGCTGGGGCTGACGCCGCCGCGCGGTTAAAAAAATGGCGGTTCGGGAGAACGGCCGAGAGAAATGAGGGTGGGATCGCATGTATGTGATCTGTTTTCTGACCGCTTTTCTGGCCTGCATCATCGGCAAGATCTGCGGTATGGGCGGCGGTGTGATCATCAAGCCGGTGCTGGACGCGACCGGCGTGATGCAGGTGGCGGCGATCAATTTCCTGTCCGGCTGCACGGTCATCGGCATGACCTGCTGGTCGGTTGGTAAATCCATGGTCAAGCGGGATTCCCAGATCGACCTTGCGGTTTCCACGCCGCTGGCCATCGGCGCGGCGGCGGGCGGCCTGTTCGGCAAGCAGCTGTTTTCCGCGGTGGCGGGGTTGTTTGCGGATGCGAACACCGCGGGCGGCGTGCAGGCGGGGCTGCTGCTGGCGGCGACGTTCGCCACGCTGCTGTATACGGTCAACAAAAGCCGGCTGCACATGCTGCAGGTGCGCAGCAAGCCGGCCTGCATCCTGATCGGCCTAGGTCTCGGGATGCTGGGCACGTTTCTGGGCATCGGCGGCGGACCGTTCAACATGGCGGTATTGTATTTCTTTTTCTCCATGTCCACCAAGGTGGCCGCGCAGAACAGCTTGTATGTCATTTTGATCAGCCAGTCGGTCGGCATTTTGGCCACGGCATTGGGCGACGGCATTCCGGCGCTTTCCGTGTGGTTGCTGGCCGGCATGGTGCTGTGCGGCGTGGTCGGCGGCGAGGTCGGCGGCCGGATCAACAAGCGGCTGAGCGAGCAGCGCGCCACGCGGCTGTTTGAGGCTTCCATGGTGCTGGTCATGGCGATCAGCTGCTACAATATCTATTCGTTCTTTTTCTGAATGCGGCCGTGGAGCGCGGGATAGAAAAAGTCTGCAAGGCAACCTGCCTTGCAGACTTTTTTGTGTTTCGCCGGCGGAAGGGAAGGCCGGCTGCGCTGAACAGCGGAACGCCCGCGCTATCGCAAAGCCGTCAGGATCTGCCGTGGCTGCAATTGGAAAATGAACCAACCGCCCTTGCAGATCGCGATCACGATCAGCAGCAGTTCGAGCCCCGCGAGCGCCAGCAGTGGGATAAAGCCGAACGAAAAGTCGATGTGCTCCGGCCCGCCGTAGCTGCCGCTTTCACAGGCGAACAGCTCGGACATTTTGCCGCTCATCGCCGCGTTGTAGATTTCCTCTTCGGTATATTCCTTTGCCTGCGGCTGCGCTGCTTGGATGGTCGAGGCAAGCATCTGATTGCCGATCGCGTTGGCACTCGGTATGCTTGCCGGCAGCGCGACCAAAAGCGCCAGCGCCGCCACGATCACCGCTTCCAGCACGAACTGGCCGAGGATTTTCGCCTTGCTGAAGCCCAGCGATAAGTAAATCGCGACCTCCTGCCGGCGGCTGCGCACCCACATGGTGAACACGATCAGCAGCACGATCATGCAGCCTGCGACGATTGCGCCCACCAAGCCCGCAACCATGTTCCGGATGGAATGGAGCGGATCGACGGTGGATTTGTACATGGTGTCGTCCAACGATATGGCGCAATAGTCCGAATCCGGGAATTTTAGTTGCTTTGCCTGTTTTACAATTTCTGCGAGATGGGATGGATCATCCACAAAAACAGTGAGATTATAGTAGGAAAAATCGCCGATATAATCTTCATAATAGTTTTCATCCCACGCAGTTTTGATCTGCGATACCGTATCTTCATCTGCCATCAGCCAGTTATAGGTGATATTGTACTCATGCACATTTTCGCCGGTCGGCTGATACCCATTGACATGGAAAATACCGACGATCTCGAGTTCCCACTCCGCAAGCACCTTCGTGGGATCGTATTTTCTCAAATCATACCAACCAAGCTGCTGGTTGCGCATGCTGATCTGAATCGTATCCCCGAGCTGAAGGTCATTCTGCGCTGCGAGTTCGTCGGAAATCAGAACTTTCTGCCTGTCATGCGCCGTAATATGCCGGCCGGACACCAGTTCGAACGCGCCGGTGCGGAATTTGTCGTTCAGTGCCGTCTCGGTATTGCTGTATATCGCGGTTTGCGCTGCGTTCAGCTCACTGCTCACCAGGCCGCCCCACTCGACATCGGCGGCTTTGTATGCCTTCCGCTCCGGGTCCGATGTGTAATATTGATAGCGGTTCGCCGCCGCGCCGGGATAGAGCTTGATGTTGTCCACGACCACATACTGCTTCAGTTCGCCGTTGTACGCGGTCACGCCGTCCAGCTGCATCACCTTTTCTGCCAACTCATGGTTGAGCACGGCGCCGGTATACGTTTTCTTCATGGAGCCGTCCCGCGACAATACCATTTGATAATACTCTGTATTTTCCGAATCCAAAGGCAGTATTTTGCAGACAAAGCTCGTCCCCAGTCTGTTCTGCACCTCTTTGGTGACCGCGCCGATGCTGTTCCATACGGTAACGCCGATGGCAAGGCTGAACGAAATGACAAACAGCAGCAAAAACAGCAGTATGCTGCGTTTGGCGTTGCGCCTGAGGTAAAGGGAAGTCCGCTTTCCCATGTGACAACCTCCTTTGAAACAGACGGCAAAAGCGGAACGGGGCCCGGCCGGACGTTTCGTTCGGACAGCCCGAAACGGGAATCGTCCCGGCGTTTCGGATGCTTCTGTGTTCATTGTACCAGTTGGCGCGCGGGCGGTATAGAGACAGGATCGACAAAATATTTTTGGGAATTTCTATGCCGGAAAGTGCTGTATTTTCCCTTGGATTGTGCAGCAAAGAAAACATTTGTTTGTTTTGCATGCGTCGCCTTGCGGGGATGCAAAGGCGTGGCGCTTGCATGCGGTTCACTGTTTGCGGGAGCCGTGGATTACGCCGACCACAAACAGCAGCACGGCGCAGATAAAAATGGTTTTGGCCCACCAGATGATGTTGTACAGCATAGGGCGCCTCCTTTGGATGGAGAAGTAAAAAAAGCGAACCCGTCACTTTCGTGACGGGTTCGCTTTGGTGACCCAGCGGGGATTCGAACCCCGGACACCCTGCTTAAAAGGCAGGTGCTCTGCCGACTGAGCTACTGGGTCATATGAAATTGTGCGAAGAAAAGTGGCAGGGACGGCTGGATTCGCTTTTCTGCGGAAAAGCCACGGCGGTTGCAACATGCCGCCGGCATCTTGCCAAGAGCCGCCTTTCGAATCCAATGGAAAAAATGGCAGGGACGGCTGGATTCGAACCAGCGAATGTCGGCGTCAAAGGCCGATGCCTTACCGCTTGGCGACGCCCCTGTATCCGTTGAATCAAACGACAGACCGTACCCTAAGCATAACGCGCTGCGATAGGCAGCGCGTCATAGGGTTTATATGGGGTGGGTAAAGGGACTCGAACCCTCGACCCTCGGAACCACAATCCGATGCTCTAACCAACTGAGCTATACCCACCATATTCTATTTCGCCAGCGGAAAGTTGGCACGCCAGGAGGGATTCGCTTTTCTGCGGAAAAGCCACGGCGGTTCAAACAATCCACAGGATTGTTTGTAAGAGCCGCCTTTCGAATCCCTAGCCATGCCTGCGAAAAAATCTTGGCACGCCAGGAGGGATTCGAACCCCCGGCCTACTGCTTAGAAGGCAGTTGCTCTATCCGGCTGAGCTACTGGCGCATATCAATTCCGGCAACCCGTGCCTAAAAGTATGGAGCGGGTGATGGGAATCGAACCCACGTGTTCAGCTTGGAAGGCTGACATTCTACCATTGAACTACACCCGCGGGTTTTTCTGACGCTTAAATAGTATACCAACGATTGCGGATTTTGTCAACAGGTTTTTTCATTTTCTTTGTCAGAAATTTTACCGGCCGAATCGGAAATTTCTGCAAACCGTCCGGCACGTCATCAAAAGGGCATAGGGGCGTGTTATACTGGAAGCACAAAGGGGGGATGCAGCGTGGGCTACACGATTTTACTGGCCGAGGACGAGCCCGCCATGCGCGAGGTGGTGGCGGATTATTTCGCGGAGAAAAGCGGCGGCGCGCTTCGGGTGGAGACGGCCGCGGACGGTGACACCGCGCTTGCACGGATCGAGCAGCGCGCGTTCGACCTGCTGCTGCTCGACGTGATGCTGCCGGGGACGGACGGCTTTGCGCTGTGCCGCGCCGCGCGGCAGCGGGGCGACGTGCCCATCCTGTTCGTGACCGCCCGGGAGGACGAACAGGACAAGCTGCACGGCTATGGCCTTGGCGCGGACGACTATGTGGTCAAGCCGTTTTCGCTGGCGGTGCTGTACGCCAAGGCGCAGGCGCTGCTGCGCCGCGCGAAAGGGCTGACGCAGGACGACGTGCTGCGGGCGGGGACGCTTACGCTCGATCCCGCGCGCGGCACTGTGACGGCGGGCGGGGCGCCGGTTGCGCTGCCGCCCAAGGAATTTGCGCTGCTGCGGGCGCTGATGGAGCGAAAAAACCGCGTGCTGACGCGTGACGAGCTGTTAAATCTCGCGTGGGGGTGGGATTTTGACGGCACCGACCGCGTCGTGGACAGCCATATCAAAAAGCTGCGGCGCGCGCTGGGCACGCACGCGGGCTGCATCAAGACCGTGGTCAAGCAGGGCTACAAACTGGAGGTGGATGGAGATGAAAACCAAACGTAGGAATTTTTGGAGTTTCTTTTGGCGCGTGGGCGCAGGATTTTTGGCATTTTATCTGGCGGTGATGGGACTGTTCACCTATGTGACGGCGCAGCGCAAGCTGGAGGAGGCGCGTACGAGCGCGGGAGATCAGGCATTACTCGAACCGGGGGAGAAGCTGTCTCTGGATTGGCCAAAGGCGCTCTACCGTACATGCAATCGGTCCGATTTGCGGCCGCTGGCGATGGTCGGCATTTTCGATAAAGACCGCAACTTGCTTGCGTCGTCAGGCAATTATTATAACCTCGACTCGACGTATCTTGATCTGGAACGCTGGCTGACGGAAGAGGAGCAGTTCCGGTTGGTGGAGCTTGAGCAGGAAAGCAGCCAGCCGATTACGCGCAATAGCACCGGCAGGATAGGATATGTGTTGCATTATCAGGGCTGGCAGGATGGCGCTTTTTTGATCCCGTACCGGCTGACCTATACTACGGTGAAATACGAGGTGCTGGAGGATGGCGGGATCATGGAGACTGAGCTTGATGGCGAAACCGTGCTGATGGAACGCCAGCCGGATATTGACACCAGCGGCCTTTTCTGGAACGACCAGCCGTTTGAATGTTATATGGGCGGCACGCCGGATGGATTCACCCTATCGGGGTTTGATGTGGAGGACGGTGTTTCCGGTTACGTCAAAGCGCGGGATTCTGCGGAATTGGCGCAGATGCGTGCGCGCATGATGACGCTGGCTGAGGGCGTGGATAATATGAACTTTATCATCGGCGCATGGGATGATGATAATACGATTTTCCACTATTACGTGGAGGTCGGCAGCTATCTCGGGCAGGATGGCTTTTCTTATGAGCCGACGGATTATTCCGTGGTCTACATCTGGTCGTACTATCCGCTGCGCGAAGCGATAGACGAGCTGGGGCTGGTTTATGGGATGGGGTTGGCAGCGATGCTGGCCATGTCCGCCATCCTCGCTTTCGCCCTGCTGCGCGTGTGGCGCAAGCAGGCGCGCGTCGAGCAGGCGCGCCGCGACACGACCGCCGCACTCGCGCACGAGCTGAAAACGCCGCTGTCCGTCCTGTCCGCGACCGCCGAGCTGCTCTCGGACGACATGGCGCAGGACAAGCGCACACACTATCTGGACGTCATCCGGCAGCAGGCGCAGCGCATGGACGGCAGCGTGCGGCGCATGCTTGAGCTGTCCCGGCTGGAGGCGGGCACGAAGGCCCTGCGGCGCGAGAAGGTGTCTCTCTCCGCCCTCGCGCGTGAGCGGCTGGATGCCGCCGTTCCGCCGGACAGCCGCCTGCACACGTCGGTCGTGGTAGACGGCGCGGACGAGGCCGACGCCGACCGTGCGCTGCTGGCCCGCGCGCTGGACGCGATCCTGGAAAACGCGGTGCAGCACACCCCGCCGGATGGCAGCATCACGGTGCGCATCGAGCGCGGCGTGTGCGCGGTCGTCAATACGGGCGAGCCCATCCTACCCGCGGCGCTGCCCCGCCTGTGGGAGCCGTATTTTCAGGCCGACCCCGCGCGCACGGCCAAAGGCGACGGGCTGGGACTGTCGATCGCCAAAACCGTGTTCGACCTGCACGGCTACGCCTATGGCGCGGAGAACACCCCCGCCGGGCCGCGGTTCTGGTTCCGGTTCGGATAAGGCCGCGTCCCGCAGACAAAAGGCAGGATAGACCGCAAAAAGCCACCCTTCGGGGTGGCTTTTTGTCGTTATGGCAGGTCGATCGTGACCGCCTGATCTTCAAGCAGAGTGAGATCGTCGTCCGGCTGCCAGAAGGATACGCCTGCGATCTTGGCGACTTCCTCCTCGGTTGCGTCGGGATAGTACAGCGTCGCGATGATTTTGCCGGTTTCCCGGTCGGTATAGCTATCGATCGCTGCAAATTTGTTAAAGGAAAGGGGATTGCCTTCCGCATCGGTCAGGTTAAACTGGCCGTTTTCCTCCCAGACGGCACCGTGTACCGAGAAGGTGGCAACAGCCCTGTCCGCGCCGACTTCGATCGTTTCCAGCGTGACACCGTTTTTGCAGCCGTCGGTCAGCGGCAGGCTGTCCAGCGCGCCTTTGACCTCATGGGCGTGATAGCTCCACTGGATCGGGATCAGCGTGATCGACTTTGTGGTTTCATCCGCACCGATGAACTCGAACACATTGACCGAACGACTCAATGCGCTGCTGGTCATTGCGGCAGGCAGGCGGAGCAGGAAGTTGCCCTTGTCATCGCGCAGGACAAAGCCATCCCATGGAATGTCGTCACCGCTTACGCGCTCACTGAGTGTGATGGTCGAGCTGAGCGGCGAGACAGACACGCGCTCGATGCGCGGTGTGCGGCTTATCGTATAGTTTTTGCCAGCCTCGTCTGTACCGCTAAACTGGACGGTGAAATCCTGCTTCGGTTCGACCGTCCGCGTTTCGACAGCGACCGCGCTCTTGTCCACCGACAGTTCAAACTGGATGTCGCCCTCGTTCAGGCGGCTGGTGCCGCTGGTATAGAGCAGCAAATCGAATTGTTCGGGCAGCGTTTGCTTGAGCGTCAGACGGTGTACGCCTTTGAGCGTGTAGTCGTCCACAAAATAGGCTTCGTTGTCCACCCAGCCGCCGGTGTCTAGTTCTTTGCCGTCCACCTTGGCGCAGAACACCGGCGCAGTCCAGCCTGCGCGCCAGCTTTCCGGCTCGCTGTCCGTTCCCACCTGATCCAGCGGCGTGTCGCTCGACATGGTGAAGAAGATGCTCATATAGCTGTCATCTAACGCGATATTGTCGATGGTCAGCGTCACACCGTTCACGGTTTTGCTTGCGCCGATCGCGGCGTTGAACTGTTCGTACTCGGTTTGCAATGCGTTATACTCGCTGTTGCGGCCGGTGTGGAAATAGCCGATCGCGCCCTGCGCCATTTGGATGACCGTGGGCGCGGCCGCGGCCGCTCCGACCACCAGTGCGGCGGCGATGCCGATGCAAAGGGCCACGCGCGCCGGGCGGCGCTTTTTGAGGGGCGTCACCTGCTCCGGCAGGTCGGCTAGCCGCGCGTCCATGCGCTCGTCAAAGCCTTCCGGCATCGGGCTGCCCTCGCGCTGTGCGCGGGCTTTCAGCTTTTCGTCAAACGTCATCTGTCATTCCTCCTCCAGCAGCGTGCGCAGACGGCTGCGCGCACGGGACAGGCGGCTGCGCACCGTCCCTTCGCGCACGCCGAGCACTTTTGCGATCTCGGCGGTCGTCATATCCTCGTAGTAAAACAGCACGGTCGCGACGCGGTAGTCCTCGGGCAGGGCGCAGACCGCGTCCCACAGGGTGAAGTTATGTCTGTCCTCCGCGCCGCCCGCAAGCGGCTCCAGATCGTCCGTATAGGTCAGGCGCGCGGTTTTGCGGTGGTGCTCGTGCGCGCAGTTGACCGTGATTTTAATCAGCCAGCCCTTGAGCGCCTTTTCGTCGCGCAGCCGCCCGAAGGCCTGCCACGCGCGCAATATCGCTTCGCTCACCGCGTCCTCCGCGTCCGCGTCGCAGCTTAGCAGCGCCCGCGCGGCGCGGTACATCGCGCGGCGGTGCGCGGTCACGGCGGCGGCAAAGCGCGTGCGTGTGTCGTCCTGTGTCTGGCTCAGTATCATTTCCATGGTATCACCTCGTCTCGTTGTCCGGACACCCTTAAGATGCACGGCGGCGGGGGATTGCTCCCGGAGAAGGGCAAAAAATTTGCCGCCGGACGTTTGGCCCGGCGGCAGGTTGTTAAATTGTGTCGATGATGAGTTTGCCGTCTGCGGCACGCAGGTACGCGCCCTTGAGCGGCTGCTCGCCCGTGACGATCGTGGTCGCGAGCGGGTTTTCCACCTCTTTTTCGATCAGGCGGCGCAGATTGCGCGCGCCGAACTTGAGCGAGAACGACTTTTCGACGAGCCAGTCGAGCAGGCTGTCGTCCCACGTCAGGCGGATATCCTTGTCGGCGAGGTTGTCGCGCAGTTCGCTCAGCATGATGACCGCGATCTTGCGGAAGTCCGCTTCGGTCAGCTGGTTGAAGGCGATGATCTCGTCGATGCGGTTTAAGAACTCGGGGCGCATGATGTCCTCGAGCGCCTTCATTGCGCGTTCGCGGCTCTGCTGGCTGACCGTGCGGCCGAAGCCCGCAGGCGCGCCGCCGGTCTGCGAACCGGCGTTCGAGGTCATGACAATGACCGTATTCTCAAAGCTGACCACGCGGCCCTGCGCGTCGGTCAGGCGGCCGTCGTCCAGAATTTGCAGCAGCGCGTTGAGCACATCCGGGTGCGCCTTCTCGATCTCGTCGAACAGCACAACCGAGTACGGGCGGCGGCGGATCTTTTCGGTCAGCTGACCGGCCTCGTCATAGCCGACATAGCCCGGAGGCGAGCCGATCAGGCGGGAAACCGTGTGCTTTTCCATATATTCCGACATGTCGAGCCGCACCAGCGCGTCGGGCGAGTCGAACAGGTCGAGCGCGAGCTGTTTGACCAGCTCGGTCTTGCCCACGCCGGTCGGGCCGACAAACAGGAAGGACGCGGGCTTGCGCTTGGGGCTGATGCCCGCGCGCGAGCGGCGGATGGACGCGCAGACCGCGTCCACGGCTTCGTCCTGCCCGATGACATGCGCTTTCAGGCGGTCTTCCATGCCGCGCAGTCGTGCGGACTCCTGCGCCGCGACCTTGGCGGCCGGGATGCCGGTCCACAGCTCGATGACCGAGGCGAGCAGCTGTTCGTCAACCGCGGGCGCGGGCTTGCACAGCAGCTCGTGCAGCCGGCCTTCGACTTGCAGCAGCCGCTGGCGGCAGGACGCGATGCGGGCATAGGTGTCCTCCTGCTCATCGCGCGCGCTCGACTGGGTCAGCAGGTCAAGCTGGGTCTGCAGGCCCTCCATCTCGGTCTGCAGCGCCGGGATCTCGGACAGCTGCGGCGAGTCCAGGTTGAGCCGCGAGCAGGCCTCGTCGATCAGGTCGATGGCCTTGTCGGGCAGGAAACGGTCGGTGATATAGCGCTCACTCATCTCGGCGGCACGGCGGCAGATATCATCCGGCACCTGCACGCCGTGGAAGGTCTCGTAGTACGAGCGGATGCCCTTCAAAATCTCGGTCGTCTCCGCGACCGACGGCTCGCCGATATACACCGGCTGGAAGCGGCGCTCGAGCGCGGCGTCCTTCTCGATATATTTGCGGTATTCGTTCAGCGTGGTCGCGCCGATGACCTGAATGTCGCCGCGGGCCAGCGCGGGTTTGAGGATGTTCGCGGCGTTCATCGAGCCTTCCGAATCGCCCGCGCCGACGATGTTGTGCACCTCGTCGATGACCAGAATGATGTTGCCCAGACGCTTGACCTCGTCGATCAGGCCCTTCATGCGGCTTTCAAACTGGCCGCGGAACTGCGTGCCGGCCACGAGCGCGGTCAGGTCGAGCAGGTGCACTTCCTTGTTCCGCATCTTGAAGGGAATACGCCCCTCGTTGATGCGCACGGCCAGACCCTCGGCGACTGCCGTCTTGCCGACGCCCGGTTCGCCGATCAGGCAGGGGTTGTTCTTCTGGCGGCGGTTTAAGATCTGGATGACGCGGTCGGTCTCGCGGTCGCGGCCGACGATGTGGTCGATGCGGCCTTCGGCGGCCTTGCGCGTCAGGTTCTCACAGTAGTTGTTCAGGTACTTGCGCTTTTTGTCGTCGCGCGGGGGCGCCTGCGTGCGCGTGCGCGCGCCTTCGGCCGGGCGGCGCGGCGCGTCCGGCGACAGCGGCGGAACAGCCGCGGGCGGGTTGGACAGCGGATCGGTCTCGTGCGGCGCATCGTCGTCCGAGCCGTCCGCACCGGCGGTGACCAGATCGTTCAGATCGGCCAGCGAGTCGATCTCGCCCGACAGGGCCTCGAGGTCGTCCTCGGTGATGCCCATTTGCTCCATGATGTTGTCGAGCGGCTTGACGCCCAGCTCACGCGCGCACTTGAGGCAGAGCCCCTCCTGCGTGGTTTTGTCCGGGCCTTCGATTTTGGTGATGAATACCACGGCGATGTTCTTTTTGCATCGCGAGCACATTGGCATGTTCATAACAAAAAAACTCCTTTGGGGAAGTGGGAACGCGTATTTCAGATGGCCACCGGCAGCACGTCGATCAGTTTTGCCAGCAGCAGGCTATCAGACACCCGTTCGGGGGAAAGCCAGCCGAGCGGGGAATAGGCGATGGGATAGACCCACCAGACGCCCAGCAGGATCAGGACGATCAGGATGCCGCCCGCAGCCAGCCCGACCACGCCGCCCGCGAGGGAATCCAGAAACCCTAATGGGGTCAGGTGCGCGATCGTGTGCAGGCTTTTGACGGCAAAGCCGATCAGCCAGCCGAACAGGATGCAAAACAGGATGAGCAGCAGCACGAACGCCACGCTTTCGGCCATGGAGACCGCGGCCTCGGTCGCGGACTGGCGCAGCGCGTCCAGCGCGCCGGCGGCGCCGCTCACGCCTGCCTGTTTTTCAAAAACGTCGCCGACAATCGGCGTGACGATCCATTTCGCCACATAGGGCGCCGCCCAGCGGGCCGCGAAAAAGGCGGCAGCCACCGCGATCACGCGGCCGACCAGACCGTACAGCGACCCGAAAAAGCCGCGCCGGAAACCCAGCACCAGATTGACCAGCAGAATGGCCAGAATGATCAGGTCGGGCAGGTTGCACAGGCCGGTGAGCACGGATAAAACGTCAGTAGGCATTGGTCAGATCCTCGGAATGTTCGGAGTGCGCGGTAAACAGGCGCGCGTTTTTGGTGTACAGCGCGCAGACCGTGCCGTCGTCGGTCAGCAGCACGCGGCGCGCGCCGACCGCTTCGGTGTTGCTCCACTGGGGGGTGAAGGACGTATCGTAAACGGTCACGCCTGAGGCGCTCAGCACGGCTGCGCCGCCGGCGGAGATCGCCAGCGCGGACGGCTCCTCGCTCAGCGCGTAGGGGCCGGACAGCGTGCTGCCGCGCACCGTGTACAGGTCGCTGCGCGCGCCGCCCGAATACGAGCGCGTGGCAAGCGCCAGCACGTTGTCATGCGCGGTAAACGCGATCAGGTCGCTCGAGGCTGCGGTGAGCACATGCTCGGCGTCGCCGCTGCGGCGCACCAGATACAGCCCGTCGTCGCACAAAACCGCCGCCGTGCCGTTTTCCGGATAGCACAGGGTCATGCCCAGCGCATCCTCCAGCGTGACGTCCGCGTCCAGATCGCCGCTGGAGACGTTGTAAAACAGCACATGCGAGTGCAGCGACACGCCGTCCTGCCGGAAGGCGAGCACGGCAAGCGTTTTGCCGTCCGGTGAAAGCGAGGACGACACGATATAGTATTCCGACGACTGGTATTTGAATACCTCCTTGCCGGAGGTGTCGTACACGGCGACTGCGGTGCGGTAGCCCTGCTCGTCGGTGACCAGCACAAAATGTCCGTCCTGTCCGAGGCTGCCCGTGATGATCGAGGAGTTCGCGGTCAGTTCGGCGACCGCCGTGGCGGAGTTGGTCAGCACGGCATTCAGGCCGCCGCGGTCGTAAGCCAGCACATAATCGTCGTTGGCTTCCACCACGGGGGAGGAATAGCCCAGCGCGTGGGTCATGGTGACGACGCTGCCGGGACGCGCAAGATACAGCGAGTCGTTATCCGCATAGGCGATGCCGGAATCAAACAGCGCGGCGTCGGAAAATGTGCCGTTCTGGTAATTGATGGTGGTGATGTCGCCCTCGTGCTGCTTCAGGCCCGCCACCGCGTATTCCGCAAGGCTGCGGATGGAGGTGGGGGTGAACAGCCGGTAGTTGGAGAGCAAAAACAGCACGGTGCAGACCAGCAGCAGCCAGCCGCACACCGTGCGCAGCAGCACGGTGACGCGCACGCGTTTGTCCTTGCTTTCCAGCAGCAGATGGCGGCGTTCTTTCCGCGTGGACGGGAAACGGACGATATTCTGTTTGGATTTGGGGGACTGTTGTTCGCTCATGTTGCTCCGTCTCCTCATTGTATCGCGTTTGGGGGCATAAAATGTGAATAAAAAATAAATTATCCGAAAATGGGTTCAGGTGTCCAGCCGGAAGCGCGCAAGCTCAGGCGTATGCTCATACCACAGCCGGTTCATGAACAGGCCGCAGGCGGGCAGGGTCGGACCGGCCTGCTCGCGGTCGCCCGCGCGCAGAATGGCCGAAACGTCGTCCGGCGTCAGCTTGCCGCCGCCGACATAGGTCAGGGTGCCCGCGATCGCGCGCACCATGTTGTACAGAAAGCCGTCGCCGCATACGCGGATGCGGATCAGGTCGTCCACCGGCTCGACCTCGCACCAGAAGATGGTGCGCACGGTGCTTTTGACCGGCGTGCCCTGACTGCGCACGGCGGCGAAGTCCTGCCGTCCGACAAAGCGCTGCGCGCCTTCCTGCATGCGCGCGATGTCGAGCGGATAGTTGTAGCGATAGGCATAGCGCGCGTGGAACGGGTTGCGCAGGGTGGACGGGAAGATATAATAGGCGTATTCCTTTTTGGTGCAGTCAAACCGCGCGTCGAACGCGTCCGGCACCTGTACCGCGCCCGACACCGCAATGTCGGGCGGCAGAAAACTGTTTAAGGCATAGGGCAGACGGTCCATCGGGATGGTGCAGTCCGCCTTGAAGCTGGCCACATAGCGCCGCGCGTGTACGCCGGAGTCCGTGCGGCCGACGCCCGAGACGTGCGTTTTCTGGCCGAGCAGACGCTGGATCGCGGTTTCCATGGATTCCTGAATGGACGGGCCGTTTTTCTGCACCTGCCAGCCGTTATAGGCCGTCCCGTCATAGGACAAAACCACTGCAATATTCATAGGCCGAACTGCCTCAGCACAAGGACCGCCGCGAACAGCACTGCGCAGATCAGGATCGCGCAGATGTCCACGCGCTCAATTTTGAGCTGCTTCATGCGGGTGCGGCCGACGTCGCCGCGGTACAGACGGCACTCCATCGCGGTTGCGAGCTCGTCCGCGCGGCGGAACGCCGAGATAAACAGCGGCACCAGAATCGGGATCATCGCTTTTGCGCGCTGCACCAGACTGCCGGATTCAAAATCCGCGCCGCGCGCTTTCTGCGCCGAGATGATCTTCTCGGTCTCCTCGATCAGCGTCGGGATGAAGCGCAGCGCGATCGACATCATCATGGAAAGCTCGTGCACGGGTGCGTGCAGCTTTTTGAGCGGCGAGAGCAGACGCTCAAGCCCGTCGGTCAGCTGGATCGGGCTTGTCGTATAGGTCAGCATCGAGGTCGCAATGATCAGCAGCATCAGGCGGATGACCATAAAGACCGCCAGCCGGATGCCCTGCTTGCTGATGTGCAGGAAGCCCCATTGCCAGATATAGTCGCCGGGGGTGTAGAACAGGTTGAGCAGCGCGGTGAACGCCACGATAAACAGGATCGGCTTGAGTCCGCGCACAACCAGTTTGGGCGAGATGCGCGAAATGCCGATGATAATGGCCAGAAACGCGACGATCAGCACATAGGAAATCGGGCCTTCCGCGAGGAAGAGCAGCACGATGAACGCGATCGTCAGCACAATCTTGACGCGGGGGTCAAGCCGGTGCACGGCGGTGTCACCGGGGAAAAACTGGCCGATGGTGATGTCCTTGAGCATCAGCGCGCGCCCCCTTTCGCTTTGCAGGCGCGCAGGGCGTCGAGCGCCTGCTGCACCGTATAGACCGAAGTGTCCACATCATGCCCGCGTTTTTTCAGCTCGAGCATGACCTTGGTGATCATCGGGATGTCGAGTCCCGCCGCGATGATCTCCTCCGCGTGCGAAAAGACCGCGCGCGGCGTGTCGCAAAACAGGACTTTGGCATGGTTCATCACGAGCAGGCGGTCAGCCAGCCCCGCGATGTCCTCCATCGAGTGCGACACGATCAGGATGGTCGCGCCCGACTGCTTGTGGTATTCCTTGACCAGACCGAGGATCTCGTCGCGGCCGTGCGGGTCAAGGCCCGCGGTCGGCTCGTCGAGCACGAGCACTTCGGGGCGCATGGCCAGGATGCCCGCGATCGCGACGCGGCGCTTTTGTCCGCCCGACAGCGCAAACGGCGACTGGTTCGCCATGCTTTCGTCCAGACCGACCGCGCGCATGGATTCCAAAACGCGCTCGTCGATTTCGTCTTGCTTGAGCCCCATGTTGGTCGGGCCGAAGGCGATGTCTTTTGCGATCGTCTCTTCAAACAGCTGGTATTCCGGGTACTGAAACACCAGACCGACGCGGAAGCGCGTCTCTCTGGCGCACTTGCCCTTTTCGTTCCAGATGGACTGGCCGCCCAGCAGCACTTCGCCTTGGTCGGGCTTCAAAAGCCCGTTGAAATGTTGGATGAGCGTCGACTTGCCCGAGCCGGTGTGGCCGATGACGCCCAGAATTTCGCCTTTTTCGATTTTCAGATCGACATGGTCGAGCGCGACGCGCTCAAAAGGGGTGCCTGCGCCATAGATATGGGTCAGGCCCCGGGTTTCCAGAATGGTTGACAAAGGATTCGTCCTCCCGTGTGTCAAAATCAGTGGGCGCGCAGCCTCACTGTAGGTATTTCTCTAAGATGTCCGCGCATTCGTCTACCGAAAGCGCGTCGATGGGCAGGGTTTCGCCGTCCTGCCGGTCGAGGTCGTACAGCACCTCGATCGTCTGCGGCACGGTCAGGGACGCGGCGCGCAGCGTGTCCACCTGCGTGAAGATCTCGCGCGGCGTGCCGTCCATGAGCACGTTGCCCTGATGCATCACGACCACGCGTCCGGCCTGCACGGCTTCGTCCATATGGTGGGTGATCAGGATGACCGTGATGCCGTATTTGCGGTTGAGCTCGCGCACCACCGCCATGACCTCGCGCCGGCCCTGCGGGTCGAGCATGGCGGTCGGCTCGTCGAGCACGACGCAGCGCGGCATCATCGCGATGACGCCCGCGATCGCGACGCGCTGCTTCTGTCCGCCGGACAGGCGGTGCGGCGCCTGCGCGCGGTATTCGTACATGCCGACGGCTTTGAGCGCGTCGTCCACGCGCTTGCGGATCTCGGCGGGCGGAACGCCCATATTTTCGAGCGCGAACGCGACGTCCTCCTCGACCACGGTCGCAACCAGCTGGTTGTCCGGGTTCTGGAACACCATCGAGACGGTCTTGCGGATCTCGTAGGTGTTGTTTTCGTCACGCGTGTCCATCATATCGACGTAGCACACGCCGCCGGTCGGCAGGCGGATGGCGTTGAAGCAGCCCGCGAGCGTGCTTTTGCCCGAGCCGTTGTGGCCCAGCACCGCGACGAACTCGCCGCGCTTGATCGAGAGGTTCACGCCCTTGAGCACGGGCACGGCAAGCTGGCCTTCCTCGACGGGGTAGGCGTATTGCAGGTTTTCGGTTTTGATGATTTCAGACATAGTATTCGTCCTTATGGCAATCAGAATTTTGGCAGATTGGACTCGTTGATCGCGTCCTTGACCGCCTTTTTGATGACAAAATACAACAGGAATAGGCCAATGGCCATGGGGATCAGGGAGTAAATCAGAAAGGGGAGATATGTCGTAAACCAATATAACTGATGCATTACAGTCAACTCCTTTTGTCTCTATCCCGGTGTGTGGTTGTTCGTTTTAGGTTTCCGCGATAAAGCGTGCAGACGAGCCGCACGGCAGCACAAGCCCGGTCGCCTCGACCGGCAGGCCAAGCTCCTGCGCTTCGATTTTGCCCGCGGCGCGTTTGGCCGCCGTGATGCCGAGCAGATAGCTCATCACCGAGGGCGCAAGCCCGGTCGAGTAGCTCGAGATCAGCACGAACAAAGGCTTGTCCGAGAGTACCCCCATGGTCAGCTCGACAAAGTCGGCCACATCCTCTTCAATCTTCCAGGTTTCGCCCGACGGGCCGCGCCCGTAGGAAGGCGGGTCCATGATGATGGCGTCGTACTTGCGGCCGCGCCGGATCTCGCGCTGGACGAACTTTTTGCAGTCGTCCACGATCCAGCGGATCGGGCGGTCGGCCAGGCCGCTGGACGCGGCGTTCTCGCGCGCCCACTGCACCATGCCCTTGGAGGCATCCACATGGCAGACTGATGCGCCTGCGTTTGCCGCGGCGAGCGTTGCGCCGCCCGTGTAGGCGAACAGGTTGAGTACGTTCACCGGCCGTCCGGCGTTCCGCACCATATGGTCGATAAAGTCCCAGTTGGCGGCCTGCTCGGGGAACAGGCCGGTGTGCTTGAAGCTCATGGGCTTGAGCTGGAAGGTCAGGTCGCCGTAATGGATCGCCCACTGCTCGGGCAGTTTGCGGATTTCCCATTGTCCGCCGCCCGCCTTGGAGCGGTGATAGATGGCGTTCGGTTTCTCCCACGCGCGGCAGCCTTCCGCCCGCGGCCAGATGGCCTGCGGGTCGGGCCGCTGCAAAATCTGATTGCCCCAGCGCTCAATCTTTTCGCCGCCGCCGCAGTCGATGACGGCAAATTCTTTCCAGTGATCCGCGATCCACATAAAACATATCCCTCGTTCTGATGTGAGATTTACACAATATATCAGTATCTATTCTAACACCAAAGCGCGGCGCGCGCAATCAAAAAGAAACCCTGTCAAGACAGGCCTTTTTAGCGAAAACGGCAAAAAAGCGCACACGCCCGCAAAAAGCGGGGTGTGCGCCGGGACGCGAAGCCTGTATCAGGCGTGGGATTCGGATGTATGGGACAGACGGCGGGCAATGACGATGAACATGATGATACTCATCACGACCGAGAACAGGTCGGCCGCCGGCTGGGAGAAGATGATGCCGGTCATGCCGAGGTACGCGCCCGCGATGATGACGCAGGGGACAAAGACGAAGCCCTGACGGCTGACGGCGAGCACCAGCGCGGCAGCCGCGCGGCCCATGGCCTGCAAAGCGTTTTGCAGCACGAACATGATGCCGAGCACCGGGGCGGAGAACATCAGCGCGCGCAGCATGGGCACGCCGGCCTCGATGACGGCCGGGTCATTGATGAACAGCGAGATGATCGAGTCGGCGGTGAACCAGTAGATCACGGTCAGGATGATGCCCATGATCGTCGTGCACACGGCCGAGAAGTTGACCACGCCGCGCACCCGGCGGATGTTGTTCGCGCCGTACGCGAAGCCGATCAGCGGCTGCACGCCCATGGCAAGGCCGAGCTGGACGAACACCACCAGCATGTTGGCCTTCATGGCAACGCCCATGCCGGCGACCGCGTTGTCGCCGTAACCGGCGAGGTACTTGTTGAGCAGGATGTTGGACAGGCTCATCAGGATGTTGTTGAGCGAGGCGGGCAGGCCGATCGCGATCACGCCGCCGATGATGCCGCGCACGGCAAAGTCGCGCGGGTGGATGGACAGCACGGTCTTGCCGCGCAGGAAGTAGAACAGGTAGAAAAAGCAGGCGCAGATGTTGCCGATGACGGTCGCGATGGCCGCGCCCGCAACGCCCCAGTTCAGCGCAAGGATCATGATCGGGTCGAGAATGATGTTAATCACCGTGCCGACCATGTTGCCGACCATGGACGCAGTCGCCGCGCCTTCGCCGCGGATCAGGTTGCAGAAGCCGTTGGCGAAAATGATGAACGGCGCGCCGAGCGAGATCCAGAACAGATAGTCGTGGGCGTAGCCGATGGTGTACTCACTCGTGCCGATGACCGACAGGATAAACGGCATGGCGGCAAGGAACACGAAAATCATAATGACGCCCCAGATGAGCGAGCCGTAGCAGCAGAACGCGCTGACCTTTTTGGCGCGCTCGCCTTCGCCCGCGCCCAGCAGACGCGAAATAAGCGACGAGCCGCCGATGCCGAACATGTTGCCGAAGGCCATCAGAATGAGAAACACCGGCGTTGCCACCGAGACCGCCGCCACCTGATTGGCGTCGCCCGTCTGGCCGACGAAAAAGGTGTCCACCATGTTGTACAATACGACCACCAGCATGCTCAGCATGGTCGGGACGGCCATCTGTGCGACCGCCTTGGGGATCGGTGCGTCGCGGAACACAGAATCGTTATTATCTCTCATTATATTACCTCCTGTAATTATGTAAATGTAGTTAGCTACATAACTGGGCGAAAAAATATCAGCTTTCGCTGATATTGCGGTAGACGCGGGACAGATATTCTTCCAGCTGCGCCATTTCCGCTTCGGAAAAGCCGCGGGATGCCTGGGCGTCCAGATATAGTCGGATGTCGTTCATCACGCGCTGCACTTCGCTGAATTTGTCGGTCAGCCGGATGGTGCGGCAGCGGCGGTCGCGTTCGGATACGGCCGTGGTGACAAAGCCCTTGTCCTCCAGCCGACGCAGGAAGCCGATTACCGTCGGATGCTTGAGCCGGAAGTGCTGGCCGATGTCCTGCACCGTGGTTTCCTGATCGCCGCGCGCGTTCAGATACAGCAGCACGTCGCTCTGCGCGCAGGTCAGGCCGAGCGGGCGCAGCGCCGCGTCTGCGTGCGCCATGAACTGAATGCTGATCATTTTGATGTATTCGCCGGGGAAAACCGGACTAAGCAAGACAGCACCTTCCTTCCAATTGAGTAGCTTGCTACATAATTTTATCAACAGAAAGCCGTCTTGTCAACGGCTTTCCGAAAGTTTGGCGATTCGGCGCAGTGGGCACGAAAAGCACGGCGCGCGGTTGTGCAAATTTGCGCCGCGCTATTTTTTGCGTTTGGCCTTGGCCCAGCCCTTTTTCTTCGGCGGGGCGGGGAGGTGCGCCGCGGGACGCGCGCCCTTGGCGGTCTTGCCCGTGCGCCCGGACGGCACCGGCGGCTTTTCGCCGCGCGCGGGGCGGATCAGGCATTCCTTGCCGTAGCCGATCAAGTCCTCGCGGCCGGCTTTTTTGAGCGCGGCCAGCACAATCGGCCGCTTGTCCGGCCGCCGCCATTGCAGCAGCGCGCGCTGCATGGCCTTTTCCTCGGCGGTTTTGGCGACATAGACCGGCTTCATCGTGCGCGGGTCGATCTCGGTGTAGTACATCGCGGTCGAGAGCGTGCCCGGCGTGGGGTAGAAGTCCTGCACCTGCTCAGGCATGTAGCCGACGTGGTTGAGGTACTCGGCCAGCAAAATCGCGTCGTCCAGCGTCGCGCCGGGGTGCGAGCTCATCAGGTAGGGGACGAGGTACTGCTTGCGGCCCAGTTTCTGGTTGATGCGGGCGTATCGTTCGCGGAACTGCTCGTATACGGAAAATGATGGTTTGCCCATATAATACAGTGCGTTATCACTCATATGCTCGGGCGCGACCTTGAGCTGACCCGAGATGTGGTGCTCGACCAACTCGCGGAAGAATGCGTCGTTGTGGTCGGCCATCATGTAGTCATAGCGCAGGCCCGAGCGCACGAACACCTTTTTGATGCCCTCGATCTGGCGCAGCTCGCGCAGCAGGTTGAGGTAATCCGTGTGGTCGGCCTCGAGGTTTTTACACGCGGACGGGAACAGGCAGCGCTTGTTTTTGCACAAACCGTGCTCTTCCTGCATTTTGCAGGACGGGAAGCGGAAGTTGGCCGTCGGCCCGCCAACGTCGTGGATATAGCCCTTGAAGTTCGGCATCTGCACGATCTGCTTGGCCTCCGCGATCACGCTTTCGTGGCTGCGCGCCTGCACATAGCGCCCCTGATGGAAGGCGAGCGCGCAGAAGTTGCACGCGCCGAAGCAGCCGCGGTTGTGGATGATCGAGAACTGCACTTCCTGAATCGCGGGCACGCCGCCGAGCGCTTCATACGACGGATGATAGGTGCGCATGTAGGGCAAGGAATAGACGTGGTCCATTTCGGCGGTTGTAAGGGGTTTCGCGGGCGGGTTCTGGATGAGCACGCGCTTGCCGTGGCGCTGCAAAAGCGTTTTGCCGCGCACCGCGTCCTGCTCGTCGTACTGCAATTTGACCGAGCGGGCATAGTCCGGTTTGCTGGCGCACACGTCCTCGTAGGACGGGCACTCAACTGCGTTTTCGATGCCGTCCGCGTCGTGCGCCAGATAGGCTGTCCCGCGCACGCCCACGCAGGCCTCCGCGCCCTTTTTGCCGTGCTTCAAGTTGTTCGCGAGTTCCACGACCGAGTGCTCGCTCATGCCGAACATCAGCCCGTCTGCACCGGTCGATTCCAAAATCGAGGGCATGACGCGGTCGGCCCAGTAGTCGTAGTGCGCGAAGCGGCGCAGGCTGGCCTCGATGCCGCCGAGGTAGATCGGCGTGTCCGGGAAGGCGCGCCGCGCGAGCATGGCATAGACGGTCACCGCGCGGTCGGGGCGGCGACCCGCCTTGCCGCCGGGCGTGTAGGCGTCGTCCGAGCGGCGCTTTTTCGCGGCGGTGTAGTGCGCCACCATCGAGTCGATGTTGCCGCCGTTGATGAGCACCGCGTAGCGCGGCCGGCCCATCGCGGCAAAGTCGTGCTCGTCGTGAAAATCCGGCTGGCTGAGGATCGCGACCTTGTAGCCCGCGTCCTCTAAAACACGCGAGATGATCGCGGTGCCGAACGAGGGATGATCGACGTACGCGTCGCCGGTCACGAGCAAAAAGTCGCAGTAATACCAGCCGCGATCTAGCATATCCTGTTTGGAAATGGGGAGAAAACCGTTCATTTTTTTCCTTTCGCTTTACAAAACGTAAAAGATCGACTATCATGGAAGATACAGTCCGGCAAGACAAAGGCGGTTGACCATGCTCCTCGCAAGGGAGGTGGTTTTTATGGAGATTGTGTGGCAGATCATTTTGCTGCTCATTCTGCTTGAAATCATCAAGACCATAAAAAAATGACCGCCCACTTGCCCCGGGTACGGTCATTTTTTTTGAAATGATAGATACTTAGGGTCAACCGTCTTTGCCGGACTGCCCTTTTGCTACTCTTATTATAACGAATTTACCCTGTTTGTCAAGAGTGGAAGGCAAAAGGTGTAAAAAATAACCGCTTCCGTTTAGGAGCGGTTATTTTTATGTCACAAAGTGAGGATGCCCTCAGTTATCGAGGTAGAACTGCACCAGTTCCTGCATCAGCTCGTCGCGGTCGATCTTGCAGATCAGGCTGCGCGCGTTGTTGTGGTTGGTGATGTACGTCGGGTCCTCAGAGAGGAGATAGCCCACGATCTGGTTGATCGGGTTATACCCTTTCTCCTTAAGCGCGTCGTATACTGCGGTCAGCGTGCGCTTCATCTCCTTGTTGGACTCGTCTACAAGGCTGAATTTTCTCGTGCCGTCAAGCATGTCTGTCTCCTTTCCGATCCTACCGGTTGGTTTTTTGCTATAAACAGCATAATACAAAACGGCCGAAAAGTAAAGTCTTATCCGCGCAAAACCGCGCCAAAATCTTTTTCCAGCGCTGCCAGCGCATTTTTCATCGCCTTATCGCATTCCTCGTCGGTCAGCGTGCGGTCAGGCGCGCGCATGGAAAGCGAGTAGGCGACCGACTTCTTGCCTTCCGGGATGCCCTTGCCCTTATATACGTCAAACAGCTTGACGTTTTCCAGGATATGGCCGGCGGCCTTCTCGATCGCGGCCTGCATGGAAGCGGCGGGCACCGTGTCGTCCACCAGCACGGCGATGTCGCGGGTCGAGGCCGGGAACTTGGGCAGCGGGTGGTAGAGCTTGACCGGGTCGATCGCGGCAAACAGCTTGTCGAGCGGCAGCTCGGCAGCCAGCACCTCGCCGGACAGGCCGTAGCGCGCAGCGACGGTCGGATGCACCGTGCCGAACACGCCGATCACCTCGCCGCCGATCAGCACGTTCGCGCAGCGGCCCGGATGATAGGACGGGTTGTTCTTCTCGGGCACGAACTGCACGTCCTTGATGTTCAGCTCGCGGCAGATGGCTTCCACCACGCCCTTGAACTGGAAGAAGGACAGGCGGCCGTAGGTGCCGAGGGTGAGGACCTTTTCCTCGTGCGGCAGCACATCCGGATCGGCCTTGCCGTCCTTGACAGTCGGGAGATAGACCGTGCCCAGCTCGAACAGCGACGCGGTCGGGTTGCGGTGCGCGTGGTTGTGCGCGAGCGATTGCAGCATGGAGGGCAGCACGGTCGTGCGCATGATGCTGAAGTCCTCGCCGAGCGGGTTCAGAATAGTCGTGGAAATGCGGCGCGGGTCGTCCGCTGCCCAGCCGATCATGTCATAGAACTTCGGGGAGATGAACGAGTGGCTCATCGCCTCGTCAAAGCCGGCGTCGCGGCAGGTCTCGGAGACCGTCTTTTCCGCCATCTGCTTGGGGGTGTACTCGCCCTGCACCATCTCGCCGGCGTACAGCGTGGTCGGGATCTTATCGTAGCCGTACATACGGGCGACTTCCTCGGCCAGATCGCACATGCGCGTGATGTCCACGCGGAAGGACGGGATGATGACCTTGCCGTCCTCGACGCGGAACTCGAGACGCTCCAGATATGCCTTCTGCTCGTCGGCGGATAGCTCAAGACCGAGCAGCGCGTTCATCTTGTCCGGCTCGAAGGGCAGCGTCTTGGGGGTCAGGTCGGCAGCGCAGGCATCGATGATGCCGTCGACGACTTCGCCCGCGCCCAGCAGCTCGACCAGCTCGCAGGCGCGCTGCACGGCGGGCATGGTCAGCGACGGGTCAAGGCCCTTTTCGAAGCGGCCGGATGCCTCGGTGCGCATGCCGAGCGCCTTGGCGGTGACGCGCACGGTCGCGCCGTGGAAGCAGGCGGACTCGAACACGACGGTCTTGGTGCCGTCAACGATTTCGGAGTTTGCGCCGCCCATGACGCCCGCGACCGCAACCGGCTTGTCGTTGTCGCAGATGGCGAGCATCTTGTCGGTCAGGTCGTGGTCCACGCCGTCCAGCGTCTGGATGGACTCGCCACCCCGCGCGCGGCGCACGACGATCTTGCCGTCGGACAGGCAGGAGTAGTCAAACGCGTGCATCGGCTGGCCGTACTCGAGCATGACGTAGTTGGTGATATCGACGATGTTGTTGATCGGGCGCACGCCGCAGGCGTGCAGACGCTCACGCATCCACGCCGGGGACGGCTCGATCTTGATGTTCTTGACAAGACGCGCGGTGTAGCGCGGGCACAGGTCGGTGTCGATTACCTGCACCGACATATATTTGTTGATGTCGTCGCCGATGCTCTTGACCACCGGCTCCTTGACCGCGAACGGGCGGTCGAAGGTCGCGGCGGTCTCGCGGGCGAGGCCGATGACGCTGAAGCAGTCGGCGCGGTTGGAGGTGATCTCAAAGTCCGCGACATACTCGTCCAGACCCATCACCTTGCAGATGTCGTCGCCGGGCTTGCAGTCCTCATTCAGGATAAAGATGCCGTCGGTGATGCAGTGCGGGAACTCGGCCTGCTGCGCGTGCAGGTCGTCCGGCGTGCACACGGTCAGCTTTGCGGTATCGACCGCGATGAAGTCGCCCTCATGGATGTTGGAGCAGTCGGTCGAGACGGCGGTTTCGCCCGCGCCGAAGTCCACGGTCAGGTCGTACTGGGAATAGCCGGTGGTCTGAACCGACAGCACCTTGGCGCACAGCGTTTTGCCGTAGATCTTGTAGCCCGCGGTCAGCTCCTCGGGCAGCGAGGGCTTCTGGTCCTTGAGGCAGGTGTAGTCGTTTAGGATGGCGGCCGGCTTGATGACCGCGTAGGGCGCGTTGTGCACGTCCAGCTGCAGTTCCTTGAGCGAGCACAGCATGCCGTTGGACACCTCGCCGCGCAGCTTGCCCTTGGTGATCTTGACACCGCCGGGCAGCGTGGACTTGTGCTTTGCCACCGGGATCAGGTCGCCGACATGGATGTTCCACGCGCCGGTGCAGATCTGGGTGACCTCGTCGCCCACGTCGATCTGGCAGATCCACATGTGGTCGGAATTGGGGTGGCGGGTCATTTCATTGATACGGCCGACCACAACGTTCTGGATCTCCTCGCCGAGGTTGTAGACCTCCTCGACCTTGGAGCCGGACATGGTCATGCGGGCATCGTACTCCTTGGGGGTGATGCCGGAAATATCGGTATAATCCGAAAGCCAGGAAAGCGGCAATTTCACAAAAATTCCTCCTTGAATTTTTTCGATTGAAACCACGGTTTCAATCGAGGGGAATGCGCCGAACATGGTTCGGACGCATTCAGGGCTGCGAAAAGTTCCGGCGAGCGAAACTTTTCTCCGCTCTGGTATCAAAACCGTGATACATGCTCCCGGTTTTGATGAAAACCGCGGTGCGGTTTTCTATTTTATACGCGCATTGCGCGCTCGTAAAAAGTCCAGCTTTGCCGGACTTTTTACACCCCGACCCAGCGCCCTTGGGGCGCGTCGTTCGGGTATCGAGAACAAGTTTCTCCGGAACTTGTTCTCGTATATAGGGGACTTTTGAAGTCCCCTATACTTTTTAGAACTGCTCCAGGAACCGCACGTCGTTCTCATAGAACAGGCGGATATCGTCGATCTTGAAGCGGCCCATGACCGTGCGCTCCAGGCCGATGCCGAACGCATAGCCCGAGTACTCTTCCGGGTCGATGCCGCTGGTTTCGAGCACCTTGGGGTGCACCATGCCGCAGCCGAGGATCTCGATCCAGCCCTCGCCCTTGCACAGCGGGCAGCCCGCGCCGTGGCAGCGGTAGCACTGGATGTCCATTTCGGCGCTCGGCTCGGTGAACGGGAAGTGGTGCGGGCGGAAGCGAACGACCGTGTCCTCGCCGTACAGCTTCTTGGCGAACAGCTCGAGGATGCCCTTGAGGTCGCTCATGCGGATGCCCTTGTCAACGACCAAGCCCTCGATCTGGTGGAACAGCGGGGAGTGGGTGGCGTCCACGGCGTCCGAACGGTAAACGCGGCCGGGCGCGATGATGCGGATCGGCGGCTTTTTCTTTTCCATGACGCGCACCTGCATGCCCGAGGTCTGCGTGCGCAGCACGACGTTGTCCGAAATGTAGAACGTATCCTGCGTGTCGCGCGCGGGGTGGTCCTTCGGGATGTTGAGCGCTTCGAAGTTATAGTGGTCGAGCTCGACCTCCGGGCCTTCCGCGATCGAGAAGCCCAGACCGATGAAGATTTCCTTGAGTTCGTCCAGTACGATGTTGAGCGGATGCTTTTTGCCGATGACGACATCCTCACCCGGCAGGGTGACGTCGATGGTCTCGGCCTCGAGCTTGTGCGCGAGCGCTGCCTGCTCGATGACTTTCTTCTGCTTTTCAATGATGGTTTCGATCTCGGCGCGCACGTCGTTGATCAGCTGACCGACAGCCGGACGTTCCTCCGGAGCAACGTCCTTCATGCCCTTGAGCAGAGCGGTCAGCTCGCCCTTTTTGCCGAGGAAGCGGACACGCGCCTCGTCGAGCGCGCGGGCGTCGTTTGCCGCGGCAAGCTGATCTTTCGCGGCCTGCAAAATGCCTTGCAGTTTTTCTTTCATGGTGACTCTCCTTTATGAAAAATCGTTCAGGGACGCAATAAAAAAAGCCTTTCGTCCCGCAAAATAGGGACGAAAGGCGTGCAAACACTGTCTTCCGTGGTACCACCCTGATTCCCGGACGGGCCGGGCACTCATTGAACGCCGGTAACGGGGCGTTACTTCGCCTGCGCCTACTGTTTTGGTTCAGCGCCGGTGCTCGCAGGGGAACTTCGCGTCAGGTCTCTTTGGACGGCTCGCAGCCAAAGGCCGTTTTCTCTGAAAAGAGGGGAGTGACGGTACTTTCCCTGTTCATCGCAGGTGTCATTCTTCCATAACAGTATTATTAAAACACAGTTTTTGGGCAAATGCAAGGGGAAAATGCATTTTTATCCCCTCAAAGCCGGAGCGCGCTGTAAAATGGCGTAATCAGCAGCGTGCCGATGACAAAACTCAGCAGGTTGGCGGTGATGGCATAGGCCACACGGCGCGCGCGGGTATGACCATGCAGAAAACGCGCATAGGCAAGCGACTCGATGACGAAAATGACCGCTTCGATGGCAAACGCCCAGAAAAAGGCGTGCTCTCGGTTGGAGGAGAGCAGGATGCGCCCATAGGTCAGCGTCATCAAAGCCTGCGTTGCAAGGTTGACCAGCAGGAATGGTACGATGTTTTCGCCCAGCGGAAAGCCAAACAGCAGCAGGACGACTACCTCAATCAGCAGCGTGAACAGAAACGTGCACGCGAACTGCTTGAGCAGGGTGAACCAGGCGCCCAAGGTGGAAATCGCGCCGGTCTGTGCGTCGACGGAAAAGGTTTGCATCGCGCGGATGCGTTCCGCCTCGTCCGTGACTAGCAGCGTGCCGTCCTCGTGCAGCACGGCCACGCGGAACGGCCCCGGGTAGGGGACGTCCATAAAATACATGGGCTGGTCGTCGCGGTCGTATGATGTCCAGTCCCACACATGCCAGCCATCCGGCAGGGCGGCGGTGAGTGCTTCGGGCGGGGAACTCAAGGGTTTGGTATACGGCTCGCGTCCCAGCAGGGCGACATGCGTGATGCCGTCGTCCAGACCGGCAATGCCGATATAAATGGATGTATACGGCAGGCCGTTGGCGCTCGCGGTTGCGGGCAGCAGCACGAGAAGCAAGGCAAACAGGCAGAGAACAGAACGGAGCTTTGCACGCATGGCGGTCGCCTCCCCTACGTTTTGATACCTTTATTATAGCAAAAGGGATGTAAAGAACAAGTTACAGGACGACATAGTTTGAGCCGATTTTGTGCAAAATAAAGGCAGTATTTTGGTAATGGTGCTTGACAACCTTTCAGAATGTGGATATACTGATTAAGTTAATATGCAAAATGCAATGACAAAGAGGAGTATTCCTGTTCCCCGCGCGTCAAGAGAGAGGGCGGTTCGGTGCAAGCCCTTCGGCAGGCAGGAAGAAGGTCGCTTTCGAGCAGGAGGGCTGAAATGAGTAAGCCGTCCCGTCCCGCCCACGTTACGGGTCAACGAGTGCGCGGCTTTTTTGCCGCGAAGTTAGGTGGTACCACGGAGCACGCTTCGTCCTAGTATGGACGGCGTGCTTTTTTTGTTTGCCCGTATTCCGCGGGCGACGGCAAGTGTGCGGCTGCGCGCCGCAGGCGCACACGAGGGGAAAACCCGTGGTTTCCCCCTCTTGCGAATCACCCTCTTCCTGCAGGGCGCGCTTTGCGCGCAAAGGTGGGTTCTGCCAAACGGCTGCCACCCGACTGCTGAGAGAAACAGCAAGGGAGATCTGCCACCCCAGAGGGCGCTGCCGCGCCGGCGGCGGTGCATGTGAAAACCAGTCAATTTAATTCAAAAGGAGATAGAGCCATGAGCGAACTGCCCAAGACCTACGACCCAAAAGCGGTCGAGGACAAGCTGTACAGCTTCTGGAATGACTCCGGCTTCTTCCACGCCGAGGTCAACCCGGACAAGAAACCCTATACCATCGTCATCCCGCCCCCGAACGTGACCGGCCAGCTCCACATGGGCCACGCGTTCGACGAGACCTTGCAGGATATCCTGATCCGCACCAAGCGTATGCAGGGCTACGAAGCACTGTGGATGCCCGGCACTGACCACGCGGGTATCGCGACGCAGATCAAGGTGGAGGAGAACCTGCGCAAGGAAGAGGGCCTGACCCGCTACGACCTTGGCCGCGAGAAGTTCCTCGAGCGCGTCTGGGACTGGAAGAACAAGTACGGCGACCGCATCATCAGCCAGCTGAAAAAGCTCGGCTCGTCCTGCGATTGGGAGCGCGAGCGCTTCACGATGGACGAAGGCTGCTCCAAGGCAGTCCGCGAGGTGTTTGTCAACCTCTATAACAAGGGCCTGATTTACAAGGGCCACCGCATTATCAACTGGTGCCCGCACTGCGCGACCGCGCTGTCTGACGCCGAGGTCGAATACGAGACCCAGCCGGGCAAGCTGTGGCACATCCGCTATCCGCTGGCGGACGGTTCGGGCGATCTGGTCGTTGCGACCACCCGCCCGGAGACCTTCATGGGCGATACCGGCGTTGCCGTCAACCCGAATGACGAGCGCTACAAGCACCTGATCGGCAAGACCTGCATTCTGCCGATTATGAACCGCGAAATCCCGATCTTCGGCGACGATTACGTCGATATGGAATTTGGTACGGGCTGCGTTAAGGTCACGCCCTGCCACGACCCGAACGACTTCGAGATGGGCCAGCGCCACAACCTCGAGCAGATCCTCGTGTTCAACGAGGACGCGACCGTCAACGAAAACGGCGGTAAGTACGAGGGCATGGACCGCTACGAGTGCCGCAAGGCGGTTATCAAGGACCTCGAAGAGGGCGGCTATCTGGTCAAGATCGAGGACCACGAGCACAACGTCGGCACTTGCTACCGCTGCGGCACGACGGTCGAGCCGATGACCTCGGCTCAGTGGTTCGTCAAGATGGCGCCGCTTGCGAAGCCCGCGATGGACGTCGTCACCGAGGGCAAGACCAAGTTCGTGCCCGACCGCTTCTCCAAGACCTATCTGCGCTGGATGGAAAACGTGCATGACTGGTGCATTTCGCGTCAGTTGTGGTGGGGCCATCGCATCCCGGCGTTCTACTGCGACGACTGCGGCGAGATGACCGTCTCCAAGGAAGACGTGCACGTCTGCCCGAAGTGCGGCTCCAAGAACGTCCGTCAGGAAGAGGACGTGCTGGATACCTGGTTCTCCTCCGCGCTGTGGCCGTTCTCCACGCTCGGCTGGCCGGACAAGACCCCGGAGCTTGATTACTTCTACCCGACCTCCACGCTGGTCACCGGCTACGACATCATCTTCTTCTGGGTCGCGCGCATGATCTTCTCGGGTGTCGAGCACATGGGCCAGACCCCGTTCAAGACCGTGTATATCCACGGCCTGGTGCGCGACGCGCAGGGCCGCAAGATGTCCAAGTCGCTCGGCAACGGCATCGACCCGCTGGAAGTCATCGACCAGTACGGCGCGGACGCGCTGCGCTTCACCCTCGCGACCGGCAACAGCCCCGGAAACGACATGCGTTTCTCGGACGAGCGCGTGCAGGCGTCGCGTAACTTCTGCAACAAGATCTGGAACGCGTCGCGTTTCATTCAGATGAACCTGACCATCAGCAAGGACGAAAAGCCCGCGCTGCCCGAGACGCTTGCGCTCGAGGACAAGTGGATCGTGTCCAAGTACAACACGCTGGTTGCCGAGGTCACCCGCAACATCGACCAGTACGAGCTGGGTCTGGCGGCTTCCAAGCTCAACGACTTCATCTGGGACAACTTCTGCGACTGGTATATCGAGATCGCCAAGACCCGTCTGCAGGCGGGCGACGAGAGCGTCCAGAAGGTGCTGTGCTATGTGCTGTCGGGCGCGATGCAGCTGCTGCATCCGTTCATGCCGTTCATCACCGAGACCATCTGGCAGGCGCTGCCGCACGAAGGCCCGTCGGTCATGGTGTCCAAGTGGCCGGAGTACGACGAAAAGCTGCACTTTGCCGCCGAAGAGGCACAGATGGAGACGCTGATGGACGCGGTGCGCGCCATCCGCAACCGCCGCAGCGAGATGAACGTCCCGCCGTCCAAGAAGGCCAAGGTGCTCATCCTGACCGAGAAGAAGGACACCTTTGCCGCCGGCGAAGGCTTCTTCCCTAAGCTCGCCTATGCGTCCGGCATTGAGCTGATCGACGCGGTGCCCGCGGACGCGGCCAAGATGGCGTCGGTCGTCACGGGTGACGCGCAGCTGTATATGCCGATGGGCGACCTGATCGACTTCGCCGCCGAGCGCGCGCGCCTCGAGAAGGAGAAGGCCAAGGTCGAGGACGACATCGCGTTCGTCATGAAAAAGCTCGACAACCCGAAGTTTGTCGATAAGGCGCCCGAGAAGGTCGTCGCGGCCGAACGAGAAAAGGCCGAACACCTGCGCGAGCACCTGGCAAAGCTCGAGGAATCCATCGCAGCCCTCGGCTAAAATCAAGTGCAACATGAAAAAAACGGTATGGCTGTGCCATACCGTTTTTCTTTTGTCGGAAAACGTGCTATAATGTCGAAGATTGAAACAATGTGGAAAACCACCGCGCGAAAACAACAGGCTCTCTTATGCGGAGACGCAAAAACCTGAGAGGAGAGATTTTGATGAAAACCCTAAATCCCAATGTCAAGAAATGGATCGCCGTGGCGGCGCTGGTCGTGATCGCCCTGCTGTCCGCGTTTGTGCTGGCGGGCAGGCTGTCCGACCCGGCGTTCCACGCGGCGTCCATCGCGGCGCTGGACGAGAAAAAGGGGACGGTGACCGAGCTGACGGCGGCGGCCGCCGCGGGTTCGGTTGCGGTTTCGGCCATTCCGGGCGACGCGACCACGCCGATCGCCAACCAGATCGCCGAAATGGCGACCTATCTGCTGATCGTGGTGGGCGCGATCCTGCTGGAAAAGTTCCTGCTCACCATGACCTGCCTCGTGACCTTCCAGTACCTCATCCCGGCCGCGTGCGTGCTGACGATCTTCTGGCTGTTCTGCCGCCGGACCGTGCTTGTGCAGCTTGCCGTGCGGCTGGCGGTGTTCGGCCTCGTGATCTGTCTGGTCGTGCCGGCCAGCATACAGGTGAGCCATCTGGTGGAGGAGACGTTCGACACCCAAAAGACGGTCCAAACCGTGCAGCAGGCGACCGACGAGATCGAGCAGGACGACACCGCCGAGCAGACGCAGGACGGCGGCATCGGCGGCTGGCTCAGCGGCATCGGCGAGACCATCACAAACGGGGTGTCCGGCGTGATGGAGCAGGCGGAAAACCTGCTCAGCCAGTTTATCGACGCGGTCGCGGTGCTGATCATCACCAGCTGTGTGCTGCCGATCGCGGTGCTGCTGTTCTTCCTCTGGGTGACCAAGATCATCTTCGGCGTGCAGCTGCCGGTGTCCGCGCGCGGCGCGGCGGGCGCGATCCACGGCCGGTTCCGGCGCAAGCGGGCGGCGCTCAAAGCGGCGTCCGTGCGCGGGCAGGACGACTGACCCATCGGGCGCAGGAAAAGGGGAAACCGCGGTTTCTCCTTTTTCTTTTCGTCAAGGCGTGCTATAATGTTGCTATCTTATGACAGGAAAGGGTTTATTATGGACACCGCAATTCCCAAAACCGCGATCGACTATATTCATTCGCTCGGCCGCTTTTCCGGCAAGGCCGGCCTGCACCGCATCCGCGCGCTGTGCAGCGCGCTGGGCGACCCGCAGGACAAACTGAAATTCGTGCATCTGGCGGGCACGAACGGCAAGGGCTCGACCGCCTGCATGCTGGACTCCGTGCTGCGCGCGGCCGGGTATCGCGTCGGGCTGTACACCTCGCCCTATCTCGTGCAGTTCCATGAGCGCATCCGCGTAAACGGCGCCATGATCCCGGACGCGGATCTGACGCGCCTGTCCGAACAGGTCGCGCAGGCGTGCAAGGGGCTGACGCTGCCCGAGGGTGAGCACATCGGCGAGTTCGAGTTCACGACTGCGGTCGCGTTTCTCTACTTTGCCGAGCAGCAGTGCGACATCGTGGTGCTCGAGACCGGCCTCGGCGGCCGGTGCGACGCGACCAACGTCATCCGTGCGCCCGAGGTGTGCGTCATCACGCCCATCTCGCGCGACCACATGGCTGTGCTGGGCGATACGGTCGCCGCGATCGCCGGGGAGAAGGCGGGCATCATCAAGCCGGCCTGCGCGGTGGTGTGTGCGGACCATCAGCCGGACGAGGCGCTGCCGGTGCTCCGGCGCGCGTGCGACGCCGCGGGCGCGGTCTGGTTTGACGGCATGCAGGAGATGCGCGTGCTGCGGTGCGATATTCTGGGTTCGGCATTTGTGCGCGGGGGACAGGGCTACACCATCCCGATGCCCGGCCGGCATCAGCTGCAAAACGCGCAGACCGCGCTGCGTGTGATCGCCGCGCTGCGCGAGCGCGGCTGGACCATCTCGGTCGAGGCCGAGGTGCGCGGCTTGGCGCGGGCGCGCATGCCCGGCCGGCTGGAGCGCATGCTGGATATGCCGCTCGTGCTGCTCGACGGCGCGCACAACGCCGCGGGCGTGGCGGCGCTCACCCGCACGGTGGACGAAATGCTCAAAATGCGCCGTCTGCTGGTCGTGATGGGCATGGTCAAGGACAAGGAATACGGGGAATGCATTTACGAGATGGCGCGCCGCGCGGATGTGTTTTTCGCCTGCGCGCCCGAAGCGGATGCGCGCGCTCTGCCCGCGCAGACCGCCGCGGCCATTGCCGAGCAGCACTGCGGCGAGGTGTACGACTGCCACACGGTCGAGCATGCGCTGTCGCAGGCGCTGGAAAAGGCCGGACCGCGCGACTGCGTGCTGGTCTGCGGGTCGCTGTATCTGATCGGCGAGGCAGAAAAAATCCTGCGCGCGCGACAGAAAGCGGCAGAATAAAACGGTAAAAAATGGTAAACTAAGGCTTGTACCGAAAGGGTACAAGCCTTTTCGTTTGGACAGAAAAAATGAGGTGAAAGACACATATGCTGCATATCACACAGGCCGAAAGCGGGGGCGTGCTGACGGTTTCGCTCGCGGGCGAGCTTGACCACCATGCCGCGCGCGAGGCCATCGAGCAGAGCGAGGACCTGATGGCGCTCTATCCCTGTCAAAAGCTGGTGCTGAGTCTGGCCGGGCTGACGTTCATGGACAGTTCGGGGCTTGCGGTCGTCTTGCATCTGCACCGCACCTGTGCGCGCAGCGGCTGCGATTTTGTGGTGCGCGGCACGCCGCCGCAGCCCATGCGCGTATTCGAGGCGGCGGGTCTGCCGCAGGTCATGATTTTCGAGAGGGGGGAGTAACTTGCGCGCGGTCATCAACAAAATGAGCCTGAAATTTGAAAGCCATTCGGTCAACGAAGCGTTTGCGCGGCAGGCGGTCGGCGCGTTCGTTTCGCAGCTCGACCCGACCATGGAGGAGCTGGGCGACATCAAAACCGTCGTGTCCGAGGCGGTCACCAACGCGATCGTCCACGGCTACGCGGACAAAACCGGGTTTATCACGGTCACCGTGCGGCTGATGGAGGGGCGCGTGCTCGAGCTCAAGGTCAAGGACGCGGGGCGCGGCATTGAGAACGTCGAGCAGGCGCGTCAGCCCATGTTCACCACGGGCGACGACACCCGCAGCGGCATGGGCTTTACCATCATGGAATCGTTCACCGACAAGCTGCGCGTGCGCTCCACGCCCGGCAAGGGCACGATCGTCACCATGGTCAAGATTCTGCGGGAGCGCGGCGCGTGACCAGCACGATGCGCGGCCTGCTCGAGCGGGCGGCGGCGGGCGACCGCGAGGCCGAGGCGCAGCTGATCGAGCAAAACAGCGGGCTGATCTGGTCGATCGCGCGGCGGTATTACGGGCGCGGCGTCGAGCCGGACGACCTGTACCAGCTGGCCTGCGTGGGCTTTATCAAAGCGGTGCGCGGCTTTGACGCGGCGCTCGGCAACGAGTTTTCTACTTATGCGGTGCCCAAGATCGCGGGCGAAATCCGGCGCTTTCTGCGCGACGACGGCGCGGTCAAGGTCGGGCGCGCGGTCAAGGAGCGCGCGGTGCGCGTGCGGCGCATCCAGGCCGAGCTGGAAGGGCGCACCGGACGCTCGCCCACGGTCAACGAGGTCGCGGCGGCAGCCGGGCTGACGGCCGAGGAGGTCGCGTCCTGCGAGCAGGCGGACGTGACGGTGGACTCGTTTGAGCGCGAGCTGTCCGGCGGCGGACGGCTGGGCGATCTGGTCGGCGACGAGGGCATGGAGGAGCGCACCTGCCTGTATCTGTCGCTGGGGGAGGCGATGCGCACGCTGCCCGAACGCGAGCGGCAGGTGCTCGCGCTGCGGTTTTCGCGCGATCTGACCCAGCAGCAGGTGTCCCGCATCATCGGGGTGTCGCAGGTGCAGGTCTCGCGCATCGAAAAGCGCGCGATCGAGACGCTGCGCAAAAAACTGACCGAATAAAGCGGACTGCATCCGAGGGGCAGTCCGCTTTATTGACGCCTGTGTTTTATCGTTGACAGCCCGCCCGGGGTAGGGTAAACTGAAAGCAGAAACCGAAAAGGGGTGGGCGCGATGCGGAAAACCGTGCGGAAATCGGTGGTTGGCTGGGCTGTGGGTCTGGCCGTGCTTTGGGTGATGATTGTTCTTGCGATCTCGCTTTCCCCCACGATGCAGGGCAGCATCCCGTATTTTGGCGGCTTCGGCAGCCGCACGATGTGGCTGGCGGCGGCGCTGGCCGCGGTGGTGTATCTGCTGCCGGCGATTTTGTACGGCGTGGGGCTGCACTGGGCAAAATATCTGCTCGCGGTGATCAACGGCGCGGTGATGATCCTGACGCTCGTGCTGCTCGGCCTGATGGCGGTGATGGTGATGTTCCAGATCGGCGTCGAGGGCTGGTACGTCATGGGGCTGGACCTGTGGTTCGTTCTGGTGGCGGTGCTGGGCATCGCGGCGTTTGTTTTCGGGTTTTTGTGGTTCCGCGCGGCGTTTCCCGTGCGCGGGTCGGACAAAGTATGACAAAAGAAGCACAAAAGGCGGCTGCCATTTGGCAGCCGCCTTGTTTTGTGCGCGTTTTTAGATTTTCTGCATGAAATTCGCGGCCGCCTTGGCCATCAGGCGCTTGGTGCCCTTCTGGTCGAAGGCGATCTCGAGCAATGCGTCGTTTCCCATCGGCTTGGCGCTCAGGATCATGCCGTCGCCGAAGGCCTTGTGGTGCACGCGGCAGCCCGCCGGGAAGTCCGGCAGCGGCGCGCCCGCCGCCTTGGGCGCTGCGGGAACCGAGGACGCGGCCGAGAACGTGCGCGCCCGGTGGATCTGCGCGCGGGGCAGGCCGGGTTCGGGCTGGGTCGCGGCGGCGAACATGCGGCTCTCCACGATGTTGCTGTCGAGCAGCTCGCGCGGCATCTCGTCGATGAAGCGCGAGGGATGTGCGTACTGCGTGCGGCCGTACAGCAGACGGCGCTCGGCGCAGGTCAGGTACAGCTCTTCCCGCGCGCGCGTGACCGCAACATAGCACAGCCGGCGCTCCTCCTCCATGTCCTCGTCGCGCTCCATCGCGCGGAAGCCGGGGAACAGACCGTCCTCCATGCCCGCAAGGAACACGACCGGGAATTCCAGACCCTTAGCCGAGTGCATGGTCATCATCAGCACGGCGTCCTCGTCCTCTTCGGTCTGGTCGGCGTCGGTGTACAGCGCCATGTTTTCCAGAAAACCGCCCAGCGTGGGCGCTTCGTTCTTCTCTTCGTAATCGACGAGGTAGGACTTGAGCTCCTCGATGTGCTCGAGGCGGCCCTGCTCTTCCACGCCGCCCTTTTCCTCGAGCGCGCGGCGGTAGCCGGTCTGCTCGAGCAGCTCGTCATACAGCTCGGACAGCGACAGGAACGCGCGCTGCTGGCGCAGGTTTTCCATCATCGTGCCGAACTTTTCCATCGCGGACGCGCCGCGCGACAGGGCGGGGAACTGGGAAGCGTTGCGCACCACGTCATACAGCAGCATGCCGTTTTCCAGCGCGAGCTGGGACGCGGTCTCGACCGACTTGTCGCCGATCTTGCGCGCAGGCACGTTGATGATGCGGCGCAGACGCAGCTCGTCCGCCGGGTTTTCCAGCACCCACAGATAGGCGAACATATCGCGCACCTCGGCGCGCGAGAAGAAGTCGCGGCCCTTGTAGACGCGGTAGGGGATGCCCGCGCGGATGAACGCCGCGGCGATGTTATCGCTCAGTACGTTATTGCGGTACAAAATCGCAAAATCGCTCCACCGGCGGCCGGCTTCGACGCCTTCGCGGATGGTGTCCGCGATGTAGGCGGCTTCGCCCTCCTGGCTGTCCGAGCGGTGCAGGTGGATTTTGGAGCCGCCTGCCTGATCGGTCCAGAGCTCCTTGCCCTTGCGGCCGACGTTGTTGCGGATGACCTCGTTGGCGGCGCTTAAGATGTTGCCGGTCGAGCGGTAGTTCTGCTCGAGCCGGATGGTTTTTGCGTTTTTGAACTGCTTTTCAAACTCCAGGATGTTTGCGATCGTCGCGCCGCGGAATTTGTAGATACTTTGGTCGTCGTCGCCGACCACGCAGATGTTTTCGTAATATCCCGCCAGCAGGCTGGTCAGCACATACTGGGCGTAGTTGGTGTCCTGATACTCGTCCACCAGCACATAGCGGAACTGCCGCTGGTACAGCTCGAGCACATCCGGGTTGCTTTGCAGCAGCAGGACGGTTTTCATGATGATGTCGTCAAAGTCGAGCGCCGCGGCTTTGCGCATCTCCTTTTCGTACAGCTTGTAGACCTCTGCCACCTTTTCGCGGAAGTAATCGCCCGCGGCGTCGGCGGCAAACTGCTTGGGGGTCATCAGCTTGTCTTTTGCGCGCGAAATCATGCCGATCACGGTGCGCGGGTCAAAGGTCTTGGTGTCGAGGTTCAGCTGCTTCATCACGTTGGTCACAACGCGCTTTTTATCGTCCTCGTCGTAGATGGTGAACGGGGTGTCGAAGCCGAGCAGGTCGTTATACCGGCGCAGGATGCGCAGGCAGGCCGTGTGAAAGGTGTAGGCCCAGACGTCGTTTGCCGCGGTTTCGTCCGGCAGGGCGGCCAGCAGGCGGTCGCGCAGCTCGCGCGCGGCCTTGTTGGTGAAGGTGATCGCGATCACCTGCCACGGGCGCGCGGGATCGACCGCGCACAAGTGCTCGGCGCGGGCGCGGTTTTCCGGCTTGGGATCGGTCAGGTATTCGGTCAGGAACAGCAGGTCGTCCTCAGTGGCGCCCTCGGGGGCAAATTCGTTCGTCAGGCCCTGCCCGAAGCGCAGGATATTGACGATGCGGTTGATGAGCACGGTCGTCTTGCCGCTGCCCGCGCCCGCAAGGATGAGCAGCGGGCCTTCGGTCGTGAACACCGCTTCGCGCTGGCGGTCGTTGAGGTGCGCAAACGACTGCTCGATGATCGCGCGCCGTACAGCGGCGTATTTCAGGTCAAATTTGGTCGGTTCCATGGGGTTCCTCGTTTCGTTGTGAAGATACGAAATCAGTATATCACAGATGAGACAGGAAAACAAATGTTCTGTTTGTGCGCGCGGGAAAAAAGCCGCCCCGGAAGGGCGGCTTTTGTTATGCAAGGCCGAGGAGCGTGCACATGCCGTGCACGGCAAGACAGAGCGCAAGGCCGAACGCGGTCGGCAGCGCCACGGCGGCGAGCGTCCAGCGGACGCTGCGCGTCTCTTTCCAGATGGTCAGGCAGGTGGTCGAGCACGGCCAGTGCGCCACCGCAAACACCAGCGTGCACAGCGCGGTGCACACCGTCCAGCCGTTGGCCAGCAGCAGCGTGCGGAAGGCCGCAAGGTCGGTCACGTCCGCGATCGTGCCGGTCGCGAGGTAGCCCATGACGATCAGCGGCATCACCAGCTCGTTTGCCGGAAAGGCGAGGAGAAAGGCGAGCAGGATCACGCCGTCCAGCCCCAACAGCCGCCCCGCGGGGTCGAGCCAGGCGGTCAGGTGCGCGAAAACCGACGCGTCCCCGATTTGCAGATTGGCCAGCAGCCAGATGAGCGCGCCTGCGGGCGCGGCCACCGCCGCCGCGCGGCCGAGGACGAACAGAGTCCGGTCAAGCACGCTGCGCACGATCACCTGCCCGAGCTGCGGCGCGCGGTAGGGTGGCAGCTCGAGCGTGAACGAGGACGGCACGCCTTTCAGTACGGTCGCGCTCAGCAGGCGCGAGGCGACAAGGGTGAGCATGACGCTGCCCGCGATCACGGCGGTCAGCAGCAGCGCGCCGCCGGCGGCGTTGCCCGCGAAAAACGTGGCGCACAGGAAGATCAGCAGCGGGAACCGCCCGTTGCAGGGCGCAAACGTGTTGGTCAGAATGGCGATCAGCCGCTCGCGCGGCGAGTCGATGATGCGGCAGCCGGTCACGCCGCAGGCGTTGCATCCGAAGCCCATGCACATGCTTGGGGAAAAGTCGGATGCGGGAGGGGCAAGCGGTCAGTCGTCGAACAGATCGAGCAGGTAACCATAGCCTTCGGCCTGCATTTTTTCATAGGGGATGAAACGCAGCGCCGCGCTGTTGATGCAGTAGCGCACGCCGTTGGGGGACTCGGGATCATTGGTAAAGACATGGCCGAGATGCGAGTTGCCCGCCCGGCTGCGGACTTCCGTGCGGTGCATGCCGAGGCTGTCGTCCGGCAGCTCGACCACCGCCGGGGATTCGATGGGCTTGGAAAAAGCGGGCCAGCCGCAGCCGCTTTCAAACTTGTCCGTAGAGGAAAACAGCGGTTCGCCGGTCACGATATCCACATAGATGCCCTTTTCAAACTGGTCCCAGAAGGCGTTGTCAAACGCGTGTTCTGTGCCGTTTTCCTGTGTGATGCGGTATTGCTCGTCGGTCAGCTTGTCGCGAATGGATTCCGCCGCGGGCTTGCGGTAGTCCCCCGGATCGATGCGCAGCTTGGAAAACAGCGCGATTTCCTCGGTCGGGATATGGCAGTAGCCGAAGGGGTTTTTCTCCAGATAATCCTGATGGTATTCCTCGGCCGGATAAAAATTCATCAGCGGGCCGATTTCCACAAAAAATTCCTCACTGCGGCTGCGTTCGATCGCAGCGATCCGATCGACGGTCTCCTTTGCCTTGTCGTTGGTATAATAGACACCGGTCTGATACTGGGTGCCCCGGTCGTTGCCCTGCTGGTTCTGCACCGTGGGGTCGATGACATAGAAGTACGCCAGCAGCAGTGCGTCCAGACTGACCTGCTCCGGATCGTATTCCACGCGCACGGTTTCCCGGAAACCCGTGTTGCCGGCGCAGACCGCCCGGTAATTGGCATCGGCCTCGCCGGTGCCGTTGGCGTAGCCGCTTTGCGCATCAATGACGCCGGGGATGGACTGCATCAGGTGCTCCATGCCCCAGAAGCAGCCGCCGGCCAGATAGATGACGTTTTCAGTAGAATCCATATACATATTCTCCTTTTCGGATGCGCCGGCAGACTGTCCGGCTGCCGGCGGCGGGGTTTCCTGTTCGTCGGTCGGCTGCGGCGCATTGGGCTGCGCGGCACAGCCGCCCAGCATCAGTACAGACGCCAAAAGAAGCGAAAGAACCTTGCCTCGCATAAAAAATAACACCTCCTGCGTTCCGGGGATACGATGTGCTTATCCCTTGTCCTGGTCGATCGCCTGCTGGATCATTTGCTTGAGGGATTCCATCTGCTTGGGTTCGGTCACCGCCCCCAAAATGGGCTCGCCTACGAGATTGCCGCTGCGGTCTACCACATACGTCGTAGGGTAAGCGTACACGCCCGAGGCAAACGTGCCTGCTTCACTGTCGGAATCAAAATAGACGTTCGTATAGGAGGCACCGGTCTTTGCCAGAACGTCCTTGGCCTCGGCAACCGCCGTTTCATTGCCGTCCAGCGTGAAGGCATTGATGCCGATGAGCCTGCCGTCCTGCTTCTGGAGCTCCTTGTTCAGGGCATCCAGATCGGCCAGCTCCCCGACACAGGGGCCGCAGGTGGTGAACCAGAAGTTGACCACTGTGACGGCGTTTTCGGAGAACAGGTCTTGGCTGTTCACCGCATTTCCGTCCAGATCCTTCCCCTCAAAGGCGGGAAATTGCTGCATGGATGCGTCCGCAGACGGAGCCATGTCTTCGGTCGTGTCCGGTTGGCTCTTTGCGCCGCAGGCTGCCAGAGAAAGCGCGAAAAGCGCGGTCAGCAGCAGCGCGGCAAATTTGGTTCTGTTCATGGTTTTTCTCCTTGCTTGGTAGGGTCGGTTTGCGGGGTCGGCTGTGCGGTTTGTCCGGCGCCGCTTCGGGCTTTGCCGGACGGCGCGCCGCAGCAGAAGCGCACAGCGCCGGTGGGACAGGCCCGGACGCACATGCCGCAGCGGATGCATTCGGTGTGGTCCGGCGTCCGAGTCACGTCCACATCCATTTTGCAGGCCTTGGCGCACTTCCCGCAGGAAATGCATTTTGTCTGGTCCACTTGCATCCGAACCAGTGAAATCTGGTTGAACAGGGCGTAAAACGCGCCCAGCGGGCACAGCCACTTGCAGAACGGACGGAAGAATGCGATGCTGCATAGGATCACAGCCAGCAGAATGCCGCATTTCCAGAGGAACAGATCACCCAGTGTGGCGCGGATGCCGGGATTGACCAGCGCCAGCGGGATGGCGCCCTCCAGTACGCCCTGCGGACAGAGGTATTTGCAAAAGAACGGATCGCCCAAGCCCGCTTGGTTCACCGCCAGCATGGGAAGCAGCACGACCATCCCCAGCAGAACCAGATATTTGAGCCAGGTCAGCGGGTAGAGCGCCTTGGTGGAGCGCTTTGCAAGCGGGATTTTGTACAGCAGCTCCTGAAACCAGCCGAACGGACAAAGGAAACCGCAGATGAACCGTCCCAGCAGCACGCCCAGCAGGATCAGCAGGCCGGTAATATAATAGGAAAAGTGGAATTTGGAGGAACCCACCACGGCCTGAAACGCCCCGATGGGACAAGCGCCGGCCGATGCCGGACAGGAGTAACAGTTGAGCCCCGGAACGCACAAGCGTTTCCCGGGCCCCTGATACAGTCCGCCCCGGAGGAAGTTGGGAAGATGAAGGTTGGTCAGCAGAGCGGCGCCTGCCTGTATCCAACCACGGCAGCGGGACAGCAGGCGGGACACGCCAAAAGGTCTTTTATCCAATGCCCACACACTCCAGACATAGATTGATCGCCTTGTACAGCACGGTATCCGCTTCGCCGCGCCAGACGCCGAAGACGGTCATGGCAATGCCCGCGGCGAACAGGATGAGCTGTGCTGCAGTCCGTTTTGAAAGGAACAACTGCATTCCTCCTTTCCGTTTGCGCTTTTATCATACCGTATGGCAGTTAAGATCTGCGTTAAAAACAGAAATTTAACAAAAACTTTATCCGCCTCTGCTATAATGAATGCATCGGTATGACGAAAACCGGAAAGGAGGAGTGAAAATGCATCTGTTGGTCGTGGAAGATGAACGCGCCCTGTGCCAGACCATCGTCCGGAGCCTGCGGCGGCTGGCTTACAGCGTGGATTTTTGCTATGACGGCGAGAAAGCGCTCGAGCTGCTGCAAACCGAGCGGTATGATCTGGTGCTGCTGGATTTGAATTTGCCCGGACAGGACGGGATGACCGTGCTGCGCAAGCTGCGCCAGACCGACCGGGAGACACGGGTGCTCATCCTGTCGGCGCGCAACGAGGTCGCCGATAAGGTGGAGGGGCTGGACGCCGGCGCCAATGACTATCTGTCCAAACCCTTCCATCTGGCGGAACTGGAAGCCCGGATCCGCAGCCTGACGCTGCGGCAGTTCACCCAGCACGATGTGATGTTGTCCTGCGGGCCGCTGACCTTTGACACAAAGGCGCGCACGGCCGCCGCCCGTGGGCAGACGCTGACGCTCACACGCAAGGAGACCGGGATCATGGAATATCTGATGTTCCATCAAGGACGGCCGGTCAGTCAGGAGGAACTGCTGGAGCACGTCTGGGATAACAGTGTCGATACGTTCAGCAATTCCATCCGGGTGCATATTTCGTCCCTGCGCAAAAAGCTGCGCGCGGCGCTGGGATACGATCCCATCCGCAACCGCATCGGCGAAGGGTATCTGATGGGAGGAACGGAACCATGAAACGGCTCTCCCTTCAGTGGCGGATCACCCTGATGACCGTCCTGCTCATCGGCGTCACCTGTGTTGCCATGAAACTGCTGCTTTGCTCGTCCGGCATCGGCTATATGGACGCCATTGGGCAGTTTGTGCAGGCGCGCAGCGGCGGGGCGGGCGCGGAAACCAGCGCTTTCATCCGCGAAACGCAGGAAGATTTCTGCATGACCAATTGGTATATGACCGCAGGGGTCACGCTGCTCGGCGGCGTGCTGGCGTATTTTGTCAGCGGGCGGGCGCTCCGGCCGCTGCGGCGCTTTGCCGCGCAGGTGGAACAGGTGCAGCTGACCAATCTGGCGGAAATCAAAATCGACGAGGATTTGCTGCCGGAGTTCCGGCAGCTGAGCCGGTCGTTCAACCAGATGCTGGAGCGGCTGAGCCGCGCGTTTGAAACCCAGCGGCAGTTCACCGGCAACGCAGCCCATGAACTGCGCACGCCGCTGGCGCTGATGCAGGCGCAGCTCGAGTTGTTTGCCGCCGAGCATCCGGAGGTGCTGCCTGAAACAGCGGAATTCCTCGGCCTGCTGCGGGAGCAGACCGAGCGGCTGTCCCAGCTGTCCCAGACGCTGCTGGAGATGAACAGCCTGCAATCTGCGCCGCGCACGGACCGCATCCAGCTCGGGCCGATGATCGAGGAGATTTTCACCGACCTTGCGCCGCTGGCAGAACAGCGCGGGATCGCCTTGGAGCGGGAGGGCGACGCCACCATGACCGGCAGCGATCCCTTGCTTTATCGGATGCTGTTCAATCTGACGGAAAACGCCATCAAGTATAACCGCCCTGGCGGGATGGTGGGCGTGGCGGTAGCCCGGGAGGAGTCCGGTTTGCAGATCCGCATTGCCGATACCGGCTGCGGCATTCCAGAGGCTTATCAGCACAGCATTTTCCATCCGTTTTTTCGCGTGGACAAATCGCGCAGCCGGGAATACGGCGGCGTTGGGTTGGGTCTGTCGCTCGTTTGGGAGATCGCCGCGCTGCACGGCGGCTCGGTTTGGGTGGAAAAAAGCTCGGAGGAAGGAACGACCATCGCGGTGCGATTTCCGCCGCAGGCCGTGCTTTCGGCAGATGGATAATGAATTTGCCGGTGCGCCGGCATGACAATATAGTGGGCAGCCACTGGAACGATTGTTCCGGTGGCTGCTTTTTGTCCGAAGCAAGTGCAGTGTCTGGTGGCATTTATTTTTCACCCAATCACGTGCTTGGGGAAAAGTCGGATGCGGTGCGCGGGAAAGCAACACCTTTTGATGCGGAATACTTCATATCAAACAGTGCGTGGTATGGTGCTGTGCAGAAGAGAAGTAGGGCGGGACAGATGGAGAGCCTGTGCAGATACAGTGCTGATATGGATGCGCAGTAAGAGAGAATGCTGCGACAAATTTTCTATTCCGAAGGCGGCGCATCACAGGATGAAAATCAATAAGTTACGAAAAGGGGAAATGGGATTTTTAGGGAAAATATGGACATTATTCTGAAATGACAGGCAGCGCTTTTTAATATAATTGTGCATAACAGACAAAAAGAAGCTGTAAAATTGTAAGCGACTGGATGAAAGAAATTGAAACAAATTTTCTATTTGCGATGGAAAATTCACTATTCTCAAAAAGAATCCTATGGTAAGATTCGTTTGTCGTTAAGGACATGATTCTTATGAAGAGAAGAGTGACAAGGTAATCAGCAGGAATTGAAAAGGAGTGTCAGAAAATGAAAAAACGATTGATTGGTTGGGCGCTTTTGTCAGCGATGCTGGCGGGTTTGGTTGGCTGCGGCCAGACATCCACAGATCAGGATGCGGCAAATTCGGATGCATCGCAGTCCAGTGGCAGCAGCGATGTGATCACGGTTGCCATGTGGGATTCTCCGCAGGAGCCTGGGTTTACCGAAATCCTTAAGAAATTTACCGAAGAAACCGGTATTGAGACCCGCATCGAGGTGACCCCCTGGGATCAGTACTGGACCATGCTGGAAGCTGCAGCGACTGGCGGTTCGATGCCGGATGTATTCATTATGCATTCCAATGAAATTGCCAAGTATGCAGAAAATGATATGCTGCTCGATCTGACCGATTACATTTCCAAGAGCGATAAAATTGATATGAGCAAATATCCGCAGGATATCGTAAGTCTGTATCAGAATGAGGACGGCGCGCAGCTGGGCATTCCGAAGGACATTGATACGGTAGCGCTTTGGTACAACAAGACGATGTTTGACGAAGCCGGTCTGGCGTATCCGGATGATACCTGGACTTGGGAAGACGTTGCGGCAGCAGCCCAGAAGCTGACGAAGGCGGACGGCAGCCAGTATGGTTTCGCAGTCAGCCCGGATAATGATCAGGGCGGTTACTACAACATCATTTACGATTACGGCGGATATGTCCTTTCGGACGACCAGCAGACCTCCGGTTTTGACCAGCCGGGCACCATTGAGGGCCTCACCGTCCTGATGGATATGGAGAAGAACGGCTATATGCCGCCGTACACGACGCTGGTGGAAAACGGCGACTGCACGCTGTTCATGTCCGGCCAGGTAGCGATGACGCTGCAGGGCTCCTGGAAGGTAAACGACCTGACGAACAACGAATATGTGAAGGAAAACTGCGATGTTGTGATCAAGCCGATGGGTCCGAACAATGTCCGCACCACCATTTACAATGGCGTTGCCTGGGCGGCTCCGGCAAACTCCTCTGATCCGGAAACGGCTTGGAAGGTCATTGAGTATCTGGGCTCGCAGGAAGCACAGCAGATGCAGTCCGATCTGGGCGTTATGATGTCGGCTTGGGAAGGTACTTCGGATAACTGGATCAATGCACATCCTGAGTTCAATCTGCAGGCGTATCTGGATGTTATGGATGACACGATGGTGATTTTCCCGCACTCCCGCCGTACGGTCAACTGGGCCAATATGATCAAGGAAGAGATTGGCGCGGGCTTCACGGGTGAAAAGACGCCGGAAGAGACCTGCAAGAACATTGCAGAGCAGATGAATCAGATTTTGAAAGAAACCAATTAACAAAAAATGCAATTCGCAGGAGGAATACCATGAGCGGAAAAAATAAAGCCGTAAGATATTCTGCGAAAAAGCGTAACGAAGCATGGTGGGGATACCTTATGGTGCTCCCCACCATACTTGGTTTAATCGTTCTGAATATCATTCCTATTTTTCAAACCATTTACCAGAGCTTTTTCAAAACAGGCGATTTTGGAAAAGGAAACATTTTCATTGGATTGCAGAATTATATCACACTGATCCATGATTCTTCCGTTTGGCAGGCCGTATGGAATACGATCCGGTATACGATTGTTGAAGTGCCGATTTCGATTGTCATCGCCTTGCTGCTGGCAGTGCTTTTAAACCGCAAAATGAAATGCCGGGTGGCATTCCGCACCATTTATTTCTTACCCATGATTGCGGCACCCGCTGCCGTGGCAATGGTTTGGCGGTGGCTGTATAACAGTCAGTTCGGTTTGCTCAATCATATTCTGGGCATCTTTGGATTCGGGCCGGTCAATTGGATTTCCGATCCTAAGATCGCGATTTACTCGGTGGCTGTGGTTGGCATCTGGTCGGTGATTGGATACAACATGGTGCTGTTTTTGGCGGGCCTGCAGGAAATCCCGAAGGACTATTATGAGGCGGCCCGTATTGACGGGGCAAATTCGGTGCAGCAGTTTTTCAACGTTACAATCCCGCTGCTTTCGCCGACCCTGTTCTTCGTCCTGGTTACACGCCTGATTGCGGCGATGCAGGTGTTTGACGTGATCTATATGATGATGGATCTGAGCAACCCCGCATTGGGAGAAACGCAGTCGCTGGTATACCTGTTCTATAATTATTCCTTCATCGAAGGCAATAAGGGTTACGGTTCAACGATCGTTATTCTGCTTCTTATGATTATTATGGTCATCACATTGTTCCAGAATTACCTGGAAAAGAAATGGGTGCACTATAACTGAGAAAAGAAGAAACCGACGATGGTTTGAACTTGGGAAAGGAGACGTTATGGGCAAAAAACGAAGCAAAAATATTTTGGCGATCTGTTTGCTTTCCATTGGTGCCGTTGTGATGCTGGTTCCCTTTATTTGGATGGTTCTGACGGCGTTCAAATCGGTTACAGAGGCAACGCAGGTGAATCCTTTTGTCATCTTCCCTTCGAAGTGGCTGCTGGACGGCTTTGAAAGCGCGATCGCAAAAATGGATATTCCGCAGCTTTATTGGAACACCATCTGGATGATCGTAGGCCGCGTGGTATGTGCGGTATTGACGGCAACGATGGCAGGCTATGCGTTTGCACGGTTGGAGTTCAAGGGCAAAAAGCTGCTGTTTACACTGGTTATTTTCCAGATGATGATTCCGACGCAGATCTTCATCATCCCGCAGTACCTGATGATCAATGCACTTGGCGCGCAGAACAGTATTTTCGCGCTGATCTTCCCCGGCCTTGTGACGGCATTTGGTACCTTCCTGATGCGGCAGAACTTCATCAATCTGCCCAAGGAGCTGGAGGAATCCGCCCGTTTGGATGGGTGCAATGTTGGACAGACTTTCCTGTTTATCATGCTGCCGCTGGCCAAATCCGGCATGGTGGCACTGGGCATCTTTACTGCGCTGTTCGCATTCAAGGATCTGATGTGGCCGTTGGTCGTCAACACCAATCAGGCAACGATGCCGCTGGCTTCGGCGCTGGCCAAGCTGCAGGGCACCTTCTCGTCTGATTATCCGGAGCTGATGGCGGCATCGCTGCTGGCGTGCATCCCGATGATCGTCATTTACCTGATTTTCCAGAAGCAGTTTGTAGAAGGCATTGCAACGTCCGGCGGTAAACTCTGAGGTGAAAGCGCATGAAACAAATCGAGCTGTATGAAAACGGAATTTATGCGGTCTGGCGGATCTGCGATAATCTGCAGGTGCAGCTGCTGCATTTTTCAGCGCAGGCTTTCCGGGAAAGTGAAATGCCGCAAGAGGGATTTTACACGATGGAAGTACAGGTCACAGGGGAAAACTGTGAACCGGAACGGAATGGCATCCGCCATGCCGTAACCAGCGCTGGTTGGAGACTGCAATATCTCCGCCATACGGATGAAAGAAATGAAAATGGACGGCGCATTACGTTCTATATGCAGGAACCTGTGATGGGCTTGCAGGCACGTCAGGTTTATCAGTTTTATGATGGAGTTCAGACCGTGCGCGCATGGGCCGAACTGGAAAATATCGGTTCCCGCGATTTGGGGATTGAATATGTATCCTCTTTTGCTTTGACTGGTGTGGAAAGAGGTGGATTGTCTGCGCCGGAGGACAAGATGCGCGTATGGATCCCGCACAACACCTGGTGCCGTGAGGCACAGTGGAAATCCTATTCTTTCCCCGAGGTGGGCCTCACCAGCAGCCAGATCCGGCAGCGGCAGCATTCCGCAACCGCGCTGGCCGTCGGCAATACCGGCACTTGGTCTACCAAGTCCTATCTCCCGATGGGTTATCTGGAAAACACGGAAACCGGTGCGGCGCTTCTCTGGCAGATTGAAAATAACGGCTCCTGGCATTGGGAGATCGGAGATCAGACCGGATATTATTATCTGCTGCTGTCCGGCCCCACCGAAAGCGACAATCACTGGTGGAAGTCCCTCAAACCGGGCGAGCAATTTGTTTCTGTTCCGGTGGCAGTTTCCGCAGTCAATGGCAGTTTTTCGCAAGCTGTTGGCGAAATGACCAAGTACAGACGCAGAATTCGCCGCAGTCATCCGGATCATGTAAAAGTAAGTGTGATCTTCAATGATTATATGAACTGCCTGTTTGCAGATCCGACCACAGAAAAAGAACGGAAGCTGATTGACACGGCAGCGGAACTGGGCTGTGAATACTTCGTTGTAGACGGCGGATGGTATTCGTCCGGCTATTGGTGGGACAGCGTCGGCGAGTGGAAGGAAAGCCGGGAACGCTTCCCCAACGGGCTGGTAGAAGTGATGGACTATATCCGCAGCAAGGGAATGATCCCTGGCCTGTGGCTGGAACTGGAAGTGATGGGCATTCACTCGCCGATGGTCGCACAGGTGAAACCCGATTGGTTTTTTACGCGGCACGGCAAAGCGGTGCAGGAACGTTCCCGTTATCAGCTGGATTTCAGAAATCCGGAAGTGATCCGCTATATGGATGCAACCATAGATCGTCTGATTCAAGAGTATGGCGTGGGATATTTCAAGATCGATTACAATATTGAGGCCGGCGTAGGCACAGAGGCCGATGCCGACAGCTTTGGAGACGGTTTGCTGTCCCACAACCGTGCGTATCTGCGGTGGCTGGAATCCATCATGGACCGCTATCCGGATCTGGTGATTGAGAACTGCTCGAGCGGCGGTTTGCGTATGGATTACGCCATGCTGGCGCGCTACCCGCTCCAGTCGACGAGCGATCAGGAGGATTACATCTATACAGCATCCATTGCAGCCAACGCGCCGAGCGCAGTGACGCCAGAACAGGCTGGTGTCTGGTCTTATCCGCTGGCGGACAGCACGGAGGAACAAACCGCATTCAACATGGTCAATGCAATGCTGATGCGGATTCATCAAAGCGGCAGACCGGATGTGATTGCGCCGGCGTGCCGTAAGCTCATCCAGGAAGGCATTGCCTGCTATAAGCAGCTGCGGATGGATGTGCCGCACTTCCTGCCGTTCTGGCCGATCGGGCTGTCGGCACTGGGCGACGAATGGATCAGTCTCGGTATGGAAACGGAAAAGCGTATTTTCCTTGCTGTTTGGAGATGCAACAGCAAAACGGGGACGATTTCGCTGCCGGTTCCTCAGTGGAAGGGCAAGCCGGTCAAAGCAAGTTGCTTTTATCCGCAATCCCTGCCCGCCAAGTGTGAATGGAATCGGGAACAGGGCAGTCTGAGCGCGGTGCTTCCGGCCTCTGTCTCGGCAAGAATTTTTGTATTGGAACGGTTGGATGCGGAGGATGACGCATGAAATATGTGACACTGAGAAACACGGATTTGCGTGTGAGCAATATCAGCATGGGTACCGGATCGTTCGGGGATCGGATTGATAAAAAATCCGCTTTTGAGATTCTGGACCGTTATTGCGAACTGGGCGGCAATTTTATTGATACCGCAAATGCCTACTGCAAATGGATCCCGGGCGCGGGCAACTGCGCGGAACAAATTCTGGGGGAGTGGCTCAAAACAGCCAAGGCCTCGGATATCGTTGTCGCGACCAAAGGCGGTCATTATGATTTCGCAGCACCGCAGGTTTCCCGCATCAGGGAATCCGAAATCCGAAAGGATTTGGAGGAGAGCCTGCAAACGCTGCACCGGGACTGCATCGATCTGTATTGGCTGCATCGGGATGATCCGACAGTGCCGGCAGAAGACATCCTGGCGCTGCTGGAACAACTGCGCACGGAAGGTAAGATCCGTTATTATGGAGCATCCAACTTCACGCTTGCGCGTTTGCGGGAATTTGAAAAGTGTGCTGCGGAAAACCATATACAGGGCTTTTGCGCGGTGTCCAATCAATGGAGCCTTGCAAGGAAAAAAAGCGCCTATGGCGTTGGGAATGACAATACAACGGTTGCAGTGAGCGAGGAGGAATACAAATGGCATGTGCAGACAGGCATGCCGCTGATCCCGTATTCGTCCACGGCCTCCGGCCTTTTTGACAGACTGTATCAGGCTGGTGTTGTGGCGAAAGACGGCAAGGTCATTGCGCCTGCCGGGGACATCAATCTTCCTCAGCCGCTGTTGGATGAATTCCTCAATGAACGCAATCTGTATATTTACGAGGAACTGTGCCGGCGGCATGAACAAGAGGGGACGTCCATTTTCGCGCTGTCGATTGCCTATCTGTTCAGCCAGCCGTTCCAAGTCATTGCGCTTTCCTCGGTGGATGTTCCGGAGCAGGTAGCAGGACTGGTAAGCGCAAGTGAATTGACAATGGATAAGGCGTTTGTCGAGAAATTTGGGAAATGAGATAAAACGGAGGTGTAAACAATGGTTTTTGCATTATATTTTGCGAATCGAGGTTTTTTCCCTGGATCGCTGATTGCAAGCGCGCGGGAGGAAGTCGAACAAGCGGTTAAAAAAGCCGGACATAGCTATATTGAAATGGACCCGGATGCAACCAAGTTTGGCGCAGTGGAAACAGTGGATGAAGGCCGTAAGTATGCGGCGTTTCTGGAAGCGCACCGCGGGGAGTATGACGGCGTAATCATGAGCCTGCCGAATTTCGGCGATGAGAACGGCGCCATCCCGGCGGTACGGGACGCAGGCGTGCCGATTTTCCTGCAGGCGTATCCCGATGAATTCGGCAAGATGGATTTTGCCAATCGCCGGGACGCATTCTGCGGCAAGTTCAGCATTGAAGACATGTTTTATCAGTATAAGATTCCCTACACGATCTTCCCGCCGCATGTCGTACACCCGTCCTCCGATGCATTCCAGAAAAATCTGAACGATTTTGCCGCGGTATGCCGCATTGTCAAGCGCATGAAACGGTATACGATCGGCGGCATCGGTGCGCGTACCACGCTGTTCAAGACCGTGCGGTTTGACGAGCTGGCACTGCAGCGGTACGGCGTTACTTATGAATCCTACGATCTGAGCGAACTGTTCTCCAGAATCCGCAGCATGCCCGATACGCGCGGCGCGGTCAAGGATAAGGTGGAATCGCTCAGGAAATACTGCAATTTCTGCAAGGTACCGGATGAGAAAATGCAGATTCTGGCAAAAATGTCGGTCGCAATTGATGATATGATCGAGCAATACCATTTTGACAGCGTTTCGATCCGCTGCTGGAATGAGATGCATCAGGAATTCGGCATCGCTCCCTGTGTGCTGCTCAGCGAACTGAACGACCGCGGCATTGTGGCGTCCTGCGAGATGGATGTTGCCAACACCATCACGATGGAAATTCTGGCGCAGGCTTCCCAGAAGCCGGCGGCATGCCTCGACTGGAATAACAACTATGGCGACGATGAAAACAAGTGTATCCTGTTCCACTGTGGCTCCACGGCGCAGGGACTGATGGAAGATAAGGGCACCGTTGGCGTGCATAAGATGTTCGCCAAGGGCAATGGCCCGGACTATGGCTGGGGTGTCAACGAGGGCCGTATTGCCGCCATGCCAATGACGTATGCCAGTGCAAGAACGGAAAACGGCTTGCTTTACACTTATGTGGATGAAGGCAGAATGACCGGTGAGCCGATCGAAAAAGAGTATTTCGGCTGCGCGGGCGTTGCGGAAATCAACGATCTCCAGAAGAAAATCCTTTATATGGCCAGAAACGGTTTCCGTCATCACACCACCATTACCGCAGGCCATTATGCGGATGCCATGGAAGAAGCAATGAAAACGTATCTGGGTTATGAAGTAACACGTTTTTGATCGGTTCATGTGCGGAAGGGAGTGGTTTGGTTGGATAAAGCGTATATTGGCCACATGAGTCAGGTATCCGGCGTAGAAGAACACCGCTTGGTCGGCGGCCGCGGAGACGGTATGCGGCTTTTCCTGGTGCGCAACGGCAGAGGACTGGAATTTACCGTCTCGGCCGACCGGTGCGCGGATATTTCCCGGCTCAGCGTTGACGGCGTCAATCTGGGATATTTTTCTCCGGTGGGGTATGTTGCACCATCGTATTATGACGGTGTTGGAAACGGTTTTCTCAAATCGTTTACCGCGGGGTTCCTGACGACATGCGGTCTTTACGCGGTCGGAACCCCCTGCCATGATGAAGGGGAGGATACGCCGCTGCACGGTTCTGTGGGCAACACGCCTGCGGAAAGCATACAGACGCATCAAACAGAGGACGCGATCGTGATACAGGCCAAAATCGATCAATCCGAAATGTTCGGACGAAAGCTGGTTCTGTATCGGACCATTACCTGTTCGACGCAGGACAACTGCCTGAGCATCCGGGATCGGATTGTCAATGAAGGCGATCGGATCAGCCCGTGCATGGTGCTGTATCACATGAATATGGGTTATCCGCTGCTCAGTGAAACCGCAGAACTTGCCATTCCCTCCGAACATGTTTCGGGCAGAACGGCAAAAGCGGAAAAGGGAATTTCCCATTGGCAGGAAATCACCAAACCGCAGCCGCAATTTGAAGAAGAATGCTTCTATCATCAGTTTACTGACAAGGGACTGGCCGGTATTTATAATCCGGCGGTCCAAAAGGGGCTTGTGATATCTTATGATGCGAAGCAATTGCCCTATTTTGTGCAGTGGAAAATGATGGGCGAACGCGAATATGTGCTTGGTCTGGAACCTGGGAATTGCCACCCGGATGGACGGGATAAGATGCGTCAGTCCGGGAACCTAGCACAACTGCAGCCGGGTGAAGAAGTTTCGTACTGCATCGATTTGCATTTTTTCCGGAATGAATCGGATTGGCGAAATGGTTTTACCCGTATCAATCAGGAGTGAGAAAATATGTTAGTAACGTTAAAAGAAGTATTAAAAGATGCAGAAAACAATCAGGTTGCAGTCGGTTCGTTTAATACGCCGAATCTCGAGAGCATTTTAGCGGTTCTGGGTGCGGCGGAGGAGTTGAATGTACCTGTCATCCTGATGCATGCGCAGGTGCATGAAGAGATCATGCCGCTGGATATCATCGGGCCGGTCATGCTGGAAAAGGCTGAGAAGGCACGCATTCCGGTGTGCGTTCACTTGGACCATGGCGAGAGCGTTGATTATATCGCACGGGCGTTCAAACTGGGATTTACCTCGGCAATGTATGACGGATCACTGCTGCCGTTTGAGGAAAATGTGGCCAAAACCTGTCAGGTCGTTGAAATGGCCAAGGCGTATGGCGCATCCGTGGAAGCGGAGATCGGTACACTGGGCAAACGAGAATGCGGCGGTGCGGACGACGGCGAAGGCGCGCAGATCTATACGGATCCGGAAGATGCAGAGCGCTTTGTCAAGGAAACCGGCATCGATGCGCTGGCCTGTTCGTTCGGTACGGCACATGGCCTGTATCTGAAAGAACCCAAACTGGATATGGGCGTTCTGGAAGGGGTGCGGCAGCGTGTTTCGCTTCCGCTGGTCATGCACGGGGGTTCGGGCGTCAGCGAGGATGACTATCGCGCGGTGATCGCCAGAGGCGTGCGTAAGATCAATTATTATACTTATATGGCAAAGGCAGGCGGAGAAGCGGTCCGGGAAATGATGCAGCGATCCGGTGACCAGCCGGTTTATTTCCATGATATTTTCACTGTCGGCATGCAGGCAATGAAGCAGAATGTCAAACGTGCGTTGCAAGTATTCAATATGCAGGTGATGTGATCTGTAGGAGGTGGAAATATGATAGCTGGCATTGATGTTGGAACGACAGGCTGTAAATGCACGGTTTGTGATGTGGACGGCACGATTCTTGCGGAATGTTATGACGAGTATTTTGCCGAGGTGGAGGGGTCCTATGGATCATTGCAGCCTGAGATAGTTTGGCACAGCGTCAAGAAGGTTTTGACCGGCGCCGCCAGAGGCTTCCCGCTGCAGGCGATCAGTGTGACCTCGTTTGGAGAAGCGCCGGTGCTGCTGGATGAAAATGACCGCCCGGTGATGCCGACGATTCTGTATACGGATACACGCGGGCAAGCCGAATGCGAAGAATTGATCCGCAAGATGGGCGCGGATCGGATTGCTCAGCTGACAGGTACGGCGCCGCATTCCATGTATTCTATCTGCAAGTTGATGTGGGTTTCCCGAAATCAACCGGAATTATGCAAAAAAGTATCGCGGATCTTCCTTTTCGCAGATTATATCGTATATATGCTCAGCGGAGTGGCACAGATGGATTACTCCCTGGCTGCGCGTACCATGGCCTTTGATATCCACAAGCTGGACTGGTGCGATGAGATATTGGAGTATGCAGGCATTGAAAAAAACAAATTCCCGCCCACGGTGCCAAGCGGCACAAAGGCAGGAATGATTCGCAAATCGGTTGCGGCCGACCTGGGCCTGTCACAGGATATCATGATTGTGACAGGGTGTCACGATCAGATCGCAGCAAGCCTGGGGACCGGTATTGCAAAAGATGGTATGGCGGTGGATGGTACGGGCACTGTGGAATGTATCACATCGATGTTCAGCCGAAAACCCGACACAGTCAAACTGCAGAAAAACAATTATGCGGTGGTTCCGTATGTTTTCCCGAACAGCTTTGTATGCTATGCATTTTCCTTTACAGGCGGTGCCCTGCTGCGCTGGTACCGGGATCAATTCGGCGCGCTGGAAACGATCGTGGCTAAGCAGCGTGGAATGAATTTTTATGAACACATGAATCAGAAGCTTGGCGATTCACCCTCCAGCCTGTTGGTGTTGCCGTATTTTGCGGGTGCAGCAACGCCGTATATGGATATCGATGCGAAGGGTGCGATCCTGGGGCTGTCCTTGGATACAACAGCGGAAGAGATCTACCGGGCGCTGATGGAAGGCGTGACCTATGAAATGCTGCTCAATCTGGAGCGTTTGCAGGAGGCGGGTGTCTACATCACCGAGCTGCGCGCGACAGGCGGCGGGGCCACGTCCGAGGTGTGGCTGCAAATGAAAGCGGACATTTTGAATTGCAAGATTGTCACGTTGGGCAGTGCCCAATCGGGTACATTGGGATGCATCATGCTGGCGGGCGTTGCGTGCGGCATTTATGAAAATATCCAGCAAGCCCAGGAGAAATTGGTGAAATTGGGAAAAGAATATCATCCGCGGTCGGAGGCGCATGAGATTTATATGCATTACTACAATGTGTATAAAAAGATTTATGCCGCGACCAAATATATCGGGATTTAAAGATCGGTGTTTGCGGAACTGGATGCGCGATATAGGCTGGGGGTTACGCCGGTAGCCTGTTTGAAATATTTCGTGAAATAATTGTAATCATAGATGCCGATTCGGGTTGCGATTTCGCTGATATTCAAATCAGAATCACGCAGAAGTTTTTGCGCGGCCTGAATGCGCAGCTTTTTGATTTGTTTGCCGATACTGCAGCCGTAAAGCTGTTCCGAGATCCGGTAAAGCCGGGAGTGGCTGATGTGGAACTCCTGGCAGATGGAGTCGGCGGTCAGCACTTTATCCAAGTTAGATATGATGTACTGGTTGATCTGGGACGGCAAATCGTTTGAATCCTGCCGAATCAGTTCGGAAAGGTGAATGTATGCGGTACAGGCTTCGATGATATTGGCAGCAGCATGCAGTGTTTCCACAGAAACATATTGCTTTTTGAAAAAAGCCTGTTTCAATGCTTCTATGTCAATGGCGTAGTCTTTACAGCGTTCCCGGATAAACGGCCAGACGGCGTCTTTGTCCGGATAGTTGCAGATCTGGCCAAACATCAGATATGCGATAATCGTGTTGTTGTAATAAATGGGAGAAACCACTTCGGACAGCCCGGCATGACAGGTATACAAATATAATTCGTTGGTATGCTGGCAAACCTTGCAGGCTGCTTCGTCGCATGCAAAACATTTTTGCAGCGCGGTCTCATTGGAGCGGATGAGGGAACAGAAACTGCAATGCTCAAACGGATAGCCCAGAATTTCATGAAATGAATTATCGAAAATGACGATGCGCAGGCCAGTTAAGTGATAAAAACTTTGCAGCAACTTTTTCAGTTTTTCCGTATCTAAATTGGCCATAAGCAATCACCTACGACTGTGGGATGAGATATTAAATATTATAACATATCAAAAAAGAAAAAAGCAATCAAGAAGAGCGTGTATGGCTCTGGATAATCAAGGAAGGAGCAATTGCAAATGGCTAGTATTTCATTGCGCCATATTAAAAAAGTTTATCCTGGTGGGGTAGAGGTTATCAACGATTTGAACCTGGAGATCAAAGATAAGGAATTTATCGTCTTGGTTGGCCCGTCCGGCTGCGGCAAGTCCACCACCCTGCGTATGATTGCCGGCTTGGAGGATATCAGCGGCGGTGAACTGTATATCGGCGACCGTTTGGTCAATGATGTTGAGCCGAAGGACCGCGATATTGCCATGGTGTTCCAGAACTATGCATTGTATCCCCATATGACCGTGTATAAAAATATGGCCTTTGGATTGAAGCTGCGCAAAATGGACAAGAAGGAAATCGATGAGAAGGTGCGTGCGGTAGCAAAGATCCTGGATTTGGAACAGCTGTTGGATCGTAAGCCGAAAGCACTGTCCGGCGGCCAGCGGCAGCGTGTTGCGTTGGGACGCGCCATGGTGCGCGATCCCGCCGTATTCCTGCTGGATGAACCGCTGTCCAACCTGGATGCAAAGCTGCGCACCCAGATGAGAACGGAAATCACCAAATTGCACAGACAGCTGGATACCACCTTTGTCTATGTAACGCATGACCAGACGGAGGCAATGACCATGGGCGACCGCATTGTGGTTATGAAAGACGGCGTGATCCAGCAGGCGGATACCCCGCAAAACCTGTATAACAATCCGTGCAATATGTTTGTCGCCGGCTTTATCGGCTCGCCGCAGATGAATTTTCTGGATGCGAAAATCATCCATCAGGACGGGGCATTTTTTGTCCAGATCGGTCCATACCGGATCTGCATTCCGGAAGGCCGTATGGAGGGCGTCGATCTGCAGCAGTATGTGGATCGCTCGGTTGTGTGCGGTATCCGTCCAGAGGATATGCATGCGGAACCGGTCTTTCTGAACGCAGTGAACGAATCCGAGCAAATCGAAGTGGATATCGATGTAGTCGAAATGATGGGCGCGGAAATGTATCTGCATGGTGAATGCGCTGGCATGCCGGTTGTGGTGTGTACGCCTTCGCGCGTAATGGCCAAGTCGGGTGAGAAGATCCGTCTGGCTGTCGATACCAACAAGATGAAGCTGTTTGATCCGGAAACGACCAATGTCATCCTGTAAATGAACGGAAGGAGAAAAAGTTCCTGCCGGTGCCAGTGATCCGATCAGCAGTTTCGCAACTCCTCCATCGTCACAGTTTTGACCGGGTAAAATCTCGACCTCAGGGGCGCTCCACGACATGATTCGGCCTGCGTGACGCAAATTGCAATAAAGTGAAAAATGGGATGCAAGCAACCGATGTGCACTGCTGAATGTGAAACCACACTGGAAGGCTGCTCTTTCTTTTGTGTTGACCTCCGACGTGGTGTTGTTCCGGACATCCTGCCGGAGGTTTTCTTTGTGGGGAAACGGGTGTTAAGGGATAAAAACGGCATAAGGAATCGCCTGATGCTGGTGCAGCGGAAAGGAAAAATATGAGTATGACAAGGATCTCTGCTTTAAAGAAACAGTTGGCAAGCGGTGGCCTGGATGAACGCTTGCGCGAGGTATATGGCTCACAGGCTGATCTGCCGGCGCTGCATGCACGGCTGCTTGGGTTGATGGATACATATGAAAAGGAATTCGGACAGGACAAAGCGGTCAGGCTGTTTTCCGGGCCGGGCCGCACGGAAATCGGAGGGAATCATACCGACCATCAGCATGGGCGTGTGCTGGCGGCGGCGATTGATCTGGACGCGGTGGCCTGTGTGGCGCCCAACGGTTCCAGCGTGGTGCGGATTCGGTCGGCCGGATACCCTGCGTTGGAAGTGGATTTGCAGGATTTGAGACTGCATGTGGAAGAAAGAACAACTTCGGCGGCATTGGTGCGAGGCGTGGCAGCGCGCATATCCGAAATGGGTTATTCGCTTGGCGGGTTTGACGCAGTGATGCAATCGACCGTGCTTGGCGGGTCGGGGCTGTCGTCCTCTGCGGCTTATGAAGTCCTGATCGGCGTCATCTTTAACGATCTGTTTTGTCACAGGGCATTGACGCCGGTGGAGATCGCACAGATTGGCCAATATGCGGAAAACGTGTTTTTCGGCAAACCCTGCGGTTTGATGGATCAGCTGGCAAGTTCGGTGGGCGGCGTGGTATCGATTGATTTTCAAAATCCGGCGCAGCCGGTGGTCAAGCGGATCGATTACGACTTGGCGCAGTCGGGTTATGAACTGTGCATTATCGATTCCGGCGCCGACCATGCGGATCTGACCGATGAATATGCAGCGATCCCGCAGGAAATGCGTGCGGTGGCGCAGTGTTTTGACAAGGAGTATCTGCGCGAGGTCGATTCGCGGGAAGTGTGGAACGACTTGGCGCAGGTGCGTGAGCAGACCGGAGACCGCGCCGTGCTGCGCGCGATCCATTTCTTTGCGGATAATGCATATGCGTATCGCGAAGCACAGATGCTGGAGGCAAATGATTTTCATGGATTTCTGGAGTATATCAACCGGTCCGGTCGCTCTTCGGCCGAGCTGCTCCAGAATCTTTACTGCATTGCAAAACCGCAGCAGCAGGCGGTGGGGATCGCCATTGCCGCGGCCAGACGGCTGCTGGACGGCGATGGCGCGGTGCGAGTGCATGGAGGCGGCTTCGCCGGGACGGTGCAGGCATTTGTCCCAACGGCCAATATGGAGCGGTTTCAGGCCGGTATGGAAGCGGTGCTCGGCAAAGGATGCTGCCATTTCTTAAAAATCCGGCCGATGGGAGGCACGGCGCTGGTGTAAGGCGGGGAAACGGAGAACGAACGGACAAAATTTTGCGTGGAGGCGATAGAAATGTCAATTTTGGTATTGGGCGGCGCAGGATATATCGGGTCGCACACCGCGCTGGCGCTGGTGAAGGCCGGCCGGGATGTCGTGGTTGCCGATAATCTGGAAACGGGCTTCCGGGCGGCGGTACCGGACGCAGCAAGATTCTATGAGGGTGATATTCGTGACCGCGCCTTTGTCGATCGCCTGCTGGAACAGGAGAACATTGACGGCGTGATCCATTTTGCGGCAAATTCTCAGGTTGGGGAAAGCATGGTAAAGCCGCTGAAATATTATGACAATAACCTGTGCGGCACCAAAACCCTGCTGGAGAGCATGGTCGCACACGGTGTGGATAAAATCGTATTCTCCTCTACAGCCGCGACATATGGCGAGCCGGAACGTGTGCCGATTTTGGAAACGGACAGGACCTGCCCCACCAACTGCTATGGAGAAACCAAACTGGCCATGGAGCACATGATGAAGTGGGTATCCGCGGCGCATGGTTTACACTTTGTTGCATTGCGCTATTTCAATGCCTGCGGGGCGGAGCCGGATGCGTCGATCGGGGAAGCCCACAATCCGGAGACGCATCTGATCCCGCTGATCCTGCAGGTGCCGCAGGGGAAACGCAGCCATATCTCTGTTTTCGGCAAGGATTATCCGACGCCGGACGGCACTTGCATCCGCGATTACATCCATGTTTGTGATCTGGCGCAGGCGCATATTCTGGCACTCGATTATCTGATGCAGGGCGGACAGAATGACGTCTTTAATCTGGGTAACGGTGTGGGCTTTTCTGTGCTGGAAGTGCTGGAGGAGGCGCGCCGTGTCACCGGGCATCCGATTCCCGCCAAGATAGAAGACCGCCGCGCGGGAGATCCGGCGCAGCTGATTGCTTCGAGCGATAAAGCCAAAACTGTGCTGGGTTGGAAGCCGGAATATGACAGTCTGCAAACCATCATTGAAACGGCATGGGCGTGGCACCAGAGCCATCCGACCGGCTATGAACAGGAAAGGGGGTAAAACAAATGGTGGATCGTGCGATTGCCGATTTGATCCGCTATGCGGAAGAGAACGGGTTGATTGCGCGGGAGGATCATATCTGGGCTGTCAATACGATTTTGGACGCGCTGCGGCGGGATACATACACCGAACCCGAAGACACGGCACAGGAACCGGTTTGTCTGGAAGCGGTTTTGCGGGAGCTGACCGATGACGCAGCCGGCAGAGGGCTGCTGGAGCAGGATTCCGTGGTTTACAGGGATCTGTTTGACACCGGCTTGATGGGTCGGCTGACACCGCCGCCGCATGAGGTGGTCTGGAAATTCCGCGCACTGTATGCGGCTTCGCCGCAGCGGGCAACCGACTGGTATTATTCGTTCAGTCAGGCGACCAATTATATCCGTCGGGATCGGATTGCAAAGGATATCCAATGGAAGGCGGATACCGCATATGGTACCTTGGATATCACGATCAACCTATCCAAGCCGGAAAAGGATCCCAAAGCGATCGCGGCTGCCCGCAATATGCCGGCCGCTGGGTATCCCCAATGCCAGTTGTGTGCCGAAAATGAGGGCTATGCCGGCAGAGTCAACCACCCGGCCCGACAGAATCATCGAATGATTCCCATTAACATAGACGGAAATCGATGGTATTTGCAGTATTCGCCGTATGTATATTACAACGAACACTGTATCGTGCTCAATGCCGAGCATGTTCCCATGAGAATCGATCGATCCTGTTTTTGCAAACTGCTCGACTTTGTCGGTCAGTTTCCGCATTATTTCGTGGGCTCCAATGCGGATCTCCCGATTGTGGGCGGATCCATTTTGGCGCACGATCATTTCCAGGGCGGACATTTCACATTCGCCATGGAGAAGGCTCCCGTGGAAAAGGAGATCCCATTTCGCGGATTTGATGATGTTCGCGCGGGAATTGTCAAATGGCCGATGTCGGTGATCCGTTTGACTGCGGCAGATCCGTCACGGCTGATCGAATTGGCGGATCGGATTCTGCGCTCCTGGCGTGGCTATACCGATCGAAACGCGATGATTTTGGCGGAGACAGACGGTGTTTCACACAATACCATCACCCCTATCGCAAGAAGGCGCGGCGATGACTATGAGTTGGATCTGGTCCTGCGCAACAACCTGACGACAGCGGAACATCCGCTGGGCCTGTATCATCCGCATGAAGAACTGCATCATATCAAGAAGGAGAATATCGGCTTGATTGAGGTGATGGGCCTTGCGGTTCTGCCGGCCCGTCTCAAGGCGGAACTATCCGCTGTGGCGGACAAAATGGTGGCGGGACAAGATTTGCGTGGCGATCCGCTGACGGATTCCCATGCAAAGTGGGCAGAGGAGATCGCAGGCCGCCGCAGCATAACGGCGGACAACATCACCCGTGTATTACAGGAGGAAGTGGGGCAGGTTTTTGCCACGGTTCTGGAGCAGGCAGGTGTATATAAGCGGACAGCAGCGGGGCAAAAGGCGTTTGAGCGATTTCTTTCTCAGGTCGGTACCTGTTGATCTGCTCCCACCGGCAGCGGGGGGCAAGTGCGTATAGCTGGAGGACCCCTTGCCTGCCCGGATGAATGTATTTGCGTATCCGCAGGTTGTGAAAAGTCAAAAAAAACGCTTCCAAACGGAGAATGGACGGTCTTTTCCGTCCCTCGGTTAGGAAGCGCTTTTTTGGATTGGTTCAGGTGGAAATCGTTTGTCCATGGGGAGACTGTGCAAGTTATGTTTGCAGCATGGCAACCGCGCGTGCAGTGGAAAGCAACGCCTGCGTTCTATCCGCGCAGCAGCCACGCAATGCCGGCGGCGGTGCGTTCCGATGCATGGTTGTGATGGTTGCCGGGATTGAGCCGGAACACAGTGTCGATGCCCTTTTCCCGATAAAACGCCTGAATCGCTTCGGTATTCTGCCGGACGCTTTGCAGAACCGGGTTGCGGGTCTTGTGCTCCCGGTCTCCCAGAGAAAAGTACATGCGGTCGGGCCGGCAATTGGGCCTGTGAGAAAAAATGTATTCTTTTATGCCGGGAAACCAGAGCGACCCGGATATGCTGCCCACGCGGGAAAATACATCTGTCCGGTAGATAGCATACACGGAGAACAACCCGGCCAGGGAGTATCCGGCGATCCCACGCCACCGTGGGGCTGCGGGCAGAGCGTTTTCCGTCGCCGGGAGGATTTGTTCCGTCAGAAGCCGCAGATATGCGTCCGCCCCGCCCGTGCAAGGCTGTGCGCTTTTGAAGATGGGCGGGCTGTTCCAAGGGGCCATGTCGTGATCCCAGTTCAGCCCGCTGACTGCCGCCAGCGTAAACGCCGGGCAGCCCGCAGCCTGCGCAGCCTCGAATACCTTCTGTCCCTCATCGGCAAAGGTGTTGAGATAGATCACCGGCGCCTTTGGTTCGACGCTGGGGAAAACGGAGATGGTTTTGTCACCGACGGTAAAGACGCGCATCCGGGTTCACCTGCTTTTCGTTTCATGGATTTTGCAGCGGTGTTCCTGCTGGTTCTATTGTACTGAAATAAAAACGGCTTGGCAAGATCCGTCCGGTACTTTTGACAAGGGGACGAAGGCAGCCCTGCCAAACTGGCGGAGCACCATCTCGGAGAGGGCGTGAAAGCTGTGGAAGCGGCAAATGAAAGTCGCGGAGTCGGAACGGGTAAAGCGGGTGAGAGGGGGAGTTCGATACTGACCTACTGTTTCTCCTTTGGCCGTACGCAGGTTTCAATGATGTCGGCAATCATCTTCACATCATCCGCACAGTCCTGCCGCAGCCACTCTTTGATGATGGCGATGATGCCCTCGACATAGTAGGCGATGTAATAAGGGCGATGGACGGTTGGAATTGCAAATCGTTCCAGAATGGGACCGAGGATATGCTGTTTCAGTTCCCCGTATCGGGCATAGGCCTGCATGCCGCCCGGATTGCGGAACGCCGCACGGTAGATCTTTTTGTTGTCCCGGATGAAGCGAAGATAGGGTAAAAGATATTCCCGGGTGACCAGAACCAGTTCTTCCCGCTTCCGGCTGTCCATATTGCCCAGAACCTCTTCTTCCTGCTTGGGGAAATAGGAGAGAAAGCGTTGGTTGATCCGTTCCAGTGTTTCATTCACCAGATCGGCGATGGTCTCATAGTGCAGATAGAAGGTGGATCGGTTCACGCCGGCCTGCTGGCAGAGCTCTTTGACGGTGATGTACTCCAAATCTTTCTGTTCCAGCAGCGTGATGAGTGCTTCGTCCATCCGCAGGGCGGTGTTAAAATATTTGCTTTCGGATTTGTTCATCGGCCGCCCTCCTTTCGTTTTCATTCCGCAGATTCGCTGATTTCTCGGGCGAGCTGCATGATCTCAAAGGCATACTTTTCTTTGCCTGTCCGGAGCAGTTTTTTATAGATGGGGTAGTTTAAACCCACGCCGATGATGCCGAGAATCCCCAGAAGGATTCCGATGCCCGTCATCAGAATGCCGCCGCCGATCACCTGCATGGAAAGGCACATCCCCAGGCCGAGGATCAGGGTCATTCCGACGCCGAAGGTGTAGGCGAAGATGTTGGCCGTGCTTTTTGCTTTTCGGTCCAGCTTTCTCAGGGCGACGACCTTGGAGGTGTCTTTTGGAGCGTATTCATTGGCAATGGCTTCCGCAAAAATTTTATCCGTGTTCATGGTGTGCTTCTCCTCTTTATGATGGATTCTTTGCAGCTGCTGATAAAATCATAGAGGATCTTACGGCGAAAGACAACGACACGGATCAAAATTTGTGCTGATTTCAGGTGATGGTCAAAATTAAAAATGGGAAAGCGCCCGCCTGTGGGTGCGGCTGGCAGCCACTGGAACGATTGTTCCGGTGGCTGCTTTTTGTCCCAAGAAAGCAGCAGGCGGTTGCGCATGCCGGCCCCGAGGAGGAAACGGCCCTTCCGCAGGCAATTTGTGTGGGAAGGACGCATAGGATGGTACCGGAACGGAAAGGAGGCCAACCCATGCCCGTCACTGAGACAACCGCACAGTCGGCGCAGGCCCGCCGCGTCCTGCTCGAGCTGCTCGAGAACGTCATCGCGGCGCAGTTTGAGGAAGAAACGGCCGAGGAACCGGCATAATCCGTCGGGACCGTCTGGGCGGTGACAGGAGGGAAAGAGCATGTCAGCATGCCGTGCGGTTTTGTATCTGCGGCTGAGCCGCGACGATGACAATCCCGGCGAGAGCGAAAGCATTCAGAACCAGCGCAGCCTGCTGCGGGCGTACGCGGCGCGGGAGGGACTGGATGTTGTCGGGGAGTATGTGGATGACGGCTGGTCGGGCACACGGTTTGACCGCCCACGCTTTCAGGCTATGCTCCGCGATATGGAGCGGCACCGGTTCGAGGTCGTGCTGGTCAAGGATCTGTCGCGGCTCGGGCGCGATTATATCCAGACCGGCAGGTATCTCGAGTTGGTATTCCCGGCGCACGGCGTGCGGCTGATCGCGGTCGGCGACGGCATTGACACCGCGCGGGCGGATACCGACCTTGCGCCGTTCCGCAACGTCATCAACGAGATGTATGCCCGCGATACCAGCCGCAAGATCCGCAGCGCGCTGCACACCAAAATGCAGGCGGGCAAGTTCATCGGCAATTTTGCGCCGTACGGATACCAGAAAGACCCGGCGGACAAAAACCACTTGATTCCGGACGAGCGCGCCGCCGCGACCGTGCGGCAGATCTTCACTTGGGCGGCATCCGGCAAGCGCCCGGCCGAAATCGCGCGGCGGCTCAATGCGCGCGGCGAGCCGCCGCCGGCGGCCTATCGCGCGTTGGTGCATCCGGGACTGAACCCCGACCAGTACTCCAAACGCAGGGAATGGACGTCGGCCGGGGTCGGCCGCATGCTGCGGGATGTCGTCTATCTGGGGCATATCGCGCAGGGCAAGACCGATAAAATCAGCTTCAAAAGTAAAAAGACGCGCGAAAAGCGGGCGGACGAGTGGATCATCGTTCCGGATTGCCATGAGCCACTGGTTTCCCGGCAGACCTTTGACGCGGTGCAGCGCCAGCGGTCGGCCCGTCGCTGCGACCGGAAAGGCGCGTTTTCCAACCTGTTTTCCGGGCTGGCCTTTTGCCTCGACTGCGGCAAGGCGATGTCCACGGTCGGCACGCGGCGGAAAAGCTCGGCGGCGAGTCTGGCCTGCGGTGCGTACAAACTCCGGGGCACTGCGGCATGCTCCAACCATTTTATCGCCTATGAGTCGCTCTACCGCTGCGTCTTGGAGGCGGTGCGGCGTTATGTCTGCCTGTCCGAACAGGACTGTGACGAATTATTCGAGCGGTTGCAGCGCCGTTTGCGCTTAGATGAGCGGGGACGGGAAGTGGGCTGCGCGCGTGAACGGTTGACGCAGCAGCAGAAGCAGGTGCAGCGCCTGATCGCGCAGCTGTATGAGGACCGCGCGGCAGGAAAAATCGGGGAGACAAACTTTTATCCGCTGCTCGACCGCTATGAGCGCAAAACGGCCGCGCTGCGGCAGCAGATCGATGCGCTGCCGCCGGATCGCGGGGCGGAACACCAAAAACGGTTGCAGGAACGCCTGTGGGCGATCATTCACCGGTATACGGAGATCGAAACGCTGACGCCTGCTTTGTTGTTTGCGCTGATCGAGCGGATCGAGGTCGGGCAGGGTACATACGAAAAGACCGACAAGGGCAGGGTCAAACGGCAGAAAATCGTGATTCACTTCCGATTCCTGCCCGAACCCTGCCAAATCGACTGGATCGAATAAACGGGACGCACCGAGGTGGATGGTGCGTCCCGTTTGGCTGTTGGTTGTGCGGTCAGGAAAGTGCGGTGAAGCCCGTCAGGATCTTCGCGCCCTCTGCACGGGTCGCGCTGCCCTGCGGGACGAGTGTGGTCGCGGTGCGGCCGTTTACCAGCCCGACGGCAGCCGCCCACTGCATGGCGTCCTGCGCATAGGCGCTGATTTGCGCCGCATCCGTGTACACGGACAGGTCGGCGCGCGCGGTGGTGTCCATGCCGCGGAAGGCGGCGAACCGGCAGAGCAGCACCGCGGTCTGCTCGCGCGTGACCGGGGCGTTCGGGCGGAAGGTGTTGTCCGGATAGCCTTCCACCAGCCCGTTTTGCCGCGCCCAGTAGACGGGCAGGGCATAGTAGGCGTTCGCGTCCACGTCGGCGTACGGATAGCCGAGGTTGTCGCCCACTTCGGGCGCGCCCGCGAGGTTGTAAAGCACCGTGGTCAGCATGGCGCGCGTCATCACGGTGTCGGGCGAGAAGGTGTAATCGCCCGTGCCGTTCATCACGCCCTGCTGCACGATCTCGCCCACGCTGTCATAGTACCAGCTGTCCGCGGGCACGTCGGTGAACAGGCGGCCGTATTTGGTCAGCGTGCAGGTGATGACCGGGCTGTTCCGATGCCCGTCCAGCATGGCGATGCACTGGGTCGTGGTCGTGGGGGCAAATGGTTCGGTGTACAGGGTGCTGGACGCGGTCGGCGTCGAGCCGTCGGTCGTGTAGTAGATGGACGCGCCCGGCGTAGCGCAGGACAGCGTCAGCATGCCGTCTGCATAGGAGACCGTCGGCGCGGCCGTGGGCGGCAGGCCGGACACGGTCTTGGTCGTCACCGGCGTGCGCGTGCCGTACTGGTCGATGCCGACGACCGAGAACGTCGTGTCGCGGGTGATCGTGATCGGGCCGGTGTATTTTTGACTGCCGAGGTGCGGGGTCATGGCGCTGGTCGTGTAGTACAGCGTCACGCCCTTGTCGGGCGAGGAAAACGTGACCGTCACGCCGTTGTCGCCCGGGGTGGATGCAATCGTCGGCGCGGTATACGCGGGCAGGTTGGTACCCTTGTTCGGCGCGCTGGTGTACACCACGCCGTTTTGTGGCGTGACGCCGCGGCGGCGCAGCAGCTCGGCGACGGTCACGAACTCATACCCTTGGCTTTTGAGCGTGTCGATCGCGCGCAGCGCGCCCTGCACGCTGGTCTGGTAGATGTCGTGCACGAGGACGATCGCGCCGTCGTGCGCGCCGCGGACGATGTTGTTGTATACCGTGTTCGCGTTGCGGTATTTCCAGTCGAGCGGGTCCACGCTCCACAGGATGATGGGCGCGGCGACTGTGCTCTTGACCGCGCCGCCCACCGCGCCGCCGGGCGTGCGCACCATGTCGGTGTACGCGCCGCCCATGCGGTCGAACAGCAGGCTTTCCACGCGGCTGACCTCGCTTGCGATGGTGGACGCACCGTATTTGTCAAACGGGATCAGGTGCTGGTAAGTATGGTTGGCCAGCTGATGGCCTTCGTCGCGCATGCGGGTGAGCACGGATTTGTGGTTCACGATGCCGTGCGAGCCGTTGACGCCGTTCATAAAAAAGGTCGCCTTGGCGCCGCGGGCCTTGAGCCCGTCGAGCAGCGTCGGGGTGTAGACCGAGGGACCGTCGTCAAAGGTGAACGCGATCAGTTTGGCGCCGGTGCTTGCGGCCACAGGCATTTGTTCGGCCGCCGCGGCGAGCGGCAGGCTGGACAGCAGCAGCGCAAGCCCCAGCAGCAGGGCGGATAGTCTCTTTCTCATATCGTACCTCCTTTGCGGGATGCGGGTAGGGGTTTATCCCATTGTACCCGACAGGCCGCGTGCCGTCAATTGTGGGTTTGGTGCAAAAAAAGACCGCCGCCCCCGAAGGGGGACAGCGGTCCGTACAGTGATCGGCTTACAGGAAGATATACTTGAGGATGAACAGCACCGCCAGCACATACATGAGCGGGGTGACCTTCTTGCCCTTGCCTGCGGCGAGGTTGAGCAGCACATAGGAAATGACGCCCATCGAGATGCCTTCCGAGATGCTGTAGAACAGCGGCATGGAGATGATGGCGAGGTAAGCCGGGATGGCGTCGGTCAGGTTGTCCAGATCGAAGCGGATCTCGGTGACCGTGCCGACCATCAGGAAGCCGACCATGATCAGCGCCGGCGCGGTGGCAAACGACGGGATCGCGGTGAAGATCGGCGCAAACAGCGTGGAGATCAGGAACAGCACGCCGGTGACCAGTGCGGTCAGGCCGGTGCGGCCGCCGACGGCAACGCCGGAAGCGGATTCGACGAAGGTCGTGGTGGTCGAGGTGCCGAGGATGGCGCCCGCCGAAGTCGCGATCGCGTCGGACAGCAGCGCGGGCTTGATGCCGGGCAGCTTGCCGTCCTTGTCGAGCATGTCCGCCTTGGTGGCAACGCCGATCAGCGTGCCGAGCGTATCAAAGATATCGACAAACAGGAACGAGAAGATGACGACGATGAAGTTGATGATGCCGACCGCGCCGAAATCCACATTGAAGCACTGGCCGAAGGTCAGGCCGAGCTTGGAGAAATCGGTCATGCCGAAGGCCGGGAACAGGGTGTAGAAGCCCGCTTCCGCGTCCGGCACATACAGCCCGACCAGCTGGCAAAGCATGCCGATGATCCAGGTCAGCAAAATGCCGAACAGGATGGCGCCCTTGACCTTATGGATATACAGCACCGCGGTGATGAACAGGCCGACCAGCGCGAGCAGCGCGCAGATGCCGGCGGTGTGGAAGTTGTCGGTGAAGCTCGTGATGGTGACGAGCGTGGAGGAATCGACCGACAGGCCCGCGTTCTGCAGGCCGATGAAGGCGATGAACAGGCCGATACCGACCGAAACGCCCTTTTTGAGCGTCAGCGGGATGGCGTTGAAGATGGCTTCACGCACGTTGGTCAGCGACAGCACGATGAAGATCAGGCCCTCGATAAAGACCGCGAGCAGCGCGACCTGCCAGCTGTAGCCGTAGCCGGCGACGACCGTGTAGGCCATGAAGGCGTTCAGGCCCATGCCGGCGGACAGCGCAAACGGCAGGTTGGCCATGAAGGCCATGCAGATCGTGCCGATGAAGGACGCCAGCGCGGTGGCCAGCAGAACGGCGGTCGTATCCATGCCGGTCGAGCCGAGGACACTCGGGTTGACCGCAAGGATGTATGCCATGGTCATGAAGGTGGTGATGCCTGCCATGACCTCGGTGCGGACGGTGGTATGGTTGTCTGTCAGTTTGAACATCTTTTCAAACATGTTTGTTTTCAGCCCCTTTTGCGTTTCTCTTTTTCCCCTTGCGTATTATTTGCCGTCGTAGGAGACCACGGTGGCGAGCGGGTGATCGGCCAGACGGTCGCGGCCGTGCAGGCCCTTGAGCTCGAGCAGGCACACGATCTTGACGACCTTCGCGCCGAGCGACTCGAGCAGCTTGACGGCGGCCTCAAGCGTGCCGCCGGTGGCGATCAGGTCATCGACCAGCACGATGCGCATGCCCGGGCGGATGTCGTTGCGGTGCACCTCGATCGAGGCGGTGCCGTATTCCAGCTCATACGACATGCCGGCGGTTTCGCGCGGCAGTTTTCCGGCCTTTCGGATCGGAATAAAGGCCTTGTGCAGCTTGTATGCGATCGGCATGCCGAACAGGAACCCGCGCGATTCCAGTCCCGCGATCACATCAAACGTTTCCCCCTCCAGCAGCGCCGCCATTTCGTCCACGGAAAGCTGCAGGCCGTCCGCGTTGCCGATCACGGTGGTGATGTCCCGGAAGATCACGCCCCGTTCCGGGAAATCCGGGATGCTGGTGATATATGGTTCGATTTTGCTCATGCTTCCTCCTTCGTTCAGTTTTGTCTGTGTATGGTGCATGTGGGCGTCTGCCGCGCGGCGGCGACAGATCATACAAAATCATTTTAAGCAAAACACGCACGCTTTACAAGAGTGTTATTGACCGAAATCCGGCGGCATATCCCGTCGATTTTTTGTATTCCCGTGTAGATTGACAGCACTTTCCATACATTTTGTACCAGAGTGTGCGGATTGAGGAAAAACGGCGGCGCCTTTTTGCAAGGACGCCGCCGTTTTGGAAGGTCAGACAGATTGTTTTTGCCAGCCGAGCGTATACAGGAAAACGGCGAGCAGCACGGTCACCGGGACGCTCAGCACGATGCCGAAGCTGCCGGCCAGCCCCTGCATGATCGCAATGCCGATGTTGTTGGAGTTGATGATCTGCTGATAGGGCAGGTCGTAGGCGTAGTCGAGCACGAGCATGCTGATGCTGCCGCCCGCAAAGGCGAGGATGAGCGTGTTGGAATCCGTGCCCATCATGTCGCGGCCGACGCGCATGCCCGCGCGGAACAGCTCGCGCCGGGGGATCTCCGGCGTCTGGGCGTGGATCTCGCTGATCGCGCTGCCGATCGACATGGCCACGTCCATCGTCGCACCCAGACTGGAGATCAGCAGGCCGGAAAACAGCAGGCCGCCGACCTGAATTCCGTTCGTGTTCCACAGCGTCAGCAGGCTTTCGATGTCGCTGACGTTCCAGCCCGTGATGCCCGAGGCCGCGCTGAACGCGGTCGCGGCCAGACCCGCGATGCACACGCCCGCGACCGTGCCGCCGGTCGCGACCAGCGTTTTCATCGTCGGCCCGCCGATCAGGTACATGGTCACAACTGTGGTGATTGTGCAGATGAGCACCGACACCCAGAACGGGGAGTGGCCGCGGTAGACGAGCGGCAGATATACGAACAGGATGCAGAAAAACGTGAACACCAGACCGAGCGCGCCCTTGACGCCCTGCTTGCCGCCTACAAGGCACAGCACGAGCAGATACAGCCCCGCGAAAATATAGATGACGGTTTCTCGGTCCTGCGCGTAGACGCTCGCGACGGTTGAGTCGCCCGACACGCTCTGCATGACGATGACCTTCATCCCTTCGGTGCAGCCCGCGCCGAACAGATAGCCGGACGAGCTGGTCATCTCGAGCGTTTCGCCGGCGCGCTCACCGGTTTTCATCAGGACGCGCACCAGCTGCTCGCCCACGCGGCTGCCGTCCGGCTGCAAGTTGTCCTGCACCACTTCGGTGACGACGCCTTTTTCAAAGGTCTGCCCCTCGCGGGAGACCAGTTCGGTCTTGTCCACCACATTGATGCGCAGCACAAACGCGCAGAACAGCAAGAGCAGCACCAGCGGCGGCGCCCAGCGCAGCAGCAGGCGGCGGACGGGTTGGTTATCGGTATGCAAATCAATCACTCGCTTTACGGAAATGGGTCGTGCCCTGCGCGGCGCAGCGGGCCGGCAAAGCAAAAACAAAGGGGTCGGAAAACCGGAAAAATCTCCGCGGATGCGCTGTCATCCGCGGAGAATCTGCCGGAAAAACGGGAAACAAAGGTTAGGAGAGAAGGAAGATTACTGGGTGGATTTACTTGGTGGTGATGGTCAGCGTGTCGCCGGAAACCGTGCCCTGGATGCCCAGCGTATTGAGCAGGCTGGCCGGGACATAGTAGTTGTCCTTGATGCTGGCGGCGGCCGTGGTCACGGTCTTGCCGTCCACCCGCATGGTCAGGGTCTCCTTGACGCCGGTGGTCTCGGCAGCCGGGGCAAGCGCCGCGGTGTCGTAGCGCTCGCCGGTGATGACGATGACGCCGTCCTTCCACTCGACGTTAAACTGGGCAGCCGTGCCGTTTACCGCAGTGGCAAGGTCGCGCAGGCGGTAGTAGGTCTCGCCATTGACGTCGGCGGTCGCAACCTGCTTGGCTGCTCCGTCCACGGTGACCGCTGCGGCCTGCTCGTCGGTCTTTTTGATGGTGAAGGTGTCGTCGATCTTTTCCACCTTGCCCGCTTCGGTGATCTGGTAGGTGTCGATCGAGAAGGTGTCGGCCGTCAGGTTGATGACCGAGTAGCTCGGCAGCCAGTTCTGGCTGCGCTCGGCAACGTAATCCTGCTGGGACGCGATCAGCTCATAGAATTTGGAGCCCGAAGCCGAGTTTGCGGTCATGTACAGGATGCCCTGCGGGTTGGTGACCGTGTTGCCGTCAACGTCCTCGATGGTGTAGCACTCGTTATCAGCCTGGAAGGCGTCGTGTTTGGTCTGGCCCGCCTCATCCTCGGGGTAGAGCGGGATCTGCTCATCGGTCTGGGTGTTGTACGCGTTGTCCCAGTCGTAGTCCGAGCCGTCCTCGTTCAGGCGGAACTCGTAGGTGCCGTGGGTCTGGCCGTCGCCGTAGAGCAGCTTGGTGCGGCTGTAGGTGTGGTCGTGGCCCTGCAGGACAACGTCGATGTCGTACTCGTCAAAGATCGGGGTCAGCTGGGTGCGCAGGATCATGCCGTCCGTATCCGAGTGGTCAAGGCCCGAGCCGTAGATGTCCTGATGGATGGTGACGATGCGGAACGTGGCGTCCGGATCCGAGGCAATGGCTTCCTGAATGGTCTTTTCATGCTCAGCCACGTTGTAGTTGTTGGTGTTGAGCACGATGAACAGGCCGGAGCCGTAGGAGTAGTAGTAGTCGCCGCCCGCTTCGGTTTCGCCGTAACCGGTCTGGTTCGGATTAAAGAAGTGGTACTGGTAGTCCGCGTTGAGCGAGTCATGGTTGCCGATCGTGGTGGCAACCGGCAGGCTTGCCAGCGCGCTGGCGGAGAGGTAGCCCGCGTACTCTTCTTCCTTGGGCTTGCCGGTCTTGTTGATCTGGTCGCCCGCGGAGATCACAAAGTCCAGGCCGGGGTTCTGCTCGAGTGCGATGTCCAGCGTGCGGTCCCAGGCGAAGCTGTCGTTGCGCGCAGCGGTGTTGGCCGCGCCGCTGTCCCCGGCAAGCGCCTCGCCGTTCTGCGACTGGCCCTTGGAAGCGCCGATCTGCGGGTCGCCGACGTACAGGATCTGCGCGCTTTCAAAATCACCGGTCCGGTAGGTCTTGACTTCGGTCTGCACACCATTCTTTTCCACCGTGTAGTAGTAGGTGGTGTTGGCCTTAAGGCCGGTCACCGTGACGTGGTTGTAGGAATAGGCGGTGCCGTCGGTCAGGCTGGTGTCCACGGCGTCCGCGGTGCCGGTGAACTTGGCGAGGTTATTTTTGTCCGTGCCGAAGTGCACGACCGGCGTTGCGCTCTTGCCGGCCTCGTCCTTGCTGTACCAGGCGAAGTTCAGCTGGGTCTCGTCCGCGCCGGGCGTCATGGAAACCTGCGTGTAGTCGGTCGCGACCGTGTTCCACGCTTCGGTCCACGCCTGCCAGCCGGCGGCGCCGGTGACACTCGAATCGTTATAGTCCGCCGCGGAAGCGAACGGGTAGGCGCCGAGCAGCAGCGTGCTGGTCAGGATGCCTGCCAAAACTCTTTTTGTCTGCATTCGTGATTACTCCCTTTTTGCATGTAATTGCAGGGTGTGAAAAATGACTTTCCCTGTATCCAGAAGCGAGTATAGCACGGTAAAAATGCGTTCTCAACCGCTCTTTCCAAAGCTTATCTTACATTTTAACTGCCTTTAACGTAGATGGAAATTCATCGGATTTCGCATCCGTTTTTGACCCAAGCACATGGTCAGGCTTTGCTTGCCGCAGGCGTGCGCGCGGCGGAAAGCGTGGTCGAGCTGGAAGGCGACGCGCGGCAGATAGCCGGCGTCCTCGAGCAGCGTGAAAAGCGGAAAAAAGATGGCCATGGGCGGCAGCATGACCGAAACGACGGTCGCCAGCACGCGCCACAGACCGTCAACCAGCAGCGAAACGGCAAACGGCGGCAGCCCAAGGGCGGAAAGACCGGCGGCGAACGGCGCACCGAGGCCGAGCAGGTGGTCGCCCAGCCATTCGCTCGGCACATTGGCGCCGAACAGGGTGATGTAAAACACGGCGGCGAGCAGCAGCAGTATGAGCGGCAGCCCAAACCGGCGGCTGAGCAGCACGCGGTCGATGCGCCGGTCGCGCGCATCCGCGTCCGCGGGGACCTGCACGCAGGTCAGCGCGATCTCCTCGGCGCGCAGCGCGGCCGCGGCGGTCATCCGGTCGTCCAGCTGCTGCGGGGTCAGACCTGCGGGCGGCTGCGCGGACAGGGCGGCCAGCGCCTCGGCGCGGGGCAGAGCGGACGCGCGCACCGCCTGCTCGATCTCGGCGGGATAGCGGATCGTCGTCGGATGCGGCACGGTCTCCCCGTCCAGCAGACGGCAGACCGCCTGCGTCAGCTGCGGCAGGCCGCGGCCGCGCCGCGCCGCACACGGCACGACCGGCACGCCCAGCTCGCGCGCGAGCGCGGGCACGTCGATGCGGATGCGCTTTTTGCGCGCCTCGTCCATCAGGTTGAGGCAGACGACCACATTGGGGATGACTTCGAGCACCTGCAAAATCAGGATCAGGTTGCGCTCGAGACAGGTCGCGTCGGCCACCAGCACGGCGGCGTTCGCCTCGCCCGAGACGAGAAAATCCCGCGCCACGCGCTCTTCCGCCGAGCGGGGGCGCAGCGAATAGGTGCCCGGCAGATCGACCAGCGCCACCTCCCGCCCGCCGCAGTGCAGCACGCCGCGCGCGCCCGACACGGTTTTGCCGCTCCAGTTGCCGGTGTGTTGGCGCGCGCCGGTCAGCGCGTTAAAGACGGTAGATTTGCCGACGTTGGGGTTGCCCATGAGCGCCACGACCGGCGTGCGGGCTGCCCCGGTCAAGCGTCCACCCCGATCTCGATCTGCGCCGCGTCATCCGCGCGCAGTGCGATGACCGCGCCGCGGATGCGGTAGGCGGTCGGGTCGCCCGCCGCGGCGCGCTGGATGCAGCACACCCGCGTGCCCGCCACCAGCCCGAGGTCCTGCAAACGGCGGCGCATGCCGCCCGACAGGTGCAGGGCGTGCACGCGCGCCCGGGTGCCCTCCGGCAGGTCGGACAGCGGGGAAAAGGTTTCGTGATTCATGCAATCATTCCCGGTTTGAAAGATTTTGGCCGCACTTCCCGCAGGGAAAGCGGTCGCTTCATGCTATGCGGCGGAGATGCGGCGTGTTATACTGGGAGCGGCAAAAAAATCCCCGCCGCGCTGTAACGAACAGCGGGCGGGGCGGTCTTATCTGTGAGGAAAGGAGGTGGGCGCGTGCAGGATTTCGAGCAGGTGTACCGGATGTATTTCACCGACGTGTACCGCTATGTGCTGTCGCTGTGCCGGAACGAGGACGTGGCCGAGGAGATCACGCAGCAGACGTTTTTCAAGGCGCTTCGGGCGATCGGCGGGTTCCGGGGCGAGTGCCGCCTGTATGTCTGGCTATGCCAGATCGCCAAAAATGAGTATTGCACCTGGCTGCGCAAAAACCGGGGCGGCGAACCGGTGGAAGACCGCGTTGAAGACCTCGAACAGAAATTTCTGCGCAGGGAGACGGCATTCGCTGTCCACAAGGCGCTGCACGCTCTGCCCGAGCCGTACAAAGAGGTGTTTTCGCTGCGGTTGTTCGGTGAGCTGCCGTTTGCGCAGATCGGGCAGCTGTTCGGCAAAACCGAAAGCTGGGCGCGCGTGACCTATTACCGCGCAAGACAAAAACTGAAGGAGGAATTGCGAGATGAAGCTGAGCTGTAATGTAATCCGCGACCTGCTGCCGCTCTATCGGGATGGCGTGTGTGCGGATGAGACGCGCGCGCTGGTCGAGGCGCATCTGGCGGACTGCGCGGCTTGCCGCGCGGAGCTGGAAGCGCTGGATGCGCCGTTTGGACAGACGGCGGAAGAGCAGCATGAGGTGCGTGCGCTGGACGGCGTGGCAAAAACGTGGCGGCGCGGCAAGCTGCGGGCGTTTGCCAAGGGCTGCGCGGTCACGGCGCTGCTGTGCGCCGTGCTGCTTGGGCTGTTCGCGGCTTTGGTCGGCTGGCATGCGTCGGTGCCGTATGACCTGTCGGACATGCGGGTATATGATCAGTGTGTGCTGCCGGACGGGCGCATCGCCTACCGGCTGGACTATCCGGGCGACCGCTATATGGAATACCGCTTCGAGGAAGGGGAAAACGGGGAGAAGTACAAAATCCCTTATCATTCCATCACCGGGCTGGGCGAGCAGGGTAATCGCGACTGGCGGAGCGGCGATTGGCATATCTACGACTGGGAGGAGGAAAACGTCTCCCGCGTGCGGGACGGCGCGCAGACGACGACCGCCTATTACTGGGGCGAAGGGGAGGATGCCGTGCTGATCTGGCGGCAGGGCATGGACTTGCCCCGCGCGACTGACGACCAGCTGGCCGAGATCGCCGCGCGCTTTGGGCTGGCGGAGACGCGCCGCTCGCCCGCCGCGGAGGCTGCCGCGGCCGCGGGCATCACCGTAACAGACTACCCAACGCCCGATGAACTGCTGGCGTATCTTCCGTATTACCTGGACGCCAGCTATCCCGGCTGGCGGAGGGGATAATCCCGCACCCATAAACGCAAAAAACCGGAACCCTTGGGTTCCGGTTTTTTGCGTCATTCCGCACTCGACAGCATCAGCTTGATGCGGTTTTCCTGATTGATTTTGGAGGCGCCGGGGTCGTAATCGACCGCGACGATGTTCGCCTGCGGGTAGACCTCGCGGATCTTGCGGATCATGCCCTTGCCCGCGATGTGGTTGGGCAGGCAGCCGAACGGCTGGGTGCAGACGATGTTGGTCACGCCTTCGGTGATCAGCTCGACCATTTCGGCCGGCAGCAGCCAGCCCTCGCCCATCTTGACGCCCTCGCCGATGATCGCGTGCGACTTTTTGCGCACCTCGTCAAACGGCATCGGGGGACGGAAGTGGCCGTCCTTTTTCATGATCTTGATCAGGTCGGCCTGCTTGCCCAGCAGGAACTGGTAAACCAGCTTATAGATCGCGGCGCGCTTGGCCGAGCGGCCGTACAGGTCATGGTCGATGACCGAGTTGTAGATCGAGTACATGCAGAAATCGACCAGACCGGGCAGCACCGGCTCGCAGCCCTCGGAGAGCAGGAACTCTTCCAGACGGTTGTTGCCGAGCGGGGAGAACTTGACGTAGATCTCGCCGACGATGCCGACCATCTTCTTTTTCTGCGTCTTGTCCAGCCGCAGCTTGCCGAACGCGGTCAAGACATACTTGTACAGGTGCTTGACCTCGCCATAGCGCACCATGCGGTCGCCGGTAAAGCGGGCGGTGACCGCGTTCATACAGATCTCGATCGCCTTGTCGGTCGAGCCGGGCACGACCTCGTACGGGCGGCACTGGTTGGCCACCATCATGATCAGGTCGCCGATCATCAGCGCATAGGCGATCTGCATCACCATGGTCTTGGTCAGCTTGAAGCCGGGGTTTGCGTCCGCTTCCAGACCGGCAAAGTTGAGCGAGATGACCGGGATAAAGCCGTAGCCGTTCTTTTCCAACGCCTTGCGCATCAGGTGGATGTAGTTGGAGGCGCGGCAGCCGCCGCCGGTCTGCGGCAGGATGAGCGCGATCTTGTGGATGTCGTACTTGCCGGACTCGATTGCGTCGAGCAACTGGCCGATGACCAGCAGGGCGGGGTAGCAGGTGTCGTTGTGCACGTTGCGCAGGCCCTGTTCGGCGATGTTCGGCCCGAAGGTGTGCAGCAGTTCCATGTTGTAGCCGAAGTTTTTCATCAGACGGCACATCAGGCCCAGCTGCACGGGCAGCATGTTGGGCACCAGGATGGTGTAGTCTTTGCGCATCTCTTCGGTGAACTGCGCGTATTCATAGGTTTTAGGCGTCGTGTTGTTGTTTTGCAAGTTTTCTGCCCTCCTCTACGGCGGCCAGCATGCTGCGGATGCGGATCTTGGCCGCGCCCAGGTTGCTGATTTCGTCAATTTTGAGCTGTGTATAAAGTTTGCCGCCGTTTTCGCAAATGGCGCGCATTTCGTCGGTGGTGATGGCGTCAATGCCGCAGCCGAAGGACACCAGCTGGATGAGCTGTGCGTTTTCCTTCTTGGTGACGTACTTGGCCGCGCCGTACATACGGGAGTGGTAGGTCCACTGGTTGAGCACATGCACCTGCGGCGCTTCGGTCAGGCGCCAGACCGCGTCCTCGGACACGATGACCAGACCGAACGAAGCGATCAGCTGGTCGATGCCGTGGTTGATCTCGGGATCGACGTGGTACGGACGGCCCGCGATGACCGCGATGTCCAGCCCGTGCGTGTCGGCGTAGGCGATGGCCTTCTGTCCCTCGTCGCGGACCTCCGCATAGTAGTTCGCCAGTTCCTGATACGCGGCGGCGGAAGCAGCTTCCACCTGCTTTTTCTTGAGCTGCGGGTATTTGCCGCAGAAATACTTGGCCGCATGCTGGGTGAACCGCTTGGGATCGACCAGTTCAAAATACGGCATCATAAAGTCAAAGTCGGCAAGCGCGGCGACGTTCGCCTTCAAAAGTTCGGGGTAATACGCCACGACCGGGCAGTTGTAGCAGTTGGTCGCACGGCCTTCGTCCAGATTGTAGGTCATGCACGGATAGAAGATCGCGTCCACGCCCTTCTCGAGCAGGTTTTCGATGTGGCCGTGCATCAGCTTTGCCGGATAGCACACCGTGTCCGACGGGATGGAGTGCTGGCCCTTCATGTACATGTCGCGGGTGGACACGTCGCTCAGCACGGTTTCAAAGCCGAGCGAGCGCAGGAAGGTGGTCCAGAACGGCAGCAGCTCGTAGAAGTTCAGGCCGAACGGCAGGCCGATCGTGGCGATCGGCGCGGGGTTGCCGGACGGTTCGCCGTAGCTGCGGAGCTTTTCCAGCTTCCACTTGTACAGGTTGGGCAGCTCGGTCTTTTTCACGCCGCCGAGCGGGCGCTCGCAGCGGTTGCCCGAGATGAAGCGGCGGCCGCCGCCGAAGTCGTTGATGGTCAGGTTGCAGTGGTTTTCGCACAGGCCGCAGCGCGCGGTGCGCACGGTGTGCGCGAAACCGGCGAGCACGTCCGGGCCGATCAGGGAGGTTTTCTCCGGGCGGTTGTCCTTGGCGTGCAGCGCCGCGCCGTACGCGCCCATCAGGCCGGAAATCGCCGGACGGGTGACGTCGCGGCCGATCTCCTGCTCGAACGAGCGCAGGATCGCGTCGTTGAGGAACGTGCCGCCCTGCACGACGATGTGCTGGCCGAGGTCGTCCGGTGAGTGCGCGCGGATGACCTTATACAGCGCGTTCTTGACAACCGAAACCGACAGACCGGCCGAGATCGCGTCGATGCCGGCGCCGTCCTTCTGCGCCTGCTTGACCGAGGAGTTCATAAACACCGTGCAGCGCGAGCCAAGGTCGATCGGGTGCTTGGCGAACAGGCCGAGCTTGCAGAATTCCTCGATCGAGTAGCCCATCGAACGGGCGAAGGTCTCGATGAACGAGCCGCAGCCCGACGAGCACGCCTCGTTGAGCGAGATATTGTCGATGCACTTGTTGCGGATCTTGAAGCACTTGATGTCCTGACCGCCGATGTCGATGATGAAATCGACGTCCGGGCAGAAGTGGCGCGCCGCGCGGAAGTGCGCGACCGTTTCGACCAGACCGAAGTCCACGCCGAAGGCATTCTGGATGAGCGCTTCGCCGTAGCCCGTGACGGCCGAGGAGACGATATGTACGCGGTCGCCGCACAGCTCGTACAGCCGGGTCAGCTGTTCGCGGATGACGTCCGCCGGGTTGCCCTTGTTGGACTGGTAGTGGTGGAACAGGATCTGGTGATCCTCGCCGATCAGCACCAGCTTGGTCGTGGTCGAGCCGCAGTCGATGCCGAGATAGGCGTCGCCCTCGTACATGGTGACGTTCTGGGTCATCACGTCGTGCACGCCGTGGCGGTGCTTGAATTCCTCGTACTGCTGCTCGTTTTCAAACAGCGGCGGCAGGTAGTTGGCGACCACCGGCGCGCTCGCGGCCTGCTCGAGTGCCTCGAGCAGCGAATCGACGGTATAGGTTTTCTGCGTGTCGCCCGCGTATTCCGCCGCGCCCGCCGCGATCGCGTACGGGGCGAGGTCGGGGAAGTGGGCGTGTTCGTCGTCCAGCCCGAGCGTTTGCTGGAAACGCTGCTGCAAGCTCTTGAAGAAGAACAGCGGGCCGCCGAGGAACAGCACGTTGCCCTTGATCTCGCGGCCCTGCGCCAGGCCCGCAACCGTCTGGTTGACGACCGCCTGGAAAATGGACGCGGCGACGTCCTCCTTGCGCGCGCCGTCGTTCATCAGCGGCTGGATGTCCGACTTGGCGAATACGCCGCAGCGGGACGCGATGGTGTAGATGCGTTCCGCGTGCAGCGCGAGCTGGTCGAGCTCGGACGGGGTCACGTCCAGCAGCACGGCCATCTGGTCGATAAAAGCGCCGGTGCCGCCCGCGCACGAACCGTTCATGCGTTCTTCCAGCTGGCCGGACAAAAAGACGATCTTGGCGTCCTCGCCGCCCAGCTCGATGACGACATCTGCCTGGGGTACATGCACGCCGACGGCCTTGCGTGTGGCAAAAACCTCCTGTACGAAGTCAATGTCCGCCGCTTTGGATACACCCAGACCGGCCGAGCCCGTGATCGCACAGCGCAGTTCGGTGTCGTCCCCAATGACGGCGCGCGCATTCTGCACCAGTTCGACCGCCTTTTCGCGTACCTTGGAAAAGTGGCGCTCATAATGCTTGTGGATGATCTCTCCATCGCGCACAACGACGATCTTGACCGTCGTTGAACCGATATCGATTCCTACATTTACGTTCATATATCCTTTTTCTCTCCTATGATAAAAACAATGCGTCCGCGGGACGCATGGTGGATACGGATAAGAACATACCAAAAAGCCGCACAGACCAGCTGGCGGCAGGGCACATTCTTACATATTTAATATAACGTCGTACCGAGAAAATGTCAATCCGCATACAATATCCTAAACTGCCGAATTTTTCCCTTGACAAATACCCTGTTTTTATATAAAATAGACCGCGTAAGTAAATATATGACCTTATCCAGAGCGGTGGAGGGAACGGCCCAATGAAACCCGGCAACCTGCGCAAAACCATGCGTAAGGTGCCAAATCCGGCGTAGGAACACGAAAGATGAGGGGGCAAAACGGTCTTTTTCGCTCCCTGTCGGGAGCGTTTTTTGTTGCGCCCGACTGTATATCAGAAAGGAATGAATGATATCATGGCACACCACTTTTTCACCTCGGAATCCGTGACCGAGGGCCATCCGGACAAGATCTGCGACCAGATCTCGGATGCAATTCTTAACGAAATCTTAACGCAGGACCCGTATGCGCGCGTAGCCTGCGAAACCACCTGCACGACCGGCATGGTACAGGTCATGGGCGAGATCTCGACCACCTGCTATGTGGACATCCCCAAGGTCGTGCGCGACACCGTGCGCGAGATCGGCTATGACCGCGCAAAGTACGGCTTTGACTGCGACACCTGCGCGGTGCTGACCGCGATCGACGAGCAGTCCGCGGATATCGCGCTGGGCGTGGACAACTCGCTCGAGCGCAAGGAGGGTGCGTCGGACGCCGATCTCGCCATCGGCGCGGGCGACCAGGGCATGATGTTCGGCTACGCCTGCGACGAGACGCCCGAACTGATGCCGCTGCCGATCTCGCTGGCGCACAAGCTCGCCAAGCGTTTGGCCGAGGTGCGCAAGAACGGCATGTTCGACTATCTGCGTCCAGACGGCAAGAGCCAGGTCACCATCGAGTACGATGAGGACAACCTGCCCGTGCGCGTGGACACGGTCGTGCTGTCCACCCAGCACAGCCCGGACGTTTCGCTCCAGCAGATCCGCAAGGACATGATCGAGCAGGTTATCAAGCCGGTCATCCCGTCCCACCTGCTCGACGAGAACACCAAGTACTTCATCAACCCGACCGGCCGCTTTGTCATCGGCGGCCCGCAGGGCGACTCGGGCCTGACCGGCCGCAAGATCATCGTCGATACCTACGGCGGCATCGGCCGTCACGGCGGCGGCGCGTTCTCGGGCAAGGACCCGACCAAGGTGGACCGCTCGGCGGCGTATGCTGCGCGCTGGGTCGCCAAGAACATCGTCGCGGCGGGGCTTGCCAAGCGCTGCGAGATCCAGCTGGCCTACGCCATCGGCGTGGCCGAGCCGGTTTCCATCATGGTCGAGACCTTCGGCACCGGCACGGTGGACGAGGGCAAGCTGGCCGACGCGGTGCGCAAGGTATTTGACCTGCGTCCGGCGGCGATCATCGAGACACTCGATCTGCGCAAGCCGATCTACAAGCAGCTTGCCGCTTACGGCCACATGGGCCGCGAGGAGCTGGGCGTCAAGTGGGAAAACACCGATAAGGTAGATCAGCTCAAGGCCGCGCTCGCGTAAGCGCACGGCAAGAAAGATTGCGGGAGGCGGCAAAAACATGACGGAAGAAGAAAAAATCTTTGCAGGCAAGCTGTTTGACGCGCGCACCAAGGAACTGCGCGACATCAAGCACAAGGCGCACATCCGGTGCCAGAAATTCAACGCGATGGATGAATACGATCCCGCGCGGCTGCCCATTGTGCGCGAGTTCATCGGGCAGATCGGCGAGAAATACTATTTTCAGGGGCCGATCCAGTTCAACTACGGTTCGCACACCTTCATCGGGGAGAATTTCTTCTGCAATTTCAACCTGACCGTCATGGACGACGCGCGCATTTTCATCGGCGACAACGTGATGTTCGGGCCGAACGTGTCGCTCATGGCGACCGACCATCCGCTCATCGCGTCCGAGCGCACCAGCATGCGCTATCCGGACGGGCATGTGTCCATGTCCGAGTTTGCCAAGGACATCCACATCGGCAACAACGTCTGGCTCGCGGCGAATGTCGTGGTGCTCGGCGGCGTGACGATCGGGGACGGCGCGGTCATCGGCGCGGGCAGCGTGGTGACGCGCGATATCCCGGCAAATTATCTCGCGGTCGGCGTGCCGTGCCGGCCGCTGCGCGAGATCACCGAAGCGGACTCCAAAATGGATCTGCTGTGACCCGAAAGATAAAGAAAAGTCCTGCCATTTGACAGGACTTTTTTTGCGTTCAGTCGAGTTTTGCGTCCAGCAGTTTGTACACGGCAAACAGTGCGAGCGGCACGATGAGCGCCGTCCCAAAATGCACGGTCAGCAGCGGCTGTTTGAGGAAAAAGCCAGCGCACAGCGCGGCAAACAGACCGGCAAACAGCAGCACGAACAGCAGAGCACTGACACGCTTGCGCGTCGAGAACGCCGTGCGGCAGATCATGGTCACCGCGGCGGAGGCGACGGCGAGCAGCAGCACCCCGCCGATGACATCCCCGACGGTGACGGTCAGCGCAGGCCATGCCGCGATCCCGGCCGCATATTCGGCCAGCCGGCCGACCAGCCAGATGACCAGCAGCACGACCGCGGCGGGCAGCACGTCGCGCAGCGCGGTCAGCACGCGGGCGCGGCCGGACAGCGGCGGCAGCTCGGCGATCACGCTGTCGCAAAACGCCTGATAGTCGTCCCCGATGACGGCTTTTGCGTCGTCGCCGCGGGCTTCGCCGTCGAGCAGCATGCGCGTGATATCCCGCCGCACGGTCTCCTGCCGGTACATGCTGATCGGCGCCGTGCGCAGGTAGACGACGATGTCGGTCAAAACCTGCTGCGCGGCGGGGGAAAGCTGGGTTTCGGCTTGGTTGTTTTCGTGTAGCAGTGCTTTGGTGCGTTGGTTCATGGCGCTATCCCTCCCGTATCGGTGAGCAGCCGGTCTACCGCCGCGGTCAGCTCGCGGTAGCTGGCGAGAAAGTTCTGCAATTCCGCGCGGCCCTTGTCGGTCAGCGCGTAGTATTTTCGCTTGGGGCCGACCTCGGAGGCGCGGTATTCCGCCTGCGCCAGCCCGTTTTTCTCCAGCCGCAGCAGCAGCGGATAGATCGTGCCCTCGGCGATTGGGCCGAAGCCGTATTGCGCGAGCTGTTCGGTGATCTCGTAGCCATAGGTCGGCGCGCAGCTGAGCACGGCCAGAATACAGCCCTCGAGCGTGCCCTTGAGCATTTGCGATGGAATCACCCCGGCCGCACCCCTTTCCTTAGTATTTTGCATTGCAAGGTAGTGACTATATTGTAATGCAAGATAGCGGCGTTGTCAACCGAATTAGATAAAACCGGCGAAACGACCAAAAGCGGACGGCAAAATCCGGCACAAACGCTAAAAAACGGGCGGCGGATTGACTTTGCAGGGGAAAAAAGCTATGCTTGAAACAACAGAGCAGCAAGAGAGGATGATACGCATGCAGGTATTGGAAAACGAACGCTTCCGGGTGGAGATCAACCCGTTTGGCGCGGAACTGAGCAGTTTTCGGAGCAAAAAGACCGGCACGGAATACATCTGGCAGGCCGACCCCGCTGTGTGGAAGCGGCACGCGCCCATCCTGTTCCCGATCGTCGGGCGGCTCAAGGACAAGACCTACACCGCGGGCGGCACGGCCTACGAGATCACCCAGCACGGTTTCGGCCGCGATCTGGAATGGCAGATCGGCAACAAGGGCGCAAACTGGGTGGAATTTGTGTTGGAAGCGAATGATTTCACCAAAACGATGTATCCGTGGGACTTTGTCTGCACGGTGCGCTATACGCTGACGGATGCGACGCTCCAAAAGGAGCACATCGTCTTTAACCGCAGCGATACCGATATGTATTATGAGGTCGGCGGCCATGACGCCTATACGCTGTGCTGGCAGCCGGGCGAGTCGATCACGGATTATTTCGTCCTGTTTGAAGGCACCGAGGTGCTGCACCCGATCCTGACGGACGAAAACGTGCTGCTGAGCAAACAGCACGGCGACCTGCCGCTCAAAGAATGCTGCCTGCCCATCACGCGCGAGACCTTTCGCCATGACGCGATCATCATGGACGACCTGCCGGTGCGCCGCGCGACCATCGGCAGCACGAAAAACGACCGCACGGTGACGATGACGTTCACGGACTTCCCGTATTTCGCAGTTTGGAGCGCGTATAAGGACTTTGATGTGCCCTATGTGTGCCTGGAGCCGTGGAGCACGCTGCCGGACGGCGGCTACCTCGACCACGCGATCGAAAACAAGGTCGGCGTGCGGGTGCTGCGCCCCGGACAGGAGGAAACGCTCGCGTTCTCCACGACCATCGAGGAATGACAAACAAAAAAAGCCGCACGGTGTTCCGTGCGGCTTTTTGCTGTCAGGCAGCGTTTAATCGTGGAAAATATGGCGGAAAATCAGGCGCACCAGCGGGCCGGCCGCGAAGAATTGCAGCAGCAGCGCCATCGGGAAGTTGAGCACCGTGGTCTGCACCCAGATCGCAATGAACTCGCTTTGCAGCAGGCCGCCCTTGAAGAACAGGCAGGCGAAAAAGCTCATGCAGGGGCACATCAGCCAGACCGACATCGCCGAAATCGCGAGCATGATCGCGGCCGGCGGGGCCGTGCGCGGGTCCACCAGACGGAACGCGAGCTTCTGCGCCAGACGGCCGACGAAGATCAGCTCGAGCAGAACGGCCACCGGCCACATGATCGGGAACTCGTGGAAGGCCGCCAGAAAGACCTCGTTGCGCATGCCGCCGATATTGAGCGTGACATTGTAGCAGATCATGCCGTACACCATGGCGGCGGCCATCAGCAGGGTAAAGACAACATCTTGTTTTTTGTTTTTGGGCATCCGAAATATTTCTCCTTTACTTTTTTTCGCAGCGGCACAAAAAAAGACGCAGTGTAAACTTTCGTTTCACTGCGTCCTTACGAACCACTTCAACTACCATTAATTGTGCTTATTTTACCATTTTCAGGCGAATTCGTCAAGCGCAGCGGCGAAAAACCGGCATTTTCCACAGAGGGTTGACAAAGCAGGGGCGGTGCAGTATACTAACTTGTGCAACAGACCCCCTCCCCGGGGGAGGGGGAGAAGATAGGAAAAGGAGATCCCGGTATGAAACAACGATTTCGCGTCGGCGGGATGAGCTGCGCGGCGTGTTCGGCACATGTGGAAAAGAGCGTTTCCGCGGTGCCGGGCGTGCGCGAGGTACAGGTCAACCTGCTGGCGGGCAGTATGATGGTGGAATACGACGAGGGTGCGTGCGACGCGCAGCGGATCATTCGCGCGGTCGAAGAGGGCGGCTATACCGCTGCCGTGGACAGCGGCACGCGCGCGGCAGCGCCCGCCAAGGGCGCTGCGCCCGAGGACGAGCTGCACGAGATGAAAACACGCATCATCGTTTCTGCGGTGTTCCTCGTGATTCTGATGTACTTCTCGATGGGCCCGATGATCGGCCTGCCGCTGCCCGGCTTTGTCAGCGGCGAGACGCATGCCTTTGCGCTCGCGCTCGTGCAGCTGCTGCTGACGCTGCCCATCCTGGTTATCAACCGCAAGTATTTTATCAACGGCGGGCGCACGCTGCTGCACCGCGCGCCCACCATGGACGCGCTGATCGCGGTCGGTTCGGGCGCATCCGTGATTTACGGCGTGTATGCGCTGTTCCAGATCGGCTATGCGTGTGCCGCGGGCGACATGGCGCGCGTGCATGAATATGCGCACGACCTGTATTTTGAATCCGCGGGCATGATCCTGACGCTCGTGACGCTCGGCAAGTTCTTCGAGGCGCGCGCCAAGCGCAAGACCGGCGAGGCCATCGCCGCGCTCATGGATCTGCGGCCGCAGACCGCGTCGGTCATCCGCGGCCAGCAGGAGGTCGAGGTGCCGATCGAAGAGGTGCGCGTGGGCGATTTCGTCATCGTGCGCGCCGGACAGTCCGTGCCGGTGGACGGCGAGATCGTGGAAGGCCATGCCTATCTGGACGAGAGCGCCATCACGGGCGAGTCCATGCCGGTCGAGAAGCACAAGGGCGACACGGTCATCGGCGCGACCGTGACGAAAAACGGCTATTTTGCGATGAAAGCGTCCCGCGTGGGCGATGATACCACGCTTTCCCAGATCATCCGTCTGGTTGAGGAGGCGGGCGCGTCCAAGGCGCCGATCGCCAAGCTCGCGGATAAGGTCGCGGGCGTGTTTGTGCCGGTCGTCATGCTGATCGCACTGGTCACCGCGGTCATCTGGCTGGTGGCGGGTGAAACGCCCAGCTTTGCGCTGACCCGCGCGATCGCGGTGCTCGTCATTTCGTGCCCGTGCGCGCTCGGCCTTGCCACGCCGGTCGCCATCATGGTCGGCACGGGCGTGGGCGCGAAAAACGGCGTGCTGTTCCAGTCGGCCGAGGCGCTCGAGAATCTGCACAATGTGGACTGCGTTGTGCTGGATAAGACCGGCACGGTCACCGAAGGCCGCCCGGTCGTGACCGATGTGCACTCGTTTGGCGCGGACCCGGAGGATCTGCTGTCGCTCGCGCTGGCGCTCGAGGTCAAAAGCGACCATCCGCTGGCGGATGCGATCGTGCGCTATGCGCGTTCCAAGCATGTCAAGGAGCGCGAGGCGACCTCGTTTGAAATGGTCGAAGGGCAGGGCGTGCGCGCGGTGATCGACGGCGTGCGCTGCATGGCGGGCAACCGCCGCATGCTGCTGGCAAACGGCCTTGCGCTGCCGCGCTCGGCGCAGCAGATGGGCGAAAGCCTGGCCGCCGCGGGCAAAACCCCGCTGTATTTCGCGGCCAACCGGCAGGTCGTCGGCATTTTCGCAGTGGCGGATGTGCTCAAGCCGACCAGCCGCAGCGCGGTCGAGGCCCTGCAGCAGCTGGGCGTCGAGGTCACGCTGCTGACCGGCGACAACAAGGCGACCGCGCAGTCGATCGCCGCCGAGCTGGGCATCCGCGATGTGGTGGCCGAGGTGCTGCCGCAGGATAAGGAGCGCGTGGTGCGCGAAAAGCAGGCGCAGGGCCGCAAGGTCGCCATGGTCGGCGACGGCATCAACGATGCGCCGGCCCTGGCGCGCGCGGATGTGGGCATCGCCATCGGCGCGGGCACGGACGTTGCCATCGCGTCGGCCGACGTTGTGCTGATGAAGAGCGACCTGATGGACGCGGTGGATGCGATCCGTCTGTCGCGACAGACCATGCGCAACATCCGTCAGAACCTGTTCTGGGCGTTCTTCTATAACTGCATCGGTATCCCGATCGCAGCGGGCGTGCTGTGGCTGCCGCTGGGGCTCAAACTCAGCCCGATGATCGGCGCCGCGGCGATGAGCCTGAGCTCGGTTTGTGTGGTTTCCAACGCATTGCGTTTGAAGTTTTTCACGGCCTCTCCCAAGCCGGAGGGCGGCCGTTATGTGGTATTGCCGAAGGAGGAAACAAAGAAAATGGAACAGACCAAAGTGATCAAAATTGAGGGCATGATGTGCGAGCACTGCGTGGCGCATGTGAAAAAGGCGCTTGAGGCGCTGCCGGGTGTGACCGCGCAGGTGGACCTCCAGAGCGGCACGGCCAAGGTCACGGGCGCACAGCTGCCGGACGACGCCAAACTGACCGAGGCGGTCGAGCAGGCGGGATACAAAGTGGTTGGCCTGCAATGAGGGCGGACCGGAAAAAGGTCGAGCCGCTGCTGCGCACTGCGCGCGGCCAGCTCGACGGCGTGCTCAAGATGATCGAGGATGACCGCTATTGCATGGAGATCGTCACGCAGTTGCAGGCGGTCGAGTCGCTGGTGCACAAGGCGCAGCGCGAGGTGCTGCGCGCGCATCTGGCGGGTTGTGTGCAGGATGCGTTCGAGACGGGCGACGAGCAGGCTCGCGAAGGCAAGATCGACGAGATCATCAAGCTGCTCGATAAGTCATGAGCGCGCGTTTGCCCGCGTCGCTCGCGCCCGTGCAGGACGCGGCGGCGCTGCTCATCCGCGCCGCGCGCGATGAGGAAACCGTGGAAAACGTGTGCATCCGTGGAGCGGATCTGTCCGGCACGCGGTACGATGGGCTGCGGCTGCGCGGCGTTCGTCTGGAAAACTGCCGCCTGACCGGCTCCCGCTGGGAGCGCGCAGACTTTGCGGACGTGGTGCTGGACGGCTGCGAGCTTTCCGGCAGCGGCTGGCGGGATGCGTTTTTCGAGCGGGTCGAGCTCACTGGCTGCAAGGCCGTCGGCGCGGATTTTGCCGAAACCGGCTGGCGGGATGCGGACTGGCGGGACTGCCGTTTGTCCGACGTGGTGTTCGACCGGGCGCGGCTGCGTCGGGTGGCGGCTATGGGCTGCGACCTGTCAGGTGCGTCGTTCTGTGACTGCCAGTGGAAGGGCTGGATGCTGACGCGCACCAGCCTGCGCGCGGCGCGTCTGCTGCATACGCCGCTTATGGGGCTGGACTTGACCGGCTGTGAGCTGGACGGCATTGCGGTGTCGGACACGAATGCCGAGCTGCGCGGCGCGGTCGTGACCATGGAGCAGGCGGCCATGCTGGCAAAGCGGCTGGGTGTCGTGATCAAGGCATAACAAAAGAGCGGAAGCGAGGCTTCCGCTCTTTTTCTTGTTACCGTTCTGTCTTACAGGAAGGCGCGCAGTGCTTCGATCATGCGGTCCATCTGCTCATCCGTGCCGACCGTGATGCGCAAATAATTATCAATGCGCGGCAGCTTGAAATACCGGATAAAGATGTTTTTCTGTCTCAAATACTCAAAAATGACCGGGGCTTCCTTTTTGGGATGCGTGACAAACAGGAAGTTGGTCAGCGAGGGGGAGACGGTAAAGCCCAGCTCGCGCAGCGCGTCCGCGGCGCGCTCGCGCGTCGCCATGACCTTGCGGCAGGTGTCCTGAAAATACGCCTCGTCTGCGACCGAGGCCTCGCCCGCGGCCAGCGCGAGCGAATCGAGCGTGTAGGAGTTATAGGAGTTCTTGACCGCCTCGAGCGTCGCGATCAGCGTTTCCGAGCCGAGCGCATAGCCGATGCGCAGACCCGCGAGCGAGCGCGACTTGCTCATCGTCTGCACGACGAGCAGGTTTTCGTATTTCTCGATCAGCGGCACGGCGCTCTGTGCGCCGAAGTCCACATAGGCTTCGTCGATGATGACCACGCAGTCCGCGTTGTGCTGCAGCAGGTCCTCGAGCGACGCGAGCGACAAGCCGCGCCCGGTCGGTGCGTTCGGGTTGGGCAGCACGACGCCGCCGTTCGGCTTGTCGTAGTCGCGGATATCCACGCAGAAGTTGTCGTCGAGCGGCATAGTCTCGTACGGAATGCGGAACAGGTCGCACCAGACCGGATAGAACGAGTAGGTGATGTCCGGATAGAGAATCGGCTCACCCGAGCAGAAGAATGACTGAAACGCGAGTGCGAGCACGTCGTCCGAGCCGTTGCCGAGGAATACCTGCGTCGGCTTGACGCCGAAGCGGCCGGCCAGCGCTTTTTTGGGCGCCTTGCCGTTTGCGTCCGGATAGAGCGCAAGGCGCGACGCGTCAAAGGTGCGCAGCACCTGCTGCACGCCCGGCGCGGGCGGATACGGGTTTTCGTTGGCGTTTAACTTGATGATATCGTCGCTCTGCGGCTGCTCGCCCGGCACATAGGGGTCGATGCGGCGGAGCTTGGCGAGAAAGGGCTTGTCCATGGGGAAACTCTCCTTTATACGTTTTACTGACTGCGGGTAGTTTATCACAGTAAAGCAAGAAAGTCAAGCCCTGTTTGTGCGCCTTTCCAAAGCGTGGTATAATCATGCTATCAAGCCTGGGAGGGATCGGGATGAAAAAGGCGGGATATGTGGTTTGCTATGCAGCGGTGCTGTGGTCGTTCTATGTGATGGTTCTATATGCCCTGACGGTTTTCGATACAGGCGGCTTTCTTGGCCTGTACAGCGGCGCGGCATGGATGTATCAAACGCCCGTATTGTGGCTCGTACTGTTTTCAGCGCTGACCTGTGGTGCGATTGTGCGGTTGTTCCGCGGGCATGCGGGCGGCGCAGAGCGCATTGCTGCGCTGGGGCTGATCCCGCTGTCGCTCATCAGTGTATTCGGCTGGGCAATCATCACCGCGTTGGTTGCCGCAGTCTGATTGGATAAGGAGAAAAAGATGTACCAACCTTTAGCGGATAAAATCCGCCCGAAAACGCTGGACGATGTGGTCGGCCAGCAGCATCTGCTCGGCAAAACCGGCCTGCTGCGCCGTGTGATCGAGTCGGGCACGATCCCAAATATGATTTTTTATGGCCCGTCCGGCGTGGGCAAGACCACGGTCGCGTCCATTATTGCAAAGCAGACGGAAAGAAAGCTATACCACCTCAACGCCACCACCGCGGGCATCGCGGACATCAAGGCGATCATCGACGAGCTGGACACCTTCCTTGCGCCCAACGGCGCGCTGGTCTATCTGGACGAGATCCAGTATTTCAACAAAAAACAGCAGCAGAGCCTTTTGGAGTTCATCGAGACGGGCAAGATGACGCTGATCGCGTCCACGACCGAAAACCCGTATTTCTACGTCTATAACGCGATCCTCAGCCGCAGCACGGTCTTTGAGTTCAAGCCTATCGAGGCTGCGGACATGCAGCGCGCGGTCGAGCGGGCGTTTTCGCTCGCCATCGGGGACAAGGGCACGCCCATCGAGGACGGCGTCGCGGCTTATATCGCACAGGCGGTCGGCGGAGACGTGCGCAAGGCGCTCGGCGCGGTCGAACTGCTCGTGCTGGGCGCGGGCAAGGACGGCGTAACGCTTGCGGATGCGCAGCAGGCCGCGCAGCGCTCCAACATGCGCTACGACCGCGACGGCGACAGCCATTACGATATTCTGTCCGCGCTGCAAAAGTCCGTGCGCGGCTCGGACCCCGACGCCGCGCTGTATTATCTCGCGCGCCTTTTGGAGGCGGGCGATATGATCTCGGCCGCGCGGCGCATGCTGGTCATCGCCAGTGAGGACATCGGCCTTGCCTATCCGCAGTGCGCCGCGATTGTCAAAGCGCTCGTGGACAGCGCGTTCCAGCTCGGCCTGCCCGAGGCACGCATTCCGCTCGCCGAGGCGATCATCCTGATGGCGACCGCGCCCAAGTCCAACAGCGCCGCCGCTGCGATCGACGCGGCCATGGCCGATGTGCGCGCAGGGCGCACGGGCGATATCCCGGCGCACATCAAGGACGCGCACTACGGCGGCGCGCAAAAGCTCGGCCGCGGGCTGACCTATCAGTATCCGCACGCCTTCCCCAACCATTGGGTGCAGCAGCAGTATCTGCCGGACGAGATCAAAGACGCGCATTACTACGACTATGGGCCGAATAAGGTGGAGCAGGCCGCCCGTGCCTACTGGGCGCGCATCAAGGGCACGCCATAACGTTCAGTCGAACACGGTGGCAATGTATTTGCGGTCGCAGCAGGCCGGGGTGTAGATCCATTTGTCGATGTGGCCCTCGGAGACGAAATACTGCGGCGGGTCGGGCGCGCCCGCAGGGGCGAGCACGTCGATCACGGTCAGCTTGATCTTCATGCGCTGCGGCAGGATGGACTTGATGTAAACCGACACGATCGTGCCGGGCGCGAGGTCGTCGCGCGGTTCGGCCAGACCGGACAGGTTGGGCGCCAGCTCGATGAAGATGCCGTATGGCTCGACCGAGCGCACCACCCCGCGCACGGTTTCGCCGGGCGAAAACAGCGCGGCGTTCTGCTCCCATGTGCCGAGCAGCTCGCGGTGGGTGAGCGAAACGCGCCGCGCCGCCCGATCGACCGCGCGCACCGCCGCGCGGATGCGCTGACCGACATGCAGCCGGTCGGCAGGGTGGAAAATGCGCGAAACCGACAGGTTTTCGATGCCGATGAGCGAGGCCACGCCGCAGCCGATATCGACAAACGCGCCAAAGCTCTCCAGATGGGTGACGGCGGCCGGAATGACGTCGCCCGGGCGCAGGGTTTCGAGCAAAAAGTCCTGCGCGCGCTGCTGGGCGATCGTGCGTGACAGCCAGATGAGCGGGGTATCCGCGCTTTCGTCGATCTCGGTGACGACAAAGCAGGTGGGCTTGCCCACGCGGGACAGGATGGCGATTTCGCGGGTTTCGCCTTCGGCCACGCCCAGCGCGCAGCACGCGCGCGGCATGATGCCCTCGGCAAAGCCGAAGTCGAACAGCAGGTCGTGCGCGGCGGTGCACCGCTGCGCGACCGCTTCCAGAATGGTGCCCGCATCCTGCGCCGCCCGCAGCCCGTCAAGGGACGCGAGCGCCTGCTGCACGGCGGGCTGCGCGGTGTAACTGCCCTCGGGCAGATAGCATTCGCTTGTTTTCATAATATAGCAGAGCCTCCTTTGGGGTCTGCCTTACTATATGAAAAAACGGCTGGGATTAGCACTGCAAATGTGGTATGATGAAAGCGGATATCATTCGGTTCGGAAAGGGGGAATGCAGTATGGACGTGCAGGTCGGCGATCTGCTGACGATGAAAAAGCCGCATCCCTGCGGCTCCAAACAGTGGAAGGTGCTGCGCACGGGAATGGATTTCAAACTCAAGTGCACGGGCTGCGGGCATGAGGTCATGCTGCCGCGTGCCAAAGCGGAAAAGAACATCAAACTGATCGAACGGGAGGGGAAACCGGTATGTTGATCGACGGAAAACAGATGCATTTGCAGATCACCAAGGGCGATGTGGGCCGCTATGTGATTTTGCCGGGCGACCCGGCGCGCTGCGCGAAGATCGCGCGCTATTTTGACGACCCCAAACAGATCGCGCAGAACCGCGAGTACACGATCTGGACGGGTACGCTGGACGGCGAGCCGGTCGCGGTGTGCTCGACCGGCATCGGCGGTCCGTCGGCCGCGATCGCGCTGGAAGAGCTGGTCGAGTGCGGCGCGGACACCTTTATCCGCGTGGGCACCTCGGGCGGCATCGTGGACGAGGTCTGCGGCGGTGATATCGTGATCGCGACCGCGGCCATCCGACAGGAGGGCACGAGCCGCGAATACCTGCCGGTCGAGTTCCCGGCGGCGGCGAATTTTGAGGTCGTTAGCGCGCTGCGGGACGCGGCGGTAAAGCTCGGCCTCAAGCACCACATCGGCGTCATCCAGTCCAAGGACAGCTTTTACGGCGAGATCCGCCCGGCGCAGCAGCCGATCGCGGACGAACTGCTTGCCAAGTGGAAGGCATGGAAGGCGGCGGGCGCGCTGACGAGCGAAATGGAGACCGCGGCGCTGCTGATCGTCTCGCAGGTGCTGCATGTGCGCTGCGGCGCGGTGCTCAACGTCCTGTGGAACGCGGACAACGACGAGGCGCCCAATATCCCGCCCGACGCTGCCGAGCGCGGCGTGCGCACGGCGGTCGAGGCGCTGCGCATCCTGATCCGGGAGGACAAGGCGCACTGACATGGAAAAGCAGAACAAACCAAAGCGCGCGGCCGATCTGGGCAAGGACCCGGTCGGCCCGCTTCTCCTGCGCCTTGCGCTGCCGACTGTGTGCGCGCAGGTGGTCAACCTTTTGTACAACATCGTCGACCGCATCTATATCGGGCAGATTCCGGTCGAGGGCAAGCTTGCGCTGACCGGCATGGGCGTGACCTTCCCGGTCATCACGCTGATCTCGGCATTTGCCGCGCTCATCGGCATGGGCGGCGCGCCGCGCGCCTCGATCGCGCTGGGCGCGGGCGAGCACGAGCGGGCAGAGCGCACGCTCGGCACCTGCACCGCCGCGCTGTGGGGGCTGGCGATCGTGCTGACCGTGCTGTTCCTGCTGTTTCAGGAGCCGCTGCTCGTGCTGTTCGGCGCGTCGCAGGATACGCTGCCCTATGCGATGCAGTACCTCAACATCTATGTGCTGGGCACGATCTTTGTGATGACCGCGCTCGGCCTCAACGGCTTTATCACCGCGCAGGGCAAGTCCGGCGTTGCAATGAAAACCGTGCTGATCGGCGCGATTTTGAATGTCGTGCTCGACCCGGTGTTCATCTTTGTGTTCGGGCTGGGCGTGCGTGGCGCCGCGATCGCGACCGTCATTTCGCAGGCGGTTTCCGCCTTGTGGGTGGTGCGGTTTTTGACCGGCAGCAAGACTACGCTGCGGCTGAAAAAAGCGTTTTTCCGGCTGGACAAGCGGCTGTTGCTGCCCGCGATCGCGCTGGGCGCGTCGCCGTTTGTCATGCAGTCCACCGAAAGCCTGCTGACCGTGACCTTCAACGTCTCCTTGCAGCAATATGGCGGCGACCTCGCCGTCGGCGCGATGACCATCCTGACCTCGGTCGCGCAGATGGTGCAGATGCCGCTGATGGGACTAGCGCAGGGCGCGCAGCCCATCCTCAGCTTCAACTACGGCGCGCGGCGGCCCGACCGCATGAAGCAGACCGTGCGGTACAACCTGCTGGCGGCGTTCGTGTTTGCGACAGCCGTCTGGGCGCTCGCGATGCTTGCGCCGCACATGTTGGCGCGCCTGTTCGCGCACGACAGTGCGTTGATCGACGAGACGGCGTGGGCGCTGCGCATCTATTTCGCCGTCGGCTTTGTCGCGGCGTTCCAGAACACGTTCCAGCAAAGCTTTGTCGCGCTGGGCGAGGCCAAGATCTCGCTGTTCCTCGCGCTTGAGCGCAAGATCATCCTGCTCATCCCGATGATCCTGATCCTGCCGTACTTCTTTGAGGACAAGCTGTTTGCGGTGTTCTTTGCCGAGCCGGTCGCGGACCTGCTCGCCGCTGCGACGACCACCACGTTGTTCCTCATCCGCTTCCGGCAGATCGTGCGTGGCATGCCGGATCAAACGAAAACAGCGCCGTAAGGCGTATATAACAGAAAACAGGCTCCCAAATGGGAACCTGTTTTCATAAAAGCCGAGGACATGCGCCTCGGCTTTTATACAAGGAAGAGAAAACATTTCGCGTGTCGGAATGTTTTATCGTTTGGGACGCATCCGCGCTTTTGCGCGGTGCGTCCCTTCTCGATTGCAAGCGTGTCTTGCAATCGAAGTTATTCGAGTTCAAACGCGCCGGTATACAGCTGATAGTATTTGCCGTGTTCGGCGATCAGCTGCTCATGGTTGCCGCGCTCGATGATGTGGCCGAGCTGGAGCACCATGATGACGTCCGCGTTCTGGACGGTGGACAGACGGTGCGCGATGACGAATACCGTGCGGCCGTACATCAGGCTGTCCATGCCGGCCTGTACGATCGACTCGGTGCGGGTGTCGATGCTGCTCGTCGCCTCGTCGAGGATCATGACCGGCGGGTCGGCCACGGCCGCGCGCGCGATCGAGATCAGCTGGCGCTGGCCCTGCGACAGGCTGCCGCCCTCGCCGTCGATGACGGTGTCGTAGCCGTCCGGCAGGCGGCGGATGAAGTCATCGGCGTTCGCCAGCTGCGCGGCCGCCTCGACTTCCTGATCGGTCGCGTCCAGGTTGCCGTACCGGATGTTGTCGCGGATCGTGCCGGTGAACAGGTTGGTATCCTGCAAAACGATGCCCAGCGAGCGGCGCAGATCGGCTTTTTTGATCTTGTTGATGTTGATGCCGTCGTAGCGGATCTTGCCGTCTGCGATGTCGTAAAAGCGGTTGATGAGGTTGGTGATCGTGGTCTTGCCCGCGCCGGTCGCGCCGACGAACGCGACTTTCTGGCCGGGCTCGGCGTACAGCGTGATGTTGTGCAGCACGATCTTATCCGGGTTGTAACCGAAGTCCACGTCGTAGAACCGCACATCACCCTTGACCTGCTGATAGGTGATCGTGCCGTCCTCGTGCGGGTGCTTCCACGCCCAGATGTTGGTCTTTTCCGGGGTTTCGACCAGGTTGCCCTGCTTGTCGTACTTGGCGTTGACCAGCGTGACATAGCCGTTGTCCTGCTCAGGCTCTTCGTCCATCAGCTCGAAGATACGCTCGGCGCCGGCCAGCGCCATGATGATCGAGTTGAACTGCTGCGAGATCTGGGTCACCGGCATGGTGAACGACTTGGTCAGCTGCAGGAAGGAGGCGATAACGCCGATGGTGATGCTGCTGCCGACCACGCCGGACAGCGCCAGCGTGCCGCCGACCACAGCCACCAGCACATACAGCAGGTTGCCGATGTTGGACATGATCGGCATGAGGATGTTGGCAAAGGTGTTCGCGTTCTTGGCGCTTTCGCGCAGCGCGTCGTTGAGCACATCAAACTGTTCTTCGCACTTTTCCTCGTGGCAGAACACCTTGACGACCTTCTGGCCGCCGATCATTTCCTCAATATAGCCGTTGACCTTGCCCAGCGCGGTCTGCTGTTCGAGGAAGAAGCGGGCGGACTGGCCGCCGATGCGCTTGACGACCACCAGCATCACGGCGATGCCGAGCAGCACGAAGATGGTCAGCCAGACGTTGGTCACCAGCATGGCGATGAACACTGCGATGATGGTGATCAGCGAGGAGAACATCTGCGGCACGGACTGGCTGAGCATCTGCTGCAGCGTGTCGGTATCGTTGGTGAAGTGGCTCATCAGATCGCCGTGGGTGTGCGTGTCGAAATAGCGGATGGGCAGCTTCTGCATGCGCTCGAACATTTCGTCGCGCACCTGCTTGAGGATGCCCTGCGAGATCGAAACCATGATGCGGTTATACAGGAAGGTCGAAAGAATGCCCACCAGATAAACCAGCGCCATGAGCGTGATCGCGTGGATCAGGCCGGTAAAGACCGGCGAGGCCTGCAAAAGCAGCGGCGCGATATAGTCGTCGATCAGCACGCGCAGGAACATCGAACCTGCCACGTTCGCCACCGCGGACAACAGGATGCAGATCAGCACCACGGCGAACTGCACGGCGTAGCCGCCTCTAAAGTAACGAAGCAGGCGTGCGAGCGTTTTCTTCGGGTTTTTGCTGCGCTTGCCGCCGGCCATCTGGCCGCGGCGGCCCGGACCGCCCATCGGTCCTCTCATTCCGGGTCCCGGCATTATTCCTCGCCTCCTTTCTTCATCTGCTGGTTGTAGATTTCCTGATAAATGGTGTTGCTTGCCAGCAGCTCGTCATGCGTGCCGACCGCCTGGATGGCGCCGCCGTCCAGGATGACGATCTGGTCCGCGTCCTGCACGGACGAGATGCGCTGCGCAATGATCAGCTTGGTCGTGTTCGGGATCTCCTCCGCGAACGCCTTGCGGATGAGCGCGTCGGTCTTGGTATCGACCGCGCTGGTCGAGTCGTCGAGGATGAGCACCTTGGGCTTTTTCAGCAGTGCGCGGGCGATACACAGGCGCTGCTTCTGGCCGCCGGATACGTTGGTGCCGCCCTGCTCGATGTAGGTGTCGTACTTATCCGGCATCTGCTCGATGAACTCGTCGGCCTGCGCCAGACGGCACACACGCTCGAGCTCCTCGTCGCTGGCGTGCTCGTCGCCCCAGCGCAGGTTTTCCTTGATCGTGCCGGAGAACAGCACGTTTTTCTGCAATACCATCGCGACCTGCTCGCGCAGCGCCTCGATGTCGTAGTCGCGCACGTCCACGCCGCCGACCTTGACCGAACCGGTGGTCACATCATACAGACGCGGGATGAGCTGCACGAGGGTGGATTTTGCCGAACCGGTGCCGCCCAGGATGCCGATGGTCTGGCCGGCCTTGATGTGCAGGTTGACGTCGCGCAGCGCGAGCTTGTGCTCGTCGCCCTTGTAGCTGAAATTGACGTTTTCAAAGTCGATATCGCCGCTTTTCACTTCCATAACCGGGTTTTCCGGGTTATGCAGGTCGGATTTCTCCTCCAGCAGCTCGACGATACGTTCCGCACTGGCCTTGGACATGGTGATCATGACGAAAACCATGGCGACCATCATCAGGCTCATCAGGATCTGCATCGCGTAGGAGAACAGGCTGGTCAGCTCGCCGGTCGTCATGGAGCCGCCGACGATCAGACGCGCGCCGAACCACGAGATGAGCAGCATGCAGGCGTACATGCAGAACTGCATGAGCGGCATAACGCCGGCCATGGTTTTCTGCGCCTTGGAGAACTGGCGGTACAGCAGGCCGGATACGCCCTTGAACTTTTCGGTTTCGTGATCCTCACGCACATAGGCCTTGACCACGCGGATGCCGCGCACATTTTCCTGCACGACCGTGTTCATGCGGTCGTAGGTTTTGAACACGCGCTCAAATACCGGCGCGACGCTCTTCATCAGCAGACCCAGACCGATGGCCAGCACCGGCAGCACGCACAGGAAGATGAGCGCCAGCTGGCCGTTGATCTGGAAGGCCATCACCAGCGCGAACACCAGCATGACCGGGCAGCGCACCGCGATGCGCGTGCACATCTGGAACGAGTTCTGCACGTTGGTGACGTCGGTCGTCAGACGGGTGACGATCGAGCCGGTGGAGAATTTATCGATATTGGAGAACGAGAAATCCTGTACCGCATAATACATGTCGTGGCGCAGGTTGCGGGCAAAGCCCGTGGAAGCCCGCGCGGCATAGGTGCCCGCCGCCGCGCCGAAAACCAGCGCGAGCATAGCGCAGACGATCAGAATGATGCCGTATTTCCAGATTTCTCCCATATTTTGCGCATCAATGCCCTTGTCGATCAGCAGTGCCATCACCGCGGGGATGACGACCTCCATCACGACCTCGAGCACGACGAAAAACGGCGTGAGCAGCGCGTCTTTTTTGAACTCACGCACGCTTTGTAACAGCCTCTTAATCATCCTTGTCCCTCCGAAGCTTTGCGTTGATAATTTTCCAGATTGGCACGGATTTTGTCACAGACACGAAACCAGACGGCCAGATCTTCCGGATCGATGCCCTCTTCCATGAGCGCCTCGGTCTGTACCATGGCCTGTTGGATGCGCTCATACAGCGCTTTGGCCCGGTCGGTCAGCACCAGCCGCTTGAGCCGCCGGTCCTGTTCGACCGGCTCCCGCAGCAGCAGACCGTGCTCCTCCATCAGGTTGAGGATGCCCGTGGCCGTTGACCGCCGGATGCGGAATTGGGTTTCGACATCCCGCTGGAAGCGGGGTTCCGTGGTCTGCATCAAGAACCACAGGATCATGGACTGCATCCCGGTGATGTTTTCCATTTCGCCCTTGCCGGTGGTGCAGATCATTTGCCGTTTGAGCAGGTTACCCAGCATGCCAAGCTCCGTGCCGATACGCTTGTCACACACTTTGTTAGCCTCCTTACTATTAGCTTACTAACACATTATAGCGGGTTGCGGGGCAATGTCAACCATCTTCACAGAATGTTCAAAAAAAGCCTGCCGCATGTCAATACGGCAGGCTGGGACCGGATGGTTTTTGTGCAGTTTTATGGTTGGTAGGGAGGGGCGAGATACAGCGCCTGCAAAAGCGCGCGGCCGGTGCGCGTGCGGAACAGCCGCTCGTCCGCGGTTTGGCAGGCTTCCCGCGCAAGACCGTCCTCATAGGCGTTGACCAGAAAATCCGCTTCCAGCAGGATGCGGAAGTCCGTGTCCTCGGATGCAGCATAGGTGTGATGATGCGCGATCAGCCACAGGATTCGCTCGCTTGCCGCCGGGTCCGCGCCCACCTGCGCCAGCAGCGGCGCGGCGACCGCCGGGCCTTCCGCCTCCTGCCACGGTCCGGCGGACGAGCCGTGTTTGCGTTCGGCCTCGTGGATGCCGATGTCGTGCAGGACGGCGGCGGCTTCCAGCGTGTTCTGCGTGTGCGCGTCCAAGCCTTCGCGCTGCGCGATCAGGCGGCAGAAGGCATGCACCTTAAGAAAATGCTGCACGCGGCGCGCATCGCCTGCGTCATAGGCGATGGCCAGTTCGGTCAGCTTGGCAATGTCTATCATATTAGAAGCCCTCCCATTGGTATTTGCTCATGTCCACGCGGCCGTCCTCCGTGAACGCTATGCCGTCCGCTTCGAGCAGGGCGCGCTGCACATCCGCGCCGCCAAACGCAAAAGCGGGCGAGGTGCGGCCGTCCTTGGTCACCACGCGATAACAGGGGATGCCTTCGGGATCGGGGTTGGCGTGCAGCGCATAGCCGACCACCCGCGCCCAGCGTGGGTTGCCCGCGAGAAATGCCACCTGGCCATAGGTCGCCACGGTGCCGCGCGGGATGCGGCGCACCACTGCATAAATTCGTTCAAAAGTCGTCATTTTGCAAGTTTCTCCTTTTACGGTTTCATTATATCAGCGAAAAGTCACAATTTCCATCCCTTTCGCGAAAGAAAAAAATGTATATTATTAACACGCTAAAGTATTGCGCTCTCCGGCGAAATACTATATAATAGGGGTTGCACTACCGCAAGTATGTGAGTTATTCCGCACCTTTTTCTAAAGATAGGAAAGAGACTGCGGCAGAAATGTAAGGAGGATCATAAAATGGCACTTACCAATTCTTACCTCAAGCGCGTTTTTGAAACCGTTCAGAAGCGCAACCCGAACGAGCCGGAATTTCAGCAGGCGGTTCTCGAAGTTCTCGAAAGCTTTGAGCCGGTTGTCGAAGCCCGTCCCGAGCTGGAGAAGAACGGTATCATCGAGCGCATCGTTGAGCCGGAGCGCATGATCATGTTCCGCGTTCCGTGGGTAGACGACGAGGGCAAGGTTCAGGTCAACCGCGGCTTCCGCGTACAGTTCAACTCCGCGATCGGCCCCTACAAGGGCGGTCTGCGCTTCCATCCGTCGGTCAACGCTTCGGTCATCAAGTTCCTGGGCTTTGAGCAGTGCTTCAAGAACAGCCTGACCAGCCTGCCCATGGGCGGCGGCAAGGGCGGCTCCGACTTCGACCCGAAGGGCAAGTCCGATGCGGAAGTTATGCGTTTCTGCCAGTCCTTTATCACCGAGCTTTCCAAGCACATCGGCCAGTTCACCGACGTACCGGCGGGCGATATCGGTGTTGGCGGCCGTGAAATCGGCTTTATGTACGGCCAGTACAAGCGCCTGCGCAACGAGTTCACCGGCGTTCTGACCGGCAAGGGCCTGTCCTACGGCGGCTCGCTGGCTCGTACCGAGGCGACCGGTTACGGCCTGTGCTACTACATGAAGGAAATGCTCGCTTATAAGGGCACTTCGTTTGAGGGCAAGACGGTTGCCATCTCCGGTTCGGGCAACGTTGCCATCTACGCTTGCCAGAAGGCGACCGAGCTGGGCGCGAAGGTTGTTACCATGTCCGACTCCAACGGCTTTGTTTACGATCCCAACGGCATCAACCTGGATGTTGTCAAGGACATCAAGGAAGTCAAGCGCGGCCGCATCAAGGAATACGCAGAGCGCGTTCCGGGCAGCACCTACACCGAGGGCCAGCGTCCGTGGAGCGTCAAGTGCGATATCGCGCTGCCGTGCGCGACCCAGAACGAGCTGGATGAGAACGACGCCAAGGCTCTGATCGCCAACGGCTGCAAGTTCGTTGCAGAAGGCGCGAACATGCCGTCCACCCCGGAAGCTGTTGCGGCGTTCCAGGCAAACGGCGTATTCTTCGGCCCGGCAAAGGCTGCTAACGCGGGCGGCGTTGCAACCTCCGGCCTCGAGATGAGCCAGAACTCGCTGCGTCTGAGCTGGACCTTCGAAGAAGTCGACCAGCGCCTGCACGACATCATGGTCAACATCTTCAAGACCTGCATCACCGCAGCCGAGAAGTACGGCCACAAGGACAACCTGGTGATGGGCGCCAACATCGGCGGCTTCGAGAAGATCGCCGACGCGATGCTCGCACAGGGCGTATGCTGATTCTCGATTGAAACCACGCTTTCAATCGAATGAACACCCTTGACAGGCTTCGCCTGTAAGGGTTATTGCAGAAAAACAGGCTCGGAATGATGATTCCGGGCCTGTTTTTCTGTTTGTAAAAACCGGTCCGGCAGAGCCGGGCCGGTTTTTGAAACAGGCGGCTTTCGGTTCCCTTCGCCGCCTGTTTCTGATGGACGGCGCGCGGGGCGCGCATGTGGGCGCGGCGGGCATATTCCTGTCCCTCCTTCGCATAAGCTGTACCAAGTGAAAGGAGGCGGCGGAACATGACGGGAAGACGGCCGGTGCGCAAGCGCGCGGGCAGCGGCAAGGGGCTTTTGCTGGTGGTAGCGCTGGTGCTTGCTGCGGGAATCGTCAAATATGCGGATACGCCGTTTGCGGTCGCCGCGCGGGAAAAGGCGGCGGACGTGCTTGCGGGCGCGCCGGGCGTGGACCGGGTGCTCTCGGTATTTGGCGGGGAGGACGCGGACGCGGTGTTCGGCGAGCAGGACGGAGCGGCGTCGGATTACGCGGCGTCCTCGGGCGGCGCGGAGGATGTGCTCGGCCGGGAGCAGAGTCTGTTCCCGGATACGGTGGACCAAACCGTGCACGCGCTGTCCTTCGAGCACGCGCAGCCGACCGAGGGCACGCTGACCTCGGGTTTTGGCAGCCGGCTCAGCCCGACCACGGGCGAACCCGCGTTCCACTACGGGCTGGACATCGCCGCGGATGAGGGCACGCCGATCGCGGCCTTTGCCGACGGCACGGTGCGCGAGGTCGGCGAATCCGACTACGGCAAGTACCTGATCGTCGATCACGCGGACGGCTTTTCGACGTTATATGCGCATTGCAGCAGCATTTCGGTGGGCGTGGGCGATGAAGTGCAGTGCGGCGGCGAGATCGCGCTCGTCGGCCAGACGGGCAACGCGACCGGCCCGCACCTGCATTTTGAGCTGTGGAAGGACGGCATGGCGCTCGACCCGTCGGACTATCTGGAAGCGGCGTGACGCGCGGCCGGGTCGAGGTACGGGACGGGTTTGTCGTGCTGCTGGCCGCGCTGTGGTGCGCAGACCGGACAAACGTGCTGCCGCTTGTGCTGCTGGCCGCGGCGGTGCATGAGGGCGGGCACTTGCTGGTGCTGCATCTGTCCGGCGGACGGCTGCGCCGCCTGACGCTGACCTGCTGTGGGGCGGTGCTGCACTGCGCGCTGCCCGCGGAGCGCTGCGCGCGGGCGGCGGTCTGTCTGGCCGGTCCGGCGGCAAGCTTTGCGCTCACCGCGCTGGCAGAGGGATGCGGCGGGTACCGGCTCGCGGGCGCAAGCATGCTGCTCGGCGCGTTCAACCTGCTGCCTCTGCCGCCGCTTGACGGCGGGATGGCGCTTGCGCATCTGTGCGCGGGCAGCGCGCAGCCTGTGCGTGCCGCGCTCGCGCTGCTGAGCGGCGCGGGCCTGCTGTTTGGCGGATTTTGGCTGCTGCGTACGGGCGGCGGGTGCTGGCTGCTGCTCATCGGTGCGCTGATCGGGGTGAAAAGTGCGAAAAACCTTGCCAATGACATCAAAATGCGGTAAGATAAAAGTAATCACAGAGGCTTGCTGGAACGGAGGCATTATGTATCAGATCGGCGATAAGGTCGTTCATCCACTGCATGGCGCAGGCGTGATTGCAGATATTGTCGAGCGCACGATTGACGGTGTGCCCGCGATGTATTTTGCACTCCGGCTCGCGCTGGACGATACAGAACTGTTCATCCCGATCGATGCGTGTGAAAAGCTGGGCATCCGTCCGGTCTGTTCCCGCGCGCAGGCGGAGGCCTTTTTGCAGCAGCTGGACGACATCGCCCGCAGCGAAAACAAGGGCTGGAACCAGCGGTACCGGGAGAATATGCTGCACATCCGGTCGGGCGACCTGCACGAGGTGGCGCAGGTGGTCAAAAGCCTGACCGCACGCGACCGGGAGCGCGGCCTGTCCACCGGGGAGAAGAAAATGCTGCTTTCTGCGCGGCAGATTCTGGAGTCCGAGCTGTGCTTCGCGCTGGAATGCAGCCCGCAGGAGATCGCCCAGGTGATTGATCAACATTTGAATGGATAACCGCAAGGCTTTGCATCAGGGCAAAGCCTTTTTTCAAAGGAGAAGTTGTATATGCAGGGAAAAAAGAAAAAATCCGCACCCGCAGCGGTGTGCGCGGTGATCGTGGCGGCGGGTTCGTCGCGCCGCATGGGCGGAGAGAACAAGCTGCTGCTGCCGCTCGCGGGCGCGCCTGTGCTGGCGCACACGCTGTCCGCCTTTGAAAAGTGCGCGACCGTGCGCGACATTGTGCTGGTCTGCCGCGAGCAGGACATCATGCCCTATACCGATCTGGCGCGTGCGTGCGGCATTTCCAAGCTGCGCACGGTCACGCGCGGCGGCGACAGCCGCACGGCGTCCGTGCTGGCGGGCATCACGGCTGCGCCCGAGGATACCGTGCTGGTTGCAGTGCATGACGGCGCGCGGCCGCTGGTTTCCGAGGCGGTCATCACCGAAGCGGTGTATGCCGCGGCCGAGTGCGGCGCGGCGGCGCCGGTCGTGCCGGTCAAGGACAGCATCAAGCGCATCGAAAACGGCTGCATCGCGGCCGATGTGCCGCGCGACACGCTGGCGGCGGTGCAGACCCCGCAGGTGTTCCGGCGCGAGGTGCTGCTGCGCGCGCTGCGCGAGGCGCAGCGGCAGGGCCGTTCGTTCACCGACGACTGCGCGGCGGTCGAAGCGCTGGGGCAGACCGTGCGCGCCACGCACGGCAGCTACGAAAACATCAAGATCACCACGCCCGAGGACATTCCGGCCGCCGAGGCGTTTTTGAACAGGGAGGACGACTGACCATGCGCATTGGACACGGATACGACGTACACCGGCTGGTGGAAGGCCGCAAATGCATCATCGGCGGGGTGGACATCCCGCACGAGACCGGGCTGGACGGGCATTCGGACGCGGACGTGCTGGTGCACGCAGTGATGGACGCGCTGCTCGGCGCGCTGGCGCTGGGCGACATCGGCAAGCACTTTCCGGACACCGACCCGCGCTACAAGGGCGCGGACAGCATGGCGCTTTTGCGGCATGTGGCGGCGCTGATCGCCAAGGAGGGCTACCGGCTGGGCAATCTGGACGCGACCGTGCTCGCGCAGGCGCCCAAGCTCGCCCCGCACATCCTGCAGATGCGCGAGAACATTGCTGCGGCGCTCGGCTGCGAGGTGGGGCGCGTGTCGGTCAAGGCGACGACCGAGGAAAAACTCGGCTTTACCGGCGCAAAGCAGGGCATCGCGGCGCATTGCGTCTGCCTGCTCGAGCGGGCGGAATAAGGCGCGGATAAACCGCACACACGGGCAGACCCGGACGCCGTCCGGGCCTGCTTTTTTGCGCCGCGGGCCGCGTCGTCCCGGCGGCGGGTGCGGCGGATGCAAAGAAACCTGCGTGGGACTGAAACCGGTTGCATGATTCCTTGCACGGCGGACAAATGTTTTTCGGAAGAAAGCACAAAATTTACATTTTTGTTCAAAAGATAATCGGTATTTTATCCGAAATTGCCCGTAAATTGAAAAAAACGATGCCAGTTTGGCGGAAACGTAGTATAATAAAAACTAATCTGAACGCTTTACAGAACAAAATATTCTGCGGGGCGGGGGAGATTATACAGTAAAGGAGAAGATTACCATGAAGAAAAGTCTCAGCATGCTGCTGGCCGGCCTGATGCTGGTCGGTGCGCTGGCTGGCTGCGGCGGCGATACCGCGAGCACGGATTCCGGCGACAGCAGTGCATCCGGCACGGCGTTTAAGATCGGCGGTACCGCTCCGCTGACCGGCGACGCGGCGATTTACGGCAACGCGGTTGCGCGCGGCGCGCAGATCGCGGCGGACGAGATCAACGCCCAGGGCGGCATCCAGATCGAGCTGAAGTTTGAGGACGACGAGAACAACACCGAGAAGGCTGTCAACGCGTACAACAACCTCAAGGACTGGGGCATGCAGCTGTCTCTGGGTTCGGTTACTTCCAAGCCCTGTGAGGCCATTTCCACCGATATCAACACCGACCGCATCTTTGCACTGACCCCGTCGGCATCTTCGGTTGCCACCACCGAGGGCAAGGACAACGTGTTCCAGATGTGCTTCGCTGACCCGAACCAGGGCACCGCTTCCGCTGACTACATCTCGGAGCAGAAGCTCGGCACCAAGATCGCGATCATCTGGAAGAACGACGACGTTTACTCCACCGGCATCCACGACAAGTTTGTCGCTGAGGCCAAGGCCAAGGGTCTGGAGATCGTTTCCGAAACCACCTTCACCGACGCTTCCGCAACCGACTTCTCGGTTCAGCTGAACGACGCCAAGAGCAAGGGCGCGGACCTGATTTTCCTGCCGATGTACTACACCCCGGCATCCCTGATCCTGACGCAGGCCAACTCCATGGGCTACGCACCGAAGTTCTTCGGCGTGGATGGCATGGACGGCATCCTGACGGTTGAAAACTTCGACACCAGCCTGGCGGAAGGCGTTATGCTGCTGACCCCGTTCAACGCGGACGCAACCGACGACAAGACCGTGGCTTTCGTTGAGAAGTACAAGGAAGCATACAGCGAGGTTCCGAACCAGTTCGCAGCGGACGCATATGACTGCATCTACGCGTATGCACAGGCGCTTGAGGCTGCCGGCGCTACGCCCGACATGTCCAACGAAGAGCTGTGCGACGCGATGATCGAGCAGTTCACCTCCATGACCTTCAACGGCCTGACCGGCGAGAACATGACCTGGGATTCCACCGGTGCGGTTTCCAAGAGCCCGAAGGGCATGGTCATCGAGAACGGCGCATACGTAGGTATGTAAAACCGGCCTGAGAGGGACGATATCCCTTTCGGAACATGTTAAAATGGTGTGCGCGGCGCGCACCCGAACACAAAAGACGCAAGTGAGAATCAAAGGAGGGCGCCGTATTGATGACGGGCCCTCCTTTGTCCTTCTCCCATTTACCGGCATTATGGGGTGGGGCGACGGCTTGACCGACCCTGCCAAGCCACCGCCCCATCCCACAAACGGACAAGAGAAATGAAAAAGATTTGAGGTGTATGAAACCATGAGCTTTCTCAATCATCTGATCAGCGGCATCAGTCTGGGAAGTATTTATGCGATCATCGCGCTGGGATACACGATGGTCTACGGCATTGCAAAAATGCTGAACTTTGCTCACGGCGATGTCATCATGGTCGGCGGCTATATGTGCTTCTGCGCCACGACCTATCTGGGCTGGCCGCCGATCGCGGGCGTGCTGCTGGCGGTCGTGGTCTGCACGGTGCTCGGCGTGGTCATCGAGCGCCTGGCGTACAAGCCGCTGCGCATGGCGCCGTCGCTCGCCGTTCTGATCACGGCCATCGGCGTTTCCTACTTTTTGCAGAACGCGGCGCTGCTTATCTGGGGCTCGAGCACAAAGAGCTTTACCTCGGTGGTCGGCGGCGACCCGATCCAGCTGTTCGGCGGACAGCTGACCATCACCCGCGTGACCATCGTCACGATCGTGGCGTGCGTCATCATCATGGTGGCGCTGACGCTGTTCACCACCAAGAGCAAGATGGGCACTGCGATGCGCGCGGTGTCCGAGGATAAGGGCGCGGCGCAGCTGATGGGCATCAACGTCAACACGACCATTTCGCTGACCTTTGCCATCGGCTCGGGCCTTGCGGCGATCGCGGGCGTGCTGCTCTGCTCGGCGTATCCGACCCTGCTGCCGACGACCGGCTCGATGCCCGGCATCAAGGCGTTCACCGCGGCTGTATTCGGCGGCATCGGCTCGATCCCGGGCGCGCTGCTGGGCGGCATCCTGCTGGGCGTGATCGAGATTTTCGCCAAGGCGTACATCTCGACCCAGCTGTCGGACGCAATCGTATTTGCGGTGCTGATCATCGTGCTGCTGGTCAAGCCGGACGGCCTGCTCGGCAAGCATGTCAGTGAAAAGGTTTAAGGGGGCGGAACAAAATGAACAAACTGAAAAAATACGCCGCCTCCCGCAGCGGACGCGATACGCTGCTTTCCTTTGGTATTGTCATTGTCGCATTCGTTGTGGTGCAGGCGCTGGTGCTGACCGGCGGCATTTCCAGCTCGATGAAGGGCTTGCTCGTGCCGATCTGCGCGTATATCATCATGGCGGTATCGCTTAACCTGACGGTCGGTATTCTGGGCGAGCTGTCGCTCGGCCACGCGGGCTTTATGTCGGTCGGCGCGTTTTCCGGCATCGTGGTCACCACGAGCCTGGCGGACACCATTCCGTCCGGCGTGGTCCGTCTGATCCTTGCGATCATCGTCGGCGCGATCTGCGCCGCGATCGCGGGCGTGATCGTCGGCGTGCCGGTGCTGCGCCTCAAGGGCGACTATCTGGCGATCGTCACGCTGGCCTTCGGCGAGATCATCAAGAACATCATCAACGTCCTGTACATCGGCAAGGATGCGTCCGGCCTGCACTTCAGCATCCTCGAGCAGAAGTTTACGCTCGATGAGACCGGCAGCATGATTATTAACGGGCCGATGGGCGTTTCGGGCGTGGAAAAGCTGTCCAGCTTTGTTTCGGGCTTCATCCTCATCCTGATCACGCTGTTCATCATTCTCAACCTGATCAACAGCCGTTCGGGCCGCGCGATCATGGCGGTGCGCGACAACAAGATCGCGGCCGACTCGATCGGCATTTCCACCACGCACTACAAGCTGATGGCTTTCGTCATCTCCGCGGCGTTCGCGGGCATGGCGGGCGCGCTGTACGCGATGAACTATTCGACCATCACGGCGGCCAAGTTCGACTTCAACACGTCCATCCTGATCCTGGTATTCGTGGTGCTGGGCGGTCTGGGCAACATCTGGGGCTCGATCATCGCGGCGACCCTGCTGACCCTGCTGCCTGAGCTGCTGCGCGCGGTCAACAGCTACCGTATGCTGATTTACGCAATCCTGCTGATTGCGATGATGCTGTTTAACAACTCCTCGCTCAAGGAGCGCCTGCTGGAGAAGCGCGCCATGAAGCAGATGGAGAAGCTGGAGAAACATGATAAGGAGGGCGCGTGACCATGGCAATGCTGGAAGTTACTTCGCTGGGCATTTCCTTCGGCGGCCTGCGCGCCGTCGATGAGCTGAGCATGAAAATCGAAGAGGGCGGTCTGGTCGGCCTGATCGGGCCGAACGGCGCGGGCAAGACGACCGTGTTCAACATGCTGACCGGCGTATACCGCCCGACCGACGGCGGCATCCGTCTGGACGGCCAGAACCTGATCGGCAAAAAGCCGCACGACATCTGCAAGATGGGTGTGGCGCGCACGTTCCAGAATATCCGTCTGTTCTCCAACCTGTCCGTACTGGACAACGTCAAGACCGGCCTGCACAACGAGGTCACCTACACGCTGGCGGAAAGCCTGCTGCACCTCGGTTCGTATCACAAGAAGGAGCGCCAGATGGATGCGCGTGCGATGGAGCTGCTGGACGTATTCGATCTGGGGAGCGTCGCGGACTATAAGGCGGCCAACCTGCCGTACGGCAAGCAGCGCAAGCTGGAGATCGCGCGTGCGCTCGCGACCGATCCCAAGCTGCTGCTGCTCGACGAGCCGGCGGCCGGCATGAACCCGAATGAGACCGAAGAACTGATGGAGACGATCGAGCTGGTGCGCAAGAAGTTCGGCGTGACCGTGCTGCTGATCGAGCATGATATGAAGCTGGTTTCGGGCATCTGCGAATACCTGTATGTGCTCAATTTCGGCCGCCTGCTGGCCGAGGGCACGCCGAGCGAAGTGCTCAAAAACCCGGAGGTCGTCACGGCCTACCTCGGCGAATAAGAAAGGAGGAAACCAAAATGGCAATGCTGGAAGTCAAGGATATCAACGTGTATTACGGCCTGATCCACGCGCTGCGCGACGTTTCCTTCGAGGTAAACGAGGGCGAAGTCGTTGCGCTGATCGGCGCAAACGGCGCGGGCAAGACCACGACCCTGCACACGATCACCGGCCTGCTGCCGTCCAAGGGCGGCACGGTGACCTTTGAGGGCAAGGATATCACCAAAAAGCCCGGCCACGAGATCGTGCGCCTGGGAATGAGCCATGTGCCGGAAGGCCGCCGCGTGTTCGCGGGGCTGACCGTGCGCGAAAACCTCAAGATGGGCGCGTATACCCGTCCCAAGGGCGAGGTGGAATCCTCGCTGGCCGAGGTTTACAAGCGCTTCCCCCGTCTGGAGGAACGCAAAAACCAGCCTGCGGGCACGCTGTCCGGTGGCGAGCAGCAGATGCTTGCCATGGGCCGCGCCCTGATGGCCAAGCCGCGCATCCTGCTGCTGGACGAGCCGTCTATGGGCCTGTCCCCGCTGTTTGTCGGCGAGGTGTTCAAGATCATTCAGGAAGTTTCGGCGGCCGGCACGACCGTGCTGCTGGTCGAGCAGAACGCGAAGAAGGCGCTGTCGATCGCGGACCGTGCGTATGTGCTGGAAACCGGCAAGATCGTCAAGACCGGTAAGGCGTCCGACCTGCTCAATGATGACGCGATCAAAAAGGCATATCTGGGTGAATAAGGGGGAAAACGTATGAAGCCGTACATTATTACCATCGCCCGCCAGTATGGTTCGGGCGGCAAGACCGTCGGCAAGATGCTGTCTGACCGGCTGCACATCCCGTTTTACAACCGTGAAATCATCACCATGGCGTCCGAGGACAGCGGCATCAATGCCATGCTGTTTACGGATGAGCGCCTCAAACCCGACCTGATTACGCGCCTGAAAAGCCGCTACAAGGGCGACCTGCCGCTGCCGAACGATTCGTCCAAGGCCTATCTGCGGGACGACGCGCTGTTCGACTATCAGGCGAAGATCATCCGCAAGCTGGCCGATCAGGGCCCGTGTGTCATGATCGGGCGCTGCGCGGACTATGTGCTCAAGGGCCGCCCGGATGTCGTGCGTGTGTTCGTGCATGCCGATCCGGACTTCTGCCTGGAGCAGGCGATGAAGGTGGATTCGCTGCCGCAGGACGAAGTCGTGCGCAAGATCGCGGAGATCGACGACTATCGTGCGAAATACTATAAGCATCACACCGGCCACGACTGGTATGATGCGCGCAACTATGACCTGTCGCTCAACAGCGGTGTGCTGGGATTTGACGGCGTGGTCGAAGAAGTGATTCAGTATATGGAAGTGCGCGCTCAGTTCCAGAAGTGATTGTCAAAAGCCCTGCGTTGCAAAACGCAGGGCTTTTTTTCACTACGGGGCGGCGAAATAAAAAATGAAATAAAAGTAAAAAAACACTTGACGGATGCGGATTTGTCGGGTATAATATTTCTTGTCCTTTGTGAGAACAATTCAATATTTGGAGAGTTGGCTGAGTGGTCGAAGGCGCACGATTGGAAATCGTGTAGGCGTGATGAGCGTCTCCAGGGTTCAAATCCCTGACTCTCCGCCAGATAAAAGCACTGAAACAGTTTGTTTCGGTGCTTTTTCTGTTGCCTGATATCAACCAATGCTGTTACACTGAAAATAGTTGGCTTGATTGTGCAATGCAAGTTTTGATTTATCTTTTTTTGAATCGCATGGTCACGAGATGGAAGCTGCAGAGCGGCGCAAAATGCAAGCGGGGGAAGGAAGAAGCCGCTTTTTTCAGAGAAGATTGGATGAACTGAACAGGAATACGGGAAGGTTTGGATACGGTTGATTCGGCAGTTGCCGCTATATGGTTCGCAAGCGAAGCGACGGCGGGAAACAGCCTCTTTTGCAATGCGGGAGAATGCGGTATAATGAAAACCAACAGCAATATGGAAAAGGAGCATCAAGATGCGCATTCTCATGCTGGGCAACAGCTTTATTTTTACCAATGACATGCCGCAAATGCTGGCGGAGCTGACCGGCGCGGAAGTCGTCTGCCATACCCGGGGCGGGGCGCGTTTGTCCGAGCAGTTAAACCCCAAAACCAAGTTGGGGGCAAGGACACAGGCGGCGCTGCGTGAGCAGCGCTGGGATTATGTGGTGCTGCAGGAGATGAGCCACGGGCCGATCACGGCGCCCAAAAGCTTTTTCTCCAGCGTGCAGCAGCTCTGCGGGCAAATCCGGGAGAACGGAGCCGTCCCGATCCTCTATGCCACCTGGGCGTATCAGAGGGGCGGGGACAAACTGACTGCAAAGGGCTGGGACTATGACGAGATGGCACGCGGGCTGTCACAAGCCTATCGCAAGGCGGCCGAGGAAAACCGTGCGCTGCTGGCCGATGTGGGGCAGCGGTTTTACGCGTTGTCCGAGACGCAGAACCTTTACGCCGCGGACGGCATCCATCCCAATGCGCGCGGCTCGCGCATCGCGGCGGAGACCATTGCGGCAGTGATACAGCAACAGGGGGAGAGATAAGGATGATTCGGGAAATTTGCAAAGATGAAGCCTTTCTGGCACAAAAGGCCGAGCCGGCCACGCCGGCCGATTTGGCGGTTGCGGCCGATCTGCTGGAGACGCTCGAGTACCACAAGGCGGGTTGCGTCGGCATGGCGGCCAACATGATCGGGGTAAACAAGCGCATCATCGCCTTTGACAACGAGGGCAAGTACATGGTCATGTTCAACCCGGAGATCGTCAAGAAATCCGGGCCGTACGACGCGGAAGAGGGTTGCCTCTCCCTTGCCGGGACCCGCCCGGCCAAACGCTGGCAGTCCATCAAGGTACGCTGGCAGAACGAGAAGTTTCAGGAACGCGTGAAAACCTTCACCGGCTGGACGGCGCAGATCATCCAGCACGAGATCGACCACTGCGAAGGCATTATCATCTGAGGAGGGACGACCATGTTGGAACGGAAAGTGGCGGTCGTGACCGGCGGCGCCAAGGGCATCGGCAAGGCCATTGCGGACGAGTTCCGCAAAGCGGGCGCGCAGGTGTATATCATCGATTTGCTGGAAAATGACTGCTATGTGGGTGATCTGGCCGATCAGGCGGTTTTGGAGGACTTTGCCCGCAAGGTCATTGCGGACGGCGGGCGGGTAGACTATCTGGTCAACAACGCCCTGCCGCTGATGAAGGGTATCGACACCTGCACCTATGAGGAGTTTAACTACGCCCTGCGGGTGGGGGTCACCGCGCCTTTTTATCTTGCCAAGCTGTTTGCACCCTATTTTGCGCCCGGCGCGGCGATCGTCAATATCTCCTCCTCGCGGGACCGCATGAGCCAGCCGCAGACCGAGAGCTACACGGCGGCCAAAGGCGGCATCTCGGCGCTGACGCATGCACTGGCGGTGAGCTTTGCGGGCAAGGTGCGGGTCAACTCGATCTCTCCTGGCTGGATCGACACGGATTACACCGTGTATGACGGGCCGGACGCTGCTCAGCAGCCCGCCGGTCGGGTGGGCAACCCGATGGACATCGCCAATATGGTGCTCTACCTCTGCTCGGATCGGGCGGGCTTCATCACAGGCGAAAACATCTGCATCGACGGCGGCATGACCCGCCAGATGATCTATCATAACGATTTCGGCTGGACGCTGGCGGGAGATGGGCGATGAAAACCGCGGTTTGCTACTATTCCCGGCATCATGGCAATACCTTGCAGGTGCTGCAAGCCATGGCAAGAGCAGACGCAATGGACTTGATCGACGTGACCGCCCGGCAGATGGTCCGTCTGGAGGACTATGACTGCATCGGCTTTGCATCCGGCGTGTATTTTGGAAAGTTCCATTAAAAGCCTACAGAAATCAAAACCGCTTTCATAAGCAAATCCCCCTATTCCGTGTTTGTAAATCAAGCACAGAATAGGGGGATTTTGTTTTTGTGGGTCGCCTGCCGCACGGCAATGGGGATGTATTCCCGGATGGATCGCTGCGTTATCGGAGCACGCGTGCGGGCACGCCGCCGATCAGCACATCGTCCGGAAAAGAATGCGTTACAACCGCACCCGAGGCGACAACCACGCGGTCGCCCAGTGTCACGCCCGGATTGATGGTGGCATGTCCGCCGATCCAGCAATCGGCGCCAATGGTGACCCCGATGCCGGTTTCGCGTCCGGTGGCGCGTTCTGCTGCGTCGAGCGGATGGTTTACCGCATAAATGCCTACCTGCGGACCGATCAGCGTGCGGTCGCCGATGGTGATGCGGCCGCAATCGGAGAAAACGCAGTTATAGTTGATGAACACATCATCCCCAATGAAAATATTGCTGCCATAATCGCATTGAAACATGGATTTGATGTTGATATTGCGTCCCACTGCGCCGCATAATTGCTGCAAAATGCGGGCACGCGCGGGTTTATCGCTGTTGCTGATGCGGTTGAGCTGATCGAGCAGCGCATAACAGGCATTGCGCATTGCGCGCAGCGCAGGATCGGCGGGATCAAATTGCAGTCCGGCGAGCATTTTTTCTTTTTCTGTCATGAGGGTCTCCTTCGTGCGACGGTTATGAGTCTGCAAAGATGATCTGCGTTCCGAGCGCATCAAAACGTTGGGTGAGGCTTGGATCATCGGGCAGCGCCTCGGTGATCAGGGTATCAATTTCGCTGAAATCAGCAAACAGATTGATGCTTCCGATCGAAAACTTGGAAGAATCCAGAACGGCATATACTTTGTGCGCGGCGTGGATCATGCATTTTTTGATGCTGGCTTCCAGAGGGTTGGATGCCGTCAGGCCAATGTTGTTGCGCACGCCGGTGGCAGAGATAAAGGCTTTGTCTGCTTCGATCTGCTGCAAAAACGCTTCCGCATCCGGCCCCTGTATGGAAATGTTTTGCCCCAAAAACATGCCGCCGACGATGATGACGGTCACGGCGCTCGAGCTGAGCGCGAGCGCGACGGGAAGGGAATTGGTGATCACAGTCAGGTTTTTGCGATCCACCAGAAGTTTGGCGATTTCCGCGGTGGTGCTGCCGGAATCCAGAATGATGCTTTCGCCGTCATTGATTTGCTGCACGGCTGCCTGCGCAATTTTGCGCTTGGCCTCGATGCACAAAAAACTGCGGGCTTCAAATGGCGTCATTTGCAGCCCGTTTGGCGCAATGGCGTGGACTTCGCCATGCGTCCGACGGAGCAGACCGGATTCTTCCAAAAGGGTCAGATCTTTTCGTATGGTGGCGGCGGAAACATCAAACAGCGAAATGATATCACGAACTTTCATAACCGAACGTTCTTTGACCATGTGATAGATTTCGCTTTGCCTGCTGTTGAGATTGATCACAGCAATTCCTCCATATTTTCTCTATTTAACTTAATTATAGTAAAAATGAAATGAAAGTCAATAGTGTTATTCCAAAGTTGGAGAAAAACAAGGAAACCGGCGGTTTGCACAAAAAATATGAGATATTATCTACGTCAGATGTGCGAGAATTCCCTTTTTCTTACTTGCATTCCGGAAAACGTTATGATATTATTCGATCATAAACAAAACAAAATGAAAGTAATTAAAAGCAAATAATACATCTGGAGGTGCTAAATGAAAGTGGATTATAAACAGGCCCTGCTGGATGCGGACGCAAAAGGATATGCCATTCCCGCGTTTAACTGTTCGGACTGCTGGGAGATGCAGGCAGTGGCCGAGGCCGCGGCAGAGAAACGGGCGGTGGTCTATCTGGCAACCAATATGCGTGTGGCGCAGTCGGTCGGGCTGGATTACCTGTATGCCATGGCCGAGGTCGCAAGGCAAAAATCCGGCGGCCATGTCATTCTGCATCTGGATCATTCCAATTCGGTGGACCTGTGCAAGGCGGCGGTGGACAGCGGTTACCAGTCGGTGATGATCGACGCTTCCATGTGCTCGCTCGAGGAGAATATTAGGCAGACGCGGGAAGTGGTCGAATATGCCCATCGGCATGGCGCGATTGTGGAGGCAGAAATCGGCCGCATCCTTGGCAGAGGTGTGGAAGGAACCTATGAGGGGGATGACTATCTGGTGCGTCCGGCGGATGCGGTTGCGCTGGCGGAAAGCACCGGGGTGGACTCGCTTGCCGTTGGGATCGGAACGGCACATGGCTTTTATAAAAGCAAACCGCATATCGATCTGGAACGCTTGCGCCAAGTCAATCGGCTGGTCTCTATTCCGCTGGTGCTGCATGGCGGGACCGGAGTGCCTTTTGAGGTAATAAAGGAATGTATCAAGGAGGGGATGGCAAAGGTAAATGTAGGTACGCAGCTGCACGCCACCTATATCAAAGATCTCAAGACGCGCATCGATGCGGCATCGACCAACATTTCGGATTTGATGGAGCCGGTCAAGGCGGCGATCAAACCGGTGGTCGCTCAGTGGATCGAGGTATGCAGGGCGGCAAACCGGTATTGAAGGATAACGGAAACAGACTGAGAAATGAAAGGAGCAAAAACGATGAACCAGAAAATGCTGAGAAAAAGAATTGTAGCCGGCTTGACGGCATCCCTTCTGTGCCTGACTTTTTCGGCTTGCAGCATGGAGCCTTCGGTCGGCGGAGGGTCGGCGGATGCGCCGGAAAACGGTGATACGATCAAATTGGGGTTCGTGGCAATGGATTTGGCCAATCAGGTGTTTGTCCAGACCATTGAAGGCGCGCAGGCATTTGCGGATGAGCATGGGTACGAACTGAATGTAGTGGACGGCGCCTCCTCGGCGGAAAAACAGGTATCCGGCATGGAGAATCTGGTTGCAATGGGCTGCGCGGCGATCGATTGCCGTGCCATTGACGGTCTGGCGCTGGCCGATGCGGTGCAGAACGCGGAAGCAAAGGGCGTTGCGGTCAACACCTATCCGGATATTGAGGGACGCACCGCCGTGCTCAAGTATGACGACTATGACCAGGGCGTAAAGCTGGCTGAGGCTGCCGCGGAGTGGATCAATGATAAACTGGGCGGCACGGCGGAGGTCGCGCTGCTGACCCAGCCGGCGGTGGACGCGGTCATGGAACGCGTGGATGGGTTCAAGGATGTGCTGGCGGAAAAATGCCCGAATGCAACGATCGTAGCGGAGGAAGAAGGCCATGAGACCGATACCGGCATGAGCGTGACCGAGTCCATTCTGCAGGCGCATCCCGATGTCAAGGTGATTCTGTGCGTCAACGATTCCGGTGCGTTGGGCGCGTATGAGGCACTGCAAAGCTCGGGCAAGAATTTGGACGATATGTTCCTGGGCGGCATCGACGGAACGGATGCGGCGTTGGAGAAGATTCAGGAAGGCGGCGTCTATCGTGCCACCGTCGCAGGCGCCTGGATGTTCCAGGAAATCGGCTATGCTTGCATGCAGAACATCACGAATGCCGCACTGGGCAAGGACTATGAGGAGATCTTCACGGTAGAGGTCATGGCGATCACACAGGATAATGTAAAGGATTATCTGGCCAAGACGCCGGATTATACGCAGTTCCAGTAACGCAGTACTGAGAAAGGATGAATCAGGCCGGCCGCTGCCGCAGCACAGCAGCCGGCCCGATAGGGTGAGCACATGAAGCAAGCATCGTTATCCGTAGAAAATATAAACAAATACTTTGTCGGCATCCATGCTCTCAAGGACGTGAGCCTCACCTTTGTGCCCGGCGAGGTACACGCTTTGCTGGGCGAGAACGGCGCGGGTAAGTCTACGCTGTGCAAAATGCTGTCCGGGGCGAGCAGGCCGGATTCCGGCGTGATTCGGATCGACAGCAGAGAGTATGACGGGCTGACGCCGAATGCAGCCAAAGCAGAAGGCATCGGAATGATCTATCAGGAGTTTAATCTTGTTCCGGAAATGACGGTCTATGAAAACCTGTTTTTGGGCAAGGAGATCAGAAAGGGGCTGGATGTTGACCGGAATGCGATGATCGCACGGTCGAAAGAGCTGTTTGCAGAGCTCGGCGTGGAAGTCGATCCGACAAAAAAGATCAACGAACTGAGCGTGGCTTACTGCCAGTTGGTCGAGATCGGGAAATCCATGCTGGAAAAGGTTCGTTTTCTCATCATGGACGAGCCGACGGCACCGCTGACCACGCAGGAGGTAGAGGCACTGTTTCAGCTGGTGCGAAAACTGAAATCGCAGAACGTAACGATTATTTATATCTCCCACCGAATCGAAGAATTGCTCGAGCTGGCGGACCGCGTGACCATTATGCGGGATGGCGAAGTGATCCAGACGCTGGAAACCGCAAGAACCAACCGGGCGGAGCTGATCCGGCTGATGGTGGGGCGCGAACTGGGAGGAGAATTTCCCGAAAGCATCCGCACGCCCGGCAACATGGAAGAGCCGGTATTGCAGGTCAAAAATTTGAACACACGAGAATTACATGATATCTCATTCTCTTTGTATAAAGGCGAGGTGTTGGGCCTTGCCGGACTGGTCGGTTCCGGACGATCGGAAATCATCCGCGCGATTTTTGGTGCGGACCGTCGGGAGACGGGCGAAATCACGGTCAACGGCAGAGCGGTGCGCATCAACACACCGCGCGATGCGATCGAGCAGGGCATCGCAATGATCCCGGAGGATCGCAAGCGGCAGGGCCTGCATTTGGAATTGCCGATTGCCGATAATATTTCATTGATCAAGATCAATGCGCTGAGCAAACTGCTCACCGTATCGCGTCCCAAAGAGCGCGCTTTGATCGACCGGTTTATCAAAGCGCTGTCGATCAAATTAGCCTCCCCGGAGGCCCATGCCTCCAGCCTGTCCGGCGGCAATCAGCAAAAAGTCGTGCTGTCCAAATGGCTGTCCACCGAAGCGGATATCCTGTTTCTGGACGAACCGACCCGCGGCATCGACGTCGGCGCAAAAAAAGAAATCTATGAGCTGATGGATCGGCTGCGCGCGGAAGGACGATCGATTATTGTGATCTCGTCCGAGATGCTGGAAGTGGTCGGCCTGTGCTCGCGCGTGCTGGTGATGTGTGAGGGCCGCCTCAACGGTGAGCTGCGCGGCGATCAGGTGACGCAGGAAAATATTTTGGAATTGGCTTCCGGCGGAACGCTTCCGGCAGTCAACATCGGATCATGAGGTGAAAAAATGAAACAGATGAAATGGAGTGCCATATACCGGAAATACGGTGTGTTTATCATTCTGGTCGTGGAAGTTCTGATCTTTATGCTGCTCAGCGAGAATTTCCGTACCTTGGAAAACGTCATGACGATCGGGCGGCAGGTTGCAAGCACCGGTATCGCCGCGGTCGGCGCGACCTTCCTGATGCTGACGGGCGGCATTGATATTTCCAACGGCTCCATGCTGGCGTTTTCCGGCGTGCTCGCAGCGCTGCTGTCGGTCAATCTGGGTCTTCCGCTGCCGGTCGCGTTTGTGATTACGCTGCTCTGCGGGCTGGGGTTTGGCTTGATCAACGGCGTGGCATACACCCGGTTTAAGGTGTCGCCGCTGATCGCAACGCTTGCGATGCAGACCATTCTCAAGGGCATTGCCTATCTGCTGACTTCCGCAAAGCCGATATACGGCATCGCGGATGCGTTCAAATTCATTGGGCAAGGCTATTTGTTCGGCTTTTTCCCATTTCCGCTGCTGCTGATGATCATCGCGTTTGCGTTTGGCTTCTGGGTGCTCGATCATACGTACATCGGCCGCTATATTTATGCAGTCGGCGGCAACGCGGAGGCAGCGCGCCTGTCCGGCATCAACACCAACAAGGTGTATATGATTGCGTTCGGTGCGAGCGCACTGTTTGCTTCGATCGCAGGCCTGATGATGGCGGGCCGCCTCGGTTCGGGTCAGCCGGCGATCGGCACGGATTTTCCGATGGATGTCATCACCGCGATCGTGCTGGGCGGCGTCAGCATCAATGGCGGCAGCGGCAAGATCAGCGGCGTATTGTTCGGCGTGTTTATCATGGGCGTGCTCAGCAACGGCATGATTATGGTCGGCCTGAACGATTATTGGCAGTGGGTCATCAAGGGCGTGGTGCTGCTGGCGGCAGTTGCGATGAGCAATGTAGAGGTCCGCAAACGCTGAGAAGAGGAGGCATACCAAATGGAAGGACTTTCGTTTACCATTTTTCAGATCGGGCATGGTGAAAATGACGCGGATTATAATTTCTGCGGATATAGTTTTGGCGACCGGGACCATAAGACCCCGCAGCATGTCTGGATGAAATTTCCCTATCTCTGTGTGCTCATCAAGCATCCCAAGGAGGGGTATCTGCTGTACGACTGCGGACCCGGGCTGGGCGCGCAGGATGGGCGGCGCTCGCCGGAGTCATGCCGGATCAATCCGGCGTTCATCCAGCGCGAGGAATTCATCGACCGGCAGCTGGAAAAGGTCGGCGTTTCGGTCGGGGAGATCCGCCGGATCATTGTTTCGCACGGCCACTGGGATCATTTCGGCGGGCTTGAGCTGCTGCGCGGCGCGCCGGGCTTTCAGGGCGTGATCATGAGCGAAAAGGATTTTGCAAACGGCCTGGTGGCTACCCATCGGGCGGCATGCGGTTACTCCGACACCGGGTATTACCGGCAGGATTTTGAAGTGGGCGCGGATTTCGACCTGATCGACGAAGATATGGAACTTTGTGAAGGCGTAGAGCTGGTGCTGTTTGAGGGGCATACGCCCGGCGTCATCGGCTTGGTGCTGCATTGCGAGGAACAAACCTATATCTTCCCGAGCGATGCCGTGACCTCGTCGATCAACTATGGCCCTCCGGTCGTCTATCCCAGCATGATCGCAGATTCGCTTGGATTTGTGCGTGCGGTCAAAAAGCTGCGCGCGCTGCAGCGCAAATACAATGCGCGCATTATCTTTTCGCATGATCCGTGGCAGTGCAAGGAACTGCGGCTGGCGCCGTATTTCTATCGATGAACGGGTGTGCCGCGCACACAGAAAGGAAGGCGGACAATTTGCAGTATCTGATGGGGATTGATGTCGGCACGACGAATATCAAGGTGGTCGTGTGGGACGAGGAAGGGAATACGGCCGCACAGGCGCGCAGCCCTTCGCCGCTCAGACGCGCTTCCGAAGACAGCGCGGTGTATGACTCGGAAGAGATTCGCGAAATCGTTTTTCACCTGATGAAACAGGCCGCAGCACAGCTGGAAGCTGCGCTGCCGGGGGCGGTCAGCCGCCTTTGCGGGATCGCCGTGACCGGTATGGGTGAGGCGGGTGTGCCGCTCGACCGGGAAGGGCAGCCGTTGTTTCCGATCATTGCGTGGTTCGACCGGCGCACCGAACAATATGAAAGCTGGTGGGCGGAGCGGCTGACGGATGAGGAACTGTTCGCCATCACGCACCTGCGCCGTCAGCATATCTTCACAGCAAACAAGCTGCTTTGGCTCAGAGACAATCGGCCGGACGTGTTTGCACGCATGCATCGCTGGCATTGCGTGCCGGATTATGTGGGGTTCTGCCTGACCGGCGGTTCCTGCATGGATTACACATTGGCGTCCCGTACGATGCTGATGGATTTTTCAAAACGGTGCTGGTCGGACAAGCTGCTGCACATGATCGGCATGGATGCGTCGGTACTGCCGCAGCTGGTGCCGTCCGGCAGCCCGGTCGGCAGGGTGACGGCACAGGCCGCATCACGCTGCGGTGTCGCACCGGGCACGCCGGTTTTTACCGGCGGGCATGACCATATTTGCAGCGCATTGGCGACCGGTGTGGTGGAGCCGGGCGTGGTGCTGGATTCGTCCGGCACCTGTGAGGAATTGCTCATGGCAAAAACCGATGCGGCAAGCGTGGAGACGCTCGGCCGGAAGGGCTTTAACACGGGCTGCCATGTGGCGCCGGAACGCTGGTATGCTTCGGGCGGAATTCCGGCGTCCGGCGCGTCGGTCGATTGGTTTCAACGGGAATTTGCCGGGGCGCAGCCGGATATTGATGCTGCGCCGGGGGCGCATGGCCTGCTGTTTCTGCCGCATCTGCGCGGTTCGAGCTCGCCAGCCCGTGATCTGCAAAGCCGAGGCGCTTTTGCAGGCGTGCAGGCACAGCATACGCGCGCGGATTTCATGCAGGCGGTGTATGAAGGCATTGCGTACGAGATGAAGCGGATGATCGAACGACTGTCGGCCGGCCAGCCGGTGCGCCGGATCGTATCCACCGGAGGCGGAACCCAAAACGCGGTATGGCTGCAAACCAAGGCGGACATGCTCGGCCTGCCGATCGAGGTTTCGGAAACGGCGGAGGCCGCTGCCTTTGGCGCTGCGCTGCTGGCGGGCATCGGGGCAGGCGTTTATGCCGGAGTGGATGAGGCGATACGTCGGGCCGTGCGGATCGTGCGTACGGTTGCGCCGCGCATGGATCACACGGCATATTACCGGCGGGCGTATCCGGTTTTCTGCCAGCTGGAAGGAGCGCTTCGGCCGATCCATACCGCAATGTCAGAATTGGAAAGGAATGAAGTGGAATGAACTGTATGAAGGCGATCGCCGTGCTGGAAAAAGGCGTCGTGCGTGTTGTGGACGATGTCCCGATCCCGGAAATCGGCGAATATGGGGCGCTTTGCCGCAATCATGCCTGCGGCGTGTGCAGCGGCACGGATATGGGCATCATCAACGGGGAGACAACAGAAAAACAGGGCTTTCTCGGCTTCCCGACCGTACTTGGCCACGAGGGTGCGGGCGAGGTCATTCGCGTTGGCTCCAAAGTGCGCAACATCAGGATAGGGGATCGCTTCATCCATCCCAACCTGTGGCCGGACGCGGGCAACGGGTATACCAAAACTTACGGCGGCATGGCGCAGTATGGTGTGGTCGTGGATCAGCAGGCGATGGTGGAAGATGGGGTCTGTACACCGGAGCAGGTGCCGTTTTACAAAAAACAGCACCGCTTTCCGGCGGAGATCGACTGGAAAGACGCGGCGCTGCTGCTGTCGCTGAGCGAATGCCACAGTGCGGCCGTCAACTTCGGCGTGCAGCCGGGGGATCGGGTGCTGCTGTACGGCGCGGGGCCGATGGGCACGGCGCTGGCAATGTTTATGAAACTGCGCGGTGCGGCCGAGCTGACGGTCATCGACAGCGTGCCGGAACGGCTGGCCAATTCGGTCCGTGTGGCACATACCGACCGGACGATCAACTTTGCTCAACAGGATACAGCGGCGCAGATCGGGGACGAGAAATTTGATCTGGTCGTGGATGCGGTGGGCAAAAGCACCGTGCTGCTGGAAGGCGCGCAGTATTTGCGTCAGGGTGGAAAACTGTGTTCGCTCGGTGTGTTGCGCAAGGGAGATACGCAGATCGATTTGAGTCAATTGCCCAATAATATCAGTCTGCATATGCTCAATTTCCCGTATGGGGAATACGATATCATGGATGAGACGATCGCCTATATTTTGCAGGGCAAGGTCAATCCAAAGGATTTTTACTCGCATGTGCTGCCGTTTGAGCAGATTGACGAGGCATTGGCATTGGTGCGGAGTCATCGGGCGCTCAAGGTCGTTTTGGATTTTGAGGACGGCAACTGCTAATTTCATGGGTGGTTTGACCGATGTGCAAAGTCGGCATACCATGGTAGATGCCGCTTTTTGTCCCGCGGCGGCACGGTCAGAGCCGTTGGCCGGTTTGGCTTTCGGCAGGAGGCTGCGTCACATCATCATTCCTCGCCCCGGCTGGTTTGCTCTTGCAACCGTCCGGGGGCGGTTCTATAATAGAGTGGATGCCTGAGGAGGAATGACAGATGTGGATTTTGTTTGCAGTGAGTTCTGCGTTCTTTGCCGGCATTACCGCTGTTTTGGCAAAATGCGGCATTCAAAAGACCGATTCCGATGTGGCGACAGCCATCCGCACCATCGTCGTGCTGGTATTTTCGTGGCTGATGGTGTTTTTGGTGGGCTCCGCGCCGCAGATCGCGGATATCTCCGCCTATACCTGGACCTTCCTGATCCTGTCCGGTTTGGCGACCGGCGCGTCCTGGCTGTGCTATTTTCGCGCGCTGCAATTGGGGGATATCAACAAGGTCGTGCCCATAGACAAATGCAGCACCGTTTTGACGGTGCTGCTGGCGTTTGTGTTGTTGAAGGAGCCGATCCACCTTTGGAAACTGGTCGGCTTGGTGGCGATTGCCGGGGGCACGCTGCTGATGCTCCAGAAAAAAGAGCAGACGGCGCAGACCGCCGGTTATTCCTGGCTGGTTTATGCGGTGTTGTCCGCGGTTTTCGCCAGTCTGACCGCGATTTTCGGCAAAATCGGCATCACGGGCGTGGAGTCCAACCTCGGCACCGCGCTGCGCACCGGCGTTGTGCTGCTGATGGCATGGCTGGTGGTGTTCGTCAAGGGAAAGCAGGGGTCTGTGCGGCAGATTCCGGGCAAGGAATTTGGCTTTCTTGTCCTGTCCGGCATCGCGACCGGCGCGTCCTGGCTGTGTTACTATAAGGCCTTGCAGGACGGCCTTGCCAGCGTGGTGGTGCCGATCGACAAACTCAGTATCCTGGTGACCATTGCGTTTTCCTATGTGGTGTTCCGAGAGAAACTGTCGAAAAAGGCCGGGATCGGTCTGTTGTGCGTCGTGGCCGGTACGCTGCTGATGCTGTAACCGGCATCCTGGCGCGGGCAGTTCCCGTCGGCCGTGCCTCTGCCTGCTTGGACCGGTGCGTCAGGCGAGGAACAGCTCGTTGTCCTTGCGCTGTGCGCAGACCTTTTTCAGCATCAATCCGGCGGCGGACAGCAGCAGCGGATTGACCTTGCGGGCGTCGTGCGGGCAGATGGAGACGCAGCGCATGCAGGAAATGCAGGCTTTGGCGTTTACTTTTTTGGGGTCGTCCGCAGAAATGGCCTGCACGGGGCAGGTTTTGGCGCACGCACCGCAGCGGACGCATGCTTTGGTCGGCTTGGGCACCATGCCGGCGCCGCCCGCCTTTTGATAGGGGCGGTTGCCGGGAATCTGCGGCTCCGCGGCCGAGCCGGCGGTAAGTTTGCCGCGGGTCTGTGCGGCGAAAGCTGCAAGCTGCTGCGCGTCCTGTGCATCCGGACGGCCGGCGGCAAACTGCCGGGCGATGGAATGTTCGGCCACTGCGGCCACCGCCGCGATCGGTCGGAACCCGGCTTGCTTGGCGGTATCCTGCAATTCGGCCAGTGTGTCCTCATAGGCGCGGTTGCCGTAGACGCAGACCAGCACCGCGCGGGCGCCGTTGCCGTGCAGCGCAGCCAGCCGCTCGACCACGGGGGCCGGCACCCGGCCGCCATAGGAAGGCACGGCAAGGACGGCCACATCGTCTGGCGTCAGCGCGATACTGGCAAATGCCAGCGTATGGTCGGTCAGGTCAACGGGGACGATTTCCCCGGACAAGGATTGGGCCAGCCGGTCGGCCACCTTTTGGGTGCCGCCCGTCGGGCTGAAGACAACCTCATAAAGTTTCATGTACGCTTCCTCCTGTCAGATTTGAATGAGCACCTTGCCGCTCAGGCGGCCCTGCGCGACAAGCCGCAGCGCGTCGTCGGCCCGTGCCAGAGAAAAGACATGCGGGTCAACGGCGGGCCTGATTTGGGTTTGCTCGACGATTTTCGTGATTTTTTTCAGCTGCGCACCGTCGGCATGGACAAACAGAAAACGGTATTCCTTGCCCTGCTTGCGGGCGGCGGCGTCATATTTGGCGCCGGCAAGGGTGAACAGCGCTTTTTTCCACGGCGCAGCATGCTGCCGGACGGCAAACGCCTTGTTCGGCACGGCCTTGAGGCTCACCAGCCGCCCGCCGGGTTTGAGCACATGCAGCGCATGGTCGAATTCTGCGGCGCCGAGGGTATCGATCACATGGTCCACCCCGGACAGCACCTCCCAGTAGTTTTCCTGCCGGTAGTCGATGTATCGCTCCACCCCCATGGCGAGAAACTGGTCGCGCGCGCGGTGGTTGCCGGTCACGAAAACCCGCAGTCCGCACGCTTTGGCGATGGGCACGGCCATCTGGCCGAAGCTGCCCGATGCGCCGGTGATGAGCAGGGTTTGCCCCGGCTGGGCCTCAAGTTCTTCCGTGATGGCCTGATAGGCGGTCAGTCCGGTCAGCGGGATCGCGGCGGCGGTGGCGAAGTCATACTCCGCGGGCATGCGGGCGAGCGCGGATTGCGGGACCGCGACATATTCCGCGAACGCGCCGATTTTTTGCTGCGGCAGGCGGGTGTAAACCCGGTCGCCCGGCTGGAAGGCGGTCACATGGCGGCCAACCTGTTCCACGATGCCGGCACATTCGTTGCCCAGCGTCAGCGGCATGGTGTAGTTTTGGATCAGCCGGACGCTGCCCGAGAGGATCAGCAGCTCGAGCGGGTTGACCGCGGCTGCTTTGACTTTTACCAGCACTTCGTCTGCTGCGATCTCCGGCAGGGGAAGGTCGCAAAGACGGGTGCGGATCTCTTTGGTATATTGGTCGATCTGTACTGCTTTCATGTGCCGGTCCTTTCTGTTTCATCGGGATGTGCCGGCCGTTTTCGTGCCGGACGCTTGCATTTTATCGGAAAACCCGATACAATGTGTTGTAACAGATGAAATTACATCTGCTACTATACCACGCGCTTGTTGTAATGTCAATAGTTACATCCGGCGTGTCAGCCAAACGGAAAGAGGGGATCCCATCATGCAGATCAGCACCAAATGCTCGATCGCCGTGCATTGTTTGATATTCATCCATGAAGCCAAGGGCATTGCCAAAGTGACAAGCGATTTGCTCGCGCAAAGCACGGGATGCAATCCCGTGGTCATCCGGAACATCATGGGAAAGCTCAAAAAGGCCGGACTGATTTCGGTCGCGCGGGGCACCGGCGGCGCGGCGCTGTGCGCCGACCCGGCGCAGATCACCCTGTATCAAATTTACAGCGCGCTCGAACCGGACGGCCTGTCCGCCCTGATTGGGATTCACAACTGTCAGGGGCGCAAATGCCCGGTGGCGCAGAATATCCGGCAGGTGCTGCAAACCCCGTATCATCAGATTGAGGACGCGGTCAAGCAGACCATGCAGGGCATCACCTTGCAGTCCATGCTGGATGATTTTCACAAGCGGGTGCAGGCGCCGGAGTGATAACCGGCCGAATCCCCGTTGGAACGCATAGAAAAACCCCGGATGCCGCGGAAAAGCGGTATCCGGGGTTTTGTTGTCGGAGAGATCGGTTGGCAAACTGTCAGCGCAGCATACGGCTGTCCACCTTTTCCAGATGCGAGCGCAGCGCGGCTTCCGCCTGCGGATAGTCCCTGCGCTCGAGCGCGTCCAGAATGGCTTTGTGCTCTTCCACCGCCACCGGCGCGTGCTGCGACAGGGTGCCGGTCAGGGTGTGGAATCGCTGGATGGTCAGATTGCTCCGGCTGACCAGATCATATAGAAAATGGTTGCCGGACAGCTGCGCCAACATCACATGGAACAGCGTATCCTGTTCCAGAAAGGACAGGCTGTCCCCGGTTTCTGCCGCTTCGCGCTGCCGCTCGTTGTAGCCATGCAGCTGGGACAGCTGCCGCGCGGTCAGTCCGCCGCGCTGCGCGATGAGCTGGATGGAAAGCGGCTCGAGATGGATGCGGATGATGTCGATATCGCGCACATCCTGCGCCGTCACTTCGGCGACGACCAGCTTTTTGCCCGAGGATACCACGATCTTTTCCAGCACCAGCCGCTGCAAGGCCGCCCGGATGGGGGTGCGGCTGATGCCGAGCTGCGCGGCAAGGCTTTCTTCCGCCAGCATGGTGCCGGGCGCAAGCTCGTTGGAAATGATGGCCTCCTTGATGGCGGCATAGGCTTTATCAGTGAGCGAAGGCTCTTTTTTCAGATTTTTCAAGACGATGGTCCTCCAAAAGTATACTGCATTCAGTATACCGTTTTGCCTGTGGGTTGTCAATCATGCCAGCACCAGAGTGGTGGCAAGCGACAGCGCGGGGATCACGGCGACCGACAGCAGACTGGTCAGCAGGATGATGCGCGACCCGTATCCGGAATCCATGCCGAGCGACGCGGTCATCAGCACGCTGGACGCGGCGGAAGGGCAGCTTGCGCACAGCATGGTCACCAGTCCGAGTTGCGCGCCGGCCGCGCACCAGTGCGGCACGCGGATGAGGTACAGCAGCCCGAGCAGGCAGAGCGGGCACACCAGCATGCGCAGCAGGGCGGGATAGATCACGTCCTGCCGCAGCAGTGTGTGCAGCCGGCAATGGGCCAGAAACGACCCGATGACCAGCATGGCCAGCGGCGTGTTGAGCGAGGCCAGCGACGAAATGGTGTCCGCAACAATGGACGGCAGCGGCAGCTGCGAAAGATACAGCAGCAGGCCGGTCAGTGTGCCGAGCACGCCCGCATTGCACAGCGCGCGGCGCGGACTCAGCCCCTCGCGGCCGCGCAGCAGATACTGCCCGTGCGTCCACAGGGACAGGTTGAACACGCCGACAAAGGCGCTGCCGTAAAACAGACCGGTGTCGCCCAGCACGCTGGAAATCAGCGGGAACGCCATAAATCCGCAGTTGGAATACACCACACTCATGCGCGCCACCGCGCGCTGATCGCGGTCGCCTTTGCGGACGAGCCCCTGCGCCAAAAGCGCCGACATCAGGTGGAACAGCGCGCCGAGCACGCCTGCAAGCAGCAGATACACGGCCATCTGCGCCTCAAATGGCCTGCTGTATGCGTCGATCAGCAGCGCCGGGGTGACAAACCAGAGCAGAAACTTGCTCAGTCCTTGCGCGACCGTTTCGGAAAACCAGCCGAGCCGGGCGCAAATCGCCCCGATGGCGAGCAGGGCGAGCATGAGCACCACCTGATGCAGGGTGAGCAGTACGGTTTCCATCAGCTGCCGTAGTAAGCGGCGCGCACGATCGGGGCAATGGTTTCCGGTGTCATCGGGATCGGGTTGACCGCGGTCGAGCCCAGCATGGACCCGGCGATGAGCGTTGCTTCATCGCGCTGGAAATCCGCTTCCGCGATGCCGCAGTCCCGCAGGCAGGTCGGGATGCCGACCTGCGCGGACAGCGCGCGCACCTGCGCGACGATGTCGCCGCCGGTCATGCGGGACAGGCGGTCGAGCTCGGCGGCGACCCAGGGGTCCTGCCGGTTGTAGTCCAGCACATAGGGCAGGATGACCGCGTTGGCTAGGCCGTGCGCGGTGTTGTAATGGGCGGAAAACGCATGCGAAATGCCGTGCACCATGCCCAGACCGGCGTTGGAAAACGCCATGCCGGCCATGCAGGAATATTCGTGCATCTTCTGGCGGCTTTCGGGCGTGGCCTGCAAAACCGACTGCGGCAGCCACTGCAAAATACCCGAGATCGCGCCGGCCGCCAGCAGATCGGTGAAGGTCTCCTTGCTGCGGTTGGTGAAGCACTCGATCGCGTGCGTCAGCGCATCCATGCCGGTCTCGGCGGCGATGTGCGCGGGCAGGGACATGCACAGATCCCCGTCCAGAATGGCGATATCCGGGCGCAGCGCCTCGGTTTTGATCGCCAGCTTGTTCTGCTGCTCGGAGAAGGTGATGACCGTGACATGGGTGACCTCGCTGGCCGTGCCCGAGGTGGACGGCACGGCGACAAAGGTGGTTTTACTGCGCTTTTGCGGCAGCGTGGAGTGGAACACATTATCAAAGTTGAGCGAAGGCCATTCATAGAACAGCAGCATGGCTTTGGCGGCGTCGATCGCCGAGCCGCCGCCGATCGCGATGACCAGATCGGGGGCGAAGCGACGCATGACGGCAAGGCCATCTTCTACATCCTCACAGCTCGGGTTGGCGGAAATGCCGTGGTAGACCTCCACCGTCCCGTGGGGGGAGAGCAGCGCCTCGGCGCGATGGATCGTGCCATTGCGGAACATCGAGCTGCCGCCGGTGATCAGAAGCGCGCGGGTGAATTCCAGCCCGCCCAGCGCGTTGAGCGCGCCGGCGCCGGTGATCAGGCGTTCGCCGGTCAAACGAAGATTTTTCATGGAACAGACCTCCTCAGGACAAGTAGTATACTGTATACAGAATACGTCTGCGAGAGTGGGATGTCAATGGGGAAGAACAAGAATTTTCCGTGCGGAAGGGAAGCACGACAAAAGGGCGTTGTGTGATTTTGCTAAAAAAGAAGCGGATTGATTTGTGCAAAATGGAAACAATGCTGAAAACAAAAAAATCGGTTGACAACGCAATTGGCGCGGTCTATAATGAGCGCATCAAGCAGAGACGAGGATGTCCGGCAAGGACAAACCTCGTCTTTTGTTTTATCCGGAACTGATAGGAGGAAGCGGCTATGAAGTTGGGTCATCTGGCATTCGGCCATGAAAAGAGCCCACAATCCAAGAGCTACGGCGTGACAGGACGTGCGTTCAATCCGGAAATTGATCCGCTGATTGCGGTGATTGATTTGCATAAGCGTTTCAAAAGTCTGGAAGTGCTCAAAGGGGTTGAGCTCTATGTGAAAAAAGGCAGCGTGACGGTGCTGATCGGACCTTCGGGTTCGGGCAAATCCACGTTATTGCGCTGCATCAATCAACTGGAACATATCCAGGGCGGCGACATCCAGTTTGAAGGACACAGCATTGCGAACGGACCGGTAGATATTAACCGGGTTCGGCAGAGAATCGGCATGGTTTTCCAACATTTTAACCTGTTTCCGCATTTGACCGTGCTGGAGAACATCACGCTCGGGCCGCGCAAGCTGCACAAGATGCCAACGCCCGAGGCCAACGCTTTGGCGGAACGCCTGCTCGAGCGGGTCGGTCTTTCGGATAAGCGGGACGCGTATCCGAGCCAGCTGTCCGGCGGCCAGAAGCAGCGCATTGCGATTGCGCGGGCGCTGGCGATGGAGCCCGATGTGATGCTGTTCGACGAGCCGACTTCGGCGCTCGACCCGGAGATGGTCGGCGAGGTGCTGGAGGTCATGAAGGATCTGGCGCGCGACGGCATGACCATGATCATCGTCACCCACGAGATGGGGTTTGCACGCGAGGTTGCCAACAAGGTTGTCTTTATGGCAGATGGTATCATTCAGGAATACGGTCCGCCGGAAAAGATTTTCGAGCATCCGCAGAATGAACGGTTGATCAACTTCCTTGGCAAGGTGCTCGCTTAGTCAAAATTGTATACAGTATACGATTTTGCGGGAAAAGAAGGAGGGGTATTATGGATGTCAATGCATGGCTGATGGATGTGGGACAATTCCTGTCCCGCTACTCGGCATTGTTTATCGGCGGCCTGCGCAACACATTGATCCTGTCGATCATCGCAGGCGTGCTGAGTATATTGGTAGGCGGCGGTTTGTGCGTGCTGCGCATGAACAAAATCGCGCCGCTGCGCTGGCTGGCGAATATCTGGATCGAATTTGTCCGCGGCACGCCGGTGCTGGTACAGATTATGATGGTCTATTACGGTCTGCCGATGATCGGCGTAGAACTGCCGGTGCCCAGCTTTTTGGGCAGCGCGGGCGAGCGTTCGATGTACGGCATCATCGCGCTGACGATCAACTCGGGCGGTTATATCTGTGAGATCATCCGCTCGGGCATCCAGTCGGTCGATCCCGGCCAGATGGAGGCAGCGCGGTCGCTAGGCTTTGGTTCGGTCAGCTCCATGCTGCGGATCGTGATGCCGCAGGCGGTCAAAAACATTCTGCCGAACTTCGGCAACGAATTTGCTAACCTGGTCAAGGCGTCCTCGCAGGTCATGGTCATCGGTGTGGCGGAGCTGATGTTCTCGTATAACACCATCAGCGGTACCAGCGGACGGCCGTTCCTGCCGCTGCTCGTCATTGCACTGTTGTATTTCGTGGTGACCTTCGTGATCGGCCTTGGGGTACGCGCGATGGAACGTCACTTCAAAAAGAGCGACCGGTAAACCGGTGCGCCAACCATTCCATAGTTATCATTATTTAATGATAGAAACGTCTGTTTCCAAAGGAGGAGGAAAAGAAATGAAAAACACGGTAAAACGAACGCTGGCACTGCTCATGGCAGCCAGCATGGCGCTGGCGGTATCCGCCTGCGGCAGCTCGGACACGGCAAATGACACGGCGTCCAACGACACCGCGGCGTCCGGCGCGGAAACCAGCGATCTGGGTCCGGTCCTGACGCGCATCAAGGAGACCGGCAAGATGGTCGTGGCCACGGCATCCGGCTACATGCCGTATGAGTTCATCGACATCTCGAGCACCGACCAGAAGGTCATCGGCATTGATATGGCGCTCGGTGACAAGATCGCCGAGAAGCTGAGCGAAAAGCTGGGCGTCGATGTGGAGAAGGAAGTGGAGGACACCACCTTCACCGCGAACCTGGCTGCGGTCGCGGCCGATCAGGTTGATATTATGCTGGCCGGCATGTCCCCGACCGAGGAACGCAAGCAAAACATGGACTTCTCGGATGTTTACCTGCAGGCCGAACAGCGCCTGATGGTCCGTGCGGAGGATGCGGATAAGTATAAGGAACTGAGCGACTTTGACGGCAAGACCATTGCGGTGCAGAAGAACACCACGCAGGAAACCAACGCCAAGGAAGTGCTGACCAACTCTTCGATCACTTCTCTGGAAAAGATCCCGCTGGCGGTCCTCGAACTGACCACCGGCAAGGCGGATGGCGTTGTCATTGAGTCCACGGTGGCGCAGCCGTACCTGATTGCCAACCCGGATCTGGTGCTGTGCGACGCGCAGCTGCCGGATGATCGCCGCTACAAGGATACCGCTGTTGCAGTGCCCAAGGGCAACGAAGACTTTTTGGAAATCATCAACGAGACCATTCAGGAGTGCAAGGATGCCGGCCTGATCGATCAGTGGATCGAGGAATACAGCCAGATCTGCGCGGAGCAGAACGCAAGCTGAGTATCCGTCCCGACGAGAACGCTTCCTCTTGCGGGAAGCGTTCTCCTTGGGGCTAAAATGTATACCGTATACAATACGGAATGAGGAGGAAACACCATGGAGCTGTTGGAAGAAATCAAAGCGCTGACCGAAAAGCTGGTCGCCATTCCCAGCGTCAACGGCACACCGGGCGAACGCGCCATTGCGGACGCGATCGAGGCCTATTTGCGGGATATCCCGTATTTTCAGGCGCATCCGGAGCTTGTCATCACGCAGGAGCTCAAGGACGACCCGCTGCACCGGCACAACGTGATGGCGCTGCTCAAGGGCGGCGACGGCACCGAGCGGGACTGCATCATGCTGCATGGGCACATCGACACGGTGGACGTGGACGACTATGGGAAGTATAAGCCGTATGCGTTTGACTGTGCAAAGCTCGCCGAAGTGCTCCAGTCGGCCGAGCTGCCCGAAGAGGTCCGGCGCGATCTGGCGTCCGGCGACTACCTGTTCGGCCGCGGCGCGTGTGACATGAAGGGCGGAGACGCGGTTTTCCTGGTGCTGGTGTGCCATCTGGCGCAGGCGCCGGAAAAGCTGCACGGCAATCTGCTGCTGTCGTTCAACCCGGTCGAGGAAACGCTGCACCGCGGCATCATTGAGGAGCTGCCGCTGCTGCAAAAGATCCAGCAGGAGCACGATCTGCACTTCCGGCTGGCGATCAACAACGATTTTATCTGCCCGATGTACGCCGGCGACACCACACGGTATGTGTACACCGGTGCGGTCGGCAAGCTGCTGCCGATGTTTTACATCATCGGCCGCGAGACCCATGTGGCGCAGTGCTTCGAGGGCTTTTCGCCCGACCTGACCGCGGCCGAGCTGGTGCGTCTGATCGACCGCAATCCGGATTTCTGCGACGGCTACCAAGGGGAGTACACCCTGCCGCCGACCGTGCTCAAAATGCAGGACCTCAAGCCGAGCTACAACGTGCAGACGCCGCACACCGCCTGCGTGTATTTCAATTACTTTGTGCACAACCGGCAGGTCACCGAAAGCATGGAGCTGTTCAAAAGCGCGGCGCGCACCGCGCTGGACAACGTCATGCAGCAGGCGGACGCGCGCTACAAAACCTACTGCACGCTGTCCGGCAACCGGTATTCCAGCCTGCTGGAACAGACGCAGGTGCTGGATTACCGCGAGCTGTGCGACCGGGCGCGGGCGGTGTACCAAGGCGACTTGGACGCCTTCATCGACCGCACGGCGGACGACTCGATCGCCGCGGGCGACGACATGCGCATCACTTCGCTGCGTATCGTGCAGGCGCTGTGTGAGCTGTGCGGCATCAAGACGCCGACCGTCGTGGTATTTCTGGCCACGCCGTTCTGCCCGCACAACACGCTCAAGCGGGAGGTGCCCGAGGAGGCGCGCGTGTATGCCGAAGTCGAACAAATCGCCGCGGAATTTTCGGCCGAGAGCGGGGAGCAGATGAAATTGCAGCAGTTTTTCCCGAGCCTGACCGACTCCAGCTATCTCAAGATCGACGACGACGCGGACTCGATCGCCATGCTGCAAGCGTGCTTCCCGGGGTATGAAAAGCTGTATCCCGTGCCCTTGGCAACCGCCAAGGCGCTCAACATCCCGGCGGTCAACTACGGTGTGTGGGGCAAGGACTGCCACAAGTGGACCGAGCGCATCTATATGCCGTATTCGTTCGGCCAATTGCCGAAATTCATTCTCAAGACCATTCAGTATTATTTTGCATAAATCATCAGCAGGGAGGGTTTTTCTATGGCAACATTACAGGAACGTTCGGCGGCGGTGATGCCGCCCATGGCGCTGCACGCGCTGCCGTTTGGGATCACGCATGCGCAGGGAAGCTATCTGTATACGGATGACGGCAGAAAGCTGCTCGACTTCGGCAGCGGCATTGCGGTCAACAATCTGGGTCACAACTATCCGACGGTTGTGCAGGCGGCAAAGGACCAGCTGGACAAAATGGTGCACTGCTGCCACAACCTGTTTCATTATGAGGTGGAAACCGCGCTGGCCGAGCGTTTGGTCGGCCTGATGGGCGGCGGCTACAAGGTCTATTTCTCCAATTCCGGCGCGGAAGCGGTCGAGGGCGCGGTCAAGTTGGCGAAATACGCCACCGAGCGCCCGGCCGTTATCGCGTTCAAAGGCTCGTTCCACGGCCGCACCATGATGTGCACCTCACTGACGGCGTCCAACTCCGCCTACCGCAAGCACTATGAGGGCCTGGTGCCGTCCATCTACTTTGCGGAATACCCCAAGCTGTTCGGCACGCCCTATAAGATGCAGGACGGCGCCTGCCCGAAGGAGTATTACACCCAGTTTGACGATATGTTCAAGCACCTGATCGACCCGTATTCGGTCGCGGCCATTCTGATGGAGCCTGTACAGGGCGAGGGCGGCTATGTGGTCCCGCCGCGCGAGTGGGTACAGTATGTGCGCGAGCTGTGCGACAAGTACGGCATCATGCTGATCTTTGACGAGGTGCAGACCGGCTTCGGCCGCACCGGCAACATGTTCGCTTGGCAGACCCACGGCGTCAAGCCGGACATCATGTCCTGCGCCAAGGGCATTGCCAACGGGCTGCCGCTGTCCGCCGTGGTCGGCAAGAGCGAGATCATGGACAAGTGGGTGGCCGGTGCGCACGGCGGCACGTTCGGCGCCAATCCGGTCTCCTGTGCGGCGGCGCTGGCAACGATCGACGCGCTGGAAAACGGCGCGATCGACAACGGCCGCCGCATGGGCGAATACTTTATCGGCGAGCTGAAGAAATTGCAGGAAAAGTATCCGTGCATCGGCGAGGTGCGCGGCCTGGGCCTGATGATCGGCATGGAGCTGGTTTATCCGGACGGATCGCCCAACCGCGAGCTGACCAACAAGATCATTGCGCTGGCGCTCGAGCGCGACCTGTTCCTGCTGGCCTGCGGCTGTGACAAGAACGTAGTGCGCTTTATCGCGCCGCTGACCGTGAAAAAGGAGGAAATCGACACCGCGCTGGGCATCCTGTATCAGGCGTTCGAGCAGGCCATGGACGAGGCGTAAAGAGGGATCGGCATGAAAATCGTCATTGCGGATTATCCGGATGTGCTGGGGCGCGATATCCAAAGGGAATATGCGCTGCTGCGGCAGGAGATCCCGGACGCGGAGATCGTGCTGCATCCGTATACCGACCCGGAAGCGTTTTACCGCGAAATGGCGGATGCGGACGGCCTGCTCACCGCCTTCATTCCGCTGGACCGGGCGGCGCTCGACCGGATGCCGCGCCTGAAGGCCATCTCGATCAATGCAACCGGTTATAACTTCGTCGATCTGGAGGAAACCCGGCGGCGTGATATCCCGGTGTGCGCCATCGGCGAATACTGCACGCAGGAGGTCGCGGATCACACCATGGCACTGCTGCTGGCGCTTGAGCGCCACCTCAAACACTACACTCGATTGATCGACCGGGAGCACCGCTGGCAGTACTATGCCGCGCCGCAGCCGCTGGGGCTTTCCGGCAGCGTTATGGGCATTTTCGGGTTCGGCAAGATCGGCCGCGCGGTCGCGCGGCGCGCGCAGGCCTTCGGTATGCGGGTGCTGGCGGTCGATCCGCACGCGGAGGAGCAGCAGGCGCAGCTGCTGGGCGTCAGCCTGACGGACACGGACACCCTGCTGCAAAATGCGGACGTGATCACCAACCACATGAACCAGACCGCGGAAAACCAGAACTTTTTTGACGAGGACTGCTTTCGCCGCATGCGGAAGCACCCGATTTTCCTCAATGTTTCGCGCGGCGGCAGTGTGGACGAACCGGCGCTGGTGCGCGCGCTCGATGCGGGCTGGGTCCGCGCGGCGGGGCTGGATGTGCTGCGCGAGGAAAAACCCGACCTGACGAACAACCCGCTCATCGGCCGGGAAAACGTGATCGTGACGCCGCACGCCGCGTTTTACAGCGCGCGGTCGATCGAGGCATTGCAGCGGCTGAGCTGCCGCAACCTGACCGACTGCCTGACCGGCCGGCGGGAGCGGGCGTTTCGCATCGTCAACGGGCTGGCGCCCCAGACCGAGGACAAAACAAGCTGATACGGGTTACCCCTATACGAACGAACAAAGGCTGCCTGCGGGCAGCCTTTGTTTGATGGAAAAGAAGATTTCAGTTTACCGCTTCACTTGCGGGAAAATCGAGCGGCAGGGGCGCGGGGCGTTCAAAGGTCGTTTCCGGCTCGCAGAAAATATGTTCATGCGCGGACCGGAGGATGCACTCCATCACTTCCAGCGAATGCAGCGCCATATCGCCCGACGCGCGCGGCGCGCGGTGCTGCGCCAGTGCGTAGACCATGTCCACCAGACCGATGCCGCGCGGGTTTTCCGCATGGCTGACCGAATTGAACGGGTGGTGGTTGGGCACGATCGACCATGGCGTGTTCACATGTTCGGGACGGCGTTCCGGGTCGGCCCAGCGGTATTCCGCGGGCGTGCGCAGCAGCGTGTCGCCGCCGAACAGATTGGGGCCGGAGATCGGGTCCTTTTCGTCGATCAGCACGGTGCCTTCCGTGCCGTACAGCTCCATGCGCGGCAGCTCGGAATCCCAAACGTCAAAGCTGCACGTCAGCGTGACGACCGAACCGCAGTCGAATTCCAGAATGGCGTTGATGTGGGTGTCCACATCGACGGGCAGCACCTGTCCCTTGCTGGGACCGGACGGGACTGTGCGGGTGTCGGCGGCCTTGGTAGCCATCGCACAGACGCGCCGCACCGGACCGAGCAGGCTGAGCAGCGCGGTCAGGTAATACGGCCCCATGTCATACAGCGGGCCTGCGCCGGGCTGATAGAAAAAGGCGGGCGCGGGGTGGTGGAACTCGTGCCCGTGTCCGATGAAGTAGGCGCCGCCGCCCGTGATGCGGCCGAGTTTGCCGCTGTCGATCAGCTCGCGGATGGTTTGCAGCCGGCCGCCCAAAAAAGTGTCCGGCGCGCAGCCGAGCAGCAGCCCCTTTTCCTTTGCCAGCGCTACCAGCTCTTTGCCCTCAGCATAGGTCATGGCAAGCGGCTTTTCGGTATAGACATGCTTGCCGGCCTGGAGCGCCGCCAGATTATACTCGTAGTGCGCCTGCGGCGTGGTCAGGTTGAGGATCAGATCGACCTCCGGGTCGGCGATGACCTCCGCGCCCGAGGCGTACGCCTTGGGGATGCCGTGCTGCGCGGCCTTGCGCTGCGCTTTTTCCAGCCCGCGCGAGGCGCACGCGACGACCTCGACCGCGTCATATTTCTTCAGGTTATTCAGATAGACGTCGCTGATGTCACCAATGCCGATGACGCCGATGCGGATTTTCTCCATAGGGATGCAGCTCCTTTTTATGCCCGGCGTGGGGAGGCGCGCCGGGGTGGAATATGTGCTTGCCGGGTGGGTTTGCCCTTGCCAGACCATTATAAATCATGCGGATAAGCGTTTGCAATCGGTCGCCGGAATTTTCCAAAAACGGACGCGGGAAAACGGGCGGCGCGGCAGCGGTTTTCCCCATCCGCAGACCGCTTTGCGGTGCGCCTGCACCGGTGTGATTTCTGTCGTACAGGAATGGAGAAAGCGGGTGGGGAAAACGGCAAATTTGCAGACCCGGTGGGGAAAACAAAAACGTAAGTTTCATTCCGGTATCAGTATGACAACAATGTTGTTACCTTTGTTGTTTCGGTTCTACATTTGTGGTATATAATTCTTTGCCAGATAATTCGACACAAAATACAGCAATGAAGGGAACGGATGGAAATGAGGGCACAGTCCATAGTGGCCGGTGTTCTGGTGGCATTTTGCCTGGCAGGATGCTCCAGTCAGAAACAGGAAAATGAAGGGACCGAACTGGCAAATACGCCGGACGGACAAACACAAACACAGGTGCAGACGCAGCGCACGACATATGAGGATACCGCGCTGGTCGGCAACTCTTATATCGACAGTTTTTACACCTACGACGCGATACCGAAAGCGTCGTATTTCTATCGGGTGGGCCTGAACGTGAACAGCGTGTTTGAGCAGCCCATGATACAGGGTGCGGACACGCAGACGCCAGTCATCGACCTGCTGGAGGGCAAGGATTTTGCGCATATCGTCTTTTTCTTCGGCGAAAACGAACTCGGCTGGACCAACCGGGACGCTTTTACCGAAGAATACACCAAAGTAATTGAAACGGCGCGTTCGTATTGCCCGGACGCGACCATCTACCTGTCGGCGATTCCGCCGGTGTCGGCGGAGGCGTCCGCACGGAACGAGGACAACACCAATAACGATTCCATTCAGGCGTGCAATGCGGAGATCCGGCAGGTCGCGCAGGAGAATGACGCGGTGTATATCGACGCTTTTTCCGCGCTGGCCGATGAAAACGGCTGTCTGCCTGCGGACGCGGCGGCGGACGGCATCCATCCGGCCAAGGAATACACGGAAAAATGGGCGGCGCTCATTGAGCAAAGCATTGCGGAGGCAGAACAGGCATGAAACAGAAGATGAAGCGGTGTGCGGCAGCGTTTGCTGCCGCCCTTTGTGTGACGGCGGCGGGCTGCGGCAAGCAGCAGGCCGCGATCGACCCGGCGGACGCGCTGGAACAGCTCAAAAGCAGCACGACCTTTACCGACCAGATGAACGATATGGACAGCGCCGGCGCCTGCCGGTTTTACGATGTTTCGGCCGATCTGGTGCAGGACGGCGCGGCCTATGTCGGCAGCGGCGCGACCGCGGAGAGCATGGCGGTATTCCAGGCGACCGATACCGATGCGGCGCAGAGCATTGCCGACGTGCTGCAGACCTTCACGGACAGCTGGATCAAGGGCTATTCGGACTACAAGCCGGAGGAAGTGCCCAAGCTGGAAAGCGCCGTGCTCGAGCAGGACGGTGTGTATGTCGTTTTCTGCGTGACGGCGGACAACGCCGCGGCGAAAACGGCGGTGCAGGATTTGTTGCATCCGTAAAGGCGGTGCGACATTGAGCTTCGCCGGTTTGGCTTTTCTGTTTTTCTTCCTGCCGGTTGTTTTGGTGGGATATTATTGTTTTCCGCGCCGGTGGCGCAACGGGTTTTTGCTGGCGGCCAACCTGGTGTTTTATGGCTGGGGGGAACCTTGGTTCCTACCGGTCATTTTGCTGACGGCGGTCGCCAACTGGTGGATCGGGCGGCGTATCGCTGCCTGCGCCGAAACCGGTCCGCGCCGCCTGTGGCTGGTGACGGCGCTCGTGCTCGATCTGGGGCTGCTTGTGGTGTTCAAATACACCGGCTTTGTGCTGGACACGATCGGGCTGGGACAGGTGCTGGCAAAGCCGATCCCGCTGCCGCTGGGCATTTCATTTTACACCTTTCAGGTGGTGTCCTATGTGGTGGACGTCTATCGCAAAACCGCGCCCGCGGAGAAAAGCGTGGTGTCCTTTGCCACTTACATGACCTTTTTCCCGCAGCTGATCGCAGGGCCGATCGTGCGCTATGAGGAGCTGCGCGGGCAGCTGGGCGGCCGCGAGGAGACCTGGAACAAGATCGCAAACGGATTTTGCCTGCTGCTGATCGGACTGGGCAAAAAGATGCTGCTGGCCAACGCCATGGGGCAGCTGTGGAACGGCCTGCGCGCGCTGCCGGACGGCATCGGCGTTTTGGGCGCGTGGATGGGCGCGGCGGCGTTTACGCTGCAAATCTACTTCGACTTTTCCGGTTATTCGGATATGGCGCGCGGGCTGGGCAGCATGTTCGGGTTTGAGATCCCGGTCAACTTCCGCTACCCCTATGCCGCCGGGAGCGTCAAGGAGTTCTGGCGGCGCTGGCACATTACGCTCAGCCGCTGGTTCCGGGATTATGTGTATATCCCGCTGGGCGGCAGCCGCTGCGGCACGGTGCGGACGTTTGTCAACCTGTTTGTCGTGTGGGCGCTGACCGGCCTGTGGCACGGCGCGGCATGGAACTATGTGCTGTGGGGACTGTATTATTTCGTTCTGCTGGCGGCGGAGCGCCTGATCGGGGAGGCGCGGCTGGCGCGTATCCCGCGCGTGCTGCGGCACATCCTGACCATAGCGCTGGTCATGCTGGGCTGGGTGCTGTTCGCCATCGAGGACTTCGGCGCGCTGGCAGGCTATCTGCACGCGATGTTCTCGCTTTCCGGCGGGCTGATCAGCGCGCAGGCGGCGGTCTGGGTGCTGTCCTATCTGCCGCTGCTTGTTATTGCGGCGCTGGCTTCGCTGCCGCTGGCCGCGGACTGGGTGCGGCGCCGGGAGGACGCCCGCTGGGTGCATGTGGGCGCGCCGGTCTGGTGCCTATTACTGCTCGCGGCGAGCTGCGCGGCGCTGGTGGCGCAGAGTTACAACCCGTTTTTGTATTTTCGGTTCTAAAAGGAGACAACAAACATGCAGTTTCGGCATCCCCGCGCAGTGGCGCTGCTGTTCGGGGGCATTTTGATCGGCATGCAGGCGGCGTTCTGGCTGCTGCCGCACCGGTCCTTTTCGGAGAATGAAAAGCGCGTGTTGGCGCAGCGGCCCGCGGTCAGCGCGGCGGGGCTGGCGGACGGCAGCCTGTTTACCGATATAGAGCAATATCTGTCCGACCATTTCCCGGGGCGCGACGCATGGGTCGGGGTCAACGCCTATCTGGAACAGGTGGAAGGACGCGGCGCCGTTGACAGCATCGTCCGCGGAAAGGACGGCTGGCTGTTTCCCGCGCCGCTGTCGGACGACCGGCAGACCTTGCAGGACAACATGCAGGCGATCACCGCGTTTGCGCAGGCGCAGACCGTGCCGGTCTACCTGATGGCGGTGCCGTCCGCGGGCGCGGTGGTGCAGGATCAGCTGCCCGCGCTGCATCTGGATTACCCGGATGCGGACATGCTGGAGCAGGCGCGGCGCATCGCCGGGGACAGCGTGCACTGGCTGGACGTGCTGGGCGATTTCCAAAGCGCGGACGACCCGGACACGCTCTATTACCGCACCGACCACCATTGGACGACCGCGGGCGCGTACCGGGCGTACCGCCTGCTGATGCAGGAGCAGGGCGAGTCCTCCGTTATGGAGGATACCTTTGAAGTCGAGTGGGCGCCGGATTTTTACGGCACTTCCTATTCCAAAAGCGGCCTGTGGCTGACCCCGCCGGATGAGATCGCGCTCTGGAGCGACCCCGGCCTGCAAGCCGAGACCACGGTGTATGACGGCGACGGCCGCGAGCCGGTCGTGCACGAGGGGATGCTGTTCCGGGAGTATCTCGAGCAGGCGGACAAATATCCGGTGTTTTTGAGCGGCAACCATGCGCGCGTGCATATCCAGACCAATGCGGACACGGACAAACGGCTGCTGGTCGTCAAGGATTCCTATGCGCACGCGCTCGCGCCCTTTCTCGCGGAGGAATACAGCACGATCGACCTGATCGACCTGCGGTATTTCAAGCGGCAGACCATCTCGGACTGGCTGCGGGAAAACCCGGCGGACGACATCCTGTTCGTCTACGGTTTGAGCAGCCTTGCGGAGGACAAAAACCTGCAATGGCTGGCGTGATGCCATACAAAAAGAAAAAAGCCGATGTGCGGATGATCTACACATCGGCTTTTGGTTTGTGTGGGCGGGATTTCTCCCTTATTGGTTTTGCACCGCGTCCTGCAGGCGGGACAGGGCGGCCTCGTCCGGATGGGACAGGGCGGCGTCAAAGTTGTCGAGCATCATCTGTCGGCGCGGGCTGTCCTCCATCTGTTCATAGCGGGCGCGCACGGCCATGGGCATCTTGCCCTGGCACATGTAGCTGCCGCACACGGCCGCGCCCTCCGGCAAGTTGCGCCGCGCGGCGGACAGAATTTTGTCAAAGTATTCCGGCGCACCGCCAAAGCCCGCCGTGCCGAACAGGAACACCTCCTGCGTGGTCACGCGCGCGAGGAATGCCGCGGTGTCCGCGTCGCAGGTGCCCTTGTCCGTCCAGAAGCCGACGTAGATGCGGTCGGCGCGCAGCGCCGCGTCGTCCGGCGCGCCGAAATATAGGCAGTCGGCTGCGGGCAGGGTATCGCGGATGGTTTCGGCCAGCAGGCGGGTGTTGCCGGTCTTGCTGCTGTAAACGATTGCGTAAGTCATGCGTTGTCCTTCCTTTCATAGATGCAGTGAACCCCCTGGTGCGCCATCATGCCGCCCAGGCATTTCTTGTTGCAGCGCACGCAGCGATGGATTTGGGCTGCGTTTCCGGTGCAGACCTTGCGCGGCCAGTCCGGATCGGCGATCAGCTGGCGGCTCATCGCGGCGCAGTCGATGCGGCCGGAGGCCAGCTGCTGCTCGACAAAGTCGGGCCGGGTCAGGCCGCCGACGCCGCAGATGGGCAGTCGGGTCAGTTGCCGCACGGCGTCGCAGAACGGCAGAAAGCAGCCTTCCCCCGCGAAATACGGGTGGTTTGCGGGCGGGATGGTGTCGGTCAGCTCGCCGTGGTTCGCGAGCGTCACATGGAAGCTGGTCACGCCCGCCTGTTCGAGCAGCGGCACGAACACCGGCAGCTCTTCCGCCAGCACACCCGCGTTGCCGTAATGCGGGTTTTCCTGCCGCACGGCCAGCTTGTAGTCGATCGGGATGTCGGGCAGGCGGCGGCGCACGGCTGCGACCGCCTCGGCTGCGAAGCGTGCGCAGTTTTCCGGGCTGCCGCCGTATTCGTCCGTGCGGTGGTTGTAAACCGTGGAGCTGAAGCTGCCGCACATGCGGTCGCCGTGGATCTGCACCATGTCGAAGCCCGCCTTGCGGGCGAGCACGGCGGCCTCGCCGAAGCTCTCGGTGATTTCGCGGATCTTTTTGACCGGCAGGTTGGTGATATACGGCCCGACCTGTGCATTTAGCAGCGGACGCAGGTCGGCCGGGCTGATGCGCTTGGTCAGCACGCCCGGGATATACTTGAGCATCGCCTTGATATTGGAATCCGACTGGTGCAGCTGGGCGCACAGCAGGCAGCCCTCGGCGTGCACGGTTTGGGCGATGCGCTGATAGAGGGCAAAGCCCTTTTTGGTGTAGAGCGACGGGCCGAAACCGTGTTTGCGCACGGGCACGTCGCCGATGATGATCATCGCGCAGCCGCCTTGGGCGATGGCGCGATAGCGCGCGATCAGTTCGTCCTCGGGCAGGCCCATCGAGGTGGGGGAGAAAATGATGCGGTTTTTTAAGGTCAGCCCGCCGTAGTTGACCGGGCTGTTTATCGTCTCGTACATAGCTTGGTACTCGCTTCCTTTTGCTTGACTTTGGCGAGCAGCGTCAGCAGCTGCGCGCGTTCTTCCGGGGTGAGCGGCTGCAGGGCTTGGTCATCCCAGTCGAAAAAGACCTGATGGCTGGTTTCAAACGCCCGCATGCCTTTCTCGCTGAGCGAGAGGCGGTAGGCGCGGCCCTGCTTTTCCCGCAGGAAGAAACCGTCCTCCACCAGCCGCAGCGTGCTGCGCTGGCAGTAGCCCCAGTCCAGACCGAGGGCGCTTGTCAGTTCGGACTGCGTGCAGCCCGGATGCCGGCCGACATACAGCAGCAGGTACAGCAGCCCTTGGCTCAGCCCGATCTGCTCGAGCACATGTCCGGTGTAGGCGGCAAAGCTGCGGGAAAGTACGGTGGAATAGTATGCCAGGGTATTGACCATGTGGTGTGCGCTCCTTTCTTGACTTTGTCAAGTATAAGCCGAACACTTGACAAAGTCAAGAAGAAAAAGAGAAGTTTTCGATTTGTTCACAAATGCAAAAAACCCGAAGAACGCGGTGCTGCGTTCTTCGGGTTTGCGGGTCAGTCTTTGCCGAGGCGTTTGAGCTTGCAGATGCCCTGTGTCATGCTGCCCATCGGGCAGAACGAGCACCAGGTGCGCGGCCGGAACAGCACCATGGCGATCAGGCCGATCAGGAGCGAGGTCAGCATCAGACTGTAAAAGCCGAAGCTGAACTGCGCGACCCAAGCGGGCACGGTGCCCGCGGTGTACGCCCAGTCCCACGGCAGGCGGAAGGTCCAGAACAGCTTGATGCTTTCGCGCAGCGAGGACGCGCCCGCGCCGACCAGATAGGTCTGGAACAGCATGTTGCCGAACATGGCAAGGAAAAAGACCAGAAAGCCGTAGCGGAACCATTTGGAGCTCAGCCAGCGGGGCGCGGGCTTGCCGCGCGACAGCCCAAAGCGTCCGCCGAGCAGGGAAAACAGCTGTCCGCGGCCGCACAGGTTGTTGCAGAAAAATTTGTTGCCGCCGAACAGGGCAAACAGCAGCGGCAGGCCGAAGTCCAGCATGCCGAGCCACGCGAACAGGATGTTGAAAAAGCCGAGCACGAAAAACGCGATCGACCACAGCCATAAGTAGTCATACCAGTGCTTTTGCTTGTTCATGCCTGCACCTCCCGTTCGTGCAGCGTGATGCAGTCGGCCGGACAGATCTTGGCGCATTTTCCGCAGCCGACGCAGCGCAGCGCGTCGATGACCGCGTAGCAGCCATGGTGGATGCGGATGGCGTCGCGCGGACATTGCTTGGTGCACGCGCCGCAGGAGACGCAGCGGGTGCGGTCGGTTTGGGCAAATCGTTTGGACAGCATAAGTACCTCCGTGCAGGCTGATGCCTGATGTAGTGATAGCAACAGTATACGCGTTCTGCGGGCCGCTGTATGTGATTTGCTCACATAGCGCTTGACAGCGGCGGCAGCGCGGGGTATAATACCATCCGAGGGAATGAAGTTCTCCCGTGGCATGGCGCCAAAACCGCTGATTAGCTGATGACTTCTGCAAATGGTTTGCAGGGGCATCGGCTTTTTTTGTGCCTGCAAACGGGAAAACAAGGAGGAAAACAATATGTTGACAAGTCTTGCCCTGATTTTTCTGGTGGGGATGAGTTTAGGGTGGATCGTGACGCGGCTGCGGCTGCCCAGTCTGCTGGGCATGCTGCTGACCGGTATCCTGCTCGGTCCGTATGTGCTCGACCTGCTGGATGCGTCCATTCTGGGGATCTCGGCCGACCTGCGGCAGCTTGCGCTCATCATCATCCTGACGCGCGCGGGCTTGTCGCTCAATCTGGAGGATCTGAAAAAGGTGGGCCGCCCGGCGGTGCTGCTGTGCTTCGTGCCCGCGTGCTTTGAAATCGTGGGCATGGTGACGATCGCGCCGCACCTGCTCGGGATTTCGGTGCTGGATGCCGCGATCATGGGCGCGGTGGTCGCGGCGGTGTCGCCCGCGGTGATCGTGCCCAAGATGCTGCGCCTGATGGAACTGGGCTTCGGCACGCGCCGCAGCATCCCGCAGATGATTTTGGCGGGTGCCTCGGTGGACGACGTGTTCGTCATCGTCATGTTCACCGCGTTCACCGGTCTGGCGCAGGGCGGCACGTTCTCGCCCGCGACCTTTGTGCAGATCCCGATCTCGATCGTGACCGGCATCATCGTGGGGTTGGCCGTGGGCGTTGCCTTCGGCGCGGTGTACCGTCGCATCCATGTGCGCGACTCGGTCAAGGTGATCGTGCTGCTCAGCGTATCGTTCCTGTTCGTCGCGCTCGAAAACGCGGTCAAGGGCATCGTGCCGTTTTCCGGCCTGCTCGCGGTCATGAGCTGCGGCATTGCGATCAACCGCCGCCGTCCCGAGCTGGCCGCGCGCCTGTCGGGCAAGTACAACCGTCTGTGGGTCGCGGCCGAGGTGCTGCTGTTCGTGCTGGTCGGCGCGACGGTGGACATCGGCTATGCCGCGGCGGCGGGCGTGGCGGCCGTGCTGGTCGTGCTCGGCGCGCTGGTGTTCCGCATGGCGGGCGTGTTCGTCTGCCTGCTGCGCACGCCGCTGTCCGCGAAGGAGCGCCTGTTCTGCATGATCGCCTACACGCCCAAGGCGACCGTGCAGGCCGCAATCGGCTCGGTGCCGCTGACCATGGGATTGGGCTGCGGGCAGATCGTGCTGACCGTGGCGGTGCTCGCCATCCTGATCACGGCGCCGCTCGGTGCGTTTGCGATCGACCTGACCTACCGCCGCCTGCTTGGGCAGGCGGAAGCGCCGCAGCAAAGCGCGGCCTGAACACAGAAAAAGACGGCTTGAGAAGTCCTCAAGCCGTCTTTTGTTTTACTTTTCCTGAGTTTGCTGGCGCAGTTTGTAGTGCATCAGCTTGCCGGTTGCCGTGTGCGGCAGTTCCTTGACGATGTTGTAAATGCGGGGCCATTTGTAGGAGGACAGCATCGGGCTGTGCACACAGTAGTCTTTGAGCTCCTCCACGGTCAGGCTGTCGTCCGACGGGACGACATACGCCGCGACGACCTCGCCGCGCAGCTTGTCCGGGATGCCGATGACCGCGCTTTCCGCGACCTTGGGGTGTTCGTTGAGCACCGCTTCGATCTGGGTGGGGTAGATGTTTTCGCCCGCGGAGACGATCATGTCGTCCTTGCGGCCGGACACGGTGACGAACTCGTTTTCGTCCCAGGTGCCCACGTCGCCCGTGTACAGCCAGCCCTTGTAGAATTTCTTGGCCGTCATTTCCGGGTTGTTGAAGTAGCAGAACGCGCTCTTGGCGGGCGAGGAAATGATGATTTCGCCCGGGGTCTCGCCGTCGCGCGGCACGGTCTGGTCGGGTTCGGCATGTGTGCCGTCCTCGCGGATCTGCACCAGCCGCACGTCGTCGTCCGTGCACGAGCGACCGGCCGAGCCGGCCATATCCGGCAGGTCGAACGGGCGCAGGAAGGTGTTCCAGAAGGTTTCGGTCGTGCCGTAGCCGTTGAAGATGTTGGGGGTCAGCAGCTGCATGTATTTTTCACAGGCAGCCTTTTCAAACGGCGCGCCCATGGTGACGATGCCGCGCAGCGCGGACAGGTCGGAGGGCGAGCGCTCCTGCGTGCGGGCGAGCATCGCGATGATGGTCGGCACGCCGATCAGGAACGAGATCTGGTACTTTTCCGCGTACTCCAGACAGCGCTTGGGCGCAAAGTCGCGCAGGATGACGACCTCGCCGCCGGCGTACAGCGTCGGGCACGGGCCGCCCGAGTGGATGCCGCCGCGGTGGAACCACGGGGTCATGTTCATCGTGCGGTCGGTGGGGCCGAGCGGGAAGTGCATCATCACGTCGTGCGCGGACAGCACTTCGTTTACATTGTTGATCGGCACACCCTTGGGGCGGTTGGTCGTGCCCGAGGTGTACAGACGGGTGGTTTCGTCGTAGATATGCGGCGCAAAGTCGATCGGGGGATCGGTTTCGGGCTGGCCGAGGACGTATTCCTCATACCGGGTGTGGCCCGCGGGTGCGGCGGCCTCGCCCTTGTAATCGACCATGACGACGGTTTCCGGCTTGCACTGGCACATTTCGAGTGCGCCGCCGGACAGTTCGCCGAACTCCGCGTCATAGAAAAAGGCCTTGGGGCGGCTGTCGTCGATGACGAGTGCAATTTCGCCCGCGCCCTGCCGGTAGTTGACCGGGCAGGCGATCGCGCCGACCTTGTGTGCGGCCAGATAGCAGAACACAAACTCGGGCGAGTTGAGCAGGGTGAACATGACCACATCGTTTTTGCCCACGCCGTCCGCGCGCAGCGCGTGCGCCAGACGGTTGGCCTCGGCGTTGAGCTGGGCATAGGTCCAGCGGCGGCCGGAGATCGGGTCATGCAGCGCGGGGCGGCTGCCGAAGCGCGAAACATTGCGCAGGAAACCGTTCAGGTAGGTGAACCGCGTTTCGAACGTGTCGCGGAACATGGTGACATCATAGGTGTATTGATTCTGCAAAGTGGGATTCCCTCATTTCTGGTATTTGCTGACGATCACGCTGGAATTCTGTCCGCCGAAGCCGAGCGAGTTGCTCATCGCGGCGGAAATCTGCGCCGGACGGGCGGTGTTCGGCACATAATCCAGATCGCAGTCCGGGTCGGGGGTGGTCAGATGCAGCGTCGGCGGCAGCATGCCGGTCTGGATCGCCTTGATGCAGGCGATCGCCTCGGTCAGGCCGCCCGCGCCCATCAGATGGCCGGTCGCGGACTTGGTCGAGGACATCGGGGGCGCACTTTCGCGGCCGCCGAACACGTTCTTGACCGCAAGCGTCTCGGCCTTGTCGCCGAGCATGGTCGAGGTGCCGTGCGCGTTGATGTATCCGATGTCGGACGGCTGCATGCCGGCCTTTTGCAGCGCCAACTGCATGCAGCGGGCAGCGCCCGCGCCGTCCGGGCAGGGCGCGGTGACGTGGTGCGCATCCGAGGTGTTGGCGTAGCCCGCCAGCTCGGCGTGGATGTGCGCGCCGCGCGCAAGCGCGTGCTCCTCGGTTTCGATCAGCAGCGCGCCGCCGCCCTCGCCGATGACAAAACCGTCCCGCTCCGCGTCGAACGGACGGCAGGCGGTTTCGGGGTCGTCGTTGCGGCGGGAAAGCGCCTTGGCCTGCGACAGGCCGGACACGACGATCGGGCACAGGATGCTTTCGCCGCCGACCGCGAGCACGGCGTCGGCCTCGCCCGCGCGCAGCAGCATGGCGGCGGTCATGATCGCGTCGCCGCCCGCCGAGCAGGCGGTGTTGAGTGTCAGGCTCGGGCCGCGGATGCCGCGCGCAATGGCAATCTGCGCGGCGGCGATGTTGCCGATGGTCATGGGCACAAAGCGCGGGCCGACACGGTGGCCCGCGTCAAATGCGGCCTGCGTCTGCGCAACCGTGGTCACGCCGTCCATGGCCGTGCCCATGACGATGCCGATGCGCTCGGCCTCGGGTTCGATGGCAAGGCCGCTGTCCTCAAGCGCTTCCTGCGCCGCGGCGAACGCGAACTGCATGAACGGGTCCATGGTGCGCGCCAGGGTTTTGGGCATGTACGCCGTCGGGTCGAAGTCCTTCAGCTCGGCCGCGATCTGCACCGGCAGGTCGGACGCGTCAAAACGCGTGATCCGGCCGATGCCGCAATGGCCGGAAATCAGCGCGTCCCAGTAGGCGGAAACCCCGATGCCGATGGGCGTTACCGCGCCCATGCCCGTGATGACCAGTTTTTTCTCTTTCATATATGTTCCCCATTTATGATTGTACTTCCATGCGTTTCCCCGCGGCAGATTTCTGCTGCGCATACAGCGGAAACAGTGGATAAAGATGATTTATTTTCATCTATTATACCAGAAAGTGGCGAAAAGTAAAAGTGCATTTCGGGGGCGGATTGCACATTAAATGCTGTACAGAAGGACGGGAAAGTGTGCATTTGTGCCTGCAGCGGCGGGGGAGGCATCGGATGGGAAAAACAGGGGGGACGATGAAAAAATCCGGCCGTGGATACGGAAAAGCGCGGACCGGCCCCGGCCGGTCCGCGCTTTGAGGCGGTTTTGCGGGAAAAGGGAGGTGCGCAGGCGTCATTCATCCGTCCGCAGCCGTTCGACGACCGTGCGGCGCATGGCGCTGCGGCAGGTGATGAGCGGGATGACCAGTCCCAGCAGAACAAACACCGGCAGCAGCAGGGCAAAGGGCAGCAGCGTAAACCGGTAGGAGAAAAACCAGAACACGGTCGTACAGCCCGTGCCGATCACCGGGCCGAGCGTCACGCTCAGCGCGAGGCTGACCCCGAGCGCGAGCAGCGCGTAATACAGCCCTTCGAGCATCAGCATGCGTTTGAGCTGCCGCCCGGTCATGCCGATGGCTTGCAGCACGGCAAATTCATGCCGCCGCGTGAGGATGCCGGTCAGCACGGCGTTTAAGAAGTTGAGCACGCCGATCAGGCCGATGATCAGGCTGAGTGCGCTGCCCAGCGTCAGGAACATGGAGCGGAAGCCGTCAAACTCCGCCTGATAGGTCGCCTTGCTCTCGTAGTCGAACAGCGGCTGGACGTTTTCCGTATAGTTGGCCAGAAAGGCTTCCATGCTGCCGGTCGCCGCGTCCTCGGTGTCGAACACATAGGTCATAACAGAGCTGGTCTGCGTGTCCTGTTTGAACTGTTCCGCGCCCATGACGAACTGGTCCGCGCCGTAGAAGCGGTAGTCGAGCGAGCCGGGAACCAGCACAGTCGCCGCGACCGTGTATTCTTTGTCGCGGTAGTTTTTGGCGCGCGAGGCGACTGGGCGGTCGCCGTCATAGGCCGCGCCCACCTGGTCCGCCGGGATGACCTCGCCCGTGTCTGCGTAATAGTATTCATACGCTTCGACATAGCGAAGGTGCACGGTGTCGCCTACCTTGGCCCAGTGGGACTGCATTTCCGGGTCGCCGTAGTCGTCGGTCGTGTAGACCGCCGCGACCGCATTGGCGGTCGGGTCGGACAGGGCGGACAGGTCGCCGTCCAGTACGGTCAGCTTGGACAGCGGGAAGTCCTCCATGCCGTAGAGCTGGGCGCGGTCGGCCATCCGGCCGGTCTGGTCGTGGTCGGTATGCGCAATCAGCCAGTCCAGCGATTCCGCCGAGTAAAACGTGCTGTTGTTCCGGCGGAACCAGTCTTCCGCGATGAATTCCTGCACGCTGGACACCTGCCCATAGATGCGGCCGGAATCCGTGATGCCGCCCTGGGCGTCGATGTCCGCGATGACGTTTTCGGGCACGGCTTCGTCGGTCGAGGTGAAGTTTGCGCCGGTCTGGAAATAGGACGCGTCGCCCACGATGAAATCGACAGCTGATTTGTCCGCCAGATATTTGTCCATATCAAAGCCGATGGCGAAGGTGTAGGTCATCTGCATCAGCACGACCGCAAGCGCGAGCGAGATGACCGTGATGGTGGTTTTGCCGCGGCTGCGGCCGAGGTTGGCCCACGCCATGCGCGGCAGGCGCGCGCCCGACGGTTTACGGGCGGCCTGCTTGCCGTGTCTTGCCTTGCGCGGGCGCACGCTGGCATCGGTATAGCGCACGGCTTCGACGGGCGAGACGCGCGCCGCCATTTTGCCGGGTTTGCGGCAGGAAATGCGCACGGTCAGCAGCGAAAACACCGCCGCGCCGACAAAAATCAGCGGGTTGAGCGACACATAGGTCGTGGTGAACGACGTCTGCTCCATGATGATCGGCGTCAGCTTGACGCCGACCAGAAAGCCGACGACCCAGCCGAGCGGGATGCCGAACAGCGATAGAAGGTAAGCCTGCCGCCGGATCATGCGGCGGATCTGCCGGCCGGTCGTGCCGATGGTTTTGAGCAGCCCGTAAAAACGGATGTCGCTCGTCACCGAGATCTGGAACACGTTATAGATGATGAGATAGCCGGTGAACATGATGAGCAGCAGCATGGCGGCGAGCGCAATGATGGTCATGGGATCGGCTGCCGCGTCCATCTGCGCGGCGGTATAACCCCAGTTGACGCCGATGGCGATGTAGTCCTCCGCCGTCGGGTCCTCGCACTGGTAGCCGTGGTTTGCCAGCACCTGTTCCGCGTTTTCGCGGATGTGGAACGCGCTGTCGAACATCACGTCCAGATGCCACTTGCCCGTCTGGCTGTCAGGCGCGCCCGAGGAAAGCGCGCACAGCGCTTCGGCCGCCGAACGCGGCAGGATCACGTTGGAGGCGACGATCGCGCTGTCATACTCCCACCAGCCGGACAGGGTGAAAGTGCGCTCGACATATTGCGCATCCCAGGTGTTTTCGTCGATGCCGACCGGGATGGTAAATTTGGCGCCCACCTTGGGCTCGACGCCGAGCAGGGCCAGCACGCGGGTGTCGGTCGCGGCCTCGTCCGTTCCTTCGCGGGGCAGACTGCCCTCCACGGGCTGGATGAAATAGTGCTTGGCGTCGTTCGCATCCATGTAGCTGATCTCCACATGGCTTTTGTTGAACGGCGGCTCGCTGTCCGTCATGCCGACGAACAGGCGCGTGCCGTGTTCCTGGATCAGCGGGTCGTCCTCCAGCTCGAGCAGCTGCTTTTCGGTCAGGTTTTTGAAGGTGGCGTGCGCGTCGCCGCCCGCCTGCCGGAAGTTCTGCTGCTGAAAGGAGTAGTTGATCGACGCGCCGATGGTGAACAGCGAGGTAAACAGCACGGTCGTCAGCGCGATGGCGATGACCGCGATGAGGTTGCGGGTCTTGGCCGCCTTCAGGCTGCGGTCGGACAGGCGGCGGATGCATTTGCGGTTGGGTACACTCAGCATGTCGCGCACCCCCTTACGAATGGACGATCCTGCCGTCCTCAATGCGGACGATGCGGTGCGCGAGCTGAGCGATCTCCTCGTTGTGGGTAATCATGACAATGGTCTGGCCAAATTTCTCGCCCGTCACCTTGAGGAGCGCGAGCACGTCCTGACTCGTGCGGCTGTCGAGGTTGCCGGTCGGCTCGTCGGCCAGCACGATCGCGGGCTTGGTCGCCAGCGCGCGGGCGATCGCCACGCGCTGCTGCTGGCCGCCGGAGAGCTGACTCGGCAGGCTAGACAGCTTGCTTTCCAGCCCGAGCGTGCGGATGATCTCGTCCACATAGGCGCGGTCGATCGCGCCGCCGTCCAGTTCGATCGGCAGCACGATATTCTCGTATACGCTGAGCACCGGCACCAGATTGTAGGCCTGAAACACAAAGCCGATCTTGCGGCGGCGGAAGATGGTCAGCGCGTCGTCCTTCAGCGCAAAGATGTCGCTGCCGTCCACGAATACCTTGCCGCTTGTCGGGCGGTCCAGCCCGCCGAGCATGTGCAGCAGGGTGGATTTGCCCGAGCCGGACGTGCCGACCACCGCGACAAATTCGCCGCTTTCCACCGTCAGGTCCACGCCGTCGAGCGCGTGCACCGCGGTGTCGCCCGCGCCGTATATCTTGCGCAGGTCCTGCGTCTGTAAAACCGTCATAACCATGTTCCTTCCTGAAAAAAGTCTGTATTGCGCCGGTATTCCGGTACAATACAGACGATACCACAACAATCTGTCCAGAGCCTTTCCAAAATCTAACGGTTTTGTCACATTTGGCCGTCCCCGCGCGGCAGGAACAGCGAAAACGTGCTGCCCGCGCCCGGACGCGAGGATACCTTGATGTATCCGCCGTTTTCCGCGGCGATCTCGCGCGCAAGGTACAGCCCTAGACCGACGCCGGGCGCGTTCTGCGCGGCGGGCGCGCGGTAAAAGCGGGCAAACACGCGGCTGGTTTCCTCTTCGGTCAGGCCGATGCCGGTGTCGGCCACGTCGATGCGGCAGAACAGCTCGTACGGCACGACCGACACGGTCACCGACCCGCCCGTGGGCGTATATTTGATGGCGTTGTCGAGCAGATTGCCCAGCGCCTCCAGCGTCCACTTTCGGTCAAAGCATGCGATTTCATTCGCAGGCGTGCCGGATAATGTGATGCCTTTTGCCGCCGCCTTGGGCGTGGCTTCGCGCAGCGCGTCCGCGACGAGCGAGCCGACGCGGTCCGGCTTGGGGTGGACGGCGATTACGCCGGTTTCCAGCCGTCCGGCCTTGACCAGCGACTCGATCAGAAAGCGCAGCTTTTGCGCCTGCGCGGACAGCGCCTGCACGCAGTCGCGGCAGTCGTCGGGCAGCGGCTTGTCGCCCAGCAGCTCGGCATAAAGCAGAATATTCGAGATCGGCGTTTTGGTCTGGTGCGATACGTCCGCAATCAGTCCCTGCACGCGCGCCTTTTGCTCCTCCAGCTGCGCTTTGGAAGTGCCGCTAGCTTGCAGATAGCGCTGCATTTTGACCTCGACCGCGGACAGGCGGCTCTCGTCAAAGTGCGTCGCGGTGAACGTACCGCGGATTGCCTCGTCCAGCATGCGGTCGAGCGTATCCATCGTGCGGCGCACCCGATACCGGTCGTATGCGATGACGGCGGCCGCCAGCAGCACGGCGCAGGCCGCGATAATCCACGGCGTCATGGATGCACCGCCCAGCCGTAACCCACACCGTACACGGTTTGGATGGGTGCGTCCGCGCCCAGTTTGCGGCGCAGCCGCCCAACCGTGACCGAGAGTGCGTTTTCGTCCACATATGCCGCGCCGTCCGTCCAGATGCGGTCGATCAGCGTGTCGCGCGGCACGGTGTGGCCGCGGTTTTCGGTGAGCAGGCGCAGCAGCCGCTGCTCGGTCTGGGACAGCTGCACGGCGCGCCCGTCCGCGGAAAAGGAGAGCGCGTCAAAATCAAAGACAAAGCCGTCCTGCCGGAATACGGCGGGCGCTTTGACGGGCGCGGTGCGGCGCAGCGCGGCCTCGACCCGGGCGCGCAGCACGGCGAGTGAAAAGGGCTTGGTGATATAGTCGTCCGCGCCCAGCGTCAGGCCGGTGACGATATCGGTCTCGAGGTCGTTCGCGGTCAGCAGGATGACCGGCGGGCCGCCCGCCGCGCGCGTCTCTTCCAGCAGCGCCAGCCCGGAACCATCCGGCAGGTTGACGTCAAACAATGCCAGCGAAAAGGGCGTCTCTTGCAGCGCCTGCCGCGCCTGCGCGCAGTTTTTCGCAAGCGTGCAAGTGTGCGCCCCGTCCGACAGCGCAAGCACCAGCCCGCGGCCGAGCGTTGCGTCGTCCTCGACGATCAGAATGTGGCTCATGGGATCACCTCTTCGCCCTATTGTAGCATAAAACCCGCGCGCCTGCCAATGGGCAGCCGCGCGGGCAGGGGTCAGCGGTGGATATGCAGCGCGCAAACGAAATGACAAAGCCCAATGCAAAGCAAATCGGCGTAATGAACACGGATCGCATCAGAAATGCGGCTGTTGAGGCCGTCAAACCATCGCTGCCGCCCGAAAGGCCGACGGGGCGGATGGCCGTGTGATAAAAAGACAGGAGGGATCCCGTAATCAGGAATCCCTCCTACTGTTCAAGTTTGCAATCCTACGCGCTGATAATCATTCAACAGGGCAGTTGCCGCGGTGGAAAGATTACTTTGGGTTGCGGCCTGCATCAGCACGCCGACCGCCTGCCCGTGTTCCAGCAGGAACAGTTCTTCTGCCGTCTGCGTTTGCAGTTTTGCCGCAGCATCGGTCAGCAGGGCACGATCCGCTGCCACAGCGTCGGTTATGGTTTTGCCCGAGTGCTGCAGATACGGCACATCCGGTATCGGCATTGCCGAAACTTGCTCCAAGATGTGCTGCATTTCGTCAAGCTGTGCTTTCAGCGCAGTTTTGTTGTCCTTTTCGGCCATCAAACCGGCGGCAGCATCCGAATAGGCTTTGGCCTGTTCGCTGACAGCGGCCAGGTATTGCAGGCAGGCGGTGGACTGCGCTTCCGTCATTGGTGTGTACAGAGAAATCAAGGGTGCGTCCTGTGCGGTCGCATTGCGCCATGCGGGCTGCATGCCAATCAGCGAAGCAACGCTGCGCAGCGGCAGATAGGTGGTTCCGCGGTACAGCAGCGGATAAATTTGAGTGCCTGATGCCGTATAGAAGGTCTGCGGCTGACTGTCCAGCAGGATCGTCATATCCGGACGCGGCTGAATGGAGATAGACTCCCCGTAGGAATAGGAGAAGGATGGCGCAGAGGGGAGCGCCGTATGGAATGACGGCTCGACTGAGCCGGAGAGCGAAACGGTTTGCGTTGTGCCGTCCCAGCTGACGTTTTTTCCAAGCCATTCTCCGGCTGTCCGGACAGGCAGATAGAAACTGCCTTGATACAGGATCGTCGGCACTTCCTGCTGCTGTTCGTTCAATGCGTATACGCGAAGCCCGTCCACATGAAGTGTCAGAGGATACAGCTTTGCGGTTTCGTCCGCAGCGCTTGCCAACGGTACGGATGCCGCCACTGTCAGTGCAGCCAGTGTTCCACATAAGATTCGCTTGAACAGTTTCATATGGTTATCACTCCTTTGCTTTTGGCAGGTGTAATACCCCTTTACAGTGTTGTCAGAAATTCCGGAACCGCTGTTTGACGTTGTGCAGGTTCCAAACGGATGCAGAGGTTGACCGCCATTATTTCGTGTCACAATTGGATGTCTGTAGCATAACCGCTTTTTCTGTTGGACGCAAGAGGGTTGACGAAAATAGCAGGATTTTAGACGAAATTAGTAACTGCTTCCGATCGGGATATTTGTCCGGATATTTTTTTGATACACCATATTGCTTTACTCTAAAATCGGGGTTGTCAGCAGCAGAATATCGCTGACAAATGTCCCGTTTTCTTCGTAAAAGCGAATGAGACCATGGTATTTCTGCACAACCTTTCGGATGTTTTTGATGCCATAACCGTGTCCATCTGTCTGAGCCTTTGTTGTTTTTAAAGCGGGATTCTCCGCAAGAACCTCCTTTGGGATACTGTTGGTCAAAACAATAGAAACATAGGTGTCTTGCGGCTGAATATGCAGGCTGATTTGCTTGGTCTCCGTCTGTGCGGCTGCCGAGATCGCATTATCAAGTAGATTGCCGAACAATACGCAAATATCATCGGCACACATAAATTGTAGTGAATCGACGATGATTGCATCAAATCGAATACCGTATTGATGCGCACTTGTTTGCTTGGTGTTGAGAATCGCGTCTAATGCGTTATTCTCAGAAAAAATAATGTTCTTTTGCGAACTTTCCTGCTGATTCAGTAAGTTCTGAATATAGTTTTGTGCTTGTTGATGGTTTGCTGCATCAGCTTGCAGTAAATTTGCGATGCAAAGCAAATGGTTTTTCATATCGTGCCGCAGTGCTCGGATGTTTTCGTACATCCGTCGGATATCCTCTGCGTTTTGTTTGGCACAATCGTACTGCAAATTCAGAAGCTCGTAATCCTGTTTCAGCTGGCTGTTTCGGCTAAGCCGGAAAAATAAATAATATGTTAAAAGACTTAGTGTGAGGATGAGGCATATGGCGTAAAAAATCCTCTGTTGTGCGCCCGGATATCCAAGAGCAACATTCGTTAAAATCGAAACGGTGCAGATCGAAAGAATAGGAATCACGATCAAGGGAATGAATTCCAGTTTGAGCAAATTTGTGTCTGTTCTGATTTTGAGAATGATTCGTGTGATTTGGAAAAATAACACTTTCGACATGACAATCGCGGTGATCCGCACAAGAGTAAACTGGGTATATATTTCGCCTATTCCATCTTGTGTGATATGTCCTATAAAAAAAGCAGTAAAACTGCTCAGCAGAACAATACCCACCATGGTAAAGGCGGAGATGAATATCTTTGTACCGGGATTTCCCTTCAAAAGCAGTATACAAAAAGCGATGTTGATGAAAACTTGCATCAGGCTGGAAAGAATCTCAAAAGATTCATTCCATGAAAAGACGGTGATTGAAACGGTCGATACCATCCAAAACACGCAAAACCCTATGTATCGAAGAGAAGCTTGGAAACGGAAACCGAAATACTGCGTTAAAAATTCGAGAATCAGGAATGCTTCCAATGTGTTGACGGCAGTTTCAAACAGAAAATTCATATCCTCAAACTCCCTTTGTAATTCATAAAGGCCTCCTGCGTTCCTTCTAATTTGTTTCTGCTGATCGGAATGCTGCTGTTGTCGCTCAATACGATTTTCCCTTTGCCAAGTGCTTTGACATATTGCAGGTTTACAAGATAGCTGGCATGGCAGCGCGCAAAAAGTTTATGATCTGCTTGCTTTTCTACATCGTTCAACTTTCCGCGAAAGCGATATGTCAAGTCTTTTGTATGCAGGATAATGTAGTGGTCCTTGCTTTCAAAATATAGAATTTCAGATAACGGGATGCGATGCTGTGTATTAGAGATTGTAATTTTAATATATTTTTTGGTTTGCTCAAATTTTTCGATGATTTTATGAATAACTGCAGGAAGCTGGTCCATGTTGCTTTTCAGCAGATACCATATTGGCTCATGCACAAATGATTGAAACACCAGCGTTTCAATATTGGTCGTGAAAACCAACAGTGGTTTGTGTTCTGATTTTGACAGCCGTTTTGCAACAGAAAAGCCATCTTCATCTGGCATCTCAATATCAAGAAAAATAACATCAGCTGATTGCTGGCCTAATGCAAGGAATAAGGCTGCGCCTGATGCAACGCAAATAATTTCTGCCGCCTGCTTATATTGATCGAATGCCTGTTCCAAAGTACGATGGAACTGCTGTAAAAACAGTTTGTCGTCATCACAGATAATCACGCGCATAAAACTTTATTCCTCCCCAAAACGGTTTCTATATTTTGGGTCTACTATAACATGCTCGCAGCGGATATGTCGATATTCTCTTTTCGGAATATCGGGTTTGTCTGTGGTTTAAAAGCAAAAAACCGCCCATGCGAGCGGAAAGCCAATCACATAGACGGGTTTTTATATAACGTGCAGAAAGATGATGTCAAAACGTTTGGGCAAAGATTGGGCCGTTGACCGTTTCAAAAACGGATTCCAAAAACCATTTGACAGACATCAAAAATCTGGAAATTCTGAAAGCTGCAAAAAGTTATGAAAAAAGCAGCTTTTCATCAGAAAAGCTGCTTTTCAGGTGGCAGCCGAAGAAGGATTCGAACCCTCACAAACAGAGTCAGAGTCTGTCGTGCTACCTTTACACAATTCGGCTATATTTTTTTGTCGTCGTCCTTGCGACTTGTATAGTATACAACGGATGACGGGCAGTGTCAAGCGTTTTTTTAGAAAAATTGAAAAATTTGAAAGCAGCCGTCGGGCCTCCCGCGCGGGCGGGGAAAGCGGGAAACAGTCCCGCCTTCCTCATTCGCTGTTGGCGAGCGACTGGCGCAGCTTCTCGAGCGCCCGTTTCTCAATGCGCGATACATCGCAGCGCGGTTACGGTAAGCGGCCGCGCGCCGCAAAAAAATTCCCCCATTCCTCTTTACAGCGGGCCGCGATTCGTGATACATTTTAATACAGTATCGCGGAAAAATCTCCGCGCAACCTCCCGGAAAGAAGGAATCCCCTATGCCTACGCTGGAACAGATCCGCGCCACGTTTGCCGCCGATCGCTTTGCCACCGATGCTGCCGGCTGTGAGATCCGGCTGGCCGAGCCGGGCCACTCCGTCTGCGCCATGACGCTGCGGCCGCATCACCTTAACGCCGCTGGCACGCCGCAGGGCGGCGCGATCTTCACGCTGGCCGACTTCGCCTTTGCCGTCGCGGTTAACGCCTTTGCCGAAACCGTCACGGTTTCGCTGCAGCATGATATCACGTTTCTGTCCGCCGCGCGCGGCACCGAACTGATCGCCGAGGCAAACTGCGTCCGTTCGGGCCGCTCGACCTGCTTTTATACGGTCACAGTCGCCGACAACTTGGACACCGTGATTGCGGAGATGACGGTCAACGGTTTTGTCACCCGTAAAAAAATCGGGGAATAATTTTAGTCATTTTGCCCTTGACTTTAACAGATAAAAGTGATAAAGTGGATTTCGTAAATAACGCGATGAAGAAACCAAGTACGTCCCGTTCCCCTGGCCAGAGAGCTGCCGGTTGGTGCAAGGCAGTGCAGACGCGGCGACGGAATACTTTTCGGAGCGGTACCGCTGAACCGGTCAGTAGGCGGCAACGGGGGCGCCCGTTACAGCGCAGGGGGCTTTTTGGCCCTGCTGAGGCCGCCTTTGGCGGCAAATAGAGGTGGTACCACGGGTTTTTCTCGTCCTCTGCTGATGCAGAGGGCGTTTTTTTATCCCTGCCGCCGAAAAAGAAGGAGATACTTATGGTCATTACGGATTTTCTGGAACGAAATGCACGGCTGTACGGTTCCGATATCGCGCTGGTCGAGATCAACCCTTCCGAGGAGCGCGACGCCGCCGTCACCTGGCGGGATTACAGCCTGATCGAGAGCGCCCGTCCCGACGCCCCCTATCGCCGGGAGATGACATGGAAGGACTTTGAACGCAAGGCCAACCGCTTTGCCAACCTGCTGCTCAGCCGTGGGCTGGAGCGCGGCACCAAGGTCGGCATCCTGCTGATGAACTGCCTGGAATGGCTGCCGCTGTACTTCGGCATCCTCAAGGCCGGCTGCGTCGCGGTGCCGATGAACTTCCGCTATTCGAGCGACGAGATCGAGTATTGCCTGGACCTCGCGGACGTCGAGGTGCTGGTGTTCGGACCGGAATTTGTCACCCGTATGGACCCGATCATCGATAAGATCCCCGGCGTCAAGCTGCTGTTCTATGTCGGCCGCAAGGTGCCGTCCTACGCCGAGGACTGCTGCCGTCTGGTGGAGTTCTGCTCGTCGAGCGCGCCCCCGGTCGCGCTGACCGAGGAGGACGACGCGGCGATCTACTTCTCCTCGGGCACGACCGGCTTCCCCAAGGCCATTCTGCACAAGCACCGCTCGCTGCTGGGCGCGTGCCGCACCGAGCAGAAGCACCACGGCCAGACCCGCAAGGACGTGTTCCTCTGCATCCCGCCGCTGTACCATACGGGCGCGAAGATGCACTGGTTCGGTTCGCTGATTTCGGGCAGCAAGGCCGTGCTGCTGCGCGGCGTCAAGCCCGAGTGGATTCTGCGCGCGGTCACCGAGGAAAAATGCACGATCGTCTGGTTGCTCGTGCCGTGGTGTCAGGATATCCTCGAGGCGATCGAGTCCGGCCGCATCGACCTGAACCATTACATGCTCGATCAGTGGCGGCTGATGCACATCGGTGCGCAGCCCGTGCCGCAGAGCATGATCCACCGCTGGCTCAAAATCTTCCCGCATCATCAGTACGACACCAACTACGGCCTGTCCGAGTCCATCGGCCCGGGCTGCGTGCATCTGGGCGTAGAGAACATCGACAAGGTCGGCGCGATCGGCAAGCCGGGCTACCAGTGGAAGGCCCGCATCGTCGATGAGCAGGGCAATGACGTAAAACAGGGCGAGGTCGGCGAGCTGATCGTCCAGGGCCCGGGCGTCATGGTCTGCTATTATAAGAACCCCGAAGCGACCGCCGAAGTGCTCAAGGACGGCTGGCTGTACACGGGCGATATGGCCCGCATGGATGAGGACGGCTTCATCTATCTGGTGGACCGCAAGAAGGACGTCATCATTTCGGGCGGCGAAAACCTGTACCCCGTCCAGATCGAGGACTTCCTGCGCCGCAATCCCAAGATCCACGACGTCGCCGTCATCGGCCTGCCCGACCATCGTCTGGGCGAGATCGCCGCGGCCATCATCGAGGTGGCCGACGGCCAGACCTGCACCGAGGACGAGATCAACCAGTTCTGCGCCGAGCTGCCGCGCTACAAGCGCCCGCGCAAGATCATCTTCGACCAAATCCCGCGCAACCCCACCGGCAAGATCGAAAAGCCGGTGCTGCGGGAGAAATATTGCAGCAACCGTCTGGTGGAAGAGCAGACCACGCACTGATGCTGCGCCTGCCATACCGATTCTATATGAGGTAAACTCCCATGTCCGATCTTATCATCAAACTTGCCATGCTGGTGGTGTTTTTCGGCATCATGATCGCCATCGGCCTGAGCTGCCGCCACCATGCGAATAACGTCGCGGGCTTTGTGCTGGGCGGCCGCTCGGTCGGCCCGTGGCTGACCGCCTTCGCCTACGGCACCAGCTACTTTTCCGCCGTCGTCTTTGTCGGCTACGCCGGCCAGTTCGGCTGGAAATACGGCATAGCCGCCACCTGGGCCGGCATCGGCAACGCCATTTTAGGCTCGCTGCTCGCGTGGGCCGTGCTGGGACGCCGCACGCGCGTCATGACCCAGCACTTAAACTCCGCGACCATGCCGCAGTTTTTTGAGGCGCGCTTTGCAAGCCGCGGCATGAAGCTGGCCGCGTCCGCCATCATCTTTGTGTTTCTCATCCCGTATACCGCGTCGCTCTATAACGGCCTGAGCCGCTTGTTCGGCATGGCCTTCCACATCGACTACGCTGTGTGCGTCATCGTCATGGCCGTGCTGACCGGTGTGTATGTCATCGCCGGCGGCTATATGGCGACCGCCATCAACGACTTTGTGCAGGGCATCGTTATGATCGTCGGCATCTGCGCGGTCATCGGCGCGGTGCTCAACAGTCAGGGCGGCTTCCTGGCCGCGCTGGACGGCCTTGCCAAGGTGTCCGACCCCGCGACGAGCACCACCCCGGGCGTGTTCGCCTCCTTCTTTGGCCCCGACCCGGTCGGCCTGCTCGGCGTTGTGCTGCTGACCAGCCTTGGCACCTGGGGCCTGCCGCAGATGGTGCAGAAGTTTTACGCCATCCGCAGCGAAAAGGCCATTGACAAAGGCATGATCATCTCGACGCTGTTCGCGTTTATCGTCGCGGGCGGCTGCTACTTCCTCGGCGGCTTCGGCCGGCTGTTCTCGACGCCAGAACTCGTCGCCGCGAACGGCTACGACTCCATCATCCCGACCATGCTCGAGGGGCTGTCGTCCTTCCTGATCGCGGTGGTGGTCATTCTGGTGCTGTCCGCCTCGATGTCCACGCTGTCCTCGCTGGTGCTCGCGTCCAGCTCGACGCTGACGCTCGACTTCATCAAGGACACGCTTGCCAAGGACATGAAGGAAAAGCAGCAGGTGCTCACCATGCGGCTGCTGATCGTGGTGTTCATCGCGATTTCGGTCGTGCTCGCGCTCGTGCAGTATTCGTCGAGCGTCACCTTCATCGCGCAGCTCATGGGCGTCAGCTGGGGCGCGCTGGCGGGCGCGTTCCTCGCGCCGTTCCTGTACGGCCTGTACTGGAAACGCACCACCAAGGCCGCCTGCGTCGTCTGCTTTGTCTTTTCGACCGTCGTCATGCTGGCGAACATCTTTGTCGGCTCGGCGTTCCCGGCGATCTTGCAGTCGCCCATCAACGCGGGCGCGTTCTGCATGCTGGCGGGACTGGTCATCGTGCCGGTCGTCAGCCTGCTGACCCGGCCGCCGGAGACCGCGCACGTCGAGCAGGTGTTCTCCTGCTATGAGCGCACGGTCGTGGTCAAGGTCAAGGAATCCATCGGGGATCAGACCTGACCCATCCTTTCTTTCGGCATCCATATGGGAACAGACCCGGCCATCGGTCGGGCCCGTCCCGTATATAGATATCCATTCAAAAAATAGGAGGAATGTCTCTTGAAAACGCTGATGTTGGGCAACGAAGCCGTTGCCCGCGGCCTGTACGAGGCCGGATGCAGCTTTGTCTCCAGCTATCCCGGCACGCCGAGTACCGAGATCACGGAGGCGGCCGCAAAATACCCGGAAATTTACGCCGAGTGGGCGCCCAATGAAAAGGTTGCCACCGAAGCTGCCTTTGGTGCATCGCTTTCCGGCCGCCGCAGCTTCTGCGGCATGAAGCACGTCGGCCTGAACGTGGCCGCCGACCCGCTGTTTACCCTGTCCTACACGGGCGTCAACGGCGGTATGATCATCGGCGTGGCCGATGACGCGGGCATGCACTCGTCCCAGAACGAGCAGGATTCCCGCCACTATGCCAAGGCGTCCAAGATCCCCATGCTCGAGCCTGCGGACTCGGCCGAGGCGCTGGCTTTCACCAAGCTGGCCTACGACCTGTCCGAGCAGTTCGACACGCCCGTGCTGCTCAAGATGTGCACCCGCGTGTCCCACTCGCAGAGCGTCGTCGAGACGGGCGAGCGCCCCGAGCGCCCCGCCAAGCCCTATGAGAAGAACGGCGCCAAGTACATCATGATGCCGGGCAACGCCAAGCGCCGCCATCCGATCGTAGAGCAGCGCACCGCCGACCTGACCGCGTGGGCGGAAACCGCCGAGATCAACCGCATCGAGGACGGCGCGGACAAGTCGATGGGCATCATCGCCTCCTCGACCAGCTATCAGTACGTCAAGGAAGTCTGCGGCGACAAGTATCCCGTGCTCAAGCTCGGTATGATCTGGCCGATGCCGGAGCAGAAGATCCGCGACTTTGCCGCGGGCGTTAACAAGCTGGTCGTGGTCGAAGAGCTTGACGGCTTTATCGAGGAGCACTGCCGCAATCTGGGTCTGAACCCGGTCGGCAAAGAGTTGTTCTCCTGCATCGACGAGCTGAGCCAGAATCAGGTTGCCGAAAAGCTGGGCGTTGTGCCGGACGCGGGCGCAAAGCTGGATGAGGCGATCCCCGCCCGTCCGCCGGTCATGTGCGCGGGCTGCCCGCACCGCGGCCTGTTCTATACGCTGGCGAAAAACAAGATCACCGTGCTGGGCGACATCGGCTGCTACACGCTGGGCGCGGTGCCGCCGCTGTCCGCGCTGGACTCGACACTCTGCATGGGCGCATCGGTGTCCGGCCTGCACGGCTTCCTCAAGGGCGGCGACCCGGCAGCCGCGGGCAAGTCGGTGGCCGTCATCGGCGACTCGACCTTCATGCACTCGGGCATCACGGGTCTGGTCAATATCGCCTACAACGAGTCTAACGCCACCGTCATCATCCTCGACAACTCGATCACCGGCATGACCGGCCACCAGCAGAACCCGACGACCGGCTTTAACCTCAAGGGCGACCCCTGCACCAAGATCGATCTGGAGACCCTGTGCCGCTCGGTCGGCATCAACCGCGTGCGCGTGGTCGATCCGTACGATCTGGACGCCTGCGACAAGGTCATCAAGGAAGAACTGGCCGCGGACGAGCCTTCGGTCATCATCGCCCGCCGTCCCTGCGCGCTGCTCAAATACGTCAAGCACAACAAGCCGCTCGTGGTCGATGCGACCAAGTGCATGAGCTGCAAGATGTGCATGAAGATCGGCTGCCCGGCCATCTCGATGACCAGCGGTAAGGCCGAGATCGACAACACGCTGTGCACCGGCTGCGGCGTCTGCGAGCAGCTGTGCAAATTCGACGCCCTGCACGCGCCCAAGGAGGACTGAGAACATGCAAACGAAAAATATCATGATCGTCGGCGTCGGTGGACAGGGCAGTCTGCTGGCTTCCAAGCTGCTGGGCCGACTGCTGCTGACCCGCGGCTATGACATCAAGGTCTCCGAGGTGCACGGCATGAGCCAGCGCGGCGGCAGCGTTGTCACCTATGTCCGCTTCGGCGACAAGGTCTACTCGCCGGTCATCGACAAGGGCGAGGCCGACTTTATCGTGTCCTTCGAGCTGCTCGAGGCCGCCCGCTGGACCGAATACCTCAAAAAGGACGGCAAGATCGTCGTCAACACCCAGAAGATCAACCCCATGCCGGTCATCACGGGCGCGATGCCCTATCCGGAGGATCTGGTGAGCAAGATGCAGGCTGCGGGCGTCAATGTGGACGCGTTCGACGCGCTCGCGCTGGCCGAGCAGGCCGGTTCGTCCAAGGCGGTCAACATCGTGCTGATGGGCCACCTGTCGAACTACTTCGACTTCACCGAAGAAGAATGGCTCACCGCGCTCGAGCAGAGCGTGCCGGCCAAATTCCTCGATCTCAACCGCCGCGCCTTCCATCTGGGCCGCAACGGCTGACTTTTTTCCCTGCGTAAATCCTCCCGCCCGCGCGGCGGGTCAGAAAGGAACAGAAATGCCAATGGAACGCTATTATCAGCCTGAAATCGAGTGTGCCAGCCGGGAGCAGATCCTGGCCTGGCAGAACGAGCGCCTGGTGGGGCAGGTGCACAACGTCTGGGACAACGTCCCATACTACCGCAAGAAGATGGAGGAGAAGGGCCTGACGCCGGACGACATCAAGGGCGTTGAGGACCTGCACAAGCTGCCCTTCGTCACCAAGGACGACCTGCGCGAGGCCTATCCGTACGGTCTGGTCGCGCGCCCGCTCAAGGACTGCGTGCGCATCCAGTCCACCTCGGGCACGACCGGCAAGCGCGTCGTCGCCTTCTACACCCAGCATGATATCGACCTGTGGGAGGACTGCTGCGCGCGCGCCATCGTCGCGGCGGGCGGCACGAATGAGGACGTCTGCCAGGTGTCCTACGGCTACGGCCTGTTCACCGGCGGCCCCGGCCTCAACGGCGGCAGCCACAAGGTCGGCTGCCTGACCATCCCGACCTCGTCCGGCAACACCGAGCGCCAGATCATGTTCATCCGCGACCTGAACGCGACCATCCTGTGCTGCACCCCGTCCTACGCCGCCTACATCGGCGAGACCATGAAGGAAATGGGCCTGACGCCCGACCAGATCCCGCTCAAGGCCGGCATCTTCGGCGCCGAGGCATGGAGCGAGGAAATGCGGCAGGACATCCAGAACACGCTGGGCATCAAGGCGTATGACATCTACGGCCTGACCGAGCTGTCCGGCCCGGGCGTCAGCTTCGAGTGCTCGGCGCAGACCGGCATGCACATCAACGAGGACCATTTCATCGCCGAGATCATCGACCCGAAGACCGGCGAAGTGCTGCCCGAGGGCGAGCAGGGCGAGCTGGTGTTCACCTCGATCACCAAGGAAGCCTTCCCGCTGCTGCGCTACCGCACGCGCGATATCTGCGTGCTCAGCCATGAGAAGTGCTCGTGCGGCCGCACCTTCGTCAAGATGTGCAAGCCGCGCGGCCGCAGCGACGATATGCTCATCATCAAGGGCGTCAATGTGTTCCCGTCCCAGATCGAGACCGTGCTCATCGCGCAGGGCTATCAGGCCAACTATCAGCTGATCGTGGACCGCGTCAACAACACGGATACGCTCGAGGTCATGGTCGAGATGACGCCCGAGAACTTCTCGGACAACCTCGGCAAGATCAACGAGATGGAAAAGCATCTGGTGGCCGCGCTCAAGGCGATGCTCGGCATCTATGCCAAGGTCCGTCTGGTCGCGCCCAAGACCATCGCCCGCAGCGAGGGCAAGGCCGTCCGTGTCATCGACAAGCGCAAGATTTAAGGAGGCGTTACCATGACCGTTTATCAGATCTCTGTATTTCTGGAAAACCGCACCGGCCAGCTGGCTGAGATCACCCAGATTCTGGCGGATAACCAAATCAACATGTGCGCCATTTCTATCGCCGAGACTTCGGACTACGGCGTGCTGCGTCTGATCGTCGACCAGCCGCAGAAAACCACCTCCATTCTGCTCGAGAAGGGGTTCATCCTGTCCAAGACGCCGGTGACGGCTGTCATGGTGCCCGACCGTCCGGGCGGACTCGCACCCGTTCTGCAGCTGATCGCCGAGGGCGAGATCGACGTCGAGTACATGTACTCGCTGTTCACCCACAAGGCGGGCAATGCCTACATGGTGTTCCGCGTGTCCGACAACGAAAAGTTTACCGCGCTGCTCTCGCAGAACGGCATCCACGTTGCCGACCGGCAGGAACTGGGCATTGGCGACTGATTTTCCGATATCCTACGCTTGCAAATCCCCCCGGACGCCTTGGGCGTCCGGGGGGATTGTTCTGTCTCGGGGCAAATCTGCGCCGCCCGCGCGCCGGGCGGACAGGCAAGCCGGCTCCCCTTCGTGCATAGGCTTTTACTGTTTGGGAAAGGGGGAAAGCCGTATGCAAAACCGGCTTCTTGCCGTGCACTGCGTGTTCGCGTCCGACGGCCCGGCGCTGTCCGCGCTGGTGGAGCAGTCATTCCGGCTGTATCTGCGCCGCGTGCTGGACGCGGAGACGCAGGAGGACGGCGCGCAAGGGCAGGAGGGAGTGCATGCACTTGGAGATTGACAACCCTGCGGACTATCGGGCGGCCCTGTATATCCGGCTGTCCAAGGAGGATGAAAGCGAAGGGCCGTCCCAGAGCGTGCAGAATCAGGACTCCCTGCTGCGGGCGTTTGTGCAGCAGCACGGGCTGTGCGTCTACGACACCTATATCGACGACGGCTGGAGCGGCACAAATTTCGACCGCCCGGGCTTCCGGCGGATGATTGCGGACATCGAGGCGGGCAAGGTCAACATGGTCCTCACCAAGGACCTGTCCCGTCTCGGGCGCGACTATATCTTGACCGGCCACTATATGGAACGGTACTTCCCGGAGCACCGGGTGCGGTATCTGTCGCTGCTGGACGGCATCGACACCGGCGTGGACTCCACGGCCAACGACATCACGCCGTTCCGCGCGATCATGAACGACATGTATGCCAAGGACATTTCCAAAAAGATCAAGTCGGTCAAGCGGGACCAGCAGCGCAAAGGGCTGTTCATCGGCGGCAAGCCGGTGTACGGCTATAAGATGCATCCGACCGAGAAAAACCGCATCGTCATCGACGAGGCGGCGGCCGATGTGGTGCGGCGCATTTTTGCCATGGCGCTCGATGGCATGAGCTGCCGCAGCATTGCCATGACGCTGAGCGAGGCGGGCGTGCCGACCCCGGCCGTCTATGCCAACCTGCCCGTCGCCCGGCGCGGCGCGCACAGCGGCCGGTGGAGCGGCGAGCGCATCTCGGAAATGCTGCAAAACGAGACCTACATCGGCAATATGGTGCAGGGCCGCATGGTGAAGATCAGCTACAAGTCGAAAAAATGCCTGCGGCAGGACCGCAGGGACTGGGTGGTGGTGCAAGGCACGCACGAGCCGCTGGTCGATCCGGAAACCTTCCGCAGCGTGCAGCGGCTGCTTGACAGCCGCAGGCGCACCCGCAGCCGCACCTATGATTTCCTGCTCAAAGGGCTGATTTTCTGCCACGAATGCGGGCATCCGCTCGCGGTCGTCAACCGCAAAAACGCCAAGGGCGACGATGTGCTGTACTTTGTCTGCCGCACCTACCAGCGCGACACCCGCGCGGGCGTCTGCACCTGCCACGCTGTCAAGGAGCAGGCGGTCACGCGCGCGGTGCTGGCCGAGGTGCGTGCGGCTTGCCGGGCGGCGCTCGATCCGGGCAGGCTGCTGCCCATCGCGCAGGCCGAGGAACAGGACACCGGGCGGCGGCGCGCTGCGCAGGGGAGGGCGCAGGCAGTGCAGGGCGAAATCGACCGTCTGACCGCGCATCTGGACCGCCTGTATGCCGACCGGCTGAACGGATTGCTGCCCGAGGCGGACTTTACGCGCCTTTGGGACCGCATCCAGCGGGAGCGGACGCAGCTGGAGGAGAAGCGGCAGGCGTGGGAGCGGCGGCAAAAAAGCGCCGGCTGCCGCGGGGACAGGGCGCAGGACTGGGTGCGGCGGTTTGTGGAAACGGCGGGGACGAACCGGGAGCTGCTGGTGCGCCTGATCGAACGCGTGGAGCTGACCGAGGAAAAAGAGGTGATCCTCCGGTTCCGGTGTGCGCCGCCGGATGACGCGGCGGAAGACAAAACGGCAGGGCGAGGCACGTCGCCGCAGGCGGCGGTTTTTTTGCCGGGCGGGCGCTTACCGTAAGCGCGGCGCGATACATAGCTGCGTGAAATGCCGAAATGCTTTGCGATCTCGCGCTGCGGCAGCGGCGCGGGGATGCCCAGCCCGTACCGCAGACGGATGATCTCCCGCTCGCGGGGCGACAGCGAAGTCGCCAGCGCATGGTGCATGGCGTTGTAGCGGTCGTGCTCCTCCACGGCCGCCAGACCGTCGTCCTCGCAGCAGATGATGTCCTGCAAGGCCAGCGCGTTGCCGTCGCCGTCGGTCTCGAGCGCGTCGGATAAGGAAAGTTCGCCCGCGGACTTGCGCTTTTGCCGGAAGTGCATCAGCAGCTCGTTTTCGATGCAGCGGGAAGCGTAGGTGGCCAGCCGGATGCTCTTGTCCGGGCGGAAGGTGCTGACGGCCTTGATCAGTCCGATCGTGCCGATCGAAATCAGGTCATCCTGCTCGGCGCTCGACGCATAGTATTTTTTCACGATGTGCGCCACCAGCCGCAGGTTGTGTTCGATCAGCTGCGCGCGGGCGTTTTCGTCGCCTTCCTGCTGCATTTTCCGCAGCAGTTCGGCCTCTTTCTGCGGCGGCAGCGGCTTGGGAAACGAGCCGTCCGCGCCCTGCACCCGCAGGACCAGAAAGAAGAATGCGCCGCCCAGCGCAAAAAGGGCGGGAAACAGCATAATATGCACCTCTCTTTCGTCAGATACCGCTACTTTATGCGGGGGATCGGCTGTCCTATGCCGCAGAAAATAGGGCTTGTAATTTGCACGCAAATCCTTTATAATATGGTAGTATTCATGGCAAAATGCACGAGGAGGTGTAAGCAATGCCAAGTGGCCAGCAATACCTGACGGCACTCGCCCAGTTCGCACCGCTGGTTGTCCTGATCGTTTTGTTTTATTTACTGCTGATCCGTCCGCAGCGCAAGCGCGATAAGGCCGAGCGCGAGATGCGCAATTCGATCGAGGTAGGCGATGAGATCTCCACGATCGGCGGATTTATCGGCCGCGTCGTCAACATCAAGGATGATGTGCTGATCATCGAGACGTCGAACGACCGCACCAAGCTCAAGATCTATCGTTGGGCGATCCGCGGCAAGGAGGCTCCGGCGACCGAGTCGGTCGAGGCGCCCAAGGAAGCGGATAAGAACGCAAAGTAATAAACCGGTTTCTTGCCGAATAGGATAAACCACAATCATTCGGCGGGAGGAAGCGCAATGATGAGAAAAACCAATGAAGGGCCTTCGCCCGTCGGCGTGTTGCTGCCGGCGGCGGTTGCGGGCCTGCTGACGACTTTGCTGCTGATGCTGGTGGGCGCCGTGCTGGTGCATCGCCGGGTGTTGGCGGAACAGGCAATCACCCCGTGCGCGCTGATCTTTTTGGCGGTCGGCTGCGCGGTGGCGGCGCTCGTTTCGGCAAAGCGCGCCCCGGGCGGAAAGTTCCTGTGGGCGATGGGCGCCGGTGTCCTGGTTTTTCTGGTCCTGCTGCTGGTGAGCGTCATCCCGCTTGCCCAGCCGGTCAATGTTGTGCGTATGGCGGTCAGCCTGCTGTGCACGCTGGCGGCCTCGGCGCTCGGCGGTTTTGCCGGCGCCAATATGCGGAAACGAAAAAAATATCGTCATATCAAAAAGTAGGAGGGAATTTCCATGAAGCATGTATCCACGCTGACCTCTGCAACCCTGAAGCAGACCGCGGCACACGGCGGCTGCGGCGAGTGCCAGACTTCCTGCCAGTCTGCGTGCAAGACCTCTTGCACCGTGGCAAACCAGAAGTGCGAGCACGCGAAGTAAGTCGCGGGTTTTAAGAAGTCAATCGCAAGGCGTGCCGGAAAGCGGCGCGCCTTGTTTGTTGCGTATCGGAGGAAGAATAGAAAAATGATTCATCGTTATCAAAAAAACGGTTTGAATTTTGTTCTGGACGTCAATTCGGGCGCCGTGCATGTGCTGGACGACATCAGCTATGCCGTATCCGGCCTGATCGACGAGAACATGGCGGACAACTGCCCACAGCAGATCGTGGACGAGCTTGCGCAGTATCCGGCGGACGAGGTGCGCGAGGCATACGGCGAGCTGTACGAGCTGAAAAAGGCAGGCCAGCTGTTTGCCGAGGACGACTATATCGACGTCAGCAAATACATTCCGGTCGGCGCGCCGGTCAAGGCGCTGTGCCTGCATGTCGCGCATGACTGCAACCTGCGCTGCAAATACTGCTTTGCGTCCACGGGCGACTTCGGCCAGGGCCGCAAAATCATGCCGCCCGAGGTCGCGAAAAAAGCGATCGACTTTGTCATCGCGCGCTCGGGCAAGCGCCACAACATCGAAGTGGACTTTTTCGGCGGCGAGCCGCTCATGGCGTGGGATACGGTCGTGCAGACGGTGGACTATGCGCGCAGCCTGGAAGAGAAATTCGACAAGAAGTTCCGCTTCACCATCACGACCAACGGCCTGCTGCTCGACGAGGACAAGCGCGCCTACATCAACGAGAATATGGACAACGTCGTGCTGTCGCTCGACGGCCGTCCAGAGGTCAACGACGAGTTTCGCAAGACCGTGTCGGGCGCGGGCAGCTATGACGTCATTGTGCCCAAGTTCAAGGCGCTGGTCGATGCGCGCGACCCGGAGAAGGATTACTACGCGCGCGGCACGTTCACCTCGCACAATCTGGATTTTGCCGACGATGTGGTGCACATCGCGGACGCGGGTTTTGACCGCCTGTCGGTCGAGCCGGTCACGGCCGACCCGGGCTGCGGCTACGACCTGACCGAAGCCGACCTGCCCAAGATCGAGGCGGAATACGACCGCCTGACCGAGATCATGCTCGAGCGCAAGAAGGCCGGCAAGCCGTTCACCTTCTTCCACTTCATGGTCGATCTGGATCAGGGTCCGTGCGTGGTCAAGCGCCTGCGCGGCTGCGGCGCGGGTTATGAGTACGTTGCGGTTACGCCGGACGGCGACATCTATCCCTGCCACCAGTTTGTCGGCAAGGAGGAATTCAAGCAGGGCAGCGTGCTCGACCAGTCGTTTGACATGGAGATCGCGACCAAGTTTGCGGGCATGAACATCTACACCCGCCCGAAGTGCCAGAAGTGCTGGGCGAAGTTCTACTGCTCGGGCGGCTGCTCGGCGGCGAACTACAATATGAATCACGATATGAACGATTCGTATGACCTCGGCTGTGAGATGGAACGCAAGCGTTTGGAATGTGCAATCTACCTGAAAGCAGCGGAGAAAATTTGTGCAGATTAGTCATTACGCCAAAAAATATCAAGAAAGCGTAAAAGACATTGCGCAGTGCCGCAAAACTGCCGTATAATGACTACTGTATTTGCAAAAGTCCCTCTGTGAAGGAGATGATGATATGCCGCAGAACGTATTGGTGTCGGTGCTGGGCGAAGGGGAATATCTGCCCTTGATGGTGCGTGCCATTTTGGAGAAAGAGGTCATCCCCACGCGCAACCTGTTTCTTTCCGCAAAGAATCAGGCAGCCTGCCAGGCCGCCGAGGGGTACGACGTGCGCATTTGTGAGGACGAATATTCTGCCATGATCAAAAGCGAGATCGTTTTGGTGGTCGCCTCCAAGCGCGAAATGCCGACCCAGCTTGCCATGATCTCCAGCAGTTCGCAGAAGCGTGTGGTCGTTTCCGTGTGCGACAGCGAAAAGGTCGATCTGGCTTATCTGTCCGAGCGCATTGCCGCCGCGACCGAGCTGATTGCCGCCGTGCTGCACCGGGATGAAAACGGCAAGCTGTACGCTACATACGAGATCAGCCAGAAGGCGCGCCTGTTCCTGCATCAGCCGTGCCGCGATCTGGTGGACGCGATGTGCGACCTGATCAACCAAGGGAACTGAGTTCTAAAACACGAAAACCGGGAATATGCTGTACCATGACCTTCCATAAGGGGGAGACGCATGAACAAGCAGCATATTCTCGGTTTTTTTGATGATCTGGTGCGCACACCGGTGTTCCTGTTTTTGTGCGCGATGTTTTTGTGCGGCGCGGTGGCGGGCGGCCTGACCGGCCTGCGCGCGGGCGAGGGGGACAGTGCGGTCGAGCTGACGGCCTTTCTGGCGCAGCTGCCCGGACAGGCACTCAAAAGCACGCTGTGCGCGCTTTTGTGGATTATGCTCGCGCCGCTGTGCGCGCTGCTGCGGCCCGCGCCGCTGTTTTTGTCCGCCGTGGTGGCCGCGCGCGGCTTTGTGCTCGCGCTGACCATGGCGGTCGGCCTGGGCCAGCAGGAGGGCGTGCTGCTGTCGCTCGGCGCGGCGGCGCTGCCCGCCATGTTGGGCGTGCCCGCGCTGCTTGCCGCCTGCGCCATGGTGTGGCAGAGCGGGGAGGCGATGGGGCGGTACTCGCTGCGCGCCTGCCGCGCTCCGTTCGCGGCCTGTCTGCTGCTGGCGGCGGCAGGCGCCCTGCTGCGTGTGCTGTTTGCCGCCCTGTGGAACCTATGACAAAGAGCCGGACGCTTTTGCGTCCGGCTCTTTGTCATAGGTGTATGCCGTGTGCGCGGAGAGAGCACGCCAAGCGGTGTTATACATACAGATAATCCGCCATTACGGGCTGCAAGCCGTGCGCGCAGATCGCCTGATAGACCTCATCGACCGAGCGGCCGTCCGAGATCTCGAACTGCTCGTCGCCCTTGTCCTCGCCCGAGTGGCCGCCGATGCCGACGTCCACGCCTGCGGAGATTTTGGTCGCGGCGATGCCGATGATGTTGTCGCGGAAGCCTGCGCGCTCGCGCGTCGAGATCGTGATGGACGCGAACGGCATGAAGATGCGGTAAGCGCATACGACCTGTAACAGCTGCGGCTCGTGCACGTCCTTGGGGTTAATTTTGTCGTTGTTGATGATTGGCCGCAGACGCGGGCAGGAGAACGCGATCTCCGCGTGCGGGTACTTGCGCTGCAGCAGATAGGCGTGCAGACCGGTCGCAAAGGCGTCCTTGCGGAAGTCGGACAGGCCGAGAAGCGCTGCAAAGCCCACGCCGCGCATGCCGCCCATCAGGGCGCGCTCCTGCGCGTTCAGGCGGTAGGGGAAAATGCGCTTGTGGCCGCCAAGGTGGAGCGTTTTGTACTTGTCTGCGTCGTAGGTCTCCTGAAATACGGTCACATAGTCCACGCCGCATTCGTGCAGATAGGCGTATTCCTCGACGTTGAGCGGATAGATCTCGATGCCGATGACGCGGAAGTATTGGCGTGCCAGTTTGACCGCCTCGCCGATGTATTCGACGGGCGACATCGTGCGGCTCTCGCCGGTCAGCAGCAGGATCTCCTGCAAGCCGGTCGCGGCGATGGCTTTGAGTTCTTGCTCGATCTCGTTCCTGTCGAGCTTGGCACGGCGGATCTTGTTGTGGCAGTTAAAGCCGCAGTAAATGCAGTAGTTTTCGCAGTAGTTGGCGATGTAGAGCGGCGTGAACATCTGCACCGAGTTGCCAAAGTGCTTACGAGTCTCCATCTGGGCGCGCTGCGCCATCTGCTCAAGGAAGGGCGCGGCGGCGGGGGAGAGGAGTGCCGCGAAGTCCTCGGGCTGGAGTACATCGCGGTTTAAGGCGCGCTGCACGTCAGCGGCGGTGTAGCGGTCCGCGTCGTAGGCGTTCATGCGGGCGATAACCTCGTCCTGAATTTCCGAGCCGATGTTATCCATGCCGGGCTGATAGGCCATGTGGTCGGTCTCGGCGGTGATATATTTGGCGGAGATGACCTCCGATTTGCTTTCATACATGACAATGATCCTTTCTTAGTTTGTGCTTTCCCCGCAAGTCGGTGCGGACGATGCCGCTGCGCGCGTCGGGCGCACAAGAAGGGGACAACCTGCGGTTTTCCCCTTCTTGCGAATCAACCCCTTTCCTTTCAGGGCGCGCTGCGCGCGCAAAGCAGGGTTCTGGCTTCCGGTTGCCGCCCGGTTGTCTTTTCGAAACAGCAAGGGCGGCTGCCACCCCGGAGTCGGCGCCTGCCGCGCGCAGCGGCAAACTCCACCGCCCGAGGGACGGGCGCAAGCCGCACAGCTGCGCGCAGCTCCAACGACAAGGACGGCTGCCACCCCAGAACGGTGGGGTAACTGCCTGCTTTAGTCCCGCAGGAACCCCGTCAGCGGCGAGGACGCGGACGCGCTCTCGCGCACGCGGCCGAGACCCGCCAGATACGCCGTGCGGCCGGCTTCGATGGCCTTTTTGAACGCTTCCGCCATCGCCGGGATGTCGCCCGCGGTCGCGATCGCGGTGTTCGCCATCACGGCGGCCGCGCCCATCTCCATCGCCTCGCACGCCTGCGACGGACGGCCGATGCCTGCGTCCACGATGACCGGCAGCTCGATCTCGTCGATCAGAATTTTAATAAATTCGCGCGTCGCGAGTCCCTTGTTCGTGCCGATCGGCGCGCCGAGCGGCATCACGCACGCCGCGCCCGCGTTCACCAGATCACGCGCCACGTTCAGGTCGGGGTACATGTACGGCATGACGACAAAGCCCTCTTTCGCGAGGATTTCGGTCGCGCGGATGGTTTCCTGATTGTCGGGCAGCAGGTATTTCGAGTCGCGCATGATCTCGATTTTGACAAAGTCGCCGCAGCCGACCTCGCGCGACAGGCGCGCGATGCGCACCGCTTCGTCCGCGTTGCGCGCGCCCGAGGTGTTGGGCAGCAGGGTGACGCCCTTGGGGATGTAATCGAGGATGTTGGCCGTGCCGCCCTCGTTGGCGCGGCGCAGCGCGAGCGTGATGATCTGCGCGCCGGCGTTGTGGACCGCGGCGTTGATCAGGTCGAGCGAGTATTTGCCCGAGCCGAGGATGAACCGGGAGGTAAATTCGTGTCCGCCTAAAATCAGCTTGTCTTCCATGGTTGTTTTTCTCCTTTGTGTCGTCAATGATGGTTAAGGTTCGGTGTATCCGAGCAGCAGCCGCAGCACCATGGTGGCCTCATGCGCGGCGCACACCGCCACGCGCGGCGCCATCAGGCCGACGCCGTCCGCGATGTCGCTTGTGCCGTCCCCGCAGAGGTACAGCCGCGTAAAGCGGCGCTCGGTGCGGATGGCATTGGCCGAGCCGCAGCCCGCCATGCCGCTGCCCGAAACGATGGGCGTGTCCGGCAGATGCGCGAGCAGCGTCTCGATCAGCATGGCTTTTTGGTCGGCGCGGTCGAACGCCTCGCAGACCACGTCGCAGTCCGCGAACAGCTGGGGCGCATTTTCCGGTGTCACACGCGTAGTATACGTTTCGTAATCAAGATATGGGTTGATTTCTATGAGTTGATCGCGCAGCGCGTCGGCCTTGGGGCGGCCGAGGTCGCGCATCGTGTAGTGCTGCCGGTTGAGGTTGCTGACTTCGACCGTGTCAAAATCGACCAGCACGAGCCGCCCGACACCCAGCCGCGCGAGAAATACGGCGATATTCGAGCCGAGCCCGCCCAGTCCCGCGATGCCGACCGCCGCGCGGTCGAGCTTTTGCTGGATGTCCGCGCCGTGGCGCTCGACGAGTGCGGCGTGCAGTTGTTCCTGTGTCAGACGCATGGCATCAGCCCCCGCCGACAAACTGCACGACCTCGATCACGTCGTCCTCGTGCAGCGTTTCTTCGGCAAACTTTGCGCGCGGCACGATCTGCCCGTTTTTCTCGACCGCGACGCGCTTGGGGTCGTGCCCGCGCTGCTCCAAAAGCGACTGTACGGTCATTTCTGGCGTAACTGCACAGTTTTCTCCGTTTACTTTCAAAAAATCCCCTCTTTTCGGCAATAAAAATACCCCGGTTTCACCATGCGGTAAAACCGGGGCATAAGTTTTTGCGATGCGACAGCTTCCCTACGATGGTGCTAACCAACAGGTTCAAAAGGTTAGGCTCTCGCCCTCTCAGCCGCTCATCACGGCACCCTTGCTTGCAAATCCAGTATAGACCCGTGTCAGGCGCTTGTCAAGATGCGAATTTTCTGCTACAATTTTAGAAAACAAATGTTCGATGGGAGGGACACGCCGTGGAGCGCACGATTCTGCACTGCGACTGCAATTCGTTTTACGCCTCGGTCGAGACGCTGCTCGACCCGACGCTGGCCGAGGGGCCGAGCGCAGTCTGCGGCGACCCGGAAAGCCGCCACGGCATCATTCTGGCGAAAAACGAGCAGGCCAAGGCGTTCGGCGTGCAGACCGCCGAGACCATCTGGCAGGCCAAACGCAAGTGCCCCGACCTGCGGCTGGTCGCGCCGCACCGCGAGGAATACGTCAAATACTCGCGCCGCTGCAACGAGCTGTACCTGCAATACACCGACCTGGTCGACCCGTTCGGCATCGACGAGTCCTTTCTGGACGTGACCGGCTCGATGCACCTGTTCGGCACGGGCGAGCAGATCGCGGACGAGCTGCGCCGCCGCATGCGCGAGGAGGTCGGGCTGACGATCTCGGTCGGCGTGTCGTTCAACCGTGCGTTTGCCAAGCTCGGCAGCGACTACAAAAAGCCGGACGCGACGACCGTCTTTTCGCGCGAGAACTTCCGGGAGCGCGTCTGGCCGCTGCCCGCGAACACACTGCTGTACGTCGGCCGGCGCGCCGCCGCGCGGCTCGACCAGCTGGGTGTGCACACGATCGGCGATCTGGCCGCGTGCGACCCGGCCTTCCTGCACGGCATTTTCGGCAAGCTGGGCGACACGCTGCTGCGCTATGCGCGCGGCGAGGACGACGAGCCGGTGCGCTCGTTTTACGCCGAACGAGAGGTCAAAAGCGTGGGCAACAGCATGACCTTTGCGCACAACCTGCTGGGCGAGGAGGAATGCCGCATGGGGCTGACCGCGCTGTGCGACAACGTCGGCCGCCGTCTGCGGGCGCGCGGCATGGTGTGCCAGACCGTGCAGATCGGCATCCGCGACCCGGAGTTTCACAACCGTTCGCGGCAGATGACGCTCGAGCGGCCGACCAACGCCACCCGCGTGCTGTTCGAGACCTCGCTTGCCCTGCTGCGCGCGCACTGGCCGATGGACAAGCCCGTGCGGCTGCTGTCGGTCACGGCGGCGGGCCTGCTGCCCGAAAGCCAGTCGTGCGAGCAGCTTTCGCTGTTCGACAGTCCGCAGCAGGCGCAGACGCGGCAAAAGCAGCGCCAGCTGGACGCGACCGTGGATGCGCTGCGGCAGCGGTTTGGGAACCGGTCGGTCATTTTTGCAAATTCGGTTCGAAAACCAAAGGAAAACGAGAAAAAAGACGAAAAAGAGCCATGACTTTGTCATGGCTCTTTTTTGGTCCACGCCTGCCGCAGCAGGGCGCAGGCGGCGTCGATCTGCGCTTCGGTCAGGCCCGCGTAGCCCAAAACCAGCGTCGCTTTGGGTGGTCTGACCGGCGGGGTGTAGTACGCCGACAGGCCGTACACCCGCACGCCCACGGCGGCCGCGCGCTCGATCAGCTCGCGCTCGAGCATGCCGTTGCGCATGTGCAGCAGCAGGTGCAGGCCGGCCTCCGAGCGCGAGACCTCGTGCGGAAGGTCGTGCAGCTCGCGGTCCAGCGCGGCCAGCAGCGCATCGCGCCGCGCCTGATACACCTTGCGGCTGCGGCTGATGTGGCGCTCGAACGCGCCCGTGCGCACAAAGGCCGCGAGCGTGTGCTGCTCGAAGCTGGGCACAGTGGACGAATAAAGCGAGAAGCGCGTGTGGTAGCGCGCCATCAGCGCGTCCGGCAGCACCAGATAGCCGATGCGCAGGCCGGGCGCGAGGCTTTTGGCGAAGGTGTTGACATACACGACTCGCCCTGCGCGGTCCAGCTCGCCCAGCGCGGGGATGGGGCGCGAGGCGTAGCGGAACTCGCTGTCGTAGTCGTCCTCGATGATATAGCGGTCGGGCGCGGCGGACGCCCAGCGCAAAATCTCGAGCCGCCGGGCGGCCGGCATGACCGTGCCGAGCGGGAAGTGGTGCGAGGGCGTGAGATACACGACCGAGGCGTCGCTTTGCTCCAGCGCATCCGCGCGCAGGCCGCTTTTGTCCAGCGGCAGCGGGCGCACCGCCGCGCCGTTCGCGTCAAAGATCTGGTACAGCTTGCGGTAGCCCGGGTTTTCCAGCCCGTAGACGCGGTTGCGCCCGAGCAGCTGGATGACCAGATGCATCAGGTATTCCGAGCCCGCGCCGACCAGAATGTTGTCGGGCGAGACACCGATGCCGCGGAAGTCGTACAGATAGCGCGCGATCTGCTGCCGCAGCTCGGGCGCGCCGCAGGGGTCGGCTGCGCGCAGCAGCCGGTCAGAGTATTCGCTGAGTACCGCGCGGCTGAGCCGCGCCCAGGTCGAAAACGGAAAGCAGCCGTTGTCCACGATGTTGGTGCGGAAGTCATAGCGATAAGGTTTTTCGTCCGGGTGAGACGGCTGCACGGCCGCGTGGGGCGCTTGCGCCGGGGCGGGCACGGCCAGCTGCCGCTGCACGAAATAGCCGCGTCGCGGCGCGGAGACGATATAGCCCTCGGCCAGCAGCTGGCCGTAGGCGGTTTCGACCGTGATCTGGCTGACGTGCAGGTTGGCGGCGAGCTGGCGCTTGCTGGGCAGCCGGTCGCCGCCCGCGAGCGCGCCCGACATGATGTCCGCGCGCACCGCGCGGTACAGCTGCTCGTAGAGCGGGGTGTCGCTGTGCGGGTCAAGGGGATAGGTGAGCATCGTGGTTCCTCCTCACTTTGTTGCCGCGAAGACTGCGGCTTCCTGTACCCAGCCGAGCAATTCCGCGTCCAGCTGGCCTTCGTCCGACACCAGCACATGATGCGTCCAGCGGTTGGGATAGGGTTCGGCTGCCTGCCAGATGCGCGGCGAGGACAGCCGGTGCGACAGGCCGAAAGAAATGACGATGGTCGGCTCACTGACCTTGTGGCGCGGCAGCGACACAAAGGCAAAGCCGTGGCGGTTTTGGAGTGTGATCTGGGTTTTGTGCACACGAAGTTGCGTATCCGGGCAGGTGTCCAGCACCCGCTGCAAAAACGCCTGACACAGTGCGAGCTCGCGCGGGTGGCGGTCGAAAAACTGCATCAGATCCATTTCGGTGAAATCCGGCATAAAAAATCCCTCCCAAACTGGCATGGTTACTTTTACAATACCAGCAGGGAGGGATAATGTCAAATCAAACCGGCGGTGCGCAGGATAAACAGGATGGCGGTCAGCGTCACGGCGCTCAGCGCGGTGCTCAGTACGACGATGGACGCGGCCAGCACATGGTCGCCGCCCATGTTTTTGGCCATCACATAGCCGGAAACCGTGCTCGGCGCACCGCACAGGATGACGAGCGCGACCATCGCCTGATCGCGGAAGCCCATCCACGCGGCGATGGGCAGGAAGATCGCCGGCAGCAGAATGAGCTTGATGAAGGTCGCGGCGCAGGTGGGGGCGAGCTTTTTGATCGCCTTGGCGCCCTCAAAGCCCGCGCCGATGCTGAGGAGCGCGACCGGCGTGGCGCAGGTGGCAATCATATCCAGCCCCTTGGACAGCATGGGCGGGAAATCCACCTGCAGGAGCGAAAACGGCAGGCCCGCCAGAATGCCGAGGATGATCGGGTTGGTGATGATGCCGCCCAGCGTGCGCGACACGACGCCCTTGTGCTGGGCGTTTTTCGCGTCCGGCGCGGTGACGGTCAGCACCAGCACCGAGAAGATGTTGTACAGCGGCACGCTGGCCACGATCATCAGCGGCACCAGCCCGGCGTCGCCGTACAGGTTCTGCACGAACGCGACGCCCAGAATCGCCTGCGAGCCGCGGAACGCGCCCTGCGTGAACGCGCCGACCATGGCTTTGTCCGGCAAAAGCTTTGCCGCGCCGAACCAGATGGCGAAAAAGTAGACCACGGTCACACCCGCGCAGAACAGGAAAAACCGCAGGTCGAATTGTTCGGTGATGCGTCCCGCCGCGATGTCGCGGAACAGCAGAACGGGCAGCAGCACCTTGAAGGACAGCCGGTCCAGGTCGGCCAAGGTCTGCTGCGCAAAAAAATGCCGGCCGCGCAGCACGCGGCCGAGCAGAATGATCGCAAAAATCGGGACGGTTGCGTTCAGACAGAAAATCAGATTATCCGTTGTCTTCCCCTCCAGCTGCGGATTCCTCCTGCCGGAAGAAATCCTGCAATTTTTCCAAACTCTGCACGAGCACGGCCGTCTGCTCGGGCGACAGGGTGTCCAGCACGGACGCGATCATGCGTTCGTGGAACGCCTTGTGGTGCTCGTACGCGGCGCGGCCCTTGGGCGTGAGCGTGATGTTGACCACGCGCCGGTCGGTATGGCTGCGCGCGCGGCTGACCAGCCCCTTGGCTTCCAGCTTGTCGCAGGCAACGGTCAGCGTCGCGAGTGTCACGCCGATGGATTTGGCCAGCTCGCTCATGCGCACCGGTTCCATCGCGCCGATCTTCTCGATAATGTGGATTTCCGTGATTGAAACCGTGCTGCCCAGACCGCCCGTCATGGCGCGCTCTTCGATCTTGTTGATGCGGCCGAATACATCGACCAGAAAGGAGTTGAGCTGTTCCGCGCTGGCCATATCCGCACCGCCTTTCCAAAGATTCACTAAGCTAATCTAAATATTAGCATATCTAAACGTGAAAAGCAACACAAAGCCGGTCGGTTCGACAGCCGCGGCGGGGCGCTGCTTTTTGGGTTGAGCGAAGCGCGGTTTCATTGTATAATAAAAGAAAACAAATGTTCTATGGAGGAGGTGCGCGCATGACGGATTTGCTGCAAGGGCTCAACGCGGCCCAGCGGGAGGCGGTCACCGCGACGGAGGGCTTCGTGCGCGTGATCGCGGGGGCAGGTTCGGGCAAGACCCGCGCGCTGACCCATCGGTTTGCCTATCTGGTGAATGAACTGGGCATCCTGCCGGGCAATATCCTGTGCGTCACGTTCACCAACAAGGCGGCCGCCGAGATGCGGCAGCGCATCCATCAGCTGACCGGCGACAATGACACCGGCATCATCAACACCTTTCACGGCTTCTGCGTGACGGTTTTGCAGGAGGACAGCCATGCGGTGCAGTACCCCAAGAGCTTTCTCGTGCTGGACAACGCGGACATCGACGCGATGCTGCAGCTCATCTATGAGGAGCGCGGGCTGACGCTGCGCAACATGACCTTTTCCGCCGCGCGCGACATGATCGAGATCCGCAAGCTGTTCAAGGACCCGAAGTATTACGAGGACATGATCACCCTGCCGCTCGATACGCTGCGGGAAAAGTACGAGCGGGCGACTGCGACCACGGATATCATCTTTTACGGCTATTTGTATCAGGAGAAAAAGTGCTTCGGGCTGGATTACAACGACCTGATCAAGTTTTCGCTCTATATTTTCCGCGAGCACGCGGATATCCGGCGCAAGTGGCAGCAGCGGCTGGAATACATCATGATCGACGAGTTTCAGGACATCGACCAGCTGCAATACGAGCTGATGGAGGTGCTGTGCGGCTACCACAAAAATCTGTTTATCGTGGGCGACCCCGACCAGACGATCTACACCTGGCGCGGGGCGAACGTCAAATACCTGCTGGACTTTGATAAGGCGTTTCCCGGCACCAAAACCATCCTGATGATGCAGAATTACCGCTCCACGCCCGAGATCCTCGCGGCGGCCAACGCGCTGATCGGCAAAAACCAAAACCGCATCAAAAAAGACATGATCCCGACGCTGCCGGGCGGCGCACCGGTCGTGTGCCACTTTGCCGGGACGCAGGAGGCCGAAGCCGCGTGGATGGCGGGGGAGATGCAGCGCCTGCACGAAGAGGGGATCGCCTACCGGGACATGACCGTGCTGTACCGCGCGCACTATGTGACGCGCGCGGTCGAGGAAGTGCTGCTGCGGGAAAAGATCCCGTACACCATTTACAGCGGCGTGCCGTTTTTCGGCCGTATGGAGATCAAGGACGCGCTCAGCTACCTGCGCATGATCGTCTATCAGGACGACCTGTCCTTCCGCCGCGTCGCCAACGTGCCCAAGCGCAATCTGGGCAAGCGGCGCATGGCCTTTTTGCAGGAATACGCCGAGCAGCACGGCTGCACGCTGTACCGCGCCTTGCAGGACAACGTCGAGGAGCCTTTGTTCAAGGGCACGCGCGCGCGGCAGTTTTTGTCGCTCATCCAGTCCTTCGCGCAGGACAGCGCCGGGCGGCCGGTGTCCGAGGTGCTGTCCGCTCTGCTCAATGCGAGCGGGTATGAGGCCATGCTGCGCACCGAGGGCAGCCAGGAACGGCTGGACAATCTGGCCGAGCTCAAGCAGTCGGTGTACCTGTATGAAACCACCTGCGGCGAGGAGTGCACGCTCGAGCATTACCTGTCGCATGTGGCGCTGCTGACCAACGGCGACACCGCGGAGCAGGGCGACAAGGTCAAGCTGATGACCGTGCATGCCGCCAAGGGACTGGAATTTCCCTGCGTGTTCCTGTGCGGCATGAATGAGGGCATTTTTCCCTCGCGCAAGGTGCGCACGCTGCCGGGCATGGAGGAGGAACGCCGGCTGGCGTTCGTGGCGCTCACGCGCGCGGAACGGCGGCTGTACCTGTCCGAGGCGGACGGGCGCAATTTTGACGGCTCGCCGCGGTATCCGTCGCGGTTTGTGCTGGATATCGGCCGGGACCGGCTGCGCTTCACCGCGCCGCCGCCGGAAGGGCTGATCCGCGAGGCCGAGGACTACATCGCCGCCACGCAGCGCTTTTTCCCGGCGCGGGACAGCGATACGGTGTTCCCCGTCGGCCAGCGGGTGCGGCATCTGCTGTTCGGCGAGGGCACGGTGCTCGAGGTGGATCGGGACAACGGGGCGCATCTGGTGCAGTTCGACGACATGCCGACCCCGCGCAAAATCTCCTTCCGCGCCAAGCTCGAGCGGTGCTGACGCCGCAACCCACAAGGAGAAAACGGGCGCGCCGAAAAGGCGCGCCCGTTTTGTGTTCTGCCGGAGCGCTTCGCGATGTGAATGCGGCACAGCGGTGGAGCGGGCCGGCATCGGGAAAACCGGTGCTGCCCGCTTGAAAATCTACTGATATTCGTATACAATGGAGTGGGAAAAGATGTATGTGCTGCAAGTGCCTGACAAGAGGGAGTACTCTTTTGCCGCACGGGTCATACAGACAGGACGGTTTTCCTGGAAAGGCGGTGCAGAATGAACGGTTATCTTTCTATCAAGGAAGCTTCTCAAAAATGGGGCGTTTCCGAACGGCGGGTCAATCAGTATTGCGCGGAAGGCCGGATTCCCGGCGTGGAGCGTTTCGGCGGCTCTTGGGCGATCCCCGAAAACGCGGAAAAACCCGGCGATCCCCGCAAACAAAACAAACAGTCCGTGCCTCACAAAGCGCAGAAGCACGCAGAGCTGTTTCCCGGCTTTATGCCGCTGATGAACACGCCCTTTGAGCCGGGCCACTGTGTGGAAACCATCGATAAAATGAAAGCAGGGGCAAAAAAGAACATTGCCGTGGCCGAGTATCATTATTTCAGCGGGCAGGCGGAAAAAGCCATGCAGGAAACCGAGCCTTATCTCACGGCAGCGGATGATGCGACCCGGCTTTCGGCTTGCTTGATTTTTGCCTATGCCTGCCTGACCATGGGGCGGATCGATCACGCCCGCCGCGCCTTGCAGGAGATTCAAAGCACGCTGGCTGCCGGCGTGGAAACCGCGCCGTCGGCGCGTGCGATGGAAGCGTTTGTCGCATTTGCGGCGGCGGTGCTGCTGCACCTGCCCTTGTCCGAGGAAATGCCGCCCACGCGGGAGTTTTTGCCGCTGCTGCCCCCCGGCCTGCGGGCATTTGCGATCTATGTGCAGGCCCACTATCTCTATCTGAAAGGGGACTATGCGCGCAGCGCCGGGATGGTGGAAGCCACGCTGGCCATGGGCGCGGATGCCTATCCCATTTCCGCCATCTATCTGCATCTGGTGGCGGTGATGGACTACATGAGCCTCAAGCAGACCAACCGCGCCCAGACGCATCTGTTGACGGCGTGGGAGATTGCCCGTCCGGACGATTTGATCGAAGGCTTCGGGGAGCATCACGGACTGCTGGGGGGGATGCTGGAGGCGACCATCAAACCCAACTGGCCGGAAGATTTCAAAAGAATCATTGACATCACTTATCGTTTCTCTTCCGGCTGGCGTAGAGTCCATAACCCCATCACCGGGCATGACGTGGCGGATGATCTGACCACCACCGAGTTTGCCATGGCGATGCTGGCCGCCCGCAACTGGACAAACCAGGAAATTGCGGACTACCTGAATATTTCGGTAAATACCGTCAAGAGCCACCTCTCGGAGGCGATGAAAAAGCTCCATGTGGAGAATCGAAAAGACCTGAAACAATACATGCTGCGATAGCAAAACCACGGCGACCACGCCACGGTTCCTCACCCGTTTTGGGGGTCAAAATGGGTAATAGTCACCCCGCTTTCTTTCCGGTATAATGGAACTATGTTATTTCACCGATACGCATCATGCATGCGGCGGAACTGACCGGAATGAGAGCGGGGCGATCCAATGGAAATTTACAGCAAAGGTCGTGACAACGGAAATTTTGTTTCTGGGATTGGACAGGTTGAACAATTCTGCCTGTCCGCGATTTTTAAAATTGTATATTATTTCCAAAGAGCGCGTTATGTTTGCGGTTTTTCCGTGGGTGTAACGCGCCCTTTTTGCGTCGCCGAAAGGCTGCTGCTTGGGGAAAGGAGGGTACCAAGTGGCTAAGTTTACTTCCATACTGCGAACGAAGAGTTTGATGTGCCGGCACGGCACGCTGCCGATGGGCAGCCACAAGAGAACGGGCTTCGGTGCGGGATCGTCTACCGCGTGAGGAGCAAAGGAGGAAACCAGATGAAAAAGAGATTTTTAGCGGCGTTTGTCAGCCTGTGCCTGTTGGTGCCCCTGCTGCCCATCAGCGCTTTTGCCGATAACCGAAGCGTGGTAGTGGTGGTCGGCACCGGCGACAAGGAGCAGGACGAAAAGTTTGAACAGATCCTGAACATGCAGAACAGCTACCCTGCGGGGTTTGATCCGAATAGTACGGAAAACCCCTATGGGCAGGACGTGAACCAGCCGTTTTTGCTCTCTGAGAGCAATGAGCTGCTGATGTACTATACATCAGAATACGATGGAGAGGAAGGCACACTCAAGCAAAAGCGGTTTGAGAATTGGAGAAACGACGAGAGTGCCAATTTGGAAAACGGATTTGCTTCATCCCAGGATACTCCTGATCTTACAAATAGTCATTTTGCATATAAAGGCATGAAAGCAGTATCCTTTGATCCTACCGGTTCCGGGCGTCGCGACCATGTGGCCTATGTGGGCATAGACGGAAGCGATGGCGAAAACATGGTATATCTTTGGGTCTACGATACGGTTAATAAGACGCGTTCTGGGAGCATTTTAATCGACAATGTTACTCTGCCAACAACGAGAAATAACACTCGGAATCAGATAGAAACCTACCAGCTCAGCAACTATCTGGACATTACCGCAGGTAATTACAGTGGTGGCTCTGCCGATGGAGACACCATCATTGTCTCCATGTCCACCGGAACAACCCATGATGTCAAGTTGTATCAGTACCAGTATAATGCCGAGGAAAATGCAATCAGTCAAATCAAGGTCATCACGAATAATCACCCGGAATATGATGACGAACTGAAAGGAAAAGATCCGCTCCAGAAAGCAAACTTGGGCTTTAAGCAGGGATCTGCCGTCGACACCGGCGACTTCAACGGCGATGGTATCGACGATCTGGCGGTGATCACCTACTTTAACGTAAAAGCGGAACAGAATGACACCGAGGAGAGCTTCGATTTTTACAGCCCGCAGCTCAGTCTGTACTACGGCGTGCAGGGCTCTGATTTGACCGCTCAGAATGTTTATCTGAAAAACGTAGGCTCCCGGGGTCAAGACGGCGTGGTTAAGGTGCAGACAATGGTAGGGCCGGGCTTGGCCACGGGCGACATTGACGGCGACGGCAGGGATGAGGTCGTCGTGACCGGCATCAAAAACGAGATCACGTCGGTGGCAAACAAGAACACGGCCAAGAGAAATCAGGCCTACAGCATTAGCGACCAAAAGACCGTGGCCTTCGTATGCAGCGGAGACCGCGCGGATTCCGCCCCCACCATCCAATATAACGAGCTGGACACCAACAACTGGACCCACTACGGCTTTATTGAAGGTCACAACTGCTGGCAGCAAATGGGTGTGGAGTGCGTCGCCATCAACGGTCACGCCAGCGCCGAGTTCGTGTTTATCAGCGGCACACTGTATCAGTACGATGGCGAGTTTAATGCTGTGATGACTCCTTCGTACTTCACAGGTGACGACTTTGGCAGCGACTGGGCAAGATCTTTCGTCAGCATCGCTGTGGGCAATTTTGACGATAATGATGTGGGCCGGGAGCAGCTGGCCTTCATCTCTAGCGATAAAAAACATAGCCAGTATAATGGCGGAACCATTTATTTTAAATACGCCGTATTGGGCGGTAAGGACTATTCGGAGGACATGTTCGGTGCAAACGGAACTGCCCAGAGCTATTATTGCACAAATCCGGTAGATATATCACAGCCCCTAACTCCAGCGGATGGCGCAATATACGATTGGTGGATATATAAAAACAACGCGGTGCTGGTTGCCATCGACGATGACAACGACGGTACGATGGTACGGTATAAGAGTAAATCCTATGTCTATTCCGACCCTCAGGTCATCTCCGTGCTGCAGATGGCGCCCTACTTTGATGAGATCGACATCGGCAACGACGCAGGCCAGACCACCTATTCCTTCACCACGGGATATGAGTACACCACCGGTACAGCAACAGAGATCTCGTACGGCATCGGCGCGTCTATGAGCGTGGAGGGCGGCGGCGTGAACCTCTCCGTAGAGGCGGGGTATGCCCACGATTGGTCGGAGGAATTTGAAAACACCCTGACCCGCTCAACCACCGACAGCTTTACGGCCAAGGCCTATGACAGCGTGGTGGTATACCGAACGCCGGTATTCATCTACGAGTATGAGGTATTTAACAATGACACTGGAGAGTGGTTCGGAGCAGATGACACTCTTGCCATCTCGGTGCCCAAAACGCCGGCCTATGTCCAGATGTCGGTGGACAACTACAACGCCTTTGTGGACGTTTACAACGACATGGCCAAAAAGGCGCTAACGGATAAGGGAAAAGAAGATCCGGAAGACTTTACTCATATGGTGAAGTTGACGGAAGAGAACGCTCCTTATCTCTTCGGCAACGAGGGCAACCCCTGGGCCTACGGAGACACTCACTTTACACGCATCAGCGAGTCCGACTACAATCTGGGTTACAACGGCGGCGAGACTTCTTCCGCCAGTGAGCAGGGATCCGCCAACACCCACACCATTTCTGAAGGCAACGGTTTCTTCTTCGAGATGTCTTTGGAGTTTGGCTATACGGGCTCCTTCGTGACCACCACGGCGGGCATCAATGCGAGCTTGGATTATATGTCGAGCAACAGCTCCAGCACCACCACCTCCACCTCGGAGGAAACCAGCGGCACCGTGCAGGACCTGGATGAACAGTATCTGCTGGAGGAATACGGAATCCCGACGAGCGTGACCAGAGATTACGGTTTCACCTGGAATGTGGGTACCGATAAGGTGGATCTGGGCATCGACGGAGCGGAGGACACGCTGGTCATCGGCTATAACGTTTCGGAGATCACGGCTCCGCCCCCGCCGGTAACAGACCTGAAAATCACCAACGTCACAACGACACCGGACGGCCTAACCGACGTGACTCTGGAATGGAGCGCCCCCGAGGCGATAGGACGCATACAGCCGAGAAATTATGCCATCTACATGAAAACTGAAGACGGCGAGTGGGAAGAATGGATACCTGCGACAGGCGGCGAAACAACGAGAACGATCCAGCATCTTGAAAGCAACACGGAGTACGGCTTTGTGGTGCAGACCATGGGCCGGGATGTAAATCAAACGGAGTATTGCTACAGCGTTTGGTCCAACGAGGCCGCGCTCACAACGCCCAAGGCCAACAAAAAAGTAAATTTCGTCTATGACGAGAACCAGGCGACGGTAACGGCCCACCATCTGGGCAATCTGGAGATCAAGGACGGCGACACCATCCCCGAGGAGTCTTTGATCTATGTGGAGGCGTTGGCGAAACCGGGCTACACCATCACCGGCGTAACCTTACAGCAGGGCGACGGCGAAGCGCAGGGCGTCTCCCTGATGGGCGGAAAGTTCACCTTCGTCATAGAGGAAAACGCCGTCATCAAGGTGACCACCCGAAAGACGGTGGATAGCAGCCATGTGAGCTATGATGCCGAATCCAAAGAAGGGGAAACCGTCACCGGCACGGTGAGCGCCGTGACCCAAAGCGGCAACCCCGTTGATCCCGCCGGAGCCCAAGTGACGGGTGCCGTCACCTTCACCGCTGAGCCCGCCGAGGGTTACGCCCTGAAGGAGTGGCATGTCACGCAGGCAAACGGCGAGCCGGCCGTGATCGCGGCCGCCGGCAGCACCTGGACCTTCTATCCCTATGAGGCGACTCATGAAGTCACCGCGGTGTTCGTCGCCAAGGGCGACGCCGACGTGAGCCGTACCATCACGGTAAAGCAGCCGGCAAGCGGCGGCAGTATTCAGATCAAGGACGCGGATGACAACATCCTTGCGCCTGACGGCAGCGGCAAAATCAGCGTGGCAAAAGGTCAGGAGATCACCGTGACCGCCGTGCCCGACAGCAAGTATTATAACTTCAAGGGCTGGACGGACGATTTCGCAGATTATAAATTACAGACTCCCGTGACCATTATGGTGCCCGAAAACGATCTCACCATAGGCGCCGAGTTTGTACCCGATCTGTCGTATGCAGTCACCTTCGGTGCGCAAAGCGACAATGGCGGAACGGGAACGGTGACCGCGTCCGTAGGCGGCAAGGCCATTACCTCGGGAGATAAATTCGTACCCGAAACCACGGTGGACTTTGCAGCCAATGCCGATGCAGGCAGCCGCATTATGAAGTGGGCGATCACCGAGGGTTCCTTTGTCACCTTCAAGAACATCGAAGAAGGGCTGCTGACCCGGGATACATACACGATAGAGTCCCTGAAGGCCGACAGCGATGTGGAGGCCGTCTTTACAACCGCCAATAAATATGATTTGACAGGCAATATCTTCAGCGATACAACGGGCGGTACGGTCACCGTAACCCGCAATGGCGGCACAGCGGTAACCCCGGGCACTGACGTTTTAGACTATCATGACGATCTCACCATCACGCTGAAGCCGAATAAGGGATATGTCGTCGCAGAGCAGCCTGCTTTGCAAGGCACCGATACCTATACCTACACCGTTGAGAATGTAGAAGCCGATGTTGATGTCAATTACTCCTGGAAGGCGCTGGAGCAGTATGACGTCACCTACTCGGTGGTTGACACGGTCGGCGACGGCAGCGGTACCAACGGCACGGTTTCCGCCGTGGCCGAGCGCAAGGGCATGGCGCTGTATCATGACGAAAACCCCAGCGTGGTCTATGAGGGCGGCACCATCACCTTTACCGCTGCGCCCGATGAGGGCCATCGGGTGAAGGAGTGGATTGTCAATGGTGTGGTACAGCCTGAGACCGGCAAAACACTTACCCTTACGCCGACAGAAGATCTGAAAGTCACTGTGCAGTACATCTCCGGCCTGCCCGAGGTGCACTTCGCCGATCCCGCTCACGGCAAACTGACCGCCAAGATGGGCGAGTATTCCATCGAAAGCGGCGCTGCGGTGTCCGACGACGTCACCTTTACCGTAGTTCCCGATGAGAATTACGAGGTCAAGTGCTGGACGGTCAACGGCGTGGAGCAGCCCGGCGAGACCGGCAATACCTTCACCTACGCGGTCAGCAACGACTGCACCGTAGCTGTGGAGCTGTGGGGCGTGAAGCAGGATGTGACGCTGCAAACCGGTGACGGCGGCGCCGCCACCGTGACCGATCCCGCCCGCTACGGCGAGACCATCACCATCACCGCGACCCCGAATGCCGGTTATGTGGTAGATACGATCACGGTCTCCGGCGCAGAGACGCCGCTCTATCAGAACACCAACAAGGTAAACGGCGTGCAGACTGCGAAATATCAAATTACCGCCGGTACGACCTTTGCAATCACCTTTGCCGAAAAACCGGTTGTGACCTTCTCCGCGGCAAACGGCAGCCTGACGGCCTCCGGCACCGTTGACGGCACGGCAGATACCAAACTGACGAGCGGAGGCTATGTGGACTTTGGCTCTGCCGTCACCTTTACGGCCGCCGCCGACAGCGGCTACACCCTCGACGGCTGGTATGTGGACGGCGAAGCGATCGAGAATACCGATCTCACCTACACGACCGCGGCCCTTTCCGACAATGTGCGCGTGGAGGTTCGCTTTGCGGCCATCGCGGACATTCCGGTCAGCTATGCGGTCAATGATGAAACCATGGGCACCATCACCGCCACCGCAGACGGTTACAGCTTCCAGTCCGGCGATCAGATCGCCGGCGGTCAGGAAATCGTCTTTACCGTCACGCCGGCGGAAGGCTACCGCATGAAGGATTGGACCGGTCTGCCGGCTGATGCGAAGATCAGCGCAGACAAGAACACGGCCACCGTGCCGGTCCTGACGGCGGGCACCTGGAACGTGATGGCAAATCTGGAGGCCATTCCGCAGTACACCGTCACCATCGAGCCGACCACCCACGGCAGCATCACCGCTGCGGTGGACGGCAAGCCCATCCACTCCGGCGATACCGTGCCCGACGGCACGCAGGTGACCTTCACCGCCGAGGCGGAGGACTACTGGATGCTCGATGAGTGGACGGGCGACGCTTCCGGCAGAACAAAGACCGTCACCCTGACCGTGAATAACGACATCACCGTGGGCGCAGCCTTCACCGAGGCACTTCTGTACGAGGTGGAGTATTATGTGGATGGCGAGCATGGTGAGGCCTCCGGTACCTGTGAGGAGACCGCCTTTGCGGCCGCTATCGAGGTCCAGTTCGCCGGCGGCAGCGAAATCGAAGTCACCGCCGACCCGGATGTGGGCTACATGGTGAAGGAGTGGAAGATCAACGGCGAAGTGGTGGAAGGCAACATTTCCAACGACCTGATCATCGACTCCCTGCACGAAGATGTCGTCGTTTCCGTAGAGTTTGAAGAGTATGTGGGCTTTGCGATTCCCACGGGCGGCAATGGATACACCGTCACCATTGATGAGCGCAATCCGGCGGAAACCTATACGGATATCTATGCCACCGCGCCGGATACCGAGATTCGCCGGGGCGGCGACGTGACCTTCACCGTCAGGCCCAAGGCGGACGCCGCCCTCAAGACCGTGACCGTGGCCCGTAAGGATGCGACGATCACGCCCAACGAAGACGGTTCTGTGACTGTGTTCATCTCCAATGTGCAGGAGGACATCGGTTTGTCGGTCGATGTGCTGAGCGGCATTCCGCTGACCATTGAACCCACTAAAAACGGCACCGTGAACGTCACCCGTGGCGGCGTTGCGCTGACGAGCGGGGTCAAGGTGCTTGCCGGTGACAAACTTGTCATCACCGGACAGCCGGATAACGGCTATCGTCTGGATACCATTACCTTGAACGGTGCGGCCTTTGCCAACGGGGATACCTATACCGTTGCGGAAACCGACACCGCCCTGACCGTTGCGGCGACCTTCGCCGAGTATAGCGGCGACGGAGGCGGCGGCGGCGGAGGCGGCGGAGCCGCAGCCACCAGCTACAAGATCACCGTGGCACCGGTGAACCATGGTACGGTCAGCGCCGACCCGAGCAGCGCTGCCGCAGGCACCAAGATCACCCTGACCGTAACGCCGGACGACGGTTACCAGCTGTCCAGCCTCACGGCGACCAATGAAAACGAGCAAACCATCTCGCTGGATGACGCGGGCGATGGTACCTATACCTTTACCATGCCGGCCAGCGCCGTTACGGTGCACGCGTCCTTCACTTCCATCGCGCCGGAAGAGCTGCCCTTTGTGGATGTGCCCGCGGGCGCCTGGTATGAAGACGGCGTGCGGTACAGCTACGAACAGGGCCTGATGACGGGCACCAGCGCAACGACCTTTGCGCCGGAAGTGACGACTTCGCGCGGCATGATCGCCACCATCCTGTGGCGGCTGGAGGGCAGCCCTGTGGTGGATTACGCCATGACGTTCGAGGATGTGGACCCGGATGCCTGGTATGGCGAGGCAGTCCGCTGGGCGGCCAGCGAAGGGATCGTTATGGGATACGGCAACAACAAGTTCGGCCATGACGATTTCATCACCCGCGAGCAGATGGCAGCCATGCTTTACCGCTACGCACAGTACAAGGGCTACGATGTGAGCATCGGGGAGAACACCAATATCCTCTCCTACACCGACTTTGCGGATCTGAGCGAATATGCCATCCCTGCCATGCAGTGGGCTGTCGGCGCCGGCATCATCAACGGCACCAGCGACAGCACGCTCAGCCCCGGCGGGAATGCGACCCGTGCGCAGGTTGCCGTGATCCTGATGCGGTTCTGCGAGCAGATCGCCAAGCAGTAAACACCAATTCCCGGTAAGGGAGACACCAAACGAGCGGGGCTTTTCTGCGGAAAAGCCCCGCTCCTGCTTTTGCCCTTGTATCTGACCGAAAATCAAAAACCGGCACCGCCGAAGCGGTGCCGGTTTCTCTTGCCTTGTGATATGTTGCTGCCGGGAGGTGCCATGCGATGCGCCTGGGCAGGATGGGAAAGGGATAGGGAAAAGAAAAAAGCCTGTTTTCCAGAGAAAACAGGCTTTTATGGATGGTGGAGACGGTGAGGATCGAACTCATGACCTCCACACTGCCAGTGTGGCGCTCTCCTCGTACAAGCGTGTAGCGCCCCCCCTAAAGGGGGTGGGGAGAGTGCTCTTTGTATGCAGGAGAACTTGCCACGTTACATAGGCTCCCTTTCAATTATTTCCTAATTAAAGGACATCTATTGTTTGAGGGAGTATTCTATAAAATCTGCATCAATACTTTTAGCTGCGTTCTTCTTTTCAACATTCGCATTCCATTCGCACTCACTCGCAAACAGTTCTTGACGCATAGAATTCATTGTATGGCCGTTAGAGAGTTCTGTAATTACATAATTTAGCAGAGTATCAACATAGGAATGGAGATTTTCAACGAGTAGTGCACTATAAGGCATCGTTTCCCCATTATGCACAATTAGATTGCGGTTTCTATATGCACGCATTATTTGCCAACGAACCCTTTGTGCATGATTCTCGATATACTCTGCCAAACTTCCTCTGGTCTTAAAAATGGTTCTATACCTACGAATTCTAAATTTGAGTAAAGGAAAATCATCACATGAATTAAGCCACAAATCACAATCATCTTGTGATGTATCCAATAAGACATATTTTGCAAGTGAGAGCACATTTTGAAAGGCATCTTCACAATCGCCAATTATTTCAGAATATTTGTCTTCATCATAACTCTTTATATCTATTGAAAGTTGCTCAAAAATCGAATAAAGGTATTTATACTTAATAATTGGAACTAAATAACTACAAACCTGTGTGATTCTATCAGATGTATGCTCTTGGCTAATATTTAATATACATTCTACGATTGCCCATAGATCAAGGATTTGGTTTTCTTCAGATGTGCTTCTAAGTGAGAGCCTGTGAAGATTAGCAGCCAATAGCAGTAATATTCCTGTATTTTTTGATTTTGATATTGCTTGGTGAGTTAACTCGATTTTCTTTTGGACAATATTATATTTTGGGGTTCTCATTCGATGAACGGCGCTTTTTTGAGGAATAATTATAGTATAATAATTATTCTCATCATAAACTATAAATTTGGCCCCATCTAAGGAAATATCAAGGCCATGATCATACAAAATATAAAGTGATAGGCCAACATTTACAAAAGATTCCACAGAATTTGCAGCAGAATATGGGTCAAACTCATCTTGTTCGTCAAAAATATAATATCTTTCTGTATCTTTCTTTTGCAAATATGTACTTTCTTCTGGTATTCTTGTCTTTGGGAAAAATCTGTTAACTACTTTTACATTTTCAGGGTTTACAAGTATAGATTGTAAATGATGATCTGCTATCAATACGACCTTGTATTTACGATTAGCACATGGAAAGGCATCAAAAAAAGTATCAATTTGTTCGCACGATGTAACCTGAGTCCTAAGATTGAAAAAGTTATGTACTAACACATCTCGAATATACCGCTGATCATAACCAGAGTTTACTAACTCTGTAATGAGAGATTTGGTAAGCGCAAAAAGTGTACTTTGTTCATCTTCGTTATTCGCTTTAACAATGGCCACTATTTTTTCTTTTAATTTTTCAAAATAACTATTTCCGCTAAAAACTCTTTTTTTAATTGTATAAATTATATTTCGTCTATCAGTGTAGCTAAAATCATTGGGATTATACCCTCTAACATATTTGCCTTTTTGCTCTTTTACGAAGTATTTTAGAGGAGAATTGTCTGGCGAAAATACCGGATCTTTATCTAATGTATAGTATAATTCCTCGAAAATTGGTCGTAGTGAGCCCTCCGGAACCCCGTTATGTTCTATATCAGCAATCGTATATATAGCATCAATACATAAGTAATGGGAATTAAGTGTTGCCAATCGATGTGATGGGATGGAATAACTGAAAATAAGTTCATCAACAGTCTGCGCGAAAAACAATAGATTCTTACATTCAGTTAAGTTGTCCCATTTATCTACACAACCTTTTCTCATAATTTCCCTCCTTAGCACAATCTGGATAATGAAATATTATACCACAGTCGAAATGAAATGTAACTATCTGTCTTCAAAATGCACTTGACCAGGACTAAAAGCGCATTTTACATTTTCAAATCTAAAAAGGAGGTGAACAATGTTGCCAGCCATTGGGCTGGCTTTTTTCATGCCATCACGAAGGAGGTAAGTATATGGCAGATGACAAACTAAACACGAGCCCACAAGAAAATAACCCCCCGGAGGTTGCTGCTCCCCTGGGGCCGGACGCTCCACCCGCCCTGGAACCAGTCAAAAGCCCCAGCAATCCACTTAAGCATGAACAGGCGGTGATTTCCGGCATGGGCGAGGAGGCTCCTGCTCCTGCCGGAAAGGTGATTGACTTGTCCGGCATCAAGACTGCTGCCGATCACAGTGGCAAGGAACCTACCGCTCCCAATGTGGCCGACAGGCCGCCGGAGGTTGTACCCGATCAAAAACGCCGTGGCCGTCCCCCGAAAGACCAGGCCGGGGTGTTTGTGGGAAAAAAGGAGAAAGCGGCGGAGCCCCGCACAGGCCGCCCGCCTAAGGTTGACAAGGCGGCCCGTGAGGAGGCCCCGCCCTCTGTTCGGGACAAAGTGTCCAGAGGTAAGAAAGCTGACAAGAGCAAGGAAACGGGCTCCGGCGGTGCGCCTGCGTCTAAATCCGCTAAGGCGGCAAAGCTGGGCAAGGCTGCTCCCGTCAAGGAGGCGGCAGTCCCGCCGCCGGAGATCAATCTGCCGTCCACGCCTGACGTGCCACCCCGCCCGGTGGAAGAGGGAAAAATCGTCTATCTGAAAATGGCGGAACTTCATCCGTTCCATACGTTCCGGGAGCACCCCTACAAGGTGCAGGACGATAAGGAGATGGACGATCTGGTGGGGACGATCAAGGAACACGGCATTATGACCCCCGCCACCGTGCGCCCGGAAAAAGACGGCAAGGGCTATGAGATTATTGCAGGCCACCGCCGCCATCACGGTGGCACACGGGCCGGGCTGGAGGAAATGCCCTGTATCGTCCGCGAGATGACCGATCTTGAAGCTGTCCGGGAAATGCGGAACAGCAACAAGCAGCGTGGCGATCCTCTCCCCAGCGAACTGGCAAAGCTGCTGGATTTGGAGGTGGAGGCCATCAAACGCCAGGGGGCCCGCCCGAAAAATGAGAAAGAGGCGGAGGCCCTGGGTAAGCTCTCGGTAGAGATTGTGGGCAAGGAACACGACATGAACTATAAAAAGGTCATGCGGTATATCCGGCTCAACTCCCTGGTGCCGGAGCTTCTGGACAAGGTGGACACAAAGCAGATGGGCTTTATGCCTGCGGTGGAGATCTCGTATATCAGGCCGGAAAACCAGCGGCTGATTGCCGTTTCCATTGATGGGGAGCAGTCCTCCCCCTCGGTGGCCCAGGCGAAGCGGCTCCACGAGCTGGACAAGGAGGGCAAGCTCAACGGCGATGTGATTGACGGCATTTTGAGTGAAGAAAAAAAGGAGGATCGTGGTGTGATTATTTCGACTACTGAACTGTCTAAGTATTTCGGTAAGGAGGTTACTCCTGCCAAAATGAAAGAGCAGATCATGGCGCTACTGGACGAGTGGAAGGAGAAGCAGCCGCCCGAACTGGCGCAGCCGGACAGGAAAAAGGACTTGGAGAAGTAACCGGGCCCTGCTTCTGGACACTTTGTCCAGAGGTGAACGCCCCGCGCCGGGGATGGGCTCTGTGGTGATATATCCCCCGTCGCCGGGTATTTTGCAGCACAGCCGGGATCGGGCAGTCAAGGGGCGGAACGCCCGCCGTTTGCGGCGGCTTGCCCTTGACGGTCTGGCCCGGCTGTGCTATTTCCGGCAAGGCGGCGGGGGTATATCCTCCAGAGCCGCCCCCTTTCCCATGAATGGGAAAGGGCGGGGGATAGGGTTGAACTACCTATATAAATATCGGAGGTGTTGACAATGAAACGATCCCTTGCTTATATCACCGCTGCGTGGCGCGGTGATCCTGCGGTGGATATGGAGCAGGCGGCGCATTACTGCCGCGTGGTCTATGATGCGGGCTATTCCCCCATCTGCCCTATGCTCTATCTGCCGTTGTTCCTCAATGACGCGGTGCCGGAGGAGCACAAGAACGGCATCGACATGGGCCGCGATTTGCTCCGGCGCTCCCGTGTGCTGGTGGTGTGCGGCCATTCCGTGACCGAGGCCATGAAAAATGATATTGCCGTGGCCCAGCGCCTGGGGATCACCGCGACTACCCTTGAGGGCATCCTCACCGTCAAGGGCCAGGGCCGCCGCTGATGGCGTCCCTGTTTGAAGCCTACATCACCAACCTGGGAAAGTACAACGAGGGCGAGCTGGTTGGCGAAACGCTGAAATTCCCCACGACTACCGAAGAAGTACAGGCCCTTTTGAAGCGGATCGGTGTGGACGGGGTACGTTATGAGGAATTTTTCATTACCAGCTTTGACGGTGATGTGCTGGGGCTCTATGACTATCTCACGGAATATGAAAACCTGGACGAGCTCAATTATCTGGCCTGCCTGCTCTCCGAGCTGGATCAGGGCGAACTGGAGAAATTTGAGGCCGTCATTGACAGCGGTGAACATACGTCCAGCGTGGCCGATCTCATCAATCTGGCGCAAAACCTGGATTGCTACGAGTTTTATCCTGGTGTCGAGGACGATGAAACCCTGGGCCGCATCTATGTGGAGGACATGGAGGCCATTGACGTGCCGGAGCACCTGCTGAATTATTTTGACTATGAGGCATACGGGCGGGATATTCGGCTTGAAGAGGACGGCCACTTTGCCCCTGGAGGCTATGTTTTGAACAACGGCGGTCAATTTATCGAGCACTACCACGGGATCGAGGACATTCCCGACGAGCACAAAGTCTTTGCCTTTCCGCAGCTCACGGTGCGGGAGCAGATGGCGGCCTACAAAGAAATTATTGACGGTTCCTCCCTGGAGGGCTATCGGAAGATTGCCGCAAAGGAACACGAGGAACGATAACGGCACTTCTGGACGTTTTGTCCAGAGGTGCTTTTTCATGGAAAGGAGGAATACGGCTGATTGACGAGGACGTTTCCAGACGTACCATAGCAGTTTCGATCAAGGCGACAAAGCTCACGGGTCGGGTGCTGGCCCAGGCGTGTCTGGCGGTGGGCCGGAAGATCAAGAAAATGTACCGGGCCCGCCAGACACCCCACGGAAAACAGACTGTGCGCCAGCTCATGGGCCACGGGGCCACCACAAACAGCATCGAGGTGGAGTCCCCAAAGGATTTTGACCGGGTGGCCCGGCGCTGGAATGTGGACTATGCCTTTTACAAGACCGGGCCGGACAAATACCTGTTGTTTTTCAAGAGCGGGCAGGCCGACGCCATCACCGCTTGCTTTTCGGAATATTCCCGGCGCGTGTTGAAGCGTTCCAAGTCCCAGCGTGTTCCCATCCGGGAACAGCTCAAACGGGCTGCCGCTGAACTGGCCCGCCAGCCGTCCCACAAGAAAGAACGTGCAAGGGAGGCGGTACATGAGGACAGATAGCGTCAAAAAGTATGTGATACCCAATATCCCGCATCTGTTTATTCTGTGGGCCTGCCTAAAGCTGGGGACGGCCTACCGCCTGGCCCCTGGAGCAGACTTTGCTCACAAGCTCATGGGCCTGGGGCAGAGCATCGGCCCGGCCTTTGCCGACTTTGCGCCGGGGCTGGCCCCCTTTGACTGGCTCATCGGTATTGTGGGCGCGGTGGGGTTTCGCCTGCTGATCTACTTCAAAAGCAAGAACGCAAAGAAATTTCGGCGGGATGAGGAATACGGGTCGGCCCGATGGGGTGGCCCCAAAGACATCAAGCCCTTTGTCAATCCGAAGTTTGAGAACAACGTCATTTTGACAAAGACGGAGTTTCTCACTATGAACACCCGGCCCAAAAATCCCGCCAACGCCCGCAACCTCAACGCCTGTATCATCGGCTCGTCCGGCTCCGGCAAAACCCGTTTCTGGCTCACGCCCCAGCTGCTCCAGGCGCACAGCTCCTATGTGTGCGTCGATCCGAAAGGCGGGGTGCTCTCCCAGGTGGGGGCTTTCCTGCAACGCCGGGGGTATCAGGTCAAAGTGTTCAACAGCATAGATTTTTCAAAATCCATGCACTACAATCCGCTGTCCTACATCCACAACGAGGCGGACATCCTCAAATTCGTGGATACCCTCATAGCCAACACCAAAGGCGAGGGCAAGGAGGGCGATCCATTTTGGACGAAGGCGGAAACGCTTTTGTACTGCGCCCTGATTGCCTATATCATTTTCGAGGCACCCGCCGAGGATCGGAACATCAATACCCTGGTGGATATGATTTCCGGCATGGACGTGAAAGAGGATGACGAGTCCTATATGAACGCGGTGGACTATATGTTTAAGGGCCTGGAAAAGCGCAAGCCGGATTGCTTTGCCGTGAAGCAGTACAAGAAATATAAGCTGGCAAGCGGCAAAACAGCCAAGTCGATCCTTATTTCCTGCGGCTCCCGGCTGGCCCCCTTTGACATCCCCCAGCTCCGGGAGATCATGAGCTATGACGAGCTGGAGCTTGACCGCATCGGGGATCGGAAAACGGCGGTTTTCTTCACAATTTCCGACACAACCCCCACTTATAACTTCATTGTTGCCCTGGCCTTTTCGCAGATGTTCAATCTCCTGTGTGAACGGGCCGACAATGTTCACGGGGGCCGCCTGCCCCATCATGTGCGGGTGCTGTGGGACGAGGCGGCCAACACGGGCCAGGTACCCTCGCTGGAGAAGCTGGTGGCCGTCATCCGTTCCCGTGAGGTAAGCCTGTGCCTGTTCTACCAGCAGTACGCCCAATGCAAGGCCATATACAAGGACAACGCCGAAACGATCCTGGGAAACATGGACAGCGTGATTTTCCTGGGCGGACGGGAAAGCTCCACCATCAAGGAGATTTCCGAAAACTGGCTGGGAAAGGCCACGATCTCCATGCAGACCGAGGGCCGCTCCCGTGGGCAGTCGGAAAGCTACAACCAGAACACCCAGCGGCTGGGCCGGGAGCTGATGACACCCAGCGAGCTGGCTACCATGCCGGGCGATAAGTGCATTTTGCAGCTGCGGGGCCTGCCCCCGTTCTTCTCGTCCAAATACGATTTGAAGCAGCACCCCAACTACAAGTACACGGCTGAGGCCGATA
>NZ_UYYD01000033.1 GCF_900625105.1 Agathobaculum sp. Marseille-P7918 | reverse complement strand
GACGGCAAGAGCGTGGGCGCGGTCAGCACCTACACCTTCGAAAAGGTAAGTGCTAACCATACGATCTCTGCTTCCTTCGAAAAGGGTCTTGTGGTTGCGGATCCGGATGATACCGGCGTTTCCTCCTGGCTGAACACCAAGGATCATGCGCAGTATCTGAACGGTTATCCGGAAGGTACTTTCGAGCCGGACAACAACATGACCCGTGCGGAGGCGGCGCAGATGTTCTATAATCTGCTGCTGAACCAGGATGTTGAGAGCACGGTTGCCTTCTCTGATGTGCCATCGGATGCATGGTATGCCAAAGCGGTCAATACGCTGGCGTCTCTCGGTATGATCAACGGCGTGGGCGATAACAAGTACGAGCCCGACCGTTCGATCACCCGCGCAGAGTTCACGGCGATCGCGATGCGGTTTGCAGAGCTGCCGACAGGCGGCGAGAATTCGTTCAGCGACGTGACGCAGAACGACTGGTTCTATGATGTGGTCGTAGGTTCTATCCAATATGGCTGGATTACCGGCTATCCGGATGGCACATTCCGTCCGAATGCGACGATCACCCGTGCAGAAGTAACCACGATCACCAACCGTATGCTGGGCCGCAGCGCGGATGAAGCGTATGTGGATGGCCATGCGGCGGATCTGCGGCAGTTCTCCGACCTGAGCAAGACGCATTGGGCGTATTACGATATCATGGAAGCGACCAACGCACATGATTACACCAAGGCTGACGGCGCAGAGACCTGGACGGCGCTGCATCAGTAAAATTACAAAAAGCAATGTGTTGCAGACAAAACTGTTGTAATTCATTGTCAATCAAACACAAAGCAGGGGCACGGCAAATGTCGTGCCCTTGTTTTATGTCTGGCACACGGTGCCTTACAAATTGGCTTCCCCAAATAAGCGGATGCTTTCCAGCGGAATTCTCCACTCTCGGCCGACTTTAACAGCCGGGAGTTCTCCGTTTGCGATCATCTTGCGGATTTGTTGGCGGGTGGTTTTGAGCTCGCGGCGGCTTCCTTGACCGTCAGGA
>NZ_UYYD01000004.1 GCF_900625105.1 Agathobaculum sp. Marseille-P7918 | reverse complement strand
TTTTTACTGGAGTTCCGACTTCCAGCGATTTACCAAGAGTAAAAAACTCTTAGAATTTCAGGTTCGCACTACACTTGATATAAAACCAAGTTAAGCTTTCTCGTTGTTTAATTTACAAGGTACAATCCGCTGAAACAGAGAGTTTTCAGGACTTTTCGAAGCCCTTTACCGTTCTCGGTGACATCTTATTTAGTATATCAGATTCGAAGCAGTTTGTCAAGAAGTTTTTTCTTTTCTTTTCAAACTTTTTCGACCCGCGCCGCCTCTCTCAGAAGCAGCTCATCTAGTGTACCAAACCGAAAAGCTTTTGTCAAGAAGTTTTTTCGACTCTTTTCAAACTCTTTTCGATCGCGCCGCCCCTCTCGGAAGCAGCTTGATTAGTATACTACCCTCACCGACCTTTGTCAACATATTTTTCTACAAATTTTTTATTTTCCCCTTTCCTCCATATACTGCATTTGTATCCTTGCGTTTTCCATGGTATAATGCTGCCACTCTATATCTTTATAGGATGGCATCCGCAATCCTATTATTTCCACATGGGAGGACTTTATGCTCAAACGCTTGATTTTTACCGCTTTCAGCATTGCCGCTTTGACTTGTTCGGCATCCGCGGTGACTGCGCTGCCCGCTGCATCCGGTGGCCAGACTTTTTATGTCAGCACTTCGCTTTCGGATACGGCGGGACGTTCCGCCGATCCAACGATCTATAATATAAACGGCAACACCTACTTCAAGCTGCGCGATCTGGGACGCCTGCTGGATTTCGGGGTTACATATGAGGAAGCAACCAACGCTGTCCACATCGATCCAAGTGCATCCTATATTCCCGTTTCCGGAGAGAGCGGCGTTATCCAGAATACCGCCACCACTTCTGCCACCGCTGTGGAGACCCGTCAGACACTTTATCTGAACGGTTCCCGCATTACGCCGACCGTCTATAATATCAAAGGCAATAACTATATTGGGCTGCGCGCTTTGGGCGAACTGGCGGATTTCGGGGTTGCCTATAATTACGATAACAAACGCATCACGGCCTATGCCGCCTACCCTTACGCTGCGGAAACCACCTGGTCGGCGGCCATGAACGATCTTGCCAACAACCTGCGCGTTTTACCGGCCTCTTCCTTCGCTTCCGCCGCCGGCCGGTATGCGCCGGTGATCACCGGACAGTCCAACGCGGATTGGCGCGCACTGGTGAGCCAGCTTCGCGCGGTTAAGGATGCACCCGTTTACGCATCCTCTGCAAACAATCTGTATCGCAGCAATCTGTATTGGGCGGACAAGCTCACCGCCGCGCTGACCAATACCAGCGCCGCCGCGACGCCGCAATATGCCCGCAGCCTGACTGCACTTGCCGATGCCGACCTGTTTGACAATCCGGACAAGTCTGCGCTGCAAGCCGATTTTCAGGCCATGGCGTCCGCGTATCTCGGCGCAAAACCCGCTTCCGTCAGCAGCGTCACGGTCTCCAACGGCTATTCGCGCAATGCGCGCAGCCGCCCTTCGCTGACCGATACCTACACGCTGACCGGCGGCGCGACCGCTGCGGATGTCACCGCGGCAAAGCAATACTTTTCCGCCGACATGGCCAAGCTGTCCGCGCTGAAAACCGATACTGAGCGTGTCTCTTACATTTATACCTTGCTGCAAAGCCAGTTCCGCACCGGCGGCAGCGCATCCTGGGTGAAGGCATACGGCAAAAACGGCAGCGTCAGCGCGCTTTCGCTGGCGGCGGCTGCCGACTGGATGTTTGCCGAAGCGGGCATCCCCGCTTTTCTGGCGCAAAGCTGGTCCGCCGCATGGAACGTCGTTTATGTCAACGGGCAATGGGCTGTGTTTGATTTTGCCAAGGGCAGCGCGCTGCGCTCGCTCGACGAATACCGCCTGATCGACACCCATCCCGGCTCTACCCTGCTTTTGACGCAGGTCATGCGCCCCGGCGCTTCCTATTATAATGTCCGTACGACAACCATCGACAAGTATTTTACCTATACAAACATTGCCGGCACGGCACAAGCGACCGCGCAGCAGATGCAGACCTATATCAAAAAGGTCAACCCCAATGTAGCGCAGTCGGTCATCGATATGATCCCCTATTATCTGTCCGAAGGTCAGACCGAAGGCATCCGCGGTGACCTCGCGTTTGCGCAGTCCTGTCTGGAAACCGGCAACTTCACCTTCAAGGACAGCGCGGTCAAGCTCGAGCAGAACAATTTCTGCGGCCTTGGCGTGCTGGACAACGGCATGCTGGGCGCTTCGTTTGACACGCCGCAGCTGGGCATCCGCGCGCAGGTGCAGCATCTCAAAGCCTATGCCAACAAATCCCCGCTGAACAATCCGGTGATCGACCCGCGCTTTTCGCTCGTCACGCGCGGCGCCGCACCCACCGTGCAATATCTCGGTATTCAGGAAAATCCGCAGGGGTACGGTTGGGCCGCCGGGGCGGATTACGGCGTCAAGATCCTCAACATTCTCGAGAATATCCTCGCCTGCTGACGGGCATACTGACTGTGAGGTGAAACTACATGAACCGGTATCACAACCTGACCGAAATGCTGGCAATCAACCGTTCCGCGCATGCCTATTTCGACCGGCTGCCTGACCGCATCCGCCGCAAAATCATCGAACACGGCGACTGCTTCCACTCGCAGGCCGAGCTGCAAGGCTACGCTGAACAGCTGCTGCATCAGGAGGAATAAAAACAATAAAGTGCTGCCGTCGGCTTCGGCAGCACTTTTTCGTCCTGCGCCGGACCCAAACGACGCCTTATAGAACCTCTTACCATAAGAATTTTGTCCGCCGCACAATCACAGACTTTCGCAAAATTTGTTCAAAACTGCCTTTGCAATCCCCTCGCATCTTTTCTATAATATAGTTACAACGTGTAGCTCATCGGCGTAAATCCGGTTGATGCTGCACGTTTTTTATTTTTCTACACCATATTTGCAGTATAAAGGAGCGAAAGTATGAAGAGAATCAAAGCGGCCTGTATTTGCCAAACGTTGCATTTCCAGCTCAAGGAAGATGTGGGACATGATTATGCCGTTCGGTTGGTCAACGAAGAAGTTGTCCACTATAAAGCCCAGCTTGACCGCAACCATACCCAGTACAAAATCGTCGAACAGACCAGCCAGCCGGATGGGTCCATCATTCTGAAAATCATCAAGCAATACAATCAAAGCCCGGTGGGCGACTATCTGCAATAAAATATCGATCGAACGCGTGTAGCCAATGGCATAAATCCAGCATTGGCTACACGTTTTTGTTGGAGGCAAAGAACAAAATGGAGCAAAAATCAAATACCTTTCTGGAAACTGAGCCCATTGGAAAGCTGATGGGCAAATACGCCGTGCCCTGCATCATTTCCCTGCTCGTTGCGGCCCTATATAATATTGTCGATCAGATCTTCATTGCCAACGCCGATTATCTCGGCTCTTACGGCAACGCCGCGAACACCGTCGTGTTCCCGTTGACCGTAGTCGCGCTCGCCATCGCCGTGCTGATCGGCGACGGCTGCTGCGCCTTCGTCAGCATTTGTCTGGGTGCAAACGAAAAGGAAAACGCCCACAGGAGTATCGGCAACGCCATCCTTTTATGCGTCGCAGGCAGCCTGATCCTGACCGCCCTCTATCTGATCTTTCAGGAGCCGATCCTGACCATGTTCGGCGGCCGGGTCAACGAGGACACCTTCCGGTATTCCAAGGAATATTTCTTTTATATCTCGCTCGGCATTCCGTTCTATATGTTCGGACAAGCGATGAACCCGATCATCCGTTCGGACGGCAGCCCGAAATTCGCCATGGCGTCCACACTCGCCGGCGCCGTCGTCAACATCATCCTTGACCCGGTCTTTATCTTCGCCTTCCAGTGGGGCATGATGGGCGCGGCCGTCGCCACTGTTCTGGGGCAGATCCTGACAGCCATCCTCGCCATCTGGTATTTGCGGCACATGAAGGCGGCCGCCCTGCAAAAAAGCAGCTTTGCCCTCAACCGCATCCTGATCGCAAAATTCCTTCCGCTGGGCATTTGCAGTCTGCTGTCACAGATTTCCCTGGTCGCCGCAATGGCCGCAATCAACAACATGATCCGGCAATACGGCGCACTTGACCCTATTTTCGGCCAGACCCAGTATGCACAGATCCCGATGGCAGTCGTCGGCATTGTCATGAAGTTTTTCCAGATCGTCATTTCCATCGCCGTCGGCATGGCAGCGGGATGTATCCCGATCGTCGGATACAACATCGGTGCCGGCCACAAGGACCGTGCCCGCAGCCTGTTCACCCATCTGCTGCTGGCGGAAGCCGCCGTAGGCGCGGTGGCGCTGGTGATTGTAGAATGTTTCCCGCATCAGCTTATCTCAATCTTCGGTGCTGCCAACGAAAGCGCCTATTACACCGACTTCGCCATGAAATCCTTCCGCATCTATCTGTGCATGATGATCTTCGCATGCGTCAACAAAGGCACCTTTATCTATTTGCAGTCCCTGGGCAAAGCCCTGGCATCCACGGTGTTATCCATGATCCGTGAAGTGCTGTTCGGCGTAGGGTTTGCCCTGCTGCTGCCTCTCTTTTTCGGTCTGGACGGCGTGTTATACTCCATGCCGGTATCCGATATCCTGACCTTCCTCATCGCTATCCTGATGATCCGGTCCACCTATCAAACCCTGCGGGAAAACAAGGAGGTAATCCGATGAAACACAAAATCATCACCATCAGCCGTGAATTCGGCAGCGGCGGCCGTACCATCGGCAAGATGACCGCGCAGACGCTCGGCATCCCCTGTTACGATCAGGAACTGATCGAGCGCATCGCCGAAAAAAGCGGCTTCACCAAAGAATTTGTGCAGGAAAAGGGGGAATACACCTCGCACCGCAGCTGGCTGGTCAACGCGTTTTCCGACCATTCCATGCAGGGGATCTCCACACAGGACTACCTGTGGACAATTCAAAAGCGCGTGATCCTGGATCTGGCCCAGCAAGGAGCCTGTGTGATCGTCGGACGCTGTGCAGACTACATCCTCAAGGACACCGCAAACTGTCTGAAGGTGTTCATTCATGCGGCCATGGACAAACGAGCCGACCGTATCGTCCGTCTGTACGGGGAAACGCAGGACGCACCCGTGAAGCGGCTGAAAGACAAGGACAAGCGCCGAGCCGCTTACTACAAGTTTTACACAGACTACGAATGGGGCGACGTGCGCAACTGTCATCTCGCACTGGACAGCGGCGTGCTCGGTCTGGAAACCTGCGTGCAGCTGATCGTCCGCGCATACGAGTCCTACTGTATCTGAACCGAAAAAAGCCGAAGCGGGGACGTGCCTCTCCCCGCTTCGACTTTTTCACATAAGTCTCATAAAACCGCTTCTGCGGCCGGTCAATCAATATTGAGCGCTTCCCGCAGAACGCGCAGGCTTGCCAGATGGCCGTCCAGCATGGACAGCGTCAGATCCTCCATTTCCAGAGAAATCTCATCGTCATAGCCCGACATGCGCACCACCGAGAAGAATTCCTTCCACCACTTTGCGTCATGCCCCGCGCCGACCGCGACGTAATTCCACGCACGCTTGGCAAACGCGTCGATCGGCTTGGTGTCCAGCATGCCGTTCGGCTGCCAGTACCGGCGCTCCGGGCGGGAATCCTTGCCATGCACATGATAGATCGCGCCATGCTCGCCCAGCACGCGCGCCGCCTCGATCGGGTCGCCGCCCATCCAGAACAAGTGCGACGGGTCGAGGTTCATGCCGACCATCGGCCCGACCGCCTCGCGCAGCCGCAGGCAGGTCTCCGGATTGTACACCAGCTGCATGCCGTGGTTTTCCAGCGCAATTTTCTCAATCCCGCAGTCTTGTGCCATTTTCACGATCTCTTTCCACGCGGGGATCGCAACCTCGTTCCACTGATAGTCCAGGATCTCCTGCGTCTCGGGCGGCCACGAAGTCGTGATCCACACCGGCGTCTTATCCCCTTTGCAGCCGGCCGGCAGACCGCTCATCATAACGATTTTCTTCACACCCAGCATCTGCGCCAGCGCAAATGTTTTTTTGGTGACATCCATTTCCTTCTCATAGGCGAGCGGATTGCCCGAGCAGTTGAGCGCGCACAACTCCAGCCCACGCGCGCGCATCGCGTCGTACCACTGCTCCCGCGCTGTCCGGTCGCTGACGAGCAAGTCCAGATCACAATGCGGCGCCCCCGACCAGTTGCCGGTTCCGATCTCGATCGCCGCGATGCGCTGCTCTACGCAAAAGTCCAGCATTTTTTCATACGGCATATCCAGTGTACAGGTCTTGATTGCCAGCTTCATGCGGTATTCCTTCTCTCCACTTAGATTTGCTGTAATTTTACCACACTGTAACCTTCACCCGCAAGAGATATCTCCAAAATATGCCCAAATCAGACGTGTTTTTCCCACCACTTCCTCATGAAATGTGCCCATAAAGCATATTTTTGCACAATGCACACCCGTTGTTTTCGGTTTGCAAAACCATTCTTTGTGAACCTGCACAAAGCAACCCGTAACGAACTCGCTATTACCGACAAAAATGACAACAAACTCTTGTCAAAGCACCACAGATGCATTAAAATATTACCAGAACGTTGGAGCGTTCCAGTGTCCTGCATAGGGCAGGACAACACTCAGAGCAGAGAGCATAAGCCGAGATGCTGCAAAAGGATCTTTTCTTTTTACAGCGGACCGGAATCCTCCGGATGGCATCTGCCCCCTGCGCGAAAAAAGGAGAGAGGTTTTATCATGAAGAAGAGACTACTGGCAATGTTACTCGCAGGCGCAATGTGCGCTGGCCTCGCAGCTTGCGGCGGCACCACTGATGACACCGCTAGCAACGGCGAGAGCGGTGGCGAGTCCTCCGGCGAGGGCTACTCCGTTGACGTCATCCTGAAGACCACGGCTTCCGAATACTGGGGCTACGTTAAGGCAGGCGCTGAAGCGTACATGGCTGATAACCCGGACGTTAAGGTTGAGGTTAAGGGCGCTTCCTCTGAGACCGCTTACGACGAGCAGCAGAACATGATCGAGACCGACCTGAGCTCCGGTGCGTATGACGCTTTCGTTATCGCTCCGCTGCAGGCTGATCTGGTTAAGACCCTGATCGCTGGTCAGGAAGCTCCGATCATCGCGGTTGATACCGATATCGATGCACCGGAAGTTCTGTCCTTCGTAGGCACCGGTAACGAAGAAGCGGCTGCTATGGGCGGCGAAGAGGCTGTTAAGGCTGCTCAGGCTGCTGGCTGGACCGAGATCAAGGCGATCGCGATCTCCGGTGTACAGGGCGACGGCACCGCTACCGCTCGTCTGACCGGTTACCAGAAGGGCATCGAAGAGGCCGGCGGCACCTTCCTTGCTGACGAAATCCAGTATGCTGACGCTGTTGCTGACAAGGCTGCTAACTCCATGGAAGCTATCATGCAGAACCATCCGGAAGGCATCGCTATCATCGTCTGCAACAACGACGATATGGCAATGGCAGCTGCCCGCGCTGCGAAGAGCAACTCCGCTTATGCCAACACCATCTTCGTTGGCTTCGACGGCATCCAGTCCGCTTGCACCGCGATCCTGAACGGCGAAGAGACCATGTCCGTTGCACAGGAAGCTTACGATATGGGCTACAAGGCTGTTGAGACTGCTGTTGCAGCTCTGAACGGTGAGACCCCGGCTGAGTTCGTTGACTCTGGCTGCTCTGTTGTTACCAAGGACAACGCTCAGGAGCGTCTGGACACCCTGAAGGGCTATCTGGGCGAGTAATTTTGCGAGCCGCTCTTGTAGGTAAGTTTTAAGTAAAAGGGAGGAACCCCTGCAAGGATTGAATAATCAGTGCAGGGGTTCTTTCCAGTTACCGACCCCCACCCGCGAGACTGAGACAAAGTGCTTGGCTTTTGCTGAAAAACTTTGTCCTGCAACTGTACCGAGACCAGTTTCCTTATGTCCCGCACTTCATCTCGGAGAAGAAAAGGTGATATGCAAATGAGTGAATACGTAGTAGAGCTGAAAAACGCAACTAAGCGTTTTCCGGGCGTAGTGGCTCTGAAAAACATGCAGCTCGCTGTCAAACCCGGTGAGATCCTGGGTCTGATCGGTGAGAACGGCGCGGGCAAGTCAACCCTGATCAAGGTGTTGACCGGCGTGCACCAGGCAGACGAGGGCCAGATTTTTGTTGACGGTGTAGAGCAGCATTTCAAGAATCCGAACGATTCCGCAGCCGCCGGCATTGCCTGTGTATATCAGGAACTGAATATTGAAAAACTTCTGAGCATTACAGATAACATCTTTATCAACAAGTGGATCAAAGGCAAAGGTGGCCTGCTTGACTATTCGGCCATGCACAAGAAGGCCAAGGAAGTTATGGCTTCCCTTGGTCAGGATGTTGACCCGACCAAACCCGCAGGTAACTTTGGTATGGGCGTACAGCAGATGATCGAAATTGCAAAGGCAGTTCTGATCAACGCAAAAATGATTATTATGGACGAGCCGACCTCGTCTTTGGGCGAAAAAGAAGTAGAACAGCTCATGAAGACTTGCCGCGAACTGAAATCGCGCGGCATCGGCATTGTCTTTGTTTCGCATAAGCTCGAAGAACTGTTTGAGCTGTGCGACCGCGTCACCGTTATCCGTGACGGCGAGTACATTTCCACCAAACCGATCGACGAATGGGATAACGATTCGTTGATCACCGCAATGGTTGGCCGTTCGCTGGACAACCAGTTCCCGAAGGAATTCGGCACCAAGAGCGCTGAGCCGATGCTCCAGGCGGAGCATCTGATGGAAGCCGGCGTGCTTCGCGATGTTTCGTTTGAAGCATACGGCGGACAGATCCTCGGCTTTGCCGGTCTGGTTGGCGCAGGCCGTACCGAGACCATGCGTGCGATTTTCGGTGCGGATCCGCTTGACAGCGGTAAAATCATCATCAAGGGCAAGGAAGTACAGATCAAATCCCCGAGTCAGGCCATCAAGGCAGGCATTGCGTTCCTGACCGAAGACCGTAAAGGCCAGGGCCTGGTTCTGGCGCAGAGCATTCGTACCAACCTGATCCTTGCAAACATGAAGGGCTTCAGCGATGGCCCGTTCCTGAATGAAAAGCGCATTCTGGAAGCCGGCGAAAAGAATATTGCTTCCCTGCGCATCAAAACCCCGTCGATCGATGAAATCGTCGGCCAGCTGTCCGGTGGTAACCAGCAGAAGGTTGTTATCGGTAAGTGGGTCAACACGGATGCCGATATCTTCATTTTCGACGAGCCGACCCGTGGTATCGACGTCGGCGCAAAGGTTGAGGTTTACAACGTCATGAACGACCTTGTCAAACAGGGCAAGTGCGTTATCATGGTCTCCTCTGAAATGCCGGAGATCCTCGGCATGAGCGACCGCGTCATCGTCATGCGCGGCGGCGAGGTCATGGCCGACGTAGACCGCGACAGCAAACATTTCAATCAGGAAGACCTTATGAAGGCAGCTTGGGGAGGTAAATTAGATGACTAAATCGAAAAAGTCCAGTAATTTGATGACTTATGCTGGCACGTTCGGCGCACTGCTGATCCTTTGCATTATTTTCACCATTTTTTCGCGTAACTTCTTGACGTTTTCCAACTTCATGTCCATCCTGCGTCAGTCTTCGTTCAACTGCCTGCTGTCTGTTGGTATGTTGCTCTGCCTGATTACCGCCGGTATCGACCTGTCCGTAGGCGCGAACGCGACCTTCTGTGCATGTCTTGCCGGTATGATGGTCAACAAGGGCGTTAATAACTCCTTTGTTCTGATCGTTGTCATCATCGTAGCTGGCGTCCTGATCGGCTGGATCAACGGCACCCTGCTGACCCGCCTGCACCTGCCCCACCCCTTCGTTTCTACCCTCGGTATGAAGAACGTACTTTGGGGCGCAGGTCTGATCGTAACCGGTTCTCAGATGGTTTCCTTCTCCGGTTTGAACGGCGTTATGTGGCTGGGCTCCGCTTCGATCGGCAGCTTCCCGGTCAGCTTCGTAATGGTTATCATCATCTACATCATTATGCACGTTCTGCTGACCCGCACTTCGCTGGGCCGCTCGATCTACTGCGCAGGCGGCAACCCGGAAGCAACCCGCCTGTCCGGTATCAACTCCGCAAACGTTCTGACCTTCTGCTATGTGATTTCCGGTTTGATGGCTGCTCTGGCTGGTCTGGTTTCGATCGGTCGTTCCGGTATCTGCAACGGCGTTAACGCAATCCAGCCGTACGATACCGACGCTATCGCATCCTGCATCATCGGCGGCGCTTCGTTCATGGGCGGCAAGGGCACCATGCTCGGCACCATGCTCGGCGCTCTGATCATCCAGACCCTGCGTAACGGCTTCACCCTGCTGTCCATCGACTCTGCAATGCAGAACTCGATCCTCGGCCTGGTTATCATCGGCGCCGTACTGCTCGACGTTACCCGTGAGCGTATGGAAGCTAAGGCTCGCCGTCTGGCTGCAAAGTAATCACTCATTGCAATACATCGGAAAAGGCTGTCGCTCCGCGGCAGCCTTTTTCCATTACAAGTATGATCATTGTCCCCCCTCTTTTCCCTCATGTTTTTTTGCGAAAGATTGTCCCCCTTCTCTTGCATCCTCATCCAAACTATGCGAAAATAATGATATCAAAAGTTGGTTTAGCTGCTTGTTCGCGAGTGCTCTTTCCCGCAGCAAATGCAGACTGATCCATCAGCTGTTTCACCCATCACAAAGGAGAGATTACATATGCTGAATATTGGTGTAATCGGCTGCGGTGCCATCGGCCGCGACCACATCCGCCGTCTGCACGATCTGGTGCCCGGCTGTCAAGTTGTTGCCTGTGCCGATTATTTTGAGGAAGCCGCGCGCAAAACCGCAGCGCAGTATGAAGGTCTGCGCGCCTATCCGTCCGGCGAAGAACTGATCGCAGCGCCGGAAGTGCAGGCTGTGCTGATCGCCTCGTCCGACCCAAGCCACGCAGGCTATGTGCTGGAATGCCTCAAGCACGGCAAATTTGTATTCTGCGAAAAGCCGCTGGCACAGAACGCTGCCGACTGCGAGAAGATCATTGAAGCCGAGCTGGCACAGGGCAAGCGTCTGGTGCAGGTTGGTTTCATGCGCCGTTATGACCGCGGTTACGCCGAGATGAAGCGCATCATCGACTCCGGCGAGCTGGGCGCGCCGCTGATGATCCACGCCTGCCACCGCAACGTCTCCCAGCCGGACGGCTTCCAAACCGAAATGGGCGTATCCAACGTCGCCATCCACGAGCTGGACATTTGCCGCTGGCTGCTGTCCGATGAATACGCAAACGGACAGGTGCTCAAGGTACGCCAGTCTGCCTGCTCGACCAAGGGCTATGACAACCCGCAGATCGTTCTTCTGGAAACCCAGTCGGGCGCACGAATCGACGTCGAGGTACAGGTTGCCGACGCCTATGGTTACGACATCCAATGCCAGGTCGTCTGCGAAAAGGGCACGGTCAATCTGCCCGACCCGTACGCCGTTGTCAAGCGCGCCAATGCGACCCGCTCCTTCCCCATCCTGACCGACTGGAAGGATCGCTTCATCGAAGCTTACGACATCGAGCTGACCGAATGGGTCAAGTCGCTGGCCGCCGGCGGCCCGACCGGCCCGTCTGCGTGGGATGGCTACGCGGCCTGCGTGGCTGCGGATGCCCTCAACCGCTCGCGCGGCACCGGCCAGTTCCTGCCGATTGAAATGATGGAAAAGCCCGCCATGTACAAATAAGTGCTGACAAAAAAGCCGCCCTTTCAGGCGGCTTTTTTCACAGGATAAACGCAAACAGCCCCGCGCATCCCGCGCGAGGCTGTTTTGATTCTTCTATAAAGGATGGTCAGAAACGCATCAATATTCGACCTTGACCGCCTTGCCGGTATGGAACGAATCCGTGATCGCATAGGTAACCACCGTTGCCTTGGTGCCGTCATAAACGGTCAGCTCGGGCTTGCGGTCCTTCTGGATGCAATCGATGAAGTCCACCATTTCCAGCAGATACGCTTCCGCAAAACGCTGCGGGAAGTTCTCGACGATCTCCTGACGCGCGCCGTACTGGTCGTATACCATCACGCGATCCTTCCACGGCACACCGGCCACGCGGATGTGACCATCGGTCGCAACGATCTCAGTCTCGGTATGGTAACCATGCGGCGCCGTACGGCCGACGTGCAAGAAAGCAACCGTACCGTTGTCAAACTTGAGCATCGCCATACCGGTCTCGGTATCGCCGTTCTCCGCAAATTCCGGATGCTTGAACGTCGTGCCCGCCGCATAAACTTCGGTCACCTCGCCGCCGAGGAACCAGCGCATCAGGTCGATGTCGTGCGACGCCGCATCGATAAAGATGCCGCCCGAGGTCTTGGAGAACTTGATGCAGCTCTCGACCAGCGCCTCCGGATCCAGACCGGTCGCCTTGACCAGATACGGCTTGCCGATCTGACCGGCATCGATCTTGGCCTTGGCATCAGCGTAGGACGGGTCATAGCGGCGCATGAAGCCCAGGAAGAACACCTTGTCCGGGTGACGCTCAACAGCGGCCTCGGCGCGCTTGCACTCTTCCAGCGAGCAGCCCAGCGGCTTATCCGTGAACACATGCTTGCCGGCGTCGAGCGCGTACTCGATCATCCAGCAATGCTCAGGAGACGAAGAAACGATGACCACGGCTTCGATATCCGCTTCGTCCACCATCTTCTTATAATCTGTCGTTACATAATCGACCTTGAGATAATCCTTCGCCCAGTCCAGCTCCTTCTGCTCCAGCGAGCACGCAGCAACCAAACGGCAGCCCGGAATCTTAAAAGCCAGATTTTCCGCATGCACAGCGCCCAAACGGCCCAGGCCAACGATACCTGTTTTTACTTCTTTCATGTGATTTGTCTCCTTCTTTTCTGAGAATATATTTCTCTCTCACACGGCCGACTGCCGCTTTTCTCCATGCATTATCATATCATTTTACCGCGCGAAAAGCAAGCAAACAGGCCGCAATTTCCCGCTGTTCCGTGTGGATTTGGCACTCTGTCCCCGGGTGTGACAACAACCGGAACATCATTTAACAAAATATTCATAAACGGCACTTGACTTTGCAGCTATACGGTGGTAAATTTAGTTTAGCACTCAGGAAGGATGAGTGCTAAACTCAATAGAAAGGAGTCGGGTTCGGTGGAACTTTCCGAGCGAAAAAAGCAAATCCTCAAAGCCATCATCGGCGATTATATCCGCACAGCCGAACCGGTCGGCTCCAAGGCACTGACGGAAGGTCATTCCCTCCCCTTTTCCTCCGCCACCATTCGCAACGAAATGAGCGAACTGGAGGAAATGGGCTATCTGGAAAAACCGCACACCTCTGCCGGCCGGATTCCCTCTCCGCAGGGTTACCGCCTGTATGTGGATGAACTGATGGAGCAGCCGGCGGATACCGGCGACGACGATCCACCGCTTCAGTCCATGATGCAGACCAAGGTGCGGGAGCTGGACCGTCTGATCCAAGAGGCGGGCAAGCTGATTTCCAGCCTGACCAATTACGCATCCGTTGCCATCACCCCTGCGCTGACGCAAATCTCCATCCGGCAGTTTGAGATCATCGCAGTGGACAAAATGAACTTTGTCATTGTGGTGGTTACCGATTCGGGCACGGTCAAAAACAAGATGGTGCGCACGATGGCGGACGTTTCCAAAGAGGAAACCGAGCTGCTCACCTATGTGCTCAACCAGACATTGACCGGCCTGCCGCTCAGCCACATTACCGCAGAGCGTTTCGATATCGTGCGCCGCGCCGCCGGTCTTTCCGCGCTGCTCGCGCCGGTTGCCGAATACATCGCGGAACTGATCGAAGAGCTGAGCGACCAAAAAGTCTTTCTCGAAGGCACCAACAAGCTGCTGCGCTTCCCCGAGTACCGCGACCTGCACAAAGCGCAGGCGCTGCTCGATTACATGGAGGATGACCGCAAGCATCTGCTGCCGGCCACCCGCAAGATCGATGGTATCCAGTTCTTCATCGGACCGGAAAACGGGGCCAATCCTCTGCGTGAAACCTCAGCGATTTACGCAAAATATGATATCGGCCACATCGGTCAGGGCGCCATCGGCATTGTCGGACCGACCCGCATGGATTACGCCAAGCTGTCCGCACAGCTCAGCCGCTTTGCCAAGGGCCTGAACAAGCTGATCGCGGAAACCTTTTTGGATGAAAAAGACGGGAATCATTGATTTCCTTGCAAATGGAGGCATCAAATCAATATGAGCAAAAAGAAACAGCCCGAAACCGCCGAAACCGAACAGGCAGCAGCGGAGCAGGCAGCCGAAACCGCTGCCGAACAAACGGGAACGGAACAGCCTGCCGCACAGCCCGCTGAGGACTGGAAGGCCAAGTTTGACGAACTCAACGACCGTTACCTGCGCATGGCGGCGGAATATGACAACTTCCGCAAGCGCAGCCAACGCGAACGCGAGCAGTCGTATAATGACGCGGTCAGCCACGCGGTCAAGGCGCTCTTGCCGACTTACGACAATCTGGAGCGCGCGATCAAGGCGGAAACCGCGGACATGGAATACAAAAAGGGCGTGGAAATGACCATGACCCAGCTGGTCGAAAGCCTCAAGGGCTTAAACGTCACGATCATCGAGGCGTCCGCAGGCACCGGCTTCGATCCCAACTTCCACAACGCTGTGATGCATGTGGAGGACGACAGCTTGGGCGAAAACGTCATCGCCGAGGTGTTCCAGCAGGGCTTCCAGATCGGCGACAAGGTCATCCGCCACGCGATGGTCAAGGTTGCCAACTAAAACGAGGAATAAAAATCGAGAGACGCTCCCGGTTTTTATGGAAATTTCTCAGGTGAGAAATTTCCGGATAAATGCGCGCCCAACAGCGCGAAAATAGTGTAATAAAGCATCTGAATCATATAAAGGAGTGCTATCAATCATGGGCAAAATCATCGGTATCGACTTAGGTACAACCAATTCCTGCGTAGCCGTTATGGAAGGCGGCGAGTCGGTCGTCATCCCCAACGCGGAAGGCGCACGCACGACCCCGTCTGTTGTTGCGTTCTCCAAGGACGGCGAGCGCATGGTCGGTCAGGTCGCAAAGCGTCAGGCCGTCACCAACGCGGATCGCACGATTATCTCTATCAAGCGTCACATGGGCTCGGATTACCGCGTCAACATCGACGGCAAGCCCTATTCCCCGCAGGAGATCTCCGCAATGATCCTGCAGAAGCTGAAGGCGGACGCAGAAGCTTACCTCGGCCAGCCGGTCACCCAGGCGGTCATCACGGTTCCGGCTTACTTCTCCGACTCTCAGCGTCAGGCGACCAAGGACGCCGGCAAGATCGCGGGTCTGGAAGTCCTGCGTATCATCAACGAGCCGACCGCAGCGGCACTGGCTTACGGCGTCGATAAAGAAGCCGAGCAGAAGATCATGGTTTACGACCTCGGCGGCGGCACGTTCGATGTCTCCATTCTGGATATCGGCGAAGGCGTACTGGAAGTACTGTCCACCGCAGGCGATACGCACCTCGGCGGCGATGACTTCGACCAGCGCATCATCGACTGGATGGTTTCTGAGTTCAAGAAGTCCAACGGCATCGACCTGTCGAATGACAAGATGGCTATGCAGCGCCTGAAGGAAGCGGCAGAAAAGGCCAAGATCGAGCTGTCCGGCATGGCGCAGACCTCGATCAACCAGCCGTATATCACCGCGGACGCCACCGGCCCGAAGCACCTCGAGCTGACGCTGACCCGCGCAAAGTTCAACGAACTGACCGCAGATCTGGTCGAGCGCACCATGGGCCCGGTTCGTCAGGCGATGTCGGATGCCGGCCTGACCGCGTCCGACCTGTCCAAGGTCCTGCTGGTCGGCGGTTCCACCCGTATCCCGGCGGTACAGGAAGCAGTAAAGAACATCACCGGTAAGGAAGGCTTCAAGGGCATCAACCCGGATGAATGTGTTGCCATCGGCGCATCCATTCAGGGCGGCGTACTTGGCGGCGAAGTCAAGGACGTCCTGCTGCTCGACGTTACCCCGCTGAGCCTGGGCATTGAGACCCTCGGCGGCGTATGCACCAAGCTGATCGACCGCAACACCACCATCCCGACCAAGAAGAGCCAGATCTTCTCGACCGCGGCCGACAACCAGCCGTCCGTTGAGATTCACGTCCTGCAGGGCGAGCGCGAGATGGCAGCGGGCAACAAGACCCTCGGCCGCTTCACCCTCGACGGCATCGCGCCGGCGCCGCGCGGCGTACCGCAGATCGAAGTTACCTTCGATATCGACGCCAACGGCATCGTAAACGTATCGGCGAAGGATCTGGGCACCGGTAAGGAGCAGAAGATCACCATCACCGCATCGACCAACCTCAGCCAGGAAGAGATCGACAAGGCAATGCACGAAGCCGAGCAGTACGCCGAGCAGGATAAGAAGAACAAGGAAGCCGTTGAGATCCGCAACAACGCGGAGCAGCTGGTCTTCCAGTCTGAGAAGGCACTGACCGATCTGGGCGATAAGCTGACCGCGGACGAAAAGAGCGGCGTACAGGCTGAGATCGACAAGGTCAAGGAAGCGCTCAAGGGCACGGATACCGATATGATCAAGATGGCCACCGACAACCTCTCCAAGAAGTTCAGCGATCTGGCCGGCAAGATCTATCAGCAGCAGGCACCGCAGGGCGGCGCCAACATGGGCGGCCAGCCGGGTGCAGGCGCACAGGGCGGCGCGCAGGGCGATTTCGTTGACGCGGACTTCACCGAAGTCAAGGACGACGATCAGAATAAGTAATTTCCATGCCGCGTGGGGCGGAACGGGTTCCGTTCCGCCCTGCGGCATGCTATTTTCCGTTATTTGAGGGATCACAATGGCTGATAAAAGAGACTATTACGAGGTGCTGGGCGTACAAAAAGGCGCGAGCGAGGAAGAGCTGAAAAAGGCTTACCGCCGTCTTGCCCGTAAATACCACCCCGATCTGAATAAAGATAATCCGGAGGCTGCCGACAAGTTCAAGGAAGTCAACGAGGCGTATGAAGTGCTGTCCGATAAAGACAAGCGCGCGAAATACGACCAGTTCGGCTTTGCAGGCGTCGATCCGAGCTATGGCGGCGGCGCAGGCGCCGGCGGCTTCGGCGGCTTTGACATGGGCGACCTCGGCGACCTGTTCGGCTCGTTCTTCGGCGGCGGTTTTGGCGGCAGCCGCAGTTCGCGCCGCAATGCACCGCAGCGCGGCGAGTCCATCCGGCAGAATATCATCCTCTCGTTTGAGGAAGCGGCTTTCGGCTGTGAAAAGGAGATCTCGGTCAACCGCATCGAATCCTGTGACGCATGCGGCGGCACGGGCGCGGCCAAGGGCACGAGCGCAGAAACCTGCCCCAACTGCCGCGGTACCGGTGTGGTAACGCAGACCCAGCGCACGCCGCTGGGCATGTTCCAGACGCAGGGCGCCTGCCCGAACTGCCGCGGCACCGGCAAGATCATCAAAAAGCCGTGCCCCAAGTGCGGCGGTGCGGGCCGCGTGCGCAAGACGCGCAAGTTCAAGGTCAACATCCCGGCCGGTATCGACGAAGGCCAGTCCATCCAACAGCGTGGGCAGGGCAATGCCGGCGTCAACGGCGGCCCGGCGGGCGATCTGTTTGTGACGATCTCCATCCGTCCGCATCCGATCTTCACCCGCGAAGGACAGGACGTCTACGTCGATATCCCGATTTCCTTCACGCAGGCGGCTTTGGGCGACACGCTGCAAGTGCCGACCATCGACGGCCGCGTGGAATACAAGGTACCGGAAGGCACACAGACCGGCACAGTGTTCCGCATGAAGGGCAAGGGCATCCAGAACGTAAACGGCCGCGGCCGCGGCGACCAGTATGTCCGCGTCAGCATCGAAGTGCCGCGCAATCTGTCCGAAAAGCAGAAGAAACTGCTGCGTGAGTTTGAAGAACTGTCTACCGACGAAAACCAGAGCAAGCGCAAGGGCTTTTGGGATAAAGTCAAAAACGCACTGGACCTCGACTAAATCACATAATAAGACCCGGAACGAAATCGTTCCGGGTCTTGTTTTATGTTTTTTTCGTTACTTGTCCGTGCCGCGATAGTAGCGGATAAGCGCCTGCGTGCCCAGATCGCCCATGCCCTCGGCTTCGAGGTCGCCATACATCGTGCAGACCCGCTCGAGCACGGGCAGCGAGCCAAAGCCCTGCCCCTGCGCGATTTTCATGTCCTTGATAAAGTGCTTGAGGAAAAAGCCGGGCGCATAATCCTCTCGCATCATCTTGGGCATCAGGTTCTCCATCTGCCACGAGCCGGCCGCACCCTTGGAAATGCTGTCGAGCATCTTCTGCGTATCCAGCCCAGCCCGCTCGGCATAGGCCAGCGCTTCGCTGACGCCGGCAATCGTACCCGCAATCGCGATCTGGTTGGCCATCTTGGTGTGCTGGCCTGCACCTGCCGGGCCTTCATACACGATCTGCTTGCCCATGGCCTCAAACAGCGGCAAGCAGGCCTGAAAATCCGCCTCGTCGCCGCCGACCATGATGGACAGCGTGCCGTTTTTCGCACCCGTATCGCCGCCGGAAACCGGCGCATCCAGCGTGTGCAGACCGCTCGCCTTGCCCTCTTCATAAATGCGCACGGACAATTTCGGGTCGGTCGTCGTCATGTCAATCAGATAGGTACCCGGCTGCGCGGCGGCAAGAATGCCCTCCTGTCCGAAATACACCTGCTCGACATCCTTCGGGTATCCTACCATCGTGATCACTGCATCCCGGCCAACGGCACACGCCGCAGCCGAATCGCACCAAGTGACATCGTTTTCCGCCAGAAAATCCGCCAGCTTGGATTTGGTACGCGAATAAATCGCCACTTCATAGCCTGCTTTGAGCAGGTTTTTCACCATGGAACGCCCCATCACACCAACGCCGATAAATCCGATCGATTTCATTGTTCTTCCTCCTATCCCAAATCAAAAATCAACGATCCTTAAGCGAAATATATGCGGTTGCCGGCTGTACGCAGCGGTACGCCGGACGGATGATCTTGTCCGTATTGACCAGCTCTTCCAGTCGATGCGCGCTCCAGCCCACGATACGCGCAATGGCAAACACAGGCGTGTACAGCTCGGGCGGCAGCCCCAGCATGGAATACACGAAGCCTGAATAAAAATCGACGTTCGCCGAAACGCCCTTGTAAATATGGCGCTCATGCGCGATCACCTCGGGCGCCAGCCGCGCAACCAGCGAATACAGCGCAAAATCCGCATCCCTGCCCTTCTCGTGCGCCAGCTGTCCGACGAAGGACTTGAACACCTCGGCACGGGGATCGGAGATCGAGTAAACCGCATGGCCCAAACCGTAGATCAGGCCTTTACGGTCAAACGCTTCCCGGCGCAGCAGTCGGCCCAGATAATCCGCAACCGCTTCCTCATCGGTTGTATCCGTAACGTTCTTTTTCATATCCTCGAACATCTGCACAACCTTATAGTTCGCGCCGCCGTGCTTGGGGCCCTTGAGCGAGCCAAGCGCCGCCGAAATCGCGGAATAGGTATCCGTACCCGACGAGGTGACCACATGGGTGGTGAACGAAGAGTTGTTGCCGCCGCCATGCTCCATATGCAGCACGAGCGCCAGATCGAGCACGCTCGCTTCCAGCGGCGTATATTTCATATCCGGCCGCAGCATGCGCAGAAAATTGGATGCCGTGGACAGGCTGTCCGACGGATAATGAATATACATGCTTTCGCCGCGCTCATAGTAATTATAGGCATGATACGAGTAAACCGCGAGCATCGGGAACACCGAAATCAGCATCAGGCACTGCCGCAGCACATTGGGCAGCGTAATCTCGTCCGCTTTGTTGTCATAAGACGCCAGCGTCAGCACGCTGCGCGAAAGGCTGTTCATCATGTCATGCGTCGGCGCTTTCATGATGACGTCACGCGTGAAATTGGTCGGCAGCGTACGGCCCTGCGCCAGCAGGCTTTTGAAATCGCTCAGCCGTTTGGCGTCCGGCAGCTCACCGAACAGCAGCAAATACGCCACTTCCTCGTAACCCTTGCGGCCATCCCGAATGAACCCCTGCACCAGATCGTTGATCTTGATGCCGCGATAATACAGCTCACCGTCACAGGGAACCAGCTTACCGTCCACCTCTTTTTTGGAGATGATATCCGATATATTGGTCAGTCCCGCGAGGACGCCTTCTCCGTTCAGGTCACGCAGACCGCGCTTGACGTCGTATTCCTTATACAACGCTGCATCAATGTGGTCATGTCTGGCGCACAGCGACGCCAGTGCTTCCACCCGCGGCGTGACCTGCAAAATATCGTGTTCTGCCGTCATATAGTATCCATCCCTTTCCAGCATATACTATCCCATGTATATATTGTATCTGGAAAAGCGCAAGGCTTCAATGACAATTCGGTAATATCCTGTTAATAATTTGTGAATTTTCACAGAAAAAAAGCGACAGTCTTGCAATTTTTGGGTATATATTGGACAATTTACTCAAAAAATGCATCCCATTTCCGTGCAATCCGCGATAAAAAGAAAGGCACCCAAGGTGCCTTTCCTGCTGTTTCAGCGGATGTAATTGAACATGGTGCGGGGATGGGTTTCCGGGGGCTCGATCCCGGCCTTGTCGATCACCTTGAGCATCCACGCAATGTTGCGGCCCAGCTTTTCGATGACTTCCACGCCCTCGATATCCTGCTTGCACTCGCCGATTTCCGCGCCATGCACCGCATTCCAATAATCCGAGGTGACCAGCACCATCTCCATCGCGTCCATCAAGCCGAGCAGCTGCTGATAGGTCTCCATGCCGCCCGAACGGCGCAGGGTGCAGAGCGCCGCGCCCACCTTGTGGTGGAACTGATTTTCGCCGCAGCAGGCCGCAAGCATGATGCGGTCCATCACGCACTTCATGCTGCCCGCAATGCCGCCGTGGTAAACCGGCGAGGCCAGCACGATGCCGTCCGCCGCGATGCACTTTTCGATGATCTCATTGACGCCGTCATCGTTCTGCACGCAGCGCAGCGTGTTGTTGTTCAGGCAGTGGTAGCAGGCCATGCACGGATGCACCTTGGCGCCCGGCTGGCATACCTCAAACTCGATGCCCTCCTGCTCGAGCACCTTGCCCAGCACGTCGAGCATCTGCGCACAGTTGCCGCCCTTGCGCGGCGAACCATTGATCGCTACAACTTTCATTTTTCTTGTCCTCCTCTTTTTTCATCCGGCATCCGGATGCAGCTTGTTAATCAATATGCTTTTGGTTTTCCAGCCGGTACAGCCGCATAACCACCAGCGTATGGTTGAGCTGCGGCCCCATCAGCAGGATCATACTGACGATATACAGCCACAGCATCAGCACGATGATGGCGCCCAGCGAACCATACAGCACGGAATAACGCGCCATATTGTCCACATAAAACGAAAATCCCCACGAAACCAGCAGCCATGCCACGAGCGAAAACAGCGCGCCCGGCCACACCTCCCGGAACTTGAGATGCAGGTTGGGTACGACGCGGTTAAACAGCATCAGAAACACGAAAATGAACGGGATCATCACCCAAAAGCTGGCGTCATGGGTCATGTTGAGCACCGGCTGCGGAATGGGCGCCACGCGCGGCAGCAGGCGGATCAGCGCCTTGCCCGCAACGACCAGCACGAAGCTGCACACGACCGATACCAAAAATCCCGCCGTGATGCCAAACGAAATCAGCACATCCCGGATCATGCCGCGCGCCACCTCGACATGGTAGATGTCATTAACCGTGCGCATCATCGAGCGTACCGCGCGTGAAAGGAAATACAGCGTCAGGCCGATGCCGATCAGCATGGGACTGACCGGCGGCGTTGCCGCAAGCTGGTCCAGATAGGAAACGATCAGCTGCTGCAAGCTCTTGGGCAGCATTTCCAGCACAGGCTGAATGCCTTCCAGCGACAGGTTCAGGCGCGCCAAAAGCGCATTGAGAAAAATCAGCAGCGGGAAAATGGAAAACAGCAGGAAATACGACAATTCTGCCGCCGCCTGCGGAATGCCATCCGAAAAGTATCGGTAAACCATGCGTTTGACCAAATAGAAAAATCGGTTTTGTCCGTTCATGGCACCCTCCTCTTTCCGCCGCAGTTTTTATTATTGTACCAGCTTTTTTTCCCATTTACAACTTGCGTTTTGCCGCAGAAAGCGGTATACTGTCCATAATAGAACATTTGTTCTGATTGGAGGTGAGGCGAATGCCGACCGATCGTGCCGTGACCTGTTGTTTTTCCGGGTACCGTGCCGAAAAAATGCCGTTTGCGGCGAACGATCCGCGAGCCGATGCGCTGCTGTCCGCGCTCGACTGCGCGATTGCAGATGCCGCGGCGCAAGGCTACACGGTCTTTTTCTCCGGCATGTCCACCGGCTTCGACCTATGGGCGGCCGAAGCCGTGCTGCGCGCCCGCGCATCGCTGCCTGTGCAGCTGTTCTGCGCCGTCCCGTTTGACCAGCAGGCCGAGCGCTACACCCTCGACTGGAAGCGTCGCTTCAACCACTGCCTGCTCGCGGCGGACCGCGTTTTCGCGCTGTCCCGCGACTACTATACCGGCTGCTACGCCGCGCGCAACCGCTTTATGGTGGACGCCTCTTCCCTGCTCATCTGCTATTTCGACGGCAAGCCGGGCGGTACGGCGCAGACCGTCCGCATGGCGGAGCAAAGCGGACTGCGGATCGTCAACCTGGCAGGCTGCCAGATGCAGCTTTTTTGACGGAACACAAAAACTCCCTTCGGCGCTTGACGCGTCGAAGGGAGTTTGCTTTTGCTGAAAAACCGTTCGATCAGTCTACCTTGACCGTCCAGCCCAGCTCGTCCGGCTGGGTGCCCCACTGGATGCCGGTCAGCGTGTCATACAGCTTGTGGGTGATCGGGCCGATCTCGCCGTTGTTGATGTAGGCCACATCGCCCTCATAGCGCAGCTCGCCTACCGGAGAGATAACCGCCGCCGTGCCCGTGCCGAACACCTCTTCCAGCTTGCCGTCCTTGGAAGCCTGCATCACGTCCACGATCGGCAGGCGCTCTTCGGATACCGGAATGCCCCAGTGCTTGAGCAGGTCGATGCAGCTCATGCGGGTGACGCCCGGCAGAACCGTACCGATGCAGGGAGCGGTGTAAACCGTGCCGTCGATCTTGAAGAAGCAGTTCATCGAGCCAACCTCTTCGACATACTTGTGCTCCACGCCGTCCAGCCACAGGGTCTGCTCATAGCCCAGCTCGTGCGCCTTGACCTGCGAAATCAGGCTGGCCGCGTAGTTGCCGCCGCACTTGGTAAAGCCGGTACCGCCGGGGCAAGCACGGGTGTACTCATCCTCAACGAAGATCTTGACCGGGTTGATGCCGGTGGAGTAATACGCGCCGACCGGCGAGCAGATGATGATGAACTGATGGGTCTTGGACGGACGCACGCCGAGGTGCGGCTCAGTCGCAATGACAAACGGACGGATGTACAGGCTGGTGCCCGGCTGATGCGGCACCCAATCCTTTTCCACCGATACCAGCGCCTTGACGGCCTGCACGAAATCCTCTACCGGCAGGCTGGGCAGGCACATACGATGGTTGGTGTTGATCATACGCTGGGCGTTCTTGTCCGGGCGGAACAGCTGGATCGAGCCGTCCGGCGTACGGTATGCCTTCATGCCCTCGAAGGACTCCATCGCATAGTGCAGCACCATCGCCGCAGGATCAATCGACAGAGGCTCGTACGGTACGATGCGGGCATCATGCCAACCCTGCTCCTCATCGTGATCGATAATCAGCATATGGTCGGTATAGTAAATGCCAAAGCCCAGGCTATTCTCGTCCGGCTTGGTTTTCTTGTGGTCTGTGAGCTGTGTTCTGATCTGCAGCATGGTGGATTCACTCTTTCTTTTATTGGTTTTGTACGCATTCCGTCATAGATTTTGTACTCTTTCATTATAGCACTTTGCCAAGATAAAGCAAGGCGTTTTTTTACAAGAAGGATGACAAACCATCGGCTTTTTGTTATAATATGTTCGTGTAAATTGCTGAAAGGAGTGACCGCGTATGAAACGCCGGCTGAAAAAGCTGCTCAGTGTGCTGCTTTGTGCGGTGCTGATCGTTGTCGTGCTTCCCGCGCCGGCCCGCGCATTGACGCTGACCGCGGTCAACGATACGCTGCTCCCGCTGTCCGACAGCACCATGCCGGCACGGCTGGGCGGCGAGCTGTATGTCCCGTATAGTGTGTTTTCCTCTCTGGGGGTATCCGCCTCCAGCGACGGAAGCGTGCTCAACCTCTCCGCCAACGGCCAAACCCTCAGTTTTGCCACGGACGAAGGTTATGTCTATGACCAAAACCTGAACAGCTACTCCACTCCCGCCTACGATATGAACGGCACGGTATATGTCCCGGTCAAACTGTGCTGCGGCATGTTCGGGCTGAGCTATTCCACGCTCACCGCTTACGGCGAAACCGTGCTGCGCATCACGGACGGCTCTGCCTCCAGTGACTCCTCGTTTGCCTCCAATCAGGGCAGCGCGATCGAAAGCGCCATCAACGCATACAAAGGCATCACGCCTTCCCAACCCTCGGACGGCGGACAGACCACGACCAAGCCGACCGAACCGCCCATCCCCGCGGTAGAGGAGAAACCCACACAAAAACCCGCCCGCGTGTACTTAACGTTTTACGGCGCACCGACGTCCGCCGCGACGCCCGCCATTTTGGACGCGCTGCAAAGCGCCGGCCGGCTGGCGACCTTTTTCCTGCCGACCGATTTCTCCACCTGGCCGGATGACGTCATCCGCCGCATCGTCGCCGAAGGGCACACCCCCGCCCTGCTGCTCAGCGCGAATGAGCAGACCAGCGCCGAGGACATGGTGGCGTCACTCGCGGCGGCCAACGAACGCTTAAACCTGCTGACCGGCTCGTCCGCGCGCATTATATCCAATGAAACCGGCTGCGATAAACTGACGCAGACACAGCGCGACGCGCTGGTCAAGGCTGGCTACCGGCTGTGGGACACCACGATGGACTGCGGCGACGACACCCAGTCCGCCGCCCGCGCCTATGCCACCACCGCGCAGAAATTTGCCGGGACGACCGCAACCGTTGTGCTCCGGCTGCATCACAGCCGCAACACCGCGCAAACCGTACAGCTGCTGACCGCCTATATGTCGCGGCAGAGCATCCCTTCCTCGCGCATCACCTTCAGCGCAACGCCCATCAACAGCGCTTCGGATACCCGATAAGCACCAAAGCAAACGCAGGCCGCATTTACGGCCTGCGTTTTTTATATGCGCTTGCGGATGTGTTCCAGCGCGCCTTTTTCCAAGCGGGAGACCTGCGCCTGCGAGATGTGGATCTCGTCGGCGACCTCCATCTGCGTGCGCCCTTCAAAAAAGCGCAGACGAATGATGCGCTTTTCGCGCTCACTAAGACTGTCGATCGCCTCGCGCAGCGCAATGCTGGCGAGCCACTGCTCATCCGTGTTCTTGTTGTCCCCCACCTGATCCATCACGCAGACGGTATCCGTGCCGTCGTGAAAAACCGGTTCGAACAGTGACACCGGATCGAGGATCGCGTCGAGCGCGAGCACGACCTCCTCTTTGGGCATGTCCAGCAGCTTGGCCAGCTCGACGATGTCCGGCTCCCGCTGATGCTCGCGGACAAAGGCTTCCTTGGCCTGCAGCGCCTTATACGCCGTATCCCGCAGGCTGCGCGATACCCGCAATGCGCTGTTATCGCGCAGATATCGCCGGATTTCCCCAATGATCATCGGCATGAACATACAAAGTCGAAAAACAGTCATCCCGCCGGTGCGCGGCACGCGGCCGCGCCTTCGATGGCATAAAAAATCTCGATTTTTTCGTTTTGCAGCACGATTTTCTGCACACAGGCCCGCACCAACGTTTGCTTTTCCGCGTCACTCAATTTGTCCCAACAGGAACCAATGGTTTGCAGCGCCTGCCGCGCGGCGGTCTGGTCTTCGCGCTGCGCGTCTTGCTGCGCGCGGTCCAGCGCCTGCTCTGCGCGGCTATATTCGCGTCTGGCGCGCGCGATTGCCTCCCGCAAGGTATCATCCTCCCCGTCGGCAAAAAGCTCATACAGGCGGCGCAGCTTGCGCTGTGCACGGTCGAGCGCTCGGCGACATTCCGCCGGCGGTTTGCTGCTGCCGCGCGGCATTGCCGGCTGCGCCGCCAGCCGCGACAGATCGCGGATGACCACCGCCTCCACCTGCCGCGCCATCACGCCGCGGTTGGGGCAATCCGCGTCGTGCACCAGATGTGGCTTGGATTTGTCCCGCGAGTAACAGACCAGCTTATCGCCCGCGCCGCCCCATTTCTGATAGCGCATTTTCGCGCCGCAGTGCCCACAGACCAGCAAACCGGTCAGCAGCTTGCCGGATGCTGCGGCGCGCGGCTTGTCCGCCTTTTGCAGGCGGCGCCGCACCCGGACAAAGGTCTCCTTGTCCACGAGCGGCTCGTGCCGCCCGGGATAGGTCTCCCCGCGGTACACAATCACGCCGGTGTTGCTCTCCCGCAGCAGGATCTGCCGCACCAGATGCTCGTATTTCAGCCCCAGATCGCGTGCAATCCGTCCGGTCGATTGCCCTTCCAGATAGCGCGCGTAGATCTCGCGCACGGTATCCGCATCGCTGTTCGGCACCAGGATGCCCTTGGCCGCGTCGTAGTCATACCCAAAGGGGATTTTCCCGCCGCCCGGCCAAAAGCCCTGCTTGACGCGCTCGACCATGCCCATACGGGTGCGCAAAAAGATGTTTTCACGCTCGAGCTGCGCAAACGCGGACAGAATGCCGATCATCGCGCGGCCGTACGGGCTGCCGGTGTCAATATTCTCATTGATGGACACGAAATCCACGCCGTGCGGCAAAAACACATCCTCGATCAGGTAGAGCGTGTCCTTCTGGCTACGGCTGAGGCGGTCGAGCTTGTAGACGACCACGCGCTCCACCTGTCCGGCGCGGATGGCCTCCACCAGTTCGGTCACCGCCGGACGCGTCAAGTTGGAGCCGGAAAAACCACCGTCCACATAGCGCCGGAACCGGTCAATCCCCTTCATCCGACAGTAAGCTTCGAGCTTTTCCGCCTGCGCGGCCAGCGAATAGCCTTCATCCGCCTGCGCCTCGGTCGAAACGCGCAGATACAACGCCGTATGCTTCATAATTCATCCCTTCCGAGACTGCATCCCTCCGCCTCCAGTATAGCAGAGGGGGCTGTGTCCGGCAATGGAAGCTGCTGCCTGCTGCGCGCGGCGCCCAAAATCGCCCCCACGCCCTCCTGATCGAGCAGCAGCGGCGGCATCACGCCGTGCAGGCGCTTGCCGTTGAGATACCGGATGACCTGCATCCTATCACTCCCTTTCGCCTCTATTTTGCCCAAATATCCCGCAAAGCAACCCTTTGACAAAGCGATGCAGGAATTACTCAAAATCTACTCAAAATAATACTTGTGGAGCGATGTCGACAGGGTGTATAATGTGGTTACAATAGTTTGTCCGCGGCCACCCTCTGCGCCGGACAAACCCATTAAAATGGAGGAGAGTGCAACATGTTTGAAAATCTGATTGCCACGCTGAAAGCTGACAAGCGCAAGATCGTATTCACCGAAGGCCCCGATCCCCGCATCCTCGAGGCTGCTTCCCGCCTGAAGAAGGACGGCCTGCTGGATTCCATCCTGGTCGGCAACGTGGACGAAGTCAAGGCAGCGGCTCAGGCCGGCGGCTTCGATATCGAAGGAATGGAAATCATCGACCCCGAGACCTATCCGGAAATGGATGAGATGGTCGCCAAGATGGTCGAGCTGCGTAAGGGCAAGATGACCGAAGAGCAGTGCCGCACCGCGCTGGCAAAGGGCAACTACTTCGGCACGATGCTGGTCAAGATGGGCAAGGCAGACGCCCTGCTCGGCGGCGCTACTTACTCCACCGCGGACACCGTTCGTCCGGCGCTCCAGATCATCAAGACCAAGCCGGGCAACAAGATCGTAAGCTCCTGCTTCATTCTGCGCCGCGACGGCAAGGACGGCGGCGACGAGCTGTACGCAATGGGCGACTGCGCGATCAACATCAACCCGGGCGAGGACGATCTGGTAGAAATCGCTATCGAGACCGCCAAGACCGCCAAGGCGTTCGGCATCGACCCCAAGGTTGCAATGCTGAGCTACTCGACCAAGGGCTCCGGCAAGGGCGACACGGTTGACATGATGCGCAATGCCACCGAAAAAACCAAGGCTGCCGCGCCGGATCTGGCGGTTGACGGCGAGCTGCAGTTTGACGCTGCCTTCTCCCCGGTTGTCGCAGCGACCAAGTGCAAGGGCTCCCCGGTTGCCGGTCAGGCCAACACCTTCATCTTCCCGGACATCAACGCCGGCAACATCGGCTACAAGATTGCGCAGCGTCTGGGCGGCTTTGAAGCATACGGCCCGATCCTGCAGGGTCTGAACGCGCCGATCAACGACCTGTCCCGTGGCTGCAACGCGGACGAGGTTTACCAGATGGCAATTATCACCGCGGGCCTGAAGTAATCCCGCGCAAAACACTGCGTAAGCACCAACAAGGGGCGAAGCCAATGGCTTCGCCCCTTGTCTGTATCTGCCGCACGCATGAAAACCGCCGCATAAGAAAAGGACCGACCCTTGGGTCAGTCCTTTTTATTTTGTTCTTCCTGTTGCTTTTGCGCACGCGCCCGCTCCGCTGCGCGGCGGCGCTCCTTGGCCGAAACCGGCGGTCGCTCTTCCTTGACCTCGACAAATTCGCCGGTCGCCGGATCCAGCCGGCGCGGCCCGCGATAGTCGTTGGTGTCCGCGGACAGGCCGCGCTTTTTCAGCAGACTGCTGACCACTTCGGTCACCGCGCTGTACAGCACGGCAAACAGCGGCACGCCGACCGCCATGCCGGCAAATCCGAAAATGCCGCCGAACAGAAGGATGGCAAACATGACCCAGAAGCTCGACAAACCGGTCGAGTTGCCCAGGATCTTGGGGCCAAGGATGTTGCCGTCAAACTGCTGCAAAGCGAGAATAAACAAGACGAAATACACCGCCTGCACCGGGCTGATGACCATAATCAGGATAGTACTGGGGATCGCGCCGATAAACGGCCCGAAGAACGGGATGATATTGGTCACGCCGATGATAACCGAGATCAGCAAAGCAAACGACTGGTCCATGGTCATCAGGCCAAAGCCGATAAACAGGCGCAGACCGATAAAGCACAGCAGACCGATGATCAGCGAATCGATCAGCTTGCCGGTGATAAAACCGCCGAACACACGGTGCACATACGCCACGCGGCTCATGATGCGGTTGGCGCGATCGATCGAAAACAGGCTGTATGTCATCTTTTTGGCCTGTGCGCAGAAAGTATCCTTGCTGTTGAGGATATACAGCGCAATGATAATGCCGATCAGAATGTCAAACAGCACAGAAACCGTCGTCACCACGCCGGTCATCAGTTCAACTAATTGCGGCAGCGCGATGTTCTGCACCCAGTTGACGATCTGCTGCGAAAATTCCTCATAAATCTGGAGGAAATTCCGCTCGATCACGGGATTATCCTTGAGCAGCCCCGCAACCCAGCTGGAAATCTCGTTGAGATAGTCGTCCATCGACTCAAGCAGCGAAAAAATACTGACGACCAGCTGCGGCAGCACCATCCAGAGCAAAACGCCCACAACAGCAATGCCGATCAGCAATGTCAGGATACTGCACAATCCCTTGGCCACGCGGGTCCCGTTTTTCATGCGCCGGGCCAGCCGCGGCTGAATCCGCTTATACAGCGCATTGAAAACAGGCATCAGTAGATAGGCCATGATAAAACCATAGATGAACGGGCTGAGAATGCCCAGCAGATCCTGAAACATGTTCCAGATCGTCGGCAGCCATTGCAGCAGGAACACCACGACCGCACTGGAAACAATGACACAGAACGCGGTCAGGCCCCACTGAAAATAGTGCGGCTGCGCGCGGAACTTCGGTTTATTTTGCCGGGTCGGCTCCTCCACGGATACACCCCTCTCCCGCCGGGACAAACGCCCGGCCAATCATACTCAACAGATTATTCTTCGTCGCAGTTGAAGAAGATACGCCAGAACAGGTACAGCCAGCTTGCCGTAAACGCAAGGAACAGCACGCCGCGGAATTTCTTGAAAAAGCGCGAAAAGCATGCGCCCAGCCAAAGTCCCAGCGACAGCAGGCATACCTTGAAAATCGCAAAATCAAAAACGGAAAAGTCCTGTGCCTTGGAAACGGCATAGTCCGTCCAGCGGCCGGCCTGACTGCGCGCATCATCAGCGTACCGCAGCATCTGTTCCGCACGCGCGCGAAGGGCTTCCCGATCGATGTTTTCCAGATAGTTTTTCATAGCTGCTCTCTCCTTTATACATGACTTTGGGTTGAACGGACGGTTCTCCCGCCCCGCTGTTCCTTTGCAATGCTGCAAGGCACGGTTCCCATACACGAGATCCGTCCCAGCCGCATGCCGATACGCCGCGCGAGTGCATCCACATCCGCGCTGGCCGTATCCTGCAGGGCAGCCTGCAAAATCAGTCCAGCCGCACGCGCGTCCGAACCGGCTTCATGGTGGTTCAGCTCAATGCCCAGCGCCTGCGAAACCGTATCCAATTTATGATTTTGCAGTTCCGGCCATACCCGCTGCGACACTTTTACCGTGCACACATACCGGCATTCCGGCACGGGCAGATGATAATATGCCAGGCAGGCACAAAGCACCGCCGTATCAAACATAGCGTTGTGGCAAACCAGCACGCTGCCTTCCGCAAGCTCTGCCAGGCCGTTATTCCAAACCTCGTCAAACGTCGGCGCGTCCGCCACCATGGATTCCTTGATATGGTTGACGCGCACATTGCCCCAATGGAATTTGCCCACCTGTGCCGGGGGCTTGATCAGGGTCGTCTGCTCGGCCACCAAGGTATGATCTTCAAAAATGCTCACGCCCAAGGCGCAGGCGCTCAGCCGCGAAGCGTTTCCGGTTTCAAAGTCCAGTGCGATATATCTCATTGGATCGCCTCCCGGCGCCCTGCCTCCGCGCGTTCCTTCGCCGTCAGCAAAAACCGGTAAAACGGCGCCAGACGCTGCATGGTCTCCACCATCGGCTGCACGAATGAACCGTCCAGCAGCGGCGCAAAATCCGTATTTTCCCGGAAATCCACGCCGATTTCCTTGCGATTCAGCCAATCCTGATAGGCCGGCTCTGCATCCGGGAATTTGGGTCGTTTATAAAGTTCTCCCGCCAGATGCATGTGCGGACAGGACTGCACCGCGTCGTATGCTTCGAGAAACAGCTTATCCTCATGCAGGATCATCTCGCGCAGGGATTCCATTTCGCCCCTGCCCCATGCGCCCCAGCAGCCAAAGCCCCAGAACTCCGGATGAATCTCAAAATAATAACACGGCACGGACTCATGTTCCTGCCGTTTGCGGCGGAAAAACATCCACATATTCGCGCGGTACAGCGTTTTATCCTTGGTATAGCGTGTATCTCGGCGCACACGCGACACCATGCGCGACGGTGTGACCACAAACTGCGGGTCGATCTCCAGCATCGCGGGCGTCATCTGTGCGATCAATTCATGAAACGGCAAAATCACCTGCCGCTTGATTTCTTCTTTGTGTTCTTCGTAAAATTCCTTGCTGTTTTGCAGGCGGTTCAGCTGCAACAGGTCGATACCCGCAGCATTAAAGCCTGTGAATGCCATGAAAACGGGCACCACCTTTCTGTTTATCATTGTACCGCGTTTTCTCTGTGAACGCAACAGGATTTTGCTGTTTCACGCTGTGAAAACGCAAAATGTTGTGGGGTGTGGCCATTCTGTCCCGCGCAATATCCAAAAACAGACAAAAAAACCGCCCGCGGAAATCATTCCGCGAGCGGTTTCTATTTTTTGTTTCAGTCCAACGCGCTCCGCGTCGTCAGCCGGTCTTACGCCTCGGGAGCGTACAGAGCCTGCAGACGCTGCAGATGTGCGTAACGCTTGGTCGACTCAACCTCGGACTTAGAGAACAGCTTCTCCGCACGATCCGGGAAGGAGCGAGTCAGAGCAGAGAAACGCGCCTCGTTCATCATGAACTTGCGGTAATCCTCAGTCTTGGGCTCCTTGGACTCGAGAATGAACGGATTCTTGCCTTCCTTCGCGAGATCCGGGTTGAAGCGGAACAGGTTCCAGTAGCCGCAGTCAACAGCCTTCTTCATCTCAGCCTGGCAGTTGGTCATGCCGCCCTTGATGGAGTGCATTTCGCACGGAGCGTAGCCGATGATGAGGGACGGGCCGTGATAAGCTTCTGCCTCAGCGATTGCCTTGAGGGTCTGGTTCATGTTCGCGCCCATAGCGATCTGAGCAACGTATACATAGCCATAGCTCATTGCGATCTCAGCAAGGCTCTTCTTCTTGGTGGTCTTACCGGAAGCTGCGAACTGTGCAACAGCACCGATGTTGGTCGCCTTGGAAGCCTGGCCGCCGGTGTTGGAGTAAACTTCGGTATCGAATACCATAACGTTTACATCCTGGCCGGAAGCGAGGACGTGATCCAGGCCGCCGAAGCCGATATCATAAGCCCAGCCGTCGCCGCCGAAGATCCAGACGGACTTCTTAGCCAGGTATTCCTTGTGCTGGAGAACTTCCTTGCAAGCGTCGCAGCCAGCAGCCGCACCCTTTTCGAGCTCGGCAACCAGAGCCTTGGTCGGCTCTGCGTTAGCAGCGCCATCATCCTTGGTCTCCATGAACTTCGCGATCGCATCCTTGGTCTCAGCCGGGGTAGCGTCCGCCGCAGCCATCTCTTCCAGCTTGGAAATCAGGCGCTCACGGATAGCCAGCTGGCCATAGTACATACCGAGGCCGTGCTCCGCGTTGTCCTCGAACAGGCTGTTCGCCCAAGCCGGGCCGTGGCCGTCCTTGTCAACGGTGTACGGGCTGGTAGCAGCCGGGCCGCCCCAAATGGACGAGCAGCCGGTCGCATTGGAGATATACATACGGTCGCCGCAAACCTGGGTGATCAGGCGGGCATAAGAAGTCTCAGCGCAGCCTGCGCAGGAGCCGGAGAACTCAAGCAGCGGCTTCTTGAACTGGCTGTCCTTGACGGAGTTGACCGAGATCATGTCGGGCTTCTCGGCAACCTTGGCTACGCAATAATCGAACGCATCCTGCTGCGCCGCTTCCTGATCCTGCGGAACCATGGTGAGGGACTTGGTCGGGCAAACGCCAACACAGACACCGCAGCCCATGCAGTCGAGCGGGGAAACCGCCATGGTGTACTTGTAGACGCCCTTGCCCTTGCCGGCCTTGACATCGACGATCTTGGTCGAAGCCGGAGCAGCAGCAGCCTCTTCTTCGGTCAGCGCGAACGGACGGATGGTCGCGTGCGGGCAGACATAAGCACACTGGTTGCACTGTACGCAGGTATCCTGGTTCCAGGACGGAACGGTTACGGCTACGCCGCGCTTCTCGTAAGCGGCAGCGCCGTGCTCGAAGGAGCCGTCAACATGCTCGCCCGCGAAAGCGGATACCGGCAGGGAGTCGCCGTCCATACGGCCGATCGGCTCCATAACTTCCTTGACCATCTTGATGACTTCCGGACGGCCCTGCAGATCGCGGGTGTCTTCCGGCTCAACAGCGTCAGCCCAGGAAGCCGGAACGTCGATCTTGACGAACGCGGTAGCGCCGGCGTCGATGGCCTTGTGGTTCATATCAACGATATCCTGGCCCTTCTTCAGGTAGGACTTGGTCGCAGCTTCCTTCATGTAGCCGATCGCTTCTTCCTGCGGCATAACCTTAGCCAGCGTGAAGAAAGCGGACTGCAGGATGGTGTTGGTGCGCTTGCCCATGCCGATCTCGATGGCGAGGTCGATCGCGTTGATCGTGTAGAGCTGGATATTGTTCTTGGCAATGTAGCGCTTCTCAGAAGCCGCCAGATGATGCTCGAGTTCCTCAGGCGTCCACTGGCAGTTGATCAGGAATACGCCGCCCGGCTTAACGTCACGCACGATCGGGAAGTGCTTGGTGATGTAGGACGGGTTGTGGCAGGCTACGAAGTCAGCCTTGTTGATATAATAAGGAGACTTGATCGGCTTGTCGCCAAAACGCAGATGCGAAACGGTTACGCCGCCGGTCTTCTTGGAGTCGTACTGGAAGTACGCCTGAACGAACTTGTCGGTGTGGTCGCCGATGATCTTGATGGAGTTCTTGTTCGCGCCAACCGTGCCGTCGCCGCCGAGACCCCAGAACTTGCACTCGGTAGTGCCTTCCGCCGCAGTGTTCGGCGCGGGCTTCTCCTCGAGGGACAGGTAGGTTACGTCGTCGGTGATACCGATGGTGAACTGGCGCTTGGGCTCAGCCTTGGTCAGCTCCTCGTATACTGCGAAGACAGAAGACGGCGGGGTGTCCTTGGAACCCAGACCGTAACGGCCGCCGATGACGGTCTTATCGGTGATGCCGGCGTTTGCCAGAGCGGTAACAACGTCCAGATAAAGCGGCTCGCCCTGTGCGCCCGGCTCCTTGGTGCGGTCGAGAACCGCGATCTTCTTGGCAGTCTCCGGGATAGCAGCGATCAGCTTGTCCGCACGCCACGGACGGTACAGACGAACCTTAACCAGGCCGACCTTCTCGCCATGTGCGTTGAGGTAATCGATAACTTCTTCCGCTACGTCGCAGATCGAGCCCATCGCGATGATGATGCGGTCTGCATCCGGCGCGCCGTAGTAGTTGAACAGCTGATAGTTGGTGCCGAGCTTGGCGTTGACCTTGCCCATGTACTCCTCAACGATTTCCGGAACCGCTTCGTAGTACTTGTTGCAAGCCTCACGATGCTGGAAGAAAACGTCGCCGTTCTCGTGAGAGCCGCGCATCATCGCATGCTCCGGATTCAGAGCGCGCTTGCGGAACGCTTCGACAGCGTCCATATCGCACATTTCCTTCAGGTCCTCGTAATCCCAAACCTCGATCTTCTGGATCTCGTGGGAGGTACGGAAGCCGTCGAAGAAGTTGATGAACGGAACGCGGGACTTGATGGTCGCCAGATGGGCAACAGCACCCAGGTCCATAACTTCCTGCGGGTTGGTCTCAGCCAGCATAGCGAAACCGGTCTGGCGGCAGGCCATAACGTCAGAATGGTCACCGAAGATGTTCAGCGCATGGGACGCAACCGTACGCGCGGAAACATGGAATACGCAGGGGAGCAGTTCGCCTGCGATCTTGTACATATTCGGGATCATCAGCAGCAGGCCCTGAGATGCGGTGTAGGTGGTGGTCAGCGCGCCGGCTGCCAGAGAACCGTGCACCGTACCTGCGGCGCCCGCCTCAGACTGCATTTCGATTACCTTAACGGTAGTACCGAAAATGTTCTTCTGACCTGCGGCTGCCCACTGGTCCACGCTGTCTGCCATGGGGCTGGACGGGGTGATCGGATAGATACCCGCGACCTCGGTAAACGCATACGACACATGTGCCGCAGCGGTGTTACCGTCCATGGACTTCATCTTTCTTGCCATGTTTATATCCTCCTATTCAGTTATAACATGCTGAAGGGGTGAAAAGCCTTTTCCCGGTGTTTTTTGACACAGGAAAAAACCGTATTCACCGGCCGTTTTTATTCTATCACTCCTTACCAAAATTGTAAACACCAAATATGACAAATTCGTAACAATTTCCCGTTTTTTGATCGCAATTTCGTATTATGAAACAACAATCCCATACCATTTAAATATGTTACATTTGCTTTGCAGTTATCGTTTTGCATTGCGAAATTTCCAAAAATGCTGTATGATTATAAAACAGGAATTCAAATACAATGGGAGGAGTCCGATGGTTGCGCGCGTTTTTTCCGCGGGTCTGAGTGGCATTGACGGTTACGTTGTCACCGTGGAGTGCCTGCTGTCGGGCGGGCTGCCCCGGCTGGACGTCGTCGGGCTGCCGACCGGCGCGGTTTCCGAGGCGGGCGAGCGCGTGCGCGCCGCCGTCAAGGCCTGTTCGTTTGACTGGCCGGTCTCCCGTGTCACGGTCAACCTCGCCCCGGCGGATACCCGCAAGGCCGGCACGGCCTACGACCTTCCCATTCTGCTTTCCATCCTCTCGGCCGCCGGCCAGATCGACCCGCTGCCGCAGGATGCCGTTTTCCTTGGCGAGCTGTCGCTGTCCGGAACGCTGCGCCCGGTGTGCGGCGCATTGTCCATGGCGCTCGCCGCGCGGGACGCCGGGTTCCGAACGGTCTTTGTCCCCGTGCAGAACGCACAGGAAGCATCCTATGCCGCAGGCATCACCGTGCTTCCGGTAGCGGACCTGCCCGGCCTGCTGGACCATTTGTCCGGACGCGCCGCGCTCCCTCCCTGTCCCCCACCCGAACCACCGCCGCCGCAGGACGACGCGCTGGACTTTTCCCATGTGATGGGACAGCATGCCGTCAAGCGCGCGCTGGAGATTGCCGCCGCGGGCGGCCACAATATCCTGCTTTCCGGGCCGCCCGGCTCGGGCAAAAGCATGATGGCAAAGCGGTTTTCCACCATCCTGCCGCCGCTGTCGGACAGCGAACGGCTGGAGGTCATCCGCGTGTGGTCGGCCGTCGGCCGCGGACAGGAAGCCGTCGGGCGTGCCGCCCGTCCCTTCCGTGCCCCGCATCACACCACCTCTGCCGCCGCACTCACGGGCGGCGCAGGCACCGGCAGCCGTCTGCCCACGCCCGGCGAAATCTCGCTGGCGCACCGCGGCGTGCTGTTTTTGGATGAACTGCCCGAATTTCACCGCGACGTACTCGAAGCGCTGCGCCAGCCGCTGGAGGATGGCCGCGTAACCATTTCGCGCGTGGCCGGACAGGTCACCTATCCCGCGCAGTTTCAGCTGATCGCGGCGATGAATCCCTGCCGCTGCGGCTGGTACGGCACCGATCGCTGTACCTGTTCCAAAACCTCCGTGCAGCAATACCTGCGCCGGCTGTCCGGCCCGCTGCTCGACCGCATTGATTTGCAGGTTGCGGTGCAGCCGGTGGAATACGCGGCACTCGCCGCGCGCGGACAGGCAAACGAAGAAACTTCCGCTGCCATCCGCGCCCGCGTGCTGGCAGCGCGCGACGTGCAGTACCGGCGGCAAGGCGCGGACGTCTGCAACGCAGCCCTACCCCCTGCCCAGCTGGCCGAATGCTGCCCGCTGTCCGAGGAGGCTTCCGATCTGTTCCGCGCCGCTTTTGCGCGGCTCGGCCTGACGGCGCGCGCCCACGACCGCGTCCTGCGCATGGCGCGCACGATCGCCGATCTGGCGAACAGCCCCGTCATCGGCCCCGAGCACCTCGCCGAAGCGCTGCAATACCGCACGCTCGATCGTGCCGCAAACGGCTGATGCCCTGTGATTTTGTGGAAAAAGCTGTGGATACTGTGAATAAGTTCCTCTTTTTCGCAATTTTTACACAAATCGACAATCTCCCAAACATAAAAATACCCAATTCGATACCCATTCCAAGGAGGCCCTTAGTTATGCCACATCCGTTTTTCCGCCGCGCCGGCGCGCTCGCCCTGCTCGGTGCGCTGCTCACGCCGCAAGCCGGCGCCCTGTCCGACATTTCGGTCTGGGCGCAGGAAGGCGTCACTGCCGCACAGGAAGCCGGGCTGATGCCCAGCTCGCTGGAAGCGCGCAGCGCGAAAGGCGAAATCACCCGCGCCGAATTCTGCGGCATTGCTGTCAACGCCTATAAGGCGGTCAGCGGCAAGGCGGTTTTTGCATCCGGCAAAAAGCCCTTCCGGGACTGTGACGACCCCAGCGTCGTCGCGGCGTATGAGCTGGGGCTGGTCAACGGCCGCGGCGACGGCGTTTTCGACCCGGATGCCAGCATCGAGCGCCAGGATCTCTGCGTAATGCTGTACAACATTCTGGATGCCGCCGGCATCGACGCTCCCGCCATCGCAGGCGACGCCTGCGTGGAGGATTACCCCGACGTCCCCGAAATCAAGGATTACGCGGTCAATGCCATGATTACCATGGTGGACTATACCGTGGTCAACGGCATTGCCGGCAACGACCAGACCACCATCCTCGCTCCCGACGGCACGGCCACGCGCGAGCAGGCCGTCATCATGGCCAGCCGCTTCTGCTCCGCCTTCGCGGAGGAATCCGACAACACTTCGGATAACACCACCGACTCGTGGGATGATCCCGATCCGGATATGACGCTGCCGCAGACCGACGAAGAAAAGTGGGCGCTGGTCTATGGTGCAAGCACCGAAAAGTACCAGACCGCCGAAGAGGCCGAAGCCAACATCGTGGAGGTCGCCGTTCCGGTATGGCGTCTGCAATCCGACGGCACCAAGACCGCGGGCACGGCCTATATCGAGGTCAACCGCAGCCTCGCCCCGATCGTTGAGGATATTTTCGAAGAAATCTTCAACGGCGACGAACAGTTCCCGATCAAGAACGTCGGCGGATATTCGTGGCGCACGGGCGAACATTCGCAGGGCACCGCGATCGACATCAACTGGGAGGAGAACATGGAAGCGACCATCAACGCGGACGGTTCCCTCACCCCGACCACCGGTTCCTACTGGTTGCCGGGCGAAGACCCCTACTCCATCCCCGAAGGCGGCGATGTGTATAACGCATTCATCAGCCACGGTTTCCTGTGGGGCGGCAACGCATGGCGCAGCAAGCGCGACTATATGCACTTCAGCTATTTCGGCACCTGAGACGAAAATACAAAAAGGTCCTGCCAGATTGGCAGGACCTTTTTTCATCCATTCACATGCAGCAGACGCGTCTTGTGCTTGAGATAATAGCCCACGCCCGCCAGATCGGCCAGCGCCCAGCCGATCGGCACCGCCGCCCAGATACCGGTCACCCCGATCGCCGGCACGGCAGACAGCAGATACGCCAGCGCAACGCGCGTGCCCAGCGAGATCACGGTGAGCACCACCGACATGCCCGGCCGCTTGACCGCGCGATAAAACCCATACAGCAAAAACAGCAGGCCGATGCCAAAATAGCAGGACGCTTCGATCCGCAGATAGCCGACGCCGACCGCAATGATCTCGGTTTCCTCCGGCTGGATAAACAGGCCCATCAGCGGCCGCGCAAAGACGCAAACCGCCAAACTGATGACAACGCAGAACACAAATGCCGCCCCGACCGCGCTTCGGATGCCGCGGCGAATGCGTTCTTCATTGCGGGCGCCGAAGTTCTGCGCGATAAATGTGGAAAACGCGTTGCCGAAATCCTGCACCGGCATATAGGCAAAGGAGTCGATCTTGACCGCCGCGGCAAACGCCGCCATCACGGTCTTGCCGAAGCTGTTGACCAGCCCCTGCACCATCAGGATGCCGAAATTCATCACCGACTGCTGCACACAGGTCAGAACGGACAACCCGGCAATTTCGCGGATGACCGCGCGGTCCCAATGCATGTGCCGCCGCTCCACCCGCAGTTCGGGAAACCGCAGCAGGCAATAGGCTGCAATGCCGACACCGGACACATACTGCGCGATGACCGTTGCGACCGCCGCGCCCGTCACCCCCCAGCGGAACACCAGCACAAACAGCAGGTCGAGCGCGATGTTGAGCACCGCGGACGCGGCCAAAAACACCAGCGGTACCAGCGAATTACCCACCGCACGCAGCAGATTGGCAAAAAAGTTATACAGAAATGTCGCCGCGATGCCATAGAAAATACAGTACAGATACTGCCGCATGAGCGGCGCCACGGTATCCGGCGCATGCAGCACAAAAACAATCCCGTCCAGCCCGGCAAAAACCAGCAGGTTCATCGCAATGGTAATCAATCCAATCAGAAGGAAGGACAAAAACAGGCTGTTTTTCAGCCGCTCCATGTCGCGTTTGCCAAACTGCATGGCAAAAAAGGCGCTGCTGCCCATGCACAGGCCCAGCAGAATCGACGTGAGGAATACCATCAGCGTATAAGCAGAACCGACCGCCGCGAGCGCATCCGACCCCAGAAACTGGCCTACAATCAGCGTATCCGCTACATTATATAGTTGCTGCAGCAAATTGCCGACCATCAGCGGCAGCGCAAACAGCAGCAGCCGCTTGGTAATACTCCCCTCGGTCAGATCGAGCGACATCGCGCCATTCCCCCTTTTCCACTCTGCTTATCCTATCAGAATCCGGCGGCAGCGTCAACCGCCCCGCCGGACATAACCGACGGTTGAAAAATCCAACCACCGGTTAAACCGCGCCTCCATTGTGCACGGTGCGGCGGCATGGTAAGATAAACATACAAAAGGTCCTTTTGAATCTGCTGTGAAAAGGATGAACAACATGGAACTTTGCATCGGAACCACGATCCTTGCCGCGCGCCGCGCCAAAAAACTGACGCAGGAGGCGCTTGCCGATCTGGTCGGCGTATCCGCCGCGGCCGTCAGCAAATGGGAGACCGGCGCGAGCTATCCGGACATCACCCTGCTGCCGCCGCTCGCCCGCGCGCTCGGCCTGACGGTTGATGCGCTGCTTGACTTCCACCCCGCCCCCTCCAACGAAGAACTGCATGCGATCAGCGAGCGCCTGCGCGCCGTATTCGATGAGCAGGGCTTCGCCGCCGGGCAACAGCAAGCGGAGGCCGTGCTGCGCGAATATCCGTCCTGCGGCCAGCTGAAAACCTTGATCGGCGGGCTGTATTTCCATTATCTCGCCTCCGCTCTCGCGCACGCGGACGACCCGGAGCAGGAAAGCGAAGCGCTGATCGCGCACTGCCTTGCGCTGTTCGAGCAGGGTGAAGCGCAAAGCGAAACCGAAAATGAGAAGATGGGAGCGCGGCTGCTGCGCATTAACACGCTGACCATGCTCGGACGCTGCGAAGAAGCCGAGGCGCTGATCGACACCCTGCCCGCCCGGCAGCCGCTCGACGCAGATGTGCTCCGCATCAACCTGTATCTGGCGCAAGACAAGGTGCCGGAAGCCGAACAACTGACCCGCAAACAATTGCTCACCCATGTGCACGAAGTATTAAGCGCACTGATGTACCTGACGACCGCCGCGCGGCGGCAAAAGGATTTCCCGTCCGCGCACCGCTGCTGGGATGCTCTTTGCGCGATAAACGAACTGTTTGCCCTCGACCGCTCCAACGACCTGCTGATCGGCATTTTGCTTGCGCAGGACGAAGGCAGCACGGAACAGGCACTCAAGTTATTTGAGCAGTACATCGACGCGCAGCTGGCGTTTACACTCGACTACCGTCAAAACCCGTTTTTCGCCGGTACACAGACCCGCGTGCCGACCCAAAACGAGATCGCCGAAATGCGTCGGCTGACGCTGCGCTCGATCGAGACGGACGGGCAGTTCGCGCCCATCCGGGATGAGTCCCGGTTTCGCGCCGCCGTCGAACGTTTCCGCGCCGCGATCCCGCCCGAAGCATAAAAAAAGTGCCCGAAACGCGTTTCCGTTTCGGGCACTACCCTTTTATGAGACGATTTTTCATATTTAGAATGGAACTCCCTTTTTTGTTCTCCGGGAAATAAATATAAAAAAACCACGCGGCCGCATTTCTTTTTCAGCATGCGCGCCCTGCGTGGACATATCCGTAAGCGTTTTACTTATCGCTATGCGTCTCATGTTCGTCACCGAAGATCAGATCATCGATATCCGGGCGATCGGGCTGCTGAGGGATTCTCAGATGTCTCATGTTGTTTTCCACCTCCTCTTTTACTTTGCTTAAGTTCAGTATAACATCTTATGCAAAAAAAGCAAATAAAATTCCTGTAAAGTTACACAAATGTAACAATTTTGTTTCACCTGTTTTATGCTTGCATGCGACAAAATCCAACATTTGGATATAAAAATACCCCGCCCTGCCGATGCAGCCCAATTAGTAACCTGCACGACTCATGCAGGTGGGTTTTCTGTTTGGCATATCTGCGCTTCCAACGTCCGTGTATACCCGGGAGGCCTGCTGCTCGATGCCAAAACGTTCCGAAATCCCGTACTAAAAATGTGGGTTAAAAAAGGGCTGCTGTCGCACAGGGCAGGGATTTGACTGATCCGTGCCGTTTGCGGCGTGGATTGTACTGACGCGCTGCGGCGTGCGGTTATTCTTCTTCCTCCGCCTCGGCGCGCTCCATCACGATATCGAAAACCGCGTCCGCGATCTCATCATCCTCGACCGCTTCGAGCAGTTCCTCGCCGTTTTCCTCGACGATCTGCATGATGACGACCTCCGCGTCCTCCTCAACGGAAAGCTCCGCCGGGATAAACGCCAGATAGGTCGTTCCCTGATATTCCACGGTGTCGATGTGCTCAAATTCAACTTCGTTGCCGTCCTCATCGATCAGCGTGACAAAATCGTTGCCGTATTCCTCACTCATCATCCGGCACCTCCTTGTGTTTCAAGTTCGGGCTGAAAAGGAGAAGCCTTCTCCTTGCTTTAAGCATAACAAATCGCGTCCCTTTTGTAAAGCCCCATTCTCAGGCGCCGTACTGTCATAGTATGCTGCCTGTGCGAAATATCATACCAGTTAAAATTACCGAAATAAAGCCTTGACTTTGTACGCGGATTCTGATATAGTATTTCAGGTAACAAGGAAGAAGGCAATGTCCTCACCCGCAGCGTTTTGAGCAAACGGGTCAATAAAGCACAAATCTGTTTTGGGCAGGTTTGCGGTTTATGCAGGGAGGACGGTCGCTTTCGATCGGTCCTTTTTCTTTTTGTCTTAACCCATTTATCGTTTGGAGGTGCTTACCAATCAGCAGCATGGAACATCAAATCAATGAAGAGATCCGCGACAAGGAAGTCCGTCTGATCAGTGACGACGGCCAGCAGCTCGGTATTGTTCCCATCCAGCAGGCGCAGGAAGCCGCCGTTGAAAAGGGCATGGATCTGGTCAAGATCGCCCCGCAGGCGAAACCGCCGGTCTGCAAAATCATGGACTACGGTAAATTCCGTTTCGAACAGGCCAAGCGCGAAAAGGAAGCGCGCAAAAACCAGCGCGTCGTGGAGATCAAAGAGATTCGCCTGACCCCCAACATTGACGTCGGCGACCTGAACACCAAAGTGAAAAACGCCTGCCGCTTCCTCAAGGACGGCGACAAGGTCAAGGTTTCGGTTCGTTTCCGCGGCCGCGAGGTCACGCACGCGTCGCTTGGTCAGGATCTGCTCCATCGCTTCGCGGAGCTGTGCGCGGATTGCAGCACGGTGGAAAAGCAGCCCAAGCTCGAAGGCCGCCAGATGCTGATGTTTCTGGCGCCCGCTAAGGACAAGTAAACCAAAACGCGCCCAGCGCGCAAATTCAGAGAGGAGCAAACCTTATGCCTAAGATCAAAACGCACAGCGGTGCAAAGAAGAGATTCTCCGTAACCAAGAACGGCAAGTTCAAGCGCGGCCATGTCGGCAAGCGTCACCTGCTCAACGGCCATGGTAAGACGACCAAGCTCAAGCGCCACCTCCGCAAGGAAGGCTTCGCGGATTCCACGAACGTAGCGCAGCTCAAGCGTCTGCTGCCGTATAAGTAAGTAAAAACATCTTTCATATAGGAGGCAATTACAATGGCAAGAGTTAAGGGCGCAATGATGACGCGCAAAAGAAGAAAGAAGATCCTGAAGCGTGCAAAGGGCTACTGGGGCGCCAAGTCCACCCATTATCGTGTAGCCAACCAGGCTGTCATGAAGAGCCTGAAGTACGCTTATATCGGCCGCAAGCACAAGAAGCGCGACTTCCGCCGCCTGTGGATCACCCGTATTTCGGCTGCCGCTAAGTCCTGCGACATGAACTACAGCCGCTTCATGAACGGCCTGAAGAAGGCCGGCATCGACCTGAACCGCAAGATGCTCGCGGATCTGGCCGTAAACGACAAGGCTGCATTCGCTGCTCTGGCTGAGAAGGCCAAGGCTGCGCTTTAATTCATCCGGATGAAAACCCTGCTGCTTTTGCAGCAGGGTTTTTTTGTCATCCCGCACAAAAGGCGCACGGCTTTTTCTTGCCCTGCGCATCAAATTGCGCTATAATAGGTTTGTGATTTTTATAACGCACAAAGAAAGGTGGTCATTCTATGCAGCAGCCGATCCGAATTACTTCCCGTTCCAACAAACGTCTGTATGCAGACGCGATTCCGGGTCATTTTGCAACCAACCATTCCCATATCAATTACTACATTGATATGTCCGAAATCAAGCATAACATGGCCATGGCACTCGAAGCTGCGCGCAGCATTGCGTTCCGCTTCTCCACCGTCAGCATCGATACGCTGCTTTGTCTGGAAGGCACCGAATATATCGGCGCCTATGTCGCAAGGGAGCTTGCCAACTCCGGCATCGGCAGCCTGAACACCAACAAGGCCATTTACCTTGTCGAGCCGGACAGCAACGTCAACGGCCAGTTCATGTTCGCGGACAACCTGCGCCCCATGATCGAGCACCGCAACGTGCTGGTTCTGGTCAACACCGCTTCCACCGGACAGACCTTGTCGCAGACCCGCGAGTGCATCGAATATTACGGCGGCCGCGTTGCCGGTTATTCTGCGCTGTTCTCCAATATCTCCGAACTCGACGGCAAACCGGTCTTCAGCCTGTTCTCGGGCGAGGATTTCCCGCATTACCACAACTTCGTGCGCGGCAAAAACTGCCCTGCCTGCGCGGCCGGCGTTCCGCTGGACGCGATCGTCACCCCGCGCGGCTACACCAAACTGTAACAGAAAAACCGGAAGGCTCAGCCTTCCGGTTTTTGTTTTGCGCATCCGCGATGCGCACAGCATCCGCCCCGCATGCAATGCGCGCGCTTTTCACACACCGCAACGTCGCCGCCTTCGATGCGGAGTATCCTGCCGTTTACCAGCGCTTCCGCCAGTTTGCGCCGCGCGGTATTATAGATCGACTGCACGGTCGTGCGTGCCACGCCCATCTGCGCGGCTGCCTGTTCCTGCTGCATGCCCTGCAAATCGATCAGGCGGATGACCTCATATTCGTCCAGCCCCATCGTGACCGGCTCGCCCGCGCAGCCCATGCCGCGCGGGCCAAATTCCCGGCAGACCGGCAGGCCGCACACACGGCGGCATTTTTTCGGTCTGGGCATGGCTCAGCCGTGGCAGTGACCGCCGCAGTGGTGGTCGCCATGCGACGAGCAGTCATGCCCTTCCCCATGGTGCTCGTGATGGCTGCACTGAACATCCGGATTGTACGCGAGCGAACCGGACAGAAATGCCTCAACTGCCGCGTCCGCACTGCCCTGCACGCCGCCGAGCAGACGGATATTCGCTTCGGCCAGCGCGGCCTGCGCGCCGCCGCCAATACCGCCGCAGATCAGTGTATCCACGCCCTGCGCCGCGAGAAAGCCCGCCAGCGCGCCGTGGCCGCTGCCGTTGGTATCGACAACCTGAGAAGAAAGGATTTTCCCATCCTTGGCTTCATATACTTTGAACTGGGCGGTGTGGCCGAAATGCTGGAAGACCTGACCGTCCTCATAAGTGACTGCGATTTTCATAAAAACGCCTCCGTGTTTTGTTTCCGGCATATGCCGGTTATATAAGTATGATACCACATTTCCGGCATATGTCAAGAATGAAAAAGCGGCCCTCAGGCCGCTTTTCCCGTGTTCACTTTCTCAAAAACTCCGGCAGACGGCGTCTGGCCTCCAGCCGGTAGATGCGCGCGCCCTCAGACGAGAATTTTTCCTCGTACTCGGTCATCACGTTGCCCTCAAAGTCCGAGTTGTGCAGATCGAGCGAAATGTTCTGGAGCAGCCAGCCGAACTGGCAGATCTCCTGCAAGGTCCATTCGAAAAACCGCTGGTTGTCGGTCTTGAAGCAGATATCGCCCTGCTGCTTTAAGATCTCGTCGTACACCTCGAGATAGGCACGCCACGTCAGGCGGCGCTTGCGCTGCCGGTTGGGCGGCCACGGGTCGGAAAAGTTCAGATAAATGCGGTCCACCTCGCCGGGCGCGAATACCTCTCGCAGCTCAGCCGCGTCAAACGACACAAACCGAAGGTTGGGCAGCGGATGCTGCTGGCAGCGTTCGGCCGCCATAATCAGTGCGCCTTCCTCCCGCTCGACCGCGATGAAGTTGATATCCGGGTGCAGCTCGGCCATGCCGATGGCGAAACGACCCTTGCCGCAGCCGATTTCCAGATGCAGCGGATGGTCGTTTGCGAACAGCGCGCGCCATTTGCCGCGCTTTTCCTTGGGTTCAAAGGCCATCACATCCGCGCAGGCCGCGAAACGAACGTCAAGATTTTTCTTTTTGCGCATTCTCATGCGTCAAATTCCCCTTTTTCCTGTATATTTTTCAGCCTTTTCATTATATCCTGCCCCAACACGCTTGGCAAGCAAAATTGACAAATTTCCATAAAACACGCTATAATACCACTATACGCAAATGGGGGATGAATCTATGTTCAAACGTTCCAGCGGCGTGCTTGCGCACGTCACTTCCCTGCCCTCGCCGCACGGCGTGGGTACCATGGGCAAAACCGCTTATGAATTTGTCGATTTCCTTGCGGCCGCACACCAGACCTACTGGCAGGTGCTGCCGCTGGGTCACACCGGGTTCGGCGACTCGCCTTACCAGTGTTTTTCCGCCGCTGCGGGTAACCCGTACCTGATCGACCTGGATCTGCTGGTCGAGGACGGCCTGTTGACCGAGGCCGAGGTCAAGGCGGGCGACTTCGAGGCCTCGCCCGACACGGCGGACTTCGAGCAGCTGGCCGACACCCGCTGGCCGCTGTTCCGCAAAGCCTATTCGCGCGTGGACGACAAGCTGCGCGCCAAGATCGACGCGTTTACCGAAGAAAACGCCGAATGGCTGCCGGATTACGCGCTGTTTATGTCGCTCAAAGAGGAAAAATACCACCATATGCCGGTCTATATGTGGCCGGACAAGGCGGTGCGCGACCGCAAGCCGGAAGCACTGAAAAAAGTGACCGAAGAACTGCGCGATGAGATCGATTTCCGCATCTTCCTGCAATATATTTTCTTTACGCAGTGGACCGCGCTGCGTGAATATGCCAACGAGCACGGCATCCAGATCATCGGCGATATCCCGATCTATGTGTCGGCCGACTCGGTGGACGTCTGGACGCACCCCAAGCTGTTCAAGCTCAAGGCGGATAAAAGCCCCAAGCTGGTCGCGGGCGTGCCGCCCGACTACTATTCGGCCACCGGTCAGCTGTGGGGCAACCCGGTCTACGATTGGGACGCACACCGCGCGGAGGGCTTCGCGTGGTGGATCTGGCGCATGAAGAGCAACATGGCGCTGTTCGACGTGGTGCGGCTGGACCACTTTCGCGGCTTTGCCGCTTACTGGGAAGTACGCGCGACCGAGGAGACCGCCGTCAAGGGACACTGGCGCAAGGGCCCCGGCATGGAGCTGTTCCACGCAATTGAAAAGGCGCTCGGCGATCTGCCGCTGATCGCGGAAGATCTGGGCGTCATGACCGACGAGGTGCGCGAGCTGCTGGCGGAAAGCGGCTTCCCGGGCATGAAGGTGCTGATTTTCGGCTTTACGCCCGACTGCGACAACGAACACCTGCCGCACAATTTTGTCCCCAACAGCATTGTATACACCTCAACGCATGACTCGCAGACCGTGTGCGAGCAGATCATGGACATCTGCACCGAGCCGGAAAAGCAGTTCGCTTACCGGTATCTGCGCACCTCGCACAGCGAAGCGATGGGCTGGAGCGCGATCAAGAGCGTGTGGGCATCGCCCGCGCGCATCGCCATGACCACCCTGCAGGATCTGCTCTCACTGGGCGCGGATTCCCGCATGAACACGCCGGCCACCATCGGCGGCAAAAACTGGCGCTGGCGCGTGCGCAAGGAAGCGCTCAACCCGACAGTCTCGGCCATGCTGGGCGAGATCACGCAGACCTATATGCGCGGCTGAAACCGCGTCCCGCAACAAGAAAAAGGATAGCGATAGCATGAAAATTACCACTGCAATTTTTGATCTGGACGGCACGCTGCTCAACACCTTGGGCGATCTGTGTGACAGCGTCAACTGCGCCATTGTGCGCCGCGGCTTCCCGGCCGTGACCGAAGAGCAGACCCGCATGCGCGTCGGCAACGGCGTGCGCAAGCTGATCGAGCGCTGCATCCCGGAAAACAAGCGCACGGAAGAAATGATCGACACCTGCCTGGATGAATTCCGCACCGCCTATAACCAGCGCATGATGAACCGCACCCAACCGTACGACGGCATCCTGCCGCTGCTCAAGCAGCTGAAAAAGGCAGGCGTTTCGGTCGGTGTGCTGTCCAACAAGTATGATCTGGCCGCCAAAAGCCTGATCCGGCACTTTTTCGGCGATCTGGTGCAGATCACCTACGGCGAGCGCCCGAATGTTCCGCGCAAGCCCGATCCGACCAGCGCGCTGCAGCTGCTGCGCGAACTGGGCGGCGACGCGACCACAACCCTGTACATCGGCGACAGCGCGACCGACATGCAGACCGCGAAAAACGCCGGCCTGTCCGCCGTCGGCGTGACATGGGGCTTCCGTTCGGCCGAAGAATTGACCGACGCCGGCGCAGATGCGCTGGTCAGCAGCCCCGCGGAACTGCTGCCGCTGTTTGAGCGCGGCCTGCTGGCCGTGGACGCCATCTGCAAGGCCTTCACGCAGCGCGGCTTTGGTTTTACTTATTTTCCCACCGTGGCCGATGCCCTGCCCTATCTGATCGATACCTGCGCAGGCAAGTCGGTTTCGCTGGGCGGTTCGATGACCCTCAAAGCGCTCGGTTTCCCAGAAGCATTCTCCAACAGCACCGCCGTGCACTGGCACTGGGTGCGTACCGGCGAGTACTTCCAGACGCCGGATATTTACCTCAGCTCGGCCAATGCGCTGAGCGAGAACGGCGAAATCGTCAATATCGACGGTGCCTGCAACCGAGTATCCGGCACACTGTTCGGCCCGAAGCGCTGCATCTTTGTCTGCGGCATCAACAAGCTGTGCCCGGATCTGGAAAGCGCAATCGACCGCGCCCGCAATGTCGCCGCACCGATGAACGCCAAGCGCCTGGGCAAGCAAACGCCCTGCGCCGTGGACGGCAAATGCCACGACTGCAAGAGCCCGGACCGCATCTGCCGTGCAATGGTCATCCATATGGGCCCGCCGCAGCGCATGGAACGCTGCGAGGTCGTCCTGATCGGCGAGCCGCTCGGCTATTGATCTCACCCCAATCCCCTGCACCCAAAATCAGCGCGTTTTCTCCAAAAACGCGCTGATTTTTTGATATGCAACCGGCGGTTGCGGGATTTCCAGCCCAACATGGTGGCGTGCAACCCTGTTTTTCGATACAATGGCCTCACCAAGCAAGGAGGTAACCAAACATGACACTGGGAGAAAAAATCATAGACCTGCGCAAAAAGCGTGGCCTGTCGCAGGAGGATCTGGCGATCACACTGGGCGTGTCCCGACAGGCAGTCAGCAAATGGGAGGTCGGCGATGCGACGCCCGATACGGAAAAAGTCGTGGCTCTGGCCGAATATTTCGATGTTTCGACCGACTGGCTGCTGCGGGATATCGCGCCGCAGCAAAGCTCGTCAGGCGGCAAGGACGCACACATGTCGCCGGCACAGGCGCGGGCAGGCGCACCGCTGCTGCTCTGTATGACGCTGGGCGGCAGTGCGTGCGGATTGTTTCTGCTGTTCTACGGTCGCTTTTTCGCGCCCACTGACACCCCTACTGTCATCGGCGTGATCTTGCAGATTTGCGCTATCGCGCTGGCAATGGGCTTCGGGCTGTATCTGAAAAACAGTGTGGATGCGCCGCAGGGCTCGGATTTTATCCGCGCGTTCTGGCGCGTTGACATCTGGATCGTCGCACTGCTGCCGATGCGCGTCTTCTATTTCACGTTCCTGCAAGTACTGAACCTGATCCCCGAAGCAACCCTTTCCCGTCTGTGGTTCACCCTGCCCCAGCCACTGTGGACGCTCGGCCGCGTCATCCTGTTTGCTGGCATCCCCATTATGCTGTATGTCGCCGTGTGCCTGTTTGTTTCGCTGGTACTGTGCCACCGCCCCCGCAAAAAGGGCTAAAAAAAAGTTTTCCTGTTTTTCTTAATTTTTGCTTGACAGCATGTCCACCCTTTGCTATAATAAATATCGCGCTGATGAGTTCGGCGCGATAGAAAATGCGGCTGTAGCTCATCTGGTAGAGCGCCACCTTGCCAAGGTGGAGGTAGCGAGTTCGAGCCTCGTCAGCCGCTCCAAAAACAAGAAGACCTGTCAATGACAGGTCTTTTCTTTTTTGGTTATGGATGCGAGGCTCGAAAGGGCGTAAAACAAAACAGCCCGGCGGGCTGTTTTGCAGCCCGTGTGATTAGGCCGACTGTCCCAGTCGGCCGGAGCCTCGCCAAATCCGACCTCGATGGGCGGATTTGGCGTCTCGCGATAAGCATCTGCCCCGTTTTCTGAAGTACCATAACGCTGGTATGGCTCGAAAGGGCGTAAAAAGCACCGCTCAAAGGCGGTGCTTTTTTATGATCGCTTATTCCTGCCGGAGCGGACGGTCCCGCAGCTCCCGCTGATAGGTGCCGTCGATCAGCCGCGGCAGCACCTTTTCAAACTGCACGCCATGCATGGGATCGGTTTGCTGCGCCATCGTGTAAGCAATGCAATCCTTGACATATTCCCCTGCCAATTCGCAAGCATCCTCCAGCGTGACATCATTGAGCATCGCGCTGAGCATGGCCGATGCAAACAGATCGCCCGTACCCGGGTAATACCGGTCGATCCGACGATGCAGGCTGAGCGCGCCGCCGGACGCGGACAGGCAACCCGACCCGACCCGGCCCGGTGCAAAATCCAGACCGGTCAGCACAACCTCGGCACCATAGTGGGCACGCAGCGCCCGCAGCCATTCCCACGCCTCGTCCGCACTGCCCGGCTTGCTGTTCGGGTCACGGTCCAGCAGGATCGCCGCTTCGGTCGTGTTGGGGGTGATGATATCAGCGATTGCGCACAGCTCACGCATCCGTGTACACATTTCCGGCGTATAAGTATCATACACCTTGCCGTTATCCCCCATCACCGGATCGATGAGCGTGATGCCGTCCGTCGTTTTCAGCCGCTTTGCCGCTTCCCCGACGCAGTCAATCTGATCCGCCGAACCCAAAAAACCGGCATAAATCGCCTCGAACCGCAGCCCCAGCTTATCATATTGGTCTATCGTGCCCTGCATCGCACCGGTCAGATCGGTCGTCACCCAGCCAGGGATCGCGGTATGGGTGGAAAACACTGCCGTCGGCAGCGGCACACACTGATGCCCGCCCGCAGAAAGCACCGCGATGATCGGCACCAGCGACGAGCGCCCAAAGCCGGATAAATCGTGCAGCGCCAGAATCTTTTTTTGCATGGCCCATTCACATCCTTTTTCTGTCCGTGTTTCATCATACGATGAATCCGCGTCCGTGTCAATCATTCTTGCTTTCTCCCCCTCGCAATGGTAAAATAATTATATATTTACGCTAACTGTTAAAGGAGTCTTCCCATGCTCAAGCAACGCGTTCTTTCCATCGTTTTGATACTCACCCTGCTCTTTTCCAGCGCCGGCGCTGTACAAACCGCGCAGGACGGCATGCGCGGCGTGTGGGTTTCCACCGTATACAACATCGACTACCCCTCTGCACAGGGTCTTTCCGCCGACACGCTCAAAAGTGAAGCGGATACCATCCTCGACAATATTGCCGCTATGGGCCTGAATACGGTTTTCCTTCAGGTGCGTCCTTCCGCAGACGCGCTGTATCCGTCTGAAATCTTCCCGTGGAGCCGTTATGTCAGCGGCACAACCGGACAAGCGCCGGACGGTGATTTTGATGTGCTAGCCTATTGGATCGATGGCGCGCACAGCCGCGGTTTGCAGCTGCATGCGTGGATCAACCCCTACCGTATCACCAAAGACGGCCAGAGCGAGTGGGACGCGCTGCCGGACAGCAGCCCGGCCAAACAGCACCCGGAATGGGTTGTAAAATATGAGGACAATTACTATTTCAACCCCGGCCTGCCGGCTGTGCAGCAGCTTGTCGTGGATGGCGCGACAGAAATCGTGAAAAACTACGATGTGGACGGCATTCATCTGGATGACTATTTTTATCCGGGCACGGATTTTAACGACCAGTCGACCTTTGCCCGTTACGGCACAGACTTTGACGACATCGGCGACTGGCGGCGCAACAATGTCAACACCCTGATCGCCACGCTCGACAAAACGCTGCACGAGATCGACCCGACCCTGTCGTTCGGCGTCAGCCCTTCCGGCATCTGGGACAACAAGGCCGACAACCCCAAGGGCAGCGAAACCAACGGCCGTTCCTCCTATCGCGAGATCTACTGCGACTCGGTTCAGTGGATCCAGAAGGGCACCGTCGATTACATCTGCCCACAGCTTTACTGGGAAATCGGTTACGAAATCGCAGATTTTGAAGTGTTGCTGGACTGGTGGCAGGAAGTGATCTCCACCAGCGACGTTGCACTGTACATCGGCATCGGCGCCTATCGCGCCGCAGAAGCCCAGCCGGGCGACGTCTGGTACGGCACTGCCGAACTGGAACGCCAGCTCGCATTGCTCGACAGCAGCATTGACATTCAGGGCGAAGTGTACTTCAGCTACTCCTCTCTGGAGAACATAGACGGCTGCGCCGATATGCTTTCCCAGCATTACGCGCAGGATGAAAACAGTCCGGAAACCACGCCGGATGCCTCGATGCAGCAAGCTTCCCTGCTTGACTTGGTATCCCGGTTCATTGCCAGCCTGTTCCACTGATTGATAAGGAGGCGTTTCCCTTTTGGCAGATCTTCTTTCCCGTGAGTACGAAATCAACTACGGCCATATTGACAACCGCGGCATCGCCAAGCCGTCCTTTCTCTGGCTGGTGATGCAGGACGCGGCCACGGTGCACGCAGAATCGCTGCATTTAGGCCCGGACGAGCTCAACATTGTCTGGGTGCTCTCGCGCATGAAAGCGCGTCTGGCGCGCCCTCTGCGCCCGTATGAGCGTATCCGCTGCGAGACCTGGTGCCCCGGCATCCGCGGCGCCAGCTGGTACCGCTGCTTTGCCTTCTTTGCAGACGAACAGCAGATCGGCGAGGCACAGTCGATGTGGGTCACGCTCGATCCGGTCTCGCACCGCATCCTGCGCCCCAGCTCTTTCCCGGCAGCCGAGAGTTACCTGCATAAGTCGCGCGGCGACCTGTTTGAGCCGCTGCCCAAACTGACCTGCGACACTGTGCGTCCGCACCACGTCCACACCGTGCAGTATTCCGACTTGGACGTCAACAACCATGTCAATAATGTGCGCATCGTCGAGCTGATTTCGGATGCACTTGACCTGCAGCGGCAGCCGGGCTTTGTCTCCTCCCTGCAAGTCAACTATACCGCCGAAACCGCGTTCGGCGAGCAGCTGGAGCTGCTCTGCGGCACGGTGGACGGCGCGCGGTATGTGCGCGGAGAAGCCGACGGAAAAACGCATTTTGAAGCGCTGGCGACCCTGTCGCCGTTTGAGATGCAGGAGGGATAACCCATGACTGAAGCCATCCGGCAAGCGGCGCAGGATATCCTCCGCATCTGCCAGCCGCGTAAAATCATTCTGTTTGCGGAAAAGCGCACCATGGCCACCGGCAAGCTCAAGGCGTTCAGCCTGTGCGTGGTCGTGCCGGACGGCACGGACTGCCGCCATCTGCGCACGCAGCTGCATCTGGCGCTTTCCGCCGATGTGCCGGTCAATCTGAGTCTTTACACCGCCGAGGAGTGGGACGATCTGCTCGAGGATGAAACCTCGTATGCCGCCTGGATCGCCCGGAAAGGGCAGGTGATTTATGAGCCGAAGACGTAAAGGCGCGTCGGACAGCCACTTCTATTACAAATGGCTGGATAAAGCGCTCTGCGACTTGCAATGCGCCCGCCTGCTGCTGACCTACGGCGGCGACCATTACAACATCGCCTTCCACTGCCAGCAGGCCATTGAAAAAGCGCTCAAGGGCTACCTGCTGTTTCGCACGGGCCGCCATTTCGACGGCCACAACCTGACCTATCTTTGCCGGCAGGCGATCCAGCAGGATGCGGATGCGTTTTCGGAATATCTGGACGAAAGCGCCGCGCTCAACGATCTGTATATCGAAACCCGCTACCCCACTGATCTTCCATTTGAGATTGACGAAATGGAGATCCGCCGGTATCTGGATATGGCGGAGCGCATGTTTGCCGCCATCCGGCGCGAGCTGTATGCCGGCGGCCGGCCGCATCATGTGGAATAAAAAAGCTGCTGCAACTTTTGTTGCAGCAGCTTTTCTTATCTTTAGTTATGCACGCTCGTTTTCGTTGTGTGCCTTTGCCGTAAGGCCGTGGCGGATGGGCTTCCACTCCACCTTGCCAACCAGCGCAGCCAGCGAAATCGGAATATAGGTCAGCATGAACAGCGGGAAGGTGAATACATAAAAGATCTTCTTCCAGGTGCTGCCCTTGATCTGCTTCCACTCGGTTGCCATGGTAAACGCACCGAACATAAACAGGCTGAACGAGATGCCCTTCAGCGTGGCCAGAATAATACGGCCCAGCATACGCAGCACGCGATATGTAATGAACGCGGGCTGGGACAGGCTGCTCAGGCAGACAAACAGGGACAGGCCCAGTACGCCGATTGTCACCAGATTGCAGGGCGCTACGGTCATCAGCATGTCATAGCAGGACATGCCCTTCTTGCCGCCGCGCAGGCAGCCGCGCAGCAGCGGCGCCGTATACTTCGCATCTACCTGATAGAAGCCCTTGCTCCAGCGCAGACGCTGATCCCAGGACTGACGGAACTGGATCGGCTGTTCGTCGTAGATGATCGCCGTGCCACAATAACCGATTTTACGGCCGTGCGCCGCACAGGCGATAGAGAACTCAATATCTTCGGTCAGCAGATGATAGGGCCAGCCGCCCTCTTCGCGGATGACATCGCTCGCCACCAGGAAACCGGTGCCGGAGACGGCACAGTTGACACCCAGCTGCGTGCGCGGACGGTTCAGGAAACGCGCTTCGCGCAGGAACCACAGCGCATAGCCTGCGGAAATCCAGTTGTCACAGAAGTTCTTAGAGTTGCGGTAGCTGGTCAGAGCAGCAAACTCACCGGTATCAAACATCTTGTTCATCTCGCGGACGAACTGCGGATCTACCAGGTTATCCGCATCAAACACGAAAAAGCCGTCATACGTCGTTTCACCATAATCCGCAAAGATATGATGGAACAGATAATCCAGCGCATAGCCCTTGCCGACCTGTACCTTATTAAAACGCTCGTACACGATCGCGCCCGCCTTGCGGGAAACCTCCGCCGTGCTGTCCGTGCAGTTATCCGCAATAACGAACACATCCAGCAGTTCGGACGGATAATCCTGTTTTTTCAGCGTTCCGATCAGGTCTCCGATGACGGCCTCCTCATTACGCGCTGAAATGATCGCCGCATAGCGATGCAGTTTGGCATCCTGCTTGCCTTCACGGCCCTTGCCAACCAGACCGATGATCAGATACACGACCTGATACGCATAGGCTGCCGTAAAAAATATGAATAAAACAAATTGCAGACTCTCTAAAAACCGAAGCATGTCAATCCTTTGTCTCCTTCATTTTAGTCCATAAACTTTCATTCCGTTTTTTCCTTGTAATATCATAGCACTATTCCCGTTGAATGCAACTACTTTTTGCGTTTTTTCAGGCATTTATTGCAATTTTTCTCTGTTCGCACAAAAAAACCGCGATTTTTTCTGCAATTTTCATCACTGTTTTTTGTCACAAACCTTCGTCATCCTGCTTGCAGTATACCACCGATTGCGCTTGCATTCCGCAAGAAATTCTTAAGATTGAAAATCATCTTCCATTTCGTCACACATTGCCGCCGTCAATCGTTATTAGAGTGAAAGGAGATGATCGCTATGCCGGTCTGGCAGGATGCGGCCGACGCCGCAGTATTCGTACATCGGTATTCGGGCATGATCCTGCGGCTGTGCTTCACCTATTCGCTCGGCCGGGCGGATGCGCAGGATGTATGCCAGAACGTATTTCTCAAATTGCTGCAAAGCGACCGACGCTTTGACAGCGAAGGCGAAACGCGCGCATTCATCATCCGCATGACGATCAACGAATGCAAGGACATCCTCAAGAGCGGCTGGCGCCGCCGCTCTGTCCCATTCGACGAGCTGATCGAACGCGAGGTTCCCTTTCTTCCCGCGGAAGACACCGGCGTGCTGGCCGCGGTACAGCGTCTGCCGGTCAAATATCGTGAAGTCATCTACCTATATTATAAGGAAGGCTACAACGCCGAAGAAATCGCGGCGATGATCGGCGCAAAGCCCGCCGCCGTACGGCAGCGGCTTGCCCGCGCCCGCGCCAAACTCAAACAAGAACTGGAGGGCAGCGACAATGAGACGATATAACCAAGCGCTCGACGCGCTGCACTTTACCGAGGCGGAACAGGATATGCTGATTGAACAACTGAAACAGGCGGCTGCGGCCGCCCAAAAGCCGAAAAAACGGCGGCGCCCCCCAAAAGCCATCCTCATTGCGGCCATTATCGCCTGTGTGCTGACGTTTACAGCAGCGGCAGGCACAGTCGTCGTCTTTTTCGCTGATCCGGATGCCGGCCGCGCGCGACTGGCGGATTTTTTCAATCTTTCCCCTGATACCGTAGAGGAAAACACCGGCTTTACCGCAAGCGGCGCCAGCACAGAATGCAATGGCGTGACCGTTACCCTGAGCGGCATGTACACCGACGAACACAATGTATGTGCGCTGTTCTCTGTCACAAAGCAGGATGGCTCTGCGTTCGTCGATCCGGCGGAAGAACCACAGACCTATGCACTCACCTTCGAGGATATCCGTTTTCTGGCCAATGGCGAGCCGGTGAACGGCGGTGGAGGCGACAATCCACCGTCTTTCGAACCCGATATGCGCGAATTCCATTTGAGCATTGAGATGGCGCTGCCGAATGTCCAACAGATGGAAGGCGTGCCGCTCAGCTTCTATTTTTCCAATGTGTGCAGCTACAAAAAAGATGGAAACCACATCGGCTTTGACCGAATCGTTGTCCCCGGAGTCTGGACGATCGAGGTACCGCTCACGTTTACCGAAACCACGGTACAGGCGCAGGCAGGCCAGCAAATGCAGTATGGTAATCTCAACATTACCATTGAATCCATCGCGTTCACCCCAACCTACTATTACATCGAATTCCAGTATGACAAAGAAATGGCATATGACGACGATCACAACCTCTATCTGGACGGTGTGTTGGATGAATACGGCGACACATATTATCTGACTGGCGCTTCGCCAGTCCTGCGTACCCGCGATGGCTCGCAGTACCAACTTGACTATCAGTATTCGCTCCACGGCCATGCGGCGATTGGCCTGCTGCCGGAACCCATCCCGCTGGAGGAAGTGGAATCCATCACGATCTTCGGCGAGACCATTCCTCTTGTCTGGCAGGAATAACAAAAACAACAAACAGGGCGCGCCGCAAGGCGCGCCCTGTTTTGTTATTTCCCCGGAAAACAAAAAGCGCCGCTTATGCGGCGCCAAAAATCAATCCAGATTCTTCTTTTTGAGCATGAACCACGCGAAGAAGCACGCGGCCACCGAGATCAAAAGCGGTATCCACCAGACAAAATCGCCCGGCAGGTTGCCGCCCTCGATATTCATGCCGTAAAAACCGAAGATGATATTTGGAATGGTCATGATGATGGTCAGTACAGTGAGCACCTTCATGATGATATTCAGGTTGTTGGATACGACCGAAGCGTATGCGTCCATCGTGCCGGACAAAATGCTCGAGTAAATGCCGGCCATCTCGATGGCCTGCCGGATCTCGATCAGCGCGTCCTCCAGGATGTCACGGTCATCCTCATACAGCTTGAGCACACGTCCGCGCAGTACCTTTTCCATCGTCACTTCGTTGCCCTTGAGGGAGGCGGAGAAGTAAACCAACGATTTGGACAGCCCGAGCAGCTGGATCAGCTCTTCGTTCTTGAGCGAATCATACAAGCGCTTCTCGATGCGGGTAAAGTCGCGCTCGATCATGCGCAGGTTTTTCAGGAAGCGTCCGGCCACACGCAGCAGGATCTGGAACACAAAGCGTGTACGCAGCGCGGTGTGCACGCCTTTGACCGCACCCTCTGCGATCGAACGCAGGACGATGCTGTCCTCCAGACAAACCGTGATGACCGCATTCTGCGCCACCACGATGCCCATTGGCAGCGTGCTGAACATTTGGCCGCCGTCCTCGACCGAGCTTTTTTCCACCATCGGGATGTCAACAATCATTAACAGCTGATCGTCCTCAGTCTCGACACGCGAGCTTTCCTCCGGGTCGAGCGCTGCGCGCACGAATTCCTCTTCCACATGCGCCGCGCGGGCGATCTCCTCCAGTTCATCCGAACTGGGATGCACCATATTCACCCAGCAGCCCTCTGCGAAGCCGCTGATTTCCGTGATTCTACCATCAATGGTCTTGTAGAATTCTACCATATCTTACCGCCTTTCCGCGGCTTCACGCAAATGCGCCACCGCGAGTTTGTAGTTTTTGCTTACTTCGAGGGTCAGCACTCACGGTGATCACACTCCTTTTTACAAGAATTTTACAAGGCCTTTTCAGACCAAAACAGCCCTATAAAGGGCTGTTTCTCTGTCATTTATGCTATAACGATATCAGCGATGGTCCTTATCAAAGATGCGCATCAGCACGTCGAAGGCCGCGTCATCCGAACCCAGATCGCTGGACTTGGACTGCGCAGACGAGGACTTGTCCTCTGCCGCAGCTGTAGAAGCCTCGGTGAACAGACCGGAATTCGACTTCTGCTCCGGCTGATTACCGTCCATGCTCATCTTTGCGGAGTTCGGGATGTTGTCAAAACCGGTTGCGATAACAACCACGCGGATCTCATCATCCATCGTGTCGTCGATGAATGCACCGAAGATGATGTGCGCATCCGGATGTGCCGCCTGCTGCACCATGGTGGCAGCCGTTTCGACTTCATCCAGACCGATATCGTCCGAACCGATGACCGACACGATAACACCGTGCGCCATATCAATCGAGGTCTCCAGCAGCGGGCTGGAAATTGCCATGCGGGCCGCTTCGGCCGCCTTGTCTTTCCCAGCTGCACGGCCGGTACCGATATGCGCGTAACCTGCGTCCTTCATCACCGAGGTAACGTCGGCGAAGTCGAGGTTGATGAAGCCCGGTACGGTGATCAGCTCGGAAATATTGGCAACCGCCTGACGGAGCACGCCGTCCGCGATTTCAAACGCATTCTTAAAGGTGATCTTCTGCTCAGATACGTACTTCAGACGCTCGTTCGGGATGATGACCAGCGAGTCAACGTTCTTGTTCAGTTCGTCGATACCGCCCAGCGCCTGCTCCAGACGCTTCTTACCCTCGAACGCGAACGGACGGGTGACAACGCCGACCGTCAGGATGCCCATTTCACGGGCGATCTGCGCCACGACCGGTGCCGCACCGGTGCCGGTGCCGCCGCCCATGCCGGCGGTGATGAATACCATATGTGTATTGGCAAGCGCCGCAGCGATCTGGTCCTTGCTTTCCTCCGCTGCCTTGCGGCCGATCTCCGGGTTTGCGCCTGCGCCCTGTCCCTTGGTCAGCTTCTCGCCAATCTGGATCTTGGTGCCGGCCTGAGAAAAGTTCAGCGCCTGCATATCCGTGTTGATCGAAATAAACTCAACACCCTGCACGCCGCTTTCGACCATGCGGTTGACCGCGTTGCCGCCGCCGCCGCCTACGCCGATAACTTTAATGTTTACTACATTATCCAAGCCCTGTTCAAACTCAAAACCCATTGTTGCCATCCTCCGTTTTATGATAAAGAATCCTTCAGATTATCTTATACGTTCTTTCGTATAAAGCCTGCTGCCTGCCGCAAGCAAGCTGTCCCTATTGTTTTAATTTTACCTCTAATTGTTCCATTTTGCAACATAAATTAGTGAATTGCTTAAAAAAAACTGAAACTTTTCTGTATCATTCCACCAAATCCATACCAAAATGCCCCGCAAAGCCGCGCTGTGCAAAGCATTCCAGCTATCTTTTGGTTCATTTTCCCCCTTTTTCCTTATTCCTCTGTTGTATCCCAGTCTGTGTCTTCCGTATCGGTCTGATCCTCCTCTGCTCCGGTCTGGTCCTCTGCACCCGATCCGTCCTCACTGATTTCGCCGGACGACTCCGCACTCTGTGCGTCCGTCCCGTCCGAATCCGGTGTTTCCGTATCCTGTGCATCCGTTCCATCCGTCTTCTGCGCAGCATCGCCCGAGGCGGACTCCGCCGCCGCAGCCGCTGTTGCATCCATACCGGATTTCGCCACGTTTTCCGCGGTATCCGGCACATAGTGCAGACGGTTCTGGTCATCCCAATACAGCCGTCCGATATCCGACGGCGACAGACGCTCCTCGATCACGGTCTGCGCAAAGCGCAGATGATACGCCAGATCATCGATCGTACCGATTTGGATATCAAACCGATTCTGATAGCCGATGCGGATATCGTGCAGATCGGACAGATTGATAAACGAAAGGCCGTCCAGCATTTCGGCAGCGTCCATGGTCTGTAAAATAGTCAGCAGCGCTTGCACTTCATCGCTCGCGTCTGCCGAAAGCATCTGTCCGGGCAGCATGCCGGACAGCGTCATACCGACCACGACCGGAAGGCCGTTGTTCTGTGCGCTCTGCTCGAGCACCTTGCCTTGTTCGCTGAGATAAAGATAGCCGCCGTCCGACGGCACGGCGACCGCCGCGGTGCATTCGGTCACGGTGACCACCAGCGCGTTGGGCAAATGCCGCCGGATCTGCACGGTTTCCAGATACGGGAACCGTTCGAGCAGCGCATCCGACACCTTTACCTTATTCCAAAGATACAGGTTGTCCCCTTGCTTGACGTCCATCCCCGCAACGATCTCTTCCGCGCGGTATTTCATCGCGCCCTCCACGGTGATGGTATCCACTTTGAAGAAAACCGTCAGCGCCAATGTCGCGGCGGCCAACAGCACAAGGAGGAACACCACCCGACCCACAGCATGAAAAAAGCGCTGCCGGCGGCTTGCGCGCCGGCGCATCTGCTCGGGCGTTTTCTGTCTTCGCTTTCTGCGTCTCATGTCAACGCCCCTTTGTTGTTATTTTCCGTGATGCTCGATCGCCCAAAGGATCTCACGGTAGATCTTCTCGCTCGCGTCATGCGCGGCAAGGCTAGTGGCGTCGTGCCCCATCTGCCGCAGCGCCGCCGGATCGGCGAGCATGGTCTGGATCTCGTCATACAGCTTGCGCGGAGACGCGTCCTTTTCCAGCAGGACGCGGCAGCCGCCGGCTTTTTCCAGCGCACGGGCGTTTTTCTCCTGATGGTTTTCCGCCACATACGGCGACGGCACCAGAAGCGCGGGCCGTCCCAGCATACACAGCTCGCCCAGCGTCGCCGCGCCCGCGCGGCAAACCACCAGATCGGCCGCGGCCATGCGGTCGGCCATATCATAAATATATTCGGTCACTTGGATATTCGGGTGCGCGGCCAGATCCGCGCCCTGTTCCTTGGCCATCTGCGGCAGCCAATCGCGCGCCGCCGCGCCCGTGGCATGCACATGATGATACGGCACGTTGTTCTTGCACTCGAGCGCAATCGTGCCCGCCATATGCTCATTCATATACTTGGCGCCCATCGAGCCCCAGAAGGACACGACCAGCTGGTCGTTCTCGCCCAGCCCAAAGCGGGCGCGCGCCTTTTCGCGGTCCGCCGCAAGGATTTCCCCGCGCACAGGCGCACCGGTCAGCACGACCTTGTCGCCCCCGCCGAGGATCTCTTTGGCCTGTTCAAAGCAGACCAGCACACGGTCCGCCTTTTTCGCCAGCATCTTGGTCACTTTGCCGGGCAGGGCGTTGACTTCGAGCAGCACCGTGGGAATTCCCATCTGCTGCGCCGCCCGCACCACAGCAAACGAAGCATAACCGCCGCAGCCGATGACGCAGTCCGGCCGCGCCTGCCGCAGCAGCTTTTTCGCCGTGCTGACCGCCGAAACCGCCAACTTTGCCGCTTTTACATTGTGCGCCAGCCCCTTCGGGCTGAGCGAACGCGACATGCCGATGATCTCGATTGCGTCCAGCGGATATCCTTCCCGCGGCACCAACTTGTTCTCGATGCCGCGCTTGGAGCCGGCAAAACGCACGACCGTATCCGGATGCTTGTGTTCAAAATAACGTGCAATCGCCAGCCCGGGCGTCACATGGCCGCCCGTACCGCCGCCGGTGATATACAGTCTCAAGTGAGTTCCCCCTTCTTTGTCTCAGCCGCCCGTTGCTACACAGGCCGGCTTCCCCTTTACTCTTCCGCGCGCGTTTCGATTCGCGCGTATCTGGAAATATTGAGCAGTATGCCCATTTCACCCATCTGCATGAGCAGCGCCGTGCCGCCGTAGCTGAAAAACGGCAGGCTCGCGCCGGTGACCGGGATGATGCCCGTGATAACGAACAGGTTCATCAGGGTCTGGATCGCCAGCTTTGCCGTGATGCCGGTTGCCATCAGGCAGCTGAACTTATCCGGCGCCGCGCGCGCGATGCGGAATCCGCGGAAGATCAAATAAGCAAACAGCAGCAGCACGAGCAGCGCGCCGATCAGGCCCATCTCCTCGCACCACGAGGAGAAAATGAAGTCGTTCTGCGGTTCGGGCAGGTACAGATGCTTCTGCATGCCCTTGCCCAGACCGCGGCCAAACAGGCCGCCCGAGCCGATGGCAATCTGGCTCATCGCGCCTTGCCAGCCCTCGCCGCGCATATTGGAAAACGGATCGAGCCAAACCGAAAAGCGCTCCTGCACATGCTCAAAAGCAAAATAGAACGCGGTCAGGATGCCCGCGCCGGCCACCAGGATCGGCCCGAAATACCACAGGCGCATGCCGCCGGCCACCAGAATGACGACACCCAGACCACAGATGATCATCATGGCCGAAGTGTGCGGTTCCAGGAACAGCAGCACGATGTAAGCAACCAGCAAAAAGCCATACGGCTTGATCAGGCCCTTGAAGCTGCGGATGCCCTTGGTGTCGCGCGCGATCCAATAGGAAAAGCAAACGATAACCGTGATCTTGGCCAGCTCGGACGGCTGGAAGCCGAACAGCCAGCGCTGCGCACCTTTGGAAGCCGTGCCCAGCGGTGTGATAACCAGCACCAGCAGGATGAGCGACAGCCACATCAGTTCCTTATAAAACCGCGCATATACCTTATAACTGATTTTGGAAATAACGATCATCGCGACGACGCCTGCCGCCGCATTGATCCCCTGACGGGAGATAAAGTAAGTCGCGCTACCCTGATAAAACAGCGCATTGGAATAACTGGCGGAAAACAGTGCGATCAGGCCGATGACCAGCAGCAGCAATACCGTGCTGAACACACCCATATCCCATGCATGGGCACGCACCCGCGACCGGGTGCGCGTACGCGCCGGAGGGGCTGCATGTGCATGCATCACCGCGGCATCGCGCGGTACGGGCGCACGATCCGGCCGAAGCGCCGGACGGGTCGTATCGATCCGCCGTCGTGGATCCGGTCGGCGCGGCGAACGCGCCTGTCTGGTTGTCGAAGCCATGAGGACACCTCCGAAGGGTTCAGAATTAGGACAGCACCGGAGCCAGTGCCACAAAGTAAGCCAGCAGGCAGAGCACAATCGTGATGCCCGAGAAGGTCAGCACGATTTTTTTCTCGCCCCAGCCGCACATTTCAAAGTGATGATGGATCGGGGCCATTTTAAACAGGCGCTTGCCATGGGTGGCCTTGAAATAGGTCACCTGCAAAATGACCGACAGGGTTTCAATGATGTAAATCAAACCGACGAGAAGCAGGATCAGCGGCATATCGCACGCAAATGCCAGACCTGCTACCGCGCCGCCGAGGAAGAGCGAACCAGTGTCGCCCATAAACACCTTGGCGGGATTGAAGTTATAGATCAGGAACGCCGCCAGACCGCCGGCCAGCGCCGCCGCGAAGATCACAACGCCCGCGTCACCGCGCGCGATGCCGACGAACACAAAAAACACCGCAACCGGCAGCGTCACGCCGGCCGCCAGACCGTCGATGCCGTCGGTCAGGTTGACCGCATTATCCGCGCCGACGATGACAAACGCCGCAAAGATGATGTACAGCGGCCACGGCCAGACAAACGTAATATCGGTAAACGGGATCCAGAGGCGCGGCGCGCTGTCCGACCCGAGGAAGAGCACAAGAATGAATGCGCCCGCCACAAGGATCTGCAGCACCAGCTTCTGCTTGGGTGTCAGGCCCGCGTTTTCCTTTTTGCGGATCTTGGCATAGTCATCCACCATGCCGACCGCACCATATGCCACGGCCAGACCGAGCACCGCCAGCGAAGAAACGCAGATATGGCCCGCAAAGCTGTTGCCCGCGGCCACCGCAACGGCGATGCCGATGATGAACATAAAACCGCCCATCGTCGGGATATTCTGTTTGTTCATATGCCATTTCGGCCCGATCTCCAGGATCTTCTGGCCGAACTTCATTTTACGAAGATAACGGATCACAGCCGGACCGATCGCCGCGGTCAGCACAAACGCAACCGCACAGGCAACCAGTGCCGTATAAAGATTTGCTGGTGTCATTCTTCCACGTCCTCCCCTAAGAACATCGCAAGCGCGCGTTCCATCCGCATGCCGCGGCTGCCCTTGAACAGCAGCGCGTCACCCTTGGCGGCATCCTGCCGCAGCGCCGCGACCAACGCGGCCTGATCCTCGAACGCGAACGCCCGCTCCATTCCATTTTCCTTTGCGCCCGCGACCATCGCCTGCGCATCCGGTCCGTAGGCATACAGCGCATCCGCATGCTTGGCCGCTGCGCGGCCCGCCCTGCGGTGGCCTTCCTCCGCATAATCGCCCAGCTCCAGCATCGAACCGAGCACGGCAAAGCGGCGTCCTTCCGGCGCCATACCGCCCAGCACGGCCAGTGTTGCTTCCATCGCGTCCGGGCTGGCGTTGTAGCAGTCGGCATAAATATGGAAGCCGTTCTGCTCATAGATATTCTGCCGCATGCCGCTCGCCTCGTAGGACGCAAGGCCCTCGGCGATCTGCGCAGGCGTCTCGCCCAGCAGCAAACCAACCGCGGCCGCCGCCAGCGCGTTGAGCACATTGTGTGCGCCCGGGATCGCAAGCTTTGCGGCGAAGCGTTCGCCGCACGGCAGCGCCACATCGGGCAGATTGTTGTTTATAATATCAAATGTACCGTCTTTATGCAAGCATGCGGTCAGATCGCATGCGGAATTTTCCACACCATAGGTGACCACCCGGCAGCCAAGCTGCTCCCGTTTGTCCCACAGCAGCGGTTCATCGCCGCAGAAAACGGCGCAGCCGTCCGGCTGCAAACCTTCCAGAATTTCTAGTTTTGCCTTGCAGATGCCCTCGCGCGAACCGAGAAATTCGATATGCGAGGTGCCGATGTTGGTGATGACCGCGATATCCGGCTGCGCCGCCGCGGTCATGCGCGACAGCTCGCCAAAGTGGTTCATACCCATCTCGGCCACCATGACTTCGGTGTCCCGCGTCATGCGGAACAGAGTCAGCGGCAGGCCGATCTCATTATTCAGATTGCCTTCGGTTTTCTGGGCGCGCAGGCCCTGCGACAGCACCGCGTACAGCAGTTCCTTGGTCGTGGTCTTGCCGACCGAGCCGGTCACGCCGACCACCTTGCCGCCGCACAGCCGCCGGTAGCCGCCCGCCAGATCGAGCAGCGCCTGCGAGGTGTTTTCCACATACAGCGCCGGCACCGGATATTCCTCGTGTTCGCGGTGCGACATCACGGCAGACGCCCCGTTCTCGATCGCCTTGCCGATGAAATCATGCCCGTCAAACCGCTCGCCCTTGATCGGCAGGAACAGCGCATCAGGCGGGATAACCCGGGAATCGGTTGAAACCGCGGTCAAAACCGCGTCCCCAGCCGCTTCTCCTCCGGTCCATTCCGCTGCCTGCGCCAGCGTAAATTGTTCCATGCACTCTTTTCCCCCATTGTTGTGAATTTGCGCATCCGCTGCGCTTTTCCTTATCCTTTTTTGCTGAAGAACGACGCGACGATTTCGCGTTCGTCCATATGATGCTTGACATGGTTGACTTCCTGATAGGTTTCGTGTCCCTTGCCCATCAGCACAATCACGTCATCCTTTTTCGCATGCGCCAGCGCCCAGTGGATCGCTTCCGGGCGGTCCACGATCACCTGCATCGGAGTCTTGGTGCCCTGCATGCCTTCGAGGATATCGTCGATGATCGCCTTTGGATCTTCCGTGCGCGGGTTATCGCTTGTCACCACGCAGAAATCCGCCAGATCCGCCGCGATCTTGCCCATCTTGGGACGCTTGGTGCGGTCACGGTCGCCGCCGCAGCCAAACAGCGCGATCACGCGCCCCTTGGCAAACCCGCGCACCGCGCGCAGCACGTTTTCCACACCGTCCGGCGTGTGTGCGTAGTCGATCAGCACGGTATAATCCGTGTCGGTCGGCACGACCTCGACGCGGCCCTTGACGCCGGTCGCGGTAGCAAGCGCGTGCGCCGCGTCCGCCAGCGGCATACCGACCTGCAGCACGATACCCAGCGCTGCCAGCGCGTTTTCCACCGAGAAATGTCCGGGGATCGGCAGCTTGACGCGCGCCAGATCGCCCTTGGTGGTCGCAACAAACTCCACGCCGTCCGCGTGCAGACGGATGTTCTTCGCCGTCAGGTCGGCGGCATCCTTCTCGCACGAGAAAGTCAGGCACGGGCACTTGGCGTCGGCCAGCATGGCCTGCGCTGCATCGTCATCCAGATTGATGACGCCCTTGTCGCTGATGGTGAACAGGATCGCCTTTGCCTTGCGGTATCCCTCCATGGTCTTGTGGAAGTCCAGATGGTCCTGCGTCAGGTTGGTGAACGCGCCGACCGCAAAGCGGATGCCGTGCACACGGTCGAGCACGAGCGAATGCGAGGATACTTCCATGATGACATGGGTGCAGCCCGCGTCGCGCATACGCGCGAACAGCGCGTGCAGCTCGTAGCTTTCGGGCGTGGTGCGCTCGGTTTCGATCACCTCGTCGCCGATCAGGTTCTGATTGGTGCCGATCAGGCCGACCTTGTGCCCCGCCTGCTCGAGCATATGTTTGACCAGATAGGTCGTCGTCGTTTTGCCGTTGGTGCCGGTCACGCCCAGCATGACCATGCTGTCTGCCGGATGGCCGAACCGGTTGGCCGCGATCTCCGCGAGTGCCTGACGGGCGTTTTCCACCACGACCGCCGGCGCGCCCTCGGGCGCTTCCTCACAGACGATTGCCGCCGCGCCCTGCTCGAGCGCTTTGCCGATATACTGATGTCCGTCGGTTGCAAAGCCGCGGATCGCGACGAACAGGTCGCCCGCCTGCACGGCACGCGAATCGTACCGCACCTCGCGGATCTCCAGATCGTCCGCCGCCGTGCTGCTTTTCACCGCAACCCCGCGGAACAGTTCCTGTAATTTCATGTTTCTCCTCCTATCGGTCGTTGACGTTTGTGGTATCCGAGAACTCTACCGTTACCACCGCGCCGATATTCACCTTTGTGCCGGCCGCCGGGCTTTGCTTGCTTGCGGTTGTGCTGCCCGTGACCTGCGAGGACGCAACGCCCTTCTGTTTCAAATACAGCCCATATTCTTCCAATGTACTACGACATTCATCCGGTGTCAAGCCCGTAAGGTCGGGTACGGAGATTTGTTCGGTCGGTTTGCTCTCACCCATATACAGGATGACCTTGCCGCTTGCCGGGATGCGCACGCCGCTCGACGGCACCTGATCGGTGACCGTATCGCCGTCGCCCACCACGCGGTATTCAAAGCCCGCCTGTGCCAGCGTTGCCGCCGCCTGTTCCTCGGTCGAGCCGATCACGCTCGGAACGGTCAGTTCGCGGCGGTCGTTTTCCTCATCCGAGTAAACCGGCGTTACGCCGATGTACGGCAGCACATCCTCCATGATGCGGCCGACCACCGGTGCGGCGATCGCACCGCCGCCGTGGGGTGCGGACTCCGGCAGGTCGTTGATGGAAACGAGCACTGCGATCTGCGGGTCGTCCATCGGCGCCACGCCGATAAAGGATGCGGTATAGCGGTCTTCTGTGTCGATGACCTTGCCCTCGTCATCGTATTCGGGCAGGATCTCCGAAGTCGCGGTCTTGCCGCCGATCCGATAACCGGATACATAAGCATTTTTACCGGTGCCGCCCGATACGACCGCTTCCATCGCCTCGCGCATGTACGCCGAGGTCTCCTCCGAGATCACCTGGCGGATCACGTTGGTCTCGGTTGTCGATTTGACCGAACCGTCCGAACCGAGAACCTCCTTGACCACATACGGCTGCTTGAGCTTGCCGTCGTCCACGATTGCGCAGACCATGTTCAGCTCCTGCAGCGGCGTGACCTTAAAGCGCTGGCCGAACGATGCAACTGCCAGCGAAACCTCATTCCACGCGCTGGTATCATTCAGATCGAAGAAAATGCCCGAGCTCTCATTCGGCAGATCGATGCCGGTTTTCTCGGTCAGGCCGAACGCCTTGTAAAATTCATAAAAACGATCCATGCCGGTCTTAGCCGCGATCTGCATCATGGCCACGTTGCAGGAATTCATCAGCGCCTCAGTCAGCGTCTGCGTGCCATGGCCGCTGGTGTTCGAGCACCGGATCGGCTGCGACCAGTCGCCGACCATCAGCGAACCGCCACAATAATATGTGTCCTGTTCACTGGTCAGCCCCAGTTCATACGCCGTTGCAACCGTCATCAGCTTGAACGTAGAGCCCGGCTCGTATGTGTCGCTGACTACCGGATTATACCACATTTTATACAGCTGCTGCGACCGGATTTGTGTCAATTTATCGACCAGTTCCTCGTTTTGCTGCACGCTCTCCGGCAGGTTGGCGAGGCCGCCTTCCTGGTAATATTTATCGCTGATCTCGGCCGTGACGCCGGCCTCCGCCAGCGCGGCCTGTACATTGGTTTTGAGTTCCTCGATATAGCGCTCATCCGTAATGGTGTACGAGCTGTTCGGATCATAGTCCGGCAGCGACGCCATCGCCAGCACTTCGCCGGTCTTGACGTTCATCACGATGCCGGAAACGCCGTCGCGCGCCTGCGGGTTATCTGCCAGCGCAGTTTCCAGATGCTTTTCCAAAAAGTTCTGGATGTCGCTGTCGATGGTCAGCACCAGCGAATCGCCGTCCTGCGCGGGGATATACTGTTCGGTCTCCGGCGTCATATCCTGATTCTGCGCATTTTGCACGCGGACAATACGTCCCGCCGTGCCGGAAAGCACATCGTTGTACTGTGCTTCCAGACCATATGCGCCGTTGTTGTCGTTATCCACATAGCCGAGCACCGCGGACAGGAACGAGCCCTGCTGATAATACCGTTTGGTATCCGGCTCGGAATACACGCCCGTGCAGCCTGCCTCATCCAGCTTGGCGTACAGCTCCTTGGAAACGTCCTTATCGACTTTCTGCGCGATGATCTCGTACTCGGAATTGGTTTTCTGGACTTTCGCCAGCACCGTGTCATAATCCAAGCTCAGCTCATCGGCCAGAATCTGCGCCAGCGTCTGCTGCTGTGCCTGCGCGGAGATGCCTTTGTTCACCTTGGCCTCATCCACCACGCCCTTGGGCGAAATGACAATGCGCTCTACCTCTGCCGATTCCGCCAAAACCTGCATGTTGGCGTCATAGATCTTACCGCGGTTGGGGGTAATAAAGGTATCGCGCGTTTGCAGCGACGCGGCCTGCTGGCTGTAAAAATCATAGTGGAACACCTGCATATACAGCAGGCGAACGCCAACCAATCCAAAGCCAAGCACCACAAAAGCCAGCGTCATCATGCCGATTCGTGCGCGCATTTGATTGTTCGGTCCCTTTGCTGCCATGTGTATTCCATGCCTCCATAATTTCGATAAAAAAAGCGTAAGGAGTCAGAAGTTTCCACCTCTCACTCCCCTGTACGCATCCTATTCATTTCCTTACCGGATATATTCCACAATTGCCGAAAAGCTGTGTGCCAGACCGGCAAACAGAGAACCGAGCGAGACACCGCTGTCCGCGACCGTCACCGTATCCGGATTGGTCAGCTCGACGTATTCGATCTGGGAATTGTCCATCTTGACCATGCCGAGCGTATTGACCGCGTAATCCTCTACCTCGTCCAGATTCATGCTGTTCATCTGCTTGGTCGTCAGCGAAACATTTTCCGCCGTCAGCTCGCTGAGCAAGTCGTTCTGCTCGCCGACCTCGGCGCTGAGCTGCGTCAGCTGCATCTGACAAAACAGGATATACACCGCAGCAATCACGACAACCGCAATGCAGCCGAACAGGCTGGGTCTGACGCGTGCTTTCTTGCGGCGGCGCGGTGTGGGCGCTACGCGCAAATCACGCTTCTGCTCCTGTTTCACCGGAAAACGCTCTTCATATTGTTTGTAGGCCACGCTTTCCCTGCTGGCAGTCATCATTGCATTTCCTTTCTCCTGCGGTTGCTGTTCATATCTTTTCGCAAACACGCAGCTTCGCGCTGCGGGCTCTTGGATTCTCCCCGATCTCTTTTTCATCCGGAAGGATCGGCTTACGCGGAGTCAGCCGCACCTTCGGTTTTTTACCGCACACACAAACCGGAAATTCTTTCGGGCAGGTGCACCCCTGCGCCGCCTGTTGGAATGCTGCCTTGACAATACGGTCTTCCAAACTGTGGAATGTGATCACCGCAAGCCGTCCGCCCGGATTGAGGCAATCAATCGCTTTGTCCATCGCTTCCCGCACCGCGCCAAGCTCATCGTTTACCGCAATCCGAATCGCCTGAAAGCTGCGCTTTGCAGGATGCTGTTTTTCCCGTTTTGCCTTGCCCGGCATCGCGCCTTTGATCACATCGACCAGCTCGAGCGTGGTCTCGATCGGCTTTTTCGCGCGCTCCCGTTCGATCGCCGCGGCAATGAGCGGTGCGTACCGTTCCTCGCCGTACTCGAACAAAATCCGCCGGATCTCGTCCCGGCTCCACTCGTTGACCACCTCGTACGCGGTGAGCTTTTGCGTCCGGTCCATCCGCATGTCGAGCGGCGCGTCGTGCATGTAGGAAAAGCCGCGTTCCGCATGGTCGAGCTGCGGCGAAGAAACGCCCAGATCGAACAAAATGCCGTCCGCACCCGGCAAACCCAGCGACTCCAGCACATGGTCGATCTCCCGGAAATCGCTCTTGACCGTCGTCACGCGCTGCCACACATCATGCAGCCGGACTTTGGCATTTTCCAGCGCCTCGTCATCCCGGTCGATGCAGATCAAACGGCCGGTATCATGCAAACGCTCCGCAATGCGGAGCGAATGTCCGGCGCCGCCGGTCGTCGCATCGACATATACGCCGTCCGGTTTGATCTGAAGCGCCTCCAGGCACGGTTCAAGCAGAATGGATACGTGATGAAATTCCATACTCTCCTCCTGCCTGTCCCATTAGAAATCCATATCTTCCACGTCAGCGGCAACGCTCTCGGCATCAATTGCCTCGTTGTAAACGCGCCACTTTTCACTGTTCCAAATTTCCGCGTGATCCAGCTGGCCGATGACCACAACATCCTTTTGCAGGTCGGCAAACTCACGCAGATTTGCGGGGATGAGGATTCGTCCCTGCGCATCGAGCTGCGCATCAAACGCATTGGCAAAATAATACCGCTTAACGCGGCGTGCCTTTTCCCCATTGCCCAGACTGCGGATGCGATCTTCCAAGGCTTCCCACTCTTTTTCGGGATAAACCGCAAGGCATCCATCCAGGCCCTTGGTGACGGTGAAGCGCTCTCCCAGCTCCTCACGCAGTTTGGCCGGCATTGCCAGCCGTCCCTTTGCGTCAACGGAATGCTTGTATTCGCCCTTCACCAGATTCACACCACACTTTCGCTTTGGTGGAATCTGTGACACTTTGCCCCACTTCTCACCACCTTGTTTCCATTATAGCTGGACGCATGGTGGATTGCAAGATTTTTTTCGCATTATTTTGCAGAAGATTCTAGCCAGATATTCGTGATTTCGACGGTTTTTGCAATTTTCAAACACTTGTTCGATAGTTTTCGTTTTTCCCTGCCAAGCCCCGCCAGTGGGGGAAATTCCCACCAGTTCTCCACCCTCACGCAGGCATTCTTCCTGTTTGGTGGCAGGCGGCCGCGCCGCTCACGCCCTGTGTGGGACAAAGTGGGAAACACCTTTCACCGAGGGTGCCGGACGAGCGCGACCGTCTCCCCATAAAAAAAACAGCTGCCCAAACGGCAGCTGTTTTTTCAGTTCCATCATTTTGCCACGCTCTTGAACCGCTGGCGTGCCTTGCGCACTTCCTCCAGCGAAAGCGCCACCGCTTCCTCGGTCCGCTTGAGCGTATCTTCGCAGTACTCGTTGGCCACGCGGCGCAGCTCACGCGCCTGAATTTCCGCGTTGCCCTGCACTTCCTTGGCCTTGCGGCGTGCCGCGACCACGATTTCGGTTTCCGAAACCATCTGGCGGGCGTCTTCCTCCGCCTGACGGCGGATCGCTTCCGCCTCACGTTTGCCGGAAGCGAGCATCTCGCTGCGTTTGGCTACGATATCCTGCGCGGCCTGCAAATCATTCGGCAGCGTCGCGCGCAGCTCATCGAGCAGATCGAGCAGATGGTCACGTTCGATAATGCACTTCTCACCCGCCAGCGGGATTCCCTTAGCGTCCTGCACCATATCGTACATGCTGTTGATCAGTTCGTCCAAAGTTGCCATCGTTTAGCCTTCCTTTCTTGTGCGGCGCACAATATCCTGCATGATCCCGTCTGGGACAAAGCCGGCGACACTGCCGCCGTGTACCGCGATGTCCTTCACCACCGAGGAGGACAGGTACATATATTCCGCGCTCGTCATCAGGAAAACCGTATCCAGATCCGGGTTCAGCTTCCGATTGGCCAGCGCCATCTGAAACTCATATTCAAAATCCGAAACTGCGCGCAAGCCCTTGACCACCGCGCACGCTCCCTGCTGCTTGGCGTAATCCGCCAGCAAGCCGCCGAAGGAAGCAATCTCAACATTCGGAAGGCCGGCCGTTGTCCGTCGGAGGAACTCCATGCGCTCCTCCACCGAAAACATCGGCTGTTTGTTCTGATTATGCATCACCGCCACAATCAGCCGGTCAAACATGACCGACGCACGGCGGATGATATCCAAGTGGCCCAAAGTGACCGGGTCAAAGCTGCCCGGATAGATCGCAGTTCTCATGTTATTCATCCGTTCCGCCGTCCCGCAGACGCAGAACGGTAATCAAAGTTGCGCCATAGCGGCGCTCACGAAGGGTCTCAAACCCATGCGCGAATCGATCCTCTACTGCACTTTCGCATATTATTATACCATTTGTAGACAGAATGTCAAACGTTTCTATCTGTAATAATGCATTTTCCAAAATCCTGCCTCCGTACGGCGGATCGAGGAAAATCAGGTCGTACCCCCGCTTTGCCGCATGGGAAACAAACGCATCTGCTTCCGCGCGGTGCAGGCCGGCACGGTCCGCCACGCGGGCGGTTTCTGTATTTTTACACACGATGTTGTATGCTGTTTTGTTGTGCTCCACAAAATCACAGTGCTGCGCCCCACGCGAAAGCGCCTCGATCCCGAGCTGTCCCGTGCCCGCAAACAGGTCGAGCACCCGCGCGCCGCGCACATGATCCTGAATCAGATTGAACACATTTTCCTTGACGCGGTCGGTCGTCGGCCGGGTGTTCATCCCGGGTACGGGCTGCAATTTGCAGCCTCTTGCCGTGCCGGATACCACACGCATGGGTCAGTCCTCCTTGTGGAAATAGTCAAACACCGCCTGCGCGGCATTGCGCGGCAGGATGCGGGCCAGCTCCTGCTCGCTCGCCTGCCGGATGTTCTCAATGCTGCCGAAATGCCGCAGCAGATCGGCGCGGCGCTTGTCGCCCACGCCGGGAATCTTGTCCAGCGTTGAGCCGCGCACCTTTTTCCCGCCCAGCTTGCGGTTGTACTCGATCGCAAACCGGTGCACCTCTTCCTGGATGCGCCCGATAAGCGCAAACAGCGCGGGCGTGGCCGAAATGCCGAATTCGCTTCCGTCGGGCGCGACCAGCGCGCGCGTGCGGTGCTTATCGTCCTTGACCATGCCGAAGCAAGGGGTTTGCAGCCCAAATGAGTCGAGCACTTCCTTGCACACGCGGACATGTCCCAAACCGCCGTCGATCAAAAACGCGCTGGGCAGCGGGGCAAACTTTTCGTCCCCATCCACATAGCGCTGCACGCGGCGCGTGAGCATTTCGCGCATGGAAGCATAGTCGTCCTGCCCGTTGGCGGCACAGGCGATCTTGAACTTGCGGTAGGCGCTCTTTTTGGGCTGCCCCTCCACGAACACGACCATCGAACCGACCGTGTCCTGCCCGGCAAAGTTGGAAATATCGTATGCCTCTAGGCGCAGCGGCAGCGCCGCCATACCGGTGACGTTTTGCAGCAATTCCAGCGATTTATGCCGCCGTTCGGACTGTTTTTCGCGCCGTTCGATCTCCTCACGGGCGTTTTTTTCCGCGAGTCTGGTCAGCACGCGGCGCTCGCCGCGCTGCGGCACAGCCAGTTCGACCTTGCGTTCCGCGATCGAGGACAGATACTCGCCTACGGCGTCCTGCTCCTCGATTTCATGCGAAAGCAGCACGGTTTTGGGCACCGCGCCGCGCTGCGCATAATACTGCTTAGCAAACGAGGACAGCACCTCGGCCGGGTCGCTTTCGGTCAGGTGGAACAGGGTGTATTCCTTGTCCTGCAAGGCGCCGCCCGCATAGTGCAGCACGCACACGCAGGCGCGCGTCTGCCCCTGTACGAACGCGATCACATCCAGTTCGGCGAACGCGCCCGCGACCACATGCTGGCGCGTGCCCAGTTTCTGCACCGCGCGCAGCCGGTCGCGCAGCATCGCCGCACGCTCGAACTGCAATTCCTCCGCCGCCTCGTTCATCTTTTCGGTCAGATCTTTTTCGAGCTTTTTGGCGTTGCCCTCAAACAGATCGATCGCCTGCTCGATCAGCGCGTGATATTCCGCCGGGCTGACATTGCCCGTACAGGGTGCGCAGCAGCGCCCGAGATGATGGTTGAGACACGGACGGTCTTTGCCGATATCGCGCGGGAACACACGCGAACAGGTTTTGAGCAGCAGTGCTTCGCTGATCGTATCGATCGCGCGGCGCGCCGCCACGCGGCCCGGATAGGGGCCGAAATAGCGCGCGCCGTCATGCCCCGGGCGGGACACAACGGTGAACGCCGGATAAGGCGCGTCCGTGTTCAACCGGATATAGGGATAGCCCTTGTCGTCCTTCAAAAGGATATTGTACTTGGGCTTGTATTTTTTGATCATCGAGTTCTCGAGCACGAGCGCTTCGAACTCGCTTTCGGTGACAATGATGTCGAAATCGTCGATATGGCTGACCAGCTGCCGCGTTTTGGCGTTCAGCCGCTCGGGCGGCTGAAAATAGTTGGACACGCGGTTGCGCAGCAGCTTTGCCTTGCCGACATAGATCACCTTGCCGGTCTTGTCCTTGTGCAGGTACACGCCCGGCTGCATCGGCAGACGGCGCACGCGCTCCTTGAGCTGTTCTCTTGTCACGGTGGGACCGCCTCCTTTGCTTTGCCAAATCCTTCGATAAAAAAAGCGCCGAGCAATTCGGCGCTTTTTCTCAGGATGCGATAACTTAGTCGGTGAAATTGGACGTGATCAGTTCAACCAGAGCCGAAACAGCCTCTTCTTCATCCGGGCCGTCCGCGATCAGGTTGATGGTAGTGCCCTTGGTGATGCCCAGGGACAGGATGCCGAGCAAGCTCTTGGCGTTGACGCGGCGCTCTTCCTTCTCTACCAGGATCGTCGACTTGAACTCATTAGCCTTCTGAATAAAAAAAGTTGCGGGACGGGCATATAAGCCTACCTGATTGGTAACCTGTACCTCTTTCGAATACATAATCTGCATCGCTCCTATTTCTTCAAATCCGATATATATAGTCTATCCTCTTTTGTCGATTTCGTCAAGCCTCTTTTGCGCCCGGCGCTTTTGCGTTTTTGATGAAATTTTTCCTGCATCCTGCCGAAATATCTGGCATTTTGCCCTGTATGCCGGTTTTGCGCGAAAGGATATGCAGATTTTCATGCACATAGCGAAACCGGTTTCACCGCAGTTCCACGATCGTAACGCCCTGTTCGCCCTCGCCGTATACGCCGCTGCGCACACTCTTAACGCGTTTGTTGCTTCTCAGGTGCTGCTGCACGGCGTTTCGCAGCACGCCCGTGCCCTTGCCGTGAATGACGGTCACCGACGGCAGCCCCGCCATGATCGCGCGGGACAGAAAATTGTCCACCTCGAAGAGCGCTTCCTCCGCGCTCATGCCGCGCACATCGACCTCGCTCGCCGCCGAGCGCAGATTCAGCTCGCGCGCCGGCGCGTTCCGCCGCGGCTGCGGCGCGGGCTTTTTCGCGGCCTTGGGCTGCTCGACGAGCCGCAGCTCGTTTTCCTTGACCGTCATCTTCATCGGGCCGGCCTGCACCTGCACATTGCCGCTTTTATCCGCGGGCGCCAGCACATCCGCCAGCACGCCGCCAACATTCAGCAGGCGCACGCGGTCGCCCTTTTTGACCGGGCGCTGCTCGTCCGCCTCGACTACGCGCTTCTGCATACCGCGGCGCTGCTCATTCTCGGTCTGCGTGATGACACCGCGCAGCGCGGCCTTGGCCGCGGCGAGATTCTGGTCGGCGCCCTTCTTCTGCGCCTTTTTCTTCATGTCCTCGAGCTCGTCAAAGACGGTCTCGGCCGTCATGCGCGCGTCCTTGAGGATACGGTCGGCCTGACTGCGCGCGCTTTCGAGCATCTTGTCCGCACGCTCCTCGGCTGCGTCGCGCTCGGCGCGCATCTTATCGCGTTCGGACTGCGCCGCGGAGCGCATTTTCTGCGCTTCGTCACGCATCTGTTCGACGCGGCGGCGCTCGCGCTCAAGTTCCGCCAGCACGTCCTCAAAGCGCGCGTCCTCGGTCGAAACCTGCTCCTTGGCCCGCTCGATGATGGTCGGCTGCAGGCCCAGCCGCGCCGCAATGGCAAAAGCATTGGACTTGCCCGGAATGCCGGTCAGCAGGCGGTAAGTCGGCTGCAAGGACTGCACGTTAAACTCGCACGAGGCGTTCTCGACGCCGTCGGTCGTGAGCGCAAAGGTCTTCAGCTCCGCATAATGGGTCGTCGCCGCGACACATGCGCCCATCTGGCGCGCATAGCCGATGACCGCGACGGCAAGCGCCGCGCCCTCGACCGGATCGGTGCCCGCGCCCAACTCGTCGAACAGCACCAGATCGCCCTGCCCGCAGCAGTCCATGATGGACACGATGGTCTTCATGTGCGCAGAGAAGGTGGACAGCGACTGCTCGATGCTCTGCTCGTCGCCGATATCGGCGTAGACATGCTCAAACAGCGCGATTTCGCTCTGCTCGTTTGCCGGAATGTGCAGGCCGGAGGCCGCCATGAGCGACAATAGCCCCAGCGTTTTGAGCGACACGGTCTTGCCGCCCGTGTTCGGACCGGTGATGACCAGCGTGTCATAGTCCCCGCCGATGGCAATGTCGATCGGCACGGCCTTGTCCTTGTCCAGCAGCGGATGCCGCGCGCGCAGCAGACGGCAGCGGCCGCTGCCCTCGACCAGCACGGGCGCCGCGGCGTTCATCTCAAACGACAATTTCGCGCGCGCAAACACAAAGTCGAGCGATACAAGCGCGTCGAAATCCTGCGCGATCGCGCCCTTGTAGTTTGCGACCTCATTCGATAATTCCGCGAGAATTCGCTCGATCTCGGCTTCCTCTCGGCCCTCGAGCACCTTGATCTGGTTGTTGATCTCGACCACCTGCTGCGGCTCGATAAACACGGTCGCGCCGGTGGACGAGGTATCGTGCACCAAACCGGGCACATCGCCGCGGTGCTCGGCCTTGACCGGCACGACAAAGCGGCCGTTTCGCTGGGTGATAATGGTTTCCTGCAAATATTTGGACCGCTCGCCCGAAATCAGACGGTTGAGCGTTTCGCGCACCTTGCCCGAAATGCGCCGCAGTTCGCGGCGGATGGACAGCAGCTCGGGGCTGGCGCCGTCCGCGATCTCCTCCTCGGAAAGAATCGCGGTCGTGATCGCTTCCTCGAGCGACCGGTTGCCGGTGAGCAGACCGAAAATCGGCGTCAGTGCGGTCTTTTCCTCCTGCTCCGCGTCGTACACGAGCGCGCGGCGTGCGGTTTGCAGCAGGCTTGCCACATCCAGCAGTTCACGCGGGTTGAGCGTGCCGCCGCGGTCGGCGCGCTGCAAAATCGCACCAACCTCGCGGATGCCGCCGAACGACGGGCTGCCGTGCCGGATCATGCGGTTTTTCGCGTCCGAGGTCTGGTCCATCCAGACCTGCGCCTGCTCATGGTCGTCGAGCGGCCGCAAGGCACGGCACTTCTCCTTCGCCGCGTCGGACGCGGCCTGTGCCGCAAGCCGCTCGAGAATTTCGTAATATTCCAGTGTTTTTAAGGATTTTTCGCCTAAACGATTCATCGCAAACTCCCAAAATACAAATTATAATGCTACTGATTTATAAAACTGCAAGCTGTCGAACCCGCGGCCGAGGTGATACTGCGCGTAGGCTTCGGCCAACCGGCAAAACTGCTCTTTTGCCGCGCCGGTGAGCGCAAAGGCATACGCCTTCTGCGGCTCGGCCGACAGCGCGTGCAAGATCGCTCGCAGCGTGCCGTCCGCCAACCGTTCGTACCCGCCGATGCGCGCGGCGCACTTCGCGTCCGCCGCTGTACCTGCCCGCACGGAAAAGCACACGGGCGGCTGCGCGATCGGCTGTCCGCACACGCCGCAGCCGGCCAGATCGGGCGCATAGCCGCTTTCGGCCAGCACACGCCACTCAAACGCCGCCTTGACCAGCAGCGGATCACGTTTTTTGCCTTCGAGCGCGTGCAGCGCGTACAGCAGCAGACGGCTGACCGCCGGACTGTCCTCGTCCGGCCCGGTCACCGTACCGGCAAGCTCGGCCAGATAGCACGCGAGCGCGTACCGCTCGATATCCTCGGCAAGCGAAAAGAACGAGTGCACCAGATCGGCGTCGCGCAGCGCGTATTTTCCGCCCCGCTCGGACAGGATCAGCTCGGAATAACAAAACTGCCGCGCGGCAGGGTTTTGTTTTTTGCCCCGCCGCGCGTTTTTATACAGAATTTCGCTTTTGCGGCCGTATTCGGTCAGCACGGTCAGATAACGGTCAAAGTCGCCGAAATCCACCTCGCGCAGGATGAGCGCGCGCAGTCTGACCTCCGCCATTTACTGATCCTCGTAACCGAAGTTGCGCATCTGGTACTGATTGTTGCGCCAGCCCTCTTTGACCTTGACCCAAAGTTCGAGGAACACCTTGGCATCCAGCATGCGCTCGATATCCGCGCGCGCCTGCCGGCCGATTTCTTTGAGCATCGCGCCCTGCTTGCCGATGATGATGCCCTTGTGACTGTTCTTTTCGCAGTAGATCACCGCGTTGATCTCGACCAGGCCGTCCTCACGCTCGTTCCAGCGCTCGATGCCGACGGCCACGCCGTGCGGCACCTCGCGATCGAGCAGGCGCAGCATCTTTTCGCGAATGATCTCGGCCACGAGCTGCCGCTCGGGCTGGTCGGAGACCATATCCTCCGGGAACAGCTGCGGTCCTTCGATGGCATATTTGTCCACCTCGGAGAGGAAATCCTGAAGGCCCTCGCCCGTGCGCGCCGAAACCGGCACGACTGCGTCAAAGTCATGCGCCTGCGAATAGGTCGCGATGACCGCGAGCAATTCTTCCTTCTTGATCGTGTCGATCTTGTTGATGACCAGAATGGATGGCATGTGGTGCTGCTTGATCTGCGCGATCAGGCTTTCCTCCGCCGGGCCGATGTTCGCGATCGGCTCGACGACCAGCGCCGCCACGTCCACCTCGGACACGGTATCGGTCACGACCTTGCACATATAGTCGCCCAGACGGGAGCGCGGCTTGTGCAGGCCGGGCGTGTCCAGAAAGACATACTGCGTGTCCCCGCGGCTGAGTACGCCCGTGATGCGTGTGCGCGTGGTCTGCGGTTTGCTGGACACGATGGCAACCTTCTGCCCCACCAGCTTATTGGTCAGCGTGGATTTGCCGACATTCGGGCGGCCGACCACCGAGACGACCGCGGTTTTTGTAATCTTACTCATTGTATTCTCCCATAATGAAATATAAACCAAAGCGCGGCCGGTACGGTCACCAGCAGCGCCATCACAGCCCAAAGATGCGCCAGCAGGAATTGTACCGCCGTCCACAGCACCCCTTCGCCGAGGAAAATGCACACACCGACCGCGACGCATGCGACCGCGCACACGAACACGCCCGCCGCCGCGATATCCTTGGCATTGCGCACAAACCCGTCGTATCCGCTGGCCTGCCGGTCGCACAGCCGCTCAATGGCGGTATTCATCAGCTCCGCACCCATGGTCAGGCCGAAGCAAAGACACAGGATCGCGCCCTCGGCCGCGTTCGCGCGGCCCATCAGCGCAAAAACGGTCACATAAAACGCCGCGACCATATGCACACGGAAGTTGCGCTCGCCCTGGATGCACAGCCCCAGCCCGCGCAGGGCATGCTGAAAGCTCTCATGCAGTTTTCGGATGTTCTTGCCCATATCAGTTCTCTCTGGTCAGGCCGAGGAAGGTGAGGTTGTCCTCCTCCTTGGCGCGCATCAGGCGGGTATCCTCGTCGTTCCTCTCGTGGTCGTATCCCAGCAGGTGCAACACGGAATGTGTGGTCAGATAGCCGCACTCACGCGCGGGCGAATGGCCGAACTCGGCGGCCTGCTCGACCGCACGCGTATAGCACAGGATCATATCGCCCAGCATGACGCAGCCGGTGTCCGGCTCGGCATCCAGTTCCTCCTGCGGCTCGCCGTTATAAAATTCGTACATCGGGAAGGACAGCACATCGGTCACGGCGTCCTTGTCCCGGTATTCGGCGTTCAGCTGCCGGATGGCGTCCGCGTCAACGACAGTCACGTCGATCTCCGCGTCAAACGGCACGCCCTCGCTCTCGAGCACGCGCGTTGCACAGGTCTGGATCAGCTCGCGCACGCCCTGCGCATCCTCCACTTCGGTTTCAAACCCGATTTTGATCTGATGGTTCATCTCTGCATCCTCTTTTTATCGCTTGTCCTCTTTGCGGCGGGCGGGCAGACGCTTGGCCTGCTGCCGTCCCTTGCCCTTTTTGCCCTCATATTCCGCATATGCCTTGACGATGCGCTGCACCAGCTCGTGACGCACGACGTCCTTTTCGGTCAGATAGCACTGGGCGATGCCCTCCACCCCGTCAAGCACGCGCAGCGCTTCCTTCAGGCCGGACTGTTTGCCGTCCGGCAGGTCAATCTGGGTGATATCGCCCGTGATGACCGCCTGCGAGCCGAAGCCCAAGCGGGTGAGGAACATCTTCATCTGCTCCGGGGTCGTGTTCTGCGCCTCGTCCAGGATGATGAAGCTGTCGTCCAGCGTGCGGCCGCGCATGTAGGCCAAGGGCGCTACTTCGATCGAGCCGCGCTCCTGATACTTGGCGAAATTCTCCGCGCCGAGCATATCGAACAGGCCGTCATACAGCGGCCGCAGATAGGGATCGACCTTGCTTTGCAGGTCGCCGGGCAAAAAGCCCAGCTTTTCGCCCGCCTCAACCGCGGGACGCGTCAGGATGATGCGGGAGACCTGCTTATCCCGGAACGCCGCGACCGCCGCGGCAACGGCAAGGTAGGTTTTGCCCGTGCCCGCCGGGCCGACGCCCATGACGATCGTATTTTTGCGGATGGCTTCCATATAGCGTTTCTGGCCGAGCGTCTTGGCCTTGACCGGCTTGCCCTTGGCCGTGATGCATAGCACGTCGCGGCTCATGGTATGCACTTCGGCTTCGCGCCCGTCGCGCGCGAGCCCAATGACATACTGCACGGTCTGCGTGCCGACGGCCTCGCCCCGCGCCGCCATGGAAACCAGCGCCTCTATGGTGCGCCCGGCGATCTCGACGTCCGCCGGCTCGCCCGAAATCTTCAGTTCGGTTCCCCGGCTGACGACCGACACGCCCAGTTCCCGCTCGATCAGCTTGATATTCTCATCAAATGCGCCGAAAACCGAAATCAGCAGTTCGGTTCTCTCCACCTGTATTGTCTTTTCTATGGTTTGCACCTTGCTTTCCTTGAAATCTCGTCCGAAGCCACGCTTTCGGACGAAGGATTGCACCGCAGCAATACTGCGGATGCAGCCTCTATCGAAAAAAGTTCCTATCGAAACTTTTTTCTTTTCCTGTATAAAAACCGAGATGCACGCTCCCGGTTTTTATGAACCGCGCGGCACACCGCACGGTTCCATTTCATACGCGCTGCGGCGCGGAGGCTACTATGCCCCATCTTCTTCCGGCGGCTTCTCCGGAATCGTGCTGTCGTCCACGGCTTCCACCCCGATCTGCTCGACCGCGTGCACGGTCAGATCCAGTACCGCCGCGCCGTTCTGCTCGGTGAGCGTTTCGCTGTGTTCGGTGACCGAACCATCGATGCCAGAGGCAATGTCCTCGAGCGCTCGCGACAGCATATCAACGCGCAGGTCCTCCACCGCATCGGTTTGCCCCTCGCGCTCGTAAAACACATAGGTCTGCACGACCAGCGACACCGGGAACACCACGCTGTCCGACAGGCGCAGCATTCTGGTTTCTATTATTTTATCACAGGTACCCCCGGCAATTCCACTCCCAATATATAAATTTAACCGATGATTTCCCAAAACCAGCGCATACTGCCGTTTGATTTTCCCGGTGTACGCCTTGTTTTCGGTCTCGAGCGCACGCGCCGCCGTCACATGATGCACGGTGTACGCCTCAATCTCGCCGCGCGCATGCGCCAGACGGTAATTGCCGCCTTCGCGCGTGGGCGGCACCAGACCGCTGATGAGCGTGTCGCCCGTCTGCACCGCGTCGCCCGCCTGCACCATCGGCTGCCCCTCGAGCGCCTTGACGCTCTTGACCACGCCCTCGCGCGCGGCCACCACTTTGACCACCGCGTCCTGATCGATCTTCTCTGCGGGCGGCGTCACCCCGTAAGCCTCCACGGTCAGGCTGTTGCCGCGGATATTGAGCGACAAAAACGTCATATTGGGCTGCATCGCACGCATCTTCCAACGGATGCTGCGCGTATCCAATGCGCTGATCCGCGCGCCGACATGCACCCCCAGCTCTTCCAGCTGCTGCATCACCTCGGCCTGATCGAGCGCCGGGTCGATATGCGTCTCGATCGACCAGATATGTGCGCTCAGCACCCAGCAGAGCAGCACAAACAGCGCAAACCCGCCCCACAATACCGTGCGCGGCCGCAGCCGCTGTGCCACAAACGGCGCGCCGCGCCGCTGCACGATATGCACCCGACAGCCTGTGCGTCCCATATACCGCCGCAGCGCGCGGAAATCCGCAACCGACAGCGTAGCATACATTTCGTCCCACGCCGTACGCTCCATCCGCCGCAAAGTTAATTCCTTCGCGGCGCACAAATTGAGAAACCGCGGCAGGCTCGCACCCGTCACGCGCACGCGCACCTGTCCGCGCGCCAGATGCCAAAGCCGCGCGATCATCGTCCTGCCCCCTTTCCGTTATCCCGCTGTGGTATACTCCACCGAGACGATCGTCCCGGTCACCGCCAATTCATCCAACGAAAGCGCCGTCAACGCCAGCCCCTCTCCCACGATGCGCACCTCGCAGCCGCTGCATTTGACGCGCAGCAGCCCGGATTCATACTCCTGTATGCCCCGGTGGTTTTCCACCACCACGCGGCTGTTGCCGATGATCTCCACGCGAGGCCGCGCGTAGTGCAGGTCGTCGAACAGCTCGCCCAACCCGTCATGCGCCATGTGCGTCCCTCCTCTGCCCCGCTATTGTATGCATCGGCCGCATCAAACTTGCCTGCCTCGCATATTCTGAGGCATCGGGGGTGTGTCCATGAAACTGCTGATTTCGCTTGCGCTGTTTGCTGCATTCCTGTTCTGTCCGGCGGCGTGCGCCGAAGGCGTGCGCGACGGGCTTTCGCTTGCCGCCGGACAGGCGCTGCCCGCGCTGTTCCCCTTTTTTCTAGCCAGCGGCCTGCTGACACGCAGCGGATTGGCGCAGGCGCTCAGCCGCCTTGCCGCACGCCCGCTTTGGGCGTTGTACCGCCTGCCGCCCGCCGCCGCACCGGCTGTCATTCTCGGGCTGACCGGCGGCTATCCGGTCGGGACGGCGACCACCGCCGATCTGCTGCGGCAGGGCGCTCTTGCGCGCGACACCGCCGCCCGTGTCAACTGCTTCTGCAACTGCGCCAGCCCCGGCTTCTGCATCGGGCTGGCGGGGCTCGGCATATTCGGCAGCGCGCGCACGGGCGCGGTGCTGTACGGCATCCATGTGCTGGCTGCCCTGTTGGTCGGCCTGTTCGCCGCGCGCGCAGACGCGCCCGTTCTTCCGGCGCCAACCGCCCGCACGACGGAGCAAACCGCCCGGCAAAGCTTTTCCGCGATGTTCTGCGCCGCCGTGCAGCAGGCCGCCGCCACCGCCCTGACCGTCACCGCGTTCCTGACGGTTTTCTGCATCCTGCTGCACCTGATTCAGCCTGTGCTGTCCCAGCTTCCGTATGGAAACGCCGGCGCCGGCCTGCTCGAGCTGACTTCGGGGCTGGATGCGCTCGACCCGCTGCCGCTGCCGGACAGCGTCAAGCTGACGCTGACCTCCTTCCTTCTTGGGTTCGGCGGCCTGGCCGTGCAGTTTCAGGCGCGCGCCCTGGCCGAACCCGCCGGTCTGCCCATGCGCGGCTTTGCCGCCTGCAAACTGCTGCACGGCGCGCTGTCCGCTGCGCTGACCGCCCTGCTGACGCGTGTTTTTCCCACCGCGCTTCCCGCTTTTGCCCCCACGGACGCCGCAGCCGCGCCGCATCCTCATCTCTTTCCCTTCCTGATATTGCTTTTGGTGATGTTTGCAATTTGGTCTGGAAAAAAAGCGAAAAATAAGATATAATGGGTCACAGAATACTGGATTGGAGTGACCTTACGCATGAGGCTGAAAAAGCTGCTGCGAAAAGATATCGAACCGCGCTGCACCTACTGTGCGCATGGCACGCCGCTGGCCGACGGCCAGCGCATCGCCTGCCGCCGGCGCGGCGTTGTGGACGGCACGGACCACTGCCGTGCGTTCCGATATGATCCCCTGCGACGGGTGCCGCCCAAGCCGGCGGCGCTGCGCGGACACTTTACAGATGCTGACTTCTCGCTGGGGGATACCGATGAAAAATAAAATGATATGGAACCGTTTTGCAGCGCTTGCGCTGTGCTTTGTTTTACTGTCCGCCGCCGTGCCGCTGCCGCAGGCGCTGGCCGCGCCGGACGACGACCAATCCGTGTCTGACACGACAGATACCACTGATTCGGCCGACACCGCAAATTCCGATGGCACGGACAACTCGGACAGCGATACCGCAAATTCCGACGGCACGGACAGTTCGGACAGCGATACCGACGGCACTTCGACCACCGCGCAGAACAACGACGCAAACGTCATCGCCGCCGCGGCCAACGCGCCTTCCATCACCGCCAAATCCGCTTTGCTCATCAGCCCGGACTCCGGCATGGTGCTGTATGAAAAAAATGCCGACGCGCGCTGCTATCCGGCTTCTACCACCAAGATCATGACCGCGCTTTTGACGCTCGAAAACGTGAGCGACCTGAGCGAAACCGTCACCGCGGAGGCTTCTGACTTCGAGCATGTCACGGCCGACAGCTCGAACGCGGACATCAAAGAGGGCGAAGTCGTCACGGTGGAGGATCTACTCTATGCGCTCATGCTGCCTTCCGCCAACGAAGCCGCGTACATGCTGGCCCGCCATGTTGGCGGCAGCTGGGAAAACTTTGTCGATATGATGAACGCGCGCGCCGCCGAGCTTGGCTGCACGGGCACCCATTTTTCCAACCCCTGCGGCCTGCATGAAGAAGACCACTATTCCACCGCGCGCGACCTGTACAAAATCGCTTATGCGGCGATGCAGGACGAAACCTTTGCCAACATCGCTGACACCGTGCAGTATCGAATGAGCAAAACCAATATGCATGAAGAGCGCATCATCTACACGACGAACATGCTGATTTTCAGTTCGTATGCCTCCTATTCCTATCCGTACTGCAAGGGCATCAAAACCGGACACACCTCGCAGGCGGGCAACTGCTTCGTCGGCTACGCGGAATACGGCGACGCCAAGCTGTATTCGGTCGTGCTGGGCAGCGCCGACCAGTCACCCCAGTATCCCGAAATCGCTGCCAGCTTCACCGACACCAGTTCGCTCTGCAAATGGGGCTTTGAGAATTTCACCTCCAAAACCCTGGTCAAGCAAGGCGATACCATCAAGCAGATCGGCGTAGCGCTGTCCACCGATACGGACAAGCTGGTGCTGACCGCCAAAAACGATCTGGTTTCTCTGGTGCCCAAGGATCTGGATATTGAGGAGCTGACCAAAAACCCGGTGATCACCGCGCCGGAAAGTGTGGACGCCCCGATCAAGGCGGGCGACATCATCGGCAGCGTCACCTATTCTTATAACGGTGTGGATTACGGCACAGTCGAGTTGGTCGCGCTGAGCGACGTAGAAATGAGCCGCGTGCTGTATTATGCAGACAAGCTGAGCAACTTCTTCCAGAGCACGGTATTCAAGGTCATCCTGATCGTGCTTGCGGTATTCGTAGTGTTGTACATCCTGTTCAACCTGACCTTCGGCGGGATCCGCCGCCGCAGACAGCGCAAAAACCTGCGCTCGCGATATGAAAATTCCAACTATCAGCGCAGACGCCGCAGATAAACAAAAAAGAACCGTCCCCGTGGGGACGGTTCTTTTTTTGTCTGTGAGGGCTATTGCAGCCAGGATGGTTTTTCACGCATCCGCACGCCCGCCGCGATACCGAGCGCGGCATACATTGTCACAACTGAGGTACCGCCGTAGGAAAAGAACGGCAGCGTCAGGCCCATAACCGGCAGCAGACCGACGTTCATAAAAATGTTCATAAACGTCTGGAACAGGAACATGCCGCCCACACCCACGGCAAGCAGCGCGGAAAACGTGGTGGAGGCACGGTAGGAAACATAAAACAAGCGCAGAATGAGCAGCGCCAGCAGACAGATGATCAGCATGCAGCCGAGAAAGCCCAGCTCTTCGCCCGCAACCGAAAAGATGTAGTCGGTCTGGTTTTCCGAAACCAGCTGCATCTGGGTCATTGTGCCGTGCGTCAAGCCCTGTCCGGAAAACTGGCCGGAACCGATGGCGATCTTGCCGTACGTCGCCTGCATGGAGGCGTCAGTATCGATCGACGGGTCAAACAGCACGAGGATACGGGTCTTTTGGTAATCCTGCAGCACGAAATTCCACAGAATCGGGATGCTGATGATGCCAAGGCCAACACCCGCCCCCAGCCACTTGAGCGACAGCCCCGCGGCAAACAGCATGATGAGCGCAATCATGAAATACTGGATCGCCATGCCGGTATCGCCGGACGCGATGACGACCGCGCCCATCATAATCAGCGTGTGCAGGCCGATGACGAACAGCCCGCGCCACTCGCTGATGTGTTCCTTGATTTCGGAAATGTGCGCGGCAAGCGTACAGATGAAAATCAGCTTGCCAAGCTCGCCCGGCTGCAGGCTGGTCACGCCCAGATTGAGCCATGCGCGCTGGCCGTTGACTTCCTGCCCCAGCGGCGTAAACAGCAAAAACTGCAACCCGATGTTGACTAGCACAAAGATCTTCCACCAGCCACTCATCGCTTCCAGATCGATCAGGCTCATCACCACAAAAGCGCCCAAGCCAATGATGATCGCCGCGCCCTGCACAATCAGGTTGCGCGTGCTGCCGTCGAGCGCCGTCGCGGGATTGAGCGTTGCCGAGTAGATCAGCACCATACCATATCCCGAACAAATCAGTGCCAATATTGCCAAATACAGGTCGGTGTTTTTGATATAATGCGTGATCGTTTTGAAAACGTCCATGCCGACCCTCCTTTTTGTTCAAAATCATATACGCTTTATATCATACCACAACATGCCTGCTTTTTCGAGTCACAAATTCGGCAAATTTTTCTCGGGATTCGCTGGAAAACTGTGCAGAACATTGTTATAATAATGTCACTGTGTAAACTTTACAGGGGAGGAAATGCTATGTTATCCGATATTGAAATCGCACAGGGCTGCCAGATGCGCCCGATCACCGAAGTTGCCGCATCTGCCGGTCTGGATGCGGAAGATCTGGAATTATACGGGAAATATAAGGCAAAGCTGTCCGCCGACGTCTGGAAAAAGACGGCGGACCGTCCGGACGGTAAACTAGTGCTCGTCACCGCCATCAACCCCACCCCCGCGGGCGAGGGCAAAACCACCACGACCGTCGGTCTGGGTCAGGCGATGGCAAAGCTCGGCAAAAAGGCCATGATCGCGCTGCGCGAACCCTCGCTCGGCCCGGTATTCGGCATCAAGGGCGGCGCGGCCGGCGGCGGCTATGCGCAGGTCGTGCCGATGGAGGACATCAACCTGCATTTCACCGGCGACATGCACGCCATCACCGCGGCCAACAACCTGCTGTGCGCCATGCTGGACAACCACATGCAGCAGGGCAACGCGCTGGGCATCGACCCGCGCCGCATCACCTTCACCCGCGTCATGGACATGAATGACCGCGCGCTGCGCAACATCACCATCGGTCTGGGCGGCAAGGTCAACGGCGTGCCGCGTGAGGACCACTTCATGATCACGGTCGCCTCCGAAGTCATGGCGATCCTGTGCCTGGCTTCCGATCTGGAAGATCTGAAAAAGCGCTTCGGCGACATTCTGGTCGCCTATTCCTATGCCGGCAAGCCGATCTATGCGCGCGACCTGCACGCGGAAGGCGCGATGGCGGCGCTGATGAAGGATGCCATCAAGCCCAACCTCATACAGACGCTCGAAGGCACGCCCGCGCTGATGCACGGCGGCCCGTTTGCCAACATCGCACACGGCTGCAACAGTGTGCAGGCTACCAAGCTGGCGCTCAAGCTGGCCGACATCGCCATCACCGAGGCGGGCTTCGGCGCGGACCTCGGCGCAGAGAAGTTCATGGACATCAAGTGCCGCAAGGCCGGCATCGCCCCTGACTGCATCGTCATCGTGGCGACCGTGCGCGCGCTCAAGTATAACGGCGGCGTACCCAAGACCGAACTGAACACGCCCAACATGGAAGCGCTCGAGCGCGGCATCTGCAATCTGGACGCGCATCTGGACAACATGAAGAAGTTCGGCGTGCCGACCGTGGTTGCGATCAACGCCTTCCCGACCGATACCGCCGAGGAAATGGATTTCATCCGCCAGCACTGCGCAGATCGCGGTGTGCGGGTTGCGCTCTCCGAAGTGTTCGCCAAGGGCGGCGAAGGCGGCAAGGCGCTGGCCGAGGAAGTTCTGGCCGTACTGGACGAAGGCAAGGCCGACTTCCACATGCTGTATGAGGACGAGCTCCCGCTCGAGGACAAGATCCGCAAGATCGCCAAGGAGATCTATGGTGCGCTGGGCGTCACCATCGCCCCGGCGGCCCACAAGGAACTGATGAACATCACCGAAATGGGCTACGGCAACCTGCCGGTCTGCGTTGCCAAGACCCAGTATTCGCTGTCCGACGACCCGGCGCTGCTCGGCCGTCCGACCGAATTCGTCGTCAACGTCCGCTCGGCGCGTTTGGCCGCGGGCGCGGGCTTTGTCGTTGTCGAGACCGGCGCGATCATGACCATGCCGGGCCTACCCAAGGTGCCGGCCGCCGAAAAGATCGACGTGGACAAGGATGGCAAGATCACCGGCCTGTTCTGATCCGAAAAGTCCAATCCATACGCAGAAGCCGCCCATTGGCGGCTTCTGCATTACATGAAAAAAATGGGGGCGCAATATGGAAATCAGCCTGATTCTGGCGGAACAGATCGTGCAGCTTTTTCTCATCCTGCTTATGGGCTACATCATCGTCAAGGCCAAGCTGCTGCGCACGGAGGACAGCCGCAGCATCTCGGTCGTCATGGTATATGTCGTGACGCCCTGCGTCATCATCAATGCCTTTCAGGTGGAGTATACCCCGCAGGTCATGGGCGGACTGCTCTATTCCTTTGTGTTTGCGGGGGCAGCGCACGCGCTGTTCCTGCTCGTTTCCCGCGTGCTTGCCCGCCCGCTTCGGCTGGACGTCATCGAACGCGCCGTGATCGTCTACACCAACGCCGGTATCCTTGTGATCCCGCTGGTCAACGCCCTGCTCGGGCCGGATTATGTGATCTATTCCTGTGCATTCATCGTCATCCAGCAGATCCTCATCTGGACGCACTGCCGCAGCCTGCTTTGCGGCGCCGGCAGCATGGAATGGAAAAAGATCCTGCTCAACGTCAACATCATCGCCATTGTCATCGGCTGCGCGCTGTTTGTGCTGCGCATTGAACTGCCCGACTTTGTCAACCAGACGCTGGACACCACCGGTTCCATGCTCGGCCCGCTGGGCATGCTGCTGGCCGGTATGGTCATCGCGGACGCACCGCTCCGCCAGCTGTTCACCGCGCCGCGCGGCTATCTGGCCGCGGCGCTGCGCCTGCTGTTCTGTCCCCTGCTGACCGTGCTGCTGTTCCGTGCCGTGGGCGCGGCCGGTCTGATCCCGGACGGCAAAAACATCCTGATGACCGTATTTCTCGCCTGTATCACGCCCGCCTGCGCGACTGTCACCTCGCTTGCGCAGCTGTACGACCGCGACGCGGCACATTCGAGCGCATTGTATGTGCTGTCCACCCTGCTGTCGATCGTTACCATGCCGCTGATGATCGGCGTGTATGACTGGCTGATCTGAGATTTGCCAAAGCGGTCGCTGCACAGTGGACAAGTTCGTCCGGTCTGGTGTATAATAGCCGTACGACGGTGATTTCCCGCTGTCGTACACCTTGCAAAAATCAACTGAAATGGGAGGTTGTTATCATGGAAAATCCCGAAAAGCTGCTGGATTTGCTCAGCCAGGATGCACGCCTGACCCCTGCCCAGCTTGCCGCCATGACCGGCGCGAGCGAAGCAGAGGTTGTCGAAGCCATCCGTGCTTTTGAAAAGAATTCTACGATCCTGGGTTATAAAACCGTTGTGGACTGGGACAAAACCGCCAAAGAGAGCGTCACTGCGCTCATCGAGGTCAAGATCACCCCGCAGAAGGGCATGGGCTTTGACGAAATCGCCCGCCAGATCTATTCGCACCATCAGGTGGAAAGCGTCTATCTGATGAGCGGCGGCTTTGACCTGACGGTCATCATCAAGGACCGCTCGATGCGCGAGGTTGCGCGCTTTGTCTCCGAGCAGCTCGCCCCGATGGAGAATGTCCTTTCCACCGGCACGCACTTCATTCTGAAAAAATACAAGGATTACGGCGTGGAATTTGACCCCTCCGATAACGATAAAAGAGAGGTCATGATATCATGGTAGATTACGAACAGCTCCTGTCCAACCGAGTGAAAGAGGTCAAGCCGTCGGGCATCCGCAAATTCTTTGATGTGGTTGCAACCATGCCCGATGCGATCTCACTCGGTGTGGGCGAGCCGGACTTTGAAACCCCGTGGCAGATCCGCCGCGCAGGCATCCAGTCGCTGGAGAAAGGCCAGACCTTCTACACCTCCAACTGGGGCCTTGCCGAGCTTCGCCGCCAGATCGCGGCGCTGACCCGGCGCAAATATCAGATCTGCTACGATGCGGACAAAGAGATTCTGGTTACCGTGGGCGGTTCGGAAGCCATTGACAACGCCATCCGTGCGCTGGTCAACCCCGGCGAAGAGGTGCTGATCCCCGAGCCTAGTTTTGTCTGCTACACGCCGCTGACCCAGATGGCGGGCGGCGTGCCGGTCCCGCTGCCGACGCGCGTGGAAGATCAGTTCAAGCTGACCGCGGACGCGCTGCGCGCCGCGATCACGCCGCGCACCAAGCTGCTCATCCTGCCCTACCCCAACAACCCGACCGGCGCGATCATGACGCGGGACGAGTTGGAGGCGATCGCCGCTGTGCTGCGCGACACCAACATCGTGGTGCTGTCGGACGAGATCTATTGCAGCCTGACCTACGGCAAGGAGCCGCACGTCTGTTTTGCCGAACTGCCCGGCATGCAGGAGCGCACGATCGTCGTGGACGGCTTCTCCAAGTCCTATGCGATGACCGGCTGGCGTCTCGGCTGGGCGATGGGCCCGAAGGAGCTGATGCGCCACATCTGCAAGGTGCACCAGTTCGGCATCATGTCCGCACCGACCACCGCGCAGTTCGCGGGCATCGAAGCGATCCGCTCGGGCGAGGACGATATCGAACGCATGCGCACCCAGTATGACATCCGCCGCCGCTTCCTGCTCGGCGAGCTGCGCTCGATGGGGCTGGAATGCTTCGAGCCTCAGGGCGCGTTCTATATGTTCCCGTCGATCACCTCGACCGGTCTGTCCTGCGAAGAGTTCTGCGAGCGGCTGCTGCGCGAGCAGAAGGTCGCGGTCATCCCCGGCAACGCCTTCGGCGCAAGCGGCGAGGGACATGTGCGCATTTCCTATTCCTACTCCATGAACCATCTGCGTGAAGCCTGCTTCCGCATGCGCAAGTTCCTGCAAAGCCTGTAAAGATAGCAAAACAGCCTGTTCCGTTGGGAACAGGCTGTTTTTTATGCCGTTTTCGCGTTAGAATACGCAGTACTGCGCCATGTAGGCGTCCATCAACGGCAGCAGATCGGCGTATTCCGCCTTGTCCGCCAGATACTCGCGGATATCCTGCACCGTGACAAGCGCGTGCACCTGGATGCCGAACTCTTCGCCGACTTCCATGACCGCGGTCTTGCCCGGGGTCGTGCCGACCTCGCAGCGGTTGACCGAGATGAACATATCGGTCACCTTGACATCCGCGCAGCCCTTGAGCACCGGCATGGTCTCGCGGATCGCGGTGCCCGCGGTGATGACATCCTCGATGATGATAACGCGGTCGCCGTCCTTAGGCTTGTAGCCGACGATGTTACCGCCTTCGCCGTGATCCTTGGCTTCCTTGCGATTGAAGAAGAACGGCTTGTCGATGCCGTAATTGCGCGCGAGCGCGCCGGACACCGAGGTCGCCAGCGGGATGCCCTTGTACGCCGGGCCAAACATCGCGTCAAAATTGTCGCCGATGGTCTCCTTGACCAGCGCGGCATAGAACTCGCCCAGACGGGAGTTCTGCAAGCCGGTCTTATAGTTGCCGGTGTTGACAAAGTACGGGGTCTTGCGGCCGGACTTGGTCGTAAAATCGCCGAAGCGCAGCACGTCCGCGCTCATCATAAACTCGATAAATTCCTTTTTCGCTGCTGTCAGCATAACGCGTTCCACCTTTATTCTCATTTGTAATCAGTATACCAGATTTCTCCGGCGGAAACAAGCCGCCGCCGGCAGTTAAAAAGCCCAAAGCAATCGCTTTGGGCTTTTTGATTTGCCTTATCGGAGAACCGCACCCTGATCAGCCGAGGTGACCAGCCGCGAATAGCGGTACAGCCAGCCCGACTTGATGTTGGGTTCGCGCGGCACGAACTTGGCACGGCGTGCCTCCATCTCCTCGTCGGAGATCAGGACATTCACCTTGCTGTTCGGGATGTCGATGGCGATGCGGTCGCCTTCCTGGATCAGCGCGATCTCGCCGCCCGCCGCAGCTTCGGGCGAAACGTGACCGATCGACGCGCCGCGGGACGCGCCGGAGAAGCGGCCGTCCGTGATGAGCGCGCAGTCCTTATCGAGCTGCATGCCCGCCAGCGCGGAGGTCGGGTTGAGCATCTCACGCATGCCGGGGCCGCCCTTCGGGCCTTCGTAGCGGATGACCACGACGTCGCCCTTGTGGATCTCGCCCGCATAAATGGCCTTGATCGCGTCGTCCTCGGAATCGAACACGCGCGCCGGACCTTCGTGCACCATCATCTCAGGCGCAACCGCCGAGCGCTTGACCACACAACCGTTCTTGGCGATATTGCCCCACAGCACTGCGATGCCGCCGGTCTCGGAATACGGATTCTCGAGCGGACGGACGACTTCGGGGTTCTTGTTGACCACACCCTCGAGGTTTTCGCCGACCGTCTTGCCGGTCGCGGTGATAAGCGACAGGTCGAGCAGATCGCGCTTGGTGAGCTCCTTCATGATGGCCGGCACACCGCCCGCCATGTACAGCTCCTCGATGTGATGCGGGCCGGCCGGCGCAAGATGGCAGATATTCGGCACCTTGGCGGACAGCTCGTTGAGCATGTTCAGATCAAGCGGCACGCCCGCCTCGTTTGCCAGCGCCAGCAGGTGCAGCACCGAGTTGGTCGAGCAGCCGATCGCCATTTCGCAGGTCAGCGCGTTGCGGAACGCCGCCGGCGTCAGGATGTCGCGCGGCTTGATGCCGCGGCGCAGCAGCTCCATGATCTGCATACCCGCGTGCTTGGCCAGATGGATACGCGCGGCGTGAACGGCCGGGATCGTGCCGTTGCCGGGCAGCGCCATGCCGATCGCCTCGGACAGGCAGTTCATCGAGTTTGCCGTGTACATACCCGAGCACGAACCGCAGCCCGGGCACGAGCCGCACTCGCATTCCTCAAGCTTGGCGTCGTCGATCAGGCCGGCCTTGTAGGCGCCGACCGTCTCAAACGTCTTGGACAGCGAAATCTCCTGTCCGTCATAGTGGCCGGCCAGCATCGGGCCGCCGGAAACGATGATGGACGGGATATTCAGGCGCGCGGCTGCCATGAGCATGCCGGGCACGATCTTGTCGCAGTTCGGAATGAGCACGAGCGCGTCAAACTGATGCGCCTGCGCCAGCGTCTCCACGCTGTCCGCGATCAGCTCGCGGCTGGGCAGCGAGTATTTCATGCCGATGTGGCCCATCGCGATGCCGTCGCACACGCCGATGGCCGGAACCAGAACCGGCGTGCCGCCTGCGATGCGCACGCCTGCCTTGGCAGCGTCCGCGATCTTATCCAGGTTGATGTGGCCGGGAATGATTTCGCTGTATGCGGAAACCACGCCGATGATCGGCTTTTTCATTTCTTCGTCAGTCAAACCGCAGGCACGCAGCAGCGAACGGTTGGGCATACGCTCTGCACCCGCAGTGATGTTGTCACTTCTTTTGGACACGGGGATTCCCTCCTTTGTGCGAAACAGGCGGGCGGAAACCCGCCCGCCTGTGCGCATGTTTCTTTTCACGCGCCACCGGCGCGCATTTCACAGAAAAACAATGCTCGCATTGCTTTTCGTAAAAAGTCAGGACATGTGCCTGACTTTTTACACCCCGATTTAGCCGCCTTGGGCGGCGTCGTTCGGGTATCGAAAAGCGGTTTCCTTGGGAACCGCTTTTCGTATATAGGGGGCTTATGAAGCCTCCTATACGGTTTTTACTTCTTCAGCCAGCTCATCATGCCGCGCAGCTTCTTGCCGGTCTCCTCGAGCTGGGTATCAGCCTCGAGTGCACGGGTAGCCAGGAACTTCGCACGGCCGCCGGCCTTGTTCTCCTGGATCCACTCGGAAGCAAAGGTGCCGTCCTGGATCTCGCGCAGGATCTTCTTCATTTCCTTGCGGGTCTCCTCGGTGATGATGCGCTTGCCGGTGCGGTAATCGCCGTACTCCGCGGTGTCGGAGATGGAGTAACGCATCTTGGCAAAGCCGCCCTCGTTGATCAGGTCAACGATCAGCTTCATCTCATGTACGCACTCGAAGTAAGCGTTCTCCGGTGCATAGCCAGCCTCAACCAGCGTCTCAAAGCCAGCCTTCATCAGCTCGCAAACGCCGCCGCACAGAACAGCCTGCTCGCCGAACAGGTCGGTCTCGGTCTCGGTCTTGAAGGTGGACTCCAGGATACCCGCACGGCCGCCGCCGATACCGCAAGCGTAAGCCAGTGCGATATCCATTGCCTTGCCGGTTGCATCCTGATATACGCAAGCCAGATCCGGAACACCCTGGCCCTCGGTGTAGGTACGACGAACGATGTGGCCCGGGCCCTTCGGCGCAACCATGATAACGTCAACATCCTTCGGCGGGATGATCTGCTTGAAATGGATGTTGAAGCCATGCGCGAATGCAAGGCAGTTGCCCGGCTTCAGGTGCGCTTCGATGGACTCCTTGTAGATGTCCGCCTGCTTCTCATCCGGTACCAGCATCATAACGATGTCGCCTGCTTCTGCAGCTTCAGCCGGGGTCATAACGGTCAGGCCGTAATCCTTGGCCTTGGCTTCATGCTTGGAGCCCGGACGCAGGCCAACGACAACATTGACACCCGAATCCTTCAGGTTCATCGCATGTGCATGGCCCTGAGAGCCAAAACCGATGATAGCAACGGTCTTGCCGTCGAGCAGGGACAGGTTGCAGTCCGAATCATAGTACATCTTTACCATTTTTAACTCCTCCTAAATATATGTAGGTTTAATTAGGAAAACAAATTGAATACGCCGCCGTTATTTCTCAATCGCGGTGACGCCCGAACGGCTCATCTCCAGCACTTCAAAGTTGGAGATGACGTCCAGAAATGCATCGATGCGGCTGGGCACCTCGGACAGTTCGACAATCATCGACTGTTCGGTGGATTCCACGATGTGCGCATCATACAGCTCGCACAGCTGACGGATCGCGTCGCGCTCGCTGCCGCTTTCGGCGCGGAGCTTGACAAAAACCAGTTCGCTGCAGCAGGAGTCGTCTTCCTGCAAATGATCGACGCGCTGGACTTCTTCCAGCTTGAGCAGCTGCTTGATGATCTGCTCCAAGATGGGTTCGTCGCCCTGCACGATGATCGACATGCGGGAGATCTTGGGATCGGTGGTCGCCGACACGGTCAGCGAATCGATGTTGTAGCCGCGGCGGCCGAACAGGCTGGACACGCGCGCCAGAACGCCCGCGTTATTCTGTACGGTCACGGAAAGGATATATTTTTCCATTGTCTCTTCTCCTTTCTCAGTCCGCCACGATATCGTCCACCGTACCGCCCGCCGGAATCATGGGCAGCACGCGTTCGTCCTTGTCAATGCGGCAATCGATCAGCACCGGGCCGGTGCGCTGCAGCGCATCCGCCAGTGCCGCACGCAGCTCCGCGATATTGGTCACGCGGAAACCGCGGCCGCCGAAGGCTTCGGCAAGCTTGATGTAATCGGTCTTGCGATACAGATTGGTCTGGGAATAGCGTTTTTCGTAGAACATGGTCTGCCACTGACGCACATTGCCCAGCACGTTGTTGTTCATAATGATCGTGATGATCGGCAGATGGTAGGTAACCGAAGTGCACAGCTCGTTGAGGTTCATGTGGAACGAGCCGTCGCCGGTGATGTGAACCACGGTTTTATCCGGGAACGCAATCTGCGCGCCCATCGCCGCACCATAGCCAAAGCCCATCGTGCCCAGACCGCCGGACGTCAGGAAATGACGCACCTTGGTGCAGCGGTTGTACTGCGCGGACCACAGCTGATGCTGACCGACGTCGGTTGCGACGATCGCGTCGTCCCCGATCATATCGTACAGTGTGCGAATCAACTGATGCGGATGGATGACGCTGTCGTCGTCCTTGGGCACATAGTCGAGCGTTCTCTGCCACTCGGAGATTTGTGCGCGCCACGCATCGTGCTTTGCTTCCTTGACGTACGGCAGCAGAGATTCGAGGAAGTTCTCCGCATCGCTGACCACCGCATAATCCACACCGATGTTCTTGTTGATCTCGGCCGCGTCGATATCGATATGTACGATCTTTGCGTGCGGGGCAAAGCGGCGGGTGTTGGTTGCCACACGGTCGGAGAAACGCGCGCCGATACAAATCAGCAGGTCGCTCCGCTCAACCGCCCAGTCCGCCGAAACCGTGCCGTGCATACCGATCAGTCCCAGGCTCAGCGGCTCGGTGTCCGGAATGCAGCCGATCGCCATCATGGTGTGTGCGGAAGGGATATCCGCCCGGCGCATCAGCTCGAGCAGCGCTGCACCGGCGTTCGCCGTCTCCACGCCGCCGCCGTAGTAAATGACCGGACGTTCGGACTGCGCGATCATCCCGGCAACCGTCTCCAGTTGCTCGGGGGTCACGTTGTAGGTCTCATGCACTTCGACCTTGGGGGCCGGAATATATTCACACTCGGCGCTTGTAACATCCTTCGGGATATCGATCAGCACCGGGCCGGGTCGACCGGACGCGGCAATGCGGAACGCGCTGCGGATGGTATCCGCCAACTCCTCCACATGCCGTACGACGAAATTGTGCTTGGTGATCGGCATGGTGATACCGGCGATGTATACCTCCTGAAAGGAATCTCGCCCGATCAGGCTGGTGCCGACGTTGCCGGTAATGGCAACCATCGGAATGGAGTCCATATATGCCGTTGCGATGCCCGTGACCAGATTGGTCGCGCCCGGGCCGCTTGTTGCCAGGCACACGCCAACCTTGCCGGTTGCGCGGGCATAGCCATCCGCCGCGTGGGCTGCGCCCTGTTCATGGGCAGTTAAAATATGTCGAATGCGGTCGCTGTTTTTGTAAAGCGCATCATAGATATTGAGGACCGCGCCGCCCGGATAGCCGAAAATCGTATCGACACCCTGTTCTACCAGCACATCCACCAAAATCTCAGAGCCGTTCTTTACCATGCGAATCCGCCTCCTTTCTTCAAAATCTATAAAATAAAAAAGCCTTCGCCTCTCCAAAGAGACAAAGACTATTCCTCTGCGGTACCACTCTTCTTGCCGCGCACGCAAACCCATGCTGCGACCACTCAACCCGATCTTTAACGCAGATCACACGGAACACCTTACACGGGGCCCTGTTTCATCCCTTTTCAGACATTCGGCTCACGGAGGACTTTCGCACTTTCCTTTCTCCACCGCCTCGCACCACCCGGCGGCTCTCTCTTGCGGATTCCAGACGCTACTTTTCCGGTCATCGCCAACTTGCGTTGTTCAAAATGTAATTCATATTATAGAACGGCCTGACGCGATTGTCAACAACTTTTTCGTATTTTACTTTGTTAAATTCCTGCACAGGTATAAACTGCTGTTTTTGTGCCATACTACCGGTAAATTCTGATAGAAGAGAGGCTCAAACATGGCCGTTCCCCTGCTGCGCACCCTGATTTTATATTTCGCGGTCATCCTGGCCGTCCGGCTGATGGGCAAACGCCAGATCGGCGAGCTTGATCCGTCCGAGCTGGTGATCACCATTCTGGTTTCCGATCTGGCTGCGGTTCCGATGCAGGATCTGGGCATCCCGATCTTTGCAGGGCTGGTGCCGATTGCCACGCTGATCGTTTTGGAGATCCTGCTCAGCTGGGTCGCGCTCAAAAGCCGTGCGTTCCGGCGGCTGCTCAACGGCCAGCCGGCCATCATCATCCGCGGCGGCCGGCTGGATATCCCCAAGCTGCGCGAAATGCGTCTGACCACCGACGAGATCATCGAAACGCTGCGCAAGCAAAACGTTTCCTCAGTATCCGACGTCAAATACGGCGTGATTGAACCGGACGGCACGCTGTCGGTCATCCTCAAACAGCCGCAGCAGCCGATCACGGCGGAAATGCTGGGCATCACGCCCAAAGACACCGGCCTGCCGCTGGTGGTCGTGTCGGACGGCAAGCTGGTGCGCCGCTCGCTCCGCCTGCTGCATCTTGACCCCAAGGACATCGAAAACCGTCTGAAAAACCAGAGCATCGCGCTGTCCGACGTGTTCCTGATGACGCTCGACGACTGCGGCAACAGCTTTATCCAGAGAAAGGAGCGCCACTGATATGCGGCGGCTATACGTTGCGCTCGTGCTGCTGGCGCTGCTTATTTTCGGCAGCTGGTGGAGCCTGCACACCGTTGAGCAAACGGTCGGCGGCATTGTCAGCGAAATCCAGGCGGGCGATCTGGAGCAGGCCCACCAGCGTTGGGACCAAGCACAGCTTTTGCTTGGGTCGCTGCTGCTGCACGACGAGATCGATCAGGCAGACCGGTTGTTTGACCGCGTCCTCGCCGCGCACAAAACCCAAAACACCGAGGATTTCCTGCTCGACCGCACCGAGCTGATCGCCCAACTGAACCATCTGCCCGAACTGGAACGTCCCAGCCTGATCAACCTGTTATGATTCTCCAAAACCCATCCTGCAACTTTGTTGATTTTGATGTAGCTTTTCCTTTTGAATTATGATAGTATTAATTTGTAATTAGTATTTATTTTCATTATGACAAGAAAGGGAGCTGCACCATGAACAACGCCGCTTACAAAAAGCTCGATTACAGTCTTGCCCTGATCTCCACTGCGGCCGACGGAAAAAACTTCGGCTGCATCATCAATTCGCTCCATCAGGTTTCTTCTTCCCGCCCGCCGAAGTTCACGCTGTCGCTCAACAACGATTCGGCCACCGGTGCGGCGCTGAAGCAAAGCGGTGTTGCCGCCGTCACCCTGCTCGCGCAGGACGCCGATGAGAAGATCGTCAACGAATTCGGCTATAAATCCGGCCGCGCGATCGACAAATTCGCCTCCTTCCCGTTTGAAACGGATGCAAACGGCTGCCCGTTCCTGAAAGACGGCATGGTCTCCCGCCTGAGCCTGCGTGTGACCGAAACGGTCGCCATCGGCTCGTACACGCTGTTTATCTGCGATCTGACCGACGCCGAGGTGCTCGCCGACGGCGACTGCCTGACCGTCAAGGCACTTGAGAGCCGCGGCAAGGACGCGCCTCCCGCCGCGCCCGTTTATCACGAAGTCGGCCCGGACGCCGGCTGGAAGTGCACGGTCTGCGGCTATGTCCGTCTGGACGAAACCATCCCGGACGACTATGTCTGCCCGATCTGCCGCGCGCCGCGCAGCAAATTCGTCAAGCGCAGCGAAGCATAAGATTTTATAAGCGTGCAAAACCGCATCCCGCTGTCAAAACGGGATGCGGTTTTCTTGTCTTTTACCGCGCGCTGTGATATGATGAAGCAAAGGCAGGTGGAATACTATGAAAAGCATTAAACCTGGCCGCGGCCCCTCCATGATGGGCGGCTTCGGCTCGATTTTCGGTATCGTGTTCGGCATCTTCTGGACGGTGCTCGCCGCATCCATGACCAAAGGCTTGGGTCTCATCGGCATCATCTTCCCGCTGTTCGGCGTGCTGTTCGTCATCATCGGTATTTTTAACGCCGTTTACAATTTCAAAAACGCCACCGGGAAAAACCGGTATTCCTCGTTTGACATCACGGATGACCGCGAGGAACCCGACCCGCTCAACCAATATTTCGGCGACAAGCCGGAACACACACCGGATGCCGCGCCCACAGGCAGCAGCTTCTGCCCCTATTGCGGCGCACCGGTGCAAGATGATTTTGCCTTTTGCCGCAAATGCGGCAAAGCTTTGCCAAAGGAGTAACCCGCTATGAAAAAAGTCCTGTTCGTCAACGGCTGCATCCGCGGCGGCCAGTCCCGCACCCTGCGTCTGGCGCAGCGGCTGGTCAGCCGCATCCCGGATGCGGAAATCGAAGTGCTGCTGCTGCCTGCGCTGCATCTGACGCCTTACGACGCCAAGGATATCGCGGAACGCGACGCGCTGTCTGCTGCCGGTGCGTTCGGTGCGCCGTTCTTCGCGCTTGCCAACCAGTTCAAAACGGCGGACGCGGTCGTGCTCGCCTGCCCGTTCTGGGACATGAGCGTGCCGTCCATGGTGCGCAATTATCTGGAACGCCTGTGCGTCACCGGCCTGACCTTCCACTACGGCAGCGACAACTACCCCGTGGGCGATTGCCGCCTGACGCGCTTTGTCTATGTCACCACGCGCGGCGGCATTGTGGATAACCGCGATCCCGTGCTGGCCGACCACGCTTCCGCCTATCTGCTGTCCCTCTGCAAACTGCTGTCCGCCGGACGGTTTGACACACTTGCAGCCGAAGGGCTGGATATCGTCGGCAACGACGCTGAGGCACTGCTTCGCGCGGCAGAAAACCAGGCAGAAGAGATGGCGCAGCACTTCTGGGACTGATTATTTGCATGCAGATACAAAACTAGCCGGAGATCGAAAGATCTCCGGCTGTTGTTTTATGCTGTTTTCAGGGAGAGTGTCTCCTCCGTTCCGAAAATCGTGCGCAGATCGGCCAGTCCCTGTTTCAAGTTCTGATAACCGGTCTCCCCGATGATCGAGGTATCGCCGTTTTCGTAATCCTGCATGGTGCGCTTGATATCGAGCAGCCGGTAACAGCCCTCGTTCGACGCATCCGGATGCAGCATATACATCGGAATATACTCGCAGGCCGACACGGTCACTTCGCCGGTCTCGCCGTCCTTGGTCAGTTCCAGATTGACTGCTGCGGTCAGATTGGTATAGGGGTCGTGCTGATTGGAAATGAAGTTGCCCAGACAGTAGCACAAATATCCGGTCCGCCCGTCGGGCAGCTGCCGCAGTTCCATCGGCTGCGGCACATGCACATGACCGCCCAGCACGAGTGTCGCGCCGTTTTCAAACAGAAAATCCGCCAGCTCTCTCTGCTGGTCGCTCGGCGTCCGGCTGTATTCCTGTCCCCAATGCATAAACACCGCGATCGCATCCGCATCGGTCTGCTTGGCGCGCGCCAGATCTGCGGCAATGCGGTCATAATCCACCTGACTGCAATTGGTCAGATAGTCGGTCGTGTAAACGTTGACACTGTAAGGATGCTCACCCAGCGGCAGGCCGTTTGTGCCGTAGGTGTACCCCAGCATCGCCAGCCGAATGCCGCCCACATCCACCACCTTGACCGTGTCGTTTTCCTCCTGCGTGCGGTAAGTGCCGACGTGATCCATCCCAGCCTCGTCCAACACATCCAGCGTGCGCACCAGCCCGTCATGCCATGTATCCAGGCTGTGGTTGCCCACCGTGGAAAGCAGGTCGAACCCGACCGTCTTCAGATCGTGTGCCAGCTTGTCCGGCGCGCAGAACTGCGGATAGCCGGAATACGGCGGACCGTTAAACGTGGTTTCGAGACACGCAACCGCATAATCCGCCTGCTCGTAATACGGCCGCACCTGCTCAAACAGATAGGTAAAATCATGTTGGCCGGATGCGCTGTCGTATGCCTCGTTGATGATCGGCATATGAATCACCAGATCACCCGCCACGCACAGCGTTGCGACCGTATCCTGCACAGCCGGTTCGACTGGCTCGGCAATTTCCGGCGCGGGCGGCGGCGCAGCGGCCTGCGGCTCTTCCTGCTGCACGCCGAAAAACACCAATGCACCCGTTGCAGCGACCAAAACCAGTATGGACAACCATCCGATCCAGCGATTTGCCTGCTTCATGGTTCATTCCCCCTGAACCCGTTTGTTATTTCGGCAGCTTGCGCGAACCCTCAAACGAATCGGCATGCACCCAGAACACCTCGGCGACGCTCAGCGCCGGGTCGGTATAGCTCCAGCCGCCGCGGCCGGTCTGGTGCTGCATGATGATGTCAAAACCGCGCCGTTTTTCCTCGTTGTTCTGTGCAAACTGGATGTTGCCGTAGCCCACGACCGAAGAAAATGCATAGCTGTACCGGCAGGCCAGATCGCCCTCGCCGGTCAGACCCATTTCGGTATCCATCTCAAAGCACACGCGCGCATCCGCACGCAATGCGTCGATCTTTTTGCCCTTGAGGCCGCTGTGGAAATAAAGCGTCAACCCGTCCTCATCCCATGTATACCCGAAATTGAGCGGGATCACATACGGCGCACCGTCCGCGATCATCGCCAGCCGACAGGTTTTGCATGCCTGCAAAATCGGCTCGATATTCTCCCGTCCCGTGATTTCTCTGTCTTTTCTACGCATTGTTTTTCACCTCTGCACAAGCATATCACGTTTGATGGCAACAGGCAAGCAAAAGGGACGCAAAAGCGTCCCTTTCTTCCCTTATTGAAGTGAGCAGGCCCACAGCGCGGCAATCTGGTCGCTCAGCCGGTCATACGACCATGTTTTTTCACTGCGTTTGATGCTGTTCGGATCGCATACCTCATATTCTCCGTTCTCGGCGCACCCGGTCAGCACAATAAAATGCCCCTCAGTCGTAAAATCACCCGGCAGCATCGAACAGATGACCGGCTGTCCTGCGTCAAGCGCGGCGTCGATCTGCGTTTTATCCAGCGACAGCTGACGGCAGCTGATACCGAAGGCTGACGCGCCCTCGCTAAGCAGCGACCAGCTTGTCCCCTGCCCCGGTATGTAATACCCGTGTTCCGCCGCATACTGCGCTATGCGGCACGGCGTGACTGTGCGGTCCCCGGTCAAATAAGCCGCCGCCATGGACAGGCTGGTCGGCGCGCAGCCGCTGACCGCGATCATGCTGCCGCCGTAATCCTGATATCCCCATCGTTCGTCCCATTGCAGCAAAAGCGGCACGGTGTCGAGCGGTTCGCTCAGGCTTTCGGCCGGCGCATCCGCGTGATGCGCGGGATAATCCAGCACAAAGTCCAGCGTTTCACGGTTGCCCGCAAGCAGATCGAGCAGCGCCGGCGGATAATTCTCCGGATGCTGCAAAATTTCGTCCGCACGGCTGTCAGTCATCGACAGCCGGAAAATCGCCGCCGCTGTGCCGCTTTGGACATCCACGCCGTCCCGCTGCCAACGCAGGGCAGCAGCACCGCCGCACGCGGCACGCGGCACAAACAAAATCGCCGCGCCAAGCAAGAACAGCGCAAACAACAGCCGAAACGGATGCCGACGGCGCGCTCGGCGACGTGTATGCCGTCTGGCCGGGCGGGGCGCCGTCCGCGGTGCCGCAGTTTTCACCTGTACCGTCCTATAACGAGTCGTCATAACAATTTCCTTTCCCGACAGACCCTTCCGGGCCTGTCTCTGTCCATGTATCCAGTATATCCATATACTCTTTCGATTTCGCCAGGAAAATCCTTAAAATTTTCTGAAGGCCGTCACGACTGCAATCGCCAGTCTCTACTGATACAGAGTCAAAAATCCCCCGAATCGTTGCGGTTATGCCGCGTTTTTTCGGGGGAAATTTTTCTCCTCCTGCCTACCATACGATCGACCGCCCGTTTTTCTGACAGCAGTATCATTTATTTTTATCCATTACACGGAGCAGGAAAGGAAATTGTTCGGTTTTTCTCAGGTATTGTGATCGGAAACGTGGAACTTCTTCAGGTTGCCGATCTTCTGCGCGCGCACGTCCATCTCCTCGCAGACCTCTGCGAGCGTCACGCCGCATTCGTTCATCATGACCATCATGTGATAGAACACGTCGTTGATCTCACCAACCAGTTCGGTTTTATCGCCGTTTTTCGCAGCGATGATGGTTTCCGCGCACTCCTCGCCCACCTTTTTGAGGATCTTATCCAGACCCTTGTCAAACAGGTAGCAGGTATAGGAATTCTCCTGCGGTTCCGCGCGCCGCTGCGCGATGACCGCTTCCATCTGTTCAAACGAATTCATATCGTTTCTCCTTCTTTTTTACTATCTTATCGTCTGGTGACCAGCAGCACGACCGCTGCGATCACCACAATCGCCACAACGGCAGCACCCAAAATCGTCACCAGTGGAAACGCCATTAGGACTGCGCTCCCTTCTCCCACAGCGTCGTGTAGAAGCAGGTGCGGTTGCCCGTATGACAAACCGGGCCCTTGGGCGTGCCGACATAAATCAGCGTATCGTCGTCGCAGTCGGACAGGATCTTTTTGACGAAGATGAAATTGCCCGACGTTTCGCCCTTGTTCCACAGCTTCTGCCGCGAGCGCGAGAAAAACCACGCTGTGCCGGTGTCCATGGTCAGCTGAAGCGCCTCCTCATTGGCGTAGCCCAGCATGAGCACCTCGCCGCTGACCTCATCCTGACAGATGACCGGAATGAGCGGCGCTTTGACAAAAAATTTGCTCAAATCCATCGTTTACAACCTCACCGGAATATTTTTTTCACGCAGATGCGCCTTGACCTGACCCACGGTCAGCTCACCGTAGTGGAACAGGCTTGCGGCGAGCGCCGCATCGCAGCCCGTTTTCTCAAACACTTCGGAAAAATGGTCGAGCGTACCGCAGCCGCCCGAGGCGATCACCGGGATGCCGACCGTATCCACGACCGCGCGCGTCAGCTCGAGGTCAAAACCGCTCTTGGTGCCGTCCTTGTCCATCGAAGTCAGCAGAATCTCGCCCGCGCCGCGCTCGTACACCTCTTTTGCCCACGCGACCGCGTCCACGCCGGTCGGCGTGCGGCCGCCCGCGACATATACCTCAAAACCCGAGGGTGTTTTACCCGTCTTTCGACCGTCGATCGCGACGACGACGCACTGGCTGCCGTATTTTTCCGCGGCGGCGTCCACCAGACCGGGATTTTTGACCGCGGCCGAGTTGACCGAGATCTTATCCGCGCCCGCGCGCAGAATATCGCGGAAGTCGTCCACCGTGCGGATGCCGCCGCCCACCGTGACCGGCACAAACACCTCGCGACAGGTGCGGCGCACCACGTCCGCGATCGTGTCGCGGCCGTCGCTCGTGGCTGTGATGTCAAGAAAGACGATCTCATCCGCGCCTTCGGCGGAATAGAATTTCGCCAGCTCCACCGGGTCGCCCGCGTCGCGCAGGCCGACGAAGTTGACGCCCTTGACCACCCGTCCGTCCTTGACGTCCAGACAGGGGATGATTCGTTTGGCCAGCATTATTCGGCCTCCTTAATCGCCGCGGGCAAATCCAGCTTGCCCGTGTAAACCGCCTTGCCCGCGATGGCCGCGTCGATGCCCAGCCGCTTGAGCTGACGGATATCTTCCAGCGTGGACACGCCGCCCGACGCTGCGATCTGGCAGTGTACGGTTGCGCGCAGAGCAGCCAACTGATCGAAGTTCGGGCCGGCGAGCATGCCGTCCTTGTCGATATCGGTGAAAATGATGGTTTTCACGCCGTAAGACTCCATGCGCTCGGCAAACGAGATGTAATTCTCGCCGCTGTCACCCAGCCAGCCGTCCGTGCGCACGGTCTCGCTCTTTGCGTCAATACCGACCGCGATCTTATCGCCGTACTTTTTGACCGCCTCGGCCACAAACTGCGGGTTGCGCACCGCCGCCGAGCCGATGATGACGCGCGAAACGCCCAGCGCAAGCGCGGCCTCGATATCGTCCATCGAGCGGATGCCGCCGCCCAGCTCTACCGTCGCGCCGGTCTCGCGGATAACCCGCTCGACCACGCCGTAGTTGGCGTGCGAGCCATCCTTGGCCGCGTCCAGATCGACCATATGGATCAGGGTCGCGCCCGCTGCGATAAACTTGCGCGCGGTCTCAACCGCATCCTCGGCCACCTTATGCACGGTATCATAATCGCCCTTTTTCAGGCGCACACACTGCCCATCCTTCAAATCAATCGCCGGGATAACCTTCATTTTCCCACCTCCGTCAGTTTTGCAAAGTTTTGGAGCATATGCAGCCCCACTTTCCCGCTTTTTTCCGGGTGAAACTGGCACCCAAACAGGTTGCCGCGTGCCACCATGGCAGGAACCCGCGCGCCGTAATCGGTCACGGCGGCAAGATCGTCCTCCTGCGCAGGGCACGCCATAAAGCTGTGCACAAAATACACATAATCGCCGTTCGAGACGCCCTCGGTCATCGCGTTGGGACGCACAATGTCCAGTGCGTTCCAGCCGATCTGCGGCAGCTTGAGGTCGGTCCCAATGCGCTCGATCCGGCCGGGCAGCAGGCCCAAACCTTCGCAAAGGCGCACTTCGTCCGACTCCTCGAACAGCATCTGCATGCCGAGGCAGATGCCGAGAAACGGCTTCTCTTTTGCCGCGCGCAGCACCGCATCGGTCAGGCCGGACGCATGCAGTGCGGCCATTGCGTCCGGAAACGCGCCGACGCCGGGCAAAATCACGCCGGAAGCCCCGTCGATGACCGCCGGGGTGTCCGCTACTTTATTCTCATAACCCAGGAAATCCAGCGAGTTATGCACACTCATCAGATTGCCTGCGCCGTAGTCCACAATTGCAATATAACCCATTACAGTACTCCCTTTGCGCTCAGTACGCCGCCGCCCGTCACCGCGACCGCCTGCCGGAGCGCGCGTGCCAGCGCCTTGTACAGCGCTTCGGTGATGTGATGTGCGTTGTCGCCGTATTCGGCCTTAAGGTGCAGCGTCAGTCCTGCGTTGACTGCCAGCGCACGCATGAACTCGACCGTCAGGCAGGTGTCGTACTGCCCGCACATCGGCTGCGGCATGGGTGCGTCAAACACCAGATACGGACGGCCGGAAATATCCAGCGCGCAAAAGCCGAGCGCCTCGTCCATCGGCACAAACGCCTGCCCGAAGCGCGCGATGCCCGCCTTGTCGCCCAGGCATTGCGCGAGCGCCTGCCCAAGCACGATGCCGCAGTCCTCGACCGTGTGATGGCCGTCCACTTCCAGATCTCCCTTGCACTCGAGCGTCAGGCCGAAGCCGCCGTGTACGGCAAAGGAATTGAGCATATGGTCAAAAAAACCGATGCCGGTGTCGATCTTGCGTTCGCCGCCGTCCAGACTCAGTGACAGCGTGATCTCGGTCTCCTTGGTTTTGCGCGTGATCTCAGCCTTTCTCATGCTCGTCCTCCTCCGCAAAGCGCACCGCGATGGAGTTCGCATGCGCGTCCAGATGCTCGCTCTGCGCCAGTGCGATGATGTCCTGCGCATAGCCTGCAAGTGCATCGCGTGTGTACTCGATCACGCTGGTTTTCTTCAAAAACGTATCGGTCGAAAGCGGCGAGAAAAACCGCGCGGTTCCCGAGGTCGGCAGCACATGGCAGGGGCCTGCCATATAGTCGCCAAGCGGCTCGGGTGCATACTGTCCGAGGAAAATCGCGCCTGCGTTGTGCAGGTACGGCAGCCACTCGCGCGGATTGGCGGTCACGACTTCCAAATGCTCGGGCGCGACCACGTCCGCCATCTTGCAGGCGTCCGCAAGGTCGTCAAACACGATCGCGCAGCCGTAGTTCGCCACGCTCTCCGCAATGATCTCCCAGCGCGGCAGCAGCTTAGCCTGCCGCTCCATCTCGCACGAAATTGCCTGCGCCTGCGCCATCGAATCGGTCAGCAGGACGGCAGAGGCAAGCCGGTCGTGCTCGGCCTGACTGAGCAGGTCAGCCGCGACCCAGGTCGGGTTAGCCGTGTGGTCGGCAATGACCAGCACCTCGGAAGGACCGGCGATCATGTCGATGTCCACCGTGCCGAAGGCCAACTTTTTCGCTGCCGCGACAAAAGCGTTGCCCGGACCGACGATCTTATCCACCTGCGGGATGAAGCCCGCGCCGTAAGTAAGTGCGGCGATCGCCTGCACGCCGCCGATCGCGATGACGGTATCCACGCCCGCGATTTTCGCCGCCGCGAGCACCTCATTGGACAGGTTTTCGGTCGGCGGGGTGACCATGATCAGCTCACCGACGCCCGCAACCTTGGCGGGCACCGCGTTCATCAGCACGCTCGACGGGTAAGCCGCCGTGCCGCCCGGCACATACAGGCCGACGCGCGCAAGGCCGCGCACGGTCTGGCCGAGGGTTTCGCCCTCGCTGCGCTTCCACTCCCAAGATTTCGCGAGCATCTGCTCGTGATAGTCGCGGATGTTGGCCGCCGCCTTCTCAAGCGCCGCGATCAGCGCGGGCGAGCAGGCCGCATAGGCCGCGTCCAGCTGCGCCGGCTCGATGATGTACGGCTCACGCTTATCAAATTTCTTTGCATATTCGCAGACCGCATCCCAGCCGCGCGCCTTGACGTCGTCCATGATCGCGCGGACGGTCTGCTCGATATCCCCGCGCGCACCCGCCGCGCGCGCTTTCATCTCGCGGATCTGCACCTGTTCGGCCTGCCCGTCCGCGAGCACGGTTTTCAAAAACATATTATCCCTCCAAACCGCTTTCCAGATCGGAAATCACCTTTTGGATGGCGGCTTTTTTCATCTTCGCGCTCGCCAGATTGACGATCACGCGCGCCGAGATCGGCGCGACGTCCTCGATAACCTCGAGGCCGTTCTCCTTGAGCGTTGTGCCGGTCTCAACGATATCGACGATCGCGTCGGCCAGTTCCAGCAGCGGCGCCAGCTCGACCGAACCTTCGATCTTGATGGTTTCAACGTCCATGTTCTTCTTGTTGAAGAACGCCTTGGTCACCGCCGGATACTTGGTCGCGATGACCGGGGTCTTATAACCGCCGTATACGTCCTTGCCCTTTTTGGTCGCCAGCGCAAAGCGGCACTTGCCGAAGCCCAGATCGACCATCTCGTAAAAGCTGCCGCCCTTTTCCATGATCGTATCCTTGCCGACCACGCCCATGTCGCACACGCCGTGTTCGACATAGGTGATGACGTCCGCCGCCTTGGCCAGCACGATCTCCACGCCTGCGTCCGGCAGGGCGAAGATCAGCTTGCGAGAACCGGCTTCCAGCTCGGAAATATCATAACCCGCCGCCTTGAGCAGCGAAAGCGTCTTCTTTTCCAGACGGCCCTTGGTCAGCGCGATCCGCACCGTACCGCGGCGGGTCGCCGCTTCGGGGCGCGCCGCGCCTTGCAGGCTTTCCGCGACGCTCTCCACGTCGATGCCGAAGCCGCCCGCAGGCAGATCCTTGCCGAATTTCGCACACAGTGCGTTATACCGGCCGCCCGACAGGATCGCCGCGCCCGCGCCGCCGATATAACCGCGGAACATCACGCCGGTGTAATAATCCATCTCGTGCACCAGACCGAGGTCGATCATGATGCGACTGCCGTATCCCGCCTCGTCCAGCGCCTTGTACAGCCGGCGCAGATAGGACACCGCGCCCAGTACGCGCACGTTGCCGGTTAGCGCCTCGACCTGATCGAGCACCTCCATGCCGCCGAACAGCTGCGGCATCGCGCCCAGTGCCTTGGCAGCAGGGCGCTCGCCGTACGGCGCGAGCGCGTCGCCCAGCGCCGCGAACGACTTGTTTTCGATCAATCGGCGAATGCTTTCCGCCGTCTGCGCATCCACGCCCAACTCTTCGATCAGCGCCTTGTAGATCTCCGCGTGACCCAGCTCAATGCGGAAATTATCCGCCCCCGTGCTGGTCAGCGCGCTGAAGGCTGCCGACAGAATATCCTGATCGGCTTCCAGGCCGTCCGCACCGATCAGCTCCGCGCCGACCTGCAAAAACTCGCCTTTGTGCCCGTGTCCGCCCGCAACCGAACGGAACACCTTCTGGCTGTAATACAGCCGCACGGGCAGCGCCGCGTCGTCCAGGCGGGTCGCCGCGATGCGCGCGATCGGCGTGGTATTGTCCGGCCGCGCGACGCAGATGCGTCCCGAACGGTCGATGATCTTGAGCATGTTCTCCTGATCGAGTTCAGGGTTTGCCTGCGCAAACACATCGAAATACTCGACCGCAGGCGTAATGACTTCACTGTATCCACAGCCCTCGAGCGCCTCGCGCACCGCGCGTTCGGTCTGCCGCAGCGCGCGGCAGGACGAAAACAGCAGATCGCGCGTCCCTTCGGGTGTGGAAATACGAAAACGGTTCATGGCCGCAAAACTCCTTTATCGCTTTATCGCGTTAAAATAATACCATACCTATCTACCAGCTGTCAACCCCCGATTTTGCGGATGACCATGTCGCGATAGGTCGCGCCATCCTGCACGATGGTGAGCCGCCCCGCCGCGCCCAGCGCGCGGATGCGCGAAAAAATCAGCATATCGCTCACGCGGTTGCCGGTCTCATCGAGTTTTGCAATGGCGCGGCCGACTGTCAGTGCGGCCACATTATCCTCCTCCGGCACGCAGGACAGGATGCTTGCATCGTAGAAATCCGCCGGCACTGACTGCACTTTGCCGTCCACGATCGCGCGCAGCGGCGTGTTTTCCTCCTGCATGCGCGTCCACTCGGTCAGGAGTGCCGCCTGTTCGGTATCGGTCAGCAGGCGGCGGCGCTTATAAAAATACGGAAGAAGATTGGGCGCGGCTTCGCCCACTTTCGAGAAATACGCCATGCCTGCGCGCGGCGACCGCTCGACGCGGTCCTGCAAGCTGCGCTGCTCGATCCGCGCCGCATAGCGGCGCAGGACAAACTGCGGCATCAAACGCCATACGGCATTTTTCACCCGGCTGCCCGTGATCACGCCGACGGCGGACCTACCGCGCACCTGATCGTTCGCCCGCTTGATTTCCGATACCGGAATCCAGCCGATCTCGACCACCCAAACCGGAAGATGCCTTTGCTGCAACCGGCTGACCACATATCGCAGGCCGCACTGCTCCAAGGCATTGCCGCCTGCATACCAGATAAGCGCCTCATCAATGGCATCCAACTGTTTAAGCGTTTCCCAGTGCCGCGCCTGATACTCCGCCTGCCACTTGCCATCCAGTTCGGGGTCGCCGTGCCACGGCGTCAGAATAGCCGCGCGTGCAGCACGATCGGTCACGTCGCGGATATCGCCCTGAGAGTAGTCGTCCGCCAGCGCAAGGATATGCCCTGCATCCATCTCCGCATCGAGCGATTTGCATGCCTCCGCCAAGCATCCCTTGGCGCTGTCTCCGAAGCAGATCCAGTACATGGTCACACACCTCCGCCGTAGCTCTCCGCCAGTTCGATGACCTTGTCCAAAAAGCTCTCCTCGCCAATTGTGTTGAGCTTCCAGAACACCGCCTGACTGCCGCCCGAGGTGATCGCGGACAGGAACAGCTGATTCCCGCTGCCCGCAAGCGTCACATTCATGCTCACGCGGTTGCTGCCTGACCAGCTGAAACGCTCGAACACACGCACCGCCACGCGCACGCCATTTGCGGTCCATTCGCTGCCATCCTCATACGAGGCCGACGCACTGCCGTTCATGATACCATCAAACAGGTAATCCAGAAATGCGTCAAAATCGCCGGTGAGATGCTTTTCATACTTTGCCATGGTGGTATCCTCCTTTTATCGTCTGCAAATTTACGCAAACAGGGAAATCTGGGTGGTCTTGGGCATCGAGCCCAGCGCGCCGATCTGGTCAAGCAGTTCGACGACCGCTTTGGATGCCTTGGGGCAGCGCACGGCCATCTCCTCCGCTGAGAGGAATTTGCCGTTTTTCCGCTCCTCCACGATGTTGAGTGCTGCCTGCTCGCCAATGCCCGGCATGGACGTGAACGGCGGGATCAGGCCTTTTTCGGTGACCAAAAAGTTGGTCGCATCCGACGTGTAAATATCCATCGGCTCAAACACAAAGCCGCGGCGGTAAAACTCATGGCAGACCTCAAGCGTGGTGGACATTTCCTTTTCCGCCGCTGTGATGGTCTTTTCCTTTTCCTTGACGGCAAGCTCGCGCAGCTTGTCCTGCACGACCTTGTCGCCCTTAATCATGCACGAAGCGTCAAAGCCCTTGGCGCGCACCGAGAAATACGCCGAATAGAACGCAAGCGGCCGGTGCACCTTGAACCACGCGATGCGGAACGCCATCATAACGTACGCGACCGCGTGCGCCTTCGGGAACATGTATTTGATCTTTTTGCACGAATCGATGTACCAGTCGGGCACGTTCTGCTCGCGCATGGCCGCTTCCATTTCCTCGGTCAAGCCCTTGCCCTTACGCACCGACTCCATCGTCTTGAACGACAGTTTGGGCTGCACGCCCTGCAAAATCAGGTAGTTCATAATATCATCACGGCAGCAGATACAGCCGGACAGCGGAATCCCCTGGCGCACCAGCTCGGCCGCGTTGCCCAACCATACGTCCGTGCCGTGCGACAGGCCGGAAATCGAAACCAGCTCGGCAAACGTCGAGGGATGCGTCTCCTTGACCATGCCGCGCACGAACTTGGTGCCGAACTCGGGCACCGCCAAACAACCGAGGTCGCCCAGAATCGGGTCGGTGTCCGGGTTTTCTCCGGTGTAGCGCAGCGCCTTGCACGAATGGAACAGGCTCATGGTCTCCGGGTCGTCCAGCGGAATCTCTTGCGCGTTGACGCCGGTTAAATTTTCAAGGTGCTTGATCATGGTCGGATCATCGTGTCCCAGCTCGTCGAGCTTGAGCAAATTCGCGTCGATCGAGTGATATTCAAAATGGGTGGTGATGATATCCGAATCCGGGTCGTCCGCCGGATGCTGCACCGGGCAGACGTCATAAATCTCGATTTCCTTTGGCACAACGACGACGCCGCCGGGATGCTGTCCCGACGTGCGGCGCACGCCCGTGCAGCCCGCGGCAAGGCGGTTTTCCTCGGCACGCGAGCACTCGATGCCGCGCTCATCCATGTACTTTTTGACATAGCCGTAGGCCGTCTTTTCCGCCACCGTGCCAATCGTGCCCGCGCGGAACACATGGTCGTGACCGAAAATCTCGCCCGTGTACCAATGAATGCGCGACTGATATTCGCCCGCGAAATTCAGGTCGATATCAGGCACCTTGTCGCCCTCGAAACCGAGGAAGGTCTCGAACGGGATGTTGAAGCCCTGCTTGGTGAGCGGCTTGCCGCACTTGGGACAAATCTTGTCCGGCAGATCGACGCCGCAGGAGTATTCCTCGTGCCACTCGACGTATTTGTCATCCGGGCACAGGTAATGCGGCGCAAGCGAATTAACCTCGGTGATATCCGACATAAACGCCGCAAGCGACGAGCCGACCGAACCACGCGAGCCGACTAGATAACCGTCCGCGAGCGACTTGGTCACCAGCTTCTGCGCGATGATGTACATGACCGCGTAGCCGTTGCCGATGATGGAATTCAGCTCGCGGTCGAGCCGCGCCTGCACGATCTCGGGCAGCGGGTCGCCATAGATACGCTTGGCTTTTTCGTAACACATGTTGCGCAGGTCGTCCTCGCAGCCGTCGATATGCGGCGGATAGTTTTCACGCGGCACCGGACGGATGACATCGCACCGGTCCGCGATCATATTGGTATTCTTGACGACGACCTCATACGCGCGGTCCTCGCCCAGATAAGAAAACTCTTTGAGCATCTCGTCGGTGGACTTAAAGTACAGCGGCGCCTGATTGTCCGCGTCACCGAAGCCCTGCCCCGCCATCAGGATGCGGCGGAAGGCCTCATCCTCGGGTTCGAGGAAGTGCACGTCACCGGTCGCGCAGCAGGGCTTGCCCAGCTCGTCGGCGAGCCGCAGGATGTCGCGGTTCCAGTCGCGCAGCTGCTCGTCATCCTTAGCCATACCTTTCGCAACCATGAACTTGTTATTGCCGATCGGCTGAATCTCCAGATAATCATAGAAGGACGCGAGCCGCTTGAGCTCATCCCACTCCGCGCCGCCGGTCAGCGCGCGGAACCCCTCACCCGCCTCGCATGCCGAGCCGAAGATCAGCCCTTCGCGGTGGCGAATCAGCTCGCTTCGCGGCATGATCGGCCGCTTGTTGTAATACTCGAGAAAACTCTTGGAAATCAGCTGATACAAGTTTCTCAGGCCCGCCTGATTCTGCACCAGAATGATGAAGTGATAGCGCGGCAGGTTTTTCAGCTTGTTTTTGCGGTCGGTCGTCGCGGCGAGGACAGGGTTAATGTCCGCCGTGGTGACCGCGTGCATCTCGTCTTTCAGCCTCGCCAGCAGTTTTACAAAAATACGTCCCAGCACCGCCGCATCCTCGCTTGCGCGGTGATGCTCGAACGGGCCGACGGCCAATTCTTTTGCCAGAATGTTCAGCTTGAACTTATGCAAGTGCGGCAGCATCAGGCGGCTCATTTCCAGCGTATCGATCGCGGTGAATTCCCGCTCGATGGCGAGCCGCTTGCAGGCCGTGCGCAGAAAGCCCATATCAAAGCCCGCGTTGTGCGCGACAAGCGGATACTTGCCCTCGCCCGCCCACGCAAGGAACTTGGGCACGGCTTCGGCAAGCTCGGGCGCGTTTGCGACCGTCTCATCCGAAATGCCGGTCAGCTTGGTGATCTCCTCGGGAATCGGCTTGTGCGGGTTGACATAGGTCTGGAAAGCGTCCTGAATCGCGCCGTCTACGACGCGTACCGCCGCAATCTCGGTGATTTCCTCACTCGCGGGATTGAGGCCGGTGGTCTCAAGGTCAAAGACGATAAATGTGCCGGTCAGCGGCTCCTCCGACTTGCCGCGCACAACGGACAGCGTGTCCTCATCGTTGACATAATACGCCTCAATACCATAGATGATCTTCATGTCCCCGATGATGTCCTTCTGCTTGCCTTCCTGCGCATGCAGCGCTTCCGGGAAGGCCTGCGCGACGCCGTGGTCGGTGATCGCCATGGCACGGTGCCCCCACTGCGCCGCGCGGCACAGCAGCGACGCGGTCGAGGACATGCCGTCCATCGCACTCATATTGGTGTGCAGATGCAGCTCGACACGCTTCATCCCCTCGGCCTTATCCTGCCGGACGGGCTTTTTCGCCTTGACGATGCCGGTCGGCTCGAGCACCATCTCCTTGGCATAGGTATCGTACACCATCTTGCCCTGCACCGTGCAGTACAGGCCGTTCTTGATCTTGGATGCGGTATCGCCCGCCTTATCCGCGGCAAGGAACTTGGACACGCGCACGGAATTGGTGCGGTCGGTCATATCAAATGCGATCTTGACGTAGTCCTTGCCGGTTTTCTTGCTGTGGATGTCCTTGTTGTCGGTGAAGAACACCTCGCCCTGAATGGTGACCATATCGTAGGCCGCGATCGCCTCGTTGACCGAAATGATCGGGTCCTGCATCAGCTTGCCGAAGATCAGGTCGTCCTCGCGCACCTTTTCCGTACGCGGGCGCTGATAGCCGGTATGCTCCGGTTTGGGCGCGGGACGCGGCTTTTTCGGCTTGGGCACGGCAGTCGCTTCCGCTGCGGCCTGTTCGATCGCTTTGTGCAGGATCTCCTCACGCTGCGGTGCTTCAGACGCCGGCGCGCAGTCGCAAACCTCCACGCACACCGCATGCACCGGACACGGCCGGCCCAGTTCGCGCAGGATGCGCGCTTCCAGATGGCGCAGCGCGCCCGCAAAATGCTTTTCGCTCACCTCGTCCATCGGGATTTGCAGCGCGCCGTCCGCATACTCCCATTTGCCGCAGTCGAGCAGCCCGCGCGCGGACGGCATGCGATATGCCATATCCTCATACAGCGAGCGGATGTACTCCACCGTCAACCCATCCGGCATGGAATAGCGCGGTTCGATGCACACACGGTGCAGACCGTACTGTTTTGCGATCTGTTTTTCCGCTTTCGCGATGGTTTTTCGGCTGATGACCCGTTTCAGGCCCAGTTCGACCACCATCACCGTGTTATTATCCCCAAACGCGAGAGAACGCACCTCGCCCGAGGCAAGGTGCTGTTCTTCTTCCGTCCATTTGCAGTTTTGAAATAAGTCTATCAGTTTGCCAGCCAATTTGACCGTTCCTCCGGATTATGCTCCAAAATGCTTGATCTCCTCCATCAGCGCGTCCACCAGCTGCTCCTGCGGTACCTTTTTGATGATCTCCCCCTTGCGGAAGATCAGGCCGACGCCGTCGCCGCCCGCGATGCCGAGATCGGCTTCGCGCGCCTCGCCCGGGCCGTTGACCGCGCAGCCCATCACGGCCACTTTGAGCTTTTTGCCGTGGATGTCCATGCAGCGCTGCTCGACTTCCTTGGCGATGCCGATCAGGTCGATGCGCGTGCGCCCGCAGGTCGGGCAGGAAACGACGTTGATGCCGTCCTCCGCGCGGCCGACCGCCTTCAAAATCGCCTTGGCCGCGTAAATCTCCTTGACCGGATCATCGGTCAGCGACACGCGGATGGTGTCGCCCACGCCCAGCGCGAGCAGGCCGCCGATGCCGGCCGCGGACTTGATCGTGCCCATGTACTCAGTGCCCGCCTCGGTCACGCCGAGGTGGAGCGGATAGTTCGTCTTTTCGCTTGCCAGCAGATAAGCCTGCATGGTGTACGGCACGGACGACGACTTGATCGAAATGCAGATATCGTCAAAGCCGCAGTCGTTCAGCAGACCAACGTGATAGAGCGCGGACTCAACCATCGCCTCGGGTGTCGGGCTGCCGTATTTTTCAAGAATATGCTTTTCGACCGAACCCGAGTTGACGCCGATGCGGATCGGGATTTTACGCGCCTTCGCCGCCTGCACGACCGCGTGCACGCGGTCCGCGCCGCCAATGTTGCCGGGGTTTAAGCGGATCTTATCCACGCCCGCCTCAATGGACGCGAGCGCGAGCCGATAGTCAAAATGGATATCCGCCACGACCGGGATGGGCGACTTCGCGCAGATTTCTTTGAGCGCCTCGGCCGCCTGTGCGTCCGGCACGGCACAGCGCACAATATCGCAGCCGGCCTCCGCCAGCGCGCGGATCTGCGCGAGCGTCGCTTTCGCGTCGCGTGTGTCTGTATTCGTCATCGACTGCACCGCGATCGGCGCGCCGCCGCCGATGGGCACATCCCGCACCATGATCTGTTTGGTCTGTTTCATGTTCATGAACCTCCCGCAACAATGCGCAAAATATCCTGTCCTGTCACATACACCATCAGCGCGAGCAGCAGCACCAGCCCCGCCGCGTGAATATATCCTTCATACTTGGGCGGCACCGGCTTGCGGCGCACCGCCTCAATGATAAGGAACAGCAGCCGTCCGCCGTCCAGCGCGGGCAGCGGCAGCAAATTCATCACACCCAGATTGATCGAAATGAACGCGACCAGCTGGAAGAACGAAATCATGCTGTACTTTGCCGTATCCGCCATCACCTCGGCCACGCCGACCGGCCCGGACAGCTGATCGACGCCGACCTGCCCGGTTGCCAGCATGCCGAGACTTGCCCAAACCATGCGCGCATAGCTCACCGAAGTGCGCACCGTCATGCTCAGATGCATTCCGATGCTGTCCGGCTGCTCGGCAAAGGTCAGGCCGATCATTTTGCGGCCGTCTCCGGCATCGATGGTCGCTTCCAGTTTGACCGCAGGCAGCGTGACCTTCTCGCCATTTCGCCGCACCACAACTTCATACGTCGTATCCTTGCCGCGCGCCAGAGCGGTTTCAAAGTCGCTGCGCAGCAGGATTCTGTATCCGTCCACTTTGAGGATCTCGTCCCCGGCCTGGAGGCCGCCTTGTGCCGCCGCCGTGCTCGCCGGGTCCACCGACGCCAGCGTCGAGACGATATAGCCGCCGTCCGGCCCGTTGGGCCGCATGACCGCCAGCACGATCAGGAAACCGACGAGGAAGTTCATCAGCGCCCCCGCGGCCACGATCAGCATGCGGCGCGGCAGGCTCGCCTTGCCGAATGCATGCTCGTTCTCGCTTTCGCTGTCTTCCCCTTCCATCACACACGCGCCGCCAAACGGCAGTATTTTCAGGCAATACAGCGTGCCGTGATACTGTTTTTTCAGCAGCGTCGGCCCCATACCGATCCAAAACTCATTGACCTGTACCCCTCCGCGCTTGGCCGTGATGAAATGTCCGAATTCATGCACGATCACCAGCACGCCAAACGCCAGAATAGCAAGTATGATTTGCAGCAAAACACTTCTCCTCTCAAAGGACAGAATCCACCGCGTCAGGCAAGCACGATCTCCCTTGCGGCGCGATCAGCCGCCAGCACATCGTCCAGCGTGATATTGCCGCGGTACGGGATGGTATCCAGCGCATGCGCGACGCATGCGGCGATATCGGTAAACCCGATGCGGCCCTCCAAAAACAGGCCGACCGCCGCTTCGTTTGCACCATTGAGCACCGCGCCGCGGTCGCCCTTCTGCGCCGCCGCCTGCCACGCGAGGCCAAGCGCCGGAAACGCCTTGTCATCCGGCTGGAAAAAGGTCAGCTTGGCGATCTCCGCGAGCGACAGATGCGGCACCTTGCACGGCACGCGCGCCGGATAGGTCAGCGCGTACTGGATCGGCAGCCGCATATCAGGCAGGCCGAGCTGCGCGATCACCGCACCGTCGGCAAACTCCACCGCGGAATGCACGATGCTTTCCCGATGGATGACGATTTCGATCTGCTCGGGCGGCACATCGTACAGCCACATGGCTTCGATCAGCTCAAGCCCCTTGTTCATCATGGTTGCCGAGTCGATCGTGATCTTCGCGCCCATATGCCAGTTCGGGTGCTTGAGCGCCTGCTCGCGCGTCACCGACCGCATTTCCTCCGCCGTCTTACCGAAAAACGGGCCGCCCGACGCGGTCAGAATGATCTTGGAAAGCGGGTTGCCGTGCGCGGCCTGCGCGCACTGGAAAATCGCCGAATGTTCAGAATCGACCGGCAAGATCTTGACGCCCTTTTCCCGCGCCGCGCGCATCACCAGTTCGCCCGCACACACGAGCGTTTCCTTGTTCGCCAGCGCGATATCCTTGCCCGCGTCGATCGCGGCCAGCGTCGGCAGCAGGCCGACCATGCCGACCACAGCCGTCACGACAATGTCCGCGCCCGACTCCGCCGCGCAGGCGATCAGGCCGTCCATACCGCCCAGCACTTGGATCTCCGTGTCCGCGAGCTTGACCTTGAGGTCTGCCGCCGCCGTTTCGTCAAACGCGCACACCATCTTGGGATGCAGCGCGCGCGCCTGCTCTTCGAGTAAGTCTATGCGCCGATTGGTCGTCAATGCGACAACTTCGGCGTCAATCGAGGGCAAAATATCGACCGTTTGCGTGCCGATCGACCCAGTTGAGCCCAAAATCGCAATTTTTTTCATAAAGCACTCCCTTGCCAGAGGATCCGGAACAGAATTTCCGCGAACGGCGCGACAAACAGGACGCTGTCAAACCGGTCGAGCACGCCGCCGTGTCCCGGGAAGATATGGCCATAGTCCTTGATGCCGGTCTGACGCTTGATGACCGAGAACGACAGGTCGCCGATCTCGCCGAGCACCGCGCCGACCGCGCCCAGCACGGCCGCCGACCAGAGCGGCATATCCAGATCGAGAAATACATTCATCAGCAGTGCTGCCAGCACCACCAGCACCGCGCCGCCGATCACGCCGCCGACCGCACCTTCGACCGTCTTTTTCGGACTGACGACCGGTGCAAGCTTATGCTTGCCGAAAAACATGCCGGAAAACAGCGCGCAGGTGTCCGCGCCCCACGCCGCGAGCAGCGGCAGCAGCACGATAAACTGTCCCGCGCGGAAATCGGTATCGAGGATGGGCTGGAAATCCATTTGGTAAATGCGCAGCAGGCTGAGCATGAGATACGGCACGATCAGCGCGCCGAAAAAGCCCCACGCGACCTGCGACACATTCATACTGTCGTGGAATTTCAGTTCGATCGCAAACGAGCCGACCAGCATCACGAAAACCAGTCCCTGCACTACGGCGGACAGGCTGACCGGCAGCCCTGTCACATGGCCGACCGCCAGGCCCAGCGCCACCAGCATACACAGCAGCAGTTCCAGCCGATTGTGCACCAGTTTGGTGGACCCAAGCACCTCATACGTCGCCAAAACGCACAGCGCCGCGATCGCGATCTCCAGCACGATCGAAGGGAACACATACAGCGCGAGCAGCACAAACGCAAAACCGACCACGCCGAACAACACTCTTGCTTTCATAGCTTTACACCTCGCTCCGTCCGTTTATACACCGCCGAACCGGCGATTGCGCTTGTTGAACGCATCGATCGCCGCATCCATATCGGCGGTCTTGAAGTCCGGCCACAGCACATCGGTAAAATAATACTCGGCATAGGCCGACTGCCACAACAGGAAATTCGAGGTGCGGATCTCCCCGGACGGGCGGATGATGAGATCCGGATCGGGCATGTGCGCGGTATACAGATGCGCGCTGATGGTGTCCTCGGTGATATCCTCGGGCGCGAGCGCGCCGGTTTTCACCTGCTCGGCGAGCGCACGCACCGCGTTTTTGATCTCGTCCCGTCCGCCGTAGTTGATGCACAGGGACGCGGTCGCCGCGTCCGGCCCCAGCCGGTCGGCGATCTCATCCACCTCGCGGATCTGCGCACGGATATCCTCGGGCAGCGGTGTCAGATCGCCCAGCACGCGCACCGCGACGCCGCGCTGGAACATGGTTTCCGCCGCCTCTTTGAGGTACGCGCGGAACAAATTCATCAGCGCATTGACCTCTTCCTGCGGGCGCTTCCAGTTTTCCGTGGAAAACGCGTAAACCGTAAAATACTGCACGCCGATATCCTTGCAATAGGTCGCGATCGTGCGGAAGGTTTCCGCGCCGACCTTATGCCCGGCCTGCCGCGGCAGCCCGCGCTTTTTCGCCCAGCGGCCGTTGCCGTCCATGATGACCGCAATATGACGCGGCACCGGACGGTTTTCCGGCTCCGCCTTCTTTTTCCGTGTGAACAGACCCAAATTTCTTCCCCCATGCAAAGAGGCGGCGATCCCGCCGCCCCCCAATGTGATTTTATTTGATCGGAAACCGAGAAATGGTTTATACCTCGGCCAGCTCCTTGGACTTCTTGGCGACCATGCCGTCAATCTCCTTGACGTACTTATCGGTCAGCTTCTGCATCTTCTCTTCGCCCTCATGCAGTTCGTCCTCGGTCATTTCGCTCTTCTTCTGCGCTGCCTTGAACTTATCGATCGCATCGCGGCGAATGTTGCGCAGTGCAACCTTGGATTCCTCGCCCGTCTTGGAAACGCCCTTGATCAGTTCCTTACGGCGTTCCTCGGTCAGCGGCGGGAAGTTCAGACGGATCTGCTTGCCGTCGTTCTGCGGGTTGATGCCCAGATCGGAAACCTGGATCGCCTTCTCGATCGCCTTGAGGATCGAGCCGTCCCACGGCTGGATCGCGAGCGAACGGGGATCGGGCGTGGAAATCGCCGCCACCTGGTTCAGCGGGGTCGGCGCGCCGTAATACTCGACCGTGATCTTATCGAGCACGGCGGGGGTGGCGCGGCCTGCGCGAACGGCTGCCAGTTCCTTGGCGAGCACGTCGAGCGTTTTCTTCATTTTTTCCTCGTATGCGTTGAGCTGAGCCTTCATGATTTGTCCTCCTCTACGATCGTGCCGATCTTCTCACCGTTGACTGCACGATAAATATTTTCCGGATCGGAAAGTGCAAATACCAAAATCGGAATATGGTTATCCATGGAAAGCGAAGTCGCGGTCGTATCCATAACGCCGAGCCCCTGATTGAGCACGTCCATATAGGTCAGGCGGTCGTACTTCTTGGCATCCGGGTTCTTGGCCGGATCGGAATCGTATACGCCGTCCACATTTTTGGCCAGCAGGATGACTTCCGCGCCGATCTCCGCCGCACGCAGCACCGCCGCAGTATCGGTCGAGAAGAACGGGTTGCCCGTGCCGCAGCCGAAAATGACCACGCGGCCCTTTTCCAGATGGCGCGTTGCACGCTGCCGGATATACGGCTCCGCGATGCGGTTCATCTCGATCGCGGTCTGCACACGCACCGGCACGCCGCGCTGCTCGAGGGCATCGGCCAGCGCCAGCGCATTGATGGTCGTCGCCAGCATGCCCATATGGTCCGCGCGGGTGCGCTCCATCTTGCCGCCGCCGTCCTTGACGCCGCGCCAGAAGTTGCCGCCGCCGACAACAATGCCGATCTCGCAGCCCTCTTCATTGCATTTTTTGATCACATCGCATACCGGACCGATCACGTCAAAATTCAGACCGAAATGCTTATCGCCCGCAAGCGCCTCGCCGCTGATTTTGATCAGCACGCGTTTATATCTCTGTGTTTCCATGATGCACTCTCCTTGCTTCATTTTCCCGCTTTCTATTCTACCCTATAACCGCTTATTTTGCAAAGGGTTTCGCTATGGATTTTACAATTTATGCACAACTGTATCATGCATTGTACCAGTCTGCACCATTCTGCCGGCGGCATCCTGTACGGCACAAAAAAATCCCGCTCCAAACGGAGCGGGATTTTGGATCCACAGCGGGAAAATTACTTCTTGAGAACGACTTCGCCGCCCAGACCGGTGTGCGCGGTGATGTACTCGCGGCCCATCTTGGCGTACTCGAACGGATTGGCCTTCGCCGGATCCTGCTCAGCCTCGACCATGATCCAGCCGGTGTAACCAGCCTTGTCCAGCAGGTCGAATACCTTATCGAACTCAACGCAGCCGTCCGGATCGCCCGGAACGGTGAACGCGCCAGCGCGAACCGCGTCGAGGAAGGACCAGTGCTCTGCACGAGCCTTCTCAACCATCGGCATACGCATGTTCTTCAGGTGAACGTGACCTACACGGTCAGCGAACTTCTCGAGCATCTTGACCGGATCCTCGCCTGCGAAGGTGAAGTGGCCGGTATCGAAGCACAGGAATACGTACTTGGGATCGGTGTTCTCCATCAGGCGGGTGGTTTCCTCAACCGTCTGGCACACGGTACCCATGTGATGATGGAAGCAGGTACGGATGCCGTACTTCTCCATGGACAGCTTGCCCAGCTTGTTCAGGCCGGTGGTGAAGCGGTCCCACTCCTCGTCGGTCAGGACGCGCTTGTTCTCCATATCGAGAATCGCGGTGTCGAGCTTGCCCTGGATAGAGCCGGACTGCTCGGATACATTGATTGCAGTTGCGCCGACGTAGGAAAGGTAATCCAGTTCCTTGATAAACTCGGCCTCAACCTCTTCGTACGGCTTGTCAACCAGGAAAGAGGAGAACCACTTGGACGCGATGGTCATGTTGCGCACGTCGAGCATGTGCTTGAGGACTTCCTTATCCTCCGGATACTTATGGCCGACTTCGCAGCCATCGAAGCCCGCGAGCTTCATCTCGGAAATGCACTGCTGGAACGTGTTCTCATCGCCAAGATCCCACATATCATCGTTGGACCAGCCGATCGGGCAGATACCCAGCTTTACTTTCTTCGGATCTAACATGTGTTATTCCCTCCATTTTCATCTCTCATACCGCATGCTTTCGCATGCGCCATTACTATCCTTATTGTACTCAACTATATTGCAAAAGTCAAACGCATTTTTGCACAGAAACGCCCTGTGCAAAAAACTTTTTCAGCAAATTGCACAGTTCCGCCGTGCACGGGCACGCAGCGCCCTTTTCCGCGACAAAAAGCCGGCTCAGATGCGCGCCACACCCGAGTCGCGCGCGGCCTGTGCCACGGCGTCGGCAACCGCGCGGATGACCTTTTTGTCAAATGCCATCGGCATGATATATTCCGGAGTCAGCTCCTCGTCCGAGACGCAGTAGGCGATCGCCTTGGCGGCGGCGAGCTTCATCTCCTCGTTGATGTCGCTGGCGCGCACATCGAGCGCGCCGCGGAAGATACCTGGGAACGCGAGCACATTGTTGATCTGGTTCGGATAGTCCGAACGGCCGGTGCCGACCACCGCGGCGCCGCCCTTCTTGGCGTCCTCCGGCCAGATTTCCGGCACCGGATTGGCCATTGCAAACACCATCGGGTTCTCCGCCATGGTGGAAACCATGTCGCTGGTCAGCACCTGCGGTGCCGACATGCCGAAGAACACGTCCGCACCCTTGATGGCATCGGCCAGCGTGCCGGTCATATGGCTGCGGTTGGTGACCTTGGCCATCTCGGCCTGTGCGGGATTGAGGCGCTCATCACCCTCGCAAACGATGCCGAAGCGCTCGACCATGGTCACATCGCGGATGCCGAGGAACATCAGGAACTTGGTCACCGCGATCGCGGCCGCGCCGCAGCCGTTGACGACCATTTTGATGTCCTCTACCTTGCGGCCGGTCAGGCGGCAGGCGTTGATGAGCGCCGCGCCGCAGCACACCGCTGTGCCGTGCTGGTCATCATGGAACACCGGAATGTCGCAGACTTCCTTGAGCTTGCGCTCGATCTCAAAGCAGCGCGGCGCGGCGATATCCTCCAGGTTGATGCCGCCGAACGAGCCGGAAATCAGCTGGATCGTGCGTACGATCTCGTCCACATCCTTGCTCTTGACGCAAAGCGGGAACGCGTCCACATCGGCAAACGCCTTGAACAGCGCGCATTTGCCCTCCATAACCGGCATGCCGGCCTCCGGGCCGATATCGCCCAGGCCCAGCACCGCCGTGCCGTCCGTGATGACGGCAACCAGATTATGGCGGCGGGTGTAGGTATAGCTCAGGGACGGGTCGTCCTTGATCTTAAGGCACGGCTCGGCAACGCCCGGCGTATACGCGATCGAAAGATCTTCCTTGCTGTTGACCTCGCAGCGCGCGACGACCTCGATCTTGCCGCCCCACTGCTCATGCGCCTTGAGGGCGCGCTCCTTCAAATCCATAGTGTTTCCTCCATCGGTTTTGTGCACAAATTTTCTTAGTATAATTTTACCGCAAAATCCCAGCCCTGCATAGGGGCAGAATGGACAAAGCCGCGGCAAAACCGGAAAAAGGCGCGCTGCTTGTGCAGCGCGCCTTTTGATCTGTTTGGATTACTTGCGGGAAATAGCCTTCTTGGCAGCCTCAACAATGTGAGCGGCAGTCAGGCCGTACTCCTCACGCAGGAAGCTCTCCGCGCCAACCTGGCCGAAGCGATCCTCGACGCCGACCATTTCCATCGGAACCGGGCAGTTCTTGATGACAACGTTGGCAATCGCGGAACCCAGGCCGCACTTGACCTGATGGTTCTCAGCGGTTACGATCGCGCCGCACTCCTTGGCGGAGTCGATGATGAGCTGCTCGTCGAGCGGCTTCCAGGTGAACATATCGATCACCTTGGCGGAAATGCCCTCAGCGGCCAGCTGCTCCTGTGCCTTGAGTGCTTCGTCTACCATGATGCCGGAAGCGATGATGGCAACGTCCTTGCCTTCCTTCAGGGTCACGCCCTTGCCGATCTCGAAGTCCGAGCCGTCCGCGTAAACGGTGGTGAACGCCTTACGGATCATGCGCATGTAAGAGAACTTGCCGGAAGCGGCCAGCTTCTTGGTCAGGCAGTTGATCTGCGCATAGTCAACCGGATCGATTACGATTGCGTCCGGAATGGACAGGTACAGAGCGCAATCCTCGAACGGCATATGGGTGCCGCCGTTGTATGCTGCGCATACGCCGGGGTCGGAACCAACAATATGTACCGGCAGCTTGGCGTAAGCGGCGCTCATGAACGCCTGATCGAATGCACGGCGGGAAGCAAAGCAGCCGAAGGAGTGCACAAATACGGTCTTGCCGGTTGCGCACAGGCCGGCGGATACGCCTACGGCGTTGGCTTCCGCAATACCTGCGTTAATGGTACGCTCCGGGAAAGCCTTTGCCAGCTTGCCGGTGTTGATGCAGTTTTCGAGGTCACAGTCAACATGCATGACCGTGGGATCCTTTTCCATCATCTCGAGCATCGCGGAAACGTAACCGTCGCGGTTTGCACGAGAATCCTTTTCGTGTTTGCCAATCAAAGTAAAGCTCATGTTCGTACCCTCCCTTACTGTGCCTTGATCTCAGCGAGCTGCTTCTCAGCGTAAGCAATGGCTTCGTCCCACTGCTCCTTGGACGGCTGAGAAGAATGCGCGCCCGTACCGTCAGCAAAGGTAGCGCCCTTGCCCTTGACCGTGTTCAGCACAATGCAGGTCGGAACGCCCTTGGTCGCATAAGCGGTCTGGATAGCGTCATAAATCTGCTCTACATCGTTGCCGTCTGCGCACTCGACTACGTTCCAGCCGAACGCCGCGAACTTCGCGCCGATGCCCTTGGCATGCTTCATAACCTTTTCGCATGCGCCGTCGAGCTGATACTTGTTATCATCAACAAAGCAAACCAGGTTGTCCAGCTGATAATGTACCGCGAACTGAGCAGCCTCCCAAACCTGGCCTTCGTCCGCCTCGCCGTCGCCGACAAATACGAATACATGATTGTCGCGGCCGTCGATCTTGTTGCCGAGCGCCGCGCCCGTTGCGGTGGACATGCCCTGGCCGAGCGAGCCGGTGGTCAGGTCAACACCGGGGGTCTTGGTGCGGTCGGTGTGGGACGGGAAGTTGGTGTGCGGCTGGTTGAGCGTGTAAGCGTTCTCCAGCGGATAGAAGCCCTTCAGGCCGAGGGTGGCATACATCGCCGGGCCGGCATGACCCTTGGACAGTACGCACCAGTCACGATCCTCCCAACGGGGGTTCTTCGGATCGATCTTCATTACGTCACCATACAGAACGGCCAGCGCGTCAATGATGGACATCGAACCGCCCACATGGCCAAAGCCGAGCGAGCCGATGGTTTTCAGGGTTTCCAAACGGATTTCCTGCGCAAATACGCGAAGCTCCTGCATCTTTTCTGCTTTCTGCATTGCATACACCTGCCTAATTCAAAATATTTTCTCTCCGCGGAACAGGTTCCGGCGACAGCGGCAACTGGCCGCTGTATATCGATTACAGTGTATCACCAAGCTACCCAGATTTCAACCAAAATTCACACATTTGTTTACAAAAATTCCATCCCCGGTTTTGTACCCTTCGGAATTATTTATAAATTTCCGCTGGCAATTTTTCGAAATTTGTTTGTTATGTCTTGGTTGTGTTTCTATATTTTTTTGGTTATCTCGCGAGTAGAATCCAATTTTGTACCTGTAACAGCAGCCCATGCCTGCATCGAACGCATATGACCAAAAAGCAACCAGATTTTGTGCACGCAGAAATATTTTTATTTTTATTTTTCCTATCTTAAGAGGAAAATAATTGCTGCGTTCACGCCCCCGCACAGGATTGTGTTACATTAATAACGCAATTGGCAGTTTTTCCCCCTCTTTTGGACCAGTAGACATTTTAAGCAATTTTTGATACACTAAAGAAAGTTATTCTGGTTAATTTTCGGGTAAGATTGGGGAACATGGAAGATGAAAGTCAGCCGTCTCAATTCAATTGAACAATATGTGATCTCACGCGAGACCGTCAGCATTGATGAATTATGCGAGGTTTTCGGCGTTTCCAAAAACACCATCCGCCGCGATTTGAACGAACTTGAGGTGCGCGGGCATATTACGAAGGTTTACGGCGGCGTCACCGCCACCGTGCCCTCCGGCGCTGTGCCGACCCCCATCCGTTCCGGCCTCAACCCGATCGACAAGTCCCTCATCGGCCGCCTGGCCGCCGAGGAAGTTGCCGACGGCGACACCATTTTTATCGACTCCGGCACGACGACACTGTGCCTGCTGCGGTTTCTGGTGGCGAAAAAACGCATTACGATCATCACGCACTCGCTCGGTGCGCTCAGCGAGGCATCCAAGTATGATAACCTGAACATCATCTCGCTCGGCGGCATTTACAGCCCGACGACCGACTCGTTTGTCGGTCTGTCCACGATCGAAGCGCTCAGCGCCATGCGCATCAATAAAGCATTCATGGGCGCTACCGGCGTTTCGCTGACCGCCGGCATGACCAACACCACCTTCCTCGAAGCCGAGATCAAGCGCGCGGTCGTACAGCGTGCGGACACGATCTACGGCATGGTGGACTCCTCCAAGATCGGCAAGGAAGCCATCGTCACCTTCTGTCACCTCAAGGATCTGACCGCTTTCATCACCGACCGCGAACCGCCCAAGGAATATGTGGACCTGTGCCGGCAGGAAAACGTCAAGCTCCGGTATGAATAATCTCTGATCCTTCCGTCACACGAACGGGCGGCTTCGGCACTGCGCCGAAGCCGCCCGTTTTTGTTATGCCAGACTGTTTTTGCGATAAGTTGAGGGCGAAACGCCGTAGACCGAACGGAAACGCTTGATAAAATAGCTGAAATTGTCAAACCCAACGTTGAATGCGATCTCCATCACCGGCAGGTCGCTTTCGCGCAGCAGGCGCGCCGCCTGCTCGATGCGCAGGGAATTGATATGCTGCGTGAACGTCCGGCCGAAATTCTCCCGAAAGAAGCTGCTGAAATACTGCGGCGACAGACCGAAATGCGCGGCCACCGCGGTCAGCGACAGCGGTTCGGTAAAATGCGCGCCCAGATACCCGACGATCTCCTTGAGTTGGCGCGCCTTGTAGTCCGCGCCCGGTCGCACCCGCCGGCCGGTCAACAGGCCGGCTTGGGCGCACACCGCCACAATGCCGAGCAACGCCGCTTTGACCGCCAGCTGATACCCCGGCGCCTGTCCCAGGCAGGCGCGCACAATCTGCGCCAGCAGGGCGCGCACCTCCCGCTGTCCGGTCTCACCCACGCGCAGACAGGTGGCAAACCGCAGTCGGCCCTCCGCGAGCGGCGCAAGCAGCTCGGTCTCCGCCTGATCGGCACGCGCAAACTGCAGGAAATCCGCCGCAAACACAAAGGAACGGAACTGATTTTCCCGTCCCGCCGCGCGGATTTCGTGCAGTTCTTCCCCCGCGGCAAAGAACACATCCCCGTGCTCGCCTTCATACACATGGTCCGCGATCGTCAGCGAAACATGTCCGGCGTCCACCGTGATGATCTCGAGTTCCGGATGCCAGTGATAGGGGATGAAATCGCTGTCATCTGCCTCGCTGCCGTCCAGCGCAGGGTAAATCTGAAACGGAAACGCCTGCGTACCGTGTTCCCGTTTTTCCCGCCTTGCCGCGTCCATTTCATCCCTCCGCTTTATTCCTTAAAATAGTGTTATTGTTTGTGAAGATATTGCAAGCATTTTTGCCGCTATCTGCTATAATTATAGTCGCAAACGGGAACAAACGCAAGAGTACGGAATCCGAAAATCGTATTTTTGTTGTATCATTTGACAGAAGAACCCAGCCGGTTTTTGTGCTAAATGCCAAAGAGTTCCCCCGCAGCTTGGAATGCGTTGAAAGCATTTGGCGCTGCATGTTATAATAAGAGTTGGACAGCCCTGTACGGCTGACCGCCAACCGCCCGGCCCAACCGCCGGACGCTGTACCAAAAAAATCTTTTTTTGGAGGGAAACAGTTATGTACATTGATAAGCAAGTCAAGCGCGGATACAACGAGTATATCCGTCTGGACGAAGGCATCGGCAAGGATGCCATGATGGACGTTGCCCTGCTCGTCATGGAGGATGGCGACACCTACTCCTTCGAGGAGCCGGAAAAGGAACTGGCTGCGCTCGTATTCGACGGCAAGTGCACCTTCGAGTGGGATGACCAGACCTACGACGTAGACCGTCCCAATCCGTTCGATTACAACCCGTCCTGCCTGCATGTCTGCAAGGGCACCAAGGTGAAGATCACCGCGCACGGTCCCTGCAATATCTATATCCAGAAGACCATCAACGAAAAGACCTTCCCGAACAAGATGTATAAGCCGGAAGACACCGACACTTGGGCGCGCGGCAATCAGGGCGAACTGATGGGCTGCATCAAGCGCGACGTGCGCACCTGCTTCGATCTGGACAACGCCCCCTACTCCAACATGGTGCTGGGCGAAGTTGTCAACCTGCCGGGCAAGTGGTCGAGCTATCCGCCGCATCATCATCCGCAGCCGGAGTGCTACTTCTACCGCTATGACAAGCCGATGGGCTTCGGCGCTGGCTGGGGCAACGGCGAGATCTACGAGACTCACCACAACGGTCTGGCTATCATCACCGACAAGATGCATTCTCAGGTCACCGCACCGGGCTACTCCTGCTGCTACGCTTGGGGCATCCGTCATCTGCCGGGCAATCCGTGGGACAAGACCCGTATCGACGACGAGGAGCATCTGTGGCTGCTCGCGGACGATGCCAACGATCACATCTGGCACTGCCCGACCGGCAACTGATCAGCTGCTTCGCCGATCGGCTTAGATTAAAGAAGAAAGAGAATTCTTTTTAGGAGGAAACAAAACCTATGAAGCATATGGAAACTGTACGCCTGACCGCTTCTCAGGCACTCGTCCGCTTCCTCGAGAACCAGTATGTCAGCTACATTGACATGGATGGCAACGAGCAGGAGCACAAGTTCGTCAAGGGCATCTTCATGCTGCCCGGCCACGGCAACGTTGTCGGCTTTGCCAACGGCGTTGAGCAGGAACTGAAGGACATGGTTGTCTATCAGGGCAAGAACGAGCAGGGCATGGCGCTGGCTGCTGTCGGCTATGCCAAGCAGATGCGCCGCAAGCAGATCTTTGCTGCTACCTCTTCTGTCGGCCCCGGCGCATGCAACATGGTAACCGCTGCTGCGACCGCTACCGCCAACAACATTCCGGTTCTGATCCTGCCGGGCGATATTTACGCTTCCCGTCAGCCTGACCCGGTTCTCCAGCAGATGGAGCAGCCGCAGAACCTGACCATTTCCGCACACGACGCGTTCCAGGCTGTCACCAAGTACTGGGGCCGCATCAACCGTCCGGAGCAGGTTATGACCGACATGATCTCCGCGATGCGCGTGCTGACCGATACCGCCAACACCGGCGCGGTTGCGATCTCCCTGCCGCAGGATGTACAGGCAGAAGCTTACGACTACCCGGTTGACTTCTTCAAGAAGCGCGTATGGCGCATCGACCGTCGTCCGATCACCAAGTATGCACTCGAGAAGGCCGTTGAGGTCATCAAGACCGCAAAGAAGCCGCTCCTGATCTGCGGCGGCGGCGTACGCTACGCAGAAGCGCACAAGGTATTCAAGAAGTTCGCTGAGGACTTCGGCATTGCCTTCGGCGAGACCCAGGCGGGCAAGAGCGCGGTTGAATGGACCCACGAGCTCAACCTCGGCGGTCTGGGCACCACCGGCGGCATCGCGGCCAACAAGCTGGCACACGAGGCGGACGTTGTCATCGGCGTCGGCACCCGCTACACCGACTTCACCACCGCTTCCAAGTGGCTGTACCGCACGGACGCCAAGTTCGTCAACATCAACCCGTCCGAGTTCCAGGCATACAAGATGGACGCTACCCCGGTTGTGGCTGACGCCAACGAGGCACTGACCGCCATCGGCGAAGAGCTCAAGAAGATCGGCTACCACACCGACGAAGAGTATGCCAAGACGATTGCGGCTTACCGCAAGGAGTGGTTCGACGAGGTTGATCGTCTGGATCACTGCACTTACACCGACAAGGATTCCTTCATTCCGGAAATCAACGACGCAAACCGCGAATGCGTTGAGAAGTACATCGAGGACACCGGCTGCAAGCTGTGCCAGACCGCGGTTCTCGGCACGATCAACCACCTGATTGATGACGATGCCATCGTTTGCGCAGCGGCTGGTTCGCTGCCGGGCGACATGCAGGGCATGTGGCGTGCACGCAAGATCAACACCTATCACATGGAGTACGGCTACTCCTGCATGGGTTACGAAATCGCTTCTGCTCTGGGCGCGAAGCTCGCTTGCCCGGACAAGGAAGTTTACGCAATGTGCGGCGACGGTTCGTTCGATATGCTGCACTCCGAGCTGATCACTTCCGTTCAGATCGGCAAGAAGATCAACGTCATGCTGTTTGATAACGCTTCCTTCGGCTGCATCAACAACCTCGAGGTTGGCCAGGGCAACGCCTGCATCTGCACCGAGAAGAACATGCTCGAGCCGGGCGTGACCAACGGCATTTACAAGGGCAAGGTCATCCAGGTAGACTATGCGGCAATCGGCGCGGCTTACGGCTGCAAGACCTACACCGTCAAGACCATGGATGAGCTCAAGGCTGCCATCGAGGACGCCAAGAAGCAGACGGTTTCCACCGTCATCGACATGAAGGTTCTGCCCAAGACCATGTCCAAGGGCTACGAGAACTGGTGGCGTGTTGGTGTACCGGAAGTTTCTACCAAGCCGGAAGTGCAGGCTGCGCGCAAGGCGATCGAAGATCACCTGTACGAAGCTCGTCACTATTAATACTCTCTCCTCTTCTCAACAAAGAGCGCCTTCGGGAAACCCGAAGGCGCTCTTTTCTTTTGCGTTTTTCACTCGAGGATTGCCGTGCGCTGCACAGCTATCCATCCTCAAAGCATTTGCAGCAGCTCGATCTGCTCCCCGGACGGGCCGGTGAAGAACCAGTTCTGCAGGCCGCCGAAGGTATCCGGCAGCACCTTTTTCTCCGGCGTCATAAACGAGATCACACCGGCCTCCTTGATTGCAGCAGCCGCCTTGTCCAGATCGTCCACATAGACCGCAAAGTGCGGGATGCTGCCCTCTCCTGCCGGCACCAGCTCGCCCGCAGGCGGCTCGATCAGCTCCAGCAGGAAGCCGCCGAACTCCACCAGCGCCAACTTCTTCTCCCCTGTCGGCGTCGCGACGCCGTCCCGCTTGTAGACGCTGCCGCCGATCTTTTCATAAAACGCAATGCTCTCTTCCATGTCCGCCGTGTAGATCGCGACATGGCCCAAGCCCTTATACAATTCCTTCATGTCAGTCAACCTCCTTGTTATTCTATTTTACCATATCCGTGCAGCACTGCAAAGCGCTTTCCCGCTGTAAACGACAAAAAGGGCCGCCCCAACGGGCAGCCCTTTTTTATGATAAGTACCTTTTTATTCCTGCACCATTTCGGTAACCGCCGAAGCCGAAGCCTGGTTTGCCTGATAGCGCTCAAAGGTAGAAGTATCGCTCTTGCCGAAGCCAAGGGGCGAGAAGATGATATACGCCGCAACCATGATCAGCAGCGTAATGGTCGCCCAGATCTTGCCGTTTTTCCACGGCGTCATATCGACTGCCTTGGCATCGTGCAGCACGAAGTCCTCCGGACGCGGGTTCTTCTTGACGATGACCCACATCAGCAGCATGTCGAACACGAACAGGATCGCGGTGAAGTACAGATAGTGGATATCGTTCAGCGCCGGGATGATGTCACGCAGGACGAACTGCAGCAGGAAGTACAGCACAACGTGCACCGGAATGACGATCTTGGCTGCGATGGACGGAACCTTCTTCCAGAAGAAGCCGCACAGCAGGCAGACGAAGATCGGCGTGTTGAACGCCGCGAAAGCGGAGTTAACAAACGTGGTAATACCGGTCATGTACAGCATGAACGGGCTCATGATAGTAGAAACGATTGCAACGATCGTACCGAAATTCTGGCCAACCTTAACCATGTGCGCATCGGACGCGGTCGGGTTGAAGATCGGACGGTGAATATCCAGTGCGTAAATGGTGGATGCGGAGTTCAGCACCGAGTTGAACGAAGAAAGGATGGCGCCGAACATAACGGCCGCAAAGAAGCCCAGTACCGGCTTCGGCATAACCTGGGAAACCAGCATCGGGTAAGCCGAGTTGCCGTTGCCCCAATCCTGACCCGGATAAGCCAGCGCGCAGATAACGCCCGGCACAACGATGATCAGCGGCGTCATGATCTTAAGGAAGCCCGCGAATACCGCGCCCTTCTGTGCTTCCTTCAGGTTCTTTGCACCGAAGGTACGCTGAATGATGGACTGGTTGGTCGCCCAGTAGTACATGTTGTTGACCAGCAGACCGGTCAGCAGCAGCGGCCACGGAAGCCACGGCTCGGGCGAGTTATATTCGTTGATGGAGTTCAGGTAAGCCGGATCGGTGTGCAGGAACTTGTCAAAGCCGTCCATAAAGCTGCCGTCGCCGCCCAGCTGGCCGGACAGGAACATCAGGCCGAAAATCGGCACCAGCAGACCGCCGACGATCAGGCCCAGACCGTTGATCGAGTCGGACAGTGCAATCGCCTTCAGGCCGCCGAAAATTGCGTAAATCGAACCGACAATTGCGGTCGCAACACACACAATGGCGATGGCTGCGAAATAAGAAATACCAAGCACCTTGTCCAGGCCGAAGATGTTAACAAACACTTCTGCGCCGGCATACAGGATATTCGGCAGCATGATGACAACATAGCTCAGCAGTACGATGATCGAAACCAGACGGCGGCTGCCCGCGTCATAGCGCTCCTCAAAGAACTGCGGTACGGTCGTCAGACCGGTCTGTAAGTACTTCGGCATCAGCACGAACGCCAGAATAACCAGCGCGATGGCCGAGGTAACTTCCCAGCCCATCGTACTCATACCAACACGAACCGCCTGACCATTGTTGCCGACCAGCTGTTCAGCAGACAGGTTGGTCATCAGCAGAGAACCGGCAATAACCGGGCCGGTCAGACCGCGGCCGGCCAGATAGTAGCCGTCCTGCGTATCCAGATTATCTCCACGGGTTTTCCACCAGGAGATGATCGCGACGAGCGCCGTGAATGCCACGAAGGTGATCGCGGTGAACGCCAAGGAATTAAAAAACTGCATGCTTTTCTCCCCTTCTTGTTTTTCTTTCTTTCCTGGGTCGGAGGAATTCCATCCCATACACTCCCCAGCAAGATGGAACCGATTTTGCGGGCGCGCGCACGCAAACACCATAAAAAAACAGATCGCCAGTTTTCACCGAAGATCCTGAAGTGTGCACTCGCTGCTCCTCCTATGTCCGTCATCCATTTTAACACTATGTTCCTATCTTGGCAAAACTTTTTTAAGTTTTTTCCAGCACTTTGTTTGATTGCACATAAACAGCAAAACCTTTTTGTCTAAATTGAACTAATATTTTTCCTTTTTTACAACAATTTACTCATTTTATCATCATTTTCATACTCAAAACCCACCATTTTAGTTCTCTCCATTTTGCACAAAAACGGCGCTCCACGCAAAGCGTGGAGCGCCGTTTTCCTCATGGTTGATACCAGGAATCGTCTCGTTTTTTTGTGTCGAACAGCTGCGCATACTGCATCATCTGATATGCATCCAGCGTCTCACATTCCTCTGCGGTTTCCGAGTCATACCAGCTGCCATCCTGCATGTAGTACCCGTAATTATTAATGCGCGGGATCTGCTCCCGCACGGACAGGCGCAGCTGATCGTATCCCGAGGTGGAGCATCCCAGCGCATCCAGCGCGAACGCCGTCAGGTAATTGGCGCTGATCTGCACATCGGTCTGCTCGGCAATATCGTAGTTGGCCCAAATGAAGAACGGTGTGACCATCTTCTTCTGCTTCTCTTCCCGGCTGCGGTTGGCGTCCGTGTTGCCGAACAGATCGTCATAGAACGCGCTCGGCACATTCGGCTGGTGATCGCCGAAGAAAATGATCGCCGTCGGCTCATCCACCGACGAAAAATAGTCGATCAGTTCTTTGATGGCATCATCGCTGCGCCTTGCAAGCGAAAGGTACTCGTCCACTTCCGGATATTTCCCCTCGTATTCCCCCGTCAGCCAGATCGTCTGCTCGAAATTGTCCGTATCATCCGGCACATATCCGCCATGGTTCTGCATGGTCACGTTGAACAGGAACAGCGGTGTATCCGCCGGCTTGTTTTCATAGACCTCGATGATCTTGCGATAATCCTCGCTGTCGCTGATGAAGCTGCGCAGACGTTCCGCATCCGATGAAAAATCGCCCTCATACAGCTGAGTTACAAACCCAAACCGTTCATACACCTGCTGGCGATTCCACGACGTAGCGCGGTATGGGTGCAGCGAAACCGTCTGGTAGCCCTGCTCCGACAGACCGGACACCACCCCCGGCGTCGCGCTCTTGACGTACATCTGGTACGGTGAGCAACCGAACGGTAAGAATGCCATCGTGTCCCCCGTCAGCACCTCAAACTCGGTGGTAGCGGTGCCGCCGCCAAAGGTCGAAACCAGAAGGTCGCCCGTAATCGTATTCTCCCGCCCCGCGAGCGAATGCAGGAACGGCAGATAATCCTCATTGGTCTCAAACGCGCCGACGTCCTTCAGATCCGCAAACGACTCATTCATCACCATGATGATGTTGGGTCGCGTTTCACCCTGCTCACCGCTGTATTCCTCCGTGATCTCGCTTAGCGCCTCCGCCGAATAGCCTGTCGGCTGCTCCACAATGGCGTTGCCCGCCGTGCGGCAGAAATAGTACCACTCGCTGTACTCCAGATTGCCCTGCCAGAAGCCAAAGCTGTTGCCCGCGAGCCGAAGCCCATACAGCCAGCAGCACAGCAGCAGCGAGCAGGTGAGGAACTGCCAGCGGCGCGGCGTCGCCCTGCGGCGCATCCGCCACACGGCGAAGCAGAACAGCACCGCAATTCCCACGGTGACCAGCACGGAAAACTCGATCGGCACAGAATAATTCGCCGCCACGTTTTTTGCCGTTCCGATGGCAAAAATATCGCTCAGCAGCACCGGTGTGCCGCGGAACACGGTTACATAATGGTCGATCAGCGCATACAGCAGGGTCACGCCCATGCCGATGCAGGTGGTCCAGCGGATGCTGCCGGCAAATACATAAATCAGACCGAAAATCGCCGCATGGTACACATATCCCTGCCAGATGGCCGTATTGCCGACGATGATGCCGCCCTTGACCACAAACTCGGTCAGCAGCAGCGCAAACGAACTGGCCGACAGCAGCACCAGAATATCATGGATCGCCAATTCCGGCCCGGTCGCCCGTCTGCGCGGACGCAGCAAAAAGGGCAGCGCCGCCAACACCCCCAGCGGCTTCTGGCTTTCCGGCCGGTAAAAAATCGTGCCCTTGCGCAGCAGATACACCGCCGCATAGATCAGCACCAGCGCCAGCACGGCGTTGACGATATAACTTAAAATTTTCCTGCTTTTTGCTTGTTCTTTACATTTGGGGTGCACGTTAGCCTGTCTCCTTTGCAAAACGGGAAAGCCGCTACGGGCCTGCCGCAGCGGCTTTTCTGCTTGTTTTACGCTTCCGTGTCCTTCTCCACGCGGGTCACCGCGATGGACAGGTCGTCAAGCTGCTTGGCGTCTACCACATCCGGGCAATTCATCATCAGATCGGATGCGTTCTGCACCTTGGGGAACGCGATCACGTCGCGGATGGAATCCAGACCCGCCAGCAGCATGCACAGACGGTCCAGGCCGTACGCCAGGCCGCCGTGCGGGGGCGCACCATACGAGAACGCGGTGATCAGATGGCCAAACTGCTCCTTGGCGCGCTCTTCGGTAAAGCCGAGCGCTTCGAACATCTTGGTCTGGAGTTCGGGATCGTGGATACGGATCGAACCGCCGCCCAGCTCGCAGCCGTTGAGGATGATGTCATACGCCTTGGCGCGCACCTTGGCCGGGTCGGTGTCCAGCAGCGGGATATCCTCGTCCATCGGCGCGGTGAACGGATGGTGCATCGCAACCAGACGGTTTTCTTCCTCGCTGTACTCGAACTGCGGGAACTCGGTGACCCACAGGAGCTTGAAATCGTCCTTCTTGGCAAGGCCGAGGCGCTTGGCCAGCTCGCAGCGCAGCGCGCCGAGCGATACCAGCGCGGTCTGCTCGGAAGCGTCCGCCACAACGAACAGCACGTCGTTTTCGTGCATGTCGGCGCGTTCCTTGATGGCCGCGATCTCCTCCTCAGAAAGGAACTTGGCAAAAGAGGAGGTCATCGTGCCGTCAGCCGCGACCTTCATCCACGGCAGGCCCTTGGCGCGGTAAGTCTTGACGAAATCGGCCAGCTTGTCGATCTCCTTGCGCGGGAACTTGTCCGCGTAGCCGTTGATGTTAATCAGACGCACGGTGCCGCCGGCTTCGATCGCGCCCTTGAACACGCCAAAACCGCAGTTTGCCGCGATATCCGAAATATCCTTGATCTCAAAGCCGAAACGTGTATCCGGCTTGTCCGAACCGAAGCGATCCATCGCCTCGCGCCAGGTCAGGCGCGGCAGCGGCAGCTGGATGTCGATATCCAGCACTTCCTTAAACACGCGCTTCAAAAAGCCTTCGTTGACTGCAATGACATCGTCCTGCTCAACAAAGCTCATCTCCAGGTCGATCTGGGTGAACTCAGGCTGACGGTCAGCACGCAGGTCCTCGTCGCGGAAGCAGCGGGTGATCTGGATATAGCGATCCATGCCCGCCAGCATGAGCAGCTGCTTGTACTGCTGCGGGGACTGCGGCAGCGCATAGAACTTGCCCGGATGCACGCGGCTGGGCACGAGGTAGTCGCGCGCGCCCTCAGGTGTGGACTTGGTCAGCATCGGAGTCTCGATCTCGATGAAGCCCTGCTCATCAAAGTAGTTGCGGGCCACCTGCGTGACGCGGTGGCGCAGCATCAGGTTCTTCTGCATGGACGGACGGCGCAGGTCCAGATAGCGGTACTTCAGGCGCACCTGATCACCGACTTCCTTGGTGTCGTCGATCTCGAACGGAGTCGTCTCCGCCTTGGACAGAATGCGGATATCCTCGGCAATGATCTCGACCTCGCCGGTCGGCATCTTCTTATTGATCGCGGCCTCGTCGCGCGCCACCAGCTTGCCGCGCACCGCAACCACAAATTCGGTGCGGCAGGTAAAGGCGATGTTGAACAGGTCGGCGTTGACCGACTTGTCAAACGTGCACTGCACGATGCCCGCGCGGTCGCGCACGAGCAGGAACAGCACGCCGCCGTTATCGCGCACGCGATCCACCCAACCGTTGACCGTGACTTCCTGACCCGCGTCGGCCAGGCGCAGATCGCCGCACATATGCGTGCGCTTCATGCCCGCAATGGATGTGTTATTCATGTTTATCAGTCCTTATTCTCTGAATTTTCTTGCTTTATTACAGGGGAAATATCCGTCACATAGGTGAGCAATGCAAACAGCAGGCCGAGCACGATAGCTACATAGCCCAGGATCACAAAACCGATGATCCACCAGACAGCCGAACTCAGCATGCACAGGATACAGGCGAGAAATTTCGTACAACTCCAAATGAATTGCGCATTGTCCTTCATAGCCGATTCCCCTCTCCCATATTTACTTGTCGCAGATGACCTTGCCCTGATTCTTGGCAGCCAGACCGTCCCGGATGCGGGCGATTGCGTCCGCGAGCGAGACCTTGACCTGCTCGCCCGAGTCCATATCCTTGACCGCGATCACATTTTCCTTAATTTCATCCTCACCGAGGAAGATGACATACGGGATGCCCAGCTTGTCGGCATAACCGATCTTGTGCTTGAACTTTTTCTGTTCGCTGTACAACTGCGTGCGGATGCCCGCCTCGCGCAGGCTGGTCGCCAGTGCAATCGCCGCGCCCATATCGTCGGTCATCGGCAGGATGAGCACATCGGCGGGCGCCTTGTTCATGCTGTCGTTCAGGTAGCCCTGCTCGCCCAGCACATAGAACAGACGGGTCAGGCCGATCGAAATGCCCACGCCCGGCAGCTGCTTGTCCGTGTAATACTCTGCCAGGTTGTCATACCGACCGCCCGAGCAGATCGAACCGATCTCCGGGTGGTCGAGCATCGCGGTCTCATACACCGTGCCGGTGTAGTAGTCCAGGCCGCGCGCGATCGTCAGGTCGATCTCGAAATGATCCGCCGGCACGCCGAATGCGGTCATGTACTGCGCAACCGTGCGCAACTCGTCCGCGCCCTGATCGAACACCTCGTTCTTGCCCTTGTAACCGTCCAGCGCGGCCAGAATGCCCTCCGTGCCGCCCGGCGTCTGGATGAAGGCCAGCAGTTCGTCCGCCACAGCGTCCGCCACGCCGAAATCCTCGACCAGAATGGCCTTGACCTTTTCCGCACCGATCTTCTCCAGCTTATCGATCGTACGCATCACATCGCCCGCCTGTTCGGTCAGGCCGAGGATGGCGAAAAAGCCGTTTAATACCTTGCGGTTGTTGATGCGGATCTTGAAACGCTCAAGCCCCAGCGAAGTGAAGGTTTTATAGATGATGCTCGGCACCTCGGCCTCGTTGATGATGTCCAGCTTGCCGTCGCCGATGACGTCGATATCCGCCTGATAGAACTCGCGGAAACGGCCGCGCTGCGCGCGCTCGCCGCGGTAGACCTTGCCGATCTGGAAACGACGGAACGGGAAGGTCAGCTCGCCGTAATGCTGCGCGACGTACTTGGCCAGCGGCACCGTCAGGTCAAAACGCAGCGACAGGTCGCTGTCGCCCTTGGTGAAGCGGTAGATCTGCTTCTCGGTCTCGCCGCCGCCCTTGGCCAGCAGCACCTCAGAGGACTCGATCAGCGGTGTGTCCAGCGGATAGAAGCCGTACAGCGCATAGGTTTCGCGCAGCACCTGCATGATGCGTTCCATCTGCACCTGCGGTGCGGGCAGCAGTTCCATAAAGCCGGACAGGGTTCTGGGTTTCACTTTTTCCATAGTATTTTGATTCTCCTCAAGACAGACGATTGCACCGAATAGGCCCCTCTGCCCATCCGGTGCATTGCTTGCTGTCGATTATTTTTTATTCTTGGGATTGACAATGTTACGCCAATCCAGATCACCGCGGTCGAGGCCAAGGATGAGCATTTCGGCCGTTGCGGAGTTGGTTGCGATCGGAATGTTATGCATATCGCAAAGCCGTGCAATGGCGTGCACATCCGGCTCGTACTGGGAGTTGGACATCGGATCGCGGAAAAACAGAACAAGGTCGATCTCATTGTAAGCGACACGGGATGCAATCTGCTCTTCGCCGCCCTGCATGCCCGCCAGACATTTATCGATTTTCAGTCCGGTTGCTTCTTCCACAAATTTGCCTGTTGTGCCGGTTGCACAAATATCATGCTTTGCCAGAATACCACAATACGCCATACAGAACTGAACCATCAGCTCTTTTTTCCGGTCGTGCGCAATAAGCGCTATGTTCATTTCCGAAACATCCCCTTTCCAAATACCACATATATGCTGTTTCCACTCTCATTTTGCGTCAAACAACCTGCTTGGCTTATGATGTTTAACAGAAAAGATGCTTTGCTGTGTCAAATGCTGTTTGTATCAGATGCGAAGCAGCGGGACCCGCTCGCCATCCAGCCGGCGCGCAATGTTGTGAAACGCGCGTGCCGCACCGGAATGTTTGACGGACAGAATGCTTTTCCCACTGTTTCCGCAGGAGATCAGATCCACATCCTCCGGCACAACGCCCAAAAGCGGAAGCCCCGCTTCGTCCATCGCGTCGTCGATATTGCCTGATTTGCCGCGGCAGATGAGCTGCGGACGCACCCGGTTGAGCACCATGCGGATACGCTGGATGCAATATTCCTCTTCCAGCTTGCGCGCGCACCGCTCCGCGCCGCGGATGCAGGCACGGTCGGTCGCCGTGACGACAACCGCCTGGGTGGCAATATGCGCCAGAAAAGAAAGCTCCGCCGGCAGGCCCGCGGGGCCGTCAATCAACAGATAATCAAAACCGGCTTCCTCCGCCTGTACGGCCAGTTGTTCCATGCCGCGCTCGCTGAGCGCAGGCAAGGCCACCGGCGCCGTGAGTAAGTACAGGGTCTGATACTCCGGATGCCGCGCCATGGCGTCTCCGAGCGGCACAGCGCCGCCCGCCACATCGGCAAAGGAATAGACCACTCTGTCCGACATGCCCAGCACGATATCCAGATTCCGAAGGCCGCAGTCGCCGTCGATCAGGAGCACGCGGTGGCCAAGCTGCGCCAACGCAGCGCCCACGCCCGCAGTAAAGGAGGTTTTCCCTGTGCCGCCCTTACCGGACGCGACCAGAATCACCTTCAACATACCGCCTCCGAAATAGAAAAACTTATATATTGTATTATAAACTACGAGCCGTTAATTTACAAGCATTTGTGCAAATATTTTATTGCACTGACACATTCTGTCAAGGAACCATCGTGTTTTCGTCCTGCACGGACTCGACCGTATCCGGCTCTTCCTCGGCAAAATACGCATCCAGAATATCACGCACGACCGGCGCGACCGCAGAACCGTGTCCTGCGCCCTCGCCGACCACGCAAATGACGATTTCCGGATCGTCAAACGGCGCGAAGGCAACAAACAGGCCGTTCGTATAGTTGATTTCCACGCCGTCCTTATATTCGGTCATTTCCGCCGAACCGGTCTTGCCGCCGACCTTGATCGGGTAATCGGCAAAGGTGGTCGCCGCGGTACCGCCCTCTGCGGTAACCTCGCTCATGCCCTGCATGACGAGGGCGCGCGTGGCGTCCGAAAATTCGATCGTACCCAACACTTCGGGCTGTTCTTCCTCGACCACGTCGGAATAATCGTAGGTTTTGATGCTCTTGACCAGCGTCGGCTTGTACAGCGTACCGCCGTTGACCACAGCGGCCATATAGTTTGCCAGCTGCAAGGGGGTGAACAGGTTATCCGACTGGCCGATCGCCGCGTTGACATCGTCGCCGCCCTGCCACTCGCGCAGTGTAGGATCATTTTTGCGGTTGGCATCGCGTTCGGTCGGGCCGGCCGCCTGACCGGCGCTTTCGCCGATCTCAATGCCGGTCACATTGCCGAGGCCGAATTTATCGCACCACTGTTCCAGATGCGCACCGGTCAGCCGCTGGCCGACATTGTAGAAAAACACGTTGCAGGAATATTTGATCGCCTGCGTGACATCCAGCGTCATCGGCTGCTCATGATTCTTACAGGTAAACTTCTGACCGCCGTATTCAAACGTGCCGTCGCAGGTAAAGGTGGTGTTCGCATCAATGATGCCTTCCTCCAGCGCCGCGATCGCGGTAAGCACCTTAAAGGTCGAACCGGGCGGATACAGACCGCTGGTCGCGCGGTTCAGTTCCGGACTTCTCGAGTCGCTGGAGATTGCATCATAGTTCTTGTTGTAGTTTTCCAGATCATAGGTCGGATAGGACGCCATAACCAGCACTTCACCCGTATCCGGATCGAGCGCGACCGCCGCGCCGCCGCGGCCATAGCCGGAAACATAATTGGCCAGCGACCGCTCGGCAACGCCCTGCAGTTCCAGATCAATGGTCGTGATGACGTTATCGCCCGGCTGCGGTGCATACGAGTTAGTATGGTCAGTGACGCTGTCGCCGCCGAGATCGGTCTCCACCGTACGCGAGCCGGCCGTACCATGCAGGTAGCTCTCGAGCGCCGCCTCCAAACCGGTCTTACCGATCGTGTCGTTCATGGTGTAGCCCGCTTTATCCTTGTACGGGCCGCCATGGTCGGTGCCTTCCCACTCGGTCTGCCACATCGGACCCACCGTGCCCAGCAGGTGTGCGGCATAGGTGGTGTCGTACTTACGGATCGCTTCGCTCTGCACATCCACGCCTTCATATTGCTGATGATGTTCCTTGATGTAAGCAATCAGATCCATGGACACGTTGTCCGCCAGCGTAAAGGTCGCATTATTGCTGAAATTCACGCGGCGCATGCTGTAATACAGGCCGACAAGCGTGCGTGCGTCCGCGTCGGACAGGCCGGTCGGCATGCCCAGGTTGTTTTCCATATAGGTGCGCATCGCACTGATGAAATCGGACGCAGAGATAATGGTCGTCGCGTCCAGCGCCGCGACCTGATCGATCGTGTTGCCGTCCGCATCATACTTCGGATTTTGCTCATTGGCCGTGCTGGCCGCTGCCTTCGCGTCCTTCACCGCCTGCAAACCGAGCGTGTCCGCACTGTCCTTGATGTAATCCGACAGCGCCTTGCGTTCGGAATCGCCCGATTCTCCCACAAACTCGTACGGCGCCGTATCCGTAATGGGCATGGTGTCATTGAGCACCGCGGAATCGCTGTTATCCGTCGTATTCGTTTCGGTTCCGTCTTCCGTAGTGTCTTCAGTGCCGTCCCCGGCATCGGTTCCGGACGCGGTTGTCGTCCCGTCCGCCTTGACGCGATTGGCCAGATCCAACAGGATCTCAAAGCGGTCCTCCTTATCCTCCCAGAAGGAGGAATAGATCAGCACCAGCGAAAAACCGGTCTGGTTGGTCACCATCGCGCGGCCATACCGGTCGAGAATCTCACCGCGGGCCGCCGAAACAGTGGACGTTGTCGTCAAAAAGCTCGCCGAACGGCGCACATAGCTTTCTCCGTTGATCAGCTGCAGCTGGACCAGCTGTCCGCCTGCCAATCCCACGCACAGCAGCAGCATGCAGCACAGCACGAGCAGACGGCGCAGCAGTTGTGATTTATTTACCATAGGGGTTCCTCTTTTCGCTTCTCATCGGTTGGCGAACTTCCGGCTGATCTTCTGCATCGGCCAGTAAACGATGAAACAAAACAGACAAGCGAGCAGCGTTCCGCCGATGATCTGGCGCAGCACCAGACCGAACGAGGCGCCGGCCTGCGGCAGCAGATAGGAGAAATACCGCAGCAGTCCGAGCACGATCATTTCGAACGCCGTCATCAGCACCATGGAAACATAGCTTCCACTGAGCGTCAGGCGGCTCATCTCCCCGGCAATAAAGCCGAAAATCAGGAAGAACAGCGGATACAGGCCGTCGATGCCGATAAAGCCCAGATCGTAAAACAGACCCACTGTGATACCGATGATCACGCCTTCCACCGGGCCGTCCAGCAGCGCCGCCGCTGCGACCAGCGCGGGCAGCAGATCCAGATGGTAGCCGCGGATCGACCAGGTGCCGAACAGGCTGGTTTGCAGCACATAGATCAGCAGCGCGATCAGAATGTACAGCAGGATCTTAGGAATGGATAATTGTTCTCTCTGCATGTGCTCACTCCGTAGTATCCGTAAAGTCGGTGACGATGGAAACGCTCGATACCGTATCCACGTCCACAAACGGCTTGATAACCGCATAATAGGAAATGCCGTTTTCCTCCGGCAGCACGCTTTCGACCGTGCCGATCATGATGCCCTTGGGGAACAGGCCGCCACGGCCGGATGTTTCCACCGTGTCGCCGATGACCACGCTGGAATCCTCGGTCAGGTAGCTCAAGCGCAGGTTGCCTTCCGCCATCAGGTCGTAATTGCCTTCGGCAATCGCGGTTTCGCGCGTGCGGGTAATCAGCGCACCGCATTGCATCTCCACATCGATCACGGTCGTGACCTCACAGGTGTTGGAATACACCTCGCTGACGTAGCCGACCATGCCGTCCACCGTCGTGACCAGATCTCCCTCTCCCACGCCGTGGGACGAGCCCTTGTCCAGGCTGAGCGTCATCGCCCAGTCGCCCGGGTTGCGGGCAATGACCTCGGCGTTGATGGTCGTCAGCTCGCGCGTGCGTTCGGGCTGGCCTGCCGCCGCGCGCAGCTGATTGTTCTCCTCAATGACCAGTTCCGCGTCGCGCACAGTCTGCTCCATATCGCGGATCTGCTTTTTCAGCTCCTCGTTTTCCGCCTTGAGGTTGTCAAACTCGGTAAAGTAGCCCAAGCCCTTCCCCAGTGCCCCGGTCACGCCGGAAGCCAGCCGCTGCACAGGCGTGGTCACAAAGCTGACCGCCCGCGTTATCGGAGACGGGTTGCCGGTCACGCCGCTGTACAGCGCGGACAGGATGCACAGCAAGATCACGATCGCTACGCCGACCACAAAACGGGATCCCACTCTGTTACGTCTTCGCAAGAATCCTAAACTCCTTTCATTATTCCATACAGCGCTGGCTGTCGGGCATTTCCCGCGCCAGCTGCCGCAAAATCACATGCAGCCCCGCCACCGGCAGGCCCATCACGCTGTAATAATCTCCCTCAATGCCCTCGATGAGCAGCGCGCCGTGCCCCTGAATGCCGTACGCGCCCGCTTTGTCCAGCGGCTCGCCCGTGGCAAGATAGGCCGCGAGCTCGTCCTCCGCAAAGTTACGGAACGAAACACGCGTGCGGGTACACAGCGTGCGCGCGTCACCTTCGGGCGGCAGCACGGCCAGCCCGGTCAGCACCTCGTGTGTGCGGCCACGCAAACGGCGCAGCATATCCGCCGCCTGCGCCGCATCCGCCGGTTTGCCCAGCGGCAGGCCGTCTATCGTGACCATCGTGTCCGACCCGATGCACACGGCCTCGGGATGCAGCCGCTGCGCTGCCTGCGCTTTAAGCAGGGACAGGCGCACGACCTCCTCCGAAAGCGGCGCGCCGGGACGCAGCGTTTCATCCGCATCCGCCGGACAGACGGTAAATTCCTCGGTGATCAGCGCCAGCAGCTCGCGCCTGCGCGGCGAGCCGGACGCCAGAACGATTTGCATTATTCGACTCCTCTTTTGTACAGTCCGTTGGTGAATTCCCCTTCCATGGGGTTGCCCTCGAGGAACGCGCAGGCAATGCGCGCGCACTCCTCCGGCGTTTCGATCGTAAACAGCAGCCGCGCGGTCTGTACGCCAAGGCGCACCACATTCTCCCGCAGGCACAGCGGGCGGTTGCCCAAAAGCGTATTGCGGCAGCCGTACTCGGGCAGCAGTGCAAAGCGCTCGCCGCGCCGGTCGGTCAGATAGGTGATCCCATCCTTGCAGCTGCACTTGCCGCCGTGCTGACGGCGGATCGCGCAGTTTTCAAAAATCATCAGCGGCAGATGGCCGTAGACGATCATTTCGGTTTCCAGCGGCCCGCGCATATCGCGGATCTGCGCCAGACGCGCTTCAAACGACAGCGTCTGCCGCTGCACACCCAGTTCAGCCAGCGCATACAGGGTTTTGCTGTTGAACGCGTTCAGGCCGAAGTCGCCGTGCACGGCAAAGCCCAACCGCCGCGCCATGGCGATATGGCCGAGGTTGCCCGCCAGCACGGTTTTTGTGCCGCGGCTCATGGCCTCGCCCAGCAGCATCTCGATCTCGGGCTGCTCCGCATCCGAAAAGACGCGCGGTAGCACGGCCGGCAGGCCGGTCTGTGCGGCAACGTCCAGCGGGACATAGATGGTTTCCAGCCCCAGCCCACGCAGCGCATCCGCCTGCGCGCGGGTGCGCACGGACGCCGTATACCCGCAGAAGCCAGTGCGCGGACGGCTGTCGTCGTCCCGCTCGAGCAGCGCACCTTCCAGCCAGTCGCGCGACGGCGGCGCCGCACGCTTGGCCAGCAGCAGAGCAAGCGCATCGCGCCGCATGCCGTTGATCACAGACGCGGGCAGCGCAAGGCCGTCCTCGATCTCAATGCGTAAGTTTTTGATATAAAACGGTGTGCCGCCTGTTTTGCGCAGCGACTTTTCCACCATCTCCGGCGTGGTCGGCCGGGTACGCGCCTGCTCGACCGGCGCCGCGGACGAAACGCCGTCCGCACTGAGCACCGCGCCCGTATCCTCGCGCGCGGTAAAGCACAGCGAAACCGGCACGAGCGGCGCTTCCTTGCCCTCGGCAAAACGATGCGCCGCCTCGTCGTACAGCGCCTGCACCTCGTGCAGCGGCACATCGGTCTTGGTGCCGAACATGCGGTCGCCCTTTTTGCCGGTGTAATAGCCGTCGGTGAACCCGTCGCGCGAAAAGACACGCCGCAGCGTGTCGCGTTCCTCCGGCGTCGGGTTCCGATGCTCGCGCAGCAGATCAGCGTAAATTTGGGTCACGATCGCGGTGTATTCCGGCCGCTTCATGCGGCCCTCGATCTTGAGCGAGGACACGCCGAGGTCGGCCAGCTCCGCCACATGCCCGGCCAGCGCCAGATCCTTGAGCGAGAGCGGATAGCCGCCGTCATACGGCAGGCGGCAGGGCTGCGCGCACAGACCGCGGTTGCCCGAGCGCTGCCCGATGACCGCGGACAGATAGCACTGCCCGGAATAACACATGCACAGCGCGCCGTGCACAAACACCTCGGTTTCCACGCCCGCTTGCTCGGTGATCAGGCGCACCTCGTCCCGCGTGCACTCACGGCTGAGCACAACGCGCGAAAAGCCGAGGTCGCGCGCCTGCTTTGCGCCGTCCAGCGTGTGAATGGTCATCTGGGTGGAGGCATGCAGCGCAAAATCCGGCGCGTGCGCATGGATCAGGCGCGCCAGACCCAAATCCTGCACGATCAGCGCATCCGCGCCCGCCTCATACAAGAATTTCGCGTCGCGAAGCGCCGCGTCCAGTTCGCGGTCGCCGGTCAGGATATTGAGCGTGATGTTGGTCTTGACCCCGCGCGCCCGGCAGTACGCGATCGCGTCCGCCATTTCATCGGCCGAAAAGCCCTGCGCGTTGCGGCGCGCGTTGAACGTGCCGAAGCCCATATACACCGCGCCCGCGCCCGACTGCACGGCCGCGCGCACCCCTTCCGGCGAACCGGCAGGGGCCAGCAGTTCTACGTTACTCATTTGCGGCGGTTCCCCGGGTGGTTCCCGCTGTTGCGATTGACCTGCTGCCGCAGGGCGGTGTTCTCCGCCTCCAGCGCGCGGCACTTGGCCTCGGCAGCTTCGGCCGCCGTTTTCGCCTTGATATATTCGTCGGCGAGGTTGACTGTCGCCAGCGCAAGCGCCCGCGTGGACGCGAAAGCCGCCGAACCGCCGCACTCCGCGATGGTCTGCTGCGCCAGCTCCGCCACCTCGTTCATATATTCCACAGATTCCTCCGCCAGCATGGTATATCGCTGTCCTGCGATCTGTATGGTCACTCGGTTTGCCATGCAAATCCTTCCTTTCGCAAAATAGTCGTTCAAAAGGCATAATTTGATAAAATATAGTATACCACAACCCATCCCCTTTTGGAACACAAAATCTGTGCAAAGATGGGCGTTCGGCCTGCGGTTTTTTGTACAAAGCGATGCCGGGACGCGAATTTGTAAAAGATTTTTGTTTTCCTTGTACGGTGCGCTGCACTGTGCTAAAATAAGACTGAATTATTCCGTCCGGACGAGATGCCGGACAGTCATTGGGGGAAAACTATGCTGCACATCAACGAGGTCCGCCGCATCGTGGTCAAGGTGGGTACCTCGACGCTGACATACGAAAACGGCAAGCTCAACATCCGCCGCATCGAACGGCTCGTGCGCACGATCAGCGACCTGCAAAACCGCGGGTTCGATATGGTGCTCGTCTCCTCGGGCGCAGTAGGCGTGGGCGCGGCCAAGCTCGGGCTGGGCGGACGCCCTAGGGAACTTGCCATGAAACAGGCCGCCGCAGCGGTCGGCCAGTGCGAGCTGATGCATATTTACGACAAGATGTTTCTGGAATACGGCATCAACGTCGCCCAGATCCTGCTGACGCGCGAAAACATCATCGACGACGACCAGCGCGAAAACATCCACAACACGTTCACCGCGCTCATGCGCACGGGCGTTGTGCCGATCGTCAACGAAAACGACACGGTCGCCACCGCAGAGCTTAAGCACATCGAAAACTTCGGCGATAACGACACGCTTTCCGCCGTGGTTGCGCGCATGTGCGACGCGGATCTGCTGGTCATCTTCTCGGATATCGACGGACTGTATGATTCCGACCCGCGCAAAAACCCGCAGGCCAAGCTGATCGGTCATGTGACCAAGATCGACGCCAAGATCCGCCGCATGGCGGGCGGCGCAGGCTCGGCCCACGGCACGGGCGGCATGGCCACCAAGATCACCGCCGCCGAGCTTTGCATGGACGCCGGCATCCCGATGCTGGTGGCCAACGGCGACAAGGACGACATTTTATATGACATCGTAGACGGCAGGCCGGTCGGCACGCTGTTTGCACGGGAGGAGGAAGAACACGTATGACAAAATTCCATTTTCACCGGTTGACCGATGTGCTTTGCAGCGGCAATCTGCGCGTGTTCTCCAAGGCACAGGTCGCCGCGGCGCTCATCGGCGCGGCCATCGGCGCATTCCTGGGCGTACAGGCGTACTGCAACGGCTGGCTGGGCTGATTTTACGCCATCCTGCAACCATTTTTTCCAAACGAGGTGAAACGCCATGCGGCAACTGCTGGAAATTGCTGAAGATGCACGCCGCGTCAAACACGCGGTAGCAAAACTCGGCACAAACGATAAAAACCGCGGCCTGCTCGCTATCGCGGACGCGCTCACGACGCACGCGGACGAGATCATCGCCGCCAACCGCATCGACATCGAAAACGGCCGCGCCGCCGGACTGGCGGACGGACTGATCGACCGGCTGATGCTGGATGAAAAGCGCATCAAGGGCATCGCGGAAGGCTGCCGGCAGGTGGCCGCCCTGCCCGATCCGGTCGGTGAAGTGCTGGGCATGCACAAACGCCCCAACGGCCTGCTGATCGGTCAGAAGCGCGTACCGATGGGCGTCATCGGCATCATTTACGAGGCGCGCCCCAACGTCACGGTGGATGCGGCGGCGCTGTGCTTCAAGGCAGGCTCGGCCTGCATCCTGCGCGGCGGCAAGGAGGCGTTCCACTCCTCCATGTGCCTGACCCAGCTCATGCGCGCGGCGCTCGAAGCCGAGGGTCTGCCCGCGGACGCGATCAATCTGGTTGAGGACACCTCGCGCGACAGCGCAAACCAGATGATGAAGCTCAACGGCTATCTGGATGTACTCATCCCGCGCGGCGGCGCAGGGCTGATCCGCGCGGTCGTACAGAACGCGACCGTCCCGGTGATTGAAACCGGCACGGGCAACTGCCATGTGTATGTGGATGCGTCGGCTGACCTCGACATGGCGCAGAGGATTCTGGTCAACGCCAAGTGCCAGCGGCCGAGCGTGTGCAACGCGGCCGAAAGCCTGCTGGTGCACAAGGACGTCGCAGCCGACTTCCTACCCATGGCGGCGGCCGGACTTGCGCCCGACGGCGTGGTGCTGCACGGTTGCCCGCGCACGATGGCGATTCTTGGCGACACGGTGCTGCCCGCAACCGACGAGGACTACGGCCGTGAATATCTCGGCTACGAGATCTCCTGCAAGGTCGTTGACTCGCTCGACGAGGCGATCGACCACATCAACCGTTTCAACACCGGCCACTCCGAGTGCATCGTCACCCGGGACTACGCCTCGTCGCAGCGGTTTCTCGACGAAGTGGATGCGGCAGCGGTCTACGTCAATGCTTCCACCCGCTTCACCGACGGCTTTGAATTCGGTTTCGGCGCGGAAATCGGCATTTCCACCCAGAAATTGCACGCGCGCGGCCCGATGGGCCTGACCGCGCTGACCACCACCAAATATATTATCTACGGAAACGGACAGGTGCGCTGATGAACAAAACCATGGAGAAGGAATACAAGTGGCGCGCCGATGAGGAGCTTTTGGGGCAGGCGCTTTTGTGGGCCTCCTCCCGCATCGGCACGCAGAGCCGGACGCTGCACATGCGGTCGCAGTATTATGACACGGCGGACGGCTTGCTGCGCCGCCAGCAGGCCGCGCTGCGCCTGCGAAAAGAAAACGACCGCAGCGTTTGCTGCATGAAGCTGCGCAACGAAAACACGCCCGACGGCATGCGCGCGCACGAGGAATACGAGTGCTTGGCGCAGACGGTCGCCGAAGGACTTGCTATTCTGCCCAAAAAGGGCGCGCCGCTGACGCTGTGCGCGCAGGCGCTGGCCGCCCCGCTCGAGCAGATCTGCACGGTGGACTTCCGCCGCTGCGCGATCCTGCTGCAGCAGGACGACACCGTGTGCGAGCTTGCGCTTGACCAGGGCACTTTGCGGCACGGGGATAAAACCGCGCCGCTGTGTGAGATCGAGCTGGAATATGTCGCCGGCAGCGAGGACGCGTTCCACGCGCTGGCCGCCGAGCTGGCCGACCACCTCTCGCTCATTCCCGAACCGGAAAGCAAGCTGGTCCGGGCCATGAAACTGTAACACCGACCTGCAAAGGGGCTGCCGGACCGGCAGCCCCTTTTTTGCTGCGCGCAGCGCGCAGACGTTTCCGATAACTGCCGCGAAAGAAATCTGCATAAAATTGTGCAAAGCGTATATTTTTATCCGCCCGCGCAATTCTCTCCCCGCGTTCTTGCAAAAAATGCAGTTTCCATGTATAATAAACATGAATTTTGGGAGGGTAAATACACATGAACTTTGACAGCATCATCACGATCGCCGCATTCGGCGTATACCTGATCTTCATGATCTGTATCGGTATGTACTTCATGGGCAAAAGCCGTACGACGACCGATTACTTCCTCGGCGGCCGCAAGCTCGGCTCCTGGGTCACCTCGATGAGCGCCCAGGCCTCGGATATGTCCGGCTGGCTGCTGATGGGTCTGCCCGGCGCTGCCTATCTGTCCGGTATTTCCGCCGGCTGGATCGCCATCGGCCTTGCCGTGGGTACTTACCTCAACTGGCTGCTGGTTGCCAAGCCGCTGCGCCAGTATACCAAGGTCGCAAACGACGCGATCACGCTTCCGCAGTTTTTCAAAAACCGCTATCAGGATGAAAGCGGCATGATCTCGGTCATCGCGGCCGTATTCATTCTGGTGTTCTTCCTGTTCTACACGGCGTCCGGCTTTGTTTCCTGCGCCAAGCTGTTCTCCTCCGTGTTCGGCATCCCGTATCTGGTGTCGCTGCTGGTGGGTGCAGTCGTCGTCATTTCGTACACCTTTGCCGGCGGCTTCTTCGCCGTTTGCTGGACCGACTTTTTCCAGGGCCTTCTGATGTTCTTCTGCGTCATCGCAGTCCCGACGATCGCCATCGGCTCGCTCGGCGGCCCGTCCGACTTTCTGTCGCAGGTCGAATCCTTTAACCCCAACTTCCTGAACATGTTTGTGGACGGCGAAACCAATACGCCCTACACCGCGCTCGGCATCATCTCGCTGCTGGCATGGGGCCTTGGCTACTTTGGCCAGCCGCACATTCTGGTGCGCTTTATGGGTATTTCGTCGCCCAGCGCCATCAAGAAGTCCCGCCGCATCGCTACCATCTGGGTACTGATTTCGCTGACGGCCGCGGTTCTGATCGGCGTTTCCGGCCGTATGTTCCTCGGCGACGGCCTGCTGGTCACCGCCGGCAACGAAGAAACCATTTACATCAACATGGTCAGCCGCATTTTCCCGGTCTTTATCGCCGGCATCTTCCTGTCTGCGATCCTTGCGGCCATCATGTCCACGGCGGACAGCCAGCTGCTGGTCACCGCTTCCGCCATCACGGAAGACTTTTACCATAACAAGATCCGTCCGAACGCTTCGGCGTCCGAGCTGATGTGGGTTTCCCGCATCTGCGTCATCGTCGTTGCGCTGATCGCTGTTTTCATCGCCACCAACCAGAACAGCACCGTACTCGGTCTGGTCGAATACGCGTGGGCCGGTTTCGGCTCGGCCTTCGGCCCGCTGGTGCTCTGCTCGCTGTTCTGGCGCCGCACCAACAAGTACGGCGCGTATGCCGGCATCATCGTCGGCGGCGTGGTCGATCTGGTCTGGGCACAGCTGTCCGGCGGCATCTTCGAACTGTATGAGATCGTGCCCGGCTTTGTCTGCGGCCTGATCGCCATCATCGTGGTCAGCCTGCTGACCCCCGCACCGAGCAAGGCAGTCACCGATCAGTTCGACTCTTACCGCAGCTGCGAAGAGTAAATGAAACGCAGGCTCCGGCTGGTTCTCTGGTGCGCGGCCGCTGTGGCCCTTGTGCTCAGCGGTTTGGTGCAGGTATCCGACCGCCTGCTCCCTCAGCCGGCACTGACCCAAGACACTGCTGTGCATTTCATTGACGTCGGCCAAGGCGACGCGGCGCTGCTGCTTTCGGGCGGGCAGGCCGTGCTGATCGACGCGGGCACCGCGCAAAGCGGCGCCGCGGTTGTCCATTACTTAGAGGAACTCGGTGTCACCCGGCTGTATGCCGTGGTTGCCACCCATCCGCATGCCGACCACATCGGCGGCATGGCGCAGGTGATCGACGCATTCCCGGTCGAGCATTTCTACATGGGCCGTGAGATGCAGACCACCTCCGCATATTCCAACCTGCTGGATGCGCTGGAAGCACAGGGCGTCCAACCAACCATTCCCACTCCGGGCGAAGAACTGGTTTTTGATTCCGGTGCTTCGCTCACCTTTCTCGGCCCCGCAGACGATGTGCCGGACGGCAATCTCAACGACCGTTCGCTCATCACGCTGTTTCGGACCGATACGCAGGAAGTCCTTTTCATGGGCGATGCCGAAGCCGCTGCCGAGCAATCGCTGCTGGCGCACTATCCCGCGCTTCGCTGCGATGTGCTCAAGGTGGGCCATCATGGCGCGGCGACCTCGTCCTCGACCGCCTTCCTGCAAGCCGTACAGCCATCCGTTGCCGTCATCTCCTGCGGCGTAGACAACGACTTCGGCCACCCCGACCCGCAAACGCTGCAAAATCTGTCCCTTGCGGGGGTGGATGACGTCCGCATCACAGCAGAATGCGGCACCGTGATCCTCCCGCTTCACCCACCGTCATCAAGCAAGGAGAATGCTGCATGAAACAGACCGGTATTGTCGATCGCTTTGAAGGCGATGATGTGATTGTTGAAATCGATGGAAAAATGGTCAATTTCCCCCGCGCCGACGCGCCCGCTATGCTGGGCGAAGGCATGGTCGTCATCATCCGGGACGGCCGCATCGCGGAGATCGACCAGATCGAAACCCAACGGCTTGAGGACGATATGCGCCGCCGGTTCGAGCGCATCCTCGGCAAGCAATCCGATGAGTAAATCCTAAAAGGAAAGGCGAAAACCAATGGAAAAGAAACCCTTTTTGACTCTGGAGCAGGTCCAGGAAATCACCAAGACCTACCCCACCCCGTTCCACATCTATGACGAGAAGGCCATCCGCGAGAATGCCCGCAAGGTCAAGGCGGCATTTGCGTGGAACCCGGGCTTCAAGGAGTATTTTGCCGTCAAGGCGACCCCCAACCCGCGTCTGGTCCAGCTGCTGCACGAGGAAGGCTTCGGCTGCGACTGCTCGAGCTACACCGAGCTGCTGCTAAGCAAGGCATGCGGCATCACCGGCCACGACATCATGTTCTCCTCCAACGTCACCCCGAACGAGGACTTCAAGCTGGCCAGCGACCTTGACGCGATCGTCAACTTTGACGACATCACCCACCTCGACTATTACGACAAGGTTGGCGAGTGGAAGGAAACCATGTCCTGCCGTTTCAATCCCGGCGGCGACTTTGTGCTCGAAAACGAGATCATGGACACCCCGCAGGAAGCCAAGTACGGCATGACCCGCGAGCAGCTGATCGAAGCGTTCAAGTATATGAAGACCAAGGGTGTCAAGCACTTCGGCATCCACGCGTTCCTCGCCTCCAACACCGTGGCAAACGAGTATTACCCGGCGCTGGCCCGCATCCTGTTCAAGCTTGCGGTTGAGGTGCGCAAGGAAACCGGCGTGCACATCGCGTTCATCAACTTGTCCGGCGGCGTCGGCATCCCGTATAAGCCGTGGCAGGAGCCGAACGACATCATGGCCATCGGCGAAGGCGTGCGCCGCGCATACGAAGAAGTGCTGGCACCGGCCGGCATGGACGACGTTGCCATCTACACCGAGATGGGCCGCTTCATCCTCGGGCCTTATGGTGCGCTGGTTGCCAAGTGCATCCACCACAAGCACACCTACAAGGAATACGCCGGTCTGGACGCTTGCGCGGCCAACCTGATGCGTCCCGCCATGTACGGCGCTTACCACCACATCACTGTGCTGGGCAAGGAGAACGCCCTGCACGACCGCACCTATGACGTCACCGGTGGCCTGTGCGAAAACAACGACAAGTTTGCCATCGACCGCAACCTGCCCCGCATCGATATCGGCGATTACATCTATATCCACGATACGGGCGCGCATGGTTTCTCGATGGGCTACAACTACAACGGCAAGCTGCGTTCGGCAGAACTGCTGCTGCGTGAGGACGGCTCGGTCGAGCTGATCCGCCGCGCGGAAACCCCGAAGGATTATTTCGCAACGCTGGACTTCACCGGCCTGTTTGACGATATCCTGAAGTAACACAAATAAAAAAGCGTGTACGCTTTCGCGTACACGCTTTTTTATATGTTTTGCAGCAGCAGCGCGGCGGCAAGCGCCAGCAGCACAAAGGTCAGCGCGCGCAGGATGCGCAGCATACGCTGCTTTTTCGGGCTTTCCCGCTCCCACCCTTCGGGCGGCGGCGTCAGCTCCTCGATCGTCTCCGTGCCGTCCGGCTTATGGTCGATCAGCCGCACATGACAGGTATTGCAGACGGTAAACCCCTTGCGAAACTCCGCCCCGCATTTGGGACACCAAGGCATGTGCCTCGCCTCCTTCTCAGTTGGTCACAAAATACAGCAGCACAAGCGCCACCACGATAATGCCCGCCACCACCGGCAGCAGTTTGAACGACGTATTGTCCTCCATCGGCTGCTCGGGCATTTCCATCGCCTGCTCCTCCGCCAAACGGGCCAGCGCATCCTCATCCATCGGCTGTTCCGCCAGATCGTGGTTCATTTCGTCAATCAGCGCACGCGCCTGTGCGGTTTGGCTGGCATCCACAACGATTTCCACGCCGAACCGCGCATCCGCGCCGGCGTAGGCCTGGATCTGCCGGAAGGCTGCCGGCCGGTCGATCACGACGATATCGTGATCGCGCAGCATATCACAGATCGTCTCCGCTTCCAGCCGGTTTTGCGCCGTGTAAACCGCGATCGGTTTTTCCATGCCGTCCGGCAGGACAAACTGCTCCCGCTCCGGCACTTCATTTTTTTCGGGCAAGGTATCCACCAGCGGCACATGGCAGGTGCTGCACTCTGTGAACCCTTCCCGGTACTCTGCTTTACACTTGGGGCACCAAGGCATGATGCATCCCTCCTTACCTGCCGATTATAGCATATCCCGGCTATTCTTTCCAGAGAAAAATCGGCAGCGGCGGATCGTGCTTCCGATTGAGCCAGTCGCAGGCCAGAACAGTGAACGATCGGTCATTTAACGACTTTAAGTGCTGCAAAACGGCATTTTTCTCATCATATCCATTTTCTTTTCCGTAATAGAGCGCGAGCGCCATCACGCCGCCCGGCCGCAGCAGAGTCAGTCCCGCGTCGATTGCAGGGATGGACGACGATGCCGTAGTAAAGATTTTCGGGTCGCCGCCCGGCAATCGACCGAAATTGAACACAATGCAGTCCACGCTTTCGGGCGCGGCGTAACGCGCCATGTTGGCGTGGCTGTCCAGCACCACCTCGGCGGTCAGCCCCTCGGCGTCCAGCAGCGCGCGTGTCTGATCCACTGCATCCTGCTGCACGTCAAACGCCAGCACCCGCCCTTCCGGCCCAACCAGCCGGCACAGCAGTGCGGTGTCGCGTCCCTTCCCCGCCGTCGCGTCGATGCAGAACGCGCCCGGCTTTACCTGCCGCCGCAGAAAATCATGCACCACATCCAATGTATTCATACAAAAACCCCTCCGTTTGTGTTACCCATTGTACCACAAACGAAGGGGTTTGCCTATGCTTTACTGTTCCAGGATGTGGCCATCGGTCGATACGACAACCACCTGCCACGGCAGGAACTTGCCGCTCGCCTGCAAGGCGGTGCGTACCGCGTGCTCGATGCCGCCGCAGCACGGCACCTCCATGCGCACGACCGTGACGCTCTTGATATTGTTCAGGCGGATGATCTCGGTCAACTTTTCGCTGTAATCGCCCTCATCCAGCTTGGGACAGCCGATGAGTGTGATCTTGTTCCGGATGAAGTCCTGATGGAAGTTTGCATATGCATACGCCGTGCAGTCCGCTGCGACGAGCAGGTTTGCGCCGTCAAAATACGGGGCGTTAACCGGCACAAGCTTGATCTGCACCGGCCACTGGCGCAGCTGAGAATCCATCGGCGCAGCAGCCGCCGGTGCGGACGCCGCCGTGCGTTCGATGGCGCGTGCCTGACTGCCGGGGCAGCCGCAGGCCAGCGGCTGCTGTGCCGCCTGCTGGGCGCGCTGATTCGCCTGCACCGCAGCTTCGTCATAGGGTGCAGCTTCGCGCTCGACAAAGGTGATCGCGCCGGTCGGGCAAACCGGCAGGCAGTTGCCCAAACCGTCACAATAGTCGTCGCGCAGCAGCTTTGCTTTGCCGTCCACCATGCCGATCGCGCCTTCATGGCACGCGCTTGCGCACAGGCCGCAGCCATTGCACTTTTCTTCGTTGATCTCAATAATTTTCCGCAGCATAGATCCATTCCTCCGTTTGTTCCGTGTTTGTTGGCACCAGTATAACCGTTTGGCCGCATATCGTCTGTTGTTATAACAACAAAACTGCAAAAGACATAAAAAACGGCTGTCTCAAAACTGAGACAGCCGTTTTTATTCCAAGCAAGATCAGGCGAACAGTTTCATAATATTCGCCGTCAGGATACCGCCGCCGGTACCGATGATGTAGCCCATCAGCGCCATCAGCACGCCGACCGGTACGAGCGCGCCCGAATAAGACGCTGCCAGAACCGGCGCGGACGCCGTGCCGCCGATGTTCGCGAGCGACGCCACGCCGCAGGTGAACATATCGAGCTTGAAGATCTTTGCAATGATGACCAGAATGATACCATGGATTGCCAGAATCATAAATCCGGAAATGATCCACGCCGGCGCATCGGTCATCTCCAGCAGGCTTGCACGGGAAGCAAGCAGCGCGATGACGATGTACAGCATGACATTGGAAAGCTCCGCCGCACCGGCAATTCTGCCAATCGGCGTGACCGCCGCGACCAATGCGATGACGGTAACCACCAGCACGGTCCAGGTTGCGGAGTCGATCCAGGGCGTGCCGCCGCCCGTGATCACACTCGTCCAATCATAAATCATACCGCCGATATTCTGCGAAAGCGCAGAAACCAACAGCGCGCCGCCGATCAGGAACAGCAGGCCGGGGAAACTCATGTGCTTGTCCTCTTCCTTCATTTCCTGCTCCAGACGAGCGCAAACCTCGTCCAGCGTTGTGGTGGACGCCTTGGTCCATTTGTTAAACTGCGGTGCAAACGTGATGGCCCACAGCAGGAACATGACCCAAACCGAATAGTCGATTGAGTCGATGACCAGCGCATAGCCCATATCCGCCTCGGAAATATGGAGCGCCGCCTGCACGGCAACCATGTTGCCCGAACCACCCATCCAGCTGCCGCACAGAGCGCCGAGTGCCTTCCATGCCTCGGAACCGAGCACGCCATTCATGATTGCATAGGTTGCAATAAAACCGATCGCGATCGAAATGCTGGCTGCAAAGAAGCCGCCCAGCATACGCGGACCAAGTTTGAGCACCTTGCGGATGTCGCAGCGCAGCAGCATCAGGCAAAGCATTGCGTACAGAATGTTGTTTTTCAATGCACTGTATGCGCCCGAAGTCGCCTCCATATCCCATGCGCCTACCGTACACAGCAACATGGTGAGCAAATACAGCAGCACAACCGGCGGTACGAACTTGAAAAACTTCCATTTGGTCACTTTTTCCGCACCTACCAGCACTGCGGCCAGGAAAACCAACACCGCAATATAGGTAAAGCCGTTGGTAATCATCTGTTTTCATCCCTCACTTTTTATTCTCTTTTTTCCCTCCGTCCCGGCTTCCCGTGTGCCGCAACATCGGATTGTTTCTTCAGTATACAGGAAAAACACTTTTTTTGCAAGGTCTTGCAAGCAATTTGCACAGAATGATTTGCAAATTCGTCGTGCATCCTGTACAATATGATATGGGATTGTTCAGAACCCGTTAAGGAGGGAAAATGATGGAATGCAAAACCTATATCCGGGCGCACGCGGATGACCTGCTGAAGGATCTGACCACGCTGATCCGGATCCCGAGCGTTGAAGGCGAACCCACGCCGGATGCACCGTTCGGCAGCGAGGTGGCACGCTGCCTGCACGAGACGCTCGCACTGTGCGACCGTCTGGGCTTCCGCACGGTCAACATGGACAACCGTGTCGGCTGGTGTGAATATGGCGAAGGCGACGAAATGATCGCCGTACTTGGTCACTTGGATGTTGTACCCGCGGGCGACGGCTGGCAGGCCGCCGAACCGTTTTCGGGCGAAATCAAAAACGGCCGCATCTACGGCCGCGGCACGATGGACGACAAGGGGCCGACGGTCGCGGCGCTGTACGCACTGGCCGCGCTCAAGGACGCGGGCTTCGTCCCGTCCCGCCGCATCCGCATCCTGTTTGGCACCAACGAGGAGACCGGCTGTCAGGACATGGTGTGGTATCTTGAGCATGGCGGCGAAGTGCCGGTCATGGGCTTTACGCCGGACGGCGAATATCCGATCATCAACGGCGAAAAGGGCATCATGAACTGCACCTATGCCCGCAAGCTGAACCAGACCGGCGCATACCGTCTGACCCGCTTCGAAGGCGGCACGGCATCCAACGTCTCCCCCGCCTATGCGGTGGCGGAGCTTGCCTGCCCGGCGGAGGCGGCCGGCAAAATTGCGCTGGACAAGGTGACGGTCACGGCCATCGACGGCGGCATCCGCGTGGAAGCCGAGGGCGTATCCGCCCACGGCTCGACCCCCGAACAGGGCGAAAACGCGATCGGCCGTCTGGCGCTTGCGCTCACCATGCTCCCGCTCGAAGGCGATCTGGCCGACTGCATGGCGTTCCTCGCGGACCGCATTGGCATGGAAACGCGCGGCGAATCGCTGGGTATCGCCATGCGCGACGACCTGTCGGGCGACCTGACGGTCAACCTCGGCGTTGCAGCCTTTGCCGACGACACGCTTTCGCTCACCCTGTCCGTGCGGTATCCGGTCACCAAGACCTATGACGAGGCGCATCCGCGCATGGAGCGCGCTTTCTCGCTCGGCGGTTTCCACGAAACCAAAATGAAGCACAAGGCCGCCATCTATATGCCGCCCGAAAGCGAGCTGATCCGCAAGCTGTCCAAGGTTTACGAAGAGCAGACCGGCGACAAGGCGGTGCTCAAGTCGATCGGCGGCGGCACCTATGCCAAGTCCATCCCCAATCTGGTCGCGTTCGGCCCGATCTTCCCGGGCGATGAGATCCGCGAGCACAAGCCGGACGAATACATGGAAACCGAGCGGCTGCTCCAAAACGCGGAAATTCTGGCCGCTGCCATGTATGAACTGGCAAAATAATTCTGATTTCTGTTACAGCAAGGAGTTGACAACTGATGAAAATCACAAAAATACGGCTGGGCCGCATTACCGTCCCGCTGCGCGTACCGTTTAAGACGGCGGTGCGTTCGGTTTCGTCCGTCGAGGACGTGATCGTGGAGATCCATACGGACACCGGCGCGATCGGCTACGGTGAAGCGCCCCCGACCGGCGCAGTCACGGGCGACACCGCCGGCGCGATCATCGGCGCCATTCAGGATCACATTGCGCCCACCATTCTGGGCCGCGAAGTGGACGACTTCGAAAACCTGATGCTCGCCCTGCAAGGCTGCATCCTCAAGAACACCAGCGCCAAGGCCGCAGTCGATATGGCGCTGTGGGATCTGTACGGCCAGCTGTACCACATCCCGGTCTACAAAATGCTCGGCGGCAGCCGCAACAAGATCGTCACCGATATCACCATCAGCGTCAACGACCCGGAAGAAATGGCGCGCGACGCACGCAACGCGGTAGACCGCGGCTATGACTGCCTCAAGTGCAAGGTCGGCAAGGACGCACCGCTCGACCTGCGCCGCCTGCAGGCCATCCGCGCCGAAGTCGGCTACGACGTCAAGATCCGCATCGACGCCAATCAGGGCTGGAAGCCCAAAGAAGCCGTGCGCATCCTCGGCCAGATGGAAGACGCCGGACTCAACATCGAATTTGTCGAGCAGCCGGTTGCCCAGCACGACCTGACCGGCCTGAAGTACGTCACCGACAACGTGACCATCCCGGTCATGGCGGACGAGAGCGTACAGAACGCGGCGGACGCGCTGACCATTATGCAGATGCGCGCAGCCGATCTGGTCAACATCAAGCTGATGAAGGCCGGCGGCCTGTACAACGCGCTCAAGATCGCGTCCGCGGCCGAGGTATACGGCGTCGAGTGCATGCTTGGCTGCATGCTCGAAGCCAAGATCAGCGTCAACGCGGCGATCCATCTCGCCTGCGCCAAGCAGGTCATCACCAAGATCGATCTGGACGGCCCGGTGCTGTGCACCGAAGACCCGATCCTCGGCGGCGCGGTGTTCAACGAAAAGGACATCACCGTGTCGGATGAGCCCGGCCTCGGCATCAAGGGCATCGAAAAAGTCACTTACCTTGACTAAATCACCTTTTCTATAAACCCATGGAAAACGGCGAAAGCAGATTGCTTTCGCCGTTTTTCGTCACTCAATCCCCATAAATGCCCGCACGGTCATTAATCACCAGCACGCGCAGCATCTCCTCGGGCAAATTGAGGTTGCCCTTTTCTTCGCCTTGCAGCCAGCCCTTACGCACCAGTTTATCCACCGTTGCGCGGCCCCAGTCGGGCACGGCTGCCGCCGTCGTGTATACCGTCTTGCTCTGCTCGATCAGCTGCTTGACTTCATCTGCCGTCATATCGTCCACCTCCTCGGTCAGTCTGCGTTTGAAGTCCTGCCACGCCGCTGCATTTTCCACAAACGGCGCCGGACAATTCTTGTGCGTCACATCGTAATGCCGCACCACATGGTCAGGCGCAATGCCGTATCGCGCCATCAGCGTGCGCACCAGCTGCACGGCCTGATCCACGGTGCCAGAACGGAAGTAGTACTTCCCGTCCTGCATCCGGCTGCACAGCTCGATGCCAATGCTGTTGGCGTTGCGGCAATACGGGTGGAAATAAGTACCCTTGGTGCCGCAATGCCACGCGATATCCGCGTCGCGCACGGACTGCCAAACCTCGTTTTCGTCCACAAAATAGTGCGCCGAGGTCGAAATATTCTCACGCGTAAAATAATCCGCATTGTTTTTCGCCGTATCGCCGTCATTTGCGGTAAAATGGATCACCAGATAGTCGATCTGTGCCTTGCCGCGCGACGCCGCCAAGTAATTCCCCGCATTTGCCTGCTGAAAATGAATTTCCATCACATTTCACCTCCTCCCTGCATAAACTCCAAAAAAAGAAGAGCAGATTGACACTTTTTGGTCAATCTGTTCTATCCTTATGCAAAAAGTTGTGTTATAATGTATAGCAGACATGTTTGAGAGGAAGATTTTTCGATGATATGCAGCAACATTCTGGAAGCAGTCGGCCATACGCCGATGGTACGTTTGAACCGCATGGTTCCAGCAGACTGCGCTGAGGTGCTCGTCAAGTTCGAGGGCCTGAACGTCGGCGGTTCCATTAAAACGCGCACTGCACTCAACATGGTGGAAGATGCCGAGCGCAAGGGCTTGATCAAATCGGACACCATTATTGTAGAACCCACCAGCGGCAATCAGGGCATCGGCCTTGCGCTTTGCGGTGCGGTCAAGGGCTATACGGTCAAGATCATCATGCCGGATTCGGTTTCCGAAGAACGCCGCAAGCTCGTGCAGCACTACGGCGCGGAAGTGATTCTGGTACATGATGCCGGCAATATCGGCGATTGCATCGCGGAATGCCAGCGAATTGCAGACGAAATGGCTAAAAATGACCCCAAGGTCTTTGTTCCGGGTCAGTTCGACAACCCGGCCAACCCCGCGGTTCATCGCCATCACACCGCCACCGAAATCCTGGAGCAGGTTGGCGGCCCGATCGACGGTTTCTGCTCCGGCTTCGGCACAGGCGGCACGATCAGCGGCATCGGTGAAGTGCTCAAAGCACAGAACCCCCAGCTTGAGATCTGGGCAGTAGAGCCGGAAAACGCGGCCATCCTGTCCGGCGGCTCGATCGGCACGCATTTGCAGATGGGCATTGGCGACGGCGTCATCCCCAAGAACCTGAACACAAAGATCTACGATCACCTGTACATCGTCACCGATGATGAGGCCATCCAGACCGCAAAGGATCTGGCCCGTCTGGAAGGTTTGATGTGCGGCATTTCGAGCGGCACCAACGTTGCCGCCGCGATCCAGCTTGCCAAAAAGCTCGGTCCCGGCAAAACCGTGGTCACTGTCCTGCCCGACACGGCGGAGCGTTATTTCTCCACCCCGCTGTTTCAGGATTGATCCGCATTTTTCATCCAAACGGCAATCAAAAAGGCTTCGGAACTTTCGTTCCGAAGCCTTTTTCTGTATCTTAGCCGGATCAGCGTTTGTGCTGCGCCAAAAACTTTTCTTTGATTTGTGCCGCCGCTGCACGCGGGTCCTCCGCTTTCATCACCGCGGAAACCACCGCGATGCCCGCGATCGGGCTACCTGCCAAAACGTCCATATTTTCCGCGTTCAATCCGCCGATCGCCACCACCGGAATGGGCACCGCGCGGCAGATTTCGTCCAGCGTGGACACCGGCGTGACCTTAGTCGTCACATGGGTCGTGGTCGGGAAAATCGCACCCGTGCCGAGATAATCCGCACCGTCGGCATAGGCTGCCTGCGCCGCTTCCACGGTCTTGGCGGTCGCACCGACGATCTTGTCCGGCCCCAGCAGCTTGCGGCACACCGCAACCGGCAGATCGCTCGCCCCGACATGTACTCCCGCCGCGTCGCACGCGATGGCCACATCCACGCGGTCATCGATGATCAGCGGCACCTGCCAGCGGTCAGTGATCGCCTTGACCTGCTGCGCCAGCGCCAGATAATCCCGGCCGCCCGTATCCTTTTCGCGCAGCTGAATCAGGGTTGCGCCGCCCGCGCAAGCCTGATCGACCGCGTGCAGCAGGGTTTCCGTCGTATGATAAGTGCTGTCCGTAATGACATACAATGTGGGATCAAATTGCATGATGATTCTCCTTCAAATTGTGATATGCAGCAGGCCGCTGCCCTCGTCCAGCGCTCCCAGCGTGCGGCCATCCGCGGCAAACGCCGCGCTGTGGCCGATAAAGCATCCGGGCGCATCCTGATCCACGCCGAGCACGGTCATGCTGTTTTCAATGGCACGCGCGCAGAGCAGCGTGCGCCAGTGCAATACCTTGTTTTCACCGGCAGCCCAGCCCGCCGGAACGAACAAGACCTCCGCCCCTGCCTGCTTTTGTTCCGCTGCGAGCGCAGGAAAACGCAGCTCAAAACAGGTAATGATACCCAGCTTGCCAGCCGGTGTCTGCACCGGCACAAACGGCATTTCCCCTGCCCGGCACTCCTCGGATTCGCGATAGCCGAAAGCGTCGTACAGCCGCTGCTTGCGGTGCACGCCACGCAGCACACCGTCTGCATCCACCACCACAATGGTGTTATACGGCAGGCCGTCCGTTTGCTCATACATCCCTGCCGCAAGCCACAGGCTGTATTGCCGCGCCAGCCGCGCCAGCGCCTGCACAAACGCGCCATCCAGTGACTCCGCCGCTTGCCGGATGTGTGACCGTCTGTTCACTTTTGCGTAAAACATGCTGTATTCCGGCAGAAACAGCATACAGGAGTCGGATTCTCTTGCTTTTTGTGCGAACGACTCTATTGTGCGCAAGTTGGCCTGCTTGTCCTCTCCGGCGCCGAACTGCGCCAAGGAAACGGTTATTCCCGCCATCCCTTGCACACATCCACCCAGGCTTTATAGCCGGAAAACTTCTCGAGTTCGGGGATGGTCAGCTCGATGGCGGAATTGGACGAGCCGCAGGCAGGAAACACGGTTTCAAAGCGATGCAGCGATTCATCCAGAAAAACGGTCACCCCATCGTTGATGCCGAAGGGGCACACCCCGCCGACCGCATGACCGATTTCCGGCTCCACCTCTTCAAAGGCAAGCATCTTCGCTTTGCAGCCAAAGCGCGCCTTATAACGCGGGTTGTCGATCTTGGTATCCCCTGCGGCCACAATCAGGATCACCCCGTCCCCAGTGCGGAACGACAGCGTTTTGGCGATGCGCGCCGGCTCGCAGCCAACCGCCTGCGCCGCCAGCTCGACCGTCGCCGACGACGTATCAAATTCCAGCACCCGATCCTCTGCGCCGAACTGGCGCAGCCAAGCCTTTGCTCTTTCAATGGACATCTTTATTTCCCTCCGGTTTGTTCCTCTATGCCGTCGATCATGCTTTCACACAACCGGCGCAGATAAGACGCGATTTCGCTGAGCGCAAGGCACAGCATCAGCCGTCCGTTTGGGTCATCCACGTCCGACGGCACAAACGCATCCAGCATCGGCGGGATGCTGTCGCGGATGCGCGCTTTATCCTCCAGCAGATGCGCATAGCAGGCTTCAAAATCCACATCCTCGCGCCCGGTCAGCGCTTTGACATCGCTCAGACGCAGGTTCTGCTTCAAATGATACACGCACAGCAGCTGCATGATCTGCTGACGCGTATACTTTTTGCCGCGCACCGGCGTGATCAACCCTTCTTTGACATAATTATTCACCATCGTTTTGGTCAGCAGCTTATCCGATGGATTTCTCTTATCAGCGGACAGATGCTGGTCGAACAGCGACAAGACCTGATCCATATACAGATCCAGCTGCGGCACATCGGCCGGCAAAATATCCTGATCGGAAAAAACCCGCTCCAGAATTTGACCAAAGTCCGGCATGATTTTCACCTCATTTCCTCCTCATTATAATCCTTCCAGCTCCCGCATGCAAGTGGGACGGCAAAGTGGACAAAATGGAAATTCTCTGGTATACTTATGGTTAGAAAGGCAGGGTTTAGAGATGAAAAAAAGGGGTTGGAAACGTTTTTTGACAGCTTTTACCTGCATGGCTATCGTCTTATCCATGATCGGCAGCGCAGGCGCAGCACCGGCAGGCAAGAACCTGACCATTTTGATGTACCATGATCTGACAGAAGATCCGAATGCCACCAACAGCATGACCATTACGGTGGATCGGTTCCGTCAGGACATGGAGTTTTTGCAGGAATTCGGGTATACCCCCTTGCTCCCGTCGGATTTGGTGGAAATCACGCAGGGCCGGGCGCAGATGCCGGACAAACCCGTGATGATCACGTTTGACGACGGCTATCGCTCGAATTACGACTATGCTTATCCCATCCTGATGGAGACCGGTATGAAAGCAGCCATCGCCGTGGTGGCGCGCAATATCCAGCCGGACATCGCCGCCAGCCCATCGCGGCGCTCGCTCACTTGGGAAGAGGCACAGGAAATGGTATCCAGCGGTCTGGTGGAGATCGGCTCGCATACCTATAACCTGCACAATCCGCAATACGGCGGCAACAATGCGCCCGACGGCATCAACGGTGTGATGCGTCTGGCCGGGGAATCCGAAAACGCCTACCGTCTGCGCGTAGGCAGCGACCTGCAAACCAGCATTGAACTCATCAAGCAGTACACCGGCCAGCAAAATGTGCTGTATTTCTCCTATCCCTATGGTGCCTATGATGGCTGGATGCCTTCGATCCTGCGCAACAACGGCATTTTAATCAGCACCCTGACCAACGCGGGACAGGCGCATCCGTTCTCGTCCCTGTACAACATGCCGCGCTACGGCATCCACATGGACAAACCGGTGTCCGCCCTGCTGCAGCAAACCGCCACCGCAACCCCCACCGCCGCGAAGGTATCGGTTAACGGAACGGTCACTTCGCTGCCGGCTTATAACATCGGCGGCAACAATTATGTACGCGTGCGCGATGTGGCCGTTTTGCTCAAGGACACGGCAAGCGGTTATGACGTGCAGTGGAACCAAAGCACGCAGCGCGTCGAGCTGACGTCCTTTGCCCCCTATACGCCGATCGGAACGGAAAACAAACCGCTTGCATCCGGAAAACGCACGGTTCGGTCGATTACCGAACCGACCATGGCGGACGGCAGCCTGCACATGGTAGCCGCTTACAACATCGACGGCTATACCTACTATAAACTGCGAAGCCTCGGCGATCTCTGCGGATTCCTTGTGGACTGGGAGGAAAGCGCGCACACCGTTGTGGTCATCGCATAAAACAAACCATGATACACCTGTGGAAACACAGGTGTATTTTTTTACCGATCGGACACAATAATTTCATCCAAAGCTATTGCATTTTCCCTTTGATGTAGTATTATATTATACGTTAAATAGTTTTATAAACCATATCTTAAAAGGAGTGATACGATATGCCGCGTGTTTTTCTCAAGGCACGGGAACCGTTTTCCAGTTATTCACACTTTGTCGGCGCAGTGCTGAGCGGGATCGGTCTGCTCGCCATGCTGCTTCGATTGGGCGCAACCGGTTCGTCAAACAGCCAGCAAGCCGCCTCGGTCGTCATCTTCTGCCTGTCGCTGATCGGGCTGTACTCTGCCAGCTGTGTGTATCATTATTCCTGCCGGGAGGAAAAAACGCTGCGCCGCCTCAAAAAGCTCGACCACAGCATGATCTATGTGCTAATCGCCGGCAGTTACACCCCGATCGTGCTTTGCTACATGCAGCCGCCGCACAACTATGTATTTCTTGCCTGCATCTGGCTGATCGCCGCGACCGGCATTGCCGTCAAGCTGGTCTGGATCGATGCGCCGCGCTTTCTCGGCACTGCACTGTATCTGGCGCTGGGTTGGGCAATCGTCTTTGATTTTGGCGTCGTGCTCTCCATGCCAGTTCCCGCGATCCTGCTGCTGGCGGCCGGCGGGATATTCTATACGATCGGCGGGGTGATCTATATTACCAAACGCCCCAACCCCACGCCCTTGCTCGGATTCCACGAACTGTTCCATCTGTTCGTGATCGCCGGCAGCGTCTGTCACTATCTGATGGTCTTTCTCTACGTCCTGTAAGGCAAAACCTGCCGGATGATACGATTCGTGCTTGACAATGGTATAAATTAAGTATATACTCTAATTAATACTTTATACTATTAGGAAGCAGGTGACAGCATGCAGACCAGAAATACGGTGCAGCGTCAAATTGTTTTGCAGACCGTCCTGCAGATGCACGACCATCCCACTGCGGACAACGTGTATGCTGCCGTGGCGGCTGAACATCCTTCCATCAGCAAGGCTACCGTTTACCGCAACTTAAACCAGCTCGCTTCGCAGGGCGAGATCCGCCGTGTCCCTGTGCCGAACGGCGCGGACCGGTTTGACTTCAACACCAGCGAACACTACCATGTCCGATGCGAAAAGTGCGGCGCCGTTTATGACGTGCACATGCCGCATATCGAAAACCTGCTCGAGCAGGTGGAAGACACCTCGGGCGTGCAAGTCCTGCGGTATGATATCCTGTTCGAAGGCATCTGCAAGGATTGCCAGGAGAACCAAGCGTGATTTCCGGCAGCCAAAAGCTGTCTGAAAAATACTACAATGTGAGGAGTAAGTGATTATGGCAAATTTGAAGGGAAGCAAGACGGAAGCAAACCTCCAGACCGCGTTCGCGGGCGAATCCATGGCGCGGAATAAGTATACCTACTACGCCTCCAAGGCCAAGAAGGATGGCTATGTGCAGATCTCCAAGATCTTCGAGGAGACTGCGAATAACGAAAAGGAACACGCAAAGATCTGGTTCAAGCTGCTTGAGGGCATCGGCAGCACGGCGGAAAACCTCAAGGCTGCGGCCGCGGGTGAAAACTACGAATGGACCGACATGTACGCGACCTTTGCCAAGGAAGCGCACGAAGAAGGCTTTGAAGATATCGCATTCCTCTTTGAGCAGGTCGGCGAAATCGAGAAGGAGCATGAGGCGCGTTACCTCAAGCTGCTCTCCAACGTGGAAGGCAATCTGGTCTTCTCCCGCGACGGCGACTGCATTTGGCAGTGCTCCAACTGCGGCCACATTGTTGTCGGCAAGCAGGCGCCCGAGGTTTGCCCGGTATGCGCGCATCCGCAGGCATATTTCGAGCTCAAGGCAGAAAACTACTAAGCATATCTCATGCAAAAAGGCTTCGGAACGAAAGTTCCGAAGCCTTTTTCTGTTGCACTTAGTTGGTGGCCTCCAGCGGGTAATCATAAATTTCATGTCCGCTTTCGAGCGGCGCACCATCCACCGTGATGATGACGCTGTTCACGCCGCGCGCCTGCACGAAGGTATTGACCAGCGAATAGATCAGCAGGCTTTCCCCGGTCGTACCGGAAGAGCGCACCGCGTCGCCGTATACCGCGTTCATATCCAGTGTCAGCACACCATCCGCCGTCGAAGAGGACTGCACCGCCGCGCCCTCGGGCAGCGAGCCCGCCGCAATCAGCGCATCGACCAGCGCCTGATCGGAATCATCCGCCACGTCCGTGCCGACCGGCGTGAGCGTTTCGCCCTGCTCATCCGGCACATAGACAACCGCGGAATCCCCGCCCGTCGGGTTGGGGTTTTCCGGCTGCACCGGATTTTCCTGCTGTGTATCATCCGGGGTGTCCGGTTCGTCCGGGGTGGTCGGCTCCACCGTCTGGTTCGGCTCCGTCGTATCCTCCGGCTGCTGTCCGCTGACATATCCAAAAACGCAGGCCGCCGCAACCACGATCACGATGATGACCACGGCCAAAAATATTTTTAACTGTCTGCTCATGGAATTCTCTCCTTTCTGCCTGCCGCAGCTCACATCGCTGCGGAGGATGTGCAGCTATTATACCACACCCATACGCCCGTGGGAAGAGCATTCCCGCTGCAAGTTCAATCCTTCGGTCCTTGCTTTTTCCGGCGGCGTACCGCTTCGGTGAGCAGATATTCGATCTGCCCGTTGACCGAACGGAACTCATCCTCGGCCCAACGGGCGATCTCATCATATAACGAGGCAGACAGCCGCAGCGGCACCTGTTTTTTTGCTTTTTCCTTGTCGGCCACGGCTGCACCTCCCCTTGTTCAGACCGATTATCGCATTTTGCGCCAAACCGCGCGAATGAAAAACACCAGATACCCCAAACACAGTGCAGCCAGTCCCCCACAGACCAGCCGCACCGCAATGCCGCCGTCAATTGCCACTGCGCAGAGCAGCATGAACCCACCAAGCGTCAGCATAAACAACGCGATCAGCACCGCCAGCACAATCCGCAGTACCTTGGTCACGCGCCGGGACTGTGCGCCCGTCACGACCGCATCCGCCGCGAACCCCAGAAGCAGATCCAGAAGCATCCGTTCCAGCCTCCTCTCTTCCTACCTCTATTTTAATAGATCGAACCCGAATTGACAACCGGCTGTGCGTCTTTCCCTGCGCACAAAACGACCATCAGGTTGGACACCATCTGCGCCTTGCGCTCGTCATCCAGTTCGACCACCTGCTTGCGGCTAAGCTCATCAAGCGCCATTTCGACCATGCCGACCGCGCCTTCGACGATCATCTTGCGCGCGTCCACGACCGCGCTGGCCTGCTGCCGCTGGAGCATCGCCGCCACGATCTCGGGTGCGTACGCAAGCGTCGTGATGCGGGCTTCCTCGATCTTCAGGCCCGCGCATTCCACGCGCTTCTGGATCTCCTCCGCCAGCACGCCCGCGATCTCCTGCGACGAGCCGCGCAGGCTCTTTTCGTCGCCGCCCTCGGACACGTCATACGGATACAGGCGCACGGTGTTGCGCAGCGCCGCATCCGACTGAATGGACAGGAACTCCTGATAATTATCCACCGCGAACACCGCCTTGGCCGTGTCCTCGATGTGCCAGATGACCGCGATACCGATCACAATCGGGTTGCCGAGCAGGTCGTTGATCTTCTGCTTGTCATTGTTGAGCGTCATGGTCTTGAGCGACAGCTTTTTGCTCATGGACGCCGCCTTGACGATCTTGCCGCTCGACGGGTTTTCGTCCTTGGACAGATGGGTCAGCGCCGCTTCGCTTGCGCTCTCCACCGCCGGGTTGACCGACGCGCAGAAGGGGTTGACGAAGAAAATGCCCTCACCCTTGAGCGTGCCGATGTACTGGCCGAACAGCGTCAGCACCAACGCTTCGTTCGGGCCCAGCACCTTGATGCCGCAGGCCAGCAGCCAGCTCGGTACGCATAAGTACACGATGCCGACTGCGAGCATTGCGCCCGCCTTGCCGCCCATTTCATCCATCTTCATGATGCCGAACACGATCAGGGCAATCGCTGCAATGCACAGCAGCACATCCAGCACCAGGACCCCCAATCCATTGGGCGCGCGCAGCGTCTTTTCCTGATATTCTACCTGTTTTTCGTTCATATCCTATCCCTCGCAATCATATCAATTTGATATCATCATAATACAACCGTCCATCCATGCTGTCAAGAGAAATTTTGACAAAAAGAAAAGCGCCCGCTTGGGCGCTTTATCTGAAGATATCCGGCAAATACAGGTCATGCCGCGGAACCTTGGCCCAGTCGAAGGACAGAACCAGCTCGCGCGCCGCGACCGGCTCCGGCCGGTCGATCAGACCGGCAGCGCAGGCCAGCGCGCCAATCACCTGCTCGGGCGAAAACCGCTGCCGCAGCAGGCCGAGGTCGAGATCCTCATCCCGCTTGGACAAGCGGCGGCCGTCATGGTCGCACAGCAGCGGCAGGTGCGCAAACCGCGGCGGCGTAAATCCAAACTGGCGGTACAACCAGATCTGACGCGGCGTGCTGGAAATCAGATCCGCGCCGCGCACGACTTCGTTGACGCCGGTCAGCGCGTCGTCCACCACAACGGCCAGCTGATAAGCGAATACGCCGTCCGACCGGCGCACGATGAAATCCCCGCACTCCTGTGCGAGGTTCTCCTCGTAGTCCCCCCAAACCGCATCGGTGAACCGTACGACCGTATCCGGCACGCGCACGCGCGTGGCCGGTACGCGCGTCTTGCGCTTTTCCGCCACCTGTTTGGGTGTCAGATCGCGGCAGGTGCCCGCGTAAATCACGCGCCCATCCGATAAATGCGGTGCGGAAGCCGCATGCAGCGCAGCACGCGAACAAAAACAGGGATAGAGCAGCCCTTTCTCGCGTAAAATGGCCTCGTAATGCGCATAGATGTCCGACCGCTCGGACTGATATGGCACTTCGCCGTCCCAATCCAGCCCAAGCCAGCGCAGATCATCCATAATTAAATCCGCAAAGCTGCGCGGGCAGCGCATGGCATCCAGATCCTCTATCCGCAGCAAAAACTGCCCATTCTGCTGCCGCGCACTCAAAAACGCCAGCAGTGCGCACAGCACGTTGCCCAAGTGCATGCGTCCGCTCGGGCTGGGCGCAAAACGTCCGATGGTCTGCATCCCGGTTTCTCCCCTTTCCATCCCCTCAGTCCCCTTATCTTACCACAAACACAATATACTTTGCAACGGCCTGCCCGCTCCTGTATAATGGGAGCAAGGAAGGAAGGTGCTGACGATGAAAAAACGCTTGCTCTGTTTGCTGCTCGCGTTCTGCCTGCCGCTCGGCGCAGCCAGCTGCGGCCATACGTCCCACGACGCGGCGGATGACGTCTCTGCAGCTCAGCCCGCTCCCGATCCGGTTCCTGAACCGGAAGAGCCTGACCCCGCGGAAACCTATGTCGATTCCCTCACGCTGGAACAGCAGATCGCGCAGATGTTCTTTGCGCGCTGCCCGGATGTGGATGCGGCACAGCTTGCCGCACAGTACGATATCGGCGGCTATATCCTGTTTGGCCGTGACTTTGAAAACCAGACCCCGGACAGCATACGCGAGACGATCGCGTCTTATCAGCAGGCCGCTGCGACGCCCATGCTGATCGGTGTGGACGAGGAAGGCGGCACGGTCGTGCGCGTCAGCGCCTATCCCAGCTTCCGCGCAAGCCGCTTCCAATCTCCACAAGCTCTTTTCGCCGAAGGCGGCCTGGATCGCATCCAAAGCGACACAAAGGAAAAGGATACCCTGCTCGCCTCGCTTGGCGTGAACGTCAATCTCGCGCCCGTGTGCGACGTCTCCACCACCCCGGCCGACTTCATCTATGCCCGCGCCTTCGGGCAGGACGCAGACGCCACCAGCGACTATGTCCGCAGGGTGGTCGAACAGATGAACGAGGACGGCATGGGCATGGTGCTCAAGCATTTTCCCGGATACGGCAGCAATGCCGATACGCACACCGGCATCGCGCAGGACGACCGTCCGCTGTCGCAGTTCCGTTCCTCGGATTTTCTGCCCTTTACCGCGGGCATTGAGGCCGGCGCACAGGCCATCCTGGTCAATCACAACATTGTTTCCTGCATGGACGGCACGCTGCCCGCATCGCTCTCCCCCGCAGTGCATCAGATCCTACGGGATGAACTCGGCTTTGACGGCGTTGTGATGACCGACGATCTGGTCATGCAGGCCATCACCGACTACACCGGAGGCGCGGACGCAGCCGTGCTGGCCGTACAGGCGGGCAACGATATGTTGATCTCGTCCGACTTTGTCACGCAGTACAACGCTGTGCTGACCGCCGTGCAGGACGGGACGATCTCCGAGGATACCATCCGCGGCGCCGCCATCCGGGTGATCCGCTGGAAAATGCAGCTGGAGCTTCTGGATACCAGCAACAGCTGATCCCTTTTGACAATTTCATAGCACAACCACACCGCAAAACACAGCGCCCCTACAAAATAGGGGCGTTTTTTTAAATATCTCTTGACAAAATCCAGTTTTTCCTGTATGCTCAATTCATATAAAACACCTATGAATTAAGGAAATATGAAAGGTGGTACACCACATGGCAGATATCAAGCACAGCTTTGCCGAGCTGATCGGCAACACGCCCCTGTATGCAGCAGATAAGTTTGCAGAAAAAACCGGCGCCGAGGCGCAGATCCTCGCAAAGCTCGAATACTTCAATCCGGCAGGCTCGGTCAAGGACCGCGTCGCCAACGCGATGATTGCCAAAGCCGAGGAGAGCGGTGCGCTTAAGCCGGGCGCGACCATCATCGAGCCGACCAGCGGCAACACCGGCATCGGTTTGGCTGCGGTCGCAGCCGCCAAGGGCTATCGCATTATCCTGACCATGCCCGAAACCATGAGCGTTGAGCGCCGCAACATGCTCAAGGCATATGGCGCGGAGCTGGTACTGACGGACGGCGCCAAAGGCATGTCCGGCGCAATCGCCAAGGCGGATGAGCTGGCAAAGGAGATCGAGAACAGCTTTATCCCCGGTCAGTTTGTCAATCCAGCCAATCCTGCAGCACACTATGCTTCCACCGGTCCCGAACTTTGGGCACAGACCGATGGCAAAATCGACATCTTTGTTGCAGGCGTTGGCACCGGCGGCACCATCACCGGCGTAGGTTCTTATCTCAAAGAACGCAATCCGGATATCAAGATCGTCGCAGTCGAGCCGGATGAATCCCCTGTCCTGTCCACCGGCAAGGGCGGTCCGCACAAGATTCAGGGCATCGGCGCAGGCTTTGTACCGGAAGTGCTCAACACCAAGGTGTACGATGAGGTTATGCGCATCAAGGGAGAGGATGCCTTTGCTACCGCGCGCGTGTTTACACACAGCGAAGGCCTGTTCATCGGCATTTCCTCCGGTGCGGCACTGCATGCGGCAGTTGCGCTTTCACAGCGGCCGGAAAACAAGGGCAAAACCATTGTGGCCCTGCTGCCGGACACCGGCGACCGCTATCTGTCCACGCCGCTTGTCAGCGACTAAAAGAACAAAAGAAAAAGCCTGTCGAAAGACAGGCTTTTTTTGGAGCTGCTGACCGGATTTGAACCGGTGACCTCATCCTTACCAAGGATGCACTCTACCTACTGAGCTACAGCAGCAAAAAACAAACGGCGATCAAAGAATCGCCGTTGTATGGCGACCCGGATGGGACTTGAACCCACGGCCTCCAGCGTGACAGGCTGGCGCTCTAACCAACTGAGCTACCGGGCCGAATATCAAATTAATTTGGTGGGCCTTCGGGGACTCGAACCCGGGACCGACCGGTTATGAGCCGGTTGCTCTAACCAACTGAGCTAAAGGCCCATATCAGGGATTGACAGTACTTTGCCGCCACGTATTATGGTGGCGGCAAAGCCTTATCAGATGGCTCCTCAAGTTGGACTCGAACCAACGACCCTGCGGTTAACAGCCGCATGCTCTACCAACTGAGCTATTGAGGAATGTCGAGCGGATCAAAGCGATCCGCTGGTGTGCGCGTCGAGTTATCTTCCCGGGCCGTCGCCAGCCAAGTATTGTCACCGTAAACGAGCTTAACTACTGTGTTCGGAATGGGAACAGGTGTACCCTCGTCACCATTGACACGCACTATATGAGAAATGCTTTCGCATTTACTCGCTTGTATAACATACCATACCGCCTACCATCTTGTCAAGAGAAAAGATGGTGACCCGTGGGGGAATCGAACCCCCGTTTGCGGCGTGAGAGGCCGCCGTCTTAACCGCTTGACCAACGGGCCATTTCAGCGAACTTCCCGGTATGCCTGGCACCACCGTGGGACTGCACTTTCCGTCCAATCCCACAGCGCACCATTCTGGTACACCATCACGGGCTCGAACCGTGGACCCACTGATTAAGAGTCAGTTGCTCTACCAACTGAGCTAATGGTGCATCTTTGAAGATTTACACCTTCAAAACTGAACAATAACTTGGCAAGCTAAGAGTCTTTTCTGAGATTGCCTCTAATCTTTGAGGTCAAGCCCTCGGCCTATTAGTATCAGTCCGCTGCATGCATTACTGCACTTCCACTCCTGACCTATCAACCTTGTAGTCTACAAGGGGCCTTACTCCCGAAGGATGGGAACACTTATCTCG
>NZ_UYYD01000007.1 GCF_900625105.1 Agathobaculum sp. Marseille-P7918 | reverse complement strand
GAGTGTGCTTCGTCCTGATCGGCCTGCTCGACGAGTGGCAGGATCACCCGCCGCTCTGGCTGCAAATGCTCGAGGGGGCGATGCTCGTGACCGCGCTCGAGCTGATCACCGGACTGATCGTCAACCGCTGGCTTGGCTGGAATGTCTGGGACTATTCCGACGTGCCGCTCAACCTCTGGGGGCAAGTGTGCCCGCAGTTTGCGGTCGCGTGGTTTTTTCTCTCGGCGCTGGCCGTGTGGCTGGAAAACGCGCTGCACCGGCTGGCGGCGCGGCTGACGCACCGGCAGGGGAGGTGATCTTTTGCCGGGTTGACCAAAAGACGGAAAAAAGCGCCCACACAGGGCGCAAAGTCGGGAGGAATGTAAAATGGTCGATGAAAACAAGCGGTTTTTAGATCACCTCGGCGTAACTGCCTGGCATGCTGCCGGATGGACGGGAAGCCGCGGCCTTACGGCGACAACTGAGGTGCTGGATGGTTCAGACGATCATGCGGCAAATACGCTCGCTGTTTTCCGGCTGATCGCGCCTGATCGCAAGGTGATCCGGCTGCGCACCGGCAGCAGCGTCATAGACGGCGTGACGCATCACAGGCTGATTGAGGAGTCCGTGCCGGAGATCATCCGGCAGCATGTCGATACGCTGTATTCAGCCGAGATCGTGGATGACCGGTGCGATGTATCCGTTGTCGATGCGGGGCTTGAGCCGGTAAAGGATTTTTGCAGTATTTTTTACGGCATCGGTAACGACAGCACAAGGGGATACAGCAAAATCACCGAGAGCAAGTACATATTCGGCGTGGGTGCTTATTATCTGATGGCTGGGACGAACGAAATGCGCCCTGCCTATTTTTCGAGCGTTTCCGAGCATGTCGATTTCGCCGCGCCTACTCTGATAAATCAGTTTTCCGGTACGAGCTGCGCGACGCCCTGCCTCTGCGGTATGGCCGCATTGGTCAATGATATGGCAATCGCTGTGACCGGCCGGCCGCTCTCGCAGGACGGCATGCACCGCTTTTTGGCGGACTGCGCGGTGGATATCGGCGCAGAAGGGTTTGACACAAAGGCCGGATACGGCGCGCCGATCCTTCCTGACCCGGCGAAAATCGACATTTGGGCATATCAGAGTAGGGAGGACAAAACAATGTACAAGGACGACGACAAAATCCCGGACTGGGCGCGGGAGGATGTGTACTATTGCAAGGAGATCGGCCTGATGCAGGGAGACGCGGACGGCAGCTTCCGGCCGGATGATCCTGTCACGCGTGCCGAGCTGGCCTGCGCGTTGGCAAGACTGCGTCGGGATATGGACAAGTGAAAGGAGATATAAAAATGGATCAGTTATTCACCGCGTTTGCAGACAAGGCAAACCTCATCGGTGCGGCGGTGGTCGCGGTGCTCAGCTGGACGTTCGGCGCGCACTGGCAGGTGTTCGTGCTGTTTCTGGCGCTCAACGTCGTCGATTTTTCCTATGGCATGCTGAAGGCCAAGCGGACGGACACGCTGTCGAGTGCCAAAGGGGCAAACGGCATCTGCAAGAAGGTCAGCTATTGGGTGGTGATCGCGCTGGCGTTCGCCGTGTCCGAGGTGCTAGTGGACTTCGGTGAGACGATCGGCGCGCCGCTTTCTTTCCTGCGGCTGCTCGGCTGGTTTACGCTGGGCGTATACATCCTCAATGAGCTGACAAGCATCGTGGAAAATCTGGTGGTGCTGGGCTACGACGTGCCGGAGATCGTCGTGCGTGGCCTGAATGCAGCGCACAGTGTGGTCGATGCGGCAGGGGACAAGGTGCTGCCGGAAAAGACGGAGGAGGACAAGGGAGAATGAAGATCATCGAATGCAACTTGCCGCGAAACGGCAATTTCACGCGCCGCAGCAAGACCGACGAGGTGATCCTGCACCACGCGGAGGCGTCCAGTGCGACCGTGTGGGATATCAACGACTGGCATCTGAATAACGGTTGGACGGGAATCGGCTATCACTATTACATCCGCAAAGACGGCAGCGTGTACCGCGGCCGGCCGGAGTGGGCACTCGGCGCGCATGCGGTCGGGCACAACGACCGCTCGATCGGCATCTGCTGCGAGGGCGCGTACATGACCGAGACCATGCCGGCGGCGCAGCTGGCGAGCCTCAAGGCGCTGCTGCGGGATATCATGGGGCGGTACGGCAAGCTGACTCTGCTCCGACACAAAGATGTGAACAGTACCGACTGCCCGGGCAAGAACTTCCCATGGGCGGAGGCGCAGGACTACATGAACGAGGAGAAGGAGGAACATAAAGTGACACAGGCAGAGTTTGAAGCGATGTACAACAAGGTAAACCCGCTGTACAAGACCATCGATGATGTGCCGGGCTACTGGCAGCAGGTGGTGCGCGTGATGCTTGACTGCGGCGCGATCGACGGCGGCACGGATGACAATCCGGACGACGTCAATATGCGTCACGAGGCGCTCAAGGCCGCGATTGTGGCATACCGCGCGGCAATGCACCAATAAGGTGTTCCATTTGGACACAGGAAAGCCCCGGCCATCCGGCCGGGGCTTTTGTTGGATTCGTTGCAAAAATGTTGCAATAAGTTTTGCTATACTTTTCAAAACCTGTAGATACCATGTCGATTTTTATAATAATATATGCTGTTTCTCACACGCGAGAGGTCGTGGGTTCGAGCCCCGCCAACCCCACCAAAAAGAAGCACCGCATGTCATAGATATGCGGTGCTTTTCTGTTTCCCGATACAAAAAGCGCCGGATTTCCGGCGCTTTTTGTGTTTTCCGTTTTTTATTTGCCCAGCAGACGATTCAGCAGCTTGCGCCAGCCGGGTTCGGGCGGCGCGGGATGCGCGGCCTGCTCACGGGCCTGTTCGATGGCCTGCTGCATGAGCAGCACCTGCGCGCAGATCGGATCGGGCACGGGCGGCTTTTTGCAGTAGGTGCCGTCCGGCTGCAGCACGCGCGCCTTGACCGTGTCATGCTGCATCGCATACAGGATATCATGCAGCCGCGCGCGGACTTCGGGCGAGTCGATCGGGCAGGCGATCTCGACGCGGCGCTCGGTGTTGCGGGTCATCATATCGGCCGAGGAGATGTACATCTTTTCCTCGGTGCCGCGGCCGAACACAAAGATGCGCGAATGTTCGAGGAAGCGGCCGACGATGCTGGTGACCGTGATGTTCTCGGTGTGCCCCTTGATGCCGGGCAGCAGGCAGCAGATACCGCGCACGATCATCTCGATGCGCACGCCCGCGCAGGACGCGTCGCGCAGCTTGTGAATGATGTCGATATCGGTCAGCGAATTGAACTTGAGCAGCATATATCCTTCGCTGCCGCGGGCGATCTGTTCGTCCATCAGGGCGAGAAGGTTGTTTTTCAGGCTGCTCGGCGCGACCAGCAGGCGGTTGTACCGGCCTTCGAGGTTGCCCATCGCCATGTTGTTGAAGAACGCGCCCGCGTCCGTGCCGATCGACTCATCCGAGGTGATGAGCGAGACGTCGGTGTACTGCGTGGCGGTTTTTTCATTGTAGTTGCCGGTGCCGACCTGCGTGATGTGGCGCACGGTGCCGCGCTCCTGCCGGGTGATCAGGCAGATCTTGGAGTGCACCTTGTAGTCCTCAAAGCCGTAGATGATCTTGCAGCCGGCTTCCTCCATGCGCTCGGACCAGTCGATGTTGTTCTGCTCGTCAAAACGGGCGCGCAGCTCGATCAGCGCGGTGACGTCCTTGCCGTTTTCCGCCGCGGCGCAAAGGTATTCGACCAGCTTGGCCTTGCGCGCGAGGCGGTAGATCGTGATGCGGATGGACAGCACCGCCGGGTCGTTGGCGGCCTCGCGGATCATCTGCAAAAACGGCTCCATGGATTCATACGGATAGGACAGCAGGACATCGCGCTTGAGCGCGGTCTTGAGCAGGCTCTGTCCCGCGGGCAGCATGGCGGGCTGCTGCGGGGAGAACGGCGGGTCGGACAGTGCGGCGCGCTGCTTATCCGGGAAGTGCTCGCCCAGCGAGAAAGCATAGCTCATCTGGAGCGGCGCCTTGCGCGACAGGAAGATCTGCGCATCCGACACGTCAAAGCGCTTGCGGAAGTATTCGGTGAAGTGGTCGCTGATCGGGCGGGTCAGTTCGACGCGCACGACCGCCATGCGGCGGCGCTGCCGCAGCAGCTTTTCCATTTTCTTGCGGAAGTCGCCTTCCTCGGCGCCGAAAGTCTCGTCGTCCGGGTTGATATCCGCGTTGCGGGTGACGCAGAACACGGTTTTTTCCAGCACGTCGTACATTTCAAACACATGGCCGGTGTATTCGAGCAGGATGTCCTCGATCGGGACATAGCGTTTTTCCTCGCCCGGCAGGAACACCAGCGCGGGCAGCGAAGCCGGCACGGGCAGCAGGCCGAGGCGTTCGCTCTTTTTGTGGCCGAGCAGGGCCGCGATATGCAGCACCTTGCCTTCCAGATGCGGGAAGGGATGGTGCGCATCCACGATCTGCGGGCTGAGCACCGGTGCGATCACATTTTTGAAATATTGCTTGATGTATTTCTGTTCCGCGGGCTCCAGATCGCGCACGGACAGGCGCCGCAGCCCTTCCGCGCACAGCCGCGCGTCCACGTCGGCGAAGGCTTCGTCGCGGCGCGCATACAGCGGCTCGACCGCGGCGTAGATGCGGTGCAGCTGCTCTTTGGCAGTCATGCCGGACTTGTTGTCCACATGCTCCTTGTCCACCGCGGCCATATCGCACAGGCTGCCCACGCGGATCATAAAGAATTCATCCAGATTGCTGGTGAAAATCGAAAGGAACTTGCACCGTTCCAGAAGCGGCACGGCGTCATCCTCCGCTTCGGCCAACACACGCGCATTGAACTGCAGCCATGACAGTTCACGGTTTTGCGTATAGCCCTGTTCCCAGATTGCCTGTGTCATGCAAGACATCCCCCTGTTTTTATTGCGGCCGCTGCAAACGCAAAGCGGCCATACTATCAGTCAGTATACTACTATTATACTGCTTTTTTGCGTCGGGACAATCCATTTTGTGTAAAAAGCATGTAAAAAGAGCGGTTTTTTTACTGCGGATGCAGCCTTGCGCGGCGTCAAACGGTCTGTTATACTGGAATCAGAAAGAGAAAGGAGCAGAAAACGGCATGAGAAACATCTGGCACGAGATTGATCCGCGCTGCATTACGCCGGAGCGCTTTACGGCGGTCATCGAGATTCCGGCGGGCAGCAAGAAAAAGTACGAACTGGACAAGCGCACCGGCCTGCTGCGGCTGGACCGCATTCTGTATACCTCGACGCATTACCCGGCAAATTACGGCTTTATCCCCCGTACTTACGCGGACGACGGCGATCCGCTCGATGTGCTCGTGCTGTGCACCGAGTCGCTCGATCCGCTGGTCGAAGTGGACTGCTATCCGATCGGCGTTATCCGTATGATCGATGAGGACGAGATCGACGACAAGATCATCGCGATCCCGTTTGAAGAGCCGACTTGGAACTTCTATCACGATATGGACGAGCTGCCGCCGCATTACGGCAACGAGATCACGCACTTTTTTGAGGTCTACAAGGGCCTGGAACACAAGCATACGACCACTTCAGACGCGCTCAACCGGGACAAGGCGATCGAAGTCATCAAGGACTGCATGCGCCGGTATGAGGTGCATTTCTGCGGCCGGCGGCCGGAAAAAGAAGAAGGCTGACGCAGGACAAAAGAAAAAGCGGAGGAAACGTTCCTCCGCTTTTTTGTTTACAGTTTTTCCAGCAGCTGCTTGAGCCACGCCTCGTTCATCGCGGGCGTATCACGCAGCGGGAAGTCGATCCCCATCCGGTCGTACTTTTCGATGCACAGCTTGTGGAAGGGGAGAAATTCAATCTTTTGCAGGTTGGGATAGCGCTCGGCGCGCGCCTTGACCAGCCGCAGATGCTCGAGGCTGTCGGTCAGGCCGGGCACGACCACATGCCGCACCCAGAGCGCCACGCCTTTCATCGCGGTCAGCTGCAAAAAGCGCTCGACCTGCGAAAGCTCGGCGCGGCAGTAGCGGCGATAGTCCGCCGCCGTCAGGAATTTCAGGTCGCACAGCACCAGATCGGTGTGCTGCAGCACGCGCTCGGCCGCGGCGGTCGAGCAGCCCGTGCCCGAGGTGTCCAGCGCAGTGTGCACGCCGTGCTCGTGCAGCTTGGCGAAAAACTCTTCGACAAACGCGGCTTGCAGCAGCGGCTCGCCGCCTGAAACGGTCACGCCGCCGCCGTTTTTCCAGTACGGCTGGTAGCGCAGCACGCGGCGCACGAGTTCATCGGTGTCGATCTCCTCGCCGCCCGACGCATCCCAGGTGTCCGGGTTGTGGCAGTAGACACAGCGCAGCGGGCAGCCTTGCAGGAAAATCACGCAGCGCACGCCCGGCCCGTCCACCGCGCCGAGGGACTGGATGGAATGCATGCGTCCGGTCATTTTGTCACAACCTTTCATCAATCGTGTTTCTGAAACAAGGGGGACGAGCGCCTGTCCCTCTGGGGTGGCAGCCATCCTCTCCCTGTTGTGTTGGCAATTGGGTGGCAGCCGCAAAGCGGGGCCCTGCTTTGCGCGCGCAGCGCGCCCTCACGGGAAAGAGGGGGATTGACAAGAGGGAGAAAACCGCAGGTTGTCTCCCTCTTGCCCGCCTGCGGCGCGCAGCCGCATTTTTTTCCGCTTTGGCAAAGCGCGTCCCAAGCGGGGAAAAGCGCCCGCGCCGCCGCGCAAAGTATTTTTTAGATCGCTTCGTGGAAGGTGCGCGAAATGACCTCGCGCTGCTGCTCACGGCTGAGCTTGTAGAAGTTGACCGCGTAGCCCGACACACGGATGGTCAGGTTGGGGTACTGCTCGGGATGCTCGTAAGCAGCGATCAGCGTGTCGCGGTTCATGACGTTGACGTTCAGGTGATGCGCCTTCTGCGCAAAGTAGCCGCTCATAATGGCAACCAGATTGTTTACGCGCTCCTCGTCGGTCTTGCCGAGTGCACCCGGCGTGATCGAGAAGGTGTTGGAAATGCCGTCGCGGCAGTAGTCATAGCTGAGCTTGGCAACCGAGTTGAGCGAGGCCAGCGCGCCCGACTTGTCGCGGCCCGACATCGGGTTTGCACCCGGGGCGAGCGGCTCGCCATGACGGCGGCCGTCCGGCGTGTTGCCGGTCTTTTTGCCGTACATGACGTTGGAGGTGATCGTCAGGATGGACAGGGTGTGGATCGCGCCGCGGTACAGCGGGTACTGGGTCAGCGCGTTGTAGAACTTCTCCACCTGCTCGCAGGCGATGGAGTCCACGCGGTCGTCGTCGTTGCCGAACTTCGGGAAGTCGCCTTCGATGGTGAAGTCCACGATGATGCCGTTCTCCGGGTTGCGGATCGGGTGCACCTTGGCGTACTTGATCGCGGAGAGCGAGTCCGCCATGCAGCTCATGCCCGCGATGCCGAACGCCATCAGGCGGCGCACCTCGGTGTCGTGCAGGGCCATCTGGCTCTTCTCGTAGGCGTACTTGTCGTGCATATAGTGGATGGTGTTCATCGCGGAGACGTAGGTCTTGGCCAGCCACGGACGGTAGAAGTCCATGCGGCGGCAAACCTCGTCATAATCGAGCGTGTCGCCGTCCATGACCGGCATCTCCGGGCCGACCTGCTCGAACTTGTTCTCGTCGCGGCCGCCGTTGATGGCCATCATCATCAGCTTTGCGATGTTGGCGCGCGCGCCGAAGAACTGCATGTCCTTGCCAACGCGCATCGCGGAAACGCAGCAGGCGATCGCGTAGTCGTCGCCGTAGTACGGGCGCATGACGTCGTCGTTCTCGTACTGCAAAGCGTCGGTGTCGATGGACACCTTGGCGATGAACTTCTTCCAGTTTTCCGGCAGCTGCTCACTCCACAGGACGGTCAGGTTGGGCTCGGCCGCCGGGTTGAGGTTATACAGCGTGTGCAGCACGCGGAAGCTGTTCTTGGTGACGAGCGGACGGCCGTCCTCGCCGATGCCGCCGACCGACTCGGTGATCCACATCGGGTCGCCGCCGAACAGTTCGTTGTACTCCGGGGTGCGCAGATGGCGCGCCATGCGCAGATGCAGCACGAAATCGTCCATGATCTCCTGCGCCTCGGACTCGGTCAGGATGCCGGCCTTGAGGTCGCGCTCGAAGTAGATATCGAGGAAGGTGGAGGTGCGGCCCAGGCTCATCGCCGCGCCGTTCTGCTCCTTGATGCCCGCGAGGTAGCCGAAGTACAGCCACTGCACGGCTTCCTTGGCGTTTTCCGCCGGGCGGGTGATGTCAAAGCCGTAGGAAGCGGCCATCTTGATCATGTCCCCCAGGGCGGTGATCTGGTCGTTCAGCTCCTCGGCGGTGCGGATCTCCTTTTCGGTCGTCGGCACTTCGCCCAGCGCGTCCTTGTCGCGCTGCTTCTCTTCGATCAGGCGGTTGACGCCGTAGAGCGCGACGCGGCGGTAGTCGCCGATGATGCGGCCGCGGCCGTAAGCGTCCGGCAGGCCGGTCAGCAGGCCGACGTGACGCGCCTCGCGCACGTCCTTGGTGTAGGCCGAGAACACGCCGTCGTTATGCGTCTTGTGGTATTTGAACTCCTCTTCGATCTTGGGGGAAACCTCGTAGCCGTAGGCCTTGCAGGCTTCGCGCACCATGCGCATGCCGCCGAACGGGTTGCAGGCGCGTTTGAGGGGCTCGTCGGTCTGCAGGCCGACGATGATCTCGTTGTCCTTGTCGAGGTAGCCCGGGTCGAATGCCGTGATCGTGATGACAGTCTCGGTATCGACATTGCGCACGCCGCCCTTCTCGCGCTCTTCGGCGAGCAGCGCGTCAAACTTTTCGCGCATCGCGGTCGTGCGGGCGGTTGCGGGCGCGAGGAACGCGCCGTCGCCCTCGTAAGGGGTGTAGTTTTTCTGGATGAAGTCGCGGACGTTGATTTCAGTCTGCCAATCGCCGCCGATGAAGGTGTTCCATGCGTTCATGTGAGTGATTCCTCCTGTTTCTTTGGTTCAGCTGCCCTTTTTTGGGTACAAAAAAGGGCAGCATCGCGTATCTTGTGCGACACTGCCCAGACGGTCGGCATTTTTTACGGAACTCCCTGCTCCCCGGTGGTTTGCGCTCCACCTTGTCCGTCAGTTGCAGGGAACTTGTCTGCATTAAGCATAGCACAACAGCATAGGGGATGCAACTGATGAATCCTACAAAAATTCCGCGCGGAAAATACTGCGTACTGCGACAGAAGTCAAAAACGGATGAATTGCGCCGCGGATGGAAAAGCTGACGAAAGGCTCTTCACAAGGCGGAAAAATTGGCGTATGATAATGGTAATAAAAAGGAGGTTGCGCTTATGAAGATTGGCATGCTGACAAGCGGCGGCGACTGCCAGGGCCTGAACTCTGCCCTGCGCGGCGTGGCAAAGACGCTGTATAACGAACTGGGCAGCAAGGTGACCATCTATGGCATCCGGGACGGCTACCGCGGTTTGATCGAGGGCGATTACCACGAGATGAACCCGCGGGATTTCTCCGATATCCTGACCGTGGGCGGCACGATCCTGGGCACGTCCCGCCAGCCGTTCAAGGAAATGCAGAAGGCGACCGAGGACAGCGAGGAAACCAAGCTGCAGAAAATGCTCAAAACCGTCAATGAAGAAGGGTTTGACTGCCTGGTCATTCTGGGCGGCAACGGCACGCACAAGACCGCGAACCTCCTCAGTGAGAACGGGGTCAACGTGGTTACGCTGCCCAAGACGATCGACAACGACCTGTGGGGCACCGAGATGACCTTCGGCTTCCAGTCCGCGATCGACATCGCCACGACGGTCATCGACTCCATCCACTCGACCGCGTTCTCGCACTCTCGCGTGTTCATCGTGGAAGTCATGGGCCACAAGGCCGGCTGGCTGACGCTGTATTCCGGCATTGCGTCCGGTGCGGACGTCATCGTCATTCCGGAGATCCCGTATTCGGCCAAGAAGATCGCGGAAGCGATCGAGAAACGCTCCAAGAGCGGCAAGCGGTTCTCCATCCTTGCGGTCGCGGAAGGCGCGATCAGCCAGGAAGAGGCCAAGATGAGCAAGAAGGAATTCAAGGCCGCGCGCGAAAATATGCCCTATCCGTCCATCTCCTACCGCATTGCGGACGAGCTCAAGGAGATCACGGGGCAGGAGATCCGCGTCACGATCCCGGGCCACTATCAGCGCGGCGGCGCGCCCTGCCCGGCAGACCGCCTGCTGACCAGCCGCTTCGGCGTGGCGGCGGCCGAACTGATCCGCCAGAAGAAGTACGGCTATATGGTGGCGCTGCAAAACGACAAGATCGTGCCCGTGCCGCTGAAAGACGTGGCCGGCAAGCTTAAGACCGTGCCGCCCGACGGCGAAGTCGTGCGCGCCGCGCGTGCGCTCGGCCTGTCGATGGGCGACTAAAGTGAAAAAATATAGCAAAAGGACGTGCCGTGGCACGTCCTTTTGTCTGCCGAAGCGAAAATCAGAACGGTAATGCGGAGGGGGTCAGTCCTGCGTGCTGTTCGGATTCTTGCTCTGGGTGTTCGGGTTCGGGTTCTTGTTCTGGCTGCCGTTCGGACACTGGTTGGTGGTGGACGGGTTCTGACGCTTGTTCTGCTTGCTCATGGGAAATCACCTCTTTTTTGAAGTTTTCGAGCGTAGTTTGCACAGAACATGCGAAAAATATGCATGCGGGTATTGCGGAAACATGAAAAATCTGATAAAATTTGTTTGCGCCGTATGGCGTTTTTGAGGTTATATTAAAATCATTTCAGATAGAAAGAGGGACTTTTCCACCATGTCGGGACACTCCAAGTGGCATAATATTGCCAAGCGCAAGGGCGCAAACGACGCGAAAAAGGCAAAAATTTTCACCAAGATCGGCCGTGAGATGGCGATCGCCATCAAGGAAGGCGGTTCGGCCAACCCGGACTTCAACTCCCGCCTGCGCGACTGCATCGCCAAGGCCAAGGCCAACAATATGCCCAACGACAACATCAAGCGCACGCTGGACAAGTATTCGGGCGCGAACGGCCAGGTCAACTACGAGGCCAACAACTATGAGGGCTACGGCGTCGGCGGCGTCGCGGTCGTTGTCGAAACGTTGACCGATAACAAGAACCGCACGGTAGCGGATGTGCGCCACCTGTTCGATAAGTACGGCGCGGGTCTGGGCGCGACCAACTGCGTATCCTGGCAGTTCGACAAGAAGGGCGTTATCATCATGGAGCGCGGCGATCTGGACGAGGACACCGTGATGATGCAGGCGCTCGAAGCCGGTGCCGAGGATTTCCAGGCGGACGACGAGACTTTCGAGATCTACACCACGCCGGAGGATTTTTCGGCGGTGCGCGAAGCGCTTGAGACGCTGGGCTACTCCTTCGTCGAGGCTGAGGTTGAGCTGGTGCCGCAGAACTATATCACGCTCGAGAAGGAAGAGGACATGGCGCAGATGCGCAAGCTGCTCGACAACCTCGAGGATAATGACGACGTACAGGCCGTTTGGCACAACTGGGAGAACGAAGCGGATTACGAAGGCTAAGCCGCGTTCGTTTTCGGAAAAATCAGATGAATGGCGCAGCCGCTTTTTCCCAACGGGAAAGGCGGCTGTGTTTTTTTGCAGCGGGGACAAAAAATCCGTTGCGCACGGCGGCAAAGTATGCCATGATAAAGGCAAACGGAACGCCGCCAGGCAGGAAAGAGGTTTGTATATGAACATCGGGACAATCGGAACGGGCAATATCGTGACATGGGTGATGACCGAAGCCGTGCGCGTGCAGGACGTGACCTATGAGGCGGTCTATTCCCGTGGGGAAGCGACCGGCCGCGCGCTGGCCGAGCGGTTCGGCGTGCGCAAGGTGTATACCACGCTGGAGGACATGCTGGCCGACCCGGCGGTCGATTGGGTTTATGTCGCCTCGCCCAACAGTCTGCACTATGCGCAGACCAAGGCGGCGCTCGAGGCGGGCAAGCATGTGATCTGCGAAAAGCCGTTTGCGCCCACGCGCGCGCAGGCCGAGGAGCTGGCCGCGCTTGCCGAGAACAAGGGGCTGTTCCTGTTTGAGGGCATCACGACACTGTTCCTGCCGCATTTTGCGCGCATCCGCGAAGCCTTGCCCGCGATCGGGCCGGTGCGGCAGGTGTCGTGCTCGTTCTGCCAGTATTCGAGCAAATACGACGCGCTCAAGGCCGGGCAGACGCCCAATGTGTTCAACCCCGCGTTCGCGGGCGGCGCGCTCATGGATATCAACCTGTATAACCTGTATTTTGTGTACGGCCTGTTCGGCATGCCGCAGGCGGTGCACTACCACGCGCGGCGGCACGCAAACGGCATCGACCTCGGCGGCGTGGCGGTGCTGGAATATCCGGGCTGCATCGCCGCGTGTACGGGCGCGAAAGACTGCCAGGGCGAAAACGGCGCGCAGATCATCGGGGAAAAGGGCAGGATCCTTGTGGAAAACCCGGTCAGCATGTGCACGCGCGTGACGGTCGTGACAGACGCGGGCGAGCAGGTTTTTGACGAGCAGCAGGGCGAGACCGCGTGGTACTGGGAGATGCAGGGCATCGCGGCGCTGGTCCGTGCGGGGGACCGGGCGGAATGCCGCCGCCGGATGGCGAAAACCGTCGAAATGGCGGCGCTGCTCGAGCGCGCGCGGCAGGACGCGGGCATCACATTCCCGGACGCGGAGTGAGCGGGGGCTTTTCCTTCGCACGCAAAGCGTGTATAATAGAAAAAAACGACCCATGGGACAGAGGAGGTCCGGTTATGGCGGATTTTGTATCGCATCATCTGTTTGGAGAACAGGTGCACAGTGTATTCCCGGCGACCGTGCAGGAGCTGGTGCGCAAGCATCCGGTGAGCTTCCGGTGGGGCTGTCAAGGCCCTGACCCGCTGTTTTACCGCAAGATCTTGTTCGGCAGTCCGCTGCACAAGCTGGGCAACCGCATGCATTCGGAAAAGACCGACGAACTGTTCACGGCGCTCGCGCGCGGTGTACATTGCCTGACCGGCGCGGCGCAGGAGGCCGCCGCGGCGTATTTTTACGGCTTTTTGTGCCACTATGCGCTGGACAGCCAGATTCACCCCTATGTGTACTGCCGGCAGGAGCAGATCTGCTCGGCGGATGCCAAGCTGAGCGCTTCCGCGGTGCACTGTCAGATCGAAAGCGACATCGACTATCTGGTGTACGAGCGGGCGTACCATGCGCCGGTGACCGAGTTCAAACCCGAGGGCTTTTACCGGCTGCCGGCGGAGGAAAAAGCGGTGCTGGCGGTGCTGCTGCACGCGGTGCTGGAAAATGTGTATGGCGAGGATGTGCCGGTGCGCGACCTGCGGCGTGCGTTCGACGAGATGCTGTCGTGGGAGAGCTTCCTGTATTCGGAAAACCGCGCGGTGTACCGCGGCGCGCAGCGGCTTGAGCGCATGGCGGGGCGCGGCGCCATCCTGACTGGCCACATGAAGATCGAGCGCCCGGCGTGGGACGCGCTCAACGAGCAGCACACGCCCTGGCACAACCTGTGGACGCCCGAGGAGACGCGCACGGATTCCGTGCCCGAGCTGTTTGGGTTGGCACGCATCGGTGCGGCCGCGATGGCCGGGCAGTATGCCGCGCAGTTCGATTCGGGTTTACAGCTGCACTGCCACTTTAAGCAGCCGTTTGACAACGGAAGCCCGAAAAAAATACCTCAATGAAAAGGCACGCCTTTCCATTGAAGAGGACGCACCGCGCAAAGCGCGGATGCGTCCAAAGCGAGAAAAAGTTCCGATAAACGAAACTTTTTCTCTTCCTTGTATAAAATCCGGGGTGCATGTCCCCGGATTTTATGAAAAAGCCTGCCAATGCAGGCTTTTTCTATTGTATATGCGGCGGGAGCGCGGAAAAGCGTTAGCGGCGGCTATTTTTTGCGCTGCGGTTTGCGATTTGCCGCAGACTGTGGTACAATATAAGGAAATTTCGCCGGAGGAGGGCATGACGGACGTGCAGGGTGTATTATACTACTTCATTGCGGTCAGCGTGATCGGCGCGGTCGTCTGCATCTACGACAAGCTCGCTGCGCGCAGCGGGTGGCGCCGCGTGCCCGAGCGCACGCTGTTTTTCTGGGCGCTGGTCGGCGGCGGGCCAGGGGTGTATCTGACCATGCTGCTCATCCGCCACAAGACGCTGCACCGCAGCTTTATGCTGGGGATTCCGGCGATTATGATATTGCAGATCGCAATCATATGCGGTATATATAACATTTTGTATTCGAGGGGATTGTTATGACCAACGCATTGGTCCATTGGTTCATCCGTGACGCGGACAATATTAAGGATGCGCGCGTGCGCGAAAAGTACGGCGTGCTGTCCGGCGCGGTCGGTATTGCATGCAACGTATTTCTGTTTCTGCTCAAGCTTGTGATTGGTCTGCTCACCGGCTCGATCTCGATCGCGGCGGATGCGTTCAACAACCTGTCCGACGGCCTGTCCTGCCTGATCTCGATCGTGGGCTTCAAGGTGTCCGGCAAGGCGCCGGACGCCAAGCATCCGTTCGGCTACGGCCGCACCGAGTATATCGCGGGCCTGATCGTGGCGTTCATCATCGTTTTGGTGGGCTTTGAGTTCCTGAAAACCTCGTTCGACCGCATCATCCACCCTGAGCCGGTGGCGTTTTCGGTGGTGCTGCTGGTGATTCTTGCGGTTTCCATGCTGGTCAAGCTGTGGATGGGCGCGTTCAACTCGTCGATTGGCGGCCGGATCGAGTCGCCCGTGCTGATGGCGGCGGGACAGGACAGCCGCAACGACGTGATCACCACTTCGGTGGTCGTCGTCGGCATGATCGCGGGCCGCTTTACCACCCTGCCGGTGGACGGTTATGTCGGCGTACTGGTGGCGCTGTTCATTCTGTGGGCCGGTATCGGTATTGTGCGCGACACGGTCGCGCCGCTGCTGGGCGAGGCTGCCGATCCTGAAGTGGCGCACAACATCGAAGAGATCGTGCGGGAGTCGGATTACATCGTGGGCGTGCACGACCTGATCGTACACAACTACGGCGCGGGCCGCTCGCTGGCGTCGCTGCACGCCGAAGTGCCGAGCGATTCCGACTTCGTCGCCGTGCATGAGGTGATCGACGAGGCGGAAAAGCGCGTTTGGCAGCGCACGGGCGTGTATCTGGTCATTCACATGGACCCGATCGACGTCAACGACGAGCATGTTGCCGCGCTGCGCGAGCAGGTAGACAGCGTGCTGCGCGATATTGACGAAAACCTTTCCATGCATGATTTCCGCGTGGTGGACGGCGAGCGGCAGATCAATTTGATTTTCGACGTGGTCGTACCGTTTACCTATGACGAGAAGGGCAAGCGCGATCTGATGATGCAGATCTATGACCGCCTCAAGGAGATCGACACGCGGTACAATCCGGTGGTGACGCTGGATCACCAAATGTAAAAATCTCGACCAAACCGTACAGGTTTGGTCGAAGAGGGACGCACCGCGGCGGTGCCGCGGATGCGTCCCGCGCGAGAAAAAGTTCCGACAAGCGAAACTTTTTCTCTTCCTTGTATCAAAAGCCCGGCAAAGCCGGGCTTTTGATGAAAAGAACCGCTTTTTAGCGGTTCTTTTTTGTTTTATGCGCCTTGCGGCGCGGGAAAAGGGGATGCCTTGCGGTGCATGGGGCGGCATGATACAATAAGGAAAGAGAATTGCCGTCCGGACGGGCGGACAATATATGTAACGGAGGGTTTTCCTATGCTGCTGATTCAAAACGGCCGGGTGCTGGACCCGTATACCGGCGTGGACGCGCCGCGCGATGTGCTCATCGGGGACGACGGCGTGATCGCTGCGGTGCAGCCGCACCTGGACGCGCCCGCGGGCTGTGAAGTATATGATGCGGCCGGGCTGACGGTTTCGCCCGGCTTTGTGGACGGGCATGTGCATTTCCGCGATCCCGGCCAGACCCAGAAAGAGGACGTGTTGACCGGTGCGGCGGCGGCCGCCGCGGGCGGCTACGCGACCGTCATCTGCATGGCCAACACACTGCCGACCTGCGATACGCCTGAGATCATTCGCTATGTGACCGACAAGGCCAAGGACTGCCCGGTTGAGGTGCTGCAGGCCGGCGCGGTGACAAAGGGGCTGAAAGGGCAGGAGCTGACCGATTTTGACGCGCTGACGGCCGCCGGCGCGCCCTGTCTGACCGATGACGGCGTCAATCTGACTTCGGCGGGGCTGTGCCGCACCGCGATGGAGCAGGCTGCCGCGCGCGGCATTCTGCTGTCATTCCACGAGGAGGAGCCGTCGCTCGTGCCGTCGCCCGGCGTCAACTACGGTTCGGCCGCGGCAAAGCAGTTCGGTGTGCCGGGCGCACGCGCCAGCGCGGAAACCGCGATGATCGCGCGCGATATCGCGCTTGCGCTGGATACGGGTGCGCGCGTGGTGTTCCAGCATATCTCCTGTGGGCAGTCGGTCGCACTCATCCGCGCGGGCAAGGCGCTCGGCGCGCGTGTTTATGCCGAGGTCACGCCGCACCACCTGAGCCTGACCGAGGACGACGTGCCCGCGCACGGCACCTATGCGCGCATGAACCCGCCGCTGCGCCGCGAGGCCGACCGGCAGGCGCTGATCGAGGGTCTGTGCGACGGCACGATCGACATGATCGCCACCGACCATGCGCCGCACACCGCGGAGGAGAAGGCGCGCGAGTTTGCCAAGGCACCGAGCGGCATCACGGGGCTGGAAACCGCGTTTTCCGTGTGCAACACCTATCTGGTCAAGACCGGACACCTGACCCCGATGCAGCTGATGGAAAAGATGAGCAAATCGCCCGCGGAGATTTACGGGCTGACTGGCCGCGCCGTGGCCGAGGGCAATTTTGCCCGTCTGGTGCTGCTCAACTGGGATACCGAGACGGTTTACAAAACGTATAAATCAAAAGGAATCAACACGCCGTATACCGGCATGCCGCTTTCCGGCGCGCCGCGCGCCATCGTGACGGGCGCGTGTGTGACCGCGCGCTGACCGAAAACCGCCCGTCCGCGCGTTAAAAATTGCCAAAGCGCGGGCTGCATAATGCGCCGCGTTCCAGTCATACTACCTGTACAACCAGAAATTGCGTATGGGAGGGAACGCGTAAATGAAGGCAACCGGCATTGTGCGCCGTATCGATGACTTGGGGCGTGTCGTCATTCCGAAGGAAATCCGCCGCACGCTGCGGATCCGCGAAGGCGACCCGCTGGAAATTTTCACCGACCGCGACGGTGAGGTGATTTTCAAAAAGTATTCCCCGATGGGGGAAATGGGAGCGCTGGCGGGTGAGCTGGCCGAGGCGCTGGCCCGCACGGCGGGGATGAGCTGCGCGATCTGTGACCGCGACGCGGTGATTGCCGCGGCGGGCGGCGCGAAAAAGGACATTTTGGAAAAGCGCATCTCCGCGGAGCTGGAACAGCTGATGGAGCAGCGCGTGGTGTATGAGCGCGGCGTGGACGACGCGCCCGAGCTGACGGTCTCCGACCACGACGCATATAATGTGGTCGTGGCGGTGCCGATCATCACCGAAGGGGATGTGACCGGCTGCGTGGCGTACCTGAGTGAGGACGAGGGGACGTCTGCCACCGAGGGGACGGTCAAGCTGTGCCAGACCGCGGCGCAGTTCATGGCCAAGCGGGTCGCGGTATAAAGGAGGGCGGAGCAGATGAAGGACAAGCACACCCCTGAACGCGAGCCCAAGCCGTTCCCGCAATATGACGACGCGGCACATATCGATTCCGCCGCGGTCGCGCCCGTGCCGCCTTGGTCGCAGGACAAGCCGCCGCGCGGCGATCCCGCGGCAACGGCATATACCGAAATGTATTGCCAAAACCCGAAAAACAAGCAATGAGACCGGCCGGCCGGCGCTTTCGAGCGCCGGCTTTTTTCATGCTTTTGGAAGTAGGTCCCAGAGATGGGAAATCACAGTTTGTTCACAAAAGGAGTAGAGAAAACACCAGCAGATAATCAAGCCACACAAAGATTTTTTGTTTTTTGGTCAATTTTTTTGTGTTTTGGACTTGCTTATTTGGTATAAGAGACAGTATAATCTATCTTGTAAGGCTGCGCCAAGGCACGGCCTTACAATTTCCTTATGAAGATGGAGCCGCGCCCCCTCGGCGCAGGTTCTTCTTGCGCAAAAAAATAGAGAGGTGAAAAACATGGTGTATTCGTTCCGTGGCGGCATTCACCCGGGTACGCACAGCGACCCCGGGTTTAAATCCGCGACAAACACCAAGCCGATCGAGAAGCTGGCATTGCCGGATGAGGTCATCCTGCCGGTTTCCATGCACATCGGCGCTCCGGCAAAGCCGATTGTTTCGGTCGGCGATACCGTGGATCTGGGACAGCCCATCGCGGAAGCCGGCGGCTTTGTCAGCGCTCCTGTCCATGCAACCGTGTCCGGTAAGGTAAAGGCGATCGAGCCGCGCCTGCACCAGAACGGCAGCAAGGTTCTGTCCATCGTGATCGAAAACGATGGCGAGGATCGCAAGCACGAGTCCGTGCATCCGTATGATTTTGCTTCGATGAGCAATGAGGAGCGCATCGAGTGCATCCGTTCCGGCGGTATCGTCGGTCACGGCGGCGCAACGTTCCCGACCCATGTCAAGATCCAGTCCGGTATCGGCAAGTGCGACACGGTCATCATCAACGCGGCGGAATGCGAGCCGTACATAACGAGCGACCATCGCCTGCTGCTCGAGCGTCCGGAAGAAGTGATCGGCGGCCTGAAGATGCTGGCCGACATCATGGGCGTGCAGAACGCGATCATCGCCATCGAGGAGAACAAGTCCGACGTTTTCCCGGGCATCGAAAAGCTGATCGCGGACGATCCGCGCCTCAAGCTCTATCCCCTCAAGTGCAAGTACCCGCAGGGCGCGGAAAAGCAGCTCATTAACGCCTGCACCGGCCGCGAGGTTCCCTCGGGCAAGCTGCCGGCGGACGCTGGCTGCGCGGTGTTCAACGTGGATACCGCAGGTGCGGTTTACCGCCGCTTCACGACCGGCATGCCGGTCATCCGCCGTGTCGTCACGGTGTCCGGCTCTGCGATTGCGGAACCGAAGAACCTCGAAGCGCGCATCGGCACGCCGATCGAAAAGCTGATCGACGCCTGCGGCGGCTTCAAGGAAGCTCCGAACAAGCTGCTCGCCGGCGGCCCGATGATGGGCGTGGCGCAGTTCTCGCTGGAAGTTCCGGTGCTCAAGGGCACCAACGCTTTCCTCGCTTTCTGCGGCGAAGAGGATAAGCGCGTTGCCGATCCGCAGTGCATCCGCTGCGGCAAGTGCGTAGGCGCCTGCCCGATGCATCTGCTGCCGAACTACATGAACCTGTACGGCAAGAAAGAAGATCTGGACAACGCACTCGAGTGCGGCGTGATGGACTGCATCGAATGCGGTTCCTGCGCATACGTCTGCCCGGCCCGTATCCCGCTGGTGGCGCAGTTCCGCCTGACCAAGGGTAAGATTCAGGCCAAGCGTGCGGCGGAAAAGGCCAAGGCGGAAGCCGAAAAGGCAAAGGCTGAGGCGGAAAAGGCCGCTGCCGACGAGAAAAAGTAAGGAGGGGAAACGAAAATGTATGATCTGAGTAAAGTCGTCGTCACCTCCTCACCCCATATCAAGGCGGATGACGATACCCGCAGCCTGATGCTGGATGTGCTGATCGCACTGCTTCCCGCGCTCTGCGTTGCGGTATACACCTTTGGTCCCCGTGCGCTCGTGCTGACCGTGATTTCCATGGTTGCCTGCGCCGTGTTTGAGACCATCTATAACAAGATTGTAGGACATCCGAACACCATCGGCGACCTGTCCTGCTTCGTGACCGGCATCCTGATCGCGTTCAACGTGCCGGTATCCGCCCCGTGGTGGATGCTGGTGTTCGGCGCGCTGTTCGCCATCATCATCGTCAAGATGCTGTTCGGCGGCCTGGGCAAGAACTTCATGAATCCGGCGCTCGGCGCGCGTGCCTTCATGATGGCGTCCTGGGCTGGTTTGATGACCACCTGGACCCAGCCGCATGCGTCCCTGCCGATCATCGGTTCGGTTTCCGTGACCGACGCGATCTCGACCGCGACCCCGCTCGCGTCCCTCAAGAACGGCACCCTGCCGGAGGGCGTCAGCCTGCTGGACATGTTCCTCGGCCAGACCGGCGGCGTCATCGGTGAGACCTGCGCGCTGGCGCTGATCGCCGGCGGCGTTTACCTGCTGTGGCGCAAGGTTATCACCATCAATATCCCGGCGGCTTACATCCTGACGGTTGCCGTCATTACCTTCCTGTTCCCGATGGGCGACGTATCCCGTGTACAGTGGATGCTGTCCCAGGTGCTGTCCGGCGGCCTGATGCTCGGCGCGATCTTCATGGCGACCGACTACGTCACCAGCCCGGTTACCCCCAAGGGCCAGATCATCTTCGGCATCGGCTGCGGTCTGCTGACCGTGTTTATCCGCTACTTCGGCGGCCTGCCGGAAGGTGTTTCGTACTCCATCCTGATCATGAACACGCTGGTTTGGGCGATCGACAAGGCCACCCATCCCCGCAAGTTCGGCTATGCGCTGGATAAGAAGAAGGAGGCACAGTAAGTTATGGATAGCAGCAAAAAGGGCGGCGGCATTCTGATGCTGGTCGTCGTACTGGGCCTGATCACCTTTGTCTGCGCGCTGCTTCTGGGCGTTGTCAACGGTGTGACAAAGGACAAGATCGAACAGAACGGCATTGAGACCCGCAATGCGGCAATGAGCGAGATCATTCCGGATGCGGAGTTTTCCGATGTAGAGGTTCCGGCGGACTTTGCGTCTCCGGAAGATAAGAACCAGCCGGTGGTTTCCGGCGTATACAAGGCGACGCTCGACGGCGCGGACGCAGGCTACTGCGTGGAAGTCAACCCCAAGGGCTTCGGCGGCGCGCTCAAGATGATCGTCGGCATCAATGCGGACGGCACGGTTGCCGGCATCAAGGTAACCGAAGCATCCGAGACCCCGGGCCTCGGCGCCAAGTCCCAGAGCGATAAGAACTGGATCGCACAGTTCGCCGGCCAGCCGGCGGACGGCAGCCTGGCCGTTACCAAGGACGGCGGCACGATCAACGCCATCACCGGCGCGACCATCACCTCCCGTGCGGTCACCCTCGGTGTCAATACTGCGGCAAACTGCGTCGCAAGTCTGGGTTAAAGGAGGAAGAGCCAAATGAAATTTTCTGAACAGCTGAAAGCGGGCGTCATCCTCGACAACCCGATTTTCATGCAGACCATCGGTCTGTGCCCGACGCTGGCTACCTCCACGTCCCTTTCCAATGCTATCGGCATGGGCGTGGCAGCGACGATCGTTCTGATCGCTTCCAACGTCGTTATTTCCGCACTGCGTAAGTTTATTCCGGATAAGGTTCGTATTGCGTGCTTCATCACCATTATCGCAACCTTCGTTACTTTGATCGATCTGTCCCTGCAGGCGTTCGTGCCCAGCCTTGCGGCTTCGCTCGGCCTGTTCCTGCCGCTGATCGTTGTTAACTGTATCATCCTCGGCCGTGCAGAGGCGTTTGCATCCAAGAACAAGGTGCTGCCCTCCGCGCTGGACGGTGTTTGCATGGGTCTGGGCTTCACCTTCGCGCTGGTCCTCATGGGCTTCTTCCGTGAGCTGCTGGGCGCGGGCACCATTCTGTCCGGCCTGTCCACCCTGCTGCCGTTCCTCGCGGGCGTTATCCCGGCGGAAGGCTTCGCCATCCCCGGCCTGAGCGCCAACCCGGCGGTTATGATGATTCTGCCGGCCGGCGGCTTCCTGATGATGGGCTTCATCTTTGCAGCGATCCAGAAGATCATGGCCGGAAAGGAGGACAAGTAAATGTTTAACTTTCCTGATGCAATGGGCCTGACCGAAGTGCTGTCGCTCGCGGTAGCGTCCATTCTGGTCAACAACTACATCCTTGTTCAGTTCCTCGGCTGCTGCTCGTTCTTCGGCGTTTCCAAGAAGACCGATACGGCTATCGGCATGGGCATGGCGGTTGTATTCGTTATGGCGCTGGCAAGCGCCGTGTCGTGGGCGGTTTGGTACTTCATCCTTGAGCCGCTCGGTCTGGACTACATGCAGACCATCGCGTTCATCCTGGTTATCGCAACGCTCGTACAGTTCGTTGAGATGTTCATGAAAAAGTCGATGCCGGCCCTGTATTCCGCGCTCGGTATCTTCCTGCCCCTGATCACCACCAACTGCGCGGTACTCGGTGCAGCCATTTCGAACATCGACAACGGCTATTCGTTCATCGGTTCTATGGTGTACGGCGTGGGCGCCGGCCTGGGCTACACGCTGGCGATCGTTCTGTTCGCTTCCATCCGTGAGCGTCTGGACGCGACTGCCAAGTGCCCCAAGTGCTTTGAAGGTTTCCCGATTGCGCTGGTTTCCGCGGCGCTGCTCGCGATGTCCTTCATGGGCTTCTCCGGCCTGTCGATCTGGTAAGCAAGGGGGAAAGATAAGAAATGGATATCAATAATATCATTGCAGCGGTCGCGGTCCTGTTTATCATGGGCATCGTGTTCGCCATCCTGCTCGGCATCGCGGCCAAGGTGTTCGCGGTCGAGGTAGACGAGCGCGTACCGCTGGTTCGTGAGTGCCTGCCGGGTGCAAACTGCGGCGGCTGCGGCTTCCCGGGCTGTGACGGTCTGGCGGCTGCGATCGTAGAAGGCAAGGCGCCGGTCAACGGCTGCCCGGTCGGCGGCGCAGCGGCTGCCGCCAAGATCGCGGAGGTCATGGGCGTCGCGGTCGAGGCTGGCGAGCGCAAGGTAGCGCACGTTTACTGCAACGGCGGCTGCAACGCGGTTGATAAAACCAAGTACGAAGGCCTGCAGGACTGCACCGCAGCGATGCGTGTTGCCGGCGGCCCGAAGGCTTGCGCTTACGGCTGCATGGGCCTCGGCTCCTGTGTCAAGGCTTGTGCGTTTGACGCGATCCACATTGTGGACGGCGTTGCCAAGGTCGATACCGACAAGTGCGTGGCTTGCGGCAAGTGCGTCGCGGCCTGCCCGAAGAAGCTGATCAACCTGGTGCCCGAATCCAAGAAGGTACACGTCAACTGTGTCAACAAGGATAAGGGTCCGGAAGTCATGAAGGTCTGCTCGAACGGCTGCATCGGCTGCAAGATGTGCGAAAAGACCTGTAAATTCGACGCCATCCATGTGATTGACGGCGTGGCCAAGATCGACTACGACAAGTGCAAGAACTGCAAGATGTGCGCCAAGGCTTGCCCGAAGGGCTGCATCGAGCCGGTGCCGACCGAAGAGGAAAAGGCCAAGTTCAAGGAAATGCAGGCAAAGCAGGCGGCTGCCGCCAAGGCCAAGGCTGAGGCTGCCAAGGCTGCTGCGGAAGCGCCCGCTGCCGAAAAGGCATCCGAGGACAAGTAATGGATTATCTGCATCCGATATTGGATGACGCTGCTATCGCCCGCATGTCGAGCCTCGCGCTCGCCCATGTGGGCGATGCCGTTTATGAAGTGCTGGTGCGCTCGCTGCTGGCGAGCGACGGCTTGCAGACCGCCAAAAACCTGCACCGCCGCACGACCCAGCTGGTCTGCGCGCCCGCGCAGGCCGAAGCGGTGCAGCGCATCCTGCCCCTGCTGGACGAACATGAGCAGGAGGTTTACCGTCACGGCCGCAACGCCAAGCCCAAGAGCGTGCCCAAGAGCGCCTCGTCCGCCGAGTATTCGCAGGCGACCGCGCTGGAAGCACTGTTCGGCTGGCTGTACCTCAAAGGCCGGTACGACCGCATCAACGAACTGTTCGGCGTGATCGCCGAAGGGTTTGAAGAATAAAAAAAGAACCGCCCGCGGGCGGTTCTTTTTTTCGCGCCGGAAGGCGCGCATATAACGGAAAAAGCCAGAAAATGAAGTATTTTATTCGTCCGCTTCGCGGTCGCGCATCTCCTCGCGCTTGATCTTCTGCTCGTTGACGAAAACGCGGTGCTGCAAACGGCACAGCTCCTGCGCCAGCGGGTCGGGCAGATGAATCTGGTCGAGGTCGTAGGACGGCACGCGCTGGCCGTCGATCTTGACCACGCGCGCTTTAACGCCGACGACGGTCGAGTTGGGCGGCACTTCCTGCAAAACGACCGCGTTCGCGCCGATGCGGCTGTTGTCGCCCACGGTGAACGGACCGAGCACCTTCGCACCCGTCGAGATCAGCACGTTGTTGCCGATCGTCGGGTGGCGCTTGCCGGTGTCGTGGCCCGTGCCGCCGAGCGTGACGCCGTGGTAGATCGTGCAGTCGTCGCCGATCTCGGCGGTCTCGCCGATGACGATGCCCATGCCGTGGTCGATGAACAGACGGCGGCCGATGGTTGCGCCCGGGTGGATTTCGATGCCGGTCATATGGCGGGCAAACTGTGACAGCGCACGCGCCAGAAAGAAATGCTTGTGTTTGTACAGCCAGTGCGCCTGCCGGTGGTAGATCAGCGCGTGAAAGCCTTGATAAAGCAGAAAGACTTCGAGTGTGGTGCGCGCGGCGGGATCGCGGTCGCGGATCGAGCGCGCATCATCAAGCAGCCCTTTGAAAATCATAAAAAATCATCCTATCAAAATAGTGTGAATTCATAATACCATCCATTATAGCGGCTTTGGCATGAAAATTCAAACCTTTGATTGAAATTCGTAAAAAAAGTGGTATAATGTAAGAAGATTTTGCTGAATAAAGGAAGATTATTATGAAAATTACTGTCATGGGTCTGGGCTATATTGGCCTGCCGACCGCGATCACGCTCGCGGAAGCCGGTTTCGAGGTCTGCGGCTTTGATGTAAACGAAAAAACGATCGAAACCCTTCAGGGAGGGCATATCCATATCGTCGAGCCGGGTCTGCAGCAGGCGTTTGAGATCGCTGTAAAGCACGGCCATCTGCACTTCTCCAAGGAGCTGGGCAAGTCCGACGTGTTCTATATCGCGGTGCCGACCCCGTTCTATCAGGACGAGACCGGCAGCCACAAGGCGGATCTGAAATATGTCGAGTCTGCCGGCCGCATGGCGGGCAAGGTGCTCGAAGCGCCCAATCTGGTCATCCTCGAGTCCACCGTGCCGCCGCACACGACCGAAATGCTCGCGCGCGTGCTGAGCGAGGAGTCCGGCATCGACATGGACAAGATCCACGTCGCGCACTGCCCGGAGCGCGTTATCCCGGGCAACATGATGTATGAGCTCAAGAACAACGACCGCATCGTCGGCGCCCGCACACCGGAAGCTGCCGAAATGGCCGCGTCCATTTACGAAAAGGTGCTCGAAAAGGGCGTTGTCCACAAGACTGACGACCTGACCGCCGAGATGTGCAAACTGACCGAGAACACCTTCCGCGACGTCAACATCGCGTACGCGAACGAGCTGTCTGTTATCTGTGACAAGATGGGCATCGACGTGTTCGAGCTGATCAAGCTCGCCAACTGCCATCCGCGCGTCAACATCCTCAACCCGGGCGTCGGCGTGGGCGGCCACTGCATCGCGGTCGATCCGTGGTTCATCTACGAGCAGTTCCCGGCCGAGGCCAAGGTCATCCTCGCCGCGCGTGAGCGCAACGAGAACAAGCCGCGCTTTGTGGCCGAGAAGGTCGTTTCCAAGATGGGCAAGGTGACCGATACGGTCGGCGTGCTCGGTCTGTCCTACAAGCCGGACGTGGACGACCTGCGCGAATCCCCGTCGATCGAGCTGTGCCACATCCTGCAGGAAAAGGGCGTCAAGGTGCTCGCCTGCGAGCCGTTTGCGAAGGACAGCGAAGTCAAGGGCATCCCGAATGTCTCCTTTGACGAAATTCTCGCCAAGGCGGATTATCTGGTCATCACGCTCGGCCATACGCTGTTCAAGGAAAACAAGGACAAGATCGCCGAAAAGCCGTATTACGACTGCGTCGGCCTGATGGAATAACAGAGCACAACAGAAAACGGCACAGCGAAAGGCTGTGCCGTTTTTTATACGGCGGGGCGTGGGTTTTGCCGCAAATTTGCGTAGATAGAAGTAGAAGGCAAAAAGGAGAGAGCATGGAGAAAGGAGGGGACGGTATGGACGACAGGATCTGTCAGCTGCTTTCCGCGGGCGATCCGGAGGGCGTGACGCTGCTGCAACAGCAGTACGGCCCGATGGTGCAGTACATCGTGCGCGGCATCCTGCGCGACGCGCGGGACACGGAAGAGTGTGTCAGCGATGTCTGGCTGCGCGTGTGGGAGCGGTTTGCATCCTTCGACCGGACAAAGGGCACGCTTGCCGCATGGATGACGGTCGTGGCGCGCAATGCGGCGGTGGACCGGCTGCGCCGCCGGCGCGCGGCGGACCAAGCGTGGGACGAGCAGGACGGCGCCGCGCCCTCACCCGAGGAAGAGGTGCTGCGGCGCGAGCGCACGCAGCTGCTGCAAAAAGCGGTCGATGCGCTGGGTGCGGCCGATCAGCAGCTGTTTTACCGCAAGTATTACTATCTCCAGTCCACCGCGCAGATCGCGGCGGAGATGGGGCTGACCGAGCGGGCGGTCGAGGGACGGCTGTACCGTCTGCGCCGCCGCCTGCAAAAAGCGTTGGGAGGTGACGCGCTATGACCGGACCGGAACGGGACGAATTTGATCGGATGATCGAACAGGACATCGCCGGGACTGTGCCTGCGCAGAGCGTGGTCGAGGAGGTCAACCCGTGGCACGAGCCGATCGACCGCATCGCATGGGGCCTGACGCTGACTGGATTTACGCTGAATTTCCTGTATCTGCAATATCTGCTGCCCGCAGTGGGCGTCGTGCTGCAATATCTGGGCTTCCGCGCGCTGCGGAGAAACGGCGCGGCGTTCCGCGCGGCGTGGGTCATTTCCATGGTGCGGCTGATTTGGTTTGCGGTCTTTCTGGTGCTGGAGGCCACACCCGGCCTGCCGGTCGTGGGGATCGATCTGGCGGCCGGTCTGACGAGCTTGGTCGTGCAGGTCGTGCAGCTGCTGCTTCTGCGGGCGGGCCTGCGGCAGGTGTATCAGAAAGCGGGCATCACGCCCCAGAGCGACCCGCTCAGGAGTGCCGTGTGCTGGCAGATCGTCTGCGCGGTGCTGGCGTTCTCGCCGCTGGCCCACAGCTGGCTGGTGGGCATCCCGGTGATCATCGCCTTTGTGTGCATCGTGCGCGCACTGTTCCGGCTGGGCGGCGAGCTGAGTCAGGCGGGGTACTGCTTTGTCGCAGCGCCCGTGCGCCTGAGCGCGGGCTGGGTTAAGCTGTGCTACCTCGGCGGCTGCCTGATGCTGGTGCTGGCGGCATGCGTGCTGGTCAGCCACCCGCCGTTGGACGAAACGCCGATGGAGGAACACGGAGAAACCGAAATCCGGCAGCAGCTTGCTGACCTCGGCGTGCCGGACGAAGTGCTGGCTGACCTCGCGGACGAGGACGTGCGCGCGCTGGACGGCGCGTTTTATATCGAACGGTATGAAGAAATGCAGACATTCCATACCGGAAAAGGCCATGAGGACAACATGGTGCTGCCCGAGGCCGAAGCCGAGCTGCCGCATGCATCTCCCCGCTCGGAACAGCGCGACAAGGCGCGGGCCGCGGCCGACCGATGTCCGATGCTGCGCGTCCATACGGTCTATCTCGAACTGCCGGAGGACCGCATGGCGGTGCTCAACTGGTTCCGCTGGGAGCGGGGCAGCGCGTATTGGGGCGATGCGTTCCGAACGGTTGCCTATAACGACCTTGGCGCGGAGGTGGTCGGCGCCAGGATGGTCTATGACCGGAAGGGAATAACCTACACCGCGCCCGTGCCGGATCTGACAGATGGCATGGTGACGGCAAACGGGTATTTCGGGATGAGAGACAGCCGGCAGATCAGCGGCACGGTCAGCTATCCCTTTGGCGCGGAAAACCCGCGCGGCTATGTGCTCTATGTGATGTATCTGGATGAAAACAGCCTGTATGGCGGCACCAATTTTGTGTATTACCATGCTGCGCATCCGTTCCGGCTGCCGTATCTGACGCCGCTCGAGCGGGCGAGCAGGACGTTTGACGACGCCGTTTGGAATCACTATTCCAATTACAGCGCGCAGCGGTTATACGAGCAGACTGCGGCGCAAATGGACGACGAATTGTGACGATTTTGTGATTTTGCTTGTATCGACCCCGAAAAGGTGCTATACTGATTAAAGTCTGTTTAGATTACGCAATTAAGGAGAGTCGGAATATGAGCAAAATGGTACAGCGCGCCATCGCGCTGGTTGTGATGCTGGTCGTCGCGCTGGGCGGCACCATCTGGGGCGCTTCGAGCACGACCATCCGCTATCAGCCGCTGAACAGCGGTGCGCCGGTCGTCATGACCGTCAACGGTGACGAGGTGTGCGCGGATGAGTACGCGGGCTACATGCTGTACAACATGGCCTATTATGAGAATATGTATGCGCAGTTCGGCATGAGCGACGTGTGGTCGGATGACTATGCAGCCGCAACGTTGGGCGCGTCCATGCCCGCGGCGGCAAAGGACCAGTCGGTCTATGCGCGCGTGGTTATGCAGAAGTATAACGAGCTGGGCCTGAAGATGACCTACGATCAGGAAAAGCAGATGAAGCAGCTGATTCAGGATGCGATCGATGCCAACGGCTATGACGCGTTTGCCAAGCAGATCGCGCACTTTGGCTTCTCGGAGCAGACCTACAGCAACTTCATGTACATCAGCCAGTGCTATCAGGCGCTGAACGACTACTACTACGGTGAAAACGGCGTAAACGTGCCGAGCGACGACGAGCTGCGCCAGTATTTCAGCGACAACTACATTTCCGCCAAGCACATCCTGATCTCGACCGTGGATTCCACCACCGGCGAGACGGTCCGCACGGATGCGGAAGCCAAGGCGGAAGCGCAGAAGATTCTGGACCGCATCAACGCGGGTGAGGACTTCGATGCGCTGATGAACGAGTACAGCGAGGACCCGGGCCTGTCCGGCAATCCGGATGGCTACATCTTCACTGAAGGCGATATGGTCACCGAGTTCTATGACGCGGCCAAGGCGCTGGGCGACGGCGAGGTGTCCGGTCTGGTCAAGTCGGACTACGGCTATCACATCATCAAGCGCGAGCCGCTGGATGTGGACGGCCAGTTTGAGAACTACAAGAGCCTGCTGACGACCGCGGTTGCCGGCACGATGGACGATCTGCTGAGCCAGTGGATGCAGGAAGCCGATGTGCAGACGACCGAGACCTACGATGAGATCACCTATCAGAACGTCCGCGACTATCTGCCGGCGGACGTGCAGGAAACCCTGAATGCGGTGGATGCGGCGAACGCTGCCGCGCAGAGTGAGGAGCAGACCGATACGGATGCAGCCCAGTCGGACGAATCGACCGATACGGATGCAGCGCAGTCGGATGCATCGACTGATACGGCAACGACCGAGACCGACGCTGCCGCGCAGTAAAACAAAACAGAAAAAGGACGCCCTTTGGGGCGTCCTTTTTGTCTGTCTGGGGTCAGCCCATCTGCCACGCGAGCGGGGTGCGGCCGAAAAAGCTGTTGTGGAACAGGGTAAGCGCCGCCCAGGTGGCGCGGTCGGTCACGCCGGTCTGCGGCAGCTGGAACACGCCCTGCGCTTGGCGCACGCCAGCCTCGGTATCCGCGTCGTATTCGCCGGTCAGCGGAACGGGCAGTGCGTTGCCAAAGTGCGGCGTGGCGGTGCCCAGCATGAGCTGGAGCACAAAGACCGCGGGGCCTTTGTCGCCGCGCGCAAGCTGGCTGGCCGCGCCCGCCGGGAAAAAGTTGACCGCGGCGGGCAGCGCATCCAGCGTGGTCAGCGCGAGATAGGCTGCGTAGATCGCCGTCCAAGTGTCGAAATCCGCCGTGCCGGTCACGGGCAGGCGGCCCCGCCGCTGGAATTCCCGCACGGCCGCGGCCGTTTCCGGACCGAAGATGCCGTCGGGCGCGAGCGGCTGGGCCGCGCCCTGCTCCTGCTGGATGCGGCGCAAAAACCGCTGCAAATCATAGATATGGGTGCGGCGCTGGCTGTCGGTATACATCAGGCGTTTCCCTCCTCTCCGACCGGATAGCCCGGATATTGTCCTTCACTGGTCTGCGAGGCGGTCAGCACGTCGCGCGCGAGCAGAGCCATTTCCTCCCATGTCAGCGGGCCGATCGCGCCGGTGGCGGGCAGGCCGGAGATCGACTGGATGACCGAGATCGCGTTTCGGGTCGCGGGGCCGAAAATACCGTCCACGGAGACGGCGGGCACCTCGGGATAGCCGCGCGCGATGATGTTGATGATCTCCTGCGCCTGACGCACGGCCTCTCCGCGCATGCCTTCGACAAGGAAGATGTCCGGCAGGCCGGCGACCTCCTCCAAAAAGCCCTGATCGGGCTGCGCGGCCAGCACGGACTGGTAGGTGGACACCAGCGCGTTCCAGGTGTTGCGGCCGACGATGCCGTCCACGGTCAGGCCCATCATGCGCTGATAGGCTTCGACGGCTTCGCGCGTCTGCGGGCCGAAAATGCCGTCGATCTGGCTGGCCTGCCAGCGCGGCAGCTGGTCGTAATACTCGCCGACGATGGCGAGGAAATACTGGAGCAGCTGCACGCCCGGTCCGCTCGCGCCCTCCCGCAGCGTTTCGGGGAACTGGCGCGAGATTTCGTCGAGCAGCAGGCCTTCGCTGTCCAGTTCGGAGAGGCGCTTGACGTTGTTGTAGATGAACGCGATGCGGTACCACGTCGCGCGGCCGACGATGCCGTCCACGCCGAGGTTGAACTGCTTCTGGAAGGCGCGCACGGCGCGCTCGGTGTCCGCGTCGTAGATGCCGTCCACGGGGTAGATCTTGGGGATGTTCGGGTAGTTGGTCGAAATGCGGTTGAGGCGGTTCTGGATGGTGCGCACCTCTTCGGACACGTCGCCCAGCCGGAAGGTCACGCCCGGCCACGATCCGCCGAGGTTGGGCGCGATTGGTGCATTCCGCACAATGTTGATGTCGTCTCCATAGTAATATCGCACAATTTCCTCCGCAGTCAGGCCCTGCTCGGCCAGCGGCACCGTGCCCCATTGGCTCAGGCCGCCGGGACAGGTGACCGTTGTGCCATTGCAGTATTGGGCAAACAGCGGCTCGATGGCGTCGCCGCGGGTCAGGTAGCTGTTGAACATATCGTCCACGATGGTGGAGATATTCTCGAAAATGTCGCGCCCGGGCACAAAAGATTGGTCGTAGCGCGTGGAGTTGGTGATGTCAAAATCATAGCCCTGCGCGCGGTACCATTCGGTGAACACGCGGTTGAGCGCATAGGAGATCTGCGCGTAAATGTTGGCGCGGATGGCTTCCTCGGGCCAGGTCGGGTAGATTTCGGACGAGGCAACGTTTTTGATGTAGTCGGCAAAGGGCACGGTGATGTTCTGGGCAGCGGCCGAGGGTGCGCCCAGGTGCACCGTGATGGTTTCCGGGATGGTCACCGGGGATTGGGGCAAATTGGATCACTCCTCTGCATTGGTTTGGTCGTGGTACAGCACCTGCGGATCACCCGTGGCGGTCAGGTCGGTCTGGCCGGAGGACTGGTTTTCCGGCAGCGGCGTGAGTGCCACGGGCAGCACGGCGGGCACGCCGGAAAACATGGTCACATGCAGCGCGGTCACCGGGGTGTAGCCTTCGCGCGCGACCTCCACGGTGTAGACCGCGTAAGGCAGGCCGCTGTCGGGCGTCATGGAGTTTGCACGCGGCGGGGTGGGCAGCGTCATGGGCGGCGTCATGCCGCCCGTATCCGTGCGCACGGAATAGAGCAGATCGCGTGCGCCGGTCTCGTCCGCCGCGGTGGATACCGTGACCGAGGCGTCTGCCAGCGGCAGCGCGCCGAGCGCGGTTGTGACGATTACGCGCAGCACGGCGGAATCTTCAGCGGGATTGGGCATGGGCAAAACCTCCTTGCGGGGTGGGATGGGATGATGTATACTATCCATAAGACATGGGAAAGACAGGGAAAAGGTATGCAGGACGAAAAAACATTGCTCGCCATGTGCGAAGAAGAGGAAGAACGGCTGCAATTTGAGCAGTTTTCCCGCGCGGATGCGCTGGCGCTGGGGCTCAAGATCCATGAAAATGCGAAAAAGCAGCCGGTTCCGGTGGCGATCGAGATCACGGTCAACGGCCTGGTTGTGTTCCGGTACTTTCCGGACGGCGCGCTGCCGGACAGCGAGCTGTGGCTCGCGCGCAAGCGCAATTCGGTCGAACTGATGGAGATGTCGTCCCTGCATTTTCTGGCATGGCTGGAGCAGAACGGCGAGACGCTCGAGAGCCGCAAGCTGCCGGCAAACGAATACGCGGCAGGCGGCGGGGGATTCCCCATCCGGCTGCGCGGCACGGGCGTGATCGGTTCGATCTGCGTATCCGGCCTGCCCGACCACCGGGAGGACCACCGGCTGGTGGTGGACACGCTGGCCGAATTCCTGGGCTGACAGAGATGCGAGAAAATGACCGCTTTGCGGTCGTTTTCTTGTTTCGGCGGTTTTGCGGCCGGTCAGACCAGCCGCACCTTGTATTGCCGCAGCCAGCGGTCGATCTGGATGATATAGGCGAAGATCTGCGGGGTGCGCATGAGTTGGCCGTACCACGGCTCGGTCAGGCTTTCCGGCTGCTCCATCAGCGCTTCGACCGCGCTGCGGTTGAACAGCTGCGCGGCGAGCGAGTCGCTGTCCTGGAAGATGCGGCGGACATAGTCCGCGCACAGGCGGGTATAGGCTGGATGGAAGGTCTTGGGGTACGGGCTTTTCTTGCGCACTACAATCTCTTCGGGCAGTTCGTGCGCAAATGCGCGCCGCACAATGCCTTTTTCGCGGCCGTTCAGCGCCTTGAAATCCCACGGCATGTTATAGGCGTATTCCACGATGCGGTGGTCGCAGAAGGGCACACGCACCTCAAGACCCGAGAACATGCTCATGCGGTCCTTGCGGTCGCGCAGCGTTGCAAAAGGATACCGATCGATAAAAATCAGCAATCTGTTAAAAAACCGTGAAAAAAAGCTATACAGTGCGGGCGAAAAATGGTATGCTTTTTATAAGAAACAACGAGGATGAAACGGACAAGGAAGAACGATAGCATGGAACTTTTGAAAGAACGAATCAGAAAAGACGGCGTGATCAAAGAGGGAAATGTGCTCAAGGTGGACAATTTCCTCAACCATCAGATGGATATCGAGCTGTTCAACGAGATCGGCAAGGAGTTCAAGCGGCGTTTTGCCGACGTCAAGATCGATAAGATCCTGACCATTGAGGCTTCGGGCATCGGCATTGCGGCAATCGCGGCGCAGTATTTCAATGTGCCGGTGGTGTTTGCCAAAAAGTCGCAGTCGATCAATCTGGACGGCACGATGCTGTCCGCGCCGATCGAATCGTTTACCCACAAGCGCAAATACGAGGTCATTGTAGCCAGCCGCTTTTTGAAACCGGACGAGAATGTGCTCATCATCGACGATTTCCTCGCCAACGGCTGCGCGGCGATGGGTCTGTGCCAGATCATCGAGGCGGCGCATGCCAAGGTCGCGGGCATCGGCATCGTGATCGAAAAGGGCTTCCAGTGCGGCGGCAAGATGCTGCGCGAAAAGGGCCTGCGGGTCGAGTCGCTGGCGATCGTGGACGGGATGGATGCGGCAACCCAGACCGTGCGCTTCCGGGACTGACCGAAAAACACGCAGAAAACCGGCTGATACAGCCGGTTTTGCCTTTTTGCGGGGCGCGTGCGCACCACCGGTTTGCGTCAAACAAGACAAGAGAGGGCGGTCTGCGGCGCGGCCGGTTGGCCCATTTGTAGAAAATGCGGCGCGGATGCAAAAAAACGCGAAAACCGTGTGGGAGAACGGGCGTTTTTTTGTTATAATGGAAGCACTTCATTTCACAGAAAACGGGAAACAGGGAGGATAAAATGGAAAAAGAAAAACAGCAAAACGGTGCGGCAGCCGAAAAAAACTTTTTCGGGCCGTATAATTTCCTCGGCAAGCTGCCGTTGGGACAGGCGATCCCGCTCGGACTCCAGCATGTGCTGGCGATGTTCGTGGGCAACCTGACCCCCATCCTGATCATCACGAGCGCCTGCGCCGCGATGAGCGATGCGGAGCAGTTCGCTTCGATCCAGGTGTCGCTCCTGCAGAACGCGATGCTGGTGGCGGGTCTTGTGACGCTTGTGCAGCTGTTCGCAATCGGCCCGATCGGCGGCAAGGTACCGATCATCATGGGCACGAGCTCGGGCTTTATCGGCGTGTTCCAGAGCGTTGCCAACGTCATGGGCGGCGGCATTCTCGCCTATGGCGCGATCATGGGCGCGTCCATCATCGGCGGTTTGTTTGAAGGCGTGCTGGGCTTGTTCCTCAAGCCGCTGCGCCGGTTTTTCCCCGCGGTCGTCACCGGCACGGTCGTGCTGTCGATCGGCCTGTCGCTCATCAGCGTGGGCGTGGCTTCGTTCGGCGGCGGTTCGGGCGCGAAGGATTACGGCTCGGTCGAAAATCTGCTGATCGCGCTGGCGGTGCTGGTCGTTATCCTGATCTTCAAGCACTGCACTAAGGGCGTATTGAGCTATTCCTGCATCCTGCTGGGCATCATCTTCGGCTATATCCTGTGCGCGGTGCTGCCGCTGTTTATCTCGCCCACCGGCGTGACTGCCGACGGCGTGGAGTACACCAAGGCATGGGTGCTCAACTGGGATAAGGTGGCGCAGGCAAGCTGGTTTGCCGTGCCGGAGATCCTGCCGGTCAAGCCGGTGTTTGACATGCGCGCGATCGCACCCGTTATGATTATGTTCATCGTCACCGCGGTCGAGACCGTGGGCGATATCTCGGGCGTCATGGAAGGCGGCATGGGCCGCGAGGCGACCGACAAGGAACTGTCCGGCGGCATCATCTGCGACGGCCTGGGTTCTTCCTTTGCGGCGGTGTTCGGCGTGCTGCCCAATACCTCGTTCAGCCAGAACGTCGGTCTGGTTACGATGACCAAGGTCGTCAACCGTTTCGCGCTGGCGTGCGGCGCGATCTTCCTCATCCTGTGCGGCCTGCTGCCCAAGCTCGCGGCGATCGTTTCCATCATGCCGCAGAGCGTGCTCGGCGGCGCGGCGGTCATCATGTTCTCGTCGATCGTCATGAGCGGCATCCAGCTCATCACCCGTGAGCCGCTGACCGCGCGCAGCATGACCATCGTATCGGTCGCGCTCGGTCTGGGCTACGGCCTCGGCGCGAACAGCGCGGTGCTGGCCGGCCTGCCGCAGGCGGTGCAGCTGGTATTCGGCGGTTCGGGCATCGTGCCGGCGGCGTTCGTTGCGATCATCCTGAATGTGCTGCTGCCCAAGGAGAAAAAGGCAGAGAACGATTGATTTCTGTGAAACCAAAAAGCGCCTCCGCATCAAGCGGAGGCGCTTTTTTGTCATTTGTTCGCCGCGCCGTAGTGATAGGTGCCGCGCAGGCGGATCAGATAGCGCACGGAAACCACAAGGCCGAGCAGCTCGGCGGCGGGCACGGCCAGCCACACGCCGGTCTCGCCCAGCAGCAGGGGCAGGAGCAGCAGCATGCCGACCAGAAACACCAGCGTGCGCGCAAACGAGATGATCGCCGAGACGCGGCCGTCCGAAAAGGCGGTGAACAGCGAGGACGCGAAAATGCTCACGCCCATGAACAGGAAGGACGCGGCGTACAGCGGGAAGCCCGCGATCGTGATGGCAAACACGCGGCTGCCGGCATCGGTGAACAGCGTAAGACTTGGCCGGATGACCGCGAGCGAAAGCGCGGTGCAGCACACCGAGCACAGCAGGACAAACCCCATGCAGTAGCGGAACAGCCGCCGCAGCTGCGGCGCGTCCTGCGCGCCGTATTTGTAGCTGAACACGGGCGCGACGCCCATCGAGAAGCCGAAAAACACGGCCGTGAACACAAACTGGAAGTACAAAACGATCGTGATCGACGCGACACCGTCCTCGCCCCAGTAGTGCAGGAAGATCAGGTTGAACAGGTAGGTCGTGATGGCGTTTGCGATGTTGGTGACCATTTCGGACGAGCCGTTGCCGCAGGCGAACAGCAGCATGCGCCAGTCCGCGCGCGGGCGGACGAAAAACAGCGTGCCGCGCCGGTTGCACGAGAAAAAGATCAGCCCGGCCACGGCGGGCACGAGGTAACCAAGCCCGGTGGCGACCGCCGCGCCCGCAATGCCCCAGTGCAGCCGCGCGATGAACACATAGTCCAGCACAATGTTGGTCAGGCCGCCGCCCACGGTCGCCGCAAGGCCCAGACCGGGCCGGCCCGCCGTGATAAACAGTGTCTGGAAGGCGGTTTGCAGGAAAAACGCGGGCGAAAACAGCAGCAGGATGCGCGCATAGGTGCAGCACAGCTCGAATTGCGCTTCGCTCGCGCCGAGCGCACGCACAATGGGGTCGAGCGCAAACAGCCCTGCCAGCAGGAACACCAGACTGACGGCAACCGATACGATCAGCAGGAAAGAAAAGTTGTGCCGCGCTTTTTCCGGCGCTCCTTCGCCCAGCTGCCGCGCGATGACCGCGCTGCCGCCCGAGGCGAGCATGATGCCGAGCGCCATTTCCAGACAGTTGAGCGGATAGGTCATGTTGACGGCAGAAAGCGCCAGCGTGCCGACATAGCGGGAGATAAACATGCCGTCCACGATGGTATACATGGACAGGAAAACCATCATAATGATATTGGGCAGCGCAAAGCGCATCAGGGAAGGCAGGGTAAACTGCCGCGCCAGTGCGTTATGTTCCGGCATGACGGTGCACCTCCTCATCCAATCGTTCGACAAAAGCCAGATTGCACTCAATGAAAATATCGGTCAGCGGCTGCCCGAGTGAGCGCAGCGCGCTGGATTCGATCTCGTACAGTTCATGCAGACAGCCGTCAGCATAGGTATGGCCGGCTTCGGTCAGACAGACGACCTTCTGCTTGCTGCCGGGCAGCGGCTCGAAGCGGATGTAGCCCAGCCGCTCCAGCTCCTTGATGATGGTGTTGACCGTTTGCTTAGGGATCAGCCATTCATCTGCGATCTGCTTTTGCGTGCATTTGCGTGACTGGGCGAGCGCGTAAAGCGTCATCATGGTGTTGTAGCTCATGCCGTGCCGCTTGGCCCAGGTGCGGTACAGTTCGGTCATCTTGCAGATGCAGGTGTTGAGCTGCTCCATTTTGGCACGCAGTTCCATAGGATATTCCCTCCAACAGTCCGAATTCGGATTATAGTATAGTACGGTTTCGGACCAAAGTCAAGCGGGAAAAAGGGAAACGCGGTTTCTTTGGAAAAATAGTGGAAACCGCTTTGGAAAACCCGTTTGCTATGGTATAATGACTGCAAAGAAGACCGAAAATGAACCGTGACGGCAAGGCGGCTGTGGGCCGCCGGACGCCGCAAGGACAGGATACGGGAAAATGAGGACGGAAGGATGAGAAAGGTGCTTTCGATCAATCAATATGTACGGGCGCAGAGCCTGGACGAAGCATATACACTTTGCCAAAAGAAAAATAATGTGGTGTTGGGCGGCATGCTGTGGCTCAAAATGCAGAAACGGAACATCGGCACGGCGATCGACCTGTGCGATCTCGGGCTGGACAAAATCGAGGAAACCGAAACCGCATACCGCATCGGCGCGATGGTGCCGCTGCGCGCACTTGAGTTGCACGAGGGATTTGCAAAACTCACGCAGGGCGCGATGGAGGAAGCGGTACGCCATATCGTCGGCGTGCAGTTCCGCAACTGCGCAACGCTCGGCGGCAGCCTGTGGGGCCGGTTCGGCTTTTCCGATGTGCTGACGCTGTTTCTCGCGTTGGACGCGCGGGTCCGGCTGCACCACGCGGGAGAAATGGCGCTTGCGGACTTCGCGGCGCTGCCGCGCACGACGCGCGACATTCTCGTAGAGGTCATTGTGCCCAAGACGGCGGGACGGGTGGTTTATCTGTCCCAGCGCAACATTTCGACCGATTTCCCTGTGCTGACCGTGGCGCTTGCCGCGCGGGACGGGGCGTATACCTGCGTCATCGGCGCGCGGCCCATGCCCGCGGCCGTGTTCGCGGACGAGAAGGGACTGCTCGCGCAGGGCATCACCGAGGACAGCGCGCGTGCCTTCGCGGAGGATATCGCGTCGCGCGCGGCGCTCGGCGGCAACATGCGCGGCAGCGCGGACTACCGGCGCGAGATCTGCAAGGTGCTGGTGCGCCGCGCGGCGCTCGCACTGGCAAAGGAGGGATAAGGCATGGAGATCAAACTGACACTCAACGGCAAGCCGCTGTCCGCCGAGATCGAGGCGGACACGCTGCTGATCGACTTTGTGCGCGCGCATGGCTGCTATTCGGTCAAGCGCGGCTGCGAAACTGCAAACTGCGGCCTGTGCACCGTGCTGCTGGACGGCACGCCGGTGTTATCGTGCAGCGTGCTGGCCGCGCGCGCGGCGGGACACCATGTCCAGACGCTCGAGGGCTTACAGGAGGAGGCCGAGGACTTTGTCGGCTTTATCGCCGATCAGGGCGCGGAGCAGTGCGGCTTCTGCAACCCCGGCTTTGTGATGAATACGATCGCGCTCTTGCGCGAAAACCCCGACCCGACCGACGACGAGATCCGCGCGTATCTCGCGGGTAACCTGTGCCGCTGCTCGGGTTATGAAGGCCAGCTGCGCGGCATCCGTGCCTATCTGGACGGCAGAAAGGGGGAGGCGTGATGGCGGAGAACAATTTTCGCGTGGTAAACCGGCCCGTCCGCAAAAAGGACGCGATGCAGCTGCTGCTGGGCAAGCCCGCTTATGTGGACGACGTCACCCCGCACGACTGTCTGGTCGTCAAGGTGCTGCGTTCGCCGCACGCGCATGCGCTGATCGAGGAGATCAACACCGATATTGCGTGCAAGGTGCCGGGCATCGAGTGCATTTTCACCTATAAGGATGTGCCGCAGAAGCGGTTTACCATGGCGGGCCAGACCTTCCCCGAGCCGTCGCCCTACGACCGGCTGATCCTCGATCAGCGGGTGCGCTTTGTGGGCGACGCGGTCGCGATCGTCGCGGGCGCAACCGAAAAAGCGGTCGATAAAGCGTTAAAACTCATCAAAGTAAAGTATCAGGTGCTCGAGCCGGTGCTGGATTTCCACACGGCGAAGGACAACAAGATCCTGGTGCATCCCGAGGATAATTGGCGCGCGCTCTGCCCGGTCGGAGCGGACAACCAGCGCAACCTGTGCGCGAGTGAAACCTGCGGCGACGGCGACGTGGACGCGGTGCTGGCCGACTGCGACGAGGTCGTTGAGCACACCTACCACACCAAGGCCTGCCAGCAGACCATGATGGAGACCTTCCGCACCTACACCGAGATCGACCACTACGGGCGGCTGCACATCATTTCCTCGACGCAGATCGTGTTCCATGTGCGCCGCATCATTGCAAACGCGCTGGATATCCCGAAAAGCAAGGTCCACGTTGAAAAGCCGCGCATCGGCGGCGGCTTCGGCGCGAAGCAGACCGTGGTCGCTGAGGTGTATCCCGCGCTCGTGACATGGAAAACCGGCAAGGCGGCCAAGATGATCTACTCCCGCGAGGAATGCCAGATTGCAGGTTCGCCGCGCCACGAGATGGAAGTTCGCGTGCGTGTCGGTGCAAATAAGGACGGCGTTATCCGTGCAATCGACGTCTATACGCTGTCGAATACCGGCGCATTTGGTGAACACGGCCCGACAACGGTCGGCCTGTCCGGCCACAAGTCCATTCCGCTCTACACCGGCAACCTCGAGGCGTTCCGCTTTGCGTATGACGTGGTATACACCAACGTGCAGGCCGCGGGCGCGTACCGCGGCTACGGCGCGACACAGGGCATTTTCGCGGTCGAGAGCGCGGTCAGCGAGCTGGCCGACCGGTTGGGAATCGACCCGGTCGTCATCCGTGAGCGCAACATGGTGCGCGAAGGACAGGTAATGACCGCATATTACAACGAGCAAGCCAACGCCTGCGCGCTCGACCGCTGTATGGAGCGCTGCAAAGAGCTGTTCGGCTGGGACGAGAAGTATCCCGTGCGCGACATGGGAAACGGCAAGGTGCGCACCGCGGGCGTCGCGATGGCGATGCAAGGCTCGGGCATTTCGGGCGTGGACGTGGGCTCCGCGACCATCAAGCTGAGCGACGAGGGCTTCTACAACCTGTCCATCGGCGCGGCCGACATGGGCACGGGCTGCGACACCATCCTTGCGCAGATGGCGGCCGAGTGCCTGGACTGCTCGGTGGACGATATTGCGGTGTTCGGCGCGGATTCGGACGCGTCGCCCTATGACTCGGGCTCGTATGCGTCCTCGACCACCTATGTCACCGGCAAGGCGGTCGAAAAGGCGTGCGCGCAGCTCAAGGAAAACCTGTGCCGGATTGCCGCGGGCATGCTGGACTGCGACGTTTCCGAGGTCGAATTTGCCGGCAAGTCGATCAAGAAGCTGGACGGCACGGGCGAGGTTTCGCTCTTTGACATTGCCACCAAGTCGATGTGCGGCAACGGGATCGCCGCGGAGGCGACCGCGTCCAACTCGTCGCCCGTCTCGCCGCCGCCGTTCATGGTCGGCATGGTCGAGATCGAGCTGGACAAGGAAACCGGACAGGTGGACGTATTGAACTATGTGGCGGTCGTGGACTGCGGCACGCCGGTCAACCCGCATCTGGCGCGTGTGCAGGTCGAAGGCGGCTTGGTGCAGGGCATCGGCATGGCGCTGTTTGAGGACGTGACCTACGAGCCGACCGGCCGCATCATGGAAAATTCCTTCATGCAGTATAAGATTCCGACGCGCCTCGATATGGGCAAGCTGCGGGTTGAGTTTGAGTCGAGCTACGAGCCGACCGGCCCGTTCGGCGCGAAGTCGATCGGCGAGATCGTCATCAACACGCCGTCGCCCGCCCTCGCGCATGCGATCGCACACGCGACCGGTGTTTGGCACCGCGAGCTGCCGATCACGCCGGAAAAAGTGCTGTGGGGCATCAAGAAGGGGCAAGAATGAAGCATATTCTGTTTCTGGCGTCGGGCAATAGCCGTCGGTTCGGCGAAAACAAGCTGCTGTATATGCTGGACGGCAAGCCGCTCTACCGGCATGGGCTGGACACGCTGGCGGAGCTGATGCACGAGCGGGACGACTGCACGCTGACCGTGGTTTCGCGCTATGCGGCGGTGCGCGCGGGCGCGCAGGCGCTGGGCGTGCGCGCGGTGGACAGCCCGGAGAGCGAAAAGGGCTTGTCCTACACCATCCGCGCGGGGCTGGACGCGATTGACGTGCAGGACGGGGATTTTGTCGTGTTCGTCGTGGCCGACCAGCCGTACCTGACCGGAAAAACGGTCGCGCACTTGCTGGACGCGGCAGCGCCCGGCGTGCGCATGGCGCGCGTGGTGTTCGGCGAGCGGCGCGGCAACCCCAACCTGTTTTGCGCGGCGCTGGTGCCCGAACTGTACGCCCTGCGGGGCGACGAGGGCGGCCGCGAGCTGCTGCGCGGCGCGGACTGCGTATTGGTGCAGGCGGGCTGCGAGCGGGAACTGTACGACGTGGACACTCCGGCGCATGCCGCCGGTACGCCGCAAAGGTAAGAGCCGGCGCATCCGGATAATACAAGCAAAAAGACGTTCCTTTTGGGAACGTCTTTTTTTATGTGCTGCCGTAGGGCGCGCGGAACGTGATATCCACGCAGTCCTCATCGACCAGCACGCGCTCGATCGCCGCGCGCGCAATCTGTTTCTTTTCCGGGATGGTGTAGGACGGCCATTCGGTCAGCACAGCGTCAAAAACCGGCTGCAAATCCGGGCCCTGCGCTTGCAGCAGCAGGGCGTCTCGCTGTGCGCGGAGCGCGGTCAAGCGGCCGTTTGCGGCGTGGATCTGCGCGGACAGGATCTGGATGACGTCGGTCTCGCAGATCTGGGCGAGGTTGCGGGTCAGCTGACGGATCTCCTCTTCCAGCTGGGTCATTTCGATCTCCAAGTGGTTAACCTGCGCGCTGCGGCGCTGTGGCGTCTGAATGGCGACCGTGCGGTAGCTTTGCAGAAAGAGCAGCAGCTGGATCTCGACGGCGTGTTCGATCTGCTCGAGCGTGACAACTTTGCTGCGCCCGGGGCAGACGGCGTTGCCGCGCTTGTGTCCGCCGCAGTTGATGTAATGGCCGCCTCTGCCGGCCGGTTTGTTCACGACCGTGATGGCGTAACCACATTTGCGGCACTTCATCAGGCCGGAAAGCCAGCTGTGCGAGCCGGAACCGCTGTTTTTCAGCCCGTGGTTTCGGTCGAGTTTGTGCTGGACGTCCAGCCACAGCGCGGCATCGACAAGCCCTTCGTGCGGCGCGAGCGTGACAAAACTGCCGGACAGATCGGTGAATTTCCGTCGGGTGACAGGCTGGCCCGGCGGGACGGCGTGGAGCGGGGCATAACAGTAGCAGCCGCGCTGCTGGGTATAGGCTTGGATCGGGTCGTTCATGGCGGCGCCTTTCGCTTGTAAATAGCGGTAGACCGCGGCGTCCGCCCGGACAAAGGCCGGATTGCGCAGCAGCCGGCCGAGCGGCAGTGTGGACCAGCTGCCGTCCCGCGCGGTGCGCAGCCGGTTGGCGTTCAGCCAGCGCACCAGAGAGCCTAAGGTTTCACCCTCTTCCAGATAGCGCTGATACAGCTGCGCCACGAGCGCAGCCTGCGCCGGCTGGGCGACATAGCAGGCGGTTCTCTTGCCGTCCACCGTGGTTTCCCCTTTGCGGAAGCCGAACGGCGGCCGCCCGCCCAAATACATGCCGGTTTTGGCGCGGGCAAAGTAGTTATCGGTGACGCGGCGCTGGATGGTTTCGCGCTCGAACTGCGCGAACACCATCATGATCTGCGCCATGACGGTGCCGGAGGGGGAGTCGTCCAGCGTGATGCCCTCGGTGACCGACTGGAAATGCACGCCGCACGCGGATAACTGTGCGCACAGACCGGTGAAATCGTGCACCGAACGGCTGATGCGGTCGAGCCGGTAGACCAGGATTTTTTTGATCTGCCGCCGTTCCGTGTCCGCAAGCAGCTGCTGCAAGGCCGGGCGGTTGACATCTTTGCCGGAAAACCCCTTGTCGGTATACAGTTTGCAGTCCGCCAGCTCGCGCGCGGTCAGCGCGTCGCGGCAGATCTGTGCCTGCTGCTCGACCGAAATGCTGTCCGCCCGCTCGACGGATTGCCGGGTGTAGATGGCGACCATGGTCAAGCTCCTTTCCGGATTGCAGGGGGCATGTCGGTTTACGAGGGACGTGCGGGCGCGCTGCCGGACGTCGGCGGGCGGTCGAAGCCCTGGCGGATGCGGATGATCTGCGCCTTGAGTGCGCCGGGACTGGGCGCATCGGGGCTTTGGGAGATGCGGGTGGTTGTGGTCATGGATGCGATCCCTCCTCACCCATATGTATGCGTCGGGCGAGGACAACATGCGCCGCGGACCGGCCGCGCTGCCCCAAAAAGCGAACGGAGCATCCTTCCGATGGCCGGAAAAGATGCTCCGCTCACTGTTGAGGGGGTTGCATTGGGTGTCAGTTTTTGGAACGGCAGCTTTCACGCTCAATGATCTCGTAGGATAACGTGAAAGATGCCATATCGTGGGTCCCCTGGATGGCCAGGAGTCGTTCGATGCTTTTTTGCGCAATGAGGGTGAATGGCTGGTGCACGGTGGTCAGTCGGGGGCGGAGCTTCTCGGCCAGCGAATTGTCGTCAAAGCCGAGCACGGAAATGTCGTCCGGCACGTTTTTGCCGGCGTCCTGCAGATAGGCAATCGCCCCGGCCGCAGCGTCGTCGCTGAAGGCGAAGATGGCGCTGATCGTGGCTGCCTGCTGCAAAAGCTGCTGCGCGCCCTTGTAGCCCGCCTCAAAGGTCAGGCCGCCATGCACGATACGGGTTTCGGGCAGGCTGAGCCCAGCGTCTTCCATCGCCTTTTTGCAGCCGGTGATGCGCTGGAATCCCGAGCTGATGGCGTGGCTGTTGTCCGAGATGACGCCGATTTCCTTGTGTCCGATGCCGATCAGGTAGTTCATCCCGTCGTAGGTGGCCATCATATCGTCGATATGGACCGAGGAAAACCGTCGGCCGACCGCCAGCGCGCCGCACACCACGATGGGGATATTCTGCCGGCTCAGGGCGTCGGAGATCGGGTCCTCCGTGCTCTCGTGCAGCAGGATGATCCCGATGGGCGAGATCGCCTGGATCAGCGAAAGGGTATTCTGTGGGGTTTTCTCATCCATGATGAGGAAGACCAGCTTTTTCTGTAAATAATCCGCCTGACGGCGCAGCTCCTCCACCATATCGGCGAAAAAGGTGTGCTGCAGGTGCGGAAGGAGGACGGCGATGGTTGCGTTGTTTTTGCGGCGCGTGCGATACCCGTCCGGCGGGTGATATCCGGTCTTTTTGGCCACCTTTTCGATCTGTTTGCGCGTTTCTTCGCGGATATTGCCCTGTCCGCTGAAGTAACGGGAGATGGTGGCGGGGGAAACGTTGCACAGTTGGGCGAATTCTCGGATGGTCATGTCGGGTCACTCCTCATCGCCTGTGATCTTCTATCCGTTCAACAGGCTGCGGTATTTTTCAGCCGTTTCCAGAAGCTCGTTTTCGGTACAATACGCGGTCAGACATCCGGTTCCGGTGATGCATTTCCCGCCGGTGATGTTGCCGAACAGGATGCTCTCTTTAAAATTATAACCGTGGTACAGCCCATAAATCAAGCCCGAAAGAAACGCGTCGCCCGCGCCGGTGGAGTCCTGATGGACATATTCCGCAATGTTGGGGATCAGGGTGTTTTTGCCGTTTTCCTGAATGAGGCAGCCGTCCTTGTCCAGTTTGACGATCACATGGTCAAAGTAATCGGCCAGCACGTTGGCGGCGGCGGCAGGCGTGGAGGTGCCGGTGATTTTCAGCGCTTCCTTTTGGTTGGGCGTATAGTAATCGGCCAGTTCGATATAGTCGATATACTTTTCCAGACTCAGGTCGTCCTCCCAGCCGGTGTCGAAGATCAGCGTGGTGCCCTCTTTTTTGAGCGTGCGGTACACATCCAGATAGCCCAGATGCATTTCCACGATCCGCGCGCCGTGGGAGGCTTCATAGACCGCCTGCTTCATATCGTCGGTGATGGGAATCTGGTCGCTGAAGGAGACAAAGGTGCGGTCGGCCGGGGTGAGGATGACGGCGGTGATATTGAGCGGGATCTTGTCACCGTGGTACAGGTTGACCGGCTGAACATGGCTTTGTGCAAAGACCGAGCGGGCAAAGTCGGAAAACATATCGCTGCCGAGCATGGTCTGGATGCGCGTGGGCACGCCCAGACGGCCCAGATTGATCAGTGTGGCCGGGATGCCGCCGCCCATTTGCAGGGTGAACGATTCGGAATACAGCTCTTCTCCTTCATTGGGGATGCGGGGGAGACCGGAGAAAATCAGGTCGATATTGGTGTTGCCGACACCGGAAACAAACATGTTCCTTACCCCCGTTCTGTCATGTACGGTGCGTTGAGTTCAAAATATGCGTCGGCCAGATTGCACGCGATGGAATAGGAATTGACAAGCGGGTGCAGCATCAGGCAGTCGATGGCCGCTTTTTTGTCGCGATGAATGATCGCCTGCGCGGCCAGACGTTCGTAGCACTTGACGCGGTGGATGATCTCGAGCGCGCGAGGATCGGGATCGGGAACGGCGTGCGGACGGCAGCCTTCGCGCGAGATATCGCAGGTCGATTCGATGATATCCGTGTCCGCCAGACCCGGGATGGCGCCCTGATTGGGCACGCACAGGATCATGCTGCCGGGCGTATTGGTCTCGACCAGCTCGATGAAGCGGAGTGCAACACCCGCGTATCCGCCGGCGTCGCCGTCATAAATATCGAAATGCCACGGAGTATCCCGCTTGATGCCGGTCTCGTTGGCCATGTAGGCGTTTTCGCGCTGGCCGTACCAGGATTCATAGCACTTCAGGCAGTTTTCAAAGTCGTTTTCAATGTCCATCTTAGACAGCTCGGCGGTCATGCCGCGGTTGATGCGCTCGATCGTTTCGCCGCGGGTGACACCGGCGTGCAGGATGTTGGCGACCGCCTGCTCCCGGTAAAAGTAGTAGTAGAGATATTCGTTCAGGATGCAGCCCATATGCCGGAGCAGATCCTGTCCGAAAAAGCGCATATCGGTATGCTGGTAGGCGTCGCTGCGCTCGATCAGCTCGGGCACGATGTCGCGGCCGTCGAGCATGATCTGGCGGAAAAAGGACAGGTGGTTCAGACCGTAGCACTCTCCGGTGACCGCTTCGGGGGCGCAGCCATAGAGGTCGGCAAACTGATGCAGCATGCCGCTCGGTGCATCGCAGATGCCGTAAGTGAAATCATATCCGAGATCGCGGAGCGCCTGCGACACCACGCCGGCCGGGTTGGTGAAGTTGAATACCTTGACCGAAGGTTTGGAATATTGACGAATCAGCTCGCAATACTGCGCAAGCGCCGGGACCGAACGCATGGCAAACGACAGGCCTGCCGCGCCGGTGGTTTCCTGCCCGAGGACGCCTTGCGCCAGCGCGATCCGCTCGTCACGCACGCGCATGTGGTCGCCGCCGACGCGGATGGTGGTGATAATATAGTTCGCATCCCGAATGGCGTCGATCGCGTTGGTCGTCAGCCGGAAAGACAGGTCGGGGTTGAGCAGGCGGGACACATGCGCCGCCATACCGCCGTAAATGCGCAGTTTTTCCGGATCGGTATCCATAAAAACAAGCTCTGTGATATGCAGGGCCTGTGCACGCTGGGCAATGCTTTTTGCAAGGAACATGGAGCGGACGCCGCCGCCGCCAATAACGGTAAGTTTCACAGAAATTCCTCCCATCTGTATTTCTGAAACATGGAGTGATCGTTATTAGTATATCGGGCACAGGGAGATGCTTCAATTGTCGGAAACAACAATCTTTGTTTCTGAAACGACAATGCGGAGACGATGGGGAAAAACAAAGGGATAAGAGGAGAGAGATCCGAATGACACGGGAAAAGTTGGTATATTTTTCCGTATTGCTGAAAAAACCATGGAAAACCGTAGGATATTCTTGATTTTCACTGTGGAACACGGGGATTTGTGAACAAAGTTTGTTTCAGAAAAAAACGACGGATGGGATACTTGCAAAAATGACGGAACACAAACCGGAAAAACATAATTAAAAGTTGGCTATCTGCGCACAATATCGCAGAAATTGGCGTTGTGCATAATTTTACGGGGAAATTTTGGCGCTTAATTGAACTTATTGACAAGGAATGGTTTGTTATTATACTTAAAAACATGGACGCCAGAAAAACATTCCGTTTTGCAGCAAGAAATTTCAAAACAAATGAAGAAACAACAAGCGCCCGTCATAACAGGCACAAGGTTGAAGGAAAGGGGCGAGGCTCGGGGAAAAACTTGAGATTCCATAAAGGAAAAATAAAAAGGAGGGTCATTATGAAACGAAAACACCAACGGCTGCTTGCATCCACCATGGCTGCGGTAATGTTCGCGACAATGGTGCCGACGGCTTCGGCATCACGGCTGAACGAATTGAAATATGCTCCGGATAAGGGTATTACCGATACCATCAACTACGTCGGGCAATTGGACAGCCTGAAACGTGTGCTCTTCGTGGGTGCGCATCCTGACGATGAGACCAACTCCCTGCTGGTTTATCTCAACCGCAAGGAAGGCGCCGACGCCATTTACACAACCATCAACTGGGGCGAAGGCGGCGAGAACTCCATCGGTACAGAATTGTATGGCGCGCTGGGCGTCCTGCGTTCGCAGGAACTCAACTCCGCCCGTATGTTTGATCTGGCGGAACAGATGTACGGCGGCGCCGTTGACTTCGGCTATTCGGTCTCCTTGAAGGAATCCCTGCTGGGCGATCCGGACACCAATTCGGACGGCATTTACAGCATTGATGCGCTGGGCTACAATCTGGCCAAGATCATCCGTTCGACGCGTCCGCAGGTCATGTTCTCCAACCACAAGGCGCCGAACACGGACCACGGCCAGCACCGTGCAGTCGGCTGGTTGATCGAATACGCGATCGATCTGGCGGCGGATGACTCCTATACGATTTATGATGAGGACGGCTCCGAGCTGGAGGCATGGCAGGTACAGAAATTCTTCTCCACCACGCCGAGCCAGAGCCTGCTCAACGCCTATCCGGATGAGTTCACGGCAGTCGGTGAGAAATCCTCGAAAAACGCAACCGATTCCGATCTGGTGCTCGATCTGGGCGAGTATGACCCGATTCTCGGCATGAGCTATGACGAGTGGGGCGTTCTCGGCCGCAACATGCACAAGTGCCAGAAGATGATCGGCACGCCGACCAAGGGCGAATCCGATCGCAATTATATCCTGAAGAAAGCCGCGCCCGGCGCGGATGTATCCGGCGACTTCAGCTCCACCATTTTCGGCGGCCTGGATGTTGTGGATATCGACGATTGGGATCCGCTGGGCACCGGCTCGATTTCGTACATGACCGTTGACGATCAGCTGGATGCACAGGATGTGCTCCCGGCAGAGCAAGAGGTCAGCGAGGTTCCGGAAGAGACCGCTGAACCCGCCGAGACCGATGGCGAGGTTTCGGAAGAGCCTGCTGAACCCACCGAGACCGATGGCGAGATTCCGGAAGAGCCTGCCGAACCCGCCGAGAACGATGGCGAGATTTCGGAAGAGCCTGCCGAACCCGTCGAGAATGATGGCGAGGTTTCGGAACAGCCTGCCGAACCCGTTGAAAATGATATCGAGACTTCGGAAGACACCGGTGATACGCCTGTTGCACTGAGCGTACCGCAGGCACGCGGCGATGTTTATACGATCACGCCGGATACCGCGGTCAAGACTCTGGTGGATAACCTGAACGAGTTCCAGGATGAGTTCAGCACCAAGAACGTCACGGCCAACGCGGACAAGCTGACCACCGCCCTGAAGGCGCTGGATGTGATCGAAGCAAATCTGAGTGCAGACGATGCGGACAATCTGGAATATGCCCGCCGCATCCGCGAACACATCACCACCGTGCTCAAGGAAATCTATGCGATTGATATCGACATCAGTGTCAACGACACCGACGTAGTTCCTGGGCAGACCGTAACGGTCACGGCAACCGCATGGGCGCGCAACGCAAGCGGCGACGATGTGGTTCTGCCGAGCTCGATCAGCGATCTGCTGGTTCTGCCGTCCGGCTGGTCGATTGCAAATGAACAGCCCGCAACCGACGTTCGCTCCAACGGCAAGGTTGCCGGCAAGAAGTTCGTCTGTGAAGTAACCGTACCGGAGAGCTATAAGGAATACACCGGCCCGTACAATGCACCGTACGACGAGCCGTACACCAACGATGCGTACCCGAACGGCGGCGTGGTAGAAGGCGCGACCCCGAATACCCCGGCGCTGGCAGGTGTGGAAGATCATCAGGACCCCGCCAAGATGACGGCTGCGATGATCAAGAACCAGAACGCATATGAAGACATTGATTTCGGCGTGACGGTCAACCCGACCGATCCGTACTCTCATTCCCCGATCCGTGCGGAACTGACGGCGGAAAGCGACAATGTGTCGTACTCCATCGAAGGCGAGCCGGAAATGCGCGTCGTTCCCAAGCTGTCCCTGACGGTCAACAATGAGTCCTCCATGCTCAAGTACACCGGCAAGGATATCAACAGCACGATTGACGTTGTCATCCGCAACAACATTCCGGGCGCGACCGGTGAAGTCACCGTGACCGCGGCACCGGAAGACGCTTCCTCCGGCATCAAGGTTTCCTCCAAGACGGTCTCCATGTCCTCGGAGAACCAGACCGTTTCCGTCACTCTGGATGTGACTGTTCCGGCGGCGTACAAGGACAAGGGCACTGCTCTGGTAGTAACCGCGACCCTGCCCGATGGCGAGGCGTTCTCGGAAGGCTATCAGGTCATTGACTATGACCATATCAACACCCAGAACTACTACAAGAAGGCAGTCCAGAATGTGACCGTAGCTGAGTATCAGCTCCCGACCGACGATATCCGCATCGGCTTCCTCAAGGGCGGCAGCGACGACTTCGTATACGATTACATCCGCGGCATGTATTCTTCCACCGCTAAGGCGGACGCAAACCTCAAGGAACTGACCACTGCCGACATCACCAAGTCGGGTGCGGAACTGGCGCAGCAGTTTGACACCATCATCATCGGCAAGACCGCACTGGCGGATCAGAGCCCGGTCAGCAGCGCACTGCGCAGCGCGATGCAGAACCTGCTGGATTATGCAAACGCAGGCGGCAACCTGGTTCTGCATTATCAGAACTGGAAGCAGGACGGCATGATGCCGTTTGCACCGGTTCCGTTCACGCTGGGCAACTCCAACATCAACAAGGAAGACTGCGACGTTTATGTCAGCGATGCAGCGGCGGAGACTCCGTTCTACACCGGCATCAACAAGATCGACCTCGAGCGCGACGGCGAGCTCTCCCAGTCCTCGATCTGGGACGGCTGGACCCAGCAGCGCTGCGAATGGACTCCGGGCACGGCAGCAGCCGGCCAGGTAGAGGCCATGGAAGCACTGGGCTACACCGTACTGTTTGAAGGCCAGGATCCGGAAGGCGAGATGCGTCCTGCGATCCTGTACAAGGAAATGGAAAACGGCGGCCACTACACTTACAGCGCAGTGGTTTGGGATCGTCAGCTGCAGGCACTCACCCCGGGTGCGTACAAGCTGTATGCAAACCTGATCTCGATGGGCACCGAAGGCTCCGGTAATGTCGGTGTGACCGAAGATCCGGACGACGGCAGCGGCTCCGGCTCCGGCAGCGGCAGCAGCTCCGGCGGTTCCAGCAGCAGCGGCGGCGGTTCGTCCGTTACCGTGCAGAAGCCCTCGATCTCGACGGGCACCGGCGGCTCCGCGACGCTCTCGAGCGACGGCAAGACCCTGACCATCAAGCCGGACGCCGGCTATGAGGTCAAGGACGTCACCGTAAACGGCACTTCCAAGGGCGCTGTAACGCAGGTTGCCAACCTGAAGACCGGCGACAAGGTCGTCGTTACCTTCGCGAAGGTGGACACCGAAGGCCATAAGTGCGCAGCGTTCACCGATATCCAGAATCACTGGGGCAAGGATGCGATCTGCTACGTCGTCGAAAACGATCTGTTCAACGGCGTATCCGATACCAAGTTCGCGCCGGACAGCAGCATGACCCGCGCGATGCTGGTTACCGTTCTCTACCGTATGGAAGGCGCAAAGCATGCCGCTTCCAGCTCGTTCACCGATGTGGCAGCCAATGCGTGGTACGCAGAGGCAGTTGCATGGGCGGCGGAGAAGAACATCGTAAACGGTGTTTCCGCAACCCAGTTTGCACCGGATAACAACATCACGCGTGAGCAGATGGCAGCGATCCTGTACCGCTATGCAGAGTACAAGGGCTATGATGTTTCCAAGAGCGCGTCGCTGAATGCGTTTGCGGATGCGTCCGAAGTATCTGCATATGCAAAGGCTCCCTTCGCATGGACGGTTGCAGAAGGCCTGATCTCTGGCCGCAGCAACACAGAACTGGCACCGCAGGGTACCGCTACCCGCGCCGAGGTAGCTTCTGTGCTGATGCGTTTCCAGCAGGCACTCTGATTCTCTCTCCTTTCTCGAAAGACGGGCGATGCAAATCGCCCGTCTTTCTATCCGGAGAGTGGGCGACAAGTGAAAAAGAAAAGCTCCTGATGCAGTTTGCATCAGGAGCTTTTCTTATGGTTCATCCGGTGTGGAGGGCGAATCGGATGCGGCATTTTTGTGGCTGATGGCGTTTTTGTAATCCTTGGGTTTGATGCCGGTGGCCCGCTTGAAAATGCGGGAGAAATAGATCGGGTTGGAAATGCCGACGGCTTCCGCCACCTCGTAGGATTTCATGGAGGTGTTTTGCAGCAGCATTTTCGCCTTTTCGATGCGGACGTTTTGCAGATAGGTGCTGATGTTTTCGCCCAGCTCCTTTTTGAACAGCTTGCTCAGATAGCTGGGGCTTAAGTGTACGACGCCTGCCAGCATCTCCAGAGAAATATTGTCCGCATAGTGCTCGTCGATATAATTTTTGATGGTGAGCACCAAATGGTCCAGTTTTTCCGGGTTGCAGTTGGCCAGTTCCAGGCAACTGTCGAGAAATTCGGACAGCCGCGATTCGATACCGTCGATGTTCTGGCCGTCCAGAATATCTTCGATGGAGACGAGCGAGGCCACGCAGCTTTCCGCTTTGTGCAGAAACAATGGGCCGATGCAGAAGTTATAAATATAGATGCAGATGCCGCGGATCTCGTTAAACGGCAGGCGGCATTGGCGGATATACTGGAAAAGCGAATGCAAAAGCGACTGTGAGACGGAGAGATTCTGGTTTTCGATCGCGGCCTTCAGAAGCTTGAGGTCCTGTGTGATATGCTCCAGCGTTTCCGCACCGGTCTGCGGCAGGTCTTCATAAGAGGTTACTTGCAGATCGGTGTTGTATTCCGCGAATTTCTGCGCGCTTTTTGCCTCGCGCGCAGCCTGATGCACCTCAAACGGCCCGTTGTGCAGCAGGCTGATGCCGATGCTCAGGATGGCGCGGGTCAGGTTGCGGACGATGGCCGCGGTTTCCTTGCAGGCGCCGATGATGCTCCGGTCATCCGGCACGTTGACGACGATATAGCAGGACTTTTCGCCGGCGGGCACGGAATAGAGCTTGCAAGCGGCAAGACATTTGCCCAGGATTTTCCGGGCTTCGTCCAGACAGGAGGAGAAATCCGGGTCGGCGTCCTGATCGGGTTCGACATGGAAAAGCAGGATGTAATACTGCTGCAAGTCCAGTCCGCTCTGTGCGGTGCGCTTGCTGATGAAGGCTTCGGACAGGTGTTCGTTTTGGATCAGGTCGCGCAGCAGGATGCTTTGCTCCAGCTGCAGGTTCTGTTCGGACTGCGCCTGAATGGTGCGGTACAGTTCACGCTGCTGCTCTTCCTGATGGATCATTTGGATGGCTTTGCGCACCGCGTTGGTGAGCTGTTCGATAGAGGTGGGTTTGAGCACGAAATCCACCACATGATATTGGATGGCCTTTTGCGCGTATTCAAAATCAGGAAATCCGGTCAGGATAATGATTTTGATGTTCGGATAGGTAACGGAAACCCGTTCGGCAAGCTGCATGCCGTCCATGCCCGGCATGCGGATATCGCTGATGATGATATCGGGCTGCACGTCCGGGATGCATTCGAACGCTTCCGTGCCGTCACGGACTTCTGCGGCCACTTCGCAGCCCAATGCATTCCAGTCGATACAATGCATCAGTCCGTGACGGATGACGGCTTCATTGTCAACAATCAAAACTTTGAGCATAAAAATCCCTCTATATTATGCGAATCATACGTTGGATGTGTCATGCGGCAGCGTCAGCAAGGCTTCGGTGCCCTTGCCGGGCGTGCTGTGGATTTGCAGACCGTATTCTTTGCCGTACAGCAGCCGAATCCGTCGGTGGATGTTGGATAAAGCGATGTTGTTGTGCGAATCCGTGCCGGTATCCGACAGGGGGACGGCTGCGGTGTCAAAGCCGATGCCGTCATCGACGACCTGTACATGGATCGCGTCGCTTTCCTCCCAGATCCAGACTCGTACCGAACCGCCGCCGCGTTTGTTCTCCAATCCGTGGGTGACGCTGTTTTCCACCAGCGGCTGTATGGTCAATTTGGGAAGATAGTATTGCAGAATGTCCTCCTCGTAACTGACTTCGTAGATCAACTGGTCGCCAAACCGTTCTTTTTGCAGCTCGAGATAGTACTTCACATAGCGCAGTTCCTGCGCATAGGTCACTTTCTGCTGGTTTTTATAAAGAATATTGGAGCGCAGCAGCTGCGCCAGATTGGTCACCATATGGCTGATTTCCGGCTGTCCGGCCACCATGCAGCGCATGTTGATGGTTTCAAGCACATTGAAAATAAAGTGGGGGCTGATCTGGGATTCCAGCAGCTTGAATTCCGCATCCCGCAGCAGTCTGCCCTTGTCGTATACCTCCTGAAACAGCTCTTCCAGCCGGTCGGCCATGCCGTTGAAGGCGTGGATGATGCTTTCAGTTTCCTGATAGGAGGAATCCTCCATGCGCACGGAGAGATCGCCGGCCGCCATCTGGTTCATGGAACCGATCATGCGGCGGAGCGGGCGGGTGAGCAAGTGATAAAAACTCAAACCCGCGATCAGGGTGATGAGCAAGGCGAGGATCACATAACCGGAATAGAAATAGAGGATATCGCGGATCGGGGCGAGAATCTCGTCGTATGGAATGAGCACATAGGCGGAGATGTTACCGCTGGGGCAGAAGTTCTGCACCAGAAACTGTTTGCTGGAACGGCTGGACAGATCCGAGACGGTATCCCCGACGGCAAAGGACTGCTGCTGCGTATTTTCAAAGGAGGTGTACAGGACCTTACCGTCGCCGTTGACCAGAAGAATGGACGCGCTGGGGTAAAGGGACGTCAGAAATTCGCTTTGCATCAGCTGTTGGGGATCGATCTCGAACAGGATTTTGCCGAGCGGTTCCATGGTGTCCAGATCAATGTAGTCCGAAATGCAATAGGCATAAGAAGGGTACTCCGGAAACACTTCCAGAGAAGTGATCGAGTTTTTGTCCTTGAGCTGTTCGTATACCGCGCGGATGCGCTGCGTCGAGGCAGAGTAAATACTGCTGCGGAACATGGTCAGAAACCGGCGGTCGTCCTTGAAAATGCAGACGCCGGTCAGGCAGTCCTGCATCCATGCGGAATTATACATCAGCATACGGCTGAGGTCATCCTCTATTTGACGCCGCGTAACGGCATCCGGTGCCACATCAGCCTGCATGATATCGCGGACGGTACGGTTGCTGACCATATAATAGGTGCTGTTGCGCAGCGCGTTGATGGTCAGATCGGTTCGTTTCATCGCTTGAGATAGATAAAAATCCGCCGTATCTTCGGCGGAAGACTTCATTTGCTGGGAGATATTCAGCGAAAAGTAGATGAGCGAAAAAGCGACTGGCATGATGGACAAAAATACAAATAATCCCAACGCAAAAGCGCTTAGAGACCGCCTTTTCATTCAATTCCTCCTTATGTTATCACTTTTAATGCTATTTTATCATACTTTTACAAAGCACGCGCTGCCGCAGGATTAAGACAGCCAATTTGTATTACATTTGTGCAAAAAAGTATTATTTTTTTCTCGTCAATGCATGAAAAACCGGATTTGGGAAAAGCAGGGCGGAAAAAGACAAAATAATGTGCAAAACCATCAAATTAGTGCATTCCGAAACCAAGGGTATTTATATATAATATACAAAAACAAAGGAGGAAACCTAGGTAAATCAACAGTTGTAAGGAGGAAGAAACATGAAAAAAAGGATCACTGCATTATGTCTGGTATCTGCAATGGCAGTTACGATGCTTGCCGGCTGTGGGGGAGACACAGCAAAACAGGGAAGCAGCGAAGCAGAAGGCACAGGCGAAGAAATCGTCATTAACTATCCAACCTTCCAGTGCGGCGTCAACACGGCGGCTCCGGTTGTCGATCAGTTGATCAGTGAATTCAACGAGCAGTACGCCGGCAAGTACCGCATCGAGAAGGAAGAAGTCCCGGGCGATCAGAACTACATTGACAAAATCAAGGTACAGCTCGGCACGGGCGATCTGCCTCCGGTGGTTTACGGCGGCGGCTACAACCTCCTCGATCTGGCGCTGGCCAAGGACGTGGTCGTTGACCTGACCGACGCGGTCAACAGCGATCCCGAGTGGAAGGAACTGTACACGGATGCTGCGATGACCACCAACAGCCGTGACGGCAAGATCTATGCTTCCTCGTCCGAAGGCAACCTGGTCGGTTACTTCTATAATAAGGAACTGTTTGCGAAAGCCGGTCTGTCCGGCCCGGCAACGACCTGGGATGAGTTCTGGGATCAGTGCGATAAGCTGAAGGCTGCGGGCATCACCCCGCTGGCGCTGGATACGGCCGACTCCGCTTGGGTCACTTCGCTCTGGATGGGCGCGCTGGTCGCGGCAGAGGGCGACGATGCCGTTGCCTTCCTCAAGCAGATGACGCCTGACGATTACAACAATCCGGCCATGATCAAGGCAGCCGGCGAAGTGCAGAAGATGCTGCAGGAGTACACCACGAAGGACGCGATCGGCGGCAAGTATGAGCATGCAGCGAACAACTTCCTGTCCGAGCAGGCAGCGATGATCGCAAACGGCCCGTGGATGATGAGCGATTTCTCGGATGAGACCAAGGCGGCTCCCGGCTTTGCCGATAAGGTCGGCGTAGCGATCTATCCGGGCAGCTTCGTTTACGACGCTCCGATTCAGGGCTACTTTGTCACCAAACAGGATGATCCGGCGCTGGAAGAAGCCGCGATCGAAATGGTGAAGTTCTTTACCAGCGAGCATGCACAGCAGGTTGCGCTGGAAGTGCAGGGCATGGTCCCGGCGTCCTCCAAGGTTGAGATCACCGAGAAGGCCAAGGAAGCTTATCCGCTGCTGGCGGAGTTCCTGGATCTCGCAGCCACCGCTAAGGTTCGCACCGATAACCTGCAGGCAACCATGTATCCGAACCTGCTTGACGTCGTATCGCAGGAACTGCCGCGCCTGGCTTCCGGCGAAATCACGCCTGAGCAGTATTGCCAGATCCTGACTGAGAACGCACAGAAGAATTAAAGATTCTTTTGGATCCTGAGAGGAGCCCGTCTGAGGACGGGCTCTTCCTGTCCGGGCAATCGATAGAAAGGACACTGAGAAAGGACATTGCGTCATGAAAACAAAAAAAGTTTGGATCCCGATTTTTCTTGCGCCGGCGGTGATCCTGTTCCTGCTGATTTACGCCGTGCCGCTGGTAATGGTATTTGTCACTTCGCTGTGCGAATACCGGCTCTCATCCGACCACATGCAGTTTATCGGACTGCAAAATTACATCACCCTGTTTCACGATGCCAACTTCCGGCAGGCGCTGGCCAACACCGTGATCTGGATCCTGATCCACTGCACTGTGCATGTCGGCCTGGGCGTCTTTATCGCTCTCATCCTCTATAAAAAGCCGCGCGGCTGGAAATTCGTCCGCACCGCCTATATGGTGCCCAGCATCATTTCCAACGCGGCGATGGCAACCATTTTCGTCAATATTTTCAACCCGCAGTTCGGTGTGGTCAACTCCATCCTGACCAAATTGGGACTGGAAAACCTGACCCATAACTGGCTGATGGAAACATCAACCGCGTTTCCGTCGGTGACCATGATCTGGACATTGTTTGCCGGCTATACCACCACGCTTGTGCTGGCGGAAGCGCTGACGGTCAACGAATCGGTGATCGAAGCGGCGCGTGTGGACGGCGCCTCCAATTTCCAGATCGATGTGCTGATTATGCTGCCCTTGCTGCGCAAGATCATCGGCACGACTATGGTCATGGCGGCAACCTATATGCTGCAGATGTTTGACCTCATTTATATTACGACCAACGGCGGTCCCGGCCGCGCGACGACCAATCTGCCGCTGCTGCTGTACGGCACCTTCATGTCGGAAAACAACTACGGCTATGCCAACACGATCGGCGTGATGATCATTGTCTTGGGTACGATTGCAATGGTAATCATAAACAAGACGCTCAAGGTCGGCCAGGAAGATTATTGAGGAGGCTTTGCAATGAATAGAACTTGGGGGCAGTTGACCAACAGAGGCCGCCTGCTGATGATTTTGAAATATATATTTCTGGCGCTGTGCGTGATCGTTGCATTATTTCCGATCGTTTGGGTTGTCATGTCTTCCTTTAAAACCAATGCGGAAATCCTGACCGACGGAATTTCGCTTCCCACCAGTTTCAAGTTCACCGGATATGAACAGGCGATCGCAATTTCGCCGATTCTGAAGTATTTTGTCAACAGTGTCATCATCAGCAGCGTGGCAACCGTGGCCAATGTGCTGTTTCTGGCCATGGCGGCGTACGTTTTTGCGCGGTGCCAGTTCCGGGGCAAGAATATTCTGTTCTGGCTGCTGTCGCTGTCCATGGTTGTGCCGATGACCGCGCTGCTCAACCCGGTGTATCTCGTCATCAACAATCTGGGCTTGACGGACACCAAAACCGGACTGATTCTGGTATACACCGCGCTGAATCTGCCGATGTCGCTGCTGATTTTGCGCAGTACCTTCCTCTCCATCCCCAGAAGTCTGGAAGAAGCGGCGTATGTGGACGGCGCGGGCTTTGTCCGCACGTTCTTCCAGATCATGCTGCCCTGCGCCAAGGGCGGTCTGGCGAGCGCTGCCGTGCTGGCATTTTTGAACAACTGGAATGAATTCACCTTTGCGTTGATCCTGACGAGCGGACAGGATGCCCGTACGCTTCCGCTGTCGCTGAGCTATTTCACGTCGCAGTTCAGCTTTAACTATACCGCCATGTTCGCGGCGATCACGATCGCCGTCATCCCCAGCATTGTGATATTCGCATTGTTCCAGGAACAGGTAGTATCCAGCCTGACGGCAGGCGCGGTCAAAGAATGAGAAGGAGCGATAACATATGGCAGGCATTACATTCAAGCATGTAAAAAAGGTATATCCGGGCGGGGTCGAGGTTATCCCCGACCTGAATCTGGAGATCAAGGATAAAGAGTTCGTCATTCTGGTCGGGCCGTCCGGCTGCGGCAAATCGACCACCCTGCGCATGATCGCGGGTCTGGAGGATATCACGGAAGGCGAGCTGTTCATCGGCGACCGGCTGGTCAACGGGGTCGCGCCGAAGGACCGCGATATTGCGATGGTGTTCCAGAACTATGCCCTGTATCCGCATATGACTGTATATAAAAACATCGCGTTCGGCTTGTCGCTGCGCAAAATGCCCAAGGACGAGATCGACCGCAAGGTGCACGAGGCAGCGCGCGTGCTCGATCTGGAGCCGCTGCTTGACCGCAAGCCCAAGGCGCTTTCCGGCGGCCAGCGGCAGCGCGTGGCACTGGGCCGCGCCATGGTGCGCAATCCGGCGGTCTTTCTGCTGGACGAGCCGCTGTCCAACCTGGACGCCAAGCTGCGCACCGCGATGCGCAGCGAGATCATCCGGCTGCACAAGCGGCTGGACACCACGTTCGTCTATGTCACGCACGATCAGACCGAAGCGATGACCATGGGCGACCGCATCGTGGTCATGAAGGACGGCATCATCCAGCAGGCGGATACGCCGCAGAACCTGTATGATTATCCGTGCAATCTGTTTGTGGCCGGCTTCATCGGGTCGCCGCAGATGAACTTCATCGACGCGCAGCTGCGCAAGGAAAACGACCGGTATTTCATCGATTTTCTGGGCTTCAGCATCCCGGTGCCCGAGGGCAAGGCCGATCAAGCCGTGCTGGACAAGTATGTGGGTGTGGACGTGGTGCTCGGCATCCGTCCGGAGGACCTGCACACAGAGGAGATTTTCCTCGAGGCCAGCGCGGACAGCATTGTACACGCGGATATCGACATTGCCGAGTTGATGGGTTCGGAGATCTACTTATATCTGGAGTGCAAGGGCACCAAGCTGATCGCACGCGTGCCGGCGCGCTTCCGCGGACAGGCCGGTGAGCAGGCGACGTTTGCGTTGGACAAAAACAAAATGCACCTGTTTGACAAGGAAACGCAGTGGGAAATCTTCCACTGAGCATATCACACGCAAGACAGACAACAAAAAAGCAGCCGCAGAGAACCTGCGGCTGCTTTTTTGCGCAGCACCGGAAGGGGAGTATCCCTGTGCAACGCTTGCTTCGAGCAGCGTTGCCATAAACCAGTCCAAATTGAGCACGAACATTTCGCGCATGCGGGCGTCTTTCTTGCTGTCGGATGGCAGCTTTTCCGCGCGGCGGCAGGTGGCGAGATAGTGTTCGCGGACAAATGCCGCGCCGTCCTGCACCACGCCGGGCGCGAGCAGGCCGAGCCGCAGATCGACCGAGCGCGACCACGGGAAGGTGTCCTCAAACAAAATCTCCTCGCGGTGATACCACGGATAGCCGCCGAACAGCTCGTCGGCGCACTCGCCGGACAGGCACACGGTCGTGCCGCCGTTTTTGACCGCCGCGCAGAACAGCAGCAGCGACGAATCCACGTCCGCCATGCCGGGCAGGTCGCGCGCGTCGGTCGCGGGCAGCAGCGCGGCGCACAGGGCGTCCGGCTCGATGACGACGTTGTGGTGCTCGGTGCCGAGCGCATCGACCATCATCTGGATGAATTCGTTATCGCTGTTGGGCTGGAAGCTGTTTTTGGTGAAATACTTGTCGTTGTCGCGGTAATCGACCGACCAGGTGCGCAGCGTTTCGCCGCGCGCGGCGTAATTTTTGGCGGCAAGCATGGACAGGATGGACGAATCCAGTCCGCCGGACAAAAAGCAGGCGAGCGGGACGTCCGAGACCAGCTGCCGCTGCGTGGCGTCGCAGATCAGCTCGTGCGTGCGCGCGATCGTGGCGCCCAGATCGTCCGGATGCTCGTGCGCTTCCAGCTTCCAGTAAGTACGGTCGGCATAGCCCTCGGGGGTGAGTTCGGCCCAGTGCCCGGGCAGCAGGGATTCGATCTGCCGGAACACACCGGATGCGGGCGGGCGCGCGGGGCCGAGCAGCAGCACGGCGCGCAGACCGTCCGCATCGACCTCGGGTTCGACCGCCGGATGGCACAGCACGGTGCCGATCGTCGAGCCGAACACCAGTCCGCCGTGCACGCGCGCGACGAACAGGGGCTTAACGCCCAGCCGGTCGCGGCACAGGATGAGCCGCCGCTCCTTCTTCTGCCAGAGGGCAAAGGCGAAAATGCCGTTGAGGCGCTCGAAGGCGTCCGTGTCCCACTCGAGAAAGGCGTGCAGCAGCACTTCGGTGTCCGAGTGGCCGCGGAAGGTGTGCCCGCGGGCGAGTAGGTCGTTTCGTATTTCTTCGGTATTATATAACTCTCCGTTATATACCAGCACGGTATTCCCGTCCGGTGCGTACATAGGCTGCGCACCGCCGTCCGGGTCGATGACGATCAGGCGGCGGTGCACGAGAACCGCGTCCTCATCCTGATATTCGCCTGCCGCGTCCGGGCCGCGCGGCGTCAGGCTGCGCTGCATGCGCTTTGCCGCCGACGCATAGCGGCGCGCGTCGTGTTCGTAATCGACAAAGCCGCCGATTCCACACATATGCTTCTCCTCCTTTATCGATACGCTTTCCTTGCTTCTTATGCACAGAAGGCGCGGAATATGTGAAAAACGCGAAAAACATGCGGCGGGAACCGACGGAAAGTTATACAAATCGGAAACAAAAGACGGGATTTCACGCGGCGTAAAATCCCGAACGGCGAGCGAAAAAAGCGGGCCGAAATTCTCACGCAAAAGTCTGTTAAATCCTTGACATATTCCCGGCAACCGGTATAATATAAGTAGACATGCTCCAAAGTAGGGTGTTGGCTCAGGCCACAGCGCTCCGGCCCATGGGCATCGGGCGCTGTGTTTTTCTGTACACCCGCGAATATTTTTTGGGAGGTATATGGCATGGATTTTAGGCTTACAAAAGAAGAAGCACTGTTCCAGAAGATGTGCCGTGAGTTCGCGCTTAACGAAGTAGAGCCGCTCGCAGCAGAGATCGACGAGCAGGAGCGCTATCCGGAAGAGACTGTCCAGAAGCTGATGAAGTACGGCCTGATGGGCATTCAGTTCCCGAAGGAAGTCGGCGGCTCCGGCGGTAACTACATCTGCTATTCGATCGCAATCGAAGAGATGAGCCGCGTTTGCGCGACCACCGGCGGCATCATGTCCGCTCATGGCACGCTGGGCGCTTGGCCGATCTACGCGTTCGGTACCGAAGAGCAGAAGGAAAAGTGGCTGCGCCCGCTGATCGAGCCCAAGGAAGGCGCGAAGATCGGCGCATTCGGCCTGACCGAGCCGAACGCGGGCACTGACTCCGCTGCACAGCAGAGCGTTGCTGTCAAGCAGCCGGACGGTTCCTACATCCTCAACGGCACCAAGGTGTTCATCACCGGCGGCGGCCGCGCGGATACTTACGTTGTTTTCGCCATGACCGATAAGTCCAAGGGCAACAAGGGCATTTCCGCCTTCATCGTTGACAAGGACGATCCGGGCTTCTCCATCGGCAAGATCGAGCACAAGATGGGCATCCGTGGTTCTCAGACCGCTGAGCTGATCTTTGAAGACGTGCATCTGCCGGCTGACCGTCTGCTCGGCAAGGAGAACGGCGGCTTTAAGATTGCTATGATGACGCTGGACGGCGGCCGTATCGGTATCGCTTCTCAGGCACTCGGCATCGCGCAGGGCGCTCTGGATAAGGCGATCCAGTACATGAAGGAGCGCGTTCAGTTCGGCAGAACGCTGGACAAGTTCCAGGGCCTGCAGTGGATGGTAGCCGATATGTACACCCAGATCGATGCTGCTCGTCTACTGGTTCGCCGCGCTGCGTTCAACCACGACGTTGGTCTGCCGTTCACCAAGGAAGCTGCTATGGCGAAGCTGTACGCTTCTGAGGTTGCAATGGACGTTACCACCAAGTGCGTTCAGATCTACGGCGGCTACGGTTACATCCGTGAGTACCCGATGGAGCGCATGATGCGTGACGCCAAGATCACCGAGATCTACGAAGGCACTTCTCAGGTTCAGAGAATGGTCATCGCTGGTCAGGTTCTGCGCTAAGGATAAGGAGGAAAACTGAACTATGAAGGCTATTGTTTGTGTAAAGCAGGTTCCGGATACCTCCGGTAAGGTTGCAGTCAATCCGGATGGCACCCTGAACCGCGCATCCATGCAGACCATCACCAACCCGGACGACCTCAACGCGGTTGAGGCTGCCCTCAAGCTCAAGGACGAGACCGGCTGCAAGGTTGTCGTTGTCACCATGGGCCCGGCGCCGGCAGAAGGCATGCTCCGCGAGCTGATCGCGCGCGGCGCGGACGAAGGCGTTCTGGTTTCCGCTCGTGAGTTCGGCGGTTCGGATACCTTTGCTACCTCCCAGATTCTCGCGGCTGCGATCAACAAGATCGGCCTCGAGGACGACGACATCGTATTCTGCGGCCGTCAGGCAATCGACGGCGATACCGCGCAGGTAGGCTCTCAGATCGCTGAGAAGCTGCACATTCCGCAGATTTCCTACGCTGCCGACATCAAGAAGGAAGGCAACACCGTCACCGTTAAGCGTATGCTCGAGGACGGCTACATGACCATCCAGACCCAGACTCCCTGCCTGCTGACCTGCATCAAGGAGCTGAACGCACCGCGTTACATGTCTCTGGGCGGCATCATGGATTGCTACTCCAAGCCGGTTACCGTTTATGATTACAACACCCTCAAGGACGATCCGCTGATCGATCCCACCACCATCGGCCTGAAGGGTTCTCCCACCAACATCTTCAAGTCCTTTACGCCCCCGCAGAAGGGCCAGGGCAAGATGCTCGAGGGCGCTGACAAGACCACTTGCGAGACCCTCGCTGCTGAGCTTCTGAAGAAGCACATCATCTGATCGAAAGGAGAAACTATAATGGCTGATTTCAATAACACCAACCTCGCCGATTTTTCCGGCGTATGGGTATTTTGTGAACAGCGCCAGGGCAAGCTCCAGCCGACCGTGCTTGAGCTGATCTCCGAGGCGCGCAAGCTGGCGGACGACATGGGCGTCGAGGTATGCGGCCTGCTGCTGGGCGGCAAGGGCGTAGGCGACTCCATGGTCAAGGAACTGGGCGCTTACGGCGCGGACAAGGTCCTTGTTTGCGAGAACGACCTGCTCGAGACCTACACCACCGATGCATACGCAAAGGTGATCTGCGATACCGTTATGGCCAAGAAGCCGGAGATCCTGCTGATCGCGGCAACCAACATCGGCCGTGACCTGGGTCCGCGCTGCGCAGCTCGCCTGCACACCGGCCTGACCGCGGACTGCACGCACCTCGACGTTGACGTTGAGAAGTACGCTGCCTTCCTGAAGGAAGCTTCCACCCTGCCGGAAGCACAGATCGACGCGCTTGATCGTGCGGACCGCAACCTGAAGATGACCCGTCCGGCATTCGGCGGCCACCTGATGGCGACCATCATCTGCCCGCGCTTCCGTCCCCAGATGGCGACCGTTCGTCCGGGCGTTCTGAAGAAGGGCGAGTACAACGAAGCGAAGGCAAACGCGGTTGTTGTCGAGAAGGTTGAGGCACAGCTGTCCGAGGCAGATCTCCAGACCAAGGTTCTGGAAGTTGTCAAGGAAGCCAAGGAGCTCGTTGACCTGACCGGCGCAGACGTTGTCGTTTCCGTTGGCCGTGGTATCTCCAAGGACGTTGAGACCGGCATCAAGCTGGCGGAAGAGCTGGCTGGCCTGTTCGGCGGCGTTGTCGGCGGTTCCCGTGCAGCGATCGACTCTGGCTGGCTGACTGCCGACCATCAGGTTGGCCAGACCGGCAAGACCGTACATCCGAAGCTGTATGTTGCGCTGGGCATCTCCGGTGCGATCCAGCACAAGGCTGGCATGCAGGATTCCGAGTGCATCGTAGCGGTCAACAAGTCTGACTCCGCTCCGATCTTCGACGTAGCTGACTACGGCATCTGCGGCGACCTGTTCAAGGTTGTTCCGATGATGATCGACGCGATCAAGGCTGCAAAGGCTTCCAAGTAAGTCTGGGTTGTAACCAAAAAAGAAAGAGCCTGTCCTAACGGACAGGCTCTTTTTTGTTGGAAAAAGGGCAAGAAAAGGGCAGTGTAACATCCGATCATAAAATGCAAGGAGTTGATTTTGTATTTTGACCTCGATTCTGCGGCTTTGGCCCACATGAGGATTGGGTGCCCCTATCCATAAAGCAAAACGCCTGAAAGCAGCGCTTTCAGGCGTTATTGTTTTCCGGAGTACCGGATGTTTGGTATTTCGCGTTTATGCTAAAACTTAGCCCTGCGAAATAGCGCCTACCGGGCAGGTACCTGCGCAAGAACCGCAATCGATGCAAGCGTCTGCATTGATCTCGTACTTGCCGTCGCCCTCAGCAATAGCGCCTACCGGGCACTCGCCCGCGCAAGAACCACAGCTGATGCAAGCGTCGCTAATAACATATGCCATTGGTATTGCACCTCCAATTGAATTCTACACATTTATTGTAACACAAGAACAAAAAAAAGCAACAAAAAGCATAAGTTAGCGATGAGTAACTTTTGGCAAAAGAATTCAAAAGTCAGGAGGTTAAAAAACTGAGAAAAAAAGAGATATCATTAGAAAAAAAGAGATTGCAACGTTTTTGCAAATCATAAATCCGGCAAATGGTCAGAAATGGTCAGAAAATTCCGTTGCGTTTTGGCCCGGAATTTCCTATAATATAGACAAAGGTCAGGAAAGGTCAGAAAGAGGACCGAGACCGAAGGAGGTGTTCACATGAAAATGTCGGATGTCATAGCCGATTTCATCGGCGAAATGCTCTCGTCAGGCGGCGGCGTAGCCGAAGTGCAGCGCAAAAGTCTGGCGGACCGTTTTTCGTGTGTGCCAAGCCAGATCAACTATGTGATTGAGACACGCTTCACGCCGGAACACGGGTATCTGGTCGAAAGTCAGCGCGGCGGCGGCGGTTACATCCGCATCGTGCGGCTGATGGACGACAAGCAGCGCACGCTGCTGGAGGCGGCCCGCGGCATTGGCGGCAGGCTGACGCAGAACGACGCGGCGCGGCTGACACGCACGCTGCTGTCGGCGGACCTGCTGAGCCAGCGCGAAGCGCAGCTGCTGCTCTCCGCGTGCTCGGACGGTGCGCTGGCCGAGGTGGAAAAAACCGACCGCGACCGGTTGCGCGCCGCGATCTTCCGATGCGCGGTCATGGGCATTGCAACCTCATAAAACAGTCAAAACAATCCATTGATATACATTCTCGAAAGGAGAAATGACTTATGAAATGCGAGAAATGCGGTAAGAATGAAGCGACCATGTATTATAAGGAAACCATCAACGGTGTGACACGCGAAATGCACCTGTGCCCGGAATGTGCACAGAAGGAAAATATCGGCAGCACGTTTGAAAACGCGTTTGCCTCGATGAACCACTTCTGGAGCGACCCGTTCCATTCGTTCCTCGGCGGCGGCTTTGGCAGCCTGTGGAACGATATGCTGGGTGCGCCGACGGCCACCATGCTGGGGACCGAGCGCAAGTGCCCAACCTGCGGCATGACCGAGAGCGAACTGCGGCGGACCGGCCGCGTGGGCTGTCCGGATTGCTACAGCACGTTCGCGGATATCTTGAATCCGTATGTGGAAAAGATTCACGGTGCAACGCAGCACATCGGCGCGGCGCCGGCTGCCGAGCAGCCCAAGACCGACCCGATCGAAACGCTGCGCGCACAGCTCAAGACCGCGGTCGAAAACGAGGAATACGAGCAGGCCGCGCGTCTGCGCGACGAGATCCGCAGAATGGAGGGCGAGCAGAAATGAGCATGTTTGAAATTCACGGCGGTTTTACCGGCCTTGCAGCGTCCAGCCGCGTGCGGCTGGCGCGAAACCTGAAGGGTTATCCCTTCCGTTTGACCGAAGTACAGCACAAGGAAATCGCGGACAAGGTGTTCGCGACCCTGCAAAATAATCCGACCATCGGGTCGGAATTTGAGAAAAAGCAGATCATCCCGCGCTCGACCGAAGCGTCCCAGCTGGTCGAAGAGCATCTGATCTCGCCGGAACTCGCCCAGAACGGCGGATGGCTGATCGTCTCCAAGGACGGCGGCGTGTCCATCATGGTGGGCGAGGAGGACCACCTGCGCTTGCAGGTGATCGGCACCGGCCTTTGCCCGAAAGAATGTCTGCAAACGGCGGATCGCATCGCATCGCTCATCGAAGCCGAGCTGCCGTTCGCGTACGACGCACGGCTGGGCTACCTGACCGCGTGCCCGACCAATATCGGCACCGGCCTGCGGGCGTCCATCATGCTGCACCTGCCCATGCTGACGGCAACGGGCGAGATCGGCCGGATGACCGGTTACGCCGGCAGCCGTGGCTGCGCGGTGCGCGGCGCCTACGGCGAAGGCTCCAAGGCGGTCGGCGGCTTCTACCAGATCTCCAATCAGGTCACGCTGGGCGCTTCGGCGGCCGAGCTGACCGACAAGCTGGTTGAGACCGCGACCACGATCATCGACGCAGAAAAGAAGGCGCGCGAGCAGGTGCGCAGCCAGAACGAGGACGGCCTGCGCGACCGCATTTACCGTGCGGCAGGCACGCTGCGTTCCGCGTACCTGATCGACACGAGCGAAGCCGTGCAGTGCATCTCGGACGTGCTGGTCGGCTTGCAGATGGGCATGCTGAGCGGCATGGACCCGCAGAAGCTGTACGAACTCGAACAGCGCATCCGTCCGGCGATGCTGACCGGCGCGCCGCAGGAGCGCGACCGCAAACGCGCGGAATTGCTGCGTGACGCGGCCAAAAACCTGATTTTAGAATAACCCCTATTTGATTTTTCCATTCCGGAAAGGAGTGTTGACTTATGTTTTATCAGAACCGTTTTACCGAGCGTGCGCAGCAGGCACTGACCAAGGCGCAGGAAGCCGCCGCTTCGTTCGGACACAGCTATATCGGCTCGGAGCATTTGCTGCTGGGCCTGCTGCGCGAAGAGGGCGGCCCGGCCGCCAAGGCGCTGGCAGCCTGCGGCGTGACGGATGACGCACTCGTCAAGCAGATCGAGGCGCTGTCCGGCCGCGGTACGCCCGACAGCACCGCTCCGCAGGGCATGACCCCGCGCACCAAGCGCATCATCGAACTGTCCATCCAGTCCGCTGCCCAGATGGGCACGAACTACGTCGGCACCGAGCATCTGCTGCTCGGCCTGCTGCGGGAGGGTCAGAATGTTGCGCTGACCGCACTGGCCAACCTCAAGATTACCCCGCAGATGGTCGCCGAAAAGCTCAGCGAAGTGCTCGGCGGCGTGCAGCAGGGCGAAGGGACCGGCGCTGCCGGTGCCTCCGGCAAGTCTGACGACGCGCTGAGTCAGTTCGGCCGCGACCTGACCGCCGCTGCCCGCGAGGGCAAGCTCGACCCGGTCATCGGCCGCAGCAAGGAGATCCAGCGTGTCATCCAGATCCTGTCCCGCCGCACCAAGAACAACCCGGCGCTGATTGGTGATCCGGGCGTCGGCAAGACCGCGATCGTCGAGGGCCTGGCGCAGAAGATCGTCGCGGGTGATGTGCCTGAAACGCTGAAGGACAAGCGCGTTATTGCGCTGGATCTGACCGGCATGATCGCGGGCACCAAGTACCGCGGCGAGTTCGAAGAGCGCATCAAGAAGGTCATCGAAGAGCTGACCCAGAACAAGGACACCATCCTGTTCATCGATGAGATGCATATGCTGATGGGCGCGGGCGCTGCCGAAGGCGCAGCGGATGCCGCGAACATCTTAAAGCCTGCGCTTTCGCGCGGCGAAGTACAGGTCATCGGCGCAACGACGCTGGATGAATACCGCAAGAACATCGAAAAGGACGCCGCACTTGAGCGTCGTTTCCAGCCTGTCCAGATCGACGAGCCGAGCCCGGAAGACGCAGTTGAGATCCTCAAGGGTCTGCGCGACCGTTATGAGGCGCATCACCGCATCAAGATCCCGGATGAGGCCATTGAAGCCGCGGTCAAGCTGTCGGTTCGCTATGTAACCGGCCGTTTCCTGCCGGATAAGGCGATCGACGTGATTGACGAGGCTTGCTCGCGTGTCCGCCTGTCCACGCTGACCACACCGCCCGACCTGAAGCAGATGGAGGATGAAATCGCCGCCGTCGCTGCGAAGAAGGAAGAAGCGGTCAAGGGTCAGGACTACGAGAACGCCGCCAAGCTGCGTGATGAAGAGAAGAGCAAGCGCGAAGCGCTCGAAGCGCGCCGCAAGGAGTGGTCCGAACAGCAGACCAAGACCCATGGCGCGGTAACCGAGGACGATATCGCGGCTGTGATCTCGGGCTGGACCGGCATCCCGGTTGCCCAGATGACCGAGGACGAGGGACAGCGTCTGCTGCACCTCGAGGATACGCTGCACAAGCGTGTCATCGGCCAGAACGAAGCCGTTACCGCGGTCGCCAAGGCGATCCGCCGCGGCCGTGTCGGCCTGCGCGACCCCAAGCGTCCGATCGGTTCGTTCCTGTTCCTCGGCCCGACCGGCGTCGGCAAGACCGAGCTTTCCAAGGCGCTGGCCGAAGCGATGTTCGGTGACGAAAACGCCATGATCCGCATTGATATGTCGGAATACATGGAAAAGCATGCGGTTTCCCGTATGATCGGTTCGCCTCCGGGATATGTCGGCTATGACGAGGGTGGTCAGCTGTCCGAAAAGGTGCGCCGCCATCCGTATTCGGTTGTCCTGTTCGATGAGATCGAAAAGGCACATCCGGATGTGTTCAACATCCTGCTGCAGATCCTTGAGGACGGCGTGCTGACCGACGGTCAGGGCCGCCATGTGGACTTCCGCAATACCATCATTATTATGACTTCCAACATCGGTGCACAGAAGATCACCGGCAATGGCCGCAAGTCTCTGGGCTTTGCCGATGGTCAGGAGGACACCGCCGAGCGCACCTTTGAGCAGATTCGTGACGACGTCATGAGCGAACTCAAGACGGCGGTTCGGCCGGAATTCCTCAACCGTATTGACGATATCATCGTATTCAACCGCCTGAGCGAGGACGAGATCGCCCAGATCGCTGACGGCATGCTGCGCAAGGTCGCCGAGCGCATGCAGGACATGGAGATCACCATGGACTGGACCGAAGCGGCCAAGAAGCACCTCGCCAAGGCAGGTTTCGACCCGGTTTATGGCGCGCGTCCGCTGCGCCGCGCGGTCACCAATGAGGTCGAGGACCTTGTCGCCGAGGAATCCCTCGAGGGCAAGATCAAGGCCGGCGACCATGTGACGCTGGACGTCGAGGACGACAAGCTGACGCTGCGTCCGGCGGCTGCGGCAGAGCCGCAGGCACCGCAGGCGTAAGCTGAAAAATGCATAATCGACCCATATTGCAAATCCAACCCTGATGGGGCAACGCCCCCGGCGCTTTTTACGGCGCCGGGGGCGTTGCCGCGCGTAACAGACAAGTGCGTGCAGACTACGGCTGTTAAGCCTTGGGAAACGGCAAACGTTGTTAAAAATGCGTGAAGGAAAGAACGGGATTTCGTACTAAATCACAAAAGTTTTGCCAGAACACCCGGCAAATCAGGGGGAATTGAACATTGAAAAAGCGCGAATATGGGGAGTATAATATGTCGTAAAACAATTTGAAGGCGCGCATGCTCGCATGGCGGTGCGCGGGAAAGGGGAAAGAAAATGAATACCATGCAAATCCTTTCCGTCGTGGTCTTTTTGGTGGTTATGGCCGCGATTGTAACGGAAAAAGTGCATCGCACGGTAGCAGCGGTTGCGGGCGCAGTCGTGCTGGTCTGTCTGCGTGTGCTGACGGTGGATGACGCGGTCGGCTACATAGACTTCAACACGATCGGCGTGTTGATCGGCATGATGCTGTTTGTTGCCGTGGTGCGTAACTCCGGATTGTTTGAATATGTGGCAATCAAAGCGGCCAAGATCGCCAAGGGCAACCCGTGGAAAATCATGCTGCTGTTTATTATCATTACCGCAGCGCTGTCTGCCTTCTTGGACAACGTGACGACCGTGCTGCTGGTTGGTCCTATGACGATTGCCATCACGGGCATTCTGGGGCTCAATCCGGTGCCGTTCCTGCTCACGCAGATCCTGGCCTCCAATATCGGCGGTACGGCTACCCTGATCGGTGACCCCCCGAACATTATGATCGGTTCGCAGGCCGGCCTGAGCTTCGTGGATTTCGTGCTCAACACCGGTGTTGCAGTGGTGCTGATTATGATTGCGGTTTGCCTGTGCTTCTATTTCCTGTACGGCCGTAAGATGGTCGTCGAGCCGGATAAGATGGCGGCGGTCATGAAACTGGACGAAAAGAAGTCCATTAAAGACCATTCCCTGCTGGTCAAGAGCGTTGTCATGATCTGCCTGGTTGTCATTGGCTTTGTTTTCCACTCTTCGCTGGGCGTGGACTCTTGCATTATTGCGCTGGCAAGTGCTACAATAATGTTGTTGATTGGCAAGCAGGACACAGAGGAAATTGTGCTGGGCGTAGAATGGTCCACCATCCTGTTTTTCACCGGCCTGTTCGTTGTGGTCGGCGGCATGGTGCAGACCGGCGTCATCACGACGCTGGGCAACGCGCTGGTTGCGGTCACGGGCGGCAACACGATGTTGCTGATGGTACTGATCCTGTGGGGCTCGGCGCTGTTCTCGTCCTTCCTGGATAACATCCCGTTTGTGGCCACCATGATCCCGCTGATTCTGGCGATGCAGACGGACGGCATGGATGTATCCGCGCTGTGGTGGGCGCTGTCGCTGGGCGCTTGCCTGGGCGGCAACGGCACGCTGATCGGTGCATCCGCCAACGTGGTGCTGTCGGGCATTTCGGCCAAGCATGGTCATCCGATCACCTTCGCGCGGTATCTGCGGGTCGGTTTCCCGATGATGCTGCTTTCGATTGCGATCTCCACTGTTTACCTGCTGGTTCGCTTTCATTGATGCATGACAGGGGAAGAAAGAAGGAAAACATATGATTACAAGCAGTTTTTCCGGTGATATCATCAATGTATCACTGCGTCAGATCGGCGCAACCTCCATCAAGGAAGTGCGCAACGGTATTTTGTATATTGCCAAGTTTCAGCTGAGCGACGAAATTTGCGTCACCTATGTGTTCAATGTGACCAAAAGGGATAAGTATTATTTGCAGCGCGTCGAGCCGTATCCGATTTCTTACGGCGATTTCGAAGGCGCGGACGAAGTGGTGGGCTTTATCCGCCGCGACATCCGCAAATTCCGCAATGCGATGCAGTCTCATAATTTCCCCAAGTTCCTCGAAACGGCCAATGTGATGGGTCAGCTGTCGCACGCGATCGAGCTGCTGTTTCTCGAGCGCAACGTGTCCTCGGAGGACATGGACAGCTTGCAGCAGTGCCTGACCGCGGGCATCGAAACGATCAAGGAGATCCGCGAACATTCGCCCAAGGTGGAGCAATAATCTGATTGGCATTTTTGGAAAAGACGTCTTGCCGGACTACGGTCCGCAAGGCGTCTTTTTTGCATGGCGGGGAAAACGCCTTGCAGGATCGCCTGCGGAAGGGGACGGAGAAATAACGCAAATAAAGAGAGAAAATGGTCAAAAAAATGCAAGCAGTGTGTTTTATGACCAAAAACGAAACCAACTTTTTGTGTAAAACAACGACCGTATTTTTGCATAACGGGCTGGCTGAATTAGAAAAAAGTTGTATAATGGTATATGTTCCGTTATTACGATGAGAGGAGATGTGACGCTATGTCATATGACTTTCTTCTGACGATTGCGATCATCATGCTGTTTACAAAAATTTTCGGCCTGACCTCCGAGCGCGTGCATATGCCGCAGGTCGTCGGTGCGCTGGTAGCCGGCGTGCTGGTGGGACCGAGCGGACTCGCTTGGGTAGGGGAATCGGATTTTCTGGTCAAAGCGGCGGAGATCGGTGTCATCATTCTGATGTTCAATGCAGGCCTGGATACCGATCTGGAAGAACTCAAATCGACCGGCTTTGCCTCCTTTATCATTGCGGTCATCGGTGTGCTGGTGCCGCTGGCGGGCGGCATGGGCTGCTATCTGCTGTTCAAAAACGAGCCTGCCGACCCGATGAATATGCTCAAAGCTGCGTTCATCGGCGTGGTGCTGACCGCAACTTCGGTGTCCATCACGGTGGAAACGCTGCGGGAAATGGGGAAACTCAAAAGTAAGGTCGGCACGGCCATTCTGGGCGCGGCGGTCATCGACGATATCCTCGGCATCGTGGTGCTGACCGTGCTGACCGCGTTCACCGATCCGTCGGTCAAGCCGCTGTTGGTGTTCGGCCGCATTTTGGCCTTCTTTGTGTTTGTGGTGGTGGCCGGCTTCGTGATGCACCGGGCGTTCATCAAGATGGAGGAGAAATGGCACAAGCACCGCCGCATCGCCATCTATGCGCTGGTATTTGCCCTGCTGATGAGCTATATTGCCGAGGTGTTCTTCGGCATCGCGGATATCACGGGTGCGTATTTTGCCGGCATCGTTATGTGCAACCTGTCGGATACACGCGATTATGTTGCCAGCAAGACCAATGTGCTGGGGTATATGCTGTTTTCACCGCTGTTTTTTGCCTCCATCGGCATCAAGACCAATTTGGAAGGCCTGACCGGCACGCTGGTGCTGTTCGCGGTGGTGCTGACCGTGGTGGCCATCCTGTCCAAGATCATCGGCTGCGGCCTGGGCGCGCGGCTGATGGGCTTCCAGACCTACGATGCATTTTCCATCGGCCTTGGCATGGTCTCCCGTGGTGAGGTCGCGCTGATCGTGGCGCAGAAGGGTGAGCAGGCAGGACTCATCAATTCGGAAATGTTCCCAGCGATCGTGCTGGTGGTTATCGTCACCACGCTTGTGACGCCCATCCTGCTCAAATTCGGCATGAAGCGCGAAACCCCGGCCAACACCGAGTTTTCCGCACACGACGCGGAAAAGCTGCCCAAGGCGGGCCGGTATTGATAAACGGGATAAAATGACAGCAAACAGACAGCTCTTTCCGGTGTTTGAGCCGGAAAGAGCTGTTTTTGCAGCGTTACTTGAACAGGAGAACACGATGTGGTATACTAACTTTGTATGTCAAACACCTCTGGAGGGAACGGAATGAAACAAACGAAGTTTTTGCCGATTCTGATGATTGTGCTGTGCCTGCCGGGCGTGGTGGTGCGCGCGCTGCATCTGCTCAACGGCTTTGATATTGATACGGGCCTGCCTGCGGTGGGCGATGCATGGGTATGGTATTTCACGGCGCTGCTGGTGCTCGCGGCGGTGCTGTATGCGGTGCTGAGCCTGCCGCTGCGCAAGCGGAATGCCGTGCCGTTTGAACAGCTGCTGGGCACGCAGAACCCGCTGTTCCGCATGGCGGCGGTCATTTCCGGCTTGCTGATTGTAGTAGGCGGGTTGGGATACCTGTATCTGACGATGACGACCGGCGAGGAGGACGCCGCCGGCTGGGCCAAGATCCTGGAAATCGTCTATGCGGTGGTTTCGGTCCTGTGCGGCATGTGCGCGATCGGTCTGGCGAAGGCACAGGGCGGCGAGATGACCGCGCAGTCCGCCAAGCTGACGCTGGTGCCGCTGCTGTGGAGCTGCCTGCACCTGCTGGTCAACTATCGCATGACCTGCGTCGATCCCAAGCTGGCATCCTTTGCGTTCGGCCTGGTGGCGGATGTGATTCTGGTGCTTGCGTTTTATTATCTGGCGCGCCTGCTGTACGGCAAGCCGCGTCCGGCGCTGCTGGCGTTCTTCAGCGCGGTGACCACGACCATGGCGGTGTCCGATCTGGGCGGCTACGGCCTTTCCCGTCTGATGGGCGTGACCACGCCGGAATGGTCGGCCAAGATGATTCTGCGCGGCTGCCTGTCGGTAGCGGCCTGCATCCTGCTGGCGGCAGAGCTGTTTATGCTGTGCCGGGACCGCGCATCGGACGCACAGGAATAGGAGGAGAACATATGCTGTTTGTTTGTTATCCCAAGTGCTCCACCTGTCAGAAGGCCAGAAAGTGGCTGGAAGCACAGGGCATTGCGTTCGAGGAACGCGATATCAAGCAGGACAATCCGACGGCGGACGAGCTGCGCGCGTGGTATGGCCGCAGCGGCTTGCCGCTCAAACGGTTTTTCAACACAAGCGGCTTGCAGTATAAGGCGCTGGGGCTGAAAGACAAACTGCCCGGCATGAGCGAGGACGAGCAGCTGGCGCTGCTGGCGACCGACGGCATGCTGGTCAAGCGGCCGCTGCTGGTGAGCGAGGATTTCGTTTTGGTCGGCTTCCGGCAGGCCGAATGGGAGCAGATGTTCAAAAAGGATTGACAAATACCAAAACACATGGTATAATACTTCTTGCTTATCGGGCAAGATACGGAGCGGTATCGAAGTGGTCATAACGAGGCGGTCTTGAAAACCGTTTGTCCGAAAGGGCGCGTGGGTTCGAATCCCACCCGCTCCGCCAAATATTAACGGAGCCAAAGGTGGGGGATTCGAAAGGCGGCTTTTGGCAATATGCCGGCGGCATGTTGCAACCGCCGTGGCTTTTTCCGCAGAAAAAGGAATCCCACCCGCTCCGCCATCCATTTTGCTTGGCGAAGCTACTACTTGACATGGAGACGTACCCAAGCTGGTGAAGGGGCTCCCCTGCTAAGGGAGTAGGTCGGGAAACCGGCGCGAGAGTTCAAATCTCTCCGTCTCCGCCAAAAAATGCACTTTTCCAAAATGGAAAAGTGCATTTTTTTATTGCTCCATAAAAGACGCAGCTTTTTTGAAAACGACGGCGCGGATAATCTGCGTCTGGACCCGATCGTTTCCAACTACGCGCTGGTGGTGGACGCATCGTCTGCTGCAAGGTCGGCTGCGGCTTCCCGCTTGGCGAGATCCGCCATGATCTGCGGGTAATGCTTGTCCAGTCGGTAGAGGATCAGCAGCAGGGCGATCAGCGCCCATGCAAGCAGGTTGCCGCCGATGTAAATATACGCGATCATCGCCTTGGCGCTGGCGGGGATGGCGGCTTCGCCGGCAAAACCCGCCAGATCGAGCAGCAGACTGATGGCGGCGGTGGTGATGCCGCTGCCGAACTTCTGCCCGGCCGTGGTGGTCGAGACGATCATGCCTTCCAGCCGCACGCCGGTTTTCCAGTTGCCGTATTCGATGATATCGGAGAGCATGGAATATTTCACGCCGCGGAAGCAGCCCTTGCCGATGCCGCGCAGGATGCAGGCCAGCATCGCCAAAGAAAGGTTGTCCGGATCGAGGAATTGGCTGGCGACGCCGACAGACGCGATCACTGCGCCCACAAAGGCGACGTTGCGTTTGCCGAACCGGTAGATAAACGGAGACAGGAGCAGAACGACAATGATCTGCGGGATCGCCTCAAAGGAGGCGAACGCGCCGGTCAGGTTGCGGTTGTGCAGAATATACTGCGCATAGTATGCCGTGCAGGAGCCGGTGATCGCCTCATAAAGCGACAGGGCGATCGACAGCAGAAAGAACAGGATGAAATAGCGGTTGGTCAGGATCAGACGCAGCTTTTGCAGCAGCGGGATGGACTGTCCGCCGCGCTGGCCGGTGGGCAGATGCACCCGTTCGTGGCAGTTTTTGAAGCAGAACCAGAGCAGCAGCAGCGCCAGCAGCGCATACAGGATGGAAACGGCCACCCATGCCTGCTGGGTATCGCCGAGCGCGGAGACGAGCGGGAAGGTGACCGAGGTGATCACCAGATTGCCGATGGCGGACATGCCGGTCCGGTACAGGTTGATCGAAGCCCGTTGGTTGACATCCCGCGTAATCAGGCTGGCCAGCGTGGCATACGGCAGGTTGAGCGCGGTATAGACCACGGTGGTGCAGAAGTTATAAGTGATGAAAATATAAATGGCCTGTACCCAGTGCGCGGCCTGCGGTACGGTAAACAGCAAAATGGCGGACAGCGCATACGGGAACATCATCCACAAGATCCAGGCCCGCGCTTTGCCGTGACGGGATTTGGTGCGGTCGATCAGAAAGCCGATCAGCACATCGCTGATGCCGTCGAAAATGCGCGAGATCATCATGATGACGCCGACGGTGAACACGTTGACATGGACCACATTGGTATAAAAATAAAGCAGCAGCGAGGTGGTCAGTGCAAATACGATATTGCACGCCACATCGCCGGTGCCGTACGCGATTTTCTCTTTTCGCCGGATGGGTTCAAACTGCTTTCCGTCCAATGCCATGCCACGCCCTTCGTCCTTTGTATACCAATATATCGCCGCGAGGAATAAAAATCAATTTGCAGAATGTAAAAAGGATATATGTTCCATATGGGCAGAATGCATAGGCCGAACCGCCGTGGCGGCGATGACAAACGGGGGAAAATGTGGTATAATGAACCATTCCATTTTGCCGGAACCGGCGCCGACGGACTGTGGAGGCGCTGCGGGAAGCGGATCGGAAACCGAAACCCATTTTGTGATGAGGGGAATGTGGAATCTTGGAAAAGAATCTGTATATGACGCTCGAGGGGATGTATCCCTCTTTGCATCGTGTGGAAAAGAAAATCGCGCAGTATGTGCTGGAGAATTCGGACGCCGTTACGACCATGAGTGTGCAGCATCTGGCGCGGATTTTAGGGGTGGCGGAATCCAGCATCGTGCGTTTCAGCAAGCTGGTCGGATGCAGCGGTTTTGCGGAGTTCAAGCTCATGCTGGTCAAAAGCGCGCCGCACGAGCGGCGGACGATCTTTGAAGAGCTGTCCACCGAGGACGATGCGGAAACCGTGGTCCGCAAGGTGTTTTCCCGCAATATCGATACGCTGGAACATGCGCTGGAGCTGCTGGATTACGACAAAATCGGCCGCGCGGTTGATCTGATGCATCATGCGGACCGGATTGTGTTTTTCGGTCTGGGCGCTTCGGCGTCGATCGCGGAGGACTTCTATATCCGTCTGATGCGCATTGGGATGAACGCGCAGGCGGTCACGGATGCGCATTTGAGCCAGATCGAGGCCGGGCTGCTCGACCGGCATGCGGTTGCGGTCGGCATCACGCATACCGGGCGGACGCTGGAAGTGGTGCGCGCGCTGGAAAAGGCGCGGGCCGGCGGGGCCGCTACCATCGCGATCACCGGCTTTCCGCAAACGCCGGTGCAGCAGGCGGTCGATCTGTGTCTGGAGCTCTATTCGCCCGAGCAGCTGTTCGTGTCGCCGCGCGTGGCGCAGATTTCGCTGATCGACAGTTTGTACGTTGGTTTGGCGCTGCGCCGGAAAAACAGCGCGCTCAACCACACCGCCCGGATGGAGGCGGCGCTGGAAGAATTCCGCCTGAAATAATCTAAAAAACGATGTGCCTCCCGGCTGCAGTGCCGGGAGGCATGTTTTATCTCTGTGGCGGAATAATGTTCGATAAAAATGAACATTATTTTTTAAGAAATGTTGAATAAAAAACATTATTCCGATTTGTGGACAAGTGCTGAAATTAACAAAAGTGACGAAAAACTGCTTGATATCACGATTTTTTCAACGTATGATAACACTATCAGCAAAAGTTGTTCGCGATGCCAAACGCGGGGCAGAAGGAGGCAAGACGAAAATAGTAGAGAATATTATTCCAAAACGGGCAGCGTGACCGACGAAAAGCGGAAGAAAGAGAGAGAAACAAAAAAGAGAAGGAGTGAATCGGAATGAGAAAACAGGGCAAGCGCCTGCTCAGCCTTTTGCTGGCGGTAATCATGGTGGCGGCCATGCTGCCGGCAGCGTTTGCGGCGGACGATCAGGCAACCTTCAAAAACGGGCCGTATCTGCTCGCGCCCAAGACGGACAGCATGGTCGTCGTCTGGGAGAGCACCAAGCCCGGCGTGTCCACGATCGCGTACGGCACATCCGAGGACAGCCTGTGCGAACCGATTTCGGTAGAAGTGGATGCGGACGCCCCGAACTTCCAGGGCGAAAAGATGAACTTTTACCACTACAAGCTGTCCGACTTGCAGCCCGGCACCCGGTATTATTACGAGGTGCAGCTGGAAAACGGTGAGAAATGCGCGGCCAGCTTCCGCACGCTGTCCGACGACCCGGATCGGATCAACCTGATCTCGCTGTCGGATTCGCACATCTTTGCCACCCGTTCGGAACTGGATGCGGCGGTCAAGGAATACGATCCGGACATCATCCTGCACTGCGGCGATCTGGTGGAAGGCACCGGCGCGCAGGCCGAGCAGTTCAGCTTCTGGCTGGCGGGCGACAGCGAGGATGATTTCATCCATTCGTATCCGGTCGTTTACTCCAGCGGCAACCATGACCAGGGCGATGTGTATTTTGATACCTACATTTACAACATCCAGGACGAGGAGTACGGCGCGACGGTTGAGGGCGACAGCTCCTTCAACTACGGCGGCGTGCACATCATCACCATGAACAGCAACCCGTGGGGCCTGTTCCAGATGAACTCCGAAGCGACCGGCAATCAGGCGGACGCTTCCACGCTGCAGACCATTGAGGACGCGATGGCGTGGCTCAAGCAGGATCTGGCTTCGGACGCGGCCAAGAACGCCGAGTTCCGTCTGATTATGATGCATCATCCGGTTTCCAACGCGTACACCAAGCGCTATATTCCGGAAGTCATTGAACCGGGCAATGTCGATCTGATGATCGCCGGCCACACGCACAGCTATGCGCTGGCGGTTTCGGACGATCCCGCGGTCGGCGCGGGCACGGTGTACCTGACCCATCAGGATGCGCGTACCTATAACAAGAAGGGCGATTTCTTCCACATTACCGGCACGCCGGGCGACGGCCTGCTGACGGTGGAGAACTACGGCGCGGAGACGGCGTCGTCTGCTTCCAAGGTGGCCAACACCATCAAGATCGCAAAGGACAAGCAGCAGCTGGCGTACAGCAACATTTCCATCACGCCGACCACCGTGCAGTACAACGGTGAAGTGACGGTTTCGGCAACCGTGACCAACAACGGCAAGGGCATTGCCGCGGCGGTCATCCCGGTGATCGACAACGGCGAAACCCGGTATCTGTACAGCTTTGACGGCGCCACCAAGATCCTCGAGCCGGGCGAGTCCGCAAACCTGAGCGGCACGGTGCGCATGACCGCACTGGGCACCCATCAGGTTTCGCTGGCGGGCACCAGCGCGAGCGTCAACGTACAGTACCGCGGCGCGACCTTTGACTACACCAACGTCCGCACCAAGATGGGCGACGGGGAAATCAGCGATATGGGCAGCAACAAGCTGAACATCAAGGCGGACGTGACCAATATCGGCAACGAGGCCGGCACGGCCATTGCGGAATTCAAGGTCAACGGCCAGACGGTGGCGGCGCAGCAGTATGATCTGGCGTCGGACGAGACCAAGACCGTGGAATTCTCCTACACCTTCCCGGAGGCGGGCGAATACACGGTGACGATCGGCAATGCCGCCGCGCAGACGATCAACATTGAAGGCTCGATTCAGGGCATGCCGATTGTCAAGGACCTGTCCGGCAACGGCAACGACGGTTATATCCATGGCGCGCCGGAATTCGGCACGGATGACGAAGGCAACCGCACGCTGATTCTGGACGGCAAGCGCGACTACATCGAGATTCCGGACAATGGCGGCTACACGGTGGACGACGCCTGCACCGGCATGGTATTTGCCAACCTGCCCAGCGAGGGCACGACCAAGGGCGGCGTATCCGAGCTGACCGAGCAGTATGTCGATCTGGACGGCACGGGCGCGATCCCGGACCACAACCCGCTGATGGTCAAGGGCATCGGCCTCGGCTGGGGCACGCCGTACCTGTTCCGCATGGCGGTTCGTGAGACCGGCAAGGTGACCTACGGCGTCTGCCTGCTGGACGACAACGGCGAGTTCAGCTGGAACGACAGCGACGATCCGCAGGCCGGCATCCAGAAGGACACTTGGGTGCAGTACACCAGCGCGTTCGACTTTGAGACCGGCGGCGACTCCTATGAAAACGGCTACAACAGCGCGCATGTAGACAAGCCTGCCTTTACCGCGCCGGTCAAGAACTGGGAAGGCGAGCCGATGTACATCGGTCTGGGCTTCAAGAACACCCTGCAAACCAACCGCAACCGCGGCATGTACCACACCATGCTGCCGGGCGCGATCTCTCAGGTGCGTTTCTACACGGACAAGCTGACCTCGGAGGAAAACGATCAGGTGCGCGAGAACCAGTCAGCGGCCGGCCCGAAGGCGGATTCGCTCAAGATCTGGCTGCGCTTTGAGGAAGGCGACATCGAGACCAAGGGTTCGCACACCACCGAATGGGTCGAGGCATCGGCGGCGCCGACCGCACTGACCTATGACGCAACGATCGCAGGCGCGGCTTCCATCACCGCGACCGTGCAGACTTCGGACGACGGCAGCAAGGTCAAGGAAGAAAAGACCTTCACGCTCGAAAACGGCCAGAACACGATCGATCTGACCGGCCTGGGCGAAGCTTCTTACGTCCGCGTGGTCACCAGCTTTGTCTCCGATCTGAATGAGACCGAGTCCAATATCCCGGTGCTGCGCGAGTACAAGCTGACCGCGGGCGACACCAAGGTCTGGAACACGCTGGTCGATTGGAACGCCGGCACCTTTGAAGGCGCGGCGGGCCATCAGGACGAGACGGTTTACCAGAACTACGCATCCGATTTCGACGATTACAGCGGTGAGGCCGATCCGGGCACGCCGGTGGAGCTGACCTTCACGGATATCACCAGCCACTGGGCGAAGGACGCCATCAACTATGTTGTGGACGCAGGCCTGTTTACCGGCACTTCCGCCACCACGTTTGAGCCGGAGACCGATATGACCCGCGGTATGTTCGTCACCGTGCTCGGCCGCATGGCAGAAGCAGACGGCAGCGGCGCGCAGGCGGCGGCACAGTTCACCGACGTGGCAGCGGACGGGTACTATGCACCTTATGTTGCCTGGGCAGCCGAGAACGGCATTGTAACCGGCACGGAAGCGGACAAGTTCGAGCCGGATGCGCCGGTCAGCCGCGAGCAGATGGCGGCGATCCTGTACCGCTATGTGCAGTCCACGGGCGATGACGCGGCGGCAGTGGAGACCGAGATCGAGCAGTTCGCAGACTATGCAGCCGTTTCGGATTATGCAGTGGATGCCCTGAACTGGGCAGTGGGCGACGGCCTGATCAACGGCACCGATCACAATATGCTTGCACCGCAGGATAACGCGACCCGCGCAGAGGTTGCCACCATCCTGATGCGTTTTGTCGAGAAAATCGCATAAGAGTGCTGTTTGAAACGAAGCCTCCCGCACGAATGTGCGGGAGGCTCTGCTTTGCGCGCAGCATGGCGGGATGCCTGCGGCGCAGGGCAGGCTGACGATAGTGGAGAACATGATACAATAAAATAGTCCCCCTTTGCTTGAAAAATAGGGAGTTTTGTAGTATGATTTCAATGATTCCATATACTTCTTGGTGGGTCGTATCATGAAATGGTCGGCGCGGGCCTGTGCCCGCGGACAAAACCGCCGAGGGCGGACCTATCATATGCTGTGCGGAACGGGAGGTTGCTGCTATGATCTACACTGTGACCCTGAATCCTTCGTTGGACTATCTGGTTTGTACGGAAGCGCTGCGGCCCGGGAAATTGTGCCGCACGAGCGGCGAAACCTTATATCCGGGCGGAAAAGGCGTGAATGTGTCGCTGGTTTGCGCATCGCTCGGGCTGCCCACGCGTGCGCTGGGCTTCATCGCGGGACGAACCGGGGCGCTGTTTGCCTCGCTGCTGGCGGAAACCGGGGTGGAATATGATTTCTGCCGTCTGGAACAGGGCATGACGCGCATCAATATCAAGGTATCTGCGCGGGAACAGACCGAGCTCAACGGGGCAGGCCCGCAGATCCCGGCCGAAGCCCTGACGCGGCTGGCGGAGACGCTGGACACCTTGGGAGAAGAGGATTGGCTGGTGCTGTCCGGTTCGGTGCCGGCCGGCGTTCCGGCGGATGTATATGCCAAGCTGCTCGAGCGGGTGCGCCATCGAGGCGTTAAAACGCTGCTGGACACGTCGGGAGACGCGCTCAAAAATGCGCTGCCGTGCGGTCCGGACCTGATCAAACCCAATTTGGAAGAGCTGGATGCGCTGGTCGGCGGCGCGCCGCGCAATCCGGCGGGGATCGCGGCCTGCGCGCGCGAATTGCAGGCGGCCGGGGCGAAGGATATCTTGATTTCCTGCGGTGCGCAGGGCGCGGTGCTGGTGCCGGCAGACGGGCAGGCACTGTATTTGCAGGCGACGCCGGGCGACGCTGTGCAGCCGGTCGGCGCGGGCGATTCCATGGCCGCGGGATGGCTGTATGCGCAGGCGCAGGGCTTTTCGGCGGCAGAGACGCTGCGGTTCGCGGTGGCGTCGGGCAGTGCGGCGGCGTTTTCCGCATGGCTGCCCAATCGCGCGCGAATCCAGGCGGCGCTGGAGAAAACAGGTACACCGCAGCCTCTGTAAATCAGAAAGTGCGGGGGGAAATAGAGGACGTAAGGTGCGTATTTCCGGGAAAGATAAGAGAAGAGAAAGGCAAGAAGAGGAAAGGGAAGGGTGTTTTATGAATATGACAACGCGCGTTTGGATCGCGGGCGCAAGCGGACGATTGGGTTCCGCGCTGTGCCATCGGTTTGACCGCAATACGGAATGCAAGCTGGTGACCAGCGACCGGGATGTACCGGTGGAGGATGGCCGCAAGGTGGGTCGTTTCGCCGACCTGAACCATCCGGACGTCATCATCAACTGCGCGGGTTTGACCGACGTGCGCCGCTGCGAGGAGTGTCCGGAGGAAGCCTATAAGATCAACGCGCTCGGCGCGCGCAATCTGGCGGTGGCGGCGCGGCGCATTGATGCCAAACTCATCCAGATCTCGACCGACGACGTCTTTGACGGCACGGCCGGCGCGGCACTGTGTGAATTTGATGACGCGCATCCGGTTACCATGTATGGCAAGAGCAAGTATGCGGGCGAAAAGCTGGTGCGGGAGCTGACCGACAAGCATGTGATCGTGCGTTCCTCGTGGCTGTACGGCGCGGGAACCTATGATTTTGTCGATCAGGTGCTGGAAACGGCCGCGCGCGGTGAGACCGTGCGGCTGCCGGGCGACGAGATCTCTTCGCCGACCTCGGCGGACGCGCTGGCAGGCTTCATTGAATATCTGATCACCGCACGCGAATTTGGTCTGTACCATGCCTCGTGCGAGGGCATGTGCTCGCGCGCGGAGTTTGCGCATGAGATCCTGCGCCTGAGCGGCTACACCGATGTGTCGGTGGAGTCCACGGCGGCGGGCGAGACGCTGCGTCCGCGCTTTACGCTGCTGGATAATATGATGATGCGCATCACCGGTATTTATCAGATGCCGGAGTGGAAACAGGCGCTGGCGGAGTATCTGTCCGGCCGGCAGACGGGAGGCAAAGCATGAGCGAGAAGGCAAACCGCAAGAAAATCGGTCTGACCACGAAAATCTTTATCGCCCTGCTGCTCGGCGCGGCGGTAGGCGCGCTGCTGCATGCGTTTGCAGCGGATGTATCGGCGGTACAGGACATTCTGGTCGGCGGCGTGTTTTATATCATTGGACAGGGCTTTATCCGCCTGATGCAGATGCTGGTCGTGCCGCTGGTGTTCTGCTCGCTGGTCTGCGGCGCAGCCGCGATCGGCGATACCAAGACGCTGGGCAAGGTCGGCGTCAAGACCATCGGCTTTTATCTGGTGACCACCATGCTGGCCGTGGCGGTGGCGCTGAGCGTGGCGTCCCTTATTAATCCGGGCCTTGGTCTGGATATGTCGCAGGTGCAGACGGCGGAAACCTCCATCAGCGAGAGTTCGACCAGCATGACCGAAACGCTGCTGAACATCATCCCGAAAAACCCCATTGAGTCGCTGGCGACCGGCAATATGCTGCAAATTATCGTATTTGCGCTGATCGTCGGCCTGATCCTCGCCAAATTGCAGGATAAGGTGCAGCTCGTCACGAACTTCTTCCAGCAGGGCAACGACATCATGATGGAAATGACCATGATGATCATGCGCGCGGCGCCGGTCGGTGTGTTCTGCCTGATCGCAAAGACGTTCTCCGAGCTGGGCTTTTCCGCCATGGTGCCGATGTTCAAATATATGGGCGCGGTGCTGCTTGCCTTGGTGGTGCAGTGCCTGGGCGTGTATCAGATCTTGCTCAAGCTGTTCACCGGGCTCAACCCGTTCCGGTTTATCCGCAAGTTCGCGCCGGTCATGGGCTTCGCGTTCTCGACGGCGACTTCGAACGCGACCATCCCGCTTTCGATCGAAACGCTGGAGGACAAGGTCGGCGTATCCCGCCGCATTTCGTCCTTCACCATTCCGCTGGGCGCGACCATCAATATGGACGGCACGTCGATTATGCAGGGCGTTGCAGTCGTGTTTGTTGCGCAGGCGTTTGGCATCACGCTGACGCCGGCGGACTATTTGACGGTTATCGCCACCGCGACGCTGGCCTCGATCGGCACCGCGGGCGTGCCCAGCGTGGGCCTGATTACGCTGGCGATGGTATTCGATTCGGTCGGCCTGCCGGTTGCGGGCATCGGCCTGATTATGGGTATCGACCGTATTCTGGATATGGCACGCACGGCGGTCAATATCACGGGCGACGCGGTCTGCACGACGATTGTCGCGCATCAGGACGGCGCGCTGGATAAAAACGTGTTCAACAAAAAATAAAGACGGAAAAGGGGCGCTTTGTTTGACACAGGGTGCCCCTTCTGGTATAATCAAGCTATGCCGCCATGGCGGAACTGGTAGACGCAGGGGACTTAAAATCCCCCGGTAGCGATACTGTGCCGGTTCGATTCCGGCTGGCGGCACCAAAAAAGCCCTGTATCCAGGATGGATACAGGGCTTTTTGTTACATTTAACTGGACGTTTCTAACCGTTTTCTAACATATTTGTCTCAAAAACTGCGAGGGGATGTGCTGCGTGCTTTACTGGAATTCCGTCCAGTCCGGATTTTCCGTCAGTGCGGTCCACTTTTCATGCACGCCATCGGCCTTGCGGTCGAAGTCGTGGCTGTTGGTGGCTTCCTGCACGGCGAGGTAATACCATGCGCTCGAGAGGTTGTCCGGCCAAGTCTGCATGTTGCTCAGCAGGTCGCTCTCATTCTCCGGCAGACGCTGGAGGACGCGGTTGATCATGGTCATCGCCTCAGCGCGCGTGATGGCGTTCTCCGGGCGGAAGGTGCCATCCGGATAGCCGGTGATCCAGCCAAGCGTTGCGGCGCGTTCGATCTCATCCTTGGCCCAGTGGCCGGAGAGATCGGTAAAGTTGCTGTCGCCATCGGTCCGGCCGGTGTCAAAGCGGGCGCAGATCGCGGCAAATTCCGCACGGGTGATCGGTGCATCGGGTTCGAAGGTGGTCTCGGTGCGGCCTTTGATGATGCCGAGAGAAGCCATGGTCGAAACCGCGGTGTTGTACCAGTCATCCGCCGAAACATCGGTAAAAACATTGGTTTCGGTCAGGTTTTCCGTGCGGACATCCTCCTGGAGCAGGCGGAAGAAGATGGTGGCAACTTCGGCGCGGGTGATATTGCTCAGCGGCTGCACTGTGCCATCCTCGTAACCGATGACATAGGCGAAATGATCGTCACCGTTGAGCCAATCCGGGACTTCGGTGATCTCCCAGCCGGCATAGACGGTGGTTTTCGCCGTCATCTTGATTTCGGTAACCGGTTTGGTCAGTGCTGCATCCGCGTACCAGCCAGTGAAGGTGTAGCCTTCGCGGGTCGGGACCTTGGTCAGCTGTACGGTCGTGCCGCTGGCGTAGGATTCGTCTGCATATTCCGTGCCGCCGTTGGATTCATAGTGCAAGGTATAGTAGGTGGTGCCGCCGCCACCGCCGCCGGAAGAAGTGGTCTCCCACACCAGTACATAGGGCGAGAAGCTATCCGTCTCAAAGACCAGATGATCGCCTTCCACCTTAAAGTTTGTAATTGGGGTTGGGGCATAGTTTTCATCGGTCAGTTTAGCTGTGATTTCCTCCGGGGTCATGCTTCGATGCAGCCCTTCAAAGTGCAGCAGGGTAAACTCGGTGTTCTCATCCAGACCTTCCTGTATCGGCCAATATACAGTAACATCTTGGCTTGCCTTCACCCAAGCATTGCCATTGTTCATATCGACCAGATCAAGATACCGGGATTCATAGTGACGGGTCTCGTTGCTCGCCAATTCAGCAAGCTGCGCATCGACTTTCTCTTCCAGCAGTGCGGTATAAGTCGAGTCTTCAACGGTCACATTGGTATCAATAATGTGATCGAACAGCAGGGAGATGCCTTCGTCATCATCCACCTGTACATCAGAATTATTGATGAAATACTTGGTTTCGGCCGGAGCCGTTACGCCTGGTTCGTCCTTGACGGCTGTGAAGTCTTCCGGTTCAGCAATGTTTGGAGTTTTCGCTGCAGCAGTGGTTCCACGTACAGTGAGTTCTCCGTTTTTCACGGTGATCGGATATTCCTGTCCGTCATAGACAAAGCTGACCTTGTCTTCTTCAATTCCCTCGCCGTAAGCCTTCATGGTGAGGGTTTGGTTGATATACTGCGCCGCGTTGAAATCCTCGCTGTCGCTGTCTACTACTTCTTCCTGTCCATCTACCATCTTAATAAATTGTATCCGCACCGGGCGAGCCGCCGTTTGTCCTGCAGGTACAATGCGGTAGATATCGTGTTCGCCTTCGCCGTATTTTTCAAATTCCCATGTGAAGATATCACTGCCATCTTTGTATTGCAGTGTCAAATCTTCTGTGACATTGATATTTTTGAGAGAATCTGGAAGGCTGATGCGGAAGCCCGGTTCCGGGAAACCGGCTTTTGCGTCCATAATGAGAGTTCCATCGTCGTCTACTGCACCTTCATAGCCGTGACCGCCCATGTAGATGGTAATGTTCGCGGGCTGAATGGTGATATTGCTCAGCTTTTTGTTGGTGACGGTGACCGAGGTACTCTCTGCATTTGTAATTTCAGAGGTGTATCCGGCTATATTGTCTTCTGCAATCTTGTGAGTTACATTTGTGGGGAAATCATAGAAGGTGTGCGTCCATTGATTTGCGGCCGTTAGTTCTGCGTTATCAACCTCTGCTTGATCGCTTTGACGAACCAAGCGAACAGTTGCCGATGCCGGAAGGTCCGTCGTCAACGGTTGATCATTTTCGTCTGTCCAATTTTTGGTGACGGTAATGTCTTCGCCCGGTTCACCGATGGTCAGGGAGCCGTAGTTGAAAATTGCGCCACCGTAATTACCTGCAGTATTTCCAATAAAGAGATTGGAGTATGTGTCTGGCGAATAAGATGGCGCTACCGTCTCTGTATCAAGGTAAAGGCTGCCGCCGGTTGTTCCCAGATCAATTTTCGCATACTCACTTCTTTCAAGTGGACTAAGAATATCATTGCCTTCATCATCTTGGTCGTCTGTTTTCCAGCGCATTCTGGTGCCGTCCATCATATAGTCCGAAATTAAAACCGTGTCATCTGCACCAGAACTGCTCTGTAAGTAAATTGTGTCGCCAGTTTCTAGTGTGCCACCATTATTGTCAAAGATAGCTCCATCTGTTGAATGGATTGCACTAGTTGTTTTAGCATTACCGGAGTAGAAAAATACAATTGCGTTGCCAAGTCCACTTTTTGCACTGTTACTCTGAAAGAGTGTTTTGTCAATGTCGGTATGAATGCCTCCACCGGCAATGTGGATAGCGCCGCCGCGGGAGTCGGATATATTGTTTTCAAAAGTTGTGCCCTGCATTGAAAAATGCGCTTCATAATCGGCATCGACATCCAGATTGATGGCACCGCCATGGCCTTCTGCATGGTTATTAGTAAACGTGCATTGCTCCAGATTAAGAGTATATGCACCGGCTAGTATATGGAAAGCTCCTCCGCGGGGGTCATTTCCGCTGGTAAAACGACTGGAAGCGGTGGTATTCCCTTCAAAACGGCTGCTTTTAATATCAACCTCTATGGTTTTTCCACGTACTTCTTTGATTCCGATTGCGCCTCCGCCAAATACGCTTGCAGAGTTACTATCCGTAGAGGTATAGTTTATTTTATTGTTTTGAAATTGACAGTTTGTTATTGCAAACGAGTCTGTTTTTGAGCCATTGGAACCATTGGAACCAATGGCGCCGCCGAGCGCGCCAGCTTGGTTTTCAGTAAATTTGGAGTTGGTTGACTGTAAAGTAATCGCTATGCAGTCAACAAAGCCAACTGCGCCGCCGCACAAATCTGCGCTATTATTTTCAAAGGATGTACCTGAGATTGTAACATTTGCAGTGTCAATATAGTGTAAGCCAATTGCACCGCCGCCATGCGCTTCAAAATCAGAAAAATCACAGTTTGTGACGCTTAATTCTATGTTTTTGCAGTTCATCGTCATTGCGCTGTCGCTTTCAGCAACAATTGCACCGCCATAATTGCTGGCATTGATTGAAAAATTGGTATTGCTGCCGCTGAAGTTGAGATTTGCAAAATTAGCGGTCACACCAGTCGACAATCTAAACATGCTGTAAAATGCTGTGGCTTCGCTGTCAGTGCTCAAAACCGGCCTTACTGTTGTATCAGGGTTGTTTTGATATATGCCTTGAATGGTTAGATTTTTGTCGATAACAACCGTATTTTCAACGGTCAAATCACTTAGTACAACAATGGTGTCCCCGGACGAGGCTTCAGCAACAGCTTTGGACAAGCTGGCGTATGGATCTGTTTCCGTACCTGCGCCAGCATCACTGCCAGTTGAACTTACATAAATTGTATTATCCGCAGCCATCGCTGTGACAGGGAAAAGGGTTGTTAACATGGTCAACACCAATACTATGGATAGCCATCGCTTTTTCATTTGGAATTCCTCCTTTGTGCAATAGGCCTGACCGCAAAACATAGATTGCAGGATGTTTATAGGCCATAATCCACTACTCCCATCGAATATTCAGCAGTCTTATTTGCTTTTGCCGAAAAGCATCGCAGCATCGCATCCCCTCTTTGCTCCATGTTGCCGTAATCACTCGTTCTGTTCCTTTGGATAAAGTGATTTTATCCCTTGCCTTATCTTTCCACCCATGATTTTATATCCATTATACCAGAGAAAACTCTTCCATTCTATGGTGGTTTTGTCTATTTTAAACAAACGAATTTGCACATATATGATATGCCGGTGGAACAATACGCTTATCGCTCCGCGATAACTCGGCTAGAATCAAAGTTATTTACACAGGAAAAAGCCCTGTATCCGTAAATGAATACAGGGCTTTTTGTTGCATTTGCAAGAGCCTTTCTAATACATTCTCCTCAAAACTGTATGGGGTATGCTGCGCGCTTTACTGGAATGCTGTCCAGTCCGGATTTGCCGTCAGTGCAGTCCACTTCTCATGCACGCCATCGTCCTTGCGGTCGAAGTCGTGACTATTGGTGGCTTCCTGCACGGCGAGGTAATACCATGCGCTCGAGAGGTTGTCCGGCCAAGTCTGCATATTGCTCAGCAGGTCGCTCTCATCCTCCGGCAGGCGCTGGAGGACGCGGTTGATCATGGTCATCGCTTCAGCACGCGTGATGGCATTCTCCGGGCGGAAGGTGCCATCCGGATAGCCGGTGATCCAGCCAAGCGTTGCGGCGCGCTCGATCTCATCCTTGGCCCAGTGGCCGGAGAGATCGGTAAAGTTGCTGTCGCCATCGGTCCGGCCGGTGTCAAAGCGGGCGCAGATCGCGGCAAATTCCGCACGGGTGATCGGTGCATCGGGTTCAAAGGTGGTTTCGGTGCGGCCCTTGATGATGCCGAGTGCAGCCATGGTCGAAACCGCGGTGTTGTACCAGTTATCCTCGATGGTCAATACTTCTTTGGCTTTGGCGCTTTCCGCGATTTTGCCGTTGGCTCCAGCGGTATAGATGACCGTAGCCTGATACTTGTCAGGAATGTTGTCAGACTGTTCGGGATCTTTTTCGCCAATTTTGTCTTCTGCATAAACGACTGGGATGGTATGGCCGGAAGTTATATCATTAAAAGCGTATATGCCGTTGTCCAAGCTAGCGGCGAGCCTGTCAACAGTGACGGTATCCAATGCATAACCAGTGTTTGCTGTGAATGTAATGCTGGTATTCGCACCGTTGTTTACAGTGATAGTACCACCGGTGGACTCAGAAAGACCTGTGGTCTGCGCGGTACCGTTTACAACTTCGACCGTAATGGTATGTTGTTTTTTACCGGAATACCAGGCGCAGTACCTGTATTCGAGGTTGTTCCGTTGCTTGTCGTCGCCGAGTTGGTGAGCGTCTTGCCTGCATCAGCCGCAACTACGGTGTATTTGGCATACAGTGTTTTGCTGGCATCAGGAGCCAGAGAGAAAGTTCGGGAAATTCAGTAGTGCATGTCTCATCCGAATACAGAGTCAGCGAACTACCGGATGTGCTGTCTTTCGTCAGTGTATCGCTGACGTTAATGTCGCTCAGCGTCACGTTTCTGGTGTTCTCGACCTCGATTTTGTAAACGATCATATCATTAACGTTGACAGTTTGCACAGAAGACACATTTGTGTTGCCATTGATCAAATGGATCGTCTTGTTGACCGACAGGCCGGGCTTGTCCTTCGTTGCGTAGCACTCGACGATTGTGGGCGTGCCGTTTCCGCTGGATTCCGCCACGGTTTTGATGTTAACGCCGGCGTAGGGACCTGTGTGTTTGACTGTACCGTCCTGCGTTGTATACCAGCCGGAGTAGACGGAAGGAACATTATCCTTCAGCGTCAGCTTCATTTGCAGATTGGATACTTTCCAGTCCCCCAGTACAGGATCATCCCCGCCTCCTGTAAATAAACCCGGATTGATTGTGGTATTCGCTACACCTTGATCCTTGACATATTTCTGGGAATCTGTTGCGTTCGCTGCTTCTACTGGCTCGCTATTGCCATCGACAGTGTAATATTTTACAGAATACTGGGCGTTCAGATATTTCTTTAACGTACTTCTACCGTCCACATTGTCAATAATCCATGCCCCATTGTTGCCAGTATGCGGTGGCTGCCAACTATGTTGACCTTTGAAAAAGCACCATTGATGCCTTGCAGCGCATAACCCTTTGCCGGTTTAACAGAAATATCTGCCGCATCATACACTGTTTGGTACAACAACGTCAATTTTCCATCTGACACAGATGCTGAGCCATTGGCCACTGTACCAGTCGTAACGGAAAGAGATGCGATATAGGAGTTCCGATTGCTATCTGTCAAAGCTACCTTTTGGTTATCAACTCTGTTTGTTCCGTTCCGACTGGTCCTATCGTTTGGGTTATTCCTGCCTCCGGCACTGTCCTACCGCCTTTATTAGTGTCCGTAATTGGAATCGTGCCTCCGTTCGCTTGTGCAGCTGTTCCAATCCCCGAAACACTTACTTTACCGATAAAAGTAAAATCTTCTATTTCCTGGGTATCTGACGTCCCCTAATCCGGATTTAAAAAATAATAATATGCGTCATATGAGTGTTTCCGTTGGGAGCTGCCCCGGCCGTCACAGGCATGAAACCTGCTAACAGGCATAGGCATAGGCATAACAATTCAGTTAATAATCTTCGTTTCATTTTTCGTTTCCTCCTCACTGAAGCACTTGGTTTGCTGCCTGATATACACTTACAGTTTGGTTATCTGCTGAACAACCGTCTCATCATAATATTCCTTGTCATCGCCAGCCTTTGAAAAGAATATTAGCAATGCGTATCTATGCATATACTACACGAAAATGGCAACACAAATTTTTACAGTTTACAAGTGATTTAAAACGTAGAAGCATTAGAAAATCGGTATAAGTTGTGCTTTTTGTAAAAAGAGGTTATTTTACTTCAATTTATGCGAAAAATAATTCTGCACTTTTGTTTCAGGGAAAACCCTTTTGACTGAAAAAATGATTTATCTCAGGCCATAATATCACCCTTCATCAGGCTGGATGCGGTGCACAGAACTGTGCCAAGACCTGTGACAGTTTATCCATCAATTTGCGCACACTCGAAAGTAGCAAAATATGGTATACTGAAATAAACATCCGGAGGCATAGCGGCATCGCTGAAACAAGGCTGTCGGTCTTGGGAAGATAGCGGCAACCGGATGGAGTCCTTCGGGGGGAGAGAAAAGGAGGCAACGCAGATGAGAAAACGATGGATCAGTCTGCTGCTGACGGCGGCAATGGTGTTTGGCCTGTGCGGGCCGATGGGCGCGCTGGTGCCGGAGGCCGGGGCGGTCTATGATTCCAGCGAGCTGCTCGGCATTGCTTGGGAGTTGTCGGGCGGCACTCTGACGCTCGGCAAAGGCGAAAAGTTCTATAGCTCCCCTCCTTGGGAGGAATCCCGATCGGAGATTCAAAAGGTGGTGGTGGAAAATGGTATAAGACATATAAGCGCCGGCGCTTTTGCCGGTTGTCCGAACCTGACAAGCGTCGAGCTGGCCTCTTCGGTTACGGAAATTTTCAACGATGCATTCGCTGATTGTCCCGTACTCAAAACAATTACGCTTCCGGCTTCGCTTGAAGTGATCGGTCATCGCGCGTTCAAAGGCAGCGGACTGCAGTCGCTCGAGCTGCCAGGTTCCGTTGAGATTTATTCCGAGGCGTTTGCCTATTGTGACGGGCTGCGCGAGGTGATTTTGCCGGATACGCTGCAATCGATCAACTGGCGGGCGTTTTACGGCTGCAAAAACCTGCAGACTGTCGACCTTCCGGCGGTTCCGTTTATAGGAAATAGCGTGTTCGGCAATTGCCCGAATCTCAAGACGGTATATTGGCCCAAATATATGACCAGCAGCACGGGGTATTTTGAAAATTGCAATCCGCTGACCGTGTATTATGAGGGCACGGAAGAGGAATGGAAACGCATCGAATGGGGCTACGATGAATATTTGCCAGAGGGAAGTGTCGTTTATTTTGAAACGGATTCGCCGTTTTCCCAGTCCGAACCCGAGCCGGACGGACTTATTCCGACTCCGGTCATGGAGAGCGCGACCTATCGGAATCATGCGGTGACGGTGGAGTGGAGCATTCCGCAAGACACCGCGTCGGAGCAGTATCGCGTCGATGGGTATCATATTCTTCGCAAGACCGGAGACGGGGAATATGCGCAGATCGGCGCGGTGTCCGGCAAAAACACCCTGCAGTATGTGGACAATACCGTGGAGCAGGGGAAAACCTATACCTATACCGTCCGTGCGTATTATAACGGCGGCAGCGGCGTGTACGACGCCAAGGGTATTTCGATCACTTGCGGGACAGCCGCCACAGCGGCCAAGCTCGAACTCGATCCAACCCGTGAAATGCTGGTGCATTATAACACCGCAAACAATCGGGTGATTGGACTCTTTTCGCTGGAGATTCTCGCCGGTTTTGCAGGTGAGGTCGATACGGCTGCCTATCAGCCGGGGCCGGTCACCTTGACGGTCGACCTGACCGGCGGTTTCAGCTTCGCGCCTGACGCGTTGACGCAGCACGAGACGTTTACGACCGGGACGCTGTCCGCGCCGACCGAGAGCGAACCGCAGCCCACGGTGACGGAAAATATCACAATCTACATCCGCAACAACCAGACCGGCACCATTCGCATTACCGCGCAGGCGGATACCTGCGAGCAGGCAACGCAGGCGGCTTACCGGCCGGCACTGCACTTCCTGACGGTGGAAGAGGAAACCTGGCCGATCATCAACGTGGCCGCCAGTTTTTGCTATCCGAGCGGATATAAAATCCCGGTGGAACGATATCAGGAGGTCTATGGCGAACGTCTGGGGCAGATCAAGGCGCGCAGTGCATCTACATGGGGCGGCAACTGCGCCGGTATGGCTTGGACGGCGGGATTGATCGCCACCCGCGGCCTGAACCTGCCGTACGGGTTCACCGGCTTGCCCAGCCATCAGGGCGACGGCGTTACTTTTGGATATGTGTATTGGAACCAAGATAGCGCATTGACCAAGCTTATCGAGCGGTATCAGCTTTTTCAAACCGAACTGATGGGCATGGGCGATGAAAAACTGCTGGATTTGATTGGGCAGATGCAGAACGGAGAATACTGCTATCAGGCGGCGGATGGCAGCTATGACCATAATCCGGACGGAAATTATATCCAATCCTTGTGCGATGTCATCGAATCCAGCACGCAGCCGTTGGTGGCATCCATCGCATGGGGTACGAATGCACATGATGTGCTGCTGACCAGCAATCAGCTGATAGATATGGGATCCGGCTGGTACTGTACGCCGATTTACGACCCGAACCACCCCTATCTAGACACGGAGGTATTTCATTCCAAGGTGGGTTGGGAAGATGCATACGATAAACCGGAACGGTTTCTGTTCCTCAATCCGGAGAAAAACCTGTTCCAGGCTTTTGTTGGCGACAATGGCAACGGTACGGAAGTGGCACGAGGCAGTGCCGATCAGCAAACCGCCATCACCTATGACAGCGAGTTGCCGGATCGCCTTGCTTTGTTCAACGTGATGGATTTGGCTATGACGGAAATCGATTCGGATCAATATTTGCAGTATCTGACGAGCAACAGGGATCAGTATGTCAAGCTCACGTATTCCGATCAGAGCAATCTGGAAGTGTTGTCCGCAGATGGTTCCAAGACGCTGGCCAAGGTGGAAAACGGACAGGTTACATATCTGGACGACACGGTTACTGAACTTGTGTTGGCGGACACGGATGGCGGCGCTCTGTATATCCCGACGGCGGCAAATTACCGGGTACAGTGCGATGGTTCGATGATGATGGAGACTTCGGAGCATATTACCTATTTGTCCGGGCAGGGACTGAACGCGGTGTTGGATATGCAGAATAACAAGGTTACGCTGAAGGGCATGCATACCGGAGATGCGACCGTGCTGCTCAGCAATTTGGCGGACAGCGATGAAGAAATCGAGGCGGTGGAGATCAGCGGCGAACTGGTGAAAAACCAAACGGTCTCCTTTACACTCAACAGCAGCGATAAACTGGTCACGACCGGAGAGAATTATTGGACGGATCCCGAGGTGCAGATGCTGGAGGAGACGTTTACCAACGTGCCGCAGGTGGATCTCAGCACTACGCTTGATCTGACGGATTGGGATAAGCCGCAGGCGTTTGCCGACGTCCCGTCGAATGCCTACTATGCCGACGCCGTACAGTGGGCGGTGGAGCAGGGCATCGCGACCGGCACGAGCGCCCGCACGTTCTCGCCCGATGAGCCGTGCACCCGCGCACAGGTGGTCACCTTCATCTGGCGCGCGCTCGGGCTGGACGAGCTGAGCAGCCGCTCGACCGAAAACCCGTTCCGCGATGTGCCGTCCAATGCATATTATCGCGATCCCGTCCTGTGGGCGGCGGAAAATGGCATCACGACCGGCACGAGTGCCACGACCTTCTCGCCGGACGATGCCTGCACCCGCGCGCAGGTGGTCACCTTCCTGTGGCGCACCGATTTCCCGCCCAAGTATTATGACGCGGGACAGTCGTTCCGCGACGTGCGGGTCAGCGACTATTACTGGTATCCGGTGCAGTGGGCGGTCGAGCGCAATATCACGACCGGCACGAGTGCTAGCACCTTCTCGCCAAACGAGACCTGCACCCGCGCACAGGTGGTCACCTTCCTGTACCGCGATTTTGCGTGAAAACGATGACGCGATTTCGCCGCCTGTAAGGTGACGGACAACTGCGGCGAAAGGGCCCCGCATCCGCAACGGATGCGGGGCTTTTGCAGTACAAAAGGCATGGAGGGTAAAAAAACAGAAAATAGGATAATTTCCAGTAACAGAAAAATCAGGAAAACCTTTACGAAAGGTTGAAATGTGATATACTGGAAACACGAGTGAAAGGGGAGAAAATCATGCAAATCAAAAAGAGAATGTTGCGGCTGGCACTGTTGTCGTTTTGCCTGACGGCACTGTTTGCTTCGGTCACGGCACTGGCGGCAGGTTCCTACCAGTGGCCGGTGCCGAGCAGTATCAATGTGACGCAGCCGTATAAGGGGACCTCGCACTCCGGCATCGACATCGGCGGCACAACCGGCAGCAAGGTCGTCGCGACCAAAGCCGGTACGGTGTACTATGTCTATACGGGCTGCATCAACAAGAATGCGGCGAATAGCAGCAACAAGGGCTGCGAAGCGGCAGGCTGCTCGCCCAATTGCGGAACCTACACGAAAAACGGCAAGGAAATCTGCAACTGGGGCTACGGCAACGGCGTCATCATCAAGCATTCGGACGGTAGTGGCTATTCGATGTATGCGCACATGAATTCGGTCAGCGTCCGCAAGGGGGATACTGTTTCGCAGGGTGCGCAGATCGGCACGCTGGGCAGCTCGGGCTTTTCGACCGGTCCGCACCTGCATTTTGAACTGACCGAAACCGTGCAGAAGTCGGGTACGTACTTCAAGCCCACCGCATCGATCGACAGCAATGACAGCAGTATTGGCTATATCGGCGGCCCTTCCGCGGGTGGATCGTCCTCGGGCGGTTCCACTTCGGGCGGTTCTTCCTCAGGTAGCCAAACGCCGGCGATCAAGGTGACTTTCTCCACCCCGACCGACAGCAAGTATGCCTCCAAGGCCTCCATCGGCTACGATAACGCGACCGTGGTCACCAAGGTGACCAAAACGTCGGGCGCGAAGGTGACCGGCAGCGGCCTGAATCTGTATGACGCGAACGGCAAACTCATCAAGCAATATCAAGAATCGGTGAGCAACGTTTCGGCCTCCCAGACGACCTACCACATCTGGTGGGACATCAAGAATGAGGTGGGCGTTACCCTGCAGCAGGGCACGACCTACTATTATGAGTTCACCGCGAAGGTCAACGGCACGTGGTATCCCAGCAGCAAAATGAAGCTCACGACCAAGGGAACGGCACCGCAGCCCACACCGACCACTTACCCGATCTATTTGACGACCTATGTGGATAACGTGCAGGTCAGCCAGAGTGAGTATAAGAATACCACTGGCTCGTTCCAATTTACCCTTTCCGAGACGCTCAATGGCGCGCAGCGGCAGCGCGTCTGGTCGGATCATGACTTCCGCCAGGACGGGAACGTATTCTACTTTGAAAATGTGAGCGGCATCTGCCATATCAAACTGTATTTTGCCACGCCTGAAGTGGAGCCGGAGCCTGAACCGGAGCCTGAGCCTGAACCGGAGCCGGAACCCGAGCCGGAGCCTGTAACTGAGCCTGAGCCCGAGCCCGAGCCGGAACCCGAACCCGAGCCGGAGCCGGAGCCGGAACCCGAGCCGGAGCCGGAACCGGACTCTCCGCTGCTTGACCATTTCTCTTATGCAAGCAGCTATGTGGGCTACCGTGATGTACAATCCTCGGCCTGGTATTATCAGAATGTGCGCAGCATCACGCGTCTGGGCCTGATGAATGGTGTCGGCAATATGCGCTTTGATCCGGAGGCCAATATCACCATGGGTGAAACCCTGGCGCTCGCTACGCGCCTGCATCTGCGTTATTACACGGGCGAGAGCGATCTGGACATGACGAAAAATCCGTGGTATCAGGTCTATGTGGAGTATGCGGAGCAGAACGCGCTGATCGACCGCAACTACGATCCGCTGGCGCTGACCGACCGTGATACTTTTGCACAGATTTTTGCCAATCTGCTGCCCTCTGGCGAGTACCCGGTCATCAATGCGGATATTACGTTCAGCGATATCGGCAGTGCCTCGCATCCGTCTGCGATTCGCAAACTGGCGCGCGCCGGTATTGTCGAAGGCAGCGTGGACGCAAGCGGCCGGAGATGGTATTATCCCGACCAGCCGATCACGCGCGCGGAGATCGCCGCGATCGTGACCCGTATCGTGGACAGCGACCTGCGGCTGTAACTGGGGGACGCGGAACGAGCGGCAGGTTGCTTTGCGCAGCAGATACCATCCATTGGAACCAAAATCGAACAGCCCGGACTCAGTCCGGGCTGTTTCTGGTATTGGGAGGGAAAACCTGAATTTATTTACGGTTGTCGCACTGGTCATTGCGCGCATTTCTGGCAGGGCGTCAGGCCGCGCGACTTGGCATTTGACAGCGTGGTCGGTGTGGCGTTCTTGCCCGCGCAGCTGGCTTTGTAATGATAACGTTTGCCCGTGGGCGTGATGTATACAGTCGATGGGATGCCGTCATCCTGTCCCCCCGCATCGACCGAGGTGCTGTGTGTGGACGGTTTGCTGGGTGTGGACGGCGTTGACGGGGTGCTGGGTGTTGTGGTGGCAGGCGGCTTGAGGGCAGCCGTGCCCTTGTCCGCGGTCAGACGGCAGGTTTGGCCGTCGGTCATGGCAATGATCGTACCGTTGAGGTCGGTGCGCCAGACCGGGATGCCGGTCAGCTTGTTGAGCGTCGCCGCGCTGGGGTGGCCGTAGCTGTTGCCTGCGCCGCAGCTGATGACCGCGGCATCCGGCGAGACGGCAGCAAGAAAGGCGGTGCTCGTTGACGTGCTCGAGCCGTGGTGGCCGACCTTGAGCACATCGCTTTGCACGTTTGTGCCCGACGACAGGATGGCGTTTTCGACTGCGGTTTCCGCGTCGCCCATGAACAGGAATGACGTATTCTCATAGGTCGCCCGCAGGACGATCGAAGTGTTGTTCAGGTCGTCTGCCTGCTGTGCGGCCACGACTGAGACCGTTGCGTCGCCCAGCTGGAAGGTCTGCCCCTTGACCGGCACGGTCACTGGTACGTTTTTCGTCTCGATCGCGTCGAGCACGTCGGCGTAGGTCTGGGTGGTGGTCGTCGCGCGCGGCAGCAGTACGTTTTCCACATCCAAATCCAGAATCACGTCGTCCATACCGCCGATATGGTCGGCATGCGGATGGGTGCCGACCACATATTTCAGCTCGTCCGCGCCGACTTCGCGCAGATAGCGGACGATGTCGTCGCCGTCTGCGTTGTTGCCGGCGTCGATCAGCATGTATTCGCCGTCGCTCGACAGCAGCATGCTGTCCGCCTGTCCGACATCCAGATATTCTACGACAAGCGATTCGTGGTCGGGCGTGATGACATATACACTTTGGGTATTGACGTCCCACAGCACGCGCGCATCGAGCGACTCGGAGACAAAGCGCGCGGGCACCATGGTGCGGCCGTCGATGAGCTTGGCGGGCACATCCAGGATTTGCTTTTGTCCGTTGACATAGGCGGTCGTGTTGTCAATGGACACCTGCACGGTGGTGCCGGCTTTGGCGGCCGTCGCGGTTTGTGTGGCGCCATTCCAGGAGACATCGGCATCCAGCGCTTCAAAGATGGCGCGCAGCGGCACGAGCGTGCGGCCGCTCAGGATGGTTGGCGGCACATCGGTTTGCAGTTCGCTGCCGTCTACATACAAATCGACGGCAAAGGCGCTCGGCAGCAGCATCGCCAGTGCGAGCAGCGCGGAGAGCAGTTTCTTTTTCATGACTGGAATCCCCCCTTATGTTTGTTTATAGTATAGAAAAATCTGCCATAGGCGTAAAGCAAGATGCTGTCGAATCGGGTCGATGTGTTGCAATAGGGTCTGCTTTCGCTTTGACATATTGCAAAAGCACGAAACCGACCCTATTGACATACTTTTCGGCTGTGTCAGTAGGGTATACCCCAATGGCATACTATTTGCTCGGCGGTTTGCTGTTTTTCGCAGACTGCTCTGCGATCTCGATCACGACTTCGACAAATGCGCCGAGCAGCTCGAACGCTTTGGAAATTGCCCCATGTGTGATGCCACCTCCTTAATATGCGTATAGTAATTCGCCGGTCATCTCGTGCAGCATCGCCGGGTCGTACAGCAGCTCCTCGATCTCGTCCGGGTCGCAGCCGTAGTCCAAGAGTGCCTGCACCTCATCCTCGCTCACGCCCATGGCCTTCGCGGTGGCGAGCAGCTCGTCGTGCAGACTGTCATCCACGTCCCACGGGTATCCGTAGTATGGGGAATAGCGCCACCAATGGGCGCAGCTGGTGCGCGGAATGAAACTGTCGGCGGTCTGATTTCCTAATTTGTCGATGCGCAAAATTTCACCCTCCTCCGGCTGCTGGACGCTTTCCGGTTTGCCCAATCGCAGACGCTTGGCTGCCTGCACGAGAATTTCCTGCGTGGAAGCGTAGAGCGTAAACCCATCATAGTGAAACAGGCACAGCGGGTTGTCGCCTTTGACAAACCAGATCGCGTCCTCGTGATCGAGCACGGTGAACACAAAAGAGCCCTCGACCTCTTCAGCCATGGCTTGCAAGCTGGCGGAGTCGAGGACGGTTTGCTTTTCCAAAAGCTGCACCGCAACGTAGCTGTCGGTCTCGACGCTGGTCTGCGGCAAATGCTCGGTTTCCCGCAGCAGCTTGTCGTTCCAAAGGATGCCGTTGTGGGCAAGGGCGAAGGTATTGCCGCCGATGCTGCCGGCAAATGGGTGGTTATTCTGGTTAAACTTCTCGTTGCCTTGCGTTGTCATGCGGGTATGCCCCATGATGACGTTCACTCCATTCGGCACGCGCAGGCGCAACTTGTGTGCAGGCAGCGGTCGCTTGAAGATCCGCAGCCGTCCACCGAAGTGATAGGCGATGCCGGTCGCATCCGTGCCGCGCACCTCGCATTCGCGGGCGAGGGTATTTATGAAGCGGTTCTTTTCGCGCGTGGTGAGCTTGTTTTGATGGTCGATTAGTCCGAATACACTGCACATCAGCATGCCTCCTCCGTATCAGCGGCGACGGGTTCGTTCACGTAGAGCCGTCGCTCTTTTAGGTACTGGATGAGCTCCGGCTCTTCGATGCGGTCGAGGAAATCGAACCAGCTCATATCCTGCAATTCCGCGTCGGAAAGCGAAATCGCCACCTCACAGAGATGATTTACCATCTGCAAGGTGGCGATTAGGGTGTTGTATTTGAGCGTTCCGCGGAACAGGCGCAGTTCGATCGTGTCGGCATTCGTCAGATTCACGGCCGTGTATCGTCCGGCACACGAGTCCTTGGCGTGGTTGAGTTGTTCGCGCGGACAGAGCTTCATGCCATAGCGCGCGGCCCAACGGTTCAGTTGGGCCTGCGTTCTCCGGCTGAACCGCAGCAGTTCCGGCCAGAATTTCTCGACGAAGTACACCAAGCGGGCGATACAGGATTCCTGCGTCTCGTAAGTGCAGCCAAACGCCATACGGGAGACATGGACATGCAGTCCGCAGGTGCCCGCACCGTGGCTGCGGTAACCGAGCTGTTTGGCTTCGTGCAGGATATCCTCCCAAGGCATATCATTTAGGTGATAGTTCAGCGTCATCGGATGGGTGACAAGCTCCAGCCCGTCGTCCAGACTGCCGTCGGTCTTGATGTACAGATTTTCAGCGTGACGGTTTGCGATGTCGAGAAACCGTTTGGCATGCGAGGCCAGCTCGCCGCCTTCGTCGATCTCGAGTTCCACGCCGAAGCGACGCAGACCTTTGCCGTGGAACACGAGGTCGGGCGTGTAGTTGTAGTCATGGATCGGGCCTTCGTCACAGTTGTTATCATAGCAATCTCGACAGAGGGACTCGCCGCCAAGTCGATAAACATCATCGGTCGGAATGAGCGCACCGCAGTGATCACAGTGGGTGTAGTAGCGGCTGCGGCAATCATGGCAGAGCACGCGGATATCGTCGCCCTCATCATCATCCGTGTAAATGCGCGTGCCGCACTCATCGCATAAGATGGTCAGTTCGCTCGCGCAGTCCGAGCAGAGCAGATCGTCGCCGACGTGGAACATCTCGTCGAGTGGATAAGTGTCGCCGCAGTGGTCACAGCTGTGGGTAGTTTGCATTTTTCAATCCTCCTTTTAATACTCCTCGGCCAGCAGCATGGTGCTGTGGGTTTGGTCATCAATGACGAAGATTTTGGCATTCACCGCATCCTCGCAGGGCACGTCCATCTCGTAAGAGTAGGGTGGTTGCTCCTGCGAGTGGGCGATGTGTTGGCCGTTGCCGGTGCGCGTCAGCCGGAAGACTTGCAAGTAGTCGCGTTGCTCGTCCGGGATGCGGTCGATCAGGCTCCAGAGCAACAAGACAAGCCAACTGGGTAAGGTGTGATGTATGCCGCGGGTCAAATATTTGGGGTTTTGAAACATGGACAATTCTCCTTTGCAAACGAAAATAGCCACTGGAACGAGACCGTTCCAGTGGCTTCTATGAATATAGTATATGTTTGAAAATGCTGTGGGTTCAGAAAGGAAAGGGTTTGAACGAAACCGTTTAGAAATAGGACGGATGGTGTTTTTGCGCATACAATTCTTGGCGTGCTTGAAATGGATGTACAAGCTTGAGAGAAGTTGTTGAATTTATGACTGTTTTATTGTACTATAGACGCGTAGGATATTTGTACAAAATGCATAATCGGAAATGCAAAAAAGCATAAGGAGGAACTTGACAATGAAGCATTCGCGCCGCAATAGGGCATTGGCAATGCTGCTATCTATTGCTATGGTAGTATTTTTGTTTCCTACTACTGCATTGGCGGCAGAACAAGACACGACAAATTTGGATACGAATATAACACTTCTGGGCGACACAGCGGTGTCTTATTTGGATGAAAACGGAGAACTGCAAACCGTGTCCGCAGCAACCTCTGTGGAATCGTCCAGCACTGCGTGGGGGGCAGGCTGGTATGTAGTCGACAGTGATGTGACGATCAGCGAGCGTATCACTGTTACCGGTGATGTACATCTGATCCTGAAAGATAGGTGTGCGTTACAAGCCGAAAAAGGGATCGAAGTCAATGGCGACGGGGCCGGTCTGACGATTTACGCGCAAAGCACGGATGAGAACACGATGGGTTCGCTGGTCGCCAACGGTGAGGAGAATGGCGACAGCGGTATTGGCGGAGATATAGACAGCTTTCAAGGCGCTATCACGATCAACGGCGGTAAGGTTAACGCCACCGGCGCCAATGGTAGTGCTGGCATTGGCGGCATTTCACAAATTGGAGATGAAAATAGCTCCAGCACGGGTACTGTCACGATCAATGGCGGAATCGTAACGGCGACAGGCGGACAATATGCGCCGGGTATTGGTATCGGCGGCAAAAATGGTTCCAGTATTACCATCACGATCAATGGCGGCACGATTACTGCTACGGGTGGCACAAACGGTGGTGCCGGTATCGGTTCAAGAGAAAATAGTCAGAATTGTAATTTTGATATCACCATCAACGGCGGCACGGTTCATGCTGCCGGTACGGATGGCGGCGCCGGTATCGGCGGCGGCGCGTGGGGCAACAATGGCAAAATTACCATCACAGGCGGTGTGATCACGGCAATAGGCAGCAGTAATCATTCGACTTACTATGCCGGAGACGGTGCCGGTATCGGCGGCGGCCGTTATACGGAAGGATACGTCGGCAGAAACGAAGGTATCGATATTTCGATTTCCGGCGGTGTGATTTATGCCACCGGCGGTGGCAATGCACCGGGAATTGGCGCTGGTGTGGATCAAAATGGAGACAGAGGCTCGGTTGGCTCTTTTGAGGCCAGCGGCAATGCAGTCATCTTCACGAACAGCATTTTGGACACCAGCCTGCAGGATCAGTGGACGGGAATCGTTTTTCAGGGAACGGAAGGAGAAGTGTATGGCTCCTCTGTCACGTTGGATACCAGCTTTGCCATTCCGGATGGATACACCTTGACTGTGCCGGGTGACGCGACCCTCACGCTGGGCGACGGTGTTACCATCACCAACAATGGCACCATTGAAAACTGTGGTGTGATCAATGGAGATGGGACAATCGACGGAACGCCTGCCAACACCCGGATTGCCTTGGATATTCTGGATGAAAACGGTCAGGACACAGACGGTAAAATCGCCTTTGGTCAGGAAATCACGCTGCGTGCCTATGGGCCGAATCTGCCAACAAGCGGAAATGTCGAGTTTTCGTGGGACGGTAAAAGCGAAACGGTTGCCATTGAAAACGGCGAGGCGCAGATCAGCATGCTGATTCCGGAGGAGGAAAGTGGCTTCTGGACTCGGGGAGAGAAGAGTTTCACCGTGACCTCGGATGCTGCGCCTGGGCTCACCGGCACTGCAAAGGCGGATCTTCTCTGGCTTGCGACGCCCCAGCTGACAGTGGATCAGGTGACAACCACAACCGTGACGGTGAGCGAAAGCTTCACGGTTCTGGGGCATGCGCCGGAAGGGGCAAAGCCAACCGTTGTTTACGGGTATTCTCGGTCTGATGAACCGATGAAGGACATCATTTGGGGCAAGCAGGGACCGACCTTCTCCGAACTGAGTCCCGGTACCAGTTACAAGTTCTATGTGAAGGTGCAGGAGGATGGCAATTTTCATGAAATGATTTCGGCGCCTCTGGAGGTGTCCACGCAGCCGGCCCGCACCGATTTTTCCGCTGGCGCACTCGATCTGGCCGATGGCGAGGTTTCGGTTCGGAGCATCGGCAATGGGAAATTGCAAGTCGTACATGCCGGGGAATATTATGAAATTTCTGAGGATACGGTCATTCCTGTTACCGGCACATGGTCGCAACCTGAGGATTCCTGGGAAATGAATGTGCCGATTTCTGTGGAAAGCGGCGTGAATGCGCAAATCCAACTGTCGGATGTTACCATAACTGCGCCAAAATATTCTATGTCGGATACTGCGGTATCGGTTAACAAGAACAGCACGATTCGGCTCATTCTCGAGGGCAGCAATCATGTGAGCGGATTTATGGGAGAGGAAATACGACTGTCCACTTCCTGCTCTCTCATTTTGGATGGTACCGGTTCTCTCACCCTTGGCAGTCCTGACGACTATTCCCATAACGCCATTTATCTGCCCCAAAATTCTACCTTGCAGATGGAAGGCGGGCAGCTGCTTGCATATGTGATGAGCAGTAATTTGAACGTGGACGGCAAAACTTCGGTTACGCTTCCGCTTTCGAAGACTGCGGTACAGGCGCTGACCCTGTCCGTTGAAACCGGAGCGATGGATGGCGGTTGGGCTATGGTTGTTTCGGAATACAATGGCAATGCCACCCTTTGGCTTGCGGATGGAACGTACAGCGGTTCGATTCTGGTGAATGGTCAGGTCAAAAACATTCCGGAATTTACGGTACCTGCGCAAAGCGGTTCGACCGTACAACTCGAAAACAGCGATATCTCTGTTACGCTGCCGGGCGATGCAAAGCTGCCTTTGCCGGTGGTAAACGGTCAGTTTGTTGTACCGGGCGGCACAACGGTGAACGTGGATGGCGAGCAGGTTGAGGTCACAGAGGACAGCGTATTGAACCCGACAGACGGTCAGATCCGTCAATGCTTGACGGTTACCTTTGATGCGCAGAACGGCACGACGCCGGTAACGTATGATGTGCTGGAGGGCGATCAGGTCGAAAAGCCCGCGTCCGATCCGGAAAGAGACGGTTATGTCTTTGATGGCTGGCATCGGGAGCAAGACGAGGACAGCCCCTTCGATTTTGAAAGTGAAATCATGGAAGATATTACGCTATATGCCCATTGGAAACCGATTCAGGAGGTAAATCTCACAGTTACGGCAACGCCGGCTACATTGAACGGCGGTGGTACCGTGACGCTGACGGTAAGTGGTCTGCCTGATGGGGCGCATGCTACTGTGACCTGTCCCGATGCGGAAGTCACTGGGGATGGCGTTACATTTACCGCGACATTGCCGAATGAGACCAAGACCTACACATTTACGGCAAATTACGCGGGCAGCGAGCTGTACTATCCCGCCAGCGGCACTTGCACGGTCAATGTGACGCGTCAGAATACTTCCGGTGGCGGCAGTAGCTCTTCCGGCGGCAGTTCGTCTTCGGGTGACAAGACCGAAACGACCACGAATCCGGACGGTTCGACCACCACGACCGTGACACGGCCGAACGGCGATAAGGTCGAGACGACCCGATATCCTGACGGTTCCTCTTCGGTCACGACGGTGGGTGCAAACGGCAAGACGGAAATGGAAGTAACGCTGCCTGAAACGGTGGTCACGGAGGCGGCGGAGAACAAGCAACCGGTAAAATTGCCGATTCCTGCGGTAGAGATCGGTGCGGACAGCGATACGACAATCACCGTTGATCTGCCCGAGAACACTACTGTCAAGGTGGAAATCCCGGTCAATAACGTCACCGCCGGTACGGTAGTCGTGGTGGTGAAGCCCGATGGTACGGAAGAGATTCTGATGAACAGCGTCGTCACCGACAGCGGTGTGGTAGCGATTGTATCGGATGGCATGGTGCTGAAAGTGGTGGATTATACCAAGCATTTTGCTGATCTGCCTGCTAGCCACTGGGCCTATGACGACGTACAGTTTGTCGTTAGCCACAACCTGTTCCAGGGTACCGGCAGCGATACATTCTCGCCGGATTTGCCTATGACCCGTGCGATGGTGGTAACCGTGCTGGCACGTTACGAGGGCGTAGACACCAGCACCGGTGAGCATTGGTACGATGCAGGCCGTGATTGGGCAATGCAGAACGGCGTGTCGGATGGCACCAACATGGAGGACTCGATCACCCGCGAGCAGCTGGCCGCAATGCTGTATCGCTATGTGGGTGCGCCTGAGGTGAGTGGCACGGTCACCGGCTTTACTGATGCGGCAGATGTGTCCACTTGGGCGCAGGACGCTATGCTTTGGGCGACCGAAAACGGTCTGATCTCCGGCATGGGAGACGGTTCGCTCCAGCCGCAGGGTGAAGCGACTCGTGCGCAAGTTGCCGCGATTTTGGCACGTTTTGTCGCATTGACTGCGTAAATTTAGCACAAAGAGCTTCCGGCTGAAGAGCCGGAAGCTCTTTGTGTTTGCTGCATTATGGGGACGTGAGTGCACAATTGAATGGCGGGATGTCAAGTGGTAAAGCAAATAGTTTTTTGCTGGAAAATTTATCAAAATGCACATAAAACCGAAAAATAAGGAGAATAGGCTATAGATTTTATTTTTTTGATAAAGAAAAGTAACGGAAAAGGAGGATTGTGAGAATATATATTTTATATGTATATGATGTTATCCCTTGCTGCGCATGCGCACTTGCTAATTCCAAAGAGGCGTGATACAATTTGAATAAAATAAGGTTGTGATTGATCGCGGTATAAGTGCAAAAGTGACAAAAAATGACCGAATACTGTGCGTGATCAAATCATGGCTGATGGAGTGGTTGTCAATGTTCTGTGACATACTACAGGGCGTGGACATATTGAACAGACTTTACAAGGAGGTAGTCAAAGATGAAACGACGATTATTGGCAGCGATATTATCGCTATGTATCGTGATGGGTATGATGCCTGCAATGGCATTGGCGGCAGATCCGGAGCCAACAGGGAAAATAATATATGTTTCTGCTCAAGGCCGGGATGCGGCAGATGCGGGCAGCAAGGATGACCCGTTCAAGAGTTTGAGTGCAGCGGTGACTTATGCAATTAACAACGATACGATCGTGTTATTGACTGATATTACTGCTTCGTCATGTGCTCGTATTGCGGATAAGCATCTGACTATCACAAGTGCGCCGGGGGCAACGTATACGATTAGTCGTGATACGAATTTTGCACAGATTCAAGATAATGCACGGAGTACTTATAATCCGGCCATGATTGAAGTGACGACACCAAATAGTACGGGTGCTTCGGTCACACTAAAGAATATTGTGCTGGATGATATGGGACGGCATGAGGGGAACTATTTCCTGCAGGCGGCATCTAATAACACCGGCTCTACGGGCTTTAGCTCCCAATATAATGGATCGAAAGAAGAATATACGGCAAGCTATCAAAATACAGAAATCGTGCAGGATGCCATTGTAGCAGCTTATGGTATGGGCTATGGCACAGCGGAAATCACACTGGGTGAAGGCGCTGTTTTGAAAAACTACGGCGGTATGTCGGCTGTGCGTGTCAATGGCGGTGCAACACTGACCATGGAAAGTGGCAGTGTGATCCAAGATGACTCTGCTAAGGAGAATTGGGAACCGTCGGCTGGTTATGATACAAATAGTTCCAAACGTAAGGCAAAAATGGATTATGGCGCAGCTGGTGCTGTGTGGGTGCAAGGGTCCGCTCAGGCTTCTGACAGCGATATAGACGTAACGATGGAGAAGGGCGCCAAGATCGAGAATGTGATTGGCCGCGCTGTTTATGTAGATAAGGGAACGGTTAATATTGGTGGTACAATTTCGGGGATCACTTCTGATTCATTGATGTGGGAAGGTGAGGACGGTATTGTTTTGCATCTTAGAAATGATGCAAAAGCGACCTTGTCGGGAGTAGCAACTAATTGTACCGGCGGCAATATGGTAATTGTCAATAAAGCCGTATTCACTATGGCGGAAGATTCGTTGCTGGGCAATTCTGATTCGTCAGGTATCAAGACGAATGAAGATGCGCCGACTGGATCGGCTCCTTACGATGAGACAAGAAATACGGTGATAGTTAACGGCGAAATCACAGGCATTCAAAATGATAAGAATCCTATCCAGTTTAAGTATGGCACACTGGAAATTGGAGCGACCGCCAGAATACATGATAATACCGGATATTACGGTGCGCTATATCTCCAACGAGATGCAATAGTACATATCAAAGGTAAAATTTATAATAATCATACCAGTGGCCGCGGTGGCGGCATTGGCATGGCGGGTCACGGGTTAGTGAAACTTTATATGTATGATGGGGCTGAAATTTGCAACAATACATCGCCGAATGGTGGCGGTATAAGTTTGGCTACCTGTGAGTTTACTATGTTGGGAGGAACAATATCCAATAATATCTCCACAGGAGACGGCGGCGGCGTTCAAGTTCGCAAGGGCGCAACCTTTATCATGAAAGGTGGAGAAATCACCAATAATAATAGTGCTGGAGTTGGCGGCGGTATCGTATATGAATCGACGGAATCCGCTGCTTGTGCAGACCTTGAGAACGGAACTATTTCCGGAAATACAATGCAAGCTACTGTGACGGGAGATGCTGATACAGGATTCAAAGTTGAAAATGGAACACCAAATGATGTTGCTGTTGCGGCAAATGGCGTTTCTAAAGCAGCATACTATCTTGCACTTGGGGAAAATGTTTCTCTGAGTAATTCCAAAATCATTTTGAAAAAGTATGGCTTCTCGATTGAGAATCCTGCAAATGGCGTGAAGTTTGGCAATGCGGCAACGGCTTGCGAAACTACAATAAAGAACGCATATGAGCAGCAGAATCTTGATAATATTGTCGGTTCCCTGTGGTACCAGACGGCCGAAGAAAGCCTGCCGCTGACAGTTTATGATTTGAATTATGATCATACAAAAGAGTTGTTTGCGGCAGTGATAGAAACGCAGGAAGATGGTACTCCTGTATCTGATGCCAAGGCACAACTTTTCACGGTTGAGCCGGACGAGGATGGCAATTGCCATCTGGTGCTGCCGGGCGGCAATGCAAATGGTTATGCCGTCGTATTCCTGCAGGAAGGCGATCAGAATGCGCAAATCGTCAAAATTACACCTGCTGATATCACAATTTACACCGGTGGCAAGGGCTATACCGGTGCGGTAACCGGCACCAGCAGCAGCACTGACAGCGGCCTGCCCGAACCCGGCTTCTTTGTGACGCTGCCGGATGAGCTTGATGCGGAACTGAAGGCTAAGGTTGGATATTCCGGCGCTGGCCCGATTGATCTTTCACAGTATATCAGTTTTGAAGCGGAAACCGATCAGGGCGACCCCAGAAGCTGGACTTTGGAACGGTATGACGAAAATGGAGCCAGCACAGTGACTGTGGATGGCAAGACTATGTATGTATATCGTCTGGTGCCTGCGTCAGGTCAGGATCCGGTGCGGATGCAGTTTACGGATTCGGAAGATGGGCATATCATTATTAGCGATGCATTTGACGTCGATATGGAGATGCTCTATCAGAAATATGATATGAGCATCTATACCAACCGCGTCGATACCACAACCATCCGAGCAAAGGTTGATAATAAGGTACCCACAACAAGACATGAGTATTTGATCGCGACGGCATCGGGCGAGCTGACGGTACGCGGTGTGGTAGACGATATTACAACGGATATCAAAACGGACACTCCGTCTTCGGCAGCAGACATTACGGCAGTTGCGGATGCAGACACCAAGTATCTGATCAACGGCAGCAATCTGGAGGTCAATGATCCTTCTGGTGTCAAACTGTTGGTGGATCATGTGGTTGAAGAAGGACAAACGACGCTGAAAGACTTCGTCGTCGAAAATGTCGATAAGATTACGGATGACTTCCAGTTTGAGTTCCGATATCTGGATCTGGTAGACAGCGCTAATGGCAATGTATGGATTCGTCCGGATAAGCCGATGACGATTTATTGGCCGTATCCAGCAGGCACGGACAGCAGCGACACCTTCTATGTTATCCATTTTAACGGTTTGGATCGCGATTACGATGATCTGAATGCAGTACTGACGGAAGATGTGATGCAGGAGTGCGAAGTGCAGCATGTCAGCGGCGGTATTACTTTTGAAGTTGATTCTTTCTCGCCGTTTGCACTGGTTTGGAAGGAAAATACCAGCGGCGGCGGTGGCGGCGGCACCACGACCTACACCATCACGGCGAGCACGGGCACGGGCGGTACGATCGATCCGAGCGGCAAGGTCAGCGTAACGGCCGGCAGCAGCAAGACCTTCACGATTGCGGCAGCGGACGGCTATGAGATCGCGGACGTGCTGGTAGACGGCAAGAGCGTGGGCGCGGTCAGCACCTACACCTTCGAAAAGGTAAGTGCTAACCATACGATCTCTGCTTCCTTCGAAAAGGGTCTTGTGGTTGCGGATCCGGATGATACCGGCGTTTCCTCCT
>NZ_UYYD01000006.1 GCF_900625105.1 Agathobaculum sp. Marseille-P7918 | reverse complement strand
GTTCGCTGAAATGGCCCGTTGGTCAAGCGGTTAAGACGGCGGCCTCTCACGCCGCAAACGGGGGTTCGATTCCCCCACGGGTCACCATCTTTTCTCTTGACAAGATGGTAGGCGGTATGGTATGTTATACAAGCGAGTAAATGCGAAAGCATTTCTCATATAAGAGCTTTCTGAATAAGAAAGAGGAAAGAAAATATTGAAGTTTTCTTTGCTTACTTTCTTGTTCACAAGAAAGTAAGTGCGTGTCAATGGTGACGAGGGTACACCTGTTCCCATTCCGAACACAGTAGTTAAGCTCGTTTACGGTGACAATACTTGGCTGGCGACGGCCCGGGAAGATAACTCGACGCGCACACTAACGCCGGTTCTTTCGAACCGGCGTTTATTTTATGTTAAGATTCCTTGTATTTGCCCAATTTGCATTTTATCTATGGTATAATATATTGATTTTCGTTCGTAGGGGAAATGCAATGAATAAGATTCTGAAGGAAAAAATTATTGAGGCGTTGTCGTCGGTTATACCGATTACATTGATTGTATTGCTGCTGAGTGTCACCATCACACCAATGCCGGTGGGTACATTGGTTTTATATCTGGTCGGCGCGGTGCTGCTGATCATTGGCATGGCCTTTTTCTCGCTTGGCACGGACGTTTCCATGACGCCAATGGGCGAGGGCATCGGCGCGCAGCTGCCGCGGACCAAAAACCTTTTTGCGGTCATCGGCATTACGTTTATCATCGGTGTTTTGATTACGATCGCCGAACCGGATTTACAGGTTTTGGCCGGACAGGTTCCATCCATTCCCAACGCAGTGCTGATTTGGACGGTTGCGATCGGTGTCGGGCTGTTTTTCGTACTGGCGATGCTGCGTACCTTGTTCAAAATCCGATTGGCGACGCTACTGATTATTTTTTATGTCGGCGTTTTGGTGTTGTCCGCCTTTGTGCCCGATGAATTCGTCGCGGTGGCGTTCGACTCGGGCGGCGTGACGACCGGTCCAATCACGGTGCCGTTTATCATGGCGCTTGGCATCGGTCTTGCTTCGATCCGCGGCGACCGGGATGCACAGGACGATAGCTTTGGTCTGGTTGCGCTGTGCAGCATCGGCCCGATCCTCGCTGTTTTGCTGCTGGGCATCTTTTATACCAGCGGCGATTCCAGCTATACGCAGGTCACCGTGCCCGATGTGCAGGATACCCGGGAAGTGGCGGTCCTGTTTGCACGTAGCCTGCCGGATTACGTCAAAGAAGTGCTTTCCGCACTGGTGCCGATCATTTTGTTCTGCGCAGTTTTTCAGCTGGTATTCCGCCGGTTTCACCGGATGCAGCTGAAAAAAATCGGCATTGGTTTTGGATATACCTTTTTCGGCCTTGCGCTGTTTTTGACCGGCGTCAATGTCGGATTCATGCCGGTCGGCCATTTCCTGGGTGAGCAGTTGGCAAAAAGCGGTCATAGCTGGCTGCTGGTGCCGCTTGGCATGTTGATCGGCTATTTTCTGGTCACGGCTGAGCCGGCGGTGCATGTACTTAACCGGCAGGTCGAGACGATCACCAACGGCGGCATTTCTCAGCGCGCGATGATGCACAGCCTGTCCATCGGCGTGGCCTGCTCGGTTGGGCTGTCCATGCTGCGCGTTTTGACCGGCATTTCCGTGTATTGGATCGTCGTTCCCGGCTATCTGCTGGCGCTCGGCCTGACGTTTTTTGTGCCGAAGATATTCACCGGCATTGCGTTTGACTCGGGCGGCGTCGCATCCGGCCCGATGACCTCTACGTTTTTGCTGCCCTTTGCCATGGGAGCGTGTGAGGCATTGGGCGGCAATGTCCTGACGGATGCGTTCGGTATCGTAGCATTGGTCGCGATGACGCCGCTGCTGACCATTCAGATCCTCGGCTTGTTGTACCAGCGTAAAATGCGTCGAAATGACGACGCGGCGCAGAGCGATACGGCGGAGGATGAGGAGATCATCGTTTTGGAAGAGGAGGATCAGAATGCGTGAATATCAGCCCCAGATGGCGGCACGCAGTGCGGTGGAGCTGGTGGTTTCTGTGGTCGATGTGTCGCAGAGCGAAAAAGTGCTCCGCCTGTACCGGGATACCCATGTGCTGGTGGACTTTGTCTGCATGGCGCATGGCACGGCAAAAACCGAAATGCTCGACCTGCTCGGCATCGGCGAAACGGCAAAGGCAATCGTCATCTGCCTGACCGATCAGGCGCGGGCGCGGCTGCTGCTGGAAAAACTGGGCCATGAGCTGCAAATGCGGTATCCGGGCCGGGGTATTGCCTTTACGGTGCCGATCAACGGGATCGGCGTGCGCTGGCATCGGCTGCTGACGGAATCGGATGTGGAAAAAGAGGAGGCGGAGAGCATGAATAAGCCGGAACGGGCCTGCGGACTGGACGCAGTCGTGGTTGTGATGGAGCGCGGCTATACCAACGTCGCCATGGATGCGGCGCGCAAAGCGGGCGCACGCGGCGGCACGGTGATTGCGGCGCGCGGGATCGCGGAAGATGAAGTGAAGCGGTTCTTCGGGATCGAGATTCAGGCCGAAAAGGAGATCGTGTTCCTGATCGTGCGCAGCGAGGAGCGGCAGGAGATCATGACGGCGCTGATGAAGGCGGTCGGCATGAACACGCGCAGCCACGGACTGGTGCTCTCTGTCCCGCTGTCGAGCGCCATTGGCCTGGCGGACTGAGGCACAGCAGATGGCATGGATTGGCAGGCCGCAGCATTGCTGCGGCCTGCTTTTTTGTGTTTGCAGGCGGGGAGGTGTAAAAACGGATGACACAATATATTGTGTTTGGTCTGTCAGCGGGTCAAGACAGTTTTTCCACAGCCGTCAACAGGATAAGCACAGGTTTTTCCACAGCGAAATGCTTATCCACAACCCCTTTTGCACACTGTCCACAGGCGAAAAAATAAAAATTTCAGAGAATCCGACAAGAAAAATGTGCGGATTCCATCAATTATTCCAAAAAGCCGGATTCCCCTTGACAGAGCGGTGCGGTAGCGGTAAAATATATAGCACAGGCACAAGATATGGTGCGAAAATTCAAAGGAAACTACGAAATTTTGTGATCGCCGCAAGGCGGTCTTTGCATGAGAGAGGGACACGGATTTATGATTCAGCAGATCGTCAAACGCGATGGGCGTAAAGCGCCCTTTGAAATCGAGAAGATTGCGGCTGCGATTTTCAGCGCGGCGCAGGCTTCCGGCGGGCAGGATTACGAGATGGCGCGCGGTCTTGCTGAACAGGTGGAAAAAGTGCTGGAAGCGGCCGCCGGAGACCAGATTCCGACGGTGGAGCAGATACAAGATACAGTAGAGAAGGTCCTGATCGAAAGCGGCCATGCCCGCACGGCGAAAAAGTACATCCTCTATCGCAACGAGCGCACCCGCGTGCGTGAGATGAACACCAAGCTGATGAAGGTGTACGAGGATCTGACCTTCCAGTCCTCGCTGGAAAACGACGTCAAGCGTGAGAACGCCAACATCGACGGCGACACCGCGATGGGCACCATGCTCAAGTATGGTTCGGAAGGTGCCAAGCAGTTTTACGAAATGTTCATCCTCGATCCGGCGCATGCCAAGGCGCACCGCGAGGGTGATATCCACATCCACGATTTGGACTTCCTGACGCTGACGACGACCTGCTGCCAGATCGACTTGCTCAAGCTGTTTCAGGGCGGTTTTTCCACCGGACACGGTTTCCTGCGTGAGCCGAACGACATCCGTTCGTACGCGGCGCTGGCGTGCATCGCCATCCAGTCCAACCAGAACGACCAGCACGGCGGCCAGTCGGTGCCGAACTTCGATTATTCGATGGCGCCCGGCATCCGCAAGACCTTCCGCAAGCTGTTCCGCAGCAATCTGGCCAAGGCGCTCGAGGTGTTCGGCGCGGACGAAAACAACGAGGTGGACGCACAGGCGCTGACCGAGCGCGTGGAGCAGGAGACCGGCAAGTGGGCGTGCCTCGCGGGCGACAACGGCTACGACGAGGCGATGGCCAAGGCACTCGGCGAAAAGCTGGACGAGCAGGCGGTGCAGAAATGCCTGCGCTTCGCCCGCAAGTATGCGGACAAGGAAACGCGCAAGAGCGCTTATCAGGCGATGGAAGCACTGGTACATAACCTGAACACCATGCATTCGCGTGCGGGCGCGCAGATCCCGTTCTCGTCGCTCAATTACGGCACGGATACGTCGCCGGAAGGCCGTCTGGTGATCGAGCAGCTGCTGCTTGCCACCGAAGCCGGTCTGGGCAACGGGGAGACGCCGATTTTCCCGATCCACATTTTCAAGGTCAAGGAAGGCGTCAACTATAACGAAGGGGAGCCGAACTACGACCTGTTCAAGCTGGCCTGCCGCGTGTCGGCCAAGCGCATGTTCCCGAACTTCTCCTTCCTCGATGCGCCGTTCAACAAGCAGTATTACAAGCCCGGCCATCCGGAAACCGAATGTGCCTATATGGGCTGCCGCACGCGCGTCATCGGCAATCATTACGACCCGACCCGCGAGATCGTCAACGGCCGCGGCAACCTGTCGTTTACTTCGATCAACCTGCCGCGCATTGCGATTCGCAGTCACGGCGATATCGATTGGTTCTTTGAAGATCTGGACCGCAAGATCGATCTGGTCATCGATCAGCTGCTGGCCCGTTTCCGCATCCAGTCGGCCAAGAAGGTGCGCAATTATCCGTTCCTGATGGGCGAGGGCGTGTGGATCGACTCGGAAAAGCTCGGCCCGGATGATACGGTCGGCGAAGTGCTCAAGCACGGCACGCTGACGCTGGGCTTCATCGGCCTTGCTGAAACGCTTAAGGCGCTGATCGGCAAGCACCACGGCGAGAGCGACGAGGCACAGAACCTCGGCCTTGAGATCGTCGGCCACATGCGCGAGCGCATGGATCAGGCCAGCGAAAAGTACGGCCTGAACTTCTCGCTCATCGCGACCCCGGCGGAAGGCCTGTCCGGCCGCTTCGTCAAGATCGACCGCGAGAAATACGGCCGTATCGAAGGCGTGACCGACCGCGATTACTACACCAATTCGTTCCATATCCCGGTGTATTATCCGATTTCCGCGTTTGACAAGATCGCGCGTGAAGCGCCGTATCACGAACTGACCAACGGCGGTCATATCAGCTACATCGAGTTGGACGGCGACCCGACGCAGAACCTCGAGGCGTTTGAAGCGGTGGTCCGCGCGATGAAGGAAGCCGGCATCGGCTACGGCGCGATCAACCATCCGATCGACCGCGATCCGGTCTGCGGTTACACCGGCATCATCGGCGAAACCTGTCCGCGCTGCGGCCGGCACGAGGGCGAAGGCGTGCCGCTGTCCAAGCTGCAGAAGCTGGGGCTCTATAAACATCTGAACAGTATGACGCTGGGCTATCACGGCGATCCCGCCGAAGAGGCCGACCGTCTGCCCAATACATTGCAAGTTGTCAAGGAATGAGAAAGGAAGCGTTTTGATAATGGAAAACAAGGAAATGCAGGAGCAGTTAATCGGTGAAGGCGTGGGCTTTGAGCGCATCCGCCGTATTACGGGCTATCTGGTCGGCACGCTCGACCGTTTCAACAATGCCAAGCGCGCAGAGGAGCATGACCGCGTCAAGCACACGGTTTCCTGCTGCTCGATGGAAGAGGAGCACACCGCGTGATGGAAGGCACCATACGCATTGCGGGTACAGTCGGGGAGTCCATTGTGGACGGCCCCGGCTTCCGTTATACGCTGTTTACCCAGGGCTGTCCGCACCATTGTCCCGGCTGTCACAATCCGCAGACGCATGATTTTGAAGGCGGCAAGGACATGGATCTGGATACGCTGCTCAAGGATATGTGCCGCAACCCGATGATCAAGGGCGTGACCTTTTCGGGCGGCGAGCCGTTTTGCCAGCCCGAGCCGCTGTACCATCTGGCGGTGGCACTCAAGGCAAAGGGCAAGCACTTGATGGCGTATTCGGGATATACGTTTGAGCAGCTCATGGAGCTGCCCGACCCGTATGTGCAAAAGCTGCTGGGGCAGCTGGATCTGCTGGTGGACGGGCCGTTTATCGAGGCTGAGCGCAATATTGAGCTGCGCTTCCGCGGCAGCGCCAACCAGCGTGTGCTGGATGTGCCCGCGTCGCTCGCGGCGAACGCACCGATCTGGGCGGAGCAGTACCGATAAAGGCGAACCGAAACCGAAGGGCCGCTGAGAGCGGCCCTTTGTTTGTCCCGCTAAAAGCGTTGAGAGAAAAGAGGAAACAGGATGCATAACGATCTGACCGCACAGGATATCGCGATGATGCAGAAGGAACTTGACCACCGCAAGCTCGAACTGATGCCCGAGCTGATCGAGGAGGTCAAGCGCACGCGCGCCTTCGGCGACCTGAGCGAAAACTTCGAGTACAAAGCGGCCAAGCAGGCGCAGAACCGCAACCGCAGCCGGATCCGGTATCTGGAGCGCATGATCAAGTCCGCGCATGTGATTGAGGACAAGGCAGCGGCGGACGAAGTCGGCCTGTTCGACAAGGTCGAACTGTACTTTGAGGACGACGACGAAACCGAGACGATCCAGGTGGTCACGACCGTGCGCTGTGACCCGCTGCAAGGGCGCATCAGCCGGGAAGCACCGCTGGGCAAGGCGGTGCTCGGCAAAAAGCAGGGCGACCATGTGACCGTCACGACCGAGGACGGCGATACCTATACAGTGGTCATCCGTTCGATCAGCAAACAAGCGGACGACGGAAGCGGCTCCATTCTGTGAACAAAAAAACAGCGTCAGATCTCAAAAGATCCGACGCTGTTTTTGTTTGCAATTGGCATCACTCAGCCGTGCCGTCTGCGGGCTGCATGGCGTCACGCGCGAGCATGCATACCACATGCGGCACGTCCTTGCCCTGATGGCGTTTTGTGATCTGGCCGACCGGTTGCATGCCGCAGGCCGCGGCCACATGCAGCGAGGCGACGTTTTCCGGGCGGATCAGGGCGAGCACACGCGGGGCGTTCAGCTTGTCAAAAGCAAACGCGAGTGAGGCGCGGGCGCATTCTGTGCCCAGTCCCTGGCCCCACAAATCGCGGCGCACAATGCAGCCCAGTCCGATCGCGGTTGTCTGCTCGTCCAGCTGTTCGACCAGCGGGCCGGCCAGCGCAGCCAGTTCGCCGGTTTCGCGGTCAAGCCCGGCAAAATAGCCGCAGCCGTCCTCGTGATAGCGGCGCAGCATGTCCGCGATCCAGTCGATCACTTCCTCATAGCTGAACCCGTGTTCCCAGGCGTACATCGTCTCCGCGTCCTGCAAAATCGGTGCGACAAGGGAATAATCGTCCGCGCGCAGGCGGCGGAAGCGCAAGCGCGCGGATTCCATTTCGTAGTGCTGAATTTCCATGAAGTTGACTCCTGTAAAAACGGTGCAGCGAAACGCCGCACCGTTTTTTTGTTCTCTTGTTACTTGGTGCCGAAGATTCGGTCGCCTGCGTCGCCCAGACCGGGGACGATGTAGCCATGGTCGTTGAGCTTCTCATCGATAGCGGCTACGAAGATTTCCACATCCGGATGCGCCTTCTGTACGGCTTCGATGCCTTCGGGCGCTGCGATCAGGTTCATCAGCTTGATGTGCTTGACGCCGCGGCGCTTGAGGCCGTCGATCGCGGCAACCGCCGAGCCGCCGGTCGCGAGCATCGGGTCGAGCAGCAGGACGTCGCGGTCCTGGATGTCGCCCGGCAGCTTGCAGTAGTATTCGATCGGCTGCAGCGTGTCCGGATTGCGGTACATGCCCATGTGTCCGACCTTTGCTGCCGGAATCATTTCCAGCATGCCATCCACCATGCCGAGGCCTGCGCGCAGGATGGGCACCAGTGCGATCTTCTTGCCGGAGATGACCTGCACACGGGCGTCTGCCAGCGGGGTTTCGATCGTGATCTCCTTGAGCGGCAGGTCGCGGGTCGCTTCGTAGCACATCAGCATCGCGATCTCGCGGGTCGCTTCGCGGAACTCCTTAACGCCGGTGGTCTTGTCGCGCATCAGGCTGAGCTTATGCTTGATCAGCGGGTGATCCATTTCATGAACGGTAGCCATAATCGTTTGTCTCCTTTGATGTTAGTTTGATGCCTCGCCGGAAAGCCGTTTCATACGTTCGCGTTCGGCCTGCGGACGGCGCAGGTAAAAGGCGTCCAACTCCTGCGGGGAGCAGGCTTTACCTGCCTGTAATAACGGCAGAGCGGCAGCGGCCACACCGTAGCCGGTGGGGTAACGCAGCTCGGGCGGTGCAAGACGCAGGCCGGTACATTTCTCCCTAATGGTATTATAACATAGTTCGGCCCCGTCTCCAACCAGAAAATACGGCGTCGTGCCGATTTCTTCGGCAAGGTCGGTCAGCTTGATGGCGCGGTCGTCGCACAGACGCTGTACGCTGCCGTTTTCGATGGCAAACAGCGCGTTATAAACTTGTCCGGCACGCGCGTCCATCACGCAGCACAGCCGGCCGCCGAGCGCACGCGCACCGTGTGCCATCGCTTCCAGCGTGGAAACGCCGATGCACGGCTTGTCCGCGCCGAGCGCCAGCCCTTTGACCGTCGCCACGCCGATGCGCACGCCGGTGAACGAGCCCGGACCGTGCGCCACCGCAATGGCGTCCACGTCGCCGAGCGTTACGCCGCAGTTTTGCAGCAGGCTTTCCGCCATCGGCAGCAGGGTGCGCGAGTGGGTCAGGCCGCAGTTTTGAAAGGATTGGGCAATCAGTTTTTCGTCCTCGGTCAGGGCGACGGACGCGCTGATGGCGGAGGACTCAAGGGAAAGAATTTTCATGCGTTCACCTCCCCGGTGGTGATGAACCGGTCGTCCGGCTGGCTGCCGTAGGCAATGTGCACGGTTTTGTACTGCGGCGGCAGGATATCGGCCGCGTTTTCGCTCCATTCGATCAGAACGATCCGGCTGCCGTCCAGATATTCCTCGAAGCCGATTTCGAACAGCGCTTCGCTGTCCAGAATGCGGTACAGGTCAAAATGTGCCACACGGCCGCCGGGGGTGTCATATTCATTGGCGATGGCAAAGGTCGGGCTGGTGACGCGTCCGGTATAGCCGAGGCCACGCAGCACGCCGCGGGTGAACGCGGTTTTGCCTGCGCCGAGGTCGCCGGAAAAGGCGACAACGTCGCCCGGATGCAGCGACGCGGCATAGTCCGCGCCCAAGGCTTCGGTCTCCTCGGGCGAGTGGGTGATATATTCCATTTGAACACCTTTTCTTGTGGATTCTGGCTTTATCATATCACGGAAGCGGGCAAATGGCAAGGTGCGCCCTCAGGGCTGCGCCTGCGCGGCAAGTGTCTTGATGACTTCGCCCGCGAGAATCATGCCGGCGACCGGCGGCACAAAGGACACGCTGCCGGGGACGGCGCGGCCCGCCGTGCCTTTCTGCTCGTCCGAGGGCAGGGGCGTGCGCGGCTCTTCCTTGGAGTAGACGACTTTGAGACGGCGGATGCGGCGCTTTTTGCATTCCAGCCGGATGACGCGCGCGAGCGGGCAGACCGAGGTTTTGTAGATGTCCGAAACTTCAAAGCGGGTCGGGTCGAGCTTGTTGCCCGTGCCCATCGAGCAGATGAGCGGCACGCCCAGCCGGTCGCATTCGGTAATCAGGTGCAGCTTTGCGGTAACCGTGTCGATCGCGTCGATCACATAGTCGAACTGCGCAAGATCGAGCGTGCTGTCCGGGGTGTAGAACTCCTGACGTGCGTGTACGGTGCAGCGCGGGTTAATGTCCGCGATGCGTGCGCGCATGACCTCGACCTTGGCCTGGCCGGTCGTGGAAGCTAGCGCGATCAGCTGACGGTTGCGGTTGGTCAGGGAAACCGTGTCGTTGTCGATTAACGTCAGTTCGCCGACGCCCGCGCGGGCGAGTGCCTCGCAGGCGAACGACCCGACGCCGCCGATGCCGAACACCGCGACGTGCGACGAAGCAAGTTTGTGCAGCGCCTGCGCGCCGAGCAGCAATTCTTCACGGGAAAACTCATGCAGCATGTGGAAAACCTCTCAATATAGTATGGTCAGAGTATACCACAGAGCGGGGAGGCGGACAAGCGGGGAGGGCTGGAAACCGAGGGGCAGAGTTGCAGATCTTGTCCGCTTTGGGAGATTTCAGGTGCTGCAGCGCAAAACTGCTGCCTGTCGCGAGACACAAAATCCGTCCGTCGAGGTCGGATTTGGCGTCGCTCCGGCCGACTGGGGCAGTCGGCCTAATCACACGCCCGAAAAAACATGCCGCCGGCATGTTTTTTTGCCGGGCTTTCGAGCCTCGGGCCGTGAGACAAAATAAAAAGACCTGTCTGAGACAGGTCTTTTTATTTTGGAGCGGCTGACGAGGCTCGAACTCGCTACCTCCACCTTGGCAAGGTGGCGCTCTACCAGATGAGCTACAGCCGCATATTATGGTGCCTCCGGGCGGAATCGAACCACCGACACGGGGATTTTCAGTCCCCTGCTCTACCGACTGAGCTACAGAGGCGTTTGCAGCACGAGATATAGTATAGTCGAATCATGGAGAAAAGTCAACCATAAATTTTCATTTTTTTCAATCGGTTGCGTCCGGCCGCCGGGACATGGTATGATAGACCAAGCGAAAGGAGCGTGTACCATGCGCATTTGGACGGGCCGCGCAGCAAGCGGCAAAACCACGGCGATCTTGCGGGAGATCGCACAGGCCTGCCGGAACGGGGAGGGCAAACAGGTTCTGCTGGTTCCGGAACTGAACTCGCATCAGATGGAACGCCGTCTGGCGGAAGCCACCGAAAATCATGGTGCGCGCACGGCGGAAGTGCTGACGTTTTCGCGTTTGGCCGACCGCGTGTTTTCCGAGGTCGGGGGGCTTGCGCAGCAGATGCTGACCCCGGCGGGGCAGCTGCTCACCTTGCAGGAAGCGGCGCGCCGCGTACAGGGCGGCCTGTCGGTGTGGAGCGGGCTGGCGGACAAGCCCGAACTGCTGCGCGAGGCGCTGCAGCTGGTGGACGAGTGCAAGACCTGTGCGGTTTCGCCTCAAATGTTGTTTGATGCGTCGCAGGAGAGTGAGGACGCGGCGCTTGCTGCCAAGTTGTCCGATCTCGCGCAGCTGCTGACCGCGTATGAGCGCCTGTGTGAGCAGTCGCTGCCCGACCCGCGCGACCGCCTGACTCATCTGCGCGACCGTCTGCCCGAAAGCCATGTGCTGGCGGGCGCACAGGTCTATCTGGACGGCTTTCTGGGCTTTACTGCGCAGGAGCTGGCGGTCATCGAGGCGATGCTCGCCGCGGGCGTGCCGCTGGCGGCGGCGGTCACCTGTGACTTGACCCAGCCCGAAATCTTTGTGACCGGCTGTAAGACGGTCAAGACGCTCACCCGCATGGCAAAGCGGCACAACCAGCCGGTTGAGCGCATCGAACTGGGGGCAAGCCGCTTGTCCCGTCCGGCGGGGCTGGCCGCGGTCGAGGCGGAAAGCCTGCTGCCGGTGCGCGGCGTGCACGAAGAGGCATGCGCGGGCGTGCGCCTGTATGCGGCGGCGTCTCCCTTTGACGAGTGTGAACATGCAGCGGCTTACATCCGCCGCAAGGTGCGCGACGAGGGCGCGCGCTATCGGGACTTCGTGGTCACGGCGCGGGATATCGAGCCGTACAGCGCGTTTCTGGCGATGGCGATGGCGCGGTACGACGTGCCGGTGTTCCTGGCGGAAAAGCCCGACCTGCTGTCCCGCCCGCCGATGGCGCTGGTGATGGGTGCGCTGGACGCGGTGCGCACGGGCTTCCGGTATGAAGAGATGTTTTCGTGTCTCAAAACCGGGCTGGTTAACCTGACACGCGACGAGGTGGACCGGCTGGAAAACTATGTGCTGACGTGGAACATCCGCGGCGGCGCGTGGGAGCGCGACTGGACCGAGCATCCGGATGGCTACGGCTTGCCGGTCGACGAGCACGTCCGCGCCACGCTGGACGAGCTCAACGCCCTGCGCGCGCGGGCGATTGCGCCGTTTGCCGCGCTGCGCGAACGGCTGCGCGGCGAAAACCCTGCTGCCGACTGTGTGCGCGCGCTGTATGATTTCCTGCTTGCAGTGGACGCGCCGCAGCGCATGGCGGACCGCGCCGCGGCGCACGAGCAGGCGGGGCGGCTGCAGCTGGCGGACGAGTACCGCCAGCTGTGGGAGATCCTGGTTTCCGCGATGGAGCAGTTCGCGTGGGTGTGTGGGGAGACCATGCTCACCGCCGAGCGGTTTGCGCAGTTGTTCCGGCTGGTGCTGGGCGAATATGACGTCGGGTCGATCCCGGTTTCGCTCGACCGCGTCACCTGCGGCAACATCGAGCGCGTATGCGGCGAAACGGTCAAATATGTCATTCTGCTCGGCGTCAACGACGGGCTGATTCCGAAAACGACGGCGTCGACCTCGCTCTTGAGCGATATGGACCGGGACAAGCTGGACGCGCTGGGCGTGGAGCTCAAGGCATATGGCGCCGAGCGCCTGCTCATGGAGCAGGAGACGCTGTACCGCGCGCTGGCGTGCCCGTCGGACGAGCTGCTGCTGTCGTATCACACGGCGGACGCCGCCGGCGGCGAGACGCGGCCTTCGTATTTTATCGGCACGGTGCGCAGCCTGCTGCCCGGCGTGCCGCTGGACGCACATCAGGCGCAAACCGTGCGCGACCGCTTGCAGGCTGAGCGCCCGGCGGTCGAGCTCGCGTGCGCCTATCTGTCGGGCGACCGTTCGCCCGCGGTGCGCGCCGCCTATGACTTTTATCAGGATGACGAGCGGGTGCATCGCGCCGCGGCACAGCGGCGTGGGCGCGGCCCGCTGGAAAATCTGCACACGATCGAGGGCTTGTACGGCAAGCATCTCAACCTGACCGCGTCGCGTGTGGATACCTTTTATTCCTGCCGCTTTGCGTTTTTCATGCAGTACGGCCTCAAGGCCAAGCCGCGCAAGGTGGCGCGGTTTGACGCGCTTGAAACCGGTACGTTCCTGCATTATGTGCTCGAGCATGCGCTGGCCGAGTTGGGCAAACGCGAGGGCGGCGCGGCATCTGCCGACCAGGAGACTGTCAGGCGTGTGTGCCGCGCGGTCGTGCGGCAGTATGTGCGCGAGGAACTGGGCGGACTGGAAACGCGCACGGCGCGCTTCCGTTACTTGTTCGGGCGGCTGGCGCGCACGGCCGAGCAGATTGTGGAAAATGTGTTGGAAGAGCTGCGCGTGTCCGACTTTGAACCCATCGACTACGAGGTGGATTTCTCGCGCGGGGGCGATCTGCCGCCGGTCACCTGCGAGGATGAGGACGGCGATGTGTCGCTGTCCGGCAAGGTGGACCGCGTGGACGGCTATATCAAAAACGGGCGGCTGTATCTGCGCGTGATGGACTACAAGAGCGGCAAAAAGTCGTTCTCGCTGTCGGATATCTGGTATGGGCTGAACATGCAGCTGGTGATTTATCTGTACGCCTTGCAGCAGGAGGGACTTGAGCGCTACCGCACGCGGCTGGAAGCCGAGCTGAGCGAGATCGTGCCCGCGGGCGTATTATATGTACCGGTGCGGGAGGAACTGCCCGAAGCCGCGCGCAACACGGATGAGGACACGCTGCGCGCCCTGCGCGACAAGGCGCTGCGCCGCAGCGGCCTGCTGTCGGACGACATGGAGCTGCTCGACGCGATGGAGCACGGACTGGAGGGCGACGGCCGTTTTCTGCCCGTGTCCATCAAGGTCAAAAAGGGCGAGGACGCGCCTTCGCTTGCGGCCAAAAGCGCGGTGGCCGATCTGGAGAAGTTCGGGCGGCTCGCACGCTACACGCACAAAAAGCTGCTCGAAATGGGCAAGGAGCTGCGCGCGGGCAGCGTGACGGCCGATCCTTGCAAAAAGGATAAGCAGTCGAGCTATTGCGACTGGTGCGAATTTCGCGCGGCCTGCCGCTTTGACGAAACGGCGGGCGACAAGGCGCGCTTTTTGAAGCATTTGACCGACGAAGAATTCTGGCAGCAGACGGGAGGTGAGTGACATGCCGCAGTGGACAAAAGACCAACAGACCGCGATCGAAAACCGGGGCGGCACGCTGCTCGTTTCGGCGGCGGCCGGCTCGGGCAAGACTGCCGTGCTGGTCGAGCGGGTGCTGACCCGCCTGACCGATCCGCGCGACCCGGTGGACATCGACCGGCTGCTGCTGGTGACCTTCACCAACGCTGCCGCGGCCGAGATGCGCGAGCGAATCGGCGCGGCGCTGGCGCAGGCAGTCGCGCGCGACCCGCAGGATACCCGCCTGCGCCGCCAGCTGTTTTTGGTGCACCGGGCGAAGATCACGACCGTGCACGCGCTATGCCTGTCGCTCGCACGTGAGCAGGCCGCTGCGCTCGGCATCGCGCCCGATTTCCGGTTGATGGATGAGCAGGAGGGCAAAATCCTGCGCGCCGAAGTGCTGGAAGAGGTGCTCGACGCGGCCTATGAGCGCGGCGAGCCGGGCTTTTTTGCGCTGTGCGATCTGCTGACCGCTGGGCGCGACGACAAAAAGCTGGGCGACGTGATTTTGGGCACCTACGAGAAAATTCAGGCGCATCCCGACCCGCGCGCGTTTCTTGAAACCGTGCGGCAGGGGCTGTACGCGGACGGCATGGACACGCCGCACGCTGCCGTGCTGCGCGCGCAGGCGCGTGCCGCGGCCGAGCACGGCGCGGCCTTCCTGCGCATGGCGGTGGACGCCGTGACCGGCATCGACGAGCTGTATGACACCTATCTGCCCGCGCTGACAAGCGACTTGAACCAAGCCGAGCGCCTGCTGGACGCGCTGCGCGGCGGCGACTGGGACGCCTGCGTTGAGGCGGCGCGGTCGATCACGTTTGACCGGCTTAAGGCTGCGCGCAAGTTCGAGGACAAGGCGTTTCTCGAGGAGATCAAGGCGCTGCGCGAGGAGTGGAAAACGGTTGCCAAGACCATCCGCGAAAAGTGGCTGACCGTGACCGCGCAGGAGGCGGCCGAGGACCGCGCGCTGACCGCGCCCGCGCTCTCCGCGCTGATCGACATGGTAAACGCGTTTGAGCAGGCGTTTTCCGAGGCCAAGCGCGCGCGGAACGCCGCGGATTTCAATGACCTCGAGCACTTTGCGGTGCGCCTGCTGTACGACGGGGCGCAGCCCTCGGCGCTGGCCAAAACGCTGTCCGCGCAATATGCGGAGATTGCGGTGGACGAGTATCAGGACACCAACGCCGTGCAGGACGCGATCTTTCGTGCGCTGTCACAGGACGAGCGCAACCTGTTTCTGGTCGGTGACGTCAAGCAGAGCATTTACGGGTTCCGCCTGGCCGACCCGTCCATCTTCCTGCAAAAATACCGCGCCTTTGCCGACGCGGACAAAGCGGAGGACGGCGCGCCGCGCCGCGTGGTGCTCGGGCAGAACTTCCGCTCGCGCGCAGCGGTGCTGGACGCGTGCAACTACCTGTTTTCGGCGGTCATGGGCGAAACCGTGGGCGACCTGAAATACACCGACCGCGAGGCGCTGCATCTGGGCATGGAGTACCCGGACGCAGGGCACGCACGCTACAAAACTGAAGTGCTGCTGCTGGACGCCGCGGGACTGGGCGAGGACGACGACGCGCCGGATAAAACCACGCTGGAAGCGCGGTTGGTGGCAAACCGCATTCGCGCGCTCATCGACGAGGGCTTTCCGGTGCGGGATAAGGAGACCGGGGCGATGCGTCCGGTGACGCCGGGCGATATCGTCATCCTGCTGCGCTCGCCCAAACCGCGCGCGCAGGCGTTTATCGCGCAGCTCGAGCAGGCCGGTTTGACCGCGAGCGCGGAGGAGCGCGGCGGGCTGCTGGGCACGGCCGAGGTCGGCACGATGGTGTCCATGCTGTCGGTCATCGACAACCCGCGGCAGGATGTCGATCTCATTGGCGTGCTGCGCTCACCGCTCTATGGCTTTACCGAGCAGGAGCTGGCCGACATCCGCCTGACCAACCGCAGCGTCAGCTTTTACGACGCGCTGGCCGCGTCCCGCAGTCAGTTTGACAAGGCCGAACTGTTTTTGCAGCAGCTGGACGATCTGCGCACGTTTGCCTGCGACCAGCCGGTGTACCGCTTGCTGTGGGAGATTTACGACCGCACGGGCGCGCTCGGCCTGTACGGTGCGCTGCCGAACGGTGCGCAGCGGCAGTCAAACCTGCTCGCCTTTTTCGAGCGGGCGCGCGTGTTTGAATCGCAGGGTTACCGCGGCCTGTTCGATTTTGTGCGGCTGCTGCGCGGCATGCAGGAGACCGGGGAGGACTTCCAGACCGTCGGCGCGGAGGCGACGGGCGGCGCGGTGCGCATTCTGTCCATCCACAAATCCAAGGGCTTGGAGTTCCCGGTGGTGATCGTGGCGGGCTGCGCGAGCCAGTTTAACGAGATCGACCTGCGCGAGCCGGTGCTGGTGCACAAGGAGCTGGGCTTCGGCTCCAAGTGCCGCGATCTGGCGCGCGGCGTGCAGTATCAGACGGTCGAGCGCACGGCGGTCGCGGTTCAGCAGCGACGCGAAATGGTCAGCGAGGAGCTGCGCGTGCTGTATGTTGCGCTGACACGGGCGAAAGAAAAGCTGATTATCACGGCCGCGAGCGGCACGCTGGAAAAATCGCTGCAAAAATGGGCGCAGTGGGCCATGCTCGACGAGCTGCCGCAGTACGCCATGGGCGCGGTGCGTGCGCCGCTGGCGTGGATCGTTGCGCCGCTGCTGCGGCATCCCGCGTCGCGCGCCCTGCGGGAAACCTACGGGCTGCAAGTGCCCGAACACGGCACGGACTGCGACGCATTCCTTTTGCAGGTGTTCCGGCCGGACGAGGTGGCCGAACCCACGCTGCCCGAGGTGCTGCGCTTTGCCGATGCGGACACGCAGGATTACAAGGTGCAGCCGTACCTGCGGTATCCCAACGCGTTTCTGTCCGAGCTGCCCAGCAAGCTGACTGCGACCGGTCTGGGGCGCGGCTACCGCGCGGACGAGGCTGCCGAGCAGACCCCGCCGCCGCGCCGCGAGGCCAAGCTGCGCGCGCCGCTGTTCGAGCAGGGGCAGCGCCGCCTGACGCCGACCGAAGTCGGCACGGCGCACCATTTGTTCATGCAGTTCTGCGACTTTGACGCGGCCGCGGCGCCGGGCGGCGTCGAGTGCGAGCGGCAGCGGCTGGAACAGGCGCGGCTGCTTTCGCCCGAACAGGCGGCGGCGATCGACCCGGGCAAGATCGAGGCGTTTTTCGCGTCCGACCTGTACTGCGGCCTGATGGCGCACAATCCCGTACGGCGTGAATTCAAGTTCTCCGTTCTGGTGCCGGCGGCGCGGTATTTCCCCGTGGCGGAGCAGGCGCCGGAGGAAAAGGTGCTGCTGCAAGGCGTCATTGACTGCCTGATCGACACGCCGGAGGGGTTCGTGATTCTGGACTTCAAGACCGACCGGGTGAGCGAGGACGGCATCCCGGCGCGCGCCGCGCAGTACCGCGCGCAGATGCAGGCCTACGCGCTGGCGGTGCGCGAGGTGTTTGCGCGTCCGGTGCGGCAGTGTGTGCTGTATTTCTTCCACAGCGGCGCAAGCTGGCAGACCGAGGACAGTTAAGATTGCGTTAAAATCACGGGCGGGCGGTTGACAGGGCACAGGGAACATGCTAACCTGAAAACGAAAAAAGCAAGGGGAACCGGACAAAGACCGGACGACCCCGCAACCATTTACTCGCCCATAACATTCATTCCTCATTTCCAAAAGAGGGAACCGCGGTTTGCCAGATAAACCGCGGTTCTTTCTTTTTGCGTTTTTGCATAACGGACGGCTGGCAAATAAGCGCAAAAACTGTCACATGCCCGCTTTACTTTGTTCCGCAAAAAGGATATAATAAAGATCAACATAGAATTCGGAAAACAGGAATGGAGAAAAGGAGAAACTTTATGGCATATTATTTCAGTGAACCTTCGCATACGTTCAACGAATATCTGCTTGTGCCGGGGTATTCCTCCGCTGAATGCATCCCGGCGAACGTCAGCCTGCGCACCCCGATCGTCAAGTACCACAAGGGCGAGCAGTCGGCGCTGTATGCCAACATCCCGATGGTTTCGGCCATCATGCAGGCGGTTTCGGACGACCGCATGGCAATTGCGCTGGCACAGGAGGGCGGCATCTCCTTTATTTATGGTTCGCAGACCATTGAAAGCGAAGCGGCGATGGTCGCTCGCGTAAAGTCCTACAAGGCAGGTTTCATCGTATCCGATTCCAACCTGCGCCCGGAGCAGACGCTCGCGGATGTACTCGAACTGAAGGCAAAGACCGGTCACTCGACCATGGCCGTCACCGACGACGGCACGGCCACCGGCCGCCTGCTCGGCATCGTCACCAGCCGTGACTACCGCGTTTCCCGCATGGAGCGCAACGTGCCGGTATCCGAGTTTATGACGCCGTTTGAAAAGCTGGTCACCGCGCCGGCGGACACCACCCTCAAGGTGGCAAACGACATCATCTGGGATCACAAGCTCAATTCGCTGCCGCTCGTGGATGACGAGCAGCATCTGGTTTATATGGTGTTCCGCAAGGACTATGACAGCCACAAGGCCAACTCGCTCGAGCTGCTCGACGAGCACAAGCGCTATGTGGTCGGCGCGGGCATCAACACCCGTGACTATGCGGAGCGCGTGCCGGCGCTGGTGGATGCCGGTGCGGATGTGCTGTGCATCGACTCTTCCGAAGGCTTCTCCGAGTGGCAGAGCCGCACGCTTGCCTGGATCCGTGAGAACTACGGCGACAGTGTCAAGGTCGGCGCGGGCAACGTGGTGGATCGCGAAGGCTTCCGCTTCCTGGCGGACGCGGGCGCGGACTTCGTCAAGGTCGGTATCGGCGGCGGTTCGATCTGCATCACCCGTGAGCAGAAGGGCATCGGCCGCGGTCAGGCAACCGCACTGATCGAGGTTGCCGCGGCGCGCGACGAGTATTTCCTCGAGACCGGCATTTATGTGCCGATCTGCTCGGACGGCGGCATCGTACACGACTATCACTGCACGCTGGCGCTCGCGATGGGCGCGGATTTCCTCATGCTCGGCCGTTACTTCTCGCGTTTTGACGAGTCCCCGACCAACAAGGTCAACATCAACGGCAGCTACATGAAGGAATACTGGGGCGAAGGTTCGTCCCGCGCGCGCAACTGGCAGCGCTACGATATGGGCGGCGAGGCCAAGCTGTCCTTCGAGGAAGGCGTCGATTCTTATGTACCGTACGCCGGCTCGCTCAAGGATAACCTCGGCCTGACGCTGAGCAAGGTCCGTTCGACCATGTGCAACTGTGGCTCGCTCTCCATTCCGGAGTTCCAGAAGAAGGCCAAGATCACGTTGGTATCCGCCACTTCGATCGTCGAAGGCGGCGCGCACGACGTTGTGCTCAAAGAGACTTCCACAACCAGCAAGTAAGCATCACTGCGGCAAAGGACCGCAAACTGCGTCTGAAAAGATTGCCCCGCAGGACATCTGCGGGGCAATTCTTGTCGGAAAGGGGAATGAATATGGAGAGTGGAAGCCGGAAAACGTTCGGCGCGGCGGTTCGTCTGCTGCATGGCTTGGCGTATCGGACCCGGCGCGGCGGCGGTGTGTTCCTGCGCTGGTGTGTGTTCTCGGTGGTGATCGGCCTGGTGGTCGGCGCGGTGGGCGCGGCGTTCCATCTGGCGCTCGAATGGGCGCAGGAGATGCGCGCTGTGTATGACTGGCTGCTGTATCTGCTGCCGTTTGTCGGCGTGTTCATCGCCTTTTGGTACAAGCGGGCGGATATGCCGCTCGAGCGCGGCACGAATTTCATCCTGACATCCGTACGGGAAAACCATCCGGTGCGGCTGCGCCTTGCGCCGAGCATTTTTATCACCTCGATCCTGACGCATCTGTGCGGCGGCTCGGCCGGCCGCGAGGGCGCGGCGATCCAGCTGGGCGGCGCGATCTCGGGCAACATCGGCCACTGGATGCATCTGGACGATAAGGACAGCCGCACGATCACGATGTGCGGCATGGCGGCGGGGTTTGCCGCGCTGTTCGGCACGCCGCTGGCGGCGAGCATTTTCGCCATGGAGGTCATCAGCGTGGGCGTGATGTATTACGCGGCGCTGTTCCCGTGCGTGCTCGCGTCGGTGATCGCGCACCGCGTGGCGCTGGCCCTTGGCGGTGCGACGACCGCGTTTTCGCTTTCCGGCGTTCCGCACGAGGTGGAGCCGCTGCTGCTGGTCAAGCTCGTGCTGTTCGGCGTGGTGTGCGCCGTGCTCAGCGCGGTGGTGTGCATCGTGTTCCACCGCATCGGCCATCTGTTCAAAAAGTACATTCCGAATCAATATCTGTGCATCGCTGTGGGCGGTCTGGTGGTTGTCATCGCGTCCCTGCTGCTCGGCACACGGGATTATAACGGCGCGGGCATGGCGGTCATCGAACGCGCAGTCGCGGGCGAGGCCGACTATGCGGCGTGCTTTATCAAGCTGGTGCTGACGGCGGTCACGATCGGCGTGGGCTACAAAGGCGGCGAAATCGTGCCCGTTCTGTTCATCGGGGCGACGTTCGGCGCGGCCTACGGCGGCTTTTTCGGTCTGTCGCCTTCGTTTGCGGCGGGGCTTGGCATGACGGCGGTATTCTGCGGCGTGACCAATTCGCCGTTGACCTCGATTTTGCTGGCGTTTGAGCTGTTCGGCGGCGACGGCCTTGCGCTGTTTGCGCTGGTGATCGCCATTTCCTATATGCTCAGCGGCTATTACGGCCTGTACAGCGAGCAGAAGATCCTGTATTCCAAGATGCGGCCACAGTTTATCGACCGCAAAACCAAATGAGATTGTTTCCGGGAGGAAAGAACGACATGCACGAAGTAAAAGGCGCGATTTTTGATATGGACGGCACGCTGCTCGACTCCATGCCGGTGTGGAAACGGCTGACGCAGGGATATCTCAAGCAGTTCGGCCTGAACGTGACGGACGAGGAGTATGCGGCGTGCGAGGGCTTTTCCCAGCCGCAGGTGGCGCAGTATTTCGCCGAGCGTTACGACCTGCCCGGCGGTGCGGCGGGGCTGGTGGGGGGGATGGACAAGCTGATCACATCGCGCTATGAGACGATCGCAAAGCCCAAGGACGGCGTGATCGCGTTTTTGGATGGGCTGCGCGCGCGGGGCGTCAAGATGGCGATCGCGACGCTGACCGCACGCCGCCACGCGGAAAAGGCGCTGCGCGACCGGGATATGATGGGCTATTTTGAGTTTATGCTGACCATTGAGGATGTGGGCATTTCCAAGCATCAGCCGGATATCTATCTGATGACGGCTGAGAAAATGGGGCTTGCGCCCGCGGACTGCATGGTGTTTGAGGATGCGCCCTATGCCTGCACCACGGCGAAAAAGGCCGGGTTTCAGGTCTGCGGCATGGTGGAGCCGGCCTACGCTGCGGGGGAAAACGAGCTGCGCGCGGCGAGCGACATCGTGGTGGAACAATCCTTTGACGAATTATGCGGAAAACTGTGAGAAATGGCTTGCAATCTTTTTTTATTTTTCGTACACTATTAAGTAGGTAAAAAAGCAGCTGCGCCGGACAAGTTCCGGGGCGGCTTCGTTTTGGCTAGGGGGAATGAGTCTTGGAAGAACAAAACAAAATGGGCACGGCGCGCATGGGCCCGCTGATCTTCTCGATGGCGCTGCCCGCGATGATCTCGATGATTATCAACGCGCTGTACAACATCGTGGACAGTATCTTCGTGGCGCAGTATTCGCAGAGCGCACTGGCTGCGGTTTCGCTGGTCTTTCCGCTGCAAACGCTGGTCGTAGCGATCGGCGTCGGCACGGGCGTCGGCGTCAACTCGCTGATCGCGCGCCGTCTGGGCGAAAAGCGCCGTCTGCATGCCAATTCGGCGGCCGAACACGGCATTGCGCTGGCGGTGATCGGCGGCATCGTGTTCCTGGTGCTGGGCTTTGGCCTGTCGGGCGTATTCGTGCGCGCGTTCGGCGCGGCGGAGGACGTCACGGTGCAGGCGATCCAGTATTCGCATATCGCCGTGGGCCTGAGCATCTTCGTTATGATCTCGATGATGTGTGAAAAGCTCCAGCAGTCCACCGGCAACATGATTATCCCGATGTGCCAGGGTCTTACCGGCGCCATCATCAACATCATTCTCGACCCGCTGATGATCTTCGGTATCGGCCCGTTCCCGGAAATGGGCGTGCGCGGCGCGGCGCTCGCCACCGTCATCGGCCAGATCTTCGGTATGCTGATCGGTCTGTGGGGTGTGTTTGTCCATCAGAAGGTGCTGCAGGTCAACATGCGCGAATTCAGATGGCGCATCCAGACGGTCAAGGATATTTATCGCGTGGGCTTGCCCGGCATCGTCATGCAGAGCGTGGTTTCCGTGATGACGGCCGGACTCAACGCCATCCTGATCGGTTTTTCGCAGACTGCGGTCAATGTTCTGGCGGTTTATTTCAAGTTGCAGACCTTCGTATTTATGCCGGTGTTCGGCCTCAACCAGGGCGCGCTGCCGGTCATGGGCTATAACTACGGCGCGCGCAACAAGAACCGTCTGTTCGGCGCCTATAAGATCACGCTGACAGCGGCGGTGGTCATCATGTTTATCGGCCTGATCGTGTTCCAGATCATTCCGGAGCAGATGCTGATGATGTTCGTCGATCGCACGGACGAAGCCGCAATTGCGGACATGCTCGAGGTCGGTGTGCCGGCGCTCAAAATCATCAGCCTGTCCTTCCTGGGCGCGGCCTTCGGTATCATCAATTCCACCCTGTTCCAGGCGACGGCGCGCGGCATGAACAGCTTGATCGTGTCGGTTTGCCGTCAGCTGGTCATCATCCTGCCGGCAGCATGGCTGCTGGGCAAGTTCTTCGGTCTGGCTGCGATCTGGTACTCGTTCCCGATCGCGGAGATCGCAGCGTTCTTTATTTCGTATGTGCTGCTGTGGCGTGAGTACTGCACGGAGCTGCGGTATCTGGGCGCGGAAAAGGAGAAGAAATCATGAAGCGCATTGCGAGCTTTGAAGTCAATCACGATAAATTAAAGCCGGGCATGTACACCTCGCGCATCGACGGCGATATCACGACCTATGATATCCGCATGGTGTATCCCAATGCCGGTACTTACATCCAGCCCGCGGCCGGGCACACGTTCGAGCACCTGTTTGCGACGTTTACGCGCAACTCGCGCTTTGCCGACCGCATCATTTACTGCGGCCCGATGGGCTGCCAGACCGGTTTTTACTTCCTCGTGCGCGATATGGCGCCCGCGGACGCGATTGATCTGGTGCGTGAGAGCATGGCGTTCATCGCGTCTTACGAAGGGGAGATCCCGGGCGCGAGCCGCATCGAGTGCGGCAACTATCTGCTGCACGATCTGGCGGGCGCAAAGGCGCTTGCCGCGTCCATGATTCCGGTGCTGAAAGATTGGACGGAAGAAAATCTGGTATATGAAAAATAATGCTTGCATTTTGTCGCCGGGTATGGTATCATATCCTTACGACTGCAAGAGAAATTTTGTGATTTCCCGTGGAAAGAGGTGAAACAACATGAAACAGGGCATCCATCCCGAGTACAAGCAGACCACGATCCGCTGTGCCTGCGGCAATGTCATTGAGACCGGCTCCACTAAGGAGAATATCGTCGTTGACGTTTGCTCCAAGTGCCACCCCTTCTTCACGGGCAAGCAGAAGCTGGTAGACACCGGCGGACGTGTTGATCGCTTCAAGAAGCGTTTCAATCTGGACAAGTAAGAGAAAGCCATCGAAACGGTTGCTCATGAGGCGCGTTTCGGTGGCTTTTCTGTTTGAAAATCCGCCCGATTGATGCGGGCACGCCCCGGAGAGGGGAGGAATCTGTAATATGACTGAATTGGAAAACAAGACGCAGCCGGAGCGTGCGGTATTGGTCGGACTGAGCTGTCCGTCGTTCAACGCGCAGCAGGACGCGGACGAGCGCACGATGGACGAGCTGCGCGCGCTGGCGGAGACCGCGGGCGCCGAGGCCGTTGCCGTGACCTTGCAGCGCCGCCCGGCGCCGGATGCCCGCACCTTTATCGGTGAGGGCAAGGCCGAGGAAGTGCGGCAGCTGGCGGAGGCCAACGAGGCCACGCTCGTGCTGTTCGATAACGAGCTGTCGCCCTCGCAGACGCGCAACCTTGAGGAGCTGACCAAATGCACCGTGCTTGACCGCTCGGCGCTCATTCTGGATATTTTCGCGCAGCGCGCCCGCACGGGCGAAGGCAAGCTGCAGGTGGAGCTGGCGCAGTATCAGTATATCCTGCCGCGGCTGGCCGGCATGTGGACGCATCTGGTGCGCCAGACTGCGGGCGGCGGCAAAAGCCCGATCGGCACGCGCGGCCCGGGCGAGACTCAGCTTGAGACCGACCGCCGTCATATCCGCAAGCGCATCGACAAGCTGAAAGCTGACCTTGAGCAGGTGCGGCAGGTGCGCGCGGTGCAGCGCCGCCAGCGCAAAAAGACCGAGCTGCCGCTGGTCGCGATCGTGGGCTATACCAACGCGGGCAAGTCCACGCTGCTCAATACGCTGACCGGCGCGGGCATCGAAGCCAACGACCGCCTGTTCGACACGCTCGACCCGACCACGCGCAAAAAGCGCATTTCGGACACGCAGGAGATTTTGCTGTCCGACACGGTCGGCTTTATCCGCAAGCTGCCGCATCATCTGGTAAGTGCTTTCAAGGCGACGCTCGAAGAGCTGGCCTACGCCGACCTGCTGCTGCATGTTGTCGATGTGTCCGATGAGGACTGGCGCATGCAGGCCGAAACGGTCGAAAGCGTCATCGCGCAGCTGGGCGCACAGGATATCCCGCGACTGATGGTGTACAACAAGGCGGACAAGTGCGATCCGGACGTCATCCCGTTTTTCCGGCCGGACGAAGGCGTCAAGATTTCGGCCAAGACGGGCGAGGGCGTGGACGCGCTGCTTGTGGCCATCGAGCATGCACTCGGCCGCGGCAAACACCGCGTCAAGCTGCTCATTCCCTATGCCGACGGCGCGGTGCTTGATATGCTGCACCGCGAGGCACAGATCGAGGCGACCGACTATGCCGCGGACGGCACGCTGGTCGAGGCGATCGTGGACGATAAGACCTACGGCCGCGTGATGCAGTACCGGGTGGAGGAATAACGCGCAAACGGGGAAACACGATGGAAAAAGATTATTTTGTGCCCTTCGCCGCATATGGCGAGGATAAATTTGAAGAAAAACGCTCCAAATTCACCGGGCGGCTGTGGCGCGTGGAGACAGCGGAGGAAGCGGTCGCCCGCATCAAGGAGATGCGCGAGACCTATTGGGACGCGACGCACAATTGCTATGCCTATATCCTGCGCGAGGGCAATGCCATGCGCTATTCGGATGACGGCGAGCCGCAGGGCACGGCCGGCATGCCGATTCTGGATGTGCTGCGGCACGAGCAGCTGGAAAACTGCCTGTGTGTGGTCACGCGCTATTTCGGCGGCATCCTGCTCGGCACGGGCGGGCTGGTGCGCGCCTATACCAAGGGCGCGCAGATTGCGGTCGCAGCCGCGGGCGTGCAGCGCATGAGCCTGTTTTCGGTCGCGCTGATCGCCTGCCCGTATAACTTATATGAACTGGTGCTCCATCTGCTGCCGGACTGCGATTGCGCGGTCGAACAGACCGATTTCGGCGCGGATGTGACGCTGACGGTCACGCTGCCCGCGGGCGGGGAGGAAAAACTCAACGCCGCGCTGGCCGAAGCGACGGCGGGGCAGGTGTATGCCGAGGTGATGGAGACCCGTTTCATGGGGCGGCGCATAAAATAATACAAATTTTTTGCACACAAAAGAAGGGTTTTGACGATCGATCTGGTATAAATCATTTAGACGATTTTTTCCGGACAAAAATAGGGGAGGTGCATGCCGCATGACGATCCGGGAACAGCAGGAGCAGCGGGAGCGGCGCATCCTTGCCCCTTGGGCCACGTTTGCGGACCATTCCAAGGGACGGCAGCGCGAAATGGAGCCGTGCCCCTATCGCACCTGTTTCCAACGCGACCGTGACCGCATCATCCACTCCAAGGCGTTCCGGCGGCTGAGCCATAAGACGCAGGTATTCATCTCGCCCGAGGGCGACCATTACCGCGCCCGGCTGACGCATACGCTTGAAGTTTCGCAGATCGCGCGCACGGTGGCGCGCGCGTTGTGCCTGAATGAGGACCTGACCGAGGCGATCGCCCTCGGCCATGATTTGGGACACACGCCGTTCGGCCACGCGGGCGAGCGCGCGCTGGCCGAGGTATGCCCGTTCGGTTTCCGGCACAACGAGCAGAGCCTGCGCATGGTGGACCTGCTGGAGGATCTGAACCTTACTTATGAAGTGCGCGACGGCATCGTGTGCCACACGGGCGCGAAAAAAGCGGACACGCCCGAAGGGCGCATCATCCACTATGCCGACCGCATTGCCTATATCAACCATGACATCGACGACGCGATCCGCGCCGGTCTGATCCGCAACGCCGATATCCCGCAGTATCTGCGGCGCCGTCTGGGCGACAGCCACGGCAAGCGCATCGACACCATGGTGACGGCCATGATCGAATACGGCATGACGCACCAGGAGATTGGCATGGACGAGCAGGTGCACGACGATATGATGGAGCTGCGCCAGTTTATGTTCGACCATGTCTATCACGGCACCGAGGCGCAGCGCGAGGAATCCCGCGCCAAGAAAATGCTGCGCGGACTGTATGAATATTTCGTCGCCCATCCGGATGAGCTGCCCGGCGACTATTTTGTGCTGATGACACAGGGCGAGCCGCTCGAGCGCGTCGTGTGCGACTATATCGCGTGCATGACCGACCGGTATTCGATCTCGGTCTATAAAAAATTATTTATTCCTAGAAGCTGGAACAAGATTGACGGATAAAAAATCCGGCTATCCTACAAAGGAGGTGGGCAAATGGCGTTTGACCGCGTGTTTCTGGATGAATTGTCCGCGCGGAACGATATTGTGGATGTCGTATCCCAATATGTGCAGCTGAAAAAAAGCGGCGCCAACTATTTTGGCCTGTGCCCCTTCCACAACGAAAAAACCCCGTCTTTTTCGGTCTCGCCCGACAAGCAGATTTTCCACTGCTTCGGCTGCGGCGCGGGCGGCGGGGTCATCACGTTCACGATGAAGGCCGAAGGGCTGGAGTTTCCCGACGCGGTGCGCTATCTGGCCGCGCGTGCGGGCATGCAGGTGCCCGAACAGGGCGAGGCCGACCGGAAGGCGGCCCGCCATCGCGAGCGGCTGTACGCCCTGTGCAAGGATGCGGCGCGGTTTTATTACGATACGCTGTGGAAGCCGGAGAACCGTGTGGCGCAGCAGTATTTTCTCGGCCGCGGCCTGCACCGGCGCACGATGAACCGCTTCGGGCTGGGCTATGCGCCCGACTCGTTCCACGCGCTGCTCGACGCGATGACCGCCAAGGGCTACACGCGCGACGAGATGCTGGACGCGGGACTATTGAGCCGCAGCGAGAAAGGACATGTGTACGACCGCTTCCGCGGGCGCGTGATGTTCCCGATCATCGACGTGCGCGGCAACGTAATCGCGTTCGGCGGGCGTGTGCTGGACGATTCCAAGCCGAAATACCTCAACTCGCCCGAAACGCCGATTTTCCACAAGAGCCGCAACCTGTTTGCGCTCAACCTGTCCAAGACCACGAAAAGCGGCTATTTCATCTTAGCCGAGGGGTATATGGACGTCATCGCGCTGCATCAGGCGGGATTTGACTGTGCAGTCGCCTCGCTCGGCACCTCGCTGACCGAGGAACAGGCGCGCATCATCGCCCGGCATGTCGGTCGCATCGTCATTTCCTATGACGCGGACGGCGCGGGGCAGTCGGCCGCGCAGCGCGCGATCGACATTTTGAAAAAATGCGATTTGCAGGTCAAGGTGCTCCGGATTCCCGGGGCGAAGGACCCGGACGAGTTCATCAAGGCCAAGGGGGCGGATGCGTTCCGCGCGCTCATCGAGCGCAGCGAGGACCACAACGCCTACCGGCTCGAGCAGATCGCGGCCAAGTACGATCTGGAGGACGACGAAGCGCGCGTGCAGTTTTTGCGGGACGCGGCGCGCATGCTTGCCGGCATCGAGAGCAGCATTGAGCGCGAGGTATATGCCGGCCGCGCGGCCAAGATGGCGGGCGTGACCGCCGAGGCGATGAATGTCGAGGTGCGGCGCGAGCTGAACATCCGCAAGAAAAAGCAGAAGGCCGCCGAACGGCGCGAGATCCGCTCGCCGGTCGGCATGGCGCAGCCCAAGGACCGCACGCTTGCCTATGCAGATGTCAAAAGCGCCAAGGCGGAGGAGAACGTGCTGCGGCTGCTGTTTTACGATCAGAAGCTGGCCGTGGGTCTGGAAAAAGAATTGCCGCCGGCGTGGTTTTCCGCGCCTGTGCTGCGTAAGATATATGAGCGCGTGCTCGCGCTCGACCGGGAAGGCCAGATGGTGGATATCCTGTCGTTTGAGGGCTGGCTGGAGGCGAATGAAATGAGCCTCCTGTCCGCTATCCTCGATCAGGGCATCCCACCGGGCGAACACCGGCAGGAAATGCAGGAATACATAAACACCATACGCATGCAGCGAGTCAGAGACGGTACGATCACCGAAGCGGGCGAGGACCCGCTGCTGACCTTTGGACGAATAAAAAAACAAAACGCGGGAGGACAAACGATATGACGACGACGGGCAATGCAAACGCACCGGAGCAGGCAGTGGACCAGCAGCAGGTACTCAAGGATCTGCTGGCGCTGGGCAAGAAAAACGGACGGCTGACGCTCAAGGAGATCGCGGATGCGCTCGGCCAGCTGGACCTGGAAAGCGACGATATCGATAAACTGTACGAAACGCTCGAGAGCATGGGCATCGAGGTGGAAACCGAAGGCGTGCTGGAAAAGGCGCTGGGCGACGATGATGACGAAGTGTTTGAGCCTAAGGACGTCGAGGAAGTGCCCGAAGAGGAACTGATCGATACCTCGGCGATGGCCGAGACCTTTGCCATCGACGACCCGGTGCGCATGTACCTCAAGGAGATCGGCAAGGTGGATCTGCTTTCGCCGGAGGAAGAGGTCACGCTCGCCGAGCAGATGCAGAAGGGCAACGAGGCCGAGGCCCGCATCAAGGCCGAGGGCGACGCCATTCCCGCCGAGGAGCGCGCCCAGCTCGACCGTGACGTCAAGACCGGCGAAAAGGCGAAAAAGCGTCTGGCGGAGGCCAACCTCCGTCTGGTGGTTTCGATCGCCAAGCGTTACGTCGGCCGCGGCATGCTGTTCCTCGACCTGATTCAGGAAGGCAACCTCGGTTTGATCAAGGCGGTCGAGAAGTTCGACTCGACCAAGGGCTTTAAGTTCTCGACCTACGCGACCTGGTGGATTCGTCAGGCGATCACGCGCGCGATCGCGGACCAGGCGCGCACCATCCGTATCCCGGTGCACATGGTGGAGACCATCAACAAGGTCATCCGCGTGTCGCGCCAGCTGCTGCAGGAGCTGGGCCACGATCCCAGCCCGGAGGAGATCGCCAAGGAGATGAGCATGCCGGTAGACCGCGTGCGCGACATCCTCAAGATCGCGCAGGAGCCGGTGTCGCTCGAGACCCCGATCGGCGAGGAAGAGGATTCGCATCTGGGCGATTTCATCCCGGACGACGATGCGCCCGAACCGGCCGAGGCGGCGTCCTTCATGCTGCTCAAGGAGCAGCTGGTGGAAGTGCTCAAGACGCTCACCCCGCGTGAGGAAAAGGTGCTGCGCCTGCGCTTCGGCATCGAGGACGGCCACACCCGCACGCTCGAGGAAGTCGGCAAGGAGTTCAATGTCACGCGTGAACGCATCCGCCAGATCGAGGCGAAGGCGCTGCGCAAGCTGCGCCATCCGTCGCGCTCGAAAAAGCTGAAGGATTTCTTAAACTAAGGAAAAAAGAAGAAAAGGCGCTCAAATGAGCGCCTTTTTTGTGTTGGTATGACTGGTGCGTAAGCCGGGTTCTGTCGTGGACGGTCATCTATCTGGGACGCGCGTTGCCGCGCGCCTCAAGCCGCCGGTCGGGACGGCCGGGCAAGCCATGGTCCCTGTCGGCGTTGCTGCGGATAGAGTTTACAGGCCCCCCATGTCACCATGGGGCGCGGTGAGCTCTTACCTCGCCTTTCCACCCTTACCGGTCAGAAGACCGGCGGTATATCTCTGTTGCACTATTCCTGGGGTCGCCCCCGGCGGACGTTATCCGTTATCCTTGCCCTGTGCAGCCCGGACTTTCCTCATGCCGTCAGGCACGCGACCGTCAGCACCAGTCACGACATCCAGTATACCGCAAAAAAACGTCCCCGTCAAACCGGACTTGCAAAAAGGGGAAAAATCCTGTATACTGTAACCTGTGAAAAAGGCGGTGTAACGCAAATTATGACAGCTTTAGAACAATACTTGGGCGGCCTGTCGGATAAGCGGGTCGGGGTCATCGGCGCAGGGGTGAGCAATATGCCGCTCATCCGCATGCTGCGTGCAGCCGGCGTTCGGGTGACCGTACATGACAAAAAGGACCCCACCGAACTGGGGGACGGCTATGCCACACTGGCGACGCTCGGCGTGGATTTCGTGCTGGGCGAGCATTATCTGGATGCGCTGGACGAAGACGTGATCTTCCGCACGCCGGGCGTGCATCCGCGGTTTCTGGAAAAGGCGCGCGAGCGCGGCTCGGAGATCACCAGCGAGATGGAACTGTTTTTCACGGTTTGCCCGTGCCCGATCATCGGCATCACCGGCTCGGACGGCAAAACGACCACCACGACGCTGGTCAGCGAGATTTTGAAGCACGCGGGCTATACCGTGCATCTGGGCGGCAATATCGGCACGCCCTTGCTGCCGCGGGTCGGCGAAATGAAGCCGAAGGACCTTGCGGTCGTCGAGCTTTCCTCCTTCCAGCTGATGGGGATGAAGCATTCGCCCCATGTTGCGGCGATCACCAACCTGACGCCCAACCATCTGGACTATCACAAGGATTTCGACGAGTATGTGCAGGCCAAGACGGCGATCTACCGCAGCCAGACCGAGAATGACCGTCTGGTGCTCAATCTGGACGACGAGGTCACGCGCACGCTGCATGCGTCGGGCAACCTGTTCTGCACGAGCAAAAAGCAGGAACTTGCCAACGGTGTGTTCCTCAAGGATGATGTGATCTATATCGCGGACAACGGCGCGCGGCGTGAGCTGATGCCGGCGGCCGATATCCGGATTCCCGGCGCGCATAACGTGTATAACATGATGATGGCGGCGGCCATCGTGCAGGGCTATGCCTCGGACGACGATATCCGCGCGGTGGCGACCACGTTCGGCGGTGTCGAGCACCGCATCGAGTTTGTGCGCGAAAAGGACGGCGTCAAGTACTATAACGACTCGATCGCGTCCAGCCCGACCCGTACGATTGCGGGATTGGAGTCCTTCCAGCAGAAGGTCATCCTGATCGCGGGCGGTTATGACAAGCACATCCCGTATGATGTGCTGGGCAAGCCGATCTGCGACCATGTCAAGCTGCTGTTGGTGACCGGCGCGACCGCACCCAAGATCCGCGACTGTGTGCTTGCGGTCGAGGGCGAGCATCCGCCCATCCTCGAGGTGGAAAACCTTGAGACCGCAGTCCGCGAAGCGGCGGCACGCGCGGAAGAGGGCGACGTGGTCATCATGAGCCCGGCCAGCGCTTCGTTTGACCGTTTTAAGAACTTTATGGAGCGCGGCAAGCTGTTTAAATCGCTGGTGGAAGCGCTGTAACGGCATATAATCCAAAGAAAAGAAGGCCTTCGGCAATGTGCCGAAGGCCTTTTCGTTTATATTTTGCCGGAGGAAAACGCGTGCCGGACGCATAGGAGCGTCAGAATGGCTGTCACGGCTTCGACGGCGGGGAAGGCAGCCCAGACACCGGCGACGCCGAACAGCGCCGCTAGCGCGAACAGGATGGGCGGGATCGCCGCCACGCCGCGCACCAGCGAAATGGCAAAGCCGGTGGCGGTGTGGTCGGAGGCGCTGAAAAACGAGGCGGAAACGATGTTGAGCCCCGCGCACCAGAAGCCGAGAAAGTAAATGCGCAGGCCGGGCACGGCATAGCCCGTCAGCACCGGGTCGCCCGCACTGTTGAATGCCGCGGCAATGGGCACCGCAAAGGCAAACACCAGCACATACAGCAAGGTTGCGATGCCGAGCGCGGTGACAATACCATAGCGGTACAGGCGGCGCAGGGCAGCATGGTCGCCCTCGCCGCTGCTGCGGCTGACCAGCGGCTGCATGCCGGTGCTGAGGCCCTGAAAGATCGCGATGGCGACGAGCGCCAGGTTGGCGATGATGCCATAGGCGGCAACGGCGGTGTTGCCCGCCAGACGCAGCAGGATCAGGTTGAACAGCAGCAGCACCACGCCGGAGGACGCTTCGCTGATGAGCGAGGACAGGCCGGGCGCGCACAGCGAGGGCAGCGCGCGCAGCTGCGGACGGCAGCGCAGCAGATGGAAGCCGCGGTCAGGGCGGCGCAGATGGCCGATCTGCAGCAGGATGCTGATGATGGGGGACACGCCGGTGGCGAGCGCCGCGCCGAACATACCCATGCCAAGCGGGAAGATGAACAGGTAGTCAAACACGATATTGGACAGGCTGCCGATGACCATGCCGCGCATGGCACGGCCGGGGTCACCGTCGTTGCGCACAAAGGCAAGCAGCACATTGTTCATCACGAAAAAGGGCGAAAAGCTCAAAAGCGTGCGCAGATAGACGCTGGTCAGCGGGAAGGTCTCCGCATCCGCGCCCAGCAGGCGGGCAAGCGGCGCCGCACCCAATCCGCCGAGCAGCAGAAACACCACGCCGATGCCCAGACCGAGAAAAACCGCATGCGTAAACGCGCGGTCGGCGCCTTGCGTATCGTTTTGCGCGCGGCAGATGGAAAAATGCGTCGCGCCGCCCACGCCGGTCATCAGCCCCAGTCCGTTGAGCAGGTTAAACGCGGGAATCGCGATGTTGAGCGCGGCAAGACCGGTCGCGCCTGTGCCGCGGGAGACGAAAAAGGTGTCGGCAAGGATATAGCAGGAAATGCCGATCATGCCGAGGATGTTCAGCCAAGCATAGTGGCCGAATGTGCGCAGATTGGCGGTTTGATTCATGGGTTTCCTCCTAAAACAAAAAAGCGCCAGCCTTTCCATCTTCAAAGGCCTACGATGGAAAGAATGACGCTCAAATTTTTATCCGGCGATAAAAATCCGGGTGGATGCAGTTTGCAAAATCCAGTATAGCACGGCAAAAAAACGCTGTCAAGCGGCAGAAAAAACCGCCCCGCGCCGAAAAAGGCACGGGGCGGAAAGCAGTTGATTCGGTTCAGAACAGCGCCAGAATCTTGGCGATTTCGCCGCGGGTGATCTTGCCGAGCGGCTGCAGGGTGTTGTCCTTATAGCCGCCGATGATGCCGGCGGAAACGCAGGTCTTGACCTGATCGAGCGCCCATGCGGGAACCGAGGACGCATCCGAGTAGGTCAGCGCCGCCGCTGCATAGCCGCGCGGCAGGCAGCGTCCGATGACGGTCATTACTTCGGCGCGGGTCATATCCGCGTCCGGGTTGAAGTACAGCTCGCCGCCGTTGTTCGAGCCCTGCATGATGCCCGCCTGCGAAACGGCGTAAACCGCGCCGCGCGCCCAAGCGGGGATCTTGCTGTCATCGGCAAATTCGGTTTTGCCGGTGTAGGAGGTGTCCAGACCGAGCAGGCGTGCCATCGTGACGGCAAATTCCTTGCGGGTCAGGTTGCGATCGGGGTTAAAGTAGGTCTTGCCGTCGCTGCCGGTTTCGCCCTTCATGATGCCGTTGGCGTTGAGTAGGGAAGCGTAGCCGCGCGCCCAGTGGTTTGCGGTGTCGGCAAAGACGTTCTGCGCACTGCCGGCGGTGACCGTGGCCGAGACGCGCGTGCGGTTGCCCGCGTCGTCCGAAATGTCGATCGTGACGCAGTGCGTGCCCTGGCTCAGCGCGCCGGTGGTGACCGACAGGGTCGATCCGCTCATGCGGGCCGCGCCGGAAACCGTTTTGCCGTCCACCTTGACCTCAATATTGGAGGCGCGCGCCGGATACTTGCCGTTTTCCATGGTGGCGGTGCCGGTCAGGGTCGCGCTCGCGCCGGCGCTGACCGTAACCGAGGTGCTGCTTAGCTTGACGGCCGGTGCATCCGTGTTGGTCACGGCGTGATCGGCGGAAACGACGATCTGGTCGAGGTAGAGCGCGCTGCTGGCCGTGCCCGCGCCGCTGCGGTCAAAGCGGATGCCGGTCAGCACCTGGGCGCCGTCCGGAATCGAGGCGGTCAGCTGTTTCCAGCTGCCGGTCGTGGCGGCGGAGAGGGGAGCGGTCAGCTCGTTGCCTTCCGCGTCGGTAAAGACCGCGGTCAGCGTGCTCTGCGTGTTTTCGCCGCGCGCCCACAGCGTCAGATAGGACATATCGGAAACGTTGGTCTGCGGTACGGAGATCGTCGCGGTCATCACCTTGCTGCCGTCGTAGGCGGCCTTGAGCGAGCCGGTGCCGCGGGCGACTTCGGTGTAATCGGTCACGGTGGACAGGGTGACGCCGTCGGTCGCCGTGCAGGGCTGCGAGCCCTCAAAACCGGCAACGGTTTCGGCGGTCTGCGGATCGCCCATGCCGATGGTGACCGGAATGGTTTTGCTGGTGTTGCCGTACGAGCAGGTGAGCGTGCCGCTGGCCATGCTGTCGCCCGCGGTGAATAAGCCGGTTTCACTCACCGTGCCCACGCCGCCGGATACGCTCCAGGTAAACGAAGTGTCAACCGAGCCCATCTTCTGGCCCAGGTGATAAGCGACGCCGTCCATGTTGATACTCTGACCCGGCTTGAGCGAGATCGCGCTGACATCCTTGCCGTCGTTTTGCAGGGTGATGGACTGGATGTCACCGGTGACGCATACCATCATCGAGCCTTCGACCGCGCCGTTGGAGCCGGTGATGACCGCCTTGCCGGTGGTCATGCCGGCGGTGAAGGTCTGGCCGCTGACCGTGCCCATGTTATCCGCGACCGAGAAGGTCAGGTCGGTCGGCGCATCGGCCGGACCGTAGGACGCGTCCGCACCCTTGACCGAGAACCAAGTCGAGCCGCCGGGCATGACGTAACGGTGGCTCGGCGTGAGCACCGCATGTGCGGTCACGCCGTCAGAAGCGATATTGCTGATGAAGAAAATGTAGTTGGCGCACGAGCGCTGGGAGCCGTCCGACGGGCTGGTGATCAGCGAAGCCGTGCTTTCGCCGGGCTTGCGCAGCGCCATGGCGGACGAGCCGCCGCCATCCAGACAGATGGCGCGCACGCAGCCGAGCGCGAGCAGCTCGTTGCCGAGCTCCGCGGCGGTCAGGCCCATGCTGACCGAGGACTGGTTGCCGTCGATTTCGTAGAGGACGACCGTGCCGTCTGCCTTGACGCCGATCGCACTGCGCGCGCGGCGCGAGGAGGCGGCGTCAATGCCCGAAGTCGTGACCGTGCTGTTGTCGATGAGTAGCTTGCCGCCGACCGCGTATTCCACTTGGGCCCAGTTGCTGTCGTTCGCGCCGACCCAGAGCGTGACCTCTTCACCGACCGGGAAATCCACCCAGGAGGGGACGTTTGCGCCGTCCGACTTGGTCAGCACCATCTGGTTGTCGGCAATGGTGAACGCGCTGCTGCCTGTGCCCTTGCTGACGACCTTGAGCTTGACCGAGTGGTTGACCTGCACCGGCGTATCATCCACGCGCTCGAGGATGATGTAGCTGCCGTTGGCCGAGAAATGCGTGGAATCGTCGTAGTTGCGGTCGAGCAGGTACGCGCCCGCGGTGGTGCGGGTTTTATTGAAGTAGGAGACCGAAACCGTGCCGGATGCGCCGGACACCGTCATGTTCATCGTCGGGCGGCCCATGACGGCGGTGCCGTCGGCCTTGAAGCCGACCGCGTACTGCCATGCGTCGGACGAGATCAGTTCGCCTTCATCGATGACCAAACCGATCGGGATGCCGCTGGACATGACGAAAAAGTCGGCGTTGGTGCCGCCGATGACGGTCTTTCCCTGATTTGCCAGATACTTTACGGCATTGGTAATGGTGGCCTGACTGCCGTAGAGCTGCTCATCCGCATACACCATGATGGGGGAAACCCCGGTGTTGGGCGTATAGGTCAGGATGTTGGCCTTTTGCAGGCCGGCGCTGTTCTTGCCTTCCGAGCGGGTGTAGGTCAGCCCTTCGCCAACCGGATACGAATAGGAAAAGCTGTTGGTGAAGGCGGCGCCGGCAGCGGCGGAAACCAGCTGTATTACGGCCAGTGAGGCTGCCAGCAGACGGATGGAATGCTTTGCAAAATGTTTCATGGTCCTCCTCGATTTCTCAGAATGGTGGAAAGGATTGCAGCCCCGCAAAAGCGGTGCATTTTGGGATGAAAATTTGCTTAAAAGCTCTTGACGAGCTTTTCCAACACTTCGGAAATTTTCGGACTGCGCACCGATACATCCGCGACGCGGTGGTAGATCCCCTTGCGTGCGTTGTACAGGCGGCGGGTTTCGGCCTGCTTGTCCGGTTTGTCCAGCAGCGGCCGGGTATTGGAATAAGACAGGTTTTTGACGATGCGGAAATAGGGCGTATCCAGATGGATGAGCAGCCCGGTCCGCCGGACAGCGTCCACGTTTTCCTGCCGCAGCACGGCGCCGCCGCCGAGGGAGAGGACGATGCCCTCGCGCTCGGACAATTCGCGGATGTACGCGCTTTCGCGGTCGCGGAAATAGGCTTCGCCTTTTTCGGCGAAGATCTCCGAGATCTTTTTGCCTTCCTGCGCTTCGAGATACTGGTCGGCATCGACAAATTCCAGCCCGGTCAGGCGCGCGAGTTTGCGGCCGACCGTGGTTTTGCCGCTGCCCATAAAGCCGCACAGCACAATGTTCTGCTTGCCGTATTTTTCATGCAGCCGCTTGACCGCCAGCTTGCCGTAGGTGCGGCGCAGGATGGTTTCGCAGGTCTGCGGCGTGAACTGGACGCCCGACCAGATGGTTTCCGCGTGGGCGGCCTGCATGACCAGCATGAACATGCCGTCGCGTACGCGGGTCTTTTTGGGGTTGGCCAGTTTCATCGTCGCGGTGACCGGCGGGTTGTAGATTGCGTCCAGGACGTATTCGGTCTTGTGCGGCAGGTAGTGCAGGGGAGCGACGTTCTCCTTGGGATACATGCCGACCGGCGTGGAATTGAGCACGATCTGGATGTCGCGCGGAATGTGCCGGCGGCTGAACACGGAGACGTGCGCGCCGGGGACGGCTTCGCAGAGCTGCTGCTGCAGCACGGCCGCCTTTTCCGGATGGCGTCCCGTGATGGTCAGATAGGCGCCCTGCGTGACGCAGTAGTAGGCCATGACCGCGGCAGCGCCGCCGTAGCCGAGCAGCAGCACCTTTTTGCCGCGCAGTTTGATGCCGTCGCGCGTGAGCGATTCGGCAAAGCCGAGGATATCGGTGTTGTAGCCGATGGCGCGGCCGTCGCGGAAGGCGACGGTGTTGACCGAATGCAGGTCACGCGCGGCGGTGTCCACCTCGTCGAGCAGCTCAATGACCGCTTTTTTGTGCGGGATGGTGCAGTTGATGCCGCGCAGCTTGCGCTTTGCCAGCTCGAATGCCTCAGCCAGATCCTCGGGCGGCACGGCCACGCCGATGTACTCCGCGTCCTGCCCGGAGGCTGCAAACAGCTGTGCGTGCAGCTCGGGGCTCATCGTGTGGCCGAGCGGCCAGCCGATGAGCGCGTAGGTCGGTTTTTTCGGCTCAAAGGCGCGGAACTCTTCCATGGTTAGCAGCATAGTGTTCAGCCTCCCAGTGCCTTGAGCGTGTCGAAAAAGTCGGGATAGGAGATCGAAACGACCTCGGGGTCGTTGATGCGGCTGGTGGTCTGGGCTGCCAGCGCGAGCACGGCAAGGCTCATCGCGATGCGGTGGTCCTTGTAGGTCTGGAACGAAGCGCCGCACGGTGTTTTGCCGCCGCGGATGATCATGCCGTCGTCGGTTTCCTCCACGTCCACGCCCGCGCGGGACAGTTCGGTCACCATCGCGGCGATGCGGTTGGACTCCTTGACCTTGAGCTCCTGCGCGTCGCGGATGACGGTTTCGCCCTCGGCAAAAGCCGCCGCGACCGCAATGACGGGCAACTCGTCGATCAGGCGCGGGATGATCGACCCGCCGATCTCCACACCGTGCAGATGGCTGTATCGCACGGTCAGGTCGCAGACCGGCTCGGCGTCGTCCCGGAAGTTCGATTCCGTGATATCCGCGCCCATGTCGCGCAGCACGTCCAGAATGCCCGTGCGGGTCTGGTTGACGCCCACGTTTTTGATCGTCAGCTCGCTGCCCGGCACGATCGCACCCGCGACAAGGAAGAACGCCGCGGACGAAATATCGCCCGGCACGGCGATGTCCACCGCATGCAGGTCCTCGGGCGGGTCAAGCGTGATGACGTTGCCCTCGGTCTCGATTTCCACGCCCAGCGCGCGGAACATGCGCTCGGTGTGGTCGCGCGAGGGCGCGGGCTCGATGACCGTGGTCTGGCCCTCGGCGTACAGGCCCGCGAGCAAAATCGCGCTTTTGAGCTGCGCGGAGGCCACCGGCAGACGGTATTCAATGCCGTGCAGCTCACTTGGATACAGCGTCAGCGGGCAGTAGTTGTCGTTTTTGCCTTCGATCGAGGCGCCCATCTCGCGCAGCGGCTTGATAATGCGGCCCATCGGGCGCTTTTGGATGGAAGCGTCGCCGTTTAAGGTCGCGGTGAACGGCTGGCCGGCCAGAATGCCGCACAAAAGGCGGGTAGTCGTGCCGCTGTTGCCGGTGTAGAGCGTTTCCTCGGGCTCGCACAGGCCGTGCAGGCCGACGCCTTCGACGATCACCTCGTTGTCCGTGATCTCGATCTGTACGCCCATTTTGCGGAAGCAGTCGATGGTGGACAGACAGTCGTCGCCCATCAGGAAGCCGGTGATATGGGTCGTGCCGTTTGCCAGCGCGCCCAGCATGATCGCGCGGTGCGAAATGGATTTGTCGCCCGGCACGGTGATTTCGCCGCGCAGCGGGCCGCAGGGTTGGATTTGCATGTTGCTTTACTCCTCCGTTGCATCGGAAACCGGATAGCTGCCGATGACTTTGATGTAGGGCAGCTCCTCATGGAGCTGGTATAACAGGGACTGCACGGCATGGTCCTGCATGTTGCCGGTGAAGTCCACATAGAACACATAGCACCACGGGCTGTCCTTGAGCGGACGGGAATAGATGCCGGTCATGTCAATGCCGTAATGCGTAAAGACATCCAGCACGCGGCCGAGCGAGCCGGCGACATTCGGGATGCGGAACGCGATCTCGATGCGGTTGTCCTCGGGACGGCTGGTCAGCGTGCGGCTGACCGCGATAAAGCGGGTTTCGTTGTGCTTTAGGTCGTTGATGCCTTCGGCCAGAATGGTCAGGCCGTACCGGCCTGCCGCCTCGCGCGAGCAGATCGCGGCAAGGTGCTTGTCGCCTTTTTGCTGCACGTTCTGCGCCGCGATCGCCGTGTTGGCAACTTCGATCGCCTCCAGCCCGTGTTCGGTGATAAAGGCATGGCACTGGGGCAGGGCGTGCGGGTGCGAGCAGACGCTGCGGATGTCGGCAAGCGTCGCGCCCGGCACGGCGGCCAGACAGTGCGAAATTTTCTTGATATAGGACTTGTTGATCGACAGGTCGTATTCGAGCAGCAGGTCATAGACCTCGCTGACCGTGCCGGCGGTCGAGTTTTCGACCGGCACCACGCCCACATCCGCCACGCCGTCGCGCACGGACTGGAACACCTGCTCCCACGTCGGCACGCATTGCGGCTCGCACTGCGGGAACAGCGCGCGCGCGGCCAGTTCCTGATACGCGCCCGGCACACCCTGATAATAGACGATGTTGGGCGCCAGTTCGTTCCCGGACGGGTGCAGCGGAAACCGCTCCGGGCGCTGCCGGAGCACCTCGCTGTATTGATATTCGCGGCTGGCGCGGATCATGCTCTGTAAAAGCGCGGTGTATTTCAGGCGCAGCTCGTCGTCCATGCCCGCGGTGCGCTTTTGGATGATCTCGGCCTCGCGGTCGGGCTTATAGATCTTGTCATCGGTCTCGACCTTGGTCTGCGCGACTTGCAGCGCGAGATCCATGCGCTCGAGAAACAGCGCGCGGATCTGTTCGTCCACGCGGTTGATGTCCTGCCGGATTTCGGATAATTCACGCATAACCGTTCGCCTCCCGGAGTAAATCAGCAAGTGCGACCGCACAGGCCGCCTCGACCACCGGCGCGGCACGCGTGACGATGCAGGGGTCGTGCCGTCCATGGATGGACAGCGGCTCGACCTTGCCGGTCTGGATGTTGAGCGTCTGCTGCACGGCCGATATGGACGGCGTGGGCTTGATGCACACGCGCACGATCAGCGGCATGCCGTTGGTGATGCCGCCATTGATGCCGCCGTTGTTGTTGGTTTCGGTTTTGACTGTGTCTCCGTCCTGATACAGCGTGTCGTTTGCGTGCGAGCCGCGCAGCGCCGCGAAGGCAAAGCCCGCGCCGAACTCCACACCCTTGACCGCGGGCACGGCGAACAGGATGGAGGACAGGCGGCTTTCGACCGTGTCCAGCATCGGGCTGCCGATGCCGGCGGGCAGGCCGACGGCCGCGCATTCGATCACGCCGCCGACCGAATCCTGCGCCTCGCGCGCCTCTTCGATCGCGGCGAGCATGGCGTCGAGCGCGCGCGGGTTGTTGACCGGATAGTCCGCGTTTCGCAGCGTTTCCAGCTGGGAAACCGGCACGTCCACGTCGTCAAACGGCATATCCTGAATCTGCGCGATCGACTGGATGTGCGAACCGACTGTGACGCCCTGCGTTTTCAGCCACAGCTTGCACAGCGCGCCCGCAAACACAAGCGGCGCGGTCAGACGGCCGGAAAAATGGCCGCCGCCGCGCGGATCGTTACAGCCGTGATAGCGCACCATGCCGGTGTAGTCCGCGTGGCCCGGACGGGGCTGCGCGGCCAGTGCGGCATAGTCGTTCGAATGCTGGTTGGTGTTCTGGATCAGCGCGCAGATGGGCGTGCCGGTCGTTTTGCCGTTGTATATGCCGGACTGGATGACCGGCTTGTCGGCTTCCTTGCGCTGGGTGGACTGCTTGTTGCGTCCGGGTGCGCGGCGCTCCATCTCGCGCAGCACAAAGGCTTCGTCGTACGGAACGCCCGACGGGAAGCCGTCGATCACGACGCCGATACCGGCGCCGTGCGACTCCCCAAAGATGAAAATTTTGATGGCGTTGCCCCAAGTGGAACCCATCGCGGCAACCTCCTTACAGTTTGAGAATGTACTCGTGCAGCGTTTCGGCCTCGATCGGGGTGATTTCCGCCCGGCCGGGTTCGCGCACGAGGATGAAGTTGACCGTGCTGCCGAATTTCTTCTTATCCGACAGCAGCGCGCCGAAAATGGCTTCGCGGTCATAGGTCAGTTCGGTCGGCAGGCCGATCTTTTGCAGCAGCGTGATCAGCGGCGCGGTCAGGTCGGCGTTGCCGCGCATCGCGCTCAGCCGCATCGCGGCGACCATGCCGATGGCGACCGCCTGACCGTGGGTCAGCTCGGTGTAGTTTCCGAGCTTTTCGGCCGCGTGGCCGATCGTGTGGCCAAAGTTCAGGATCATGCGCAGGCCGGTGTCGTGCTCGTCGATGGCGACCACGTCGCGCTTGATCTTGACGCATTCATAAATGATGTCGTCGATCTGTTCCTGATACTCCGGCTGGGACACCATGTCGAGGATTTCGGGGTTGGCGATATAGCCGTATTTGACGACCTCGGCCATGCCGTCGGCAAAGGTGGCGTCCGGCAGGGTTTTGAGGACCTCCGGGTCGATCAGCACCAGCCGCGGCTGGTAGAACGCACCGACCAGGTTTTTGCCCTCGGCAAGGTCCACGCCCGTCTTGCCGCCGACCGAGGAATCCACCTGCGCGAGCAGGGTGGTCGGGATCTGGCACAGCGATACACCGCGCAGGAAGGTCGCCGCGGCGAAGCCCGTGATGTCGCCCACGACGCCGCCGCCGAGCGCGATGATGAGGTCTTTGCGCGTCATGCCCGCGGCGAGCAGGTCGTGGTAGATGCCCTCGACCGTGGAGAGCCGCTTGTGCTCCTCGCCCGCGGGGATGATGGTCGAGGTGACCGGCAGGGTAAACTGCTGCTCAAGCTGTGCAAGGTAGAGCGGCGCGACCGTGGAGTCGGTCACGATATGCACGCGGGAGGGGGAGAACACGTCGGCAATCATCTGTCCCGCGTGGCTGAGCAGATCGGTTTCAATGTAGATTTCGGACACACCGTTTGCGCCCGTCAGGTTCAGCATCTGCATGGCTGCAACCCTCCTTTGATCAAATCTCGCGGCCGACTGCCTGTGCAACCGCGCGCAGGCTCTGCATGGTTTCGTGGAAGGATTCGTAGGTCAGCGACTGCGCGCCGTCCGACAGGGCATGCGCGGGGTCGTTGTGCACTTCGATCATCAGGCCGTCCGCGCCCGCGGCAACGGCTGCCTTGGCCAGCGGCTCGACCATCCAGTAAATGCCGCCCGCGTGCGACGGGTCCACGATGACCGGCAGGTGGCTCATGCGCTTGAGGACCGGCACCGCCGAGATGTCCAGCGTGTTGCGGGTGTATTTTTCATAGGTGCGGATGCCGCGCTCGCACAGGATGACCTGCTCGTTGCCGCCCGCCATGATGTATTCCGCGCTCATCAGGAACTCTTCCATCGTGTTGGCAAAGCCGCGCTTGAGCAGGACGGGCTTGTTGGTCTGGCCCAGCTCCTTGAGCAGTTCGAAGTTCTGCATGTTGCGCGCGCCGACCTGGAAGCAGTCGCACTTTTCCATGAACATATCGATGTGTGCGGGGTTGGTGATCTCGGTGACGACCGGCAGGCCGGTTGCCTCATGCGCCTTGTGCAGCAGCTCGAGGCCTTCGGCCTTCAGACCCTGGAACGAGTACGGGGAGGAACGCGGCTTCCATGCGCCGCCGCGCAGCACGGTCGCGCCCTCGGCCTGCACATGCTTGGCCACGTCGATGATCTGCTCCTCGCTCTCGACCGAGCAGGGGCCTGCCATGACGACCAGCTTTTTGCCGCCGACGACCACGTCCGGCGCGATGGTCACTTCCGTGTTGTCCGGATGGAACTTGCGGTTGGCCAGCTTGAACGGCTCCTGCACCTTGAGGATGTTCTCGACCTGCGGGTCGCGCATCAGCGCGTCCTTATCAACTGCACCCGTGTCGCCGACCAGGCCGATGACGATCGTGCCTTCGCCGTAAATCGGGTTTGCCTTGACGCCCCAGCGCTCGATATGGCGGGAAAGTTCCTCAACGTGTTCGCGCGTTGCGCCGTGCTTCATGATAATGATCATTTTTTGTCTCTCCTTTATATAGAAAAGTGGGTTTTTCGTTTGTCCGGCGGAAAAAAGCACAAAAAAAGCCTTTCATCCACAAAGAGGGACGAAAGACAAACGGTTCCGCGGTACCACCCACATTCGGCATAAAGCTATGCCGCACTTTTTCGGATACAGAAAATATCCTATCCCTGTAACGGAGGAAGTCCGTCGGCGCCTACTGAAACCGGGTTTTTCAGCGCCGCAGCTCAAGAGGGAACTTCATTGTACCGGCGTCTGCGTCCGTTTCCAGTCATGCCGGACACTCCCTGAAAGCCGCACTTGGAACAATTACTTTCCTCTGTCATCGCTTTGTGCAATATTTGTACCTATTATATTCCCAAAGCCGCGCGTTGTCAATGCCCGTTTTATTACGGTTGTGTTTCAGTCATATTCCGGACAGGCCGGACATAGAGTAGGACAGGTGATGCAAATGGAAGCAAAACAGGACGGCGCGTATTTGCAGGCGATCGCCTGCCTGCCCGTATCGCGGGCGGCGCAGCTGGCGCGGCTGGACGGCGGGAAGGCGGTCGAAGAGATCCGTCTGCGCGTGGGGCGTCCGCCGTCGGTGCGCACCGCGTCGGGCGAGCGGGAGACCGACCTTGCACCGGTCACGGCGCAGGAGCTGCGCGAAACGCTCAGCCGGGCGGCGCGGTACTCGGTGCACAGCTATGCGGAAAGCCTGCGGCACGGGTTTGTGACGCTCGGCGGCGGGCACCGGCTCGGGCTTTGCGGCACGGTGGCCGAGGAAAACGGACAGGTGATCGGCGTGCGCGGCCTATCGTCGGTCAATCTGCGCGTGGCGCGGCAGGTGACAGAGGTGGACGAGACCATCCGGCCGTGGATCGGCACGGGCGCACCGCAAAGCGTGCTGCTGCTGTCGCCGCCCGGCTTCGGCAAAACGACGCTGCTGCGCGAATGGGTGCGGTTGGTGTCGGACGCGGGGCATCCGGTTTCGGTCGCGGACGAGCGCGGGGAGATCGCGGCGCTCGCGGACGGCGCGCCGCAGTTTGCGGTCGGCCGGTGCACGGATGTGCTGGAAAATTGCGCGAAACGGCAGGCGGCGATCATGCTGCTCAAGACCATGTCGCCCGAGCTGATCGCGTTTGACGAGATCACCGCGCCCGAGGATGTGGAGGCGGTTTCGCTGTGCGCGCACTGCGGCACGGCCGTGCTGGCCAGCGCGCACGCGGCGGATGTGGACGATCTGTGCCGCCGGCCGCTGTACCGCGCGCTGCTCGACCTGCGGGTGTTCGAGCGGGCAGTGGTCATCACGCGGGAAAACGGAAAACGGCAGTACCGGATGGAAAAACTGGAGGGAAAAACATGCTCAAGCTGATGGGTTCGGTCATGATCTTCGGCGCGTGCGCAGCGCTCGGCCTGTCCGCGCGGCAGGGCCTGCGGCGGCGGGTGGCTGCGGCGGACGCCATGCTGCTGGCGCTGGGGCTGATGGAAGGGGAGATCTCCTGCCGGCGCGCGCCCATTCCGGAGATCGTCGGACAGCTCGCGGAAAACGAAAACGCAGTCATACGCACGGTGTTCGGCTGCCTCAGCCGGCGCCTGCGCGAGGAAAACGGCCTGTCGCTCGGCTATCAGTGGCGCGCTTCGCTGCGGGACTGTCGGGACAAAATCGGTCTGGGGCAGGCGGAATGCGATATCCTGTGCGAGGCGGCGGCGTGGCTGGGCCGGTATGACGCGTCCGAGCAGGTCGCGGGGCTCGAGCAGATCGCGCGGCGGCTGTCGGCGGCGCGCGACACGGCGGCGGGAGAGCTGCAAAACAAGGGCAACCTGTACCGCACCTGCGGCATTGCGCTGGGCATTCTGGTGGTGCTGGTGCTGATCTGAGGACGGAGGAACATATGGACGTTGATCTGATTTTCCGCATCGCGGCGGTCGGCATTCTGGTGGCGGTGCTCGGCCAGCTGCTGACGCGTTCGGGACGGGAGGAACAGGCGCTGATGACCACGCTGGCGGGGCTGATCGTCGTGCTGATGCTGATCGTGCAGGAGATCAGCCAGCTGTTTACGATGATGAAAAGCGTGTTCGGGTTTTGAACAGCCTGATCGCGGCCTGCGGGCTGGTGCTGCTGGTGCTTGTGCTGTCCATGACGCTCAAAAAAGAGGTGCCCGCGATCGCGTTCCTGCTGACGCTGACGGCGGGCGTGCTCCTACTGCTGCGCGCGTTCGACATGCTTGGCGGCACGATGCAGCGGTTTTCCGGCCTGCTGGCGCAGGGCGGTTTGACGCAGCGCCTGTATCTGCCGGTGCTCAAGACGGTCGGCGTTGCGGTCGTGGTGCGCATCATGAGCGCGCTGTGCCGGGACAACGGGCAGTCGGCGCTTGCGGCCAAGCTGGAGATCGTCGGCGCGGTGCTCGCGCTTTCCCTTTGCCTGCCGCTGCTCGAGCAGGTGCTCGAACTGGTGGCGGACTGGACGTTATGAAAGGAACCGGACGGATGAAAAGAGTGTTTGCCGTGCTGCTGGTGCTGCTGGCGTGCATGACCGGGGCAGCCGCGGCTGAGGGAGAAACCGCGCAGGGGGACACGCTGCGCGGCGCGGTGCCGGGAGAGCAGCGCGCGTATCTGGACGGCATCGATCCGGAAACGGCGGACGAGCTGACCGGGTCGTTTGCCCGTCTGCTGGAAAACACAGCGGCGGATAGCCGCAGCGCGCTGCAAAACGCGCTGGGCGGATTGGTGCGCGTGGCGGTGATCGTGATCCTGACCGCGGTCGGGCGCGGATTTTCCGCGGCGGCGGGCGGCGCAGCGGATGCGTGGATCGACATGGCGGGCGCGCTGGGTTGTGCGGCGGTGCTTTTGCAGGATTTTACCGGCGTTTTGGCGCTGTGCCGCGAAACCTTGTCGGAGATCAGCGTGTTTTCCGGGACGTTGCAGCCGGTGCTGGCGACCGTGCTGGCCTCCGGCGGCAACGCCGCGACCGCGACCGCCTTGCAGGTGGCGACGATGGTGGTGTTCGATCTGGTGATCCGGCTGGTGAACACGCTGCTCGTGCCCGCGGCGTGCGCGTACCTTGCGGTGGTCGCGGTGGACGCCGCGACCGGCAACGGTATGCTGCACGGCATCGCGGATGGCATCAAAAGCTTGACCTCGGGCGCGCTCAAGCTGATTTTGACCCTGTTTACCGCTTATCTGACCATTGCAGGCGGGGTGTCGGGCAGCGTGGACCGCATGGCGCTCAAGACCGCGAAATTTGCGGTTTCGGGCGCGGTGCCGGTGGTCGGCGGCGTGATCTCGGACGCGACCGAGACCGTGCTTTCGGGCGCGGCGCTGCTGCGCAGCTCGGTGGGCGTGTTCGGCATGCTGTGCGTGGCCGCGATCTGCCTGATCCCGTTTGTGCGTGTGGGCGCAAGCTACCTGTGTTACAAGGCGGGCGCAGCCGTGCTGTCCCCACTGTGCGCGGGCAGCCTGCGGCAGCTGCTGGAAGGGGTCAGCACGGGATTCGGCCTGCTGCTGGGCATGCTGAGCACCTGCTGCCTGATCTTGTTTTTGGAGCTGGTTTATGTGGTTGCGATGGTGAAGCCGATATGACCGAATTGTTACATACCATTTTGCTGCGCGTGACGCTGGCGGGCGTGGCGTCCGCGGTGGCGCTGCGCGTGGTCGGGGGCGGCGCGCTGCGCGAGATCGTCAAGCTGGCGGCCGGGCTGCTCATGCTGCTGGCGCTGCTCCAGCCGCTGGCGGCGCTGCGGCTGACCGGCTGGGACGGCATCTGGGAAGGCGCGTCCCAAGTGGACGTGGACGCGATCCAGGCGCAGAACGCGCAGACCGCGATGAGCACGGTCGCCTCCAGCATCGCGGATGCGCTCGAGCGCAGCGCGCAGGAACAGGGCTTTGACTGCACGGTGCATGTGACGATGGAAAACGATGCGGACGGGATCTTACAGGTCGGCCGCGTGACCGTTTATTATCAGAGCACGGATGCAGCGCGGCTGGACGAACTGAAAACGCTGGTTTCCGAGGGCTGCGGTGTGGATGCGGACAGACAGGAGTGGATAGCGCAATGAAAGAACAGTGGAAGGAGCGGCTGCGGGCGGCGCAGGGAAAAATCCTGCCGCTCGCGGTCAAATACCGCGCGGTGCTGATCGTGCTGCTGGCGGGCGTGCTGCTGCTCGCGTCCGGGGGACGCGGGGCCAAGCAGGAGACGGCGGCAACCGACGTATCGGCCGAGCCGTCGTCGTTCGACCTTGCTTCGTTTGAGCAGCAGCTGTGCGGCAAACTCGCGGCGGTGGACGGCGTGGGGCGGGTCGAGCTGATGCTGTCGCTCGAGCAGAGCGGCGAAGCGGTCTATGCGGTCAACACCCGCCAGACGACCGGCATGGACAGCAGCGAGAGCTATGAAAGCGATCTGACCGTGCTCAGCGACGGCAGCTATGGGGAAAAACCGGTCACGGTCAAAAACCTGCTGCCGACCTTCCGCGGCGCGGTCGTTCTGTGCGACGGCGCGGACGACGCGCAGGTGCGTCTGGCGGTGACGCAGGCGGTCAGCACGGTGTGCGGCATCGGCACGGACAAAGTTACGGTTCTGAAAATGTCCGATGCTTCATAAAAATAAGTAACCAAATACAGGAGGGCGAGCAGTGATGAAAAAAATCAAAAAACGCGGCGCGGTATACGGTGTGATCGCGCTGCTGCTTTGCGCGGCGGTTTATTTCAACTGGAGCTACGTCGATGCGCCGGAGGAACTGCTGGTGGCGGGCCAGACCGACGGCGACGCGGCGGATACGGATGCCGCATCGCCGACCGAGGGCGAGGATTACTTTGCAACTTCGCGCCTGACGCGCGAGCAGGCGCGCGATGAGGCGGTCAGTACGCTGCGCGAACTGAGCGAGAGCGAGGACGCGGATCAGGCCGCAAAGGACGAGGCGGCCGCGCAGATCTCCGCGCTGGCGGATGATTCGGTGGCCGAAGCCAATATCGAAAGTCTGATCCGCGCCAAGGGCTATGCGGATGCGGTCGTGATGATCGGCGACAGCAGCGTCAACGTCGTGGTCGCGCCGCCGGACGGCGGTTTGCAGGCAACCGATGTGACGGTCATCAAGGACATTGTGGTCAGTGAGACCGGCATGACCGCGGGACAGGTCAAGATCGTCGAGGCCGAGTGAGCCGCCGGGATGCGTATTTTTGCTTTGCATTTTGCCAAAACTGTGCTATAATCCCGTTATAAAGGAGAGTGAGCACTATGGCGGATCACAAGGAATATTGGTCAACCGAGAGCGATCAGGGTTCCATCCGTATCTCTGAGGACGTTGTCGCGTCCATTGCAGCGCTTGCCACTTCGGAAACGGCCGGCGTCAGCGGCCTGTATTCCACGTTGACAAGCGATATCGTCAGCTTCCTGAGCAAGAAAAACCTTTCCAAGGGCGTCCGTATTGAAATCGGCGAAGAGGGAACGGTCAAAATCGAGATCGGCTTCCTTGCACTGTTCGGCCATAACATCTGCGAGGTGGCAAAACAGGTGCAGGAGAGCGTGCGGTCCTCGGTCGAGTCCATGACCGGCCTCAAGGTCACCGAGGTCAATGTGCATGTCGGCGGCGTCACCTTTGCGCCCGCACCGGCGGCGGAAGAACAGCCCGCAGAACAGGAATAAAAACCGTATCGGAAACGGCAAGGCGGATCGCCCTGCCGTTTTCTTTTGTCCGGGCGGTCTTTTCCGGGAATACGACCTTGCAAGTTTGGCGAAAATAGGATAAAATAAGGCGTAACCGAAAAATGGGAGGAAGCTGCCGCCGTGAGTGTGATGAGCAGAACGAAAGCAAGAGAAATTGCGCTGCACCTGATCTTCGAGATGGGGTTCCAGCAGTTTGACGACGAGAATTTGGAAGAGCGGCTGGACGAGTCCATCATGGCTTCGATCAGCGGCGATATTGCGCTGTATGCGGGCAAACTGTCCGAAGCGCAGACCGAGTACATCCGCGCGGTGGTCAAGGGCGTGGCCGCGCGCCAGCAGGAGCTGGACGAGACGATCGCGGCCTATTCCAAGGGCTGGAAGATCAGCCGCATGTCGCGCATGACGGTCGCGGTGCTGCGCCTTGCGATTTATGAGATGCGCTATGTGGACGACGTGCCGGTGGGCGCGGCGATCAACGAAGCGGTCGAGCTGGCCAAGGTATATGACACGGACGAGGCCGCTGCGTTCATCAACGGCGTGCTCGGTTCGGTCGCGCGCGCTGCGCAGTCCGATGCCGCGCCGGCAGCGGATGCTGCGGCCGTACCGCAGGAGAACGGCGATGCCTGAGCGCTTTCTGGGGATCGACACCTCGAATTACCGCACGTCCGCGGCGGTGTATGACACTGAAAGCGGCGCGTGGCACAACGAGGGCAGCCTGCTTTCTGTGCCCGAGGGCGCGATCGGCCTGCGCCAGTCGGATGCGCTGTTTCAGCATACCGTGCATCTGCATGAGAAAATCGAAGCCCTGCCGCAGGGCGAGGTGCGCGCCATCGGCGTGAGCACCCGTCCGCGCGCGGTCGAGGGTTCGTATATGCCCTGCTTTCTGGCAGGTCAGAGCGTCGCGCGCAGCGCGGCGCATTTGCTATCTGTGCCCCTTTTTACCGTGTCGCACCAGCAGGGGCATATCGCGGCGGCGGCGCTCTCCGCCGGGCGGCTGGAATTGCTGGACGAGCCGTTCCTCGCGTGGCACCTGTCGGGCGGGACGAGCGAGCTGCTGCATGTGACGCCGGGGAAGGACGGTCTGCCGGACTGCACCTGCATCGGCGGCACGACCGACCTTGCCGCCGGTCAGCTGATCGACCGCGCGGGCGCGCTGCTCGGGCTGCCGTTTCCGTCGGGGGCGGCGCTGGACGCGCTGGCGGTCGAAGCAGAACCGGAAAAGGGCTACCGGCCCAAGGTGACGGACTGCCGGTTTTCGCTGTCCGGCATGCAGAATCAAGTGGAAAATAAGTTCAAGACCGCGAAAGCCTCGCAGATGGCGCGGTTTGCGCTCGAAACCGTGGCGAACGCGGTCGTCAAGGCGACCGAGCAGGCGATTGGTCAGTACGACTGTCCGGTGCTGTGCGCGGGCGGCGTGATGGCAAGCCGCGTGCTGCGTGCGCGTATGGAGCGAGCGTTTGGGGCGCGTGTTTCGTTTGCCGAACCGGTGCTGTCGGGCGACAACGCGGTCGGCGTGGCGGTGCTTGCCGCGCGGCTTTATGAAAGGGATAAAACGTGAGTACGATCTATTCGGTGACCCAACTGAATAACGAAATCAAGGAGCTGCTGGACGCCGTGCCGGGCTACCGCAATCTGCTGGTGCAGGGCGAGATCTCCAACTACAAGGCGCACTCGTCCGGGCATCACTACATGAGCCTCAAGGACGCGGGCGCGTCCATCAATGCGGTGATGTTCCGCTCGGACGCGATGCGCCTGAAATTCCGGCTGGAAAACGGCATGAAGGTGATCGTGCGGGCGCGCGTCAGCTCGTTCCCGCGCACCGGACAGGTACAGCTGTATATTTCCGAGGTGATCCCGGACGGAGCGGGCGCACTTAATTTGGCTTTCGAGCAGCTCAAAGCCAAATTGCAGGCCGAAGGTCTGTTTGACCCGGCATACAAAAAGCCCATCCCGCGCATGCCGCGCAAGATCGCGCTCGTCACTTCGCAGACCGGCGCGGCGGTGCGCGATATGATCCGGATTTTAGGCCGGCGCTGGCCGCTGGCGGAGGTGACGCTCTATCCCGCGCAGGTGCAGGGACAGGGCGCGGCGGACAGCATTGCGCGGGCGATCGGTCTTGCCAACGCGATCGGCGAGGCCGACGTCATTCTGTGCGGACGCGGCGGCGGGTCGATGGAGGATCTGTGGGCGTTCAACGAGGAAGCGGTCGCGCGGGCGATCTTCGCGTCCGAAATCCCGGTGATCTCGGCGGTCGGCCACGAGCCGGACGTCACGATTGCGGACTTTGTTGCCGATCTGCGCGCGCCGACGCCTTCGGGCGCGGCCGAGCTTGCGGTGCCCGACCGCGCGGAGTATGCGCTCAGCCTGCGCACGCTGGATACGCGGCTGCACGCGGCGGCGCTGGGACAGATCCAGCAGCGGCAGCGGCAGCTGCACACCTTGCAGCAGCGGCTGGAAGCGCGCAATCCGACGCGGTATATCGAGGAAAAGCGTGTGCTGCTCGACCGGACGACCGACCGGCTGCTTTCGGCGTTCCCGGCGTATCTCGCGCGGGAGGAACAGAAGCTGACGCTGCTGCGCCGCCGATTGCTGGCGGCCGGACGGGACGGCGTACAGCGCCGTCGCCTGCGTTTTGCGCGGACGGTTGCTACGCTCGACGCGATCAGCCCGCTGCGCGTGCTCGCACGCGGCTACGCGGTAGCGACCAAGGGCGTGCGCGGCGCGGTGATCACCGATGCGGCGGTGCTCAAGACAGGCGACAGCCTGCATATCCGATTTGCCAAAGGCGCGGCAAACTGCCGCGTGACCGATATCGAGGAGGAACGAAACAATGGCGGAAAAGACATTTGAAAGCCAGATGGAGCGGCTCGAGGAGATCGTCCGCCTGCTGGAAAAGGGTGAAGCACCGCTCGCGGACAGCATCAAGCTGTTTGAGGAAGGTACCAAGCTGTCTGCCTCTCTGGGCAAAATGTTGGACAAGGCCGAACAGAAGGTCACGGTCATGCAGGAAAACATGCAGGGCGAGCTGACCGAGCAGCCGTTTGACGCGGAGGAGGCGGGCAAATGACGTTTGCAGAGCAGCTGAAAGCGGATATCGCGGTCATCGAGCCCGCGCTCGAGCAATTTCTGTCCCGCGAGACGGGCGAGGGGTACGACCGCATCTTTGAAGCCGCGAAATATTCGGCGATGGCGGGCGGCAAACGCCTGCGGCCAGTGATCGTGCTCGAGTTCTGCCGCTTGTGCGGCGGCGACACGCAAAAGGCGCTGCCGTTTGCGTGCGCGCTCGAGATGATCCACACCTATTCGCTCATCCACGACGACCTGCCGTGCATGGACAACGACGACCTGCGCCGCGGCCGTCCGACCTGTCACAAGGCGTTTGACGAGGCGACTGCCGTCCTCGCGGGCGACGGCCTGCTGACTGCGGCGTTTGAGACCGCGTCCGCGGCCGAGGGTGTGTCCGCGGAGACCGCACTTCGCTGCATCCGCATTCTCGGGCAGGCCGCGGGCATGAACGGCATGATTGGCGGGCAGGTGCTCGATATGGGCGCGGAGCACCGCAGGATTTCGCTCGACGAGCTGCGTCTGCTGCAAAGCCTGAAAACCGGCTGTCTGCTGCGCGCGGCGTGTGAGCTGGGCTGCGTTGCGGCAGGCAAAACCGACGACGAGACGCTCGCCATGGCGCGCACTTACGGCGAAAAGCTCGGCCTTGCGTTCCAGATCCGGGACGATATGCTGGATATCGAGGGCGATACCGCAACGCTCGGCAAAACGGTCGGCAAGGACGAAAAGAGCGAAAAATCCACGTTCCCGTCGCTGTTGGGGATGGAAGAGTGCCGCCGGCAGGTGGCGGGCCTGACCGAGCAGGCCGTGCAGGCGGTTTCCGGGCAGGAGAACAGCGCGTTTCTGGTCGAACTGGCGCGCAGTTTGACCGATCGGATGAATTAAAACGCTGTTTTTTGCGCGGTTTTCTTGAATCAAACCGATTCATGTGATAGAATATCAGATAAGTGACGTAGTATCCTAGTCAGCGCATACGATTCCCAGGACGGGCCTAAAAATCCGTAGAAGGGCATATCGATGAAGTCTCTGGTGTTTGCTTCTTACGCCCAGTTTGGGGTGGATGCTGGAGGTTAAGGCTTGCGGGCGCGCTTCAATGGCATGAAGTACCGACCCTCTCGCCGTGGAGACCTGTATGCGTGGGGCACCTATAGCATCATTCCGATTGACGGATGCCTTACGGTACAGGATGAAACCTGTATTGCGGTGCGGCGGGGACTGCGCGGAAGACGCCGGCCATTGCGGCCGGAAGCCCGCGTTTTGCCCAAAACGCTGTGTACAGTGTAGCCTGCCTTGCGTGGCCATGGTGGATATCGTATCCGCCTGCGGTTTCCCGGCCAGGAACGCCGCGGGAATTGACGGTTGAAACCATGTCTGCAAAAGAGGCTAAGAATCGTGTTGCCTGCAGTGGAAATCACCTAGGCTATTCAGCAATGAGGCAGGCAGAGGATTGCAGTGCGGACTCAGTGGCAATTCGGTCCCGGTGATGGCAACATCCCGGCACGGACTATAATGGGAAACCCCCACGACGGCGACGCGTGGCAGTCCGCGGGGAAAGCCAACCGAACCTCAAGCCGCAAGATTAACTCGGCCTGCCGTCACTTCTTTTTTTAGGTGAAAACAACCGAAAGGTTTTTGAAATTATTAAGGAGTATTCTGTTGGAAGCATCGGATAAACCGAGAAAAAAGAACCAGCCGCCGCAAAAGCCGCGGCTGATCAACACCAAATGGGTGGCGACCATCATGCCGATCAGCTTTGTGCTGTCGGTCGTGATGAGTTACATGTCGAACGAAGCGCTGAACAGCGCGGGCACGATTTTGTCCTTTGTGGTGCTGTTTTTCTTCATCGCATTGGGCATAGTATTTGATATGATCGGCATTGCCGCCGCATCCGCAACCGAAAAAGAATTCCATTCCATGGCGGCGCACCGGGTGCGCGGCGCAAAGGAAGCGGTGTGGATGACGCGCAACGCGGAAAAGGTGTCGAGCATCTGCAACGACGTGGTCGGCGATATCTGCGGCATCATTTCGGGTGCGACGGGCGCGCTGATCGTGGCCAACATCACGGCCGGGTTAAACGGCGTGCAGGTGGTGCTGGTGTCGCTGCTCGTGACCGGTTTGATCTCCGCCATGACCATCGGCGGCAAGGCCGCCGGCAAGGGCGTTGCGATCGCGTTCAGCAGCAAGGTGCTGGCGATCTGCGGACGGATTCTGAGCGTGCTGCCGTTTTCGCTGGACAGCAAGAGATAGAGAAAAATGCTTCCTTGGTGGGAAAGATATGATGAAGAGATACGGGATTCTGGACAATATCACAAGCCCCGCGGATCTGCGCGGATTGTCGTATGATACGCTGGGGGTGTTGTGCGCTTCTCTGCGCGAATTCATCGTCGATTCGGTGTCGCGCACGGGCGGCCATCTGGCCTCGAATCTGGGTATTGTGGAACTGGCCGTGGCGCTCGAGCGAGAGTTTGACTCCTCGCGCGACCGCATCATCTACGATGTGGGCCACCAGAGTTATGTGCATAAAATTTTAACCGGCCGCCGTGACCGCTTTGATACATTGCGGCAGTACGGCGGTCTTTCCGGCTTTATGAAGCCGGAGGAGAGCATTGCCGACCCCTGTGTAACCGGACATGCGTCGAATTCGGTGTCGGTCGCGCTGGGTATGGCGCATGCGCGCACGTTGAAAAATCAGAAATACCATGTGGTCGCCGTCATCGGCGACGGCGCGCTGACCGGCGGCATGGCATATGAGGCGCTGAGCAACGCCGGCACTTCGGGCGAGCCGCTTTTGGTGGTGCTCAATGACAACAACATGTCGATCGCGCAGAATGTCGGCGGACTGAGCCGGCATTTGTCTCGTCTGCGTGTCAGCCCGCGCTATCTGCATACCAAAGCGCGGGTCAAGGAGCGTCTGGCGCGCATTCCGGGCGGCGGCGCGGTGTCGCGCGGCATTTCCCGCGTCAAGGCGCGCATGAAGCGTCTGCTGCTGCCGACCTCGTTGTTTGAGCAGATGGGCTTTATCTACCTCGGCCCAGTGGACGGGCACGACCTCAAAAGCGTGTGCGAGCTGCTGGCGCAGGCGAAAAAAATCAAAAAACCGGTGTTGCTGCATGTGATGACGCAGAAGGGGCGCGGCTATGTGCCCAGCGAGCGCGAGCCGGAAAAATACCATGGTGTTTCGCCCTTTGACCCGCTGACCGGCGCGTTCAAGGCCGCGAAAAAGGAGGACTTTTCCGCCTGCTTTGGGCGCGAGCTGTGTGCTTTTGCGGAAAAGGACGCGCGCATCTGCGCAATCACGGCGGCGATGCCGTCCGGCACCGGACTGACGCGCTTTGCCTCCCGCTTTCCCGACCGCTTTTTCGATGTCGGCATCGCGGAGGAGCACGCGGTGGCGATGGCGGCCGGCATGGCGGCACAGGGACTGGTGCCGGTGGTGGCGATGTATTCCACCTTTTTGCAGCGCGCCTACGATCAGCTCGTCCACGATGTGGCGATCGAGGGGCTGCATGTGGTGTTTTGCGTGGATCGTGCCGGTATCGTTGGTGCGGACGGCGCCACGCATAACGGCGTGCTGGATGTGGCGTTCCTACGCTCGATCCCGGGCATGAAGATCTTCTGCCCGTCGGATTTTGCCGAGCTGCGCAGTATGATGTCGGACGCGCTGTACCATGAGAGCGGGCCAGTGGCCATCCGGTATCCGCGCGGCGGCGAAGGTGCGTTCCATAAGGACACGTCGCGGGAGACCGTGGCCTGCGTGCGCGAAGCGGCCGGCCATCAGTTGACGCTGCTGACGCATGGCGTGATGGTCAATGAAGTGCTGGCTGCGGCCGAGCTGCTCGAGCAGCAGGGCGTGCCGGCGCAGGTTTATAAAGTCAACCAGATCAGCGCTGCGCTGGAGCAGGCCTTACGGGAGCGGGAGGACGTGCTGTCCGGCTGGTGCGTGGTCGTGGAGGATGTTGTGGAAAGCGGCAGTCTGGGCGAATGGGCGGCCGCGCATCTGGACGGACGGGTGGACCGGCTCAATACCGGCGACCGCTTCCTGCCGCATGGCGGCGTAAGCGATCTGTATCGCCACTGCGGTATTGACGCGGAGGGCATCGCTTCGTTTGTCCTGCAAAACCGAACGAGAAAGGAAAACGACCTTGGCTAAAAAACGTTTGGATGTACTGCTGTTTGAAAAAGGGCTTTGCCCCTCGCGCGAGCGCGCAAAAACCGCAATCATGGAGGGTATCGTCTATATTGCGGGCCAGAAGGCGGGCAAAGCGGGCGATATGGTGGATGAAAACGCCGAGCTGGAAGTGCGCGGCAACGAAAATGCTTTTGTCTCCCGCGGCGGCAAGAAGATCGAAAAGGCGCTGGATTACTTTGCGATTGACCCGGCGGGGCTGACCGTCATGGACGTGGGCGCGTCCACCGGCGGGTTTACCGACTGCCTGCTGCGCCGCGGAGCGGTCAAGGTGTATTCGATCGACGTCGGCTACGGACAGCTGGCGTGGAGCCTGCGGCAGGACCCGCGCGTCAAGTGCATGGAGCGCACCAACATCCGCTATGTAACGCCGGATATGCTCGAGGAAACGCCCTCGCTTTGCGTGATTGACGTTTCGTTCATCTCGCTGCGGCTGGTGCTGCCGGTCGTTTCGGGATTGCTGACCGAGGATGGACGCGTCGCCTGCCTGATCAAGCCGCAGTTTGAAGCGGGCAAGGGCAAGGTCGGCAAAAAAGGCGTGGTGCGCGAGCCGGAGATCCATCTGGAAGTGCTCGAGCAGTTTGTCGAAAACGCGCATGCGGCAGGGTTTGCCGTGCGCGATGTGACCTTCTCGCCCATCAAGGGGCCGGAGGGGAATATTGAGTTTCTGGGCTACTTATGGAAGCAGGGGGAGGACAACGTGCCCGACCTGCGCGAAGTGGTGCGGCAGGCACATGAGGAATTGGATGGCTGAGACAGAAATGAAGCGCTTTTTTATCTATCCCAACATGCGAAAAGAGGGCGCGTATGCCGTGCTGCCGCAGGTTTGCGACCGGCTGCGGCGCGACGGCGTCCGGCTGATGCTGCCCATGCAGCTGCGATCGGCGGCGCTCGACGTGACCGATGTGGATTATATGGAAACCGGCGCGGCGGTGCAGTTTGCCGATCTGGCGGTCGTGCTGGGCGGCGACGGGACCATGCTGCGGCTGGCGCGCGCAGCCGCGCAGCAGGAGCTGCCGATGCTGGGCATCAACGTCGGCCATGTCGGTTTTATGACCGAGCTGGAGCCGGGCGAGCTGGGCGAGATGGAAAAGCTCTTCAGCGGCCAGTATTCGATCGACAGCCGGATGATGCTGCATGTGGCGGTTTACCGGCAGGGCCGCGTGGTGTATGAGAACGACGCGCTCAACGATATCGTATTGGCAAAAGGCACGGCGTTCCGCGTGGTGTGTGTGTGCATCTCGGCGGATGATGAGGAAGTCACGCAGTTCAACGGCGACGGCCTGATCGTCGCTACGCCGACCGGTTCGACGGCATATGGGTTGTCCGCAGGCGGCCCGGTGATCGAGCCGAGCGCGGAAAACCTCGCGGTGATCCCGATCTGTGCGCATGCGCTGGCGGCGAAGGCGTTCGTGTTCGCACCCGAGCGGCGCATCACGCTGTCTGCGGCCTGCGAGGGCGGCAGCGAGGTGTTCCTCTCCGCGGACGGCGGACAGGGTTTTGCCATCCGGCCGGACGACCGGGTGGAGATCACCCGATCCTCGCTGCGCACCCGTCTGGTGCGGCTCAAGGGAATCAGCTTTTATAAAATTTTGCAGAAAAAGCTCTGACAGGGGGCGCGAAAATGAAATTTCAAAGACAGGCCAAAATCCTCGAACTGATCGACAGGTTTGAGATCGAAACACAGGAAGAGTTGACCGACCACCTGCGGGCGCTCGGCTATAATACGACGCAGGCGACGGTTTCGCGCGACATCAAGGAGCTGCGGCTGATCAAGTCGCTATCCGCCGAGACCGGCAAGTATAAATATACCGCGGCGGCAGGCGGCGCGGCGGACAGTTTCACCACCCGCCTGCGCAACATCTTCCGCGAATGCGTCACCGAGATCAATGCCGCGCAGAACATGGTGGTCATCAAGACGCTGCCCGGACTCGGGCAGGCGGCTGCCATGGCCATCGACGCCATGCGCGCTTCCGACGTGGTCGGCACGCTCGGCGGCGACGACACGGTGTTTGCCGTCATGCGCGACAATGAAAGCGCTGCGCGCTTTTGTCAGCAGGCACAGGACATTTTGAAGTAAGCAGAGGAGGAAGCGGCGGTGCTGCAATTACTCCACATTGAAAATATCGCGGTCATTGAGCGGGCGGACATCGAGTTGGAGGACGGCCTGACCGTCCTGTCCGGCGAGACCGGCGCGGGCAAGTCGATCGTGATCGACTCAATCGGCGCGATCCTCGGCCGGCGCGTCAGCCGCGATCTGGTGCGTGCGGGCGCGCAGAAGGGCTTTGTCAGCGCGGTGTTTACCGGCCTGTCGGACGGGCTGACCGCGCTGCTCGAGGAGCTGGCGCTCACGGGCGACGAGCCGGACACGCTGCATTTGCAGCGGCAGATCACGGCGGACGGCAAAAGCACCTGTCGGGTGAATATGAAGCCGGTATCGGTATCCGTTCTGCGGCAGCTGGCGCCCTATCTGATCGACATTCACGGCCAGAATGACGGCCAGAAACTGCTAGATGAGCAGCATCACATCGACTATCTGGACGGGTACGCGGGGCTGGACGACCTGCTCGCGCAGTACAGGCCCAAGTATCAGGCGCTGCAGGCCCTGCGGCGCGAGATCACCGCGCTGGAAACCGGCGAGCAGGAGCGCTTGCAGCGCATCGATATGCTCACGTTCCACAAGGAGGAGATCGAGCAGGCGGCGCTGCAGCCGGGCGAGGATGAGACGCTCGCCCAACGCAAGGCGTATTTTGACCACGCGGGCAAAATCGCGGGCGCACTCGAGCAGACGCGGCTCGCCCTGAACGGGGACGATGAGGTCGGCGGCGCGTGCGCGCTGCTCGATCAGGCCGCGGCGGCGCTGGCCGGGCTGCATGAGGTATCCGAGGCGTTTGACGCGCTGGCCGAGCAGGCGGAAGAGGTGCGGCTGCTGGCCGCCGATCTGCGCGACAGCGTGGTGAGCCGCAGCGACAATCTGGATTTTTCCCCGGATGAGCGCGAATGGGTCGAGCAGCGGCTCGACCTCATTTACCGGCTGGGGCAGAAATACGGCGGCACGATCGCCGAGATCCTGGCGTATCACGACCGCATCACGGCGGAACTGGAAACGCTTGCCGATTCGGACAACCGGCGCGAAGAGCTGCGCGAGCAGTACCGCGCGGAACTGGCCGAAGCCAAGCGGCTGGCGGGCGAGATCACCGCGCGGCGGCGCGAGGCGGCAAGCCGGCTGGAAGCCGAGATCGTGCGCGAGCTGGCCGGGCTGGACATGGACAAGGTCAAAATGCGGGTCGCGGTGCATACAGGCGCCAAGCTGACCGCGCACGGCTTTGATACCGTGACGTTTGAAATTTCGGTCAACCCCGGCGAGCCGGAGAAGCCGCTTTCCAAGGTCGCGTCCGGCGGCGAGCTGAGCCGTATCATGCTGGCGCTCAAAAACGTCTTGACGGCGGGCGAGGATGTTGGTATGCTGATTTTTGACGAGATCGATACCGGCGTTTCCGGCCATGCCGCGCAGCAGATCGCGCGCAAGCTGTCCGCGATCGCGAAAAAGAAGCAGACGCTGTGCGTCACGCACCTGCCGCAGATCGCGGCGATGGGCGACCATCATCTGCGCATTGCCAAATCCGTGCGCGACGGGCGCAGCTATACCGACGTCAGCCCGATGGACCGTGCGCAGCGCATCGACGAAATCGCGCGGCTGCTGTCCGGCGAGCAGATTTCGGATGCGGCGCGCCGCAATGCCGAAGAATTGCTGGAAGCGGCCGGGCAGGAGGGCTGAAGGCATGGTTATCATCGACGAGCGGTATCAAGAGCGCGCGCCGTGAACGGGCGGGCGTATCCATCAGTTTTCAAATTTACGAATTAAATGCGGGAGAAGAAACAGATGACACTTTACGAAGAACTCAAGGCGCGCGGGCTGATCGCGCAGGTGACCAACGAGGAAGAAATCAGCGAGATGATCAACAACGGCAAAGCCACGTTCTACATCGGCTTTGACCCGACGGCGGATAGCCTGCACGTCGGCCACTTTATGGCGCTTTGCCTGATGAAGCGCCTGCAGATGGCGGGCAACAAGCCGATCGCCCTGATCGGCGGCGGCACGGGCATGGTCGGCGACCCCTCCGGCCGCACGGACATGCGCTCGATGATGACGGTCGAGACCATCCAGCACAACTGTGACTGCTTCAAAAAGCAGATGGAGCGTTTCATCGACTTCAGCGACGGCAAGGCGCTCATGCTCAACAACGCCGACTGGCTGATGAAGCTCAACTATATCGAGCTGCTGCGCGAAGTCGGCGCATGCTTCTCGGTCAACAACATGCTGCGCGCGGAGTGCTATAAGCAGCGCATGGAAAAGGGCCTGAGCTTTCTCGAGTTCAACTATATGATCATGCAGTCGTATGACTTCTATTACATGTTCCAGCACTATGGCTGCAACATGCAGTTCGGCGGCAACGACCAGTGGTCTAACATGCTCGGCGGCACCGAGCTCATCCGCCGCAAGCTGGGCAAGGACGCGCACGCGATGACCATCACGCTGCTCCTCAATTCCGAGGGCAAGAAGATGGGCAAGACCGCCGCGGGCGCGGTATGGCTTGACCCGAACAAGACCTCGCCCTATGACTTCTTCCAGTACTGGCGCAACGTGGACGATGCGGACGTGCTCAAGTGCATCCGCATGCTGACCTTCCTGCCGCTTGAGCAGATCGAGGAGATGGACAAGTGGGAAGGCGCGCAGCTGAACAAGGCAAAGGAGATCCTCGCCTACGAGCTGACCTCGCTGGTACACGGCAAGGAAGAGGCCGACAAGGCGATGGAGGCCGCCAAGAACATCTTTGCGGGCGGCGGTTCGAGCGAGAATATGCCCACGACGACCCTGACCGACGCGGACTTCACGGATGGCCAGATCGGCGTGCTGACGCTGCTGGTCAAGTGCGGCCTGGCCTCCTCGAACGGCGAAGCGCGCAAGCTCGTGCAGGGCGGCGGCGTGTCGATCGACGGCGATAAGGTCGCGGACTTCAAGACCATGCTGGACAAGGATTTCTTTACCCAGGAGCGCATGGTCAAAAAGGGCAAAAAGACCTTCCACAAGGTTGTGCTCGGCTAAACCCGGAATATGCAAAAAAGCGCTGCGGCTTGCATGGCCGCAGCGCTTTTTTGTTTGCGCGGGGAAAAAAGAAAAGGTGAAAAGGGAAAAAGCAAATTAAAGTAAGGACAGGATCTGCGCCTTCGGCTGCGCACCCATCGTGCGGTTGACAACCTTGCCGCCCTTCATGACCACAAGCGTCGGGATGCTCATGACCTGAAAAGCGCTGGCGAGTTCGGGCTGCTCATCGACGTTTACCTTGCCGACCTTGATGTCGCTTCTCTCGTTTGCGATCTCGTCGATGGTCGGGGAAACCATGCGGCACGGGCCGCACCAGCTGGCCCAGAAATCGAGCAGCACCGGCTTGTCGCTGTGCAGGACCTGCTCTTCAAAGTTTTCCTTGGTAATATGCAGTACAGACATCGTTCATTCTCCTTATCTGTCGTGGTTTTTCTTTGTGACTGTATCATAGCAGAATGGTGGGGGAACTTCTGTGACTGTGTCACATAAAAAAGGCCGCGCACAAAGCGGCCTTGCGAATCGTTTCCGGGTGTATTATAATGATACATGACTTTTTGTAATGAGGAGCACGATATGAAGCGGATTTTTGCGGCATTTTTGCTGCTTTTGGGATTGGCGGGCTGCGCCGGGCAGCAGGCAAGCTATACGACGGATTTTTTTGCGATGGACACATTTATGTCGGTTTCCGTCTATGGGGACAAGCAGGACGATGCCGAGCAGACGGCCGTCGCCTGTGAACAGGCGGTCAACGCGCTCGAGCCTGCGCTGTCGCGCACGCGGGAGGACGGCGACCTGTACCGGCTTAACCACGCGGGCGGCGCGGTGTGCGAGGTCAGCGAGGACACCTATGCCGCGATCGAGGCGGCGGTGCAGTACGCCGAGCTGACCGGCGGCGCGTTCGATCCGACCATGGCGCCGCTGACCGACCTGTGGGGCATTAATACGGATAACGCGCATGTGCCCGCGCAGGCCGAGATCGACGAGGCGCTGACCCATGTCGGCTATCAGAATATCAAGCTGCTCGGCAACAATCAGGTGCAGCTGGAAAACGGCGCGCAGCTTGATCTGGGCGGCATCGGCAAGGGCTTTGCCACTGACGCGGTTTCGGCGCTGCTCGCGCAGCAGCCGGAGGGCGCGGCCACCGGCGCGCTCGTGCAGTTGGGCGGCAACATCGGCGCTTTTGGCGACAACCCGTCGCGCGACGGCGGAAACTGGGTGGTCGGCGTTGCCGATCCGGACAATAACGCCGAGTTCGTAGCAACGGTCGAGGTGCGGGACGCATCGGTTGTCACCTCGGGCGACTATGAGCGCTATTTTGAGCAGGACGGCAAGCGGTATCACCACATTTTCGACCCGGAAACCGGTTATCCGGCGGATACTGGCTTGCGCAGCGTGACTGTGATCGACCAAAATTCCACCCGGGCGGACGCGATGACGACTGCGCTGTTCGTCATGGGATTGGATGACGGGCTGGCGTTTTGCAAAGAAAACAACATTGCGGCGGTGTTCATCACCGCGGACAAGCAGATCTATCCTTCGGATGCGGTGGCTTCGGCCTGCACCTACACCTTCCTCGGTGAGGAAAAGGGGTACACGGATGCGCAGTAGGATCAAGTGGGGCGATTTCGTCATCATCGGCGTGGTGCTGGTGCTGGCGGCGGCGGTGACAGCCGTGCTCGCCGCGGGCGCAACGGGCGACCGGCTGTATGCCGAGGTCTGGCAGGACAACCAGTTGGTCGAGCGCGTCGCGCTGACCGATGACACCGACCGCACGATCGATCTGGACGGGCATAACGTGATCGTGCTGTCCGGCAAAACCGCGCGCATGGAGTCGGCGGACTGCCGCGATCAGGTCTGCGTGCGCACGGGTACGCTGACGCGGGCGGGACAGGTCGCGGTTTGTCTGCCCAACCGGGTGGTGCTAAAAATCGTGGGCGAGACGGGCGAGATCGATGCGATCGTCACATAACGGAAGGGGCGTGAAAACGTGAAAGCGAAAAAGCTGACGCTGTGCGGCATGCTGACCGCGCTGGCGATCGTGCTGTCGCTGGTCGAGCGGCTGTTCCCGCTGGATGCGGTCGTGCCCGTGCCGGGCGTCAAGCTCGGCCTTGCCAATGTGGTGACGCTGTTTGCGCTCACGCGCCTGTCTGCGCGCGACGCGCTGGCGGTGCTGCTGTGCCGCGTGGCGCTGGCCAGTCTGCTCATGGGCAGCGTGACGGCGTTTTTGTTTTCGCTGTTTGGCGGACTGTTGTCGCTCGCGGTCATGTGGCTGCTGCTGCACGCCGAGGGACGGTTCTGCTCGCTTCTGGGCGTGAGCGTCGCCGGCGCGGCGGCGCACAACATCGGACAGATCGCCGCAGCGGTCATCTGGATGCAGACCGGCGCGGTGGTCGCTTATCTGCCGGTGCTGCTGGTGATGAGCGTGCCGCTCGGTTTGGTGACCGGGCTGACCTGCTCGATCGTTTTGTCGCACATGCAAAAAATTGATTTTAACGTATAAAAAAGCGAAGCGCCTCCTATACTAACGGCAAATGCACAAGGAGGAAATGCAATGAAAAGGCTTATCGCTTTGCTTGCCGCGCTGACCATGGTGTTCGCCTGCGGCTGCTCCAACACGACGGATGAAACCAACCAAAACGGCACGGACAACAACATGACCGAGGATCAGAACCACGATGGTGTGGTCGATGATGGCAATACGGTCGGCGACGATATCCAGAACGGGATGGACAATGTGGGCGACGCCGTGGAGAACGGCATGGACAACGCCGGAAATGCCATTGATAACGGCATGGACAAGGCCGGCGACGCCGTGACAGGCAACGACAACGGCACGACGACCGGTACGGCGGATACCGGCGCGCAAACCAATCCCAAAACAGTTAACCCGTAAGGGAACAGGGACGGCGCAAAGCGGCATGGCGGGTCAGCCATGCCGCTTTGTGTTTGCCGCGGGCATGCGTTCCAAAAACCCGCGGGGCGGAATGCGTCGATTGGTGCGCTTTGCGCCTTGCGCCGGACGATTCGCTGTGATAAAATATTCCTATCGTGGGCATAAATGCCCCTATCAGGAAGTTGGAGTGAACAAAATGGATTATAACCGTTTGGCGGAACTGCTGTTCCCGCATATCAATACCACGCCGGAGGACATCGAGGCACGCTATCCCAAGCGTCAGCTGCCCGAGGGCGCCAAGGTGACCCGTATGGGACCGAGCCCGACGGGCTTCATGCATCTGGGCAACCTGTACGGTGCGCTGGTGGACGAGCGCCTGGCGCACCAGTCGGGCGGCGTGTTCTACCTGCGCATCGAGGATACCGACAAAAAGCGCGAGGTTGAGGGCGGCGTGCGCACCATCATCGAGGTGTTCCGTGCGTTCGGCTTGCATTTTGACGAAGGCGCAACGCTCGACGGCGACAACGGCGCCTACGGTCCGTACCGCCAGAGCCAGCGCGCGGAGATCTACCAGACCTTTGTCAAGAGCCTGGTACAGCGCGGCATGGCCTATCCGTGCTTCTGCACCGAGGAAGAACTCGCAGCGGCGCACGCCGAGCAGGAGAAAAACAAGGAGAATTTCGGCTATTACGGCAAGTACGCCGTCTGGCGTGACCGCCCGATGGAGGATATCGAGGCGGAGCTTCAGAAGGGCACGCCCTATGTCGTGCGCTTCCGCTCGGAGGGCAGCATCGAGCACAAGATCCGCCACGAGGATCTCGTGAAGGGCAAGATGGAGGTCACCGAAAACGATCAGGATATCGTCATCCTCAAGTCGGACGGCATCCCGACCTACCACTTCGCGCATGTGGTGGACGATCATCTGATGGGCACGACCGTGGTCGTGCGCGGCGAGGAATGGCTCGCGACCTTGCCGGTACATTTGCAGCTGTTCCGCGCAATGGGCTGGAAGGCGCCCAAGTATGCGCACACCGCGCAGCTGATGAAGATCGACCCCGAGACCGGCGGCAAGCGCAAGCTGTCCAAGCGCAAAGACCCCGAGCTCGCGCTGACCTTCTACGAGCAGGAGGGCTATCCGGTGCCGGCCGTGCTCGAATACCTGATGACGCTGCTCAACTCCAACTTCGAGGAATGGCGGCGCGCCAATCCCGACCTGCCGATGAACGATTTCCCGTTCACGACCAAGAAGATGAGCGGTTCGGGCGCGCTGTTTGATATTGAAAAGCTGCACGACGTTTCCAAAAACGTCATTTCGCGTATGTCGGCCGACACGGTCTATGATTATATCGCGGCGTGGAGCGCGGAGAACGATAAGCCGTTCCATGACCTGCTGACCCGCGACCCGGCCTTCTCCAAGGCTTATCTCGCCATCGGCCGCGGCGGCAAAAAGCCGCGCAAGGATCTGGCGCTCTGGTCGGACGCCAAGGGCTATATGGACTTTATGTTCGATGAGCTGTTCCAGCCGGATTATACCATGCCCGAGCGCGTTTCCGCCGAGGACGCCAAGGCCATCCTTGCGGATTTTGCAAAGGTGTTTGACGAGACCGACACGCCGGACGGTTTCTTTGAAAAGATGAAGCAGATCGCATCCGCGCACGGCTACGCCGCGGACACCAAGGCATACAAGGCTGACCAGTCCGCCTATAAGGGCGCGGTCGGCGATGTGTCCATGGTGGTGCGTGTCGCGGTTGCCGGACGGCAGAACGCGCCCGACTTGCAGACCGTGATGGGCATTCTCGGCCGCGACAAGGTGCTTGAGCGACTCGAGCGCTGCGCAAATGCGCTTTAATTTGGCTTTTGGGGGAAAACGAACGCTATGATGGAAAATGTAAACAACTTTCTGACCGAGATCATCGACGCCGACATTGCGGCGGGCCTGAATGAGCGCATTCACACCCGTTTCCCGCCCGAGCCGAACGGCTATCTGCATATCGGCTCGGCCAAGGCGATCTTCATTAACTGGTCGATCGCGAAAAAATACAACGGCCTGTTCAACCTGCGCTATGACGACACCAACCCGGTCAAGGAAGACACCGAATATGTCGATTCGATCTGGGAGGACATCAAGTGGCTGACCGGCGAGGAGCCGTCGGGCGGCGTGTTCTACGGCTCGGATTACTTTGAAACCTGCTACGACTGCGCGGTCGCGCTCATCAAGGACGGCAAGGCCTATGTGGACGACCTGACGCAGGAAGAAATGCGCGCCTACCGCGGCACGCTGACCGAGCCGGGCAAGGAAAGCCCGTATCGCAATCGTTCGGTCGAGGAGAATTTGCAGCTGTTCGCGGATATGCGCGCGGGCAAGTTCGAGGACGGCTCCAAGACGCTGCGCGCCAAGATCGACATGGCAAGCCCGAACATGAACCTGCGCGATCCCGCAATCTACCGCATCGTGCGCGCGCATCATCACCGTCAGGGTGACAAGTGGTGCATTTATCCGCTCTATGACTTTGCACACCCGATTCAGGACGCGATCGAGGGCATCACGCACTCGATGTGCTCGATCGAGTTTGAGAATCATCGTCCGCTGTACGAGTGGGTTGTGGACAACTGCCCGCTGCCGCACCATCCCAAGCAGCGCGAGTTCGCACGCCTGAATGTGACGCACACGGTCATGAGCAAGCGTTACCTGCGCCAGCTGGTGTTTGAGCACCACGTGGAGGGTTGGGACGACCCGCGTATGCCCACGCTGTGCGCGCTGCGCCGCCGCGGCTATACGCCGAGCGCGATTCTGGACTTCGTCCAGCGCGCGGGTGTTGCGAAGGCGGATTCGCTCGTGGACATCAAGCTGCTCGAGCACTGCATCCGTGAGGAACTGAACGAGACCGCGCTGCGCCGCATGTCGGTGACCGAGCCGGTCAAGCTCGTTATCACCAACTATCCCGAGGACAAGTGCGAGGAGTTCGAAGTGCCGAACAACCCGCGCAACGAGGCCGCGGGTACGCGCAAGGTGCCGTTTACGCGCGAGCTGTATATCGAAAAGAGCGACTTTGCCGAGGTTCCGCCTCCGAAGTTCCAGCGTTTAAAGCCCGACGGCGAGGTTCGCCTGATGGGCGCGTATATTGTAAAGTGCAACGAGGTCGTCAAGGACGAAAACGGCGAGATCGTCGAGATCCGCTGCACGGCCGACCTCGAGACCGGCAACGGCATGCCGGTGGACGGCCGCAAGGTCAAGGGCACGATCCACTGGGTTTCCGCTGCGCACGCGATCGACGCCGACCTGTACCTGTACGACAATCTGTTTACGCTCGAGAACGTAAACGACGTACCCGAGGGCACGGATTATCTGGATTACCTCAATCCGGATTCGCTCAAAAAGCTGACCGGCTGCAAGCTTGAGCCGTCGCTTGCCGACGCCAAGGAAGGCGAGCGCTTCCAGTTTGTCCGCATGGGCTATTATGTCAAGGACAGGGAAGAGGGCCGCTTCAACCGCATCGTTACCCTCAAGGACAGCTTCGCCAAGACGCTGCAAAAGTAAAAACAAAAGCACCCGAAAGGGTGCTTTTGTTTCTGTCATTTTGGCTTGCGGTGCTGCGCTTTCCATGCCTTGATCTGCTCGAGCCGCGCTTTGTACTTGGCTTCCAGACCCTGGTCGGTCGGGCGGTAGTATTCCGTGCCTTCGAGCGAGTCGGGCAGGCATTGCATATCGGTCAGCTTGTCGGCGGTGTCATGCGCATATTGATAGCCCTTGCCGTAGTCCAGCTCTTTCATCAGCCGGGTCGGCGCGTTGCGGATGACCAGCGGCACGGGTTCACTGAGTTGGGTCAGCGCGTCTTTTTTGGCGTGTTCGTAGGCCATATACAGGGCGTTGGACTTGGGCGCGAGCGACATATACACGACCGCATGCGTCAGATGCACCGTGCACTCGGGCATGCCGATGAAATGGCAAGCCTGATAGGCCGCAACCGCGACTTCGAGCGCGCGGGAGTCGGCCATGCCGATGTCCTCGCTGGCAAACCGGGTGACGCGCCGCGCGATGTAGAGCGGGTCCTCGCCCGCCTCCAGCATGCGCGCAAGCCAGTAGACCGCAGCGTCCGGGTCGGAGTTGCGCATGGATTTGTGCAAGGCGGAAATGAGGTTGTAGTGCTCCTCGCCGGTTTTGTCATACAGCAGCGACTTTTTCGAAATGCACTGCTCAAGCGTCTCGCGCGTGACGCGCACGGTTTTGCCGTCCGTGTCGCTGTTGAGCACCAGCATTTCGAGGGTGGACAGCGCCGCGCGCGCGTCGCCGTTTGCAAAGTTCGCGATCGCTTCCAGCATATCGGGCTCAATCTCGATTTTCTGCCCGCCGAAGCCGCGCGGGTCGGTCAGCGCGCGGGAAAGCAGGGCAGTGAGGTCAGCTGTTGTCAGCGCCTGCAAAACAAACACCTTGCAGCGCGATAAAAGTGCGCCGTTGACCTCGAAGGACGGGTTTTCGGTGGTCGCGCCGATCAGGATGATGCTGCCCTTTTCAACAAAGGGCAGGAAGGCGTCCTGCTGCGCCTTGTTGAAGCGGTGGATCTCGTCTACAAACACGATCGTGCGCTCGCCGAAGCGGCGGTTGTCCTCGGCTTGCTGCATAACTTGCCGAATCTCTTTGATACCGCTGGTGACGGCCGAAAAGTCGATGAATGTGGCCTTGGTTTGGTTCGCGATGATGCGCGCGAGCGTGGTTTTGCCCACACCGGGCGGCCCCCAGAAGATCATCGAGCTGACGCGATCGCTTTCGATCAGGCGGCGCAGCACTTTGCCTTCGCCCAGCAGATGAGTCTGTCCGACAAATTCGGACAGGTCGCGCGGGCGCAGCCGCGCCGCGAGCGGGCGGGTATCGTCCCCGCCGAACAGGGTTTGTTGTTCCATGCTGCGCACCTCCTAAATCAGATATTTGTATTATAGCACCGAACAAATGTTCCTGCAAGGCGGCATGAAAAAATCCTCTCCGGGAAGGAGAGGATTTTTCGCCTTATTGCAGGGGGACATCTACGCCGTCAAAGTTCAGCAGAACGATATCGGTCGGGTCGAGCGGTTGGTCAAACGTCCACTGGTCGTGGGCGTAGCCGTAGCCGTCCGGCAGGGAATTGTCGTTGTCGTCCAATACGGTGCCCCAGCCGCTGTCGATACAGTTATTGGTCAGATACAGCTTTTCGCCGTCTTTGGTGATGGCGTAGGTTGGGCGACGCCCCAGAACGGTGCCCTGACTGGAAGAGCGTGCAGAGACGCCGATTTCGGAAACGCGGATTTCTTCCACCCGTGCGCCGCCGACCTGCATATTCGGGTGATAAACCACTTCATCCGCAGTTTCCACCGTGATGGTGAAATTCCAGACGCCTTCGACCGGATCATGCAGCATATAACTGCCAGATAAATCGCTGAATGTCATATAGGGAAGGTCGGCTGGGGTAATGTCACATACTTCATCAAAATACCATTGGCCGTTATACTGGAAGCATCGGCCACCGCCGAGATATCGCTCAGTGTCGCGTGCGTCGGTCGCATGGCTGGACAACGTGCTGCCGGAATGGTTGGCTTCCCCCAGAAAAGCGACTTGAATATGCAGTTTGCCATCCTCACCAAAGCCGACCGAGGATAGACGAGCGTAGCTAGTCCCTTCCAACTCGCGCGGTGTTTGTTCGGGGACGAGCGGAATGTGCTCTGCGAAAAGCATCACGCCCATATCCTCCGTCATGTTTTTCAGCCCGGTGGCAGACAACATTTCACGCGGGAAATCGACCGTTTCCGTTATCTGTTCAGAGGACTGGAAGCTGCTCAAAGACACACTGACCTCGGTGCCGTCTGTGATCGGACGGCCAATGTTGTCGATCTCGATGAGTGCGGTACGGCTGGCCTCGTCATAGTAGACAACATGGGCGCCACCGCGCCAACCGTTCACCTCTATCGCGTCCTTGTCCTGCGGGTATTCCAGCCATGCGCCAACCCGCATATCTTCGCTGAGCCGGTCGCCGGTTTTGTCCTGCACTTCAACCCAGACACGCACCAGATTGCTGCTCGACAGCGCAGCCACCGGCCGCACCTCGATGCCGTTGTCCTCGACGGCGACACCGGTAATGGGCTGGCTTTGCTGGGAAAAGCTGCCGAGCGCATTTTTCAGTGCTTCCCGCAGGGCGGGCACGGCCGCGGCGAGTGCAGAAAAGGTCAGCAGCACGGCGAGCACCGCAGCCAGTGTAACGCGAGCAGCCGTCCCGCGCAGTGCCCGGCGGCGCGGTTTGACACTGCGCAGGATCTCGGCACGGCGTTCGGGCGAGAGCGTAATATTTTGCATTGCCATATCCAGATCCCTCCTCATATTGTGTGGATTATTCATCGTAGTACCATCCTTTCAAGGCTTCGCGCAGCTGTTTGCGGGCGCGGGACAGACGCGCGGTGACGGTCGAGACATCGACCTGCAAAATATCCGCGATCTCACGCGCTTTGAGTTCCTGATAATAGTACAAGATGATCACTTCCCGGTAAGGACGCGACAGCGCGAGGATCGCGCGGGGCAGCGCGTCGTCCACCTGGGGGTCGTCCGTTGGCGCGAACAGACGCTCGAGCTCTTCGGCGGGTGCGCGGCGGCGTTTCCACGGCGAGCGCAGATAGCTTTTGCACACGTTGATCGCGATGCGTGTGATCCAAGTGATCTCGCTGCCGTCGCCGCGGAATTTGTCTGCATTGCGCCATGCTTTGAGCAAGGTTTCCTGCACGGCGTCTTCGGCCAGATGCACGTCTTTCAGGTAGAGCGTGCACAGGCGCAGCAGGCGGTCGCCCCAGTCGTTCAGCAGGCGCGCAAAACCGTCCTCGTCCTGCAGATACGAGGACGCTTGTTCCTGGTTCGTTGCCACGGCGTTCCCTCCTTTCAACCATTAGACGCACGGGACGGGCAAAAGACTGCAACAAAAAGGAGGCTTTTTGCAAAGCCTCCCAAAAGCGGTGGGGAAGAGGTCACAGCAGCAGGGTTTGGATCTCGGCATCGGGCGCGAGCGTGCGGACATACCCGCAAAGCTGCTCGAGCGCGGAGGAGAGCAGCGAAGACGGGGTGTCCGGCGTGCCGAAGACCGGATAAAACACATGCCGGCTGTCCGGATGCACGCAGGTGCGGTTGTCTGCACCCGCGATCATGCTGAAGATGATGCCGTTGTCATCACGGCCGCAGACGTCGCCGGGATAGGTGTGCGTACTGTCCGCGCGCATGCCGTTAAATGGCAGCTTTGCGTCCGGGGAAAACACGGTCAGCCCGCCGTCCATGCGGTCGATGTCGTGCGTGCCCGACAGCACAAAGGTGCAAAGCTCGAGCAAAAACGGCACTTCGGTCACGGGATTGACGTCCGGGAACGGACGGCCCTTGAACAGTACAGATTCAAACTGCTGCATGACCGGATAGGTCTTTTTGAATTTGCGGAAAAAGCGGAAATAGGGGTTTTGACCAAAGACCGCCTTGCGGTCGTAGTCGACAAAGCGTTCGCGGCACGCGGCCAGCTCGCGCTCTGCCAGTGCGCGGAACGCAGGCTCGTTCCACGTTTCCCGCGCGGGAAAGGTCACTTCGGCCAGACCGAACGGGATGCCGCGTGCGGCAAAGGATGGATCAAGTTGAATCGGGATCATGTGGCACCTTCTATCGTGAGAGCAACATATGGATTGATGGGGTCGCTGTATTCGACCGGCGCGCCGGTCAGCACATCGTAATAATACCAGCGTTCGCGGTCATTGTCCGCAAAAAAGTAGATGCCGAGCGGGGTCTGCGACCGGTCGCCCGTGATGCGGCCGATGAATTGTCCGCCCTCGGCCTCACCGACCGGCGTGATCTGCGCGACCGAAACCGGATGCAGGATGGCCAGATACAGCGGCAGTACAAGCAGCATAGGCGCATACAGGACCAGCATCATGACGGCAGCATTCCACGCCGGCGGATGCGGCCGCTTGGGACGCATCGGGCGGCGGAAGGGCAGCCGGGGATAGAGCCAGACGGCAATGCCGCACAGCGCCATCAGCAGAAAGTCCCAAAGCACGGGCTGGTATAGAAGGGCGTGCCAGTCTTGCTCCTGCACTAACACATAGACCAGAAAGGTGCATAGCACCAAAACCAGTGCGGCGCTCCAACGCGGCGTTTTGGTGCGCGGCTTGTCCGGCGGTTCGGCCAGCACGCCGAACACCAGGATCAAAGCGCCATAGGCCCACCAGTACATCGGGTTGAGGTTGAGCGCATCGTCATACGCGATGTGCGCCCATGTCATCAGCGAGCAGGCTGCCAGCCAGACGGCGGCCGCAATGCTGACCAGCACGGTTGTCGAACTGGGTTTGCGCATGTCTATCCCACCTTATAAAAGACAAACGGGCAAAGCCTTGCGGCTTTGCCCGTTTTTTGTGTCATGAATGCGCCGCAAGACGCGGTTGGATGCAAAGGAAAGATTACGCTTCCGCCTTGATCTTCTTGAGCTGAGCGAAGCGCGGCAGGCCGTTCACCTTCGGGCCTACGTTCTCGCCGGCGATCAGCGGCATTGCGTACTCGATGAACTTCTCGGTTACGCCGTTGCCTTCCTCATTGATCCAATCGCGCGGAACCTTCTTCTCGGTGTTGGCAACTTCGGAGAGCGGCAGCAGCTCGATCTCGCACTTGTAGCCGTTTTCGTCGCGGGTGCACTTGAAGCCCGGCATAAAGTCGGTCTTGCCGGCAACAGCGTTCTCAACCGCAGCCTTACCGGACATATAGGACTCGTCCACGTCGGTCTTGGAAGCGCAGTGAGCCGCGCAGCGCTGCAGCAGGGAGAGCTCGATGCCGCGAACCTTGCAGCCCAGCTCGTTCTTGACGGTGTCTGCGAGCATCGCAGCCAGGCCGCCCAGCTGTGCATGGCCGAAGCCGTCGGTTGCAGAGGTCTTGGCCTCGGATACGAAGGAGCCGTCCGCGTAGTGGATGCCTTCGGAAACCGCAACCAGGCAGTTGCCCTTCTCTTCGTAGATGCGCTTTACATCCGCGAGGAACTTCTGCATGTCGAAGTCGGTCTCGGGGAGGTAAATCAGATCCGGGCCGGCGCCCATCGCGGTTGCCAGACCGGCGGAACCCGCCAGCCAGCCGGCGTGACGGCCCATGATCTCGACGATGCAGACCATGCCGGTGTCATATACGCGCGCATCCTGATAGATTTCCATGCAGGAGGTGGCGATATACTTGGCAGCGGATGCAAAGCCCGGGCAGTGGTCAGTGCCGAACAGGTCGTTGTCGATGGTCTTCGGAATGCCCATGACGCGGCACTCGTAGCCGGACTTCATCATATACTTGGAAACCTTGTTGCAGGTGTCCATGGAGTCGTTGCCGCCATTGTAGAAGAAATAGCGGATGTCGTACTTCTTGAAGATTTCAAGGATGCGCTTGTAATCGGTGTCGTCCACATCCGGGTCAGCCAGCTTGTAGCGGCAGGAGCCGAGCGCAGAGGACGGGGTATAACGCAGCAGCGCGAGTTCGTCGCGGTCTTCCTTGTCGATGTCGTACAGTTCGTCGTTCAGCAGGCCCTTGATGCCGTGTGCCATGCCGAATACGCGGGTGATAGACGGGTTGTCCAGCGCGGTCTCCAGCGCGCCGAGAACAGAAGAGTTGATGACCGAAGTCGGGCCGCCCGACTGGCCGATGACGCAAGCGCCTTTCAGTTCACTCATAATGATAAACCTCCTAACAAATTCAAATACAGGGTTTGCCCACTGCATTTTCTTGCAATATAAGGTTATCATAAAACCGCCTCAAAATCAATGCATAACAGAATTTTTTGCATGCAGCCCGGCATTTTCGGCAGAAAAGCAAAAAATGGTTCCAATTTTGATGATGGACTTGATTTTATGGGAACATACTGATAAAATATAGGAAGAATTCAGCTTAGGCTAATTTGTTTGTTAGGAAAGGAAGTTTACTATGCCATTAGTTACTACTACCGAGATGTTTAAGAAGGCTTATGACGGCGGCTATGCTGTCGGCGCTTTCAACGTAAACAACATGGAGATCGTACAGGGCATCACCGAGGCTTGCCAGGAGCAGCATGCACCGGTTGTTCTGCAGGTTTCCAAGGGCGCGCGCGCTTACGCCAACCACACCTATCTGGTAAAGATGGTTGAAGCGGCTGTTCAGGAGTGCCCGGATGTTCCGATCGCGCTGCACCTTGACCACGGCCCGGACTTCGAGACCTGCAAGTCCTGCATCGACGGCGGCTTCACCTCCGTTATGATCGACGCTTCCAGCAAGCCGTTTGACGAGAACGTTGAGATCACCAAGAAGGTCGTTGAGTACGCACATGCGCACGGCGTAGTCGTTGAGGCTGAGCTGGGCACCCTGGCCGGCGTTGAGGACGACGTTAAGGTTTCCGCTGAGGATTCTTCCTACACCCATCCGGAAGAAGTAGAAGAGTTCGTTTCCCGCACCGGCTGCGACTCGCTGGCTATCGCCATCGGCACGTCCCACGGCGCTTACAAGTTCACCCCCGAGCAGTGCACCCGCAACGAGCAGGGCATCCTGGTTCCGCCTCCGCTGCGCTTCGACGTTCTGGAGGAAGTTTCCAAGCGTCTGCCGGGCTTCCCGATCGTTCTGCACGGTTCCTCTTCTGTTCCGCAGAAGTTCGTTGATATGATCAACGCGCACGGCGGCAAGATGCCCGATGCGATCGGCATTCCGGAGGAAGAGCTGCGCAAGGCTGCTCAGCTGTCCGTCTGCAAGATCAACATCGACTCGGATATCCGTCTGGCTATCACCGCTACCATCCGTGAGTACTTCGACGAGCATCCGGATCACTTCGATCCCCGTCAGTACCTCAAGCCCGCACGTCAGGCTGTCAAGGACATGGTCGCTCACAAGCTGATCCACGTTCTGGGCTGCAACGGCAAGGCCTAAGGCATAGTTTCAAATGCACAGCGGACCGCATCCATTTGCGATGCGGTCCGTTTTTTTCGTGTTTCAGCGGGAAATCCTTCCAAAATTATGGGATATTGCTGTTTTCATACTTTACACTATGAAAGCGCTGTGCTATAATAGATGCATCAAAGCGCAATGAGGAATGCAGGAGGGATCGTTTTGAATCGAAAGCTGAAAGATGAAGATATGGATATCCTGTTCCGCGGCATCTTGAAACTCCAAACCATAGAGGATTGTTATGACTTTTTCGAGGATCTGTGCACGATCGCGGAGCTTCGCGCCATGGTGCAGCGGTTTCAGGTGGCGCGCATGCTGGACGAAGGCAGGATTTACAGCGATATCGTACAGGAAACCGGCGCATCGACTGCGACGATCAGCCGCGTCAACAAATGCTTGGTATACGGTTCGGATGGCTATCGCAAGATGCTCGACCGGTTGAAGGAAGACGATGAATAGTTATCAGACCCTGTCGGCATACTATGACCGCTTTACCGATGACGTGGGCTATGAGCACTGGGCGGATTTCTTTGAAGCGCTGTTTGCGCGCGAAGGCGTGGCGCCCAAGCTCGTGCTTGATCTGGCCTGCGGCACGGGCACGCTGACGCGTCTGCTTGCCCAGCGCGGCTATGACATGATCGGCGTGGACGCGTCGCCCGAGATGCTCATGCAGGCCATGCAGAACACGATCGACTGTGCGCCGCGCCCGCTGTTTCTCAATCAGCGCATGGAGCAGCTCGACCTGTACGGCACGGTGGACGTGTGCCTGTGCTGTCTGGACAGCATCAACTATGTGACCGAGCCCGAGACGCTGCAAAAGGCGTTTGACCGGGTGCACCTGTTTCTCGAGCCGAAAACCGGGCTGTTTGTGTTCGATATCAATACGCCGGAAAAGTTTGCGCGCATCGACGGCAACAGCTATGTGCGCGAGGATGAGGATGTGTTCTGCGTCTGGCAGGCGGCGGTCGAGGACGGCCTGTGCGCCTATCAGTTCGATATCTTTGAACGCGACGGCGATGCATGGACGCGCGCGCAGGAGACGCATGAGGAGCGGGTGTATACTATTCCGGAACTGACCGCGATGCTGGAAAAAGCCGGTTTTACCGAAATCAAAACCTATGGAGACCAGTCGTTCTCGCCCGTGCGCGGCGGGGAGGACCGGGTCTATATTACCGCACGAAAGAGAGATTAATAGTTTATGAGCGATACTTTGCTTCGCGCAATCGCCCGCGATGCGGGCATTCAAATTTCCGCCGCCGTGACGACCGGACTGGTCGAGCGCGCGCGGCAGATCCACGATACCACGCCGGTTGCGACCGCGGCGCTCGGCCGCACGCTGACCGCGACCGCCATCATGGGCAGCCAGCTCAAGACCGACGACGGTTCGGTGACCGTGCAGGTCAAGGGCAATGGCCCGCTGGGCACGATTGTGTGCGTCGGCGAGGCGGACGGCTGGGTGCGCGGTTATCTGCAAAACCCGGGCTGTGAGCTGCCGCTGCGTGCGGACGGCAAGCTGGATGTGGGCGGCGGCGTGGGCCGCGGCTATTTGATGGTCATCAAGGACATCGGCCTGAAAGACCCGGTGACGGGCACAGTCGCGCTGGTCAACGGTGAGATCGCCGAGGACTTGACGCGTTACTTTGCGGAGAGCGAGCAGATCCCGTCCGCGTGCGCGCTGGGCGTGCTGGTGGACACCGACCGGACGGTCAAATGTGCCGGCGGCTGGCTGGTGCAGCTGATGCCGGGCGTCAAGGACGCGGATATCGACCGTCTGGAAGCCAATCTTGCGAAGATCGAGCCGATGACCGCCATGCTCGATAAGGGCATGACGCTGGAGCAGATTGTCCAGACCGTGCTGGACGGCTTCGCGGTGGACTTTTTACAGACCGACCCGATCGGCTACCGCTGCGCATGCAGCCGGGAAAAGGTGGAGCGCGCGCTCATCAGCATGGGAAAAGACGAACTTTCCAAAATGGCGGAAGAGCAGGAAAAAAGTGAGGTAACTTGCCAGTTTTGCGATAAAGTTTACACATTTACCCGGCAAGAGTTACGTCAACTTTTGACGCACGCAGAAAAATAAAAAAATCGTAAAAAAACAGTTGACATTTGGCTGTTGTTTCGATATAATTAATCCTGCCGCTGATGATTACAGCGGCGGCGATTCGGCCCGGTAGCTCAGTTGGTTAGAGCGCCAGCCTGTCACGCTGGAGGCCGTGGGTTCAAGTCCCATCCGGGTCGCCATTTCTTCAATCCAAACCGGTTGAAGAAAATTTGCCTCTGTAGCTCAGTCGGTAGAGCAGGGGACTGAAAATCCCCGTGTCGGTGGTTCGATTCCGCCCGGAGGCACCATAATATGCGGCTGTAGCTCATCTGGTAGAGCGCCACCTTGCCAAGGTGGAGGTAGCGAGTTCGAGCCTCGTCAGCCGCTCCATATTTGGTACCATAGCCAAGCGGTAAGGCGTGGGACTGCAACTCCCTGATCCCCAGTTCGATTCTGGGTGGTACCTCCAAAAAGAAAAGAGACGCCAATATGGCGTCTCTTTTTTGCTATGTGCAAACCATAAGAAAATCTTAAGAATTTCATGAGGAAAATCAACAGAATCCTTTGTTATTATAGAACCATAGAGGAGGGGGGACACCATGGAGAAACTGAGCGTGTTGGTGGTAGACGATGATAAGGAGATTGTAGACAGTATCGCGATCTTTTTGCAGGCGGACGGCTACGCGGTGGAGAAGGCATACAACGGTCTGGAAGCGTTGGATATCATAATGACGCGGACGGTGCATCTGTTGCTGCTGGACATTATGATGCCCGAACTGGACGGCATCAAAACGCTGCTCAAGGTGCGGGAGAGCAAGAATATTCCGATCATCCTTATTTCGGCCAAAAGCGAGGACGCGGATAAAATCCTCGGCCTGACGGCGGGCGCGGACGATTATATCACCAAGCCCTTTAACCCGTCCGAGCTGGTCGCACGCGTCAAGAGCCAGCTGCGGCGGTATACGCAGCTGGGCGCGATGCAGGTGACCGAAAAGCAGATCGCCATTCGCGGACTGGTGCTGGACACCGAGAGCAAAACCGTGACGGTGGATGGTGAGGCGGTGCGCCTGACGCCGCTCGAGTATAAAATCCTCGAGCTGCTGTGCCGCCATCCGGGCAAGGTGTTCTCCACCGAGGAGATTTACCGGCAGGTGTGGCATGACGAGGTGGTGTCGGACAACGCGATTGCGGTGCATGTGCGGCATATCCGCGAAAAGATCGAGATCAACCCTAAGGAGCCGCGCTATCTCAAGGTCGTGTGGGGCGTGGGCTATAAGATAGAGAGGAGCGAGGGAACATGAAAAAGGTGATGCGGTCGCCCATCCTCAAGGGCGCGGCGTTTATTCTGTGCCTTGTCTGTGTGGCGGTGGCTGGATTGACACTGGGCAACGCGGCACAGTGGTTCTATGAAAAAAGCGGGGATCCGGGCGCGGTGCTTTACCAGTTCGAGTCGAGCTTTGCGGAATCGCGTACGCTCAAAAACGAATTTGGCGAAGCACTTTCGACGCTGAACCGGATGCTTTTGAATCCTTATGAAAAAGATGATGTCACGGAATCCCTGAGCGCCTATTTTTGCGGTGACTATTATGCCAAAATCGGCGGAAATGTTATCAGCAATGCAAATCTGACCGAGGCGGGGCTGAAAACCGCGCCGTATTATGTGGTGATCCGGCCGGGAGATTGGTACGGCAATGTGGATATTTCGGATTACAGCTATGAATTGTCCGATTGGACGAGCGCGTATGATTATTATTGGGAGGATCAGACCCGATTAGAAAAAGCGGGGCTTCGGAATAAGCTGGCGGATGACGACTGCATCCTGCTGCGCCTGACTGGTGAGCAGGTTTCTGTTATGCAGAATTCGTGGGAACAAGGGCGCGATATCGTTAATGGCGCGCTGACCAAAAGCATTGCTGTTTTCTTTGTAGCGTTGGTGGCGTTTATTTACCTGCTGTTTGTCACCGGCCGTCGGCCGGAGGACGAGGAAGTGCATCTGGTGCTGATCGACCGGATGTTTGTCGAACTGAATGTGTGCATCATCATCGGCGTGACGATCGGCACTGCGTTGCTCGTGGCACTGGGCCTGGATTTGGCCTTGTTCCGCGACAGTCACACCATGGCGCTGATGACCAAGCTGCTGACTGTGCTGCTGGTCTGCGCGTTTGCCCTGGTAATGGAGCTGATCCTCTCGCTCGTGCGCAACCTGAAGAACCGTTCCTTTGTCCAGCGTTCGTTTATTCTGCGGGCGATTCGCTGGTGCTGGCGTACAGTGGTACGACTGTTCCGCTGGGTAATCAATCTGTTCCGCAATGCCCGGCATGGCGTGGGGCGAGGCAAGGACAGCCTGTGGCGCAAGGTGTTTGCAAATTATAAGACCCGAAATGTGATGCTTGTTTTCTTCGGATATACCGCGCTTCTGGCAATCTTTGCGACGTGGTTCGGCATAGACGGCGAGTGGACGCCGCTGCTGCTTGGGATTGCATGGTTCATTGTATCGGCGTGGTTCTTACTCAAGCGCATCGACGGCTTTGACCGCGTGGTAGACGCACTCAAGCGTCTGCGCGGCGGCGACCTGACCTATAAGCTGACCGACATGCCTGCCGGGGTTTTTGCCGCGATGGCGGACGATATCAACTCGCTGGGCGACGGTATGCAGGCTGCTTTGCAAAACGAGATCCGCGCCGAGCGCATGAAAAGTGAGCTCATCACCAACGTCAGCCACGACCTCAAGACCCCGCTGACCTCCATCCTCAATTATTCCGACCTGCTTTGTCAGGAACATCTGACCCCGGAAGAGGCCAACGACTACGCAAAAATCATCCATCAGAAAGGGATGCGGCTGAAAAACCTGACGAGCGACCTGTTTGATATCTCCAAGGTGCAGTCGGGGGCGGAGCAGATGCTGTGCGAGCGGCTGGATGCCTGTACGCTCGTGCGGCAGGCGCTGGGTGAGCAGGATCGGTCGATCGGCGACGGCAAACTGACGCTCAAGGTGGATATGCCCGATCACGAGGTGCCGATCTGGGCGGACGGCAAAAAGATGTCCCGCGTGATGGAAAATCTGATCGGCAACTGTGTCAAGTACGCAATGCCCGGCACGCGCGTGTTCGTTTCGGTCAAGGAGGACAGAAACAACGCGGTGATCGAACTAAAGAACATTGCCAACTATGCGATGGACTTTGATGCAAGCGAGATTACCGAGCGGTTTGTCCGCGGCGACGCGGCGCGCTCGACCGAGGGCAGCGGCCTTGGGCTTGCGATCGCGAAGAGCTATGTCGAAGCCTGCGGCGGTACGTTTGCGGTTTCGGTGGACGGCGACCTGTTCAAGGTGCAGATCGTCTTTGTCATCCAGCCGTAACAAGAGCAGAACAACAGAACATGTGGGAGGAAACGCCGACCCGGCAAACGCCGGGCCGGCGTTTTGTCTGCAAAAAATAATTCGCCATAGGGTTGACATGGTGTAAATATTGTATATAATGAGTATATACGATATGGAAGGGGAGGATGCAATGGACATCATCCTGTCGAACGTGGATGGTACACCGATTTATGAGCAGATCGTGCGGCAGATCAAGGCGAAAATTGTCGGCGGCGAGCTGCAGCCGGGCGAAGCGCTGCCGTCCATGCGGCTGCTGGCGAAAGAGCTGCGCATCAGCGTCATCACGACCAAACGCGCTTATGAAGAACTCGAGCGCGAGGGATTTATCATCAGCCAGACCGGGCGCGGCAGTTTTGTCGCACCGGTGGGCGTGGAACTTTTGAAGGAGGAACAGCTGCGCCGGGTCGAAGCGCATCTGGAAGAGGCTGCGAAGGCGGCGCATCTGGGCAATTTGGAAAAGGATGCGTTTCTGGAGATCGCGGCAGCGGTATTTGAGGAGGGGATCTGATGGGAAACGCATTGGAGATCAAGGGGCTGTGCAAACAATACGAGGGGTTTGCGCTCCGGGATGTTACGTTCACGCTGCCGGGCGGCTGCGTGATGGGATTCATCGGCGAAAACGGCGCGGGCAAGACCACAACGATCAAAGCGATCCTCAACCTGATCCGCCGCGACGCGGGCAGCATCCGCGTGCTGGGGCAGGACAATCTCGCGGACGAGCGCGCGGTCAAGGAGCGCATCGGCGTGGTGCTGGAGGACGGTTGCTTTCTCAACACGATGAACGCCCGTCAGGTGGATGTACTGATGGGAAAGGCGTATCAAAACTGGCATTCCGAGCAGTTCTTTGGCTTTCTCAAACGGTTTGGTATTGATGTGGACAAAAAGATCAAGGACTATTCCAAAGGCATGCGCATGAAGGTCAATATTGCCGCGGCGATGTCGCATGAGGCGGAATTGCTGCTGATGGATGAGCCGACCAGCGGTTTGGACCCAGTGGTGCGGGATGAGGTGCTCGACCTGTTTTATGATTTCATGCAGGATGACGGCCATTCGATTTTGCTGTCCAGCCATATCACAAGCGATCTGGACAAAATTGCGGATTACATCACGTTCATCCATCAGGGGCAGATCGTTTTGTCTGAGCCGCGGGATGAATTGCTGGATACCTACGGTGTGCTGCGCTGCACGGCGGAACAGCTGTCCGCGCTCGACCCGGCGGCGGTGCGCGGCAAGCGCATGGGCGCGTTTGGCTGCGAAGCGTTGGTGCGCCGCACCGGCGTGCCGGCAAACTGGCCGGTCGAACCGGTCAACATCGAACAGGTGATGCTGTTCCTGACGAGAGGGGAGGAAGCAAGATGAAAGCGATGCTGTATGCCGATTGGCTGAATTTCCGGCAGTCTATTCGGTCGATGCTGTTTATTCTGGTGGTGTTTGCGTTTGCAGGGTTCGCGTGGAGTGGGGCCATGTTTTTCAACATGATTATCGTCATGCTCAGTATTATGATGCCCGCGACGCTGTGTGCGTCCGACCAGGCTTACGGCTGGGATAAGCTCAGCCTTTCGCTGCCCATTCTGCGGCGCGAGGTGGTCGGCAGCAAGTACCTGATGGGACTGCTGATTAATCTTGTGCTGTGCGTGCTGGCGGCGGCGATGACGGTAGCCTATTCGATGGTCAATCCGTCGGCTTCCCTGACAGAGAATTTGATTAGTTTGTTTTGCGGTGAGGTGATCGCCCTGTTGATGATGGGGCTGATGCTCGTCATCACGTTTAAGTTCGGCGTGGAAAAGTCGCGGTATATTCTGGTGGCGGTAGTCTGGGTGCCGATTTTATCCATGGCGGCAATTGTCAAACTGGATATCCTTCCCGGGATGGTGGAGATGCTTCGGCAGGGAATTCATCGGCTGGAAACCATGCCGCTCGGCCTGCCGATGGCAGCGGTGCTGCTGGTTTGCCTTGCGGTCTATGTAGTTTTCTACGCCGTCAGTGTACACACCTATCAGCAAAAGGAGTTGTAAGTATGAAATTCTGCGAATACTGCGGCAAAGCCTTTGACGATGAATATGACACCTGTCCGAACTGCGGCGCAAAGCTGCGCCCGTTGCAGGATGGAGAGGATGAGGAAAACGCGCTGACCATCACCGAAATGATGGCGCTGGGTTTGCTGTAACCGTCCTTGGATGCATAAAAACGGACGCAGCACCATATCCTGACCGTAAAGGGAGGGAGAGCGTTGCTTGGAATTTGGATCGCAGGGCTTGCGCTGCCGCTGGCGGTCGGCGGGCTGGCCGCCTGGCTGACCATGGGCAGCATGGCGACATACGGCGCGCTGGTGCAGCCGCCGCTCGCGCCGCCGCCGTGGGTGTTTCCGGTGGCGTGGACGGTGCTGTATTTGCTGATGGGCATTGCCAGCGTATTGGTTTTTCGGGCGGACGCGCCGCAGGCGGATAAAAAGCGCGCGCTGACGCTGTACGGCGTGCAGCTTGCCGTCAATTTTGTCTGGCCGCTGCTGTTTTTCCGGGCGGGACTGTATGGCGCTTCGCTGGTGTGGCTGATTTTCCTGCTGGTGTTGGTGCTGGCGACGATCGTGGCCTTCCGGCAGGTGAGCCGCGCCGCGGCTTGGCTGCTGGTGCCGTATGTGCTGTGGCTGTTGTTTGCCGCCTATCTGAATGCCGCTGTCTGGGTGCTCAACCGCTGAACAGAATGGAACAAAAGGGGAGCAGGGCGTTGGCCCTGCTCCTTTGCGCTTTGGGATACGGGTGTCAGCAGCGTGCACACAGCCAGCGGAACAACGGCAGATGATCGGCGCCGGTCACGTCGTCACAGACGGAGGCCACCATGCGTTCCGGATGCCATTGCACGCCGAGCAGCGGGGCAGACTGGTGGACAAGCGATTCGACCACGCCGTCCGGCGCGCAGGCGGCGGCTGTCAGGCCGGCTGCGATGCGGTCCACGGTCTGATGGTGATAGCTGTTGACGGTGAGTGCATCGCCGAGCAGGTCGGCAAGCTGCCCGGTGCAGCGGACGGCGTGACAGCAGTTTGCGTGGCCTTCCACATGCTGCCGCAGTGTGCCGCCGAGAAAGACGTTGATCGCCTGCACGCCGCGGCAGATGCCGAGCACCGGCTTGCCGCGCGCGTAAAATGCTTCGAACAAGGCTTGTTCCTCCGCGTCGCGCACCGGGTCGATGGACAGAAAATCGCAGGTGCGATCCTGACCGTATCGCGCGGGATGCAGGTCGCCGCCGCCGGCCAGCAGCAGGCCGTCGCAGCGGTCGGCAAGCGCATCGGTGTCGCCACCGCTGCACAAAACGCCTGCGCCGCCCGCGGCGGACAGGCAGTCGGCATATAATTCAGACTGTCTGCGCCACATGGACAATGTGTCCATAAACCGTCCGCTTGAGACTAATATTAACGGGATTTTCACACAATAAGACTCCCTTCGGTTTTTTTATCGTTGACAGAGAATAGTGAAAACAGTATACTGGGAAATGTATGGGGAACGTAAGAGAATTGTAAGAGAGATGTGAAACGGAGGAAACCCATGGAGTTTAATGCGCTGTCAATTGTGCAGTTGATCGGCGGTTTGGCGCTGTTCATCTATGGCATGACGACAATGGGAAAAGGCTTGGAGCGTGCGGCAGGCTCCAAATTGGAAAAGACACTGGAAAAAATGACCGGCAACGTGTTCAAGGCGCTGCTGATGGGTCTGGTCGTCACGATGGTGATCCAGTCTTCGTCGGCAACGACCGTCATGGTGGTCGGCTTTGTTAACGCAGGCATCATGTCGCTGCAGCAGTCGGTCGGCGTCATTCTGGGCGCGAATATCGGCACGACCATCACCGCGCAGATTCTGCGTCTGGACAGCGGCGGAGCGGTCAGCGAAAACCTGTTCATGCAGATGCTCAAGCCCAAGAATCTGGCGTATATCATCGTGCTGGCGGGCGTCATCATTATGATGCTGGCCAAGAAGCGCCGCACCCGCGATATCGCGGATATCTTTTCCGGCTTTGGTATTTTGTTCATCGGTATGTCGGTGATGGAGAGCGCGGTGGCGCCGCTGGCGGATCTGCCGCAGTTTGCGCAGCTGTTTGCAACCATCGCCAACCCGGTTCTGGGCGTGCTGGTCGGCGCGGGCGTTACCGCGATCATCCAGTCCTCGTCGGCGTCGGTCGGTATTTTGCAGGCACTGTCCACCACGGGTGCGATCACCTATGCCGCCGCGATTCCAATTATTCTGGGTCAGAATATCGGCACCTGTATCACGGCGTTTCTGTCCTCGTTGGGCGGCTCGAAGAACGCGCGCCGTACCGCAATGGTTCACTTCTATTTTAATCTGATCGGTTCCATTGTGTTCCTGGTTGCAGTGTATGCCGTCCAATATACGGTGGGATTTTCTTTCTGGGACAGCGCGATCGACAAGGGCGGCATTGCAAACTTCCACACGCTGTTCAATGTCACCTGTACGATCCTGTTCCTGCCGTTTACCAAGCTGCTCGTCAAGCTGGCAACTTGGAGCGTGCCTTCCGGCGAAGTGCAGGAAGATCCGCTGGCCAAGCTCGAGCCGCGCTTTTTGACCACGCCGTCGCTGGCGCTTGAGCAGGCGCAGCGCTGCATCGCGGATATGGGCGACGCGGCCAAGCAGAATTTCCGCTTGGCGACCGACCCTCTGTTTCAGGATGCGATGCCCAAGGAAGATATCTTCCGGGAGCATGAGAGCTTTCTCGACCGCGCGGAGGTGGAGATCGGCCGTTATCTGACCAACATCCACAACATCCGTTCGGTGGACCAGCGCCGTCAGTTGGCGGAGATGATGCACTCGCTGTCGGATTTTGAAAAGATCGGCGACTATGCGCAGAATATTTTCGGCCGGGTGGATGAATTCCGGCAGGCGGATATGTCGTTCTCGCCCGCGGCGTTGCAGGAACTGCACGCGATGTGCGGCGCGGTCGGCGAAGCGCTCGACCTGACGGTCGAAGGGTATGTGACCCGCTCGGTATCGGTAGCGCGTACGGTGGAGCCGATTGAAGAAGTGGTCGATACGCTCAAGGAGCGCCTCAAGAGCCGTCATATCGAGCGTCTGAGCCGCAGCGAATGCACCATGCAGACCGGTATTCACTTCCTGGATATCGTACACGACTTGGAAAAGATCAGCGACCACTGTTCGAACATTGCGATTTATACCATCCAGCTGGGCGAGGGTGCGCAGGAATTTGACACGCATGCCTATGCAAAGCAGGAGTATAAATCCACGCCGCAGTTTGCAGAAAAGCTGCGCTATTATCAGCAGAAGTATCTGACGCAGATCGAGCAGATCCCGGAACATGCATAACGTTTGATCGGCAGCAAAAAGCGCCGCGTTCGGAAGAGCGCGGCGCTTTTCTTGTTATGCCTCATCTGAAGCGAACACACCATAGACGGCGGAGAACAGCTTTTTGAAGATGTTGCCGATGCGGGCGAATACGCCCACATCCGCATCCGCATCATCGGAGGCGGCCGATGCCTCTTCCGAGGGCGCGGAGATTTCCTGCGTGCGCAGGATGAACTGCAAGCTGGCCGGCGTCGGGTTTTGGGAGGAGGTCACCGATTGCAATGCGGCTTCCGCATCGATGTTGAGCACATTGGTGTCCTCTTCCAGATCCTTTTCCGCGTCACTGATCGCACCGTGGATCGAGTCGTTGGCGTTTTGCAGGCTGGAGGAGCTGCCGGATGCAGAGGCGCGGTCGAGCACGTCGATCAGGCCGTTCAGCGAGGTTTGCAGGCTGGCGTCCGACTTGTCGCGCATTGCGCGCAGGTTGTCCGTCGCGGTTTGCAGCAGGTCGTTGGCAGAAGTGAGCGTTTTGGTCAGCGCGGTGAAGAGTTCGTTGCACTTGTCTGCGGCAGAGGTGGCGTTCTCCGTCATCTCATCAAGCGACGCGGACAGGGCAGGGACGTCTGCAATCAGCTGATGGACTCGTTCGAGTGTGCGGTCGGCCAGCACCGTGAGGTCCTTGCCTTCGCCAATCAGATCTTGCGGCAGGCCGTTGTAGTCCTCCAGCACATCGCACATCTCTTCCAGATCGTCCAGAATCGCGTCTGAGGTGCCGAGCAGGCCGCTGCTGTCGGAGATCAGGTCTTCCAGCGCCCGGATGCTCTGCTTGACGGTGGAAAGCGAGCGGTTCGCGCTCTCGAGCAGGGAGGAAAGCAGTGAGCGCAGCGGTTCGCTCAGGCTGGCGCTGTCCAGAATCTTTTGCAGATCGGCGATCTGTCCGCTGAGCGCATCCGCCTTTTCGCGCAGCGTGCTCAGATGGGTTTGCAGTGTCTTGAGATCCTGCTTGACCTTTTCCACCGTGCTTTGCAGCTGGTGGATGCGCAGCAGGTTATCGCCGGAAGTGTCCTGCAAGTCTTCGACCAGATCATCCAGATTGCCCAGCGTAGTGTTCAGATCCTTGAGCAGCTGCTGGTAGTCCCGGATATCTTCGGAGGACGTTTGGATCGTGCCCAGCATGCTGTTGATGGTCGCACTGAGCGTGGTCAGTGTGGTTTTCATAGAGTTCAGCTCCGGGATCAGGGAGTCGGTTTTTCCGGCCAGCATTTCCAGCGAGGACAGTGCAGTGTCGATCTGCGGATCGATTGTGCCGCGGTCGGCCATCAGCTGCTGGCGCACAGAGTTGATACCGGAAATGCCGCTGGAGAGTGCGCCCAGGCCGCTTTGCATGGACTGCATGGAGTTCAGCATGCTGCTCAGGCCTTCGTATAAGCTGTCGCCCGAGCTGCCCAGCCGGTCCTTGATATCCCGCATATCCGACAGGATATCCAGGGAGGACAGGGTGGCGGGCGCCATGAACAACACCAGTCCCATGCTCTCAAACTCGTTTGCGCCGATGCGCACGGTGAAGGTGCTTTCTTCGCCCGGAAGTCCCATGAACATGACGATTTTGTAAGTGCCGATGGACTGTACCTGCGCGCCGGGCGCGTCGATCGAGAGCATCTTGCTCATGTCGATACCGGTGGCGCAGACCAGCATCATGTTGTTTTTGTAATATTCGCCGGCCGCGTCATTGGGCACTGCATGGATGTTCATTTCGATCAGCCCGCTGGCGCCCGCGCATTTTTCCGCTTCTACCGGTACGCCGTTGAGCTTGTAGGACACGTCGAAATTCCACGGCAGCTGGATCGAGGTGCTGCTGTCCGGGACACATTCAAAATAGAAGCGCTGCAAGCTGTCGTCGGTGAGCGCCCACGAAACCTCGCCCTCGCCGAGCGTCGGCTCATCCAGCGTGGACATATTATAAACATCGGAATAATTGCCGTAATCGGTGAATTCTGTGTGGCCGTTCAGGCTCACACCCTTGACGATGCGGGTGTTTTCGGGCGTGCCGTAGTAATCGAGATTGATATAGACCGCTTCGTCCGTCTGGATGGTCGGCGCGGCGGCCTGCGCCGCCTGCGGCAGTACGCACAGGATCGCCAGTGCGGCAGCCGTCAGACGGTGGATTTTATTGATCTTCATCGTGGGGTTCCTCCTTGTCATGGGGCTGCGTCTGGTCTTGTTTCGGGGACTGCGGTTTGCCGCGGTGCGAAGAGAACAGACGGGCCAGCTTTTGGCGCATCTCGCGGTGCCGCGCGCGGCGGTTTTCGCGGATCTGCGCCACCAGCCGCTGCCGCTGCTGGTGCAGTTCGCTCAGCACCGGCAGAATCAGCTTTTTGCTGCGGATGCTGTTCATCTTGGCGTGTTTCTTCTGCGCGTAGTCCGGCTTGACGATCCAGCGGTCAAACAGCATCAGGCAGCCGGGCAGCAGGAACAGCACCAGGATCATGGAGATGAGCGCGCCGCGGCCAATCAGCTGTCCCAGACCGGAGACCGCTTCCACCGAGGTCAGGAAGTACAGGCCGTAAGCCACGGTCATCAGGATCATGCCCGAGGTCAGGATGGATTCCGCGCTGACCGTGACCGCGCGGATCGCGGCCTCCTTTTTGTCGCCCTGCGCGCGGGCATCCAGATAATTGCCGGTCAGCAGGATGGAGTAGTCGATCGTGGCGCCCAGCTGGATGCAGCTGACGATGATGAAGCCGAGGAACATGGTGCGCTGTCCGTAAATATACGGCATGGCCGTGTTGATGAATACGGCACATTCGATCGGGATGAGCACCACGATCGGAAGCAGCAGCGATTTGTAGGTGATCGCCACGACCAGCGCCACGCCGAGCAGGGACACCAGATTGACCAGCTGGTTGTCGGGTACAATGATGTCCTTGATGTCCTGTGTGGAGGGCGTCACGCCGACCAGATAGGTCTGTGCGTCCGGATAATAGCGGTCGATGATCGCGCGGATCTCATCGGCGTAGGAAAAGGCCGCGTCGCTTTCGCCGGCCGAGCGGACATTGATGATAACGCGTGCCCAGTTTTCGCCGTGCATCATGCTGGTGACGCTTTCCGGAAGGAAGTCTTCCGGGATGCCGTCCGGCAGGACGGACGCAAGGCCGAGCGCGTATTTGACATAGGGCAGATCGCCAAGCTCTTCGCACATGGCTTTTTCTGTGACGTTTCCGTCCAGCGGGATGAGTGCGAGCATCATGTTGCTCTGGCCGAATGTTTCGTTCATCTGCTGTTCGGCATCATATACCGCTGTGCCGGGGGAGTTGGCGACCGCCTCGTTGCCGTAGGTGAAGTCCGCCATGCCCTGCGCAACATAGCAGGGGAGGATGAGGATGGCGACGATCGCCAGCACGGGCTTGCGCAGCTTGTAGGCAAATTCGCCGAAGCCGCGCCATTGCCGCGGGATAAACGAGCGGTGCTGCGTTTTGGCGATGACGTTCTGGAAGCGCAGAATCAGTGCGGGCATGAGCAGCAGCACGGTCAGCAGGCTGAGGGCAATGCCCTTGGCCAGCACAAAGCCCATATCCGGGCCGATGCCGAACCGCATGAGCGCCAGCGCCAGAAAGCCCACGATCGTGGTGGCGCCGGAGGCGCCGATCGAGGAGAACGCGGTGCGCAGTGCGTTGGCCATGGCCTGTTCGGGTGCGATGCCGTTTGCTTTTTCCTCGGTGAAGGCGTGCAGCAGGAAGATGGAATAGTCCATCGAGCAGGCAAGCTGCAGCACCGCGCCGACCGCATTGGAAAGAAACGAGATCTCGCCGAAGATGATGTTGGACCCCATGTTGATGATAATGGCGATGCCAAGCACGGACAGGAACAGCACAGGTTCAAACCAGGACGTGGTGGTCAGCGTCAGAATGAGGAAAATGATGATGACGGCCAGAACCATCACGCGCGCGACTTCGGCGTTGATCGTAGGTCCGAGGTTGGTGTCCGATACCGCGGAGCCTGCCACCAGACCGCGGTCGCCGACGATCTGCTCGATCTCTTTGACGGCTTTGTGCGTCCGAGAAGAGGAGTCCTTTTCCAGAAAGATGACGTCCATGTAGGCGTTGCCGTCTTTGTAATAGTCCTCAATGCTGGAATAGTCGATAAACAGGCTCGATCCGTAGATGTTGGTGGTGGTATCACACCACATGACCATGTCTACGCCGTCTACGTCGGCGATCCGGTCTTTGATGTTTTTTGCTTCATATAAGGTGACATCCTGCAGCATAACCCGTCCCATACCGGGATAGGTGAATTCCTCCTGCATGATGTCCAAGGCCTGCGCGGAAGGGGAAGAGTCCGGCAGGTATTTGGTTAAATCGTAGTTGACGCCGACCATGGGGATGCAGAGCAGACTGAGCACCACCAGCACAAGGAAGATCTTTTCGATCTCTTTGCGCCTATGTATGATCAGGTCAACCGGGCGGTGGCCTTCGGATTTCAAATAAACACCAACTTTCCTGATAATAGATATTGTGTACGATTTTATTTCGTGATATAGTATAAGACATAAGGATAACATACACAACAATCAAATATAGTTATTATGACTGGAAACAGACAGATAACTGTCTATTGTTGATTTAATGCAAGAAAAGGATGGAGGGGAATCGGCTATGCCGCAACAGGAAGACAAGCGGATCCGGCGGACAAAAAAATTACTGCGTCAGGCGCTGACGCGGCTGATGCAGCAAAAGGATTTTCAAAGCATTACCGTGACCGACGTCGTGCGGGAGGCAGACATCAACCGCGGCACATTTTATGCTCATTATCGGGATGTTTATGATCTGCGTGAGCGGATCGAGGCGGAAATGATCGCGGATTTCCGCGGCATGATTGCCGGTTTACGGCCCAGTGAAACCGCCACCTTGCAGCCGGTGCTCAGCCGGGCGGTGGACTATCTGGAGGAAAACCGCGAAATCGTCACCGCGCTGATCAAGGGAAGCGGTGTGGAAGGGTTCGGCAAAAAGCTGATCGGGGTGCTGGAGGAATGCCGTCTGGAAGGCATGCCGTACCGCAGCGTAGAGGACGTCTATGTGGCGCGGTTTGTGGCCATGGGCGTGGTAGGCATGCTGGAAAAATGGATCACGGAACCCCAGCCGGTCCCGAAAAACGAGATGATTGCGCTGATGGCCAAGGTGCTGGCGCCGCTGATGCAGTGACCGGTTCGAAAAAAAACGGCGAAGGACGTTTTCGTCCTTCGCCGTTTTGGCTAATATCGGTAAAGTTTGAGCGATCACTTGCTGTGCAGCACGAATTCGGCCAACCGTTCGGTGGCATCCGGATGCGCGATCGCCTGCATGGTCTGGCGCACGGTTTGCAGCCGCACCGGGTTGCGGAACAGCTGATAGACGGCCTCGTCGATGGGGAAGTGCTTGGTAATCAGGGCTGCCATGCCGTTGTTGACCAAAAACTCCACGTTGCGTTCTTCATGGCCGGGGATCGGGTCCACCAGCAGCATGGGCAGGTTTTTGGCAAGCGCTTCGGATACGGTCAGTCCGCCCGGCTTGGAAACAATGCAGTCGGATGCGCTCATCATCACTTCCACGTTGTGCACAAAGCCGTAAGGCTTGACTACGCAGTCGCCCTCATACCGGGAGGCAAACTGTTCGACGCGCAGCTGCATTTTCTTGTTGTTGCCGCAGACGACCAGCAGCTGGAGCGGAATGCCGATCGAGGTCAGCTTTTCCAGAATCTTGACATGGTCGGCATAGCCCATGCTGCCGCCCATCAGGAGTAGGGTGCGCATGTTGGGGTCGATGCCGAGCTGGGCGGCTGCGTCCTCGCGCGACAGGGCCTGATTGAATTTCGGATGCACCGGGATGCCAAACGGCAGGATGCGGCGCTCCGGAATGCCGCGCTTGATGCAGCGATAGGTGAGCAGCTCACTGGCGGTGACGATATACTGCACGCGGGGCACATCCTCCCAATAGGGGTGCAGGGTGTAGTCGGTGACGATGCCGATGGTGGTGATATCGTCCAGCTTTTTGCGCTTTTTCAGCTCGTCCACCATCTGCGCGGCAAAGACATGCGTGCAAATGATGACGTCGGGCGCATAGCCCGCGAGCACTTTGGCGAATTTGGATGCGCCCAGCGCATTGATGATGTTGATGATGCTGGGGGCGCTGGAAAAATAGCTGGCGCCGTTGTTTTCCGCCAGCTGGTAGACCAGACGGTACAGCGTCTGCATATGCTTGGAAGAAAACAGATATCCCTTATCAATGGTATTCTTGATCAGATTGCTGATATAGGCATATACGTCCAGCGTGTGCACTTCCGCGCCCTTGCTGGTCAGCATATCGCCGATCGCCTTGGCGGTGGCGTGGTGGCCGTAGCCTGCGGTGACAGATAAAATCAAAACTCTCATAACCGGTTTCTCTCCTTGTTCAAGAGTTATTTTACCGCATCGGCAAGGAAAATGCAAACCAAACCGTCGCCTCCCACGCCGGTTATTGCAGCAGCAGCGTGCGATATGCATCCAGCACCTGCCGCTCGAGCGTCTCGCGCAGCGCGCCGCCGACCGGATGCGCGATATCGCGGAAGCGGCCGTCCGGCATGCGGCGGGACGGCATGGCAAGAAACAGCCGGTCGTGCCCGGCGATGATTTTGATGTCGTGGACCGCCAGAACGCCGTCAAACGTGACGGAGACGAGCGCTTTGAGTTTGCCGGCGGGTTCGATGCGGCGGAATTTGATGTCGGTGATTTCCATGATGCACTCCTTTTTTGGTATGCGCGGGGATTTTGGTTTGTTTGACTATTTTCATTTTAACAAAACTATACTATAATATACCTTGTCTGGTAAGAATAAATAGCAAGGCTGTGGGTGCGGCGATGGGCCGGCCCGCGGCAAAAAGTTCAAAATGGGAGGCTTTGGGGAAATGGCCCTGTCTATCAAGCCCTATATTCAAAATAAGGAAAGAATTCATCTGATCGGCATCGGCGGCGTGTCGATGAGTTCGCTGGCGGAACTGCTGCTCAGTCTGGATGTGCCGGTGAGCGGCTCGGACCGGCTGAAAACCGATGTCACGGCCCGTCTGGAAGCGATGGGCGCCAAAATCGTATATGAGCACAAGGCGGAGAACGTGGAAGGCGCGTCGCTGATCGTGCGCACCGCCGCCGTGCATGACGATAATCCGGAAATCGCGCGCGCGCATGCGCTCGGCATTCCGGTGATGGAGCGCGCGGAAGCGTGGGGACACCTGATGCGCGACTATGAGAACGTGGTTTGCTTGGCTGGCACGCACGGCAAGACCACCTCGACTTCGATGATGACGCTGATGACCATGGAAGCGCAGATGGACCCGACCGTGATGGTTGGCAGCAACCTGCCCGCCATCGGCGGCACGCTGCGTATTGGCGGCAAGGGATGCTTTGTGGCGGAAAGCTGCGAGTACTGCAATTCGTTCCTGTCCTTTGCGCCGACGGTCGCCGTGGTGCTCAATGTCGAGGAGGATCACCTGGATTTCTTTAAGGATATCAATGATATCATCCATTCCTTCCGCGCCTTTGTCGAACTGACACCGATGAACGGTCTGGTGGTCGTCAACGGGGATGACCCGCATGCCATGCGCTGCGTGGACGGTCTGGATCGCCGTATCCGCACGTTCGGCCTGAATGAAGGCGCAAATGTGCGCGCGGTCGATATCAGCGACGTCAACGGCTATTACCGCTTCACCGTCCTGATCGACGGCGCACCGTATGCAAAAGTGGAACTGTCCGTCCCGGGACGGCATAACATGCTCAACGCACTGGCGTGCTGCGCGGCGGCGGAATTCCTCGGCGTTCCGGGCGCGGCGGCGGAGCGCGGCCTGAACAAGTTCACCGGCTCTTCGCGCCGGTTCCAGCTGGTCGGCAAGATGCCGAACGGCGCAACCGTGGTCGATGACTATGCGCATCATCCGAGCGAGATGAAGGCGACGCTGCTCACCGCGCGTGAGATGCACTTCGACCGTATCCTGTGCGCGTTCCAGCCGCACACCTATTCGCGTACCAAGGCGCTGTTCCCCGAATTTGTCGAAGCGCTGCGCCTGTGCGATCAGGCGGTGCTGGCGCCGATCTATGCGGCACGCGAGCAGAACACGATCGGGATCTACTCGTCCGATCTGGCAAAGGAAGTGCCGGGCGCCATCGCGCTGGACAGCTTTGAAGAGATCGCCGCGTACCTGCGCCGGGAGGCGGGACCGAACGACCTTGTGCTGACCATGGGCGCGGGCAACATCAATGCGGTGGGCCCGATGCTGATCAAATAACAACCAAAAGCGCTGCGAAAACCGGTTCGCAGCGCTTTTTTTCGTTTTCTCTCGCAAATGAGATATAACCCTTACCGTTGCAAAAAAACTCTCAAACCACCTTGACAAAAAGCATAAAATAGTGCATACTGAAAGCACAAAGTGTTATGCAATTTGTATAATATAATATAAGTCAGTAGGGAGGGTGCGTTATGAATAACAATCTGATTATCACGATCGGCCGTGAATATGGTACCGGAGGCAGGGAAATCGGCCAGAAACTCGCGCTCCGCCTTGGCATTCCGTTTTATGACCGGGAACTGATCACCCGTGCGGCGAAAAAAACCGGTTTTGACGAAAAACTCTTCGAGCAGCTCGACAAGCGCGCAACCAACAGCTTTTTGTATTCGCTGACCATGTTCGGTTCGGTGGGTCTCAACGGCATGAGCCTGACCGATCAGCTGTATTTGGCGCAGTCCAATATCATCCGCGAGATGGCGGAAGATTCCGCCTGCGTCGTAGTCGGCCGCTGCGCGGACCATGTGCTGCGTGATTTCCCGAATAAGTTTGACTTCTTCATCCACGGCTCGATCGAGGATCGCGTCAAGCGCATCCAGACCTGTGGTGACTATGAGATCGAGGGTAAGACCCCGCAGGCCGCGCTCGAGAAGATGGATAAGCAGCGCTCTACTTATTATAACTACTACACCGGCAAGGTGTGGGGCAAGTGCGATCATTACGACCTGTGCATCAATGCAGGCCGTCTGGGCGTAGAGTATTCGACGGATATCATTTTGGAGTATGTCAACCGCCTGAAAAAATAACAAGCCCATTTGAGAGAGAAAAGAGAGAGAAGTGGAAAGCCGCGCCGGCAGGGCGCGGCTTTCTGCTTGTTTGGGAACATTGGGCAGCGGGCTGCGTCAAACCAGACAAAAGGAGGGATACGATATGAAGAAGCGGAAAAATGCGGTATCAGCTCTGGTGTTTGCTGTATTGATCGGGGTTGTGCTGTGCGGCTGTGATGAAAATACGGAGGAAGGAGTAACTGCCAAACCGGTCATCTATCTTTATCCGGAGGAGAAAACCGATGTCAGCATTACGCTGGATTACAGTGGTGAACTGACCGTTACCTATCCGGACTATGCGGACGGTTGGAACGTGACCGCTTATCCGGATGGTACGCTGTTTGATGCGGACGGCAACGAGTATTCCTATCTGTTTTGGGAGGGCGTTTCGGACACCGAATATGACTTTTCCAAGGGATTTTGTGTGGCGGGGAAGGATACAGCAGACTTCCTGCGGCAAACGCTTGCGGCCATTGGTCTGACGCCGAAGGAATATAACGAGTTTATCGTTTATTGGCTGCCGAAAATGCAGAATCACCCATATAATTTGATTTCGTTCCAGACAGGTTGCTATACGGAGGCTGCTCGGCTGGAGATTGCTCCTGAGCCGGACAGTGTCCTGCGTGTGTTCATGGCGTGGGAGCCGCTGGAAGAACCGCAGGAGATCGAGCCACAGACCTTTCCGGAGACTTTTCAGAGGGAAGGGTTTACAGTGGTTGAATGGGGCGGCGCGCAGGTGTCGTAAGGAAAACAAAAAGCCCGCCATCTGGCGGGCTTTTTTACTGGGGAGCAATCAAGCGGTTTTGACGGATTTGCGCAGGGTGCCGCTGGTGGGTTTCCAGATCAGCAGCGAGATGGCGTAATCCACCATCGAATGGATGAACGAGCCGACGAATACCAGCAGCAGGATGATGCGCACGATTTCTGCGCCGGACAGGCCCTGACCGAAGTAGACCGGGATGCAGACGCAGACCTCGGCCAGCGCGTGGATGATGCCCAGCACTGCGCCAAAGACGAACAGCTTGGCACCGCGGGCCGGAACCAGCTGCTTGAAGTCGATCAGTTCGGGGTGCTTTTGCAGATAGAAGGCGCCCAATCCCGCCCAGATGACATGGGTCAGCGCGCGCAGCACAACGGGCAGCGGAAAGCCGCCGAGGAAGAAGCCGAGCGTCGTGCCCAGGGAGACGGCAATGCCGACGGAAGGCGAGATGAACAGCGCCAAAAAGATAGCGACGTGGCTGGCCAGCGTGAAGCTCATTGGGTCGAGCGTGATCTTGATCGGGGAAAACATGGGGATGATGATGCCGATGGCGCACAATACGCCGGCTAAAACAAGATGGTACAGGCTTTTGCTCTTGGTCATGGGAGATCGATTCCTTTCTGTTTGTTTTCACAACGGTTAAGAGTATACAGCTTTATAAAACAAGTGTCAAGACACATGTTAAATAAAAAAGCGGTTGTTGGGAACAGGAATTTATGATATAGTGAACAGGAAAGGAAGATCCCGATGATTTCGATTGACCGCTTTGAAGAGATACTGGACTCGCTTGCGGAAGAATTGCCGCCCGCTTTTTTTGATGGGCTCAATGGCGGCATCGTGGTGGAGCCGGGCGCCAGACTGCATCCCGAGGACCGGCACGGCGATCTGTATGTGATGGGGGAATACTGCACGGACGTGGCAATGGGACACTATATCGTGCTGTATTACGGCTCGTTCCGGCGGGTGTTCGGCACGCTGGATGAGCGGGCGCTGACCGAAGAGATGCGCAAAGTATTGCGGCATGAATTCCGGCATCATGTGGAAGGCCGGGCGGGCGTGCGCGATCTGGAAGTATGGGACGAGGCGCAGCTTGCGGCCTATCGCGCGAATACCGAAGAGAGATAACAAAAGGCCGGCGAAACCACAGCGGTTTCGCCGGCCTTTTCCTTTGGGTCATTTGCCGCGGCACGCGGCTCATTTTTCATCCGTGAGCAGGAAGCCCTTGTCCTTCAGTCCCTGCACCACCCGGTCGAGCGTGGCCTCGTCCGGTGCGCGCAGCGTATGCAGATGGATGCCGCCGGTCAGATCACACAACGGGCGTGCGGCGGGGGATTTGATCTTGTTGCAGAACATATCCGCGTCATAGCGGGAGAAAATATGCAGCGGGGCGCAGATCTGCCCGTAGACCGAATGTTCCACCGTGACGTCGATCAGTGCGCCGCCCAGATCGACCACGGTATAGAGTTCCTCATGCAGGCGGTCGTCGCCGTGCTTGCAAACCACACGCCGTTCGGCATGGACCGGGGCGGAGGCGGTATTTTCCAGAATGTAACCGCGCGGCGTGGCCAGCACGGAAAGTCCGCCGGCGCGCAGCAGTGCAACATCGCCGACGATGATTTGCCGGCTGACGCCGCATTGGGCAGCCAGTGCGGTAGCGGAAAGCGGTCCTTCTGCCTGCGTGAGCAGATGGGTGATTTTGATGCGCCGTTCGGCAGCGTTCATGGTACAGTCACTCCTTAGTACCCCTATCATAACAAAAGAAAAAGGACTATGCAAGCATAGTCCTTGAAATCCGTTTGGGATCAGCCCAGCAGGTAAACGTTTGCGTACTGGACGCCCAGTTCGTATGCACGGCTGTGCGAGGAAACAAAAACGTCGATCTTGTTGTTCTTGATCGCGCCGCCGGTGTCCTCAGCAATGAAGACGCCGTAGCCTTCAATATAAACGCGGCTGCCCAGCGGGATGATCGAGGAATCTACTGCGATCGTGCGGCCTTCGGTCGGGGTCGTGCCGGAAGCGGTCTTGGCACCGGCAACGCCGTTGCAGGTGGCACACGGGCAATAGAACGTCAGCTTGTAGTTGCCAAGGGAAGTCGCCTTGCTCTTAATGGAATCGGTTGCCAGGAGAGAGGAGGAATAGGCAACCGTTTTTGCGGATACCGGAGCGGTCAGCAAATCGTTGTAAGCGGACTGCTGCGCCGCCGCCTTTTCAGCCTCAGCCTTCTTGGCTTCCGCTTCTGCCTTCGCTTTGGCTTCTGCCTCCGCCTTTGCCTTGGCCAGCGCCTGCTCAGCGGTGCTGATTTCGTCGGAGGTCAGGACCGTACCGACCGATGCATTCAGGTTGGAAGAGAGCATCGCAACCGGCTGATCGAGCGCTGCGGCGCTGATCGAAGCCAGCGTGCCGATGGCCAGCGTTGCGGCAATCAGCTTGGATGCATGCTTGCGCATAGAAAAGAACATGTGTTACACTCCTAAATCGTCGTGAAAACCCGCGGATGCGCGGCATCGGTTGTTACCGATTTGTTTTCAGGTTGTTACTGTTTTGTTGTCGATCTGTTTCCGATCTGTAACCTATGATACTTTACATTCGTGGATTTGTCAAACGCTTTTTTGCATTTTTGTTCAATCTGCATAATTGTTTTTCCTTATCCGTAGAATATCTGTATAGAGCTATGAAAAAAACGGTCGATTTTTACGCCTCGCAACTCGTTTGTGCACAAGGAACGGTTACAAAATGACATTTTTCGATGTCGGGTGGGGAAGGGCGAAACGCGTTTTGTGTAACCAAAGCAGTGGGTGGGGAAGACAAACCCAATGCGGTATAAGCGGACGGCCGCGGGAGAATACTATATTATATAGGTGTGGTGCTGTGGGTACTGTTTGCTGTCTTGCAAAAAAACTTTACACCGCATGGGGAATATGGTATCATTAATCTAAGTGTTTGCAGCCTGCGCGGGGATGCGCCGCCTGAGACGGTGAGACCGGACTGCAACGCAGAGATAGAATTGTGAAAAAAGACGGACGAACGGGATGGCAGGTCTGTCTTGGAAAAATGCAGGGAGAATCCTGCGTCATTGTTTACATGGACCAAATCTGATGAATAAAGGAAAGTGATAAAACCATTATGAAAGAAAAACTGAAGATTATACCGCTCGGTGGTCTCAACGAGATCGGCAAGAACATGACCGTGATCGAGTACGGAAACGATATTGTTGTGATCGACTGCGGCGTTGCGTTCCCGGACGACGACATGCTGGGCGTGGATCTGGTCATTCCGGATACCACCTACCTCAAGCGCAACCTCAACAAACTGCGCGGCTATGTCATCACGCACGGCCATGAGGACCACATTGGTGCGATTCCGTATGTGCTGCGCGAATGCAATGCGCCGATCTATGCCACGCGGCTGACGTGCGGCATCATCGAAACCAAGCTGAGCGAGCATAAAATGCCGCACAAGGTCAAGCTCAACCGTGTACGCGCGGGCGATACGATCAAGCTGGGCGGTCTCAAGATCGAGTTTATCCACACCAACCACTCGATCGCGGACTCGGTGGCGATCGCCATCACCACACCGCTTGGCACGATCCTGCACACGGGCGACTTCAAGATCGACCTGACGCCGGTTTCGGGCGAAATGATCGATCTGGTCCGCATCGGTGAGCTGGGCAAGAAGGGAATCCTTGCGCTGATGAGCGACTCGACCAATGTCGAGCGGCCGGGCTATACGCCGAGCGAAAAGATCGTCGGCAAATCGCTGGAGAAGTTCATCATGGAAAGCGACCAGCGCATCATCATCGCCACCTTCGCCTCCAACGTGTCGCGTTTGCAGCAGATTCTGGATATCGCTGCCAAGGCAGGGCGTAAGGTCGCAGTCTGCGGCCGCAGCATGGAGAAGATCTCCAAAGTGGCGGGCGAACTGGGCTATCTTAAAGATCCCGGCAAGGTGATGATCGATATTTCCGAGATCAAGCGCTATGCGCGCAGCCAGCTGATCATTGTATCCACCGGTTCGCAGGGCGAGACCATGTCCGCGCTGTACCGCATGGCCTACGGCAGCCACAAGCAGGTCGAGGTCAATGCGGGTGACCGCATCTTGATCGCCGCTTCTGCCATCCCCGGCAACGAGAAGTCGATCAACAATATGGTCAATGAGCTGTATAAGCAGGGCGCGGAGGTCATTTACGACCGCTCTGCTGCCATCCATGTATCCGGCCATGCTTGTCAGGAGGACCTCAAGCTCATGCTGGGCCTGTGCAAGCCGAAATACTTCATTCCGGTGCACGGCGAATACCGTATGCTGATGCGGCACGCGGGTCTGGCGCGCGAAATGGGCGTCAATCCGAAAAATGTGCTGATTACGGAAATCGGCCGTCCGGTCGAGATCAGCGAAAATTCCGCCCGTCTGGGCAATCCGGTGCCGTCCGGCCGCCTGCTGGTCGATGGCCTGGGCATCGGCGACGTCGGCACCGCGGTGCTGCGTGATAGAAAGCATTTGTCTGAGGACGGTCTGCTGGTCATCGTGGTCACGGTGGACGCGACCACGGGCGTGGTCATCGCCGGTCCGGATATTGTCTCTCGCGGCTTTGTGTATGTCAAGGAAGCCGAAGCGCTCATGGAAGAGCTGCGCAATATTTCACAGATGGCGCTCGACCGCTGCGCAGTGGAAAACCTGCGCGACTGGAACAGCCTCAAGTCTGCCATCAAGGGCGATGTGAGCGATTATCTGTTCAAAAAGACCAAGCGCAGCCCGATGGTGCTGCCGATCATCATGGAAATCTGAGGATCAAAAAAACAGCCGCAAAAGCGGCTGTTTTTTTATGCACTGCCCAGCCCGGCTTTGACGGCGGCGCGCGCATCTGCTATACTGGCCTTATACAGAACAAGGGAGGCGCGGTACATGCAGGCAAAACGGGTATGGGCGATGTATTGGAGCGCAACGGATACCACCAAACGGGTGGTGACCGCGGTTGCGCAGCAGGCGGCGCAGGCGCTGGCGGTGCCGCTGAAGGAATATGATTTCACCTTGCCGCAGGCGCGGCAGGGCGCGCCGGATTTCACGGCAGATGATTTGGTGGTGTTCGGCACGCCGACCTATGCGGGGCGCGTGCCCAATGTGCTGCTTAAATACCTCGCGACGGTCGAGGGACACGGCGCGGCAGCCGTGCCGGTCGTGACGTTCGGCAACCGCGCGTTTGACGATTCGCTCATCGAGCTGCGCGATATCTTGTCGGACAACGGCTTTGTGCCGTTTGCCGCGGCGGCCTTTGTCGGCGAGCACTCGTTTTCCACGACGCTTGCCGCCGGGCGGCCGGATGCGGACGATCTGGACAAGGCGGCACAGTTCGGGCGCGAGATTGCCGCGCGCGCCGCAGAGATTACTGCGGATACGCAGCCGATTACCGTTCCCGGCCGCGGGCGTGACGAGCGGACGTACTATCAGCCGCGCGACCGCGCGGGCAACTCCATCGACATCCGCAAGGTCAAGCCCAAGACGAGTGAGGCGTGCGACGATTGCGGCCTGTGTGCAAAACTCTGCCCGATGGGCTCAATCAATCCGGAAAACGTGCGGGAGTTTACCGGCATCTGCATCAAATGCGGGGCATGCGTCAAAAAGTGTCCCAAGGGCGCGAAATACTACGATGACCCCGGCTACTTATATCATAAATCCGAACTCGAGGAAGGGTACCGCCGCCGCGCGGCGGTCAGCCTGTTCCTGTGAGCCGAGAAAAAGGCTGACGCAGTCGCGTCAGCCTTTATACATGCCGATTTTTTGCAGGTCGGCGATCACGTCCGGCACGGTCATGCCTGCGATCTCCAGCCGCTGGGCTTCGCCGGGGTGCTTTTCGGAAAAGGTGTCCCACGCGGTGACGATTTCGTCCGTGCGCGGCACTTCAAAGCGGGCCAGCAGCTTTTCCACACGGCGGATGTCCGGGCTGTAAATGGACAGCACCTTATACTTCTGCACAAACAGCTCTTCCTCGGTGGCGAGCGAGCCGATGGCAAAGGCGGACAGGCCGTCCTGCAGCAGCAGCTCGCCGTAGCCGTCCAGAATCATGGTCAGCTGCTTTTTGGTCATGTTGTCCAGATACCAGACCTCGTCTTGCTCCGCGTCCGGATGGATCGCGAGGAACAGCGGTTCGGTCAGCGACGCGTAAAAGGCGTGGATGAAGTCGGACAGCTTTTCAAAGCTCAGGTTGCAGGTGATGGTGTCGCCGTCGAGCTGGTACTGTTCGCGCAGCTGGTCCGGAAACGGGACGGTGACGCCTGCGGCGGTTTGAAACATAGGGGATACTCCTTACATTATATAATATAGTGTCGAATGATATCAGAATCGAATGCTGATCTCGCCGCTCGACAGCGTGCGGATCTGTCCGGCCGCGTCGCGCACGAGCAGGAAGCCGTTTCCGTCCAAACCGACGCAGTCGGCCGAATAGGTTTCCGCGGGGCTGATCACGCGGACCGGCTTGCCAAGGCAGCACAGACGGCTGCGGTATTGGCTTAGTAATTCGTCCGCGCGGTCCTGCTCGAGCAGGGAGTAGGCGCGTTCGAACTGGCTCAGCACGGCGGCGGCGATCTCGGCGCGGCGCGGGGTGCGGCCGAACTCACTGAGCGCACCGGCAATCGCGCGGACGTCCTCGGGCCACGCGGGATTGGGCCGCAAATTGACGCCAATGCCGACCAGCAGCGAGCTGACCGTGCCGCTTTCGCCTTCGATGGTCGCTTCGGTCAGGATGCCGCTGAGCTTGCGTCCCTCGTGCAGCACATCGTTGACCCATTTGATTTCCGGGGAGAAGCCTGCGGTCTGCGTGACCGCTTGGGCCACAGCGACCGCTGCCGCGATGGTTGCCAGCTGAATATGGCCGATGGGCAGGCTGGGATGCAGCAGGATGGTCTCGTAGACGCCGGTGTCGGCGGGCGAGACAAAGGTGCGGCCCAGACGGCCGCGCCCGCCGGTCTGCTCTTCGGCCAGCAGGACAAAGCCGTGCGGCCGATCGAGATAGCGTTCCTTGATGACTGTGTTGGTCGAACTCAGGCTGGGCAGGACGACCATGTCGCGGCCGACAAACCGCGTATCCAGCAGCGCCTGTACACCGGCAGCCGTCAGGCTGTCGTCCTCGGGCGCGAGCCGGTATCCTTCGCCGGGCACGCCGTCGATCGCCATGCCGCTTGCGCGCAGCGCGCCGATGGCTTTGTGCACCGCGGCGCGCGATACGCCCAGCTGCTGTGCCAGCTGTCCGCCGGACAGCCGCTTGCCGCGCGCCTGCTCGAGTGCCTGTAATACCGCGTCCTTGACCGCCATCGTACCTGCCTCCTTGAAGAACAATAATACTATTGTAAACGAAAGCGGGAAATAGTACAATAGTTTCGGAAAAATCTTAGGGCATGAGAGGATAAAACGGCTTGAAAAGCAAGAGTGAAATCGTAAAAGCGCTGGGCAAGACCGGCGAGGAACGTTTGCTGCTGGCTGGGCTGCTGGACAAGGAGCAGACCTGCATGACGCGTGGCTATTTGACGCATACCAAGTTTCTGAGCATGGGGGAGCGTGCGCTGTGTGCGGACGCGGTGCGGCTGTGCGGCGCGACCGGGCATGCGCTGTTCTGGGGCGGGTATGAAGATGCCGAGCGGGGCATCTATCTGTTTTACCCGGACTATCTGGATGCGGAAAGCGCCAAGCAGGCGGCGCCGCTGGCGCTGCTGCGCGCGCACAAGAGCAAGGAGGATACGCTGACTCACCGGGACTATCTGGGCGCGCTGATGGGGCTGCAGATCGACCGGTCGGTCGTGGGCGATATTCTGGTGCACGACGAGGGCGCGGATATTCTGGTGCTCGAGGACATGGCGGAGTTTATCCTGCTGCATTTTGCCAAAGCGGGACGCAAGCAGCTGTCGCTGACGCGGGAGCCGCTCGAGGCGCTGCGCTTCGCACCGGCCAAGGAAACGGCCGGGAGCGGTTCGGTGGCCTCGCCGCGGCTGGACAGCGTGATCGCGCTGGTGTTCGGCCTGTCCCGCAAGCATGCGCAGGAGCGCATCGAAAAGGGGCTGGTGTTCGTCAATCAGGCGTCCTGCCTCAAGCCCGAACGGCTGATCGAAGAGGGGGATAAGCTGACGGTGCGCGGTTTGGGCCGCGCGCGGATCACTGCGTTCGGCGGAACAAGCAAAAAAGGACGGCTGTTTCTGGAATTTGTTAAAAACGCATGAAAAGAATGGTGGTTGTCAATTTGAATTGTGTATGGTATACTATTGACAGCATCAATAAGGGGTTGTATGGATATGAAAAAACGGCTGTTATCCGCTTTGCTGTGCATGGTCATGCTGATGACGATGCTTCCGTTCGCCTCGGCCGCGTCTGATCTGGACGGGCATTGGGCGAAAAAGTACATCGAGTACCTCGATCAGGAGGGCGTGATCAATCCCAGCGCGACAACCGGAAAATATGAGCCGGACCGCGATATGACGCGGGCGGAATTCATGCGATACATCAACCGTGCGTTCCATTTTACCGAAAAGGCGACGATCTCTTACAGCGACGTCAAGTCTAACGCATGGTATTATGAAACCATTCAGATTGCAGCCAAGTACGGTTACATCAACGGTGTGGGAAACAACAAGATGGACCCGGAAGGCAAAGTGACGCGCGAACAGGCCGCGGTCATCATCGGCCGTCTATTCAAGGCGGACCCCGGCAACATTTCGCCCTCCGACCTGCCGTTTACCGACCGCAACGAGGTGTCCGGATGGAGCGCAGGCTACATCAAGGCTGCTGCGGACAAGGGCTTCCTGGCAGGCTATACGGACGGTTCGTTCCAGCCGGACCGCGTGGTAACGCGCGGCGAAGTAGCGAAAATCCTGTACTATTATATGGGTACATCCCTGTCTGTGTCCGGTAAGGCATATACGGGCGCGGATCTCAAAACCGATACCACCAACGTGACGATTTCGGAAAGCTGCACGCTGTCCGACGCGACGGTCGAGGGCGATCTGTACATCACGGAAGGTCTGGGATCGGACGCGGTGACTCTGACCAATGTCACGGTCAAGGGTTCTATCATCGTGTCCGGCGGTACGGTGACAATGATGAATACGTCGAGCGATCACATGATCGTGTCGTCACCCATGGGGCGCCTGCTGCAGGTCACTGCAACGGGCGCTGCTCGCATCGGGCAGACCGAAGTGCAGTCCGCGGCGACGTTATATGAAAAAGCGCTGACCTCCGCGGAGGATGACGGGTTTGCCAATGTGGTCGTCAACGGCAGCGAGCGCGTTTCGCTGACGCTGGACGCGGATGTGGAGGAGCTGACGCTTGCCGGCGAGTCCACGGTCAGCACGACGGCCGGCACCCAGATCTATCATATGACCGTGCAGAAAGCGGCGTCGGTCACGGGGTACGGTTCGGTCTATCAGGCGGATATCCAGACGGACGGCGTCAGCTTTGCCAGCAGCGTGACCGTGTCCGGTTATACGCTGGCAAGCGGTGTGTCGGCAACCATCGGCGGACAGACGGTGACCGATTCCAATTCTGCCGGCGTGGTGCCCAAGAGTATTTCGGTGGATCTGGCCAATCCGTCCGCGCTGGGAACCGGTGTGACGGTCAGCGTGCCGGCCGGCGTGACGGTTTCGTCCGTCACCTGCGGCGGCAAGACGCTTTCCGCTTCTGCGGAGTACACCAAGACCGCCTCCGGCATCATCCTTTCGCCGTCTTATCTGACCTCGCTGTCCAAAGGAAATTATACGATTTCGCTGACCCTGTCCAACGGCAAGCGGGAGAGCATTGCCCTTTCGGTGACCGATTCGGCATCGGATGTGCAGGTGCAGACCGTTTCGTTTGACCGGTATTACCGTTCCGCGGGCTTTGCGGATGTGCGCGTCAAGCTGGACGGCGTCACGGCGGAGAGCGATATCCTGAACGTGGTGCTGGGCTTCTCGCAGGTCGATTTTTCGTTCGACAGTGCCAACCGCTCGCTGGTGTTGCGCCGCGGCGTGCTGGCGCAGCTGCGCGCGGGCACTTATACGGTCTCGGCGGATCTGAAAAACGGCAAGGTCAGCACCTTTAACCTGACCGTGACGGATTCCACACCGTCCGGCGTGCAGACCGAGGTGGCCGAGTATAATACTTTCGCGCCGGTGGAGGCGAGCATTTCGCTGCCGCTGACCAGCCTGACGATTCAAAGTGTAATCGCTTCCAGGGGCGGTGAGACGACGGCATTGCAGGCGGGAGAGGATTACACCACCGCGACCCACACGCTGACCCTGACCAAGACGGCGCTTGAGAAGTTCCGTCAGACGGGCGGCTTGGTTGAGTTTACCATCACGATGAGCGATGGGCAGGTTTTCATCCTTGTGGTGGACTATATTTAATGAGGCAATAGAAAAAAGGCGGCGCCTGCGGGCGCCGCCTTTTTGATTTGTGTGATTATCGTTCGCACTTCCAGAAGAAAGCCGAATAGGGGGGCAGCTCGCTGCCGCCGCCGAAGTCGTGCAGCTTGCCGGTAATGAGGTCAACGGCCTGCCCGCATTTGGCGTCAAAATGTGCCACATAGGGCTGGTCGTCGATGTTGACCGCGATCAGCACGCGCTCGCCCTCGGCAATGCGCTCCCAGATGCACTGCTTATTGGTCAGCACGACCTGCTTGAAGTCGCCGTAGCACAGCGCCTTGCTCTCGCGGTGCGCCTTGGCCAGCGCCGCGATCCAGTCGGTCAGATCGTTCCACTCGGGCTGGTCGAACGAGGGACGCAGCGCGTCGTCGCCCTGATGCTTTTCGCCCTTGGCGCCCCATTCGCTGCCGTAATAGACGCAGGGGATGCCCGGCATGCCGAATTGCAGCGCATAAACCAGTGGCAGGTGCTTGGGGTTCTGCAAAATGGACGCGATGCGGGTGACGTCATGGTTGTCCACAAAGTCCAGCAGATGCTTGCCGCGGTACAGCGTCCAGTTTTCCGGGCCGAACTGACGCAGCAGCGAATGCGTGATCTCGAACAGGTTCAGGCTGTTCATCGAGGAATACAGGCCTTTATAGCACTCATAGTTGGTGCAGGAATGCAGCATCTGGTCGCCGACGAACTGGTTGTAATCGCCGTGCAGCAGCTCGCCGACGAGGAAGAAGTCGCGGCCGAAGCTGTCGCAGAAGGCTCGCAGCTGGCGGATGAAGTCCTTGTCCAGACAGTAGGCTACGTCCAGACGCAGGCCGTCGATGTCAAACTCCTCGACCCACAGGCGGATGCAGTCGAAAATGTGCTGCACAACCGCGGGGTTTTTCAGGTTGAGCTTGACCAGCTCGTAATGGCCTTCCCAGCCTTCGTACCAGAAGCCGTCGTTATAGTTGGAGTTGCCCTCGAAGGAGATGTGGAACCAGTCCTTGTAGGGGGAATCCCATTTCTTTTCCTGCACATCGCGGAATGCCCAGAAGCCGCGGCCGACGTGGTTGAACACACCGTCGAGCACGACCTTGATGCCGTTTTCATGCAGGGTCTGGCAGACAGCAGCGAAATCCTTGTTGGTGCCCAGACGGCAGTCGATCTTGCGGAAGTCACGCGTGTCGTAGCCGTGGCTGTCGGATTCAAAGATCGGGGAGAAATAGACCGCGTTGCAGCCGAGTTTTGCAATATGCTCGGCCCAGTCCGCTACCTTGCGGATGCGCGGGACGGTGATGCCGTCGTTGACACGCGGCGCACCGCAGAACCCGATCGGGTAAATTTGGTAAAATACACTTTCATAAGCCCACATGGTAATTGCCCCTTTACAATTAGAGTCCACTACCAGTATACTATGATTTGAGGAAAATACAAGCACATGTGAAAATATTGGTTTTTATCCGGAAAAAACACTTGCAAAGCGCAAGGGATTGTGGTATTATATTTCGGTAACACGGGCATTCCTCTGCTTATTTGTAGGGAAAATAGGGCAAGAATGTCTAAGACGAAAGGATGACAGAAAGATGGATCTGGTCAAAGTACTGTCCGAGCAGCAGCTCAAGAGCGACCTGCCGGAGCTCAAGATCGGTGATACCGTAAAGGTACACGCGAAGATCAAGGAAGGCAACCGCGAGCGTATTCAGATTTTCGAGGGCATTATCATTGCCAAGAAGCACGCCGGCGTTAACCAGACGGTTACCGTTCGCCGTATTTCTTACGGCGTAGGCGTTGAGAAGACGTTCCCGGTACACTCCCCGAACGTAGCAAAGTTCGAGGTTGTGCGCAGCGGTAAGGTTCGCCGCGCCAAGCTGTACTACCTGCGCGGCCGCGTAGGCAAGGCTGCCAAGGTTGCCGAGAAGGTTTGATCTTTTTACAACCGAACAACAAAAACGGGGAGCGTCAGCTCCCCGTTTTTGCATCTGTACGTTTTTGGTCTTGCGCGGAGGGGAATATGCCGCTATAATAAAACCGTATGTTTATCTTTTTGGAGGAATCATCATGCAGCAGGTACAGACCGAGGAGAAAAAGAGAGCTGAGGGGCGTTTTTCCAGCGAGCTGTTCAGCTGGGGCGAATCCCTGATGGCTGTGCTGATATTTTTTGTTGTGGTATTCACCTTTTTCGTGCGCCTGATCGGGGTGGACGGCACGTCCATGTATCCGACCTTGCAGGATCACAGCATCATGCTGGTCAGCAATCTGGGCTACACGCCGGAAAAGGGCGATATTGTTATTGTGCGCAAGGAAGGCTTTTACAGCGACCAGCCGATCGTTAAGCGCGTGATCGCGACCGGCGGCGACACGGTGGATATCGACCCGGTGACGGGCGACGTGATCGTCAACGGCGAGGTGCTCGATGAGCCGTATATTTTGGAGAAGATCAACACGCTTGAGCGCATGGGCGATCTGAGTTATCCGCAGACCGTGCCGGAAGGCTGCATTTATGTGCTGGGCGACAACCGCAACGGCTCGACCGATAGCCGGTGGTCCAGCCTCGGCATGGTGGATGAGCGTTATGTCCTGGGACATGTGCTCAGCGTGGTTTTCCCGTTTAGTGAGTTTGGATCGGTAGCGTGATAAGATGAATATTCAATGGTATCCCGGCCATATGACAAAAACCCGCCGGCAGATGGCGGAATATATCAAACAGGTGGACGCGGTGTGCGAGGTCGTGGACGCGCGCATCCCGCAGGTGTCGCGCAATCCGGATATGGACGACATCGCCGCGGGTAAACCGCGTCTGATGATCCTCAACCGGATCGATCTGGCTGACCCGGAAAAGACTGCGGCGTGGGTCAAACACTTCCGTGCGCAGGGGATGGCGGTCATCGAGACCGACAGCCGCAAGGGGCAGGGCACACAGGCGTTTGCAAACGCGGTGCGCTCGCTGCTGGCGGATAAGATTGCACAGTGGAACGAAAAGGGCCTGGTCGGCAAGGCGGTGCGCGTGATGGTCGTGGGCATTCCCAATGTCGGCAAATCGACCTTTATCAACCGCATTCTCGGCCGCAAATCCGCCAAGGCGGCGGACAAACCGGGCGTGACGCGCGGCAGCCAGTGGTTCCGCGTGGAAGGTGGCATCGACCTGCTGGACACGCCGGGCATTCTGTGGCCCAAGTTTGACGATGAGCGCGTGGGCATCCTGCTGGCCTGCACGGGTGCGATCCGCGATGATATTCTGGATGTGGAAACGCTGGGCTGCAAGCTGATGGAGCTGCTGGCCGTGCAGGCGCCGCAGACCATCCGCGAGCGGTATGGCGTGACGGTACCGGAGCAAAGCGATTTCCCGGGCTATGATATGCTGATGCAGGCCGGACGGCGGCGCGGTTTCCTGCTGCGCGGCGGCGAGATCGACACCGAGCGCATGGCGCGCATCCTGCTCGACGAGTTCCGCGGCGGTGTGTTGGGGCGCATCACGCTGGAGACGCCGGAGGAGTATCCGCAATGACATGGGAATTTGAAGAGAAAGCGTGGGCGCAGGGCTATTCTGCCGTGTGCGGTGTGGATGAAGCCGGGCGCGGTCCAATTGCGGGGCCGGTGTGCGCGGCAGCGGTCATCCTGCCGGCCGGCATTGTGATCGAGGGCCTGAACGATTCCAAAAAGCTTTCGGAAAAAAAGCGCGAAGCGCTATTTGACGAGATCACCGAGAACGCGATTGCGTGGTCGGTGTCGCTGGTGGACGAAAAGGTGATCGACGAGATCAACATTTTGCAGGCGACCTACCGCGCCATGCAGCAGGCGGTTGAGGGACTGCCGCACCCGGCGGATTTCGTCTATGTGGACGGCAACCGGTCGGAAGGGCTGCATCTGCCGTATGAATGTGTGGTGTCGGGCGATGCGCGCATCCCGAGCGTTGCGGCGGCGTCCATTGTGGCCAAGGTGACGCGTGACCGGCTGATGCGCCGTTTTGCCGAGCGCTATCCGGTTTACGGGTTTGAAAAGCATAAGGGCTACGAGACGCGCGCCCATGACGAGGCGCTGCTCGCGCATGGACCGTGTCCGATCCACCGGCGCACGTTTCTCAAGAAATTTTACCAAAAACATCCTGAGGCGCCGCGATGAACGGCGCGTGGGGGGAGAACGCGGCGCGGATCTACTTGGAGCGCAAGGGATACCGCACGCGGGAAACCAATTTTCGCACCCGGTTCGGGGAGATCGACATCATCGCCGAACACGGGGAATATATTGTTTTCGTCGAGGTCAAGACGCGCAAAAACGACCGTTTTGCACCGGCGCGCGCGTTTGTCACGCCGGCAAAGCAGCAGCGCATCACGGCGACAGCCGCGCTCTGGCTGCGGCAGCATCCAACCGGCAAGCAGCCGCGCTTTGACGTGGTCGAGGTCTACGGCGAACAGGGCGCGGCACAAGCGCCGCGCATTTGCCATCTGGAAAACGCGTTTGGAGGGTGAGAATGAAGCTGTTTGATTTGCACTGCGACACCCTGTATGAATGCTGTGAAACCGGCAAGCTTCTGCGGGAGAACGACCTGCATGTCAATTACGCCGCGGCGCAGCAATACCAACACTACGCGCAGTTTTTTGCCCTGTTTTGCGGGGCGCGCGCACCGAGTCAGGCGCAGGCGCGCGGGCGGGACTGTCTGCTGGACACGCCGGCGGACAAACGGCTCGATCGTATGCTGCAAACCGCGTTCCGCGAGTTTGAAGCCAATGCCGACTGGCTGATGTTCTGCCGCTCGGCCGCGGACCTGCAAGCGGCAGCGGATGCGGGCAAGGCGGCGGCCTTCCTGTCGATCGAAGGGGCGGAGCTGCTGCCCGACCGGCCGGACGCGCTGGATGTCGCTTATGATGCAGGCGTGCGGCTGATTACGCTCACTTGGAATTACCGCAGCCGCTTCGGCTGCTCTTCCGCGATCGATCAGGACGAGGGCTTGACCGAGGCGGGCAAACAGCTGGTGCGCGACTGCGCCGATCGGGGAATCATCGTAGACGTGTCCCACTTGTCCGACCGTGGGTTCTGGGACGTATGCGAGACGATGGACGGCCCGTTTGTCGCCTCGCACAGCGACAGCCGTGCGCTTTGCCGCAATTCGCGCAACCTGACCGATCCGCAGTTTGCCGAGATCGTGCGGCGGGGCGGGCTGGTCGGCGTCAATCTGTATACCCCGTTTCTGGTGCGGCAGAGCGACTCGGTGCTCGACGACGCGATCGACCACATCGAGCGCTTCCTCGGCATGTACGGCGAAAAAGCCGTGGCGCTCGGCTGCGATTTCGACGGCTGCGACCAGCTGCCCGTGGGCATTGACGGTCTGGGCGATATGGATAAGCTCGCCAACCGCATGCTGGCGCTGGGATACCGGCAGGACGTGGTCGATGGACTGTTTTATCAAAATGCCTATGCGTTTTTACAAAAAATGCTGTAAATACCATCAAATACGGCGGAGGTTAAATCAATGGAGTATGTAAGCACAAGGGATAAGTCCCGCAAGGTTTCGGCGGCCTATGCGATCGCAAACGGCATCGCGCCGGACGGCGGCCTGTATTGCCCGACGGAATTCCCCACGCTGACGGCGGAGGACTGGCACGCGCTGGCGAATCTGGACTACAAGGGCCGCTCGGCGCGCATCCTCGGCAAGTTCCTGACCGATTTTTCGGGCGAGGAGCTGGCGCAGTATGCGGCAAAGGCGTATGCGGACGAAAAGTTCGGCGGCAAGGACACGGCGCCGGTTGTTTCGCTCGGCGAGGGTAAGCATATGCTCGAGCTGTGGCACGGCCCGACCTGTGCGTTCAAGGACATGGCGCTGCAGATGCTGCCGCACCTGCTGACCGCTTCGCTGCGCAAGACCGGCGAGACGCGCACGGCCTGCATCCTGGTCGCGACCTCGGGCGACACCGGCAAGGCGGCGCTCGACGGCTTCCACGACGTGGAAGGCACCAAGATCATGGTGTATTACCCGGTGGACGGCGTATCGCCCATGCAGAAGCTGCAAATGGTCACGCAGGAAGGCGCAAATGTTGAAGTCGTTGCCATTCACGGCAACTTTGACGACGCGCAGAGCGCGGTCAAGCGCATTTTCACCGATGAGGAGACCCGCGCAAAGCTCGACCGTGACGGCATGATGCTGTCCTCGGCCAACTCGATCAACTGGGGCCGCCTCGCGCCGCAGATCGCCTATTACGTTTCGGCTTACTGCGATATGGTCAAGTCCGGCGCGGTCAAGATGGGCGAAAAAATCAACATCTGCGTGCCGACCGGCAATTTCGGCAACATCCTCGCGGCTTACATTGCGGGCCGCATGGGCCTGCCGGTGAACAAGTTCATCTGTGCGTCCAACCGCAACAACGTGCTGACCGACTTTTTCAAGAAGGACGGCGTTTACGATAAAAACCGCGCGTTCTACACCACCACTTCGCCCTCGATGGATATCCTGATCTCGTCCAACCTGGAGCGCCTGCTGTTTTTCGCCTCGGACTTTGACGACAAACTCGTGGGCGACCTGATGCAGCGCCTGACCAAGGACGGCAAGTATCAGGCGCCGGCGTCGGTATTTGAAACGATCGCGGCGGATTTTGATGCGGGCTGCTGCGACGACGAGCAGGCCGCGCAGACCATCCGCGCGCTGTGGGAGAACGAGCACTACCTGTGCGATACGCACACGGCGGTTGCGGTGCGCGTGTATGAGGATTACCGCGCACGCACGGGCGACCAGACGCCGACCGTGATCGCGTCCACGGCGTCGCCGTTCAAGTTCTGCCGCTCGGTCATCGAAGCGCTCGGCGGCACGCTCGAAAAGGACGACGTGACCCAGCTGGACGTGCTGACGAAGCTGACCGGTGTGCCGGCGCCCGCGCCGCTGGCGGCACTTGCGGGCAAGCAGCCGCGCTTTGACCGCGTGGTGGACAAGTCCGAGATCCTGCAAACCGTTGAGCTGCTGAAGGATCTGTAAGCATGGCACTGTATACGCTGGCCGACCTGCACCTGGCGACGGGCGTGCAAAAGCCGATGGATATTTTCGGCGGACGATGGCAGGGCTACACGGAAAAGATCATCAAAAACTGGCGGGCACTCATCGGGCCGGAGGACACGGTTGTCTTGGGCGGCGATATTTCGTGGGGCATCAGCCTCGAAGAGGCCAAGGGCGATTTCGCCCTGATCGAGTCGCTGCCGGGCCGCAAGCTCATCCTCAAGGGCAACCACGACCTGTGGTGGGAAACGGCGGCGAAAATGCACCGTTTTCTGGATGAGAACGGCTTTGCCTCGGTCGATTTCCTGCACAATAACTGCTTTTTCTATGGGAACACCGCCTTGTGCGGCACGCGCGGCTGGCCATTTGAAGAGGATTTTTCCGACCCGCACAACGAAAAGATCTTCCGGCGCGAGCTGCTGCGGCTGGAAGCGTCCTTAAAGCTGGGCGCGGCGCAGCAACCCGAGGAAATCATCTGTTTTCTGCATTATCCGCCGCTTTACGCAAATTTCCGGTGCGGTCCGATGATCGAACTGATGCAAAAATACGGCGTTTCGCGCTGTATTTACGGCCATCTGCACTCGGAAAGCCTGCGCTGGGCGGTCGAAGGGGTGCGCGACGGGATCGAGTGGCGGCTGGTTTCGGGCGATCATGTGGATTTTACCCCGGTTTTTTTGAAAAAGTAGAAAAAACTATGGAAATCTGTAAAATTATCTGGTAGAATATTTTAGATACAATAGAAGTATTGAAGTAAGGAGTTTGGCAACATGGAACTGAAAAACACGGAAAAGCAGGAGCACAGCGTCATTGCTCTGACCATCGAGATCACCAAGGCGGAGTTTGAGGCTGCCAAGGACAAGGCGTTCAAGAAGACCGGCAAGAACATCACGGTTCCGGGCTTCCGCAAGGGCCATGCACCCCGCAAGATGATTGAGAAGTTGTACGGCGAAGGCGTGTTCTTTGAAGAGGCTTTCAATATCATATATCCTGAGGCTATGGAAATGGCCGTTGAGAAGTCCGGCATCAAGCCGGTCGGCCGTGCGGACGTCGATCTGGGCGATCCGGCGGAAGAGGGCGGCCTGACCATCATCGCCAAGGTTCCGGTAGAGCCGGAAGTTGAACTGGGCGAGTACAAGGGCATCGAGGTCGAGAAGGAGACCGTAAAGGTTCTCGCGGCGGATGTCAAGGCAGAGCTCAACCGTCTGGCGCAGCGCAACGCGCGCACCGAGACCGTGGACCGCAAGGCCAAGAAGAACGACACCGTAGACATCGACTTTGAGGGCTTTGTGGACGGCGTAGCGTTTGAAGGCGGCAAGGCGGAGAACTATTCGCTGACGCTGGGCTCTGGCTCGTTCATCCCGGGCTTTGAGGATCAGCTGATCGGCTGCAAGGCGGGCGACGAGAAGGACGTTGTCGTAACCTTCCCGGAGGATTACCATGCCAAGGAGCTGGCCGGCAAGGAAGCCGTGTTCAAGTGCAAGGTACACAAGGTGGAAGAGACCATCCTGCCTGAGATGGACGATGAGTTCGCAAAGGACGTTTCCGAGACCTGCGAAACCCTCGACGACCTGAAGAAGGAGATCTCCGATCGCCTGAAGAAGGAGCGTCAGGAAGCGGCTGACCATGCCTTTGAAGAGAAGGTGCTGGACGCTGTGATCGCGAACATGAAGGCGGACATCCCGCAGGCCATGATCGAGAGCCAGATCGACTCCATCGTACAGGACTTCCGTTACCGCGTACAGATGCAGGGCATGACCTTTGAGCAGTACCTGCAGATGACCGGCACCGAGCTGGGCGCGTTCCGCGCAATGTTCAAGGATCAGGCGGAGCGTCAGGTCAAGTCCCGTCTGGTACTCGAGAAGGTTGCGGAACTGGAGAATATCGCAGTTTCCGACAAGGAAATGGAAGAGGAATATGCTAAGATGGCGGAGCAGTACAACATGGACGTCGAGAAGGTCAAGTCCATCGTTGCGGCTGACGCCCTGCGCGACGATCTGAAGATCTCCAACGCGCTCGAGTTCCTCAAGAAGAATGCCAAGGCCAAGAAGGCAACCAAGAAGAAGGCGGACGAGGAAGCTGCAGAGGAGACCGCAGAATAATTCCGGCGTGAAGCAAAACCATCGTGTCCATGACCGCGATGTGACAGAGCCGCGACCGGTGTATGACGTTGATACCCTGAGAGCAAGGGAAGGTCCCGGACAAGGACGGGGCCTTCCTGCGATGGGCATGTGTCCGGCGTAAGGCGCCGGCATATGCTGCTCGATGGAAGCGATATGCTTCCATCGAGCTTTTTTGAAAGGAGTTTTCCCAAGTGAGTTTAGTCCCAATGGTCATCGAACAGACCGGCCGTGGTGAGCGTTCGTTCGATATCTATTCCCGTTTGCTCAACGACCGCATCGTGATGCTGTGCGAAGAGGTCAATGATACGACCGCGTCGCTGGTTGTGGCCCAGCTGCTCTATCTGGAAGCGCAGGACCCGGATAAGGACATTTCGCTGTATATCAACAGCCCCGGCGGTTCGGTCACGGCAGGCATGGCGATTTACGACACGATGAACTATATCAAGTGCGATGTATCGACCATCTGCATCGGTATGGCGGCCTCCATGGGCGCGTTCCTGCTGTCCTCCGGCGCGAAGGGCAAGCGCTTTGCGCTGCCCAATGCTGAGATCATGATCCATCAGCCGTCCGCCGGCACGCAGGGCCAGATCACCGATATGGCCATCCATCTCAAGCGCCTCGAGACCATCAAGAAGCGCATGAATAAGATCCTGTCGGAAAATACCGGCAAACCGGTCGAAGTGGTCACCGCCGATTGCGAGCGCGATAACTTTATGACCGCGCAGGAAGCAGCCGAGTACGGCCTGATCGACAAGGTATTCGATAAGCATTGAAGATTTGTAGGGTAGAGGTGCGAAATGCCGAATTTTGATGATGATAAGACGCTGAAATGTTCGTTTTGCGGAAAACCGCAGGGACGTGTCCGCAAGCTGATTGCGGGCCCCGGCGTGTATATCTGCGATGAGTGCATCGGCGTATGCACCAGCATTCTGGAGGACGAACTGGATTTTGCGCCGGAGGATCGGTCGGAGCAGGCGGTCATCGAGCCGGATAACCTGCCCACGCCGCAGGAACTCAAGGCGGTTTTGGATGAGTATGTCATCGGGCAGGAGCGCGCGAAAGTCGCGCTGAGCGTCGCGGTGTATAACCACTATAAGCGCATTTATCATCCGGATACCGAAGTGGAACTGCAAAAGTCCAACATCCTGATGCTTGGCCCGTCCGGTTCGGGCAAGACGCTGCTTGCGCAGACGCTTGCCAAGACCTTGCAGGTGCCGTTTGCAATTGCGGACGCCACCACCCTGACCGAAGCCGGTTATGTGGGCGAGGACGTGGAAAATATCCTGCTACGCCTGATTCAGGCGGCGGATTTTGATGTGGAGCTGGCGGAACACGGCATTATCTATGTCGATGAGATCGACAAGATCGCCCGCAAGAGCGAAAACCCCTCGATCACACGCGACGTATCGGGCGAGGGCGTGCAGCAGGCACTGCTCAAGATGCTTGAGGGCACGACGGCCAACGTGCCGCCGCAGGGCGGCCGCAAGCACCCGCATCAGGAGTTTATCCAGATCGATACGACCAACATTCTGTTCATTTGCGGCGGCGCATTTGACGGGATCGAGGGTATTATCCAGAAGCGCATCGGTAAGCGCGGCATGGGCTTCGGTTCGGAGGTCAAGAGCCAGCAGGAGGATCAGACCGACCAGCTGCTGGCGCAGATCGAGCCGCACGACTTAATGAAATACGGCTTGATTCCGGAACTGATCGGCCGTCTGCCGGCGGTGGTTTCGCTGGATACGCTGGATGAGCAGGCGCTCGTGCGCATTTTGCAGGAGCCCAAGAACGCGCTTGTCAAGCAGTATCAGACGCTGCTTGCCATGGACGGTGTGCAGCTGGAATTTGCGCCGGACGCGCTGGAAGAGGTCGCCAAGACCGCGCTGGCCCGAAAGACGGGCGCGCGAGGTCTGCGCGGCGTGCTGGAAAGCGTGATGACCGATATCATGTTCCGCATCCCGTCCGATCAGACGGTCAGCCGTGTGGTCATCACCCGGGATACGGTGACAGGGGAAGGGGAGCCGCTGATCGAGCACGGCGGGCGCGCTGCGCTCCCGGCGGGGGCTGCGCCTTCCAAAAAGAGCGAAAACCGGTCAAAACCGACAAAAAGCGCATAAGTTATGACAAAAACGTGGGGGAACCGTTGGTTTCACCCGCGTTTTTTGTCGTTTGGCGCATGCCGGCGCTTTACAAAAGATAAAAAATATACTATACTGACTCTATCTAAAATTTTTCCGCGTGTTAGGAGAGAATGTATGATGGAAACAACTGGGGCGGAGCTGAAGCGCCTGCCGGTGCTGCCGCTGCGCGGCTTGACCGCTTTCCCCCATATGATTATTCATTTTGATGTGGGGCGTATGATGTCGATTCGTGCGCTCGAAGCGTCGATGAAGAACGGCCAGATGATCTTTTTGACGGCGCAGCGCGAGCTGAAAACGGACGCGCCTTCGCCGGGCGATCTGTATCAGATGGGTACGGTTTGCATGGTGCGGCAGATTCTTCGCCTGCCGGGCGATAATATCCGCGTGCTCGTGGAAGGCCGCAGCCGTGCGCTGGCGCATCAGTTTACGGCGCCGGAAAAGGACGACGACTGCATCTATGCCGAGGTGGAAGAGCTGAGCGACTATGTCATCGGCGTGACCGAACGGCGCGCGCAGGCGCTTGTCCGCACGGCGCAGGAGCGCTTTGCGGAATATGCGCAGAACGCCAGCCGCATTTCGCAGGACGTGGAGCTGACGGTCGCTGAGGGCGGCGAGCCGGGCTGGCTGGCGGACTATATCGCGCAGAACCTGCCGGTCGAGGTGGAAGCCAAGCAGGAGATTCTCGAGGAACTCAACGTCACGCGCCGGCTGGCGATGGTCATTCGCCTGCTGGGCGAGGAGACCGAAATCCTCAAGATCGAAAACGAAATTCAGGATGAACTGAAAACTCAGATCGACAAAAACCAGCGGGAATACTATCTGCGCGAGCAGATCAAGGTGATTCAGACCGAGCTGGGCGAGCAGGATGCTGCCGCCGAGGCGGAAAGCTACCGCAAGCGCGTGCTGGACATGCACCTGCCGCAGGAGTGCGAGGACAAGCTTATCCGTGAGGTGGACCGCTTTGCCAAGCTGGGCGGCTCGACCGCGGAGCAGGGCGTGGTGCGCACCTATTTGGACACGGTGTTGGACTTGCCGTGGAACAAGAAGAGCGAAGAGCGGCTGGATCTGGCCGAAGCGCAGGCCATTCTCGACCGCGATCACTACGGCCTGAAAAAGGTCAAGGAGCGCATTATGGAATTTCTGGCGGTCAAGACATTGGCGCCCGACCTGCGCGGTCAGGTGCTCTGTCTGGTCGGCCCGCCGGGCGTGGGCAAGACTTCGATCGCCAAGTCGATTGCCGAGGCGATGGGGCGCAATTACGCGCGCATGAGCCTGGGCGGCGTGCGGGATGAAGCGGATATCCGCGGCCACCGCAAGACCTATATCGGCGCGATGCCCGGCCGCATCATCGATGCGCTGCGCCGCGCGGGCACGTCCAATCCGCTGATCCTGCTCGATGAGATCGACAAGATGGGCAACGACTTCCGCGGCGACCCGGCTTCGGCGATGCTGGAAGTGCTGGACACCGAGCAGAACGTTGCATTCCGCGATCACTATATCGAACTGCCGTTTGACCTGTCGGATGTGCTGTTTTTGACCACGGCGAACGACCTGTCCACCGTGCCGCGTCCGCTGCTCGACCGTATGGAGGTCATTGAGCTGTCCTCCTATACCGAGGAGGAAAAGCGGCAGATCGCGCTGCATCATCTGCTGCCCAAGCAGATGGCCAAGCACGGACTGCAAAAGGGACAGCTTGTCATTTCCGAAAAGACACTTGGCCTGGTGATCTCGCGGTATACGCGGGAAGCGGGTGTGCGCCGTCTGGAACAGCTGCTGGCCAAGATCTGCCGCAAGGCGGCCAAGCACATCGCGGACGGCGGACGCCGGATGACGGTGTCGGAAAAGAATTTGGAAGAATTGCTGGGCGTTGCGCCGTACAAGGACGACGTGGTCACGAAAAAGGACGAGGTCGGCATTGTCAACGGCCTTGCGTGGACGAGCGTCGGCGGCGAAATGCTCGAGGTAGAGGTTGCGGTCGTGCCCGGCACGGGCAAGATCGAGGTGACCGGCAATCTGGGCACGGTCATGCAGGAAAGCGCCAAGGCGGCGGTGACATTTGTGCGTTCGCGCGCAAGCGAGCTGTCGATCGACCCGATGTTCTACAAGGACAACGACCTGCATATCCATTTCCCGGAAGCCGCGGTGCCCAAGGATGGCCCGTCGGCGGGCGTTACCATCACGACGGCACTGGTTTCCGCGCTGACCGAAGCGCCGGTGCGCCATGATGTGGCGATGACGGGCGAGGTGACACTGCGCGGGCGCGTGCTGCCGATCGGCGGCCTGCGCGAAAAGACCATGGCGGCGTACCGCGCGGGCATCCGCACGGTGGTGATCCCGAAGGACAACGAGGCGGATTTGCAGGATATCGAGCCGGTGGTGCGCGAGAAATTGCAGTTTGTCACGGCGTCGCACATGGATACCGTGATGGAAACCGCGATTGATTTCACGCGCCGGCCCCGTAAGCGCAAAAAGTCGTCGCGGGGTTCGGTTGCGCATCAGACAGATACAGCGGCAACGGCGGTGATGCAATGATGGAAAAACAGAAACCGGTGCTCAACCTGCACAACGTGGAGTTTTTGCGCTCGGCGGTTAAGGAAAGCGATTTTCCGCGGGATGCACTGCCGCAAATCGTGTTTGCGGGCAAGTCCAATGTCGGCAAAAGCTCGGTGATCAACAAGCTGCTGGGCCGGAAAAACTTTGCGCGCGTGAGTGCGCAGCCGGGCAAGACCATCCACATCAACTACTTCCTGATCGACCGGAAAATGTATCTGGTCGATCTGCCGGGGTATGGTTATGCACGCGTCTCCAAAGCCGAACAGCAGCGGTGGGGTGCGCTGATGGAGAGCTATTTTGCCATGGATCTCCTGACGATGGGCGTGCAGATCGTGGACATTCGTCACAAGCCGACGCGGGACGATGTAACTATGGCGGATTGGTTCCGGGCTTCCGGAAAGCCGTGGGTCGTGATTGCGAACAAACTCGATAAGATCAAGAAAAGTCAGCTGGAAGCAAACCTGGCGGAAATCCGTCAGACACTGCTGCTGCCGGAAGAAGTGCCGGTGATCCCGTTTTCCGCGGAAAAAGGCAACGGACGGGACGAAATGCTTGCGCTGATGTTCGCGCATGTTGGAAAGGAAGACATCGAGTAATGGACTTTTTGCGCCGTTTTATGGCCGGCCGATATGGCAGCGATCAGCTGAACAAAGCGCTGTTGCTGCTTGGCATTATTTTGATTGTGGTTGAGTGGATCACCAGATGGCAGTGGATGGGGGTATTTATTCTCGCACTGCTTATTCTGTGCTATTTCCGCATGTTTTCCCGCAATATTCAGGCGCGCTATGCGGAAAACCAGTGGTTCCTGCGCAAATGGGGGCCGATTTCCGTCCGTCTGCACAATATGAAGCTGCGTTTTCAGGATCGAAAAACCCATCGGTACTACAAGTGCCCGCAATGTAAACAGCGTCTGCGCGTGCCGCGCGGCCGCGGGAAAATCAATATCACCTGCCCGCATTGTCATCATCAGTTTATCCGCAAAAGCTGAAGTAGAGGAATTTCATATATTTTGCATGATAAAGTATTAGAAGATACTTGCTTTTTTTCAAAAAAAAGTATAATAGAATTACAAATACGAGCAGGGGGCGATTCCAATGACCGTGGATCAGTTGATTGGTAAAATTTACAACAAGCTTAGCAAAGCGGATATTGCTGGAACGCAGGGTAAGGTAGCGGTTCAGTTCAATCTGACCGGCAAGGTTACGGGTGTGTTCTACATCGAGATCCTGAACGGTGTGCTGTCCGTTATGCCTTATGAGTATATTGACCGTGATGCCTGTGTTTCCGGTACGCTTACGAATCTGGAGAAGATCCTCAATGGTAAGCTGATTCCGCAGGTTGCAATGGCTGAGGGCAAGATCAAAGTAGAAGGAAACGTAGATAAGGTTATGGTACTGGCGGAACTGATGAAGTAAGTGTCAGTGGAATCGACATAAGATAATAGAAGCCGTCTGCTTGCAAAAGCAGGCGGCTTTTTCTCTCACAAAAAGATCAAACTTTTTTGTAAAAATATGTTGACAAAGGGCGGTGGGGGTAGTATACTAATTAAGCTGCTTCCGAGAGGGGTGGCGCGATCGAAAAAAGTTTGGAAAGAAAAGAAAAAACTTCTTGACAAACTGCTTCGAATCTGATATACTAAATAAGCTGTCACCGAGAACGGTTAAGAGCTTCGAAAAGTTCTGAAAATTCTCTGTTTCAGCAGATTGTACCTTGTAAATTAAACAACGAGAAAGCTTAACTTGGTTTTATATCAAGTGTAGTGCGAACCTGAAATTCTAAGAGTTTTTTACTCTTGGTAAATCGCTGGAAGTCGGAACTCCAGTAAAAA
>NZ_UYYD01000010.1 GCF_900625105.1 Agathobaculum sp. Marseille-P7918 | reverse complement strand
TAAATCGGATGACGCTAAAGTGACGCTTTTCACGTCTTTGATACTTTTCTTTACCGGCTTGCTAAAGCCGGGTTCCCAAAATGCCCGCACACCGCCTTTGGATGAAAAGCGGCGCTTCTGGACGCGCGGTAAATCTCAATCATACGGCCATAGATCACAATAAAGATACAAATGTAAAGCGCCCACATGGTAATGCCAATAAAGAGCGACTGCACCCATAAGCCAATCAACGGACCTAAATCCATTTCCATCAGCCGGGTCTCCATATCGGTCATGACAGAGGAGATGTCGATGGAAGCATCAGAACCGATGATACCTGCCGCCTGCGCTACCACACTTTGCGCCATGTCGAACACACCCATGACGATATTCCATGTGTTTGTGACGATCAAAATGGCGGCGGCAGATTTGAACACCCATTTGAAAATCATCCAGGTGTCCACATCATGCAGGTTGTTTCGGTCGGTAATCATCTGAATCAGCTCCAGCGTCATCACGATAGCCAAGATCACGCCAGCAATCGGCACCATGATGGAGTTGGAGAGGCTCTGAATCATATTGAAAATATCACCGTTCCAGCCCTGGGGGGTCTGACCCACCTGTGTCGCAATGTCTGCAACCTGCTGGTTTACGCTGTCGAACATCCCCGATAAGTTTCCCATGATGCCGCCCACCAGCATTTCTTTGAGCCAGTTGGTAAGGGCATCCAGTAAGAAATCCATACGGTGTCAACCTCCTTTCAGCCGCCCCCGCGTGGGGGCAGGGGCGGCAAGGATTTCTTATGACAGCTTAACGGCGTGAGCGATTAAACGGTAAACAGGTTGGAGAGCAGGGGTACGAGGATCATGCCGACCACGGCGACGCCAGCGCCAGCCATGAGCTGCTTCATACCCTGAGACTTTATTGATGTGCGATAAAGAAGTAATAGAAGTGTAAAAAATTTTGCCGTTCCTATCCGGCACTTAGCTCTTGTGTCGGATAGGTCGGGCGGTTATTCGGGCAAGTCCACCTTGCCAACAAAAGAATAATAAATCTCAATGTCCTGTCTGCGGGTCTTGTTCTCGTCATAGCTGCACTCATGCACAACGATTTTCTCTACAAACTCCCGCAGCAGAGTAGGGGTAAGTTCTTCAAAGCTGGTATGCCGCCGGACAACATTCATAAACTTTTCTGCGTTCACGGTGGCTTCCTGTGCTTTGGAAAGCTCCGCTTGGATAGCGGCGGCTCTTTCTTTCAGCTCCCGTTGTTCTGCTTCATAGTCTGCCGACAGCTCTGTGAAACGCTCGTCTGATATGCGCCCGGTCACACTGTCCTCATACAGCCGCTTGAAGATAGCGGATAACTCGGCTATGCGTTTCTCGGTGGCTTCCAGCTCCTTTTTCTTGGCGGCGTTCCTGCGCTTGCCCCCGTCCTCGTTCTGCTCAATCAGGAGCTTCATAAACCGGGCTTCATGCTTTGCCGCATAGCTGGTCACTTTCCGCAGATTGGAGAGTACACCAGCGGTCAAGAGGTCGGTGCGGATAAAGTGCGCCGTACAGTCATGGGTGCGTTTCTTGTAGTTGCCGCAGATATAACAGTCCTGCTTGCGCTTGTCCGTCTGGTATCGCTGCTGATACATCACACTGCCGCAGTCTGCACAGAACAGTATGCCGGAGAACAAGCCCACTTCATCATAGCGGTTGGGGCGTTTGCGCTGCTTGCGAAGCTCCTGCACCCGTTCCCATGTTTGGGTGTCTATGATAGGCTCGTGGTGGTTCTCGAATATCGCTTGCTTTTCCTCCGGGTTTTCTACGCTGTGCTTGACTTTGTAAGAGAGTTTTTCCGTCTTGAAGTTTACCAGGCAGCCCGTGTATTCCCGGTTTTCAAGGATATGCACAACGGTATTGGTCGCCCACTTGCACTCATAGCCGGGGTGGTAGCGGCGGGTGCTGCCCGTCCTGCGGTATTCCAGCGTCCCCGGCGTGGGGATTTGCTGCTCTGTGAGCATACGGGCTATCTTGGTCGGACCGTTCCCGGCAAGGCAGAGGTTGTATATCTGCTTAACTACGGGTGCAGCTTCCTCGTCAATAATGAAATTTTCGTCCTCGTCCATGAGGTAGCCATACACAGGTTTGCTTGTGATGGGCTTGCCACTCATACCTTTTGAGCGTTTTACTGCTTTGATTTTCTTGCTCGTATCTCTCACCAGCCATTCGTTAAAGATATTCCGCAGCGGGGCAAAGTCATTGTCGCCCTGTGCGCTGTCCACTCCGTCATTGATAGCGATGAAGCGGACGCCTTTCTGTGGGAAAACCATTTCCGTGTACATTCCCACTTGCAGGTAGTTTCGCCCTAACCTCGACATATCCTTTACGATAACTGTCCCGACTTTTCCGGCTTCAATGTCCGCAAGCATGGCTTGAAAACCGGGTCTTTGAAAGTTTGCACCAGAATAACCGTCGTCCGTGTACCAGCGCAGATTGGAAAAGCCGTTCTGCTTTGCATAGGTTTCAAGGATACGCTTCTGATTGGAAATGGAATTGCTCTCGCCTTGCAGCTCGTCCTCATGGGAAAGTCTTGGGTAAAGGGCGGTAATTGGTTGTTGGTTGGTCTGTCTTAACATAAAATCCTCCGTTTCCGACAGCCAGCCCCACTATTCCGTACCTTGATTGTACCACATGGGGCGGCTGTCTGTATAGCGGCAAAAGCGTCAAATCTGCTTCTTTATGGTCGGTCAAATCGCCGTTTTTTGTGTAGCAGCTTCCGCTTCCAGCACTTTCATCATCTTGTCGGCTGCGGTGTCGGTTGCGCCCTGCTTGAAGAATCCGGAAACGGTAAGGACGGAGTTGCCCATGCGGATTTCCGTTACACAGTCCGGGCGGCGGTCTGTTTTGGTGGTGCTTGTCTGTTTGGTTTCTGTCATAGGCTCTCCTTTCGCTGCTTCGTCAGTTGCTTTAATCGTTCCAGCTTTTCCTGTGCGGTTTCCTTTCGGAAATTGCTGCCCGTGAAGCGGACGGGGGCGCACATGGAAGTCAGCCTGTCATAGATACGGGCGTGGGGCGTGTCCTGCGGGTGCTGCAATTCCTCCAGCGTGAGGTTGGTCGTGGCGATCAGCGGCTTGCTGCTTCGGTAACGACTGTCAATCACGCTGTAAACCTGTTCCAGCCCGTATTCTGTCCCTCGCTCCATACCGAAATCATCAAGTATCAGCAGGGGATAGCTGCAAAGGCGGGAAATATATTCGTTCCTGCCCTCAAAGCTGGCAGCAAGGTCATTGAGTATTGTTGCAAAGTTTGTCATACAGACGGCAACCTCTTTCTCCATAAGGGCGTTGGCGATACAGGCGGCAAGGTAGCTTTTTCCTTTCCCCACGCCGCCCCAAAACAGGTAGCCGATATTTTCAGCCTGCATGGTTTCCCAGCTCTCCACATAAAAGCGGGCGGTTTCGGTCTGCGGGTTTCTGCCGTTGTCATGCTCAAATGTCCAGTTCCGCATAGCAGGGTCGGTAAAGCCCCGGCGTTTCAAGTCCTCCACTTTTTCAAGGTGCTTCTGTCTGCTTTCAGCGGCTTCCCGTTTTTCACGGGCTGCCCGCTGGCAGTCGCACTCTGCCGGGTGTCGGTCATGCCCTAACCATTGGGCGGTTTCTTTTGAAAAGTAGGCTTCTTTGGGCGTATGGCACTTGCCGCAGTATAAAAGCCCGTCCTCGCCTGTGTAGTCCTCCGCTTCGGCGGTAGTGGCTGTAATGTCCGTAATCATAGCTTCAATCTCGTTTCTCATAAGCTCTCACCCTCCTTGCATGAATAATCGGGTATGCCCTGTTTCGGGGCAGCCTTGCCTTTGGCAGCGTCCTCCTGCGCCCACTTGTAAATGGTGGCTGCATGGCTGTGGTACTGCTTCCCGGTGGAAGCGATATGGCAGGAAAGCCGGTCAATATAATACTCCCACTTGTCGGGCAGCTCTGTTTTCAGCCCGGAAAGCTCTGTATCGGTCAGTATCACATTGTTGTATCTGCCATAAGCGGCGGGGGCGGGGTGTCCCGTTTCTCCCTCTCTCTCTTTTTCTATCTCTATCTCTTTCTCTAACTCTATCTCTATCTCTGGTGGACGAATGTCGGACAAATGTCCGCCTTTTGTCCGAGACGGTAAAAGTGCCTTGTTTTCCAGCCTTGCAGCCCGTTTTCGCTCGGCTTCGGTAGAGGACTGTCCTATCATCAGCTCAATATCGGTCATATAAAAAGCCCCGCTGTCAAGCTGCTCCACAAGCCCCAACTGCCGGAAAATCTCTAAAGCCCTTTCAACCGTCCCTATCTGGTGGCGGGTCAGTGTCGCTATCATCTGCGCTGTGTAGGGGATATGCTCGTCAAGCTGCAACTTCCCGCCGTTTTTCAGCGATTTTAAGTACAGCTTCAAGAGGATATTGGAATATAAAATCCCGTCTTTCATATCTTCCAGCAGCACAATGGAGTCGCTGTCAAAAAAGTTCTCTTTCAGCTTGAGGTAGTAATACTTGCGGTTATCTGCCATTGTCCCTGTCCTCCTTTTTCCGGCGTTTGGAGTAGTAGCGGGGGCAGAGTATGATAACCGCCCGGAAGCTCTGCTTGCAGCTATGGGTACAGCCCCGGCAGAGGTCGTTGTATGTGATACGGTCGCAGGTGGTATTCCCGACTTTCACTTGCCGCAGGAAAAAAGACCATTCCAGCCGCCGTTTCTTGCTCATTCTTGGCATGGGTGCGCTCCTTTCTGCCGTTTCCGCTGGTGTGACGGTATCGGCGGTAATTCTGTATCATCTCGGTATCATTTTCGGGGTTTTTCTGCCCTGTAAGCCCGTTAAAAAATCCTTTGGTATTGCGGATAGGGTACGGGGCAGCCCCCTTGTTCTGTATGGGTTCGGGTACATTTGGGGGCGGTTTTTATCGCTCCTGTTCCTGCTTTTTCACAGGCTTGCGTTCCCTGCGTAAAATCTGGTCGATATTGCCCTTGACAGTCTGTAAGCGGCAGTATTCCTCCCGTTTTGCCCGGTAATCGTTGTAGCCGCTGTTTTTCTCTTGGATAAGGCTTTCAATCTCGGCTTGCAGGGCTTTATAGCCCGGCAGCTTGGAAATGCCGTTTTCTTTGAAATAGCGGGCGGCTGCGTCTGCTATGATAAAGTCGCTTTCGTGCTTCTGTCGGTAGGCTGCTTTTGCTTTGGCGTTTTTCTGCTGTTTCAGCCCGTCCCGGACAGGGCGGGTCTTGGAATAGGCAAGCACCTGCCGTTGCAGCTCCTTTTTCCCGTCCAGCGTCTTTTCCACCTGCTTCAGCTCTGTAAGGCTTTCCTGCATGGCGGCATAGGCAGCAGAGCAGGCTTCGTCCAGTTCCTCCGGGGAAGAAAAGCCGTACTGCTGGTAGGCGGTAACGGTAGCCGCCATTTGCTTTAGATTGTACTTTGCCGCCCAGCGGTCATAGCCCACGCCCTTGCCCTCGGCTCGCTTGGCTTCCCGGTCAACCATGCGCTGCAAGGTGTTGTCTGCCGGGGTGGTTTTTGTGGGTTTTTCCCCTTGTGACGGCTTTTTAACTGCGACAGGGTATTCGGGTATGGCTTTGGTCTGTTTGGCGGCTCTGTGGGCGTTCTGTGTAAGCAGGGCAAGGACAGCAGCCTTGTCAAAATCGTCCCCAAGCTTCCGGGCTGTGATAGGCTTTGTCCTGTCCGGCGTGAGGTAGGAAAGCCGCCCTCGGCTCTCCTTGACGGTCACGCCCTCCCGCAGCAAAAGGGAAGAAAACTCGTCAAAGCTGGTAGCTTGGGAAAGTGCCTGCCGTATCGTCCGGCGCAGCTTCGCCTTGTCCGTTTCAAACTTGGTGGGCTTGGTCGGCTGTCCGGCGGCTTCTCTGGTGGCGTTCTCTTTATCAAGGGCAAGCTGCCCTTTCTTTGCCGCCCAGTACTCTCGTTCTGTTATCCGTTCCTTGCTACCGTTCAAGAGGTCGATTTGGTAAAGCCCCTCCCGGTGGCACATCTCCATGACTTCACTCTTGAAATATTCCATAGCGGCATTGGTGCAGCGGTGCTTGCAGCCCGCCCTTGTGTCGGCTGGTCTGTCCATGTAGGGCAGAAGCGGGACTTCATAAATTCGCAGGGAGTTGATGACGATATGCACATGGATATTGCCGCTGTGGTTATGCCCGTCCGGGTGGGTGCATACAAGGGCTTGGTGTCCGGGGAAATGCTCTTTACAGAACTTCTCGCCCAGCTCCTGCGCCTGGTCTACGGTCAAGCCGTTGTCTGTCCCGTCCCGTGGGTCAAAGCTGATGATATAGTGGTGGCTTTTCACATCTTCCCGTTTTTGATTTTTCTCATAGCGGAGATTCGCCCGCATACAGGCAACAGCGAAATCCTCGCCCCCGCAGTTGAGGGAAGAAATGCGGTAATCCTCCCTCGGTATCAGCCGCCCGTTTCCATCAAGGGTGGGCTTCATGGTAAACTCGTCATGCTCAAATGTGAGGTAGGCTTCCGCTGCGCCATAGTCGGCATTTTTAGAGCTGATATGTTTGAATGTTGCCAACAGCGTCACCCACTTTCTGCAAGATTTCAAACTTTAGGGCAGCAAGGTCGGAAACCGCCGCCCGTACCTCCCCGGCAAGCTGCGGGTAGGGGCTGTGCCACTCGTTCAGCGTCCGGGCTATCTGGTTTAAGTTGCCGCCGATCCTGCCGTATTCGGCGGTCAGCTTCCCAACAGCGGCAAGCAGCTCATCATTGACGGGAGAAACGGTTATGATGGGGCGTATGGCTGCCCCGGTTATGGCTTGCCGGATAAACTCGGCTTGGCTCATGTTGTAGGCAGAAAGCCTTTCTGCAAACTCGGCGTATTCTTCCTCGGTCATGCGTGTTTTGACTACCCGGCTGCGGTGCGGTGTGTTGTATCGTTTCATGGTCGACAGACCTCCTTTCTGTGTATGGTGTCCTCTCACTAATAGGAGAAAAACAGGGTGTGAAGCGGAACTGTTTTTGAAAAATCCGAAAAAATATTTTGAGGGATTTTTAAGCGGCGTAAGCCGCATGGCAGGGTTTGGGGAAGGCACTCCCCAACAAGATTCCCGCAGGGGCAAAATGAGCGATAAGCGAATTTTGGTACTGCGGTAGAATCTTGCTCTAAGAAACTGCCGGACTGCCGTTCACTTCCTACTGCCACTTTTTCAGAAAATCTATAACCAGCTTTTTCATAAAAGGCTGCGGGCTGGCGTTCTTCCTCTTACTCCCTACAACACCGCAAAAAGCAAAAATGACGGACTTTCCGGCAAGAACTTTTCCGGCGGCTCGGTCTTTCCCGACAATAAGGCGTTTCGGAAGCTGCGTTTTGCCCGCTGTCTAAAAAAAACGGCAGCCTTTTTTGGTTTCACTATCTAATACGGAACTTTTGGAAATTTGCCAAAAATGAGCGCAAAAAAAGCAGCAAATCTTTTTCGGATTTACTGCTTCATGTGCCGCTGCGGGGCGGCGGGATATTCAGTTTCTATGTTATCGGTCAAGCCGGAACTTGAACAGGCTTTCAATCAGCTTTGTTCTGATGTAGTCCTCCATATCAGAGTTGTAATAGCCGTTCATCTTAGAGAAGTAGCGGATATATCCAGCGTATCGGTCAAGGACGGCTTGTATCGCTATGGGGTCGCCCTCATGTGCCTTTATGATAGTGTCATAGGGGAGAAGTCGGTTACTCATGGGACAGCACCTCCATTTCCTCTTTCAGCCGCTTCAAGGCAAGCCGTATATGCCGCCCGATTGTGCTGCGTGTCCAGCCGCTTTGTTCTCCGATTTCTTTCTGCGTCAAGTGCTGAAAGTAGTACAAAAAGATTTCTTCCTGCGTCTGTTCCGGCAATCGGGCAAGAGCAGCCGCAAGAGAATGCTCATGTACGGTAAGGAAGCAAGCAACCGAAAACAAGAGATAGACCGCCAGCACTACACTATTCCGAACCAAAGACCAAAAGATAAGCATTGTGGGAAAATCTAAACTTTTGGATTTTCCTACAATGCCAACTACGGCGGAATCCCTCCCACTCCTTATATCTTTCTGTATACATTGAATTTGTATTTAGTAAAATGCAGACAACACCACGGATCGGCTTTTGGTTGGACAATTCCAACCAAACACCACAGCAGACAGCAGAAAACATTCTGAACGCTAGGAAGCCGGTATGATTGTTACATATAAGGGGAAGAAAAATTTCTTTTAGGTACTTGCTTTCCTAAAACTGATGTGATACAATGATTAAAACTGATGTGATACAATGATTTAATCCAGAAAAGGAGTAAAAAATATGCGGCAAGGTATTCTTAAATAAAACTATAATCAAATAGTGGGAACAAAGGATTATGATAGCTCCTTTTGTAGGGGCTTAGTTTTTTGTACCCAATTTAAGAATACTTTTGCCTTATCAATTTTGACATATCCCCAAAAACAGCAATCACAAACAGGTGTATGCTGTATATGTGTATGTCCGCAACTTATAATCCCCAGTGGTAAAAGTATTTTACTGCTGGGGATTTTTATGCCCTTTGGGGCTGTAAAGGGAGGACAATCACATGAAAATAATCAATATTGGAATTCTTGCCCATGTAGACGCTGGAAAGACGACCTTGACGGAGAGCCTGCTATATGCCAGCGGAGCCATTTCAGAACCGGGGAGCGTCGAAAAAGGGACAACGAGGACGGACACCATGTTTTTGGAGCGGCAGCGTGGGATTACCATTCAAGCGGCAGTCACTTCCTTCCAGTGGCACAGATGTAAAGTTAACATTGTGGATACGCCCGGCCACATGGATTTTTTGGCGGAGGTGTACCGCTCTTTGGCTGTTTTAGATGGGGCCATCTTGGTGATCTCCGCTAAAGATGGCGTGCAGGCCCAGACCCGTATTCTGTTCCATGCCCTGCGGAAAATGAACATTCCCACCGTTATCTTTATCAACAAGATCGACCAGGCTGGCGTTGATTTGCAGAGCGTGGTTCAGTCTGTTCGGGATAAGCTCTCCGCCGATATTATCATCAAGCAGACGGTGTCGCTGTCCCCGGAAATAGTCCTGGAGGAAAATACCGACATAGAAGCATGGGATGCGGTCATCGAAAATAACGATGAATTATTGGAAAAGTATATCGCAGGAGAACCAATCAGCCGGGAAAAACTTGCGCGGGAGGAACAGCAGCGGGTTCAAGACGCCTCCCTGTTCCCAGTCTATCATGGCAGCGCCAAAAATGGCCTTGGCATTCAACCGTTGATGGATGCGGTGACAGGGCTGTTCCAACCGATTGGGGAACAGGGGGGCGCCGCCCTATGCGGCAGCGTTTTCAAGGTTGAGTACACCGATTGCGGCCAGCGGCGTGTCTATCTACGGTTATACAGCGGAACGCTGCGCCTGCGGGATACGGTGGCCCTGGCCGGGAGAGAAAAGCTGAAAATCACAGAGATGCGTATTCCATCCAAAGGGGAAATTGTTCGGACAGACACCGCTTATCAGGGTGAAATTGTTATCCTTCCCAGCGACAGCGTGAGGTTAAACGATGTATTAGGGGACCAAACCCGGCTCCCTCGTAAAAGGTGGCGCGAGGACCCCCTCCCCATGCTGCGGACGACGATTGCGCCGAAAACGGCAGCGCAAAGAGAACGGCTGCTGGACGCTCTTACGCAACTTGCGGATACTGACCCGCTTTTGCGTTGCGAAGTGGATTCCATCACCCATGAGATCATTCTTTCTTTTTTGGGCCGGGTGCAGTTGGAGGTTGTTTCCGCTTTGCTGTCGGAAAAATACAAGCTTGAAACAGTGGTAAAGGAACCCTCCGTCATTTATATGGAGCGGCCGCTCAAAGCAGCCAGCCACACCATCCATATCGAGGTGCCGCCCAACCCGTTTTGGGCATCCATAGGACTGTCTGTTACACCACTCTCGCTTGGCTCCGGTGTACAATACGAGAGCCGGGTTTCGCTGGGATACTTGAACCAGAGTTTTCAAAACGCTGTCAGGGATGGTATCCGTTACGGGCTGGAGCAGGGCTTGTTCGGCTGGAACGTAACGGACTGTAAGATTTGCTTTGAATACGGGCTTTATTACAGTCCGGTCAGCACGCCGGCGGACTTCCGCTCATTGGCCCCGATTGTATTGGAACAGGCATTGAAGGAATCGGGGACGCAGCTGCTGGAACCTTATCTCTCCTTCATCCTCTATGCGCCCCAGGAATACCTTTCCAGGGCTTATCATGATGCACCGAAATACTGTGCCACCATCGAAACGGCCCAGGTAAAAAAGGATGAAGTTGTCTTTACTGGCGAGATTCCCGCCCGCTGTATACAGGCATACCGTACTGATCTGGCCTTTTACACCAACGGGCGGAGCGTATGCCTTACAGAGCTGAAAGGATATCAGGCCGCTGTCGGTCAGCCGGTCATCCAGCCCCGCCGCCCGAATAGCCGTATAGATAAGGTTCGGCATATGTTCCACAAGTTAGCCTAACAGCTTGCGAAAGTCGTATAAAATGAGAAAGGAGAATGTAACTTCATGTTTTCTAAAAATTCAAAGGCATATTCTGTCTATCTGCTGTTCCGATTTGTCTATTCCCTGGCGGCTTCTATGGCCACAGTGCTTTCCATCGTGTACCACCTGGAGGTGGTGCAGCTGGATGCTTTTCAGCTTGTCCTGGTGGGGACTGTTCTGGAAACCTCCTGCTTTCTGTTCGAGATACCCACCGGTGTGGTGGCGGATTTGTATAGCCGTCGGCGCTCGGTGCTGATTGGAATGTTCCTCTACGGCCTGGGCTTTCTGATGGAGGGTGCGCTGCCGTGGTTCGCGACGGTTCTGCTGGCCCAGGTTGTCTGGGGTTGCGGTGATACCTTCATCACCGGCGCTCTGGAGGCGTGGATTGCCTCGGAGGAAGAGGACAAGCCCATGGATAAGGTGTTCCTGCGTGGCATTCAAATGGGGCAAATCGGCGGCGTTCTGGGCGTGGTGCTGGGCACACTGCTGGGAAACATAAACCTGCAAATGCCTATCATCTTGGGGGGCAGTTTGTGCTTGCTGCTGGGGCTGGTGCTGGTTCGCATCATGCCAGAAACCAACTTCTCCCCTGCTATTGAGGAACGGCAGGGCTTGCTTAAAGACTTTGTCTGCCTGTTCAAGCTCAACCTGGGCTTTGTGAAAGGCGCACCTGTGTTGCTGGCGCTCTTAGCAATCACACTGTGCGGGGGACTTGCCAGTGAAGGCTTTGACCGGCTCTCCACCGCTCATTTTCTGGATGACACGGTAATACCCGTTATCGGGCCACTGAACAGCGTCACTTGGTTCGGTGTTATCAGTCTTATCGGCAACGGCTTAGGTATTCTGGCTTCTCAGTTGCTCATCGCCCGCATGGAGAAAAAAGGGACTGTCAGCCGAACCAGTGTGGTCATGTCCACCAGCGCCGGGTATATCCTGTGCCTAGTTCTCTTTGCGGTGGGGCGGAGCTTTTGGTTCATGTTGTTGGTGTTCCTCCTGGCGGGGCTTATGCGCACCATCAAGGAGCCGGTGCTGGCCGCCTGGATGAACGACCATGTGGAGGAGAAAATGCGCGCCACATTCTTTTCTACCAGTGGACAACTGGACTCTTTCGGGCAGATCATCGGCGGGCCTATTGTGGGGCTGGTAGCCCAACAGGTGTCCATACCCTGGGGGCTGGTCTGCACCGCTTTCCTGCTGTTGCCCGCGCTGTTCTTGGTGCCAGTGGCGGGAAAGAAGCGGGATTGATATGGCATAGTTAAGTTTACTGACGAGCGGGAGATTACTTCCGCTCGTCTTCATTTAGCAGCGCAAAATTTGAGGACTCTTTATCTCCTTATTCGGTATAGCGGAGGCGGCTGTCAATTCGACATAATTTTCTTGTGATACTTTACCGTACATGAGCATTGGCGCCGGGATTATCATTTCCGTAGCCTTCCAGCAGGTTGATGACACCCCAGATACCGAGACCAGCGCCCAGAGCGATAACGAGAGTTTTCAGAACAGTGATAGCCTGGGTAAAAAATTCCATAAATTATAGTTAGCCGGAATCATTTGAAAAAGGTTTATTTAGTCATTCATAGGCATACAAAAGCCGGAGCAATCTGCCGCCCGGTTTCCGGGGGCTGATTCCGGCTGTCCTCCTTTTTTCATTATTTTTTGGTGATTGTCCGCTTTGTACGCCAATGGCCCCATAAGGGCAGTTGCGGCGAATAGATACGACCACTCCTTTCACAGCGGAACAGATTTACGCGCCCTCTGCGTCTACTTCGTACACATCGTAGATCTCATTGGGCTTGAGTTTCAGCCGTGTAGACAGGAACGCCTCAATGTCAAAAGCGTTCTTTTCGTCTGCGTCGGCTGTGTATTTGAAATTGGGGTGCTTGGTGATGTCGTACTTATCCGAAAGGAAAGGCCGCACACCGCGCAGCTGGAGGATGCACTTGCCGCCGTCCATAACAGCCAGCTCGTCCTGACTCATCAGCTCTTTCCCCAATTTTTGATAGTTGAGCGAGTGGGAAGTTTCCCGCCCACGGCTCTCGCCGGTGTTGTAGGTGTCGATGGTTTCCTTGCCCAGCACGGCGGCCAACTCCTTGAGGGTAGTCGGCTCCTTGCCGCCCAGGAAGATAGAGGTATCCATGTTGCCGATGATGGTATCGGCATTGTCCTTGTAGATGGCTTTCAGCTGGGACTGTGCTTGCAGCACCAGACAAGCGGAAATCTCACGGCTTCGGATGGTGGCAACCAGCTTTTCCAACCGGGGTATCTGACCGATGTTGGCACACTCGTCAATAAGGCAGCGCACATGGACCGGCAACCGACCGCCATACACATCGTCAGCCTTTTCGCAGAGCAAATTGAAAAGCTGGGTGTAGCACATGGAGATTAGGAAGTTAAAGCTATCATCCGTATCGCTCATAATGAGGAACAATGCAGTCCGGCGATCTCCCAGGGTATCCAGTTCCAACTCGTCGTAGGAAGTGACCTCCCGCAGCTCCGCAATGTCGAATACGGCAAGGCGCGCACCGCAGGAAATCAGGATGGATTTTGCCGTTTTGCCAGAGACAAATTGTCAAGGACTTTTTAATCAAATTCACAAAAAATCTACAAAAAAGGTGCCAGAAGCATTGTATGGCTCCTGACACCTCGTTTGATAGATTACATTTTTCCGTTCAGCAGGTCTTTGCAGAGATACGCGTAGTCTGGCAGCTGGTTGATATATGACTCCCAGCGCCGCTTGATTTCGGCCAATTCCAGCGGGTCGGCTGCTTCCAGTGCATGATCGTTGCCCGTCATATACAAAACATCCGTAGCAACATCGTCCAAACACCTGCCGCAGAGATCGGCGGCTGATTCTATCCTGATACCGGTATCCACATAAAGCGGATTTACGCCAATCGTCAGCCAGACATAGCCCACCTTGTCCGACCAGAGCAGTTCAAAATCGGGGCTTTGCCGCAGATGTTCCGCAAAGACTTCCTTTACTCGCTCAATTTCATGTTTCTCTTTTTCTGTGTAAAGCATTTTTGTGTCCTCCTTGACAAAAATTTTGGTGCATACCATCATCAGTTTAGCACAAGGCGGCTTCGTTTATCAGTCTGTCACATCTGCTGAATTTCATTTTTGAGCATACGCTTGATTTTATCGCTCATGGTTTCTGTGCTGGTATTGCTGAAATGGACATGAACCTTGTAGGTCGTCTTACCGATTTTCTTTACCATCGCCGGCGTGTTTTCCGGCGCTCTGGACGCAGTAACGGCGTCTGCCACCTGCATAGTACGGGGTTCTTTGTTCATGGCGCTCCTTTCTCCGAACGGGTCTGTGCCGCCCGGTAAAAAATCAGTCGTGCTTACTGTTTACAATGTCTTTTGCTGTCTGTCGGGTAGCACCGGCATTTTCTTCCCGAAAATTCTTCCCGTCAAAGAGGATCGGCGCACACCGTTCCAAAATACGGTCATAGATACGGGCGTGGGCCAGATCAGGCGGGTTTTTCAGCTCGGACAGTTTCAAGTTTGTTGTGATAATCATGGGTCTGCGGCTGCGATAGCGGCTGTCAATGACGAAAAACATCTGCTCCATAGCATATTCGGTACTGCGCTCTACACCCAAATCGTCAATGATAAGCAAGTCATACTCATCAAAGCTGGCAATAAACTCCGACCTGTCCTCAGCGAACATCCCGGTCAGGCGGTTCAGAATGGTGGGAAAGTTCGTCATCAGCACCGGCACATCCTGGTCAAGTAGAGCGTTGGCAATACATCCGGCGAAAAAAGACTTGCCGGTTCCCACATCTCCAAACAGCAAAAGCCCGATATTGCTCTTATATGCCTCTTTCCAGTTCTCCACATAGGCATGAGCCTTGTCCATCAATGGGTTTTGCCCGTTATCATTGGAAAATGTGTAGTCGTACAGATAACGGTCTTGCAAGCCCTGTGCCTTTCGGCGTTTGATACGCTCCATACGGCGCTGCCGTTCTTCAGCAGCCTTGCGCTGCTCCTCAGCTTCCCGCTGGCACTGGCAGATGCAACGCGGCATAAAGTAGCCGGATTTCCCAAAGCATGGCACAACGGTCTGCCTCTGGCCGCCGCATTTCTTACAGTGAATGAGCCCGTCTGACAAGTCTATATACTCGTCCTCAGCCAATTCCACACCGGCAGCTGCCTTGTCGATGAACGCCCGGATTTCTGCGGTAATCTCAATCATACAGTTTCATCCTCCTTTACGCTGTAATCCCGGTTGCGTGAGGGTGTGACAGTTTTTTTAGCGTCCTCACCGGCCCAGCGCCGGATGGTCGCTGCATGGCTCTGATAACGCTTGCCGGTAGAAGCCATGTACTCGGACAGTTTTTCGATGTACTGTTCCCATACAGCAGGAAAACTGGCCTGCAAGTCAGCCAGTTCTTCATCCGTCAGGAAAATATTCTGGTAACGGCCATAGGTGTGGGAAGGGTGCCCCATTTCAGGGCGTACCTTCTCTATCTCTCTCTTTATCTTTATCTCTTTCTCTAACTCTATCTCTATCTCTGGTGGACGAATGTCGGACAAATGTCCGCCACTTGTCCGGAGCGCAGAAAGAGCCTTATTTTGAAGCCTTGCAGCCCGCTTTCGCTCAGCCTCGGTAGAGGACTGGCCGATTAAAAGTTCGATGTTGCTCATGTAGAATGTGCCGCTGTCCAGCACTTCCACAAGACCCAGCTTCAAAAAGATTTGCAAGGCTCTCTCCACAGTGCCGATCTGCTGGCGGGTGATGGTGGCGATTATCTGCGCCGTGTAAGGAATGTCCTCGTCAAGCTGGAGCCGCCCGCCATGTTTCAGCGATTTCAGATACAGCTTGAGCAGAATGTTAGAATACAGCACACCGTCCTGCATACTTTCCAGCAGCACGATAGAATCATCGTCAAAATAGTTTTCTTTGAGTTTCAGGTAATAATATTTTCGATTGTCTGACATAGGGTTCCTCCTTGGGGATTCTCTTGGGATTCTGTACGCATTTTAAGGCTATTTTAGGAGTCAGAGGATAAATCTATCAGCCTGCCTTTGACACCCTCGAAAAAAGCCTTGATTTACAAGGGTTTTTCAGCCCCTAAAGCGTGACATTTCTCCCGTTGTTTCCGCTTGCGCTTTGCGGCGTTGATCCGCTTCATGCGCGCGGCACATTCCGGGCAATATTTGGCCCTGTTAGAACCGGGGGTAAACAGCGCCCCACATACAGCGCATTTCTTAGCATTCAGTCGGTGGAACAGCGCCGTTTCCAGTTCCTTATCCTGCGGCAATACCGCCGCCCGAAACCACCTGCACAACAGGGAGTAGGAAATGGACTGGACACAGATGCATTCCTCCCCATCGTCCAGGGCGATACAGTTTCCGTCAATGTAGTTACAGCACTCATGCACCAGCCTCCGCGCTCTGCGGTACTGGCGGTAATCCATGACAGGGATAGGTTCAGTCTTGTTGTTCTTCATAAATGATTTCTTTCATAAAGCGTGTAACCTCCTCGAATGAATTTATTGTTAAATATTCGTGCAAAGTATTGTTTTCTTCGTGCAAATGGCATATACTATAATTGCCAGCAGAAAGGGGTTGATCGTATGGCTGGAAATACCACAAACATCAGTATCCGCATGGACGCAGATTTGAAAGCGCAGGCGGACGCACTGTTTACTGAACTTGGCATGAACCTGACTACGGCGTTTAACATCTTTGTGCGCCAGTCGCTTCGTGAAGGCGGCATTCCCTTTGAGGTAAGGCTGGAACAGCCGAACAAAGAAACGGTTGCTGCCATGCTGGAAGCGGAAAGGATTGCAAAAGACCCGTCTGTAAAGGGCTACAATGACCTTGACGAGTTGTTTGCTGACCTGAAAAGATGAAAGAAACCAAATATACCGTCAAGTACACGACCAGTTTCAAAAAAGACTACAAACGAGCCATAAAGCGTGGCTTGAAGATTGAGCTGCTGGAGCAGGTCGTAGCATTGCTGGCAATGGGCGAACCGCTGCCGGATAAGAACCGCGACCATGACCTGTCCGGCGATTGGGCAGGCCATCGGGAATGTCATATTCTCCCGGACTGGCTGCTTGTCTACCGCATAGAGGATGATGTTCTGGTGCTGACGCTGGCCCGCACCGGCACACACAGCGACTTGTTCGGCAAATAAACAGTCTGCCGCCGTATGGGGAAACCTGTACGGCGGTTTTTCTGTATGCAAAGGTATGTCGTGAAACGCGACACACTTGACAGGGGTACGCCAAAACGCGGTAGGCTTTACCGCTCCGGCCCACGGTCGTGAGACTTGTCCCTTTCCTGTCGGGACAGCTGCTCGGCGGTTTTGCGGAGCCGTTCCACTGCTTTCAAATCCTCCCTCATGGATTTCATGGCAAGCGTGTCCGTCTGCTTTCCGGCGGTCAGCTGGTCGATCTCCCGCTGCCATGCCTTCGGGGTGATCCCCTCGCCGCTGTCTTTCAGTTCTTTCAGATACCAGGCTGCTGCGTCATACAGGATCAGTTCCCGGCTGTGGCGCTGCTCAAACTGTTCCCGCTTTTCCGGCTTTACTTTGGCAAGCTGTTTGTGGATGGGCTTGTACTGGTTGTACTGTTCCCACATCTCCCCGCGTTCGGTAAGAATGGCGATCCGGCGCTCAGCCTTGACAATCTTTCCGCGAAGGTCATAGTAACGGCTGTTCATATCAGCGATTTTTTCATGAAGCTGCTGCATAGACTGGATGCCGTTTGCCTGTAAAAAGCTGAATAGTGCAGCGCTTTCCTGCAAAGCCCGGATTTTGCCGGTGCGGGTGCGGGGAGTGTTCAACTGCTGCTGGGCCTCCCACAAAGCAGTCAAGCTGCTTTGCTGTGTTTGTGGTTTTTCCGCTTCGTCTTTCGACCAGCGATAAAGACGGGTAATGCGGGCTTTAATTTCTTTCAGCAGTTTGTTGTCGGCGACGATCTGTCGGTTTACTTCCCCCTTGTCGGTGCGGATACCGCGCTTTTCCATTTGGCTGGCAGCTGGCCCCAGATGGACAGAGGGAATTTTATCAATGCCCTGCCGCTTGTAACTGCGGTGGTCAATGCGCTCCGGTCTACCGGCAGATTCCAGCGCCCGGTTGGTGTAGGCTGTCCACGCTGCCCGCCAAATCTCCACATTTCCTTTATCGTTCCAGTCGGTCGTATCCTCCCGATGATTTTTCCAGCCGCCTTTCCCATCCGGGATACGCTGTCCATTCTCGTCCAGATCGTATGCCTTGCGGCACTTTGCGCCCCACTGTCCGTTTTCTTTCAGAGGCCGGAGCGTCAGCATGATATGGACATGAGGGTTGCCGGTTCCCTTGTCATGGATGGCAAAGTCGGCGCACATTCCTTTGTCTACAAAATTGTCCTTCACATAGGCACGCACAAGGGCAAGCTGTTGTTCGCCGGACAGTTCACGGGGCAGGGCTGCCTCGATCTCACGGGCAAGCTGGCTGTCCCTTGCTTTCTCGATTTGCTCCACGCTGTTCCAGAGGATAGAACGGTCTGCAAATTCTGGCGGGGCGTGGGCAGGCAGCATGATCTCCGCATGGACAATGCCGCCTTTCCGGGTGTAGTCGTGGGTCATTCCATCCCATTCATTTGTCAGCTTGGTTCCGCTGCGGTAAGCAGCTGCGGCAACGGCAGAACGGCCTGCGCTGCGCTTGATGATACTGACGGGGATATGACAGAAATCTATGGGGAACACCTCCTTTCAGTGAGGGGGATAGCAGGCTCTGTGGAGCCGGACAAACGCAAAGCGGGTGTCCGACGACTGCGCAGAGCGCACAAGGGGTTTGGGGAGCGTAGCTTCCCATCGCGGACGAAGTACGCAACGCCCCCGGCAGGGCGCACAGCACCGGCAACGGTGTATAAGTGCGCCCTTGTAAACAAGGGACTTATGGCATATCCCCGGATTTTGGCAGGTTTGCAGTCAATTCCGCAGCCCCCGGAAGATGGGACAGGGCAATCAAAAATGCTTTGACCTCTACGCCGGAAAGGTTGGGAGCCAGCGGGAAAATCCCCTCCAAAATGGCTCCGCGCTCAATCAGGCGGCGGGTGCGAACCCTGCGTTCTTCGTTCCGCTGCTTGTTCTCCAAAATCTTCTTGCGGTTTTCAAGCTGTCGGATCTCCTTCAGGACTTTCTCCCGTTCCTCTTTTTGGGGGTGGGCTGTAATTTTTTCGTTCATGCCATGCACCTCTTTTCTTTGGAAACGCTCATAGATTGACCGTCCATTTCTGACGCGCAAAGTACCGGCGCAGCCTCCGCAGTGCAGCGTGGATGGATTTTCCCGCCTGCGATGGTGTGATACCCTCCATTGCGGCAATGTCTTTCACTTTCATACCCAATATATAGCGGGCGTGGACACGGCGGGCCTGCATAGGCGGCAGGGAAGAAATGGCTTCATACAATCGCCGGATCAGTTCTTCGTATTCGGCTAATTCTTCTTTTTCTATCAGATAATCCTCCGGCGATGGCTGCGCCCAGCCGATAGCAGCATTTTCGATTCCGTCGTTACAATCGAGGGAGTAAAACGCCTTATACCGGAACATCTTGCGCTCTCTGGCGGCCTCGGCTCTCTTATCCAGAAGAAACGCTTCGACGATCTCATCGGACACCTCCACAAAAATGTCCTCTTTGCAAAATGGATAATATTGTTTGAGATTGATGGTCTGCATAGGCGCGCCCTCACTCTGTTTGAAAAAGGTCATCATAGCAGCGGCGCATATTCCGCAGACCTCGACGGATGGCAACGCTGACCTTGCTGCTGTGGACGCCCTCTCTCCGGGAGATTTCCGACTGCTTGATACCAGCAATGTAGTAGGCGTGAACACGGCGGGCCTGTGTCGGAGTGGCATGAGCCAGAGCCACCGGCAGAGCTGCAATCAGGTGCAGGCGGGTGGTCATTTCTTCTCGTTCCAGCAAAATATCTTCCGGCGATCTGCTGTGTTCCAGTGCGTAATTTTCCATCCAGCTGTATGCGTCCAGAGAGTAGTAGGCGCGGTGGTAGACTTTCCGACGCTCATAGTTCTCCATCTCCCGCTGGGCCTGATACATCGCTGCCCATACCTCGTCCGTAACATCCACAAACTCATCATGCCGGTAGTGGGGATACATCCATCGCAGATTGATTGTTTTCATAGGCTTACCTCCTGAAAAGCGGAGAGGCGGGCAGCTCGTCCGCTGTCCGCCCCTCGCTGAGATAAGGGAAATGATCCCTTTCACTTGGTAGCCAGAAAACAGGTCATTCGTTAAGCCTGTTCTCAAAGAAATTTATAAATTTTTTTCTGACCGCCTCCACACTTTGATACACAGCCACTTTGGAGCAGCCGCACACCGCTCCGATCTCTGCAAGGCTCAGCCCGTCAAACGCATAGAGTAGGAACCGGCTGCGCTGGGTCTCGGTACAGGTGTCCAGAACAGCCATCAGCTCATGCAGTGTTTCCTTGCGGCAAAGGTATTCTTCCGGCGTTTCGCCGTAGGCTCCTACACCCTCGGTGGTAATGATGTACTCGTCAAACTCCCGGCCATCCCAATGCCGCCGCTGTTCATGGAACAGGTTCTCCGTTTTGTGATCGGCCCGGTCAAGAAATTCATAGACTTCCAGCGTGACCTCCACGGCCACAGCTTGTCCGTTATAATTGATGGTAACTTCCATCTGCCTTTCCTCCATTCAGATTTTTTCGGGAAAATCTGAATGGGGCGGCGGAGAACGGCACCGGGGATAAAGTTCGGGCCATGCTGACCCGATGTTCCGGCTCCATAGGGACAAAAAAACACCCGAACGGCATAAAGCCATACGAGCGTAATAGAGTATATTTTGCCGTTTAGTTACATGGTATAGTGCATACTGCTGACCGCATTGCTCCGCTGCTGGAAACAGGCTTTTTTTAGCTGGTGCAGATTATGGGCACTGTGAAAAAAGGCAAAAATAGACACGGCGGCAATCCTCCTATATGCCGCCGTGGATTCACACGGTGTTAGGTCGTCGTTGGTTTAGAATAGACGAAAAGAAACGGCGGCTCTGAAAATCAAAGCCGCCGCTTCATAGGCGCGTGGAAATGTGTCTGCTGTACGACAGCTTTTTTTCTTTGCCGTCGTGCGGCAGAATTTAATTTTCTATTTTTTTCTTGTGAGAAAAGACAATCAATCCAACCAAAAACATCACAATAAAGCAAAGTACAAAACTGATACATCCGCCAATGGTGGCCAGCACAGGGGAATCATAATAAGTGGATTTATCCGAAAAAAACATAGACACACGATATGCAAAGCTACCCGGAATGACAAAGCCGCTTTCTGAACCGATGAACAGGCAGGATGCAAAGCCATATATAACCCCTACTACGCTTGTCACAATAATATTGCGGCTCAGATTGATAACGATTGCCCCCAAACAAGTAGTTATCAAAACGACAACACAAGCTTCAATTCCAAACCCGATTGCCAAATTGAGGAATAGGGAAATACCTCCTCCAATCAACCTATCAGTTCCATTGAGTACCGCTACAAGCAGACCAAAAGCAATAAATAAGATGACTGCAAAGCCTATGCCGATAACGATGCTAACAGCGACTTTCGATAGAAAGAGTTTCTTCTTTGAAAAATCATAGGTAATCCAGTTGATGTAAGTTTTGTTCTTGTATTCCTGATAAAACAGCGAACCAATCAAAATGAAGATGACCATTGGGAAGAACATGGAGAACTGGTTATTCATAAAGAAAAACAGGTCAGTAAGTGATTTTGCGCTGTTGTTGAAAACTGCTCCTGCTCCGCCGGTAAGAATGGGAAGAAGTGACAACAGCAGAAGAAATACCATAAACCATTCCCGCTTCAACTTGTAAAACTCGTTTTTAATCAACATTCCTATTATGCTTCCTCCCTCTGGCCGGAAGTCATAATATCCTCATACAGTGCTTCCAGTTCCTTTTCATTATAGCCATTTTTTACGATCTTGATGATTTTGCCTCCCCGAATGAAAATGAGAATATCCGTAACAGCGGCAATTTCCGTCAGATTATGACTTGATACCAAAATACAGTGTTGGGGAGATTTCAGGCGTTCCTTCAGCAGCAGTCGGATTTCCTTTATACCCATCGGATCAAGGCCATTGGTAGGTTCGTCCAGCAGCAAATATTGAACATCGCCTAAAAAGGCGCGGGCAATTCCCAGGCGTTGGCGCATCCCCAAAGAAAGTTGAGAAAACAGCTTTTTCCGGGCATCCAGCAAGTTTACTTGTTCGAGCGCCACTTCAATGTTTGGCCGCTTCAGACCCAAATACCGCGCGTGGAGCTTCAAATTTTCCTCTACAGTGAGCCGGGGGTAAAAAGCCGGGTATTCAATCAAACTTCCAAAACATCTGCTGGAAACGGGCTGTCCATCCGAGAGGATTTCTCCTGAAAAGGCAGTCAGCCCCAGCATGGACTTAAACAAAGTTGTTTTACCGGCTCCATTTGGTCCCAGAATACCGTAGATTTTTCCTTGCTCTAAGGACAGGTTGATATTGGACAGCAAGGCAGTATTTCCAATATTCAGATTTACATTTTTGATTTGCAGCATGAAATACCTCCGTTATTGAAAAAAGATGAAAAGCAAAAAGGCCACAGCATAAATCAAAAATGAAATACCAATGGGTTTTGATCTCTGTTTTAGTCCTTTTAGTCCATCGCTCAATACGCCATGCAAGGCCGTGAGCAGGCACACCGCCAAAGCGATGATAGAAAACACTAAAGCTACTTTAACCATTTGTTTATACCTCCTATGGCTCATACTTTACCAAAGAGGTTTAGGATTTGTTTGAGAAAAGTCTAAGGAAAGTCTAAGGATGAAAAAAGAGCCGCCGAAGCAGCCCTTTAGGAATTGACAATGGGAAACACGACTTGAATTGCAAAGATACCGTTTTGCAAGGAAGCGACAATCTGCCCGCCCATGCGGGTCACAAGTCTTTGAGCGATTGCCAATCCCAGCCCGGTTGTCTTTTTTGTTCGTGACTGGTCGGTGGTGTAAAAACGGTCAAACAAATGAGGAATATCTTCTTGCTGAATACTGCTCGACGCATTTTTAATGGTTATGACCGTTTGAGCTTCTTCTATCGCTGCAGTGATTTGATAATTTCCCTCCCCGTGAACAAGTGCATTATAAACCACATTTGAGAAAATCCGGGTCAAGGCATCTGGATCGCCCCAAATGATAGCTGGTGGATTTGGGATAACGATATAGGGGACACATTTTTTCTGTTCAAAATCGCCGTAGTATGAGGCGACAACATCCCGAAGTACACTGTGTATATCCGTATTTCTGCAATTCAATTTCAGTTCGTCGGCCTCAATCCTTGCAAATTCAAACAGTTGGTCGAGAAGCAGCTTTACAGCGGAAATTCTTTCTCCCGCAATCGTCACATATTCTTTTTGCTCCCCTGTTAAATCCTGTTCCTGTAAGAGCTGGATATAGCCATTTGCTGTTGCCAGCGGCGTTCGCAAGTCATGGGAAAGACTGGTAATGGTATCTCGGAACAGTGTATCGCTCCGTTCAATTTCCTGCCCCATGCTACGATATTTTTTCAGAAGATGATTGATACTTGCAGCCAAATCCTGTATTGTCCCATCCGTTTTTTCCACCATAATTTCGGTTTGCGTATCACGGTCAATCAGAAAGTCAATCTGTTTTTTTACTTTCTGAACCAACTTTCGCTGATAAATCAGTTTCAGGGACAAAAACAGGGAAAGCATTGCAAGCAAGATACATAACACCATCATGTAGCCATCACCGCCTTTCCAAATCGCGCAAGTCCAACCTTAGAAACAGGGAGAGCGAAATGGCTGTTGGTAAAAACAGATATACTACCAGTGTCAAACAAATGGGTATTAAATCCTCCCCAAAGGTATTGATCTGCAAGCTATGAGATAGCCCTACAACCCAATACTTGTAGAGCGAATAATCCATATCCAGTGCTGTACTTATCTTTGTGAGATATAAATACAAAACCCCCAGCATAAAAAATGCGGTAATCGTAACAATGATCCGATGCCGGAGCAGGTAACTTAACAAATTGAGAAATGCAGTGTAACCTAAAAAGCACAGGCATTGAAACAAAAGAAAGACTCCGATTGCAGAAAACGAATACTCTATGTCATACCGGGATGCTCCCATCATCAGAATTGACAAATACGCAACACCAAAGCATACAAACAGAAAAAATAAAACGCCACCCCATGAGGCCAGCAGTTTTCCAAAGAATAGGTGTACTCTGCTTGTACCTTTAGAAAGTGTGATACTGTATGTGCCGGTATGAAAATCTTCTGTAAAGTACAGGCACAAAAAGAGCGTCAATGGAAAAATCAGACTGTAATCTGAAAACAGAAACTCCGTGAACGAAACCAGTGATATAACCGGAAGCATACCATTTACCGAATTGTGATAAAAGGTCAGGGCAAGCGCAAAGACAAAAAACGCAGCCAATACGAGGCAGGCCCAAAACAGGCGGCTTTTGCGGATACGGAACAACTCACTTTGCATCGTCTGAATCACTCTTTGCACCTCCTGTCATTTTCAAAAGATAGTCGGTCGGCTCCATACCGGCAAGCCAGATTTCTGATACCTCTATCCCGGAATGAACCAGCAGCGTATTGATTTCCCCGGATTGCTCATTACAATGAAAAATTCTAATCAGGTCATGACCCAACACTTCAAAATCCGGGAACTGCTGGCTTAAAATCGTAATAGCCCGTTCTAATTGTGGAGTTCTTATCTTTATGCACCGCTGGCAGCTCTCTTTCAATTCCCCAGCCGTAAGCTCACAAAGCAGCTTGCCATCTGCCATCACGCCATATTTGGATGCAAGCCGGGAAAGCAGCGTATAATCCTGTCCAGAGATTAAAAGTGTGGTATGGTTGATTTCATGCAGATAGTTCAGAACAGAAAGCAGGTGTTCACATTCTCCCTTATCTAGCCCGGAACAAGGATCGTCCAAAATTATCATATCTGGATTTCCAAAAAGGGCAACAGCCAAATTCACTAAACGCTGGGTCGATAATGGCAATCGCCGTACCGCCTTTTTCTCTTTCAGGTTCAAATGCAGTATATCTAAAATATGGATTTCTGCGGTTCCAAAAACGGAAGAAAAATAACGCAACATATCAGCAGGTGACAGAGAGCCGATTGTCACAGGCTTTTGTGGTACAAACCCAATCCGGCGGCGCTCCTTCTGATAGTCTATATTGCCAAATAATTTGAGCGTACCAGCTTGAGGTTTAAGTGTACCTATAATGGTTTGCAACAGTACAGATTTCCCGGCGTTATGGCCGCCATACAGTGCATAGATTTCTCCGCGTTTTACCTGAAACGCGATATTTTTAATTCCGTTTCCATCCGGGAAAACATAGGTCAACCCAGCTGTTTCCAAAGCAGTCTCCAAAATAATCATCCCCTTTCCATGCTGTCTTATTGTAGCAGACTGGTGTGCAAACTTCATAAGATTTCTCTAAGGGTTAGCCCTGCATTTTGAAACCGAGGCCCCAAACCGTCTGAATATACTTTTCCTCTGGATTGACTTTGGCAAACTTCTTGCGGAGATTTCCAATGTGGACATTGATTGCATTATCGTCCCCGATAAAATTTTCATTCCACACGCTTTCAAAAATATTGTTCTTTGTGAATACCTTTGAGGGCGAGGACATCAGAAGTTGCAAAATCAGGTATTCATACCGTGTCAAAGTAATGGGGGTATTCCTGATTTTAGCCTCCATAGCTTCTGTATCAAGGGACAAGTCCTTAAATCGAAGTATTTTGCTATTGTTGGGGGTGGTAGACTTCTGAAAGCGCCGGAGCACTGCTTCAATCCGCACCAGCAGCTCTTGATTGTCGAATGGCTTTGTGATGTAATCATCTGCACCGTTTCGTATGAGGTTCACTTTGCTGTCTATATCCGTTTTAGCGGACACACCGATAATCGGAATATCCATCATGCTCTTTATCTTGTCCAATACTATCTCGCCCGGTATGCCGGGAAGCATCAGATCAAGTAAAATCAAGTCAAAGCTGCTTTTTTCAATCAATAGAAGTGCCTCACTTCCAGAATAGGCAGAAGTTACGCAATATCCATGTTGGGTTAAAAGCCGCTTAGTCATATCGTTTAGCAGTACGTCATCTTCAATAATTAAAATACTAAAGCTGTTTTCCATCTCTTGTTCTCCTGTCACGCGGTTTTTCTGTCTCTTTTGGTATCAGCCAGACACCGGCCATCTTCACAGCACCGGGGATACGCCCACCGGCACAATAATAATTTACCCTACGAGGTGTCACGCCCCACTTTTCGGCGGCCTCTTTCAATGTCATATAGTCCATTTCGCACCTCCACAGGATATATTATAGTTCTCTTTCTCGAACAATGCAAGAAACGAAATATGAATTATAAACTTCAATCAAACTGCATATGGCAACATTACACGGGCAAAGTATGAATTATACAATGTAACTGGGTGATGTTATATGGCGAAAGTTGAAGATTGTCCCGGTTTTGAAACCTTCGGCGCAGATGTCAAAGCCGCACGAGAGGCAAAGCGTCTGGCACGAAAAACATTGGCAGAAATGGTTGGGATTGAATGGCGGTATCTTGCCAACATTGAGAATCAAGGTGCGATTCCGAGCCTGCCTGTGATGATCCAGTTGATTAAGGTCTGCGGACTTCCCGTAGAGCGATATTTTAACCCGGAGATCATGCGGGAAGAAAGCGAACAGCGGCAACGGGTCAGCCACAAGCTGAAGCTTTGCCCTGAAGAATACCTGCCGATTATCGAAGGTGCCATAGACGGGGCGCTCAAAATGGAACAGACTGCGAAGCAGAAGGAGGACGCATAATCGCGGCCTCCTTCTGGCGTTTCTATATCAAGTTTCCCGGCACTTTTCCCAAAGTTCCCGGCACCTCTGCTGGATTTCTGCGGTTTCTGTCACAGTCAGGTCGCGGTCATTTCCGGTAATCTTATCTTCCAGAAAGTTAGCGTATGTACCCAACAAAGCGTTCCGTAAATCCTCCGGGGTTTTCTGTATTTCGGCGCTGTACCAGTCATTCCGGTGGGGTTCCCATGCCATCAATGTATAACCATGACTGGTCTGAACCACCTCATACAGAGGATCATCATCCAGATATGCCTGAAACACTTTCAAAACCTTTTCAAAGGTCAGCATTTCCCGCACCTCCCATTCAGCTGCAAATCAGTTCCCTGATTAAAATTTCCTCAATCTGTGCCGTTAATGTGTTCATCAGCCCCACCCAACGCATAGGATCACAGGCTTTCAGTTCCTCAGTGACACCCGTAGCCTCCATCATGTGAGGTAACATGGTGTCCATACGCTCCTGCGCTGTCCGGTCAATCTCTAACAGGTGCGGATACAGCTTCTCGCTCATCAGCAGTTGGTTGTAGAGAATGGGGCGATGTTCCTTCAAGTAGGATTTTCGCATCCTGCCGTACTTGCCGATAGAAGTTTCCGGCTGTTCAGAAAGTTTTAGGTTGGGTATATCATAATCTCCACAACGAATGTAAGTCAACTTACTCATATTCATTCTCCTTTGCTCCGTGATGATTAGACTGCTGCGCTGGCTGCTATGCTGCCTTTGCGCGGTTCTTCTTTTGGCAGCTGCCCGACAGTAGAAAAAACACCTTTTTTCATATCCTCAGCCCGGATCAGGGCTTTCTTAGCGTCCATTTCCGCTTTTTTCTTTGCCTTAATTTTGTCCTCATACCGTTTTTGTGCGCCGCTGGCTTTCCGCTTCAAATAATTCTGATGAAGCCTGTCCTTGCGTTCTTCTTTTTTCCGCAGTTCTTCCTGTTCCTCCGGGGTTAAAGGAACCGGCTGTAAGGATGGTGGGATATAGCGTCCTAAAAAATTGAAGTAGATTTCAATTTCCTGCGTGGTGTCCTGGCTGCCTTTTCGGGCGCGTTCATGGACAAGGATTTTCTCTACAAACTCGTTGAGCATGGTATTTGTCAGCGTGTCAAAATTCTCGTACTTATCAATCAGGGCTATAAATTTCTCCGCTGATTTCTGGCTCTGTTCATAGCCGGTAACAGCCTTTTCCAGCTCCACAATTTCAATCTCAAGTGTGTCCTGCTCTTTGGCATACTGTGCATCAAGCGCCCTATATCGTGCATCCGGCAGTTTGCCGAGGGCGTTGTCCTCATAGATTTTGCAAATCAGTTTTTCCAGTTCTCCGGCTCTCTTTTGAGCAGCGGCCAGACGCCTGCGCTTTTTCGCTATATCGGCACTCTGTTGGGCAACCTGCGTTTCCTGAACAGTGTGAATAAATTCCGTCCGGTCATTTCTGGAATATTCAGCGATAGCCCGGAGTGTGTCGGAAACCAATGTCAGAACAGCACTCTCATTGATACGGTGTTGTGTAAGGCATAGTGTCCCACACGGAACTTTGGTATAATTGGAACAGGTATATTGAGAAATCCGCTTGCCATTGTTGGTGCGGTGGACATACATCTTGCCGCCACAATCGGCACAATAGAGTAAGCCTGTGAGGGGAGCCGCTTCGCCCCAGCCGTTTGGATAACGCCGTACATTGCTACGGATTTTCTGCACCAAATCAAAGGTCTGCTGGTCGATAATGGCTTCATGGGTATTCTCAAAGATCGTCCACTCGTCCTCAGAAACATAGTGGCTTTTCTTGTCCTTAAAGTGCTTGCGGGTCTTGAAATTGATGGTGTGTCCCAAATACTCTCGTTTTTTCAAAATGTTCACGATGGTAGATGATCCCCATCCATACGGGTCTTTGACCGGCTTTGAACGGTTCACACCCTCATTGAAGCGGGCAAGGTGTACGACAGGAATTTCAATCCGGTCTGTGGATAGTTTACAAGCAATCTGATAAGGCCCATATCCCTCCAGCGTGAGAGAGAAGATACGGCGTACCACTTCGGCGGCTTCTTCATCTACCAGCCAATGCTCCCGTTTTTCGTCCCACAAATAGCCGTAAATCACGGTGCCGGTCAGGTGCTTGCCACTCATGCCTTTTGACTTGAACACAGAACGGATTTTCCGGCTGGTATCACGGGCATAAAATTCATTCATGATGTTGCGGAACGGGGTAAAATCGTCATCGCCTTTCAGACTGTCCACACCGTCGTTAATGGCGATCAGACGAACACCACGCTGCCGCAAAACCTCCATGACCTGACCAACCTTCAGATAGTCGCGCCCCAACCGGCTCATGTCCTTGATGACGATTGCCTCTACGCGCCCTGCCTCCACTTCCTCCATCATCGCCAAAAATCCGGGGCGGTCAAAACGAGTGCCTGAGATACCATCATCAGTAAAGTGCGTAGGGTTGGGCAGCCCGTTCCGGCGAGCAAAATCCTCTAACATCTGTTTTTGGTTGGATATGGAATTGCTCTCGCCCTGTAACTCATCGTCCCGGCTCAGGCGCTCGTACAGTGGGGTGATTTTTTCGTTTCTCATAGCTGTACCTCCTGAAACAAAAATGCTCTAAGTGATTGCTTCACTAATCATGACAAAATCATGATTAAGAAGTCACTTAGAGCATATATCACCCGCCGCCAGCTTGTATTTTTTATACTGCCGGACGGCAAAGTGGTTTGGCTTTTCCGCTTCCAATGCGTCAAACATCAGGTCCACGGGGTTTTTGAACTCCTCGTCATCCTCCCGGACCTCCATGGCGTTGATGAACTCGATGAGGGTGGAGAAGTTTTGTTCCTCCACCGGTGCCTCATAGTGGATATACCCGATGAGGGCGCAGTACAAAAGTGTCTCGGCTTTGACCCAGAAATCGTCCCCGGCCTTGCCCTCGCCCTTAGTGTTGGCGATGAGCGTCGTGACCAACTTCAAGATGTCCTTTTCGGAGTGGATGTAGGCAAAGGGATTGTAGTGCATGGATTTCTTGAAGTTGATGGTATTGAGGACCTTAATCCGGTACGGCTCATAGATGACCTTGCCGTGCTTATCCTTCATGGGCTTTCCGTCCTTGCCCAGCTTGGGCGTACCGCGCTGAAGCATTTTGCCGCACTCCACCAGGATGGTGCCTTTGGGGTCTGTGACCACATAGGACGAGTGCATCTGCATCAGGTTCGGTTTCAGCCAGAACCGGGTTTTACCGGAACCGGAGCCGCCGATCACCAGCACATTTTTGTTTCTGGCGGTCTTGGGGTCCTTGGGGCGACTGTTCATGGTCAGGCTCTCGGTTTTGGTCAGAATCACATTGTTCTGGAATACCGGGTCGATATAAGGTGCAATATCCTCATGGGTTCCCCAGCGGGCGGAGCCGTACTCCATGCCATGCCGGTACTTCTTGGCGTTCTTGCTCTTGAGATAGACCGCCAGCCGCAGGCCACCGCCGCAGCACAGGCCCACCAGCAGGTCCAGCGGGTGCAGGCTGGGCCACCAGCTGGCAAGCGCCTCCGGCAGTGTGGAGAAGAACGAGAGCATTTTTGCCGAAGCGTCCGCGCCCACGGCCATCCGCCATCCTTCACCGAAGTTGGTGGCAAACAAGCCCATCAGAATATACGGCAGGTTCAAAACAAGGAGCTTTTTGATGTCAAGCTGCTTTTTCATCGTTCCAGCTCCTTTCGCTTGTTCCGATCCACGACGGCGTGCTTCACCAACTCTTTGAACTGGCTCAGCTTTGCCAGCACGGACGGGCGCTCGGATTTCTCTGCCTTTCTTACCTTTTTGCCGGTATATTCGGTAAAGGCAGCTGTCAGGGCATCCGCATCCCGGCCTTTGAAAAAAATCAGGTACTTGGGTGGGGAACTGCTGCGGTCCTTTTTCACCGCATAGTCCACACCATATTTCCGGGCGATTTTCTCAAATTCCTTGATGGAGGGGTCGGTAATCTCGATGTTGGAAACACCCTGGTTCTGACCGATCAGCTGTTTCACCGTCTGCTTGCCCTGGGGCTTCACAGGCGCATCACGGCTTCTCTGCTTTTGCAGCATCTTTTCCTTGCGGTGGGCAAGATATTTGCAAATGGCGGCCTTAAACAGACGCCCGGTGAACTTTGTGCCGCTGACTACCAGCGTCAAAGTCCTGTTTTCCACTTCCTCCTGCATAGGTCATCGCCTCCTTTCTGCGGTTTTTGCAGGGGTGGTATCTGAAACTAAGGCGGAACCACCAACCGCCTCAACAGGTATTTCATTGTCTATGCCTCCTTTCAGCAAAGCTGGTTAGGATGGTTATACAGCTGGCCCACGGCCTTTCACTCAGCCATGGCGCGCACCTCCTTTCCCGCGTCCCTGGCCCTTCACGGTCAGGATACCGTCCAGGGTGGTGGCGGTGATTCGCAGGCGCTCAGCGGTGGCAATGTCATTCTTCACGGTCTCGTCGATGCCGTGGCCGCAGACCACCAGCACATGAGAGCGACGCAGATAGTCTCGCGCCATATCCAGCCCGTCCTTGTGTTCCTGGGGGATTTCGTCCTTGAGAAAGGTGGACAGGAACAGAACCGGGCAGATGGGCGAATAACCGGCATCGTACACCTGGCGGCAGTAGGTAGCAGCGTTCTCGGCGTTCTCATACTGGTTGTTGCTCCAGGGAGCCGTAATGTAGGCAAGAGGTCGTTTCATGGCAAAATCCTTTCTCCCGGTATTTCCGGGCAACAGAAAAGCGGCTGTTTACCAGCCGCCTGCGTTCATATCGTGATTGACTTGTACGGTGTAGTGATTACTGATGGTGGTGGGCGCATTGAACAGCACTGCAAGCAAATACTGTTTCATATTGCGGACCTCTGTGGTGTTTTTCTGCATACCGTCCATGACAAATCGGATATGCTCGCTATCCAGCTTCAAGAACCGGGAGCGCACGACTTCATGGGGAAAGTCGCTGCCAGCGATCCGAGTGGTCTTACGCTTGGCGCAAACGGTCTCCACCATCAGCTCCACAATCTCGTCCAGGTCCTCCCGATAGGTCGAAAACTCTCTGCACAGATAATCATACTCGATGTTCTCCAGAATCAATTCCCGATAATTTTCTATCTCTGAGACAGACATCGCATCCCTTCCTTTCCGTTCCGGCAGCTGTGCTGCCGCTGTTTCCCGGAAGGGAATGGAATCGGTACTTGCTCCATGAGTATTTTGTTTTTGGGTATTTGGTTTCTCTATATTTAATTCTGCGGGCTTTTCCGTATCCGGTTTATCCAGATACGGGTTTTCCGTATCTGGTGAAGCCGTATCCGGCTGGGGCGTATCCGGGTTCTTCGGCTGTGGCTGCTCGTAGATGACATACTCCGTGTCGCTGATCCGGCCTTGTCGGTCCCGCAGCTGGTTCCGCACGATGTAACCGGCGGTTTCCAACTCCCGCAGCGCATTACCGATGGCGTCAACGCCCTCCTTGCAGATTTTCGCAAGGCCACGGGTGGTATAGTTCCAGTCATCCGGCAGGGATAGCATCATGGAAAGCAGTCCCTTGGCCTTGAGGGACAGTTCATGGTTTCGCAGGTGATGATTGCTCATCACAGTATAATCTCTGGTCCGTTCAATGCGAAAAACGGCCATTGACTTCACTCCTTTCTAATTTCAGGGCATGAAAAAAGCCACAATCTTTCGTGAAAAAGACTGTGGCTTTCAGCTGTTTTTGTTGTTCTGCCAGGGCCGGTAGGGACGCTTGTACTTCGGCGGATGACTGAACATCGGTTCATGCTCCGAAAACGGGAGGGTCTGCAAAACCCGGTCAATGTCGGTGGATTCCATATCATACTGGGACTGACAACTTTCCCGGATGGCATCTTTGATGCTCTGGACAGTACACATATTCATTCCTTTCCTTTCGTAGTGATGATGAGTTTACGGGTGGCGGCGGCGCTTGTCCGGTTTGAAGTCGAGAACATGGCCCTCGATCACACGGGCATACCGCTTGATTTTGATTTCCCGGCGCTTCTGGCTGTGAAGGGCGGCCTGATACCCGTCCTCCGTGAGAAACAGCCGCATTTCATCGCCGGGGTTGCCGTAGGAACAAGGGCGCTGAACGGAAAACTCGATCATCCAGCGGGTGTTATCTTGAAAACGCTCTACGGCCAAAATATTGTGTCCTTTCAGCTCACGGGCTGAAATATCCCTCATAGGCGGCTCCTTTCATCGTTCCTGGTCTCTCTGGCGCTTCTTCTGCCACGCCTCCAGCAGTTTGATAATGGTTTCCTGCATCCGCTGGGGCGTGTAGCTCTTGGGAAAATACTTTCGCAGGGTGTCAGAAGTGAAAGTTACCCGGTCCAGATCGCTTTTCTTTTCCTCGCCCATGATGACGCGCATCATATCGAGGGTCAGATGTCCCTCCTGGCTGTATTTCTTGAGCCGCTGGGCCTGGGAGAGAGAGGGGGTAGCCTGTTCACTTTCCATCGCGTCCAGCAAATCCCGCTGTTCCTCTTTTTTGAGGAAAGACAGCTCATAAGCCGGGTTGAGGGCGATTTTCTTTTCATCCACCATATCCAGCAGTTCGGGAATCAGCTCCGTCAGGCGGATATAGCGGAAAATCTGATTTTTACTCTGGCCAACCTGTTCAGCTAAAAGCTCGCTGGACTTCTTTCCGAAATCGTTCCCAAGTTGGGAACTATTTTCTTTGGTGGGTCTCCCGGCCTGTCGCTTCATGGCCTCCAGCTTCATCTTGTAGGCAAAAGCCCTCTCGCTGGGGAGCAGGCTTTCCCGCTGCAAGTTGCTGTCCACCATGATGATGGTGGCGGCATCATCGTCCAGGTCTCGGACAATGACCGGCATGGTTTCTTTCTCAGCCAGCTCACTGGCTCGGTGCCGCCTGTGACCGGCTATCAGCTCATAGCCGCCCTCCGGGTCCGGGCGGGCAATCGCCGGAACCAGAACACCGTACTGCCGCACACTGTCGGCGGTCTCCATCATGGCCTCGTCATCCTTGACTTTGAATGGGTGGTTCTTGAAAGGATGCAGCTCAGAAAGGGAGATTTCCTGAATCTTCTCCAGCTTGGCATCCTGACGGCCTTCCTCGGTGGAGAATAAATCATCTACCGAGGCCAGCTCTACTTTTTTCGCGCTGCTTTTCAAGTTTTATCACCTCCTGGGTCAGATTTTTGTACCCCTCGGCCACCTTGCCATTGGGGTCGTGGGCAAAAATGCTCTTGCCCTCGGCGCTGATTTCCTTTGCCCGGACGGAATGGGGAATCTCGGTGCCGAACACCTTGATTTTGCTGCCGTAGGTCTCCCGCAGCAGGGCGGCGATCTCCTTGGCAAAGTTGGTGCGGTTGTCCACCATCGTCAGCAGTATGCCGTCGATCTGGAGCTTGGGATTGATTTGCCGCTTCACCTTATTGACCGTCTGGAGCAGCTGTTCCAGGCCCTTGGCGGGTAGATACTCCGCCTGGACGGGGATTATGATCCTGTTGGCGGCTGCCAGTGCGTTGACCGTGAGCATACCCAGGGAAGGCTGGCAGTCAATCAGGATATGGGAATACTGTCCCTTGAGTGTGTCCAGGTATTGCCGCAAGATGGTTTCACGGCTCATGGCGTTCACCAGGGAGACCTCCATGCCGGAGAGCTGAATGTCAGCAGGCATCAGGTCAACGCCTTCCGGGTGGTGCAGGATACCCTCACCGGGCTTGATTGGCTCATCCATCAGAATACGGCCCATAGCGTCGGACAGGGTAAAGGGCAGTTTGTCCGGCTGGGGATTTCCAAGGCTGATGGTCAGGCTGCCTTGCGGGTCCCCGTCAATCAGCAGCACTTTCTTCCCGGCCTGCGCCAGCCCGATCCCCAAGTTCGCGCAGGTGGTTGTCTTGCCAACGCCGCCTTTCTGGTTGGCGATGGCGATGATTTGCGTGTTCAATGACTTCACCTCATTTCTGAATTGTTCTATGGCTTCTGGAAATAGAAAAAGCCGCCACTTCAAAAATTGAAAGTGACGGCCTTTTCTTATCCCGGAATGAAATTCCCCGGAAACGCAAAAAGCGCCCAGTAGAAAAATACTGAGCGCTTGGCGATTAGATTTATTCTGTTGTATTCAAATTAGGTCAAATTATCTCAAACTAATCAGATGAAAATGGTCGATGAAGGAGAAGAAAAAGTCACCTCTCCAAAGGGCAAAAAACGGCCTTCGGTTATCCTATTTAGTAACCACTTGGCCCTCTTTTTAGCCTGTTTTTTGCCGGTTATCCACTTGGTAACCACTAAAAATTGTGTTAAGATGGGTCTCGTTACATCAAACTTTATCAAACTACATCAGCCATTCAGGGCATAGGAAAAGCCCGGAAAACCTTGATTTTCCGGGCTTTTTGAAGCATTTTGATACAGTTTGAACAGCTGATTATCTCTTGCTGAACTGAGGAGCACGACGTGCTGCCTTGAGGCCGTACTTCTTGCGTTCCTTCATGCGCGGATCGCGGGTCAGGTAGCCGGCCGCCTTGAGGGCTGCGCGGTACTGATCGGAATCCGCCTGCAGCAGTGCACGGGCGATGCCGTGACGGATCGCACCAGCCTGGCCGGTAAAGCCGCCGCCGGTTACGGTGCACTCTACGTCGAACTTGCCGGCAGTGCCGGTCACTTCGAACGGCTGACGGCAAACCATCTTCAGGGTCTCCAGACCGAAGTAGTTGTCGATGGTACGGTTGTTGATCTTGATCTCACCGGTGCCGCCCGGGAACAGACGAACGCGGGCAACGGAGGACTTTCTTCTGCCGGTGCCATAGAAATAAGCCTTCTTAGGTGTATACATCAGTTAGTTCCTCCCTTACTTATCCCAAACTTCGGGCTTCTGCGCCTGATGGTTGTGGTTCTCGCCAGCGTAAACCTTGAGACGGGTCGCGGACTGACGGCCGATCGAGTTCTTCGGCAGCATGCCCTTGACAGCCAGCTGCATTGCAAACTCCGGCTTCTCGTGCATCAGGGTCTTGTACTGTACTTCCTTCAGACCGCCGACCCAGCCGGTGTGATGACGGTAGTACTTCTGGGTGAGCTTCTTGCCGGTCAGGATCGCCTTGTCCGCGTTGATGACGATGACAAAATCGCCGCAGTCAACGTGGGGGGTGAACTCGGCCTTGTGCTTGCCGCGCAGCAGCATGGCGGCGGTAGCGGCGGTGCGGCCAAGCGGCTTGCCCGCGGCGTCCAGCACATACCACTTACGCTCGACAGTCTCTGCCTTAGCCATAAAAGTAGACATGTTTTCTTCCTCCGTTTATTCTATCAAAAATTATTTTGACAACATTTTTAACCGCTCTAAGCGAGCATATCTATTAAAACACATCTGTTTTCGCAAGTCAAGCGGATTTTTTGAAATTTATCTCAAATCCATTAAGATCTCTCTTATTCTCGCTTGTTCTCTTGTATTCTCTTGTTTTCTCACTTTGCAATTCAAATTTTTGATTTGCGTCACAAGCGGTTTTCTGCTATAAATAATGGTATTCGACTTAAGTTTCACGAGAAAACGGAGACCAAATCATGCAGAAAATGCTCTCTTACGTCCGCCGCGCGGTGGACCATTACCATATGATTGAAGACGGCGACCGCATCGCGGTCGGTGTGTCGGGCGGCAAGGATTCGCTTGCGCTGCTCGTTGCGCTGGCCAAGCTGCGCGCCTTCTATCCCAAGAAATTCGAAGTGATTGCCATCACGCTCGAAATGGGCTACGACGAGATGGACTTCTCCCCCGTGCAGACGCTGTGCGACGAGCTGGGCGTCGAGTATATCCGCATCCCGACCCAGATCGGACCGATCATCTTCGACATCCGCAAGGAGGAAAACCCCTGTGCGCTGTGCGCCAAGATGCGCCGCGGCGCGCTGCACGAGGCCGCGCTCGCCGCAGGCTGCAAGAAGGTCGCGCTCGGCCACCACTTTGACGACGTGGTGGAAACCTATATGCTGTCCCTGTTCTACGAGGGACGCATCTCGTGCTTCCAGCCGGTGACCTTTCTCGACCGTACGGGCATCACACTCATCCGCCCGCTGCTGTATACCCCCGAGTACTATGTCCGCTCGTTCGCGCAGCGGCACGCTCTGCCGATCGTCCATAATCCCTGCCCCGCCGATGGCAACACCAAGCGGCAGGAGATCAAGGACCTGCTGAAAAACCTTGAACAGACCATGCCCGGCCTGCGCGAGCGCATCTTCGGCGCGATCCAACGCTACCCGCTTCCGGGCTGGGCACCCGACCGCACCCGCACGCCCAAAAAGCGTCCCAAATAATCCGCCTACCGCTGTCTCATCCCAATGGGACAGCGGTTTTCTTTGTTTTTACACAAATCCCTTTGTGTTTCCCTTGGTTTTATGGCATACTAAAGAAAAGGTATCAGAGAGGAGCTTCCCCATGGACAACATCACCGACCGACAAAAATATTTGCGTCTGCTCGCACTGCAATACCCGAATGTGCGCGCGGCAAGCAGCGAAATCATCCATTTGCAGGCCATCCTCAGCCTGCCCAAAGGTACCGAACACTTTATGAGCGACCTGCACGGCGAAGCGGACGCTTTCGTACATATCCTGAACAACGCCTCGGGCGCCGTGCGCGAGAAAGTGGACATCGTGCTGCGCGACAGCTTGCCCGCCGATGAGCGCGCCCGCCTCGCCACCCTCATCTATTACCCGGAAGAAAAGCTGGAAGAGCTGGTCGCGGCCTCGCCCGACCGCGCCGAGTGGTACCGTATCACGCTCAGCCGCCTGCTTGAAATCTGCCGTCTGTGCGCGTCCAAGTACACGCGCGCCAAGGTGCGCCGCGCCCTGCCGCGCTGGAACGGTGACATCATCAACGAGCTGCTCAACAAGAATAACGATATCTACAACAAGCGCGAATACTTTGACACCGTCATCTCCTCGATCATCGAAACCGACCGCGCTGAAGAGTTCATCATTTCCATGTGCAATCTGATCAAACGCTTGGTCGTCGATCACCTGCATATCGTCGGCGACATTTTTGACCGCGGCCCGCGCGCGGATATCATCATGGACATGCTGATGGACCATCACTCGGTCGATATCCAGTGGGGCAACCACGATGTGTTATGGATGGGCGCTGCCACCGGCAGCCGCACCTGCATTGCGACCGTGCTGAGCAACTCGATCACCTACAACAATCTGGACGTGATCGAAACCGGCTACGGCATCAGCCTGCGCCCGCTGGCGTTGTTTGCAGACGAGACCTACCGAAACAGCGATGTTTCCTGCTTTATGCCCAAAATGCTCGAGCCCGCCGAGCAGACCGGTGTGGACACGGCGCGTGCCGCGCGTATGCACAAAGCCATCGCCATCATCCAGTTCAAGCTCGAGGGGCAAACCATCCAGCGCAACCCCTCCTTCCACATGGATGACCGCCTGCTGCTCGACAAGATCGACTTTGCAAAGGGGACGGTTACGCTGCCGACCGGCGAATATACGCTGCGCGACTGCGACTTCCCGACCATCGACCCGGCGGACCCCTATCGTCTGACACCCGAGGAACACACCTTGATGGCGCAGCTGAAAAATTCTTTTCTGCGCAGCGAAAAGCTGCAGCGACATATCGGCTTCCTGTACTCCAAGGGCGGACTGTACAAGTGCTTCAACGGCAATCTGCTGTTCCACGGCTGCATCCCGATGGACGACAAGGGCGAATTTCTGCAGTTCTCCTTCGGCGGACAACAGCTGTCCGGCAAGGCGCTCATGGACTGGTGCGAAACCGTGGCCCGCGAGGGATACTACGCGCGCGAGGGCACGGAAGAGCGCCAGTTCGGCAAGGATTTCCTGTGGTTCCTCTGGTGCGGGCGCAACTCGCCCTCGTTCGGACGCGACCACATTGCCACCTTTGAGCGCCGCCTGATCGAGGACAAATCCACTTGGGCCGAGCCGAAAAACCCCTATTACTCCTTCTACAACGAGGATGAGGTGTGCGTGCGCATCCTGCGCGAGTTCGGTCTGGAGGGCGAGCACTGCCACATTGTCAACGGCCATGTGCCGGTCAAGACCAAGGACGGCGAAAGCCCGATCAAGGCGGGCGGCCGCCTGATCGTGATCGACGGCGGCTTCTGCCGCGCCTATCAGCCGACGACCGGCATCGCAGGCTATACGCTGGTATTCGACTCGTGGGGCATCCACATCACCGCGCACGAGCCCTTCCCCGGCAAGGAAACCGCCATCCGCGACAACAAGGACATCCTGTCCACCTCGATGGCGTTCGACCGCTCGGAAAACCGCATCCGCATCTGCGAGACCGATGTCGGACACGCGCTGCAGCAGACGATCGACGACCTCAAGGAGCTGCTGGCCGCTTTCCGCCGCGGCGAAATCAAAGAGGACAACCGCGAGAATTAATCGGTGTTTTCTCTCTGCACCCAGAAGCTGCCGGACATGTTCCGGCAGCTTTTTCTTTTCCTTCAAAAGAGAACATGCGGTCATTTATTTGAGATGCAGACAGGATTTTACTGTTTTTCTCCGTTTCAGCAAAATAGATTCCCCTATTAGTACCGCATCTGTTTTTATATACTTTTTCCCTTTTGCCTGCAAAAAAGCACCGGAACCCATTGGATTCCGGTGCTTTGTCGTTTTCCGTTCAGCCCATCTTGGGGAACAGTTCCTGATCGATCACAGCGTCCAGCGTCATGCCCGCATAGGCGATCTGCGCCAGACCGTCGATAAAGCGGCTGACCGCCGCCAGCAGCACAGAGATATTATCCGCCACAAAGGGAATGATCTTCTCCAGCTCGAGCGAGCCGTCCAACAGCGTGTTGTGCTTGAGGTAGATCTGACCCGCCTGCTCATAAAAGCCGAACGCACCGAGCGCGCAGAAGTCATTGCAGTACGCACAGGCGCGGCGCAGCTGATTGGTGTGCGTATCCGGCGCACCCTGGAACAGCGTCACGAAAAATTGCAGCAGGCCCATATCCTCGCCCGGTAGCTGCATCGGGATGAAGCACGCTTCAATCACCACATCCTTGGCGACCTTACCCTGCCGCATCGCCTCGCAGCGCAGCAGCGTGGGCGCGCCTTCCTTGCGCATCACCTCAGCGCGAAAACCGTTCTGGTTCAGCACATCGGCCATACAGCCGAGAATCTGCTCCTGTTGTTCGTTTTTCATCCCTTTTTCACTCCAATATCCGTGCGGTAATGTGCTTTGTCAAAATGAATCTTCTTGACGTCCGCGTATGCTTTGACGATCGCCTCGTCGAGCGTAGGCGCGGTCGCCGTCACGCCGAGAACACGGCCGCCGCTGGTGACGAACGCGCCGTCCTTGACCGCCGTGCCCGCATGGAACACGAACGAGTCGGTCACGTCGTCCAGCCCGGTGATGACCTTGCCCTTCTCATAAGCCTTGGGATAGCCGCCCGACGCCATGCAGACGCAGCAAGCCGCGTTATCCGACCACTGGATGTCGATCTCGTCCAGCTTTTCGTCGATAACCGCGTTAAAGATGTCAAACAGGTCGGTCTCCAGACGGGACAGCACCGCCTGCGTCTCCGGATCGCCGAAACGCGCGTTGTATTCGATCACCTTAGGCCCCTTGGGCGTCAGCATCAGGCCGAAGTACAGCACGCCCTTGAACGGACGGCCCTCCTTGGCCATCGCCGCGACCGTGGGCTTGAAAATCGTCTCCATGCAGGTCTGCGCGATGTCGTCCGTATAGAACCGCGAGGGCGAGAACGCACCCATGCCGCCCGTATTCGGCCCTTCATCGTGGTCGTAGGCACGCTTGTGATCCTGCGCCGACGGCATGGTCTTGAGGTGCTTGCCGTCCACAAACGCAAGGACGGATACCTCCGGCCCGGTCAGGTATTCTTCGATGACGACGCGTGCGCCCGCGCCGCCGAACGCGTGGCCGTCGATCGCGTCCTTGACCGCAGCAATCGCTTCGTCCTCGGTCATGGCGACCGTCACGCCCTTGCCGAGCGCCAAACCGTCCGCCTTGACCACGATCGGCGCGCCCTGCTCCTTGATATAGGCGATGGCCGCTGCCGAATCCTCAAATACCGCATAGCCCGCCGTCGGGATGCCGTATTTCTTCATCAGTTCTTTGGCAAAGGACTTGGAGCCTTCGATCACCGCTGCGTTTTTGCGCGGGCCAAAGGCGCGGATGCCCGCCTCTTCCAGCGCATCCACCATGCCGAGCGCAAGCGGATCGTCCGGCGCGACCATCACGAGGTCTGGCTTATGCTCCTTGGCAAACGCCACCACGCCATCGATATCGGTCGCCTTGATGTCCACGCACTCCGCTTCCTGTGCGATGCCGCCGTTGCCCGGCGCGCACCAGATATAGTCCACCTTGGGGCTTTTCTTTAAGGTATGCACGATGGCGTGCTCTCGCCCGCCGCCGCCGATCACCATTACTTTCATGGTTTTTCTCCCTCCGTACGGATGTATTCTTTCTGCGCGCGGAACGTATCCGCCAGCAGCGCAATGTACCCAAGCACCGTCAGCGTGTTGACCGCGGTGACAATCAGTGCCAGCGCGTAGTCGTTCAGCCAGCCGGGCGCCATGAGCAGCGTCAGGATCAATCCCGCGCTCCACACGACGAAAATCGCCCACTCGGGAAGCGTACTGCGGCCTGCGTCCTGCATCTGCGCCATAAACGCCATCAGTAGCATGCAGCCGGTCAGCAGCAGCGGCACAAGCGACGCATATTCCAGCACCGTGCGGAATAGCCCCGCCGGAATAACCGCCGGCCCGCAGACCACTTGAAAGACGATACACACATCGGCCGCGATGCTCGCACGCCAAAACCAGCGCGATACCTGCTGTAAAGACAGCGCGCCTGCGGCAATCAGCGCGTAAGCCACGACTTGCAGCATCCAGTTTTGCTGCAATATCAGCCGAAGCAGCCAGCCGCCCGCGATGGCAAGATAGGCATAATAGCCGCGAATCAGCTTCATGGCTCCACCTGCGCTTTCAGCAGCGTCCGCGCGCGCCACAAATAGCGCACCATCCAGATATAGGACACGATCGCCGCCAGCAGCGCGATCATTTCCAGCGTCACCTGCACGGTAAACAGCGTCGTATACGCGCCCTGCGCGGCCGACAGCTCCGCCTGCCCGACAAACAGTGGCAGAAATCCCATCATGGAAGCGCCGCGCTGGAGAAGCGTCACGAGCGACCACGTCCGGCCCAGCCGAAGCGTCTGCTCAGACGCATCCTGCGCGCGGAATTTTCGATCAAAGCTGCGCTGCATGGGCAGATACATCAGCAAAAACAGCAGGTTGACCAGCATATTGCCGATCCAGTCCGGGCTCGTGCCGTTCGGCAGCAGCAGCGTCAGCACGCAGCCGACCAGTGCCGCGCCCATCGCCACAAAGCAGCGCAGCCGCCATGCCGCCCATGCGTTCATCAGATAGCACACTGCCATGAGCGCCGCCCCGGCCAACGCGCCCACCATGCCGATGCAGGCCGCGGCTGCGACCTGCACGACCAGCGCTGCCAGCGTCCAGTTTGCCGCGGATGCGGCGTTTTCTCGACTCAATGGTGGAACAGGCGCATGCCGGTGAACGCCATGACGATGCCGTACTTGTTGGCCGTTTCAATGACGTTATCGTCACGGATCGAGCCGCCCGGCTGCACGATATACTGTACACCCGACTTGCGCGCGCGCTCAACGTTGTCGCCGAACGGGAAGAACGCGTCCGAACCGACGGTCACGCCGGTGTTTTTCGCAATCCACGCCTTCTTTTCCTCGGCGGTGAGCACCTCGGGCTTGACCTTGAAGGTGTTCTGCCAAACGCCGTCTGCCAGCACATCCTCGTATTCGTCCGAGATATACACATCGATCGCGTTGTCGCGGTCGGGGCGGCGGATGCCGTCGACAAACTGCAGGCCGAGCACCTTGGGATGCTGCCGCAGGAACCAGTTATCCGCCTTGTTGCCCGCGAGTCTGGTGCAGTGGATGCGGCTCTGCTGGCCGGCGCCCACGCCGATGGTCATGCCATCCTTGACATAGCAGACCGAGTTGGACTGGGTATACTTGAGCGTAATCAGCGACAGGATCATGTCGTGCTTGGCGCTCTCGGGCAGTTCCTTGTTTTCGGTGACGATGTTGTTCAGCAGGCTCTCGTCGATCTCGTAGTTGTTATAGCCCTGCTCAAAGCGAATGCCGAAAATGTCGCGCTGCTCGATCGGCTTCGGAACGTAATCCGGGTCGATCTTGACGACGTTGTAGCCACCCTTGCGCTTGGTTTTGAGGATCTCGAGCGCCTCGTCCGTGTAACCCGGCGCGATGATGCCGTCCGACACCTCGTGCTTGAGGTAGTTGGCGGTATCCGCGTCGCACACGTCGGAGAGCGCCGCCCAGTCGCCGTAAGAGCACAGACGGTCTGCGCCGCGCGCGCGGATATAGGCGCACGCGATGGGCGACAGCTCATGATCGGCCTCGACAAAGTACATCTGCTTCTCCACCTCGGTCAGCGGCTTACCGAGCGCCGCGCCCGCGGGAGAAACGTGCTTGAAAGACGCCGCCGCCGGCATACCGGTCGCCTTTTTCAGCGCCTTGACCAGCTGCCACGAGTTGAATGCGTCACAGAAGTTGATATAGCCCGGCTTGCCGTTCAAAACCTCGATCGGCAGCTCGCCCTCGGTCATAAAGATGCGCGCGGGCTTCTGATTGGGGTTGCAGCCGTATTTGAGTGCCAGTTCCTTCATGCGTCCTTGCCCTCCTCATGCTTGTTGCGGATTTCCTGCCAATATGCGCCGGTTTCCAGGTCGATATAGCGCACAAACAGGGCGACCTTGTTCTGCTCGTTCATGCTCGTCCACAGCATTTCGGTGAACTGCTTGATCGGCTTTTCAATGCGGATGCACTTGGGCTCACCGCGGAACGGCGGCAGCGGATCGCCATCGCACTGATAGGTGTGGATGAAGTGACCGAGGCCCGGCACCGGCTTGTCATATTCATAGAAAAAGCGCTTGTTGGAGGTGCGGTCGGACGTGAAATTCTTGAGGATGGAAAGGCTGTACGAGCCGTCCTCATTGATGACGCCCGAAATGCGGGACGTGTAGTTGGGCGCGTCCGGCTCGAACTGGCGCGTGCGCAGCGCATCGATATAGCTCTTGCCCTCGCGCAGATAGTCGCAGATCGTGTCGGTCTGGTCGCCGTTGGTGACAACCAGCTTGCCGCCGCACTGGCGCACCGGATGATAAATGATGAGCGACGGATCGGTCATCTTGGACGGGTCGTAAGCCTGGGTACGGATTCCGTCCTCGGTTTCCACGAAAATGCGGTTGCGACTGTTCTCCGAACGGCCCATGATGAAGTACGCGACCACATTCTGCTTATTGTCCAGCGTGCGGCCGAAGATAATGCCGCGGCCGGGATAAGCGTTGCTCATCAGTTCATTACTGATATCGAACACATTCTTGCTCATAACGCTTTGCTTCCTCCTTATTTCCTAGTGACCCACGCGCCGTGGACGCTCAGGCGTCCCGCACAGAAGTCGCTGACCGCCTGCGGCAGCAGAATCCATTCTGCATTCTGCATCACGCGCTTCTGCAAGATCTCCGGCGTGTCGCCCTCCTCCACTTCGACCGCTTTCTGGGCGATGATTGCACCGCCGTCCACCACTTCGGATACGAAATGGACGGTTGCGCCGGTCACTTTCACCCCTTTGGCCAAAGCGGCTTCATGTACGCGCAGGCCGTAATACCCCGCCCCGCAGAAGGACGGGATGAGCGACGGATGCACGTTGATGATGCGGTTTTCGTACCGGCGGCAGAAGCTGTCCGGCAGCACGGTCATAAACCCGGCCAGCACGATCAGCCCGATGCCGTATTCCTCCAAAAGCGCGGTCAGCGCCGCATCATAATCCTCCGCGCTGTCAAAGTCGCGGCGGCGCAGCACGGCGGACGGAATGGACGCCTTCGCCGCACGCTCGAGCGCAAACGCCTCCGGATTGGAGGAAACCACCAGCCGGATGGCGCCGTTTTCGATCTTGCCCGCGGCCTGCGCGTCGATCAGCGCCTGCAAATTCGTGCCGCCGCCCGAAACCAAAACTGCGATGTTCGTCATAACTGATTCTCCACTCTATTACTCGAGCACGACGCCCTTTTCGCCCGCGACGCACTCACCGATGACATATGCCTTCTCGCCCGCAGCCGAAATCGCGGCCACCGCACGGGAAGCGTCCTCCGCTGCGACTGCAAGCACGAGGCCCGCGCCCATGTTGAAGGTGTTGTACATATCGCGCTCCGGGATCTTGCCGGTCTTGGCGATCAGGTCGAACACCGGCGGCACCGGCATTGCGCTCTTCTCGATCTTCGCGCAGATGCCTTCCGGCAGCATGCGCGGCACATTCTCATAGAAGCCGCCGCCCGTGATATGGCTGATGCCCTTGACTTCGACCTTGCCCATCAGGCCCTGAATGGCCTTGACATAGATCTTGGTCGGAGTCAGCAGCTCTTCGCCGAGCGTCTTGCCGAACTCATCGATGTAGCGGCGCACGGACTTTTCGTTGATGCCCAGCGTCTTGCGCACCAGCGAATAGCCGTTGGAGTGCACGCCGGAGGACGCCACGCCGATCAGCGCATCGCCCGGACGGATATTCGTGCCGTCGATCATCTTCTCCTTATCGACCATGCCGACCGAGAAACCCGCCATGTCGTATTCATCCACCGGATAGAAACCGGGCATCTCGGCGGTCTCGCCGCCGATCAGCGCGCAGCCCGCCTGACGGCAGCCTTCCGCGATGCCGGAAACCATCTGTGCGATCTTGGCCGGGTGGTTTTTGCCGACCGCGATGTAATCGAGGAAGAACAGCGGCTGCGCACCGCAGCAGGCGATATCATTGACGCACATAGCGACGCAGTCGATGCCGACCGTGTCATGCTTGTCCATCAGGAAGGCCAGCTTGAGCTTGGTGCCCACGCCGTCCGTACCGGAAACCAGAATGGGATCAGCCATGCCCTTAAAGTCCGGACGGAACAGGCCGCCGAAACCGCCAAGCGTACCCATGACGCCCTTGGTAAAGGTCGATTCGACCATCGGCTTCATCAGCTTGACTGCCTCGTAACCGGCGGTAACGTCTACACCGGCTGCCTTGTAGCTTTCAGAACGGCTCTCACTCATAGTAATACTCCTTCGTCGTTTATTGGGCGGAACGGCTTATTCCTTGCCGTTCCAGCAATAGGTGCAAACCTTGTCGCGGTCCAGCCCGATGGCCTCCAGCAGGCCGTCGAGCGACTGATAGCCCAGCGAGCTGAAACCGAACTTCTCGCAGATGGTTTTCAGCATGCACTGGCCGCGCTCGGTGTTGGCGTCCGCGTATTCCTCCAGATGCTTCTGGCCCTCGTCGCCCTCGAGCTCCTGCACGATGCGGCGAGCGAGCAGCTCCATTTCGGAATTGCTCGAAGAAAAGTTCAGGTATTTGCAGCCGTACATGATCGGCGGGCAAGCCGAGCGCATATGCACTTCCTTTGCGCCCGACTCATACAGGAATTCCACGGTCTCGCGTAGCTGCGTGCCGCGCACGATCGAGTCGTCCACAAACAGCAGCTTTTTGCCCTCGATCAGCTCGGGCACCGGAATCTGCTTCATCTTGGCGACCTGATTGCGGACCTTCTGATTGGCCGGCATGAACGAACGCGGCCAGGTCGGCGTATACTTGACGAACGGACGGGCAAAGGGCTTACCGCATTCGTTGGCATAGCCGATCGCGTGCGGCACGCCGGAATCCGGCACGCCTGCGATGTAGTCCACATCCTCGGCCAGACCGCGCTTTTTATCGTCCTGCGCCATGATCGCGCCGTTGCGGTAACGCATGACCTCGACGTTGACGCCTTCATAGTTGGAATTGGGGTAGCCGTAATACGTCCACAGAAAGGAGCAGATCTTCATCTCCTTGCCCGCAGGCGAGAGCGTTTCAAAACCGTCCTCAGTGACCTTGACGATCTCGCGCGGCCCAAGCTCATACGCGTCCTCATAGCCCAGCTTGTGGTAAGCAAAGGACTCAAACGAGACGCAGCAGCCGTCCTCATTCTGGCCGATCAGCACCGGCAGACGGCCCAGACGGTCGCGCGCGGCGATGATGCCGTCCTTGGTCAGCACCAGCACGGTCAGCGAACCGTCGATCAGCTCCTGCGCGTGCAGGATGCCGGACACCAGATCGTCCTTCTGGTTGATGAGCGCCGCGGCCAGCTCGGTGGAGTTGACCTTGCCCGAGCTCATCGCCATGAACTGATGGCCGTGGTCGGAAAAGTAACGGGAAACCAGTTCCTCGGCGTTGTTGATGATGCCGACCGTGGTCAGCGCATACAGACCGAGGTGGGAACGCACGAGCAGCGGCTGCGGATCGGTGTCGCTGATGCAGCCGATGCCGCTGCAGCCGGAAAAGTCCGGCAGGTCTTTTTCAAACTTGGTGCGGAACGGGGTGTTTTCAATGCTGTGGATCTGGCGCTGGAAGCCGCGATCCTTGTCATACAGAATCATACCGCCGCGGCGCGTACCCAGATGCGAGTGATAGTCCACGCCGAAGAAAATATCCAGCACACAGTCCTGCTTGGAGACTACGCCGAAAAATCCTCCCATTTGTTACTCCTTGTCTTGATTTCCGCCGGCATGCTTGTCCGCGCCGAGCGGTATTTCGTTTTCAAACATGTTCTTTTCGGCCTGTTCGGGCACCGGGATCGGGTATTCGCCCGAGAAGCAGGCGTCACAGAAGCCCAGATGGCAGCCCACGGCGATCTTGCGCGCCGCTTCCAGCGACAGGAAGCCGAGGCTGTCCACGCCGATGATCTCGCGCATTTCCTCAACCGTGCGGCCGTGCGCCAGCAGCTGGCTGCGCTCCGGGATATCCGTGCCGAAGAAGCAGGGATGACGGAACGGCGGCGCGGAGATGCGCATATGCACCTCGGCAGCGCCTGCGTCGCGCAAAAGCTTTACCAGCCGCGCGCAGGTCGTGCCGCGCACGATCGAGTCATCGACCATGATGACGCGCTTGCCCTCGACCGCGGTGCGCAGAGCATTGAGCTTGAGGCGCACCGAACGCTCGCGCTTGTCCTGTCCCGGCTGGATGAAGGTGCGGGCGATATAGCGGTTTTTGATCAGGCCCACGCCATACGGAATGCCAGAAAACTTAGCATAGCCGATCGCGGCGGGAATGCCGGAATCCGGCACGCCGATGACCACATCCGCGCCGACCGGATGCTCGATGGACAGGTACTTGCCGGCCTCCTGACGGGCCAGTTCGACGCTGGCCCCGTCGATGATCGAGTCCGGACGGGCAAAATAGATATACTCAAACACGCAGGCGGAACTCTTGCACTGCACGCCGCAGTGCATCGAGCGCAGCTTGCCGTTTTCCACCACGCAGACCTCGCCCGGCTCAACGTCGCGGACAAAGGTCGCGCCCAGCGCGTCGAGCGCGCAAGTCTCGGAAGCGAAAACATAGCAGTCGTCCAGCAGGCCGATGCACAGCGGGCGGAAGCCATGCGGATCACGCGCAGCGATCAGCTTGCGCGGGCTCATCACGACCAGCGAATACGCGCCCTGAATGATGCTCATGGTGTTTTTGACCGCCTCTTCGATGCTGCCGCACTTGAGGCGTTCGTTGACGATGGTATACACCAGCACTTCGGTGTCGTTCGAAGAACGGAAGATGCCGCCGTTCAGTTCGATGCGGCGGCGCAACTCGCCCGCGTTGACCAGATTGCCGTTGTGTGCCACGGCAAGGTTGCCCTTGACGTGCGTAATGGCGATCGGCTGTGCGTTTTCGCGCGACTGCTTGCCGGTGGTCGAATAGCGGACGTGACCGACCGCCATCGAGCCGGGCATGCTGTCCAGAATCTGCTGGTTGAACACCTGGCTGACCAGACCGACGTCCTTGTGGCAGTGGATGACACCGCGGTTATTGACCGCGATGCCGGCTGCCTCCTGTCCGCGGTGCTGCAAGGCAAACAGTGCAACATACGCTTCGTGTGCGGCTGCGATCTCCTTGCCTTCCGGTGCGGCGATGCCGAACACACCGCACTCTTCGTGCACCTTGTCAAACGGGGTTTTGCTTTGCTTTAGAATACGATATTTCATGGATTTGCCTTTTTTCAATATGGGATTACTTGCTCATTACGCGCTTCATGATTTCCTGGTAGGCCTCTTCTACGCCGCCCAGATCGCGACGGAAACGGTCCTTATCCAGCTTCTCGCCCGTGGTCTTGTCCCACAGACGGCAGGTGTCCGGGCTGATCTCGTCAGCCAGCACGATGGTGCCGTCCGCGGTCTTGCCGAACTCGAGCTTGAAGTCCACGAGCGTGACGTTGAGCGTATCGAAATACTGCTTCATCACTTCGTTGACCTTGAATGCCATGGCCTTGATGCGCTCGATCTCCTCGCGGGTCGCGAGCTTGAGCGCGATGGCATGGTAAGCGTTCATGAGCGGGTCGCCCAGATCGTCGTTTTTGTAGGAGAATTCGATGGTCGGCTCGTCAAACACGATGCCTTCGTTTACGCCGTAACGCTTGGCAAACGAACCGGCCGAGATGTTGCGGATGATGACTTCGAGCGGTACGATGGACACCTTCTTGACCAGGGTCTCGCGGTCGGAAAGCTGCTCGACAAAATGCGTCGGCACGCCCTGCTGCTCGAGCAGCTGGAACATATGGTTGCTCATCACGTTGTTGATGACGCCCTTGCCTGCGATCGTGCCCTTCTTTTCACCGTTGAACGCGGTCGCGTCGTCCTTGTAGTCCACGATTACATAATTTGCATCGTCGGTCGCAAAAACCTTCTTAGCCTTGCCTTCGTAGAGCTGTTCTTTCTTTTCCATGTCCATTTTCCTCCATTTTTATATGTGTAATTTAAAACAAACCATTTTGTTTTGGGTTGTACCCGGCGTGCGGCAATGGTTCCGCCCGCCGCGCCTTTACCCTTTATGCAAACTGTGCCTTGACCTTTTCGTCCTTTGCCATGACTTCGTCTGCCATGTCCTTCTTGAACTGTGCAAGCTTGTCCGCCAGCGCGTCGTCCGACAGGGCGATCATCTGCGCGGCCAGAATGGCTGCGTTGTCCGCGCCGTCGATCGCAACGGTCGCCACCGGGATACCCTTGGGCATCTGCACGATGGAGAGCAGGCTGTCCATGCCGCCCATGACGCTCGTACCCATCGGCACGCCGATGACCGGCAGGGTCGTGTTGGCCGCCAGCACGCCGCCCAAATGGGCCGCCTTGCCCGCTGCCGCGATGATGACGCCAAAGCCGTCCGCCTTCGCGTTTTGAGACAGCTGCTCCGCCACCGCCGGCGTGCGGTGTGCAGAACAAATGCGCACTTCGGTCGGGATGTCAAACGACTTCAGGCGATCGATGCACTTTTCCATCACCTTCAGGTCGCTGTCCGAGCCCATGATGACCAGTACTTTTTTCATCTGCGATTCCTCCTCAAAAACAAATGAGGACACGGATATACCCGTGTCCTATATGTGCTCAATGTGCTGCACCAATACCCGAAATCATGCACGAATGCCCGGGCATTTCCACTGTTTTGATCAAGAAAACACTGCCGGTCATGGGTGCACCTCTTTCTCTCGGATGATCGGTGAAGATACACTATTATTTTATCGAATGCAGCCGTGCATTGCAAGCATTTTACATGGTTTTTTCGTGTTTTGTACGAATGCCCAAAGATATCCGCCGCGCGCGTCAGCTTTCGTGCAGAACGCCCTTGGCATATAATACGGCTTCCATCTGGTGCACGCGCTCGGTCCACGAGCACTGCGCGCCGTACGCCAAGCGTTTTTGCACCTTTTCCGGATCGTTTTCCGCCGCGGCAGCGTCGCACAGCGAGAGAAATTCGTCCGCATTGTGCGCAATGTAGACCACGTCCTTGAAATCCTCTACCTGCAGCGGCTCGCGTGTGGAAACCACCGGTTTGCCGGTCGCCAGATACTCATAGAATTTCAGCGGCGACACATCCTTGCTCAAAGCACCCGCACGGAACACGTTCAGGCACACGTCCATCTGCGCAAGGTACGCGGGCAGCTCGGGCTGCGGCACCAGACCGTGGAACACGATGTTGGGATACTGCCGCAGATGCGTCAGGTCGACGCCCGGCAGCGTACGGCCAATGAGGAAGATTGTCGCGTCCGGCCGTTCTTTCGCCAGCTTTTCGATCAGCGCGTAGTCGATACACTCCTGCAGCATGCCGACAAAGCCGAACACCGGATGTTTCAGATTCTTCATATCCTCCGGGCAGGACAGCGTGTCCTTTTCCGTCTGCACGCGCGAGAAGATCTCGTACGCTGCGCCGTTCGGGATCATTTTGGTCGTCGGGTTGATTTTTTCGAGCGTTTCGGCCAGACCGACCGCGGTCGCAAACACCTGATCGGCGGGCTTTGCTAGGTCGCGCTCCATCTGATCGACGACCGCCGGGTTGATGTGACCCTTATAGGCCGAATGGCGGTCCACGCAGTCATACACCAACGCGCGATGCGGAATGTGCTCCACAATGTCGCACGAGGACGGCGAGTAGCACCACAGCACGGTCTCGTCCCCGAAGCCATGCTCGCGCATCTTCTGCCGCACAAAGGCAGCCTGCCGCTTCTGGTTGATCTTGTTAACCCAACGGAACTTGTTGAAGAACGGCAGAACGGGCGGCAGCGCGTACACCGTGATGTTTTCGTGTCCCTCGACCTTTTCGCCCGGCTGCTTGTATTTCTTGAGATAGGCGGACGCTTTTTTGTCCTTGAGCGGTGCGATCAGCGACACCGGCGGGTCAAAATACAGCACCTCGCTGTTCCGCAGACGGCTCATCACGTTCTGTTTGCGCGTGGGCAGCGGGTGATAGTTGGTGGTTGAAAGGCAAACGACATGGTTTTTCATTGTGCTGCCTCCTCCTTTTCGTTTTGAATGCCAAGCAGTGTCGCGGCGCCGCGCACATTTTCGTGCTCGCGCTCGCGCAGCAGCTTGGCGTTGCGCCGCACTTCCTCGTCCAGCGCACCGGACAGGCATTTATCGATCAGGTGGCACAGCTCATCCGCCCGCACCTCGCGCAGCTGCAAGCAGGTGCTGCTGCCGATATACTTAAGGAAGCTGTCCACCTTGATATCATAGCTCATGCCGACGACCGGCACACCCTGCCCCGCCGAGAACATCAGCGAATGCAGGCGGATGCCGACCACGGTCTGCATGCGCGCGAGGATGCCGATGGTCACCTCGATCGGCTGCCGCGTGCGCACCGCGTACCACGGGCAATGCAGCAGCGCGCCCACCCGCTCGGCAGGCGTCAGGTCGCTCGGGAACTCGATCGGCACAAACACCGGCGTCAGGCCGTGCTTTTCATAGGCATAATCCGCCGCCGCCGCGATCGCGGGCAGCGCCGCGTCCAGCCCCTTCCAGTTGCGCAGGCCGAAACCGATATACTTGCCCTCCGGGTCGATGCCGCTCTGTTCGAGCGCAAGGTTGACGATCTCGCGCGGCGCGGGGTCGAGGATGATGGTCGGATCGGCGGACACGCGGATATCCGGCCGGGTCACGCCCATGCGCGCCAGCTCCTGCCGGGAGTTTTCGTCGCGCAGCGTGATGCGGTCAACCGATCCATCGATGGTTTTGGCCGCCATCTTTCGGTTGCCCGCCCGGTTGATCGGGCCGATGCCGCAGCCGTACATCATGACCTTGCAGCCGCGCTTTTTCGCCGCGCGCAGCGTGTAGCAGTAATACCAGATCGAACGGGTCGAGGTCACGTCCTGCATGAGTGTGCCGCCGCCGTTGATATAGAGTGCCGCGCGGCGGAAGCGCCGCAGAACGGAAAAGATATTGAAGGTATACACCGCGCCCGTGCGGTAAGTGAGCTTTGTCTCCTTGGGCCGGCGGGACATGACACAGATCGTGCGCTCGGGGTCGAGCGCGCGCATCTCCTGCACGATGGCCTCCAGAATCGCGTCGTCGCCCGCGTTGCCGCGGCCATACGCGCCGCAGATGACGATGCTCTCGCGCTCGTCCTTGGGGCGGTGGAAGCGCGCGAGCAGATGCCGGTAGTTAGCCTCCTGCCGCTCGCACATTTTGTCTTTGGAAAAATTGCTCGACGCCTTTTCATACAGCGCCTGCGCAAAGGTCTCGCGCAGCGCAGCGTCGTTTGCCAGCCGCGTCATATATTCGCTCAGCTTTTTGTCGTCCCCGACCGGGAAAATATAACCATTTTCACCCGTGTCGATCAGCTCGGGCATGCCGCCGACGTCCGAGCAAATGGTCGCGCACCCCGCGCAGACGCCCTCCAGAATGGAATACGGGAAGGTTTCGGACACCGAGGACAGGACGTTAATATCCATCGCGCGGAAAAACGGCTCCACAGGCGAGACCCAGCCGCAGAACGTCACACGCTCGGAAACGCCGAGCTGGTCGGCGAGCTTGCGGAGCATGTCCTCATCCTCGCCCTCGCCTGCGATGAACAGACGCAGCTGCGGCGCGCTTTGCAAGGCTGCGGCAAAGGCGCGCACGGTCGTCGCAATGTCCTTGACCGCGGTCAGACGCGCGGCAATGCCGCACAGCACGTCCCCTTCCTCGATCTCCGCGCCGTAGTTTTCTTTGAGATACTGGGCGCGGTCAAATTCGCCCTCCGGCCGCCGGAACTCCATGCCGTTATAGATCTTAACGATGCGCTCGGGATCAAAGCCGCGCTCGATCAGGGTGCGCGCCATGCGGTCGGCCACCGGCTGATAAAAATCCAGAAAGCGCAGCGCCACTGCATTGGCCGCGCCGAACGTATGCTGCTTGAGCGGGTTGCCGAGGTAGTCCAGCTTATAATCCGAGTGGACGGTCGTCACGACCGGCACGCGGCGCGTGCGGCGCACCATCGCGCCCATCAGATTGGCGCGGCCGCCGTGGCAGTGGATGATGTCCGGCCGGAACTGGTCCACCAGATCGCGCATCGCCCGCGCCGCACGGAACGGGTTGTGCCGCTCGATCACGCGCACATCGATGCCGCGCTCACGCGCCTCGTCCGCGAACGGGCCGGCGCGGAAGGAAATCAGCATCACATCATTGCGTCTGGCAAGCCCGGTGACGGTATTCATAATTTGGGTCTTGGCGCCGCCCACGTCGCCGCCGCCCATCACATGCATCACTCGCAAAACAGATTCCTCCAAAGGACATTTTCTCACAGATACAGACAGTATAGCACGAAAAGAACGCAAATGCAAAACACAAGTCGCGGTGTTTACAAACCGTTATTTGTTTTTGCCCCCAAACCATGCTATACTATATCTATCTGACCGAAAGCGAGGGTTTCCCTTTGTCCTCAAAAAACACCATGACACGCGACGCGATGCTGTTTCTGCCCGCGAAGGTCATTGAAGGCCTGCTGGTAATCGCGTGTACCTCCCTGTATACCCACCTGTTTTACGAATCCACGGTCGGCACGTTCAACTTCATCAATTTCAACGTGCAGATCGCCTATCTGATTCTGGCCGGATGGATGGCAAACGCCGCCACCCGCTATGTCGGAGAGGAATTCGGCAAGGATCAGGGCCGCGGCCTGTTTTCCACGGTCTCGACCATCTACCTGATCATCTGTGCGGCCGTCGCAGTATTCTGCTGCGGCGCGGCCATCCTGCTGTGCGATCCGCTGTATCTGGGATTCATGACCATGTTTTTCAGCTACACGATCTTCCAGATCCTCAACGCCGCACTCATCCAGCTCGGCCGGATGCGGGCCTCGATTTCGCTGAGCCTGACCTCGGCCGGCCTCAAGCTGCTGGTCGCCTACGCGCTGGTGTTCGGCATGCGCAACCCTGCGTCCCCCTTCCCCGCCATCTGTGCCAACACCGTGGCGGACGGCGTGGCCGGGATCGGTGCGGTGCTCGCGCTTGGTCTGCCGTCGATCGCGCGGCTGCGCTGGTTCTCGCGCGATCTGCTGAACAAATTCCTACGTTTCGGCGTGCCGCTGATGGGCGTTTCCATCTCGGTCACGCTGCTCAACCAGATCGACAAATATCTGGTGGTCGGCTTTTTCGATATGGATGTTTACGGCATCTATTCCTCCAACAACTCGATCGCGTCCGGCCTGTTCACCATGATCTCGGTCGGCATCATGCGCGGCGTCTATCCCGCGGTGCTGCGCGCGTGGCGTGAGGGCGGCCGCGAAACGGCCAAGCCCCTGCTCGATCAGGGCGTGCGGCTGTACCTGCTGATCGCCGTGCCGGCCGTGACCGGACTGACGGCGGTCGCGCTGCCGATGTCGCGCGTGCTGTTCGCCAAAGGGTATGACGCGGGCGCGCCGGTCATCGCGTATACCGCGCTGGCCATGCTGTTCATGGGATTGACCGAATACGCCAACAAGGCGTACGAGCTCGAGCAGTCCACGGTTTCCGTGCTGCAGAACAGCGCGGCGGCAGCGGTCATCAAGGTGATCTCCAGCGTCCTGCTGCTGCAGGCCGTCGGCTTCACGGGCGGCGCCATCGGTTCGATCGTCGCCTTCGCATCCTACTTTTTCATCACTTGCGCGCGGGTGCGCCGCCGCTTTTTGTTCCGCGTTCCCGCCAAAAACATCATTCGCATCGTGGTTTCCGCCCTGCTGTGCGGCGCGGCGGCCTTTGCCTGCACGATGCTGCCGGTGAGCAACCTGCTGCGGCTGGTGTGCGCCGTGCCTGCGGGCGCGGTGGTCTATGCAGTCTGCATCGTCGCCAGCGGCGAAGGACGCGCGGAAATGCAAGCCGTCCTGCGCAAGCTCAAGCGGTAAATCCAATTTTTCCGTTGAAATTCCCACCTTTTTCTCTCAAAAATCTTGTCTATCCCGCAAATCAATGGTATAATATGACCCTGTATGAAAATGCTGAAATAGAGAGGCGTTAATGATTATGGAAATGATTCACGAAGCGGGCCAGTACGTCGATACGGTCAAGCGCGTCTGCGATGCAGTCGGCGGCGAAGTTACGTTCCGCGGCACGGTACACCGCGTGCGCGACATGTCGGACTTTGCGTTCGTCATCATGCGCGTCGAGCGCGGCCTGATCCAGTGCACCTTCCAGGGCGATGAGATCGGCGGCATCAAGCGCAGCGAAATCAAGGATGCGCTGGTGCTCGAAGTGACCGGCACGGTGCGCGAAGAGCCGCGCGCCGAACACGGCGTGGAGGTCGTGCTCAGCGCGATCCAGGTGCTTGCCCGTCCGTACGACCAGCTACCGGTGCCGCTGGGCAAGAAGTATATGGGCCTGTCGCTCGACGTTGACCTGCCGCTGCGTCCGATCACGCTGCGCCATCCGCGCAAGCAGGCGGTATTCCGCGTGCAGGGCGCGATCGCGGACGGCTTTGCACAGTATATGCAGTCGCAGGGCTTCACCCACATCCACACCCCCAAGATCGTGGTTGCGGGCGCGGAAGGCGGCGCAAACCTGTTCAAGCTGGATTACTTCGGCCAGCCGGCCTATCTGGCGCAGTCCCCGCAGTTCCACAAGCAGTATCTGGCCGGCGCGTTCGGCCGCGTGTTTGAGATCGGCAGCGTATACCGCGCCGAGCGCCACAACACCTCGCGCCACTTAAACGAATATATCGGCCTGGACTTCGAGATGGCGTATATCGACTCGATGTACGACGTTATGGCAATGGAGACCGGCATGCTCAAGTATGTGATGGCGTACGTCAAGGAGCACTGCCCGGAAGAACTTGAGATGCTGAAAACCGATGTGCCGGAGATCACCGAGATCCCGACCATCCGCTTCCACGAAGCCAAGCAGATCATGGAAGAGAAATACGGCCACAAGTCCAAGAACCGCTACGACCTCAACCCGGATGAGGAAGTGCTGCTCTGCCAGTGGGCCAAGGAAGAGCACGGCAGTGATTTCGTGTTCGTCACCCACTTCCCGTCTGCTAAGCGCCCGTTCTACGCGATGGACGATCCGGAAGATCCCAAGCTCGCGCTGTCGTTTGACCTGCTGTTCCGCGGTCTGGAAATCACGACCGGCGGCCAGCGTATCCACGACTATCAGCAGCAGATCGCCAAGCTGGAAGCGCGCAAGATGAACGTCGAGCTGTTTGAGTCCTTCACCATGCTGCACAAGTACGGCATGCCGCCGCACGGCGGTCTGGGCATCGGCCTGGAGCGCCTGACCATGCAGCTGCTCGGTCTGAACAATGTGCGTGAAGCGTCCATGTTCCCGCGTGACATGAACCGCCTCGAGCCGTAATCCCATTTCAAAAGAAAGAGCCGTCGGAATGCACAATTCCGGCGGCTCTTTTTGTTGTCTTTCACGAATATTCGTAACAAAACGGAAAAATATCCGAAACCCCTGTCACAAAACGCGCCCCACATCCGTTATAACGGGTGAACATGTTCCTACGAAAGGGGGCGCAGTCATGGACGCCCGCCCATTGGACGAGCGCTTTGCCAGCGGCAGCGAGGCAGCGCTCGCAGATGCAATTGCACTATACGGTCAGCCGCTCCTGCGGTACTGTCACCACATCCTGTGCGACTATCACGAAGCGCAGGACGCCGTGCAGACGACCTTCATCAAAGCTTATGACAACCATCGCCGGTTCCGTCCGGGCACCAGCCTGAGCGCATGGCTGTACCGCCTTGCCTACACGACCTGCGTGGACATGCTGCGCCATCGTAAGCGCCAGCTGGTCACGCCGCCGCCCGTGGCGTCCGATCCGGATTATATCGGCGAGGACCTGCGGCGCGCGTTGGAAACGCTCTCACCCGAGCAGCGCGCGCTGGTATACAGCCGTGTCATTGAACAGCGCAGCTTTGACGCACTTGCCGTCATTTACGGCAGGCCGGCCGCTACTCTGCGCAAGCGGTACGAACGCGCACGCAAAAAGCTGGCCCAAGCGCTGGAGGGGACGCCGGCAGAAAGGAGGAGCAAGTCGTATGAAACTCACACCGGATGACCTGCGGATCCGTCAGGCACTCGAACAGATCGAGACCCCGATGTACGACATTGCCGGCGCCGTGCGCGAGCAGCGTGCCCGCCGCAGCCACCGCATGCCGCTGCGCAGCCCGCAGCGCATTCTGGCCGCTGTCCTTGCCGCCGTCCTGCTGACGGCGACCGCAGCCGCTGCCATGGTGCAGCTTTCCGGCGGCTGGAACGCCTTGTTCGGGCGGGGCGTGATGATGCCGGACGGTTTGGCTACGCCCGTATGGCAAACGCAGACGGTCGATGGATGCACTATTACGCTGGAGGACGCCATCGTCAGCGAACAACAGGTCGCCGTGCTCTATTCCTTCCGCTATGAGGACGGCTCGGACATCCACGGCGATTCCCGCATGACCATGCTGGGCGATGCCTCCCTGCTGATGGACGGCTCGGAGGAGTACTGCGTTTCGTCGAGCGGCACGGGTTCGCTTGACAGCACCGACCCGTCGGTCGAATACTATTACAGCGCCTTTTCGCTGACCGAAGACCCCGGCGACCGGCAGCTGACGCTGACGATCGAGCCGGCCTCCACCATGGAGCAAACCGACTCGCTGCCCGCGCCGGTCGATCTGGCCGCGATCTATCGCTCGCATCCGGTTTCCTTGCAGGAAGAGGACAGCGGTGCGCAGCGTCTGGCCGCCCTCCAGCAGCAGGACTGCACCAACGCCCTCCTGCCGCAGTCCTACCAATCGCCCGAGATCCAATTTGCCGGCGTCGCCTTTGAGGGCGACCTTTTGTGCGTTTCGCTGCGCATGCCCGAACGCAATCTGTACGACAGCGTAGCCGCGCAAATTGATTCCCTGCGGGATATCCGCACCGGCCGTCTGTACTTCGGTTCGCAGCACGGCTACGGCGATGCCGACTGCGACACGGAACTGTACGAGACCCAGTTTGAGGGGCTGACCGAGCAGGATCTGCCCTATCTGGAGCCGCAGATCTCCTATCAGCGCTTCACCCCGCTGACCAAAGACGGCTGGTCGTTTTCCTTCTGCGCGCCGAGCGCACAAACGCTGACGCGCCAGCTGAATCTGAACGCCGCCAACGACATGCATCTGACCGGACTGACCATTTCGCCGCTCGGTCTGGAGCTGACCGGCACAATGCCGATCGACTCCGCCTCTAAGGAACATTCGTTCTTTTACGACCGGCAGGCGCCAACCGTAACGCTTGTCCTGCGGGATGGCACCATCGTAAAAACCGCAGCACGCGGCAGTTCACTCAGTTCCGGCAGCACAGATGCCGCAACAGCAGAGTTCGGCATCGAGTATGAATTTCAGGCTGGATCGGAAAGCCGCCGCTTTTTGAAAACCGAAACGATTGCGGCTGTTCGCATCGATCAATTCACCATTTCGATAGAAGAGTAGAAAGCCCGTGGGGGCAAACAGTGCCGGACGGTGTGGGGCCGTCCGGTCCGGAATGTAACAGCCTGCTGATACGCAGGCTGTTGTTTTTTTGTTATATTATTGTGAAATTCGCACATTGCACAGTTTTTCTGCGCACTTTTTGTGCATAAAACACAAGTTTTATGCAATGCACACGAATCCACGCTTCAAAATGATGAAAAATGCCGAATGGCGCAAAAAACTCTTTTCTTTCCGCATTTTTATGCTATAATGTTAGCAGAAAAGGAAAAACGCGTTTTTGAAATGGAGGTAATTTTTATGACCAGAGGTATTCGTGTTAAGAATACGGACGACATTCAGAAGATCAACAAGATCGTCACCAAGTACGGCTTCGACATCTGGATTCACGGCAAGAGCGGCATGGTAGACGCCAAGAGCCTGCTCGGCATGTTCCTGCTGTCCCTCAACGAGCCCCTGCAGATCGTGCTGGAGGATGACGTTGACCCGACCGCACTGTTCAAGGATCTGGCTGATTATCTGGAAATCGAAGACGAAGACTAATCTCTTCCTCCTATCGGTTACTTAACATGCAAAGCACCGGAAACGAAATTCGTTTCCGGTGCTTTTTTCTGTCTGATGGTACCCTTACAAAATACGCAGCGTTTTAGGCGCCTCGGTCAGGTTGATGCAGCCGTCCTCGATGACATACAGCATGTCCTCGATGCGCACGCCGAACTTGCCCGGCAGATAGATGCCCGGTTCCGCGGTCAGGATGCTGCCTGCCGGCAGCGGCATTTCCGACCGCACGGAAGCATTCGGCGCCTCGTGGATCTCCAGACCGACGCCGTGACCAAAGCCATGGCCAAACGCATCGCCGTAGCCCGCCTGCTCGATCACGCGGCGCGCCGCGCCATCCACCTCAGAGCCGGGCACGCCCGCCTTGCACACCGCGATGCCTGCCAGCTGTGCATCCAGCACGGTGTCATATACGCGCTGCATCTCCTCGGTCACATGATCGACCGCGACCGTACGCGTCATATCCGAGCAATAGCCGTCCACGATGCAGCCGAAATCCATCGTCACAAAATCGCCCGCGGCGATGGTTTTCTCGGTCGGCACGCCATGCGGCTTGGAGCTGTTCGCGCCCGATACCACGATCGGGTCGAACGACATATTCTCCGCCCCGTAATGCAGCATCAGATAGGTCAGGCGCGCGGCGATCTCCTTTTCGGTCACGCCGATGCGGATGTCGTTCATGACCTCCTCAAACGCCTGCTCGGCAATGCGCTGCGCCGCAACGATCTTTTGCACCTCGTCGTCCTCTTTGACCACACGCAGGCAGGCCACGCCGTCCTCCAGCCGCATGGCGGTCGCGTGCAGCGCGGAAGCCCATGTCATGTACTCCGCATAGGTCAGCGTCCCGTCCTCGAGCGCAACCGTTTTGACGCCGTCCTGCTCGATCAGCTCGTTGATCGCCGCGGTATAACTGCGGCCGCCGCCGATCTCCCGCACCTCAAAGTCCGTCACCGCGGCGCGCGCCGCTTCGACATAACGGAAATCCGTGAAGAACACTGCCTGCTTCGCGGACAGATACACCGCACCCGCGGTCGAGTGGAAACCGGTCGCATAGCGGCGGTTGACTTCGCTCGTCAGCACCAGCGCGTCATAGGGCGCTTCGAGCAAAAGCTCCTGCAATTCCTTTCGTTTCATTTTTGTCGCCTCACCCAATGATTGCCTTGACCGCATCCACGGCCAGCAGATAGCTGTGCTTGCCGAAGCCCGCAATCGAACCCGCACAGACCGGCCCGATGACCGACTTGTGGCGGAATTCCTCGCGCGCATCCACATTGGACATATGCACCTCTACGGCAGGCAGCCGCACCGCCGCAATCGCGTCCCGCAGAGCGTAGCTGTAATGCGTATACGCGCCCGCGTTGATGATGATGGCGTCGCAGTCTTCGCGCGCGGCATGGATGCGGTCGATGAGCGCGCCCTCCGAATTGGACTGAAACACCGCGCAGTCCATTCCCAGCCGCTGGCACTTGGTCACGACCTCCGCATTGATGGTGGCCAGCGTTTCCGAGCCGTAAATGCCCGGCTCGCGCTGACCGGTCAAATTGATATTGGGTCCATGGATCAGCAGCACTTTTTTCATTTTTCTATCTCCTTTTGAAAAATTTGCATCATGGTCACGGCATCCTCGGCCTGTGTGCCGGCCGACTCGCAGATAAACGTCGGGGTGTAGCCGCGTGCCGCGGCCTCCTGTGCAACCGGCGCAAAATCCGGTCCGTACGCGGTGTCGGCAAAGGTCAGGTGCCGCACCTCTCCCTTGTCGTTATATTCAATATGCGAGAAATGCGCGTGCAGCACACGCGTGCGTTCAACACCGATGGTGTTTTCCATCAGGTCAAACAGGCGTTTTACATCCTCCCGCGTGGACATGCCGCCGCCTGTGCGGCAATTGAGATGCCCGAAGTCGATGCAGGGCAGCAGACGCTCATCCGCTGCGACCAGCTCGCAGACCTCCTCTGCCGAGCCGAGCACGCTCTTTTTTCCCATGGTTTCCAGGCAGACCGTGCAGCCGGTCAGATGGGCTTCCTCGAGCGCGCGCAGAATGTTTTTCACATTCTCATGCGTGTTGCGCATCGCGCGCTCGCGCGTCAGCTTGCCCTGTCCGCCGCAGTGCACCACCATGCGCGTCGCGCCGAGCGGCACAGCCAGCTTGGCTGTCTCCATCACATAGCCGACGTTTTTCTCCATGCGCTCGCTTTCCTCCGAGGAAAGGTTGATAAAGTACGGCGCGTGGATGCTCATGGCGATGCCGTGCAGAGCCGCCGCCGCGCCGATCTTGCGCGCGGTCTCCTCCCCGCAGCGCACGCCGCGGCCACACTGATATTCAAACGCGGTCAGCCCCTTGGCTGCCAGCCACGCGGGCGCGTCCTCGCTTTTTTTGAACCCTTCGGCGGCAAAGGACTCAGAATTGCCCGCCGGACCGAATTTCGCCTCACTCATGCCGTTCCCTCGCTTCCATTCTGTGCTTGCCGCGCTCGATGAATCCGCGCTCGATCTGATAGCGCAGATTGATCCAGAACGAATGCCGGTCGAGCGTCTGCACATAACAGGTCAGCGCGCCGACGCGGTTGCCGCCCAGCACATCGGTAAAAATCTGATCGCCGATCACGGCGACCTGTGTCAGCGGCAGCCCCAACCGCTCGGCTGCACGGCGGAAGCCGAATGCCAGCGGCTTGGCCGCCCGGCAATGGTACTCCGCGCCCAGCGCCTGACAGAATTTGCGCACACGCGTCTCGCGATTGTTGGAAAACACCAGCACGCGCAGCCCGGCTTCGCGCAGCGTCTGCACAAACGGCGCCAGCGTATCCGGCGGCAGCGCGGCCTTACGTGAGGCCATCGTCCCGTCCAGGTCGATCAGCACGCCGCGCACCCCGTGCTGCTGCAGCAGCGCGGGCGTAATATCATAAATGGATTCAAACACATAATCCGGAATCAGTTTGCTCATTCGTTCACTCCTGCGTTCTCACTTTGGCGGGTGCCACATATAGTGTAATAGAATTTGTCCAAAAAGTCCAGTGCAGCGCCGCTCTCCCCACCATGCGCCGCTGCCCGAACACAAGGGAGTCGATCATGATGGTATATACGAAAAATCTGGTGCTGGTATGCACCGGCCGGGATACGGCACGCGCAGCCGGGCAGGGCATGCCCGTGCTGCACCTTTGTCTGGGCATCACGCCCAAAGGCGCCTTGCAGCGGCTGCAGCTTCCCACCGCGCAGGCGCACTGCCTGCTGGGCTTATGCGACCCGCCGCTCGATCTGGCGATGTGCAACCCGGAACGGCTGGCGGCCGATCTGGTCTATGAAGCCCGTCGCACGGGCGCGCCCGGCGTATTCGCCGATTTTGAACACGATACCCCGCGCGGCCGCGCGCTGCTTGCGGCGTTCGACACCGCGCTGCACGATGCGGGCATCCCGTTTTTCGTCCCGCTTCCCTGCGGCCGCCAGCTGACGCACGCCATACTGACCACGCCGACCGCGCTCTCCGGCGGCAGTCTGACCGCCTACATTTCCTCTTTGCAGGGCATTTACGGCGCGGCGCGCATCGCAGCGTTCTTGCAGCCGGTCTCGCAGGATTTCATGCTGCCCTCCAACACGCCGAACGGCAAAACCCTGACCAAAACCGAGCGCGAAGCCCTGCTGACGCGCACCGGTGCGCAGACCTTTTTCTCGCGCGAGCTGTGCGCCAAATACTTCACCTACACCGATCCCGACGGACGCGCGCACTTTGTGCTGTTCGACGATACCTCCACGCTCGAGGCCAAGCTCGCGCAGCTGGCCGGCTGCGGCGTGCAGACCGTGTTCGCACTGTTTCCGGATGCCGAAGAACTGCTCAGTCCGTCGTGATGGGCGCGGTTTTGGCCCGCGTCAGCGCGATCAAATCCGCCGGGGCGCACTCGATCTGGTAGCCGATCTTGCCCGCCGACACGATCACGGTCGGGATAGTGTTGACGCTCTCGTCAAACACAGTGGCAAACGCCTTTTTCATGCCCACCGGCGAGCAGCCGCCGCGCACATAGCCGGTCAGGCCCAGCAGCTCCTTGACATGCACCAGCTCCACCGACTTTTCTCCCGCGGCCTTGGCGGCCTTTTTCAGGTCAAGCTCTTTGGCCACCGGGATGACAAATACATGAAAACTGCCCGAGCGGCCGCGCGCGACCAGCGTTTTGAACACCTGATCGACGTTCAGTCCCAGCAGTTTGGACACGCTCACGCCGTCCACCGCTTCCTTGCCGTGCGGATATTCATGTGCGGTATACGCGATTTTATGCTGCTCGAGCACACGCATTACATTGGTTTTATCCGAAGCCATTGTTCTCGCTCCAATCTGCATTTTATACAGATATTATATCTTTTGTTTGTGCAAAGCGCAAGAAATATCAAAGGGTTTCTCCATAGGAGAAACCCTTTTTTCGTCCGACCTTATGCCGGCCGCGCCACGATGATGCGGATGCGGCCGCCGTCATCCGTGTCGTTGTCATAATAGCAGGTGATGTTGTACGCATCAAAGTTGTTGCGCAATTCGTTGAGCGAAAGCAGGCTGTACGCCGAATTGTCATACAGATACACCGCGCAGGCATCCGCAAACAGCCAACTTTCCTCATCCTTGGTCACGCCAAGCTGGGTGATGCTGTCCGGATTCTTGATCTGATACAGGGTGCGCGTCGCGGCGAGCTGCCCGTTTTCGATCGTCAGCCGCGCCGGGCCGGTCTTGGCGCCGAGCGTTTTGCCGCTCGTCGCGATCGTCTGCTTTTCACCGTTCAGCAGATAGGTATAACTGCCGGACAGGCTCATGTCATTCGACTCCTCCTCCACCGAGGTGATGATGCCATATTCGTACAGGTCACCCGTAAAGTCGTTCAGAATCAGATCGGTGATCTCACCGTCCTCATTTTCCGCATAATACCGCACATCCCGGCTGTCCAGCACCGCACCGTTTAAGCGGGAATAATACACACGCACGGTGCTGGTGTCATTTACGTCCAAGATGCGGATATCATCCGCCATGGTTTTGCTGCCGATCGTGTGACCGGATACCGTACCGGTCACCGACGAAGACGGCAGGATAGAAACATCGGTTCCGGACGAGCCGAAACCGATCGAAACCAAATCGCCCTCTTCAATCGAGGTTTTGGAGCAGGGATAAGTGTAACAATTGCCGTCGGTCGCCGCCACCGTGACCGTGCGCGTCGTATAGGCGTTGCCGACCGCGTTGTGATAGGTGCCCGTACCGACCGCCGTCACTACGCCGGCCACGGCGGAGGCATAATCCTCCGCCGGCAGCGCGTAGGCCACCTTGCCGTCCCGTCCGAGCAGCAGGGTCACGATATCGCCGATATTCAGCCCGCCCAGCGTGGACAGCGCATAGGCGGCTTCGCTCGTCTCGATCTCATAGGTATTGCCCGCCACCGTCACCGAGGTCGGCGAAGAAGCGGACGGAGACGCCGCCTGATAGGTGCCGCTGACCGCGTTGGCATAGGCCCAGATGGCCGAATCGTTATAATAAATTACGTCATACTGCTGCACCGCGTCGGCCGTGGATGCATAGCCGTTGCGGTAAACCGTCCTGCCCGCACTCGAAACCAGATCGGACAGGCTGCCCTCCACGACAAACGGCCCTTCCATCGTGTCGGAAACCATGCTCAGGTAGTCGATCTCGCCGTTGCTGTTCAGCGTATAACCCAGTGTCTGGGCATACACCTGCCCATCCTTGGTATCCGCGTTGAGCAGGTTGTAAAACAGGTACATCATGTTGCGGCGGGTCATGGTCGTGCCCTGCGACGCGGTCACGCCCGTGTCCAGCCCGAGCGACTGATACAGCGCCAACTGACCATACGGGTACGAACCGGAAAAGTCCTCAGTTGTGTAGCCGAGCAGCTTGAGGCAGCCGGTCGCTGCCTCTTCCAGCGTGACCGTCTTATCCGGCTTGTAGCTGCCGTCCAGATAGCCGGTCAGCCAGCCCTGCTGCACCGCGGTTTTGATGTAGCCCGCCGCCCAATGCGTATACGGCACATCGGAGAAGGGGGAAACATTGGACGTACCCGCCACCTTGTCTTTGTAGCTGGACGCTGCGACCAGCATCTTGGCATATTCCGCGCGGGTGACCGATTTGTCCAGATTCAGGTTGCCGCTCGTGTTGCCCACCATGATGCCAGCCGCGCGGATCACCTGTTCGACCACGCTCTCCGACGCCACGGACGCGGCAAGCGCCGCCGGCAGGCAGCCAAGCAGGACCGCCGCCGCGAGCACGAGCGAAATCAGTTTTTTCATGTTCTTCCTCCTTTTAATCATAGCGCAGCGCATCGATCGGGTTGAGTTTTGCCGCCTTGCTCGCTGGCATGAAGCCGAAAAACACGCCGATGAACACTGAAACGCCGAAGCTGACCCCGACCGCGCTCACCGAAGGGGTCGCGTTGATACCGATCAGCTGCCCGAGCGACACCGCCACCGCCGCGCCGAACACAATACCGATCACGCCGCCGAGCGCCGAGGTCGTTCCCGCCTCGATGACGAACTGGCGCATGATATCGCGCCGCTTTGCGCCCAGCGATTTGCGGATGCCGATCTCGCGCGTGCGCTCGGTGACCGACACGAGCATAATGTTCATAATGCCGATGCCGCCGACCAGCAGCGAAATGCCTGCAATGCCGACCAGCACCATGGTCATCATCCCGATCATCTCTTCCATCGAGTCAATCATCTCCTGCATGTCGGAGATGGTATAAAAATCCTCGTTTTCAAACACCGCATACAGTGCATTGTCCAGAATGGTCGTGCCCTGTGTGTTCAGCGAGGCATCCCATGTGGCAAAGGTATAGGTTGAGATCTCGCCAAAGGTCAGCTTGGAGGCCGTCGTATACGGCAGATAGATGCAGTCATCCGCCGAGCCTTCGGACGCGTCGTCCTGCGCTGCCAATACGCCGACCACGATCAGCGCATTGCCGTTAACCTTGACCGTCTGCCCGACCGCGTTCCCGCCCAGCATGTTCGCCACATAGGCGCCGACGACCGCCACCTTGCTGCGCGCCTCGAGGTCAGCATAGCTGATGAAGCGGCCGCTTTGCAGCCCGAGGTCGTTGATCTCGGCATACTGCTCGGACACGCCGCTGACCGTGGTGGACGAAAAGCTGTCCGAACCGGTCGATGTTTTGACCGAACCCATAACCGACACCGTCGGGCTCATGCCCATGAACACATCGGTGTTTTGCTCATACAGGTCATACATATCGTCCACGTCCACCGTGCGGGACGAGCCGCGGCCGGTGACATTGACGGTCAGCACATTGGTGCCCATGTCCTCAAACATCGAGGTGACCTCACCCGTCATGCCCTGCATGAGGGAAACCAGAATGATCACCGAGCCGACGCCGATGATGATGCCCAGCATGGTCAGAAACGCGCGCAGTTTGCTGCCCGCCAGACTTTTGAGCGCCAGCTTGAACGCCTGTGTAAATCCCATCCGTCAGTCTCCTCTCGGGAAGGCCTCACGCGCCGGGCCATCAAAAATGATTTTACCGTCCGCCACGCGGATGACCCGCTTGGCCTCCTGCGCAATGCTGTTGTCGTGCGTAATCAGGACGATGGTGTTGCCCTCGTCATTGAGTTTGCGCAGGAAGTCCAGCACTTCCCGGCTGGTGCGCGAATCCAGCGCGCCGGTCGGCTCGTCGGCCAGAATGACCGACGGGTTGCCCGCGAGCGCGCGGGCAATGGACACACGCTGCTGCTGACCGCCGGAAAGCTGACTCGGCAGGTTTTTCTCCTTGCCCGCAAGGCCGACGCGCGCGATCTGATAGCGCGCCCGCTCAGCGCGCTCGTCCGCCGGCATACCGGCGTATAAAAGCGACAGTTCGACATTTTCCTGCACGTTCAGTTTGGGAATCAGGTTGTATTGCTGGAAGATAAAGCCGAGCGTTTTGTTGCGGATCTCGGCCTGCTCATCATCGGTCAGCTCGGACACGTCCTCACCGTTTAACAAATACTGCCCGCTTGTCGGCACATCCAGACAGCCGATGATATTCATCAGCGTACTCTTGCCCGAACCGGACTGGCCGACGATCGCCACGAACTCGCCCCGGTAAATTTTCATGGAAACGCCGTCCGACGCATGCACATCGGTGTCACCCATATGGTAGATCTTATAGATATCGCGCAGCTCGATGAGCGGCGTTTGGGCTGCGGTTTGCTGTATCCGGCTCACGGCATACCGCCTCCGCCGCCCGAAGGCATACCGCCGCCTCCAGAAGGCATGCCGCCTCCGCCGCCGGAGGGCATGCCGCCCATATCGCCGCCGGACATACCACCCATGCCGCCCATACCGCCGGGCATCTCACCCATCTCGCCCTGCTCCTCGGACGACTCACGGATCACCTGCGGCACATAAACGATATCGCCTTCTGCAATACCGGAAACGATCTCGATGTAGTTCGCATCCGACAGGCCGGTTTCCACCTCAACCGCCTTCCAGCCGTCGGGCAGCAGCGTGCCGTTCACCATTGTGCCGTCCGTATTTTTGGCGCTGTCATCCTTGACATAGACCACATTGCCGCGCTGCACCGCAGCAATCGGCACCGCGATCGCATCCGTCGCCTCTTCGACCACAATGGTCGCGTCCACGTTCATACCGGGCAGCAGATCCTCCGGCGGATTGTCGATCTGCACGGTGACCGGATAGCTGGTTACCCCGTTGGCGGTCGTGCCTGCAACCGAAACTTTAGTCACCACGCCCTCAATTGTGCCTGCATCCTCGAGCGAATCGCAGGTGATGTTGACCGTCTGGCCAACTGCGACCTCATTGATATCCAGCTCATCGAGCGAGATATCAAAGGTCAGATAGGACAGGTCGTAGATGACGGCCAGCGTGGTCTGGCCGTTGGTGGCGTCCAGCGTATCGCCGACCTTGGTGTTTTTGGTGATCACCGTGCCGTCGATGGGGGCAGTAATCGTGTAGTCGTCCAGCTTATCCACGGTATTCTGATAGGAAAGCTCCTGCTGCGCAAGCGACAGCTTGCTGTTCTCGACCTGATTTGCCACCGAGGTGGAAGACAGCGTCGCTACGGTCTGTCCCGCCGACACGGACGAGCCTTCCCGGATGGACAGGCTCGCCACCTTGCCGGCGGTATCGGCAGTGATGGTAAATTCGGACAGATAAGTAAAGTTTGCGCCCTGATTGCAGGCTACGCCGTTTATCGTTGCGCTGGCCGCCGACGAGGTGGACAGGCCGCCCGGATTGCTCACCCGGATGGTAACATAACGGACGATCTGATAACCGTCCAGCACGGTATCCGCCGCATCGATCGCCGTGACCGCGCCGGTAAGCGTCTCAAACGAGCCGTCGAGCGTGACGGTTGCCGTCGCGCCCACACCAAACGAAGCCGCGTCCGCGGAATTGAACGGCACGGTCAGCTCCATGGACGAAGAATCGCGCACATCCGCAATCGTCGCCCCCGCCTGCACCTGATCGCCCACCTCAACATACAGTTTGGTCACTACGCCGGATTTGTCCGACTTGACATTGAGATCATCCAGGCTCTCGACCGTCTGGTTATAGCTGTTCTGACTCTGCTGAAGCGACAGCTCCGCCTGCTCGATCGAGTTCTGCGCGTCCGTGCTGTCGATCTCATACAGTACATCGCCCTTTTTGACCTCGTCGCCTTCCTCAAACGTGCAGGAGAGCACCTCGCCCTGCACGGCGCTGGTCACCTCGTACTGGTTGGCCGGCTCGATGGTGCCGGTTGCGGACAGGGTCAGCTGAATGTCCTGCCGGGACGCTTCGCTCTCGGTATAGGTCTGGGTGACCTCGTCCTTCCCCGCCAGCAAAAAGTGCCGCACACCCAAACCGCCGACCAGCACAACGATCAGTACGGCCGGGATGACCACCTTCTTTTTCAGCTTCCCGCGCTTTTTCTTTTTGCTGTGCGCGCCGGGCGCCGCATCCGTCTGCGGCTGCTCGGTCTCCGCTTTGCGGAACGAAAACAGCTTTCTTCCCTTGCGCGGCTTTTTCCCTCGCAATGTATCAAACGGCAGTTTCAATCTATGCTCCCTCCTGCTCCGGTCTATTGCCGCGTTACATCATAAGCGCAATGGTTTGAAGAAAGATTGAAGAAACCGCAACTTAACAATTTTTCCATCGCCCAGACACAAAAACTCCACAAAAAACTATCACAATGAGAAGCACCCCCGAAGGAAAGGAGATTCTTCATGCGTGTTCTTCTGATTGGGGAAACGGAGAATGAAAAGATTCCGCAAGCGCTCCGGCGCGACCATATTCTATACGACCATATCCCAATGCCCGGCACGGAACCACTGCTCTGCCCGGAGGGACTGTATGACGTCGCAGTCCTGTTGACCGACAGCACAGGCAAAGCGGCTGCGCAGCAGTTGGCTGCGCTCCTGCCCGCGCTGCGGGAGGACGGCATGTCCGTGCCGCTGCTGATCGTGGCAGCACATCTGTCCGCGCGCGACCGCATTCTGGTGCTGGACGCCGGCGCGGACGATGTGCTGACCCAACCCTATCTGCTCGGCGAGCTGCTCGCGCGCATACGCGCGCTCAGCCGGCGCAGCCCGGTTTTGCAGCCCCGCCTGCTGCAGGCGGGCGACCTGTCACTCGACCGCGGGCACTGCCTGCTGCACGGCCCGAAGGGCGAAGTCCGGCTATCCTGCAAGGAATTGCAGCTGATCGAGCTGTTCCTGCTACACACCGGTCAGGTCCTGCCCCGCGAGACCCTGCGGCAAAAGGTCTGGGGGCTGGACACCGAATCCGCCTACAACGCGATTGAGGTCTATCTGTCCCTCGTGCGCCGCAAGCTGCGCACGATCGGTTCGGCAGCGCAGATTCACGCGGAACGCGGCGTAGGCTATTACATCGAAACATAACAAAACGTCCCCGCAGCCAAACCCGTTGGCCGCAGGGACGTTAAATTGCCGTTTTGGTTACCAGCCGCGGTATTTGCCGCGTTCGATCGGGCCGAAGAAAACATCCGCCCAGTGCTGGAACAACGCCCACAGTCCGTTTGTCTTTTGCTGGTCCTGCTTCATACCACGATCCTCCTGTCGTTTTTCTGCTTTTATTGTATCCGGTTTTCCGCGGCATGTCCTGCACAAAACTGTGAAATATTTCTTAAGAATTTATGAAGGGCTGTCCCGCGGGACAGCCCTTTTGCTTTGGCGTTATTCTTCCTCTTCCGGTGCGCCCGCGCCATCCGTCAGCCCGAGCACCGACTCGCTTTCCGCTTCGCTCAGCTCGGTCACGCCCTTGAGCTTGCGGCGGATCGCGCGCGTGCGCGTGCCTACCAGCTTATCCAGCTCCCGGCTGGCCTGATCCAGGCGGGTCTGCGTCTGCGTCAGGCAGGCTTCAAACTTATCAAACTCGGTCTTGACCGCACCCAATACGCTCCACACCTCGCCCGAGCGCTTTTGGATCGCGATCGTGCGGAACGACATCTGCAGCGAGTTGAGCAGCGCCGCCATCGTGCTGGGACCTGCGAGATTGACATGGTACTCCCGCTGGAGCACCTCGACCATGCCGCGGCTGACCGCCTCGGCATACAAGCCTTCAAACGGCAAAAACAGGATGCCGAACTCGGTCGTATACGGCGGCTCCAGATACTTGTCGCGGATATCCTTGGCTTCGGCCTTGAGGGTTGCGATCAGCTGCTTGACGCAGGCGTCGATCTGCTCGCGCGAGCCGTCCTCATAGGCGTCGCGCAGCGCGCCGTAAGTATCGCCCGGGAACTTGGAGTCGATCGGCAGCCAGACGTGGCCGCCGTCCTCCGCGGGCAGCTTGACCGCATACTCAACCACATTGCGGCTGCCCGGCCGCGTGGCGACATTGACGGCGTACTGCTCGGGCGCGAGGATGTCCTCCAAAATCGCGCCCAACTGAATTTCGCCCACAATACCGCGGGTTTTGACGTTGGTCAGCACCTTTTTCAGATCGCCCACGCCCTGCGCGAGCGTCTGCATCTCACCCAGGCCCTTGTAGACCTGCTCGAGCCGCTCATTGACCAGCCGAAAGGACTCATTCATGCGCTCGGAAAGCGTCTTTTGCAGCTTTTCGTCCACAATCTGACGCATATCGTCCAGCTTTTTGTTGTTATCCACCTGCATCGCGCGCAGGTTGTGGTCCACCGTGACGCGGATGTTCTCCAGATTCTGTGTGGTTTCCGCAGTGAAGCCGTGCAGCCGCCGCTCGAACTGGCCGAGCTGATCGGTCACGCCGGTCATTTTGCCGGCAAGGCTTTTGTCCATGGCGGCAAGCTGGTTCAGCTGCGCTTCGCGGCCCTCGCGCAGGTTCTGGCTGACCAGTGTGCCCAGCGCCGTGATCGAGCCGTGCGCGCCGCCGCTGTCCTGCGGCCGCTGCCGCACGAGCAGCACGATGACCAGCACAAGCAACACGGCGACCAGCGCCAGCGTGATAACGGGAATATATTGCATAGGGGGATTCCTTTCGGTTCAGAGTACATGTAATTCCTTGGCGATGCGCTGCATCTCCTCATCGGTTGCCGCAATCACATCCGCGCAGGCCTTGAGGTCGTCCGAAATATGCGCGGGCACTTCTACGTTGGACTTATAGCGCAGCTGATGCTCCAGGCTGGCCCAGAAGTCCATCGCGATCGTGCGCAGCTGCAATTCGATATGCACCGGCTGTGTACGGTCGGACAGGAAAATCGGCACTTCCAGAATCAGATGCAGGCTGCGGTAGCCATTCGGCTTAGGATTTTGAATATAATCCTTGCGCTCGATGAGGGTCAGGTCATCCTGCCGCATGAGCATATCGGCCACGGTATAGATATCCTCGATGAACGGGCAGATCACGCGGATGCCGCCGATGTCATTGAGGTTTTCCATCATGGATTGCAGCGAGATCGGAAAGCCGCGGCGCTTGAGCTTGCCGATGATGCTGCGCGGCGTCTTGATACGGCTTTTGATCGAGTCGATCGGGCTGGGTTTGCCCGAAAGGTGGGATTCATCGTTCAAAATATCCAGTTTGGTTTTGATTTCCCGGATGCCCGCTTCGTACAGCATCATCATCTGCTGCAACTGCATGGCGGACTGGAGCAGCTGCTCTTCGTCGTGCTCGGACAGTTTATCAATCGCGAAAAAATCAGCAAGGTCCATAAGATCTCCTCCGTGAAAACAGTAATACGGATGTTTTTTATATTATACCATAAATCCGGAAAGCGCACAATCCGCGGCCGCCGGCCGGCTTTCGGGCACAAAAAAGCCCCACCAAACGTGAGGCTTTTCGTGACTGGTCTTTCCGTTGTTAATAAATCACTTGATGGGTTGGACAAATCAGTTGTACCAATACTGGTCACTGTTGTTAACAATCTTATATTCCTGACCATTGATATGAACAATATAGGTGGCCTGCGTGCGGTACCAATAACCTTTATACACATATCGCTGGCCGCCAACCGCTGCAAATCTGCCGGACTGTGAATCCGAGAGCCAAGCGCCCGGGACGTTTACAAACTCCCCGTTTTCTCTTCTCTGAATCACACAGGAAACATATGTTGACGTTGCGCCCGATTTGGCAATCACATCCGCAGCATAAATATACAATCCTGTATCCGTATCCAAATCCGAGGTATGCGAAGTCTGCACAAACGCATCACTTGCATTGGATAATGTGATGGCATCCTCACTGACTGCGAGCGAAACATTCGACATAAAAATGGACAATACCAGACATAAAGCGACGTATCTGAAATACTTTTTCATGTATACTCCTTTCTTTACCAGTCATCTAATATACTGGAAAAGAAAGGGGTTTATTTCATTTTATACTTTCCGCAATTTTGATCAGTTCATCCGCCGAAATTTCACCCCATAAAGTGAATACTTCATCTTCACTTCCCCAAATCAGGGTAATTCCTTCTTGCCCCGACCCGCCGATTAAATATCCGTTCATGCCATTGATGCTGACATTTTCTTTCTCCTGATCCGCATATTTTGTCCACATGGTTTCATCAGAAGAAGTGAAAATATAAATAATCTCGTTCCCTGCATCATCTTGATACGTCAAATAGCTTTTGACCGTATCATCCATACTATTGGTCAATTCAAAATTTTCCGGAAGATATTCCGGCACCGGAACAGAAAAGGAAACTGTCTGTTTCGCAAGTTCATCCTCCCCGTTCAGCCGTACCTCGGTTCCCTCGCCGGTGATCTCAAACACAAAATTCAAAAACGGCACGCGCCACGCCTCAACATTCATCACCAGCATACCGCCGACCGCGCCGATCGCAACCACCAGCGCCACCGCAGCGGCCAGCCGCCGCAGCATGTGCCGGTACCGCACCGCCTTGTTCCGCGCCCGTTCCTCCTGCTGCTCTTTTTCCCGCGCATCTGCCAGCATCTGCATGACCGCGTTGTCCAACTGCTCGGAAGGCTGGCTGTCATCCGTCGTTTCATCCGCATATTCGTCATACAGCGCTTCCAGCGACTGCGCGCTGGCGTATTTCAGCATCTGTTCCAGCATTTCCTGCTCATGCTTTTGATTCTGCTCCATTACAGCCCGCCTCCTTTCTCCAGATATTCCCGGATCTTTTTCATGCCCCGGTGAATGCGCACACATACTTTGCCTTTGTCAATATGCAGCAGACGCGCGATCTCATCGTTATTCATTTCATATCCATACCGCAAGATGATCGGAACCGAATATTTCTCCTTCAGCCATCCCAGCGATTTGGTCAGGTCCTGCACAAAATCCTTCTGGAAGATCAGGCCAAGGATGTCCCCCATTTCATCCACAGCCTCCGGTGTATTCTCATCATCCACCGTTTGCATTCCAACCGCCTTGGTTTTCTTTTCAAACAGTTCGCTGACCGCCTGCCGGGTCATCAGGATCAGCAGACCGCCCGTCATCTTTTCTTCCTCTTCCTTGATCCGATCCTCCATGCGCAGCAGTTTCTCGAATGTCTGCTGTACGGCATCCTCCGCCAGCTGCGGGTCATTCGTCGCGGAATGCGCCGCACAAAGCATCATTTTCGCATATTTGCGATACAAGCGTTCCACCTTGTCCGCTTTCATCCGCATGCTCCCTCTCTTTCTTTCGGTGCAATCACTTGTTATTATACGGATTTTTTCCGCGAAACGCAAAGAATTTTGTCGAAAACTGTCGCGCTATGAAAAAAAGGACGCATTCTGCGTCCTTTTTTGGAATTATCTGACTCCTCCGTCAAACGAGTTCCCCAAAATAATCCTCGATCACATCGTATATATGGCAGGGCGAAACATCAAACCGATTGAGCCGCCCGACAAAATGTACCATTTCCTGTCTGGATACGAAAACATCCTCTATATACACGCCGTCCCCTTCCAAGCCAAACTGTCCGCTGCTGCACGCGATCATCCGATACCGCATTGTTTTTGCCTCCCATCTGTTTCTTCCCCCACCGTTCAATAAAATATAATCCGTTTTATCGACAAAAATTTCAAAACTGTCTGTCTTTTTTTATTTTTTCCCTGTTATTTCGCACTTTTCTTCCTTATTCTTCCACTTTCTTCCTGTGTGTTCCACCAGTTATGCGTTTAGCATTTTGTGCATCGTTAAACTCTATTTAAAGTTGCACCGGTATTGTATAATAAAAGCAGGAAACGGCATGCGGCATACTTTGCCCTCAAGGAGACTTTCACATGAGATTATTACTGGCAGAGGATGAGAAAGCGCTGTCCAAAGCGCTGGTCACCATTCTGGAACGGAACAATTATTCCGTGGACGCAGTCGGCGACGGCCAAGCCGCCCTGGACTATCTGGAAGCGGACAACTACGACGGCGTTATTCTGGATATCATGATGCCCAAAGTGGATGGGATCACCGTGCTCAAAACCATCCGCAGCAAGGGCAACTGCATCCCCGTACTCATGCTGACGGCCAAAGCCGAGGTCGATGACAAAGTGCTCGGGCTGGACGCGGGCGCAAACGACTATCTGACCAAGCCGTTCCACACGCAGGAACTGCTCGCGCGCATCCGCGCGATGACCCGCACGCAAAGCGCCCAGACCGATTCCCGCCTGCAAATGGGCAACGTGACGCTGGACTGTGCCAGCTTTGAGCTGTCCACACCCGCCGGCAGTTTCCGGCTGGCCAACAAGGAATTCCAGATCCTCGAGCTGCTCCTGCGCAATCCGCACAGCCTGATTTCCTCCGAACGCCTGCTGGAAAAGATCTGGGGCTATGACAGCGAAGCCGAAATTAACGTGGTATGGGTCTACATCTCCTACCTGCGCAAAAAGCTGTCCGCGCTGCACGCCGATATCCAGATCAAGGCCACCCGCAACGCGGGTTACTCGCTGGAGGAACTGCCATGATCCGAAAACTTCGCATCAAACTGATCATCGCCGCCATGGTGTCGCTGCTGGCCGTGCTGCTGGTCATCATGAGCGCCGTCAACCTTGTTTACTACTGTCAGGTGATCCGGGACGCGGACAGCACGCTTTCGCTGCTGGCAGACAACAACGGTTTTTTCCCAAAGGCCCTGCACGACACCCCGCCGGAGGAACCCATGCCCCAAAAAGGCCCTCATCTGTCGCCCGAGCTGCCCTATGAAACGCGCTACTTTTTCGTCACGCTTGACAAGGATGGCAGCGTGCATGCAGTCAACACCGGCAAAATCGCCGCGGTGGACTCCTCCGCCGCCATCGCCTACGCACAGGCGGTATGGACGCAGGGCAAAACGCAGGGATTCACTGATCAATACCGTTTTCTGGTGGACGACTCCTCGTCGGAAACGCTTATCCTATTCCTCGATTGCAGCCGAGGACTGGACAACTTCAAAACCCTGCTTTTGAGTTGTCTGTCCGTGTCGATCGTCGGCTCGCTGCTGGTGCTGCTGCTTCTGGTGTTTCTGTCCGGACGAATCGTGCGGCCGTTTCTAGAAAACTACGAAAAGCAAAAGCAATTTATCACCGATGCCGGACATGAACTGAAAACCCCGCTGACCATTCTCAACGCCGATGCGGAAATCCTCGCCATGGATTACGGGGAAAATGAATGGGTCAGCGATATCCAGACGCAGACCAGACGTCTGGCCGACCTGACGAACGACCTGATTCTGCTCTCCCGCATGGAGGAAGAACAGACCCAGCTGCAAATGCTCGAGCTGCCGCTGTCCGACATTGCGGAGGAAACGATCGCACCGTTTCAGGCCGTGGCACGGACGCAGGGCAAAGCGCTCGAGCTGCACCTTCAGCCGATGCTCTCGGTGTGCGGGGATGAAAAATCGCTGCGCAAATTGTTCTCCATCCTGCTGGACAACGCAGTCAAGTATTCCACCCCGCAAAGCACCATCACCTGCACGCTGGAACAGCAAAAGAACCTCATCCGTTTCACCGTCCGAAACGCCGCCGAGCACATCACCAAAACCCAGACCGAGCACCTGTTCGACCGGTTTTACCGCACCGACCAGTCGCGCAACTCGCAGACCGGCGGCTACGGCCTCGGGCTTTCCATCGCGCAGGCGATCGTCACCGCGCACAAGGGGAAAATCACGGCTTCCACCGCAGACGAAGCCTCCCTGCTCATCACTGTCACTTTTCCCGCATAACCCATTGCAAAGCACCATAACCCGACAGAACCCGCCTTTTTCGGCGGGTTCTGTTTCTTTTTTTACCACCCCCGGAAAACAATCCGGTTGTTTTAAGTTTACTTAAAGTTTCTGTTAAAGTTTAGTTAAGGCAGCGGCGGTATACTGAACACAGTCAAAATACGATACGGCCCGCGGCCATAGGCCGCCGGCCCGGCAAGAAGGAGGAACCCTCTATGGCGTATCAGACGACCTTTGAGCGATACGAAATCAAATACTTACTGACCGCGCAGCAAAAGCAAGCGCTGCTGCGCGCCATGCAGGAGCATATGCAGCTGGATCGGTTCGGCCGCAGCACCATCCGGAATATCTACTATGATACCGACACCTTCCGGCTGATCCGGCGGTCGCTGGAAAAGCCCACCTATAAGGAAAAACTGCGCATCCGCAGCTACCGTCAGGCGCGGCCGGGCGACCCGGTATTCGTCGAACTGAAAAAGAAGTTCCAGTCTGTGGTTTACAAGCGGCGTCTGGTTCTGCCGGAAGCGCAGGCGATGGACAGCTTCCGCACCGGCAGCGCCCTGCCCGTGCAGTCCCAGATCGCGAACGAAATCGAATATTTCCGCGCGTATTACCGCACGCTGCGTCCCGCGGTCTTTCTCTCCTACGAGCGCGAAGCCTTCTATGCGCTGGATGGCAGCGACTTCCGCGTCACCTTCGACGAGAACATCCTGTACCGCTGCCGCGACTTTTCGCTCGGCAGTCCGGTTTACGGCACGTCTCTGCTGGCGTGCGGCCAGACGCTCATGGAGATCAAAACCTCCGGCGGTATGCCGCTCTGGATGACGCATACGCTCACCGAACACGGCGTTTTCCACACCTCATTTTCCAAATACGGCGCAGCATACCAGAATATGCTGGACACTGACTTTTCCGGAGGACTGCTTTATGCTTGACAATCTGTTTCGCGGCCTGTTTGACACGGAGATGACCACGGTCATCCCGGTTTCCGACTTTTTGCTCTGCGTGGCAAGCGCGCTGGTCATCGGGCTGCTGCTCGCGGGCTGCTACATGTACCGCACGCGCTATACCCGCAGCTTTGTCGCCACCATGGCACTGCTGCCCGCCATTGTCTGCATGGTCATCATGATGGTCAACGGCAACGTCGGCGCGGGCGTTGCCGTGGCCGGTGCGTTCAGTCTGGTGCGCTTCCGCTCGGTTCCCGGCACGGCCAAGGAGATCGGCGCGATCTTTCTGGCCATGGGCACCGGCCTGATCATCGGCATGGGCTATATCGCCTACGGCTTCCTGTTCGCCGTCGTACTGGGCGCAGCCACCATGCTGTACAACCACATCGATTTCGGCGCGGGGAAAAAGGCAGCGCTGTACAAAACCCTGCACATCACCATCCCCGAGGACCTGGACTACACCGGTGTCTTTGACGGGCTGCTGCGCGAATACACCTCCGCCTGCGAGCTGACGCAGGTTAAAACCACCAACATGGGCAGCCTGTTCCGTCTGACTTACAATATCACGCTGCGCAGCGCGGATGTGGAAAAAGAGCTGATCGACAAGCTCCGCTGCCGCAACGGCAATCTGGAGATCACGGTTTCCAAGCAGGAAACCCTCACCACGGAATTATAAAGGAGCCATCTGTTATGAAAAAACACTGCCTGCTGCCGCTGCTGGCGGCTGCCGTACTGCTGTCCGGCTGTCAGTCCGCCCAAGCGACGGAGGAAGCCGGCCAGACCGCGACGGTCACGCTGGACGACATGTTCACCGACCGCGATCTGGAAGTCGGCTACGACGAGACGACCGCCGCCGCCATCACGCTTTCGGGCAGCTCCGCGTCCAGCGACAGCGACGCGGTCACCATTGACGGCAGCACGGTCACCATCACCGACGAGGGCACCTACCTCCTGTCCGGCACACTGGATGACGGCATGGTGATCGTGGATGCCGAGGACACCGACAAAGTCCAGCTCGTGCTGGATAACGCCAGCATCCACTGCACGGACTGCGCCGCGCTTTACGTCCGGCAGGCCGACAAGGTATTTGTGACCACCGCAGCGGACTCGCAGAACACGCTGTCCGCCGGTGAAACCTTCACCCAACTGGACGACAACAACATCGACGGCGCGGTCTTTTCCAAATCCGACCTCACTCTAAACGGGCTGGGCACACTCACCGTCGATTCCCCCGCGGGACACGGCGTGGTCAGCAAGGATGATCTGGCGATCGCCAGCGGCACCTATGTGGTCACTGCCGCGGGACAGGGCCTGTCCGGCAAGGACAGCGTACGCATCGCGGACGGCACCTTCACCCTGACGACCGGCAAAGACGCCATCCAGAGCGACAACGAAGAGGACGCCGACAAGGGCTTTGTCTACCTTGCGGGCGGCACGTTCACCATCACCGCGGAAGGCGACGGTCTGAGTGCAAGCAGCTGGATGCAGGTGGACGACGCGACCTGCACGATCACCACCGGCGGCGGCAGTGCAAACGGCGAAACACACACGAGCGATGCCGCACCCGGCAGCGGTATGGGCGGCAAGGGCGGCCGCATGCCCAATGCGGACGGCAGCACGCAGCCGCCCGATCGTCCGACCGGCGAAATGCCGCAGGAGGGCGCAGAGCCGCCTGCCGATCCGCCGCAGGGTGCAGCGCCGACAGACAATGCCGCCGCTTCGGATGCAGCCGCAGCGCCTGCCGCGGACGAAAATCAGGCATCCGACGCTTCCGCTGCGTCCGAGGATGACACGACCGACACGGTCAGCACCAAGGGCTTCAAAGCAGGCACCGCGCTGACCATTTTGGGCGGCAGCTTCACGCTCGACTGCGCGGACGACGCCTTCCACTCGAACGGCGACCTGACCGTCAGCGGCGGCACCGCCAACATCCAAACCGGCGACGACGCGTTCCACGCGGACAACGCGCTGACCGTCTCGGACGGCGAGATCGACATTCCCACCTGCTACGAAGGGCTGGAAGGCCTGACCGTCACGGTCAGCGGCGGCGACATCAGCATCACTGCCAGCGACGACGGCGTCAACGCCGCGGGCGGCGCGAACGAAAGCGGCTTTGGCGGCAACGGACAGGATCAGTTTGCCGCAGAAGACGGCGTCAGCATCACGATCACGGGCGGCAGCCTGACCGTCAACGCGGGCGGTGACGGGCTGGATTCCAACGGCGACCTGACCGTCAGCGGCGGCACAGTCTATGTTTCCACCAAGGACGGCAGCGCGGATTCGGCGCTCGACTACAACGGCGACGCCGCCATCACCGGCGGCACGCTGATCGGCGTAGGCTCGTCCGGCATGGCGCAGAATTTCGGCGACAGCTCCACGCAGGGCGCAATCCTGCTCACCGTGGATGCACAGGCCGCGGGCAGCACGGTCTCGGTCTGCGACAGCGCCGGCAACGTGCTGGCCTCCTGGGATGCGCCGCAGGCGTTCAGCTCGGTGGTCATCAGCTGCCCCGGTCTGGAAGCGGACGGCACTTACACCGTCACGACCGGCGACGCCTCCACCGAAGTCACGCTGGACGGCTTGCTGTACGGCAGCGGCGGCGGTATGGGCCACGGCGGCATGGGCGGCACGCAGGGCGGCCGCGGCGAAATGCCGCAAAGCCAGACCGCCGCATCCGCTTGACCCCGTTCCGATACGCCTCTTTTCCCCATACCCATCCAGACAAAACCGTCCGGGAAATGCTTTCCTGGACGGTTTTCTTTTATCCTGTTTTCCCATGTCATCTTTTCAGTTGACAGACCGCTTTGTCACCCGTATAATAATTAAAATCAAGGTTTCGGAGGAATTCCCATGAAACGAATCCCATTTGCATTGCTGAGCATCTCGCTCGCCGGGATGCTGTCGCTGGGCGGCTGCGGTGGATCTTCTTCCGCGGACGGCGGCCAGCTGACGCCTGCGACCGACCAAACGCAAACCGACAGCGCACAGAGCGATACCGCGCAGGCCGGTGTGCTGAGCCAGTTTTCCGCCACCGATCTAGACGGCAACACAGTCGATCAGTCCATGCTGGCCGACTACGATCTGACCATGGTCAACGTGTGGGCGACCTTCTGCAGCCCGTGCATCAACGAGATGCCCGATCTGGGTGAGCTGGCGCAGGAATACGCCGATCGCAACGTGCAGATCATCGGTATGGTTTCCGACGTACTGAACACGGACGGAAGCATCAATGAAGAACAGGTGCAGACCGCCCGCGACATCGTCGCTCAGACCGGCGCGAACTACACCCATCTGCTGCCCTCGGACGACCTGCTGGGCGTGCTGTCGCAGATCAGCTATGTGCCGACCACCTTCTTTGTGGACAGCGAGGGCACACAGGTCGGCTCTGCCATCGTCAGCGCGCAAAGCAAGGAGCAGTGGGAGCAGACCATTGACCAGATGCTTTCCGAGGTGCAGGCATGAGTTTTATCCGCCGCAACCGCGCCGCCATCATCACGCTGGCGGTTGCCGTGCTGTTTCTTGCGCTGGGCGTACTGCGCGGGGAAACGCAGACCGTATTCCGCAAAGCGGTCAACATCTGCATGGAGTGCATCGGCCTTGGGTAAACTGCGCAAGCACCTGCGCACGCTGGTGCAGCTGGTCTTTGCCGCCCTGACGAACGGTTACGCCGCCGGTTTCGCCAAGGGAAGCATCTACAAAGGGGCCGGCAAGCTGGTTTGTGTCCCCGGGCTGAACTGCTATTCCTGCCCGGGCGCGCTCGGCTCGTGCCCGATCGGCTCTTTTCAGGCCGTCATCACCAGCCGCACCAACAAGTTCACCTTTTATGTGATCGGCTTTTTCCTGCTGTTCGGCGCGCTGTTCGGCCGGCTGGTCTGCGGCTGGCTGTGTCCCTTCGGGCTGGTGCAGGATCTGCTGGACAAGATTCCCTTCCCGAAAAAACTGCGCCGCCTGCCGGGTGACCGCGTCCTCAAATATCTGAAATACGTCATTCTGGTCGGGTTTGTCATTGTTCTGCCGCTGACCGTGCTGGACATCGTCGGACAGGGGCAGCCCTGGTTCTGCAAATACATCTGCCCGTCCGGCACGCTGTTTGCCGGTATCCCGCTCATCGCGTCCAACCCGCCGCTGCGCGCGGCGCTCGGCTGGCTGTTCACTTGGAAAACCGCAATCCTTGCAGCGCTGCTGCTGCTGAGCATCGTGGTGTACCGGCCGTTCTGCCGGTATCTGTGCCCGCTCGGCGCGATTTACGGTCTGTTTAACCCGGTCGCGCTCTACCGGTTCCGCATCGATGCGGAAAAATGCACCCAGTGCGGCGCCTGCCAGCGTGCCTGCAAGCTGGATATTCCCGTTTGGCAAACACCCAACAGCCCGGAATGCATCCGCTGCGGCGACTGCCGCCGCGCCTGCCCGCACGGCGCGGTCTGCACGGTCAATCCCGTGCCGCAGCACCACAAAAGCAACACATAAATCCAAATTGATCCATTTTTTCATTCCGCAAGAGAAAGAGAATTGTCAACCTCTGTTCCATCGTGATATAATAGGGGTAGGATTTTACTTTCGCACACGCGCAAATCATTAGGGGGAATTTTCTTGACTGCTGTATACGCTATCCCGGTATCCGCTGTGAACCCGGACGACAGCGCGTCCCGCGCCCGACTATCCCGCGGACGGCTGGAACAGCTCGACCGACGACACGGAGCAGCCAGAGCGCAGGGCTTTGCCGCCTCGCTCCTTCTCGAATACGCAGTTGCACAGCAGCATCCCTGGGTGGTGCACCCGCTTGCCATCTCGATTGCCGAAGGCGGCAAGCCTTATCTGGTGTCCGAACCCGGCATCCACTTCAGCCTGTCCCATTCGGGCGAATGGGCGGTCTGTGCCGTCAGCGATCACCCGGTCGGCGTGGATATCGAGCGCTGTGAACCCGGCCGGCGCGACATCGCTTCCCGTTTTTTCCACCGGGAAGAAGTGCGCTACCTCAACACGGTGCTTCCCTCTGCACGGGATGACGCCTTCTACAAGCTCTGGACGCTCAAGGAGAGCTTTGTCAAGTCCACCGGCCGCGGGCTGGACCTGCCGCTGCGCAGCTTCTGGATCGATATCCACCGCATGCCGCCGCGTCTGGACTGCGACGAAGTCACCGGCAGCTATTCGCTCTTCCTGCCCGAGTTTGCCGACCGCAACTACCGTCTCGCGGTATGTGTGGAGCAGGCCGGTGCGGAGCAGCCCGTGCTGCACATCATGGAATGATCCCGATATAGCAAAAGGACGATGCAATCTGCATCGTCCTTTTTTTGTCAGGCTTTTTCCTTTTCGTACGCCGCGCGTACCGCGGTCGCCAGCTGATCCGAACAGCTGGTTCCCTTGCCGCTGCACGAAATCCCCTTGAAATATCCCTCGATCTGATCGACGGTCATACCCTCGACCACGCGGCTGATCGCCTGCAAATTGCCGTTGCAGCCGCCGAGGAAGGAGACATTGTGCACCTTATCCCCATCCAGATCGAATGAGATCCGCATCGGGCATACGCCGCGCGGTTTATAGTCAAAATGCTGCATTGTTTGCTAATCCTCCTCACAGCAGGGCGCGGATATGCTCCGCCGCCTGCGCAAATGTGTCCGCCTCATAGAACGGGCGCTCGTCCTGCGGCTGCGGCAGACCGGTCCAGTTGAGCCAGACCCCTGCAATGCCGACGTCCATCGCGCCCTGCACGTCATGCCGGAAGTTATCTCCCACCATCACTGCCTCATTCGGCAGGCAGCCACATTTTTGCAGCGCCAGCCAGAAGATCGGCGCGCCCGGCTTGTCCATGCCCGCCTCTTCGCTCGAAACCAGATAGTCCACGCGATCGGCAAGGCCCAGATACTCCAGTTTTTCCATCTGGATATCCACCAGCATATCCGTGCAGACCGCCGTCTTGACACCGGCTTGCCGCAGATCGTCCAGCAGTTCAGTTACGCCCGGACGCAGCTCCATTTTCTCCAGCACCGCATCCCAGTAGACCCGATGCGCGCGCCGCGCATAGCGGATGGCGTTGCAGCCCAGCCGCTCGAGCGCGCCCTGTGCAAACAGCACGCGGTCATGCACCGGCGGCATGCCGGGCTGCTGGCGGGAAAGGCGCTGCCGGTTCACACGGAAGGCCTGCGCGAATCCGTCGCCGGAAATGCCCAGTTCCTGCTCCGCCCAAGCCGCGAGCCGCTCATAGGCATACGCGTCGCATGCCTGAAAGCTGCTGTACAGCGTGTCATCCAGATCAAAAAATACCGCTTTCAGTCCCATACATCCCTCACAACAGTTTTTCGTTATACACCGCGCGGCTGCCGCCGACAAATTTCGCGCGGCGGCGTGCGCAAAGCAGGATCGCCTCACCGATGTGCTTGACCTCGATGCGCAGCGGCACAACAACCGGCTTGATATGCATGCCGATCAGTGTTCCGCCGATATCCATGCCCGCAGATGCGGACTGCTTGAGGCTTTCCACCGCGACCGGATCGGTAAACCGCTTATACGCGGTCGTGCCGAACGAACCGCCCGCCTTGGGCTGCGGGATAACGTTGACCTCGTCCAGCCCGAACCGTTCGCATGCCGCCCGCTCGACCACAAGCGCACGGTTGAGGTGCTCGCAGCACTGCGCAGCCAGATAGATATCCCGCTCCCGCAGCACGCCGTAGATGCCTTCGAACACGGCCTCGGCCACCTCTACACTCGAATGCGTGCCGATCTTTTCGCCGCAGATCTCGCTCGACGAACAGCCGACCACAAACAAATCTCCTGCACGCAGCTTTGCCGCGTCACACACCAGAGCCGCCGCTTTTGCGCTCTGTTCTCTGATTTCAGAAAGCTCCATTTTTCCATGCCTCCTTTTATAGTTACAGTATACCACAGTTTCTTCCCGCTTTCACCGTCTTTTTTCCGGCAGCATACACTGAGATTGAGGCGAGACCTCAAACCGACAAACAAGGAGCAATCTGCATATGAATACGACCAACCCTTCGGGCGATCAGGCGCTGCCTGCGGACAGCATCGATCCCCGTCTGCTTTCGCTTGCCATGGCATTCGTGCCGGCGCAAAGCTTTGATACGCCGTATGAACCCGCGCTGGCCTTCAGCCGCGGCACCATCTTTCCGGCACTCGACAAGCCTTTCCTCGGAGAGGAGGCCGTTCCCCAATGACCGAACGTGAAAAACTGCTCAGCCGCGTGCGCATGTATGATTTTGCGCTCGTGGATGTGATCGAGTACCTCGACGGCCACCCGCAGAACACCGCGGCGCTGGCCTATTACAGCAAAATGCGCACCGCTTTCGACAAGGCCGCAGCGGAATACGAGGACGCCTTCGGCCCGCTGACCGCCCGCGAGGTGGATACCCGTGTCGGCAGCTGGCGCTGGATCGACGACCCGTGGCCGTGGGAAGGAGAGGATAACTAATGTGGTCATACGATAAACGCTTGCAATACCCGGTCAACATCAAAAACCCCGACCCGCAGACCGCCAAGATCGTTATCACACAGCTGGGCGGTGCTAATTGCTAAAACAGATAATAAAGCCCGAGGCACAACGCCCCGGGCTTTCCCGTGTCCAAATTGAACACCGTTATTTCATTGCGTTCGCGAGCTTAATCACCAGATCCGTACCGTACTCATACGCCAGCAGATACTGCATGGTCTCCGCAGCAAGGCCAGCCGTTTGCTGCACCTTGGTGATGGCCGCCTGCACCTCTTCGTCGGTCTCCGCCTCTTCCGGCGCTTCCTCCGGCTCATCATACGCCAGACCGAGTGTATCAAGGATACCCTTGGCGTACGCGACGCCGAACGCCTGCTGCTCGGCCAGCGTGTCGGCCTGCGCAGCATCCGCCTTGGTATCGACAAACACGCCCTCGCAGATCACGGCGGGCGCAACCGTCTCGCGGATGAACGCGTAGTAGTCGCCATTATTGCCCTGCCGCGTCTTGACGCCGCGGCTGTTCTGGCCCATGGCCTTGACATGCTTTTCGATGTTCTGCGCGAGCGTCTTGCCCGTGCCGCCGCCGATCGTGTGGTACACCTCGAAGCCGTCGCCGCCGCCCGAGTTGTTGTGAATGTCCACGGCCAGATCGGGCGCATAGGCGTTGCATTCCGCGACCTCCTGATTGACCGTGTCGTCCTCGTCCTTAGTGCGGCTCATCTTGACGTCCACGCCGTAGGCCGTCAGGAAATCGCGGCAGGCGGTCGCCATCGTAAAGTTCACATCCTTCTCGACCAGATAGCCAACCGCGCCGGGGTCGCTGCCGCCGTGGCCTACGCCCAGAAATACCTTCTTCTTGCCCATAGGTTTGCCCTCCTTGTTCTTCTTTCTCATACATACTACGCTGCACACCGGTCTGCCGTCCGTGCCCTCCTTCTCGGGGGCGAATAAGTAGCCGTCATTCACGCGGTACATGCCGGTGCTGCCGCCCGCGTCCTGCACCAACAGCAGCTCGATCGTGTACCGCCCGGCGGCGTAGCGCGCCACCTGCTCCTCGGTGCAGCCGTCCGAGGACTGCACGACGATGATGCGCCCGTCGGCCAGCTCGCCGATCATGTTGCGGCTGCGGTAGGTGGACTTGTCCAGCCCGGACAGCACCACGCCGTCGCGCACCGCGACCTTGACGCCTGCGACCACGTTGCCCGGGCTGACGGTCAGGCGCTCAGCCGTGCCACCATAGCCGCAGTCTACGTCCTTCGCGCGCAGATACTGCAAGGTGCGCCCCTTGATGACGCCGTACTGGTCGCTGCCCGAGCCGGTCATGTTGAACAGACAGAGGTTGTACACCACATCTGCGCCCTCTTCGGCCGCCCATTTTTTCAGCGTCTTGGCGGGCTTACTGGCCGCGCCGTAGGGCGCCGCCGCAAACCAGATGGTCCACTCGGACGGGTCGTAAATGTCGCATCGGATACTGCTCATGTGTCCTCGTCCCCCTCCGACTGCGGCAGGATCTTGCTGCCGGTCTCCTCCACTGCGTCCTTAGCTGCGTCCACCACACCTGCAAGCCATTTGGGGCACGGCGCGCCCAACGCCACCGCGTTTTCGATGATGCTGCCCAGCTCGGTCAGGATGTACCAGATCACCACGACCGGGCAGATCAGCACGGTATACTCAAACGGCAGCGTAATGCCTGGCAGGTGCGCGAGCATCATGCCGAGCAGCAGATCCGCTGCCCCGGCCACTGCAACCACGACAATGCAGCCCAGCTTATGTAAAATCCCCTTACACGCCGTAGAGCTCGACCAGCTGCCCGCGTACATCGCGGCCATTGTGCCCGTCAGGTAGTCTACCACCATGCAGGCGACAAACAGCACGATCACCCAGCCGAACCAGCCCCACAGGGCGGTCAGCACAGCCACACCTGCCGCGCAAGCGGCCTTGATTTCGGTTACATGATCCATTTTCGGTGTCTCCTTTCTACTTGTGCGCCCTGTGTGGGCGCTTTTTTCCGTCCTATGGTCAACCCGGCAAAAGATCACCTCCCCTGCCGGTGCATCAGCCGCGCCGCCAGCCGGTGCAGCGCGTTTTCCAGCCACACGGCCAGCGCTGAGAGGAAAAACCACGCGACCGCGAACTGTGGACACACCTGCCCCCAGAGATTGAGCGGCACGTCGGAATAGTCCCACACATTCCAGCCGAGCCACCGGTTGACGATCAGTCCGGTGATCAGCTCGAGCGCGGTCACGAGCATCGCCCCCTCGAGCATTTGCAGCCAGAGCGGCGGGTGATCCTGCCACTCGTCGAGCAGGCCGATCAGGACGAAGCACACTC
>NZ_UYYD01000036.1 GCF_900625105.1 Agathobaculum sp. Marseille-P7918 | reverse complement strand
GTTTCGGAAAGCTGGCGGATGAGGGAAAATACCCCGGCGTTCCACGCCGCCGGGGTAGTCCCCACCTGTACCGCAATCTCTCCGACTTGAGCATTGACGAAATCAAAGAGCCCCTCCAGGTTCCCCATGATCCCGCCAATCAGCAGCTCTTTGAGCCAGTCCGTGAGCCAGTCGGTGAGAAAATCCATAAGCCGCTACCTTAAAACAGGCCGGACAGCAGAGGGATCAGGGTGGTGCCCAGCAGGATGATGCCGCCGCCCGCCATGAGCTGCTTCATGCCCTGGCTTTTGGAGCCGGGATTATCGCTGCCGTACCCCTCCAGGAGATTGACAACGCCCCACACGCCCAGGCCAGCGCCGAGAGCCACAACAAGGGTCTGCAAAGTATCAATAGCGGAAGAAAAGAACTGCATATAGCCTCCATTTCTCCGGGGGTTTCCCCGGCCACGAAAAAAGCCGCCCATACAGGCGGCAGGTTACGACCTCTGGACACTTTGTCCAGAGGTGCTTTATACATAGGCATCCGGATCGTCCACATCGTCGTAGTTGAGGATGTCCTCGTCCTCGCTTACGGGCCCCGTGTCCGATACGTCTACCTCGTACACCTCACAAGCCTCGTTCAGCCCAGGCCGCCTGCGGCGGTTAATGAGCTTATCAAGGTCAAAGGCGTTTTTCTTTTTATCGGCCTCAGCCGTGTACTTGTAGTTAGGGTGCTGCTTCAAATCGTATTTGGACGAGAAGAACGGGGGCAGGCCCCGCAGCTGCAAAATGCACTTATCGCCCGGCATGGTAGCCAGCTCGCTGGG
>NZ_UYYD01000024.1 GCF_900625105.1 Agathobaculum sp. Marseille-P7918 | reverse complement strand
TGAAAAGGTGGTGCGGAACGTCCTGCGGGCCCGTTTCCTGCGGCCTGGGGTGAGGCCCTACCAGACGGAAAATATCTATGCCCCGTTTACCCAGCGGGGCGCTGTGCGAAAGGAGGATGCGATTGCAAAAAGCAAAAAGCCCAAAGCGCGGCCCCGGAAAGGCCGCTAACCGGAAAACTGCGTTGTCTGCCCAGCAGACGATCCCTTATCTGGTGATGCACCCGGACGGGGTGTGCCAGCTCCCCGGTGGGCTCTACACGAAAACCGTGGAATATGAGGACATCAATTATTCCGTGGCTTCTACCGAGGATCAGACGGCGATTTTCGGTGGGTGGAGCTCGTTCCTCAATTACTTTGACAGCTCCCTGCCGTTCCAGCTCTCCTTTATCAACCGCCGCTCTCGTTCCCGGAGCAAGTACAAGGTTAATATTCCCCCGGCACAGGATGACTTTGACAGCATCCGGGCCGAGTTCACAAGTATGCTGAAAAATCAGATTGCCAAAAGCAACAACGGCATCGAGCGGTCTAAATACATCACGTTTGGCCTGCCCGCCGAGGGGATCGCGGAGGCCCGGCCCCGCCTGGAACGGGTGGAGGCCGATGTGACAGGCAATCTGAAACGGCTGGGCGTTCCCTCTGCTCCGATGGATGGGCAGGAACGGCTGGCGCTGCTTCACAGTCAGATGCACCCCGGCAGCCGGGAGCCGTTCCGCTTCTCCTGGCAGGACATTCCCCGGACGGGCATGGGGACAAAGGACTTTATCGCCCCGGACAGCTTCGACTTCCGGCAATCCCGGACGTTCCGGGTGGGCCAGTATTGGGGCGCTGCGTCCTACTTGCAGATTTTGGCGTCCGAGCTCTCTGACAAGCTCCTGGCGGAAATCTTGGAGCTGGATGCGGAAATGACCGTTACCATGCACATTCAGACGGTGGATCAGCTCAAAGCCATTAAGACCATCAAGGGAAAGCTCTCCGACATCGGCAAAATGAAAGTGGAGGAACAGCGCAAGGCGGTGCGGGCCGGGTACGATCCCGACATTCTACCCCCTGACCTGATCACATTCAGTAAGGACGCGGCGGAGCTCCTGGCCGATCTCCAGTCCCGGAACGAGCGAATGTTCCTCTTGACGTTCACGGTCATCAATATCGCCCCCACCCGGCAGCGGCTGGAAAACGATGTGTTTACCGTGGGCGGTATCGCGCAGAAATATAACTGCGCCTTGAAGCGGCTGGACTGGCAGCAGGAGCAGGCGTTTGTGTCCTCGCTGGCCCTGGGCTATAACGAGGTGGAAATTCAGCGGGGTATGACAACCAGCTCCACGGCGATTTTCATTCCCTTTATGACCAGGGAGCTCCGCATGGCCGGGCCGTCCCTCTACTACGGCATGAACGCCCTTTCCCATAACGTCATCATGGCTGACCGCAAAAAACTGAAATCGGCCAACGGGCTCTATCTTGGCTCCACGGGCTCCGGCAAATCCTTTGCCGCAAAGCGTGAGATCATCAATGTGTTTCTCACTATCCCAAAGGATCGCATTATCATTGTCGATCCGATGGGCGAATATGCCCCGCTGGTGCGGCGGCTGGGCGGCCAGGTGGTGGAGATCGCTCCCGGCTCTCCCAGCCATATCAACCCTATGGACATCCAGCTTGACCTGGACGATGACGAAAGCCCGCTTTCCATGAAAGCGGATTTTTTGTTGTCCCTGTGTGAGCTGGTGGTGGGCGGCAAGGACGGCTTGCAGCCCATCGAAAAAACCGTGATTGACCGCTGTGTGCGGCTGATCTACCGGGATATGGCCCTGGGGATCGGGGACGGCAAGCCGCCCTTGCTCCAGGACTTGTACGAGGAGCTTCTCAAACAGCCGGAGCCGGAGGCCCGCCGTGTGGCAACTGCCCTGGAGCTCTACTGCACCGGCTCCCTTAACCTGTTCAACCACCAGACCAACGTAAAGCTCACGTCCCATATCGTGTGCATCGTTCTCAAAGGGCTGGGAGAAAACCTCCGCAAGATCGCCATGCACGTTACCAACGACTTTGTAACTTCGGCGGTCAATGTGAATTTTCACAGCGGCGTTTCTACCTGGTGCTATTTTGATGAGTTCCATATCCTGCTCCGGGACGCGCTTACCGCCAGCTACTTTGTGGCCGTGTGGAAGATGCTGAGAAAGAAAGGCTGTGTCCCCTCGGCCCTGACGCAGAACGTCAAAGACCTTTTGGCCAGCCGGGAGATTGAGGCCATTCTGGACAACACGGATTTTATGATCCTGCTGTCCCAGGCCCAAAGTGACCGGGCTATTTTGGCAAAGCAGCTTGGCATTTCGGAGCACCAGCTCTCCTACATTACCCATAGCAATTCCGGCGAGGGCCTGCTGTTCTATGGGGATGTGACGATCCCCTTTGTGGATCGTTTCCCCCGTGGAGAGATTTACAATCTGCTGACTACCCGCCCGGAGGATTTGAAGAATGAAGCGAAAACCGAATAAGCCCAAACAGGAGCCCAGGGAGCGCCCCGGCTCCTGGGAGAGCGCCGCCGATCCTGGCGGGGCCGGGGCTGCGGACAGCGGCACTTCTGGACAAAGTGTCCACAAGTCGAAGTTCCGTCAAAAAAGCAAACAGGAGCAGGCCGCCGCGTCCAAGCTCCGCATGGAGGAGCGCGGGGAAAAGCTGGAACGGGCAAAGGATAAGCTGGCAAAACAGAAGCCACCCAAAAAGCCCGGCCCGGTGCGGCGGATAGGCCGGGCCGCTGGCGGGGCCGCCCACGGTTTTGTGCATGGCAAGATTTATGAGAATGAACAGGAAAACGTGGGTATCGAGGGTGCCCACCGCTCCGAGCTGGTGGGCGAGTCCGGCCTGCGGCATGGCAAGCGGTTTGTGCAAAAGAAAATCCGGCAGCACCCGGCAAAGGCTGTCCAGCGGGCCGAGTCCAAATATGTCAAGGCCACGGCAGACTATCATTTCCGCATGGCTGCCCAGGAGCACCCGGAAATGTCCGGCAACCCCGTTTCCCGGATGTGGCGCAAGCACCGCTTGAAAAAGCAGTATCAAAAGCGGGCGCGGGAGGCGGCAAAGACAGGAGCGACAAGCGCGGCCAAAAAGACCGCCGCTGCCACGGAAAAGGCCGGGGCGAAAATTGCGGGCTTTGTGAAGCGGCATCCTGTGGGGGTGCTGCTGGCTCTGGCCTGCCTGCTTTTGCTCTTTATGATGCAGTCCTGTTCTTCTTCCCTGGTGATGCTGGGAAATTCCGGCGCGGGGGCCGTGGGCGCTACCACCTACCCCTCGGAGGACGGGGAGATCCTGGCGGCAGAGGCGGCCTATTCCGGTATGGAGGCAGAACTGCAAAATTACCTGGATACCTATACCGCTACCCACAGCTATGACGAATACCATTTTGACCTGGACGAGATTGAGCACGATCCCTATGTGCTGATCTCTATCCTCTGTGCGCTTCACGAGGGAGAATGGACGGAGGACGAGGTGCAGGGCACCCTGGATACTCTCTTTGACCGCCAGTATATCCTGACGGAGCGCGTGGTACGGGAAACCCGGTATGACAGCGACGGCGATCCCTACTCCTGGTACATCTGTTATGTCACGCTGGAAAACAAAAACCTTTCCCATCTGCCCCTGGAAATGATGGGCGAGGAACAGATAGCCCGCTATTCCCTCTATATGTCCACCCTGGGGAACAGGCCCGATTTGTTTCCGGAGTCAGCCTATGTGGGGAAATACATCACAAACCCGCCTGCTGACTATGACGTGCCGGAGGAATATCTGGACGATGAAACCTTTGCGGCCATTTTGGGCGAGGCGGAGAAATATCTGGGCTATCCCTATGTGTGGGGCGGCAGCTCTCCGGCCACGTCCTTTGACTGCTCCGGCTTTGTGTCCTGGGTAATCAATCACTCCGGCTGGAATGTGGGCCGCCTGGGAGCCCAGGGGCTCTATAACATCTGCACCCCCACCAGCGCACCCCGCCCCGGCGATCTGGTGTTCTTTGTCGGCACCTATGACACGGCGGGCG
>NZ_UYYD01000027.1 GCF_900625105.1 Agathobaculum sp. Marseille-P7918 | reverse complement strand
CCTCGTCCGGCTTTCGGCTGTGCTCCTGGATCGGGGCAATAATGAATTGATGGACGTTTGCCGCCTGCCGTTTCGGGTGTCCCCGTGTCGCCAGCAGGCAAACCTCCGCGTTGCCCCTCGTCCAAAAGCCCAGGCCATAAAACCAGCTTTCGGACTTTCGGTTTTTCTTCAGCCAGACGAAAGCCACAGACTTATATTGAAAGCCCCACGCATTGATCAGCCGCAGGGCCTCCGGGAGCTGTGGGAACGTGGCCCACAAAAAAAGCACGCTGTCCGGGGCCGCCAGATCAGCCACCGGGAGCGTGCATAACTCGTCAATCCCCATTGTGGGGTAATGCTTCTCCGCCGCACCCTGCAAGCCCTTTTGCGTGTAGCGCCAGGGGGGATCGGCATAGATCACAGAATACTGTCCGATAGTTACACTCCTTTCTCTCCGGCCTCCAACGCTGCCCGCGCCAGACGGATGCGCTCTGTGGCGGCGGCGTAATAGGCGGGGACGGTTTCAAAACAGATGAAGCGGCGGCCCGTATTGAGGGCGGCCACCGCTGTTGTGGCAGAGCCCGCGCAGATGTCCGCCACCACCTCGCCGGGCCGGGTGTAGGTTTTGATGAAATACTCGCACAGGGCCACCGGCTTCTGCGTGGGGTGGACGGTGCGCTGGACGGCTGGAAAGGTCAGCACATTTCCGGGAAAGCGCAGGCCGTCCTCCGATCCGCTGCCGGAACGGGTAAATTTCCCGTAGTTGGTGCTATTCCCGTTATTGCCCGCAGTTTTCTTGTAGGGCTTGCCCTGCTCAAACTGCGGATTGTAAAGCGGGAGCTTCTGATAGAACACCAGAATATTCTCCGTCTTTTTCAGCGGAGCGCGGCGGGCGTTGAGAAAGCCTGTGCAGCGGCTTTTGTACCATACCCACTCATAGCGGAGCATGGACAGGTTGGATGCCCCCAGCACCTTGTCATAGGGGCATTGTGCAAAGAACAGTACAGCGCCGTCCGGCTTGACTGCCCACTTGACCGCCTCCCACAGCTCCGGGAGCGGTAGGGGCACATCCCAAAAGTTCCGGGTGGTGCCGTAAGGCGGATCGGTCAAGAGCATATCCACAGAATGACGGGGCAGGGAGCGCAGGCCCTCAATGCCATCCATAAGGAACAGGCCCTCCGGGAGCTCCGGGGACTTCTGGACACTTTGTCCAGAGGTGCCCTTATCGGTCATCCCTGGCCTCCTTACCCTTTGCCGGGGCGGGCCGGGCAGCGTTTTCACGGGCGGCCTGCGCCCGCCCCTCGGCTAACTGCTGGGCAATTTTCTTCGCGTCATCCCTGCCGCCCAGCAATTCCTGCTTTTGCAAAACGGACTCTGTTTCCGCCATAAAGCGGTAAACATCAGCCTGGTTGAAGTCCTCCGGCGCTTTCCCGTTCCACAGGCGCGACCCGTCGGGCCCATATCTTCTCGGCATAGAACACCCCTTTCTCAATGTGCGCTAAAGATACTTCGCGCAATCGTCCCGGTTTTGAACAGCATGAAGCAGAGCAAAACCGTATAGCCCACGGTGCCCCATATCGCCCCAATGGGATCTCCGCCTGTGGCAATTCCCTGGATCAGCACCGCATAAATCGCAACACACACCAGAATGAGCAACCCCTGGAAGCCCACGGCAAACAGGGAGCGCAGATAGTTCTGCCCCATCTGCCCCACTTCCCGGTGGGAGATCGTTGCCATAGGGATGGGGGCCAAACTGGTGAGCAGTAGGGTAAGAACCCGGCGCCTTGCCATATTGCTATGGTAGGTTTCCGAGAACTCCCCTCCGAACCGGACTTACACCTCTCAGCGTATCCGGCTCTCCAGATGTCAGTCTAATTTCCCAGCGTGTA
>NZ_UYYD01000025.1 GCF_900625105.1 Agathobaculum sp. Marseille-P7918 | reverse complement strand
GCGCGTCCAGAAGCGCCGCTTTTCATCCAAAGGCGGTGTGCGGGCATTTTGGGAACCCGGCTTTAGCAAGCCGGTAAAGAAAAGTATCAAAGACGTGAAAAGCGTCACTTTAGCGTCATCCGATTTACCTCGGAGGGAAACCACAAGGGGGACAATAGCGTATCGGAAAAATCGCAAGTTGGGAAAACCATCTACCCACGACTGAGCGGCAAGACGCAACATTGTGAATGAGGAGCAAGGCTAAACTGCTTTAAGGGCAGTCCGAGGCGGGATACTCGACCCGACGGCGCAGGATGGTTGTATTCGCCGTATGTCATAGCGGAATGTGACAGGTAAACACAGACCGCACGATACTTATGACAGCCAGCCGCAGTAAGCGGAAAAGGACGAAAACCCACTACCGACATCACAATACGCTTTTCCCAAAGTGTCTAACTGGAGATTGCCTAAACCGGAACGCCGGAACTATCCGGCTATGCGTAATGCCGCAAGGCGATAAATTTCAAGGGGTAAAAACCCAAGAAAGATGACGCTGAATATCCGGCATGGCAACGGAGCCTCCGTAGTAGTCCGAGGGCGGGAAAGCCGTCTACATGGCGAAGGGAGGCAGGATGTCAACCAATTCATAAAAAGGAAAGGTGCGTGAGGCATTATGAGAAGTCCTGAAAATGTGTTGGAAAGCCTAAAATCCAAGGCGTGTAACAAGAGTTACAAGTACGAGCGGTTATACCGCAACCTGTACAATCCACAATTCTATCTGCTGGCATATCAGCGGATACAGGCGAAACCAGGCAACATGACAGCCGGAACAGACGGCAAAACCATTGACGGAATGGGAATGGCAAGGATAAACGCCCTCATTGAAAAGATGCGGGATTTTAGTTATCAGCCTAACCCGGCAAGGAGAACGTATATCCCGAAATCCAATGGGAAAATGCGTCCTCTGGGGATACCGTCATTCGACGATAAACTGATACAGGAGGTGGTGCGGCTCATCTTAGAGAGTATTTATGAGCCAACCTTTAGCGACTATTCCCACGGTTTCCGTATAAACAGAAGCTGTCATACGGCACTCAAATATGTGCAGAAATATTTTACGGGGACAAAGTGGTTCGTTGAGGGAGATATAAAGGGCTGTTTTGACAACGTAGACCATCATGTGTTGATTGCTATTTTGCGAAAGCGGATTGCAGATGAACATTTCATCGGTCTGCTCTGGAAGTTCTTGAAAGCTGGATATATGGAGGATTGGAATTATCACAATACTTATTCCGGCACTCCGCAAGGCTCCATCATCAGCCCTATCCTTGCAAACATCTACATGAACGAACTGGATAGCTATATGGCAGAGTATGCAGAGAAATTCAACTGCGGAAACCGCCGTAAAATCAATCCTGCGTTCAAGAAGAAGCTGGATGTCTGCCGGGGGAAAGAACAAAGGCTTAAAAGAAATCTCTCTAAAATGAGCGAGGAAGAAAAAGAGGGCTTAATTGCAGAAATCCGGGAACTGCGGCGTAGTCTGAAATCTATGCCGTATAGCGACCAGATGGACGATAGCTATAAACGGATTTGCTATATCCGATATGCCGATGATTTCTTAATTGGAGTTATCGGCAGCAAAGAGGACGCAGAACAGATTAAACAAGATGTAGGCTGCTTTATCCGGGACAAACTCCATCTGGAAATGTCCGAGGAAAAGACATTGATTACTCATGGACACGACGCTGCGAAGTTCTTGGGATATGAGGTCACAATCGCCAAAGGCGAACACAACAAAAAGACCAAAACCGGGGCTACCAGACGGGTAAACAATGGAAAAGTCTTACTTTATGTTCCCCATGATAAGTGGGTAAAACGACTGTTCTCCTACAATGCCCTCAAGATTAAATACGACAAACAAAATGGAAACAAAGAGGTTTGGGAACCTGTCCGGCGCACTCGCCTGTTGCACTTGGACGATTTGGAAATCCTAAACCAATACAACGCAGAAATCCGTGGATTGTATAACTACTACCGACTTGCAAACAACGTGTCTGTACTCAATAACTTCTACTATGTAATGAGATACAGTATGCTCAAAACCTTTGCTGGAAAATATCGGACACGAATCAGCAGAATTATCCGCAAGTACCGTCAAGGGAAAGATTTTGTTGTGGAGTATCCGAAGAAAAACGGCAAGGTGGGAAAAGTGCTGTTCTACAATGACGGTTTCCGCCGGAATACCAAAGTAGAAAGCGGAAATCCCGATATAGTAGCACGAGCCGTTGAGAATTATGGACGCAACAGCCTGATTAAAAGACTGCAAGCGAACCAATGCGAGTGGTGCGGCGCAGAAAATGTGCCGCTTGAAATACACCATGTACGAAAACTCAAAGATTTAAGTGGCAGAAAACAATGGGAAATCGCCATGATTGGGCGTAAGCGCAAGACAATGGCACTCTGCGTCTACTGTCACGATAAGTTACACGCTGGGAAATTAGACTGACATCTGGAGAGCCGGATACGCTGAGAGGTGTAAGTCCGGTTCGGAGGGGAGTTCTCGGAAACCTACCATAGCAATATGGCAAGGCGCCGGGTTCTTACCCTACT
>NZ_UYYD01000026.1 GCF_900625105.1 Agathobaculum sp. Marseille-P7918 | reverse complement strand
CCTCGTCCGGCTTTCGGCTGTGCTCCTGGATCGGGGCAATAATGAATTGATGGACGTTTGCCGCCTGCCGTTTCGGGTGTCCCCGTGTCGCCAGCAGGCAAACCTCCGCGTTGCCCCTCGTCCAAAAACCCAGGCCATAAAACCAGCTCTCGGACTTTCGGTTTTTCTTCAGCCACACAAACGCCACGCTTTTGTAAGTAAAGCCCCATGCATTGATCAGCCGCAGGGCCTCCGGGAGCTGGGGGAACGTGGCCCACAAAAAAAGCACGCTGTCCGGGGCCGCCAGATCAGCCACCGGGAGCGTGCATAACTTGTCAATCCCCATTGTGGGGTAATGCTTCTCCGCCGCACCCTGCAAGCCCTTTTGCGTGTAGCGCCAGGGGGGATCGGCATAGATCACAGAATACTGTCCGATAGTTACACTCCTTTCTCCCCGGCCTCCAACGCTGCCCGCGCCAGACGGATGCGCTCTGTGGCGGCGGCGTAGTAGGCGGGGACGGTTTCAAAACAGATGAAGCGGCGGCCCGTATTGAGGGCGGCAACCGCTGTTGTGGCAGAGCCCGCGCAGATGTCCGCAACCACCTCGCCGGGCCGGGTGTAGGTTTTGATGAAATACTCGCACAGGGCCACCGGCTTCTGCGTGGGGTGGACGGTGCGCTGGACGGCTGGAAAGGTCAGCACGTTTCCGGGAAAGCGCAGGCCGTCCTCCGATCCGCTGCCGGAACGGGTGAATTTTCCGTAGTTGGTGCTGTTCCCGTTATTGCCCGCAATTTTCTTGTAGGGCTTGCCCTGCTCAAACTGCGGATTGTAAAGCGGGAGCTTCTGATAGAACACCAAAATATTCTCCGTCTTTTTCAGCGGAGCGCGGCGGGCGTTGAGAAAGCCTGTGCAGCGGCTTTTGTACCATACCCACTCATAGCGGAGCATGGACAGGTTGGATGCCCCCAGCACCTTGTCATAGGGGCATTGGGCAAAGAACAGTACAGCGCCGTCCGGCTTGACCGCCCACTTGACCGCCTCCCACAGCTCCGGGAGCGGCAGAGGTACATCCCAAAAATTCCGGGTGGTGCCATAGGGCGGATCGGTCAAGAGCATATCCACAGAATGACGGGGCAGGGAGCGCAGGCCCTCAATGCCATCCATAAGGAACAGGCCCTCCGGGAGCTCCGGGGACTTCTGGACACTTTGTCCAGAGATGCCCTTATCGGTCATCCCTGGCCTCCTTGCCCTTTGCCAGGGCGGGCCGGGCGGCGTTTTCACGGGCGGCCTGCGCCCGCCCCTCGGCTAACTGCTGGGCAATCTTCTTCGCGTCATCCCTGCCGCCCAGCAATTCCCGCTTTTGCAAAACGGCCTCCGTTTCCGCCATAAAGCGGTAAACATCGGCCTGGTTGAAGTCCTCCGGCGCTTTCCCGTTCCACAGGCGCGACCCGTCGGGCCCATATCTTCTCGGCATATAACACCCCTTTCTCAATGTGCGCTAAAGATACTTCGCGCAATCGTCCCGGTTTTGAACAGCATGAAGCAGAGCAAAACCGTATAGCCCACGGTGCCCCATATCGCTCCGATGGGATCTCCGCCCGTGGCAATTCCCTGGATCAGCACCGCATAAATCGCAACACACACCAGAATGAGCAGCCCCTGGAAGCCCACGGCAAACAGGGAGCGCAGATAGTTCTGCCCGATCTGTCCCACCTCCCGGTGGGAGATCGTTGCCATAGGGATGGGGGCCAAACTGGTGAGCAGTAGGGTAAGAACCCGGCGCCTTGCCATATTGCTATGGTAGGTTTCCGAGAACTCCCCTCCGAACCGGACTTACACCTCTCAGCGTATCCGGCTCTCCAGATGTCAGTCTAATTTCCCAGCGTGTA
>NZ_UYYD01000028.1 GCF_900625105.1 Agathobaculum sp. Marseille-P7918 | reverse complement strand
AGTACCTCTACCGCTATCTGCTGGTGCGCGAGGTGCACGGCATGACGATAAACGAGCTGCAGAGCCACACGCTGCACGATTTTGCGTTCTGAGGAGGCGGACATGAGTAAATTAACGGATATTCTGGGGCTGTTTAAGTACGACCCCGAAACGGACGGCGCAAACACATTTAACATCACGCAGGCGCTTAATAATAACTGGGACAAGATCGACGCATGGGCGTCTGGCATCAAGACGACGATCATGGGACTGGTGCCAGGAACGCGCAAGGTCAATGGCAAGGCGCTGAGCGAGGATCTAACCCTGACCGGAGAGGATATCAAGGTCAGCGGGAGCAACGAGACGAGCATCAATTCGTCTTTGTCAAATAAGGTTGCTTATATAGGTCCGCCATTGGACAATGTAGCGATTGCAACGCAGATTACAGCATCACTTTTTGGGTTTAACAACACATGTCCAGATGATCCGTATGGCGGTTCGTCAGGTGTTGGCATTACGATTCCCGGGTGGGGAGATGGCGTGTGGGGAACACAAATAGCATTCGATTACGGTAGTCTTGCCCCGGCATTTCGGCAATATTACGATTATGGGCAGACGGTTAATCCATGGACGTTTTTTTTAATCTCCACACCGCCGCAGGTGCGCAACCTGACCTTGCAGTCCGGTTATACAGCAGACGGCGACTGTACTTTTTTTGTAACGCAGGAAAGCGTAGTGTTTCTCGCAGGCGGTGTATCTGGCACACTTTCTGCGAACCAAGACACGCAGATCGGCACGCTTCCGGCGGATGCCTGCCCGTCTGCGCAGCGCCGTCGGCCAGCTGTGACAAATAACGGGCCTGCGTACATCGATATTCACACGGACGGGACAGTGTGGGCGCATCCGTTTGCTGCGGCGTCGCAGTGCTGGTTTGATTGTTCGTTTGTGGCAGAGGGAGGGGCGTAAATGCTAAATGTGACGCTGGCTGACCGCTGCGTTGTGGACGCAGATGGTTTTTATAAGATTTTTGTCACCGTGCAGACCGAGCTGGGAGCGGATGAAACTTTAACCGAGACTGTGCTCGGCTACAAGCTCAAAGAGGACGAATCCCTGATTGAAACGTTACCGCCGGGCAGAAAAGAACATGCGAGCGGTGCGGGCTTCGTCAAACCTCGCTGGGACGAGGACGCTGCCGCATGGGTCGAGGGCGCGACCGCTGAGGAGCTGGCCGCATGGGAGACGGAGCACCCCGCGCCCGCGGTCGATCTGGACGCCGAAAAGGCGCGCCGTATCCAGCAGTCCAACGATGACCTCGAGGATTACCTGCTGGCGCACCCGCTCCAATGGACGGATGGCGAGTATTACGCCATCACGCAGAAAAAGCAGAACCAGCTGACCAGCAAAATCAGCGTCGCACAGGCAAAAGCGCAGCTTGGCGTTCCGTATGAACTCAAGTGGAATACCACGGGCGAGGTTTGCGTAGAATGGAAACTTGCCGATCTGATGGCCCTTGCATTTGCGATCGACGAGAGAGTCACTAAGCTGGTGGAGTATCAACAGACGAAGGAGATCCAAATCAAAAACGCTGGGACAATTGAGGAGTTGAACGTGATTGAGGTGGACTATGACACGGTTCAGTAGTGTGCTGCTGCATAGCGTGCTCGCCGTGATTGGCGGGCTGATGTACATGGGTATAGAGATCCTCTGGCGCGGCCACACGCACTGGAGCATGGGGATCTTGGGTGGAGTGTGCTTCGTCCTGATCGGCCTGCTCGACGAGTGGCAGGATCACCCGCCGCTCTGGCTGCAAATGCTCGAGGGGGCGATGCTCGTGACCGCGCTCGAGCTGATCACCGGACTGATCGTCAACCG
>NZ_UYYD01000030.1 GCF_900625105.1 Agathobaculum sp. Marseille-P7918 | reverse complement strand
CCAGAATATCCGTTAATTTACTCATGTCCGCCTCCTCAGAACGCAAAATCGTGCAGCGTGTGGCTCTGCAGCTCGTTTATCGTCATGCCGTGCACCTCGCGCACCAGCAGATAGCGGTAGAGGTACTCATATACCACATGGCTCGGCAGCACCTCGAGCAGCGCCGCGGTCAGGCTTTCGAGGTTCGCGGGCACGCCGTAGTCGCCGTTAAACTGGATCTGCACTTTGTGCTGACGTGGCAGCTCGGTGACGATGGACTGCCCGTTGATGTAGCTGTCCGTGAGGTTTTCCAGCATGGCGGCCGTCACGGTCTGCGGCGCGCGCAGCTTGGCCTTGACCCGGCTGCGCCGGTCGTCCAACGTGTCGGTGGCCTGCGGCGTCACGCCGTATTCGCGCTCCCAGTAGACAATGCCCCATGTCGCAGTGTCGATACATAGCTGCGTCAGCCAGTCGAGCGCCCGCGCGCGAAACACCTCTCCCAGCACCCAGAGGATGCCCGCCGCCGCGCCCACCTCCGGGCTATTTAGATACCGCTCGGGCAGCAGATCGGTCAGCTTACGTTCCATCGACCGACGCCTCCTCTGCGATACCATTTACCGTCACCGTGCCGAGCATCGGGATCTGGGTCGCGTCCAGCGGCACGTTGGCGGTGCCGCCGTTGACGGTCAAGCCAGAGCAGTCGGTCACGCCCGGCAACCCCATGACGAGCGCCAGCACGCGGTTGTACACCACCTCTGCACCCTCGGTGAACGCGATCTCGCCCAGATATTCGGCAAGCCGCTCGGTGAGTTCTCGCTCGGTGTCCAATTTGAACACCGTACCGTCGGTTTCCACGGTTACGCTTACTTCGACCGGCACGCCCGCCGCGCTCTCAACCGTCACCTCGGCGGTGACCGGCCGCTGCGTCTCGATGTAGGCCGCAACTTCGGCGCGCAGCTCTTCGGTAACCGGTTTGAGCTCCATGTCCGCGATGATGACCTTGACCGTGCCCGGCCCGTCCCAGCAGCGGATGACCGACGCCGCGCCGACACCGTTGACCTCGAGCGCCCACTGGTGATAGTGCCGGTCGTTGCCCGAGGTCGGCGGCGTCTTTTTGTAGGCGTCCAGACGGGCAAACAGCGCGGCGTCGCTCTCCGGATCGGTGCCGCCCGCAGCGGCGGCTTCGTTTACAAGGCTGGTGACGCCGCTGACCGCCTGCTGCGTGCTGACGATCGCGCCCGCAGGGACGTTGTAGGCCGTGCCGACCGCGTCCGCCGTCGCCGTGACCGTGCCGTGGCCGGTATCATTCAGCGTGAGATCTTCGTCGGTGGCAAAGCCCAGTCCGTCCTGCGTCACGCACAGCGTGCACGCCGGAACGGTCGTACCGGCAGAGCCGGTGAAGGTGAGCAGAACGCTCGCCGCCGTGCCGGGCTTGCGCGTGATGCCGTAGCCAGCCGCGTCCTTGTCGATGAAGCTGCCGCTCGTCTCGTCCACGAACGAAATCGGCACCTGCGCACGCAGCGCCTGCAAGCCCTCCCAGAACACATAAGCCCCGGGCGCGAGGATGATTTGCAGCAGCGTGCCCTCGGCGGTGGACAGCCCCAACTCGTCCTCGACCAAGGCGCGCAGCATATCTTGGATACCCTCGGGCGTCAGGCTGTCGAAGTCCTGCGCGAGCA
>NZ_UYYD01000031.1 GCF_900625105.1 Agathobaculum sp. Marseille-P7918 | reverse complement strand
AGACCTGCTAAAAAAAGTCAAGTAAAATTTTCGAGAGAATGAGCAAAAAAACGAGCGCACAAATCTAAGCCGCTGAGCATCTCAAAATCGAAATGGCGGCCGGCCAGATGATATAGTGCAGAAAAATCAGTCGTATTCCATGGAATCCAAATAGGCTTTTACAGAAGCGTAGTAGATGCGCAGAAACTTGTTTGCGGAGGCCATCATGTAGACTCGGTAAGGCTTGCCTTCAGAATGTTTCTTGCTCATGAACTGGTAGACCGGCTCATCCATTGGAGCACGTTGCAGGATGACACTCATCACCAGAAAGAGCGTCCTGCGCAGGGAGGCAGACCCCCGCTTGGAAATGCTGCGGCTGCGGACATCCATTTGGCCGGATTGGTAGGGCGGGGCATCAATGCCCGCAAAGGCCACCAGTGCTTTTTTTGAATGAAAACGGCGGACATCGCCAATTTCAGCCATAAGCTGGGGGCCGAGAGAGGGACCAACGCCAAACATCCCCATTACCACAGGATACTCCGGCAGAGAAGCTGCCAGGGACTGCATCTCTTGCTTGAGAGCAGCTAACGCGGCAGAAGTTGCCCGGAGTTGGGAAATAGCCTGTTCTACCAAAAGTTTTGTTGTATCCGTTTTTGGCATGACACCGAAGTGCCCACAGGCAGAGGCGTATATATCCAATGCCTTATTTTCGTTGAAATTGTAGCCGTGCTTTCTGCACCACTTCTGGTATCTGGTGATAAAGGTCTTCTCAGACAGACCGCAGACACACTCGCAGTGCCAAAAAGCATCTACAAAGTCCACCCACTTCTCGCTGCCATCAGCGCGGGGCGGACTGGCAAACAGGCGGTTTGCGTCCGGGAAAGTTGTGTCCAGCAGGGAGATCAGGTTATTCTTCAGCATGGTTTGTACTTTGGAATACTGCTGGTACTGCCGGTAGCAGGTCTTCAGCATGAGCCGGGTATCCTCATCGGGGACATATCTCGGCAGTGTGAGCCAGTGGTCAAGGCCGTAGTTGGCCAGCTTCACAGCATCCTTCTTGTCGGTCTTGGCCCGCCTTAAACTGTTGTTTCCGTAGTCGTGCACCAGCATTGCATTGACTACCGAGACATAAAGCCCCGCGTCGTGGAGTAGCCAGGCCACAGGCGCGTGGTAATTACCCGTGGCTTCCATCACCACACGGGTCTCACCGTCCAGGCTTTTGAGCAGCCTTGCCAGCTCACTCAGTTCGCTGTCGGTGTGAAGTACCTCAAAGGGTGAGACTACCACCTCTCCGAAAGGCCGCATGACTGCGATCATGCTTTTGCCCTTGGAAACATCGATGCCAACGCAGTTCATCCACATTCCTCCAATACAACGAATCTGTGCAACCGGAATCCATCTTTTCTCGCTGCCGATTCAATCTATTGGGTGACACGAACTCCCCGGCATCCGGTAGGCTCAACCTGCTCAAATCGAACGCTGCAACAAGAGGATGGCTGACCGTCTTCAAAGCGGACATACGAAGCCCAAGGGAGTGAACGTCAGCCAGTTGCTCCTCTTATTGTAGCTTAGGCACGAGATGGAGGGAAAGCCGGACTGGCTGCCCGGCTTTCCTGTCCAAATTTATTGTAATAGGG
>NZ_UYYD01000032.1 GCF_900625105.1 Agathobaculum sp. Marseille-P7918 | reverse complement strand
CCCAGCAGGCGGGATACCTGCCGACAGGCGGCGTGCTCGTCCAGCCCTTGCTTGCGGCAGGTCAGATATTGCTCGACCGCGTATGTATGGCGCAGGCCGTGGCAGGTCAGCGGACGGTGTCGGTCGGCGATCTGCACAGCGTCACGGTGCCGGTAGAGGAAGCACTGGAAGCGGTTGATCGCAAGGTCGGTCGGGGTAGCGTCCGACACGAACAGCTTGTGCCCACGCGGCGTCTGGCGCAGCATGGCTTCCAGTTCGATCTGCGCGGTGCGGGGCAGGGGAATGGTGCGGATTTTGCCGCCCTTGCCCTTGATCGTCAGCTGGCCGGTTTTGATAGCGCGCTGGGCGGTTGCAGTGTCCAGTCGGAAAATCTCATGAACGCGCAGGCCACAATGCCGCGCCAGACAAATTGCGGCAGCGTAGTCCTCGCGGCCCTCGCCCCATGCCTTGCCAATCATGCGGTTGACCTCTTCATCGTGCCATGTGCGGTCAGCCTTGCCGAACGAGCGGCGTTCCAGATCGAGCATGGCGTTGGTCGGCAGCTTGGGGTGTTTGCGGCTTGGCAGTTGGTCGTGGAAAAAACGGATGGCGGCAAGGTCGGTTTTGATGGTGGATGCCGCGCGGAGGTTTTCCTTGAGGAATTTCGTGTAGGCAAAAATGTGTTTGGGCGCGATGTTGGCAACGCGCTCAACATGATAGACTTCTGCAAGAAAATAGCAGAAGCGGCAGACGGCCTCTTTGTATCGGCGGCGGGTCTGGATACTGCCTTGTCGGCAGTGACGGAACACGCGCTCGACTTGGGCGAGCAGGTTTTGATAAATGGCATAGGTTTTCATAATTGTACCTCCTGTGCGTCGGGAGACAGGCGCAGCTCACCCTTCTGCAAAAGGACGGATTTCCGCCCGGTTTCCCCGTGCCGCACAGAAGAAGGCGCATTTTAGATGAGGGTTATCACGCTGTTTCTGGTTAAAATGCGTGGTTTCCTGCCGGGATGGGGAAGGGGAGCGGCGAGCTGTCCGCTCTGTCTCTGTTGAATTTTTGGTTAGCATTGGTTGCCGTATGGGCCGCAAAAACGGCTGCACCATGGGTGCGCGGCGAGCACAGTGCCGGACAAATGCCGGTCACGCGAAGCGTGTGCGCTCTTGGTCGGCTGCCGGCAGCGCAGCCGATGTGCGCGAGGGAGAACCCGTCCTGCCGGACACGGACGAGGGTACGCCAGCCCCTCTTGGCGGCCGCACCGGCTGTGCGGATCGCCCGAAGAAATAGGTTTTTCATTTCCATCTGTCTGTCCTCAACCAAAACGCTGCGAATGGGCAGCGCCGGTGAGAGGGCGCTCGTGGCCGCCTTTTGCGAATGGGCAAGTGCGGCGTTGTTTCGGCTTCCTGACCTGCATCGTGCTGGCGTGCGCGATACCCGCCTGTGGCGCGGAAGC
>NZ_UYYD01000034.1 GCF_900625105.1 Agathobaculum sp. Marseille-P7918 | reverse complement strand
CCAGAATATCCGTTAATTTACTCATGTCCGCCTCCTCAGAACGCAAAATCGTGCAGCGTGTGGCTCTGCAGCTCGTTTATCGTCATGCCGTGCACCTCGCGCACCAGCAGATAGCGGTAGAGGTACTCGTACCCGACATGGCTCGGCAGTACCTCGAGCAGCGCCGCGGTCAGGCTTTCGAGGTTCGCGGGCACGCCGTATTCGCCGTTGAACTGGATTTGCACCTTGTGCTGACGCGGCAGCTCGGTGACGATGGACTGCCCGTTGATGTAGCTATCCGTCAGGTTTTCCAGCATGATGGCCGTCACAGTCTGCGGCGCGCGCAGCTTGGCCTTGACCCGGCTGCGCCGGTCGTCCAGCGTGTCGGCGGCCTGCGGGGTGACGCCGTATTCGCGCTCCCAGTAGACAATGCCCCATGTCGCGGTGTCGATGGTCAGCTGCGTCAGCCAGTCGAGCGCCCGCGCGCGAAACACCTCGCCCAGCACCCAGATCACGCCCGCTGCCGCGCCCACCTCCGGGCTGGCGAGGTACCGCTCGGGCAGCAGGTCGGTCAGCTTACGTTCCATCAGCTGCCGCCTCCTCTGCGATGCCGCTCACCGTCACCGTGCCGAGCATCGGGATCTGCGTCGCATCCAGCGGCACATTAGCCGTGCCGCCGTTGACGGTCAGTCCCGAGCAGTCGGTCACGCCGGGCAGCCCCATCACCAGCGCCAGCACACGGTTGTACACCACCTCTGCGCCCTCGGTGAACGCGATCTCGCCCAGATATTCGGCAAGCCGCTCGGTGAGTTCTCGCTCGGTGTCCAATTTGAACACCGTACCGTCGGTTTCCACGGTTACGCTTACTTCGACCGGCACGCCCGCCG
>NZ_UYYD01000035.1 GCF_900625105.1 Agathobaculum sp. Marseille-P7918 | reverse complement strand
CCGGGCGCGAGGATGATTTGCAGCAGCGTGCCCTCGGCGGTGGACAGCCCCAACTCGTCCTCGACCAAGGCGCGCAGCATATCTTGGATACCCTCGGGCGTCAGGCTGTCGAAGTCCTGCGCGAGCAGCGTCGCTTTGAGCGCGTCCAGCTGCGTTTGCAGCGTTTGTGCATTATCCGGCATCGGTTTCCACCTCCATTTGGATCTCGCCGTACACGGTTTGGATGGCAAAGGCCACCGCCAGCCGGTCGCCCACGGCGGCAACCGTCATGCCGGTCACCGCGGTGATATAGGGGCTGGCAAGCAGGCACTCCTCGATGTAGCGCTGCACCTCGGCGCGCTTGGTCTCGGGCTGGTAGCCCTGCCCGATCAGCGTGTAGATCTCGCTGCCGTAGCCCGGCGAGAAACACGGCCAGAGAAACCGCTCGGTGTGCAGCGCGTTCCACGCCCACACCGCGACCGCCTCCGCCCGCTCGACCACGACCGGCACGCCCTGCCGCAAAATCGGCCTGTCGTTTGTAAAATCCCATGCGCACTCGCGCAGCACAGGCAGCTCGGCCGCAGGGGCAGCTGCCGTCGGCTGCAAAAACGGGAAAATGCTCTCTTCGGCCATGGGTTCCCCTCCTTCCATGATGAGCAGCACGTCGTAGTGCTGCTCGTCCTCCGACTTTAGCAGCAGCACACGGTTGCCGCGCGAAACGCCCCGCCGCAGGCCGGACGCAAAGCCCAGATCGTCCTCGGTCAGCGGCAGGCCGTCTGCCTGCACCGCGACCTCGCCGTCGTGTTCGATGTCCTTGGTCACGCTCCCGAACAGCAGCGCCGCGCCCGTGCC